>NZ_RKHX01000009.1 GCF_003755175.1 Cellulomonas sp. PhB150 | reverse complement strand
CGGCGGTCTCAACCAGTCATCGCAACATGCTTCTCGGATGGGCTCTTGGTCTGGGTCGAGCGAGGGGTTGAGGTTGATGGTGCGTCGGGGCAGGTTTACGTTTCCGGTCGAGGTTCGTCGTTCGATCGTGCGGCTGGCCGCTCAGGGGGTGACGAGGAACGAGATCGCGGCCGAGGTGGGCGCTTCGGTGCGACTGGTCTACATGGTGCTGGGCAACTACGGCGGAGTACTGGCCGGGCGGGAGTTGTCCTCGCGGTTGCGGCTCACGTTGGACGAGCGCGTCGAGATCAAGCTCGCGATCGAGGCGGGTGACTCGATTCGGGCGGTCGCGCGGCGGCTGGGTCGTGCCCCGTCGACGATCTCGCGAGAGCTCGCGGCGAACGGTTCGCGCGGCGCCTATTCGCCGATGCCTGCCCACCGGCGCGCTGCCGAGCGACGCCGACGCCCGAAGATGACCAAGCTCGCGAACCACGCCGAGCTACGTGGCCGGGTTCTGGCTGACCTGGGTCAGTTGTGGTCCCCTGAGCAGATCAGCGCCAGGCTGCGCGCCGGGTTCCCCGATCGACCGGAGATGCGGGTGTCGCACGAGACGATCTACAAGTCGATCTACGTGCAAGGACGCGGCGAGCTGCGCCGCGAGCTGGCCGCCTGCCTGCGCACCGGACGCGCACAACGCAAACCCCAGGGCAGAGGCGAGCGGCACCGCCGGATCGCGGACATGATCATGATCAGCGACCGCCCCGCCGAGGCCGGCGATCGAGCCGTTCCCGGGCACTGGGAAGGTGACCTGATCATCGGCAAGAACGGCAACTCCGCGATCGGGACGCTCGTGGAGCGTTCGACCCGGTTCGTGATGCTGCTGCACCTGCCCGGGGACCGCACCGCCGCCACGGTCCGGGACGCGATGACAACCGCGATCGCCACGCTGCCGGCCGCGTTGACCCGCTCGATCACCTGGGACCAAGGCATCGAGATGGCCCAGCACGCCCAGTTCTCGGTCCAGACCGGCGTCCCGATCTACTTCTGCGACCCGCACTCACCCTGGCAACGCGGATCGAACGAGAACACCAACGGACTACTACGCCAGTACTTCCCCAAAAGCACCGACCTCTCGATGCACAGCCCCGAAGAACTTCAACGCGTCGCCGACTCGCTCAACGGCCGACCCCGCCAAACCCTTGGCTGGATGACACCATCAGAGAAGCTCAACGAGACACTCGTTGCGATGACTGGTTGAGACCGCC
>NZ_RKHX01000008.1 GCF_003755175.1 Cellulomonas sp. PhB150 | reverse complement strand
TTCGCCACCGTGTCATTCGTCGAGGCAGCAACCACCGTCGCCTGACCCGCCACCTTCGCCGCATCCGTCGCGTTCTGCGCGATCTCCCGGATCGACGCCCCCATCTGCTCAGCACCCGCAGCAACCGCCTGCACGTTGCGCGACACCTGCTCCGCAGCAGCAGCCACCACACCAGCCTGCGCACTCGTCTCGCCGGCCGCGCTGGCGACCTCGGCGTTGGAGCCCGTCAGGCGCTGCGCCGACTCGGCGACGTCCTGCGCGGTCTGCGCGACGTCGGTCAGCGTGGAGCGCAGACCGTCCTGCGCGCGGCGCAGCGACGCGGCCATCCGGCCCGTCTCGTCCTGCGACGTCACGGCGGCGGTGACGGTGAGGTCGCCGTCGGCCATGGCGTCGAGCGACGCCCCGACCGAGCGCACGGCCCGGGACACCCGGCGGATGACCGCGGTGGACAGCCCGGCGGCCAGCACCGCGGCGACGACGAACGCGGCGCACAGCAGCCAGATCGTCCGCTCGACCTCCGCCTGTCCGGCGCTCTGGATGGCGAGCACCTGCGCGTCCGTCTGCGCCGAGGCGAGCGCGAGCGCCCGGCCGGCCCAGTCCGGGTCGGCGGCGACGTCGGCCGTGACCGCGGCGGTGAAGCCGGCGGTGTCGCCCGCCTCGACGAGCGGCACGAGCGTCTCGTCGCGGAACGTGGTCCAGGCGGCCCACCGCGTGCGGAAGTCCTTCCACTGCGGGGTGAGCGCGTCCGGGTACGCCTCCACGACGTCCGAGCGAGCATCCACGACGCCGTCCTCCCACGCCGAGGAGGTCAGGAGCTGGGCGCGGGTCGCGGCGTCGGCGCCGACCGCGCGGGCCAGCAGCAGGTGGCTGCGTGCCTGCGCGGCACCGAGGTCCGCGAACGCGCGCTGCAGGTGCGTGTCGAGGTCGGCCATCTGCTGCAGGTCGTCGCCCGCGCGCTGCAGGGCGATCGCCCCGGCGCCGCCCACGACCGCGAACGTGCCGCCGAGGACGACCATCGCCGTCGCGAACTTCACGGCGATCGGGCGGTCCCAGAACCAGGCGCCGCGGCGCCGGACCGGCGTGGTGACCGTCGTGGTGGACATCAGCCGACCTCTTCCGCGGTGTAGTAGCCACCGTCGACGAGCAGCCGCCGGTAGTTGTCCTTCGTGACCGCCCGGGGCGGCAGGAGGTAGGACGGCACGACCTTCACGCCGTTGTCGTACGTCGTGGTGTCGTTGACCTCGGGCTCGTCGCCCTCGAGCAGCGCGTTGACCATGGCGACGGTCACCTCGGCCAGCTGGCGGGTGTCCTTGTACACGGTCGAGTACTGCTCGCCGGCCGCGACCGAGCGGACGGCCGGGATCTCCGCGTCCTGCCCGGTGACCACGGGCACGTACCCGAGGGACTTCGCCGACGCGATGACCGCCTGGGCGATGCCGTCGTTGGGCGCGAGCACCCCGTCGAGGTGCCGGCCCTTGGCGTACGCGCCGAGCAGCGAGTCCATCCGCTTGCCCGCCGTCGGCGGGTCCCACTTGTCGATCGCGACGTCCTCGCGGGCCACCTTCCCGGACGGGACGACGAGCGTCCCGTCGGTCAGGAAGGGCTGCAGCACCGACATCGCGCCGTCGTAGAACACCGTCGCGTTGTTGTCGTCGGGCGATCCCGCGAAGATCTCCACGGCGAGCGGCCCGCGCTTCGCGGTCCGCTTCCCCGTCGCGTCGATCACGCCGAGCCCCTGGAGCAGCGCGGTCCCCTGCATGACGCCGACCCGCGCGTTGTCGAACGACGCGTAGTAGTCGACGTCCTTCGACTCCCGGATCAGGCGGTCGTAGGAGATGACGGCGATGCCCGCGGCGTGCGCCTTGGCGAGCACGGCCGTCAGGGCCGTGCCGTCCACCGCGCCGATCACGAGCGCGTCCGCACCCTCGTCGACCATGTCCTGCACGTGCGCGACCTGCGCCGCGACGTCGTTCTCGGCGTACCTCTTGTCGACGCGGTAGCCCAGCGAGTGGAACTGGGCCGAGAGGTTGTCCCCGTCGGCGACCCACCGGGTCTGCTCGGTCGTCGGCATCGCGATCCCGACGAGCGGCGCGTCCGACGAGTCCGCCGCGACCTGCGCGGAGCACCCGTTCACGCCGACGAGGAACAGGAGGGCGGCGACCCCGACCCGCAGCTTCATGTCCCGACCCCGCTCAGTAGGTGAACGCGGCGACGCGGGTGCGCAGCTCGGCCGACATGCGCGCGAGCTCGGAGACCGAGGCGCCCATCTGGCCGATCACGTCCGAGCTGGTCGCGGTGGCCGTGGCGACGCCGGTGATGTTCGTGGCGATCTCCCCCGACCCGGTCGCGGCCTCGGCCACCCCACGCGACATCTCGTTCGTCGTGGCCGTCTGCT
>NZ_RKHX01000007.1:2137-5183 GCF_003755175.1 Cellulomonas sp. PhB150 | reverse complement strand
GGGGAAACAGAAAGAGCCACCCCCGAAGGGGTGGCTCTTTGCTGAATGATGTCCGGCGGCGTCCTACTCTCCCACACCCTGGCGAGTGCAGTACCATCGGCGCTGAGGGGCTTAGCTTCCGGGTTCGGAATGGGACCGGGCGTTTCCCCCTCGCTATGACCGCCGTAACGTTGTCGAGTTGTCAAACGGGTTCCCGTTCGTCTCTCGGGAACCGCACAGTGGACGCGTAGCACTTGAATGAAGTGGTGAAGTTGTCGGCTTATTAGTACCGGTCAGCTGCGAAGGTCTTTAGTCCCTTCTTCCACATCCGGCCTATCTACCCAGTGGTCTAGCTGGGAGCCTCTCGGGGATCGAGTCCCCGTGGAAACCTCATCTTGAAGCAGGCTTCCCGCTTAGATGCTTTCAGCGGTTATCCCTTCCGAACGTAGCCAACCAGCCGTGCTCCTGGCGGAACAACTGGCACACCAGAGGTTCGTCCGTCCCGGTCCTCTCGTACTAGGGACAGCCCTTCTCAAGTTTCCTGCGCGCGCAGCGGATAGGGACCGAACTGTCTCACGACGTTCTAAACCCAGCTCGCGTACCGCTTTAATGGGCGAACAGCCCAACCCTTGGGACCTACTCCAGCCCCAGGATGCGACGAGCCGACATCGAGGTGCCAAACCATGCCGTCGATATGGACTCTTGGGCAAGATCAGCCTGTTATCCCCGGGGTACCTTTTATCCGTTGAGCGACGGCGCTTCCACAAGCCACCGCCGGATCACTAGTTCCGACTTTCGTCCCTGCTCGACCTGTCGGTCTCACAGTCAAGCTCCCTTGTGCACTTGCACTCGCCACCTGATTGCCAACCAGGCTGAGGGAACCTTTGAGCGCCTCCGTTACATTTTAGGAGGCAACCGCCCCAGTTAAACTACCCATCAGGCACTGTCCCTGATCCGGATTACGGACCGAGGTTAGATGTCCAGAGCGACCAGAGTGGTATTTCAACGTTGACTCCACCGACACTGGCGTGCCGGCTTCACAGTCTCCCACCTATCCTACACAAGCCGCACCGAACACCAATACCAAACTATAGTAAAGGTCCCGGGGTCTTTCCGTCCTGCTGCGCGTAACGAGCATCTTTACTCGTAGTGCAATTTCGCCGAGTTCGCGGTTGAGACAGCGGAGAAGTCGTTACGCCATTCGTGCAGGTCGGAACTTACCCGACAAGGAATTTCGCTACCTTAGGATGGTTATAGTTACCACCGCCGTTTACTGGGGCTTAAATTCTGAGCTTCGCCTTGCGGCTGACCCGTCCTCTTAACCTTCCAGCACCGGGCAGGCGTCAGTCCGTATACATCGTCTTGCGACTTCGCACGGACCTGTGTTTTTAGTAAACAGTCGCTTCTCCCTGGTCTCTGCGGCCCTACACGCTCCCCGAGCAAGTCGGTTCACGCTTCAGGCCCCCCTTCTCCCGAAGTTACGGGGGCATTTTGCCGAGTTCCTTAACCACGATTCTCTCGATCGCCTTGGTATTCTCTACCTGATCACCTGAGTCGGTTTGGGGTACGGGCGGCTAGAACCTCGCGTCGAAGTTTTTCTTGGCAGCATAGGATCACCAAATTCCCGCTATTGCGGTCACCATCAGCTCTCAGGCTATGTGAGTTGCGGATTTGCCTACAACTCGCCCTACGACCTTGGACGTGGACTACCATCGCCACGCTTGGCTACCTTCCTGCGTCACTCCTGTTAATACGCTTACCTACTACTGGTTCGGGTCCCGTGCTCCCTGAAGCGGTGCAACCCGAAGGTCACGGTGCAACAGCTCGGACGGTTAGCATCACCGGGCTCGGTATGGGCGGTTCTTCGCCGGTACGGGAATATCAACCCGTTGTCCATCGACTACGCCTGTCGGCCTCGCCTTAGGTCCCGACTTACCCAGGGCGGATTAGCCTGGCCCTGGAACCCTTGATCATTCGGCGGACGGGTTTCTCACCCGTCATTCGCTACTCATGCCTGCATTCTCACTCGTGTGGCGTCCACCGCTGGGTCACCCCGCGACTTCACTCGCCACACGACGCTCCCCTACCCATCCACACGCCTGAACCACGAAGGCTTAGCTGATGTGTGAATGCCACAGCTTCGGCGGTATACTTGAGCCCCGCTACATTGTCGGCGCGGAATCACTTGACCAGTGAGCTATTACGCACTCTTTCAAGGGTGGCTGCTTCTAAGCCAACCTCCTGGTTGTCTGTGCAACTCCACATCCTTTCCCACTTAGCATACGCTTAGGGGCCTTAGCTGGTGGTCTGGGCTGTTTCCCTCTCGACTACGGAGCTTATCCCCCGCAGTCTCACTGCCACGCTCTGGCTTACCGGCATTCGGAGTTTGGCTAACGTCAGTAACCTGGTGGGGCCCATCGGCTATCCAGTAGCTCTACCTCCGGCAAGAAACGCGTGACGCTGCACCTAAATGCATTTCGGGGAGAACCAGCTATCACGAAGTTTGATTGGCCTTTCACCCCTAACCACAGGTCATCCCCCCGGTTTTCAACCCAGGTGGGTTCGGTCCTCCACGCGGTCTTACCCGCGCTTCAACCTGCCCATGGCTAGATCACTTCGCTTCGGGTCTAGAGCACGCGACTGAATCGCCCTATTCGGACTCGCTTTCGCTACGGCTTCCCCACACGGGTTAACCTCGCCACGTACCACTAACTCGCAGGCTCATTCTTCAAAAGGCACGCCGTCACCCCTGCTAGGGAGGCTCCGACGGATTGTAGGCACACGGTTTCAGGTACTATTTCACTCCCCTCCCGGGGTACTTTTCACCTTTCCCTCACGGTACTTGTCCGCTATCGGTCACTAGGTAGTATTTAGGCTTACACAGTGGTCTGTGCTGATTCACTCCAGGTTTCTCGGGCCCGGAGCTACTTGGGATCCCCTTCGGGAGGCCACGGCATTTCGTCTACGGGGGTTCCACCCTCTGTGCCCGGCCTTTCAATGCCGTTCGACTATACCGCGACTTTCTGACTCCCTGCTAGATCGGCAGATCCAGCTGAAAGGTCCCGCA
>NZ_RKHX01000007.1:0-2042 GCF_003755175.1 Cellulomonas sp. PhB150 | reverse complement strand
CTGGCGCCGTCCCCCGAACCCGGGAGCGGTACGACCAGCAAGACACGGCCCGCAGGCCAAGACCCGACCCCCACCCCCTCAAGGATGATGATCGGGCCGCAGCCCCGAAGGACAACCTCTCGGCTGTTCCCTCAGGACCCAACAGCGTGCCAAGCCAACCCCTCACAACCGGTAGACCTTCGTTCCCTCCCCACAGCAAGCTGCAGGCGTACTAGAAGCCACCGACCATCAAAGCCGGCCAGTAGTCGATGTTCCACCCTTGAGCACCACCCTCGACACATTCGGTCTCGGCGTGGGCCTGGACAACCCCACCAGCCCATGACAGACCAGCTCGTTGCCAGATGCTCCTTAGAAAGGAGGTGATCCAGCCGCACCTTCCGGTACGGCTACCTTGTTACGACTTAGTCCCAATCGCCAGTCCCACCTTCGACAGCTCCCTCCACAAGGGTTGGGCCACCGGCTTCGGGTGTTACCGACTTTCGTGACTTGACGGGCGGTGTGTACAAGGCCCGGGAACGTATTCACCGCAGCGTTGCTGATCTGCGATTACTAGCGACTCCGACTTCATGGGGTCGAGTTGCAGACCCCAATCCGAACTGAGACCGGCTTTTTGGGATTCGCTCCACCTCGCGGTATCGCAGCCCTTTGTACCGGCCATTGTAGCATGCGTGAAGCCCAAGACATAAGGGGCATGATGATTTGACGTCATCCCCACCTTCCTCCGAGTTGACCCCGGCAGTCTCCTATGAGTCCCCGGCATAACCCGCTGGCAACATAGGACGAGGGTTGCGCTCGTTGCGGGACTTAACCCAACATCTCACGACACGAGCTGACGACAACCATGCACCACCTGTACACCGACCTTGCGGGGCAACCATCTCTGGAAGTTTCCGGTGTATGTCAAGCCTTGGTAAGGTTCTTCGCGTTGCATCGAATTAATCCGCATGCTCCGCCGCTTGTGCGGGCCCCCGTCAATTTCTTTGAGTTTTAGCCTTGCGGCCGTACTCCCCAGGCGGGGCACTTAATGCGTTTGCTGCGGCACGGAACTCGTGGAATGAGCCCCACACCTAGTGCCCAACGTTTACGGCATGGACTACCAGGGTATCTAATCCTGTTCGCTCCCCATGCTTTCGCTCCTCAGCGTCAGTTGCGGCCCAGTGACCTGCCTTCGCCATCGGTGTTCCTCCTGATATCTGCGCATTCCACCGCTACACCAGGAATTCCAGTCACCCCTACCGCACTCTAGTCTGCCCGTACCCACTGCAAGCCCGAGGTTGAGCCTCAGGTTTTCACAGCAGACGCGACAAACCGCCTACGAGCTCTTTACGCCCAATAATTCCGGACAACGCTTGCGCCCTACGTATTACCGCGGCTGCTGGCACGTAGTTAGCCGGCGCTTCTTCTGCAGGTACCGTCACTTTCGCTTCTTCCCTGCTGAAAGAGGTTTACAACCCGAAGGCCGTCATCCCTCACGCGGCGTCGCTGCATCAGGCTTGCGCCCATTGTGCAATATTCCCCACTGCTGCCTCCCGTAGGAGTCTGGGCCGTGTCTCAGTCCCAGTGTGGCCGGTCGCCCTCTCAGGCCGGCTACCCGTCGTCGCCTTGGTAGGCCATTACCCCACCAACAAGCTGATAGGCCGCGAGCCCATCCTTCACCGATAAATCTTTCCAGACGCCACCCATGCAGGTACGTCTCGTATCCGGTATTAGCCACCGTTTCCCGTGGTTATCCCAGAGTGAAGGGCAGGTTGCTCACGTGTTACTCACCCGTTCGCCACTGATCAGACCAGCAAGCTGGTCGTCACCGTTCGACTTGCATGTGTTAAGCACGCCGCCAGCGTTCGTCCTGAGCCAGAATCAAACTCTCCGTTAATGTCTACATGGCACCCAACCACCAAAGCGGTCAGGCAACCGACAAACGAAACGGCCCCGCTCCCCACTGACGAAGGGCGGAACCAATCAGATTCGGCTGAATCGGAACCCAGAACCTCACGGGGTGAGGACCGAGCTCCAGTCTCAACCAAGACCCGCACGATGGCGGG
>NZ_RKHX01000006.1 GCF_003755175.1 Cellulomonas sp. PhB150 | reverse complement strand
CTCGCTCAACGGCCGACCCCGCCAAACCCTTGGCTGGATGACACCATCAGAGAAGCTCAACGAGACACTCGTTGCGATGACTGGTTGAGACCGCCCGCTGCCGGACGGCACGAGTGCTTCAACGATCTCTGCAGCGATCTCTGCAGCGATCTGCGGGCCTCGCGAGTCCGTCGCTCTCGGGCTTGGTCACCCCGCGGCTGGTGGGCCACCCGTCGAGCTGTCCACAGCCCACGGTGAGCCATCCGGCGTCCACAGGTCCGCGTGAGGGCGGGCTCGCTCGCCGCGGGCCGCGCCTAGCGTCCGGTGGGTGACCTCGTTCGTCGATCTCCCGCCGCCCCTCGCGCGGCGGCGCGCACCGTTCCCGGTGATCGTGCGCGCGCTGCTGTGGCGCTGGCGCGCGCTCGTCGTCGGGCTGTGCCTGGCCGTGGTCGTCTCCGCGGCGATCGATGCGCTCCGGCCCCCGCCGCCCGAGTCGGTCGCGGTCGTCGTCGCCGCGCGGCCCGTCGCTGCGGGCGCCGTGCTCAGCGCCCGCGACCTGCGGCTCGTGCGCGTCCCGGTCGCCTACGCACCAGCCGAGGCGGCCCGCGAGGCCGCGCCCCTGGTCGGGTCGTCGACCGCGGTCCCGCTCACCGCCGGGACACCGCTCGTGCCGGGCGTCGTCGTCCCCGACGACCTGTCCGGTCCGCCCGGCACCGTCGTGGCCGCCGTGCGGCTCTCCGACCCTGCCGTCGCCGCGCTGCTGGGGGCCGGGATGCGGGTCGACGTGCTCGCCGCGACCCCCGAGGGCGACACCGGCACGGTCGTCGCCTCGCGCGCGCTCGTGCTGCCGTCACCGGCCCGGGACACGGCCGCGGGCGGCCCGTTCGCGGTGGCGTCGGACGACGAGAGCCTGCCGGTCCTGCTCGCGGTCGCGCCCGACGAGGTCGACGACCTGGCCGCGGCGTCGGCATCGGCGTTGCTGTCCGCGGTGGTCGTGCCATGATCGGCGACGACGGACCGATCGGGCAGGGCTACCGAGGAGGCGCACGTGTCGGAGACCAAGGGGACGAGCGCCGTGGGAGCGCGGCTCAGCGGGCTGGCGAAGGTGGGCCAGGGGTTCAAGGACTTCATCGCGCGGGGGAACGTGGTCGACCTCGCGGTCGGCGTCGTCATCGGCGCGGCATTCGGCAAGGTCGTGACCGCGTTCGTCGAGGCGGTCCTCAACCCCTTGATCGGGTGGATCTTCGGGCAGCCCAACCTCGACAACATCTGGAACATCGGGCCCTACACCTGGGACAAGGAGGCGGACGCTCAGGCCATCCAGGTCGGAGTCGTCCTCACGCAGGTCCTGAACTTCGTGCTGACCGCGGCTGCGATCTACTTCTTCATCGTGCTGCCGCTCAACGCGCTGGCCGCGCGGCGCAAGAAGGGCGACGAGCCCGAGCCCGCAGCCCCTGCCGAGGACATCCTGCTGCTGCAGGAGATCCGCGACCTGCTGGCCTCCCGCCCGAACCCCGCGACGGCGAACGACACCGGGTCGCCGGCCACGCCGCCCCCGCCGACCTACCCGCCGACCGTCTGACCGTCGGGACTCCGCCTGGCCGCTCGGCGCTCCGCACCGCCGTCAGCGACGGGACCTCGGGCTACCAGTGCGGGGGCTTGTCCTGTCGGAGCCGGTCGTCGTTGGCGTCGTCGCGCTCGCCCCAGCCGACGTCCGAGTCGTCCGCCGCGCGGAACGGCAGCGCTCGTTCGCGCGGCTCGGTCGGCGGCTCGCCCGGCTGCTCGACCGCCTGCACGGCCGGCCGGGCGGTCGGCGTCTCGGGCTCGACCGCCGGGGCCGGGTGCGTCGAGAGCAGCACGGAGTCGTCGGTCCCGACCGTGCCGGCCGGGCGGATGACCCGCGGACGGCGCGGGCGGGGTGAGGTCACGGTCCGATGATCCCACCGCTCGCGCGCCGGCCGAAGCCGGTGACCGGCCTGACCCCGAGGGTCAGGCTTCGCCGGCCATCCCCCGGGTCACGGCACCGCGCACGGCCGTGTCGACGCGGTAGCTGCGGCGCGTGATGCCGAGCTCGTCGCGCAGGGCCGCGGCGAGCTGGTCACGCGAGCGCTCCTGGCCGTCCGAGCGCAACCAGGCGACGAGCTCGTCGAGCTGGTCGTCGGAGTACGCGCCGATCGGCAGACCCTTGCGCACGTCGGGACGCTGACGCGTCGGGACCGCGAGGACCAGCTGCAGGGGCTTGGACGCGGTCGACGGCTCGGTGGTGGCCGGGACCGGGGGTGCCGGCGCGGGCTCCGCCGTCACGACCGGCTCGACCACCGGCGGCACGACGGGCGCCACGACCGGCGTCGGCGACGACGCGGCGTGCGCGGTCCCGGCGACGTGCGGCTCCTCGGGGACAGCGGCCCGCTCGCGCGGTGCGTGCGCGGAGGCCGGGGCGAGGATCTCCATGAGACCGCCGTGCACCGACGCCATCGGCTGCGCGGGCTCCGGCTCCTGGGCCGGCTCAGGGGTCCGGGCGGAGACCTCGGGGGTGCCCGCGGTTCGCGCGGTGCCTGCGACCTGCTCCGGGTGCGCACCGATCACCGTGATCGTGCCCGTTCCCGTGCTGGTGTAGCTGGCCGCCGTCGGGTTCGCGGCCGAGGAGTCGGCGACCGGCGGGACCGCCACGACGTCGTCGACTGCCTCCGACTCGTCGGCGACCACGGGGACGCTCAGGGTCGGCGGCCGCACGTCGTGGGGCTCTGCCGGGACGCGGGCGTGGACGGCGCGACGGATGCGGTCGACCTCGGCCTGCGGGTCCAGGAACGCCGCGGCGGACCACACGCGCACGACCGACCAGCCGAGGTCGGCGAGCCGGTCGGCGACCAGGCGCTCGCGCACCCGGATGCTCGGCTCGGCGACGTAGGCCTCGTCGTCCGTGAGGACGGCGACGAGCATCTCGCCCGGGACGTCGGGGTGGCCGACGACCATGGGGATGCGGGTGCCGCCGGGGATGCCGTAGTCGACGTCGACGACCAGGCCGTGGCGCCACAGGCGCTCGGCGAGGTCGAGCAGGAGGCGGTCGGGCTCCGGTGCGGCGGCCGGCGTGTCGCCGTCCGGGCCGCTCTCGCCGGTCGCCTCGTCGGTGCGGACCTCGAGGCCGGCAGCGGTGCTCGACGCAGGGTCGGTGCTCGACGCAAGGTCAGTGCTCGAAGCAGAGTCAGTGCTCGGCGCGGCATCAGCGCTCGGCGCGGCATCAGCGCTCGGCGCGGGGGCGCTGTCGTCCGCCGCCGGTCCGCCGGCGACGACGTCGACAACGGCACTCTCGTCGACCTCGACCTCGACCTCGACCTCGCCGTCGCCGTCGCCGAGCGCAGTGTCGGGCACCGCGTCGGGCACGGCGTCGGACGCCACGTCCCGCACGACGACCCCGTCGCTGACGATCCCGGTCAGCGAGCCCGCCTCGGCGACGAGCGCGTCGTCGTCCCAGCGCGCGCCCAGGTCGGTCCCGCCGGCCGCACGCGACTCGGCGAAGGCGAGCAGGTCGCGCAGCAGGCGCGGACCGGGCCCGCGCAGGCGGGTGCTGTCCAGGTCGTCGGCGGCGAAGCACGAGACCACGGTGAGCCGGCGCGCGGTCGAGCCGAGCGCGTCGAGCAGCAGCGCGTCGCCACCGGGCGCGCTGACGGGGCCGAACGTGTGCAGGACCCGGCGGTGCGGCGTGCGCCCCAGCCCGAGCGTCAGCACCACGGCGTCGCGGCGCAGGCCGCCGACGTTGGTGAGGTCGGTGACGACGAACGGGTCGGCGCGGCCCGCGTCGAAGAACGCCGCGAGGGCCGGGTTGCTGCGGACCTCGGAGAGCACGGCCTCGCGGACCGCCTCGGCGTGGGCCGGGGTCACGGTGACGACGGCGAGGGACTCGTCGGCCCGCATGAGGGCGTGGTCGAGCACGAGCTCGAGGACGCGGTCGACCTCGGCAGTCGTCGTCGCGACCATGCCGGAGCCGCCGTCGGGCATGCCGGTGCCGTCGACGACCTCGACGTGCACGAGGGGCACCTGCTGCGGCAGCGGCAGCGCGCTGAGCACCCCGTCGTAGCCGTGCTGCGCGAGGAACGCGGTCAGGTAGGGGTCACGACGCGAGGCGCGGGCGTGCAGCGCGACGCTCGGCAGGACGCCCGCGAGCTCGCGGACCGCGGAGCCGGACGCGCAGCGCGCGTCCCCGACGACGACGACCTGGCGGCCGCGCGCGACCGCCGCGAGGGCGACCTCGACGGGCAGGTGCGCGGCGGAGTCGATGAGCACGAGGTCGACCGTGCGCGAGGGCGGCAGCACCTGCGGCACGAGCATCGGGCTCGCGGCGATCACGGGGCGCAGGCGACGCGCGACGTCGGGGTGCCGGCCGAACGTGTCGCGCAGCGACGTGAGCCGCTCCTCGACGAGCTCGGCGAACAGGTCCTCCGCCTGCGCGCGGTGCTGGCGCAGCACGGTGCCGACGTGCGCGACGGCACCGGACAGGACGGGCCCGGACAGGCGGTCGACGTGCTCGCGGTCGAGCCGCACGTACTGCGCGGCCAGCGCGCCGAGCGTCGCGCCGTCGTAGCCGGCGAGCGTCGGCTCGGCCGTGAGGATCTGCTCGATGACCGTGCTCCACCAGGCCAGGTCGAGCTCGGCGGCGGCCAGCGTCGGGTCCACGGAGCGGTGGGCGAGGTCGTCGACCAGCGCGCCCAGCCCCGCGCCGCGCAGGCGGTGCAGGAGGCCGGTCCGGTCGGGCAGCGTCTCGAGCGCGGCCACGCCCGCGCGCAGCCGGGTCAGCCGCTCGATCAGTGCCGGCAGGGCGAGCGTGCTCAGCGCGCCGCCGTCGGGCGTCCCGGCGAGCACGTCGTCGAGCGCGTCGAGGTCGACGCGGATCGCTGCGAACTCCTCCTCGATCTGCTCGAGGCCGTCGGGCAGCCGCGGCCAGCCGCCGCCCGGGCAGTGCGCGTGCCAGACCTGCCGCTGCTCGGCGACCTCCAGGAGCGCACCGTGCAGGTCCGCGACCGGGCGGCCCGGGCGGACCATGTCCTTGGCCTGCTTGCGGAGCCGACGACGCACGACGGCGCCCATCTCCACGCCGTGCTCCTCGCGCCACTGCGAGGTGGCGGTCGCCGCGACGAGGTCGGAGGCCGTGCGCTCGAAGACGATCGGCTGGAACACGTCGAGCGCGCCCCGGACGCCGTCGAGCATCGTGAGCTGCTCCGCCCACGCGGCGAGCGTCGTCGCCCGCGTCAGCCCGGTCTCGTTGGCGACCTGCTCGGTGCGCTCGACGAGCAGCGGGAGCGCGGAGTCGAGCAGTCGCTCGAGGCGCCGGACGGCGACGTCGGCGTCGGCGCGGGTGCGCAGGTCGGCGCCGTACCAGGGGGTGTCGCCCGGGCGGACGCGGAACGCGCCGAGCTCGCCGACGCGCGTGAGCAGGGTGCCGAGCTCCTCGCGCTGCGCCGCGTCGAGCACGCGCGCCACGTCGGGGGCCAGCCGGACGGTGGTGCGCGGGGTCGGGCGCGTCGAGGTGAGCCGGGCCAGCTGCTGCAGGGCGTCGTAGGCGGACACGCCCCACGGCTCGCGCGGAGCGTGCAGCCCGACGACGTAGCCGCGCAGCTGCTCGCGGTGCGCCACGAGCTCCGAGCGCAGGGCGTGCAGGCCGTGCGCGTCGACGACCGGCGCCTCGAGCGTCATGGCGCCCAGGAGCCGTCGCGAGGCAGCCGTGCGCCAGCCGGCCTCGGGCGCGACGTCGAGGACGAGGTCGCCCAGCCCGAGGTGCTCGAGCCGCTCGACGAGCGCCGTGGCGGACCGACGGTGCCCCGGGACGTACAGGACGGTGCGCCCGGACGCGGCGGCGTCCGCGACGAGCGCCGCGAGCGTGCCGGTGACGTCGGCGCCCGTGGGCGCGTCGACGAACAGGTGCGTGCCGGTCGCGACGACGTCGAGCACGTGCTGCTGCGCGGGGTCGAGGTCGCCGACGCCGCGCTCGAGCGCGGGGTCACGGTCGCCGACGACGGGGTCGGGCAGCGCGCGGCCGACGAGGGCCTCCGCGTCGACGCCCGCGAGCGCGGCGATGACCTCGTGGCGGTCCAGGCTGCCGGCGAGCTGGTCGAGGTCGTCGACGAGCACCTGGCCCGGGTGCACGAACGCGCCGACGACGACGCGCTCGGAGAGGGAGAAGTCCTCGAGCACGGCCTCCCCCAGCGACGCGAGCCGCTGCAGGGCCCCGCGGGGGTCGAAGCCGGACGGGGTGAACGCGCCGCGCGCGACCGCGCCGGGGTCGAGGAGCGCACCGCGCGAGCGCAGGGCCCGCGCCAGGACCGGGTTGACCTCGAGCGAGGGCTCGAGCGCGAGCTCGTAGTCCGCCTCGCCCGAGCCGCGGGCGCGCAGCGTGACCGGTCGCAGCAGGACGGGGGCGCGGACGGTGCGAGGCGATCGGTCGACGGGCTCGTCGACCGCACGTCGCTGGCGCGTGACCGAGGCCAGCGCACCGACGTCGTCCTGCGCGGACTCGGGGGCGATGCGCTCGGTCCAGGTGGCCACGCCGATGGCGAGCGACGTCGGGGCGATGCCGTACTGCTGCGCGTAGGAGGCCGATCGCGCGCTGACCGCGCGGGCGCGTCGTCGGGCGGTCGACAGCGCCGAGCCCTCGCGCACGAGGTTGGACAGCCGGGTCTCGCGACCGGCGAACAGCTGGGCCATGCCCGAGGGGTGCGCCGCCGACAGGTCGAGCGCGGCCTCGCCGAGCAGCTCGACGTCGGCCAGCGTGGAACCACCCGCGGCCTCGACGAGCGCGGCGCGCCAGGTGGCGACGGCACCCTCGACGAGCTCGCCCGCGGACGGGGGCTCGACGAGGACGACGGCAGGGTTGTCGGTGACGGGAGCGTGCACCTGGCCCGGTGTGGCTCCCGTGCCGGGCGCGCGCGCAGGAACGGTCACTCGTCGACGGTAACCGCGGCCCGTCCGCCAGCCGCGCAGACACACCCGCACAGCGCGACTTCCCGCCCCGATCCGCGTCACCACCGCCCGGAACCCCCTCGGGCGGCGGGGCCGAGGTCGGCGGTTCGGTATCAGGTAGTCGGATGCAGCCGACGACCTGTCGACGGACCGACGACCTCGCGGTCGGACCCCGGACCGGGCGGGGGCGCCAGGCACGCAGGGCGGCCGGCGGGCCGCGGCCCGGGAACGACGAAGGGCGGGACCAGGTGGTCCCGCCCTTCGGAAGTAGACGACGGTGCGCACCGCGCAGGGGGCAGGCGATGCGCACCGTCAGGTGTGAGTCTGCGCCACCGATGGCCTTCTGGTCAAACGTCCAGAGCACTCGACCGGGTGATTCTGCGAGCCCTCGACGAACCTGTGAACCACCTGTCAGGAGCGCCCGGCGGGGTCTCCTGCTGGACCGCTCAAGACCGCGGCCCTCGACCGGCGGACGGCATGCCCCTGACCAGCGGATTCATCCGTTCGGGTGCCGAGATGGTGCCCCGGGCAGCGGACGGTCCGGTGCCCCGGGCACGCACCCCCGGGCCGTCGATGTCTGACTCGTCCGATCGGGGCCACGGCTTCATCCAGCCGCCGGTTGCGCGACACCCACGCGATGCCTGGACGTCGGCCGCGCGCGGGACGGTCTCCCCGGCCGCACGGAGCGGCCACGACGCGAGCCTGCTCGCGGTGCCGCCGTGACGCAGCACGAACCACCACCCCGGACGGAGACCATGAGCGCGACGATCGAGGCGCCGCGCACGGTGCCGCCGGCCGCCCACCACGACGCGGACGTCCCGCGCCGGCTGGGCACCCGGCGCTCGACGAGCGACCGGGCGTTCCGCGCGGTACTGCTCTGCAGCGGCGTGGCGGTGCTGGCGATCATGGGCTTCGTCGGCGTGTTCCTGCTGCTGCGCGCCTGGGACGCCCTGAGCCAGGCGGGCTGGGGCTTCCTGACCACCCAGGCGTGGGAGCCCGACTCGGGCAACTTCGGCATCGCGGCCATCCTCGTGGGCACGATCCTCATCGCGACGGTCGCGGTCGTCGTGGCCGTCCCGCTCGCGCTCGGCGTCGCGCTCTACATCAGCGAGTACGCGCCGACGAGGATCAAGCAGAGCCTGGTCAGCATCGTCGACCTCATGGCCGCCATCCCGTCGGTCGTCTTCGGCCTCTGGGGCTTCTTCTTCCTGCAGGGCCGGATCACGGACCTGGCCCGCTGGCTGTCGACGACGTTCGGCTGGTTCCCGCCGTTCCAGGTGCCCGGCTCGGACCCGAGCGACCCGCTCGCCACCGCGACGGTCTACACGTCCTCGACGTTCATCGCCGGCCTGGTCGTCGCGATGATGATCGCCCCCGTCGTGGCCTCGATCATGCGCGAGGTGTTCACCCAGGCGCCGGTCGGCGAGCGCGAGGGTGCCCTCGCGCTCGGCTCGACCCGCTGGGGCATGATCCGCCGCGTGGTCCTGCCCTACGGCAAGGGCGGCATCATCGGCGGCACGATGCTCGGCCTGGGCCGTGCGCTCGGCGAGACCATCGCCGTCTACATGATCATCTCGCCCGTGTTCGCCATCCAGTGGCACGTGCTGGCGAACGGCGGCAGCTCGGTCTCCTCGCTCATCGCGCTGCGGTACGGAGAGTCGACGCCGTTCGGCATGTCCGCCCTGATGGCCGCGGGCCTCGCGCTGTTCCTCATGACGCTCGTCATCAACTTCGCCGCGTCGTCCGTCGTGGCCCGGTCCCGGTCGGGGGCGAGCAGCTGATGACGACGCTCGCCCCGACGCGGACCGAGGTCCGGCGCCAGCTCACCGGGATCCGGGTCTCCGACCTGCTCAACCTGTGCGGCGCAGGAGCGGCCGCCGTCGCGCTCACGGCCCTGCTGAGCAGCCAGCTCGCCCCGATCACGAGCCCGCTCGGCTTCGTCGCCGTGGCGGCCGGGCTCTTCCTGGCGCTCTACGCGCTGCTGGTCTCGCTCACCGAGCGGGGCGTCGCGGTGCGGGACCGTGTCGTGACCGTCGTCGTCCACGGCCTGGCCTTCACGCTCCTGGCCGTGCTCGTGTTCATCGTCGTGTTCACGTTCGCGCGCGGCGCGAGCGCGCTGCCGCACCTGAACTTCTTCACCGACGACATGGCCAAGGCCGGCCCCCTCGACCCGCTCGACATGGGCGGCATCGCGCACGCGATCGTCGGCACGCTCATCCAGATCAGCATCGCGCTGGCCATCACGATCCCGCTCGGCCTGCTCACCGCGGTGTTCCTGAGCGAGATGCCCGGTCGCTTCGCGCGCCTGGTCCGCACCGTCGTCGAGGCGATGACCGCGCTGCCGTCCATCGTCGCGGGCCTGTTCGTCTACGCCACGCTGATCCTGGCGCTCGGCATCCCCAAGTCCGGGCTCGCCGCCGCCACGGCGATCAGCATCATGATGCTGCCGATCATGGTCCGGTCCTCCGACGTGGTCCTGCGGCTCGTGCCCGGGACGCTCAAGGAGGCGTCGTACGCGCTGGGGGCCGGCCAGTTCCGCACCGTCTGGCAGGTGGTCCTGCCGACGACGAGGTCCGGGCTGACCACGGCCGTCATCCTGGCCACCGCAAGAGGCATCGGCGAGACCTCACCCGTCCTGCTGACCTCCGGGTTCACCGCCGCGATGAACACCAACCCGACCGAGGGTCCGATGGTCAGCCTGCCGCTCGCGATCTTCCAGTTCGTGAAGTCGCCGGAGCCGACGATGGTCGCGCGCGGGTTCGGCACCGCGGCGGTGCTGATGCTCCTGGTGCTCACCCTGTTCGTCGTCGCCCGAGTCGTCGGCGGCAGCAACCCGCTGAAGAAGGACGCGCGCCGCCGCGCCCGGGAGCAGCAGCGGCGCACGCGCGCCCAGCAGCGCAGCGCCCGCGACCAGCAGCGCGGCGAGCGGCCCGGCCCCCGCACCACGAAGCGCACGTCCCGCCCCCCACGCACCACTCCCCAGGAGCAGTCATGAGACGCGCCCTCGCCCCCCTGATCGCGGCGGCCCTGCTGCCGACCGTGGGCGCCGCACCGGCCGCGGCCGACTCGTTCGTCCCCGTCAACGGCGCGGGCTCCTCGTGGAGCTCGAACGCGGTGGACCAGTGGCGACGCAACGTCGAGCAGTACGGCATGCGGATCAACTACGCGAGCACCGGCTCCTCCGACGGCCGCAACCAGTTCAAGGCCGGCACCGTCGACTTCGCGATCACCGAGATCCCCTACGGCCTCAAGGACGGCGGCGTCGTCGACACCGCCCCGAGCCGTGGGTTCGTCTACATGCCGATCGTCGCGGGCGGCACGGCGTTCATGTACAACCTGTCGGTCGGCGGCAAGCAGGTCACCAACCTGCGGCTCTCGGGCGAGGTCGTGACCGGCATCTTCACCGGCACGATCACCAGCTGGGACGACCCGGCGATCGCGAAGGACAACCCGGGGCTCGCGCTGCCGAAGCGCAAGATCGTGCCGGTCGTCCGCTCCGACGGCTCGGGCTCGACCGCGCAGTTCTCCACCTGGATGGCGGCCCGGCACCAGAAGCAGTGGGACGCGTACTGCGCGGCGGCCGGCCGCTCGACCCCGTGCGGCGTCACGAGCTCCTACCCGACCATCCCCGGCAAGGGCTTCGTCGCCCAGCCGAACTCGCAGGGGGTCGCGGGCTACGTCGCCCAGCGCGGCAACGTCGGCACCATCACCTACGTCGAGTACTCCTACGCGCTCAAGACCGGATACCCGGTGGCCAAGGTGCTCAACGAGGCCGGCTACTACGTCGAGCCGACCGCCTCGAACGTCGCGGTCGGCCTGCTGGGCGCGAAGATCAACACCGACGAGGGCTCCCCGAAGTACCTGACGCAGGACCTGTCCGGCGTCTACACCAACGGCGACAAGCGGACCTACCCCCTCTCGTCGTACAGCTACATCGTCGTGCCGACGAGCACGCAGAACGGGTTCACGGCGGCCAAGGGCCACACCCTCGGCGCGTTCGCGAGCTACTTCCTGTGCGAGGGCCAGCAGCAGGCCGAGGTGCTCGGCTACTCCCCGCTGCCGGTCAACCTGGTCCAGGCGGGCCTCGACCAGGTGGGCAAGATCCCCGGGTCCGACGACGCCAACGTGGACATCAAGAAGTGCAACAACCCGACGTTCTCGGCCGACGGCAGCAACACGCTCGCCAAGAACGCGCCGCAGCCCTCGGAGTGCGACAAGCAGGGCAACGACCAGTGCGACAGGCCCACCGGCGGCGCTGCGCCCGCGCCCGGCAAGGGCGGGACGTCGGACGGCGGCGGGACGAAGGGCACGACCGGCACGACGAAGGGCGGCGGCGGGACGAAGGGCACCGGGGGCGGCGGCACCACGGGCACGGGCGACGACCCCGGCACGACGACCGGCGGTGGGACCGACGGCACGGCGACGGGCACGGACGGGACGGTCGGCGGCGGCACGGGGACGGGCACCGGGACGGGCGTGGCGGTCGCCGGCCCGAGCACCGGCGGCGGCCCGGTGGTCTGCTCCGACGACACCGGCCAGTGCACCAACGTGGTCTCGATGCCGATCGAGACCGAGGCGCGCTCGTCGGGCAGCATCAGCCCGCTCGCGGTCGCCGCCGCGTGCCTCCTGCTCGTCGCGCTCGTCGTGATCCCGCCGCTGGTCTCCCGCGGCGCCTCCGCACGCACGGCTCGCAAGGCACGCCGGTGAACGGGGGCCGCCTGCGCCGCGCGGGTGCCTGGCTGACCGTCGTCGGAGTCACGGCGACGACCCTCGGGTCCGCTCTCCTGCTCGCCACCGGCAGCGCTGCGGCGGAGAGCGCGGACGACCCCGTCGTCGACGCCGTCGAGGGGGGCTCGCAGGTGGTCCAGGCCTGGTCGGACCCGTCGCTCGTCGGCGAGCGCGACCGGACGGACCCGGACTACGCGACGTTCGCCAAGCTCGAGGTCACCGTCAGCCAGACCCGGAACCTGTCGCACCAGGGCGTGACGGTCGACTGGAAGGGCGCGCGGCCCACGTCGACCGGCCGGTTCGCCACGGACTACCTGCAGGTCATGCAGTGCTGGGGCGACGAGGCGGACGGCCCCGAGCCCCAGCAGTGCCAGTGGGGCGCGCCCAACCCGAGCCTCAGCACGCTGCTCGGCGACCGCACCGGCCTGCGCTCGCTCAAGCGGGGCGAGGACCCGTTGCAGGCGTACGACGCGGCCCACCTGGTGCCGCCGCCGATCACGAACCCGAACCTCAAGGCCTACACCGTGCCGTTCACGCCGGTGACGGGCGGGTCCGTCACCGACGTCGCCGACTACTTCTCCTCGACGTCGAGCAACGAGATCACTGCGGCACGCACGGGCGGCGACGGCACGGGCACGGCCAACATGGAGATCCAGACCTCCCTCGAGGCCCCGCACCTCGGCTGTGGCGAGACGCTGCGGAGCGGGTCGCCGCGCGCGTGCTGGCTCGTCGTCGTGCCGCGCGGCGAGACCGACGCGGACGGGAGCTTCGCGGAGGACGCGTCGACCGGCAGCATCTCCGGCTCGCCCCTGTCGGCGACGGCGTGGTCGCACCGGATGGTGTTCCCGCTGCAGTTCGCCCCGATCGGGTCGTCGTGCGCGCTGGGCAACGCCGAGCAGCGGCTGGTCGGCGACGAGCTCTTCTCCGACGCGATGACGTCGTGGCAGTCGGCGCTGTGCGGCACGGGCACCACCTACGGCTACTCGCAGGTCGGCGACGGCGAGGCCCGCGCGCAGCTGCTCAGCTCGGTCACGGGCGCGTCCGGGCTCGCGGTGGTCAACCGTCCGCTGGCTCCCGAGAAGGAGCGGCCGATCGTCTACGCGCCCGTGAGCCAGACCTCGCTGGTCGTCGCGTACACGATCGACCGGCAGTACGCGCTGGGCAGCAGCCTCGCGGCCCGCGACGGCACGGCGGTCGAGGACCTCGTGCTCAACGCGCGCCTGGTGGCCAAGCTGCTCACGCAGTCCTACCGCGCGGACGTGCCGGGCGGCGGCTCGAAGAAGCCGCTCACCGACAATCCCCGCAGCATCGTGAACGACCCGGAATTCGTCGCCCTCAATCCCGAGATGGCGCAATTCGTGCACACCGCAGCACCGGACGGGTTGATGGTCGGTCTCGGCACGTCCGACGCTAATGCCGAGGTGTGGCGCTGGATCATTGCCGACCCTTTTGCGCGGTCATTTCTCGAGGGCGAGCCGGACGAGTACGGAATGCGCGTGAATCCCGTCTACTCCGAGCTCGACCTCACCCACGACGACACGCTCGACAGCTTCCCCAAGGCCGACCTGAGCACCTACCAGCAGGACGAGACCGTCCCGGCGCCCGGCTACGGGACGCTGGACCTGCGCCCGTACACCAACGACATGGCGGACGCCGCGGGCCGCACGCAGAAGGCCAACTCGGGCGCGAAGATCGTCTGGGACCTCAACAAGGTGCCGCCCGTGTTCAACACCTCGGGCGCGCAGCTCCCGGGCCAGCGGTTCTCGCTCGCCCTCACCGACCTCGTCTCCGCGCAGCGGTTCGGCCTGCGTACCGCGCGGCTCGTCAACGCCGCGGGCCAGTCGCTCGCCGCGACCGACGAGACGATGCAGAAGGCGGTCGACGCGATGGTCGACACCTCCGTTCCCGGCGTGGTCGCCACCGACCCGAGCGCGCGGGTGCGCGGTGCCTACCCGCTGACGCTGGTCAACTACGCCGGCATCACGGTCTGCTCCACCACGCCTGACCAGCGCGAGGACTACGCGGCGTTCCTCGGCTACGCCGCGACGACCGGCCAGCGGCTCGGCGAGACCAAGGGGCTGCTCCCCCGCGGGTACCTGCCGCTGGACGACGCGCAGGTCACCGCGACGACCGACGTCGCCGCGGGCCTGACCGACGAGGGCGCGATCGCGAGGACCTGCGGCACGGACACCCCGAAGCCGTCTGCCACGCCCACCGCGACCCCCACCCCGACGGCCACCGCCACGACGCCGCCGCCGACGAGCCCGACGAGCGAACCCGCCCCGGTGGTCCCCCCGGCGACCGGCCCGACCGACCCGTCGCCGTCGGCCACCGCGACGGCTCCCCCGGCCGACCCCGACACGGGCGAGGCGACCCCGGGCGAGGCTCGCCTGACCGGCGGTGGCCCGCTCGGCGCGGCCCGGCTCGGCATCGCGGGCTCGGTCGGCCTCGGCGCGGCGTGCGCCGTCACCGGCCCCCTGCTCATGCGCCGCGGGCGCACGCTGGCAACCCTCGAGGAAATGGGCGAATGAATGGGCGACTTCGCGTGAGGAACGACCACCGTTCTCCTGCGGGTCGCCCAGCGTTCTCACCACGTCCCTAGCATTCGGCCAGGCGCGGAATCGCGCCGTTCTCACGCCCATCCGCATTGCTCGGAGAGGAACAGTCAGATGAAGGTCTCTGCCTTCGGAAAGTTCGGCCTGTGCGCCGGAATGGCAGCACTCGCCCTCGGCACCGTCGTCGCGCCGGCCCAGGCGGACCCCGCCACCGGCACGTTCGGGACGCTCGTCGGCCTCGGTTCGGACACCACGCAGGCCGTCGTCGGCGGCCTCGCCACGGCGATCGGCGGCGGCGTCCTGGCCTCGTACGACGCGACCGGCAGCGGCACGGTCGTCACCCGCTCGGGTGGCGTCGCGATCCCCCGCGCCAACAACTCGGGCGGCGGGCGCGACCTGCTCCGCGTGGCCATCGGCCAGACCGAGACGGCCAACATCCCCGTCTTCAACTCCCCGACCGTCCCCGTGACGACCGCGGGTGTCGCCGGCCAGGTCCAGTTCGCGCGCAGCTCCAGCCCCGCGGGCAGCGCCGACCAGGATCCCGAGGGCGTCCTGACCTACATCCCCTTCGCGGTGGACGCGGTCTCCTACGCCACGGCCCCCAACAGCGTCATCCCGACCGACCTGACCAAGGCCCAGATCGTCTCGATCTTCAAGGGCGAGCTCACGCAGGTCATCGTCAACGGCGCGAGCACGCACCTCGAGGGCGCCTCCTACACGCTGGTGCCCGGCGACGCCGCCACCGCGATCACCACGTTCCTCCCCGCCGCAGGCTCGGGCACCCGCTCCTACTGGCTCGGCCAGGTGGGCATCACGGAGGCGAACATCTCCGCGGGCACCTACCCGAACCTCAAGGACAAGGACTTCGCGGGCGCCGCGGTGCAGGAGCACCAGGGCGGCTCGCTCGTCTCGGGCACCGACACCCAGGACGCCGGTGCCATCGCGCCGTTCTCGATCGCGCAGTGGGTCGCGCAGGGCAACGCCAAGACCGCCGACCTGCGCGCCGGCGTCCGCATCAACGCGGTGAACGGCCAGCTCGCCACCACGGGTGCCGCGGGTTCCTACGCGCTCAACCCCAGCTACAACGCGTTCACGCGGCCGGTCTACAACATCGTCCCGTCGATCCTCGCCGACGACCCGACGTCGGAGATCGCCAAGACCTTCGTCGGCTCGACCTCGCGCGTGTGCACGGAGACCGGCACGATCACGGCCTTCGGCTTCGGCCTGCTCACGGGCGGCACGCAGTGCGGTGACACCACGACGCGCGCCTACAAGGCGTCGACGAGCGAGACCACGCTCGCGCTCTCGTCGGCCACGGTCGTCTCCGGCCAGAAGGTCACCGCGAACGTCACGGTGAGCTCGGTCGGCAACGGCGGCGGCACGGTCCGCCTGTACAACGGCGCCACGCTGCTCGGCTCGGTCCCCGTCGCGGCGGGCGCCACGTCCGGCACGGCGCAGATCACGACCTCGTCGACCGGCTCGCTGAACGTCACCGGCACGTTCGTCCCGACCCTGCTCGGCGTCGCACCCTCGGTGTCGACGGCACAGCCGCTGACCGTCACGCCCGTCCCGGTGGTCCCGGCGGTCGCCTCGTCGACCAAGGTCACCGCGAGCGCCAAGCCGGTCGTCGGCAAGTCGTTCACCGTCGCCGCGGCGGTCACCGCCTCGAAGACCCCGGCCGGCTCGGTCGCGTTCTACGACGGCACCAAGAAGCTCGCCACGGTCAAGGTGACCTCGGCCAAGGCCTCGCTGAGCATCAAGGCCGCCAAGACGTCCTACGCGATCAAGGCCGTCTACACGTCCTCGTCCGCCGCGGTCGTCAAGAGCAGCACCAGCGCCGTCCTGAAGGTCAAGGTCGCCAAGGCCACGCCGAAGGTCACCTTCACGGCTCCGGCGAAGGTCGCCAAGGGCAAGTACGCCACGCTCAAGGTGACCATCGCCGCAACGGGCGTCACGCCCACCGGCAAGGTCACGATCAAGGACGGCAAGAAGGTCATCAAGACCGTCTCGATCAAGAGCGGCAAGGCGACCGTCAAGCTGCCCAAGCTCAAGGCCGGCAAGCACAAGCTCGTCGTGACCTACACGGGCTCCTCCACGGTCAGCGCCAAGGCGTCGGCCGCGAAGACGGTCACGCAGGCGAAGTGACCCCCATGACCACGATGCCCCAGTCGCTCGACGCGGCGATCCGGCCGGTGGCCCCCAGCGAGCGCGCTCGCCTGGTCGGCACCACGCTCGCCATCGTCGCCGCGCTCGCGCTGGGCATCGTGGTCAACGCCCTGGTCGTCTCGCCGCTGCGGTACGAGCGCGACCAGGACGTGGCCGGCTGGGCGTTCCGCGCCCAGCTGGCCAACGGAACCGCGCCGGTCGGCCAGGTCACGACAGCAGACCGTCTGCTCACCCCAGGCACGCCCGTGGCGATCGTCACGATCCCGCGGCTGGGTGTGGACGACGTGGTCCTCGAGGGCACGTCCTCGAAGGTCCTGCTGTCGGGGCCCGGCCACCGGCGCGACACCGTCCTGCCCGGTCAGGCCGGCCCCGTCGTCGTGATGGGCCGGCACGGCGCGTACGGCGGCGTGTTCGCCGGGCTCGGCACCCTGCGCACGGGCGACGTCATCACGACCACCACCGGCCAGGGCACCGCGACCTACGCCGTCACGGGCCTGCGCCGCACGGGCGACCCGCTGCCCGACACGCTCGCCCCCGGCGCCGGGCGCCTCACCCTGGTGAGCGCCGACGGACCGCGGTGGGCGCCCGACGACGTGCTGCGGGTCGACGCGGCCCTCGTCGGCGAGGCCTTCGAGACCCCCAACGCCGTGCTGTCGAGCACGCTGCTCGCCGACGACGAGGCCGCCTTCGCGGGCGACCCCGACGCGTGGCCCCTGCTCCTGCTCGCCCTCGCGGCCCTCGCCGGCTGCGCGGTCCTCGTCGCGGTGCTGCGGCGCTGGTGGGGGCGGTGGCAGGCCTGGATCGTCGGCGTGCCCCTCATCCTGCTGTGCGGCGCGCTCGTCGCCGAGCAGACCTTCGTCCTGCTCCCGAACCTCGTCTGACGGCCGGCCGATGCCTGCCGTTCACGATCCCGCCACCTTGGTCCGCCAGGGTTCGCACGTGAGCGTGGACTCCTTCGTCGCCCTGGCCCCCGAGGCACCGGCGCTGCCCGACGACCCGACCCAGATCCTGGCGCCCGTCCCCACCGAGGTGACGCTGCCGGCCATGGAGGCCCGCGCGGTCTCGGCGTGGTTCGGCACCCACAAGGTGCTCGAGCGCGTGTCGCTGTCCATGCCGGCCGGGCGCGTGACCGCGCTGATCGGCCCGTCGGGCTGCGGCAAGTCGACGTTCCTGCGCATCCTCAACCGGATGCACGAGCTGATCCCGTCGGCCGCGCTGGCCGGCGAGGTGCTGCTCGACGGGCAGGACATCTACGACCCCGTGCGCCGCGTGACCGACGCGCGCCGCAGCATCGGGATGGTCTTCCAGAAGCCGAACCCGTTCCCCGCCATGTCCATCCAGGACAACGTCACCGCGGGCCTCTCGCTCACGGGCGTGCGGATCGGCTCGTCCGAGCGCGCCGACCTGGTCGAGGAGTGCCTGATGCGCGCCGGGTTGTGGAACGAGGTCAAGGACCGCCTCCGGGCGCCGGGCGGCGGCCTGTCCGGCGGCCAGCAGCAGCGCCTGTGCATCGCGCGCTCCCTGGCCGTGCGCCCGAAGGTGCTGCTCATGGACGAGCCCTGCTCGGCCCTGGACCCCACGTCCACGCGCCGCGTCGAGGAGACGATCCAGGCGCTGGCGGGCGAGGTGACGATCGTCATCGTCACGCACAACATGCAGCAGGCCGCGCGCGTCTCGGACCAGTGCGCGTTCTTCCTCGCGGAGCAGGGCGTGCCCGGCGGGATCGTCGAGCACGGCGCGACGGCCCGGATGTTCAGCTCACCGCGCGACCCGCGCACCGAGGACTACGTCAACGGGCGCTTCGGCTGACCGTCGCTGTCCCACGACGAGCCCGGCGAGGACGACGACGAGACCGAGCACCTGCCACGCCGTCAGCGACTCCCCTCCCAGTGCGGTGCCGAGCACGACGCCGGTGACCGGGTTGAGCAGGCCGACGAGCCCGACGGCGCCGGCCGGCAGGTGGGCCAGGCCGGTGAACCAGGCGACGTAGGCGACGGCCGTCGCGACGACGGCCACGTAGGCGAACCCGAGCACCGCCGCGCCGTCGACCGGCGGCGGACCACCCTCGACGAGCAGCGCGAAGGGCAGCACGCACAGCCCACCCGCGACGAGCTGCCAGGCGGTCCCGGCGACGACGTCCCCGGGCCTGCCCCAGCGCTTGGTCAGCGCGAAGCCCGCCGCGGACATGACCATCGCGGCGACGCTGGCCGCGATCCCGCGCCAGTCCGCGCCCGTGCCGCCGGCCCCCACCATGAGCGCGACGCCGACGATCCCGACGAGGGCGCCCGCCACCCGGTGCACGCCCGGCCGCTCCGCGAGCAGCGCCCACGCGAACAGCATCATGGCGATGGGCGACAGGCTCATCAGCGTTGCCGCCATGCTCGTCGGCAGCAGCTGTCCCACCGCGTAGACCAGCACGAAGAACGCGCCCATGTTCAACGAGCCGAGCACGAGCGACCGCCACCACCACTCGCCGCGCGGCAGGCGCCGGACGACGAGCAGGAGCAGCAGCCCGGCGGGCAGCGCGCGCAGCACCGCCCCCCACAGCGGGGCGTCCGGCGGGAGTGCGTGCCGCGTGACGTAGTAGGTCGAGCCCCAGGCGACCGGCGCGATCGCGGTGATCGCCAGCCACTTTTTATCTTCCACGTCAACTATCTTATCTTCCGCAGAAGGTAATCTCCAGGCATGACCGATCGCGTGGCCCAGATCCAGGCCGAGTGGCGCCGCGAGCGCCCCGACCTCGACACCTCGCCGCAGGGGCTCGTCGGGCGCCTGCACCGGCTGGCCAGCCACCTGACCGAGGAGATCGTCGCCGTCTACGCCCGGCACGGGCTGAGCGAGGGAGAGTTCGACGTGCTGGCCGCGCTGCGCCGGGCGGGAGCGCCCTACGAGCGGGCCGCGGGCGACCTCGCGTCGCACACGATGGTCACGACCGGGGCGATCACCAAGCGCGTGGACCGGCTGGTGGCCGCGGGGCTCGTCGAGCGGAGGCGGGCCGACGACGACGGCCGCGGGCGGCGCATCGCGCTGACCCCGGCGGGGCTCGCACTGATCGACGAGGCCTTCGCCGAGCACATGGCGAACGAGCAGCGGCTCGTGACGGTCCTCTCCCCGGCGGACCGTGAGCTGCTCGAGCCGCTGCTGACCCGGTGGCTGGCGGCGTTCGAGGCCCCGGTCAGTCCTTCGCGTCCGCGTACGAGCGCGCCGACGCCAGGCTGACCGGGAAGTCGATCGGGAACTCCCCGAACAGCAGCCTCCCCGCCGCGGTCGCCGCGTCGCGGACCTGCGTGGCCACGACCTCGGCCAGCTCCTGCGGGGCGTGGACGACGAGCTCGTCGTGCAGGAAGTAGACGAGGTGGGGTCGTCGGGCGAAGGGCTCGGGGGCTCGGCCCGCAACGGTCGACTCGCCCAGCGCCCACAGCCGGCGGCGCACCTCGGCGATCCAGCACAGCGCCCACTCGGCGGCCGTGCCCTGCACGACGAAGTTCCGCGTGAACCGCCCCCACGCCCGGGTCTGGGCTCGGGCCCGCGACTGCGCGCTCGCGCCGGCCTCGTCGTCGAGCGCGTCCGCCTGGACCTGGTTCCACTGCGCTCCCGGCAGCGGCGAGCTGCGGCCCAGCAGGGTGCTGACGACCTCGCCGCGCTCGCCGGCTCGCGCGGCGGCCTCGACGTGGGCCATCGCCAGCGGGAACGCGCGGTTGATCCGCGGCAGGACGGCGGCGCTCTGGCCGGTCGTCCCGCCGTAGAGGGCGCCGAGCATGCCGACCTTCGCGTGGTCGCGGGAGTCGACGACGCCCGCGTCGACCATCCCCTGGTACAGGTCGCGGCCGCGGCCGGCCTCCGCCATGCGCTCGTCGTGCGACAGCCCCGCGAGCACGCGCGGCTCGAGCTGCGCGGCGTCGGCGACGACCAGGCACCAGCCCTCGTCGGCCCGGACCGCCCGACGGATCTGCTTGGGCAGCTGCAGCGCGCCGCCGCCACTCGACCCCCACCGGCCCGTGACGACGCCACCCACCACGTACTCGGGCCGGAACCTGTCCTCGGGCACCCACCGGTCGAGCCAGGCCCAGCCGTTGGCGCTGTGCAGGCGGGACAGCTTCTTGTAGGCGAGCAGCGGCGCGACCGCCGGGTGGTCGAGGCCGGTGAGCTCCCACTTGCTGGTCGACGTGACGGGCAGGCCGTTCCGGCGCAGCTCGCGCAGCACGTCGGGCAGCGAGTCGGGGTTCAGGCGCGGGGCACCGAGCTCGGCGCGGATCTGCGCGGCGAGCTCGGCCATCCGCGGGGGCCGCGCGTCGCCGCTCGGGCGTGGGCCGAGCTGCTCGGCGAGGACCTCGTCGTGCACCCGGCGGTCCCACGGCAGGCCGGTGTGCCGCATCTCGGCGGCCGCGAGCGCGCCCGCGGACTCGGCGACGAGCAGCAGCCGGAGCCTCGGGTGGTCCGCCACGGCCTCGTCCTGGGCGCCGATCTCGGCGAGCAGCGCGTCCTCGTCGGGCCGGGACTGCGGGGCCGCGACGTCGAACAGCGACTCGACCCGATCCGGCTCGGGCTCGGCGACGCCGGCGACGTCGAACGGGCCGCTCGGCGCGGTCGCCAACCGCGAGCCCGCCGTCGCCGCCGCACCGCGGAGCACCCGGTGCGCGAGCCGCAGGTCGAGGCACCGCTCGACCCGCACGCCGTCCGCCAGCAGCCGCGGGTACCACCGGCCCGTGTCGTCCCACACCCACCGTGCGGCCTTCTCGTTCCCGACCACCCCGCGCGGCGCCACCCCGGACGGCACCTCCCCGACGAGCGCCTGCGCGCCGGCTCGGCTCGTCGACCGGTCGGGCCCGCCCCGATCCGCCGACTCACCAGCGCGCGCGGGAGCGACGACCATCAACACCCCCACACCCTCCCCCACCCCACCCACATCGGCCGCCACACCTCGCCGCTCCGCCCCGGTAGTCGATCCCACCCGATCCCGCACCAGGTAGTCGATTCCGCGACGGGTAGTCGGTTGCAACCGACTACCCGTCGCGCAACCGACTACCCGTCGCCCAACCGACGACCGCTGAGAGGCGTGCCGCCGGCGGCGGACCGGGCGGCCGCGGAGGGGGTGAATGCGGCGGCGGGGCGGGCGGAGGCGGGGGCGGGCGGTTAGCGTCGGGCGGACATGGACACCACGCGCGCAGTGCCCCGGTGGGCGATCGCCTCGGCGGTCGCCGCGCCCGTCGCGATGATCGGCGGCTGGACCCTCGCCGCCGCCCGGCAGACCGGTTTCGACTCGGTCACGGACACGATCAGCGACCTCGCGGCGACCACCGCGACCGACCCGTGGATCATGACGACAGGCCTGGCGGTGACGGGCATCGCCCACATCGTGACCGCGGCCGGGCTGCGCGAGCTCCCGACGAGGGCCCGCGTCCTGCACGCCCTCGGCGGCGCGGCCACGCTGGCCGTCGCTGCGCTCCCGGTCGACGCCCAGCCGCACGCGCACGGGATCGCCGCGGCGGTCGGCTTCGGCGCGCTCGCGCTGTGGCCGGCGCTGGCGTGGCGGCGGGGCGCGCACGGCGTGCTCAGCCCCGCGGTCGGCATCGGCGCGTCCGCGGTCCTCGTCGTGCTGCTCGGCGGCTTCGTCGTCGAGCTCCAGCGCGACGGCGACGCGATCGGCCTCACGGAACGCGTCGTCGCCGGCGCCCAGGCCCTCTGGCCCCTGGCCGTCGCCACCACCCTCGCCCGCCGCCGCTCCTGACGCAGACTCCCGCGAGTGCGCCCCTCACCTCTCGAGTGCGCCCGCAACGACGGTCGCACTCGGTGCGGAGGGGTAGCACTCGAGGGAGGTGGGGGTGAGGACGGTGTGGGTCAGGCGCCAGGGGGTGGGGGCCGGGGTGACTGTCAGCGCCGGGGTGACCGGGTCCAGGTGGACGACGAGAGGGCGCGTGCACAGGCCGTCGGCGAGGTCGTCGGTCGCCGCGGCGAGGGCGTCGCCGAACGTGCCCAGCAGGGTCACCGACGGGCCACGGATGCCCAGCGCCGTCCCGATCCGCCCCGCCGGCGCGTTGGCCAGCGTGTACGGGAACGCGCCGGGAGCTGCGAGCGCGAAGCCGGTGGCCCGGGCGGCGGCCCAGAAGGCGAGGGCCTCGCGCGCGCCGGCCTCGGACGTCGCCAGGTAGAGCGCGTCCGCACCAGGCCCCCAGGCGGCGAGCACCGACGACGCCCACGAGCTCACCGCGTCCCCGGCGGCGACGAGGGGTGACGACACGTCGGTCCTCATGCCGCACGTCCCAGGACGAGGGCCGAGTCGAGGCCGCCGAAGGCGTACGCGCAGTTGAGCACCCAGCGCACGTCGGCGGCGCGGGGAGTGACGACGACGTCGAGGCCGAGCTCGGGGTCGGGCGTCGAGCCGTTGACGTTCGGCGGCGCGAGGCCCTCCTCGAGCGCGCGGACGGCCACGACCGTCTCGACAGCCGACGCCGCGCCCATCGTGTGCCCGATCGCGCCCTTGATGCTCGAGACGGGCACGCCCGCCGGGAACACCGAGCGGAGCGCGACGGCCTCGGCCGCGTCGGACTGCGGTGTCCCGGTGCCGTGCGCGCTGACCCAGTCCACGTCCGTGGGCGACAGCCCGCTGCGCGACAGGGCGGCGAGCATCGCCGCCGCCATGCCGGAGCCGTCGGGCCGGGGAGAGGTCGGGTGGTGCGCGTCGGACGCCAGGCCCAGCGCGCCGACGACCGCCCTGGCGCGAGCGGCACGGGCGGCGACCCGGGCGGCGGACTCGATGACGACGAACGCCGCACCCTCCCCCAGCTGCATGCCGCGGCGGCCCGCGACGAACGGCCGGCACAGGTCCGGCGTCATGGCCCGCATGCGCGCGAAGCCGACCATCGCGATGCGCGAGAACGGCTCGACGCCGCCGGCGATCGCGACGTCCACCCGCCCGGCGCGCACGGCGGCGGCCGCAGCACCGATGGCGTAGTTGCCGGCCGCGCAGGCCGTCCCGTAGGCGCGCACGGGCCCGGTCGCCCCGACCAGCGACGCCACGTGAGCCGCGAGCGCGCCGCCGTGGTGCGCCGAGGCGGAGAACGACGAGGTCGCCTGCTCGTACCCCGCCGACTCCCCCATCGTCGTGCCGAGGTAGACCCCGATGCGGTCGGGAGCCACCCCGTGCAGCGCGCCGTCGGCCAGGACGAGCGCGTCGGCGACCGCCGCGTCGGCGAGCGCCCGGCCGCGGCGCACCGGGTCCCCCGGGGGCAGGCGCGTGACCCGGCAGGCGGTCGTCACCCCGAAGCCCTCGTCGGCCAGGTCCTCCCACGGCCGGGCGGCCGACCGCCCGGCGAGGATCCCCGCCCACGTGTCGGCGGCGGCGCCCAGCCCGGTCACCGCCCCGTAGCCCGCGACGACCGCGGTCACGGCGCGGTCCGGTGCGCCGCCACGTACGCGGCGAGCGAGTCGAGCGTCGCGACGGCCTGCCAGTCCTCGTCGGGCACGACGAGCCCGAACGCGGCCTCGACGCGCGCGACGTACTCGAGGACGTCGAGCGAGTCGATCTCCAGGTCGTGCTTGAGGGTCGCGTCCGCGGGCGCGGTCGCGGCGATGTCCGGGCGGACGGAGGCCAGCTCCGTGCGCAGGCGGGACAGGACGTCGGTGTCGGTCGTGGTCATCACGCCACCTCCAGGGTGTCGAAGGACGGGTCGTCGAGCAGCGGTGCCGTGGGGTCGCCGACGATCCGGTAGCGGTCGGCGTGCGGGTCCGCGGCGGCGGCTGCCGCGACGAGCTCGCCGACGGTGGCGGCGCGGGAGGCGCCGTCGGCCACGCGCAGCGCCCAGCGGGCATTGGCGGTGTGCAGCGTGGGGCCCGTGGCCCCGACCGCCGAGGCGGCGACGCCGCGCACGACGAGGGCCTCGGTGAACGAGAGCCCGGTGCGCTGCCTGCTCGCGGTGCGGCAGGCGAGCGAGACGACGGCCCCGACGGGAGCCCCCGGCGAGGACGGGAAGTGGTGCGCGCGCAGGCCGGCGTAGCCGACCCAGCCGATCGAGCGGCCGTGGCCCACGTAGACCGCGAGCGCGGGTCCGCGCCGCAGTCCCGCGACGAGGTCGGCGGCCCCGATGTCGTACGACGTCCACCGGCGGACCGGTCCGTGCGCGGACGCGACGCGGGCGATCCGCCCCGCCAGGTCCTCGTACCGCGAGAGCCGCTGGCCGAGCACGGCCATCGTCTGCCGACGGGTGGCGCGTGCGTGCACCGAGGCCGCCGCCTCGGCGAACCGCACCGTGGACCGGTCGTCGACCAGCGGCAGCCACGCCACGGGGACGGGCCGCCCGTCGTCGAGCACGACCGGCCCGGGCAGGACCGTGCGCGGGGCCCTGTTGCGTGGACCGGCCACCAGCACCGCGTCGGCCCCCCGCACCACCTCGGTCAGGGACGCACCGGGCGACGCGAAGGAGACCGACCAGCACGCCGTCAGCGGCGCGAGCAGGGCCCGCGCCGCCGACGGTGCGACCAGGACGACGTTCACGACGCCCGGACCGCCTGCACGTAGGGCTCCCACGCCGCGACGTCGGCCGGGGGCCGGGCCTGCAGCACCGCACGCACGAACCAGTGCATGAGGATCTGGCCCTGCTGCTCGCGGTTGAAGTGGTCGAAGTTGCCGCCCGCCGCGACCAGGTCGTCCTGGCCGCCCTCGCCGGTGGCCTCGCCACGGTCCTCGGTCTTCGTGGTGCCGGCGTAGTCGGTGACGATCGAGACGCTGGCGACTCCCTCGTCGTACCCGTAGTTGTAGCCGTCGCCGGCGATCTGGGCGTGGATGGCCTCGACCAGGTAGAACGGGCCCGTCGTCTTGAACTGCCAGACGTGGGTCAGCTCGTGGATCATCTTGCGACGCTCGAGGGGGCCGTCGTCGACGTCGAAGTTGATCAGCGTGTCCGTGACGAACGCCCGGGAGTCCGGGTTGCCGGTGAAGAAGTCCTGGATGCCGAAGATGACGTCGTTGGTGATGGACTCCGTGGCGACGTACACGTCGGACAGGTCCAGCGCCGGGCCGAAGACGAGGGCCGCGTCGGCCTTCTCCTGCGCGGACATCTCGCGGTACGACGCGAGGGTGCGCAGCAGGATCGCGACGGCCGAGGCGACGGCGCCGCCGACGATCTCCAGCGCGGCCTCGAGGATCTCGACGACCCCGCGGCCCACCTCCTTGGCGGCGAGCACGAACCGCTCCCACGCCTCGCCCCCGATGCTCCACACGTCGTTCGCGATGGTCGAGAACGCCTGCCCGAGCGCGTCGAGCGCCGCGAGCAGGTTGCCCAGCGCGTCGCCCGGGTGCAGCAGGGTCGCGACGACGAGCTGGCCGATCGTGGCCCCCGCCGCCAGCAGCGCCCCGACGGCGGTCCGCAGGGTCGCTGCGGCCCGCTCGACGGCCCAGGCGATGATGCCCGCGATCGCGGCACCCGCCCGGAGGGCGCCCTTGATGACCGACGCGATCGCCGGCAGCACGTCGTCCTCGATGTAGGACAGGACGTAGGACAGCGAGTTGCCGATCTTCACGGTGACCTCGCCGAGCCACTCGAGCGCCGCGGCCCCGACCGCCAGTGCCCAGTCGACGACCTCGGCGATGGCGGCGCCGACCGCCTCGATGGCCTTGACGATCGTCTCGAAGACCGCCTTCGTCTGCGTGAGCGCCCAGGACAGGATCTCGCCGACGGCGTTCTTGACGAACCGCACGGCGAGCACCGCCTGCCGCCACAGCTCGGAGGCCAGGTCGGCGCCGCGGGCCAGCAGCCACTGGAACACGGAGGCGACCGAGCCCAGCGCCTGCAGGATGCCGTTGACCATCCGCCGGAAGACGAAGTAGCCCGCCTCGATCACGGACTCGAGCAGGTCGGCCACCGCCGCGCCGGCCGCGATGGCCGCCTCGACGAACCGCGCGGCCGCGCGGTAGGTGTACCGGACCATCTCCGCGGCGAACTCGGCGATCGTCTTGCCGAGCTCGAACGCCGCCTTGAGGACGTCGCGCAGGGTGCTGACGACGGCCTTGGCCAGCTCCTTGAGCAGGTTGCCGAGCGTGCGGCCGAGCTCGAAGACGGCCGCGACGACCTTCTTGAGCACCGCGAAGCCGATCTTGGCGATCTCGATGACGAGGCTGATCAGCGAGCTCGTCGCCGCGAGGATGCCCGCGACGACGGCCTTGACCGCGGCCGCTGCGGCGGTGGCGATGAAGGCCGCGAGGTCCGCGAGCGCGGCGCCGATCGCCGCGGCGGCCTGGGCCATCTTGCGCAGGAAGTCGAGCCCGAGGGCGAGCGCGTCCTGGAGCAGCTGGCCGATCGCCCGTCCGATCGAGATGAGCGTCGTGACGACCTGCTTGAGCAGCTCGAGCGACTTGGCGACGATCGTCGCGAGGATCTCGCCGACCGCCTTGCCCAGCTCGACGAGCGCGCGGACCACCGAGCCGACGAGCGAGAGGGCCGCGGCCGCCGCCTGCTCGATGAGGTTGCCGATCGTCTTGCCGATCGCGAGCAGGGCGTCGATGCCCTTGCGGACCAGGTCGGCGGCCTTGTTGACCAGGTAGGAGAGCAGCTGTCCCAGCGTGCGGCCCAGGCTGTCCATGGCGCGCAGGATGCTGATCAGCGAGTCGCGGACCAGGGTGAACGCGGCGTCGAGCATCTGGAACATCGACTTCCCGATGTCCTCGAGGCCCTTGATGATCTTGCGCAGCACGTCGTAGCCGGCCTCGACCACCTTGACGAACAGCGCGCCCAGCGTCGCGAAGGCTGCGACGAGCGAGCGCGCCAGGGCCGCGACCTCGGTGGCCAACCAGTTGACGACGTCCTCGATCGCGGCGACGAAGTCCTCGATCGCGTCGCCGATGGCGTCGATGACCGAGCTCACCGCGTCGGAGATCGCGTCACCCACGTCCTCGATGAAGTCGACGATCGCGTCGTCGTGGTCCTCCGGTGCGACGGGCACCTGCGCGGCGAGGAGCTGGTGTCCCGCGTCGCGCAACCAGAGGCCGACCGACGTGGCCCCCGCCTTGTCGATCGAGCCGTCGGGCTTGTGGATGAGGTCGGCCATGATCGTGCGGCCCTCGGCGCGCGGCAGCAGGCCGACCGCGTGCACGACGGCCTGCGCCTGCCCGGCCTTGCGGTAGCCCTCGACGAGCGTGCGGTGCTCGTCGGGCTCGAGCTTGGCCGCCGCCTGGAACAGCTGGCGGTGGTCGTCGATGGTCGGCAACGTCCTGGCGTACGCGCTGGCCAGGCTGACGGCGCGGTTGCGGCTCTTGCCGAACGCCTCGCTCAGCGCCGGCGCGAGCTCGACGGCCTTGAAGCCCGAACCCGCGATGCTCGTCGCCATGGCGTCGACGTCCTTGAGCGGGATCCCGCCCGTCGCCTCCGTGATGCGGTTCATGCTGCCCTCCCCGTTGTGGGCCGTCCGGTCGGCGACCGGAGGCGTACGGCGAAGGAGCGCGGCCGGGGCCGCCGTGATACCACCCCGGCCGCTGCCCGTGTGACGGGGATCACATCGGGTGCGTGTCACGCGGGACCCCCGAGCGGGCACATACGGGGTGGGGGACGGAATCGGTGATCGTGGATGGGGCCGCGTAGGGGGAGGCCCCACCCACGGTCCCGATCCGCCGGCACAGGCAGCCGACGCGTCCGCCCGGGGGGACTCCCCGCCGGAACCGACCAGGACGGGGATCACGGTGCGCGGACGACCCCGGACCCTCGTCGCGGCCCTGGCCGCGCCCGCGGTGCTCGCGTCCCTCGTCGTCGCGGGGGCACTCGCCCCTCCCGCGGCGGCCGAGGACGACGGGGGCGAGGTCGTGCGGTCCGCCGAGGCGGTCTCGGACTGCGACTCCGGCAGCTTCTGCGTCTGGACCGGCGTCAGCTACACCGGCCTGCTGATCGACACGACGTCGACGGCGCTCAGCGGCACCGGCATCGCGGTCGCGTCGTCGGTGCGCAACCGGACGGCCCGAGCGGCGCGCGTCTACGCGAATGCCGACGGCAGCGGCGCGTCACGGTGCTACACCGCCGGGACCACTGTCGGCCTGACCGCGGTGACCGCACGCTCGTTCCGTATCCTCGGGGGGACCGGGTGCTAGCCACCGCGGAACGTCGGGGGAGGTCGTGCTGCTGGAGGCGGTCCCACCGAGCCCCGCTGCGGAGTTCGAGGCCCTGTTCCGCGCCGTCGCACCCGGTGTGCGGCGCTTCGTCGCGCGCACCGTCGGGCCGGACGCGGCCGACGACGTCGTCAACGAGACGTTCGCGACCGCCTGGCGCCGCTGGGCGGACCTGCCGTGCGACGAGGGCATGCGGCGAGCCTGGATCTACCGGACCGCCCACCACGAGATCGGCCACGCCCTGCGCTCGCGCGGGCGCCGGCAGCGGACCGCCGAGCGCGCCGCCTCGCACCGCGACCAGCAGCCCGACGAGACGGAGCGCGTGCTCGGCGACGACCGCGTGACCCGCCTGCTGGCCGGGCTGCCCGACACCGACCGCGACGCGCTCGAGCTCGTCGTGTGGGGCGGGCTGACACCGAGCGAGGCGGCGTTCGCGCTCGGCTGCTCGGCGACCGCGATGCGCGCGAGGCTCATGCGTGCGCGCCGCCGCGTGGAGAAGGCGCTCGGCGACGAGCAGGTCTCGCAGGGGGTTCGCCCGTGACCGACCCCCGGATCCAGGGCGCCGACGCCGAGGCGCGGCGACTGCGCGAGCTGCTGGGAGCACCCGGTGCGGCGTCCGGTCCCGCGCCCGAGCCGCTGTCGTCCGCCGACGAGGCGATCCTCGCGCGCATCCTCGCGGACCCGCCCGCAGCGGCCCCCGCGCGCCGTGGCGGGGCACCCTGGGCGCGGATCGCGGCCGTCGCGGCCGTCGTCGCCGCGCTCGTCGTCGTCGGCGTGTCCTGGCAGTCGCGCTCGACGCCCGCCGAGGCCGGTCCGCCGCCGTCGCTGGTCTACTCCGGCGGCACCGCCGCCGAGGCCATGGCGGGGACGCTCCCGTCGGCGCACGACACCCTGACCGCCGTCGCCGCGTCCGCGGGGACCCAGCCCGTCGTGACGGGGTCGGGCATCCAGCGGATCCGCTCGTACGCGTGGTTCCTCACCTCGAGCGGCGGCGCGGACACGGTCCTGTTCCCCACGTTCGGCACGCTCGAGGTCTCGCCGGACGGCTCGTCCGTGAACCGCGAGGTCCGCGCGCCCGCCCTCGGGCTCGACGGTCACGTCACCGACACGACCACCTACCCGCACGGCGGTGCGGTGGCGACGACCCGCGCGCCGGCGGGCACGCTCGACGCGAACCGGGCGGCCGAGCTGCCGCGCGACCCCGCCGCGCTGCGGGCCGCGCTCATCACGGCCGGCGGCGACACGTGCACGGGCGCGGAGCCGCAGTGCCTGGTCCACCAGGTCGTCCAGCTGTACGTGACCGCCGTCGTGCCCAGCGACCTGTCGGAGGCGATCTGGTCGATGCTGGCCGACGAGAGCGCGGTGCAGGACCTCGGCACGACGCGGGACCGGGTGGGGCGGACGGGTGACGCCGTCGCGGTGCGGGGTTCCCAGGCCGGTGACGACACGGTGATCCTGGTGATCGACCCGACGACCGGGCAGCTGCTGAGCTGGGAGGACGTCAACACCGCGGTCCTCGGGCAGACGTTCGACGAGCCCGTCGTGACCAGCTTCCAGGCGATCACGTCCGCCGAGTGGGTGCCCGAGACGCCCTGACCCGGGCGCGGCATAGTCTGGAGGCCTTCGCGGCCGGGCCCCTCGGGTCGGCCGCGCCGTGCTGCGAGAGGTCGGTCGATGTCGGGCGCGTCGGTGCCGGTGACCGGCAGCCGCGCACCCTCCACCGGGCGGACCGCGATGGCGGTGTGGACCTGCGCGGTCGTCGCCTACTTCGTCGGGGTCACCCATCGCACGGCGCTCGGGGTCGCGGGCGTCGAGGCGATCGACCGGTTCGGCCTGTCCGCCACGGGGCTCGCGGCGCTGTCGGTCACGCAGCTCGCCGTGTACGCCGGGATGCAGATCCCGGCGGGCCGGCTGCTCGACAGGTTCGGGCCGCGCGCGGTGATCACGACGGGCTCGCTCGTCATGGCGGCCGGCCAGCTGGTGCTGTCCCTCGCGGACTCCGTGCCGTGGGCGCTCGCCGCGCGCGTGCTCATCGGCGCCGGCGACGCGGGGCTGTTCATCAGCGCGATCCGGCTCGTCTCCGAGTGGTTCCCTGCCCGCCGGGTGCCGGTGATGGTGCAGATCACGGGCCTGATCGGGCAGTCGGGGCAGCTCGCGTCCGCGATCCCGGTGGCGTGGCTGCTGCACGCCCGGGGCTGGGGCGCGACGTTCGGGTCGCTCGCCGTGGCGGGAGTGGTCGCGTCGGTCGTCGCGTTCGTCGGCATCCGCTCGTCCGGTCGCGTGGCCCCGGCCGCACCGACGCGGTTCGTGCCGGCCGTGCGGCTCGCCGTGCGGCCGGCCGGGACGCGGCTCGGGTTCTGGAGCCACTTCGTCACGCCGTTCAGCGCCAACGTCGTCTCGCTGCTGTGGGGCGTGCCGTTCTTCGTGACCGCGCAGGGCCGCAGCCGCGCCGAGGCCTCGGTCCTGCTCACGGTGCTCACGCTCACGGCGATGGGGGCCGGGCCCGTCGTCGGGCGCTTCACCGCGCGCCACCCGCTGCGCCGCAGCTGGGCCGTGCTGACCAGCTGCGTCGTCACGCTCGCCGCGTGGGTGCTGCTGCTCGTGCCCTCGACGCCGCAGCCGATGTGGGTGCTCGTCGTGTTCGTGATCGCTGTGGGTGCGGGCGGCCCGGTTTCGCTCGTCGGGATGGACTTCGCACGCACGTCGACCCCCGCGGCCTCGCTGGGCACGGCGACCGGGTTCGTCAACACGGGCGGCTTCATCTCGACCATCGGGGCGGTGCTGGCCGTCGGGGTCGTGCTGCAGCTCGCGTCGCCGCCCGGCGCGACGACGTACTCCCTGGACGCCTACCGGCTCGCCTTCAGCGCGCTGCTCGTGCCGTGGGTGATCGGCGTCGTCGGGGTGCTGCACAACCGCCGCCTCACCCGCGCGCACCTGCTCGCCGAGGGCACCGTCGTCCCGCCCGTGCGCGACGTGCTCGGGCGCCGCCGGAATCGCTGACGCGCCCGCACAGCGCGCGCACCGCTCCACCCCCTACGGTGGCCTCATGTCCAGTTCCTCCCTCAAGGGTCGCCGCATCCTCGCCATCGTCACCAACTACGGCGTCGAGCACGACGAGCTGGTCGTGCCGGTCGCGCACCTGCGCTCGTCGGGCGCGAAGGTGACGATCGCCGCGCTCAAGGGCAAGAAGAAGATCCAGACGCTCACCGGCAACAAGGAGCCGGGCGACGCCGTCAAGCCCGACATCAAGCTCGCCGACGTCGACGCCAAGGGCTACGACCTGCTGCTCATCCCCGGCGGCACGATCAACGCCGACACGCTGCGGCTGTCGGAGGAGGCGCTCGCCCTGGTCCGCACGTTCGCCGCGTCGGGCAAGCCGATCGCCGCGATCTGCCACGCGCCGTGGGCGCTGGTCTCGGCCGACGTGGTGCGCGGCAAGACGCTGACGTCCTACGCCTCGCTCGAGACGGACATCCGCAACGCCGGCGCCGAGTGGAAGGACGAGCCCGTCGTCGTCGACCACGAGGGCGGCTACGCCCTGGTCACCTCGCGCGACCCGGAGGACCTCGACGACTTCCTCGGGGCGATCGACGTCCTGCTCGCCTGACCCGCTTACTCTTGGCCGGTGGCGGACTGGTTCGAGGCGGCGACCGCCCAGGATGAGTGCGGTGCGCTCGCGCGTGCCGTCCGGTGGGACCTGACGCCCCTCGGTGATCCCGAGACGTGGCCGGCCGCGCTGCGCTCCGCGGTCGAGCTGTGCTTCAGCACCCGCTTCCCCGTGATGCTCGCGTGGGGACCCGAGCTCACGATGATCTACAACGACGGCTACCGGCCGATGCTCGGCACCGAGAAGCACCCCGCCGCCATGGGGTCCGCGGCGAAGGCCGTGTGGGGCGAGATCTGGGGCGACATCGAGCCCTCCTTCCGGCAGGTGCTGGAGACGGGCGTGCCGACCTGGGAGGTCGACCTGCCGCTGCGCGTCGAGCGGTCCGGGTTCGTCGAGGAGACCTCGTTCAGCTTCTCCTACAGCCCGCTGCGCGACGAGCACGGCGCGGTGGTCGGCGTCCTGGACATCGCGACCGAGACCACCGAGCAGGTCGTCTCGGCCCGTCGGCTGGCCACCCTGACGGCACTGTCGACCGCCCTCGCCGCGACGCCGGGCGGGGCCGACGACCAGGTCCGCATCGCCCTCGCCGCGCTCGATGCGAGCGTGGACGTCGCGTACGCGTGCGTCCGGCTCCGCGATGCCGAGGGCCTGCGCGTGGTCGGCCGGCACGGCGAGCCGTCCGACGACATCCCCCTCGCGGTGCTCGACGCCGTCGCCGACCGCGGTGGCACGACGATCCTCGGCTCGACCGTCGTCGCCGCGCTCAGCGACACCCGCGACGACGAGGCCGCGGGCGTCGTCGTCCTCGAGGCCTCGGCGCGGCGCCCGTTCGACGCCGGGAACCGCGAGTTCCTGCAGCTCATGGCGTCGACGATCGGCGCAGCGGTCACGGCCACGCTGCGGCGGCTGCGGGAGCTGGACGAGGTCGCGACCGTCAGCCGTGCGCTGCAGGAGGCGATGCTGCCGTCGCCCTCGTCGCTCGACGGTGCGGCGGTCCGGTACCGACCCGCCGACGGGCGCCTGTCCGTGGGCGGCGACTGGTTCGACCTCGTCGACCTGTCCGACGGTCGCCGCGGGCTCGTCGTCGGGGACTGCGTGGGCCACGGGCTCGAGGCGGCCGCCGTCATGGGCCAGCTGCGCAGCGCGGCGCGCGCCCTGCTGCTGGAGAACGGCAGCCCCGCGACGACCCTGCTCGGCCTGGACCGCTACGCGCGCACCCTCCCGGGCGCCGAGTTCACCACCGTGTTCTGCGGGGTGCTCGACCCCGCGGCCGGCACGCTCACGCACGCCACGGCCGGTCACCTGCCGCCCGCGCTGATCACCGCCGACGGCGCGGACTGGCTCCGCGAGGCACGCAGCACGCCGCTCGGCCTGACCGTCGGCGCGGGCGAGCGGCACGAGGCCGTGACCGCGGTCAGCGCCGGCGACGTGGTGCTGCTCTACACCGACGGGCTCGTCGAGCGGCGCGACTCCACCCTGCGCATCGGGCTGCAGCGCCTGCTCGACCTCGCACCTACGCTCCGCAACGGCCCGCTCGACGACGCGGTCGACGGGCTGCTCGGGCAGATGCTCACCGCGGACGTGCGCGACGACGTCGTCGTGCTGCTCTGCCGGGTCTAGGCAGGTCCGGTCCCGGCGAACGGCCCGCGCAGCGCCGCCCACTGCAGCAGCATCACCGTCTTGGCGTCGACGATCGTCGTCCCGATGCCCGCGAGCGCCTCGTCGAACCCGAGCTCGACGACCTCGATGTGCTCGCCCTCCTCCGCGATCCCCGCCCTGGTCCCGCCCGGCGTGCCCGCGTACGGCGCGGCGTAGAAGTGCAGGCGCTCGGTGACCGAGCCAGGGCTCATGTAGACGTCGAAGACGTGCTCGATCTCGCCGATCTCGACCCCGGTCTCCTCGGCGGCCTCGCGCCGGACGGCCTCCTCGGGGGCGTCGTCGTCGAGCAGGCCCGCAGCCGTCTCGAGCAGCATGCCGTCGGGGTGCTCGTTGACGTACACCGCGTAGCGGAACTGCCGCGTGAGCAGCACGGTGCGCCGGTCCGGCTCGTAGAGCAGGACGGTCGCGCCGTCGCCGCGGTCGTAGGTCTCGCGCCGCTCCGTCGTGACCGTGCCGTCGTGCTGGCGGTGCTCGTACGTGGTCGCGCGCAGGACGTACCAGTCGGCGGAGAGCAGCTCGACGTCGCGGACCACGACGTCCGGGTTGCGGTCCAGGTCTCGCCCGACGAGGTGCAGGCCGGTCCGGCCGCGGCGGTCGGGGGTCTCGGCGCCGGGGATCACGGCCGCGCCGCAGGGGTGTGGACGCTGCCGAACACGACCTGCTTGCGGATCTCGAACCCGAGCGAGCGGTAGAGCCGGATCGCGCCCTCGTTGGCGCCCGCGGCGTGCAGGATCGGCAGCTCGCCGCGCGCCCGGATGCCGTGCGCGACCGCCAGCACGAGGCGCGACGCGAGCCCTTGCCCGCGGACCGCCTCGTCGGTGCAGACCGCGCTGACCTCGGTGGCGCCGCCGGGCCGCAGCCGCTCCCCCGCCATCGCGACCAGGCGTCCCTCGCGGCGGATGCCGCGGTAGGTGCCCATGAGGTAGGTCTCGGGCGCGAACGGGCCGGGCTTGGTGCGCGCGGTGAGGTCGAGCATGTCGGGCACGTCGTCGGCACCGAGCACCTGAGACTCGTCGTCGGGCACGCCGGCGAGCCGGTCCGTCCCCACCATCTGCACGCCGGGCAGGGTCCAGCCGCGCGTCCAGCCGTCGGGGACCTCCTCGGCGCCGCCGGCGATCGGCACCTCCTGGCCCGGGCCGACGAGGGCCGCGAGGTCGGCCCACGCCTGCGGGTCCTTGACGTCGCGGAGGCCGACGAACGGCGACACCGTCGGCCGGTAGCGGCGGGCCGCGCCGGTGCCCTCGGCCAGGTGTGCGTGGAAACCGGTCAGGGAGTGCCAGGCGGGGTTGTCGAGCGCCTCGTCGATGGTGCTGATCGTCGTGTCCTCTCGGGCTGCGGCTTCCATTCGACCACAGCAACGCGGGGCGGCCCTCCGTCGATTCCCTGGTCAGGACACCATCGTGCCGTGCAGCGCGGTCCACGACTCCGCCGGCAGGGTGATCGTGGTCCGGTCGTCGTGCCGGGCTCCGCCGAGGTCGAGCGCGCGGACGTGCTCGGCCGCGACCGCCTCGGCACGCTCCGGGCCGGGGGCGGCGGGCGTGTGGTCGGCGGTGACCTGGACCCCGGCGCCCAGCGTGAGCGTCGAGCCCGGGTGGTCGAGCTCGACCTCGATGTCCTCGGTCCCGCGGTTGACCAGGAACAGCGCGACCGAGTCGCCCTCGATCGTGGCGGCTGCGGTGACGAGCGGGACCTCGCCGTGCCTCGTCGTCGCGATCGTCGGGCCGAAGACCCGGACGTCGAGCGCCTCGCCGCGCGCGAGCCGAGCGGTCGTCGCGAAGGGGTGGAACGTCGGCTGGCGCCACGCCGGGCCGCCGGGCTCCGTCATGATCGGCGCGATCACGTTGACCAGCTGCGCCAGGCACGCGAGCGGTACGCGGTCCGCGTGGTTGAGCAGCGTGACGAGCAGGTCGCCGACGACGACCGCGTCGAGCGCCGAGTAGACGTCCTCGATGATCCGCGGGGCGTCGCGCTGGACCGGCAGGTTCGTCTCGCCGGGGAAGCGCGAGAGGTACCAGACGTTCCACTCGTCGAACGAGATCGTGAGCCGCCGGTCCGACTGCTTGCGCGCCGCGACCGCGTCGGCCGAGGCGACGACACGGCGGATGAACCGGTCCGCGGCGGTGCCGGAGGCGAGGAACGAGGCCCTGTCCCCGTCGTGCTCCTGGTAGTACGCGTGCATCGAGACGTGGTCGACGACGTCCCAGGTGTGCTCGAGGACCGTCTGCTCCCACGCGCCGAAGGTCGGCATCTCCATCGACGACGAGCCGCACGCGATCAGCTCGATGCTCGGGTCGACGCGCTTCATCGCCTTGCCGGCCTCGGCGGCCAGCCGGCCGTACTCGTCGGCGCTCTTGTGCCCGATCTGCCAGGGACCGTCCATCTCGTTGCCGAGGCACCACAGCCGCACGCCGTAGGGCCGCTCGCGTCCGTTCGCGATCCGCAGGTCCGCCCAGCGGGTCCCCGCCTCGCCGTTGCAGTACTCGACGAGCGCGGCCGCGGCCTCGACCCCGCGGGTGCCGAGGTTCACCGCGAGCATGGGCTCGATGCCGCTGCGCTCCGCCCACTGGAGGAACTCGTCGGTGCCCACCGTGTTGGGCTCGACGGTCCGCCACGCGAGGTCGAGCACGGGCGGCCGGTCGGGGCCGACGCCGTCCTCCCAGACGTAGCTGGAGACGAAGTTGCCGCCCGGGTAGCGCGCCATCGTGACGCCCAGCTCGGCGGTGAGCGCGGCGACGTCCCCGCGGAACCCGTGCTCGTCGGCGCTCGGGTGGCCCGGCTCGAAGATGCCCGTGTAGACGGACCGCCCCATGTGCTCGACGAGGGTGCCGAACATCCGGCGGTCGACGGTGCCCACGCGGAAGCCGGGGTGGAGCAGGACGGTGGCGTGGCTGGTCATCGGTTCCCTTGGGGTCGGCTCGTCGTCGAGGTTCGATAACGATATCCGCCTGCCCCTCGCGTCAGAGCGTGGCGGCGCCCAGCCAGGCTGCGACCGCGGCCAGGACGGCGAGCACCACGTTCGGCACCGTCTGCGAACCCTCGCCCCGACGGACGTGCAGGGCGAGCCCGCCCAGCGGGACGACGACGAGGCCGACGGCAGCCACCACCGACAGCCACTCGGCGATCCCGGTCAGCCGCGGCAGGACGAGGCCGAGCGCGCCGAGGACCTCGAGCGTCCCGATCAGCCGCACCGTGCGCAGCCGCAGGTCACCGGTCCAGGGCCACATCGCGAGGAGCTTCTCGGCCGGCAGCACGATCTTGATCCCGCCCGATGCGAGGTACGTCAGCGCGAGCAGTCCCGCGACGATCCAGTACGCGACGGTCATCTTCACCTCCATGGTTACTCTTTGTGAGCAACCGCATCATGCGTGACCGGGAGACGGCCTACATAAGGCACACGCGTGTGCGCTACTCACAGGACGGTGACCTCCATGAACGACAGCCTGTGCGTCGTGCACGGCGAGGCCGGCCCGATGATCCGCTCCGTGCTGGACCGGATCTGCGACAAGTGGACGCTGCTCGTCGTCAGCACCCTGCAGCGCGGGCGGATGCGGTTCACCGAGCTGCAGCGCAGCATCCCGGGCGTCTCTCAGCGCATGCTCTCGCTGACCCTGCGCCATCTCGAGCGCGACGGGCTCGTCGTCCGCACCGCCTACGCCGAGGTTCCGCCGCGGGTGGAGTACGCGCTCACCGACACCGGGACGACGCTGATCGAGCCCGCGCTGGCGCTGGCGAGCTGGGCCGTGGCGAACGGGCCGACGATCGAGGCGAGCCGGTCGTCGTTCGACTCGCGCTCTTAGGTCGCCTTGCAGCACGGGCTGGCGATGACGTGCCCGGCGCTTGCGGACGCTGACGTGGCGCCGGCGAACCCTGTCAGTGCGGCCAGGGCGAGGACGATGGCGATGCTGCGCTTCTTCATGAGCTGACCTCTCGAAGGCACTGGGCCCATTCAAGGTGGCACCGATCCAGTCCCCTGTCGACCCCCGACGTATCGAACAGACGTTCGAGGTTGTGTCAGTGGTCGATGGGACGATAGGGACATGTCAGACACGGTGGTGGTCGATGCGGCGGCGCTGGTGCGCAGCGCGCTCGGTGCTGCCGACTCGTCGGAATCTGCGCCTGGTGGTGTGGTTGCGGGGTGGGTCGATGAGGACCTGCTGGCCGGGTTGGTGACGTTGGAGGCTGTGGCGCGTCAGGTAGATGCGTGGCGGGCGGCTGTGGCGGTGGAGGTCGACGAGCGCAGCACCCGGGGCCGAGACGGGCTGGCCTCGGGGCGTGGGTGCCGCAGCTCCCGTGAGCTGATGCGTCGGGTGACCGGTTCGGCGAACACCTCGGTGTCGCGGTGGTTGCGGTTGGGGCGTGCGACCCAGGAGTCGACCGGGTTGACCGGTCAGCTGGTGCCGGCGCCGTTCCCTGCCGTGGCTGCCGCGGTTGCCGCGGGGCGGATCAACACCGATGCGGCTTTGACCATCGTGGACAACCTGAACCCGGTGCGTGCGGTGGCCGGGGACGCGGATGTCGCGGTTGCGGAGGCCGAGCTGGTGGCCGCGTGCCTGGCGGACGAGCCCGGTGGTGTGCCGCCGGTGGATGCCGACTCGGTGCGGGTGCAGGCGGCGACGTGGGCGGGGTTCCTCGACCAGGACGGCACCGCCCCACCCGAGACCGACCTGGCCCGTCGCGCGTTGCGCCTGGGTGGGTTGCACCGGGGGTTGGTGCGGATCAACGGTCTGCTGCTGCCCGAGGTCGCTGCCGCCTTGTCCGCGTTCGCCGACGCCTGCACCAACCCCCGCACCCCCGACGTGACCGACCCGGCAATGGCAGGAACCGCGGGCGCCGATGCTCGCGGCGACGGCGACGGCGACGGCGACGGCGACGGCGAGGGCGATGGCGACGGCGAGGCGGTCACGTCTGGCGGCGAGGACGGCGCGGCCCTGTTCGACCTCGCAGACGACGCCGAGGACGTCGGTGACCGTGGCCCGCTCGCCTCGGACCAGATTCCGCCGGATCCGCGCACGCGGCCGCAGCTGATGCACGACGTGCTCGCGATGGCCCTCGGGGCCGCGGCACGGGTCGCCGATCAACGCTCCGTGGCGGGTAACTCCCCGACCGTGCTGATCTCGGTGCGCCAGGACGACCTGCAAGCGCGCCGCGGCACCGGCGCCACGTTCTCCGGTGACCGGTTCGGGGGCCCGCTGCCGATGTCGATGGCCGCCGTCGCCCAGCTCGCCTGCTCGGGTGCCACCCAACGCGTCGCCCTGGACGACCTCGGCGCCGTGATCGGCCTGTGGTCCCCCGAACGGTGCTTCACCGGCCACCAACGCCGCGCGATCGCCCTGCGCGACGGCGGGTGCATCATCCCCGGCTGCCACGTCCCAGCCGGCTGGTGCGAGGTCCACCACATCACCGCCCACAAGGACGACCCCGACGGCACCCACACCTCCAACGGCGCCCTGCTGTGCTGGTACCACCACCGCACCATCGAGACCTCCGGCTGGCAGCTCCGCGTCCGCAACGGCGTCCCCGAAGTCCGCGCACCCGCCTGGCTGCGATCCCTCACCCGCGCCGGACCGTTCACCCGCGACGGCACCAACAACACCGGCGACGGCGACGGCGGCGACGACGACGGGTGGCACCGAGCCACCAGCTCACCCACCCGCATCCTCGACGCCCTCGACACCGCGTACCGCAACACCCTGAGCACCCTCGCCAGCTAGCTCGCGCGAACGAGCGGTACCCGCTGAGCCTCGCCGATGCCACGGCAGCCTTGTGGCCTGAGGCCGAGCGCTGCCTGCGGTGCTCCTAGCTGAGGCAGCGCCGGGGCGGCGAGACCTTGATCGCACGCCTGCGAGTTGGTCACCTACTTCTTGTGCCAGTCGGCGCAGCCGCTGGTCTCGAACGCCTCGTCACTCGCCTTGATCGTCACGATCGCACGACCTTCCTCGTTTCCGTTCGCGATGATGTCACCCAGGTCACCGCCAGTGCCGCTGAGCCTGGCCCAGTAGCACCCCGAGTTGTCGTTGCTGATGTAGGTGCCAGCCTTGATGTCTTCCCCGACGAGATACGTCCCGTCACCTGGGATCGTGTTCTTCTCGAGAGAAGCCTCTGTCTTGTCCAGCGACTTCTCGCGCTTGTCGAGCTCCTTCTCTCTCGCATCGAGATCGGACTCGCGCTCGTCGAGAGACTTCGACTGCTTGTCGAACTCCGCCTGCTGCGCCGTCGTCGGGTCCAGGGTCACCGTCTCCGTCTCCGTCTCCGTCACCGTCGGAGCCGGTTGCGCACCCGCGTCGTCGCTCGACGTGTCGCCTCCGCCTGCGGCACCCACAGCGATTCCGATGATGAAGGCCACGGCCGCTGCGATGGTTGGAATCAGCCAACGTGGCCTGGGCTTGTCCGCCTTGATCGGGACGACAGGAGCCGTCGCGGAATCGGGAACCGGACGCACGGCGGGTTCGGCCCCCGACGGTGCACCGGTCGGGTAGAAGTCCCAGCCTTCAGGCGCGGCCGGCCATGACGGATCCGGCTTCCATCCCGGCGGCGGATGCCAGCCCTTCGGAACGGGCGGCCAGCCAGGCGGAGGGGTGAATTGGCTTCCAGACATCGCAGCGCCCCTGCGGTCATGGCAGGGCGTGCACCATCGTCCGACTCGCCCTGCCCGTGGCGTTCGATCAAAGTGTCGGGAACGCTAGGTCCGTCCCTGTTCGGACCCGAGGCCCGTCGCCCATCGCTTGCCCGAGCAATTCCGGGCGTCGGCGACATTACGCCGATCGAGCGGCACACGACACCCCTCTGCGCCATCTCGACCCGGCGGGCCGCCCATCCTGACGCGACGAAGAGAGGGCGGCACGCCGAGAGGGCCCTCAGTCCCACGAGCCCGTGCGGACTCCCGCGCCCAGGTGAACACTGGCAGCACCGAACCGGCTGGAGGACCCGATGAAGGCAGTGGTGGGCGACACGATCGTCGCCGAGGCGCCCGAGAGCGACCTGATCAAGATCGAGGGCAACTGGTACTTCCCGCCCGCGAGCGTCAACGACGAGCTCATCTCGACCAGCCCGACGCCGTACACGTGCCCGTGGAAGGGCGTGTGCCAGTACCTCAACGTCACGGTCGACGGCGAGACGCTGACCGACGTCGCGTGGCGCTACCCCGACCCGTACCCGGGCTCGTTCGAGCGCGTCGGCAAGGACTTCTCGAACTACGTGGCGTTCTGGAAGGACGTCAAGGTCGTCGAGTAGCGGCTACATCGAGAACGTCGCGACCGCGGCGGTCAGCCGCTCGGCCGTCCCGCGCAGGTCGTCCGCGGCCTGCGCGGTCTTGTCCGCGTTGGTGCGCGTCTCGCCCGCGGTGCGGGCGACGGTCGACACCGAGCGGGCGATGCTGTCCGCGCCGGAGGCGGCGTCGGTGAGCGAGCGGCCCATCTCGGCCGTTGTCGCGCTCTGCTGCTCGACGGCCGCCGCGATGGTCGCCTGGTAGTCGTTGGCCTGGGAGATGACTGCCGAGACCTCGCCGATGCCGGCCTCGGTCGCGCTCGCGTCCGCCTGGACGGCCGCGATGCTGCGGTAGATGTCGGCCGCCGCGCGCTCCGCCTCCTCCGCGAGGCTCTTGACCTCCTCGGCGACGACCGCGAAGCCCTTGCCCGCCTCGCCCGCGCGGGCCGCCTCGATCTGCGCGTTGAGCGCGAGGAGCTTGGTCTGCGCCGCGATCTGCGCGATGAGGTCGACGACCTCGCTGATCTTGGCCGACGAGCGCGCGAGGCTGCCCACCGCGCCGCTCGCCCCACCCGCGATCTCGACGGCCCGCGCGACGACCTGCGCGGCGGCCGTCGCCGACGCCGCGATCTCCCGGCTCGACTGGCCCATCTGCTCGTTGGCCGCGGCGACGGCCCCGACGTTGGCGGCGACCTGCGTGGCCGCGGCCGCCGAGCTCGTCGCGTGGTCAGCGGTCGTCTGCACCCCGCCGCGCATCTCGTCGCTGGTCGCCGACAGGTCGACGGACGCGGCCTCGACCCCGTGCGCCGACGCGACGACCTCCTGGAGGGTGGCCCGCAGTGCGAGGGTCGTCGCGTCGAGCGCACGGGACAGGTCCCCCACCTCGTCGCGGCTGTCGTCGTCGACCCGCACCGTCAGGTCACCGCCCGCGACGCGCCGCAGCGCCGCCACGCACGCGGCGAGCGGGCGCGTCACGGACCGCGTGATGCCGACACCGACCAGCCCCACGAGCAGCAGCCCGACGAGCCCGACCGTGACGATGAGCCGGCGCGCGGTGTCGGACGCGGACCGCATGTCCGCGGCCGCCTGGTCGGACCGCGCGGACAGGCTGTCCGCGAGCGCCTGGGTGTGGTCGAGCATCGTCGCCCACGTGTCGGACAGCGGCCCCTGCAGCAGGTCGTACGCGTCGTCGAGCGCCGTCGGGCTGTCGGAGCCGACGAGCGCGATCATCTGGTCGGTCTGGTCCTCGTAGGACGCGGCGTCGGCGCGCAGGTCCTGCACGGACGCCTTCTCGGCGTCGTTCAGCGCGCTCGTGTCGAACTCGGCGAGCGTGGACTTCAGCTGGCCGAGCGACTCGGTCATGCCGGCCATGTTGTCCGAGTCCGGCTGGGTGGCCGCGTCGGGCCCGATCTTCAGGACGTCCATGAAGACCCAGCCCTGCCAGCCCGACAGGTCGTTGTCGAGGTAGCGCTGCTCCTGCGCGGCGTCGGACGCTGCGCGCAGCGCCTGGTACTCGTCGAGGAGGTCGCGCTGGTGCTGGGTCGCCCAGAGCCCGACCGAGCCCACCGCGACGAGCGCGAGGATCGCGACGGTGCACAGCGTGAGCAGTCGAGCGCCGAGGCGCAGGCGGCGGAGGGCGGACATCGAGGGCTCCAGGGACGAGGCGGACGGTCTGAGCCACCCATCGGCGAACCCCCTCCCTTCGTGAGCGTTGTTCCGCCATTCGGGTGAACCCTGTCTCAGATCCTGGTCATTCGCCGAGCGATGTTGACCCTGACCTGCGGAGACCGGTAGAAATTCGTTCGAAAAGCCGACTGATATGGTCAGCAAATAGGTCACGAGTGTCTCCGCCAAGCCCCGGCTGGGAGACCGGCAACCCTCCGTCCGTGGCGGGGTGCCCCGGGTGACGACCAGGTCGTCGTGCGCCGCACGACGACAAGCACGGAGACCACGAGGAGCACCGACGTGAGGCCCGCAGGCAAGCACCGACCGAATCGATGTCGCTGCACCACCGCCTGATCGCACGTCGTCTCTCCGGCGCGAGGTCTTCTGCACCCGCGCCCGACATCCCTCAGTCCCCCGGAGGGCACCCCCTCGACCGTTGACCGGTCCCTGGGGTGACCCTCGCATGATCGGAGCACCCCCATGAACGTCTGGGACGCGACCGCACTCGCTGTCACCTTCGGCCTGTTCGCCGGCATCTTCACCCTCGCCCGCAAGCGCGTGAACTTCAGCGTGCTGACGTTCATCGGCCTGTTCCTCGGCATCGCCGTCGGCGTCGTCTTCCGCGACCACGTCGAGTACGTGCAGCCGATCGGCCGGATCTACGTCAACCTGCTGCTGACGATCGTCGCGCCCCTCGTGATCGTCTCGATCCTGTCGAGCATCACGTCGCTCGGGTCGACGGCGCAGCTCAAGACGATCGGCGGACGGTCGGTCTACTGGCTGCTCAGCCTCAACCTGGTCGCGATCTTCCTCGCGCTGGGCACGGCCCTGCTCGTCGGCCTCGGCAAGGGCGCTCACCTCGCGACGGACGTGGACACGCGGTCGCTCGACTCCATCCAGAAGCCGTTCACGGACGTGCTCATCGGCTTCTTCCCGACGAACATCGTCAAGGACATCTCCGAGAACAACATCATCCCGATCATCCTCGTGAGCATCCTCGTGGCCGTCTCCTGCTCGGTCATCGCGGACAAGGCCCCGCAGAAGGTCGCCCCGTTCAAGGCCCTCGTCGAGGCCGTGCGCGAGATCATCTACCGCGCCGTCGGCTTCGTCATCAGCCTCACCCCGTACGCGGTGCTCGCACTGACGGCCTCGTTCACCTCGACGGTCTCGGCCGACACGAGCCAGCTGTGGCCGCTGTTCACGCTGCTCGTCGTCGCGTTCGTCGTGTGCTTCGCGCACACGTACCTCGTCAACGGCGTGTTCCTGCGGACCTCGGCCAACGTGAGCCCGGTCGCCTTCTTCCGCAAGATCCTGCCCGCGCAGGTGACGGCGTTCAGCACGCAGAGCAGCGCCGGCACGCTGCCGCTCACCACGAGCCTGCTGCGCAGCCGCGTCGGCGTCCCGTCCGAGATCGCGGGCTTCACGGCCCCGCTCGGCACGACGATCGGGATGCCCGGCTGCGCCGGCATCTGGCCGATCCTGCTCGCGGTCTACGCCGTCAACGCGCTCGGCATCCCGTACGGGTTCAGCGACTACGCCGTGCTCGTCGTCCTCGGCCTGCTCGTCTCGATCGGCACCGCGGGAGTCCCCGGCACGGCGACGGTCACGGCGACGACGGTGCTCGCGGCGGCCGGCCTGCCGCTCGAGGTCGTCATCCTCACCCTGCCGATCAGCGCCCTGGCGGACATGGCCCGCACGACGAACAACGTCACCTCCGCCGCGGTCGCCGCGACCATCGTCGCCCGCAAGGAAGGGCGCCTCGACGACGCGATCTTCGACGCACCGGATGCCGACGTCACCACGCTCACCCTCACGTCCCCGGACGACGAGCCCCGCCCCGCGGACGGAGCGCAGTCCGACGACGACGCCCTGTGGGGCTCGCTCCCCGTCGGCGCCTGCGCCATCGAACCCAGCCCGCGCGAGCGCGTCGGCGCCCGCTGACCGACCGCCTGCCCACTCCCCCAGAAAGCCACTCATCGTGAACCTTCTCCCCCACCTCACCCGCAGCGTTCGCCTGGCTGCCGCGTTCGGCGTCGTCGGCGTGCTCACCGTCGGCCTCCCGATCGCCCAGGCCAGCCAGGCCCAGGCCGCGACCGTCGCCTGGGTCGACGGCGGCGACGACCAGCCGTGCCTCCAGGACGACATGGGCGCCGCGCTCACCAGCCTCGCCGAGGACAAGTTCTGCCAGCCGATCCCCAGCTGCCACGAGTACGACGGGAACAACCCGAAGTACAAGGGCCGCATCGTGCAGAGCAGCGCCAGCACGGGCATCTGGCAGGGCAACCCGGGCGACGTGCTCTACGAGGACGACCTCCCGTCGGACTACAACCTGACGACGTCGACCCCGACCAAGTCGCCGAGCCCGACGAAGGCCCCGACGCCGGTCAAGACGCCGAAGCCCACCAAGGCCCCGACCAAGACGCCCACGAAGACCCCGACGGGCACGACGACGAAGGCACCGACCCAGGGCCTGGCGATCCCGACGGACACCAAGACGACGGGCACCACGCCCACGCCCGGCACCAAGACGCCGATCAAGACGCCGACCACGACGAACGACGACCTCGGGATCGACCCCGAGGAGAAGGTGGCCGAGGGCGCCCCCACGGCGCCGGGCACCCCGACGCTCACGGTCGACGGCTCGACGATCGTCGTGACGTGGAAGCCGTCGGCGGACGTCGACCTCGACAGCGTGACCGGCTATGTCGTCCAGCTCAGCGGGGACAACCGCGCCGAGGTCGACGCCGACACCACCACGTACACGTTCTCCGACCTGCCGGACGGCAGCTACCGGGCAGCCGTCCGCGCCGTGAACACGGTCGGCGAGTCCGCGGCCTCCACGCCGTCCGAGGCGGTCACGGTCGGCACGCCGGTCGAGTCCGTGGTCGGCACGCTGACCTGGACGGGCGACGTCACGCCCGGTGCGACCGTCACGCTGGCCGGCTCGGGCTACGCGCCGAACGCCCCGCTCGACATCGAGCTGCACTCCGATCCCGTCCTGCTCACCACGGTCACCACTGACGCCGCGGGCGCCTTCAGCACGGACGTCGTCGTGCCGGCCGACGCTCCCGAGGGCGCGCACAACTTCGTCGTCGCCTACGACGGCACGGTCATCTCGCAGAGCCCCGTGACCGTCGTCGCCGCCGCTCCGGTCGCGCCGGTCACGGCCGACGAGCCCGCCGCGGCCGCCGAGCCGGCCGAGACCGTGCCGCCGATCACGGGGCTGATCATCCTCATCGCCCTCGCCGCCGCCGGCGTGCTGCTGCTGGTCACGCACTACGCGCGGGGCGGCTCGCGCCGCGCCTCGTCGTCGGCTCCCGCCGTCGCGACGCCCGCCGTGGCTGCCGGACCCGCGCCGACCGCCGTCCTGCCCCCGCTGCAGCTCAGCACTCCCAGCATCCCGGCCTTCCTCGCCGGGTCCTCGATCGCGTCCCCCGCTCGTCCCGTCTCGGAGGCCCTGCGGGCACCCGAGCCCAGCTCCGCCCGCTAGTCCCGCGCACGGCCACCTCCACCCCCTCACCCCTACGGGGCGAGAGAAAGTGATGACTGCACTCATGTCCAGCTCCCCTCTGCGGCGCAGGATCGCCGGGATCGTCGTCGCCGCCCTGGCGACCGCTCCCGTCGTCGCGCTCACCGCACCCGGTGCCAGCGCCGACCCGTCGGCTCCCGCCATCACGTCCAGCGTCGACTTCGACTACCTCGCGGACGTCTTCCCCGCCCTCGCCTCGCAGCGCGGCGAGCACGTGTTCGAGACCATCACGATCGAGCGCCTCAAGTACCTGCTGCGCTTCAAGGCCGGCAAGTACGCCGTCCTGATCGGTGACCCGAAGGACGCGAGCACCCAGGCCGAGATCGGCTCGATCAACGCGGCCGCCACGAGCATCGGCGTCAAGAAGATCTACGTCTTCAACCCGCGCATCGACGGCAACAGCCTCAACGTCTTCGACTGGAACGAGCTCGCGACGCAGCTCACCGGCGCGGGCTTGACGTACTGGCAGAACGAGGGCCCCGAGGCGACGACCGGCGGCCAGCTGATCAACCTCATCAACGGCAACAGCCCCGCCCCCGAGTTCGTCCGGACGGACGGCAAGGTGACCAGCCCGTACCTCGTCGTCCTGGACAAGGACGCCAAGGACGGCAGCGGCAACGACGACCGCGTCGTCTCCTCGCTCTCCGCGACGAAGACGGCCGCCGACCTCGACACCCCGGCCGAGCGGGCAGCGTACGAGGCGACCGTCACGCAGGTCCTGCTCGACGGCGGCACGGTCACGACGCCCGACCTGAGCGTCAACACGCAGTTCGAGTTCTACAAGGACGAGGTCAACCGCCGCCACACGGCGACGTACACCGACGCGACCAAGTACGGCGGCACCATCCTGGCCGACTCGGACGACGCGCAGGGCTGGCGCGTCCAGCAGCTCTCGTACCCCGAGACCCTCGACCTGCTGTCCAACCCGCGCTACGCGAACAGCGACGTCCCGCTGCTGTTCGGCGGCACGTGGTGCCACAACACGCGCGCGGTCATCTCGCACATCAATGCCGACGCGCAGGCCAACGGCGTGAAGACGGTCTACAACCTGGACTTCTCGCTGTTCTCGACGAGCAACGGCGGCACCAACTACGACCACATCCGCACCTCCGGCGTGCCGGGCCTGGCGCCCGACGGCAAGCTGCTGGCCCCCGGTCACCTCTACGGCGACCTGGTCAACACCTACCTGCCCAACGCCGTCGCCGAGTACGCGAAGGCCGGTGAGCCGGGCGCGAACCCGAACCAGTACTACCCGGGCGGCGACACCACGAAGGCCATCCAGACGGCCCGTCGTCTCCAGGTCCCCGCGCTCGTCACGTACAACCAGAACCACAAGGACGCGCTCGGCAACGCCGCCCCGGTCGTCGACCAGGCGATCCGCACCAACGACAACGGCACGTACACGGAGTACATGACCGAGTACTGGTACGTCGCCGGGCACGACCTGCCCAACACGCCCGACACCACGCTCAACGGCACCCTCGCCGCGGGCAGCGACCGCCTCACGAACGCGCGCGACTTCGCCACGGAGGCGCTCGACGCCTACGCCGACGTCCTCGGCTCGCTCGGCTCGACGCACTACACGAGCAGCACGGCCGTCTCGGTCGACGGTGCCTCGTCGACCGACCTGGTCCCGGGCACCACGCCGACGCTCAGCGTCACCGTCACGGCGGCCGGCTACGCGCCGTTCGTCACGTTCAACGCGAACTCGGCCAACGCGGTGCGCAACGCCGGCGTCGGCAGCCCGGCCGGCTCGGTCGTGGTCCTCGACCAGGACGGCCACCAGGTCGGCACCCCGGTCGCGCTGAAGCGGACCGGCACGCCGGTCTCGATCACGCTGCCGGCCATCACGTCGGACCAGATCGGTGACGTGTGGAAGGTCAAGTACCTCGGTCGCGGCTACTCGATCTCGTCGTCGACCACCGACCTCAAGGTCGGCAAGCAGTCGTCCGTCGCCCTGACCGGCGCCGGGTCGACGTCGGTCGGCACGGCCGTGGCCTACACGGCCACGGTGACCGAGGGCGCGACCGGCACGGTCTCGCTCGTGGGCCTGCCGGGCAGCGCCATCACGGCGCCGATCGTGGACGGCACCGCGGCACTGACCGTTCCCGCCACGGTCCCGGCCGGCACCTACACGGTCACGGCCGCCTACGCGGGTGACGGCGTCTACGCGTCGTCCGTCTCGGCGCCGGTGACCCTGACCGTGAACAAGCTGGCCTCGAAGGTCACGCTCTCCGCGGCCACGAGCAGCACCTACGGCACGGCCGTCAAGGCCACGGTCAAGGTCACCGACGCGGCGGGCGCGCCCCTCACGGGCGCCGTCACGCTGAGCGGTGCCGGCGCGGCGCTCACCGCGACGCTCACGAGCGGCCAGGCCGTCGTCACCCTCCCGGCCTCGCTCGCGGTGAAGTCGTACGCGCTCAAGGCCACCTACGCGGGGACCAGCACGTACACCTCGTCGACCTCGGCATCGCTCACCCTGACCGTCAAGAAGCTGGCCACCAAGGCCACGATCTCCTCGGTCAAGACCAGCACGTACGGCAAGGCCGTGAAGGTCACGGTCAAGGTCGCCGACGCCAACGGCAAGGCGATCACCGGCAAGGTCACGCTGACCGGCGCGGGCTCGGCCCGCACCGCGACGCTCACGAGCGCCGGCCAGGCCGTCGTCACGCTCCCGGCCTCGCTCGCGGTCAAGTCGTACGCGCTCAAGGCGACCTACGCCGGGAACGCCAATGTCGCCGGCTCGTCGGCGACCGCCGCGCTGAAGGTCACGAAGGGCAAGGTCTCCAAGGTCGCCACCAAGGTGACCAAGGCGCCGACCACCAAGAAGGGCGGCAAGGCCACGGTCAGCGTCACGGCCCCCAAGGGCCTGGCCACGGCGACCGGCACGGTCAAGGTGACCCTCGCCAGCGGCAGCCTGAAGGCGACCGAGACCTTCACGCTGAAGTCCGGCAAGGCGACGTTCACGCTCCCGAAGCTGCCGAAGGGCACGTGGAAGGTGTCGGTGAAGTACGTCGGCTCGACCACGTACGCCGCCGCCACCGGGGCGACGGTGAAGATCGTGGTGAAGAAGTAGCTCTAACCACCTGATCACTGGGGTGGTGGTGCCTGCCGCGGATGCGGCGGGCACCACCACCCTCTTTCTCGGCAAAGTCGCCCAGTGACGACGACAACGGCAACGTCTCTCGATCCCGACCTGAATCGACCAGCGCTTCAGGGCACGAAAGCACCCGACGGCCGCTATTCGAACGACCACCCCTGAGCATCCGCCACGACAGTCAGTCGCTTCGCCCGGTAACTCCGCTCGAGCACGGCGACCACACTGTCGATGACCTCGATCGGCAAGTCCGACGCGCGAGCAGCGAGCGCCCGGGCCTGCTTGGGCGTGATGGCTGCCCGCTCGCTCATCTCGAAAGGCCCCCCCGCAAACGGAACACCATGATCAGGAATTTTTTCGATCGCCTCCAGCCATGCGTCTACCCCCGGAATGCCATCCTCGAGGCGCAAAGACTGCGCCCTGGCCAACCAATCCTCATGATCCATCCACCGCGATAATTCGTCCGGTCCGGCGCCCGACGTGCATGGGACGCGATCCGCCGACACCCTAAAGCCAGCGGCGAGCGCCAACCAGTAGCGGGGCGCGTAGGCTCCCCAGGGGATTTCAGACTCGGCTCGTCGATCTGACCTGGGTCGCGAACCTCGGCCAGTCGCCCTGAGGGTACGGACGAAAGCGGCAAGTTCAAGATCGTTCAATTCGCCGAGGATTGTGATGATTTCCTCGCGCAATGCTGCGACGTTCGAAGGACTCGCCCATGCCAGAACCAGGGCAGCCCAGAACCTGCGGTCCAAAGCGTGCGCCGCATTGTCGAGTTGTGTAAGCCACCACGTCGGCCCTCCACGACGAAGGCGCGCGACCCGGGCCCGGGCACAGATAGACGCCGCAGCATCGAAAAGGCCAACGCTTGCACCCGCCGACAACGGGCGCTGCAGGCCGGCCGTCCGTACGGCAATGGACATAGCAGCCCAACAGTCTCCAAAAACCTCGCGTAGAGCATCCGCCGTTGCACCCCAGAGTTCAACGGGCTCGGCATTAAAATACACGGCATCCTCAGTCGACTGGAGGCGCTCGCCGATGTTACGCACAAACGACACGACTTCGGGGGGCGTACTATCACGCACGTACAAGCTAGCTTCGGGACGTTCGTTCCGAGATTCAAATAGGGCGGTCGGCGATAGACTCACCATCCCTAGGAAGGCGCCCAGCCACGTCGCACCTGGTGCGATTGTCTCGGTGTAGCCGTTTAGGGCGCCCTGCAGAATGCAGTCGACAATTTCCGGCGAGCCGAGCGCGGCCCGACTTTCGAAAGCCAGCAACGACAGCGCCCGCTCCAACAGTTGGTCGGCACTGGGTGCATCGCGGGAAATAAGGGAGAGAGCTTCGCTTGGCGACAAACCCTGCGTTGATCCACTGAGAGCCATTCGTCGAATGCGATTCGTCAAGTCGTGCCCTTGCGCGCCTTCGAGAGAGTTCAAGAAGTCCTTGTAGAGCAACTCACCGCCATTGGCACGCAACAGCCGAGCATATCGCGACGCCCGCACACTCCGAGGCAGTTGCGCCATGCGAGCAAAAACGCGAGCCCGCAGGGCGTCTTGTCCGCAGTCTGCGGCTAAACGCACCTCAGAGTCAGTGTAGCGATTTTGGGTTGTTAGGATATCTAAGCCCAACGGGTCCGTGATTACGTCGATCAGCTCCGCCTGGGCGTATTTTTTGTTGCTGAACACCCAGTCCTGCAATAGGGCAGATCCCACACGGCGCGCATGGATCGCCTGGGCTGGGTCGCCCGTCTTCACTAGCTCCTTAACGCTTAAAACGAGGCTACCGATCTCCCCGCTCTCGTAGGAACCCGCATAGAACCGGGTGACGTTTAGCCAGAACGGGCTCGCGGCGATTGCTTCGAACCGTTGCGCTCGATCACCTCGGGGTTGCGTATCGCGATATGTACCCACCGGTGACGTTTCGTACAGATGCCTGGCGCAAAAGAATTCTCTCAGCGGTTGCACCTCGAACTCATATAGTCCTTCGATGCGTTGAACAAGCACGAAGATCCGTTCTAATCCGCCGCTGAAGAGTTCGTCTGCAAGATCCAGCGGATGCGAGCGCTCCGACAAGTACTGCCGGGCCAAGTCCTGCAGACTGCTGGCCGATATACTCCCGGCACCTCGACTGCTTTCAGCTTGGCTTTGCAGCAACCAGGCAAGGTGTTGGATGAATCCGATTAGGACCATGCGGTGTTCCCGCACGCTCGTCGACTTTTCAGCCTCGCGCGTAAGGAAGAGTTCTACGTAGCGCCGATAAAGGTCGGTCCGTTGGTCCGGAAGCGAATGTCCCACAGAGTGAATTAGGCTCAATAGGATCGTGAGCTGCATGGGATTTTGCATCAAGTAGCGAATGTGTTCTAGTTGTCGCTTTAATGCAAGGATCTTGTTGATCGTGGATGCCTCGACGGCATCTAGTCCGCGAGCAATAGCCCATTTCTTCGAGTACTCATCAATCCTCTTGTCGTCTATGCGATCGAGCCGGAGAGTCGCAAATCCGCCCCGGCGGAAGCTCGGTGCTTTCCCGAAGATTGAAGGCCGGCTCGTCACGATAACCTGCAAATCGCCGCCTGTGGTCACCAAGCGGTTGTGTGCGTCGACGATTGTCTCGACCAGCTCGCGTCTCTGCTCAATGTCGGCGACCTCGTCCAGGCCGTCCAGAAACAACAGAACTGGCGACGATGTGAGGAGTCGAAATGTGTCATCAACACTAAATGTGAGGCCACCCGTCGTACCGGAGATCAGACTCGCCACAAATCCCTCGAGCGACAGCGGTCCGGACGCCGTCTCTGCCCGGCCGTATGGTGCGTGACCCTCGAGGTAAGAAGCAAGATCCCGCAGGTCGATTTTGATCGGGATTCTGAAGGCTGTTCTCTTGTGCGCTTCGGGTATTCTCGCCAGCCACACGGATTTATTCAAATACCGCGCTCGATGAACCTGGCAGACATACTGAGCTAGCGTCGACTTTCCCTGACCCGGGGCGCCCTCCAAAACAATGCACCTCAGATGGTCTTGGGCAGCCTGCCCCAGAAGAACCTGCGCCGCGCCGATATCCATGCCAGACAACAGATTCAGCATCGTGTGAGCGTAGAATTTCTCGTCTTGTTTCAGTTCTGCAGGCATCCATTCGAGGCCCGCAGCCCCCTCGATGAGCGATTCGAGAAACTGCTGAGGTAGTCTGGCGTGGCCGCTGCGATTGCGTTCCGCAGGATCCGTTGGAAAACCGATCGGAACGTCGATGAAAAGATCCAGCAGTTCGTTCGATAGATTGACCTGCTTGAATTTCACGAGCGAATCGGCGTCGAACTGCGAAGCGACGAACGCTCTGACGACCGAGTGGCGATGGTGATCGAGTGGGCCGAGCGGACCCTCTAAAGCAAGTTGGATGCCGTCCTCGAGTGAAAGAAGTTCAGCGTATTTTAGCTTGAGCCCCAGCGGCGCAGCGTCGATTCGCCGGTCGACGTCGTCACGCCATAAGCACATGGCGGAAATGGCAACGTTTTCGTCGAGCCAAGCCTGGACCAAGTCGATGCTGCCGCCCCCGCTGTGGGCCGTTCCGGGTGCGTTCGTAATCATCACGTAGTTTGTCGCGCCCATCACAATCAGGCGCTTAATCTTCGGCAGCTCGCCTTCCAACGCGGAAATCATCCACTTCGCGTCGGCGGGCTCTTCCTTCCGCTTAAACTTCACTTGCAAAACTGTCTTTGTCGCCGGATCCCAGCCGTCGCGACCGCCATCAGGCTGGCCAACCGGTAAACACTGGAGCGATGGGAAGTCACTTAGGAGTAGCGATTGGCACAGTTGTTGGAAGCGTTCAGGATTGCTGTTCTCATAGAGATAGCCCATTGCCTGCCGTCCGATTCCCTCTGGCTTGGCCCCAGCAGGCACCGGTTGGTATCCGTAGAGGCATTCGTTGACGACGGCAGAGTACTGCGGAACTGAAGCCTGTGGTGCCGACTTCGCTATCCCAACTCGATCGCCGATCGCGCGCCAGCTGGGCTGCAGTTGCCGATAGCCGGCCCTCAGATCACGGCGTCGGCGACCAGCGCGTCCGTCAGCAGCCCGGCAAGTGCCTCGAGCTGCACGTCCGTCGTCTCCGCGTCCTCGTTGCCGATCCCGTCCAGTGCCCGGGCCGCGAGGGCCGACTTGCTGTCGATCAGCTCGGCGATCTTGGCGTCGATGGTCTGCGCGGCGATGATCCGCCACGCGGTGACGGGCTCGGACTGCCCGATGCGGTGGATGCGGTCGATGGCCTGGGTCTGCTCGGCGTCGGTCCAGGACAGCTCGGCGAGCACCAGGTTGGACGCGACCTGCAGGTTCAGGCCCACACCGGCGGCCATCAGCGAGCAGACGGCGATCGAGACCTCGGGGTCGTCGACGAACGCCGCGATGTTCTTGTCGCGGACCTTCGTCGTCTGGTCGCCGCGGATCGAGGAGTACCGGATGCCGCGGTCGGCGAACGTCTGCTCGGCCTGGTCCAGTACGTCGATGTGCTTGGCGAAGAACACGACCTTGCCGACGTTGCGGGCCAGCTGCGCTGCGTAGTCGGCGGCGAGCCCGGCCTTGGCCTGGCCGATGCGGCGGACCATCGTGAAGACGTTCTCGCCCTTGGCCTTCGAGCTGGAGTCCTTGAGCTCGGCCGCCGCGACGCGGCGGACCAGGTCGCGGTCGATGCCCACCACGGCGGCGTCGCCGCTGAGGAAGTTGACGGCAGCCCGGTACCGCCCGACGAGTCGCGCGGCGAGCGCCTCCTCCGAGGCGCGGATCGAGCGTCCGACGGCGCCGTCGAGCTCGACGGGCAGGTCAGCCACCCGGCGGGCCGGGATGTCGGCGACCACGTCGATCTTGCGGCGGCGCACGATGCCCATGTCGATCACGGCCGCACGTGCGGCGGCGTAGAAGCCGGGGTCGGCCGGGGTGAGGCCGGTCTCCTCCAGCGCCGTCATCAGCGCGCCGAGCGGCATGGTGTCGTCGATCCAGCCGAGGTACTGCCAGATCGCCCGGAAGTCCTCGATGTCGTTGATCAGCGGCGTGCCGGTCAGGGCCATGAGCAGCGGACGGGCCGTGCGGGACCGGATCCGCTCGGACAGCGCCAGGACGTGCTGGGAGCGCTGCGACGACTTGTTCTTGATGAAGTGCGCCTCGTCGACCACCATCCCGCGGAATCCGAGGGTGCCGAGCCAGCCGACGTGCCGGTCCAGGAGCTCGTAGTTCACGATCACGACGTCGGCGAACGCGTCGACCTGGTCGCCGTCGCCGTGCACGACGGTGGAGCGACGCGACGGCGTCCACAGCCCGACCTCGTGCGCCCAGTTCGTCTTGACGACGTTCGGCACGACGACGAGCAGCGGGAACGCGTCGGCCGCCTGCGCGGCGAGCAGCGCCTGCGCGGTCTTGCCGAGGCCCGGCTCGTCGGCCAGCAGGAAGGTGCGGTGACCGCGCGCGGCGGCCTCGACGACCTGGGCCTGGTGGTTCATGAGCTCGCGGCCGAGCGGCGCGCGGCCGCCGCGGGGCTCGGGCAGGTCCATGCACGCAGGAGCGCCCGTGGCGGCGTACTCGAAGGACCGGAACAGCGGCTCGAGCAGCTCCCAGCCGGCCAGCCGACGAGGCCGCGCGGCGATCCGCTCTGCGGCAGCCTCGTAGTCGGGGGCGAGGAACGGGTTGGACAGCTGACGCGAGATGACCGACTGCGGGACGACGCGGGGCACGACCTCGGTCGACCGCACGACGGGTGCCACAGGCTCGGGTTCGTCGGGCGGCTCGATCCCGCCGGCGCGCATCACGGTCGCCTTGTAGGTGCGCGCAGCCTCGGAGATCCGGGCGTCGTCGGCCAGCAGCTCGAGCAGCGAGGTGTCGCGGGCAGCGGTCTTGGCCAGCTGCGTCGCGACGCCGTCGAGGCGCTTGAGCTGCTCGGTGCGCTTCGACGACGTAAGGGTGCTGTCGCCCATGACGCGCGCACGCTCCTCGCGGACGATCAGCGCGACGACCTGGAACTGCGTGCGGACCGCGGCGCGGGTCGGCGGCTTCCGGACGGCGTTGTCGACGTCGCGGGCGATCTCGGCGAGGACGGGGATGATCCCCTGCTCGCTCGGGCGCGCGGGAGTACGGCGGCGCTGGGCGCCAGGCTCCGTCCGGGTGCGACTGGACCCGCGCTGGCCTGCTCGTGCCACTTCTCCTCCTTCACCACCCGCACCGCGAACGCGGCACAGCGCGCTGCGTCATCGCGGCAGCGTGCTCGCGTGCACTGACCCTCGGGCCTGCGCCCATGCTGCCGATGACGTGCGTCATCCATCCGGCCACGGCCGGGTTGTACGCCGCAGTCAGCTCGCAAGGGCTCGACGGCCAGAGAACGACCGGTGGCGACCTGCGGGTCTGCGGCTCCCGACAAGACCCGTGCAGTCGATGCGTGGGGTGACCGGAACTAGCGTCAACCTACAACAACGGCCCGCCGCGCGACGTGTTCCGCGGCCCCTCGTGTCGAGACGGACCCCGAACGGTCTAGCCCGCGGGGTCCGCCTTCTTCCGGCGCCGGGGCGCCGCTGACCGGGGCGGTGTCTGACGCATGTGGTCGCGCGCGCGCCCGAGGATGTCGGCGAGCGTCTCGATGTCGGCGCGGGACAGGGCGGCGAACAGCAGGTCGTCGAGAAGTCCGACGTGCCCCGGGAAGACTGCGGCCAGGACGGGCCGCCCCTCCGCGGTGATGGTGACGTCGCGCAGCGCGTGGCGCTGAGCGAGCAGCCCTCGATCCACGAGCAAGCCGACGCCACCGGCCGCGGTGCTGACGCGGCGTGGTCAGCGTGTGGTCAGCAGCGGGCGTGGAAGTGCCGCACTTGAGGAACTACTGTCATGTATTTCTGCAGGTCAGCGCGCTGCGGGCGAACCCGGAGCGAACTCCTAGAGCGGGTGTCGGCAGTTCGAATCTGCCCAGGCGCACAGTGTGTTGCTGCGGGTCAGCGCGATGGCCCGTGCGATGTGCGGCATCGCCGTGATCGGCCCGCGGCCTCCCGGCGCCACTTGCGCCGGTACCAACCAACGCCAACCGCGGCCAACGCTGCCGCGGCCCATGGCAGCCAAAGCCCGGCATTCGTCCAGGCTGCGGTGTGCACCACATTGTTCTCGTCGTCGCCCATCGCGCCGCCGGGCTTGTAGCTCGCTCGGGTGGTGCCGCCATCGCTCGCTGAGCCGTCCAACATGACGTCGGACCTCACGAGCCGCCCGTCGTCGCTGGTCCAGGTCCCGTGCGTGGTGCACCCACCTCGCGGCCCGGGATCGCACGTGACCGTGGTCGTGTGAAACGTGCCCCAGTAGACGGGCCGGTGCTCGTCCAGCCACGAGGTCACGCCCATCGTGACGAATGCGATGAAGCAAACAGTCATGACCACGTAGAACGTGCCATGCCCGGCCGCGCGCATCGATCTTGCGGCAAGCGACCAACGGCTCATCCGCAAAGCATCGCCCATGGGTGAGGTGTTGCGGCGCCGGCGAGGATCGTGAGCGCACGTGCAGATGCTGATGGCCCTCGCTCTCACGCGGTCTTGGTGCGGGGTTTGCGTTGGACTCCCTGGCGATACTTCCACCATGGGCAAGCAGCGCCGTCAGCCGTCGTTCAGCGAGATCGTCGACGCTGTGAAGTCGTCGCCGCAGGTTGTCCCTCCTGAGCCGACCGAGCCTGGCATCTACCCCGACGGCACCGTGCTCGCACCGGACAGGCGCCGCTACGTCATGGCTACGACCGACATCTCGTCGGACTACGCCCGGGCTGCCGGCGCTGGAGGCGCGATCGCGGCCTGGGACCCGTGCGGCTGCGGGGGCTTCTGCGGGCTCACGTGGTTCGACGAGGCCGACGTCGCGAGGATGGCCGCGTCGGGGCGACCGACCATCCGACGGACGAAGCGCGCTCACGGCAGCATCTCCGAGTACCGCAGCGACGACGGCCGGATCGTGCTGCTCGTCGAGGGCGACGTTCGCTGGGGCGAGTTCTTCGCCTGACGGACCGTCGCGGCCTCGGGGACAGGGCTGAGGCCGCGACGGTGCAGCACGACGACGACGGTGACCGGGCTGGTCATGCGGCGGGCGGGACGACCACGACCTTCCCGTGGATCCCACCAGAGGGGCGGCCAGATCACCCAATCAGCCTCGCCCAGCGAGACCGTCGCCCAACATAGATCACGACGAGGTCATCCGGGGGGGTGTCGCCTCGCCCGAATTTCGCCCCCTAGTCTCTTAAGCGCGCCCTCAGAAACATTGTCAACGCCTCGTGATAGGCCATCGCGGCATCGTGCTGTTCAAAGCGCGGGTCAACTAGTCGCTCGACGCTACCGTCCGGCAAGAGATTTACAACGGCGCTAAACCACGCAACCTGATCTAGTTCATCGTTGTCACTCGGATGCGTGAGCGGGTTTCGGATGGTTTTCAACTTTGGTATTGCACTTCCGAGCTTCTCTTCTGCTTCTACGAGCGGGCCCGGACTTCCGAAGACCCTAATTACAGCTCGGCCCAAATCCTGCAGCCGCGCGAGCTCGTAGATGTAATAGTCGAGGTCGTTCCCCGGATCCCCGGTGAGATCGGCCGCCTCCCACGGCGTGCCTGGCAAGATTCTGGGGGCGGTCGCGGCCCTGCGCACGATCCTTTCACGCTGAACCTCGAGACCTGCGCCCGTTCGTCGCAGAGCGTTGAGAAAGCGACTAGCCGATTTGTCGAGGTCTCGCTTCGGCATGTCAGACACCAAACGTGAAGCGGTGGGGTCGCAGAGCGTGAGCCGTTATTTCGCCATGACTCCACGTTGACTCGGTCACACGAAGCCCCCCGCCAGGTCCACCAAGCCACCGCGAAGAACTCGATGCAATTCGATCGCCTGATGATCGCTCAAGCTGGCCACGTAGTCCAGCACGGCGCGGCGCGGCGCGAGTGCGCTGTCCGATTCCTGCAACGCGTTGTCGATATATTCAGAAAGTGTTTGAGGCAGCCGATTCTTTGCTTCATCTCGCCGCCAGTCATCAACGAGATGTACAAGACCGCTGAGCAATTTGCGCTGACCGCGCTGAACGCTGGCCATATTTGGTCGGGCAATAACGAAGTGCCTAGTCAGCGCCTTTATCACTTCGATAAAGTGCCAGTCGCCGTCTCCAAGTCGAACCAGCGCGAGAGGCGTTGTTGGCGATTGACCGACCTCAAGATTACCAATCGACTTCGTGATCGTCGCGCTGACCAGCGCACGTACCGTTGAGACCTTCGACGGACTCCCATCGAATGGCTCCTTCATCGCCGTCTCTACGGTGTTGGCCACCGCCTCAACTGCGACGTCCAGTAGTTCCCTGCGGAACCGCGTTGGGTACTCGCGCTCCAACTTCTGGTACAGAGCAGCTATGACGTCACCATCGTCGCGAACCCGAGTCCGCTTCTTCTCCTCGTGGCGCCTAAGCCAGGAGTTCGCCGCGGCGCTCACTGCGGATCCGGTTATGATCCGACTGCGGTAGAAATCCTCGAGGTCATGCATTGCATAGGTAATGTCGTCGGCGATATCCATGATGCTCGCCTCGGGGGCCTGGAGCGGCCGGCCAAACTTGTCCTTCGGGATGAGTTCCAGCGCACGGGCAAAATCGGTGTCAGGATGCTTGCCGGTTCTTTCGGACGGCGTCTCGTAGGAACAAAACTTCTTCTTGCGTAGCTCGTACAACGGCAGGTCGGTGGAGTCTCTCGCGAGAGGAAATCGATCGTCGTGGTCTGACCTGATCCACGGGTACTTCAGTATTGCCGCCAGCGTGGCGGAGGTTAGATCCAGGCCACGCGTCTCGTCGAGGGCATGCTGCTCAAGGCGAGTCACGATCCGAAAGGATTGGGCGTTTCCCTCGAACCCAACTAATCCCCACTCGCGTCCGACCTCATCAAGCACTTCCTCGCCGATGTGGCCGAACGGTGGATGACCGATGTCATGCGCATATGCAGCCGCTTCGGCAACGTCGGCGTCGACGCCGCCGTATGGTGCCAGGACGTGGTCTTCTGCGGAGACGATGATGTGCTCGGCGATCGTGCGAGCGAGTTGTCCAACCTTCAAGCTGTGGGTAAGCCTGTTGTGTGTCTGGAGCCCAGACGGGGACGGCGTGATGACCTGTGTGACGCCACTGAGCCTGGCGAAGGCCGTCGAGTACAAGAGGCGATCGCGATCGCGACGAAACGGACTACGGCCGTCGGTAGGAACGCCGGCTCCGGGCGACGCAAGCACCTCTGAGAGTGCGCTCTCCAGGTCGATCTCTTGCTCCGAGCGCGAGCGGGCTGTCCGCAGTCGCAGAAGCTGCTCAGGGTCCGCATTCACGCCGGTCGTCGAGCGGTCCCCGTGAGTTTGCCGTCTAAGTCAAAGAGCCCGCGGCGAACCATTTCCCAGTAGAGCTCCGCGACGGTGACGGGAGGCAGCCCAAGTTGGCGGGAAGATGCCTCGATCAACTCCGACGGCGCGCTTCCCGCCGACGACCGGGTCACGAGCTCCCGCGCGATTTGGACATACAGGTCGCGCCGAGCTTCTCTTCTGGCTCGCACGGCTTCGTGCGTCCTGTCCTCGATGTTGTGCTCGATCGCGATGGCCACGGACTCACCTTCCTGATCGCTGCTTCTAGCAGGCTACGCGGCAGTTTGGCACACCGCGCCCACACTCAAGCTCGCGGCCTACCGCCACTGCCGCACGAAGACTTGCGACCTCACCCTCGGGGGGCTCTGAGCCCGACCGTCGCCCCGGGTCGACGCACTCCGCGCGACGGGGACCGGTGCGGCGACGCCCTGCGTCGCACGCCGTGCAAGAAGAGTCGGGCGCTATGTCACCGCCGATGCGCCGATGCGCCGGTTCTAGAGCGGGAGCACGGGCAAAGATCGAGCGAGCTCACGTTGGTGCGCCCGAGCTTGACTCAGCGTGGCGTGGAACCCGTCATGGCGGTTCTGGTCCAGGTTCAGTGGCAAGTCGACCTCCTGCAGGAGTCGAGTCTCAGCGAGCCACGGCTGCGGATCGCTCATCCAGCACACACGAGCATGCTGGGCCATCCACTCGTTCAGCACCGCCTCCCCCCCCGCTCAAGGCAGTCGGGTGCCGGCGCTTCCGACACGGCGGAGCGAGATTCCGAGCTCGTCAGCCAGTAGAGATCCGAGCGTCAGCCGCAACGTCGAGCCCGCGGCATTTCCTCGAAAGTGGTATTTGACCCGCGTCCGCAGGGACTTGCGACTCGTGGGCAACCCTCGCAGCGAGGGCCGCTTGGGCGAGATTCCGACGTACAGCAGCACCGCGTCGTCAACGACATGGCAACTCTCGACGGGCACGCCCCTCGGAACCGCATCGAAGTACCGGGCGTACACGCCTGGAGCCGCCGGAACTGGAGTGGGCCGCTCGAGGACCTCGGCTCGCGTCCAGAGACGGCTCGGACCTAAAAGTTCCTTGGCCACATGCGCATCCTTGCCGACCGAGACCTACGCAGGCGGATTCCCTTGCCGCGATTCAACTTCAGTTGCGAGCTGGGCAAGCCGATGAGCAGTGCGAACGCAAACCTGAAGGGCAGCGCAGCCGGCCTGTGAACGACATTCCACACGACGACTTGCCACGGTCACCATCGGGTCGTGTCCCCAAGTGGGTCGCCGACGAAGCCCGCACCGGGAACGAGATCGTCCCCGACCCGTGGCGGCAGGGACCCACGGTGTATGCGCCGCCGACCACCGTTCAGACATCCAGACGGGCGCGGCACGGTCGCCGCGCGGGGCGCGTCACGAGGAACAGCGTTGGCGCGTCGCGACGTCCAGCTGGAGGCATCCGGCAGTCCGCGGGGTACCAGAACACGCTCGTCCTGTTCGTCGTGGTGGCGTTCATTACGGGGGCTTGGTTGAAGTACGGGAACACGTTCACCACGCACACCCCGGTCGGTGCGCCCGTTGACCTGGGCGGCATCAACGTCCCTGTGTCACCCGCGCCAGGGGCGCCGCCGACGGCCACGACCATCCCCGAGAACGTCCGCTCTGCGATGGGGTTCCCCACGCCCGGATTCGAGGCGGGCACCGTTCCCCTCGGGCACCCGCCGCTCGTCGGTTCGGTGTCGAGTTCATACAAGTTCCTGCACGTCCAGGCCGACGGCATCACCCCGGTCTCGTGGGACCCCTGCCGCCCGATTCACTACGTGACGCGGACCGCAGGCGCACCACCTGGCGGCAACGACATGATCGAGGCCGCGGTCTCGGCGGTGTCAGCAGCGAGCGGGCTGGTGTTCGTCAATGACGGCGCCACCGATGAGAGCGACCCGTTGCGCAGCATGCGGCCGCTGTCCCAGCCGGCCCTGTACGGCGACCGGTGGGCCCCGGTCCTGATCGAGTGGGACACCGAGGCGCAGAACATGCGCCTTGCCGGCAACATCGCCGGCGTTGGCGGGCCGACGCCGGTGTCCATCGACGGGCAGCTGCTGGTCAACGTGACGGGCGGCATCCAGCTGGACGTGGAGCAGGTCATGGACGCACAGGCTTACGACGGGCAGGGCGTCACGATCGTCATGCACGAGCTCGCGCATCTGGTCGGTCTCGACCACGTCGCCGACCCTACTCAGATCATGAACCCGTCCGCGATGCCCGGCGTGAACACGTTCCAGGCGGGCGACCTGACCGGTCTGGCACTGCTCGGCAAGGGGACGTGCGACCCACGCTTTTGACCAGGTTCCACACCAGCGGAGCGTGCCGCGCGACCCGGCCGGCAACGAGCAGGGCACGGTAGAACTCACTCCGGACGGTCCTTCCCCATCGTGAGACGCAGTCCACATGGCTGGCATCCTTTGCACCATTCGCGCTGCGGCAGAAACTTCCCTCGCGTCTTGCAGACTTTCTGGCACACCTACTTGTGGGAGCACTCGCCCGAGCGCCCCCACAGGAGGTGCTCGCGGTGCTCTCGATGCACAAGCTGACGGTCGGCGACGGGTACGCGTACCTGACGCGGCACGTCGCGGCCGGCGACGCGGGGCTGTCCGCCGACGAATCCCTGACGGTCTACTACGAGCAGACGGGCAACCCGTCGGGCCGGTGGATCGGCGACGGCCTGCAAGGAATCGGCGACGGCCGCCTCAGGGCAGGCGCAGCCGTGTCCGAGGCCCCGATGACGGCGGTGTTCCGCGACGGGCGCGACCCCATCAGCCTCGAGCCGCTCGGCGGCTCGGCACCGTCATCCCGGCCTCGTGGGTCGATCGGGAGCCCGCGCAGCCGCGCCGACGCTGATGTCCGTCACCCGGCGGACGCTTCCCTCGGGCAAGGTGACCTGGCGCGCGAAGGTCTTCTTCGAGCACCGGGTCATCGCCGAGAAGTCCTTCCCGCGCAGGACGGACGCCAAGCGCTGGGAGGCCGACCAGCTGGTCAAGCTCCAGAGCGGCACGTGGATCGACCCCACCCGCGGCCGAGTGTCCTTCGGGACACTGGCCGAGGAGTGGCAGGCCTCCCGGCAGCACCTGGCGGTCCGGAGCCAAGAGACGACGCGGTTCCTGCTCGACTCCTACGTCGACCCCGTCATCGAGCGCCTGCCGATCGCCGTCATCTCCGCGACGGACGTCGAACGAGTGCTCACGGTGATGACGGTCCGCGGCCTCGCGACGGCCACCCGGCGGCGCGTCCTGTCCGTCATCCGCCTCGTGCTCGACTACGCCGTCCGCGACCGCCGGATCTCCGTCAACATCGCCCGCTCGATCCCGCTCCCCAAGGGCACGACCAAACGGGAGCCGCACTGGCTGCGCGCGGAGCAGCTCGGCAAGCTTGCCGACGCCATGCCGCCGAACTGCCGGCCGGTCGTGCTCTTCCTCGGCCTGGCCGGCTGCCGGTTCTCGGAGATGTGCGCGCTGCGGGTCGACGACGTCGTCCAGACACCGCACGGCCTGGGCGTCCGGATCCACCGCGCGGCCCCGCAGTCGAAGAAGACCAGCGGTGCCGTCTTCGGCCCGACGAAGACGCACCAAACCCGTACCGTCCCGGTCCCGCCGACGCTCGAGACGTACGTGCGAGACCGGATCGAGAACGAACCGTCGGGCTCGTACCTGTTCCCCAGCCCGACGGGCGCGATCTGGACCAACACGAACTTCCGGGTCCGCTCCCGCTGGACCGAGACCACCCAGGCGGTCGACCTTGCCGGCACGACGATCCACGACCTTCGCCATACCGCCGCCTCGCTGCTCATCGCAGCCGGTGCCGACGTCAAGGCGGTCCAGATGATCCTCGGCCACGCCACGGCAACGATGACCATGGACCTCTACGGCCACCTGTTCTCCGAGGCGCCCTGGGTCGCGATGGAGCGAATGCCGTTGTTCCCGGAGCCGCCGCGAAGGTCTGCTCCCCCCTGATTAGCGCAGGGAAAGCGACCGCATTTGCCGCGCGTCTAGATTCGATCCAGCGCCCAATCTCTGCCGCTAATAACGTTCTTTGGCACGCCGATTCGGCGAGCCACCCAGATTCGAAAAACTCGATAGTCCTGTCGCAGCGAGTCCACCATTTCGTCTACCGAAGGCGTTCGTCTGTCTGCATGCTTGACGTCGTTATATATCCCCGTCGATGCGGAGGCCCACTCTGCGGCATCAAACGGAAGGAGATCCCGGACCTCGCGCGCGATGGACTCAAGCATGGCGTGATGGCCTGCACGCCGACCAAGGATGCGGTAGCCGATTTCCTCGAGGCCTATACCTGCATCCGAAATCCGGCCATCGACCGACATGCCGGGATGACGCATGCCAAATGTCATGGCCGCAATCCCGCGACGGAACTCGTCTCGCAGTCGAAGCCACCGGCGCACGCCTGCCGCGCCGATGTGTCCATATTCGAAATGGAAGTCGTGTCGCCGGTCGGTCGACGGCGTCGCAGGAACCTCATAGGTCCGGACATCCGCCCAGCGGTCACCGACTATGTCCCCTGACAGGACTCTCTGGGGGTCTCTTGCGTGCATCGCCCGGATTCGGTGCACGCCGATCGGAGACCAGGCGCTGAGCTCCACCAGCTCGTGCACCGCGTAGTGCATATCGAGGTGGCTCTGCCAGTCCCGTGGTCGGGCAATCACAGTCTCCGTCGAAGCGATCTCCTGAACCGATGTCAGCCCAGCACGACCCGGGACACTCCAGTCCACTCCAGCCCGCACGCTCAGATTCAGTCGACGATCGAGCCGCGTGACGCTCGCAGCCTTCACCGTGATCGTGACGTCAGGAGACCGACTCGGTCGAGGCGGGTCGAGTGACGTCGTAACCGAACGCTCGCCGTACCAGTGGCCCAACCCCTCAGTCCAGACCGCCAGACCATTAACGCTCGAGTAGTCAACCGAAGGATCCCCGGTGAAAACCGCGTACCGAATCGTCAGCCGACACTCGCTCAAATTACTCTGCGCGCCAACAATGCTGCCCGATCGAGACTTGACGCCTACCAAGCACACGAACCCGTATGCGTCGTAGAACCAGAACCTATCGGGCAATGCGTAGTCGAACTTTACAAGATCGGGATCGTCGCCCCAATGGACTAGATCACCGATGTACCGCCTACGGAGCCGCTGGTCGCCACGATCGTACGGAAGCACGAGCTCGATGCGCCCATCGATGTCTCGGAGCATCGCCGGGTACGGATCCACAATTTTCGGGTCCCACGCATAGCCAACTCGACTCTGCCCGGGAGCTAGGTCGTTTTGCGCCACGTCGCCTCCAAGGAAGTTTCTGCGATGCTATCGGGCGCGCGCCGCAATTTGATCGGTTCATCTAGTCGCAGGCTCGACGTGGGCCACCGACGCGCCGTGTCAGTGTGGCCGACCGGACACCCGTCCATAAGCGAGCGGTGAGGGGCCAACCGGTCGGCCCCGCCTCCGCAGACCGCCGCGGGCCGTCTGCCACCCGTCTTGCTGACCACGTGCTGACCACGAGCCTCCTGCGAGGACCGCGGCGACGTCGTCCGATGCGGCCACACTGCCTCTGACCTGCAACAAAACACTGTGCGCCTGGGCAGATTCGAACTGCCGACACCCGCTTTAGGAGAGCGGTGCTCTATCCCCTGAGCTACAGGCGCGCGGACCGCGGACGGCCCGAGCGACGCAAGCGAACCAAGAGCCCGCAGCGCGCAGCAAGCCTACCGGCCTGCGATGGAACGGCGACGTCTCACGGCGCCCCCACAAAAGGCGCGTGCCGCGGGTCGGCGGACTCCAGTGATGCGCTCGAGGCGCGGGCCACCAGGGTCGGCGCGACGAGCTGCTGCACCGGGGCGGCAGGAGAAGGCCCGAGCTGGGCGAGCAGCGAGTCGAAGACCGAGCGCGCCACGAGCTCCAGCGGCTGCGCGACCGAGGACATCCCGACGGCCGCGGCGACGGCGGTGTTGTCGTAGCCGACGACGCCCACGCCGGGTGACCGGCGGGCGGAGCCCAGGGCGCCGAGCGCCAGCGAGTCAGAGGCGCACACGAAGGCGGTCGCGTCGGAGGTGGTGAGCAGGTCGGCCGCAGCAGCAGAACCATCCTGGATGCCGTCGGCGCAGGCACGGTCGAGGCCCTCCACCGGAAGATGAGCGTCGAGCATGGTGCGGCGCCAGCCGGCGCGGCGCTCGTCGCCGGTGCCGGAACCGGCGGGCCAGCCGATGAAAGCGATCCGCGTGTGGCCGAGGGAGAGCAGGTGGGACGTGGCGGCCGCGGTGCCGGCGGCGCCGTCGACGTCGACCCAGCTGTGCGGGGAGGGGGTGCTGTCCGACGACCACGGCCGGCCGAAGGTGACGAACGCCGTGCCCGACTCCGAGAGCCAGCGCGTGCGGCTGTCGCCGTAGTGGGTGTCGGTGAGGACGAAGCCGTCGATGTTGGTGGTGTCGAGCAGCTCGCGGTAGCCGCGGACCTCGTCGTCGTCGTCGGCCGCCGTGAACAGCACGATGCGGTGGCCCGCGGCCTGGGCGGCCTCGGTCAGGGCGTGCAGGAAGCCGTCGAGGACCGCGCCGTTGATGCCGTCGTTGCTGGGGCGCATGCGCAGGCCGATGTTGCCCGAGCGGCCCGTGCGCAGCTGGCGGGCCGCGAGGTTGGGGCGGTAGCCGACGTCGTCGAGGATCGAGCGGACCAGCTCGAGCGTCTCGGGGCTGACCAGGTGCGGGGCGTTGATGACGTTGGAGACCGTCTGGCGGGAGACGCCCGCCGCGCGCGCGACGGTGACCAGCGTGGGGCGCTGCGTCATCGGTGGGGTCCCCCTTCCCGGGGTGTCGTCGTGGTGCTCGTCGGAGTGTGGCAGGAGCGCGGGGCGCGCGGGGACATCTGGCTAGTTCGTCTGGCTAGTACTGCGGCACGGCCAGCACCGTGCCGCCCGCGAGGGCGGACTGGTGGGCGACGATGCCGGGTGCGCTCATCCGGGCCGCGGCGACCTCGTCGACGACCGACGGCCGGCCCTCGACGACCGTGCGGACGAGCTCGTGGACCAGGTGCGGGTGGGAGCCGGAGTGCGTGCTCGAGACCTCGAACGTGGCCCCAGTGGGCGAGGTGTACGGGCCGGTGGACGTCCACGGGCGCAGCGGCTCGGGCAGCAGGTCGGGCCGGTCGAGTGCAGGCAGCCGCGTGACCGTCAGGTCGCGGCCGCGGCCCGGGGCACCGAGGGCGGCGGCCCGGTAGGTCACCGGCGGGTCGTCCTCGGCCTGCGGCCACTCGACCGAGGCGCGCTCGCCGTAGACGCTGAAGCCCTCGCTGTAGCCGCGGGCGGTGTCGAAGAACGAGACGGTCGCCTCGATCGCCACGTCGGTGCCGGTGCGCATGAGCGCGGACTCCCACGGGAACGACGGGCCGTGCGCGCCCTCGTGCTCCGGCGACAGCGTGCCCGAGCCCAGGCAGCGCACGTCGAGGACCTGCGTGCCCGCGAGCGCGAGCAGCGGGCCGAGCACGTGCGTCGCGTAGTGCATGGGCGGGAAGCCCATCCAGTACGACGGGAAGCCGTCCAGGTCCTGCAGATGCGCGCCGCGCAGGTGGATGAGCCGGCCGAGCTCGCCGGCGGCGTGCGCCCGGGAGACCTCGAGGTACTCGCGGCCGAAGACGCCCGTCTCGAGCATCATGTACCGGCCGCCGCCCGCGGAGGCGGCGGACAGGACGCGGTCGATGTCCTCGAGGCTCGTCGCCATCGGCACGGCGACGCCGACCGACCGGCCCGTGGCCAGGATCCGGACCGCGAGCGCGGCGTGGGTCGCGACGGGAGTGGCGAGGTGGACGACGTCGTAGTCGCCGCTTGCGAGCGCGTCGTCGAGGCTCGCCCACTGGTCGGGCACCCCGTACAGGCTGCCGACCTCCGCCACGAGCACGGGGTCGGTGTCGCACAGCGCGACGTGCGCGACGTCGGGGTGCAGCTGGTAGAGGTGCAGGAAGTCGCGGCCGAAGACGAGGCCGACGAGCAGCACGCGGATCACGCCACCTCCTCCGTGACCCGGAACCAGACGCACCGGTCGGCGGGCAGCGCCATACTCACGTCGCAGGTGCCGTCGGGAGCGACGGGCAGCACCACAGCGCGAGCGTCCGCAGGGAACAGCGGCTCGAGGCGGACCGAGCCGGCCGCGAGACCCGCGAGCCGGACGGAAGGGACCGAAGCCCCGGCCAGCGGCAGCGATGCGAGCAGGCGCGACGACGGCCCGACGAGCTCGACCACGGGCCACCGCCCTCCGAGCCCCTCACGCTCCGGCTGAGCCCCGTGGCGGCGCACGGTCGCGACGGGCAGGAGGGGCGCGATGGACGAGGAGTGGACCGCCATGGCCGCCCCCACCAGGTCGAGCGCGGCGGGCGGCAGGTCGACGAGCCGCTGCGAGACGCCCGTGCGACCGAGCATCGCGATCGCCAACGCATCGGCCAGCCGGTGCGGCTCGTCGTCCCAGGCCTCGGCACGGAAGGTCTGGTGCGCGTGCGACCCGCCCCACTGCGAGTCGCACCAGCCGTACAGCCGCTCGGGCGGGAAGAACAGGGACGCCGCCCAGAACCCGGCCGCCGCGTGCTCGGGCCAGTCGGTGTCGGAGGCGAAACCCACGTCGCAGTGCGCGGCGATGCCCAGGTCCCAGCGCATGCCGCCGGAGCTGCAGGTCTCGACGACCACGTCAGGGTGCGCGGCCCGGATCCGGTCGAGCACCGCGTAGAGGCCCTCGACGTGCGCGACGAGCCCGTCGTGCGGGCCGTGGTCGTGGTCGGTCCGCGTGCACCCGAGGCCGGGGTCGACGTTGAGGTCGAGCTTGAGCCAGCGCAGGTCGGTGAGCGCGACCAGGCGGTCGACGTGCCCGACGACGAGGTCGCGCGCGCGGGCGTCGCCCAGGCAGAGCAGCCCGAGCTCGACCTCGGTCCCCGCCGGCCAGTCGGCGTGCGGGCCGTCACCGGGCCGGGGCGTCTCGGGGGTCTGCACCCCGACGGCGAGCAGCTCGGGGTGTGTGGTCCGCAGGCGGGATGCGGCGCCGACGGCCTCGGGCTCGAGCCACAGCCCGAACGCGCAGCCCGCCTCCCGGGTCGCGGCGGCCGCGCGCGCCAGGCCACCGGGGAAGCGGTCGGTGTCCTCCAGCTCCCAGTCGCCGCGCAGCTCGGTCCAGCGCAGCCCGGAGCCCGGGGCGCCGAACCAGCCGGCGTCCAGCACGGCGGTCCCGATCCCGTGGCGGGCGGCGACAGCGGCGTTCGCGACGAGGACGTCCTCGCTGATCGCGGCGTCCTCGTACGGCCACCAGTGGTTCCACGCCGGTGTCGGTTCGACCTGGTGGCCGAGCAGCAGGCGCGCGGCGTCGACGAACGCCGCGGAGGCGGACTCCACGCCGCCCTCGTCGGCCCGCGCGACGAGGACGCCGGGCAGCGTCCACGTCTCGTCGCCGCCGAGCACGCGGCGGACCTCGTCGGGCAACCCCGCCCGGACGACCGTGCCACCCGGCCCGGGAACGACCTGGATGCGCCAGTTGCCGGACCACGCGACGCCGAGCAGCAGCGCGCGGTCGCCGTCGTCGACGACGAGGAACGGGTGGTGCCGCGCCGACGACCGCCCGGCCGTCGTCTCGAGGACCAGCCCGGACGCCAGCGGCCCGGACCGCGGTGCCCACTCCCCCGACCAGGCCGAGTCCCACCACGCCAGGCGGGCACCGGACCACGACGCGTCGAGCACCAGCTCGCACGACCACGGCGCGACGACCTCGCCAGGCCCGCTCGCTACGGAGCGGTGCAGCACCCCCTGCCCGAGCGCGAGCGACGCGTCCGACCAGGTCACTTGATGCCCGTGGTGCCGATGGACCGCACGAAGTAGCGCTGGAAGAAGATGAACAGCAGCGCCACCGGGATCATCGACAGGGTCGCGAGCGCGAGCTTCATGGGGAACAGGCTCGGCCCCTTGGCGGCGCCCGCGGACAGCTGGGCTATCCCGAGGTTGAGGGTGGCGAGGTTGGGGTCGGAGGTCGCGACGAGGAAGTGCGTGAACTCGTTCCACGACCCCTGGAACGACAGGATGATCACGGTGATCAGCGCCGGCACCACCAGCGGCATCGTGATCGAGACGAACCGGCGCATGACGCCCGCGCCGTCGATGATCGCGGCCTCCTCGAGCTCCCACGGCACGGACATGAACGCGGTGCGCATGAGCAGGATGCCGACCGAGTCGCACAGCAGCGGGATGATCATGCCCGCGTAGGTGTCGTACATCCCGAGCTGCTTGATGACCAGGAACTTGGGGATGAGCAGGACCACGCCGGGCACGGCCATGACGCCGATGATGAGCGCGGTGGCGGCCCCCTTGCCGGGGAACCGGATGCGCGCGAGCGCGTAGCCGGCCAGGCAGTCGATGATCACGCGGCCGATCGTCACGCTCACCGCGACGACGACCGAGTTGGTCACCCACCGCGGCAGGTTCACCGGGAACGCGGGATCCATCCCGAGCGCGGCCTTCCAGCCGTCGAGCGAGAACGGGTTCGGGATCAGGCTCGCGGGGTTCTGGATCGCCTCGGCATCGGTCTTGAACGAGTTGGCGACCTGGATGAGGAACGGCCCGAGGTACAGGATCGTGCCGAGCACCAGCAGCGCGGTCATGATCACGAGCGTCCGGCGGCTCCAGGACCCGAGCGGCCGGTAGGCCCGCGCGCGACGCTCGGCCCCGGCGGTGCGCGTCCGCTCGGCGGCGGTGTCGGCGGTGGTGGCGGCCATCAGTCCTTCTCCCTGCTGATCAGTCGCTGCCCGACGGTGAAGACGATGATGATGAGGAACAGCACGAACGCGATCGCGGCGCCGCCGCCGAAGTCACCGTCCTTGAACGAGACCTGGTACGACTGGAACGCCGGCGTCAGGGTCGTCTTCTGCGGGCCGCCCTGCGTGGCCAGGTAGACGGAGTCGAACACCTGCCACGACCCGATGACCGTGAGCAGCGCGACGAGGGTCAGCGACTTCTTCATCAGCGGCACGGTGACGAACCGGAACCGCTGCCACGTGCTCGCGCCGTCGATGAACGCGGCCTCGTCGACCTCGTGCGGGATGTTCTGCAGCCCGGCGAGGAAGAACAGCATGAACGTGCCCGACGAGGCCCAGACGGTCATCGTCGCGAGGGCGATGAGCGCGGGCGACGGGCCGGCGAGCCACTGGTTGATCGGCAGCCCCAGGATCGTGCCCGTCCCCCACGTCGGCGTCCCGGACGCGGGCGCGATGCCCAGCGCCTCCGCGATCGTCTGGAACAGGCCGCGCGAGTCGACGAACCACTTGGGCCCGGAGATCCCGAACCAGCCGAGCACCTGGTTGATCACGCCCGAGTTCTGGAAGAGGAACAGGAACGTCACCGTGATGGCCACGGCCGAGGTGATCGACGGGAAGTAGAAGACGGTCCGGAAGAAGCCGCGGCCCTTGAGCCGCTGCTGGTTGACCATGAGCGCCAGGGCGAACGCCAGCACGATCGTGCCGGGCACCACCATGAGCACGTAGTAGAGGTTGTTGCGCAGGCCGATGGTGAAGTTCTGCCGCAGCAGCCCGTCGGTGGTCAGCAGCCGCTTGTAGTTGTCGAGGCCGACGAACTCGGCGCCGCCGCCGAACGGGCTGGACAGCCCGTTCCACTTCAGCAGGCTGACCCACAGCGCCATCCCCACGGGGACGACGACGAACACGATGATCGCGATCACCGCGGGGGCGGTGAACGTCCAGCCGGCGACCCGCTGGGTGCCGCTCGTCGAGCCGCCGCGCCGCCGCTTGGGGGGCAGGACCTTCGGGTCGAGCGGTTGTGCGGGCTGTGCCGCGGTACCGAGAAGTGTCATCGCAAGCGCGCCTCGTCTCTGAGTGCTCCGTGCGAGGCGGAGGGCGGGGACCGTCGACCGGTCCCCGCCCTCGCGACCTCAGCCCTGGGCTGCCGTGAGTGCAGCCTCACCGTTGGTCTGGGTCTCCTTCAAGATCTGGGCAGGGTCGCCCGTCTTGAGGCCCTCGATCTTGGAGTCGAAGTCCGCGAGCACCGAGTCGAAGCCCGGCACGGGCACCGGGCCCTTCGACTTGTCGAGGTTCTCGAGGTAGACGACCTGGTCCGGGAAGTTCTCCTTGGTCCAGTCCGCCAGGCTCAGGCGGGCCGGCGTCGCGCCGAAGCTCTTCGCTGCGGCCTTGGCCTGCTCGTCGCTCTCGAAGAACTTCACCAGGTCGACCGCACCACCGAGGTTCTTGCTCTTCGCGGCGACGCCCCAGCAGTTGGAGAAGTTCAGCGTGCCGATACCGGCGGGGCCGGCGGGCATCGCGACGGTCGTGTACTTCACGTCCGGGTAGTCCGAGGTCATGACCGAGGGCAGCCAGCCGCCCTCGACCGTCATCGCGGCCTTCTGCATGCCGAAGGCCTCACCGCCCCAGCCGGCGCCCACGTCGGCGGCCCACGCGAACGAGCCGTCCTTGAGCATGTCCTGCAGGTAGGTCAGCGCCTGCGTGTTCTCGGGCGAGTCCGCGGTGACCTGGGTGTTGTCGTCGTTCATGAACCAGCCACCGGCCCCGACCATGAACGCGCCGACGCGGTCACGCGTGGCACCGAACGACAGGCCGACCTGGTCCTTGGTCGTGAGCTTCTTCGCCACGGCGTGCAGCTGGTCCCACGTCGTGGGGATGTCGGCGTCCGTGAGGCCGGCCTTGTCCCAGGCGGCGGTGTTGATCGAGAGCGCGAGCACGCCCGCCGACTCCTTGGGCACGCACTGCACGTCACCGTTGATCGTGTAGCTCTTCAGCGTCGTGGCGTCGTACTCCGTGAGGTCGACGTCCTTGCCGTACGGGTAGAGGTTGCCGGCCTGCGCGTACAGGCCGACGCGTGCGGGGTCGACGTAGAACAGGTCCGGCGGGTTGCCGCCGGAGAACGCCTGGCCGAGCTGCTGAGTCAGGTCCTGGGCCGGGATGACGGTGACCTTGATGCCGGTCTTGGCGGTGTAGGCCTTGGCGGTGTCCTGCACGGTCGTCGTCTCGGCCGGGCCGGACGAGCCGATCATGATCGTCAGCGGCTCCTTGTTCGGCGCGGCCTGCGTCTCGCCGCCGCCGCTCGCGGAGCTGGAGGGCGACGAGCTGTCGTCGAAGTCGCTCGAGCACGCCGCGAGCGCGACGAGCGAGAGTGCCGCGGCGGCCGCGGCGAACGCTGCTCGGCGGCGGTGTCCGAGCTGGCTGGGGGAACGGGGCATGGGCTGCTCTCTCTCCTCATGCGTCTTTGCGTCGGGTCTGCGAGGGTGCTGTGGTCATTTGATCGATCTAGTACGCTGCGTTGCGGACGGTCTTGAACGATCAAGTGAATTCCTGCATCGTGCTTCAGAGCGCAAGACCTGTCAAGCGCAACCGATCGACAAGGAGGCCGATTGTGAGCCGTCAACCCCTGCTGCACGACCTGCTGGTCACGCTCGCGGCCCCGACCCAGGCGTGGTCCGGCCGCGACGGCCAGATCCGCGGGACGGGCGCCCAGGGCGTGTTCCACTCGGACGTCCGGGTGCTCCAGCGCGCCGTCCTGACCGTGGGCGACGAGGAGCCCGAGACGATCTCGGCAGGGCCGGCGGCCGACGGCTCGGTCCAGGTCATCGCCCTGGCGCGCGGCATCGACGGGCCCGGCGCGGACCCGACCGTGCGGGTCACCCGCGTGCGCCGGGTCGCCCCCGGCAGGGTCGTCGAGAGCATCGAGCTGTCGAGCGCCCTGGAGCACGACGTCGCCACCCGGCTGCACCTCGCCGTCGCCACCGACCTGGCGACGATGGAGCAGATCAAGTCCGGCCGCCCGCCGGCCGCAGCAGCATCCCCGGCCGCGGACGGCGCGAGCCTGCGCTGGACCGACGGCACCGTCTCCGCGGTGCTCACCGGCGCGGGCGCTTCCGTCGACGCGGACGCGCTGACCTGGGACGTCGTGGTCCCCGCGCGCGGTTCCGTCGCGGTGGAGTGGGCGCTCGCCGCCGACGACACGAGTGCGGTCGTCGGCCCCGCGGTCGGCTCGTCGAAAGCCTGGGCCGACGTGCGGGTGGAGGCCGACGACCCCCGGCTGGGCCGCCTCGTCGCGCGCAGCCTCGCCGACCTGCGGGGACTGCTCATGGCCCGCGTCGACACCCCGGAGGACACCTTTCTCGCGGCCGGCGCCCCGTGGTTCTTCACGCTCTTCGGTCGCGACTCGATCATCGCCGCCCGGATGCTGCTGCCGCTGGGCACCGAGCTGGCGGCCGGCACGCTGCGCACCCTCGCCGGCCTGCAGGGCCGCCGGTCCGACCCGGAGACGGCCGAGCAGCCCGGCAAGATCATGCACGAGCTGCGCCGCGAGCCGCTCGTGCTGGAGAACGAGGGCGTCGAGCTGCCCGCGCTCTACTACGGCACCGTCGACGCGACCCCGCTGTGGGTCTGCCTGCTGCACGACGCCTGGACCTGGGGCATGCCCGACGACGAGGTCCGCGCGCTCCTGCCGCACCTCGAGGCCGCGCTCGCGTGGATGGCCGAGCACGGCGACGCGGACGGCGACGGCTTCCTCGAGTACGTCGACGAGTCCGGCCGCGGGCTGGCGAACCAGGGCTGGAAGGACTCGGGCGACTCGATCCAGTTCCGCGACGGCCGCCTGGCCGACGGGCCGATCGCGCTGGCCGAGGTGCAGGGCTACGCCTACGAGGCCGCGAGGTCCGGCGCGGCGCTGCTCGAGGCCTTCGACCGGCCGGGCGCGGATCGCTGGCGCGCGTGGGCTTCCGAGCTCGCGGCTCGGTTCCGGGCGGCGTTCTGGCTCGAGGACGACCTCGGCCCCTACCCGGCGATCGCTCTCGACCGCGACAAGGTTCGCGTCGACGCCGTGGCCTCCAACATGGGCCACCTGCTCGGCACGGGCATCCTCGACGAGAAGGAGAGCTCGCTCGTCGCACGCCGCCTCGTCGACCCCGAGCTCTGCTCCGGCTACGGCCTGCGCACGATGGCGACGAGCTCCGCCGGCTACTGGCCGCTGAAGTACCACGGCGGGTCGGTCTGGACCCACGACACGGGCCTCGCCGTGCTCGGCCTGGCCCGCGCCGGCCACGGCGAGGAGGCGGGGATCCTCGCCGCCGGTCTGCTCGAGGCGGCCGAGGACTTCGACTTCCGGATGCCGGAGCTGTACGGGGGCGACGCGGCCGACGAGGTCGCCCGCGCGGTCGCGTACCCGGCGGCCTGCCGCCCGCAGGCCTGGTCCGCGGCGACCTCGGTCGCGCTGGTCACCGCGCTGCTCGGGCTCTCGCCGGACGGGGACGCGCCGCGGCTGGCTCCGATCACGCCGTCCCCCGTCGGCGCCCTGCGCGTGGCGGGTCTCCGCGTCCGCGGCCGGACGTTCGAGGCGGCCGTGGACGCGGCCGGGACGGTGGTCGACGCGCCATCGGCGTGAGGACCTACCGCAGCACCCCGGACAGCCCCTCCCGGGAGTGCACCCCGGTCTTGGCGAACACCCGCGCCAGGTGCGAGTCCACCGTCCGCACGGACAGGGTCAGCCGGGTGGCGATGGCCCGCGAGGTCATCCCCCCGGCGGCGAGCCCGGCGATCTCCCGCTCGCGCGGGGTCAGCGCGATGGCCGTCTCCACCGGCGGCAGCCACAGCCCGCACCGGTTGAGGTCGCGCTCGGCGATCCGCGCGAGATCGAGGTCCGCGGAGGCCAGGGCGGCGACGTGCTGGGCGACGGCCTCGGCGCGCGGGCCCTCGACCATCGCGGCGAGCTCTGCGACCCGGTCGACCACGTCCTGCGGCGGCGCGCCCGCCCGCAGGCAGCGGTGCAGCGCCTCGAGCTCGACGCGGTGGAAGCCCTGGTCCCGTGCCCACGCCACGAGCGACTCCGCCTCGACGCGCGTGCCGGGATCGCGCAGCCAGGCCAGCGTGTCGACGCGCAGCAGGCGGATCTCGGCCCCGAAGAGCGCCGACGCGCGCAGCGGCCGCATCGGCAGGACGTCGAGGAGCTGCCGGGCGAGCGACGCGTTCCCCGCCGCGGCGGCCGCGAGCGCCTCGGCCGCGCCCGTGTAGCCGGAGGCCCCGCCGCGGTCGCCGCCCTGGCTGCGGGCGTTGGCCGCGCGCAGGTCGGCCGCGGCCTGCGACCACGAGCCGTGCGCCATCGCGACCAGGCCGCGGCTCGCCTGCGCGGCCACCCAGTCCAGGACGACGCCCTCGCCCTCGAGGTCCTCGCCCAGGCCGCCGAGCGTGTCGAGCTCACCGGACCACATCTGCACCGAGAACATGCCGATCGCGATCTCGCCGGGCGCCCACCGGTAGTGGTCCAGGTGCGCGAGCGCGACGGGCAGGTACCGGGCGCTGAGCGAGCGGGCCTCGGCGTACCGGCCGGCGTAGCCCAGGCCGATGACCGTCGGGCAGACCAGGCGGACGACGGCCCCGGGGACCCGCGCGTCGGACAGCACGGCGAGGGCCTCGTCGCGGGTCTCGGCGAGGTGGCCCGCGAAGCCCGCGCGGACCAGGTCGGCGGCGGCCAGCTCGGCCTCCCACGGGCCGGGCTCGGCGCGCGCGGCGAGCCACGCGCGGGTCTCGTCGAGCGGGCGGACGGCCTCGTCCAGCTCGTGGTCCTGGTACTGGACGGCGACCGCGACGAGCTGCGCGGCCCGGACCATCGCGGTGGTCACCTCGGCGGGCAGCGGGACGACGGCCACGGGCCGCAGCACGTCGAGCACCTCGAGCGCGTCGCGCTCGGCGCGGGCCAGCTCGTTGAGCGACCACCACGCCTCCGCGCGCCACAGCACGAGCTCGGCCCACCCGGGCGACCCGACGGGCACGGTGCGCAGGGCCACGTCGACGAGCCGCACGACGACGTCCGCCTGGCCGACCGCGAACGCCGAGTCGATCGCCGCCTGCAGCCGCGGCAGCCCCACGGCGATCCCGCTGTCGAGCGCGAGGGCGACCGAGCGCACGAGGGAGGCGCCGCTGACGGTGTGCAGGGACGAGGCGACGAGGTCGAGCACCTCGCGGCGGCGGCCGCCCGGCACGCCGGCGCGCACGGCCTCGGCGTACAGGGAGTGCGCGAGGTCGACGACCACGTCGCTGCCGCCCGCGTCGGAGATCTGCGAGCGCACCGTGGCCACCCCGGCGTGCACGAGCTCGTCCACGGCGGTGCGCGGGACCACGTCGAGCAGCATGCTCAGGGGCGCGGGGCACAGGAGTGCGACGACCTCGAGCGCGCGGCGCCCCTCCGGGGACAGCCGCGCGGTGTCGTTCTCGACCAGCTCGAGCAGCCGGCCCCCCGGTGCCCCGCGGCCGGTCCAGACCCACACGCCGCCGTGGTCCTTGAGGCCGCCCGACGCGCGCTCGGAGCGGACCAGCTCACGCGCGTGGAAGATGTTGCCGCGGGTCTCGCCCCAGATGCGGCGGACCGTGTCGACCGTCGTCGGTCCGCCCAGCTCCGCGGTGAGCCACTGCTCGATCTCCGCGGCGGTGAACGGCGCGAGGTCGACGCGCTCGACGACGTCGTCCTTCCACAGCTCGAGCCACGGGCTGCCCGAGGCTCCCGACGGCCGCGTCGTGGCGACCATGAGCACGTCACCCTGCCGCACCACCCAGCTCAGGGCCTGCGCGGAGGCGTCGTCGAGCAGGTGCGCGTCGTCGACCCGCAGGACCACGGGGCCGCCGTGCGTGCTGGACGTCAGCGACTCGCCGAGCGCGCGCACCGTGCGCGCGAAGCTGCCGAGGGTCAGCAGGCCGTCGTCGCCGAGCAACGGCTCGAGCGCGGCCAGGGGCATGCCGTCGCGGGCCGCGGCGCCCGAGAGCGCGACGACGAGTGCACGCTCGCCGTCGCCGAGCGTGAGGTGGTCCAGGGCCCGCGCGGCGACGGCCGTCTTGCCGACCCCGGCCTCGCCGACGACGAGCACGCTGCGGCCCTGCTCGAGCGACGCGCGCACCTCCGCGACCGCGGTGCGCCGCGAGTCCGGCATGAACCGCTCCCGCACGGGAGACGTCGACGGCTGCGGCGACCCCGCGTAGGAGGACGTGGGGGCAGAGGGGCGTGGGGAGACGGCCACGTCACCTCCCACCTCGCGCGCGGCCCAGGAAATGCAGGACCGAGGTCCATCATGTCGCGTCATCTCCTGAGGTAAAGGACACCCGGGGACGAGTCACCCGGTCCGTCCCACATGACGGTCATCACACGTTGCGTAGCGATTACCGATGCCCCTGCTCGGCGGGATTCCTAGCCTCGCAAAGACACACTCGCGTCTTCGGTCTCCGTGCACACACAGGCTCATTCAGCCCGGGCAGCGGAGGCACCTCCCGAGAGAAGGAATGGCCAGTGCCTACTTACACCGCACCCGGCGTGTACGTCGAGGAGATCCCCTCGTCCCAGAAGGTCCTGGCCTCGGCACCGACCGCCGTCGCCGCCTTCGTCGGCTTCACCGAGCGTGCGCCGCAGGACGACCCGCTGGACCCGGACGGCCTCGCGCCGCGGCTCGTGACGAGCTGGACCCAGTACGAGGCGCTGTACGGCGGCTTCGTCGAGGGCGCGATCCTGCCGCTGTCGGTCTACGGCTTCTTCCTCAACGGCGGCGCGATGGCCTACATCGTGCGCATCCCCAACGCCGAGCCCTCCGGCGAGCCGGCCCGCCTGAGCCTGCCGGCCACGGACCGCTCGCTCGGCCTGCCGCTCGCGATCGAGTCCGTCGAGCCCGACGCGAACATCACGGTCGTCGTCGAGACGCTCGAGACCGAGGACGAGGACGGCCCCGCGCCGTTCAGCATCACGATCGTCGACGCCGGCGAGGTCGTGGAGTCGTACGACGACCTGACCATCGGTGGCCCGCGCGACGCCGCGACCGTCATCAACAAGACGTCGACCAAGGTCAAGGTCGAGCTCAAGCTCGAGAAGGACGTCGACCTGTCCAGCCAGCTCGAGGTCCTCAAGCCCGGCGCCTACTCGCTCGAGAAGGCCGCGCCCGTCGCGACGCCCGTCTCGGGCCGCAAGTTCGCCGGCTCGGAGACGGCCCGCTCGGGCATCAACGGCCTCGCGATCGCCGAGGACGTCACGATCGTGGCCGTCCCGGACCTGATCACGGCCGCGACGAAGGCGGACGGCTCGCTCGACCTGGGGCTGTGGAAGGCCGTGCAGACCGCGCTCATCGCGCACTGCGAGCTGCACGCCAACCGCGTCGCGATCCTCGACGCCCCTCCCGGGCTCTCCCCGCAGCAGGTCAAGGAGTGGCGCTCGGAGTCGGCGCAGTACGACTCGGCCTTCGCCGCGCTGTACTACCCCTGGATCAAGGTCGAGAACCCGACCGGCACCAACGGCAACTCCGAGATCCTCGTCCCGCCGTCGGGCCACGTGGCCGGCCTGTGGGCCCGGACCGACGAGACGCGCGGCGTGTGGAAGGCCCCGGCCAACGACACCCTGCGCGGCGTGCTCGACGTCGAGCGCTCGATCACCCAGAACGAGCAGGGCATCCTCAACCCGATCGGCATCAACGCGATCCGCCCGTTCGGCACCCGCGGCATCCGCGTGTGGGGCGCCCGCACCCTCGCCTCGGACACCGACTGGCAGTACATCAACGTGCGTCGCCTGTTCAACATGATCGAGTCGACGATCCTCGAGGGCACCCAGTGGGCCGTCTTCGAGCCGAACGACGTCGCCCTGTGGGAGGGCGTCAAGCGCACGCTCAACGCCTACCTGCGCGGTCTGTGGTCTGCCGGCGCGCTGTTCGGCGCCAGCCCCGACCAGGCGTTCTTCGTCAACTGCGACGCGACGACGAACCCCCCGGAGTCGATCGACGCCGGCAGGCTCGTCGTCGAGGTCGGCATCGCGCCGGTCAAGCCCGCCGAGTTCGTCATCTTCCGGATCAGCCAGAACAAGCAGATCGCGTCCTGACGCGCTCGCGCCGGCCCACACCTAGACGAGGAGCACCTTCATGCCCAACGCCCTGATCAACACCGACCCGCTGATCGCCCAGAACTTCTTCCTCGAGATCGACGGCTCCGTCGTCACGATCCTCGCGTCCGTGAGCGGCCTCGACGTCGAGATGGAGGTGGCCACGACGCAGCAGGTCGGCAAGGACGGCAAGTCGCAGACCATCAAGACGCTCGCCGGCCGCAACAAGACCGGCGACCTGACGCTGACGCGCCTGGCCCCGCCGGACTCGAAGCAGGACAAGCTGTGGGCCTGGTTCCACGACATCCGCACCAAGGGCATCGCGCTGAGCGACCGCACCAGCAACCGCAAGAACGGCTCCGTGGTGCTGTACGACTCGACGCACGTCGAGGTGGCGCGGTTCAACTTCACGAACGCCTGGCCGAGCAAGATCGCGACCGACCAGCTCAGCGTGGACTCGAACGACCCGATCAAGGAGAACATCACCCTCGTGATCGAGACGCTCGAGCGGGTCAAGTGACCCTCAAGACCCGTTACGAGTTCACCCTGCCGCGGGGCTACGTCGACCGCGACGGGGGTCTCCACCGCGACGGCGTCATGCGCCTCGCGACGGCCCGTGACGAGCTGGAGCCGCTGCGCGACCCCACCGTCACGGGCCCGGACGACCCGCGTCTGACGATCGTCGTCCTGGCCCGCGTGGTGGAGGAGCTCGGCACGCTGTCCCAGGTCACGCCGCACGAGATCGAGGGTCTCTTCGCGGCGGACCTGGCGTACCTGCAGGACTTCTACGGAGTGATCAACTTCGGCACGCAGGAGGAGTTCGACGAGTTCGTCGCGGCTCAGCGCGCGCTCGGCGTGGCGACCGGGGTCTCGGCCCCGGCGCCCGTCGCGCCTCCTGTGCCCGACGAGGCACCCGCGGCGGCCCCCGAGGCCGGCGTCAGCCTGCCCCGGCCCGGCCGGGCGTCCATCGAGGAGATCCGTACCGAGGCCCGCTAGCCATGCTTCGCTACCCGGTCGACGCGTTGTGGCAGGAGATCGCCTACCTGGCGTACCACCTGCACTGGCCGCTCGCCGACCTGCTGGACCTCGAGCACATGGACCGCGTGCGCATGGTGCGCGCGGTCTCGGCCATGAACGCCCGAGCATGGGAAGCGGTGAGAGACAGTGCCTGAGCAGCCGCTCGGTGGCGACGCACCCGTCTCCACCAACTTCCTGTTCGAGGTGGACGGCGTCGAGATCGGCGCCTTCAAGGAGGTCTCCGGCCTCCAGGTCACGGCCACGACGCACACCTACGTCGAGGGCGGCCAGAACCAGTACGTGCATCGGTTCCCCGGCGTGCTGACCTGGCCGAACCTCGTGTTCCGCCGCGGCCTGGTCAACTCCGACGCGCTGTTCGCGTGGGTCGGCAAGACCTCGGGCGACGGGTTCGCCGCCAACCAGAACAAGCTCACGCGCGCGACGGGCGCCGTCACGGTGGTCGACCACCTCGGCACGCGCCTGCGCTCGTGGGAGTTCGAGGGCGTCTTCGCGGTCGCCTGGGCCGGCCCGCGCCTGTCCATCGACCAGCCCGAGGCCCTCGTCGAGACCCTCGAGGTCGCGCACAACGGGTTCAAGGCGTCGGACAAGTGAGCACCGACCCCGGGCCTGTTCGGGTGCCCGACGACAACACCCGGCTCGGCCGGGCCGTCGCCGCGCGCATGCGCCGGCCGGGTCCGCGCCTGGGCCGGCTGCGTCCGTCGCCGATCGGCTCGGTCGCGTCGTCGTCGGTCCGCATGGCCAGCGGCTGGGGCCGCCCGGTCGCGGTGCGTCGTGCGCTGGCCGGGCCGTCGGCACCGATGGCCGTCCGCTCGACCGCGGGCGCCGACGTCGCTCCGCCGCGCTGGTGGGCCGAGACCGCGCCGCTGCGTGCCGCGAGCCTCGCCGCCGAGCAGGCCGCCGAGATGCCCCGCGGCCTGCCCCTCATGGTCCAGCGCATCCCCGACGAGGCCACGCGCCGCCCCGGCGCCGTACCCGCGCGGCTCAAGCCCGAGACGATCCGCGTCCGCGTGAGCGCCGACGTGCGCGCCGCAGGCACGATGGTGACCGACAGCGACGGCGCCCGCGCCCGCTCGGCCCACGTCTCCCCCGCTCCACCCGGTTCCACGTCCACGGTCGCCCGGTCCCGACCGGGGAACGACGAGGGGTCCGGGCGCTCGTCGTCCACCGCGCCGCCCGCCGGCCGCGTCACCCGGACTCCCGGAACCGCCGAGACGACGAGCCCGCCGCTCACCTCACCCGTCGCGGCCGCGCCGTCCCCGGGCGGTCGGCTGCTGCGCCGACGCGCCCTCGCGACGGCCGTCGCAGCCGCGCGCACGGAGCGCGCGGCACTGACCGCCACGCCGTCGCGCACCCGCACCGCGGTGCCCGCCGGGCAGACGAACCTCCCTGGCGCGCTCGCTCCGTTGTCGGCCCCCGGCTCCCGCGCTGACGTGCGGCGCGCCACCGCCGCCGGTGCCCTCCCGACCAGCAGCGCGCCGGCCGCCAAGCTCCGCCCCGCGGCGACGCCCACGCTGACTGCGCCGACCGCGGCCGGGGTGCTGGGCGCACGGGCCGCCGGGGCCATGACGGGCACGGCGGGCACGACGGGTTCGACGCCCACGAGCGAGGCCGCGTCGAGCGTGCCGGGCCGGACCGCGCCGACGGCCACCACCCCTGCCGTCGCGGCGACCCCGTCGGGCGGGACCCGTGGAGACGCGCCCGCGCCCGCCGCGTCGACGCCCTCCACGCCCTCCACGTCGGCGGCGGTCTCGGGGTCGACCGCCTCCCCCTCGGGTGCGGCGTCGTCACCGGCAGCTCCGCTCGCTTCTGCGGGACCGGCCGGTGCCGCCCCGGGCGCGAGCTCGGGATCCCGCGCGTCGGCCGAGACCCGCGCCGCTGCGTCGTCGACGGTCGGATCCCCCGCGTCGGCGCCGGTCGCCCCCGCGCCGCTCGACCCCGCCGCCTCGACCGCCATCGCGCCGTCCGCCACCGCTCCCGCGCCGGGCTCGGCGACCGCCCCGCCCGCCGGGCTGGCGATGACCGGGCTGGTGCGCGGCGGCGTGACGGGTGCGGCGGCCCCCGGGCTGCCGGTCGTGGCGCGTCGATCGCTCGCCGGGGCGCTGCGCCGCGTGCTCACGCCCGCCCTGCGCGGCACCACGGGGTCGACCGGCGACGCGACCGCCCGCGCGCGGCTCAGCGTCGCTCCCGGCACCGCGCCCGCCGCCGCCGCGATCCGGCTCGGGACCGCTGAGCGGGCCGACGTCGCGGGGCTCGGGGCGCCCGCCGCCGGCCGCCTTGCCGGGCGTCACGCCGCACCGAGCGTCACGGCCAGCAGCGCGAGCGCCGTCGCCGCGAGCGCACCCGCCCCGGCGCCTGCCATGGCTTCGCCCGCGAGCACGGCCGGTGGGGCCCCGGCCGTCGCCGGCCCGTCGGAGAACGGCGTCGCCCGGATCGGCGCATCGACGACCACGTCCGCGACGACCACAGCCGCGCCCGGATCCCCGACATCGACCGCGGCACCGGCGGCGCCGGGCCTCGCCGCGCGATCGGCCGGAGCGACCGCGACGCCCAGCACCGCGCCCGCATCGACCGCCGCCACGAGCGCTGCCGCCTCGACGAGCCCGACCGCCGCCGGGACGCCCGCACCGCTCCGCCGCCTGGCCTCCCTCACCGCGAGCGCCGCGAGTTCCGCGCACCCCACCGCCACGCCCTCCACGCACGCCGGCACGCGCCCGACCCCGCACGAGCGCCCGAGCACCCAGCTCCCCGGCGCGGGCCACCACCGCCTCGGCCACCGCCCCGGCTGGGCGGACGACACCCGCCGCGGGCTCGGCATCGAGCGCGGCACGGTCCGGCGCGCGACGCGCTCGTCGGGCGCTCGGTCCTCGTCGACGATCGCGGTCGGCGCGCAGCCCGGGCTGCCGGGCCCGAACGCGCAGTCCGCCGCGCGGCTCGCCGCCGCACGCGTGGGCGAGCCAGTCGCGGCGACGCCCGCGGGCTCCACGAGGACGACGTCGGTCCTGTCGAGCAGCCCCGCGGCCCCGACCGGCACGCCGACGGCAGGCGCCCCCCGCTCGTCGTCGCCCGGCGTGCTCGCGGCACCCGCCCCGGCTCGCCCGGTCCGCCGCTCGGCGACGAGCGGGTCGAACGCCGCCGCGTCGGCCACCGCGCTCTCGTCGGCCGCCACGACCCTCCCCGCCGGGCACGCCGCCTGGGAGTCCTCCACGGCCGACGCCCCCGGCCCCGGCTTCGCGCTGAGGATGATGGCTCCGCAGTCGGTCCGGCCGGCGTCGGGCGCGGCCGGCGGTCGCGGCATGACCGCGCGTCCCGCCTTCGCGGGCCTCGTGACCGGGACGCCGACGACGCCCGCGGCCCCGGGCACGCGGGCATCGGGCCCCAAGGTCCGTCGGTGGACCAAGGGCACGCCCGCCCCCGTCGCCCGCGGCGGGTCGCTGACCGACGCCGGCTCGCACCGCGGCATCGTCGGGACCGTCGCCCCCGCCCTCGCCGCAGGGCCCGGCAACGCACCCCCCACCCCGGGCGTCGCCGCGAGCGTCCCCGCCCTGCCCGCCCAGTGGTCGATGCTGCCGCCGCGCACCGCCGGCCTGGCCCGCCCGTCCGACGCACCGACGATCGGCGACTCGCGCGACGCGGGCTCGCCGCCGCCGGTGCCCGCCTCCGCCCTCGGGGCGCCCGCGGGATCGATGATGGCGGCCCTGCTCGCCTCGTCCGACCCCGCGCTCGCCGCGCCCTCGCCCGACGTCTCGGGAGTCCCCATGAGCTTCACGTCAGCCGGCAGCCCCGCCGGGACCCACGCCGTCGACGTCGACGCCATCGAGCAGCGCGTGATCGACCGGCTCGAGCAGTGGAAGCGTGACGAGCTCGACGACCACGTGCTGCGGCTCGTGGAGCGGCGGCTGCAGGAAGAGACCGAGCGCCGCTCCTGGCGCCGTGGCACGGAGGTGTTCTGATGGCCGGCGTCGAGAAGGCGTACCTCGAGATCGAGGGTGGCGCGCGCGTGCCGTGCCTGTTCAACCCCGCCGAGCTGCAGATCAGCCGCTCCAACTCGTGGGCCGGTGACTCCATGCCGGGCCGCGGGGTGCCGCGCCTGCGCTACACGGGTGCCGAGTCGGGCGTGCTCAAGGTCGACCTGTTCTTCGACACCACCGACACCGGCACCGCCGTGTCCACGTACACCGGCAAGATCGTCGCGCTCATGGACGTCGACCCGACCCTGCCGGGCTCGGACGAGACGAGCCACAACGTGCGACCGCCGTACGTGACGTTCCACTGGGGCGACCTGCACTCGTTCAAGGCCGTGGTGAGCGACCTGCAGCTCGCGTTCACCTACTTCTCCGGCACGGGCACGCCCCTGCGCGCGACCATGTCGCTGACGATGCGGCAGTACGAGCCGTCGAACGCGTTCGGCCGGCAGAACCCGACCTCGGGCACGCCCAAGCCGCACCGCGTGCACCGCGTGCAGGCCGGCGAGACGCTCGACCGGATCGCCGCGACCTACTACGGCGACTCGACGCGCTGGCGCACGCTCGCGGCGGCCAACGCGATCGCCGACCCCCTGAGCCTGCGACCCGGCAGCCTCATCAGCGTCCCGCGGATCGACTCGTGACGGTCACGCGTCCCGAGACGCTCCTGACCGCGCCGCGGATCCTCGTCGGCGGGTCGGACCTGCCCGAGACCTGGCTGGCCAACCTCGTCGAGCTGCGCGTGCAGCGCGGGCTGCGGGCCATCGGGCGCGCGACCATCACGTTCGACGACCCGGTGTACGCGCTCGGCAAGGCCACGCTGCTCAAGGTCGGCACCGAGGTGCGCATCAAGGCGGCCGACACGGCCGGCTCGCTGCTGCACCGGGGCACGGTCACCGCGGTCGAGCGCGAGCTCACCCCCCGGTACGGCGCGCGGCTCGTCGTGACCGTCGACGACAAGGGCTACGACCTGACCCGCTCGTCGGTCGCGGAGACCTACCACCAGATGAAGCTGTCCGACGTGGTGACCGCGCTCGCGTCGGCGGCCGGGCTCACCGCGAAGGTGTCCGGCCTGCCGGCGACCCTCCTGCCGTTCTCGATGCGCACCGACTCGGCGCTGGGGCTCATCGACGAGATCTGCACGCGCTACGGGTGCGACTGGGTGGTCGACGACGCGGCACTGGCGCTCTGGCCCGCAGCCACCGGCACCCTGCCCGGCACGTCGGCCGCGACGCTGCAGGCGGAGGTCGACCTGCAGGCGCTCTCGGTCCGCCAGGTCAGCGACGCCCCGACCACCGTCACCGTGCGCGGCTGGGACGCGACGAAGCGGGCGGCCGTCACCGCGTCGGCGACGTCGCCGACGGCCCGCGCGGGCATCACGCCGACCGACCAGTCGGGCAAGAAGTTCGTCCGCGAGGGTGCCCGGGTGGCCGTGAGCACCGCGGAGGACGCCAAGCTCGTCGCCACGGGGCTGGCCGCCCGCACCGGCCGCATCGTGGCCCGCGGGTCGGCGCTGTTCACGCCCTCGCTGCGCGTCGGCGGGACGCTGAAGATCGAGGGCGCGGGGCCGTCCAACGGGACGTACTACGTCCGCGAGGTCACGCACGTCCTCGACACCAACGGCGGCCGCACCTCGTTCGTCGCGGGCGACCGCGACCCCGTGCTGCTCAGCGACCCGTGGGACGAGCCGCCCAGCATCTCGAGCTTTCGCCGCAGCGGGCTCGCGGTGGCGATCGTCGACGGCATCAACGACCCCGACGTGCTGGGCCGCGTGAGTGTGACGCTGCCGACCACGTCGGGCCAGTCGAAGTCGGCGTGGGCGCGCGTGCTGCAGCTCGGCGCGGGCGAGCAGCGCGGCCACCTGTTCATGCCCGACGTGGGCGACGAGGTGCTCGTGGGGTTCGAGGACGACGACCTGGCCCGGCCCGTGGTGCTCGGCGGGCTGTTCGGCGGCATCGCCAAGCCGCACCGCACCGCCGTCGACAAGGGCGCGGTCGTCGCGCAGGCGATCCAGACGAAGTCCGGCCACCAGCTCGAGTTCTCCGAGGGAACCGAGCCCGCCAAGCAGCACATCCTGCTCTCGGCCGCGGGCGGCACGCAGCAGCTGCGGCTCGGCAAGGACACGGTCACGCTCGAGGCCGCGGACGGCGTGCCGCTGACCATCAAGGTCGGCACCGCGTCCATCGCGTTCGACGGCAAGGGCGCGATCACCGTCGACGCCACCACGATCACCCTCAAGGGCAAGACGAAGGTGTCGGTCGAGGCCACGGACGTGGAGGTCGCGGCCAAGGTCGGCCTCACACTGGAGGGGACGAACGCGAGCCTCAAGGCCAAGGCCCAGGGCGTCGTGCAGTCCAGCGGGATCCAGGAGATCAAGGGAGCGATGGTGAAGATCAACTGATGAGCGAGCCCACCACCGTCCCCGGCACCTCCCCCGACTTCGTCGGGCGGGGCTTCGCCTGGCCGCTCGGCGTCGACCACACCGGGTCGATCGCGCTCACGGCGCCCGGCGGCGACCTCGAGGACTCGATCCGCGTCGTGCTGCTCACCGCGCCCGGCGAGCGCCTCATGCGCCCGCAGTTCGGCTGCCGGATCTGGGACCTGCTGTTCGAGCCGGTCAACGCCAACCTCGTCGGCCTCATCTCGCAGGCCGTGCGCGACGCGCTCGCCCAGTGGGAGCCGCGCATCGAGGTCGAGGACGTCTCGCCCGTGCAGGACGACGACGACTCCGGGCTGGTGCGGATCTCGATCGCCTACCGTGTGCGCGCGACGAACGACCGCCGCAACCTCGTCTACCCCTTCTACGTCATCCCCCGTGAGGACGCCTGATGCCGCCCCTGGACCCGCCCCACCTCGACGACCGCTCCTTCCAGGACATCGTCGACGAGACCAAGCGGCTCATCCCCCGGTTCACCCCCGAGTGGACCAACCACAACGTGTCCGACCCCGGCGTCGCGCTCATCGAGCTGTTCGCCTGGATGTCGGAGATGGTGCTGTTCCGCGTCAACCAGGTGCCCGACCGGATGTACGTGCACTTCCTCAACCTCGTCGGGATCGAGCCGTTCCCGCCGAGCGTCGCGCACGCCGACCTGACGTTCTGGCTCTCGGCACCCGCCGAGCGGCCCGTTCGCGTGCCCGCCGGCACGCAGGTCGCGACCGTCGGCGAGGACGCCGTCGTGTTCTCGACGTCCGTCGAGACGCTCGTCGAGCCGCCCGTCCTGTTCGCCGCGCAGGCCGCCAACGCCGCCGGCCAGACGCTCGACGTCTGGGAGGACGTCGTGGTCCCCGGGGCCGCGGCGCTGTGCTTCCCGTCCGAGCCGGTCACGCCCGGCGACGCGCTCTACCTGGGCGTGCGCGGGTCGCTCGCCGGGTACGCGGTGCGCGTCGACCTGGCCGCGCGCGCCGAGGGCATCGGCGTCGACCCCCGCAACCCCCCGCTCGCGTGGGAGGTCTGGGACGGCGAGGCGTGGGTCGCGTGCCTGCTCGAGTCCGACGGCACGGGCGGGCTGAACAAGTCCGGGTCCGTGGTCCTGCTCGTGCCCCAGACGCACGAGCCGCTGCTGCTCGGCGGCGTCCTGGCGCACTGGCTGCGCGTGCGGCTCACGCGCCCGCAGCCGGGGCAGCCCACGTTCCAGGCCTCGCCGCGCATCTCGTCGGCCTCGCTGCACGCCGTGGGCATCACGGTGCCCGCCGAGCACGCGACGACCGCCCCGGCCGAGCTGCTCGGCCACTCGACCGGCGCGCCCGGCCAGGTGTTCCGCGTGTCGGTCTCGCCGGTCGCCGAGCGGCGCGACGAGGAGGGCGTGCTCGTCGTCGACCGCGGCCGCACCGAGCTGTGGACCGAGGTCCCCGACTTCTCCGCCTCCGGCCCGGCCGACAAGCACGTGGTCTGGGAGTCGACGACCGGTGAGGTCCGGTTCGGCCCGGCGATCCGGTACCCCGACGGCCTCGTCCGCCAGCACGGCGCGATCCCGGCCGACGGTGCCGAGGTCCGCGTCAGCGCCTACCGCACCGGCGGCGGCGCGCGCGGCAACGTCGGCGCCCGCACGCTCACGTCGCTGCGCAGCGGCGTGCCGTTCGTCGCGACGGTCTCCAACGCGCGTGCCGCGCTCGGTGGCGTCGACCCCGAGTCGGTCGCCGAGGCCAAGCTGCGCGGTCCCCTGACGCTGCGCACGGGTCAGCGCGCGGTCACCGCGTCCGACTTCGAGGCCATCACCGCGCAGGCCTCGATCGAGGTCGCGCGCGCCCGCTGCCTGCCCGCGTCGCAGAGCGGCTCGTCCGTGGTGCGCGTCCTGGTGGTCCCGCAGCTGCGCACCGACCCCCGCACGCACCGGATCGACGACTTCGCGCTGTCCTCCGAGCTGTTCGACGCGGTCGCGGGAGCGATCGAGTCCGCCCGGATGGTCGGCGTGCCGGTCGAGGTCGGCACGCCCTTCTACCAGGGCATCAGCGTCGCGGCGCTCGTCCGCGCGCTGCCCGGCCGGCCCGCGGCGATGGTGCGCCAGCGCGTCTCGGACGCCCTGACCCGCTTCGTCCACCCGCTCACCGGCGGGCCCGACGGCGGCGGCTGGCCGTTCGACGCCGCGCTGACCGCGACCGCGGCCGCGCAGGTGGTCGAGGCCGTCGACGGCGTGCTCGCGGTCGACGAGCTGCAGCTGTTCGAGTACGACCTGCGCACCGGCCGCCGCATCGGCGACGGCCGCGAGACGATCGTCCCCTCCGAGCACGCTCTGTTCCTGTCCGCCGACCACCGCGTGGTGGTCCGATGACCGGTCGCCACTCCGACTGGCTCCTGCGCCAGCTGCCCCACGGCATGCAGGCGGAGGACTTCTTCGTGCGGTTCGTCTCGATCTTCCAGGAGGAGGCCGGCACGCTCCTGCAGCACGCCGACAACCTTCCCCACCTGGCCGACGTCGACCTGACCCCGCCGGCGATGGTGCGCCAGATGGCCCAGTGGCTCGGCCGCAGCATCGACCCCTCCTACCCGCAGGACGTGCAGCGACGTATCCTGCGGACAGCAGCGGCGACGCTGCAGTGGCGGGGCACGGCGACGGGTCTGGCGCGCATCGTGGAGCTCTACTCGGGCGGTCCGGTGCAGGTCAGCGAGAGCGGCGGCGTCTACGCCGAGGGCGAGGCGCCCGACGGTCCGGCGTGGGTGGTGCTCGAGGTCGAGTCGACCGGCACGCTCGCCGAGCCGGACTTCGTGCGCCTGGTGCTCGACGAGGTCCCCGCGCACGTGCACGTCGAGGTCCGGGTGTCCGGCCGACGAGTCTGGCCGGTCCTGACCGGGACCGCCGAAGAAGGAGAGCTGGCGTCATGACCGACCTCGACGCGACACGCGAAGACCTCGTGGTGACCTGCCCCGAGTGCGGGTCGATCGCCCACGTGCGCGCGGGTCAGCGGCTCGCGAGCGACTTCTGCCCCACGTGCGACTACCCGCTGTTCTGGGCCAGGCCCACGGCAGCGGCGGCCGAGACCCAGGACTCCCCCGACGCCCGCTGGCGCGCGCCGGGCGCCTCGGGGACCGCCGCCGTCTCGACGCTCGGCTGCCCCGCCTGCTCCGAGCTCAACCTGCCGACCGCGCTGACCTGCGTGCGCTGCGGCGCGAGCATGACGCCCCCGCCGCCGCCGGTCGAGCCGCCGCCACCCGCACCCGCACCCGTCGTGTTCGTGCAGGCGCCGGCCGAGCCGGTCGCGTGCACGCACTGGGACACGTGGTGGGTGGTCGCGGTGACCGCCACGGTGACGGCCGCGGTCACGCTGCTGCTGGTCTGGTGGCTCTAGCCCTGGCATGGATCCGATCCAGGCGACCGCGACGCCGCTGACCCGGCGGATCATCCTCACGCAGGAGTGGCAGCGGGTCACCTTCCTGCACTGGCGCGTGCCGGCGCAGGACGTCGCGCCGCTGCTGCCGTCCGGCACCCGGCCCGACGAGCACGACGGCAGCTCCTGGGTCGGCCTCATCGCGTTCCGGATGGTCCGGTTCGCGCTCGAGCCCGGCCCGCCGCTGCCCTACATCGGGACGTTTCCCGAGATCAACGTCCGGCTCTACACGGTCGACGACGACGGCCGGCGCGGCGTGCTGTTCCGCTCGCTGGAGGCCACCCGGCTGCTCACGGTGCTCGGCGCACGCGCGGTCATGAACGTGCCGTACGAGTGGGCGCGGATGTCGATCCGCCGCACGGGCGACGAGCTCGACTACCGCTCACGGCGGCTGACCGGCTCGCGTCCGACGTCGCGCATCGTCGTCCGGCCCGGGACCGAGCCCGTGCGGGACGACCCGCTCGCCGACTTCCTCACGGCACGCTGGGGCATGCACACGCGGCTGCGCGGGCAGACCCGGTACGTGCCCAACGACCACGAGCCGTGGGCACTGCGGCGCGCCACGCTCGTCTCGCTGGAGGACGAGCTCGTCACCGCCGCCGGCCTGCCCGGCGTGACGACCCGCGCCCCGGACTCGGTCCTGTACTCCCCCGGCGTCCACGCCCGCTTCTCCGGCCCGGAGCCGCGGGCGTAGGAACGCCTTACGGCGTGACCGGCTCAGCCGGGTCGGGGTCCGGGGCCGGCGGCGCCGGCACCGTGGCCGTCCCGGACGTCGAGGCCAGCCAGCTCGTGCTGCTCGGCACGTAGGTCGCGCGGACGACCCACGCCGCGGTCAGCGTGGCCGTGCAGGACGCGGCCCCGGCGGACAGGTTGACCGATGCGCACCCGGTGATCGTCACCCAGCTGCCGCCGCCGTTCTGCCGCTCGAACTTCACCGCACCGGGCGGCGTGCCGCTGCCGGACGAGGCCACGACCGCGTCGAGCTTCGTCGCGCTCGCCGTGATCGTCGTCGTGGTGGCCGTCGGGATCGTCACGCTGATGCCCGTCACCGCGACGGTGCCCGCGGCGAACGCGCCCGAGCCGGAGTAGACGACGCGCAGCTGCTGCGTCCCGGCGGCCCAGTCCTCGGAGTCGGCCGTCAGGGTGGCCGTCCCCGTGCCGCTCAGGTCCTTGGCCGAGCCCACGGTGGACCACGTGCCGCCCGAGCTGCGCTCGAGGGTGACGGAGCCGTCGCCGACGTTCGCGCCGCCGGACGTCACCTTCGTCTGGACCGTGAGCGTGTCGCCCTGCACCAGGGCCGCGGGGGTCGCGCTCGTGATCGCCACCGTGGTCGCCTTGGCGCTGAGCGCGAGGGTCACCGTCTGGTGGTCGACGTTCGCCGGCACGGTCGGCGTGCCGGCCGGGCTGATCGCGAGCGTCCAGCCGCCGGTCACGGTCGCCGTCACGTTCGCGCCTCCCGAGCGGGGCACCCACACGACGGTGTCGCTGCCCCCCACGGAGACGAGCATCGTGCGTGCCGTGCCCCCGACAGGCGTGACGGTCGTCGAGAGCGTGTCCGGCGTGGTGGCGACGGTGGTCGTGGCGCGCAGGCGGACCTGCGTCTCCTGGGCCGTGATGCTCACCGCGTCGTCGTCGGGCACCGTGGCGGTCGTCTGCCAGACCCCGAGGTGGCCCGCCGGGCCGGACAGCTTCACGGTCCACTCGCCCGCGGGGAGCTGGGAGAACGTGGTGCTGAACGTGTCGTCGTCCGTCCGGACGACGGGCTGCGCGGCGGGCGACGAGGGGCCGGACAGGCTCACGAGCGCGCCGGTCAGGTCGGACGACGACGTGACGGTGACCGTCAGCGGGTGCGTCTGCTCGGTCAGCGTGAGGTCGACGACGAGGCCGTCACCGGGTTGCAGCACGACGGCGCGCGTCGCGGAGAGGCCGTCGTCGGAGACCTTGAGCGTGTAGGCCCCCGCGGGGACGGTCGCGAAGCGGTACCGGCCGTCGTCGTCGGTGTCGACCGTGCGGCTGTCGACGCCGTCCGCGTCCGGGTCGAGGGTCACCGTGACCTGCTTGACCGGCGTGGTCACCCCGCTCGCCGCCTGCTTCATGACGAGCCCCTGGACCGAGCCGTTGGGCGCGGTGATCGGGACCGTGATGGTCCTGGTCTGGCCGGCGGCCATCTCGACCGGGAGGGTCAGCGGCGAGTAGGACAGGCCCGAGATGTTGAGGTTGTACGTCAGCGGGCCGAGGTTGCTGAACACGTAGACGCCCGGCGTGGGTGTGCACGTGTCGGTCTTCGGCGAGCTCGCCGTGCAGGTCGGCTCGAGCCGGATCTCGTCGGAGTACGTCAGCGACATGGTCAGGCCGTCGACGGGATCCGCCCCGGCGACCGCGAACACGCGCAGCTCGCCCTTGTTGGGGGTGAGCGTGATGGTCGTCGCCGTCGCGGTGGCCGGTGCGGTGACCAGCACGGTCGTCGAGCTGCCCGCCGTGCCGTAGCCCGTGGCGGTCGCGGTGACCGTCCAGGTGCCGTTGGTCAGGCCCTGCTTGGTCAGGTCACCCGTGACCGTGTAGCTGCCCGACGCGTCGGTCACCGTGCTGAACGAGTCGCCGTCGGCGTTGGTCACGGTCACCGCCGCGCCGGGCACGCCCTGCGAGAAGGTGGGCGTGATCTGGGCCTTGACCAGTCCGGTGATGGAGCCCAGTCGGTTGAGGGTCACGACGCTCGGGTCCGTGACGGGCTGGCCCGCCTTGAGCGTGACCGTCGAGTCGAACGTCTGGAACCCGGCCGCGCGGACCTGCACCTGGTAGCTGCCGGGGGCCATGTCGCCGAAGTCGACGAACGCGTCACCCGGCAGCGCCTCGCGGCGGACGCTGGTGCCGTTGCTCGTCACCGTGACCACCGTGTTGAGGACGTCGGTCCCGAGGGGCGATGCGATGGACTTGATCCGCAGCGAGCCGTAGCGGCTGAGCGAGAACGCGACCGACGGGACGACCGTCGTCGTGCCCGTCGGGACGGTGAACGTCCGCATCGACGACGTGTAGCCGGGCAGCGACGCCACCACGGTGTACGTGCCCGGGCGGATGAACCGGCGGTCGTCGTTCGCCGGCGCGGAGGGGTCCAGTGGCTGCGCGGAGTCGGACCAGACGAGCTTGCCGTCGGCCGTCGCGACGAGCGACATCTGGCCGACGCCCGGGGGCGCCTTCTGGATGTCGAACTGGACCTTGGGGTTCTCCGTCGCGGCGTCGACCGCCTGCTCGAGCGTGACGGCGCCCGTGAACGTGCGGCCCAGCGGGGTCAGCGTGATCGGCGCGAGCGTCGTGGTGTCGACGCCGTTGGCCGAGTAGTCGGCGAAGCCGTCCGCCGTGACGCGGATGTCCATCCGGGTCTCGATGAGCGCCAGGGCGGTGGTCGACGGCGTCGTCGGGCACCCGCTGGTCGCGGTGCACACGGTGAAGTCGCCGGTCGAGGTCGTGACGGCCGCGGGCGTCCCGGTCTGGCGGATCGGCGAGACGCCGCGGTAGCCGGTCACGCCCGAGACGGTGACCGTGGCCTTGTCGACGGGCGTCGCCGCGGTGCCGCCCAGCAGGGTGACGACCCGGCCGGCGACGTCCGTCGCGGTGGCCGTGAGGACCACCTGGCTCTGCAGCTCCTGGTTGAGGCCGACCGCGACGTCCTTGAGCGTGCCCTCCGGGCCGCCGCCCTTGGTCGTGGCCGTGACGAGGTAGGACGCGGCGGGCAGGTTCCGGAACTGGACGATCCCGTCCTCGGTCGTGCCGGTCCGGTCGGTGACGTCGGGTGCCGTCAGGGTCACCTCGGCGTCGTCGGCCGGGAACAGGGCCCCGGTGCCGTCCGACGCGTACACCGCGATCGTCAGCACGCCGCGCCGGTCGAGCGTCGAGTCGACCCGCCGGACGTCGCCGGGGGTCAGCGTCACGCTGACCTTCTCCGGGGCGACGTACTCGCTGCCCTTGACCGGGACGACGTAGACGTCGTACGCGCCCGAGCTCAGGCGGTCGATCTCGTAGCTGCCGTTGACGCCGATGAACGAGCAGGCGCCCGCGCTGCTCGCGCAGCCCTTGCCGGTGGTGTCCGGGCCGCACGGGTTGTCGCCGGGAGCGGTGCCGTCGCGCGGCACCGCCACGACGCAGGTGCTCGAGGGGACGACGCCGATCCGCGCCGCGACCGAGCCGACGATCGACGGCGACGGGTACAGCGCGACGGTCGCGGCCTCGACGACCTGGCCCATCGGCACGGTCACGTCGACCGTCCCCGGCTCGTAGCCCGGCGCGCGCAGGGTCAGGTGGTACAGACCCGGGTACAGGCCGCCGTCACCGGCGCGGGGCAGCTCGTAGGGGGTGTCCGGGTCGGACTTCACGGTGATCGTCTTGGGGTTCTCCCCAGGCAGCTGCACGGTCGTGGTGACCGTCAGCTGGCACTTCTCGCCGGGCAGGAGGTTGGGGCAGGTCAGGCGGGCTCCCGTGCTCGCGTCGGTCGCACGGCCGCGGATGTGCGCCGTGGCGACCAGTCCGTCGCCGTCGAGCCTGGCCAGGACGAGCTTCGCGGACGCCGACCCAGTCGCCTTGACGGTGACCTGCGCCGACGCGGGCTGGTGGCCGAAGCTCTCGCCCGCGAGGACGTACTGCCCGGCGGGGATGCCGTCGAAGCGGAACGTGCCCTGCGCGTCGGACGCGGACATCGTCTTGAACGTCCCGCCGCTGCCGGACAGCGTGAGGCCGGCCGCGGCGACCCCCGCGCCGGAGTCGTCGAGGGTCGTGCCCTCGACCGTGCCGCCCTGCGAGGTCAGCGACAGGCTCAGCGGCGCGCGCCCCGCGGCCGTGAGCCGGATGCGGTGGGTCTGGGTCGCGTAGCCCGTGGCCTTGACGCTCACGGTGTAGGTGCCGGGTACCGGCAGGTCGGGCAGCACGAAGGTGCCTGCGTTGTCGCCCGTGACGGTGGTCGCGGTGCGGCTGACCTCGCCCGCCTTGGCGGTGACGGTGACGCCGCCGAGGCCGCCCTGGCCGCCGAGCGAGTCGCGGCCGACGACCGTCCCGGAGAGCGTGGACACGCCCGCCTTGAGCCGGAGGTTCACGGTGCGCGACCCGGCGGCGTCCAGCCGGACGAGCTCGGACTGCGCACCGAGCCGGTCGGAGACCGCGGTGACCAGGTACGTCGTCGGGGTGGACAGCCCCTCGACCGACCAGCGGCCGACCTGGCCGGACGTGGCGGTCCGGGTCGTGACCGTCGTCGTGCCGTCCGAGAGCGTGATCTCGACGCCGCCGACGGCACCGTTCGGGCCGGTGACCGTGCCAGACATCTGGCCCTCGCCGGGCGCGAGCGCGAGCTCGAGCGGCGCGGCGGCGGCCTGCGCGCCGGTGACCCAGTAGCGCTGCGTCTGGTAGCCCGGCTTGGCCAGGACGATGAGGTACCGGCCCGTCGGGGACAGCCCCGCGAAGGCCCACGCGCCGTCGGTGCCGGTCGTGGTGGTCAGGCGCTGGCTGGTCTCGTCGGTCCGCTCGACGGGCAGGGCCAGGGAGGAGACCTTGCCGGCGGGCGCGGCGTCGTCGGCCTGCTTCGCCGCACGGAGGGCGTGGGCCGCGAGCCGCACCACGCCGGGTCCGGCCGCCGCAGCCTGCTCGACGACCGCGCCGCCGCGCGCCAGCAGGTCACCCGTCTCGCCGGACGCGTTCGTGTCGCCGGACGCGTCGCCGCTCGCCGCCGCGGCCTCCAGCACCGCCGCGGGCACGACCTGCACGGTCACGCCCTCGGGGTCCGCGGAGGTGATGACGCCCGCGACGCGCACGCCCTCGGTGCCGTCCGAGCCGTCCCCGCCGTCGCCCGACCCGTCGGTCCCGCCGTCGCCCCCGTCGCCGGCCCCGCCGTTCCCGCCGTTCCCCGTGCCGTCGTCGGGGGCCCCGGGCGCCGTCGTCGCGCTCACGCCGGCCTGCTTGTCGACGCTCTGCCCCGAGCCCGAGAACTGGTCCGTGAGCCACGGCAGCGCCGCGATCACGGCACCGACCCACAGGATCGCCACGGTCGCGATCGCGAGCCCGCGCAGCAGGCCGCCGGTGAACAGCGGCCGCGCGGTGAAGCTCGCGTCGAACCGCTGCGGCGCCCGTGCCCCGGTGGCGGTGACGTGGTACCCGGCCCGACGAGGCTGCCCGACGAGCCGCGGCCCGCGCATCCCCGCGCGTGCGCCGACCCGGACGGACGTGTGCGGCTGGATCTCGACGGCCTGCGCGTCGAGGTCGATGCGGGCGCCGGAACCCTGGTCGGCCTGGGCGTCGAGCCGGACGCGCGCGGCCTGGTCGCCGGTGTTGGCGAGCACGACCTGCACGCGGCGCGACCGGACCGCGCGCGAGTCGGCGGGCTCGACCGTCACGACGAGCTCGCTGAGGCCGTCGATGCGCAGGGACGCGTCCGCGAGCGTGGTGGCGCGGGTCGCCGGGGAACCGGTCGGGCCGGCCTCGACGACGACGACGAACGGGTAGTCGCCCGGGGTGGACCCGACGGGCGGCGTCAGGGGCAGCTCGAGGGTGATCGTCGCGTCGGGGGCGACCCCCGGCACGGGGACGGGCGCCGGCTGCCAGCCGCTCTCGAGCCCGACGAGCGACACGATGAGGTCCTGCGGGACGCGCGTGACGTTGCGCGCGTGCACCCGCAGCGTCGCCGAGGAGCCGGGCGTCGCGTGGGCGCCGGGCTCGACGAGCACGGACGTCGCGGCGCGAGCGCCACCCTGCGGTGCCACCGCCATGGGGGTCCTCCTCGTTCTCGGTCAGGTCTGGGGTCGGGCTGGACTAGTCGTTCGGCACGGAGACGTCGACCTTCAGCTGCGCGCTGGCGGCCAGGGTGACGGCGGACGAGGTCGCGAGCACGGCCCCGTCCGGGGTGACGCGCACCTCGACGATGTAGTTCTCGGGCGCGTCCACGTCGGCGAAGCTGTAGGCGCCGGCACTGCTCGCCGTCATCGAGGCGACGGGACCGGCGGCCGTGCCGTACTCCGAGGCCCGGTAGAGCAGCACGGCGACCGCGCCGGCCGAGCCGCCGCCGTCGACGGTCACCGTGCCGTAGACCCGGGCCGCGGCGACGAGCGTCGGCGACAGCGGGTACTTCTGCGCGGCGGCCAGCACGACGATCTCCGAGGTCGCGCGCGTGCCGCTGCGGGAGAACGTCACCGTGTAGGTGCCGGGGGTCAGGCCGTCGACGACGTAGCTGCCGACCTTCGACCGCGGGGTCGAGGCGGTGTAGACCACGCGCTGGTCGCTGCCCGAGCTCACGGTGACCTTGACGTTGCCGATCGGTGCGGCGCTCGCGCCCTTCGTCGGTGGCTGCTTGACGGTGCCGGAGATCGTGCCCGTCGCGCCGCGCATGGTCACGTCGACCGCGCCTGCCGACGACGCCCCGGCGGTGACGTTCCCGAACGCGTCGACGCTCACCGACAGCACCTGCGACTCCAGGTCCGCGCGCGCGAACGTCACGGTGTACGTGCTGGGCACGCGCAGCCCCGCGAGCGACCACCGGCCCACGGGCTTGGTCGACTGCGTGACCGTCTGCAGCGTGAGCGCGCCGTCGGTGACCGTCACGGACACCCCGCCCGCGTCACCGCCCGGCACGCTCACCGTGCCCCCGAGGCTCGCCTCGTCGCGGCCGAGGACCACGGCGACGCCCGTCAGCGCCTGGCCCTCACTGAGGCTGAGGCTCAGGGTCGAGGGCGCGTACCCGTCGGCCGAGACGACGACCGTGTACGTGCCCGGGGTGGGCAGCCCGCGCAGGACGAACCCGCCGGGGTTGTCCTGCGTGAGAGTCACGGTCTCCACCGAGACGCTGCCGTCCCCCGCGACGACGGTCGCGCCGGTGACCGGGCCGTCGAACCCGCTGACCGTCCCGGTGATCGAGCCGTCGCCCTGCACGAGCGAGAGCCGCACGCCCGTGCGGTCCTCGCCGGCCGCGACGTCGACGCGCTGCACCGAGCTCGCGAGCCCGGCCTTGGTGACCACGAGGTCGTACACCGCGGGCGAGGGCAGGTCGTCGATCTCGAACGTGCCCTCCGCGCCGATCGGCACCGTGCGGACGACCGCCCCGCTCGTCGCGGTCGCCGGCGCCTCGCCGGGCGCGGAGGTGTCCGTCGTCGCGAGCGGGCCGGTGTCGAGCGGGAGCTGGACGGACAGGACCGCGCCCGCGACGTCGGTGCCCGTCACGGACCCGGCCAGCGTCGCGGGCACGCCGCCGACGAGGACGGTCAGGCCGGCGACCGACTGCCCGGTGGCGACCTCGACCTGCTGCGCGTCGGCCTGCGTGGGCGCCGCCGGGTACCAGGTCTCGTCGAACCCGGCGCCGCGCACGCGCAGCGTGTACGTCCCGGCGGGGAGCCGCTCGAGCGAGTACGTCCCGTCGTCGCCGGTCGCGACCGTGAGCAGCGGCGTCGCGGGGTCGTCGCCGAACGCCTCGACCGACACGTCGCCGACCGGCGCGCCCGTCGAGAGGTCGGTGACCGCGCCGGTCAGCGTGGAGGTGCCCGTGGCCGTCTGGTCGGAGCGGGCCTGGGCCACCTGCAGCGCGAGGTCGCGGTCCGCGGCCGAGCGCCCGACGACCGAGCTCAGCGCGAGCGTGATGATCACGGCGAACACGGAGATCGCGAGCAGCAGGCCGAGCAGCGCGAGCAGCCCGCGGGAGAGCCGGGGCTTCTGGATGAACACGCCGGCCGCGGCGGGCGGCGCGTCAGCCGGGGGCGCGGTGGGTCCGTCGAGGCGCACCTCGAACGGCCGCAGCGCGGGGTCGCCGAGCCAGGGCCGCTTGGCCCGCGCGCGCATCGCGACCGTGACGCTCTCGCCGGGCGGCAGGCTGTACTGCGCGGGCTGGAGCGTGAACGTGGTCAGCGCCTCGGGGTCGCGCGCGACGACGCGACCGTGCTGGACCGTGTTGCCCTCGTTGTGGACGAGCACCGCGAAGACCGCCGCGGAGCCGCCGGTCATCGTCGGCGGGTCCAGGCGGGCGGTCGCGCGCGGCAGCGGCGGCACGTCGAGCACGACCTCCTGCACGGCGATCGCGCCCGCGTCGGTCAGGTCGCGGATCTGCACGGCGATGCGCCGGTCACCCGCCGGGACGCCCTCGGGCAGCTGGACGGTGATGACCACGGACGCGGTCTCGTCGGGGAACAGCCGCAGCTGTGGGTCGTCGACGCGCACCCACGACGGGTCGGCACCCAGGACCCGCACGCTGTAGCCCGCGATGAGCGCGGTCGTGTTCGTGACGGTCGCCAGGAACGTCACCGGCGTGCCCGGGGTGGCGACGGCGCGGTGCGGCGCGAGGTCGAGGCGCACGTCAGCCCTCCCCGACCGGCAGGTCGCAGACCGTCGGGCTGCCGCCCGAGACGGTGACGATCGAGGTCGCGACGACCGCGTCGTCGACCGTGACCGTCACCGTGTACGTGCCCTCGGGGAGCTTGGGCAGCACGTACGTGCCCGAGCCGCGGTCGCCGGACCTCGTCGACGTCGTGGTGCGCACGAGGCCGCCGTCGGTGGCCGTCACGGTCGCCCCGACGACGCCCGAGCCGCCGGACGTCACGCGGCCGGTGAGCGAGCCGAGCGCCGAGTCGAGCGTGACCTTGACGGGCTTGGCTGCACCCGAGGCGGGGATGGTGACGGGCAGGGTGACGGCCGTGTAGCCGCTGCGGGTGAAGGTCAGGGTCACCGATCCGCCCGCGGGCAGGCCGGCGAGGGTGAACGAGCCGACGGCGCCCGCGGTCAGGGTGGTGGTCGTCGTGCCGGCCGCAGCGCCGCCGGCGCTCACGGTCACGCCGCCGAGCGGCTTGCCGGACGCGCTGACGACGCGGCCGGTCACGGTCCCCGCGCCGCCCGGCATCGCGACGGACAGGTCCGCGCGCTGCTCGCCGGGCCCGAGGTCGACGACGGACGTCGTCGGGCTGAAGCCGTCCTTGGTGAACGTGAGCACGTACGTGCCCGGCGTGGGCAGGTTCGGCACGACGAACGAGCCGACCTGGCCGACGGTCGGGGTGCCGACCGTGACCGCCTTGCCGTCGATCGTCGTGCTGACCTTGACGCCGCCGAGCGGGTTCGTGCCGTCGGTGACGACGCCCGCGATCGAGCCCGTGCCCGCGCCGAGCCGCACGTCGAGCGCGAACCGTTCCTGGCCGCCGAGCACGCGCTCGGTCGTCGTCGCCGGCTGGTACCCCTCGGCCGCGAACGTCAGCTCGTACGTGCCCGGCGCGGGCAGGTCCGCGAACGAGTACGCGCCGGACGCGTCGGCCGTCGTCTCGTAGGACGTCTCCGGGTCCGCGCCGCTCCACGACGGGCGCGCGGTGACCTTGACCTCGACGTCGTCCTCGGGGTCGCCGGTCACGACGTTGCCGGACAGCGTGGCGTCGTGGCCGTCCACGGTCAGGTCCGCGCCCGTGGTGATCTGCTGCGCGACCGCGGTGACCTCCTGGGCGGCGGCCTCGGTCGCGGCGGACGGGTGCCAGGCGGTGTCGTACCCGTCGGCCTCGACGCGCAGCAGGTACGCGCCGGGGAACAGGCCCGACATCGTGTACGTGCCGTCGGCCTGGGTCGCGGCCGACGAGACCTGCACGAGGCCGTCGCGCCCGTGCCGGAGCGCGACGACCGTGATCCGGCCGATGCCCTGCTTGTCGGAGCTGCCCAGGACGGTGCCCGTCACGGTCGCGCCGACGCCCGCGGGCAGGGGGCCGTCCTTGGCGAGCGCGCCGGCCGGCGCGGCCCCGGCAGCGCCCGGGTCGGCATCGGTCCCCGCCTCGGACCCGTCGGCCCCCTCGGCGGGCAGCGCCGCGAAGAACGAGGGCGGCGCGACCTTCGTGTACGGGTCCGCGCCGAGCACCTGCTGCATCCCGAGCAGGAACGCGAGCGCCCAGGCCGCGATGATCGCGAGCAGCACGAGCACCGTGATCAGCCCGCGGCTCAGCGTGGACCGCTGCCGCAGCACGAGCGCGACGGACGCCTCGGTCTCGGCGGCCTGAGCGAGCACGGTCACGGGGCGGTCGCGGTCGGAGCCGAGCAGCTGGCGCGGTCCCTTGAGCAGGACGGTGGCCGTGCCGACCGAGCCCGGCGCGACCGAGACGGTCGAGGGCGACAGCGTGGTCCGCACGGTGCGGTCGCTGTCGACCGCACGCAGCGAGACGTCGAGCGGCACGTTGCCGTCGTTGCGGACCTCGACCGTGAAGGCGGCGCGCCCGCGCGTGCGCACGAGCGACGGCGTCGCAGCCAGGCTCACGTGCGGGCGCGCCGGGACGACGATGTCGACGTCGTGGTACGCCTCGCGCGCACCCGGCGAGCGGCCCGCGACGACGAACGTCACCGGGTACGTGCCCGCGGGGAACGACTCGGGCAGGCCGACCGTCAGCGTGAGCTCGCCCGACGCCTCCGGGAACAGCGCGAGCGCGGGCGGCTCGGTCTGCACGCGCGCCTCGGGGACCCCGAGCGCGTGCACCGAGAGCGACTCGATGACGTCGGAGGTGTTGACGACGTCGAGCGGGACGACCCCGGTGCCACCGGGTGCGACGTCCAGCCGCTCGACCGTGCTGCTCACCCTCATGGGCGGCCGCTCTCCCGCCCGTCCAGCAGCGACGTGGCGGGGACGACCTGCGTGACCTGCGGGGGCGCGAGCTCCCAGTCGTAGGCGTCGGCCGCGACCGTGACGACGAGCGTGAACGAGGCCTTGAGCGAGCCGCCGAGGCCCGACCACAGCTCGCGCGGGCGGTTGAGGTCGTCGGCCGCGAGCGCGATCTGGACGGGTGAGGACGGCGGCCGGACCAGGTGCTCGACGGGCAGGACCTGGAACGCCAGGAGCCGGGTCAGGACGTCGCCGAGCAGGCTGTGCTCGTCGCGCGGCGAGCCCGCCCAGGCGGAGACCAGGTAGGACAGCTCGACCATCGGCAGGGCGAACCGGCGCTCGGTGCCGCGGGCGCCCGGGCGGACCGCCGCGGGGCGCGGGGGCTGCGGGCTGCGGCTGACGTTGTACAGGTAGAGGTTGACCGTCAGGCGGTTGACCTGGGCCGACCACGTGCTCGAGGGCGGGTCGAAGGACACGTCGCCCTGGTCGACGGGCAGGGGGAGGCTGGTGCGCAGCAGACGCTCGAGACCGTCGTCGATCACGGGGATGAGCACGTGCGTTGTCCCTCCCGTCCCGGCCGCCGCTGGTCCGACGACGAGGCCCGGCAGGACCACCGCGTGCGGCTGCCCGACGGTCCGCATGCGTCACCGGCGCCTGGCTCTCCCAGGCCACCCGACGCTAGGCAACGGGGTGCCGGGCAGGCATCGGTAATCGCTACCGATGTTCCGTCCGGAGGCCTCCGGACGGTGGACCGACCGCGGTCGGCAGGGCATGATCGGGCCGCCGGACGGGACCGCTGCAGCGCAGGTCCGCGGCACTGCGAGCCGGGAGCACGGGTGACGGTCGACGACGAGCGGGTGGGCGCCGGACCCGCCGTGCGCGCAGCCCTGCGCCCCGCGCTGGAGCGCCGGTCGGCCACGGGCGAGTGGGCGGTCGAGCCGGCCGCACGGGCGGCCTGGCAGGCGGTCGACACCGACGCGGCCGGGCTCGGCGCGCTCGACGAGGCGCTCGACGACCTCGTCGGGCTCTTCGCCCTCGACGCCCCCGACGCGGCGCTGCTCGCGCTCGCCGCCCTGGCCGAGGCGCACCCGTCGGCCCACACCCTCACGGGGCTGCTCTCGGGCGACGACGGCCCGGCGCGGCCGACCGTCGCGCTCGGTCTCGAGCTCGCGGGGCTGTCCGTCGCCGACCCGCGCGCGCGGGGGCGGGTCGGCGTCACCGGGCTGCTGAGCCGCAGCGGCCTGCTCGAGGTCGAGGGCGACGACGTGCTGCTCGCCCGTCGGCTGCGGCTGCCCGAGCGCGTCGCGGCGCGCCTGCTCGGCGTCGACGCGCCCGACCCGGTCGTCGACCGCCTCATCGTCGAGGCGGTGGCCGCCGACGCGCCGGGGGTCGACGAGGCGGTCGCGGCCCTCGCCCATGGCGAGCACCTGGTCTGGGTGCACGCACCGCTCGGCACCGCCGGCACCGGGCTGGCCGCCGCGGCCTGCCGCGCGCTGGACGTCGACGTGCTCGTCGCGGACCTCGAGCGGCTCCCCGCGAGCCCGGCCGAGCCGCTCGAGGCGGGCGTCGTCCGCGCCGCGCTGCGGGCCCTGACGCTCGAGGCCGGGCTGCGCGGGTGCGTGCTCGTCGTCGCCGGCGCGCACCTGGCCGGGCCGTACCTCGACGAGCTCGACCGCTCCGTGGTGCCCGTCGTCGCCGTCTCGCGCACCGCCTTCGACGCGCGCTGGCGGCCGCACCTGCCCGCGGCCGTCACCGCGGGGCGGCTCACGAGCGGCGAGCGCGGCACGATGTGGGACCGCATGCTCGGCCCCGACGTGGCCACGCGCGACGTGCTCGCCCTGCGCCTCGCGCCCGAGCAGATCGACGCGGTCTCCCGCCGCGCGCTGCTCGACGCCGAGACGGCCGGCCACCCGGTCGACGCGGCAGGCGTGCGGGCCGCGGCCCGGCGGCTGTCCGCGGGCAGCTCGTCGAAGGCACGGTCCTCCGCGGAGGGCGGCGCGAGCCTCGACGACCTCGTGCTGCCGCCGCACACCCGGCGCGAGGTCGAGCGGCTCGTCGGCTGGGTCCGGGACCGCGACGACGTGCTCGCGCTCGGCGACCTGCACGGCAAGGGCGGCAAGGGCACGGGGATCTCCGCGCTGTTCTCCGGCAGCCCGGGCACCGGCAAGACGCTGGCCGCGCACGTGGTGGCCGACTCCCTGGGCGCCGACCTGTTCCAGGTCGACCTGTCCGCGGTCGTCGACAAGTACATCGGCGAGACCGAGAAGAACCTCGAGCGGGCGTTCGCGCAGGCCGAGTCGCTGGGCGCGGTGCTGTTCTTCGACGAGGCCGACTCGCTGTTCGGCTCGCGCTCGGCGGTGACCGACTCGCGCGACCGCTACGCCAACCAGGAGGTCTCCTACCTGCTGCAGCGGATGGAGTCCTCGGAGGGCGTCACGATCCTGGCGACCAACCTGCGCGGCAACCTCGACCCCGCCTTCGCCCGCCGGCTGCACTTCATGGTCCATTTCCCCGACCCGGACACCGACACCCGCGAGCTGCTCTGGCGCCACCACCTGGCGCAGCTGCCCCGCACCGACCCGGGCGACCCGGTCGACGTCGCGCTGCTCGGCAAGGCGCTCGAGCTGGCCGGCGGCGACATCCGCAACATCGTCCTGGCCGCCGCCTACGACGCCGTCGCCGAGCGGCGGGACGTGGGCATGCGCGACGTGCGGCTCGCGGCCGACCGGGAGATGGCCAAGCTCGGCCGGCGGGTCGCCGACCCGGACTGGGCCGCGACCGCCTGACCGCCTGACCGGCTGACCGGCCGATCTGCGTAGCGATTGCCGATGCTGCCGTGCTGGTCAGGGCGGCAGGCTGGCCTCTGCGCGGAGCCGACCTCATCGTGACCGCGTCCCCCGTCAGGGTCTGCTGGTCTTGCCACAAGGAGCCTCGCATGAGCTCGCACCACGCACGCGTCCCCGTCCCGTCCGCGGCCGGCGCCCAGCCCGCCGCGCCCGAGCAGGCGGCACCTGCGGCCGCGGCCTCCCCCGCGCCCGCACCCCTGGCGGGACTCACGGTCGGCCACGCCGACGACCCGGCCGAGCACACGGCCGACGCGCTGGCCGACCGCGCGCTGGGCCGCCTGCGGCGCAGCACCACCGACGGCGAGGCCGACGCGCACCGGCACGACCCCGGCTGCGGCCACCTGCGCCGGTCCGCCGCGCCCAGCTCCGCGCCCGCGGCCGTCGTCGGCCGGGCCGGTGGCGACCTGGACGCCGCGACGAGCGGTCGCATCGCCGCGAAGCGCGGGGGCGGCGCACCGCTGCCCGGCGCGGTGCGCGGCCGCATGGAGTCCGCGTTCGGCACCGGCCTCGGCCACGTCCGGGTGCACGACGGCCCGGACGCCGCGGCCCTGAGCAGCGCGATCTCCGCCGACGCGTTCACCACCGGCTCGGACATCTTCTTCGGCGCCGGCCGCTTCTCCCCGCAGTCCCCCGACGGCGAGCGGATGCTCGCGCACGAGATCGCGCACGTGGTCACCGAGGCCCCCGGCGTCCGGCGCTGGCCGTGGTCGAAGGACACCGAGGAGGAGAAGGCGGCCAAGAAGAAGAAGGCCGACGAGAAGGCCGAGGACCAGCGCAAGGTCAAGGCCAGCAAGAAGCTCGAGAAGACCGAGAAGGCGGACCTCAAGGAGTCGCGCGCGAAGGGCGAGGCCGGCCGAGCGCAGATGAAGGAGGACCTGTACGGGCAGACGGGTCCGGACGAGGGCGGGCCGCAGCACACGAACACCAACGGCACCTTCACCAAGATGACCTCCGGCGCCGGCGCCGAGATGAAGAACCTCTACGAGCTGCAGGACAAGGCGAAGGCCCGCGAGGTCGAGCTGTTCGCCGAGATGCAGAAGGACAACATCGGCGGCTCCGACGAGAAGCGCGCCAAGCTCGTCTACAAGCAGGTCTGGTACGTCGAGTTCCCCGCGCTCGAGCACGTGCGCCCGCCGCGCGAGACCCCCGCCGAGCAGCTCGTCGCGCAGGTGCGCCAGGTCCGCTCGGAGGCGCAGGCCGGGGCGTCCGCGGAGGCCACCGACGCCGACACGCTCAAGGCGCGGATGATCTCGAAGTCCGCCGAGAAGCTCTACGACCGGATGGCCAACGAGCGGGACGACATCCTGGCGGCCGACCCGGACGCGAGCCCGTTCCTGGCCCAGGACGAGGCGCGCGAGAAGGTGCTCAAGACGGTCGACGCGAAGTCGCTGTCCGCGCTGCCGCCCAAGGACGGCCCGGTCGACGTGGCCGCGTGGGCCGCCGCCGACGAGCGTGCCAAGGCCCGTGCCCGTCAGCGCGCCCGCGACGAGGCGACGATCACCGCGAACCTCGACCTGCTCCCGCCCGAGCAGCGCATCGGCCCCCAGCCCAAGCCCAGCGGCGGCGGCCTCGACAAGGGCATCTCCGCGATGGAGGACGTCTCGAAGTACGGCGGCATGGCCACCAAGGGCATCGACAAGGTCGGCGGCGGCATCGCCGGCAAGATCGGCAAGGGCCAGGACAAGGCCATGCGCGACAAGCAGGGCATCGTCAAGGAGGACGGGCCGAAGTCGCCCGTCCCCGGCGCGGTGGACCGGCTCGGGATCGGCGACGCGTACGTCGCCGGCGCCAAGGCCGACAAGCAGATCAAGGCGGGCCAGCGCGACGAGGTCGAGCAGAAGCTGCCGATCTCCGACGCGACCAAGGCGTCCGCCGGCATCGGGCAGATGACCGGCATCCTCAACGCGCTCATCTCGGCGGTGCAGAACGGCATGGCCATGGCCAAGTCGATCGACACCGCGTGGTCCACGAAGGACCCCTACGAGGGCCTCAAGGCCGTGAAGTCCGGCGCGGGCAGCCTCGACGGGCTGGTCACCGCCGCCAAGCAGACGGCCGAGCTCGCCAAGACGATCGACGGCGGCGTGGCGGCCGGCGTCAAGAGCGTGGTGCCGGGCCTCGACATCGCGACGTCCGCGATCGCGATCGTGCGCGGCATCACCGACGTGGCGACGACCGCCATGCGCCAGCGCGAGACCGACAGCTCGATGTTCGAGGCGCGGGTCGGCTCGACCGACTCCGTGAACGTCATGGTCTACCCCCTGATGAAGGTCTCGCAGGTCTACACCAAGCAGCTCGAGCAGCACTCCTGGACCCTGGGGGCGAGCGTGCTCGACTTCAGCCTCGCGATCGCCCAGGTGGCCAGCGGCGGCGGCTTCGGCATCCCCGCGGCGATCAAGGCGTCGGCGGCCGTCGTCGACAAGCTGCACTCGCTCGCGCACTACATCGCGGACAGCGTGCTCGCGGTGCAGGCCAAGCGCGCCGAGAAGGAGTCCTCCGTGCTGCACCTCGAGGGTGCCGCCGAGGACGAGCTCAAGAAGCACCCGAAGATGGCCGTCGACGGCATCGTCATCAAGGCCGCCCAGGGCGACAAGGTGGCGATCGCGTTCCTCGCCAACTACCGCATCGACGGCAAGCCGATCACGCAGGCGTACGTCGCGGGCATCAAGCCCAAGCCGCTGACGCCCTTCGACCCGAGCAGCCCGAAGGGCGACGCCGCGACGACGAGCGACGACGCGCGACTGCTCAAGGTGCGCGAGGTGGTGCTGGGCCAGATGGGCACGGACGCCGACCCGCAGCACATGTTCGACGACCTGAAGTCGCAGATGAACTCGGTGACGGGCAAGGCCGGCGCGCTGAGCGACGCGTGGGACGAGGCCGGGGCGCTCAAGGACAAGCGCAACACCCTGGCCAAGGGCGGCAAGCTCGGCGAGAACTCCAAGGACGACCGCGGCATCTTCTGGCAGCTGCGCATGACGCTGAGCAGCACCAAGCGCGAGAAGCTGAAGAACCGCACGCAGGCGTTCGACGAGGGCATCGAGGCGCTGCCGCAGGGCATCGCGTGCGCGGTCGGCAGCAAGACGCTCGCGCTCGACTCGACGCCGCCGACCATGAAGGCGTTCATCGACGGCGTCACCGCCGCCGAGATCGAGTCGGAGCTCGGCCGCACCCCGCGGCGCAACAGCCCGGAGTGGATCGCGTTCCTGCGCGACGCGCTGAAGTCGAAGAAGGACGCCGAGAAGCAGGCCAAGGCCGGCGCGCCGGTCACCATCGGGGGGCACCGCCCGTGAGCCTCACGGAGGACGACCTGTTCGTCGCCGAGATCGCCGCGGCACTCGCCGCGAGCGGGCGCTCGGTCGACGTCGACCAGGACGCACGCACGATCGACGTGGGCCCCGCCGCCGGCGCGGGCCAGGACGACGCGCGCGTGCTGGCGCTCGTGCGCCCCCACGTCCGCGGCGTGACGCTGTACGCGGTGCACCCGCGCGCGGTGCCGGCGGCAGCCCTCGAGGCCGTCGGCGAGCTCGCCAACCGCGCCACGGCGGACCTGTTCGCCGCCGCGCTCGAGCTCGACCTGACGACGGGCTCGGTCTCCGCGCGGCACGCCGTGCTGCTCGCCGGGGTCGAGGTGCCCGACGACGCGCTCGGCGAGCTGATCGGCGCCGCGCTCGACGAGGTCGAGGCCGCCGCCGCGCGCTACGCCGGACCGGTCGACGCCGTCGTGGCGGGCACGTCCACCGCGGCCGAGGCCGCCGCGGACGCTCGTCGGGCGCCGGTCGAGGAGCTCAGCCCTCCAGCGTCGTGACGGCCCCGGGGTTGATGATCTGGATGACCCCGCCGTAGGCGCACTGGCACTGCGCACCGAGCGTGAGCCCGGGCTTGCCGCCGATGAGCGTGGTCGTCGCGCCGTTGAGCCACGGGCCCGCGGGCGCGGGGATGCACGGCATCGGCGTCAGCACGCCGAGCGCGGCGGCCGTCGCGGCCGCCACCGTCGGGTTCGCCAGCGACGTGCACATGCCGAACGGCGGGATGTTCACCATCGGGATGTTGTCCGCGATGGTCGCGGCCGGCTTGCCCTCGATCAGCACGCGCGGGATCGGCAGCACGACGAGCGTCGACGGCGCGATGCCGAAGCTGCACATCAGGGTGGCGGTCGCCGTGACCGCGGGCTTGCCCACGCCGCTACCAGCCCGTGCCCTTGACCGAGGCCGTGAGCGTCGCGCCCGTCGTGGTGACGAAGCACAGCACGGAGCGGTCGCTGTTCTGCTCCCAGCCCCGCGGCGAGGGCACCAGGTAGGTGAAGTAGAGCGTCGAGTCGCGGTAGTCGACCCCGACGTAGTCCGCGAACTCCGCCGCGCAGGCACCGTCGGCGAAGGACTTGAGCGCCGCGTCGCCGGGGAAGTCGTCGGGCGTGGCGCCCGCGGACGACCCCGTACCGGGATCGGTGTAGGCGACCCGCGCGTACGCCTCCTGCTCGTGCTCCGTGGTGCACGGCACGGAGGGCAGGTCGGTGAGCTCGACCGTGATGTCCTCGGGGACCTGGAAGCACTGGCCGACCTTGACGTCGAACACCGACACCCCGTCGGTCTTGTCGCCCCGGTCGAACACCGAGCACCCGGAGGTGGCGAGGACGAGGACGGCACCGACAGCACCGACAGTGCCGAGGATGACCCGTCGCGCCGCGCTCCCACGCCCGATCCGCACGCCCGACCTCCGCTCCGAACCCTGGCCGGTCGCCGGGGCGCGCCCACCCTAACCACGCCCCGCGGCCCTCCCCATCCGTAACCACCACCCAAACCCACCCCCGGCATCGCGCGCGAGCGCGTGTAAGGATCGGGGCATGACTACTGAGGTCGAGGGGCAGACGTCCGTTCCCGCGAACGCGGCCGGCACGCGGCTGTGGGTCGAGCGGACCGGCGCGCGACGCTACGTCGGGCACAACTCGCGCGGCGCGACCGTCGAGATCGGTGACATCTCCTACGACGAGGCGTTCACGCCCGGCGAGCTCCTCAAGGTCGCGCTCGCCGGCTGCAGCGGCCTCTCCGCGGACAACGCCGTGGCCCGCCGCCTCGGGGACGACGTGGCCGTGACGATCGACGTCGAGGGACTGGCCGACGACGACGAGGACCGCTACCCGCAGCTCACCGAGCGGTTCACGGTCGACCTGTCCGGCCTGGACCCCGACCAGCGCGAGCGCCTGCTCACGGTCATGCACCGCGCGATCGACCAGCACTGCACGGTCGGCCGGACGCTCAAGGCCGGCGCCGAGATCGAGCTCACGGTCGTCGGAGAGCGCTGATGCCGTCCTTCGTCGACGAGGCCCTCGCCCGCGCGGTCGCGATCCCGTCGTCGACCATCCACGCGCACGTCGAGAAGATCCGCTCGCGCAACCCCGAGGCCTCCCCCGCGCAGCTGATCAAGCTGCTGGAGAAGGAGTACCTGATGGTCGTCGCCGGGGCCGGCGGCGCGGTCGGTGCCGCGGCTGCCGCACCCGCCGTCGGCACGGGCGTCGCGCTCGCGCTGACAGCGAGCGACGTGGCCACGTTCTTCGGCGCGTCGTCCGCCTACGTGCTGGCCGTCGCGTCGGTGCACGGCATCGACGTCGACGACTCCGAGCGCCGCACGGCGCTCCTCCTGACGAGCCTGCTCGGCGAGTCGGGCGCGAAGGCCGTCACGGACATCACCGGCCAGGGTGCCGTGGGCGTCGCCCGGATCATGCTCACGCGCATGCCGATGGCGACCGTGAAGAAGGTCAACACCACGCTGACGCGCCGCATGGTGCGCAAGCAGGTCGCGCGGCAGGGCGGGCTCTTCTTCGGCCGCCTCATCCCCTACGGCGTCGGCGTCGTGGTGGGCGTGGCCGGTGGCCGTGCCCTGGGCCGCACGGTCATCGAGGGTGCGCGCGCCGCGTTTGGTGCACCACCCACGACGTTCGGGCACGTCATCGAGCTCGAGCCCGTCCCTGCCAAGCAGCTCGGCGACGCCGAGCGCGTGCAGCTGCCGCCCGCGCCCGCTCCGGTCAAGGAGAAGAAGAAGTGGGGCATCCGCCGCTGACCTTCGAGCAGGTCCGGTCGCGGCTGCACGCGCGGCACCCGGGGACCACGTTCACGCTCGAGCAGGCACGGCGCGTCACGGCCGCCGGGGTGACGCGCACGGTCTGGCTGCGCGTCCCGCCCGGGTCCGAGTCCCGCTGGGACCTCGACACCCGCCGCTGGTCCGGTGCCCACGTGCAGCACCGGCGGCTCGACGAGGTCGAGGCGGAGGTCAGCGCGGTCCTCGACCGCTGACCCTCACCAGCGGTCGGCGACGTGCTCGGCCACCTGGCTGTCGTAGATCGCCTTCAGCGCGTCGAGCGTGCGCGCGGGCAGCGGCGCGAGCGCCGCGGCGGCGGCGTTGCCCTGGGCCTGGGCGGCGTTGCGCGCGCCCGGGATGACGACCGAGACGCCGGGCTGGTCGACGATCCAGCGCAGCGCGAGCTGGGCCGTGGTCGCGCCCTCGGGGGTCAGCGCGGCGACGTCCTGCGCCGCTGCGACACCCACCTCGTAGGGCACGCCCGCGAAGGTCTCGCCCACGTCGAACGCCTCGCCGTGCCGGTTGAAGCTGCGGTGGTCGGAGTCCGCGAACTGCGTCGACAGGTCGTACTTGCCCGAGAGCAGGCCGGAGGCGAGCGGCACGCGCGCGATGATCCCGACGCCCGCCTCGACGGCCGCCGGGAGCACCGCGTCGAGCGGCTTGCGGCGGAAGATGTTGAGGATGATCTGCACGGTCGCCACGTGCGGGCGCGCGATCGCGGCGAGCGCCTCGTCGACCGTCTCCACCGAGACGCCGTAGGCAGCGATGCGACCCTCGTCGACCAGGGTGTCCAGGTCGTCGTACGTGGACTCGCGGTGGAAGACGGGCGTGGGCGGGCAGTGCAGCTGCACCAGGTCGAGCGTGTCGACGCCCAGGTTGGCGCGCGACCGGTCGGTCCACTCGCGGTAGTGGTCGAGCGTGTACTCCTCGGGGGTGTGCGGGTCGGCACGGCGGCCCATCTTGGTCGCGACGGTGAGGCCCGACGAGGGCCGCGACGCGAGGAACTCGCCGACGAGCTTCTCCGAGCGGCCGTCGCCGTACACGTCGGCCGTGTCCAGGAACGTCACCCCGGCATCGACCGCGGCCCCCAGCACCGCGAGCGCGGTGTCCGAGGCGACCTCGCCCCAGTCTCCTCCGAGTTGCCAGCACCCCAGCCCGATGACCCCGACCGACCGACCCGTTCGTCCCAGCACACGCGTATCCATGCCGGCGACGTTACCGTGGGTGAGCATGACCCACCCGCGCATGTTCGCGATCACCGACCCGGTGCTGGCCCGCGTGCGCGACCTCGCGCTGGCCCTCCCCGAAGCGGTCGAGGTCGAGGCCTGGGGCCGCCCTACGTTCCGGGCGGGCACCCCGATGTTCGCGGTCTACGGCGTGCACGACGGGCACGACACCGGCCTCGTGTTCAAGCCCGACCCCGACGAGCGGCCCGCCCTGGAGCACGACGAGCGCTTCTACGCGCCGCCGTACCACGGCCCCGCCGGCTGGCTCGCGATCGACCTGGCCGCCGACAGCGACTGGGACGAGGTCCGCGAGCTGCTGGAGGGCTCGTTCCGGCAGGTCGCGAACAGGCGGCAGCTGGCCGCGCTGGAGCCCGCGTGAGCAGGGCGGCGCGGACGCTCCCGCTCTCGGCCGACGAGGCGTGGGACCTGCTGACCGACGCCCGCAACCACGCGCGGTGGGTGCCGCTGACCCGGGTCGAGACCGACGGGCCACCGCGCGTCGGGACGCGGATCCGCGCCACCTCGGGACCGTTCGCCCGACGAGGCGCGCCGGGGATCGTCGACCGCATGGTCATCACCCGTGCCGACCCGCCCGGGGCCACGCGCGTGGCGGTCTTCGTCAAGCACGGGCCCGTGCTGCTCGGCGAGGCGCGCATCGAGGTCACCGCGCTCGACGACGCGCACGCTCGGGTGCTGTGGTCCGAGGACGTCTACCTCGCGCACCTGCCCGTCGGCTTCGGGCGCGCGCTGCTGCGGCCGTTCCTCGGCCTGATGGTGCGAGGCGCCCTCGGCGCCGCCGCCCGTGAGGTCGACGCAACACATCGCCTGTCGTAGGCCTGCTCGCGCAACGAATCGCGCCCACATGCGCAACGCGGGTTGGCGGATCGCCGCCGAAACGGCTCGTACCCTCGAAAGCGGACCTGCGTCACCGCCCCCGCCCTCGAAGGAGCCCGATGACCGCCGCTGCCAGCACCGCGCCCGGACGTGCCGACCGCCGCTACCTGATGTGCGAGCCCGTGCACTACACGGTCTCCTACGAGATCAACCCGTGGATGGACAAGACCCGGCACACCGACGCGGACCTGGCGGTGCGGCAGTGGCGCACGCTGCGGGACACCTACCTCGACCTCGGCCACACGGTCGAGACGATCGAACCCATCGCCGGCCTGCCGGACATGGTCTACGCCGCCAACGGCGCGACCGTCGTCGACGGCGTCGTCTACTCCGCCGCGTTCCGCTACCCGGAGCGCCAGCCCGAGGGCCCCGCCTACCAGAAGTGGTTCGCGGACCGCGGCTTCGTCACGCACACCGCGGCCGAGACCAACGAGGGCGAGGGCGACCTCCTCGTCGTCGGCGACGTCATCCTGGCCGGCACGGGCTTCCGCACCGAGCGGTCCGCGCACGCCGAGGCCCAGGAGCTCTTCGGCCGCCCGGTCGTCTCCCTCGAGCTCGTCGACCCGCACTACTACCACCTGGACACCGCGCTGGCCGTGATCTCCTCGTCGTCGGCGGCCCCGCAGGTCGCGTACTTCGCGCCCGCGTTCTCGGCCGGCAGCCGGGCCGTGCTCGAGCAGATGTTCCCCGACGCGATCCTCGCGACCGAGCGCGACGCCGTGGCCCTGGGCCTCAACGCGGTGTCCGACGGCGAGAACGTGGTCGTCGCGCCCGGCGCCGTGGACCTGTCCGCGGCCCTGCGCGAGCGCGGCTACACCCCGATCCCCGTCGACACGAGCGAGCTGCTCAAGGGCGGCGGCGGCGCGAAGTGCTGCACGCTCGAGATCCGCTCCTGACATGACCACGACGGCCGTCGCGTCGGCGCTCGCGCACAACTACCACCCGCTGCCGGTCACGCTGACCTCGGGCTCCGGCTCCTGGGTCACGGACGTCGACGGCCGGCGGTACCTCGACCTGCTGGCGGGGTACTCGGCGCTCAACTTCGGCCATGGGCACCCCGCGCTGGTCGCCGCGGCGCACGCGCAGCTCGACCGGATCACGCTGACCTCGCGCGCGTTCGACCACGACCTGCTCGAGCCGTTCGCGTCGGCGCTCGCCGGCCTCGTCGGCCCGCTGCTCACCGGCACGCCGCTGGTGCTGCCGATGAACACCGGCGCCGAGGCCGTCGAGACCGCCATCAAGGCCGCGCGCAAGTGGGGCTACGAGGTCAAGGGCGTGCCCGACGACCGCGCGACGATCGTCGTCGCCGACGGGAACTTCCACGGCCGGACGACGACCATCGTCTCGTTCTCCGACGACCCCGACGCGCGCCGGCACTTCGGGCCGTTCACGCCCGGGTTCCGCTCGGTCCCCTACGGGGACGCCGCCGCGCTGGCCGCCGCCATCGACGAGACGACCGTCGCCGTGCTGCTCGAGCCCGTGCAGGGCGAGCAGGGCGTCGTCGTGCCCCCCGCCGACTACTGGCCGGCCGTCCGCGCGCTGTGCACGTCGGCGGACGTGCTCCTGATCGCCGACGAGATCCAGTCCGGCCTGGGCCGCACCGGGACCACGCTCGCCGTCGAGACGTGGGGCGTGCGGCCGGACCTCGTGACGCTCGGCAAGGCCCTGGGCGGCGGCATCGTGCCCGTCTCCGCGGTCGTCGGGCGCGACGACGTGCTCGGGGTGCTGACCGCAGGGACGCACGGCTCGACGTTCGGCGGCAACCCGCTCGCGTGCGCGGTCGGCCTCGCGGTCGTCGACCTGCTCGCCTCCGGGGAGCCGCAGGCCGCGGCCGCCGTGCGGGGCGAGCAGCTCGGCGCCCGGCTCGACGCGCTCGTCGACGCGGGAGCGTTGGCCTCCGTGCGGCGGATCGGCCTGTGGGCCGGGCTCGACGTGGCTCCCGGGTCCGGACCTGCCACCGGCCGCGAGCTGTGCGAGCGGCTGCTCGCGCGCGGCGTGCTGGCCAAGGACACCCACGGCCGCACTGTCCGGCTCGCCCCGCCGCTGACGATCACGGCCGAGGACCTCGACACAGCCCTGGACGCCCTCACGGACGCCCTGGCCTGACGACCCGCCCACCCCGGCCGCCCACCGCCTGACCCCTGGCCGCCCCACCCCGGCGGCTCACCCCGGCGAGCGGTGGGTTGGGCACGCTTCAGGTCCGTGAGCCGTGCGCAAGCCACCGCTCGGCGGCGAGTCAGGTGGTTCGACGGCGAGTCAGGTGGATCGGCGGCGAGTCAGGTGGTTCGGGCGGCTCAGCTGAAGAGGACTGCGCCGAAGAGCCAGCCGTCGTTGGCGGCGCCGCCGACGGTCATGTGGCTGACGTCCTTGCGGAGCATCTGCGCCTTGTGCGGCGCGGAGTGCGACCACGCGGTGACCATGGTCGAGGCGCTGTCGTCGCTCACGCACGCGACAATGTTCTCGTGGCCGGAGTGCCAGATCCCGCCGGTCGTCGCCATCGTCTTGGCGTGGCCGACCAGCGTGGACGAGCGGGAGATGCTCAGCTTCTTCAGGCCGTGGCTCGCACGGTAGGAGTTGATCGCGGCGCCGATCGCGCTGACCTTCTGCTCCGCCGCGCCCGGTCCGCCCGAGCCCCGGCAGACCAGGCCACCAGAGGGGACCTTGGTCGGCGCCTTGATGGACGCCGACTTCTTCACGGCGGCCTTCTTGGCCGCAGCCTTCTTCGCGGCAGCCTTCTTCGCGGCAGCCTTCTTCGCGGCAGCCTTCTTGGCGGCGGCCTTCTTCTTCGCCGCAGCCTTCTTCTTGGCCGCAGCCTTCTTCTTGGCCGCAGCCTTCTTCGCGGCGGCCTTCTTCGCAGCAGCCTTCTTCGCCGCCTTCTCGGCCGCGGCCTTCTTCGCGGCCTGCTCCGCGGCGGCCTTCGCTGCTGCTGCGGCCTGGGCCGCCGACTGACGGATCGCGACCGCCGCCCGCGCCACGGACGACGACGCCGAGCTCGCCAGCGACGGGGCACCTGCGCCGGCCTCCGGCGAGATCGGGCTCAGCGTGACGATCGCCGTGGGTGTGGCGCCCGAGGAGCGGGTGTCGCTCCACGCCGCGCTCGCTCCCGTGGCGACGAGTGCCGTGGCCACGACGAGGGCCGTCGCCATCCGCGAGTGCCGGTCCCAGATCCGCATGCTGTGCTCCTTCGGTGCCTGTTCGCCGGTCCCGTGCCCAGCCGAGGGGGACGGTCGGCTCCGCCCCTCCTTTCGGCAGGGCACCCCGGACACTTGAGGGAACAGCGGCAAATCGGGCGGATATCACACAGAAGGCCGATTCCGGCGCGTCCCACGCCGCCGCGTCGGCGAAGATGGGCGGGTGCCTGACATCGACGACCTCGACATGGCGATCCTGCGGGCGCTGTCCGTCGACGCCCGCGCCACGTTCGCCCAGGTGGGCCAGCAGGTGTCGCTGTCCGCCCCCGCGGTGAAGCGACGGGTGGACCGGCTCCGCGAGCGCGGGGTCATCCGCGGATTCACGGCGCGCCTGGACCCGGCCGCGATGGGCTGGCACACCGAGGCGTTCGTCGAGGTCTACTGCCAGGGGTCGACGAGCCCGGCGACGATGCGCGCCGCGGTCGAGCAGTACCCCGAGGTCGTCGCGGCGAGCACCGTCACCGGCGACGTCGACCTCGTCGTCCAGGTGCGTGCGCGCGACATGCGCCACCTCGAGCAGGTGGTCGAGCGCTTCGCGGCCGAGCCGTTCGTCTCCCGCACCCGCTCCAGCGTGGTCCTCTCGGCGCTCGTCCGCCGCCCCGAGGTCCCCGAGCAGCCCTGACGACGCCGGCCCGCCTGCTCAGGCCTCGACGGGCCAGAACGCCCCGGACGCCCAAGGCGCCCGGACCTTCGGCGCACGCCTGGACGCAGGCTTCGTCACAGCATTCGCCACGCCCGCGTGCACGAAGGCTTCACCCATCCCTGCAGCCACGGCGGGTGCGGGCGTGCGGCGGGCGCTGCGGGCGCGGCTCGCGCGGGCGGGTCGAGGCGGAGGGGCTCAGGCGGCGCCGGCCGCCGCGGGGGCGCAGCGGTTGGTCACGATCATGACCGGGCACTGCGCGTGGTGCAGCACCGCCTGGCTCGTCGAGCCCAGCAGCAGGCCCGCGAACCCGCCGCGCCCGCGCGAGCCGAGCACGATGAGGTCGGTCGCCTCCGAGAACTCGGTCAGCAGCTCGGCCCCGGTCCCGTCGAGCGCGTGCCGCTTCACGGTGAGCTCGTGCCCGACGAGCGCGCGGTCGACGACGACGTTGAGCCCCTCCTCGAGGTCGCGCAGCACCTGCTCGTGGTCGACCGCTGCAGGCAGCCAGGCGAGCACGCCGGTCATCGACGCCACCGGCACCCCGGCGACGGCGGTCAGGTCGGCGCCCCAGGCCTCCGCCTCGGCGACCGCGAACCGCAGCGCCCGCTCGGCCTGGTCGGAGCCGTCCACGCCGACGACGATGCGCCGCACCGGGCGTACGGGCGGCGGCTCGACGTCGTCGGGCAGCGCGTGGCCCGACGAGTCGCGCAGCGGGACGACGACCGTGGGGCAGTGCGCGTGCGCGGGCAGGGCCGACGAGACGGTCCCCAGCAGCCGGTCGGCGAAGCCACCGCGGCCGCGCGTGCCGACCACCGCCAGGCGCGCCTCGCGGGAGAGCTCGACGAGCACCCCGGCCGCGTCGCCGGTGTGCACCTTCGTCGTGATCGGGACGCCGTGGTGGGAGACGCGAGCCACGCCCTCGGCCAGCACCGCGCGGGCGCCCTCCTGGATCGCGGTGTCGTCGAGCGCCGCGTACCCGCCGTCGAGCGAGGCCGCCGTGAACGACGGCAGCGAGTACGAGCACACCAGGTGCAGCGACCAGCCGCGCACGGCGGCCTCGGCGGCCGCCCAGTCCAGCGCGTGCAGGCTCGGCGTCGAGCCGTCGACCCCGACCAGGATCACGTCCTGCTGCGACCCGTCTGGCCCACCTGGCACGGCTGTCATGGCTGCTCCCTCGCGCTCGTGCGGCGGACCCACCGCGTCATCGACGCGGGCGGTGCGCTGCCCGTCCCCCTAGTGTCGCGCGCGGTCTCACGCGACGACATAGGCGGACCATAGCGGGTCCGCGCGGACCGCCCCGGAACCGAACGCGATGGACCACCGTGGCGCGCGCGGCGTGAAGGGCAGCTCCCAGCCGAGCTCGTGCAGCAGGCGGTCGGCCTTGCGGTGGTTGCACCGCACGCAGGCCGCCACGACGTTGCCCCACTCGTGCCGCCCGCCCTTGGAGCGCGGGTGCACGTGGTCCACGGTGTCGGCGCCGCCGCCGCAGTACGCGCAGCGGTGCGAGTCGCGCTGCAGCACGGTCCGGCGCGTGGGCGGGACCGGGCGGCGGACCGGGACGTGCACGTACCGCGTCAGCGAGATGACCACGGGCAGCGGCAGCTCGACGTGCGCGGAGTGCAGGGTGCGGCCGTCGGTCTCCAGGACCGTGGCCTTGCCGCACATCATCAGGAGCACCGCGCGGTGGACGCTCACGATGCACAGGGGTTCGAGGCTCGCGTTCAGCAGCAGCGTGCGGGCCTGGGCGGCGGGCGCCGGGAGCGGCGCAGCGATCTCGGGTACGACCTGTGTCAGCACGGCAGACTCCCGACCGGGAAGTCGGACCGGCTGGCTGCCGGCCCGGCGGAGCGTAGATGCAGCGTGGTGCGCGACCAGAGTAACCACAGAGGCTGTCCGGAACGCGACGAGGCCCCGACGACACGTGTCGTCGGGGCCTCGTCGAGGAAGTGCGTGCTGGTCAGCCGACCCGCAGGAAGACGGGCGAGCGCTGCCAGATCCCCCGGAACTGGATCGTCTTGCCCGGGCGGGGCGAGTCGATCTGCTGGTTGCCACCCGCGTAGATCGCGATGTGGCCCGGGGTCCAGATGAGGTCGCCCGGCTTGGCGTCGGCCCGCGAGATGACCGTGCCCACCGAGCGGATGCCGCCCGAGGTGCGCGGCAGCGAGATGCCGAGCTGCTTGAAGACGTAGGACACGAAGCCCGAGCAGTCGAAGCCACCGGGGGCCGAGCCACCGGAGACGTACGGGGTGCCGACGTAGCGGGCGGCGACCTCGAGGACGGCGTTGCCCGAGACGGACTGCGGGACGGGGCTGTTCGCGACGTCGTCGTTGCTGTCGCTCGCGTCCGAGGTGCGCAGGGTGCTGCGCGAGACCGCGGTCGACGCGACGACGGGCGCCACGACGACCTTCTCGACGACGGGCTTCGGCTTGACGGCCTTGATGACCGGCGAGTCGACCGTCCACTTGGCGTCGGCCGGGGCGCTGACGACCGGGCCGGACGCCAGGACGGCCTTGGCCGAGGCGGTCAGGGCGTCGGTGTCGACGGCCGCGAGGGCGCCGGTGACGGTGTCGTCCGTCGGGGCGGCGAAGGCCGGCGCGCCCATCATCGAGACCACGAGGCCCGACGAGGCTGCGACGACTGCCGTCCGGCGACCGACGGTGCCGAGCTGGTCCGACGCGACGGACGCCAGCTCGGTCAGCGGCGTCGATGGCCGCCGTGCTGCCCTGTGACGGGCGCGTGTGGTGGTGCTCACGGTCACGCGAGTGCCTCTCCGTTACGCCTACGAGGTGAGCTGTCGGGTTCGGGTGGGAGAAACACCCGGCCTCGACGGCCGACCCGGAGGTCGTTCGTCGGGGCTTCACCCCAAGGACACCGAGACATCCGGTGCCCACAATTGGGTCCCCCGCCCCTGCCGGCGGTTCGTACGGACCTCGTGGCGGCGGCAGGGTTTGGCGTTCCGCTCGAGGGCTTCTTGGAGGAGGGGTTCCTAGAAGCAGGATGAACGTACCTGACACCCAGCGACATGTCACGTTCCGATCACGAGAAAATGGCGAGGATCTGAACATTCGTCCGAGAGCCCGCGGCCGCCCGCGCATCGGTGCAGGTCAGGGCCGTGGCACAGGCATCTCCCCGGGTTCACCCAGCCGGGTGATGCGAGCAGGCTCGTCACGATTCGGACACGCCGGGACGATCCCCACGACGAGCGGGGCCGTGCGACCCTCCCCGGGACGGCCGAACCCCCCACGACCGACGGGCCGCGGGGGGTTCGTGAGCCGGTCTCAGCGCGTGGTGACGAAGATGTGCCGCGCCACGTCGTCGGGCAGGTCCAGGACCGTCGTCGCACCCGGGGCGCCGACCGTCACGATGCCCACGCCGCGCTCGACGGTGACCTCCGCGTTCGGGACCACGCCCGCCTCGGCGAGGCGGGTCAGCAGCTCGACGTCGACCTGCAGCGGCTCGGCGATCCGGGCCACCGTCGCGCGGCCGTCGGCCAGGCCTCCCCCGTCGAGCAGCGTCAGCACGGACGCGACGCCGTCGAGGAACCCGACCCGCGTCACCTCCTCGCCGATCTCGCCCAGCCCCGGGATCGGGTTGCCGTAGGGGTCGAAGTGCGGGTGGTCCAGGAGCGCGGCGAGGCGCTTCTCGACGCGCTCGCTCATCACGTGCTCCCAGCGGCAGGCCTCCTCGTGGACGTAGGGCCACTCGAGCCCGACGACGTCGGTGAGCAGCCGCTCCGCGAGGCGGTGCTTGCGCATGACGCGCACGGCCTTGCCGTGGCCCACCTCGGTGAGCTCGAGGTGCCGGTCGCCGGAGACGACGACGAGACCGTCGCGCTCCATGCGCGCCACCGTCTGGGAGACCGTGGGCCCCGAGTGGCCGAGGCGCTCGGCGATGCGCGCGCGCAGCGGGGTGATGCCTTCTTCGGTGAGCTCGTAGATCGTCTTCAGGTACATCTCGGTCGTGTCGATCAGGTCGCTCACCGCTGGCCTCCGCGTCGTGTCACCCGTGCCCGTCCCTGTGCCCGTCACAAGGGGTCGCGCGCGGGCAGAGCCCTGGCGCGTGCACGTGGGCCCAGGGTAGTTGCTCCAGCCCGCACCTGGGGGCGGACCTGGCGCGCCGACGCCCGCCGGTCCGCGGGTGCGGACGGACGGGCGTCGGTCGGGCTCAGGCTCAGCCCTGGGTGCTGCGGCGCTGCCGGTTGACCAGCAGGACCACGAGGAGGCCGCCGCCGACGAGGATGCCGGCGCCGATCAGGAGGGGAGCGACGTTCGAGCCGGTCGCTGCCACCTCGGGCGGGAGCGGGTTGTCCACCAGGACCTCGGTGTCGGGGGTCGACGGGTTCGGCGTCGGGTTGTCCACGAGCACCTCGGTGTCGGGCGTCGTCGGCGTGGGGCTCGGCGTGGACGACGGCGGGTTCGTCAGGCACTGCGGGCTCGACGGCGGGTACGCGACGCTGACCGTCATCTCCGGGTTGACCTGGAACAGCACCGAGACGCTGGGGCGGACCCAGTCGAACTCGTCGCCCTCGACCCACACGCCGTTCTCCAGGCGCCAGCCGGGCCAGTCGATGCCGCGGCCGCTCGCGTCCTGCACGGCGCCGGGCCACAGCACGGTGCCCTCCAGGGGCAGGTCGGCCTGGACCACGTCGGGGCCGCTCGGGTTGACCCAGGTGATCTTGACCTTCGTGTTGGGCGAGCCGACGGCGACGACCTTGTACCGGAGCTTGGGGACCTCGTTGTCGCAGATCGGCGTGAGCACCTCGACGCGCAGCTCGCACGGCAGCTTGGTGCCGTACTCGTCCTCGCCGACGAGGCAGCCGTAGACGGTCGGGCTGGGCGTGGGGGCCGCGGCGGACTGCGACGGCGTCGGGTCCGCGGCGCGGACGGCGCCGCTCGCCATGGCCTGCCCAGGCGCCAGCAGCATCAGGGCCAGCGCGGCGAGTGCCGCGAGGCCGACTTTGGCGATTCTGGCCATGACGTTCTCCCCCTGAGGGTGGTCGGATTGCGGTGGTTCGTGGCAATCCTCACCCCGCGCAAGCCGCAACAATAGCGGCGGATCGGGTGATTTCGGACAATCGGCCACCCGAAGGGCTGAATTCACCCAGTCGCGCAGGACGCCCGGACGTAACCCGTCGCGCGGACGGTCGGCGTGGTCCACACCTCGACCGCTCCGGCGTGCACCGGGACGGTCATCTCGTAGCTCGTGCTCGCGCCGGGGGCCAGGACGGACGTCGCGACGAGCGCCCTGCGGCCCGCCTCGTCGGCGGCGTCGCCCGCGACGAGCACGCCCTCCTGCGTGACGGCGTCGAGCGGCGCCCCGACCGGCGCGTAGAACACCACGCCCGTCGCCAGCGAGCCCGCCGGGACGGCTCCGGGCCGCGCGCCGACCACGTACCGCGGCAGGGACGTGACGTCCTTGGGCGGGTCGTAGGTGAGCGTGACGGTCACCGCGGCCGTCGCGTCGTCGGGCGAGCACCTCACGGTGACGTCGGACGTCAGGTAGTAGTCGAGCTTGGCCTCGGTCGCGTCGTTGAGGAACACGCCGACGGCGTCCGGGTGGTCGCCCGAGAGGAACGCGCTGCCCAGCTCCGTGGCGCCCAGGACGGACTGCTCCTTCTCGTGCGCGGACCACAGCCGGAAGCGCCCCTCCCCCGAGGCGGTCGAGATCGCGTCGACGAGGCCCTGCGACGTGCCGGCTCCCCCGGTCAGCGCCCCGAAGATGCTGCCTGCCACCGAGGAGAACACCCGGTCGGCGGCCGCACCGTTCTTGGCGTCGCGGTAGGTGTCGCGCAGCAGCAGCTGCAGGATCGAGTCCGCCTCGAGCGTGCTGCCGTCCGCCGCCTGCACGGGACCGAGCGCGCCGAGCACGGCCTGGACGGCCACGGGGTCCGTCGCCACGACGCCGTCGACCGTGCCGTGCACGTCCGCCTTCCAGCGCGCGGTGATCAGCTCCGCGGCACGCGGGAAGTCCGGCGTCGCCACGGCGTTCTGGATCCACCGGCCCAGGCGGTCGCCGTACAGCGTCTTCTCCGCGTCCGTGAGCGGCAGGACGGACGCGTCGAGCCCGGGCAGGTCCGCGGTGCTCACCTGGCGGCCCAGGCTCAGGTGGCCGTCGTCGGCCTTGACCTCGAGGATGCTGCCGACGATGCCCCCCGCGCTGCGCAGCTCGGCGGAGTTGAGCGCGAGCACGAGGTAGGTGCGCGGCCCGTCGGCGCCCAGCATGGGCGGGACGAGCGCCGCGGCCCGGTCGACGCCCGCCAGCAGCCCCGCCACGGTCGCGAGCCCGTCCTCGGCGTCCTGCACCGGCCCGGCGAGCGGCCCGACGAGCGCTTCGGTGTCGATCCCGGCGACCTGCGTGTGCGCGGCCGTCGCGACGTCGGACGCCGCCGAAAGCGTCGGGGCGGCCGCGGCGAGCGCCGCGACGTCGATCGACCCGTCGTCCCTCCGCAGGGCACTGCCCTGCACGAGGTCGCCGACGTCCTGCACCGCGGGCAGCGCCTGCTGCGTGACGTCGTCGAGCGCCGCCGAGACGGTGCTGACCGCACGGAGCTGGTCACCCACCCAGGGGACGTGCTCGACGACCTTCCACACGGGGTCCGACGAGGCCCTGCGGGCCCGGGCCGTCGCGTCCTGGGCCGCGGGCAGCGCGGCGTCCAACGCGTCGGCGTCGCGCGCGTCGACGCCGGACTCGACCGAGCCGACCACCGCCCGCGCGTCCATCAGGGCGCCCGTCGCCTGCACGGCGCGGAACGCCACCCAGCCGGCCACCGCGAGGAGCAGGACGACGACGATCACCACGACCAGCGCGAACCGGCGGCCGGCCCGGCCGCGGGGGCGGCGAGGTTCGTCCGTCGTCGGCGCCTCGCTCGTCGGGCCCTCGACCTGTGCGCTCACGGGTCGATCGTCACATACCGGACATCACGGACCGTCCGTCCTGGCCGGGATTCACCCGGCCGCCAGCGATCAGGCGGCGGTGACCTCGTCGGCCACGTCCGCCGCACCCACGCGGGCGACCTGCGCCTCGCGCCGCCGCTCGGGCAGGTACGCGACGTCGAGGTGCGGCGCGTGCAGGTGGTAGCGCACGCGCAGCCCCCACGCCCGGCGGGCCCACAGCGCCGCACCGAGCGACACGAGGATCGCGGTGATCGACCCGATGCCGATGGCCCAGCGCGGCCCGAACTGCTCGCCGATCCACCCGACGATGGGCGACCCGATGGGCGTCGCGCCGAGGAACACCATCATGTAGAGCGCCATGACACGGCCGCGGACCGCGGGGTCGGTGCTCATCTGGATGGTCGAGTTGGCGGCGGTCATCATCGTGAGCGACGCGAGGCCGACCGGGATGCCGGCCAGCGCGTAGGACGTGTACGTGGGCATGAGCGCCATCGCGCCCGTCGCGATCCCGAATGCGAACGCCGAGCCGATCACGAGCCGCACGCGGGGGCGCTCGCGCCGCGCGGCGAGCAGCGCGCCGGTGAGCGAGCCGATCGCCAGGATCGAGCCGAGGATGCCGTACTCCCCCGCGCCCTTGCCGAACTCGGTGCGCGCCATCATGGCGCTGGTGAGCTGGAAGTTGAGGCCGAACGTCGAGACGACGCCGACGACGACCATGATGACGAGGATGTCGCTGCGCCCCCGGACGTAGGCGACGCCCTCGCGAATCTGCCCCTTGGAGCGCGGCGCGCTCGGCATCTGCCGCAGCTCGGAGGTGCGCATCCGGGTCAGCGAGAAGATCGTCGCGGCGAACGTGGCCGCGTTGATGACGAAAACCCAGCCGATGCCGACGCCCGCGATGGCCAGGCCGGCGATGCCGGGGCCGATGAGGCGCGCCGCGTTGAACGACGCGCTGTTGAGGCCGACGGCGTTGGACAGCTTCGCGGCGGGCACGAGCTCCGCGACGAAGGTCTGGCGCACGGGGCCGTCGACCGCCGCGACGCACCCGAGCATGAGCGCGAAGCCGTAGACCTGCCAGAGCTGGGCGTTGCCGAGCAGCACGAGGGCGCCGAGGCCGGCCGCCAGCACGCCCTGCGCGACCTGGGTGGCCATGAGCAGCTTGCGCCGGTCCACGCGGTCCGCGAGCAGCCCGGCGTACGGGGACAGCAGCAGCACCGGCGCGAACTGCAGCGCGGTCGTGATGCCGACGGCGACGCCGGACTCGTCGGACAGCTGCGTCAGGACCAGCCAGTCCTGGGCGACGCGCTGCATCCACGTGCCGATGTTCGCGACGAGGGCACCGGCGAACCAGAGCCGGTAGTTGCGGAACTTGAGGGAGTCGAACGTGCTCACGAGTCGGCAAGCCTCCGGAGGATCTCCGTCGCGGCGGCCAGGTGCGCCTGCTCGTCGGCGGTGAGGTTCTCCAGGCGCACGGCGAGCCAGGTGTCACGGCGGCGACGGGTCTCGGTGATCTCCGCCTTGCCCGCTGCGGTGAGGCTCACGACCACGGCGCGCCCGTCGGTGGGGTGCGCCGCCTTGCTGACGAGGCCGTCCTCCGCCAGGCAGTTGACCGTGCGGGTCATCGACGGCGGCTGGATGCGCTCGAGCTCGGCCAGCTGGCCGGGAGTCAGCGGCCCGCGCTTCTCGATCCACAGCAGCACCGAGAACTGGTTGTCCGGCAGGCCCGCCTCGCCGCGCTCGGCGCGGATCCGTCGCGAGGCGCGCCCGACGGCAACGCGCAGCTCGGAGGCAAGAGAGGGGGTCGGCATGTTGCTTACCCTAACTCATTACCTCTGGTAAGTACATTCCGAGCCCGGGCGCACGAGAGCCCCGGGTGACCGTCCACCCGGGGCTCTCGTCAGACGTCAGGCGATGGTGAGCTTGACGGGCTTGGCCGTGGCCTTCGTCGCGACCTTGGCCGTCGTGCCCGACGGGCTGAACGACGCGGTGACCTTGTAGGTCGCCTTCCTCGTCTGCTTCGGCAGGGTGATCGTGACCTTGCCCTGGGCAGACGCCTTCACCGTCTTCTTCACGGTCTTGGTGCCGACCTTGACGGTCACCGTGCCGGTCGGCCTCGAGATGCCGGTCGCCCTCACGGTGACCGTGACCTTGACCGTCGAGCCGCGCTTCGCCGAGCTCTTCGACAGCTTCGCGGCGACGGTCGGCCTGACCTTCGCGACCGTCCCGGTCGACGAGGACGTCGCCGACGAGGACGCACGGCCGGCCACCTTGGCCGTGACGCGGACCGAGAGCCTGGCGCCCACGTCGCTGGTCGTCACCGTGTACGAGGACTTCGTCGCGCCGGCGATGGGCTTGCCACCGCGCAGCCACTGGTAGCTGGCCGAGACGCCCGAGAGCGACCAGGAACCGGCCGACGCCGTGAGCTTCTTGCCGACCGCGGCGGTGCCGGAGACCCGGGGAGCGGACTTCACCACGGCCGACGGGCCCGCGGCGACCGGAGCGGTGGCGGCGGACGTCACCGCGACTGCGCCGAGGGTCGGGCTGGAGGGGTGCGCGACGGCACGCACGCTGACCTTCTTGCCGAGGTCCGCCGCCGCGAGCGTGTACGCCGACGAGGTGGCCCCGCTGATCGCGGCACCGTCACGCAGCCACTGGTACGACGTGGTGCTCGGCGAGGACCACGGCACGGCACCCGCGGTCAGCTTCGAGGCGACCTTGGCCGTGCCCGTGACCGCCGGGGTCGTCCCGGACGGGCCCGCGACGAATGCCTTGAGGCCGGTCGACCCCGCCTTGATCGAGACGGCTGCGGCGCTCGGCGCGAGCGCGTAGCCGTTGCCCGCGTAGTAGTAGCCGTCGAGGCTCAGGTCGTCAGGTCCGGCCGTCGGGAGCACGAACCGGTAGCTGGCCCCCGGGAACGCGCCACCGATCACGAACGCGCCGGACTCGTCGGGGCTGGACGCCACGATGCCCGCCGGGCGGTTGCGCTCCGTGTCGACCAGGACGGGGGCGAACGTCTCGCGCCACGAGGGCTCCTCCCCATCGCCGGGCCCGACGATCGTGAGGGAGACCGTCGACGCCGCGACCGTCGGGATCGTGATCCCGGTGGCGCCGCCCTTGACCAGGGTCGCGCTGGACGGCAGCGGAACCTCGGTGGCGCCCGCCTTGTAGTAGCCCGTCGCGATCTCCCCCGAGGAGTCCAGGAACATCAGCTGGTAACCCGTGCCGGCCGTGAGCCCGTCGAGCTCGAACGTCCCGTCCTTGCCGACCTGGCCGGAGATGTGGGAGTCGATGCCGCGCGCACCCGGGGCGAACGCGACGACCTGGTAGGACACCACGGTGTGCCCCGCGGGGAACGTGACGCGACCCGTGATCGTGGTCGGGTCAGCGGCGGACGCCGGGGCGACGGCTCCGAGCAGGGCGGTCGCGGACAGCGCGAGGGTCGTCGCCGTGGCGACGAGCGCGCGGCGGTGCGTGGTGGTGGCGTGCATGTGTTCCTCCGGTCGGGGCCGCGAGGCATCGACCCCGCACGCGCGAGCATCGGTGGCCGGGGCAACGGCCTTGGCCGCCCTCACCCGTCCGGCCGAAGCGTTCCGTCCCACTGCCACCGATTCCCACGGACTTCGCACCGAGCGATTTCACCCGCACCGCCGTCCCCGTCTCGCCATGTGGCGCCCACGGTGGGGCGGGCGCGTGCGGACGGGTGGGAGTCAGGGGCGGCCGAGGGCGCGGTAGGTCCAGCCCGCCGCGCGCCACTGGCGCGGGTCCAGCACGTTGCGGCCGTCGAGGATCCGCTTGTGCGCGACGACGGCCCCCAGCGCGTCGGGATCGATCGTCCGGTACTCGTCCCACTCGGTCGCCAGCAGCACCACGTCGGCGTCGCGCGCGGCCTCGAGGGCGGTGGAGGCGAAGCGGAGGTCGGGCCACTTGGCGGCGGCGTTCGCGACCGCCTCGGGGTCGGTGACCGTGACGGTCGCGCCCTGCAGCTGCATCTGGGCAGCCACGGACAGCGCGGGCGAGTCGCGCACGTCGTCGGAGTTGGGCTTGAACGCGGCGCCCAGGACGGCGACCCGGCGGCCGACGATGGACCCCTCGCACACCTCGCGCGCCAGGTCGACGACGCGGACCCGGCGGCGCATGTTCACGGAGTCGACCTCCTTGAGGAAGCCGAGCGCGTCGCTGACGCCGAGCTCGCCGGCGCGGGCCATGAACGCGCGGATGTCCTTGGGCAGGCAGCCACCGCCGAACCCGAGGCCCGCGTTGAGGAAGCGGCGGCCGATGCGCGCGTCGTAGCCGATGGCGTCCGCGAGCGACGTGACGTCGGCCCCCGTCGCCTCGCACAGCTCGGCCATCGCGTTGATGAACGAGATCTTGGTGGCCAGGAACGAGTTCGCGGCGACCTTGACGAGCTGTGCGGTCGCGTAGTCGGTCACGACGAGCGGGATGCCCTCGGACAGGGGCGTCGCGTAGACCTCGTCGAGCAACGCGCGCGCCCGGTCGCCGTCCGCGGTCGGCTCGCCGTCGACGGACTCCAGGCCGTAGACGAGGCGGTCCGGGTGCAGCGTGTCCTTGACCGCGAAGCCCTCGCGCAGGAACTCCGGGTTCCACACGAGGCTCACGCCCGTGCCCTCGAGCCGCGCGGCCAGGTCCTCCGCGGTCCCGACCGGGACGGTCGACTTGCCGACCACCACGTCGCCCGGCTGCAGGTACGGCAGCAGCTCGGCGAACGCCTGCTCGACGTAGGTGAGGTCCGCGCGGAACTCGCCCCGCTTCTGGGGCGTGCCGACGCACAGGAAGTGGACCCTGGCGCCGGCGGCCGCCGACATGTCGGTGCTGAAGCTCAGGCGGCCGGTCGCCGAGGTCTCCGCGAGCAGCTCGGGCAGGCCCGGCTCGAAGAACGGGGCCCGGGCGGCTCGCAGGGCGTCGACCTTCGCGGCGTCGACGTCGACGCCGACGACCTCGTGGCCGAGCTGGGCCATGGCGGCCGCGTGCACCGCACCCAGGTAGCCACATCCGATGACGCTGATCCGCACGGCCGTTCCTCCACTCGATCGGGACGCCGCGAGCCTATCGGCGGCGGGAACGCCCGAGGCCGGGACCGTCGGGTCGACGGTCCCGGCCTCGGGTGAAAGGTCAGCCGATCCAGGTCTGGAGCGGGCCTCGGATGAAGTACAGGACGAACAGGACCGCGATGAGCCACATGAACGGGTGCAGCTTGCGGACGTTGCCGATGACGACCTGCAGGATCACGTACAAGATCACGCCCGCGCCGATGCCCGCGGTGATCGAGTAGGTGAACGGCATGAGGACGATCGCGAAGAACGCCGGGATCGCGACCTCGTAGCTCTTCCAGTCGATCCCGGTGACCTGGGTGACCATGAGGAAGCCGACGACGACGAGCGCGGGGGCGGCAGCCTCGGACGGCACGATCTCGACGATCGGGGCCAGGAAGGTGGCGAGGAGGAACGCGATGCCCGTGATCACCGAGGCGAAACCGGTACGCGCACCATCGCCGACGCCGGCCGCCGACTCGATGTAGCTCGTGTTGCTCGAGACGCCCGCGGCGCCGCCGGCAGCAGCAGCGATCGAGTCGACGACGAGGATCTGCTGCGAGCGCGGCGGGTTGCCCTTCTCGTCGAGCAGGCCGGCCTCGGACCCGACGGCGACCATCGTGCCCATCGTGTCGAAGAAGTCGGCGAGCAGCAGCGAGAAGACGAGCAGGACGACCGCGACGATGCCGATCTTGTCGATCGAGCCGAAGAGCGAGAAGTGCCCCAGGAGGGAGAAGTCGGGAGCTGCGACGACCTGGTCGGGGATCGCCGGGACGTTGAGCTTGAAGCCGCCCGGGTTGTCCGCGGACGCGCCGCCGACGTTCGCGACCGCCTCGACGATGATCGCGAGGATCGTGGTGCCGACGATCGCGATGAGGATCGCGCCGCGGACCTTCTTGACCATGAGGATGACCATCGCGACGAGGCCGACGACGAACACGAACACGGGCCACGTGGACAGCGAGCCGTTCTGCCCGAGCTCGACGGGGGTGCCGAGGCCCGGCGGGATGCGCACGAAGCCGGCGTCCACGAAGCCGATGAACGCGATGAACAGGCCGATGCCGACGCTGATCGCCGTCTTGATCGAGATCGGCACCGCGTTGAACACGGCCTGCCGGAAGCCGGTGAGCACGAGCACGAGGATCACGAGTCCCTCGAGCACCACGATGCCCATGGCGTCCGCCCACGTCATGCCAGGCAGGGCGGCGATCGAGAACGCGACGACGGCGTTCAGGCCGAGGCCTGTGGCCAGCGCCAGCGGGAAGTTCGCGACGACGCCCATGAGGATCGTGAGCACACCGGCGACCAGCGCCGTGGTGGCGGCGATCGTCGAGAAGTCGGCCAGGTTCTGGCCCGTGCCGTCCTTGACGCTGCCGAGGATGATCGGGTTCAGCACGATGATGTAGCTCATCGTGAAGAACGTGACGAGTCCGCCGCGGATCTCCGTGCTGATCGTCGAGCCGCGCTCGGTGATCTTGAAGTACCGGTCGACGGGGTTGGTGGGTCGCGCGTCGCGCGGGGGTGCGGGGGGCACCTTCGAGGTCGAGGCCATGGCGCGCAGTGTGGCAGGTCGGTGTTTCACCTGTGTAGCCGCGTCCGGGTGTCAGTCACCACACCGGCGGCTCGCGGACGGGTGACTGTGCTGACCCGAACGTGTTTCATCCCTCGTGGGAGCGCGACCGCCCAGCGCCGCTCGGCACAATGGCGCCCATGGCCCCTCCCGCTCCCTTGCGCGTGCTCGTCGTGTGCACCGGCAACATCTGCCGGTCGCCCGCGGTCGAGCGCCTGCTCGCGGCGGGCCTGGGCGCGACGTTCCGCGGCCAGGGCAGCGGCGGGCTGACGCCCGCGATCGAGGTCTCCTCGGCGGGCGCGGGCGCGGTGGTCGGGGCCGCGATGACCGACGAGATGGCGGCGCTGGTCAGCGCGCACGGCGGCGCGGTCACGGGTTTCGCCGCACGCCAGCTCACGGCGGAGCTGGTGGCAGCGGCCGACGTCGTGCTCACCGCGACGCGTCGCCACCGCACGTCCGTCGTCGAGCTCCAGCCCTCCGCGGTGCGACGGACCTTCACGCTGCGCGAGTTCGCGCGCCTGGCCGCGACGGTCGAGTCCGCGGACCTTCCCGGCGCGGGGTCGACGACGGCCGACCGGCTGGCGGCCCTCATCCCGCTCGCCACGGCGCGGCGCGGTTCGGTCCGGCCCAAGCAGGCGGCCGACGACGACGTCGTCGACCCCTACGGCGGCGGCGGGGCCCTCTACGCGGCGTCGTTCGCGCAGCTCGAGCCGGCCGTGCGGACGATCGTCGGCACGGTCCGTCTCTAGACGGCCGCTACACCACCAGCAGCGAGAACCCACCCCCGCCGTACCCGGCGACCTGCATGTCGAGGTCCGTGCGGCGCACGTACGCGTGCACCCAGGTCGCGACGTCGGCGGGCAGCGGGTCGCCCGGCTGGTAGACCCGGTCGAGCCGCACGTGCGGGGCGTTCTCCGCGTTGAACAGCGAGGCCATCACGTTGAGCACCTCGCCCGCGTTCTCGGACAGCGCGGGCGTGAGCTCGCCGAGCTCGGCTGCCTCTGCGGCCGTCCGCGCGGGGACCAGGCCGAGCGACGCCCCGATGTGGGCGGCGAGCGGCACGTCGAGGACGACGAGCGCGACGAGCGCGAGGCGACGGTCCACGTACACGCCGGTGAGGGCGCCGAGCGCGGGGTCGACCATCGCACCACCGGTCGCGACGGTCACGTCCCGCCCGACGAGGCCCTCGACGAGCTCGCGGACGTCCTTCGCGCTGGGCAGCGGCGTCTCCGCGCTCATGCCAGCACCGGGTCGATGACCTCGCGGAAGCCGTCGGCCGTGAACGGCTTGGCGATGAGGAACAGCGCTCCCGCCTCCTCGGCGGTCGACCGCATCTCCGGGGAGCCCTCGGACGTGACGAACCCGAACGGGGTCTCGTAGCCCGCGGCGCGCAGGCTGCGCAGCAGCTCGATGCCGGTCATGTTCGGCATGTTCCAGTCCGACAGGACCACGTCGGGCTCGTCGGCCTGGATGGCGGCGAGCGCCTCGGCACCGTCGGACGCCTCCCGGACGTCCCAGTCGTAGCCGGCCTGACGCAGGGTGCGGATGACGATCTGGCGCATCACGCGGCTGTCGTCGGTCACGAGGACGCGGATCATGACGTTCCTTCCGGGGAGACGGTCGGCACGGTGAACCACACGTCGACGACGAGCAGGCGACCGCGCCAGGACAGCGGCAGGTGCTGGACGCGCGCGGCACCGGCCAAGGGCGGCAGCACGTCGCCGACCTGGGGCAGGCCGAGCGTGCCGGGGGTGGGCAGCAGGGACTTGAGGTTGCCGCCGACGACGTTGGCGATCTCGCCGAACGCGTCCACGAGGTCGGCGCGCGAGACGGCCTCGCCGTCGTCGAGCCCGAGGAGCACGCGGGCGAGGTCGTGCGCGGTGTCGCTGCCGGTCACCAGGACGGCGCGGCCGGACCACTCGCCGTGCAGGTCCACCCACGCGACGAGCGCGTCCACGATGTCGGGCAGCTCGCCGTCCCAGGGCAGCAGCAGGCCGAGGTCGCCGTCGACCATCGCGGCGAACACCTCCTGCGCGATGGCATGGATCTGGTCGTACTCCACGGTGGCGGTCATGCGAGCTCCTCGACGGGGACGAGCCCGAGCAGGTCGAGCTTGTCGCGGATGGCGTCCGGGGTGAACGGCTTGATCAGGTACTCGTGGGCGCCCGCCGCCAGGGCCCGCACGATCTGGGAGTGCTCGGCCTCGGTGGTCACCATCATCAAGGTGATGCGCCGCCAGTCCGGGTTCGCGCGGACGGCCGTGACGAGCTCGAGGCCGTCCATGACCGGCATGTTCCAGTCGATGCACGCGAGGTCGATCTCCGCGCCGGCCTCGAGCTGGTCGAGGGCGTCGCGGCCGTGCTCCGCCTGGAGGGTCTCGAAGCCGAGCCCTTCCAGCGCGCCCGCGACGATGCGCCGCATCGTGCGCGAGTCGTCGATCACCAGGGCTCTCATCGGGCTGCTCCTCGGGACAGTGCGTGCGCCGCCGGGACCGGCAGCGGGGACGGGGTGGACGGATGGCCGAAGCCGGCCGGCCGCGGGGACGGAAGCGTTGCGGGTGCGGGCAGCCCGCGGGCGGCGAGCGGCCGGTAGACCGAGCTGCGCTCGACCGTGACGCGCTCGTAGCCCTCGTGGACGCCGAGCGTGGACTCGGCCGCCCCGAGCAGGAGCACGCCGTCGGGCCGCAGCACGCGCAGGACGCGGTCGAGGATCGCCCGCTTGGTCGGCAGGTCGAAGTAGATGAGCACGTTGCGCAGGAACACGATGTCGAACGGCCCGGCCGGCGGGGCGTCGAGCAGGTTGTGCGCGCGGAAGCTGACCAGGTGGCGGACGGCTGCGGACAGCTCCCACTCCGTGCCGGCGCGGACCATGTGCCGCACGAGCATCGCCGCCGGCATGCCCCGGTTGACCTCGAGCTGGGAGTAGCGGCCGGAGCGGGCCCGCTCCAGGACCTGCTCCGAGAGGTCGGTCGCGATGATCTCGCTGGTCATCGCCGCCGGGAGGTCGTCGAGCAGGCTCATCGCGATCGAGTAGGGCTCCTGGCCGGTCGAGCAGGCCGCCGACCAGACGCGCAGCCGGCCCGTCCCGCCGCGTGCGGCGACGAGGCGCGGCAGCTCGGTGCCGCGCAGCGCCGCGTAGGGCGCGCCGTCGCGGAACCACGACGTCTCGTTGGTGGTCATCGCCTCGATGACCGCGGCCTGGTCGGCGGGGGCGCCGACCGTGCGCAGCCGCGTCACGTAGGCGTCGAGGTCGAGGCCGGCGGTCCGCGCGAGCGGGAGCAGGCGGCTCTCGACCAGGTACTCCTTGCCGGGCGTCAGCTGGATGGCGCTGCGGCGGCGGACGAGGTCGGCGACGAACGCGAACGACTCGGGACTGATGCTCATGCCGGCACTCCTCTCGGTGCGAGCTGTCGCTCGATGGCTCCGGCCACCTCCGCGACCGGCACGATCTGGTGGGCGAGCCCGGCCTGCGCGACGGCGCCGGGCATCCCCCACACCACGCTCGTCGGCTCGTCCTGGACCAGGACGGTGCCGCCGGCGGCGACCACGTCCTGGCAGCCGGCGCGCCCGTCGGCGCCCATCCCGGTCAGGACGACGGCGAGCAGCTCGCCGCCCATCTCGCGGACGGCCGAGCGGAACAGCACGTCGACGGACGGGCGGCAGAAGTTCACGGGCGGCCCGTCGGTGAGCACGGTCTGGACCGCCGCGCCCGCGCGCCGCACCTCGAGGTGGCGGTCGCCGGGTGCGATGTAGACGTGGCCGGGCTGGAGGGTCTCCCCACCCGCGGACTCGACGACGGTCGCCGGGCCGAGCCGGTCGAGACGGGCCGCGAGCTGCCGCGTGAACACGGGCGGCATGTGCTGGACCACGAGGACCGGGACCGGCAGCGGGGCGGTCAGCGACGACAGCACGCGCGACAGCGCCTCGGGACCGCCGGTGGACGAGCCGAGCACGACCGCCCGGATCGCGTGCGCCGCGGGTGCCGGGCGCGGCACGACGGTGCGTGCGGGAGCAGCGACCGTGCGCACGGTGCGCTCCCGGACGGGCAGCACGCCACCGGGCAGCGGCACCAGGCTGCGCAGCCTCGGCACGAGCTCGTCGGCCACGCGCGCGATGGACTCCTGCACGCTGCCGACGTTCGACGGCTTCGCCACGTAGTCCGTCGCGCCCGCCGCCAGCGCGTCGAGCGTCGCCGCTGCCCCCCGCTCGGTGAGCGTGGAGAACATGACGATCGGCATCCGGTGCCCGGCCGCACGCAGCGCGCGGACCGCCTCGATGCCGTTCATCTCGGGCATCTCGATGTCCATCGTCACCGCGTCGGGCCGCAGCTGGGCGACCTTCGCCTGCGCGAGGCGGCCGTTGGCGGCCACGCCGACGACCTCGACGTCCGGGGCCTGGGCCAGCGCGTCGCTGACCAGGCGCCGCACGACCACGGAGTCGTCGACGACGAGCACGCGGATGGGAGCCATCAGAACCGGAACCCCGCGACGCGGTCGCGCAGCGCGCCGGACAGGACCGCGAGCTCGTCGACCTGCCCGCCGACGCCGAGCAGCACGTCCGACGAGCGTCCGGCCGACGTGGCGACGCCGGTGATGTTCGTGGCGATCTCCCCCGACCCGGTCGCGGCCTCGGCCACCCCACGCGACATCTCGTTCGTCGTGGCCGTCTGCT
>NZ_RKHX01000005.1 GCF_003755175.1 Cellulomonas sp. PhB150 | reverse complement strand
GGGCGGAACCAATCAGATTCGGCTGAATCGGAACCCAGAACCTCACGGGGTGAGGACCGAGCTCCAGTCTCAACCAAGACCCGCACGATGGCGGGTCATATGGCATCGACTACTTGGCACACTGTTGAGTTCTCAAGGAACAGACGCGCATCCGTTTCGGCCCTTCGACCTGCCCGGAGGCAACCGTTCTAACTTAGCGGAGCTGCTCCCCCGCGTCAAACCGCCTGTTCGGGCCGTTCGTGCGGTGGGAACGAAGTTCCAGGTCCCCGACCTCGTTCTGGGCGCAGAGCGCTCCAGCTCAAGTCTGGGGGGCGGCCGCTTGCGGGACCAGCCACCGGGGTTCGATCCTCGGTGTCCGTTCCTCCCTGCCGGGCGACGTGGAGAACATTACGCAGGCCCCGGCGCCGGTGGCAAATCCCGGACGTGGTGACGGGCGCCACAGTCGCTCGCAGGCCGCTGACCTGCACAAACACTGGCCCTGGCGTCAGTAGAGCGCGCTCGCCATGGCACGCCGTGCCTGGACCACGCGCGGGTCGTCGGTGCCGACCACCTCGAAGAGGTCCACGAGGCGCAGCCGGACGGGCTCGGACTTCGTGACCGCGAGCAGGTCGACGAGTCGCGCGAACGCGTCCTCCACCTTCCCCCCGAGGACGTCGAGGTCGGCGACCGCCAGCTGGGCCTCCACGTCACGCGGCCGGTCCGCCGCCGCGGTCCGCACGGCCTGGAGGTCGGCGTCGCGGGTGCGCACCAGCAGCTGGACCTGCGCGAGGCCGGCCCGGGCGAGCTGGTCGCGGGGGTTCTCGCGCAGCGCCTGCTCGTAGGCCTCGACCGCGGCGTCGAGGTCGTCGCGCTCGATCGCGTCGTACGCCGCCTGGTGCAGCGGGGGAAGCTCGGGCTCCGGCTCGGGGGCCGGCTGCTCGGGGCCGCCCGCCGTCACGCGGCCGGTCAGCCCGTTGGTCTCGGCGGCAGCGAGCACCTGGTCGATGACGCCCCGCACCTGGTCCGCGGGCGGAGCGCCCTGGTAGAGCGGCAGCGGCTGCCCGGCGAGGACGGCCACGACCGAGGGGACGGACTGCGCCTGGAACGCCGCGGCCACCTGCGGGTTCGCCTCGGAGTCGATGCGTGCCAGCTGCCAGCGGCCGCCGTCCTGCTCGGCGAGGGCAGCCAGGTCGGCCACCGCCTGCTGGCTGACCTCGCTCCACGACGCCCACAGGACCACGACGACCGGGTACTCGGTCGAGCTCTGCACCAGGGCGGGGAACGAGGCCTCGTCGACGTCGATGACGTACGACGACGCGGCGGGCAGGCCGCCGGGCGTGCCCGGGGCCGGCGTGGCCGGGCGCGCGAGGGACGACAGGTCGACGGCACCGCGGACGTCGAGGCGCGGCTGCGGACCGGGAGGGATCGACATCGGGACGGGTCCTTTCGGGGCGAGTGGTCAGGAGGCCTTCGCGTCGGTGATGACCGACTCGAAGGCGAGCACGGACATGGGCGCGTCCGAGCCCTTCGGGGGGACGTACAGCACCAGGACGTCGGTCGACGTGCGCACGACGCTCTTCTTCGCGGTCTTCTTCCCGGTCAGCGCCCGGTAGAACGGGTCGGAGATCGGCAGCGTCGCGCCCTTGAGGGTGAGCGTGGTCGTGGCCAGCGCGGTCAGTCGGCCGACGACGATCGCGCCGCCGTCGATCGTGCCGAGGCTGACCACCGGCTCGTCGTCGGCGGTGTACGTCTCGTCGTACGTGCCGGACCCCTTGACCGCCTTCTCGTTGCGCTCGCGCAGGGCGTTGATCTCGTCGCGGGACGCGTTGGAGGCGAAGTCGTCGTCGTACTTCGACTTGGTGTCCTTGGTCAGGACGTCGGCGTACTGCGCGATCGCGTCCTCCGGGCTGACGACGAGCGCCTCGGAGTCGGGAGCGACCACGGGGCTGCCGATCTCGGCCTTGGCCGTGGGCGGCATCTGCGTGCTCGGGAGCAGGCGGGACCAGCCCCAGAGCTTGAACTGCGACCGTGGGTCGTCCTGGCGGAGCACGAGGATCCGCTGGGCCTGCAGGTCGGCCGGCTGGTCGGTCACGACCAGCTGCGTGCGCGGCCACGACTCGGTGCGCGGCACGATCGTCGCCTGCGCCGTGGTCGGCAGCGCCGTCGGCTCGCGCTTGCCGTCGGTGGCCTCGGCCCGGACGTACTCGGCCTCGCGCATGTCGAGCGCGGGCTGCTCGAGGCGGGGCTCGAGCAGCTTGTCGTCGAGCTTCTTGTCCGCGGCCTCGAGCACCGTGCCGAGATCCGTCAGCACGCGCGTGGACTGGCCCGGTGTGACGGCCGCGGGCGCGACCGCGGGTGCGGGCGGCGGTGTCGGCTCCGGGAGCGACGACGAGCACGCCGCGAGGAGGGCGACCAGGCCCGCCGTGAGCGCGGTGGCGCGGGGCAGCCGGCGCGTCATCGGTCCTCCCCCTGCTCGGTGGTGGGTTCGTCGGTGGACGGCAGTCCCCAGGCACGGCGCCAGGCATCGGCGCGCGAGCCCGCCTGCTCGGCGGGGTCCAGGGTCTCCGGAGCGTCCGCCTCGGGAGACGCCGCCTCGGGTGCGCCCGGGGCGGCAGGCCTCGGAGCCGCGGGCGGCTGGTCGCCCCCGGGTGCGGAGATCGGGAGCCACGCGGGGCGCGAGACCGACCGAGGGCCGGACGCGGGGCCGGCGGCCGACGAGGGCGGGGGCACCGGGACCCAGGCGCCGGGCGGCGGCGGGGGCACGGACGCGCCCGTCGCCGGACGCGGTCGGACCGTGCCGATCGCCTCGGTGGCGTCGGTCGCGGTCGCGCCCTCGCCGGGGGCGGCGGGAGCCGGAGTCGTCGGTTCGGCCGTGCCGGACGACGAGGTGGGCGCGGCTGGCTGCTCGGCTGCCGCGGCACCACGTCGGCCACGCAGCCAGGCGGGCTTGGGGTCCGCCGCGTCGTCCTCCGTCGTACCGGGGGCACCGGGAGACGCGGGAGACGCGGGAGACGCGGGGGACGTGGGCGTCGCAGGCGCCCCCGGCTCCGGGCGGACCGGCTGCTGGCCCGCGCTGACCACGGGGATCGCGCCCGTGCGCAGCGCACGCCGGGTGGGCACGGCGCGGGTGGGGACGCCGGGCGCGACCGGCGCGGACGCCGGGGGCTCGGACGCCGCGGGCGGGACGGGCGCGGCCGGGTCGCCCGGGACCGCGCGCAGGACGACGGTGTCGTTCTCGGAGCCGACCGGAGACCCGTCGTGGGTCGGTCCGGCCTGCGGCGTGCCGCGTCCCGGGGTGCCGACCCGCGGGACGGCGCCGGTGCGCGGCCGGGCCGCTCGGGCGAGCTCGGCCTCGCGGATCTGGCGACGCGTGAGCGTGCCCGGTTCACCGACGGTCGACATCGCCCCGGTCGTCACCGGGTGCCACTCGGGCTCCTCGGTGCCGGTGCGCCTGCGGTTCCAGTCCCGTGCGAGCAGGGCGGCCGCGGCCAGCGCGAGCAGGGAGCCCAGGATGACGAGCGGCCACAGCCACGGCGTCGTGACGACGCGCGGCCACGACAACGAGAGCGTGGGGGCCGAGTCGCCGGTCCCCGCGACGAGCAGGCTCCAGCGGCCAGGCTGCGCGGGCCACACCAGGCGCGCGCTGCCGTCGCCCGTGGCCTGCGCGACCCAGAGGTCGGAGTCCGTGGGATCGGCGACGGAGGACTCGTCGTCGGAGCCCGACGACGGGGAGGCCGAGGCCGACGCGGAAGGCTCGGCCGACGAGGACGCGCTGGGCTCCGTGGACGGCGAGGCGGACGGCGATGCGGACGGATCGGCAGCGACCGAGGCAGTGTCGAGCTCGTGCCACCCGGACAGCCCGCTCACCTGCGCGTGCGCGTCGGTGCCCACCCAGCCGGCCACGTCCGTGTCCCGACCGATCGCGAGGACCACGGGGTCGCCGCCGCTCGTCGTCGCACGGATCGTCACGGGGTCGCCCCCGAGCTCGAGGACCCCGGGGTCCGTGACGATCAGGTGGTCGGTCGTCGTGGTGGTCGCCACGAGGACGTCATCGGCACGCCACACGGTCGCCGAGGCGACCCCGAGGCCGATGACGACCAGTCCGGCGACGCCGACGGCGGCCGTGATCACTCGCTTGGGCACGCAGGATCCTCTCGGGACAAGAACCACCAGGATAGGCAGAGGAGGGGCGCGATCCCGAACGAGGCCGACATCCCGGACCTGGGACGAGGGCCTTCGGGGGGCTCTGGAGGGGGTGAGTTCCGCGTATCCTGGCCCGCGGGCTCCGACCGTTCGTCGTGCACCTCGACCGAGGTCGTCCGCGTGGAGCCACCCGCACTGGAGGATCGCTCGTGGTTGACGCCCGACCCACCTTTCCCGTCGTGAACTTCCGTGGTTACGAGCGCGAGGCCGTCGACGCACGGCTCGCCGCGCTCGAGAGCGCGCTCGCGGAGGCGCGTGGCCAGGTCGAGTCCCTCGACTCCAAGGCCATGCAGGCCGCCGGGGAGCTCTCCGAGGCGCACCGCCAGCTGCGCGAGGCCGAGCGGCCCACCTACTCCGGGCTCGGGTCGCGGATCGAGCAGCTCCTGCGCTCCGCCGAGGAGCAGTCGTCCGACGTCGTCTCCCAGGCCAACGCGCAGGCCGCGGACTCCCTGGCCCGTGCGAAGCTCTCGGCCGGCCAGCTGCGCGCCCGCGCGGAGAACGAGGTCGCCGAGCTGATCGCCACCGCCCGCCGCGAGGCGGAGGAGGTGCGCACGACGGCCGCGACGGAGTCGGAGAGCAACACCACCGCCGCCCAGCGCCGCGCCGAGGAGCTCGTCAGCTCCGCCGAGCGCGAGGCCGCGCGGATCCAGTCCGCGATCACGACCGAGGAGAGCGAGCGCCGCAGCTCGCTCGAGCGCGAGCTGGGCACGTTGCGCGCCAGCGTCGAGCACGAGGCCACGCAGCTGCGGGTCGCGACCGAGCGCACCGCGGCGGAGCTGCGCAGCCGCGCGGAGTCCGAGACGACGGCGCAGCGCGAGGCTGCCGACCGCTACGACCAGGACCTGCGCCAGAGCGCGGACGCGGACACGACCGCGCTGCGCCAGCAGGTCGAGGCCGAGGTGGCCACGCTGCGCGGGGACGCCGAGCGTCAGGTCGCCGACCAGCGCTCCCAGGCCGCTGCCGAGATCGCGACCGCGCGCCAGCAGGCGGCGGACGAGACCACCTCGTTGCGCGCCGCCGCGCAGGAGTTCGCCGACAGCACCCGTGCGGCCGCCGAGCGCGAGGCCGCGGCGCTGCAGCAGCGCGTCGCCGCCGAGGTCGCGGCGCTGCGCACCGAGGCCGAGCAGTACGCGGCGTTCGTGCGGGCCAGCGCCGAGCGCGAGACCGGTGAGCTGCGGGCGACGACCGGCGACGAGCTCGCCGCGGCGCGTGCCGAGACCGAGCAGACCGTCACGGCGCTGCGCTCGGAAGCGGAGCAGTACGCCGCCGAGGTGCGTGCGACCGCCGACCGCGAGACGGGGGCGCTGCGCGAGCGGGCCGCCCACGAGGCCGACCACCTGCGCGACACCACCGAGCGCGAGACCACCGAGCTGCGCGAGGTCACCGTCCGCGACGCGACCGAGCTGCGGGCGACGACCGACCGCGAGACCCGTGAGCTCGCCGAGCGCACCCGCCTGGACGCCGAGCGCGTGCTCACCGAGGCGCGCCGCGCGGCGAGCGAGAACCTCGCGTCGGCCAAGGCGCGCGGCGACGAGCTGGTCGCCCAGGCCGAGCAGCGACTCGCCGACGCGGACCTGTCGATCGCGTCCAGGCGCGAGCAGTCGGAGCGGGAGGACGCCGAGCGGCACGAGGCGGCCCGGGCCGAGACCGAGCGCCTGGTGCGCGACGCCGAGGCGCACGCCGCCGAGGCCGAGGACCGCGTCACGAAGGCTCTCGCGCAGGCCGAGAAGGTCCGTACCGACGCCGAGGCGCAGGCCAAGGAGCTGCTGTCCAACGCCCGCCGCAACGCCGACCGGGTGGTCGCCGAGGCGCGCGAGCACGCGGAGAAGCAGATCTCCGACGCGATGACCGAGTCCGAGCGCGAGCGGACCACCGCGACCCGCCAGGTCGAGGACCTCAACCGCCAGCGCGAGTCGATCACGACCTACCTCGACGAGCTCCGCAACCTGCTCGGCCACGACCCCGACCGGGCGGCGCTCGAGCGGGCACGGCGCGCGGAGGCGGCGTTCAACAAGGAGCAGGGCTCCGAGTCGGCACCCGCCGCCCGGCCGGCCGCCAAGCCCGCGGCGAAGGGCCGCACGACGAAGGCCCGTCCGGCTCCCGTCTCCGTGGCGGGGCCCGCCTCGCAGCCCTCCGACGCGCCGGCTCCTGCGTCGTCCGACGAGACGTCCCGCGACGAGAAGTCCCGCGACGAGCAGCCGCAGGACGAGCAGCCGCGCGACGACGCCCCGCGGGACACCGTCGAGCAGGACACGAAGGTCGACGAGCAGGTCGAGGAGAAGGCCGACGCCCAGGTCGAGGACCAGCAGGCCGACGCCGGCGAGCCCGCCCAGCAGCGCTGACGTGCCGAGCACGCCCGACGCCGCCGCGTGGCGTGAGCAGCGCCGCGAGGCGGCCGCTGCTCACGCCGACGCGCTCGAGCGCAAGCAGCAGGCGGAGTCGGCGCGCGCTCGCGTGATGATCACGGAGTTCGTCGAGCGGGCGACGAAGGACGGGCCCGCACCCGTGCCGCTGCGAGCCCACGCGTCGAGCGGCGGCGCGCGGTACCGGACCCCGCTGGTCGGGTGGTACCTCCGCGTCGACGAGACGATCGCCGTGGACACCGACGGAGCGTTCTACGTCCTGCGCGCGGTCCCGAGCCTCGCGGCGCGGTTCCGTGGCGTCACTCCCGAGCCCTCCGACCCGCCCCTGGTCCTGGGAGCGGGCGGGCGCGACGGCGAGTCGCTCGACCTGCGCGACGCGCTGGAGCGGGCACTGCGGGGCTGACGCACCCTCAGCGCACGGCGGCGTCCGCCCGCTGCGCGAGGTCGCCCAGCGCAGCCGCCACAGCCTCGGGCTGCTCGGCGGCCGCCATGTGGCCCGCGCGCGGGACCACGACGAGCTGCGCGTCGGCGGCCGCGGCGACCATGTGCTCCGCGGCGTCGATCGGCGTGAGGTCGTCCTCGTCGCCGACGACGACCGCGACCGGTCCGGCGAACGCGCGCAGGACGGCGGTCCGGTCGGGGCGCGCCGCCATCGCGCGCTGCGACCAGGCCACGCCGGCCGGCGACTGGTCCTCGATCCAGGCGGCGATCTGCTCGCTCACGGCGGGCCGCCCGGCGCGGGTGCTCTCCCCCACGAGCGTCGTGGCCATGGGCCGCACGGGCGCGACAGAGCCGGCCGCCTCCGCCTCGTCGGCGATCCGCAGGCGGTTGGCCCGTGCGTCGTCGGGATCGGCCGTCGACTTCGTGTCGACGAGCGCCAGGGCGGCGACGAGCCCGGGGTGCGCCTCGGCGAGCGCGAGCGCCACGTAGCCGCCCATCGACATGCCGGCGACGACGGCGCGCCCGATGCCCGCCTGCGCCAGGGCCGCCGCGACGGACGCGGCGGACGCCTCGACGGACGGCTCGGGCAGGGCCGCGAGGTGCCCGGGCGTGCCGGGCAGGTCGACCGCGTGGACCGCACGCGTCCCGGGGAGGGCGGCGGCGACCGCGAGCCACATCCGGTGGTCGAGCGGGAACCCGTGGACCAGGACCACGGGCAGGCCGTCGCCGGGCGAGCCCTCGCGGAACGTGTGCAGCGTCATGCGTCCTCCTGGTCGTCGCCGCGCTCGTCGGCCGGGCCGGCCAGGACGGGCGGCACCGCGTTCGGTGCGGTCTGGCTCGGGCCGTCCCACGTGGTCGGCAGGGGTGCGTGCCCGGGCAGGACGTGCGCGACGATCTCGTCGAGCACACGCCGCACCGCGGGCTCCCCCACCCACAGGTGCTTCGCGCCGTCGACGCCGATCACCTCGGCCTGCGGCACGCGCGCGAACCGGCGGCGGGCCTCGTCGGGCCGCAGGTAGTCGTCGAGCTCGGGGACCAGCACGACGAGCGGCTTGCCGAACGTCGCCCAGGCGTCCAGGTCGGCGTCGGTGGCACGGTGCAGGGGTGGCGAGAGCAGGATCGCGCCCTCGATGGACGGGTCACGACCGTGCCGGAGCGCGAGCTCGGTGCCGAAGGACCAGCCGACGAGCCAGCGGCGCGGCAGGTCGCGGAACTCGGCGAGCTCGATCGCGGCCGCGACGTCGAACCGCTCGCCGTCGCCCTCGTCGAACGCGCCGCCGCTCGTGCCGCGGGGGCTCGACGTGCCGCGCGTGTTGAAGCGCAGCACCGCGAGCCCCGCGAGCGCCGGGAGCCGCCAGGCGGCCTTGCGGTAGACGTGCGAGTCCATGTACCCGCCGTGCGTGGGCAGCGGGTGCAGGGTCACGAGGGTCGCGGCGGGGGTGATCGGCTCCCCGTCGTGCCCGACCGGGAGCGCGAGCTCGCCGACGAGCGTGAGCCCGTCCGCGGTGTGCAGCTCGACGTCCTCGCGGTGGGCCGGCAGGACGGTCAGGGACCGGATGGCGGTGGGTTCGGGTGCGGTGCTCATCGCCTCGAGCCTAGGCCGACCGCGTGCTCGAGGACGGCCGCGACGCCGTCGTCCGCGTTGGACGGGCACCGGTGGGTCGCGGCCTCGAGCACCTCGGGGAACGCGTTTGCCACGGCGAACGACGTCCCGGCCCAGCGCAGCATCGGCAGGTCGTTCGGTGCGTCGCCGAAGGCCCAGACCTCCTCGGCACCGATCCCCTGGTCCGCGGCCCAGCGCCCCAGGGTCGCGGCCTTGGTCACGCCGGTGCCCGAGATCTCGCCGAGGCCCGGCGCGCCGGAGTCGGCGACGAGCCCGGCGTCGCCGATCACGTCCGCGACCTGGCGGGCGAACGACTGGTCCCACGGCAGCGACGTGCGCACGAGGAGCTTGAGGGTGGCATCCGTGAGCACGTCCTCGATCCGGTCCGCCACGCGGCTGCCTGGCGGGATGACGTACGACTCGGTGAACGCTGCCTCCTTGTCGAAGCCGGCCGCGTGCTCGGTCGCGAAGTGCACGTTGCGCGCACCCCAGGCGTCCCGCAGGAGCGTCACGACCCGGGTCGCCTCGGCGGCCGACATCCCGGCCTGGGTCAGGACGCGGTCAGAGCCGACGTCGAGCACGGCCGCCCCGTTGGAGCAGATCGCGACCCCGTGGCCCGCGACGTGCGCCGAGAGCTCGCGCAGTCGGCGGACGGGACGCGCGGAGACGAAGACGACCGCGATCCCCGCCTCGGCGGCCGCGGCGAGCGCGCGCTGCGTGCGCGGGGAGACCTCCTCGTCCGGGCCCAGCAGGGTGTTGTCCAGGTCCGTGGCGACCAGCCTCGGCGGGGTCGTCGGCCAGTGCCTCCGGGCGTCGTCGCTCACCGCGCCACGCTAACGCCTCGTCGGCCCGCGCCTGGACCGCGCCTGCCAGCAGGAGGTGTGCCAGTGCCGGCGGTCGTCGACGGCCTCGCCGAACAGCCCGTCCGACCGCCACGCCACGACGTGCGCGGTGCCCGGGGTGACCAGCTGGTCGCACCCCGGGCACCGGTACGCGCGGTCGGAGCCGCGCACGTGCTGCACGACCCACTCGCCGTCGCTCGCGGTCTCGGAGCGGCGACCGCCGGTCGCGCGGTCGACGTCCAGCGGCCGCACCTCGCCCGTGTAGGGGCGCTTCGAGGACCGTCGACCGCTGGGCACCGCTCCATCCTCCCCCGTGCGCTCCCCGTGCTGCTACGCGGTGTGCGCGGTCTCCGCGGGCGCGATCGTGCGCGTGCGGATGAGCTCGGTGTACCAGCGTGCCGAGTCCTTGGGCGTGCGGACGAGCGTGTCGTAGTCGACGTGCACGATGCCGAACCGGCGGTCGTAGCCGTAGGCCCACTCGAAGTTGTCGAGCAGGGACCACACGAAGTAGCCGCGCACGTCGGCGCCCGCGTCCATCGCCTGGCCGACGGCCTCGACGTGGTCGTGCAGGTAGGCGGTGCGCTCGACGTCGTGCACGCGGCCGTCCTCGGTCACGGTGTCGTAGAACGCCGAGCCGTTCTCCGTGATCGCCATCGGCAGCTCGGGGTAGCGCGCCGACAGGTCGAGCAGCAGCTCGGTGAGGCCGAGCGGCTCGATGTTCCATCCCATGGCCGTGTGCGGGCCGGGCTGGGGCAGGAACTCGACGTCCGTCGCGCCGACGAACGGCGTGTGCTGCGACGTCTTGTGACCGTCGGCTCCGGGCTCGCCGTCACCGGTGATCGCGACGCCGCGCTGGACCCGGCCCGTGGAGTAGTAGTTGATGCCGAGGACCTCGAGCGGCACCCGGATGATCTCCAGGTCGCCGTCCTGCACGAAGGACCAGTCGGTGATGTGCGCGGTGTCCGCGAAGACCTCGGGCGGGTAGACGCCCTCGATGACGGGCCGCAGGAAGACCTCGTTCGCGATGGTGTCGATCTGGCGCTTGGCCTCGACGTCCGCGGCCGAGTCCGTGGCGGCGCGCGTCACGTGCGTGTTCAGGGTGATCGAGATGGGGGTGTCCGCCCCGAGCACGTCCTTGATCGCACGCCCGGCCAGGCCGTGGGCCAGGTTGAGGTGGTGGACGGCCTTGAGGGCGGCCTCGTCGTCGGTGACCCCCGGGGCGTGCACGCCGGAGGCGTAGCCGAGGAACGCCGAGCACCACGGCTCGTTCAGCGTGGTCCAGAGGTGGACCTTGTCGCCGAGCGTCTCCGCGACCTTGCGCGCGTACTCCTCGAACCGGTACGCCGTCTCGCGGTTGGCCCAGCCGCCCTCGTCCTCGAGGGGCTGCGGCAGGTCCCAGTGGTACAGCGTCGCGACCGGCTTGATGTCGGCCTCGACGAGCCGGTCGACGAGGTCGACGTAGAAGTCGAGGCCCAGCGTGTTGAACTCGCCCGAACCGGTCGGCTGGACGCGCGGCCACGCGATCGAGAAGCGGTAGGCCTGCAGGCCGATCTTCTTCATGATCGCCACGTCCTCCTCGACGCGGTGGTAGTGGTCGACCGCGACGTCGCCCGTGTCGCCGTCGAGCACCTTCCCGGGCGTGCGCGAGAACGTGTCCCAGATCGACGGCAGGCGCCCGTCCTCGTGGGCCGCACCCTCGATCTGGTAGGAGGCGGTGGCCGAGCCCCACAGGAACTCGGGGCCGAACTGGCGGCCGGACGGCAGCGTCGTGGTCATGGCTGGTCCTTCGTGTCGGGCGGCCCGTGGCCGGGCTGGGCGTGTCTCATCGTGCCTGGTGGCGCTCGCCTGGTGAGCGCCGACCGGAAGATCGAATCGATACGATACACGGCTCTCTGGTCAGCCGGCACCCGGACCCCGCTACGATCCGTAACACTGTTACGTCGTCGTCGTAGCATCCGCTCGTCCGATCCCTGGAGACCCGATGAACCGCCTGCTCCTCGCCCTGCCCGCCGCCGTCGCCGCCCTCGCGCTCGCCGGGTGCTCCGCGGACGCCGCCGAGGCGGGGCCGACGTCGACGCCCACACCCACGGCCGCCCTGCGCCTGTGGCCCGGCTGGACCCCTTCCGCCCCGGGTGGCGACCTGACCCTCGCGAGCTCCGACTTCGAGGCGGGCGGCGAGCTCCCGCGGAGCATCGAGCTCGACGCCTACGGCTGCACGGGCGACAACATCCGCCCGGAGCTGCACTGGGACGGCTTGCCTGCGGGCACGAAGAGCGTCGTGGTCACCTTCACGGCGGAGGGCGGCGGCCCGCTCAATCGCTGGACGCTCGTCGACGTGCCCGCGGACGTCACGTCGCTGCCCGCCGGGGCGGAGAACCCCGACGTCGGCATCGCGACCCAGAACGCGCTGCGCGGCGATACGGTGATCGGCCCGTGCGCACTCGAGGGCGAGTCCTGGGAGCTGTGGTTCACGGTGTACGCGCTCGACACCACGCTGGACGTCGAGCCGAAGGCACCGCAGACCGAGGTCCTGGCCGCGGGGCTGGGCCACGTCCTGGAGGCTGCCGAGCTCGCCGGCACCTTCAGCTACGAGGCGCCGGCGGGGTCCTGACTCGCCACACCCACCATCGCCTGCACGCCGCGCTCGAACCGCGCGGCCGCCTCGGCCTCGTCGGTGCCGACCGAGACGAGCTCGAGCATCACGTAGCCGTGCAGCATCGCCCACAGGTGGTGCGCGGCGTCCTCCACCTCGTCGCCGACGAGGTCCGGGCGGGCGTCGCGCACCCGGGCGACGAGGTCGCCGAACGCCGCCCACGCGAGCTCCACCGACGCGGGCGACGGCTCGAAGCTCGCCTGCGCGGTGACGAACATGAGCTGGTACTGGGTGCGGTGCGACAGGGCCCACGCCCAGTACCTGCGGCATGCGGCGAGCAGACGCTCGGCCGGGTCGGCGATCTCGTCGGCCGCACCGACGTACGCGCGGAAGAGGGTCACGCCGTCCGCGTAGATCGCGTCGAGCAGGCCCGGCTTGCCGCCGAAGTACGTGTAGATGCCGGTGGTCGAGCACCCCGCCGCCGCTCCCACGGCCCGCACCGTGAGCCTTGCCGGCCCCTGCTCGGCGAGGATCGACAGGGCGCTGTCGAGGATGCGCTGACGCTGGGGCTGACCGCTCACGCCCCCATCGTCACCCAGCCAGGCTCAGCGTGAGCACCGACTCGCCCGCGCCTGCGCGCGCAGCGGCGCCGCCCGCGACCTCGACGCCCCACGCGGCGCCCGTGCCTCGCGCCTCGACGCGCACCTCGTCGCCCGTCCGCGTCACGACGAAGGTCGCCTCGGCGACCCGCACGACCGAGCGGTGGCCGTCGGTGAGCCGGACCAGCCGCAGCGTCACGCCGTCGGCCCAGTCGTAGTCCGGGCGGTCCGACCGGGCACCGACGGGCAGCACCGAGTCCGGCCGCACGTACACGGGCAGCGACTCGAAGCCGTGCTGCTCGTGCACCCAGCGCGGCCCCGTGACCTCGGACCCGTCGAGCAGGGACGTCCAGACGCCCTCGGGGACGTAGACGTCCACGTCGCCGGACGCGGAGAACACCGGCGCGACGAGCAGGTTCTCACCCAGCATGTACTGGGTGTCGACCGTCGCGGCCCCGGGGTCCTGCGGGAACTCGAGGACCATCGGGCGCATCACGGGCAGGCCCTGCTGGTGCGCGTCCTCCCCGAGGCGTCCCAGGTAGGGCATGAGCGAGAGCTTGAGCGCGGTGAACGACCGCGTGATCTCGACGGCCTCGTCGTCGAACGCCCACGGCACCCGGTAGGAGTCCGACCCGTGCAGGCGGCTGTGCGACGACAGCAGGCCGAACGCGAGCCAGCGCTTGAACACCGCCGGGTCGGGCGTGCCCTCGAAGCCGCCGATGTCGTGCGACCAGTACCCGAACCCGGACGCGGCCAGCGACAGGCCGCCGCGCAGCGACTCGGCCATCGAGACGAACGTCGACTCGCAGTCGCCGCCCCAGTGCACGGGGAACTGCTGGCCGCCCGCGGTCGCGGACCGTGCGAACAGGACCGCCTCGCCCTCGCCGCGCTCGGCGACGAGCAGGTCGAAGACCGCCTTGTTGTACAGGTGCGTGTAGTAGTTGTGCATCCGCTGCGGGTCCGAGCCGTCGTGCCAGACGACGTCCGTCGGGATCCGCTCGCCGAAGTCGGTCTTGAACGCGTCGACGCCCTGCCCGAGCAGCCGGCGCAGGTGGCCGTTGAACCAGTCGACGGCCGCCGGGTTGGTGAAGTCGACCAGGCCCATGCCGGCCTGCCACTGGTCGGTCTGCCAGACCGACCCGTCGGCGCGCGTCACGAGGTAGCCGCCCGCGCGCCCCTCCTCGAACAGCGCCGAGCGCTGCGCGATGTACGGGTTGATCCAGACGCAGATCTTCAGGCCCCTGGCCCGCAGCCGCGCGAGCATCCCCTCCGGGTCCGGGAAGGTCGCGGGGTCCCAGGTGAAGTCCGACCAGTGGAACGCGCGCATCCAGAAGCAGTCGAAGTGGAACACCGACAGCGGCAGGTCCCGCTCGGCCATGCCGTCGACGAACGAGGTCACGGTCGCCTCGTCGTAGCTCGTCGTGAAGGACGTCGAGAGCCACAGCCCGTAGGACCACGCCGGCACGCGCGCCGGGCGGCCCGTCAGCGCGGTGTACCGGCGCAGCACGTCCTTCGGGGTGGGGCCGTGGACGACGTAGTACTGCAAAGCCTCGCCCGCGACGGAGAACTGCGTGCGGGAGACCGCCTCGGAGCCGACCTCGAACGAGACGTGGCCGGGGTGGTCGACGAAGACGCCGTACCCCGCGTCGCTGAGGAAGAACGGGACGTTCTTGTAGGCCTGCTCGCTCGACGTCCCGCCGTCGGCGTTCCAGATGTCGACGGACTGGCCGTTCTTGACGAACGCACCGAACCGCTCGCCGAGCCCGAAGATGTGCTCGCGCACGCCGAGGCCCAGCTGCTCGTGGACGTAGGCGTCCCCCGCGGCGTCGCGGACCACGCCGACCGAGCGCGCGGACGACGAGGTGAGCACGCGGCCGTCGGCCACGAAGTCCACGCTCCACGCCCCACGCGTCCCGACGCGGGCGGTCAGGCCGCCCGAGCTGAACGTCGCCACGCCGTCGTCGGGCCCGGTCACCTTGACGTCCGCGCCGGACGACGCGAGCTCGAAGTGGGGGCCCGCGTCGACGCCGCCGCTGTGGTGCTCGATGCGGACGCCGATCACGTCGTCCATCGGGCTCGTGAACGTCACGGAGACCAGGGGTCGGTTGAGGGTGTCGCCACGCTTGTCCAGCGCGCCCGTCGCGGAGTGCACGACGAGCCTGTCGTCGTGCACCTCCACGTCGGCGACCGCACGCGGGTGCAGGACCGTGACGCCGGGCAGGTGCTGCCAGTAACCGTCGGTGAACTTCATGGGGTTCCTCTCACTTCACCGATCCGGCCGTGACCCCGCGGGTCAGCGTGCGCTGGAACAGCAGGAAGAAAATGAGCGCCGGGACCAGGGAGATGAGCGCGCCCGCGTTCGTCGTGGGGGCGTCCATCATCCGGTCGCCCTGCAGGGAGGCGAGCGCGATGGGGATCGTCTGGGTGTCGTTGGTCGTGAGCATGACCAGCGGGATGAAGAACTCGTTCCAGGTCCAGATGAAGAAGAAGATCATCAGGACGGACAGCGTCGGGCGGACGATCGGGAAGACGACCTTCCACAGCACGGTCCAGCGACCCGCACCGTCGAGCGCGGCGGCCTCGAGCAGCGCCTTCGGGAAGGTGGCCAGCACGGACGCCAGCAGGTAGGTGCCGAAGGCGGACTGGATGACGGTGAAGATGATGATCACCGACCACGGCGAGTTCCCCAGGCCGACGTTCTGCGCCATGGTGAACAGCGGGTAGATCAGCGCCTCCTGCGGCAGCATCGTCGCGAGCAGGAAGAGCGTCACGACCCAGAGCCGACCCTTGATCTTGCCGATCCCGATCGCGTACGCGTTCAGCAGCGACAGCAGCGTGCCGAAGACGGCCACGACGCCGGAGATGAAGATCGAGTTCCACAGCTTCTGCGGGAAGTTGACCCGCTCCCAGAACGCCTTGAGCCCGTCGAAGTAGAGGCCGTGCGGCCAGCTCAGGGGGCCGTTCTGCGAGTAGTCGCTGGGCGACTTGAACGCGTTGAGCAGCATGATGAGGATCGGGGCCAGGATCAGCAGCCCGACCAGGACCGCGGCGGCCAGGATGACCCAGCGGGCCTTCCCGGTGCGGTGCCGGGCGTCCGGGCGTGACGCCACCGGCGCCTTGAGTGTCTCGACGGCCATCAGTGGCCCTCCGCTTCCATGCGCTCGGAGCGCGCCTGCACCACGAGGATCACGACGGCGACCAGGACGATGACGAGCGTGAGCACGGTCGCGATCGCGGCGCCGTAGCCGACCTTCGACTTGTCGAAGAAGTTCAGGTACGAGTAGTAGCTGGGCACGAGGGTCGAGCCCTCGGGGCCGCCGCGGGTCAGGACGTAGATGGGTCCGAAGACCTTGAGCGCCGCCACGGTGCAGGTCAGCACCACGACGAACGTCTCCGGCTTGATCTGCGGCAGGGTGATCGCCCGGAACCGGCGCCCCCACCCGGCGCCGTCGAGCTCGGCGGCCTCGTAGAGCTCGGGGTCGACGCGCTGCAGCGCGGACATGAAGATGACCACCGGGTAGCCGATCTGCACCCAGACGAGGACCAGCATCACGCTGGGCATCGCGGTGTCCGGCGACCCGAGCCAGTTCGGCGGGTTGTCGACGCCCAGGGAGCGCAGGATCTCGTTCACCGCGCCGGTCTGGGCGTTGAGGATCCAGTTCCACAGCACGCCGGCGACGGCGACGGGAAGGATCTGGGGCAGGTAGTAGGTCGCCCGCAGCACCGAGGCGGTGCGTGAGCCGAACCGCTTGCCGAGGTAGTCGAACAGCACCGACGCGAGCAGCAGGCCGATGATCGTCGGGACGATCACCATCGCCACGATCATCGAGATCGAGTTGCGGAAGGACGTCCAGAAGGCGTCGTCGTGCAGCAGCGCCTGGTAGTTGTCGAGACCGACCCAGGTGTGCGGCGCCATGCCGCCCTTCCACTTCTGGAAGCTGTACATGATGTTGGTGACGAGCGGGATGCCGATCACCAGGACGAACGCGGCGAACCCCGGGATGAGGTACGGCAGGTACGCCACCCAGTGGGGGGCCTTGCGCTTGGGTCTGGGCGTCGCCGGCTGCTGCTTCGCAGCGGCGTCCTTGCCGAGTGTCTGCGTGGTCATGTCTCTCTCCGGGTCGGAGGACCGCCGGGCCGGGGTAGTGACCCCCCGGCCCGGCGACCGCTCACTGTCCGAGCAGGTCAGACTTGCCGGACTCGTAGGCGTCCTTCAGGCCGTCGAGGACCTGGTCGGGCGTCTTGGACTGGTTCACCAGCGACTGCAGCTGGCTGACGAGCACGTCGTAGAAGCCGGCGACGGGCCAGTCGGGGTAGAACGCGAGGCCGTCGGAGGAGACGATGTCCGCGAAGTTCTGCGTGAGCTCCTTGGTCTTCGGGTCGGTGATCGACGCCGGGTCACCGGCGACCGGCAGGCCGCCCTTCTCGCCGAGGATGTTCTGCACCTCGGGACGCAGCGTGATGTCGATGAAGTCCTCGGCCAGGGTCTTGGACTTGGCGTTGGTGGGGACCACCCAGAGGTTGCCCGACGAGCCCGGGTGCAGCTTGTTGTCCGGGAACAGCGTCTGGCTCCAGTCGAACTTGATCTCGCTGGCGAGGCGGCCGAACCACCACGAGCCGGAGACCATGATCGGCGCCTTGCCGGCGATGAACGACACGCCCATGTCCTCGGCGGTCAGGCCGGCCGAGTCGCTCGCGATGTAGCCCTTCTTGACCCACTCGTCGAGCTTGTTCGTGGCCTGGGTCATCGCGTCGCCGTGCCAGTCGACGTCGTTCTTGAACAGCTGGTAGTCGTCGACGAGCGCGCGGTCGCCGTAGTGCAGCACGAGCTCGTACCAGAGCTGACCGAGCGGGTACTCCGCGCCGGCGGTGGCCAGCGGGGTGACGCCCTTGGCCTTGAACGCGGCGAGCGCCTTCTCGAAGTCGTCGAACGTGGTCGGGACCGCGACGCCGTTCTCCTTGAAGAGGTCGTTGTTGAGGTACACCCCCACGAACTCGCCGTAGTTCGGCACGCCGAACCAGTCGCCCGAGCCCATGAGGCCGTTCTCGTCGTACTGGGCCGTCGTGGCGAGCGAGCCGGAGACCTTCTTGTCCCAGCCCTTCTCCTTGGCCACGTCGGTCAGCGGCGTCAGCAGGCCCTGCGAGGCGAGCTGGCCAGCCGTCGCGTTGCCCTTGTTGTACTCCATGACGTCCGGCACGTCGTCGCCGGTCAGGACGATCTTGGCGTTCTTCTGGATCTGCTCGAAGACCTGCTTCTCGACCTTGACGGTCACGTCGGGGTGCTCCGACTTGAAGATGTCGACGGCCTTGGCCCAGGCCTGGCCCATCGCCGAGTCGTCGCCCTCGTAGTGCCAGATGGTGAGGCTCTTGCTGTCCTCGTCCCCGCCGCCACCGCCACTGCTGCTGCACGCAGCCAGTGCGAGGGGGGCCAGGAGGGCGACCGTCGCGGCCGTCGCCCATCGCCGGGTGCTGATGCTCATCCGTGTTCTCCTCGTCGAGTGGATGTGACCGATGGCTCGGTCGTCGAAGCGCTTCGACACCATAGCCTGTGATTTTCGTGCTTGTCCAGGGCTTGCTTCCTGGGACCCTGGCACGCAATCATCGAAGCGCTTGCTTGCGACATTCGGGCCGCGGGTGGCGTCGCTGCAGACGCCACCCGCGCGGCCGCTACTGTGTCGGCGGCACAGGTGCCCGGCCGGGTCACCTTCATCGAGGACGAGACGGGGGCCACGCGTGACGACGATCGACGACGTCGCCCGTGCCGCCGGCGTGTCCGTCTCGACGGTCTCCTACGCCCTGTCGGGCAAGCGACCGATCTCGGCCTCGACGCGCGAGCGCATCGAGCAGGCCGTGCGCGACCTCGACTACCGCCCGCACGCGGGAGCCCGGGCCCTGGCCTCGTCCCGGACGAACGTGCTCGCGCTCATGGCTCCGCTGCGCGTCGACGTCAACGTCGGCGTGATCATGCAGTTCGTCACGGGCGTGGTCACGCGTGCGCAGACCTACCTGCACGACGTCCTGCTGCTCACGCAGGACGACCACGCGGGCGTCGAACGGGTCGCCGCGGGTTCGATGGTCGACGCGGTGATCATGATGGACGTCGAGGCCGACGACCCCCGCCTGGCCATCCTGCGCCGCCAGCGCCAGCCCGCCGTGCTCATCGGCCTCCCCCGCGACACGGCCGGGTTCTCCTGCGTCGACCTCGACTTCGAGTCGGCCGCCCGCGGCGCGGTCGACCACCTGGTGCGGCTCGGCCACCGCTCGATCGCGCTCGTGGGCTCACCCCAGGCGGTGCTCGACCGGCACACCACCTACGCGGCACGCATGGTGCGCGGATTCACCGAGGAGGCCGCACGCGCCGGCGTCGCCGCGGTCTTCGAGCCGTGCGAGTCCTCCCACGCGGGCGCGGTCGCCGCGGTCGACCGGGTGCTGACGCGGCTGCCCGGCGTGACGGGCATCGTCGTGCACAACGAGGTCGCGCTGCCCGCGGTGCTCGCGACGCTGCGCGAGCGTGGCCGCTCGGTTCCCGGCGACATCTCGGTCGTCGCCGTCTGCCCCACCGACGTCGCCGTCGGTCAGCCGCAGCAGCTCACGTCGGTCGACATCCCCGCGTCCACGATCGGCGGGGTCGCGGTCGACATGGCGATGGCGCGGCTCGACGGTGCCCAGCTCGCGGAGACCCGGCTCATCTCGCCCGTCCTGACCCCCCGCGCGACGACGGGCGTCGCGCCGGTCTGACCGGCCCGCTCAGGCCACCTGCGCGCCCGCACGCAGCACGCGCAGGGGCCGCAGGCCCGCGTCGGTGACCAGGACGTCCGCGCGCCGACCGGCCGCCAGCGCGCCCAGATCGGCGCGGCCCAGCACCTCGGCCGGCGTCGTGGACGCGGCGCGCACGGCGTCCTCGAGCGGGATGCCGGCGCGGACCACCTGCCGCAGGACGTCGAGCAGGTGAGCCACTCCCCCGGCGATCGCGCCGGCGCTGCCGTCCGCCTCCACGATCCGGGCGACGCCGTCCTGCACCCGCACGCCCATCGGGCCCAGCTGGTAGTCGCCGTCCGCCATGCCGGCGGCCGCCATCGCGTCCGTGACCAGCACGATCGAGCCCGGGCTCAGCAGGTCGAAGACCGCGCGCGTCGTGCCGTCCGCCAGGTGCGTGCCGTCCGCCACGAGCTCGACGACGAGCTCACCCCGGCCCGCCGCGGCCAGGCAGGCCGCGATCGGGCCCGGGTCGCGGTGGTGCAGCGGCCTCATGCCGTTGAACAGGTGCGTCGCGGTCAGCCGGCTCGACCGCGCGCGGTCGTGGGTCGCGAGCAGGTCGAACCCGCGGTCCACGGCCGCGTCGACCTGCTCGGCCGACGCGTCGGTGTGGCCGATCGACGGAATCGCGCCGGCGTCGACGAGCGCGCGCAGCACGTCGGCGTCGCGGTCGGCGACGCCGGCGACCTCGGGCGCGACCGTCATGGTGACCAGGTGACCGCGCGCGGCGGCGGCGAGCTCCCGGACCAGGTCCGCGTCGCCCGACAGCATGTCGGCCGGGTTCTGGGCGCCGCACCGCGCCTCGGACAGGAACGGGCCCTCGAGGTGGATGCCGACGACCTCCCCCGCGTCAGCGGCGTCGGCGAGCAGGGCGGTGCGGGCGAGCAGGACGTCGCGCGGGGCCGTGACGAGCGAGGCGACCAGGCTGGTCGTGCCGTGGCGCAGGTGCTCGCGGGCCGCGGTGCGGACCTCGTCGGCCGTCTGCGCGTCCGGCAGGCTCGCGCCGCCGCCGCCGTGGTTGTGCAGGTCGACGAGGCCAGGAAGCAGGGTCTCCTCGGTCGCGGCGGGCACCTGGCCCTGCGCCTCGTCGGCCGGGCCGACCCAGGTGATCGTCGGGCCGTCGATGACGACGACGCCGTCCGGGATCACGCCGTGCGGCGTGACCACACGGCCGCGGAGCAGGTGGGGGGCTGACGACGTCGTGGCGCTCACGTCGTCATTCTCACCTATCGGTGCGGTCTTCGAGCTGCGCTTCGACGAGCGCATCCTCGGGTTCGGGTCGGGGTGCGCGCGCCGGCCTCGTCGCGGCCCGCGCGTGTGCGCGCCCGCTCCACCAGCGCGCTCCCCCCGCCCCGATCGCGCCCTCGGCGACGGCCGCCGCCCCGGTGTCCACGCCGGAGTGCCACGCGGTCATGACCAGGGGCGGGAGCACCGCACCGACGACAGCGAACACCAGGACGTGGACCCACTCGCGCTCGCTGCGGCGCAGCAGCCAGGCCGTCAGCAGCCCTGCGGGGTAGCCGACGAGTGCGATCGGCACGCAGGCGACGAGAGCTGCGAGGAGCACCACGACCAGGCCCCAGCCGAGCGCGCCCGTGACCGTGCCGAGGACGAGCGCGACCACACCGTTCACCGCCGCAAGGACGACGACGCAGCGCAGGCAGAGCATCGCGATCGCCGCCGGGCCACGCACGGGCGGGATCGGGTTCGGGTGACTACCGGTCGGCATCTGCCCTCCTCGGCGCGGTGGCCAGGTCGTTCTTCCGACAGGCGGCCCCGGACCACCAGCGGGCACCGCCCGCACCGACGGCTCCCTCGAGCGCGGCCCACGCCGCCGCCACCCCGAGGTCGATGTGGATCGCGGCTGCGACCGCGCTGCATATCGCCGCGGCGAGGACAGCACCGACCGCGGCGAACGCGAGGACATGAACCCACTCATGAGCCTCCCCGCGCAGCGCCCGACCGGCGACGACTCCCGCCGGGATGCCGACGCCGGCGACCACCGCACCGACGGCCACGATGGGCACGGGCAGCTCCACGACGTGAATGGCCAGGTAGACGACCATGGCCACGCCCGCGACGACGCCGTCCGAGGCGAGGATGCGGATGCCGACGACGTAGACGGCGCCCAACGCCGTCATCAGGTTCACGACGACCAGGACGACCACGCACCTCAGGTTGAGCATCCCGATCGGGCCCCACCCCCGGATCACGGCCGCGGGCGTAGCGGCCGTCGTGATCACGAACCCGCCCCCACGGCGGGGTGCACCTGGGGAGCCGCACGTGCGACGCGCTCGCGCTCATCCCTGCGGTACGAGATGCCGGACCACCAGCGCGCACCGCCTGCGCCGACCAAGCCCTCGAGCGCTGCCCACGCCGGCGCGGTGCCCATGCCGCCGGCCTGCATGAGGACGACGGCGAGCGCCGCACCCACCAGCCCGAAGCCGAGGACGTGCCCCCACTCGCGTGACACCCGACGCAGCGCCCGACTCGTGAGCACGCCGGCGGGAACACCCACCACGGCGATCGGGATGCAGGCGACCAGGAGCGCGAACACGAGGACCTCGACGGCGAAGCCGCCGGCCGAGAGGGTCGATTCCACCGCGTCGAGACCGCCGCCCGAGGCGAGCGACACGACGCAGCTGCCGGCCAGGGCGGCCGCGCCCACCGTGACGTTCGCCGCGGCGAGCACGACGAGGCACCGCACGTTCAGCATGCCGATCGCGCCCAAGCTGCGGATCTCCGCGGCCGGGATCGCCGAGGCACGACGGATCGCTGCCGCGGTCATCGGGCCACCGCCGAGGGAGCAGGCGCCCGACGCACCGACCGCGCGAGCATGCCGGCGTACGCGCGCTGTGCCACGCCCGCCACCGGGCCGACGACCCGGACCCACCCCTGCGCCGGCCGGGAGAAGACGCGGACGCGGAACCAGAGCGTGCCGTCGTCGAGCTCGACCACGAACGCCTCCTCCCCGGCGAACAGGTGCCCCGGGAGAGTGCCGTAGGCGAACCCCACGCGCGCGGCCGACCGCTCGACCCAGACGATCTCGCACGGCTCGGACAGCCGCAGCGGCCCGACGCCGATGCCGCTCGTGACCAGCCCGCCCTCGGCCACCGGCTCTCCGTCGATGCGGACGCCGGCACGCCGGTGCGCGGTCCACGACAGGAGGTCCTCGCCGTACGCTGCCAGGTCCTCGGTCGTCGCGCCGTCGCGGACCGGGAATCGCGCGTCCAGGTGCCGGTACCCGGCGGGCAGGTCGGCGTCGCGCGTCGCGCCGACCTCGGCGTACGTCAGGCCGGTCGCCCGCGGTCGCAGCAGTCGCAGCCCGACGAGCGTGGCCAGGACAAACCCGAGAGCGTTCGCGACCCCGTGCGTCGCGGCCATGAGCCCGATGCCCGGGTGCGGGAGGCCGGTCGCCTCACCGAGCGCCCACCAGAGCGCCAGCACCATCGAGGCGAGCACGGTCACCGCGCCCACCGCCAGCAGACGCCGCGGCGCCCGGCCCGGCGGGAGGGCGCCCAGTGTCGCGAGGGCCACGCCGTACAGGCCGGCGGTCAGGACGAGCGCGCCGACCAGCTCGGCCGCGTCGCCCACGAAGTAGCCGACCAGGACCAGCAGCACACCGACCGGCACGGTCCAGCCCGCCCATCGGGCGGCGCGACCGTCCTCGACGCCCAGGCCCGCGATCAGACAGGCGCCGAAGCCGGCGAAGAGCATGTGCGGCACGGTCAGCGTGAGGTAGTCGCCGGAGTAGCCGAGCAGTCCCCACCCGGCCCGCTCGGCGACAAGGGCGAGCGCGCCGACGAGCGGGGTCGCGAGCCCGACCGCCAGACCGGGCCAGCCCGGGCGGTCGCGGCGGACGAGCACGCCCAGGCCCGCCAGGGCGAGCAACGCGCACGCGACGAGCCAGGGCACCGCGACGACGGCCGCCCACCCGCCGACGGGCAGCCAGACCGACGCGGCACCGCACGCGGCCGCCCCCAGCCACCACGCCGACGCCGGCCGAGGAACAGGGCGACCCACCAGGCGGATCCCGACGGGGACCACGACGAGCATGCCGACCCCCACGCAGGCGTGCACCGTCGCGACCGTCGCCGGGTCGAGACGCGTCATGCGCGCACGGCCCGCACCAGCGCGAGCACGTCCTCGGACGCGCCCCGCAGGACCGGCAGGCGGGAGAGCCGCACGAGCCGGCCGACCAGCGGGGCGACGCCGTCGATGAGCGTGCGAGTACGCCGCTGCCCGGGCGAGGAGTCGTAGACCCAGAACAGGGTGACCCCGAGCTGGGCGAGCCACAGCAGCTCGGGAAGGTCCGCCCGCAGGTGCGCGGGAACGGCGGGCTCGGCACCCGCGACGAGCTCCTCGTACAGGCCCTGGACCATCTCGCGGGCACCCTCGGAGTCGTCGGAGAAGGGGCTCGCCGCCGAGCCGGGCCGGATCGCCACCGTCACGAACTCCGCACCGAAGCCGTGGTAGTCGGCGAACGCGTCGACGCTCGCGTGCAGCACGGCACGAAGCCGCTCGGTCAGGTCGCCGCCTGCCTCGAGGGCGAGGCGCGCGGCGCGCGCGTGCTCGAGGTTGACGTCGAGGTAGAGCTCCTGGACCAGGTGGTCCTTGGTCGGGAAGTAGTAGTGCGCGAGGCCGGTCGCCAGGCCGGCCTCCTGGGCGATGCCTCGCATCGTGGTCTTGGCGTACCCACGCTCGCGGAAGAGGCGCAGCGCCGTGGATCGCACGAGCTCGCGGGTGTCGGACGTCATGTCGCCTCCTGTGTTTGAACATGTTCAAACTCGCAGACGAGGCGGTACCCCGTCAAGTCGGGGTGGGATCAGAAGAGGCGGGAGTCCACGTCGTCGACGCCGCGCATCGCGTCGTAGTCGAGCACGAGGCAGCCGATGCCGCGGTCGGTCGCGAGCACGCGCGCCTGCGGCTTGATCTCCTGCGCGGCGAAGACCCCACGGACGGGGGCCAGGTGGGGGTCGCGGTTGAGCAGCTCGAGGTAGCGCGTCAGCTGCTCGACGCCGTCGATGTCGCCGCGACGCTTGATCTCGATGGCGACCGTCGCCCCGGCGGCGTCGCGGGCCAGGATGTCCACCGGACCAATGGCCGTCGGGAACTCCCGCCGGACCAGGGTGTGACCCGTGCCGAGCAGGCCGATCTGCGCGGCCAGCAGCTCCTGCAGGTGGGCCTCGACCCCGTCCTTGACCAGGCCGGGGTCCACGCCGAGGTCGTGCGAGGAGTCGCTCAGCACGTCGTACAGGTCGATCACGAGCCGGTCGTCGGACTTGGCGTGCTGGACGGTCCAGACCTGGGTGACGCCGGCCGCTCGCGACTCGTCGTCGGGCTCGCTGACGACGAGCGAGCACGGGGGGCTCATCCAGTTCAGCGGCTTGTACGAGCCGCCGTCGGAGTGCAGCAGGACGCTGCCGTCCGCCTTGACGACCACGAGACGGGTCGCGCGGGGCAGGTGGGCGTTGAGGCGGCCGCTGTAGCGCGCGGCGCAGGACGCGACGACGAGACGCACGACCGGCTCAGATCACCGAGTCGACGCGCGACGGGGTGGCCTCGATCCACGAGGTCAGTCCCTCGTACGCCTCGCGGCTCATGAGCAGCGGCAGCTCGTCCCCGCCCACGCGACACGTCACCACGACGTTCCCCGCGCCGGCGTCGACACGGTCGAGGACAGCCAGGCCACGGCGCTCCCAGCGGTGGCCGGGGCGCGGTGCGAGCGACAGGTGCCGCCACCAGTACAGGTGCTCGGCGCCGTACTGCGCGATGCCTGCCGACCACGGACCGGAGCCTGTCCGGCCGACCGCGCAGCGGAACGAGCCGACCCGGTGGCCGAGCGTCCGGCTCCGGGAGAGCCAGAGGCCCCCCAGCACGAGCACGACGACGACCAGGGCGACCGACGCGACGAGGACCAGCGTGGGCACCGGGCGATCGACCTCAGTGCGCCGACGTCGCCGAGGCGGTCCTGCTGACGGCGTCGACCACGATCGTGGCGCGGTTGTCGTCGAACGACAGGAAGCCGCCCTCGACGTGCCACCGCTCGACGGGGCCACCGCCCTCGGGGTACACGCGGATCTCGCCCTCACGAAGGATCGTCAGGACGGGGGTGTGACCGGCCAGGATGCCGATCTCACCGTCGCCGGCGGGCGCGATGAGCTGGCGGGCGGTGCCCGTCCAGACCTTGCCGTCGGTGGCGACGAGGTCGACCTCGAGCGATGCCACGGATCCTCCTAGATAGCTGTGTCGCTCCCCCTGCGGAGAGCGTGCGGTGTCCTGCACCCAGTGTGCGCCGGGCCCGGGGGCCCGGCGCACCACGGGGATGTCAGACGCCGTACTCCTTCTGGATGCGGGCCCAGTTGCGCTCGAGGTCCTCGAGGCCGCCGATGTTGAAGAAGGCCTGCTCGGCGATGTGGTCGAACTCGCCCGCCGCGATCTTCTTGAAGGCCTCGACGGTCTCCGCGATCGGGACGGTCGAGCCCACGACGCCGGTGAACTTCTCGGCCATGTACGTGTTCTGCGAGAGGAACTGCTGGATGCGGCGCGCACGCGCCACGACCGTCTTGTCCTCCTCGGAGAGCTCGTCGACGCCGAGGATCGCGATGATGTCCTGGAGCTCCTTGTTGCGCTGCAGGATCTGCTTGACCTGCGTCGCCACGTCGTAGTGGTCCTGGCCCACGTAGCGCGGGTCGAGGATGCGGCTCGTCGACGTCAGCGGGTCCACGGCGGGGTAGAGACCACGCGAGGCGATCTCACGGCTGAGCTCCGTGGTGGCGTCGAGGTGCGCGAACGTCGTGGCCGGCGCGGGGTCGGTGTAGTCGTCGGCGGGGACGTAGATCGCCTGGAGCGACGTGATCGAGTGACCACGCGTCGAGGTGATGCGCTCCTGCAGGACGCCCATCTCGTCGGCCAGGTTCGGCTGGTAGCCCACCGCGGACGGCATGCGGCCGAGCAGCGTGGAGACCTCGGAACCGGCCTGCGTGAAGCGGAAGATGTTGTCGATGAAGAGCAGCACGTCCTGCTTCTGCACGTCGCGGAAGTACTCCGCCATCGTCAGGGCCGACAGGGCGACGCGCAGACGCGTGCCCGGCGGCTCGTCCATCTGGCCGAAGACGAGGGCCGTCTTGTCGAAGACGCCCGCCTCCTCCATCTCGACGATGAGGTCGTTGCCCTCACGGGTGCGCTCGCCGACACCGGCGAACACCGACACACCACCGTGGTTGAGCGCGACGCGCTGGATCATCTCCTGGATGAGGACCGTCTTGCCGACGCCCGCACCACCGAAGAGACCGATCTTCCCGCCCGTGACGTACGGCGTCAGCAGGTCGATGACCTTGATGCCGGTCTCGAACATCTGCGTCTTGCTCTCGAGCTGGTCGAAGGCCGGCGGCTTGCGGTGGATGGGCCAGCGCTCGGTGACCTCGAACTGCTCGCCCTCCTTGAGGTTGAGCACCTCGCCGGTCACGTTGAAGACGTGGCCCTTGGTGATGTCACCCACGGGAACGGAGATGGCAGCGCCCGTGTCGGTGACGTGCGCGCCGCGCACGAGACCGTCGGTCGGCTTGAGCGCGATCGCGCGGACCAGCGAGTCGCCCAGGTGCTGGGCGACCTCGAGGGTCATCGTGAACTTGCTCTCGCCCTCGCCCTGGCTCGACAGGTCGATCTCGACCGTGAGCGCGTTGTACAGCTCGGGGAGCTGGTCCGCGGGGAACTCGATGTCCACGATCGGGCCGATGACCCGGGCGACCCGACCCACGCCGGGCGTGCCGGCGGTGGCGGCCGTCTCGTCGACGGTGGTGGCGGTCATGTCTGGCCTCGCTTCGTTGGCTGTGTCATTCGGAGGAAGTGCGGAGGATCAGGAGGCGAGTGCGTCGGCGCCCGACACGATCTCGCTGATCTCCTGGGTGATCTCGCCCTGACGAGCCTGGTTGGCCAGTCGGGTGTACATGCGGATGAGGTCCTCCGCGTTCTCGGTCGCCGTGTGCATCGCGCGCTGGCGTGCAGCCAGCTCGGACGCGGCGGCCTGGAGCAGCGACGCGTAGATGCGGCTGCGCACGTAGCGCGGCAGCAGCGCGTCGAGGACCACGGCGGGCTCGGGCTCGAACTCGTAGAGCGGGAGCGTCTCGGCGTCGTCGGCGGGCGCGACGCCCTCGACGATCTCCAGCGGCAGCAGCCGGATCACGCGGGGACGCTGCGTGACCATGTTGACGAACTGCGTGTAGACGACGTGCACCTCGGCGACGCCGCCCTCGTCTGCCGGCGCGCGGAAGGCGTCGAGGATCGCGTCGGCGATCTCCCCCGCGACCTCCGTGCTCGGCGCGTCCGAGTGCCCCGACCAGGAGCCCTCGATGTCACGACCGCGGAACGTGTAGTAGCTCACCGCGCGACGACCCGAGACGAACAGGGCGACCTGCTTGCCCTCACGCTCGAGCCGCTCGACGAGCCGCTCCGTCTCGCGGATGACGCTCGCCGAGTAGGCGCCCGCCATGCCGCGGTCCGAGGCGATCACGAGCACCGCGACGCGCTTCGTGTCCGTGCGCTCCACGAGGAACGGGTGGGTCACGTTGGAGTGGGTCGCGACGGCCGAGACCGCACGCGTGATCGCCCGCGAGTACGGCGCAGCCTTGCTCACCCGGTCACGCGCACGACCGATGCGCGAAGCCGCGATGAGCTCCTGCGCCCGGAACATCTTCTTGAGCGCCTGGGTGGACTTGATGCGCTGCTTGTAGACGCGCTGCAGACCGGCCATCGATCAGGCCTTCTTCTGACGGACGATCTGCTCCTGCTCGACGTCGACGTCCTCACCGTCGGACTCGCCACCGACCAGGGGCGAGCCGTCCTTCTTGAGGAAGCCCTGACGGAAGGTGTCGACCGCGTCGGCCAGCGCCTTCTCGGTGTCCTGCTCGAGCTTGCCGGTCGACGCGATCGTCGTCAGCACGTCCGTGTTGCGCTTGAGGTGGTCGAGCAGCTCGGACTCGAAGCGACGCACGTCCTCGATCGGGACGTCGTCCAGCTTGCCCTTGGTGCCGGCCCAGATCGAGGCGACCTGGTCCTCGACCGAGAACGGGCTGTACTGACCCTGCTTGAGCAGCTCGGTCAGGCGCGCACCGCGGGCCAGCTGCGCGCGGCTCGTCGCGTCGAGGTCGGACGCGAACATCGCGAACGCCTCGAGCGAGCGGAACTGCGCGAGGTCGAGCTTCAGCGTGCCGGAGACCGACTTCATCGCCTTGACCTGGGCGGCACCACCGACGCGGGACACCGAGATGCCCACGTCGACGGCGGGACGCTGGTCGGCGTTGAAGAGGTCCGACTGCAGGAAGATCTGACCGTCGGTGATCGAGATGACGTTGGTCGGGATGTAGGCCGAGACGTCGTTGGCCTTGGTCTCGATGACCGGCAGGCCGGTCATCGAGCCCGCGCCGAGCTCGTCCGACAGCTTCGCGCAACGCTCGAGCAGACGGGAGTGCAGGTAGAAGACGTCACCCGGGTAGGCCTCGCGGCCCGGCGGACGACGCAGCAGCAGCGACACGGCGCGGTACGCCTCGGCCTGCTTCGACAGGTCGTCGAACACGATGAGGACGTGCTTGCCCTGGTACATCCAGTGCTGGCCGATGGCCGAGCCGGTGTACGGCGCGAGGTACTTGAAGCCGGCCGGGTCCGAGGCGGGAGCGGCGACGATCGTCGTGTACTCCAGCGCGCCGGCCTCCTCGAGCGCGCCGCGGACGGCGGCGATCGTGGAGCCCTTCTGGCCGATGGCGACGTAGATGCAGCGGACCTGCTTCGACTCGTCGCCGGACTCCCAGTTGGCCTTCTGGTTGATGATCGTGTCGATCGCGATGGCCGTCTTGCCGGTCTGGCGGTCGCCGATGATCAGCTGACGCTGGCCGCGGCCGATCGGGATCATCGAGTCGATCGCCTTGAGGCCGGTCTGCAGCGGCTCGTGCACCGACTTGCGGGCCATGACGCCGGGAGCCTGGAGCTCCAGCGCGCGGCGGGCGTCCGTCTCGATGGCGCCGAGGCCGTCGATGGGCTCGCCCAGCGGGTCGACCACGCGGCCGAGGTAGCCGTCGCCGACGGCGACCGACAGGACCTCGCCCGTGCGGCGGACCTCCTGGCCCTCCTCGATGCCGGTGAACTCACCGAGCACGACGACACCGATCTCGCGCACGTCGAGGTTCAGCGCCAGGCCGAGCGTGCCGTCCTCGAAGCGGAGCAGCTCGTTCGCCATGGCGCCGGGCAGGCCCTCGACCTGGGCGATGCCGTCGCCCGAGAGGGTCACGCGGCCGACCTCTTCGGAGACCACACCGGTCGGCTCGTAGGACTTCACGAAGCTGTCCAGCGCGGCCCGGATCTCCTCCGGCCGGATCGTCAGCTCAGCCATTGCTCTTCTCCTCGTCAATCGCACGGGGTGCGTGCGGTCTCACATGTCGTGGTGCTCGCCGTGATGCGGCGCGCGGGGTCACGCTGGGTTCAGCTGGCCACTCGTCGGCGGGCGTCCGCCAGGCGGGCGAGCACCGTCGAGTCGACGACGTTCGGGCCCACCTGGATGCGCAGGCCACCGAGCACCTGCGAGTCGTTCACCTCGTTGATCTGCACGGCGCGGCCGTAGGCCCGCTCGAGGATCGAGGACAGTCGATCCCGCTGCGCCGTCGTCAGGGGCGCGGCGGACGTGACCGTCGCGACCTGCCGGCTGCGGCGCTCGGCGATCAGGTCGGCGATGTGGCCCAGCGTTGCGACGTAGCGACGACCGCGGGGGGCGGAGGCCGCACGGCGCGCGATCGCGGCCGTCGCGGGGTCGGTGCGGTCGGCCAGGATCTGGTCGACCAGGCGCGCCCGGGCGTCGCCCGGGATCTTGTCGTCGAACAGCGTCTGGCGCACCTCGCGCTGACCGACCAGTGCCCGGGTGAGCCGGAACAGCTCGTCCTCGACCCGGTCCAGCTCGCCGCGCGCGTTCGCCGAGGCGAGCAGCGCGTGGAACGCGAGGTGCTCGACGGCGTCCGCCAGGTCACGGTCCTCCGACCAGCGCGAGGCCACCAGGCCCTGCGCCGCCTCGACGACCGCGGGCTCGGCGTCCTTCAGCAGCTGCGCGACCAGGGCGCCCTTGGGGGCCGCCGGGATCGACGGGTCCGCCAGGGTCCGGCGCAACGAGCCGGAGTGGTCCAGCGCGTCGACGAGCGCGAACAGCTGCTCCCCGAGCACCGAGGCCTTGGCGCCGGCGGCGCCGAGGACCGGCTCGAAGCGGCCCTCCGCGGCATCCAGCGACGCCCGACTCGTCCCACGCATCAGTTCCCCTTACCTGCGTCCGCAGCGGTGCTCGCCTCGAGCTCGTCCAGGAAGCGCTCGACGACGCGCGAACGACGCGCCTCGTCCGCGAGCGACTCGCCGACGATCTTCGACGCGAGCTCCGTGGCCAGCTCGCCGACCTCGTTGCGCAGCGAGACCGAGGCCTGCTGACGCTCCGCGTCGATCTGGCGCTGGGCGTTCTCGACGATCCGAGCCGCCTCGGCGGTGGCGCGCGTGCGCGACTCCGCCACGATCGCCGTTCCCTCGGCGCGCGCCTCCTCGCGGATGCGGGCGGCCTCCGTCCGGGCTTCCGTCAGCTGCTGCTGGTACTCGTCCTTGGCTGCCGCGGCCTCGGCCTGTGCGGCCTCCGCCTTGGCCAGCCCGCCCTCGACCAGCTCGGTGCGCTCGTCGAGCACCGCCTGGATCTTCGGCAGCGCGTACTTGAGGAACACGAAGCCGAGGATGACGACGATGAACAGCGACCAGACGATGTCGTAGGTCTCAGGCAGCAGCGGGTTCGGCGTCTCGGCCTCCTCCGCAGCTGTCAGGAGGCCTGCGATGGTCCCGCTGATCACGGGAAGATGAACGGGGTCACGAGGCCGAGCAGGCCGAAGACCTCGATGAAGGCCAGACCGATGAACATGGTCGAACGCAGCTGACCCGACATCTCGGGCTGACGCGCCATGCTCTCGATCGTCTTGCCGAACAGGATGCCCAGACCGATGCCGGGGCCGATGGCGGCGAGGCCGTAGCCGATGACCGCGAGGTTGCCGGTGATCTCCACTGGTGTGGTTCCTTTCATCAGCGCGCCGCTCGGCGCGTCCGTGGGGGGGGCGGCTGGTTACCTCGTGCAACCGGCCGCGGTCGCGAGTGCCTGTCAGTGCTCCGGCTCGAGGGCCATCTGCAGGTACACCGCGGTGAGGATGGCGAACACGTACGCCTGCAGTGCGGCGACGAAGATCTCGAGCAGGTAGAAGGCGAACCCGCCCGCGAGGGTGACGGCTCCGAGGACCTTGAGGCCACCGGCCGCCTGGAAGAAGAGGTACGACGTCGCCGAGAAGCACAGCGCGAGCAGCAGGTGCCCGGCCATCATGTTGGCGAAGAGCCGGATCGTCAGCGTCGCGGGCCGCAGCAGGAACACCTGCAGGAACTCGACGGGCGTCAGCACGATGTAGACGAACTTCGGGACGCCCGGGGGGAACAGCTGCCCCTTGAGGAAGCCGCCCACGCCGAGCGAGCGCACCGCGTCGATCAGGTAGAGGAAGAACACCCACAGCGCGAAGATCAGCGGCAGGCCGATGACCGACGTGCCGGCGACGTTGAGGAACGGCACCACGCCCGTGATGTTCAGGAAGAAGATCGAGAACAGGATCGTGGTGATCACCGGGGCGTACTTCTTGCCCAGCTTCTCGCCGAGGATCTCGTCGGCGATGCCCTTGCGGGCGAAGTTCATGACCATCTCGATGATCACCTGGCCGCGGCCCGGCACCAGCTTGGCGCGCTTCGCGGCGAGGATGATGATCGTCAGGAGCACGGCGGTCGCGATGAACCGGACGATCATGATCCGGTTGATCTCGAAGGGCGTGCCCTCGAAGAGGACGGCCGGCGGGAAGAAGTCCGCGAGGGACGGCGCGTGGAAACCGCTGTCATCCGCGGCGAGCGGCAGGATCGTCGCAAGGCTGGACAGGGCGGTCTCCAAAGTTCGATGCGCGGTGCCGCGTCAGTGCGGGCACACTCAGCGCGGTCGGCCGTCGTGGTTGGGGGAAGCCTAACCTATGAAACGCCTGACTCCGGACCCGGGGCGGGCTGGCCGGGGGCACCGGCGGGGGGCGTCGGCTCGATGTACGGGATCCGGCCGCGCTGCACGGCACGCGCGTCCAGGATCGCTGAGCCGAGGACCCCGGCGAACAGCACGAGGCCGAGCACCGTGCGGTTGTAGAAGTCGAACTGGCCGAGCACCGCGAGGGCGACGAAGACCACCACGATCTTGCCGAGCCACGCGCCCATGATCACCGCCGTCGTGTGGGCGGGCGACGTGTTCACGGTGCGCAGCACGGAGATGACCGTGGTGCCCGAGAAGACGAGCGCGAGGGCGACGCCCATCAGCGCGCCCCACACGCCCTTGGTGCCGTCGACGAGCGCTCCGACGCCGACGCCGACCACCAGGAGGATGCCGAGCATCCAGAACATGTCGCGCAGCGCGCGCCGGAAGGCGTCGGCGGCCGCGGCCTCGGACAGGGGGGCGGGGCTGGGGGTGGTCATCGAGCGGTCTCCGGGGTCTTCTCGGTCTTCGTGGACTCGACGGGCGGCGGGCGGCGTCGGCGGCCGCGCAGGGGGCCCAGGGTGGCCAGGAGCGCGAGCACGACGCCCGCGGCCAGCAGCCACACCACGATCGTCGTCGAGAACAGCACGAGGGCTGCGACGCCGAACGCGACCACCGCCGTCCAGACGTACATGATGACGACCGCGCGGCGGTGCGAGTGCCCCAGCCCGAGCAGCCGGTGGTGCAGGTGCATGCGGTCGGGGTGGAACGGCGACTTGCCCGCACCGACGCGTCTGACCAGCGCGAGCGCCATGTCCAGCAGCGGCAGCAGCAGCACCGCGAACGGCAGCAGCATGGGCAGGAAGGCGGGGAACGACGCACGCTCGGAGACCGACTCGGGGTCGATCTGACCGGTCACGACGACCGCCGCGGCGGAGAACACGAACCCGAGCAACATCGCGCCCGAGTCACCCATGAAGATGCGCGCCGGGTAGACGTTGTGCGGCAGGAAGCCGACGCACGCGCCGACCAGCACGGCGAGCACGAGCGTCGCCAGGCTCGCGTAGTCCGAGCTCGTGTTCTTGGTGAGCAGGTAGGAGTAGAGCAGGAACGCGGTGCCGCCGATGGCCAGCACGCCCGCGGCGAGCCCGTCGAGCCCGTCGACGAAGTTCACCGCGTTCATCGCGATCACCACAGTGAGGATGGTGAGGAACGTCCACATCCGGGTCGAGCCGACGGTCACGCCGCCGATGGGCAGCTGGTAGAGGAGCACGCCCTGCCAGGCGAGGAACCCCGCGGCGAGCACCTGCCCCATGAGCTTGGTGAGCCAGTCCAGGTCCCAGATGTCGTCGGCCACGCCGAGCGCGCAGACGAGCGCCGCTCCCCCGACGATGCCGACCAGCGGCTTGGGGTTGTCGTAGACCGCGGACAGGAACGGCAGGCGGGAGGCCATGAGGATCGCGAGCGCGATGCCGGCGAACATCGCCATGCCGCCCAGGCGGGGGGTCGGGATGGCGTGCACGTCGCGGTCGCGCACGGCCGTGATGGCACCCCAGCGCAGCGCGCACCAGCGGGCCAGCGGCGTCGCGAGGTAGGCGATGGCGGCCGCCATGAGCAGGACGAGCAGGTAGACCCTCACCCGGGGGTGCCCTCGCCGTCGTCCGGGCCAACCACGTGCGCGACCTCGCGCAGCCGCTCGAGGCTGATCGCACCCGCGCGCACCAGGCGCAGCGTGGACGTCGTCGCGTCGACGATGCTCGAGGAGACGCCGCCCGGTGCCTGGCCGGCGTCGAGGTAGACGTCGACCGACTCACCGAGCTGCTCGAACGCCTCCCCCGCCGTCAGGGCCGCGGGTGAGCCCGTGCGGTTCGCGCTCGAGACCGCCAGCGGGCCCGTGCGGCGCAGGAGCGCGAGCGCGGTGTCGTGGTCCGGCACCCGCAGCGCGACGGTGCCGCGCGTCTCGCCGAGGTCCCAGGCGAGGGACGGCTGGGCGGCGACGATGATCGTGAGGCCGCCGGGCCAGAAGGCCTCGGCGAGCGCGTGCGCGGCGTCCGGCACGTCCGTGGCGAGGCCGGCCATCGTGCCGACCGCGGGGATCAGCACCGGGGGCGGCATCTGGCGACCGCGGCCCTTGGCGTCGAGCAGCGCCTGGACGGCCGTGGGTGCGAAGGCGTCGGCTGCGATGCCGTAGACCGTGTCCGTCGGCAGCACCACGAGGCCGCCGCGGGACAGCGCGTTGACTGCTTCGTCGACCGCTGGGCCCCAGCTCGTCGGGTCGCCTGCCGGCCGGATCCGCTCGTTCACGGCTGCGAGTCTGTCACGGCGAGCGGCCCGATCCGGCGCGCGACGAGCATGCGCGGCCGACCCGTGAGGTCCGGGCGGCTCTCGATCGCGGTGAACGCCCCGGTCACGGCCGCGGCGTCGCGCGCCTGCGCGTCCTGGACCTCGGCGTGCTCCATGACGAGCAGGCCGCCGGGCTTGAGCAGCCGCGCGGCGGCCCGGATGACCGCGCGCGGGATGTCGAGCCCGTCCGCCCCGCCGCCGTAGAGGGCCAGGTCAGGGTCGTGGTCACGCACCTCGGGATCCACCGGGACGGCGTCCGGGGGGATGTACGGCGGGTTGGAGACCAGCACGTCGACCGTGCCGTCGAGCTCGGCGAGCAGGCTCGGGTCGCGGACGTCGCCCTCGCGGACGTCGACGGGGGCGCCCGCGCTGTTGCGCCGCGTCAGCGCGACCGCGGCGGGCGACGCGTCGACCGCCCAGACCCGGGCGGCGGTCACCTCGGTCGCCACCGACACGGCGATGCCGCCCGCGCCCGTGCACAGGTCGACGACGACGGGCTGCTCCCCCGCGGCGGTCAGGCGTGCCGCCTCGTCGACGGCCACCTGCGCGACGACCTCGGTCTCCGGGCGCGGCACGAAGACGCCGGCCTCGACGGCCATCGTCAGGTAGCGGAAGCCCGTGCGGCCGGTGATGTGCTGCAGCGGTTCGCGCAGGCGGCGGCGCTCGACGAGCCCGGCGTACTCCAGGGCGAAGCCCTCGGGGGCAAGCGGTGCGAGGACCAGCTCGAGCCGGTCGAGGCCCAGCGCGTACGCGGCGAGCTCGATCGCGTCAATCCGCGGCGAGCCGACGCCGGCCTCGGCGAGGAGCCTCGTCGCGCCCTCGACCAGCTCGCGCACGCCCAGGGTCCGCGCCTCGCTCACTGCTCGCCCGCGGCCGCCAGGCGCGCGGCCTCGTCGGCGTCGATCGCCGACTGCACGACGGGCTGCAGGTCGCCGCCGAGCACGGCGTCGAGGTTGTACGCCTTGTAGCCGGTGCGGTGGTCGGCGATCCGGTTCTCGGGGTAGTTGTACGTGCGGATGCGCTCGGAGCGGTCGACCGTGCGGACCTGGGACCGGCGCGCCTCGCTGGCCGCGGCGGCGGCCTCCTCCTGGCGTGCGGCCAGGATCCGGGCGCGCAGCACGCGCATGGCCTGCTCACGGTTCTGCAGCTGCGACTTCTCGTTCTGCATCGAGACGACGATGCCCGTGGGCACGTGCGTGATGCGGACCGCCGAGTCGGTCGTGTTGACGGACTGGCCACCCGGGCCCGAGGAGCGGTAGACGTCGATGCGCAGGTCGTTCTGGTCGATCTCCACCTCGCCCTCGTCGTCCGCCTCGGGGAAGACGAGCACGCCGGCGGCCGAGGTGTGGATCCGGCCCTGCGACTCGGTCACCGGCACGCGCTGGACCCGGTGCACGCCGCCCTCGTACTTCAGGTGCGCCCACACGCCGTCCTCGGGAGCCGTCGCGCCGCGCGACTTCACCGCGAGCTGCGCATCCTTGTAGCCGCCCATGTCCGACTCGGTGGCCTCGAGGAGCTGGGTCGCCCAGCCCATCTTCTCCGCGTAGCGCGTGTACATGCGGAGCAGGTCGGCGGCGAACAGGGCCGACTCCTCGCCGCCCTCGCCGGCCTTGACCTCGAGGATCACGTCGCGGGCGTCGTCCGGGTCCCGGGGGATCAGGACGTTGCGGAGCCGCGCGGCGGCCTCGTCGGCCGCGGCGCGCAGCTCGGGGAGCTCGGCGGCGAACGCCGGGTCCTCGGCGAGCTCGGCGGCGGCCTGCGCGTCGTCGGCCGCGGACTCCCACGCCTTGTACGCCTGGGCGACCCGGCCCAGCTCGGCGTACCGGCGGCCGAGCGTGCGGGCGCGGCCCGCGTCGGCGTGCACGGCGGGGTCCGCCAGCTGGGACTCGATCTGCGCGTGCTCGGCGAGCAGCGGCAGCGCTGCGGCGAAGGCGTCGCTCACGGGTGAGCTCCTGTCATGGGACGTGCGCGGGGACGGCACCGGGCAGCCATGCGGAGCAGGCCCGGAGAACGACACAGCGCCGGTGCCGACGCGGACACTGCCATGGAGGGCAGTCATCCGCACCGGGCACCGGCGCTGTGAGGGTGCTAGTTGGCCTTCTTGCCGTAGCGGGCCTCGAAGCGGGCGACGCGGCCGCCGGTGTCGAGGATCTTCTGCTTGCCCGTGTAGAACGGGTGGCAGGCGCTGCAGACGTCGGCGTGGATCTTGCCGCTCGTCACGGTGGAGCGGGTGACGAAGGTGCTGCCGCACGTGCACGTGACCTCGGTGGCCACGTACTCGGGGTGGATGTCAGACTTCACAAGGATCTCCTCGTTCGGGTGTCTCCGGGTCCCACGCGTGACTCGCGCGGGTGAACCGCAGACCAGCGGGACATTCTGCCAGAACAGGGCCGCTACCCGAAATCTTCCCGATCCGGCACGCGGATCGCCGCCGATCTGCCGCGGCCCGACCTAGCCGCACCTGGTGCGCGAGTCACCTCCTGGGGCCGATGCGCGCCCCACCGGTTCACTCGTGTCACAAGAGCGGCTACCTCGGGCCACCTAGGATGAGGCGGCCCCGACACCTGGAGGACCTCTGTGCCGCGCACGCTCGTCGTGACCAACGACTTCCCGACGCGTCAGGGCGGCATCGAGGCCTTCGTCGCCGCGCTGTGCGACCGGTTCCCGGCCGGCGAGGTCGTCGTCTACACCTCCTCGATGCCGGGAGACGCCGCCTACGACGCGACGCTTCCCTACCCGGTGATCCGCGACCGCACCTCGATGCTGCTGCCCACGCGTCGGGTCAGCCGCGACGTCGTCGTCGCGTTCCGCGAGCACGGCTGCGACCGCGTCCTGTTCGGGGCGTCCGCGCCGCTGGGCCTGCTCGCCCCGGCGCTGCGGGACGCGGGTGCGCAGCGGGTCGTCGCGATCACGCACGGGCACGAGGTCTGGTGGGCGCGGGTCCCCGTGATGCGCAGCCTGCTGCGCCGGATCGGCGACTCGGTCGACGTGCTCACCTACATCTCGGGCTGGTGCCGCGACCAGATCGCCCGCGGCCTGTCCGACACCGGGCGCTCGCACCAGCAGCGGCTCGCGCCGGGGGTCGACTCGGCCCGCTTCTACCCCGGCTGCGGCGGCGACGCGGTGCGCGCGTCCCTGGACCTCGGCGACGCGCCCCTCGTCGTGTGCGCCGCCCGGCTGGTGGCCCGCAAGGGGCAGGACCAGCTCATCGCTGCGTGGCCGGCCGTGCAGCGCGCGGTGCCGGGTGCGCGGCTGCTGGTCGTCGGCGACGGCAAGCACCGCGGGGCGCTCGACAAGCAGGTCGCGCGCCTCGGGCTGGGCGACGCTGTGACCTTCACCGGCGCTGTCACCTGGGCCGAGATCCCGCCCTACTTCGACGCGGCCGACGTGTTCGCGATGCCGTCGCGCACGCGCCTGGCCGGGCTCGAGCCCGAGGGGCTGGGGATCGTGTTCCTCGAGGCCGCCTCGTGCGAGAAGCCGGTGATCGTGGGCCGTTCCGGCGGCGCACCGGATGCGGTCGACGACGGCGTGACCGGGTACGTCGTGGACCCCACCTCGCCCGACGAGATCGCCGCGCGGATCGTCGAGCTGCTCACCGACCCGGTCAAGGCCCGGGCGATGGGCGTGGCGGGACGCGCGCGGGCGCAGGCCGACTGGCAGTGGGACGACATCGCCGCTCGGTGCCGGGGGTACCTCGGCGCCTCGTGACCGATTCGGACACGCGTCGTCGCAGGTCACGCCGCGTCGACCAGTCTAAATCTCACATCGTGGACGCCGGCGGGTCCCCCGCTGCGCACCCGGCGCGATCGGGGAGCCGCAGGGCCACGATGGGGTCACCGATCCCATCGAGGAGCTGAGCACCAATGACGGTGTGCCTGCACGTCTACCGCGGAGACCCCGACGGCCGGACGCCTGAGCCCGGAACCCACATCACGCGGACGTTCACCTGCGTGCGCTGCGGCCACCGCCGCAGGTTCGTCCACCACTGGCCCGCACCACGTGTCGACCCGATGACGTCCGCCGAGCTGTTCCACCGGTTGGTGTAACTCAGGCGAGCGCGTCCGCCCTCGCCACGCCGAGCGTCACCCACCGGGCCAGCTCGTCGTCGTCCTGCGCCGCCCCGGCGTCGACGCGGATCCAGCCCTTCATCGGGCGACCGCGCATCTCCATGGGGCTGGTCCCCGGTTCTCGGAGCAGCTCGGCGGTCTCGTCGGGCGCGACCCGGACCATGAGGCCGCCGTGGCTGCTCACCGCCACGGCCATACTCCCGCCGACGAGGAACGCGAGCCCGCCGAACATCCGCCGCTCGCTCACGTCGGGCTGACTCGCGAGCAGCGGCCGCACGCGATCTGCCAGAACCTGATCGAACATCGCGCCTCCCTGGGGTCGAGGCGATGGTGTCACGGAGCTCCGACATCGCGTTCGAGAGGTACACCCGGTGCAGCCGCGGCCAGTGGCGCGAGCGGCCAGCGCGTCCGTCCGCTGTCGACCACGACCCACCGGCCCTCACCGAGCTCTCCCACAACGACGACCTCGAGCCCGGGGCGCCCTGCCCACGTGGCCCCGCGGAACACCCACCGGGTGTCTCCGGCACGGAGCACCGTGCCGGCGCGCGAGTACCGATCGACCGTCGCCGTCGAGGTCGTCGTCGCTCGTCGTGCCGCGCGGACCGCTCGTCGCGGCGGCCCCGCGCGCCAGACGAGCACCCCGACGACGAGCACGACGCCGGCCGCGACCGCTCCGACGAGTACCGCGACCCATCCCTCGTAGACCCAGTCGTCGTGCGAGCGGGTGGACAGGACGTAGCTGGGGTCGTCGGGGTCGACCACGACCTGGATCGCGTCACCGACACGGACGTCGCCGTCGCCCGCGAAGCTGAGGCCGAGCTCAGCGCGACGCCCTCCGAGATCGACCGTGACGTCGGGAGTCCGCGTCCGGTCGAGCGGCTCGACGTGGACGCCGACCACGACGGCCGTCTGAGGGGGCTGGGTGTCGAGCAGTCGCTGGTCGTCGTCCGCCGACGTCGCGAACAGCACGTAGGCGCAGCCGGCCAGCGGGACTGCCAGCACCGCGAGGGCACGACGGAGCGAGATTCGGCGCGCCGTGCTGCGCGCGCGCACGAGGGCCTCGTGCGGCTCGGGAGCGACGTACGCGTGCGCCTCTCGGGCTGTTGCGGCAACGCGCTTACGCGGTGGCGCCCATCGCTCGGCGGCCCAGAGCACGCCCGCGAACCAGCCGACCGCGACGACGGGGAGCACCAGGAGCGCGTGCTCCCACAGCCACTGCACGCCCCACAGCCGCGGCACCTGGGTGACCAGCGCGAACACCGCGACGTAACCCGCCAGCGCGCCCAGCTTCCACCACCCCGGCAGGTCGTCCACGGTGGCGAAGGTAGCGCGGCCGCCACGGGGATCTGGAGGGTCGAGCGGCACGCCGACATCATGGCCTACGACCGACGGCCCCGCTCCCCTTGCGGGGCGCAGGGCCGTCTCGGGAGCCGTGCGTCAGACCGTGCGGCCCGCGTTCTCGTCGCCCCAGCTGCCGGGCGTCGTCTTCTGCACCTGGAGCAGGAACTCGACGTTCGACTTGGTGTCGCGCAGCTTGCCGAGCAGCAGCTCGATGGCCTGCGTCTGGTCGAGCGCACCCATCACGCGGCGCAGCTTGTAGACGATCTTGAGCTCGTCGTGCGAGAGCAGGACCTCCTCGCGGCGGGTGCTCGACGCGTTGACGTCGACCGCCGGGAAGATGCGCTTGTCCGCGAGCGAGCGGGACAGGCGCAGCTCCATGTTCCCGGTGCCCTTGAACTCCTCGAAGATGACCTCGTCCATCTTCGAGCCGGTCTCGACCAGCGCCGAGGCCAGGATGGTGAGCGAGCCACCGTTCTCGATGTTGCGCGCCGCGCCGAAGAACCGCTTGGGCGGGTAGAGCGCCGAGGCGTCGACACCACCGGACAGGATGCGCCCGGACGCCGGGGCGGCCAGGTTGTAGGCGCGCGACAGGCGGGTCAGCGAGTCGAGCAGCACGACGACGTCCTGGCCCAGCTCGACCAGGCGCTTGGCCCGCTCGATCGCGAGCTCGGCGACGATCGTGTGGTCCGAGGCGGGGCGGTCGAACGTCGAGGCGATGACCTCGCCCTTGACCGTCCGCTCCATGTCCGTGACCTCTTCGGGGCGCTCGTCGACGAGCACGACCATGAGGTGGACCTCGGGGTTGTTGATCGCGATGGCGTTCGCGATCTGCTGCATGATGATCGTCTTGCCGGCCTTCGGGGGCGCGACGATCAGGCCTCGCTGGCCCTTGCCGATGGGCGCGACGATGTCGATGATGCGCGGCGTCAGGCGGGTGGGCTCGGTCTCGAGACGCAGCCGCTCCTGCGGGTACAGCGGCGTGAGCTTGCTGAACTCGGGGCGCGTGCGCGCCTCCTCCGGGTCCAGCCCGTTGACCGAGTCCAGGCGGACGAGCGCGTTGACCTTGCTCGGGCGGTTGCTCTGCGGGATCTGCTCGCCCTCGCGCGGCTGGCGCACGGCACCGGTGATCGCGTCGCCGCGGCGCAGGCCCGACTTCTTGACCTGGTTGAGCGAGACGTAGACGTCGCCCGGGCCCGGCAGGTAGCCGCTGGTGCGGACGAACGCGTAGCTCTCGAGGACGTCGAGGATGCCGGCGACGGGCAGCAGCACGTCGTCGTCGTTCACGTCGATCTCGTCGAGGCCCGCCAGGTCGGGACCGCCCGGGCGCGCGCCGCGGCCGCGCTTGCGGTCACGGTCGCGGTAGCGGTCGCGCGAGCGACGGCGGCGGCCGCCCGTCTCGTCGTCGAACTCGCCCTGGTTCGGGTTGGCCTGGCTCTGGTTGGCCTGGTTCGGGTTGGCCTGGGACTGGTTGGCCTGCCCGTTCGTCGGGGCGCCCTGGTTGCCCTGGCCGGCCTGGCGGGTCTGCTGGCGGTTGCCCTGCGCCCCGCCCTGCTCGTTCTGGCGCGCCTGGTTGCCCTGCTGGCGGTCCTGGCGCGGTGCCTCGGGTGCGTCCTGCTCGTCGGCGCCCTGCGGGGCACCGGTGCCGCGGCCGGACCGGCGCGAACGACGCTCGCCGGTGACGGAGCCGACGGCGTCGGCGGCGCGGGCCGCGCGGTCGTCGCGCGACTCGTCGGCGTGCGTGTCGGTGCTCGCGGGGCGCGAGTCGTGGCCCAGCTTGGCGTCCAGCGCGGCCTCCAGGCCGGCGAGCGCGTCGGGCTGGCGGACGGGCGGTGCGACCGGCTCGGCGGGCTGCTCGACGCGCACCGGCGCCGCGGCGGAGCCGGACTCACGCGTGACGCGGCGGCGGGCGGGCGCGGCGGGCGCCTCGTCGGCGACGGCGACCGTCTGCTCACGGCGGGTGTCCAGCGCCGACGAGGCGCCGTGACGGCTGGCACCGCGGGCGGCCGAGATGGCCTCCACGAGGTCACCCTTGCGCATCTTGGAGGTGCCCTTGACGCCCAGGCCGGAGGCCAGGGCCTGCAGCTCGGGCAGACGCAGCGCGGAGATCGACTGCGTGGACCCGCCGGACGTGCTCACGGCGGGATCGATGGTGTCTGTCACGAAGGACCTTTCCCCTCGTCGGTGGCCGCGACCCTGGACTCGGGTGTCGGCCTACGTCCGGTCGAGACGACCGAGACGGAGATGGAAGCCGCACGTGCGGCGTACGACGACGTCAGCGACGTCCTGCGCACGAGGGCTGGAGTGCTCCCGGGTGACCGGATCTCGCGAGATCACGGCCGGCTGTCCCGGCACGGCGGCCGGAGGATGCGATCCGGGGAACGCGCCGATATTACCACTGTCGACCAGGCCGAAGGCCCCCATGACCCGGCGGTGCGCACTTCACCCGTTCGCGACGCGCGCGACCTGGACCCCGTCGGTGTCGACGGCGAGCGGCAGGACCCGCCAGCCCCCCATCGTCGGACCGAAGGCCGTGGCGATCGCGTCGTCGGCGTCCGTCCCCGACGCGGTGCGGCGCGCGAGGGCGAGCACGGTCGGGCCCGCTCCGGATACCACCGCGGCGACGCCGGCCGCGCGCAGCGCGTCGACCAGGGCCAGCGAGTGAGGCATCACCGCGCGCCGGTAGTCCTGGTGGAGACGGTCGGCGGTCGCGTCGAGCAGCAGGTCCGGCCGACGACCGAGCGCCTCGACCAGCAGCGCCGCGCGACCGGCCTGGAAGGCGGCGTCGCGGTGCGGCACGGTCGCGGGCAGGACGCCGCGCGCGGACGCGGTCGACAGCCGGGTCGCCGGCACGATCGCGACGGGTGCGACGTCCGGGTGGACCGCGAGTGCCGCGGCACGCACTCCGCCGTCCGTGCTCCACGCGACGGTCGCGCCGCCGTGGATCGCGGGAGCCGCGTTGTCCGGGTGCCCCTCCATCTGCGTGGCCAGCCCGAGGACGACCTCGTCGGACAGCGCCTCCGGCTCGGACACGAGCCCGCGCGCGGCCGCGATGCCCGCGACGACGGCCGCCGCCGACGACCCGAGCCCGCGCCCGTGGGGGATGCGGTTGTGGCAGATCAGGTGGAGCCCCGCCTGCGGCGCGCCGACCAGGTCGAGCGCCGCGCGCAGAGCCTGCACGACGAGGTGCCGCTCGTCGTCGGGCACCTCGCCGGCCCCCTCGCCCGTGACCTCGACGACGACGTCGGCCGAGCCGAGCAGCCGGACCTCGAGGTCGTCGTGCAGGGCCAGCGCGAGGCCGAGGGCGTCGAACCCGGGGCCGAGGTTGGCGCTCGTGGCGGGCACGCGCACGCGGACGCGGTCCGCACCGAGCCGCACGGGATCAGTCCAGGCCGAGCGCGGTCGCGATGGACACGACGTCCGCGGTGACCCGCACGGGCTGCACGTCGCCGCCGTCGGGCGTGCGCAGCGCCCACTGCGGGTCCTTGAGGCCGTGGCCGGTGACCGTGATGACGATGCGCGCGCCCGCGGGCACGCGACCGGCCTCCGACAGTGCCAGCAGGCCCGCGACCCCGGCGGCGGACGCGGGCTCGACGAACACGCCGACCTCCGCGGACAGCACGCGGTGCGCGGCCAGGATCTGCTCGTCCGTGACGGCCTCGATGAGCCCGCCCGACGTGTCGCGCGCGTCCTCGGCCTGCTGCCACGACGCGGGGTTCCCGATCCGGATCGCGGTCGCGATCGTCTCGGGCTCGTCGACGGGGAAGCCCCGCACGATCGGTGCCGCGCCGGCCGCCTGGAAGCCCCACACGATCGGGGTCCTGGTCGCCAGGCCCGCCTCGGCGTACTCCTGGAAGCCCTTCCAGTACGCCGTGATGTTGCCGGCGTTCCCGACGGGCAGCACGAAGATGTCCGGCGCGTCGCCGAGCGCGTCGACGATCTCGAACGCGCCCGTCTTCTGGCCCTGGATGCGGTCGGGGTTGACCGAGTTCACGAGCTCGACGGGGTAGGCCTCGGCGAGCTTGCGCGCCGCCACGAGGCAGTCGTCGAAGTTGCCGTCGACCTGCAGCAGCGTCGCGCCGTGGGCGACCGCCTGGCTCAGCTTGCCCATCGCGATCTTGCCCTCGGGCACGAGCACGGCGCAGACCATGCCGGCGCGCGTCGCGTAGGCGGCGGCGGAGGCGGAGGTGTTCCCGGTCGAGGCGCACACGACGGCCTTGGCCCCGCGCGCCGCCGCGGCGGAGATCGCGGCCGTCATGCCGCGGTCCTTGAACGACCCGGTCGGGTTCATGCCCTCGACCTTGACGAAGACCTCGGCACCGACCCGCTCGGACAGCACGGGCGCGGCGACGAGCGGCGTGCCGCCCTCACCCAGCGTGACGATGTGGGTCTTGAGGTGCTCGGGCAGGAAGTCGGCGTACTCGGCGATGACGCCGCGCCACTGGTGGGCCATCAGGCTCCCTCGACTCGCAGGACGGACACCACGGCGCGCACGACGTCCAGGCCGGCGATGGCCTCGACCGTGCCGGCGAGCGCTCGCTCGCTGGCGGCGTGCGTGGTGATGAGCAGGCGCGCGACGTGCTCGTCGGGCGCGGGGGTCTGCCGGACCGCCTCGATGGAGACGCCGTGCTCGGCCAGGACGGCGGCCACCTGGGCCAGGACGCCGGGCTGGTCGGCGACCTCGAGGCGCACCTGGTAGCGCGTGCGGGCCGCCGCGGCCGGCAGCACGGGCAGGTCCGCGTAGGACGACTCGACCGGCCCGCGGCCACCGAGCACCCGGTGCCGGGCCACGGAGACGACGTCGCCGAGCACCGCCGAAGCCGTCGGGGCGCCGCCCGCGCCGCGACCGTAGAACATGAGCTCGCCGGCAGCCTCGGCCTCGATGAACACCGCGTTGAACGCGCCCCGCACGCCGGCGAGCGGGTGGTCGGCGGGCACCAGCGCGGGGTGCACGCGCACCTGGATGCCGTCGGTGCCGTCGTCGCCCGTGTTGCGCTCGGCGATCGCCAGCAGCTTGATGACGTGCCCGGTGCCGGCCGCCCACGCGACGTCGTCGGCCGTGAGCGCGGTGATGCCCTCGCGCTGCACGTCGTCGATCGAGACACGCGTGTGGAAGGCGAGGGACGCGAGGATGGCGGCCTTGGCCGCGGCGTCGAACCCCTCGACGTCGGCCGTCGGGTCGGCCTCCGCGTAGCCGAGCGCCTGCGCCTCCTTGACCGCCTGGTCGAGGTCGAGGCCGTCGGTGGCCATGCGGTCCAGGACGTAGTTGGTGGTGCCGTTGACGATGCCGAGCACGCGGCGCACCGTGTCACCCGCGAGCGACTCGCGCACCGGGCGGACGATCGGGATCGCGCCCGCGACGGCCGCCTCGAAGTACAGGTCCACGCCGGCGGCGTCCGCAGCGGCGTAGAGCGTGGGTCCGTCCTGCGCGAGCAGCGCCTTGTTGGCGGTCACGACGGACGCGCCGTGCTCGATCGCGCGCAGGATGAGCGTGCGCGCGGGCTCGATGCCCCCCATGACCTCGACGACGACGTCCGCGCCGGCGACGAGCGCCTCCGCGTCTGTCGTCAGGAGCGTGGCGTCCACGCCCTCGCGCTCGACGGACAGGTCACGCACCGCGATGCCGACGAGCTCGAGCGGCGCCCCGACGCGCGCCGCCAGGTCGTCGGCCTGCTCGATCAGCAGGCGGGCCACCTGCGTGCCGACCACGCCGCAGCCGAGCAGCGCGATCCTCAGCTTGTCGGGCACGGGTGAGACCTCCACGAACGATCAGGGGGATGACTGAGGCACAGGATAGGGGGCCGTGGCGCACGGCGAACGCCTGTCCGTCCCTTGACGGGCACCGGGCGGAGCGCCGGGCACGACGCAGCGGGGCGGCCCGGGAGAACCCGGACCGCCCCGCTGTGGTCAGACGACGATCAGGACAGCTCGAGCACCCGCGACGACGACTTCGCCGCCTTGACGCTCGTCGTGCCGAGGTACTTCACCGTCACCTTGTACGTGCCGTAGGTGACGCGCGGCAGCGTGAGGGTCGCCTTGCCGTTCTTCACCGTGGCGGCCGTGACGAGGGTCGTGACGCCCCGCGCGGACGGGTTGACCACGAGCTGCACCTTGCCGGTCACCTTGACGCCCGGCGCGGAGACCTTCACGACCACGGTGCGCTTGGCGCCGAACGTGTAGGAGACCTTCGACGTGGCCTTGGCGACCTTGACCGTCGAGGCGGCCTTCGCCGAGGCGATCTGCGAGGTGCCCGTGTAGACGACCGTCAGCTTGTGCGAGCCGGCCTTGAGGGACTTGGGCAGAGCGATCTTCGCCGCGCCCTTCGCCAGCGTGGCGGACTTGAGCACCTTGGCGCCCTCGCGGACCTCGACCCTGCCAGTGGCCGCGAGGCCGTTCGCGGCGGAGACCTTGACCGAGACCGACGACGACTTCCCGTAGGTGAGGGTCTTGGCGAAGGACGCCTTGACCGACGACGACGCCTTCGCGACGGCGACCTTGGCCGTGGTGCTCGCGTTCTTGACCGTGGAGGTCGAGGAGGAGAACGCCACCGACACGGTGTGCGTGCCCGCCTTGAGGGGCAGGAGCTTCACCGTGGCCTTGCCGGCCACCAGGGTCGCCGTGCCGAGGACCGTCTTGCCCTCGGTCACCTTGACGGTGCCGGAGACGACCGCGCCAGGAGAGGTGACCGAGACGGCCAGCGAGCCGGCCTTGTTGGCCGAGCCGGCAGCCGGCTTGGCCGAGACCGTCGCCGTGCCCGCACGGGTGAAGGTGTACTTCGTGCCGCCGAAGGTGGCGCTCTTGATCACGGTCGAGGCCGCGGAGCCGTTCGTGTAGAGCAGGCGGACCTTGGTGACCTGGAGGGTCGGGTTCGCCGTGATGAAGTCGTCGAGCGAGGCGAACGACCGGTAGAACGAGCCGTCCACGCCGAAGTCCGACGTGCTCCACCACTTGCCGGAGTACGAGGCGTCCTTCTCGAACGTGATCTCGCCCTTGGGCGTGGTCAGGTGGATGCCGACGTACTGCGACGGCGTCGCGTCGAAGTCGACGACCGAGCCGATCGACGCCAGCGTGCCCGAGTAGGCGCGCTCGATCCACGTCTCCGCCCAGTCCCCGGCGACCGCGAGCTTCACGCCGCCGGCGACGTACGAGACGTCACCGTGCGCGGTCCAGCCGCGCGTGTTCAGGTCCGTCGCCACGGGGGCGGCGGTGATCGTCGAGTAGACCGTCGGGTGCTTCTCCTTGGTGAAGGAGTAGTGCACGCCGCCGAAGGTCACGCCGTCGAGGATCGTCGACGCGGCCTGCGGGTTCGTGTAGCTGAGGCGGACCCCGGTGACCCGGACGTCCGGGTTCGCGGTGATGTAGTCGTCGAGCGAGGCGAAGGACGCGTAGCCCATGCCGGCGCCGACGCCGAAGTCGGACGTGCTCCACCAGTTGCCCTGGTAGGAGGACTCCTTCTCGAAGGTGATCTCACCCTTCGTCGTCTCCACGCGGATCCCGACGTACTGCGAGGGCGTCGCGTCGAAGTCGACGACGTCGCCGAGCGAGGCCAGCGTGCCGTCGTACGCGCGCTCGATCCACGTCTCGGACCAGTCACCGGGGACGTTCAGCTTCACGCCGCCGTCGAGGAACTCGACCGCACCGGCGCCGCCCGCGGTCCAGCCGCGAGTGTTCGAGTCCGTGGCGGGGAGGGGCTGGGCGATGGCCTCGTAGGAGGTCGCGTGCTTCTGGCTGGTGAACGAGTACGTGGTGCAGCCCGCGGTGATCGAGTGGATCGTCGCGTCGCCGATGGCGTTGCCGCCGAGCGAGTAGCCCACCGCGATCACCCGGACGGCGTGGCCCTGCGAGCCCGCGAGGATCTCGTCGAGCGTGCCGTACGCCTTCTGGTAGCTCGGGTTCGGGCCGGCCGGCACGCCCGGGATGGCACGCGTTCCCCACCACTTGTCGAACAGCGGCTCGTAGACGAGGTTGCCGTTCCAGACGCCGTCGAGCGAGATCGTCATCTGCAGACCGGGCTGCTCGCCCGAGTTGGAGGTGTAGTCCATCGACGGGACGCCGGCGTCCTGCAGCGCGAAGTCAGCCGCGACGTAGCCAGCGGCCTTGCTCTGGCTGCCCTGCGGTGCGACGGTGACGACGTTCAGGCCGCCGTCGACGTAGGTGTTCGAACCGCCCGTGCCGGACTCGGAGAAGCCCCAGCCGCGCGTGTTGGCGTCGGTCGAGAGGAGCGCCTGCGTCGTCTCGACGCACGGGGCCGTCGTCGGGAGCTTGAAGGTGTAGTCGACGTTCGCGACCGACAGCTTGCTGATGACGGCGTCGCCGATGACGCCGGACCCGAGGCTGTAGCCGAAGCTGGTCACGACGGCGTGAGGGTTGGCCGCGCTGAAGTCCGCGAGCGTGCCGAAGCTGGTGTAGCCCATGCCGGACGCGATGCCGAAGTCCTTGGAGGACCACCACTCGCCGTCGCCGTAGGCCCACGGCTCGCCGACGACGTAGCCGTCCCAGGTGCCGTTGCCGTCCTTGTCCACGCCGAGCTGGATGCTCGGGCGGACGCCGGTGTAGCTCGCGAACTCGATCGACGGCTCGCCGAGGTCGGCGAGCGGGACCGAGATCCCGCGGTACGCGGCGGCCTTGGACTGCTGGTTGCCGTTCGCGCTCGCCTCGGTCCAGACGTGGAGACCGTTGGCGACGAGGGCGTTGTGGCCGGCGGTGCGCGTCTCGCCCAGGTTCCAGGACGAGAGGGAGTCGGAGACCACGGAGCCCGGCGCGGCCGGAGCGGCCTGCGCGGGGAGCGCGGAGAAGGTCGTCGCGGCGAGCGCGACGACCAGCGAGCCGGCGACAGCTGTCGCGCGGCGGCGGCCGGTGGCCGCTCGGGGGTTCTGCATGAAGGGGGGCCCTTTTCTAGGACGAAGGTCATGGGCGGTAGCGCGGAGGAACTTATTAGGGGTTCTCCGCGCCGCCCAGGCCGATTTGGGTAGGTCCTGAGGAATAGCGAAGTGTGATCTGCGTCACACTTAGCGCCCATTCACTCGCCAGTGGTACCCGAAACCGCCCGCGCCCTCCGAACCCCGGACAATCGACCGTCGCCCCCCGTAATCATGCGGAACTGCGACATTGCGTCCCGGCGGCCGCGGAGACGACGAGAGGGGCGGCCCGTGATCGGACCGCCCCTCTCGCCACCTCGCAGCTGCGTCAGCGCACCGTCAACGTGCGCGCCTTCGCCGTGGACCCGGCCACGTTCGCGGAGCCCGCGTACGACGCCGCCACGGCGTAGGTGCCCTTGGGGAGCTTCGGCAGCGTCACGGTGACCTTGCCCGCCTTGAGCGCCCCGGTCACGACGCGGTTCTTGGCACCCTTGGCACGCGGGTCGATCGTGACGACCACCGTGCCGGTCGCGCTGGCGCCCGCCGCCGCGATCGTCACCGTGACCTTGCCGCGTGCGCTCGCCTTCACGGCCGACGACGCCAGGACGGCCGAGGACTTCGACGCCGCCTTCGCGACCGTCACGGTCCGCGCCGCCGTCGCCGTCAGCACCTGGGAGTCACCGGAGTAGACGACCCGCAGCGCGTGCGCACCCGCCGAGAGGGTCTTCGGCAGCATCACCTTGGCGGCGCCCGACGACAGGGTGGAGGAGCCCACGCGCTTGGTGCCGTCGTAGAGCGTGACGGTGCCGGACGGGCTCAGCCCCGCCGCGGTCACGGAGACCGCCGCCGTGGCCGCCTTGCCGTGGGTGGCCGTCGGCCAGGTGACCTTCACCGCGGGCACAGCCTTGGCGACCGCGACCGAGACCGTCGTGCTGCTGGCCAGGACCGCCGACGCGGCGGGCGCGAACGCCACCGTGAGCGAGCGCTTGCCAGCGGCCAGGGCCGCGACCGAGACGTTCGCGCGGCCGGCGGTCAGCGTGGCCGACCCGACCACCTTCGCGCCGTCTCGCACGGTGACCGTGCCGGCCACGGCCGCGCCAGGCGCGGCGACCGCGACGGGGAGCGTGAGCGCGCGGCCCGCGATCGCGGTGGCGTCGAACGCGACGACCTCGGTGGCCGTGGGGGCCGGGGGCTCGACCACCGGGGCGGCGGTCACGGTGAGGACGGCCGTCGACTCGGACGGCTTGACCCAGCTGTCACCGGCGTAGCGCAGCACGAGCTCGTGGTCGCCGACGGCGAGGTCCGCGCTCAGCGCCACGGTCGCCTTGCCGGCCGCGAGCGTCGCGGAGCCCACCGTCGCCGTCCCGTCGAGGACGGTGACCTCGCCGGACGGGGCGTGCGTGCCCGCCGCGTACACCTTGGTCTGCACCGAGGGAACGGCGCCGGCGACTGCCGACACATCCGCGCCGAACGTCACGGACTCGGCCCGGTCGTGGAACGTGATCGGCGTGTAGGTCTCGTACTGGCTCACGGTCGGACCGCCGCCGGCGTACGTGTAGATGCCGTAGTTGCCGGCAGCGCTGGCGAGCCACGCCTTGTTGACCTTGCTCTTCGCCGTGAACGTACCGTCCGCGCGCAGCTCGGTGTACGACGCCGCGGCCGGGTCCTGTCGGGGCGAGGACGCCGTGAACGACGCGGCGGGCACGGCCCAGATGACGGCGGAGCCGGTGCCGTTGGCCCCGGCCGGGTTCGTGCGTGCCGAGCTCGGCGCGCCGGCCGAGGGCTTCCACACGTCGGCGTAGCGGCCGAAGGCGACGTAGGCACCGGACGCGATGCCCGCGAACGGCGGTCGGGTCCCGGTCGCGAGCGTGGGCGCGAAGCCGGTGCCCTCGACGGTGACCTCGGTCGTGCCGTCGCTCTGCAGGTCCGTGGCGGAGACCGTCACCGACGCAGGTGCGTACCGCTCGAACGCGACGTCGACCGGGAGGGCGGGCTTGAGGTCCTGGTTGCCCGTGCAGCCCGTGGAGTAGAAGTGCGGGCGGACCGACGACGGGAGCGCGTTGACGAAGGTCGGGTTCCACGAGCCCCACCAGCCGGTCGCGCCGCCGTCGGTGGTGCACGTGGTGACCTGCGCGCTCGAGTCCGCAGGCACCGTGACGGCGACGCCCTGGTACGCCGGGGTCGCGGTGAAGCCATCGGCGTCGAGGCCGGTGACCGCGCCGTTCGCGAAGCTCACGAGCGTCACCCGGCCGAGGTCCTGCTCGGCGGTCGGCTGGCCGTCCTGGCCGACGCCGGCGCCGAGCACGAAGTGGAACGAGAGCGTGCCCGAGCCCTGCGCGTCGAGCGTCAGCCTGGGGTCGGAGTAGATCTCGTTGGGCGCGTTGAACGCAGCCGGGTAGGCGTTGACCGTGTACGAACCGGTCCACGAGAGCGTCGAGGCCCCCGTTGCTGGGTCGACGGTGCCCGTGCCGGACGTGAACCGCACGGCGTTGGGCGTCTTCTGCGGGCTCGAGACCGGCATCGAGGTCGCCGGCAGGGGCGCCACGACGTACTCGGCCTGCGACCCGCCGGACACGCTCCCGACGAGCTGGGTCGCGTTGCCGGTGAGGTCCTTGAACGTCCAGGGCCCGAAGATGCCGACCTGCGCGTAGCCGCTCACCCCCCAGGTGAACGTCGCGTTCTTGATCGTCTCGACAGCCGCCGATGCCGGGCTCGCCGCGACGACGGCCGCGCCCCCCGCCACTGCGACGGCGACCGCTGCGGCCACCAGCCTCCGCACGCCACCGGTCCTGGTGGATCTGCTCGCCAACATCCCTACCCCTTCGTCCTGCACGCGAGCCGCGTGCGAGGTAAGGATAGCCTGTCCTAACCGTGCGAAGGTGCTGGTGGCGCCCCTGTCACCCGATCGCGTCGACAGGCACCTCGACGGGGGCCGCCCGGCGTCGCCGCCGGTCACGCGCGGTGGGCACCACGACCGCAGCGGCGACGACGAGCACGACGAGCACGAGCAGCGACCACGGCACGGCCCACGCGGAGCCCTCGACGGTGAGCGTGGGCAGCGTCGCCCCGCCGACGCCGACGGACTCGGGCAGCACCTCGACGCTCGCGGAGAGCCGGAACGTCGGCCACACGCCTGCGACCTCGATCTGCCGCTCGATCTCGCTGCGCGCCGTGAGCTCGGGCGTGTCCTGCTGGGCCGAGCCCGCGGCGAGCAGCCCCAGCGGCCCGGCGACCGACGCGGAGTCCGTCGCGGCCGCGCGGGTGTTGCCGGTGTTGCGCAGGACGTAGGTGACGGTGGCGGAGCCGGCGGCGAACGGGTTCCAGCTCGGGTGGTAGTCGACCCGGACGTCGGCGGCGTCCACCGCCGGCGCGAGCTCGCCCGCGACGCGCACGTGCATGCGCGAGCCGAGCCGGCTGTCCAGGGCGACGGTGGAGCCACCCTGCGTCGAGCGGAACGAGGTGACGATGCCACCGGAGTGGTCGCCCGGCGTCGCGTCGTCGGGCACGGTGACCGTGAAGGGGACCGTGGCGACCTCGCCGGCGTCGAGCGTGACCTCGTCCTTCTCGAGCCTCACCCAGGCGCCGACGTCCGACGACGGCTCCCCCGCCGGGAGCAGGTCGAGCTGGCCGGACGACGTCGTGAACGCGTCGGCCGCGTACACCGCGAGCGTCAGGGGCGCGGCCGTCATATTGGTGACGACGACGGCGTCGTCGATCGTGTCGCCCGGCTCGACCTCGTACCCGAAGTTCGGGCGCGCGTCGCCCATGCCGTTGTCCGCGGGCGCGACGGCCCAGGTCAGCTGCCCGTCGTCGGCCGCCGACGCCGGCGCTCCGCCCACGAGCAGCGCGAGCAGGCCGACGAGGATCGCGGCGATCGGGCGCACCTGGGGTCCTTCCGTGAGTGACGTGGCGCGGCCGGCCCGGGTCCCGGGCCGGCCGCGCACCGTGAGCGGTGTCAGCTGAGCGCGGTGAGCGTCAGCGTCGCGGTGTAGCTGCCGGGTGCGGCGTCGGCCGGGGCCAGGAGCCGCAGCTGCGCCCCGACGTCGACCGAGCCGAGCGCGTGGCCCGCGGCACCCGAGACGAGCGTGCTCGACGCCTTGAGGCCCGACGTCGCCGCCGTACCGGGCACGACGGCCCCGCCCGCGACGGCGCCGACCGTGTTCGCCGTGACCGACGGCGTCCAGCCCAGGGCCTGGCCGCCGAACGAGTGCGACCCGTCCGCCGTGCTGAAGGTGCCGACCTGGCCCGAGATCGAGAAGGCCGGTGCCCCGGCCCGGGTGTCCTGCACCGAGATCGCGGGGAGCTGGCCGGACGCGGAGAACCCGGCCGCGGTCGAGGAGGCGGTGCCGAGGCTCACGGCGCCGGATCCGCCGATCGTCCACGAGAAGGCGCCGGGCTCGGGCTCGACGGGAGTCTCGGGGACCTCGACACCGACGTTGATGTCGCCGAGGAACGAGATCGGCACGAACAGCTCCTGCGAGGCGTTCGCGGCAGCGCCCCCCGCGGCGTAGACGTAGATGCCGTAGTTGCCGGTCGCGGCCGTGGCGCTCTTGACGTCGAGCGTCGCGGTGAAGGACCCGTCGGCCTCGAGCTCGACGAGCGCGGCCGCCTGGCTCGGGTAGTCCGTCGACACCTGCGTGAGCGAGGCCTGCGGCAGCGCCCACTTCTGGCTGGTGACGGAGCGCGCGGAGCTCGGCGCGCCGGCCGAGGGCTTCCAGACGTCGGCGAACCGGCCGAACGTCACGTAGACGCCGGTCGACTGCCCGACCGCGACCGGCGGCCGCGACGACACGTTCGCCGCGGGGTCGAAGCCGGTACCGGTCACGGTCACCGACTCGGTGCCGCTCGGGTCGAAGCCCGTCGTCCTGGACACGGTGATCGACGGCTTCCACACCGCCGCGTCGGCCTCGAGCGACGTCGTGACCGAGAAGCTGTCGAGCGCGGAGCCGGCCGCGAGGAAGTCCTGCAGCGCCGCGGCACCGGCGGCGGTCAGCGTGACCCCCGAGCCCGTGACCGTGACGTCGTCGCCGTCGGTGTCGACGTCCACGGTCGCCACGTCGCCGAGGACGATGTCGTCGCCGCCGTAGGTGCCGGGCGTGTAGCCGAGCGCGGCGCCGGACTCGGGGATGACCACCGAGAGGTCGCCCTCGAGCGTCGCGGTCCCGCCCGTGACGACGACCGCGACGTCCTTGACCGTGACGGTGAAGGCGTGGGACGGGAAGTGGTAGACCGCGCCACCACCCGTCTCGATGCGCAGGTCGCCCGCGGACTCGAACGTCCCGCCCTGCACGGGCAGGTGGTACGGGAGCGTCTCGTTCGGCGTCGACGTGCTCGCGGCCCAGGCAGGCGTGCCGGCGGCGTCGAACGTCGCGGGCGCGACGAGCGTGATGCGCTGCCCGACCGCGACGGGCCCGACGGGCGGAAGGGCAGCGGTCTGCTGGCCGACGTAGTTGCGGAAGCTCTGGCGGAAGCCCCAGTCGAGGGTGCCGTCGGCCTGGACGTCGCGGGAGTCGGCCGCGCTCGCGGGCACGGCTGCCACGAGGGCGCCGAGCAGAGCGAGCACACCGGCGGCGGCGACGGCGCGACCGGCGTGGCCGGATCGTGTCTTCACGGGATGAGTCCTCTCGAAGAAGGTAGGTCGGAGAAGCAGGACGGACCGGACGAGCGATCTCGCCAAAGGTTAGCCTTACCTAACCGTGGCGAACAGGTCATGTCCGCCATCCGGTCCACGGCGCGACGAGCCACCCGCGCCAGAGCCCGAGCGCCGCGAGCGCCCCGAGGGCGGCGAGCGCGCCCAGGCCACCGAGCAGCAACGGGTCCTGACCGGTCAGCCAGCCGGCCGCGTCCCCCACCAGGGGGATGAGGGCGGCGGCCGCGGCCACGGTCGACGCCTGCGTCGCGGGGAACGCCCGTGCGGACGTGACGTCCGGTCCGGTCACGGTGGGCGCGACCGGGGTCCCGCCGACCGAGGGCGGGGTCACCCCCTGCGGCGCCGCCGGTGGCGGGGTGGTGAGCGGGTTGGCCGGAGCGGGGCCACCCGGCGTGGAGCCCGAGCCGGCGGGGTCCTTCGGCGGCGTGACGGGTCGCGACGAGTCGTAGCTGACCGCCACCGGCAGGGCCGCCTTGAACGGGTCGCGCTCGCCGCCGCTGGTGTACCAGTACGCCGACTGCCCGGTCTGGAGCTGCAGGTCGACGAAGTCCTGCGGGAACGACCCCCAGTACGCCGCGTTGGCCGACGTCCGCGCGGCCTGCGGGGTGCCCGGCCCGGCGTCGGCCGCGACGCCGACGTAGTCGGGCGTGACGACGAACCCGTTCTCCCCCAGGTCGATCTGGGCGAACCGCGCGAGCGTGACCGTGCGCGCGGGGATCCGCACCCAGCGCGCCGTGTCGTCGCGGTCCGCGCCGTACCCGCTCGCGGTCGCGGTGAGCGTGCCGATCCCGTCCTTGACCGTGAGCACGGGGTCCGTCGCGGACCAGTAGGTCAGGCCGCCGTAGAACGCGACCGTGAAGGAGCCCGTCCAGGCGATGCGGGCCGAGCCCGCGGCCTGGTCGACGGTTCCGCTCCCTCCGTCGACCACGACCTCGCTCTCCGTCGTCGGCGAGGTGGTCGACGCCGTGACGGGCTTGCCGTCGCGGTCGAGGCAGCGCGTGGCCCAGGTGGCGACGCGGTCCTTGCCGTCGGCCCCCGGCTTCTCGATCCGCACGTCGCCCGCGGAGCCGCGGTAGAAGCCGTCGTCCTCGGTCCAGGCCCGCGACGAGCCCGTGTCCCCCGCGACGCCCGCGGACAGGAACTGGCAGCCGAACGCGTAGGCGCCGCTGCTCGCCTCTGCCGAGAGCCCCCAGCGCAGCTGGGCCGAGTCGACCGTCAGCACGCCGTCGGCGGGGATGACGACCTGGACGTCGATCGAGTCGCCCGCCGCGGCCGGGGCTCCCGCCAGCAGCAGGGCCGCGGCCGCGCCCGCGAGCACGGCCAGGGCGCGGCGCGGCCTCACGAGCGGACCTCCGTCGAGGCCAGCTGCGGGGTGGGCTCGTCGTCCGGCCGCGGCCGGGACGCCGAGGGGGCAGCGGGGCGTGCCGACCGTCGGCGCCGCCGGGCCGCGACGAAGCCCGCGACGACGAACCACAGCATGGCGAGCGCGGCGACGACCACCGCGATCGCCACGGGCGACGTCCCGGACCCCGCCTCGTCCGACGCGTTGGCGGCAGCGGCCGCCTCGACCGGGTCCGCGATCGCCGTGAGCTCCACCTGCGCCTTCTTCCCGGAGGCCGCTCCCGTCAACGTGAGCGCCTGCGTCCCGGGACGCAGCGTGGCGGGCAGCTGGAGCACGCCCGCGACCTCCCCCTGTGCGCCGGCGGTCAGCGGGCCGACGGCCGCCTGGCCCCCGACCAGGGAGCCGACGACCTGCTCGCCCGGCGTGAAACCCTGGCCCGTGAAACCGAGCACCCGGCCGACGACGATCGTGGTCTGGTCGACACCGAGCGTGGCGGGCGCGGTCGACGTCACCGTGGGCTTCTCGTCGGCCTCGCCCGCGGCGGCGGGTGCGGACGCAGCGGCCGTGGGCGCGGTCGTCGCTGCCGGCACTGCCGGTGCTGCCGACGACAGGTCCGCGAACGTCACGCGCGTGAACGACTCGTTGCTCGGGTTCACCACGCCGTGCGCACCGATCGTGAGGACGCCGCAGGTCTTCGTCCGGCAGTCGACCTCGACGACCTTGCCGCTGCGGTCCGCGGCCTGGAACGTCGGGCCCGGGATCGTCAGCCTCGTCGACCAGGTGCCGTCGGCCTTGACCGTGCCGCCGTTCGCCGAGGCCGCGGTGTCCGAGCCCGGGAACGCGACGAACCGCTGGAAGCCGCCGTTGTCCTTCGACTCCGAGTCCGGCACGTAGAGGTAGTCGGCCCCCGTCGCGCCGCCCTTGCTCGGGCGCCACGAGCCGCCGCTGGGGTCGTCGACCCAGCCGAAGAAGACGTAGATGCCGCCGAACCCGCCCTTGACCGACTGGAACCCGGCGCCCGAGACCGAGACGGTCGTCGAGTACGTCGTGTCGGCCTGGGCCTTGCCCTGCGAGTTGGTGATCGTCACGCGCGGCGCGGCCTGGGCGGGCGCCGCGAGGGTCACGGCGGTGACGGCGACCATGCCGAGCAGAGCGAGCAGCGCGACGGCGCGGGCGAGGGGCCTCATCGGGTCTCCAGGAGGGCGGGGGTCCGGACGGGCAGGACGACGAGCTCGTCGCCGCCCGGTCGGCGGATCACCTCGATCGGGTGGCGGTACACGTCGGTCAGCAGGTCGCCGGTCAGCACGTCGGCCGGCCGGCCGTCGCCCCGGACGCGGCCTGCGTCGAGCACGACGACGCGGTCGGCGTAGGCGGCCGCGAGGGTCAGGTCGTGCAGCACGACGACGACGCTCGCGCCCTCGCGGGCCCAGCGGCGGGCCTCGTCGAGCAGGGCCTCCTGGTGGCGGATGTCGAGCGCGGCCGTCGGCTCGTCGAGGAGCAGCACGCCGGGCTCCTGGGCGAGCGTGCGGGCGAACGCCGTGCGCGCCTTCTCCCCTCCGGACAGCGTCGGGAAGCGACGGGCGGCGAGGTGCGAGACGTCGGCGGTCTCGAGCGCGCGCGCGACGACGTCGTCGTCCGCGTCCTCGCGTGCGGTCCCCCGCCAAGGTGCGCGCCCCATCCGCACGACGTCCTCGACCGAGAACGGGAACGACAGGCGGTTCTCCTGCAGCAGCACCGCGCGGCGCCGCGCGAGCTCGTCGAGCCGCATCGCGCGCACGTCGACCGCGTCGAGCTCGACGACGCCCTCGTCGGGCGCGGTGTCCCCGGACAGGACGGACAGCAGGGTGGACTTGCCGGCGCCGTTGGGCCCGACGAGCGCGACGAGCTCGCCCGCCGCGACCGCGACGTCGACGCCGTCGAGGATCCGGGCCTGCCCGAACCGCACGTGCACGCCGCGGGCGGCCAGCACCGCGCTCACGCCCAGCCTCCCGCGCTGCGGCGGGTGCGCCGGATGAGCCAGAAGAAGAACGGGCCGCCGACGAGCGCGGTGAGCATGCCGATCGGCAGGTCCGCGTACGGCACCGCCGTCCGGGCGACCAGGTCCGCGGCGAGCAGCAGCACCGCGCCGCCCAGCGCGCTGGCGGGGATGAGGACGCGGTGCCCCGGCCCGACCGCCATGCGGATGAGGTGCGGGACGACCAGCCCGACGAACGCGATGATCCCGCAGAACGCGACGGCCCCGGCGGTCAGGAGCGCGACGAGCACGATGCAGACGACCCGCAGCCGCTCGACGTCGACGCCGAGGTGCCGCGCGGACCGCTCCCCCAGCGCGAGCAGGTCGAGCCGGCGTGCGACCGCCACGGCACCGGCGATCCCGAGCAGGACGATCGGCGCGACGACGGCGACGTACGGCCAGCGCGTGCCGTTGAGGCTGCCCAGCTGCCAGAAGACGATCTGCTCGCGCGCCTGGGTGTCCCCGAGGAACGTGAGCAGCGCGAGCGCCGCGCCCGCGACCGCGTTGACCGCGACGCCGGTGAGCACGAGCGTGACGACCTCCGTCCGGCCGTTCTCGCGCGCAGTGAGGTAGACGAGGATCGTCGTGAGCAGGCCGCCGACGAACGCCATGGCCGCGACCGTCCACGGACCCGCGAACGCGAGCCCGAACACGATGACCGTGCACGCGCCGACGGCGGCACCCGAGCTCACGCCGACGACGCCCGGGTCGGCGAGCGGGTTGCCGAACACGCCCTGCATGAGCGCACCGCCGGTCGCCAGCGCCGCCCCGACGAGCGCCGCCATGACCACGCGCGGGAACCGGATGGCCCAGAGCGCGGCGTCGCCGTTCGGGTGCGCGGGCGTCGGACCCCAGTCGAGGCCGATGCGGTGCAGGATCGAGCCGACGACCTCGCTCGGCGCGACGTGCAGCTGGCCGATCCCGGCGGACAGCACCGCGAGCACGACGAGGGCGAGCGCGAGCCCGACGAACAGGGCGGTGCTCCGCGTGCGGGCGGGCACGGCCGTCGTCGGGCGCTCGAGCGTGGTCGTCACCGCGCGGAGCCCGGCGCGTACAGAGCCACGGCCAGCGCGTCGAGGACGTCGGCCGTCGAGGGCCCGAACGAGAGGACCTCGGTGTCGTCCATGTCGACGATCCGGCGGTGCTCGCCCGCGGGCGTGTTCGCGACCGCGGGCAGCCGCTCGAGCAGCCCGTCGATGCCGCCGACCGACTCGAGCCCCTTGGACATCACGAGCACGACGTCCGGCGCGGCCTTGATCAGGCCCTCGTCGGTGATCGGCTTCATGCCGTCCCAGCCGATCTCGGTCGCCACGTCGACGCCGCCGACAGCGTCGATGAGCGCGTCCGCCCCGGACTCCTTGCCGAACAGGTAGTACACGCCGGCCTGGCCGCGGACGTAGAGGAACACGATCCGCAGGCGGTCGGCGGGGTCCTTGGGCGCGACGGCGGCGATCTGCGCGATCTTGGCGTCGACCGCCTTCTCGGTGCGCTCCGCGAGCTTCTCGCCCTCGTCGGGCACGCCGAGCGCGGCCGCGACCTGGCGGACCAGGCCGCCGATGTTGTCGGTGCCCCGGTGGGAGTCGACGACGACGACCGGGATGCCCGCGTCGCGCATCTGCAGGATGACGTCCCACGGGCCGAGGCTCGTGTCGGTGATGATCACCGTCGGCGCGAGCTCGAGGATCGCCTCACCCGACAGCTCGTGGCCGTTCGCGGTGACGAGCGGCTTGTCGGCGATCTCCGCGTAGGACGAGGAGGTGTCGCGTCCGACCACGTGGTCGCCGAGCCCCAGGTCGTAGACGATCCGCGACGTCGAGCCGTAGATGTCGAGCGCGAGGATGCGGCTCGTGTCCGTGACGGTGACCGTGGTGCCCTGGGCGTCCTTCACCGTCGCGGGCAGCGTGGGCTTCGGGTCCTGCGCCACCGGGTCGAGCGCGGCGTCGGCGACGACGGCCGTCGACGGGCCCTCGTACGCACGCGGGTCGGCGAGCGGCGTGCTGTCGGCGAGGGTTGCGCCCCCGCTGGCGGTCTCGCCCGTGGCACCCTGCGCAGGGCCGGAGCAGCCGGCGACCGCGAGGAGGACGACGGCCGCGACCGCGGCGAGCGCAGCGGCCGGACCGCGGCGGTGGTGGGCGCGCATGCGAGTCCTCGACGGTAGGTCCTAGGTCACGCCCCATCGACGCGAACGTAGGCAATCCTAACCATGCCGAGCCTTACCTAACCTCACCCGACCTGTGGCCCCCCTCACACGCCCCCGGCCACGACCCGCCGAACGGCCGAACCCGCGCACGAACGGGTGGTTGCGCACGGCTCCCGGCCCGGAAGCGTGCGCAAGCCCCCGCTCGGCGGTGGTGGCTTGCGGGGGGGGGTCAGCCCTGGTCGAGGGAGAGGAGGTCGTCGATCGTCTCGCGGCGGAGGAGGACGCGGGAGGTGCCCTCGGCGACGGCGACGACCGGCGGGCGAGGGACCTGGTTGTAGTTGGAGGCCATCGACCGCCCGTAGGCGCCCGTGGCGGCGACCGCGAGCAGGTCTCCCGCGCGCACGTCTGCCGGGAGCTGGACCTCGTGGACGACGATGTCGCCCGACTCGCAGTGCTTGCCGACCACGCGCGCCAGCACCGGCTCGGCCTGCGAGACGCGCCCGACGAGCTCGGCGTGGTACTGCGCGCCGTAGAGGGCGGGGCGGATGTTGTCGCTCATCCCGCCGTCCACGGAGACGTAGGTGCGCACGCGACCGTCGTCGATCCGCACCGGCTTGACCGTCCCGACGGTGTAGAGCGTCAGGCCGGCCGGCCCGACGATCGCGCGGCCGGGCTCGATCGAGAACCGCGGCAGGGGCGTGCCGAGGTCGGCGGAGCTGGCCTGCACCGACGCGGCGACGTCCTTGGCGATGCGGTCCGGGTCGAGCGCGACCTCGCCGGGCAGGTAGGCGATGCCGTAGCCGCCGCCGAGGTCGACCTCGTCGACCAGCACGCCCGTGCGCTCGGCGAGCCGGGCGCGCAGGGTCAGGACGACGCGCGCGGCGACCTCGAAGCCCGACGGGTCGAGGATCTGGGAGCCGATGTGCGAGTGGATGCCGAGCAGGTGCAGCTCGGGCCGCTCGACCGCCCGCAGGAGCGCGGTCATCGCGGGGCTGTCGTCGTCACCGGCGACCGAGAGGCCGAACTTCTGGTCCTCGTGCGCGGTCGAGATGTACTCGTGCCCGCCCGCGTGCACGCCCGTGGTCACGCGGACCATCACGGGCGCGACGAGGCCGCGCGCGCCGGCCAGGTCGGCGACCCGGTCGAGCTCCGCGAGCGAGTCGACGATGATGCGGCCCACACCCGCCTCGAGCGCCGTGACGATCTCGTCGTCCGACTTGTTGTTGCCGTGCAGCCCGATGTGCGCGCCGGGGACGCCCGCCCGCAGCGCGATGGCGAGCTCGCCGCCCGTGGCGGTGTCCACCCGCAGGCCCTCGTCGTGCACCCAGCGAGCGACCGCGAGCGACAGGAACGCCTTGCCCGCGTAGTAGACGTCGACGCCCGCGCCGATCTCGGCGAACGCGGCCTCGAACGCGCGGCGGTAGCCCGCCGCCCGCGAGCGCAGGTCGGCCTCGTCGAGCACGTAGGCGGGGGTGCCGTGCTGGGCCGCGAGGTCGTGCACGTCCACGCCGGCCACGGAGACGACTCCCTCGGGCGAGCGGGAGACCCCGCGCGACCAGGGCTCGCCCAGCGTCACATCCGCTCCGGGGCGGACACCCCGAGCAGGCCGAGCCCGTTGGCGAGGACCTGACGCGTGGCGTCGTTGAGCCACAGCCGCGTGCGGTGCACGTCGCTGACCTCCTCGTCGCCGAACGGCGTCACCCGACGCTGGTCGTACCACTTGTGGTACGCGCCGGCGAGCTCCTCGAGGTACCGAGCGACGCGGTGGGGCTCGCGCAGCTCGGCGGCCTGCGCGACGATCCGCGGCAGCTCGGCGATCTGGCCGAGCAGCACAGCCTCGCTCGGGTGGTCGAGCAGCGAGGCGTCGAACCCGTCGGCGCGCGAGACACCCGCGTCGGCGGCGTTGCGCGCCACGTTGACCGTGCGCGCGTGGGCGTACTGCACGTAGAACACCGGGTTCTCGTTGGTCGCCTTGGCGAGCAGGTCCAGGTCGAGGTCGATCTGGGAGTCGGCCGACGAGCGCGCGAGCGCGTACCGGGCGGCGTCGACACCCACGGCGTCGACGAGGTCCTCCATCGTCACGACCGTGCCGGCGCGCTTGGACATCCGCACGGGCTGGCCGTCCTTGACCAGGTTGACCAGCTGCCCGATGAGCAGCTCGAGGTTGACGTGCGGGGTGTCCCCGAACGCCGCGCACACGGCCATCATGCGGCCGACGTACCCGTGGTGGTCCGCGCCGAGCATGATGAAGACCCGGTCGAAGCCGCGCTCGCGCTTGTCCAGGTAGTAGGCGATGTCACCGGCGATGTACGCCGCCTGGCCGTCCGACTTCACGATGACGCGGTCCTTGTCGTCACCGAAGTCCGTGGTGCGCAGCCACGTGGCGCCGTCGGCCTCGAAGATGTGGCCGAGCTCGCGCAGGCGGTCCACGGCGCGGTCGACCGCGCCCGACTCGTGCAGCGAGTCCTCGTGGAAGTAGACGTCGAAGTCCACGCCGAACTCGTGCAGCGACTCCTTGACCTCGCCGAACATGAGCTCGACGCCGCGCGCCCGGAACGCCTCGGTCGCCTCGTCGTCGGGCAGCGTGCGCGGGTCGGGCTCGCCGGCGGCGATCGCGTCGGCGATGACCTGCTCGGCGATCTCGGTGATGTACTCGCCGCCGTAGCCGTCCTCGGGCGCGGGACGGCCCTGGGCGCGGGCGACGAGCGAGCGGGCGAACCGGTCGATCTGCGCGCCGTGGTCGTTGAAGTAGTACTCACGGGTCACGTCGGCGCCGGCCGCCTGCAGCACGCGGGCCAGGCTGTCGCCCACGGCCGCCCAGCGCACGCCGCCGATGTGCAGCGGGCCGGTGGGGTTGGCCGAGACGAACTCGAGGTTGATCCGGACGCCGGCCAGGGTCGCGCCCCGGCCGTACGCCTCGCCGGTCTCGACGACCGAGCGCGCGAGCTCGCCCGCCGCGGCCGCGTCCAGGCGGATGTTGAGGAACCCCGGGCCGGCGATGTCGACCGACGCGACGCCCGCGACGGCGCCCAGCCGCGAGGCCAGCTCCGTGGCGAAGGCACGCGGGTTGGTGCCGGCCTTCTTGGCCAGCTGCAGGGCGACGTTGGTGGCCCAGTCGCCGTGGTCGCGCTGGCGCGGTCGCTCGAGGTGGACGGTGGTGGGCACGTCCGCGGCGTCGAGGGCGAAGGTGCCGTCGTCGACGGCCTGCACGAGGGCGGCCGTGATGGCCTGGGCGAGCTGCTCGGGGGTCACCCGCCGAGTTTACCGGCGCGGCACGGCGTCCTCGTCGAGGAGGTCGACGGGCGGACCGATCATCGTCGGGCGGCACGCGACCCACGCGGCGGCGAGCAGGACGACGAGGCAGCCGAGCAGGACCGCGATCGGTGCGTGCCAGCCGCCGGTGGCCTCGTACAGGATGCCGATCCCGATCGGGCCGAGGCCGGAGATCACGTACCCGGTGCCCTGCACCATGCCCGACAGGGCGACCGCGGTGGCGCTCGTCGTGCTGCGCAGGCCGATGAGCGCGAGCAGCACGGGGAACGACGACGGGCCGATCCCGAGCAGCACCATCCAGACCGCCGTGCCGTGCGCGGGCGCCGCCCACAGGCCCGCGTAGCCGATGGCCCAGCAGGACACGAACGCGACGACGAGCGGGTAGGGGTTCCGCATGCGCTGCGCGAGGACCGGCCCGAACAGCGACATCGGCGCTCCCAGGACCGCGAACAGCGCGAGCCAGCGCCCGCCCTCGTCGCTCGGCAGGCCCGCGTCGGCGAGCAGGGTCGGCAGCCACGCGAACCCGACGTACGTGCCGAGCGAGTTCATGCCGAACATCAGCGCCATCGCCCAGGCCTGCCGCGAGCGCCAGACCACCCGCACCTCGTCCCCGCCCGCGCTCCCCAGCGCGCCCGGTCCGCCGGGCTTCGGCGCGCGCCGCAGGATCGACCCGAGGTGCGCACGCGCGGACGCCGAGCGGGCGATGACGAAGACCCACGGCACGGCGGCGGCCAGCCCGACGACGGCCCAGACCCCGACCGCCACGCGCCAGCTCGTCGCCTGCGCCAGGGGCAGCGCGAACAGCGGCGGGAGCGCGGTGCTGATCGACAGCGCGACCGAGTACGCGGCCGTGACGGCGCCGATCCGGTCCGGGAAGTACCGCTTGACCAGCGGCGGGAGCAGCACGTTGCCCATGCCCATCCCCGCGAGCGCGATCATCGACCAGCCCAGGAAGCCCGGAGCGGACGACGAGAGGGCGCGCGCCACCTCGCCGACCGCGGACAGCACGAGCGCCGCGACCATCGTCGGCTCGAGCCCGAACCTGCGGGCGAGCGGCGTGGCGAGCGACCCGAACAGGGCGAACGAGATGACCGGGATCGTGCCGAGCAGCCCCACCTCGGCGGCCGTCAGGTCGACGTCGGCCCGGACCAGGTCGAGGATCGGCGACACCGAGGCCACGGCGATGCGGAGGTTGAGCCCGACCAGCACGATGCCGGCCAGGACGACGAGCCGCCCACGCCAGGGCGCGGGCACGGCGGACGACACGCGGGAGACTCCGATTCCGGCACGCGTGGGAACAAGATGACCTGGACGGGGTCTGGCGGTGGCCGGACCTGCCGGTGTTGACTGCACCGCATGCCTGGACACGGAGCCTAACCGCGCATGCCCCGACGCACCGGACTCATCGACTCGACCGTCAGAGCGCTCCGCGACCGCATCTCCTCGGGTCAGTGGCCGGTCGGCGCGCGCATCCCGCCCGAGCCCGCGCTCGTCGAGCTGCTCGGCGTGGGCCGCAACACGGTCCGCGAGGCGGTGCAGTCCCTGGTGCACGCCGGGCTGCTCGAGCGTCGGCAGGGATCGGGCACCTACGTGCTGTCCACGTCCGAGCTCGCCGCCTCGATGGGCCGGCAGATCGCCGATGCCCGGCAGCGCGACGTGGTCGAGGTCCGTCGTGCCCTGGAGATCGAGGCCGCGCGCCTGGCCGCCCGACGACGCAACGCGACCGACGCCGCCGCGCTCCTCGACCAGCGCGACTCCCGGTCGGCCGCCTACGTCGCCGCCGACCTCGAGGCCATGGTCGCGACCGACCTCGCCCTGCACCGCACGATCGTGCGGACCGCGGGCAACCCGGTCCTCCTCTCGCTCTACGAGAACCTCCTGGACGCGATCGGCGAGAACATCCGGTTCAACTTCGTCACGGACGTGCACGGCCACGACTCGCACGACGCACTCGTCGACGCGATCGTCGCGGGCGACGTCGACCGCGCGGCCGCCGAGACCTCCCGCTACCTGTCCGCGCTGCTGGGCGAGCAGCGTTCGGCTGGTAATGTCGTCGCCGCACCGCGCAACGGTGCCGCGCGCCCGTAGCTCAGTGGATAGAGCGTCTGCCTCCGGAGCAGAAGGTCGAAGGTTCGAATCCTTTCGGGCGCACCCTTGAAGGCCGCATCCTCGCGATGCGGCCTTCGGCGTTCACCCTCACGGGCACCCGGTACCGAGGTCTGCCCACAGGCCGGTCACCGGCGCGCGCGGTTGAATGAGCAGTCCCCCGCCCCGTCCGACGAAAGGACCGGCGTGCACCACGTCGAGGTCTTCATCCTGGTCGCCGGGGCCGTGCTCGTCGCGGCCGCGTGCCGCCGTCGCGGCTGGCCCGCGCCCCTCGTCGTCGTCGGCGCTGCCCTCGTCGTCTCGTTCCTGCCGTTCATCCCAAGGTTCGAGGTCGACTCCGACGTGCTGCTCGAGTTCGTCCTGCCGCCCCTGCTCTACTCGGCGGCGCTCTCGTCGTCCTACCGGGACTTCCGGGCGTCGTTGAACTCGATCACCCGGCTCGGGGTGGGCCTCGTGCTCGTCAGCGCGCTGGCTGTCGCTGCGGTGTTCTGGTGGCTCGAGCCGGCGGCCCCGTTCGCCGTCGCGCTGGTGCTCGGGGCCGTGGTCGCGCCACCGGACGCCGTGGCCGCGTCGGCCGTCGGGCGTCGGCTGGGACTTCCCCGGCGGGTGATGACGCTGCTGTCCGGGGAGTCGCTCATCAACGACGCGACCTCGCTGACGCTCTACAAGGTCGCGCTCGCGGGCGTCGCGACCGGGGCCTGGGCGCTCGGCGACGGGCTGGCGACCTTCGGCATCGCCGTGCTCGTCGGCGTCGCCGTCGGACTTGCGCTCGGCTGGGTCGTGCACAAGGTGCGCATGCACCTCGACGACCCCGTGGTCGCCTCGGCCATCGGCCTGATGACGCCGTTCGCCGCGTACTGGGCCGCCGAGGAGCTCCTCGGGTCGGGCGTGCTGGCCGTGGTCACCGCAGGCCTCTACCTCGGGCACACCTCACCGCGGGCCGGCTACGCCACGCGGCTCTACGAGGGGCCGCTGTGGTCGACGCTCGACATCCTGCTCGAGTCGTTCACGTTCGCGCTGATCGGCCTGCAGCTGCCGTGGGTCGTGCGCGACGTCATCGCGTCCGACCAGGGGCTCGCGCACGGGATCGTGCTCTCGGTCGCGGTGCTCGCGACCGCGGTGCTGGTCCGGCCGCTGTACGTGTTCGCGACCGCGAAGTTCGACCACCTGCGGATGCGCGGGTCGCACCGGCCGGAGCACGACTCGCTCTCGGCGCGCGAGTCCGCGGTCGTCTCATGGGCCGGCATGCGCGGCGTCGTGACCCTGGCCGCCGCGGCGGCCATCCCCGCCACCATCGACGGCAAGCCCTTCACCGACCGCGCCACGATCCAGCTCGCCGCCTACGTCGTCGCGATCGGCACGCTCCTGCTGCAAGGCCTCACGCTGCCGTGGGTCATCACCCGGCTGAAGGTCGGGTCCGGGGCCGAGATCGCCGACGACGCCGCGCAGGAGGCCGCGATGCGGGTCGCGACGGCCGACGCGGTCCAGCGGGTCCTGGAGGACCAGCGGCCCGAGTGGACCTCGATCATGGGCGAGGAGAAGGCGGAGAAGGCGATCAGCCGGTTGTCGACGATCTGGCGCGGCAGGGCGGCCGCGGCCGCCGTGATGCTCGACCCGGAGAACGCGGAGGACCACCTCCCCGACGACCTCGACGCCACCGAGAGCGTGCACGGCCTCGGGCCCGCGGGACGGCCCGCGACGGGCCAGCTGCCGGGCGTCGAGGAGGCCAGCCGGGCGCAACGGCTGCGGCGCGACATCGTGGCCGCCCAGCGCGAGGTCCTCATGGAGCGACGCGACGCCGGCGAGCTCGACGAGACGGTCATGCGGCGCATGCTGCGCGAGCTCGACCTCGAGGACGAGTCCCTCTCCTCGTCGTGGGTGGAGCGCATCGAGGGCTGATCAGGACCTTCGCCCCAGGGCGTGAGGTCGTGGGATGAATAGCGTGGAGGAGTCGTCAAGAACGAGCCTCCAGCGCCCGGTCCGGCGGCCTCAGACCACCTCGACTTGGGGAGCCACGGTGACCACCACCGGCACGTCGTCCAGCACCACCACCACCCCGCGCAAGACGCGCGACGTCGCCCCCGTGGTCTCCACGGCCGACGCCATCGACCAGCTGGTCGCGAACGCCACCAAGGCGCTCGCCGAGTACGCCCGCTTCACGCAGGAGGACGTCGACCAGCTCGTCAAGAAGGGCTCGGTCGCCGCGCTCGACCAGCACGGCGTGCTCGCGCAGCTCGCGGTCGCCGAGACCGGGCGCGGGGTGTTCGAGGACAAGGCCGTGAAGAACATCTTCGCGTGCGAGCACGTCACGAACTCGATGGCCAACCTCAAGACGGTCGGCGTCATCCACCGCGACGAGCTCAACGGCATCACGGAGATCGCCGAGCCCGTGGGCGTCATCTGCGGCGTCACGCCGGTCACGAACCCGACGTCGACCGCGATCTTCAAGTCCCTGATCTCGCTCAAGACGCGCAACCCGATCATCTTCGCGTTCCACCCCAGCGCGCAGGCCTCCTCGGTCGCCGCCGCTCGCGTGGTGCGCGACGCGGCCGTCGCCGCCGGTGCGCCCGAGCACTGCATCCAGTGGGTCGAGTCCCCCTCGATCGAGGCGACCAACGCGCTGATGAACCACCCCGGCGTCTCGATGATCCTGGCCACCGGCGGCAACGCGATGGTCCGGGCCGCCTACTCGTGCGGCAAGCCTGCTCTCGGCGTCGGCGCGGGCAACGTCCCCGCCTACATCGAGAAGACCGCCAAGCTCAAGCGCGCGGTCAACGACGTGGTGCTGTCCAAGGCGTTCGACAACGGCATGATCTGCGCGTCCGAGCAGGCCGTCATCCTGGACGACGAGATCTACGACGCCGCCATGGCGGAGTTCGCGATCCTGCACGCCTACCGGGCCACGCCCGCCGAGAAGACCAAGCTCGAGAAGTTCATCTTCGGTGTCGAGGCGGGCGGCGAGAACTGCGCGGGCGCCAAGCTCAACGCGAGCGTCGTCGGCCAGAGCCCGCAGTGGATCGCCGAGAAGGCCGGCTTCAGCGTCCCCGCCGACACCTCGATCATCCTCGCCGAGGTCTCCGGGGTCGGACCGGCCGAGCCGCTCACGCGTGAGAAGCTCGCGCCCGTGCTGGCCGTGCTGCGCGCGACGACCACCGAGCAGGGCATCACCCTGGCCGAGCAGATGGTGGAGTTCGACGGCCTGGGCCACTCGGCCGCGATCCACACGCGCGACCACGCGCTGACCGAGCGGTTCGGCAGCCGCGTCAAGGCGATCCGCGTCATCGAGAACGCCCCGAGCTCGCTCGGCGGCATCGGCGACATCTACAACGCCTTCATCCCGTCCCTGACGCTGGGCTGCGGCTCCTACGGCCACAACTCCGTGTCGAACAACGTCTCGGCGGTGAACCTCATCAACATCAAGCGCGTCGGTCGGCGCAACAACAACCTGCAGTGGTTCAAGGTCCCGGCCAAGACGTACTTCGAGCGCAACGCGATCCGCTACCTCGCGGACATGCCCGACGTGCAGCGGGTCACGATCGTCACCGACGCGACCATGACCACGCTCGGCTTCGTCGACAAGATCATCGACGTCCTGAACCGGCGCGGCGAGAAGGTCGCGCTGCAGATCATCGACCAGGTCGAGCCGGAGCCGTCCGTCCGGACCGTCCAGGCCGGCGCGGCGCAGATGCGCCACTTCCGCCCCGACACGATCATCGCGCTCGGCGGCGGGTCGCCCATGGACGCCGCGAAGGTCATGTGGCTCCTGTACGAGCACCCGGAGATCAACTTCTCCGACCTCAAGCAGAAGTTCTTCGACGTGCGCAAGCGCGCGTTCAAGTTCCCGGTGCTGGGCGAGCTCGCGCAGCTGGTCTGCATCCCGACGACGTCGGGCACGGGCGCCGAGGTCACGCCGTTCGCGGTCATCTCCGACCCCGACGCGGGCAAGAAGTACCCGCTGGCCGACTACGCCCTGACCCCGTCGGTCGCGATCATCGACCCGGTCCTCACGTCCAAGATGCCGGCCTCGCTGGCCGCGGACTCGGGCTTCGACGCCCTGACGCACGCCACCGAGGCGTACGTGAGCGTCTACGCGAACGACTTCACGGATGGGATGGCCCTGCAGGCCATCCGCCTCATCTTCGACAACCTCGCGGTCTCGGTGAACGGATCGCCCGACGACCCCGCCACCACGGACTCGCGCGAGAAGATGCACAACGCCGGGACGATCGCGGGCATGGCGTTCGGCAACTCGTTCCTCGGCATCGTGCACGCCATGGCGCACGTCGTCGGCTCGACCTACCACCTGGTGCACGGCCGGACCAACGCGACGCTGCTCCCCCACGTGATCCGCTACAACGGCACGGTCCCCACCAAGCTCACGAGCTGGCCGAAGTACGAGCACTACGTGGCCCCCGAGCGGTTCCAGCAGATCGCCGCGATGCTCGGCCTGCCGGCGGCGACGCCGGAGCAGGGCGTCGAGTCGTACGCGCTGGCCGTCGAGGCGCTGCGCGCCAAGGTCGGCATCCCGTCCTCGTTCCAGGCGCAGGGCGTCGCCGAGCAGGAGTTCCTCTCCCGCCTCGACGAGGTAGCGATGGGCGCGTACGAGGACCAGTGCGCGCCCGCCAACCCGCGGATGCCGATGATCGACGACATGAAGGCCCTCCTGACCGCGGCCTACTACGGAACGTCGCTGGAGGACGTCCGAGGCCGCGAGCGCGCGCACGACGAGGACTGACCACCTCCGCGGCGCCTGCGCTCCCCTCCGCGGCGCGCTGCTCGTGCTCGCGTCGACGCCCCGCCTGGTTCCCCGACCAGGCGGGGCGTCGGTTTGCCCTGGGACCCCGCGATACCGCACCGTGGAGTCCCTCGAACCCCCGTGGAGGTCCGCCGTGCCCCGCTCGCCCCGCCTGCTCGCCCTCGCCGTCGCCGTCCCGCTGGCCTCCGCCCTCGCCCTGGCCGGCTGCTCCGACGCCGACATCGACAAGGCTGCCGACCAGGCCAAGGACGTCGCCGCGAGCGCGCGGGCCACGGTCGACCGGATCAAGGAGAACGCCGCGAAGGCCGACACCGCCGCCGACGAGGCGCGCGCGAAGCTCGACGACGTGCACGCGACGCTCTCCGGCGCCGACGAGACGTCGAAGAAGGCGATGGCCGACGCGGACGCCGCCGTCAAGGACGCCCGGGCCGCGATCGACGAGGCGAAGGGCAAGGCGCAGGCCGACGCGGACGAGATCCTCTTCGCCGCGCAGTCGAAGGTCAGCGCGGCGCAGATCGAGCTCGACGAGGCCAAGAAGAAGGCTCAGGGCGCCGTCGCCGACGACCTGTCGTCGCTGTCCGACGCGCTGGTCGAGCTGCAGTCCGCGATGGACGGCGCGCAGAGCTAGACGCATTTCTTGCACGCCGATCGGGTGAATTCCACGCTCGTCGGCGCGGGACGTTGTACGTGGGGCGCGACGTGCCGATCTTGGAGGTATGGCCGCACGCCGAGAGATCCGTCGCCACCACCCCGTGGAGTGGTGGGTCGTGGGCGCGTTCCTCTCGGTCGGGCTCATCGTCGTCGCCGGCCTGGCCGCGGCCACCGGGATGTACTGACGCCCTAGCCTGGGCCGCATGACCTCTCGTTGGCGTGACGTCGCTGCCGCGACCGGGCTGCTCGACCCCGACGGCTCCGTGCGTGCCACCGTGTTCGCCGAGATGAGCGCGCTGGCCGCCCGGACGGGCGCGATCAACCTGGGGCAGGGCTTCCCCGACGTGGACGGCCCCGCCTCCGTGGCGCAGGCCGCGTCGGACGCGATCGCCTCCGGCGCCAACCAGTACCCGCCCGGTCCCGGTGTCCCCGCGCTGCGCCACGCGATCGCCGACCACCAGCGCCGGCACTACGGTCTCGAGCTCGACGCGGACCGCGAGGTACTCGTCACGACGGGGGCGACCGAGGCGCTGGCGGCCGCGGTGCTCGCGCTCGTCGGCCCGGGCGACGAGGTGCTCACGCTCGAGCCGTTCTACGACTCGTACGCCGCGGTGATCGCGATGGCGGGCGCCGCCCACACGACCGCGGCCCTGCACGCGACACCGGACGGCTTCCGCCTCGACGAGGCGGCCCTGGCGTCGGCGTTCACCGACCGCACCCGGGTCGTCCTGCTCAACACCCCGCACAACCCGACCGGCACGGTCCTGACCCGCGACGAGCTGTCCGTGGTCGCGCGCCTGGCGCAGCAGCACGACGCGATCGTGCTCACCGACGAGGTCTACGAGCACCTGACGCTGGCGGGGCCTGCAGGACGCCCGGAGCACGTGCCGATCGCGACGCTGCCCGGCATGGCCGCGCGGACGCTGACGGTCTCCTCGGCGGGCAAGACGCTCTCGTTCACCGGGTGGAAGGTCGGCTGGGTGAGCGGGCCGGAGCACCTGGTCACCGCGGTGCGGACCGTCAAGCAGTTCCTCACCTACGTCTCCGGCGCGCCGTTCCAGCCGGCCGTCGCGTTCGCGCTCGGCGATCCCGGCGTCGCCGCGTGGGTCGACGAGCTCGCGGCGTCGCTGGCCGCGCGCCGCGACCTGCTGTGCGACGGGCTGACGGCGGCCGGCTTCGACGTCGTGCGCCCGCAGGGCACCTACTTCGTGCTCGCCGACGCGGCCGGGCTCGGGTACGCAGACGGTGCCGCGCTGTGCCGCGACCTGCCGGGCCTCGCCGGAGTGGTGGGCGTGCCGGTGACGGCGTTCACGCACGCCGGCTCGTCGGCCGACGAGACGCTGCGCTCCTGGGTGCGGTTCACGTTCGTCAAGCGCGAGAGCGTGCTGCGCGAGGCCGTCGACCGGCTCGCCGCGCTGCGGACCTAGCCGCCGACGCCGCTCCACGCACCGCCGCGCCGGTACGCGGGCGTGGCCAGCGCGAGCACGAGCAGCGCGGCCGTGGCCGCGCCGACCATGACGGCGGCCATGGCCAGCGCGTCGCCGCCCAGCAGGCCGCTTAGCGGGCTGATGATGCCGCCGATCGCCGCACCGGTCGCGCCGATGAACGCGGCAGCGGTGCCCGCGATCTCGCCGTGCCGGGACAACGCGATCGCCGACGCGTTGGGCGGCGCGAAGTTCACCATCGCGAGGATGAGCCAGAGCATGACGAGCAGCGCGGGCAGCCCGCCGGCGCCGGTGATGGCGAGCACGAGCAGCCCGAGGGTGAGCGCGAGCGAGACCGGCAGCACCACGCGCACGATGCGGATGGGCGAGACGCGCTTGACCAGCACGGCGTTGATCTGGGCGCCGCCGACGAGCCCGATGCCGTTGACCGCGAACAGCAGCGAGAACTGGTGCGAGGTCAGCCCGTAGCCCTCCATCAGCACGAACGGCGAGCCGACGACGTAGCTCATGAGGATCGCGGTGCCCAGGCCGGGCATGAGGGCGAGCGCGACGAAGTGCCGGTCGCGCAGCAGCGTCGCGTAGCCGCGGGCCGCGGTGCGCAGACCGCCGTCGCGCCGACGCCCCGCCGGCAGGGTCTCGGGCAGGCGCCGCCAGACGACGAACCAGAGCACCACGCCGAAGACGCCGAGCGCCCCGAACACCGAGCGCCAGCCCCACTCGCCGGCGATCAGCCCGCCGACCGAGGGCGCGAACAGCGGGGCGATGCCGATGACGAGCATCAGGCGCGAGATCAGCCCGGATGCGTCGGCGCCCACGAAGCGGTCGCGGATGACCGCCATCGCCACGACCGTCGCGGCCGCGTTGAAGAAGCCCTGCATGACCCGGAGCGCGATGAGCGTCTCGATGGTGGGCGCGACGGCGCACAGCATCGAGGTCAGCACGTGGAGCGCGACGCCGATCAGGACCGGGCGACGCCGGCCGAACCGGTCCGAGAGCGGCCCGATGACGAGCTGGCCGACGGCGCCGCCGATCATCATCGCCGTCATGGTCAGCTGCGCCGCGGTCGCGGACGTGTGCAGGTCTTGGGCGACCTCGGGCAGCGACGGCAGGTAGATGTCGTTCGAGATGGCCGGCAGCGCGCACATCATGCCGAGGAGCAGGACGTACTTCGCGTTCGGGCGGAACGTGGGGGTCGCGTCGGTGGTCGCGGCGCGCACCGCGACCTGCTCGGGGGGGCTCTGCACGGTCATCGTCGTCCATGGTCGCACCGTCCAGCCGCCAGGACGAATCGATTCGATAAGACGTTCGCCACACGTGTCGGCGGTCGGTGCGAGGCTGGTCCCATGTGCGGTCGCTACGCCTCCTTCCGCGAGGACCAGGCCCTGGCCGACGAGTTCGCCATCGCGACCGTCGCCGACGACGTGCGCCTGCTCCCGCCCTCCTGGAACGTCGCCCCGACCGACGGCGTCCGGATGGTCGTCGAGCGGGCGGACAAGGAGACCGGGGAGATCACCCGCCAGCTGCGGGTCGCCCGCTGGGGGCTCGTGCCGTCGTGGGCCAAGGACCCGAGCGTCGGCAACCGGATGATCAACGCCCGCGTCGAGACGCTGGCCGAGAAGCCGGCGTTCAAGCGTCCCTTCGGCACCCGGCGCGCGCTGCTCCCGGCCGACGGGTACTTCGAGTGGCAGAAGCCCGCCGAGGGCGCGACGACCAAGCGCAAGCAGCCGTACTACCTGCACCCCGGCGACGGCTCGACCGTCGCGCTGGCCGGGCTCTACGAGTTCTGGAAGGACCCGACCAAGGCCGACGGCGACCCCGAGCGCTGGCTCGTGAGCGCGACGATCATCACGCGCCCCGCCCTGCCGGACCTGGCCCACATCCACGACCGGCAGCCGCTCATGCTGCGGCGCGAGGACTGGGACGCGTGGCTGGACCCGGCCGTGGGGCTCGACGGCGCGCGCGAGCTCCTCGAGGCCACGCCGCCGGAGATCGTCGCGACACCGGTCTCGACGCAGGTCAACGCCGTGGCCAACAACGGGCCGCAGCTCGTCGAGCCCGAGGTCGACCCCGAGGGCTGAGTCCTCAGTCCGCCCAGCGCAGGCGCACGGGCTGGACCATGCCGAGCCCGTGCAGCTCGACCGGTTCGAGGGGCTCGAGCACCAGGCCCGGGTCGTCGGCCAGGACGCGCGCCGTCTCGGTGTCGACGAGCACGGTGCTGGGCTCGGCGATGTCGGTGAGCCGGGCCGCGAGGTTGACCGTCGGGCCGAACACGTCGCCGAACCGGGACAGGATCCGGCCCCACACGAAGCCGACGCGCACGGGTGTGATGCCGCGCGCCCCGTCGGCCAGGCCGGCGAGCCGGACCACGTCGCTGTCGAGCTCGCGGCCGAGGGCGTCGGCCAGGCCCAGCGCGACACGGGCGCCCGTCGCGGCGTCGTCGGCCACGAACAGCACGGCGTCGCCGATCGTCTTGACCACCCGGCCACCCGCAGCCGTCACCACGTCGCGCGCGGCCGTCTCGAAGCGCTGCACGAACTGCGAGAGGTCGGTCGAGCCGAGGCCGGCGGTCCGCCGCGTGAACGAGACCATGTCCGCGAACCCGACCGCCCGGGCCAGCGGCAGCGCGGTGCGGTCCGGCCCCGGGTCGCCGAGCTCGGCGAACTCGGCGGCGTACCGGCCGGCGATGGCCGCGAGCTGGCGGCGGTAGGAGTGCAGCAGCTGGGCCTCGAGGATGGGGGCCAGCTCCGCGAGCCGGTCGAGGACCAGCAGGCGAGCGGTGGCGTCGTCCAGCTCGTAGCGCGTCGACATGTCCTCGACCAGCGCCTCGACCTGCCAGAGGGCGAGGCGGTCCGAGGTGTGGCCGAGGGCTCGGGTGAGCGTGATGACCGTGCGCAGGTCCAGCCCGCTGTCGCGGACCAGGCCAACCGCGCGGTCGACCGCCTGCGCGTCGCTCTCGGTGTAGACGTCGTCGTCGGCGTCCGCGTGCGGCAGGCCGAGGGTGCTCCAGAACCCGCGGACCACGTCGAGGCCGATGTCGGCCCGGTCGGCGAGGTCCTGCGCGGAGTGGGTGCGGGGGCCGCCCAGCAGCGCGGCGTCGATCTCCTCGACGGTGGACTCGACGGCAGCGCGCTCGGCGGCGTCGTGGGGGGTCGTGGGACCTTCGTCGGGCACGGGACGAGGGTAGTTCAGAGGTCGCGGACGTGGTGCACGTCACCCGCGAGCACGCGGTGCGTCGCTCCCGCGGCGTCGACGACCAGCAGGGCGCCGTGCTCGTCGAGCCCGGTCGCCTCGCCCTCGATCTCGGACCCGCCCGGCAGGCTCACCCGCACCTGGGTGCCGATCGTGCGGCAGACCGCCACGACGTCGTCGGCCAGCCCGGACGCGACCGCGTCGCCGTCGGCGTCGCGCCACCGGTCCGCGATCTCGGCCAGCGCGCTGACCAGGGCCACGAACACGCCCTCGCGGTCCACGTGCTGCGCGCCCGCGAGGGCGAGCGAGGACGCCGACGGGACGGGCAGCTCGTCGGCCGTCTGCGAGACGTTGAGGCCGATGCCGACCACCACCGCGACGCCGTCGGGTGTGGGCACCGCCTGGGCGAGGATGCCGCCGACCTTGCGGACCCGCCCCCAGCCCTCGACCGCGTCGTCCGCCGGCACCAGCAGGTCGTTGGGCCACTTGAGCACCGCGGGGACGCCGGCGGTGGCGCGGATCGCGTTCACCGCGCCGAGCCCCGCGAGCAGCGGCAGCCAGGCCAGGCGCTCGGCCGGCACCTGCGGGCGGACGACGAACGAGCAGGTCAGCGACGTCCCGGCGGGGGTCTCCCACGTGCGTCCGTCGCGCCCGCGGCCGGCCGTCTGGTGGTCGGCGACGAGGACGCCGACGCCCGGCCACGCCGCGACGTCCGACTCGAGGGCAGCGACGATGTCCGCGTTCGTCGACGCCGTGCTCTCGACCACCTCGAAGTGGTCCAGCGGGCCGTCCGGCGCCAGGAGCAGCGACCGCAGCTCGTCGGCGTGCAGGGGGAAGCGTCGGGGATCGTCGTCGGCCATGGGGCCATCGTCGCAAACCGCGCGCCCCGGTGGGAGTGCTTGGAGGAAACCTACGAGGCGACACCACCGAACCCGTCACCGCCCTGCACGCACTCGGAGGGTTCCGACAACTAGCCTCGGTCGGGTGACGCAGACGACCCCCGCGACCGCCCGCACCACCGCGGCCAAGATCGCCGACCTCGCCGAGCGCGGCGCCGCCGGTGACGCCGCCGAGCAGGCCGCCGCCGACAAGCAGCACGCCCGCAGCAAGAAGACCGCCCGCGAGCGCATCGAGGCGCTGCTCGACGAGGGCTCCTTCACCGAGATCGACGCGTTCGTCAAGCACCGGTCGGTGAACTTCGGGCTCGAGAAGAAGCGCATCGCCGGCGACGGCGTCGTCGTCGGCCACGGCACGGTCGACGGCCGGCCCGTGGCGATCTACTCCCAGGACTTCACGGTCTTCGGCGGCTCGCTCGGCGAGGTGCACGGCCAGAAGATCACCAAGGTCATGGACCTCGCGCTGCGCACCGGCGTGCCGCTGATCGGCATCAGCGACGGTGGCGGCGCGCGCATCCAGGAGGGCGTCGCGGGCCTGACCCAGTTCGCAGAGATCTTCCGCCGCAACGTCGCGGCGTCGGGCGTCATCCCGCAGATCAGCCTCATCCTGGGCCCGTCGGCCGGCGGGGCGGTCTACTCCCCCGCGCTGACCGACTTCATCGTCATGGCCGACGGCACGTCGAACATGTTCATCACCGGCCCGGACGTCATCCGCGCGGTGACCGGCGAGGACGTCGGCTTCGAGGAACTCGGCGGCGCCAACACGCACAACACCCGCTCCGGCGTCGCGCACTACATGGCCAGCGACGAGGACGACGCGCTCGACTACGTCCGCTCGCTGCTCGCCTACCTGCCCCAGAACAACCTCACCGACCCGCCGCTGTTCCCCTACGAGGCGTCGCTCGAGCTGTCCGAGGCCGACGAGGCCCTCGACACGCTGGTGCCCGACTCGGACAGCCAGCCGTACGACATGCGGACCGTCGTGGAGACGGTCCTCGACGACGGCGTCCTGCTCGAGGTGCAGCCGCTGTACGCGGGCAACGTGATGATCGGCTTCGGGCACGTCGAGGGGCACCCGGTCGGCATCGTCGCGAACCAGCCGCAGCAGATGGCCGGCACGCTGGACATCAACGCCGCCGAGAAGGCCGCCCGCTTCGTGCGGACCTGCGACGCGTTCAACATCCCGGTGCTGACGTTCGTCGACGTGCCGGGCTTCTTGCCGGGCACGGACCAGGAGTGGAACGGCATCATCCGCCGCGGCGCCAAGCTCATCTACGCCTACGCCGAGGCGACGGTCCCGCTGGTCACGGTCATCACGCGCAAGGCCTACGGCGGCGCGTACATCGTCATGGGATCCAAGCAGCTCGGTGCCGACGTGAACCTCGCGTGGCCCACCGCGCAGATCGCGGTGATGGGCGCGGGCGGCGCCGTCAACATCCTGCAGCGCGGCGCCCTCAAGACCGTCGCGGACGCCGGTGGCGACGTCGAGGCCGAGCGCCGCCGCCTGACCTCGGAGTACGAGGAGGCGATCGTCAACCCGTGGGACGCCGCCGAGCGCGGCTACGTCGACGCGGTCATCCCGCCGTCGGCGACCCGGGCGGAGATCACCAAGGCGCTGCGACTGCTGCGTACCAAGCGCGCGTCGCTGCCGCCCAAGAAGCACGGCAACATCCCCCTGTGATGTCACGTGACCTGCTGTGTGAGGATCGGATCATGAGCGAGCACGAGCACGATGACCAGCACGACCACGACGACGAGCACGACGAGGCCACCCACGGCACGGACCCCCTGACGGGCGTCGACCCGGCAGACCTGCACGCCGCGGTGGACGCGCTGGCCGCCTCGCTGCACTCCTACGTCGACACCGCGGTGGGTGTCCGCGCCGAGTTCGGCGCCCAGGAGGCCGACGAGGACCCGCGCATCCTGTCGCTCGAGTCCGAGATCGGCGGCCACAACGCCGCGCTGTACGACCTGCTGCACGCCCGCCTGGGCCTGCACGCGGACCTCACGGGCATGTCCTGGGGCGACGAGGAGGAGGGCGACGCCGACGCGGCGCCGGCCGAGCCCGACGTCGAGACGTTCCACGTCGGCTTCGTCGTGACCCGCGGCGCGTCCGCCGGCGACCGGACGCTGGACTCGGTGCTCGACGTCGTCGAGTCCGGCGGCGCCGAGATCGCCCAGGCGGTCGTCGACTCCGGCTTCGACGTGCACGAGTGGGGCGTCTCGCGCGGCGCACCCGTGCTGTTCGACGAGGACGCCGACGAGGAGGAGGAGTGACCGATTCGCACGTGCAGGTGGTGCGCGGTGCTCCCGACGACCACGAGCTCGCGGCCCTCGTGGCCGGGCTGATGTCCCGGTCCGCTCCCGTCGTCGAGGACGACCCCGCCGCGCACTCGGCCTGGACGGACAGGCGCCGGTCCGTGCGGGCTTCGGCCACCTGGGCCGCGGGCGGCGACTCCTGGCGCTGGAGCCTGCGCGGCTGATGTCCACCACCGGGTGAGGCGTCGGGCGGGCTCGTCCGTGCGAGAGCTCACTGACCGGCGATGACGAACGGGATCGGGTCGGACACGATCGAGAAGTCGCCGAGTCTGCCCGAGGAGCTGGTGTTCGTGGTGCCGTTCGTCCAGCGCGACGTTCCCCCGAAGGAGTCGGCTTCGAGCACCACGTAGGCCGTGTACGACCCAGGAGGGAGCCGCCGGCCGTCGGCGCACGAGCGCGCTTCGACGGCGGGCAGGTCGAACGGCTCGAACGGTTCGAGCCGGTTCACGTCGGCCGCGTCCCGGCCCGCCCCGTCGACGACGATGCGTCCGACCGAGTCGACGACGTAGAGCGCCGGCACCACGGTCGCGTCGCTGGTGCCGACATCGTCCGTCCTGACCACGACGGAGCCGCCGAGGGTCGGTCCCGGGCCAACCGCGACGGCTGACCCGATCGTCGCCCCCCAGGCCTCCGGGGTCGGTTCGAGCGTGTAGCCATCCGCACCGGACGGGAGTGCCTCGACGCCCGATCCGCACGCGTCGGTTCCCACGTCCACCGGAGCGCCGCCGGCGAGAAGCAGGGTCGTGCCACTGCCCAGCGTCGTGGCCTGGACCGCCCACGCCTCGTAGTGACCCGGCGGAAGATCGCCTCCACCCGCGCACGCCTCGAGCGGCACGCTGGCCGAGCGACGTACCGCCGCCGCGCCGATCGTGTCGTCCGCTCCGGCCGATCCGGGCACGGCGACGGTCGCCACGACGACGTCGTCCCGCACGACCATCAGGTGCAGGGCAGACATGGTCGCGGTCGTCGGCTCACCTTGGTACTCGCTCCAGGTCGCCATCTCGACCTGCCTGCCTCCTCGCGCGGCCCAGGCATGGAGCGTCATCTGCAGCGGGGCGTCGGCATCGCCAGACATCACGGGTGTCGTCGCCGCATCCGCGCCGTGGGCGCTCAGGTCCCACCCGCACTCCCCCGGCAGGGCATCGGCACGCGGGCCGGCCGTCGACGACGTCGGGCTCGGCTGCGCGGGGGGGACCGGCGGCGTCGGCTGGAGCGCCTGCGCACCGACGGCGACAGCCGCGCAGAGTGCAAGCGCGCCGGCGCCGACGGCCGCGGCGCGCACACGGTGGCGCGTCCGGATCCGGTGACTCATGACGCGCACCTCCAGTCCCGTCGGCTCGACGCGGCTCGACGCGGCTCGGAGCAGGTTTCCCAGGTCGTCGTTCACGTGGTCCTCCCCAGCACCCGATCGATCTCGACGGGGCCACGCCTCAGGCTGAGGGGCTGCTCCAGAGCCTTCATCGCGTCGCTCAGGTAGCGCTTGACGGCCCCGTCCGACAGCCCGAGCTGCTCGGCGATATCGCTCACCGTCATGTCCTCGTAGAAGCGCAGCACCACACAGGCGCGCACGCGGGGCGCGAGGGTTCCCAGTGCCGCCACGACGTCCGCCCTGTCGCTCACGGCGCCCTCGGGGCTCGAGTCCGACCCCTCACGGACGAGCAGGTGGCGCACGTCGCGCCATCGCCGCAGGCGGCGGTAGCCGTCGATGTACGTCGTCAGGATCGCGCGCCGCACGTAGCCCTCGACCGCTGCGACGTCCCGCAGGCGGGAGCGCCGGGCGAACGTCGCGACGATCGCGTCCTGCACCAGGTCTTCAGCGGCGGCGACGTCCCCCGTGAGCAGGTACGCGTGCCGCACGAGCGCCTGCCCGCGCACGCGGACCAGGTCGTCGAGCACGTGCTCCCAGTCGGACAACTGACTTCCCCTGTCTCGATGCCCGCGGCGGCCCCTGCGCGTCGCGGATCAGTCTGCATGCACCAGGACGACCGGGGGGTCGAGAACGTTGGGGCGATCAGGGGATGACGATCTTCTCCTTCGCCTCGGCGACCAGGTGGACAACCCCCGGCCTGCCGCCGGCACGGTCGACGGCCAGGTCGACGTACGCGCGGTAGGTGCCCGCGGTCAGCTTCTTGCCGTCCTTGCACGCCGTCGCGGGTTCTTCCCACGCCCGGCCGTCGCCGCCGCCGTCCGCCCCCAGGGCGATCGCCTGGATGCCACCTGAGGACCGGTGGGCCGGGACCGTCCCGTCGACGACGATGCGACCGTCGCCGTCCACCAGGTAGATGGAACTCGCGAACGCGCCGTCAATCGTGTCCCCGTGGTTGTCGATGGTGAGTCCGGCCGACAGCCGCTTCTTCGGGTGCGTCGCCGGGTCCACGTCCGGAGCCTCGTAGGAGGCGTGCGCCGTGAGCTTCGCCTCATCCGTCCCCTGCGGGAGGGCATCGGCGTCGGCGCCGCACAGCGAGACCGGAGCGCCCGACGCGATCTCGACGTCCTGTCCCCCACCGAGGAGCGTGACCTTGTCGCCCTGGGCGCCGTCCACGGTCTCGATCGCCCAGACCTGGTAGGTCCCGTCCGGCAGCGCCGCGGACTCCGGCCCGCAGGCGACCGGGTCGATCCCGTTCGTCGCGACCTCCGTGACCAGGGCATCGCCGTCGACCGCCTGGTCCGGGCTGGCGAGGCCTCCGTCGCCCACCTCGTCGCGGGCCACGACGGTGCCGTCGCGGGTCAGGAGGAGCGTCGGCTCCGAGGTGACGAAGCCCGCAGGCAGGTGCTTCTCCCCGATCGCGGCGACCGCCGTGTCGACCGTGATGCTCGCGGCGTCGACCGCCTGCCGCAGGGACTGCACGACCAGCTGGTAGTGCTCGTCGGTGCCGTCGACGCCCTTCGCGTCGGCGCTCGCGGTCCAGCCGCACTCGCCGGGCTCGGCCCCCTCGTCCGCGGTCGGCATGCAGCCGGAAGACAAGCTCGCCGACGGCTCGCTCGTCGCAGACTCGCTCGGCTCGGGGGTGGTGCCGGTGCCGGTCGGCGCAGGCGTGCCAGGCGTCGCGCCGCCGTCGGCCGACGACACCGCAGAGGTTGGAGGCGTCCGCGGTTCGGCGCTCGCGCTGCACCCTCCGAGCAACGTCGCGACGACGCCGGCGCTCAGCGCCAGCCCTCCCCATCGACGGGCCGTGCCTCTCGTGGACCCCTGCTCGACCAGCGCCATCACTGACATCCCCTCGTCGTCCGCGGCGCCTGCGTGCGACGCGGTTCCGTGTGCACGGACCAGGACGACCGGGAGGGCGAAAACGTTGGGTCGGCCCGTGTTACCCGCGGGTAGTGTCGGGGAGATGACGACGACGCGCCAGCCCACTGCGATCGACCAGGTCGCCGAGGACCACATCACCACCTACGCGGGCCTCGACCCGCTCGCCGCGACGAGCATGGGGATCGCGGGCCACGACCACGAGATGACCGACCACTCGCCCGCGGGGCACGAGGCTCGCGCCGACGCGGCCCGCGCCACGCTGTCGCAGCTCGACGGCCAGACGCCGGTCGACGAGATCGACCAGATCACCCTCGCCGCGATGCGCGAGCGTCTCGGGCTCGAGGTCGAGCTCGACGAGGCCGGCGAGCTGCTGCGGGACCTGAACAACATCGCCTCGCCGGTGCAGAACCTGCGCGACGTCTTCGACATCATGCCGACGGCCACCACGGGCGACTGGGAGAACGTCGCGGCCCGACTCAACGCGCTGCCGTTCGCGGTGGACGGGTACATCGAGTCCCTGCGGCTCGCCGCCTCGCGCGGGCAGGTCGCCGCCGTCCGGCAGGTCGAGCAGGGCATCGAGCAGTCCGACGAGCTCGCCGCGGCGGACTCGTTCTTCACGTCCTTCGTCGCCGGTGCGGAGCTCGACGACTCGTCGGCCTGCTCCCTCGTCCGTGCCGAGCTGGAGCGCGGGGCCACGGCCGCGCGCGGGTCGTACGCGAAGCTCGCCGGCTTCCTGCGCGAGGAGCTCGCACCGCAGGCGCCCACGCAGGACGCCGCCGGCCGCGAGCGCTACGCGCTGTGGTCCCGCGTGTTCCTCGGCGCGACGGTCGATCTCGAGGAGACCTACCAGTGGGGCCTCGAGGAGCTCGCGCGCGTGGTCGCCGAGCAGGAGGCCGTGGCGGCGGAGATCGCCGGTGCCGGCGCGTCCGTGGAGGACGCCGTCGCCAAGCTGGACGCCGACCCGTCCCTGACGCTGCACGGCACCGACGCGCTGCGCGCCTGGATGCAGGAGACCTCCGACGCCGCGATCGAGGCGCTAGCCGGCGTCCACTTCGACATCCCGGACCCCGTGCGCACGCTGGAGTGCCGCATCGCGCCGACCCAGAACGGCGGCATCTACTACACCGGCCCGTCCGACGACTTCACGCGGCCGGGCCGCATGTGGTGGTCCGTACCGCCGTCGGTGACCACGTTCAACACCTGGCGCGAGAAGACGACCGTCTACCACGAGGGTGTCCCGGGCCATCACCTGCAGATCGGCCAGGCGGTGTTCGAGCGCGCGACGCTCAACACCTGGCGCCGGCTGGCGTGCTGGACGTCGGGCTACGGCGAGGGCTGGGCCCTGTACGCCGAGCGGCTCATGGCCGACCTCGGCTTCCTCGACAACCCGGGCGACCGGCTCGGCATGCTCGACGGCCAGCGCATGCGCGCCGCGCGCGTGGTGTTCGACCTCGGCGTGCACCTCGGCCTGGCCGCGCCCGAGCGCTGGGGCGGCGGCACGTGGGACGCCGACAAGGGCTGGGAGTTCCTGCGCGCCAACGTCAACATGCCCGAGGCGTTCATCCGCTTCGAGTGGAACCGGTACCTCGGCTGGCCCGGGCAGGCTCCGTCCTACAAGATCGGCCAGCGCCTGTGGGAGCAGACGCGCGACAAGGCCGCCGCCCAGGGCATCGGCCTGCGCGACTTCCACGCCCGCGCGCTCGGGATGGGTTCGCTGCCGCTGGACGTGCTGACGAAGTTCGCGGTCTAGCGACGCACGACGAAGGGGGCCGCAGCGCGATGCTGCGGCCCCCTTCGTCTGCCCGTCACTGGAACAGCGCGGAGCCGTACTTGACGAGGATGATCAGGGCGACGACGACCAGCAGGCCGATGGTCACGAACCAGTCGTAGCCGTCGCGCACGAACCGCCGCGCGGCCGGGCCCGCCTTGCCAGGCAGCGCGATGTGTCCCTCGCGGATGTTGATCCGGGTCAGGCCGGCCCACACCAGCGTGGTGGTCACCGTGATGAGCAGGCACCACGGGCACAGCGCGTGGATGTCGGTGAGCGCCTGGTAGAAGAGCCAGTAGGCGAACAGGAAGCCGACCGTGTAGACGGCCTCAGCGGCCAGCATGTACCAGCGCGGGAACCGGACGTTGCCGATCATCGCGACGGCGATCGTGATGACGACGGCCTCGGCGGCGATACCGAGGAAGGCGTTGGGGAGGAACTCGCCGAGCAGGTGCGCCTGCCACGTGTCGGCGACCTTCGCGCAGTCCAGCACGGCGTTGATGCTGCACCCGAGATTTGCCTTCGGGTCCGCGGCGAGCTTCAGCGCGTCGATCGACAGCACGAACGAGGCGAGCAGCCCGAGCGCGCCGGAGATCACCATCTCGATCGCGGTCCGCCGCCGCCACGCGTCCGTGGGGGGCTCGAGCAGGTCCGGGTCGTCGTCGATGAGGACGTCGAGGTCGTCGTCGACCTCGTCGACCTCGTCGACCTCGTCCTGCCCGGGCGATCTCACGTCACTCACCGTGTCTCCTCGCTGTGCTGGCCGGGGCGGCCAGGCCACATTGTGCCCCGAAGTCCTGGGTGGCAGGTGGGACTTGGTCCCCGGTTAGGCTCCCGACGTGACCCGCCTGCTGCTCGCCTCCGCCTCGCCCGCCCGCCGCGCCACCCTCATCGCCGCGGGGATCCACCCCGTCGTCGCGGTCTCCGGGGTCGACGAGGAGGCCACGCTGGCCGCCGCCCGCGAGCGGTTCGGGACCCTCGAGCCGGCCGACGCTGTGCTCGTCCTGGCCCAGGCCAAGGCGCAGGACGTCGCGGAGAACCTGCCCGACGAGCTCGCCGACGCCGACGACCTCGTGGTGGTCGGGTGCGACTCGATGCTCGAGATCGACGGCCAGATCCTCGGCAAGCCGACCGACGCCGACGACGCGGTCGCCCGCTGGCACGCGATGCGCGGCCGGGTCGGCGTGCTGCACACCGGCCACTGGGTGATGGACGAGCGCGAGACCTCGGCCGACGCGCCCGCCCCCGGCCGGCTCGGCGCGGGCCACGGCGCGGTGCTCGGTGCGACCTCGTCGACCGTCGTGCACTTCGCGGACCTGTCGGACGCGGAGATCGCCGCCTACGTCGCGACCGGCGAGCCCCTCGCGGTGGCCGGCGCGTTCACGATCGACGGGCTCGGCGGCCCGTTCGTCGAGCGGATCGAGGGCGACCACCACGGCGTCGTGGGCATCAGCCTCCCCCTGCTGCGCTCGCTCCTGGCCGAGATCGACGTGGCGATCCCGGACCTCTGGACCCGCTGACGCTCACTGACCGGGCGCCGACACTCGCTGACCGGCCCGAGGTAGCCGCACTTGTGACGCGAGTGCACTCCTGATGCGATGACGAGCCTCAGCAGGCATCACCAGTCACAAGTGCGGCTATCTGGGGCCTGGTTGTCGTCACTCGACATCCCGCGAGGGCCGCGAGCGGCGGGCGGCGCGGCGTCGTCGGAGGATTCCTACAAACGCCAGGCGGACGGGCTTGGCCGGTTCCCCAATCTTGCGGGAGGACCCCCGTCGCGCACGGGCCAGCGGGGGGCCGCGCGTTACCGTGAGCCGTGCCCGCCATCTCCAAGGTCCTCATCGCCAACCGCGGTGAGATCGCCGTCCGCATCGCCCGAGCCTGTCGCGACGCCCGGATCGGCTCCGTCGCCGTCTACGCCGACTCCGACCGGGAGGCCCTGCACGTCCGGGTCGCCGACGAGGCGTTCGCCCTCGACGGCGCCCGCGCCGCGGACACCTACCTCGACATCGCCAAGCTGCTCGACGTCGCGAAGCGCTCCGGCGCCGACGCCGTGCACCCCGGCTACGGCTTCCTCGCCGAGAACGCCGGCTTCGCGCAGGCGGTCATCGACGCCGGGCTGACGTGGATCGGGCCGCCGCCCGCGGCGATCGACGCGCTCGGCGACAAGGTCAGCGCGCGCCACATCGCGCAGCGCGCCGGCGCGCCCCTGGTCGCCGGCACGCCCGACCCCGTCAGCGGGCCCGAGGAGATCCACGCGTTCGTCGCCGAGCACGGCCTGCCGATCGCGATCAAGGCGGCATTCGGCGGCGGCGGCCGGGGCCTCAAGGTCGCCCGCACGGTCGAGGAGATCGACGAGCAGTTCGACTCCGCCGTGCGCGAGGCGATCGGCGCGTTCGGCCGCGGCGAGTGCTTCGTCGAGCGGTACCTGGACAAGCCGCGCCACGTCGAGACGCAGTGCCTGGCCGACGAGCACGGCACGGTCGTCGTCGTCAGCACGCGCGACTGCTCGCTGCAGCGCCGGCACCAGAAGCTCGTCGAGGAGGCACCCGCGCCGTTCCTCAGCGACGCGCAGCGCGCCCAGCTGGTCGAGTCGAGCAAGGCGATCCTGCGCGAGGCCAAGTACGTCGGAGCCGGGACCTGCGAGTTCCTCGTCGGCCTCGACGGGACCATCTCCTTCCTCGAGGTCAACACCCGCCTGCAGGTCGAGCACCCCGTCACCGAGGAGATCAGCGGCATCGACCTTGTCCGCGAGCAGCTGCGGATCGCGGCCGGCGAGCCGCTGGGCTACGACCACGTCGAGACGCGCGGCCACTCCCTCGAGTTCCGGATCAACGGCGAGGACCCGGCGGCGAACTTCCTGCCCGCACCGGGCCGCATCAGCACGCTGCGGTTCCCGTCGGGCCCCGGCGTGCGCGTGGACTCGGGCGTGGTCGAGGGCGACAGCGTCTCGGGACTGTTCGACTCGATGATCGCCAAGCTCGTGGTCACCGGTGCCACCCGCACGCAGGCCATCGAGCGCGCGCGTCGCGCCCTGGCCGAGCTCGAGGTCGTCGGCATCCCGACCGTCGTGCCGTTCCACCGCGCGGTGCTCGAGGACCCGGCGTTCGCACCCGCGGATCCCGACGAGGCGTTCGCCGTCCACACCCGCTGGATCGAGACCGAGTTCACCGACACGCTCGCGACGCTCGGCAAGGCGCCGGCGGCGCAGCCCGACGAGGCAGACGAGGCGCCCGTGCTCGAGCGCGTGGTCGTCGAGGTCGGCGGCAAGCGCATCGAGGTCGTGCTGCCCGCGGCGCTCGCGCTGTCGCGCGGCGGCCGCCCGGCCCCGGCGCGCAGGCCCGTCGCGCGACGCAGCGGACCGGCCCGCGCGTCGTCCAACGGGACCACGCTGGCCTCCCCCATGCAGGGCACCATCGTCAAGGTCGCCGTCGCCGAGGGCGCGCAGGTCGCCGAGGGCGACCTCGTCGTCGTGCTCGAGGCGATGAAGATGGAGCAGCCGCTCGTCGCGCACCGCGCCGGTACCGTCACGGGACTGACCGCCGGGGTCGGCGCGAGCGTCAGCGCCGGGACCGCGATCTGCGAGATCGTCGGCTGAACCGCCCCTCGCCCCCCGCAGGGCCGCGCCAGCCCGGCGACGGCTGGGTGGACTGCGCGTGCGGCCACCGCCACTGGGGGCTGCACGGCGCCGCGGGCCTGCTCCTGGTCCGGCGCGATCCGCTGTCCGTGGTGCTGCAGCACCGCGCGATCTGGAGCCACCACGGCGGGACCTGGGGCATCCCCGGCGGCGCCCGGCAGCCCGACGAGAGCGCCGAGCAGGCGGCGCTGCGCGAGGCCCACGAGGAGGCGGGCATCGACCCCGCCGCCGTGGGCATCCGCGGCGAGACCGTCCTGCAGCACCCCGACTGGTCCTACACGACCGTGCTCGCCGAGGAGCTCGTCCCGGTCCACCCCGCGGTGACCGACGCCGAGAGCGACGAGATCCGCTGGGTCCCGGTCGACGAGGTCGACTCCCTGCCCCTGCTGCCCGCCTTCGCCGACGCGTGGCCCGCCCTGCGCGCGAGGATCGCCGAGGACGCCTGACCTCGCTCAGTGGCGCGGATCACAGGATCGTGGCGTGAGAGGGGTTGGTCAGCGACCCGTTCTGCGGAGTATCGTCCCGCTTCGGTGAGGCAAGCCTTTCCTCACAGCACAGCGGCCCGGAGTCCCCCGGACCGGACCGCTCGACGAAAGCTCCTCATGGTCGCGAACTACCTCATCGGACTGCGCGAAGGTCTCGAAGCCGCGCTCGTCGTCAGCATCCTCGTGGCCTACCTGGTCAAGACCGGACGCCGCGACCTGCTGCCCGCGCTGTGGTTCGGCGTCGGCATCGCCGTGGCCGCCTCGCTCGCGTTCGGGGCGCTGCTGACGTTCGGCCCGCAGGGGCTGTCGTTCGAGGCCCAGGAGGCCATCGGCGGCTCGCTGTCGATCATCGCCGTCGGGCTGATCACCTGGATGATCTTCTGGATGGCCAAGACGGCCCGCCACCTCAAGGGGAACCTGCAGCACAAGCTCGACGACGCGATCGCCGCGGGCAAGAAGGCCGTCATCGTCATGGCGCTGCTCTCCGTCGGGCGCGAGGGCCTGGAGACCGCCCTGTTCCTGTGGGCCGGCGCGAAGGCGACCACCGGCGCCGACTCCAACGCGGGACCGCTGCTCGGCGCCGCGCTCGGCATCGCGACCGCCGTGCTGCTGGCGTGGCTCATGTACCGCGGGGCCGTGAAGCTCAACCTGCGGGTGTTCTTCGCGTGGACCGGGCTCTTCCTCGTCTTCGTCGCCGCGGGCGTGCTGTCCTACGGCGTGCACGACCTGCAGGAGGCCGGGATCCTGCCCGGCCTGAACAACCTGGCGTTCGACGTCTCGTCGACCGTCCCGCCGAGCAGCTGGTACGGCACCCTGCTCAAGGGCATCTTCAACTTCACGCCGGCCACCACGTGGCTGCAGCTCGTCGCCTGGGTCGCCTACGTCGTGCCCGTCCTCACGATCTTCATTCGCACCACCTGGGGCCACCACACCCCGGTCCCCGCCGTGCCCGCACCGGCGCCGGCCACCGTCTGAGAAGGAGTCCGATGTCTCGCTCCACCGTCGGCGCGCTCGCGCTCGCCGCCCTCGTCCTGCCCCTGGCCGCCGGGTGCGTGTCCAACTCCCCGACCCCGTCGGCCAACGGCACCAGCGGCGCCCCGGGCGTGCTGAGCGTCAGCTCGACCGCGGACGCGTGCGACGTCTCGGCGACCACGGCCCCGAGCGGCACCATCACGTTCCAGGTGAAGAACGACGGCTCGGACGTCACCGAGTTCTACCTGCTCGACGAGGACGGCCTCCGGGTCATCTCCGAGGTCGAGAACGTCGGTCCCGGCATCTCGCGCGACCTCGTCGTGCAGGCCCGTCCCGGCAAGTACTTCACCGCCTGCAAGCCGGGAATGGTCGGCGACGGCATCCGCGCCACGTTCACCGTGACCGACTCCGGCACGGAGGTCGGGCCGACGGGTGACACCGCCGACCAGCTCAAGACGGCCGAGACGCAGTACGTCGCGTACGTCAAGGACCAGGTCGGGGCGCTCATCGCGGGCACCAAGGAGTTCGCCGCGGCGTACAAGGCCGGGGACGACGAGAAGGCGCGCGAGCTGTACGCGCCCACGCGCGCCCACTGGGAGCGCGTCGAGCCCGTCGCCGAGTCGTTCGGCGACCTCGACCCGCTGACCGACGCCCGCGAGGCCGACCTCGAGGACGGCCAGACCTGGAGCGGCTGGCACTACATCGAGAAGGACCTCTGGCAGCCGACCGCCGACAAGAACGGTGGCAAGGACTACACGCCGCTGACCCAGGCGCAGCGCGAGAAGGCGGCCGACGACCTCGTCGGGTACACCCAGCAGCTCGTCGACCAGGTCAACAAGCCCGCCTTCACGTTCGAGGCGTTCCAGATCGCCAACGGCGCCAAGGCGCTGCTCGACGAGGTCGCCAACGGCAAGGTCACCGGCGAGGAGGAGATCTGGTCGCACACCGACCTGTGGGACTTCCAGGCCAACGTCGACGGCGCACGCGTCGGCTACGAGGGGCTCGCGGACGTCGTCGAGGCGGAGAACCCGGACCTGGCCGCCGAGCTTGAGCAGCGGTTCACCGAGATCGACGCGCTGCTCGCCGAGCAGGGCTCGATCGAGACCGGCTTCACGTACTACGACAAGCTGTCGGCCGACCAGGTCAAGGCCCTCGCGACGGCGGTCGACGCCCTGTCGGAGCCGCTCTCGCAGCTCACGACGACCGTCACCGGCGCCTGAGTCAGGCCACGTGTCCGCCCCCACGGACCCCGCGCAGGACCAGCCGGACAGCCCGCCCGACGCCTCGCCCGCGTCGGACGGGCTGTCCCGCCGCGCCGTCCTGGGCCTCGGCGGCGGCCTCGCGGTCGCGGGCGCCGCGGCCGGCTTCGGCGTCGGCCGCCTGACCGCACCGGACCCCGCGCCCGCGGTCGCCGCGAGCTCGCGCACCTACCCGTTCACGGGCACCCACCAGGCCGGCATCGCCACGCCCGCGCAGGACCGGCTCTACCTCGCCGCGTTCGACGTGACGGCGACCTCGCGCGACGACCTCGTCTCGCTCCTGCAGCGCTGGACGACCATCGCGGCGCGGCTCACCCAGGGCCTGTCCGCGGGCCCGTACGGCCCCGCCTCGGGCCCGTACGACGCACCGCCCGACGACACGGGCGAGGCCGCCGACCTGCCCCCCGCGGGCCTCACGATCACCTTCGGGTTTGGCCGCTCCCTGTTCGTCGGCGCCGACGGCACCGACCGGTTCGGCCTCGCCGACCGGTTGCCCGGCGGGCTCGTCGACCTGCCGCACTTCCCCGCCGACAACCTCGATCCCGCTCGCACCGGCGGCGACCTCGTGGTGCAGGCGTGCGCCGACGACCCGCAGATCGCGGTGCACGCGATCCGGAACCTGTCCCGCGCCGCTTTCGGCTCGGCGACGATCCGCTGGACCCAGCTCGGCTACGGCCGGACCTCGTCGACCTCGACCGCGCAGAAGACGCCGCGCAACCTGTTCGGGTTCAAGGACGGCACGGCGAACGTCAAGGCCGAGGAGACCGCCTCGCTCGAGGAGCACGTCTGGGTGCCGGCGTCGGCCGCCGCGGCGGACACGACCGACTCCGCGTGGCTGACCGGCGGCTCCTACCTCGTCGCGCGGCGCATCCGGATGCGGATCGAGACGTGGGACCGCACGTCGCTGCGCGAGCAGGAGGGGCTCGTCGGGCGGAACAAGGGCGAGGGCGCGCCGCTGTCCGGCGGCACCGAGTTCACCGAGCCGAACTTCGAGACGACGGGCCGCGCCGACCAGCCGCTGATCGCGACCAACGCGCACGTGCGCCTGGCCCACCCGGACTTCAACTCGGGCGTGCGGATGCTGCGGCGCGGCTACAACTTCACCGACGGCAACGACTCGCTCGGGCGGCTCGACGCGGGGCTGTTCTTCCTCGCGTTCGTCACCGACCCGCGCACGCACTACATCCCCATGCAGAACCAGCTGTCCAAGTCCGACGGGCTCATGGAGTACCTCGAGCACACCGGTTCCGGCCTGTTCGCGGTGCCTCCCGGGATCGCTGCTGGCTCGTTCGTCGTCGGCGCCGACGGCACGCTGTTGACCACCCGGCACTCGCCGTACATCGGCCAGGCCCTGTTCGCCTGACCCGGTGAGTGCGCTGGTCGGAGCGCGGAACGGGCCCTCCTCGGAGTAGCGTCGCGAGGGTGACGCAGCCCTCCCCCGACGTCCGCCCACCCGCCCGCCCTGACGGCCCCCCGGATGCCGGAACCCCGACGCGGGTGTGGCTCGTCGCGACCCTGACCGTCGCCGCGCTCGAGATGGTCCGCGCCAGCGGACCACTCCTCGACCGGGCGTTCGCGACGAGCACGCTCGCGGCCGGCCTCGCCGCCGCGGGCACGTACGCCGCCGCCGGGCTCGTCGCGGGGCTCGTGCTGCTCGCCACGCGGTGCCGGTCGGGCATCCCGACCGCGGGCGCGGTGCTGACCGGCGCCGGCGTGCTCGCCGCGGCGCGCCTGCTCGCGCAGGCCGTCGACGGCGGCGCGCTGTTCTGGGTCGGGCTCGTGACCGTCGCGGTCGCCGTCGCGGCGCTCACGCTCGCGGTCGCCTTCGTGGCCGGCCGCCCCGCCGGCGGGCGACAGGCCGCGACCGGGCTGCTGCTCGGGTGCGGGCTGTCGGTGGGCCTGCAGATGGCCCTCGGCACGTGGGACGCGATCTGGCGCGACGGCTGGTCGGGCTGGGTCGTCGCCGTGGTCATCGCGCTCGCCCCGCTGCTCACCGCGCGCTCCCTGTCCCGCGGGCACGGCGGCGCGGCGCCCGCGACCGGGCGGCCCCGCCGGCTGTGGGCCCTCGGACCGTTCCTCGCGCTCGCCGCGATGATCCTGGCCAACCCGGCGTTCGCGGCCTCGCAGACCGGCATCGCGCTCGGGATCGCGGGGCTCGTGCTCGTGCTCGCGAACGTCGTGGGCGTCTGGATCCTGCTGCGGCCCGAGACCTGGCCCGGCCCGGTGCGGATCTCCGCCGCGGTGCTGCTGGTCGCGGGGACCGCCGGAACCATGTGGCTCACCGGGGCGCTCGCGCTGATCGCCCTGATCGTGCTGTCCGTGGCGATCGGCGTCGTGGTCACCGGGACCCTGACGATGCGCGGACCCGCGGCGCGCGGCGTGCTGCGGACCATGGGCGCGACGGCCATCGCCGGGCTCGGCGTGGTGCTGCCGCTCCTGCTCTACATGCTCGACTACGACGTGCCGCTGCCCGTCGACAACGCGTGGGTCGTCGTGATCGCCGCGCTCGTCCTGGCCATGACCGGCCTCAGGCGGCGCACGCCCGACGCGCCGCCGGTCGAGCATCCCGCCCCCGAGCGCATCCCCGCGCGGGTCAACACGGTCCGCCTGCTCCTCGGCCCCGCGGTCCTGCTCGCCCTCGTCGGGCTCGTGCCCTACGGGACCAGCACCACCGGCCCCGACGTCCCCGCGCGCGCCGCGAGCGACGACCTGACGGTGGTCACCTGGAACCTGCACTACGGCGTCTCGCCCCTGACCGCCGTCGACCTCGAGGGCATCGCGCGGACCATCGCCGAGGAGCATCCCGACGTCGTCGCGCTGCAGGAGGTCGAGCGCGGCTGGATCTTCGGCGGCGGCACCGACGTCGCCACGTGGATGGCGCACCGGCTCGGGATGACCGTGCGGTTCGCCCCCGCCGCCGACCGGCAGTTCGGCAACGCCGTGCTGTCCCGCTCGGCGCTCGCGGACACCGCGGTCCACCCGCTCCCGTACGGTGCCGGCCCGCAGGCGCGCTCGGCCCTGTCGACCACCGTGGTCACCCGGTCCGGGACGGCCGTCCGCGTGACGTCGGTCCACCTGCAGCACCGCGAGGAGAACACCCCCACGCGCCTGGCGCAGCTGCGCACCCTGCTCGCCGACGAGCCTGTCACCGGCCCCTCGCTGCTCGCGGGCGACCTCAACGCCGAGCCGGGCTGGCCCGAGATCACGCTCCTCGAGGACGCCGGCTGGGTCTCGGCCGTCGACACCGCCGGCTCACCGGACGCGCTGACCTCTCCGAGCACCGACCCCGACGCCCGCATCGACTGGATCTTCGGCCAGCAGATGACCTTCACGGACGCCCGCGTCCCGACCGAGCCCCGCGAGTCGGACCACCTACCGGTGGTGACACGCGCCGCGCCGACGAGCTGACGCGCCGCTTCGCGCGCGCCGCGCCCGCCGCTGCCCCCGTCGTCTCGCCGATTCGGCATCGTCTCGCCGATCCGGATCGGCGAGACGATGCGGGATCGGCGAGGTCACGGGCGGGGTGCGGGAGGTGCGGGCGGGGCTGCGTGCGGGTGGGGCTGCGCGCCGACTGCGTGGGTGGGCGCCTCAGGCCCTGTGCTTGTGGTCGGACTGAGGCTGCGCTCCGGGGCCGGCGGGTGCTTCGCCCCCACCGGCCCCTGCGCTCCGCCTCAGTCCTCCGTGCGGTGGTGGAGCATGCGCGCCACCTCCGCGATCGTCCCCGACATCGACGGGTAGACGGTCACGGCCTCGGCGACCTGGTCGGTGGTCATCCGGTGGGTCACGGCGAGGGTCAGCGGGAACACCGACTCCGACGCGCGGGGCCCGACGAGCACCGCGCCGAGCACCTGGCCCGAGCCGGGGTGCGCGAAGATCTTGATGAACCCCTCCCGCACGCCCAGCATCTTGGCGCGGGGGTTGCGGGCGATCGGCAGCATGCTCACGGCGTACTGGATGCCCAGGGACTGCAGCCGCGACTCCGAGAGCCCGACGGTGGCGATCTCCGGCGCGGTGAAGATGTTCGCCGAGACGCCGCGCAGCGCGAGCGGCTTGACCGCGTCGCCGAGCGCGTGCGACATCGCGATCCGGCCCTGCGTCGCCGCGACCGACGCGAGCGGCAGCACACCGGTCACGTCACCGGCCGCGTAGATTCCGCGGGCGCTGGTGCGCGAGACCTTGTCGACCTGGATGTGCCCCGACGGCGAGAGCCGGACGCCGGCCTCCTCCAGCCCGAGCCCGGTCGTCGTGGGGATCGAGCCCACCGCGAACAGCACGTGCGAGCCCTCGACCTCGCGGCCGTCGGCCAGCGTCACGACGACGCCGTCCGCCGTCCGGCGGGCGCCCTCGGCGCGCGAGCGCGACAGCACGTGCATGCCGCGGGCCTTGAAGACGTCCTCGAGCAGCTCGGCGGCGTCGGCGTCCTCGCCCGGCAGCACGCGGTCGCGGCTCGAGACGAGCGTGACGTCCGCGCCGAGCGAGGTGTAGGCGCCGGCGAACTCGGCCCCGGTGACCCCCGAGCCGACGACGATGAGCTTCTCGGGCAGCGACGTCAGGTCGTACAGCTGGGTCCATGTGAGGATCCGCTCGCCGTCGGGGCGGGCCGTCGGCAGCTCGCGCGGCGTGGCGCCGGTCGCGACCAGGATCATGTCGGCCTCGAGGGCCTCGTCGGCCACGCCACCGGGGGTCGTGACGAGCACCCGCTGCGGACCGTCGAGGCGCCCCTCGCCGAGCAGGATGCGCACGCCCTCGCGCTCGAGGCGCGAGCGGATGTCCGCGCTCTGCGCCGCGGCGAGCGCCTTGACGCGGGTGTTCACCGCGGCGAGGTCGATGTAGTGCCGCGCCTCCGCGCCCGACGCAGCGAGGTTGTCGGCGCGGATGCCGAGCTCGGGCGCGCGGTCGGCGATGGTGAGCCACTCCGCGGTCGCAATCAGCGTCTTGGACGGCATGACGTCGGTGAGGACGGCCGCGCCGCCGAGCCCGGCACGCTCGACGACGGTCACGTCGGCGCCCAGGCGCCGCGCGACGAGCGCCGCCTCGTACCCGCCGGGCCCACCGCCGACGATGACGACGCGGCTGGCGGGATTCACGGACGCGTCGGGCGCAGGTGTGCTCACAGTGCCCATTGTGCCGTTCCTGTGAGTGCGTGCACGGGCGTTAGCCTCGAGTCATGAGCGACGTCACAGACCTGGACGACCCGACGACCGACCCGTTCGACGTGGCCCGCACCGCGGCGGCCTACCTCGCGGAGGCGACGGGCGTGCCGAAGCACGACGTCGCGCTCGTGCTGGGCTCCGGCTGGGGCGGCGCGGCGGACCTGCTCGGCGAGACGGTCGCCGAGATCCCGAGCACCGACGTCCCCGGGTTCTCGGCCGCGGCGGTCGTCGGGCACAGCGGCATCATCCGCTCCGTGCGCATCGAGGCGACCGGCAAGCACGCGCTCGTGCTCGGCTCGCGCACGCACCTGTACGAGGGCCGGGGCGTGCGCCGCGTCGTGCACGGGGTCCGCACCGCCGCGGCAGCCGGCGCGACGACCGTCGTGCTGACCAACGGCTGCGGCGGCCTGAACCCGGCGTGGGGCCCGGGCACCCCCGTCCTCATCCGCGACCACATCAACCTCACCGCCACCTCCCCGCTGGAGGGTGCGACGTTCGTCGACCTCACCGACCTGTACTCGAGCCGGCTGCGCGCGATCGCGCACGAGGTGGACCCGAGCCTGGGCGAGGGCGTCTACGTGCAGTTCCCCGGGCCGCACTACGAGACCCCCGCCGAGGTGCGCATGGCAGGCGTGCTCGGCGGCGACCTCGTCGGGATGTCGACGACCCTCGAGTCGATCGCCGCGCGGCACGCGGGCCTGGAGGTCCTGGGCGTCTCGCTCGTGACGAACTTCGGCGCCGGGATCAGCGAGACGCCGCTGGCCCACGCCGAGGTGCTCGAGGCCGGCGCGGCGGCCGGGCCGCGGATCAGCGCGCTGCTGGCGGAGGTCATCAAGCGCCTCTGACGACCCGGTCGTCGGGCGGCCGTCGGGCCACTACGTTGGTGGGCATGGACGACGACGCCGGGTCGAGGCAGATCACGTGGTCGGAGCTCGAGGGGCAGGTCAGGGCCTGGGTCGACGACGACCCGGACCACGACACCGCCGACGAGCTGCGTGCCCTCCTGGAGCGCGCGAACCGCGAGCCGGACGGGCTCGAGGAGGGCCACGACCCGGACCCGACGCAGTACCAGGTCCTCAGCCAGCGCCACGCCGCGCGCGAGGAGCTGGCCGACCGGTTCTCCGGCCTGCTGCAGTTCGGCACCGCGGGGCTGCGCGGCCGGCTCGGCGGCGGCCCGCACCGGATGAACCGCGCGGTCGTCATCCGCGCGGCGTCGGGCATCGCCGACTTCCTGCTCGGCGAGCTCGACGGCGTGACTCCCCCGCCCCGCGTGGTCGTCGGGTACGACGCGCGGCACAAGTCCCACGACTTCGCGCTGGACACCGCCGCGGTGCTCACCGCCGTGGGCATCGAGGTGCTGCTGCTGCCGTCGGCGCTGCCGACGCCCGTGCTCGCGTTCGCGGTCCGGCACCTCGCGGCCGACGCCGGGATCATGGTCACCGCGTCGCACAACCCCCCGCAGGACAACGGCTACAAGGTCTACCTGGGCGGGCGGGTCGTGTCCGACTCCGGGCAGGGTGCGCAGATCGTCGCCCCCGTGGACGCAGCGATCGCGCACGAGATCGCCCGGGTCCCGTCGGTCGCGTCCGTGCCCCGCGCGCAGGGCGGCTGGACGCTGCTCGACGGCAGCGTCGTCGACGCCTACGTCGCCACGGCCGTCGCGCCCGCCGACCCGTCGGCCCGCGCCGCCGCCGCGAGGCTGCGCATCGTCCTGACCCCGCTGCACGGGGTCGGCGGTGCCGTCGCGCAGCGGGTGCTCGCCGAGGCCGGTTTCACCGACGTGCTCGTCGTGCCCGAGCAGGCCGACCCCGACGGCGACTTCCCCAGCGTCGCGTTCCCGAACCCCGAGGAGCCGGGTGCGATCGACCTCGCGATCGGCCTCGCCGGCGACGAGGGAGCCGACCTGGTGCTCGCGCTCGACCCGGACGCCGACCGGTGCGCCGCCGCGGTCCAGGACCCGCGCGCACGGTCCTTCCGGGGCCCGGACACCGCCGCGGCCGAGGGCTGGCGGATGCTGCACGGGGACGAGACCGGCGCGCTGCTCGGCGCGACGGTCGCGGGCCGGCTCGCCGCCGACCCCGGCCCTCTCGACCCGACGGCGACGTTCGCGAACTCGATCGTCTCCTCGCGCCTGCTCGCGAGCATCGCCGACGCCGCGGGCGTGCGGCACGCGCAGACGCTCACCGGCTTCAAGTGGATCTCCCGCGTCGACGGGCTCGTCTTCGGCTACGAGGAGGCGCTCGGCTACTGCGTCGACCCGGTGCACGTGCGGGACAAGGACGGCATCACGGCCGCGCTGCTCGTCGCGGGCGAGGCGGCCCGGCTCAAGGCCGAGGGCCGCACGCTGGTCGACGAGCTCGACGACCTGGCCCGTACCCACGGCCTGCACCTGACCGACCAGGTCTCGGCCCGGTTCACCGACCTGGCCCAGATCCCGGCGACCGTGGACCGGCTCCGCTCGGCACCGCCCGCGACCCTCGCGGGCTCGCGCGTGGTGAGCGTCGTCGACCTCGCAGCCGGCACCGACGACGACCGCGGCGGCCTGCCGCCCACCGAGGGGCTGCGGCTCGAGACGCAGGACGGGACGCGCGTCATCGTGCGGCCCAGCGGGACCGAGCCCAAGGTGAAGTGCTACCTCGAGGTCGTGGTCCCGCTGGACACCGCCGCCGACGACCACGCGGTCGTCGCCGCGCGGCACACCGCGCGCGAGCGGCTGGACGCCGTCGCCGCGGACATGCGCGCGGCACTGGGGCTGTAGCAGTTCGTTCCTTCACGATCGCGGGCCCCGGTCACTGACCGGGGCCCCTCGTCGTCCGGGCTACCTCACGACCTTGAGCACGAGCCTCTTGCCCGTGTAGCCGGACTTCGCGACGGACACGCCCTTCTTCCCCGTCGAGGTTCCCTTGGCCACCGTGAACGAGGCCTGCCCCTTCGCGTTCGTGGTGTGCGCCTTGCCGCCGTAGACGACCCTCGCGCCCTTGAGCCGCAGGCCCGCGTCGGCGACCGTCACGGTCACCTTGCCGCCCTTGGCCTTGCGCACGGAGCTCTTGCTCAGCGCCGCGGACAGGCCTGGCTTCACCTGGGTCTGGTAGAGCCCGACGGTGTTCGCGGTGTCAGTGACGTTCGCCGTCACGACGATGTCCGCCGGACCGCGCGAGCCCTCGATCGACGTCTTCCAGATCGTGCCGCTGTGCACCGCCTTGGTCGCCACGACCGCACCGAACCGCTTCGCGTTCGTGCTGGTCCGCACCGCCTTCGCCGTCGCCCTGGCGCCCGAGTACGACGTCGCCCACGAGACCCACAGGCGCCCGCCCGGGGCCGGGCTGGCAGAGATGTCACGCGCGTTCGCCGCCTTCACCTGGGTGTACGTCGAGGCGGACGTCTTCGAGCCGACCTTCCACAGCCGGACCGCCGTGGTCGACGGGTAGCCGATCGCGTAGGCGAGGTAGATGCCGCCGCCGCTGCGCGGCACGAGGGCGAGGCTCTGGTCCGGCACGAGGATCGACGCCGTGCCGGGTGCCTTCACGGCAGTCGACGGTGTCGGCAGGATGCGCTGCGTCCACAGGCCCGTGCTCGCCGTCGAGCTGCCCAGCTGGTACCAGGCGGCCCACACCTCGCCGGTCCGGGCGTCGCGGGCGAGGGTGCCGTAGTAGGCGTTACCGCTGTGCCCGGCGGTCGCGCCGTCGGGCTTCGTCGAGGGGATCACCGCGTCCGCGCCCACGTGGAAGCGAAGCCTGTCGTCGGACGCGGCCGTGAACGCGGAGACCAGCGTTCCCCTGTCGTCGATCACGTCGAGGGCGTACCCGCCGGAGGCGGACCTGCTGAGGCCTCCCGGCGCCAGCGACCAGGCGGCGCCGTCGCCCGAGGTGGCGTAGGCGACCGCGCCGTCGTACTTCTCACCGACGTTCGTGGTCCGGATGCCCTGCAGCGCGACGACGACCTTGCCGTTGCTGCGCGTGAACGCGACCCGCTCGTCGAGGCTCGCCCAGCCCTTGACGACCGTCCGCACCGGGCCGCTGAGCTTGCCGCTCGTCGTGACCTGCCGCGTCAGGACGCTCGGCTTCGACGCACCGTCGGTCGCCCAGCCGACGAGGAGCCGCTTGCCCTGAGCCGCTGGCAGCCTGATCGTCGCCGGCTCCGTGATGATCGACAGCCCTCCCCCGGTCGAGAGCGTGGTCCACCCTCCCCCGGTCGCTGCCTGCGCCGGGGCCGCGAGGCCACCGATCGTCAGCGCGCCGACCACCGCGCCCGTCAGCAGTGCTCCCGCGTTCCGCTTCATCGCCGTCCCCCGTGCCCGTCGTCGAAGGCCCGTGATCGGGCCGTCAACGAACGTAGCGACGAGAGGGACAAACCGGACATCTCAATACCGGGTGATCTGTCAGCGCCCAGCGTTCCGCGGGTGGTTGCGCGCGGTGCGCTCGTTGCCGTGCCGGTACTGCCCGGTGACCCGGGCCATGAGCTGCTGGTCGTCGCCGCTCTCGACGTCGTCGAGGAAGTCGGCCGCCGGGCGTCCGCGCAGGACGGTGGCGCGGCGGCCGTGGTGGGTGATGACGACCTCGTCGCCCGTGACGGTGAAGGCGAAGCCGGAGGGCTGGGCAGCGGTCATGGTCGGGACGCGCCTAGTACCCGGCGTCCGCCTCGAGGCCCGCGAGCACGGCGGCCGTGCCCGACAGCCCGAGGCGGGTCGCGCCGGCCTCGACCATCTCGAGCGCGTCGCCCGCGGTGCGGACGCCGCCCGACGCCTTGATCCCGAGCCGCCCACCGACGGTGTCGGCCATGATCCGCACGGCGTGCACCGAGGCACCGCCCGTCGGGTGGAAGCCGGTCGACGTCTTGACGAAGTCGGCCCCCGCGGCCTCGGCGGCGCGGCAGACCTCGACGATCTCGTGGTCGCTCAGCGCGGCCGACTCGATGATGACCTTGAGCACCTTCGGGGCGGGGACGGCGGCGCGCACGGCGGCGATGTCGGCCTGGACGGCCTCGAAGCGACCCTCCTTGGCGGCGCCCACGTCGATCACCATGTCGACCTCGTCGGCGCCGTCGGCCACGGACTGCGCGGCCTCGGCGGCCTTGACCGACGAGTGGTGCTTGCCGGACGGGAAGCCGCAGACCGTCGCGACCTTCAGGCCGCGCGCGTCCACGGGCAGGAACGACGGCGAGATGCAGACCGAGTAGACGCCCAGGGCGACGCCCTCGGCGATCAGGGCCTCCACGTCGGCGCGGGTGGCCTCCGGCTTGAGCAGGGTGTGGTCGACGAGCTGCGCGAGCGCGGTCGAGTCGAGTGGTTCGTGGCTCATGCGCGGTGCCTTCCTCCCCGGGCCGCGGCGTACGCGGGCCGGATCACGGTGTCGATGAGCGCGGCGCGCTCGTCGTGGTGGGCGAACGAGTGCGACGCGGCGGTGACCGCGACGTCCTCGAGGTCGGCCAGCGTCCAGCCCGCCTCCTGCACGAGCAGCGTGAGCTCGCGGGACAGGGACGTGCCGGACTGCAGCCGGTTGTCGGTGTTGATGGTGACCGCCATGCCCAGCTCCCGCAGGCGGGTCGCGGGGTGTGCCGCGATGCTCGGCGCGCCGCCGGTCTGGACGTTGGACGACGGGCACAGCTCGAGCGGGATGCGCCGGTCGCGCACCCAGTGGGCCAGCAGGCCGAGCGCGTCGGCGTGCACGTCGTCGGCGAGCCGCACGCCGTGCCCGAGCCGGGTCGCGCCGGCCACCTGGACGGCCTCGGCGATCGAGTCGAGCCCCGCGGCCTCGCCCGCGTGCACCGTGGCGGGGAAGCTCGCGAGCCGCAGCGTGTCGAACGCGCTCGCGTGCTTCGAGGGCGGGAAGCCCTCCTCGGGCCCGGCGATGTCGAAGCCGACGACGCCCGCGTCCCGGTTGGCCAGGGCGAGGGCGGCGATCTCGTCGGCCCGGTCGAGGTGACGCATCGCGGACAGGATCGTGCCGACGCGGATCGTGCCCGCCTCGGCGACCCCGTCGGCGAACCCGGCCTGGACCGCGTCGACCACGTCCTGCAGGGACAGCCCACCGAGCAGGTGCTGCTCGGGCGCGTACCGCAGCTCGGCGTAGACCACGCCGTCGGCGGCCAGGTCCAGCACGGCCTCGCGGGCCACGCGGCGCAGCCCGTCCGTGCTCTGCATGACCGCGGTGGTGTGCACGAACGTCTCGAGGTACAGCTCGAGCGTGCCCGCGCTGGCCGCCTCGACGAACCACCGGCCGAGCTCGTCGGCGTCGGTCGTGGGCAGCTCGTGGCCGATCTCGGCGGCGAGCTCCACGATGGTCGCAGGCCGCAGCCCGCCGTCGAGGTGGTCGTGCAGCAGGACCTTGGGCAGCGACGGGATCAGGGCCACCAGGTCCGGTGTGCTCACGCGTCGCCGTCCTCGTCGTCGAGCAGCACTTCGCTGTCCTGGTCCAGCACGTCGGCCTCGTCGGCGGCGCCCTCCAGGTCCGGGCGGGCGAAGCCGGGCTCGTACTGCTCGGGGTCGGGCGGGTCGAGGTCGTCGACCAGCCGGGCGGGCTCGTCGGGCTGCGCGGGCGCGAGGCCCGCGTCCCGCCAGGCGTCGGATCCGGGGACGGTGCTCATGGCTCCTCCTTGGGTCAGGGCGTTCCCATCGTGCTCCGGGGCGGGGCGGGGCGCCAGGCGCCGGCGCCCGTCAGCCGATGCGGTCGATGACCAGCGGACGGTTCGCGACGACGGTTCCCGCGGGGCCGACGACGAGACCACCGGCGAGCGCCTCGCGCGCCCGGCCGAACCGCTCGGGGGTGTCGGTGTGCAGGGTCAGCAGCGGCTGGCCGGCGCGCACGACGTCACCGGGCCGCGCGTGGATCTCGACCCCCGCGCCGGCCTGCACCGGGTCCTCCTTGCGGGCGCGGCCCGCACCGAGGCGCCACGCGGCGATGCCGACGGCGTAGGCGTCGAGCGTGGTGAGCACGCCGTCGGCCTCGGCCAGCACCTGCTCGGTCTCCTTGGCCACCGGCAGCTCCGCGGACGGGTCCCCGCCCTGGGCCGCGATCATGCGGTTCCAGGCGTCCATCGCCCGTCCGTCGCTGAGCGCCGCAGCGACGTCCTCGTCTGGCCGTCCCGCCCCCGCGAGCATCTCGCGGGCCAGCGCGACCGTGAGCTCGACGACGTCCGCCGGTCCGCCTCCCGCCAGCACCTCGACCGACTCGCGGACCTCGAGCGCGTTGCCCGCGGTCAGGCCCAGCGGCACGTCCATGTCGGTGAGCAGCGCGACGGTGTTGACGCCGGCGTCCGTGCCCAGCTCGACCATCGTGCGGGCCAGCTCGGTCGCGCGGGCGAGGTCCTTCATGAAGGCGCCCGAGCCGACCTTGACGTCGAGCACCAGCGCGCCCGTGCCCTCGGCGATCTTCTTGCTCATGATCGAGCTGGCGATGAGCGGGATGGCCTCGACCGTTCCCGTCACGTCGCGCAGGGCGTACAGCTTGCGGTCGGCCGGCGCGAGGCCCGAGCCTGCCTGGCAGATGACTGCGCCCACGTCCTCGAGCTGCGCCATCATCTCGTCGTTGCTCAGCGCGGCCCGCCAGCCCGGGATCGACTCGAGCTTGTCGAGCGTGCCGCCGGTGTGGCCCAGCCCGCGGCCGGACAGCTGCGGCACGGCCACGCCGAACACGGCCACGAGCGGGGCGAGCGGCAGCGTGATCTTGTCGCCGACGCCGCCGGTCGAGTGCTTGTCGGCGGTCGGGCGGCTCAGGTGCGAGAAGGACATGCGCTCGCCCGACGCGATCATCGCCGCGGTCCAGCGCGCGATCTCCGCGCGGTCCATGCCGTTGAGCAGGATCGCCATGGTCAGGGCCGACATCTGCTCCTCGGCGACGCCGCCGTGGGTGTAGGCGTCGATGACCCAGTCGATCTGCGCGTCGGACAGGCGGTGCCCGTCGCGCTTGGCGACGATCACCTCGACAGCATCGAAGCTCATGCGCGTTCCTCCAGGTCGGCCGGCCCGAACGCGTCGGGCAGCACCTCGGTCATGGGTCGGATGCCGCTCACGGTCTCGACGAGCAGGCGGGGGCCGCCGTGCTCGAACAGCAGCTGGCGGCAGCGGCCGCAGGGCATGAGCACGTTGCCGTGCCCGTCGACGCACGTGAACGCCACGAGCCGCCCGCCGCCCTGCACCACGAGGGCGGAGACGAGCGAGCACTCGGCGCACAGCGTCACGCCGTAGGAGGCGTTCTCCACGTTGCAGCCGACGACGACGCTGCCGTCGTCGACCAGCGCGGCCGCGCCCACCGGGAAGTGGGAGTACGGCACGTACGCCTTGTGCATGACGTCCCGCGCGGCTTCCCGCAGGGCGTCCCAGTCGATGTCGGTCACGGCACTCACTTCACGTAGGGGATGCCCTCGGCGGCGGGCGGGCGCACGCGCCCGACGAGCCCGGCGACGGCGAAGATCGTCACGACGTACGGCGTCATGAGCATGATCTGGCTGGGGATGGGTGTGCCGATGATGCCGAGCACCACCTGCAGGTTGTCGGAGAACCCGAACAGCAGGGCGGCCGCGAGGGCACCCACCGGGTTCCACCGGCCCAGGATCATGGCCGCCAGCGCGATGAACCCCTTGCCGCCGGTCATCTCCTTGCCGAACGCCAGGCCTGCGGCGACGGTGAAGAACGCCCCACCGAGCCCGGCCACGGCGCCGCCGAGCAGCGTCGCGCGCACGCGGGTCCGGTTCACCTTGATGCCGACCGTGTCGGCGGCCTTGGGGTGCTCGCCGACCGCCCGCAGGCGCAGGCCCCAGCGGCTGCGGAAGACGAAGATCTGCAGCAGCACCACGACGACGTACATGACGTAGACGAGCACGGTCTGGCGGAACAGCACGGGACCGAGGACGGGGATCTGGCTGAGCAGCGGGATGTCGATCGTCGGCAGCTTGGGCGGCGAGTTGAACGTCGCCGCGTCGGCCTTGAGCACCGTGGAGAACAGGTAGCTCGTGACGCCGACGACGAGCACGTTGAGCACCACGCCGACGATGATCTGGTTCACCACGTAGCGGATCGAGAACAGCACGAGCAGCGCGCTGACGATCATCCCGGCGATCGGCGCCGCGACCAGCCCGACGTACGCCGAGCTGGTGATCGAGGCGACGACCGCGGCCAGGAACGCGCCGGCCAGCAGCTGCCCCTCGATCGCGACGTTGATGATGCCCGAGCGCTCGCACAGCAGGCCGGCGAGCGAGCCGAACACGAGCGGGATCGCGAGGAACAGCGAGCCCTGCAGCAGGCCGGTCAGCGGCAGCGGCGAGGACTTGCCCGCGTCGGCCCACGTGAGGAACGCGAGGACGACCACGACGCCGAAGACGACCGGCAGCCACGCGCCGACCTTGCGACGGTTGCGCGTCGCCTGCCAGGAGATCCCCGCGAGCACCAGGGCGATCACGGACAGCACGATCGCGGTCACCTTGGCGGGGACCGTGATCGGCGCGATCGTGAAGAAGTCCTTGCTGGTGGACAGCACGAACGTCGAGTCCTTGCCGCCCGCGGGCAGCAGCCCGAACAGGACCAGGCTGATGAGGCCGACGACGCCGTAGCCGATCGGCGCCTTCCAGCTGATCGGCGCGAGCGGCTTGGCCTTCTCGGGCGCGGGCGCCGGGGGCGCCACGGTCGTGGCGGTCATGCCGCCACCTCCTTGGTCGACGAGCGGGGCGTTCGGGTGCGGCGGGTGCCGGGGGCGGGCAGGCGGAACACCGCGCGGACCAGCGGCGGGGCCGCGATGAACAGGACCACGAGGGACTGGACGACGAGCACGATGTCGATCGGCGTGCCGGTGCGCGCCTGCATCGCGAACCCGCCGGCGCGCAGCGCGCCGAACAGGAGGCCGGCGAGGAACGTGCCGAACGGCTTGGACCGTCCGAGCAGGGCGACCGTGATCGCGTCGAACCCGAAGCTCGCGGCGACGTCCGCCGTGAGCACCTTGTCCGTGCCCAGCACCTGGGCCGAGCCGGCCAGGCCGGCGAGCGCACCGGCGGTGACCATGACCCAGATGTAGGCCGAGTTCACCGAGATGCCGGCCGTGCGTGCCGCGTGCGGGTTGGAGCCCACCGCGCGCCACTTGAAGCCGACCGTCGACCGACCCATCAGCCACCAGACGAACACGGCGGCGAGGATCGCGACGATGAAGCCCGCGTGCAGCCGGAACTGGTCGCCGAGCAGCAGCGGGTACTGCGCGGACTCGGGGATCGGCGGCGAGATCGGGTTGGAGCTGCCGGGGTTCTGGAACGGCTTGGTCGTCAGCAGGTAAGCGACCAGGTAGACCGCGATGGAGTTGAGCATGATCGTGACGATCACCTCGTGCGCTCCGGTGCGGGCCTTGAGCACGCCCGCGATCCCGGCCCACAGGCCGCCGCCGATGGCCGCGCCGAGCATGCACAGCAGCAGGTGCAGCCCCGGCGGCAGGTCGAACGTGAAGCCGATGAACCCGCCGAACACCGCGCCGAGGATGATCTGGCCCTGGGCACCGATGTTGAACAGCCCCGCACGGAAGCCGATGCCGAGACCGAGGCCCGCGAGGATGAGTGGCGTCGACACGGTCAGGGTCTCGGTCAGCGGCTTGATCTTCTGCGCGAAGGTGTCGGCGGTCGAGTCGAACACCGCACCCTGGAACAGGGCGACGTACGCGCTGGAGACCGCGTGCCACGCCGCCGAGAAGAAGTCGGCGGGCTTGGCGAACAGGTACACCGCGGCGTCCTGCACCTCCTGGTCCGCGGCGGCGATGAGCACGCCGCTGATGACCAGCGCCAGCACGATCGCCAGGGTCGTGACGACCCAGCTGCTGGCCAGGATCTCGCGCATCACGGTCTGGCCGCGGTTCTCCTCGGAGCCGGGGACCGTCGCCACGGGCTCGGCTCCGGTGTCCGCCGGCGGCGGGACCGCGGCGTCGGGCATGGGGGGCGTCGTGGAGCTCACTCGCCGGCCTCCTCGTCGGGCTGGGGGGTGGGAGTGCTCGCGACGGGGGGCGGTGGCGGGGGCGCCGTCTCCTGCTCCGCCTCGAGGTCGGCCTCGCCGAGCAGCGTGTGGTGGGTCGCGGCCTGCGCCTGGGCGTCCTCGAGCGGGACGCCGGCCATCATGAGGCCGAGCACGTCGCGGTCGGTGTCGCCCGGCACGATGCCGACGATGCGCCCGCGGTACATGACCAGGATCCGGTCGGCCAGCGCCAGGACCTCGTCGAGCTCGGTCGAGACGATGATCACCGGGGTCCCGTTGTCGCGCTCCTGCACGATCCGCGAGTGCACGAACTCGATCGACCCGACGTCCAGGCCGCGCGTGGGCTGGGACGCGATGAGCAGGCGCAGGGGCCGGCTCATCTCCCGCGCGAGCACGACCTTCTGCTGGTTGCCGCCCGAGAGCGTGCCGGCCGGCGCGTGCACCGACGGCGTGCGGACGTCGAACTCGACGGTGCGCTGCTCGGCGTTGGCCAGCACCTTCGCGGGGTTCATCGAGACGCCGCGCGCGAAGGGCGGCTGGTCGTGCAGGTCGAGCACCAGGTTCTCCGCGACGGAGAACTCGGCGACGATCCCGTCGATCGTGCGGTCCTCGGGGACGAATCCGACCCCGGCCCGCAGCACGTCGGAGACCGAGCGGCCCACGAGCTCGTGGCCGTCGAGCGTGAAGGAGCCGGCCACCGGCGCCTGCAGGCCGAGCATGACCTCGGTCAGCTCCGTCTGCCCGTTGCCCTGGACACCGGCGATCGCGAGGATCTCGCCGCGCGCGACCTCGAACGAGACCGCGTCGAGCTGCCGGACCCCGGCGGCGTCGATGACGCTGAGATCACTGATCTTCACGGTCGCGTCGCCGGGCTCCGCGGGAGCCTTGGTCACGCCGAGCGACACCGAGCGGCCGACCATGAGCGAGGCCAGCTCGGTCTCCGCGGCGCTCGGCTCGGCGGTGCCGACGACCTTGCCGCGGCGGATGACCGTGATGCGGTCCGCGACGGCGCGGACCTCACGCAGCTTGTGCGTGATGAAGACGATGGACGTGCCCGACTCCTTGAGCTGGCGCATGATCGCGATGAGCTCGTCGGTCTCCTGCGGCGTGAGCACCGCGGTGGGCTCGTCGAGGATGAGGACCTCGGCGTGGCGGGACAGCGCCTTGATGATCTCGACGCGCTGCTGGGCGCCGACCGGGAGGTCCTCGATGAGCGCGTCCGGGTTGACGTCGAACCCGAAGCGGTCGGAGATCTCCTTGACGCGGCGGCGGGCCTCCGCCAGGTCGAGCAGGCCGCCACCCTTGACGGGCTCGTGCCCGAGCGCGACGTTCTCCGCGACGGTGAAGACCGGGACGAGCATGAAGTGCTGGTGCACCATGCCGATGCCCGCGGCCATCGCGTCGCCGGGGCCGACGAACACGCGCGGCTCGTCGTCGACGAGGATCTGTCCCTCGTCGGGGTCGTACAGGCCGTAGAGCACGTTCATCAACGTGCTCTTCCCGGCCCCGTTCTCGCCCAGCAGGGCATGGATCTCGCCGGGTTCGACCACCAGGTCGATGTGGTCGTTCGCCACGAGGGCGCCGAACCGCTTGGTGATGCCGCGCAGCTCGAGCTTCACGAGATCACGCTCCTTCGCGTCGTTGTCAGCACCCTAGCCGCGCAGGTCGCGGCGCGGCGGTGCGAGGTGCGCCCGACGGCCGCGCCGCGGTCTGGGCATGACGGTGGCCCGGGCCGTGAGGCCCGGGCCACCGTCGGTGGATCAGTTCTGACTCGGCGACTCGACCTTCAGGTCACCGGTGATGATCTGCGTCTTGAGCTCCTCGACCTTCGCCTTCACGTCGGCCGGGACCTCGGAGTCGAGGTCGTGGAACGGCGCGATGTCGATGCCCTTGTTCTCGAGCGTGCCGACGTACGGCTCGGACGTGAAGGAGTCCTTCGAGGCCTGGTCGACCGTGTCGAAGACCGACTGGCCGATCTGCTTGATGACGGACGTCAGGATGATGGACTTGTAGTCCGGCGCGGTGTCGTACCAGTCGGCGTCGACGCCGACGATCATGACGTCGCCCGCGTCCTTGGCGGCCGCGGCCGCACCCAGGCCGACGGGGCCGGCGACGGGCATGATCACGTCAGCGCCCTGGTCGATGAAGCCCTTGGCGATGTTCTGGCCCTTGGACTGGTCCTCGAAGTCGCCCGTGAACGAGCCCTTCTGCTTGTCCTTGTCCCAGCCGAGGAGCTTGACCTTCTTGGAGAAGTCCTCGTTGTACTTCTTGACGCCGTCCGAGAAGCCGTCCATGAAGATCGAGACGGACGGCAGCTGGATGCCACCGAAGGTCGCGACCGTGCCGGTCTTGCTCGTGCCCGCGGCGACGTAGCCCGCGAGGAAGGCTGCCTCCTGCGTGTTGAAGAGCAGCGGCTTGCCGTTCTCCAGCGTGACGGGCTTGAAGTCCTTGTCGGAGAACGCGGAGTCGACGAGCGCGAACTCGACGTCCGGGTTGGCCTCGGCGGCCGTCTGGATCGGGTCCTCGAGGAGGAAGCCGACACCGATGATCAGGTTGCACTTGTCGGAGAGCAGCTGCGCGATGTTCGGCGTGAAGTCCGTCGCGGCGGTCGACTCGACCTTGTTCGTCGCGACACCGAGCTCGGCGCCCGCGCGCTCGAGGCCCTCGGCACCCGACTGGTTGAACGACTTGTCCTCGAAGCCACCGGAGTCCGAGACCATGCAGGCCTTGAAGTCGACGGGGGCGGCGCTCGACGCGCCGGCGCCGGGCGTCATGGACGACGAGGGCGATGCCGCGTCGTCGTCGGGGGCACTGCCACAAGCCGCGAGCGCGAGGGCGAGCGCCCCGCTGAGCGCGGCCACGCGGATGATCTTGTTCACGCGACACTCCTGGATTCTCGTCAGCAGACCGGTCCCCGATGATCGTCGGCGTCGCGGTCGGCCTGAGCCGGGTCACGAGCGCGCGCGGACCACCTGTCCGGTGTTGATGGTCGGACTCTAACCAGCACCAGGTCACGCGCATGTTACCGAGGGGTATCGCCGCTGGTTCCGTTACTGACCTGAGACATGTGCCCAGGTGGCGGACGGAATCTCTCGCCTGCTGAGACGGATCTCAGGCCCCGGCCAGCACCGCCGTGCGGGCGAGCAGGAGCGCGCCGGCCTCGATCGCCCGCTCGTCGACCTGCAGGTCACCCTGGTGGATGTCGTAGGTGGTGCCGCCGGGCGTCCGCGTGCCGAGCCGGGCCATCGCGCCGGGCACCTTGGTCAGGTACCAGGCGAAGTCCTCGCCGCCGAGCGACTGCTCGGTGAGCAGCACGGACTCGGCACCCAGCACGTCGCGCGCCGCAGCCTCGAGCAGGCCGGTCGAGCGCTCGTCGTTCTCCACCGGAGGCACGCCGCGGTGGTGCACGATCTCGACCTCGACCTCCAGCGGCGCGAGGACCTGCTCCACCGCGGAGTGGAACACCTCGGACGCCTTCTGCCAGGCGCGCACGTCCAGGCAGCGCAGCGTGCCCTTGACCGTGCCGGTCGACGGGATCGCGTTGTGGGCGACCCCGGCCTGCACCGCGCCCCACGTGAGGTTGACCCCGGAGCGCGGGTCGAGCCGGCGGCCGAGGATCGCGGGCACCTGGGTGATCACCTGGCCGAGCGCGAACACCACGTCGCCCGTCAGGTGCGGGCGCGAGGTGTGCCCGCCCGGGCCCGTGACGGTGACCTGGACCTCGTCGCTCGCCGACGTGATCGGGCCGATGCGCGTGCCGACCTGGCCGACGTCGACCTTCGGGTCGCAGTGCACGCCGAAGATCCGCGCGACGCCGTCGAGGCCGCCCTGGGCGATCACGTCGAGCGATCCGCCGGGCTGGACCTCCTCGGCGGGCTGGAAGATCAGGCGGACGCCCGTCGCCAGCTCGCCCGCCGCGGCGAGCTCGGCCAGCGCGAGGCCGGCACCGAGGACGACCGTCGTGTGCACGTCGTGGCCGCACGCGTGCGCGATCCCCCGGTTCGTCGAGGACCACGGCAACCCGCACGTGTCGTTGAGGGGCAACGCGTCGATGTCCGCGCGCAGGCCGATCCGGCGCGTGCCGACCGGGCCGATGTCGCACAGCACGCCCGAGCCGGGCAGCAGCCGCGGCTCGAGGCCCGCCAGGCGCAGGCGGTCGGCGACGACGCGGGACGTGCGCTCCTCGGTGCGGGCCAGCTCCGGGTGGGCGTGGATGTCGCGGCGGATCTCGACCAGCTCGTCGCGCAGGGACGCGAGCAGGGCGGTCAGCCGCGCGGCGCCCGCCGTCGTCGGCGCGGGGCGCAGCTCGTCGAGCGCGGGGTGCGACGCACCGGGCATGGGCTCGGCGGGCAGGGCGGGGTCGGACGGCTGCGGGGACACAGGCTGGGCGGACACGTCTTCGAGGCTATCGCCGCCGCGGCGCGGAGACCCGCGCCGCCCACCATCCGACCCCTGGCCCGACTGACGAGCCCGAGGTAGCCGCACTTGTGACAGGAGTGCACGCGTGGGACGCCGATCAGCCCCAGGAGGCGACTCTGGTCACAAGTGCGGCTAGGTCGGGCCAGCTCGGCGGGCCCGGCGGGCGGGCGCGGCGGGTGGGCGGCCAGGTGCCGGCGCGCTCAGAGCAGGTCGTCGCGGCCGGCCGCGCGCCAGGCGTCGACCGCCGACTTCACGTCCTGCGCGTGCGCGCGGGTCGTGACGAGCACCGCGTCCGGGGTGTCGACCACCACGGCGTCCGGGATGCCGACCACGCTGACGGTCCGCCCGGAGCCGGGCACGACGAACGAGCCGTCGGCCCCGATCCGCAGCACGTCGGCCTCCGCCCCGAGCGTCACGCCGTCCGGGCCGGACGGCAGCAGCGGGGCGAGCGAGGCGAAGTCGCCGACGTCGTCCCAGTCGAAGTCGCCCGGCACGACGGCCACGCCACCGGCGGCGGCGACGGGCTCGGCGATCGCGTGGTCGATCGCGATCTTCGTCAGCCCTGGCCAGACAGCCTCGAGCACCTCCGCACGGGAGGGACCGTCCCACGCGGCCGCGATCGTCTGCAGACCGGCCGCGAGCGCGGGGAGCTGCGTCGCGAGGTGGTCCAGGAGGACGCGGGCCCGCACGATGAACATGCCGGCGTTCCACCGGTACTCCCCCGTGGCCAGGTAGCCGGCAGCGGTCGCGGCGTCGGGCTTCTCCGTGAACCCGACGACGTGCAGCGCCGACGGTGCTCCGTCGACGCCGAGCGGCCCGTCCGAGCGGATGTAGCCGAACGCGGTCGACGGGCCGGTCGCGTGGATGCCGATCGTCACGACGAAGCCTGCCCGTGCGGCCGCGACCCCCTCGCGGACAGCCGTCTCGAACGCCTCGGTTCCCTCGATCACGTGGTCGGCGGCGAACGAGCCGAGCACGACGTCGTCGCCGTGCCGCTCCAGGAGAACGGCAGCGGCGAGGCCGATGGCCGCCATCGAGTCGCGCGGGGAGGGCTCGGCCAGCAGCCGCCCGAGACCGTCGTCGAGCCCGGGCACCTGCTCCGCGACGTCCGTCGCGTGCCGCACGCCGGTGACCACGAGAACCCCGTCCGGGCCGGCGAGCGGGACCAGCCGGTCGACCGTCCCCTGCAGGAGGGTGCGGCCCGAGCCGGTCAGGTCGAGCAGGAACTTCGGGTGCCCGGCGCGCGACAGCGGCCACAGGCGGGTGCCGGCTCCGCCCGCGGGGACGACGGCGTGGAACCCGGGGATCGGCGAGGACATGCGGGCCAGGCTAGCGACCCCGGCGCGAGCGCCACCGGGACTCCGCGGGCGAATGCCTGCGACCCGCCGCGCGAGGGCCCCGACGGGCGGTACCAGGAGGTTCCATCTCGGAGTGTGGACTTCCTCACAGCGCGGGACCAAAGGCCCATGCGGAGCGGGCGGGCGGAGAAGGTGTCGATACAGTGAGCGGGACAGACACGTGCACCGACGAGGCCGTCGGGGCGTGTGGCTCTACCCCTCACTCGCCAGGAGGCCCCCCAAGTGCCCGCAGCGCCCCCCGCGCCGCCGCGCAAAGCGTCGGTCGGAACCCTCTATCGAGGCCGCGAAGGCATGTGGTCGTGGGTCGCGCACCGCGTGACCGGCGTCGCGATCTTCTTCTTCCTCCTCGTGCACGTGCTCGACACCTCGCTCGTGCGCATCTCCCCGGAGTCGTACAACGACGTGATCGGGACCTACAAGAACCCGATCATGGGGCTCGGTGAGGCCGGCCTCGTCGCCGCCATCGTGTTCCACGCGTTCAACGGCATCCGGATCATCCTGGTCGACTTCTGGGCCAAGGGCCCGAAGTACCAGCGCGTGATGCTGTGGGTCGTGCTCGGCCTGTTCGTCGTGACGATGGCGGGCTTCCTGCCCCGCCACCTGATGCACGTCTTCGGAGGCGAGTGATGACCACCATCGCCGACCCCAAGGCCCCGCGCCCTCCGCGCGCCAAGCCGAGCCGCCTGAGCACGCGCGGCAACACCGAGCTGTACGGCTGGGTGTTCATGCGCGCGTCCGGCGTGATCCTGCTGGTGCTGATCTTCGGCCACCTCTTCGTCAACCTCGTCACGGGCGAGGGCGTGAAGGCGATCGACTTCGCGTTCGTCGCCGGCAAGTGGTCCTCGCCGTTCTGGCAGGTCTGGGACCTGCTGATGCTCTGGCTCGCGATGATCCACGGCACCAACGGCGTGCGCACGATCGTCAACGACTACGCGGAGCGTCCCGGCACGCGCCTGGTGCTCAAGGGCCTGCTCTACCTCGCCTTCGTGATCACCGTCGTGCTCGGCACCCTCGTGATCTTCACGTTCGACCCGTGCCCCTCGGGCTCCGCGGCCGACCTGCTGCCGTCGTTCTGCACGGCTTCCTAAGGACTAAGGACAACGATGCAGATCCACCAGTACGACGTCGTCATCGTCGGCGCGGGCGGCGCCGGGATGCGCGCGGCTCTCGAGTCGTCGACCCGCGTCCGCACGGCCGTCATCTCCAAGCTGTACCCCACCCGGTCCCACACCGGCGCGGCTCAGGGCGGCATGTGCGCCGCCCTGGCCAACGTCGAGGAGGACAACTGGGAGTGGCACACCTTCGACACCGTCAAGGGCGGTGACTACCTGGTCGACCAGGACGCCGCCGAGGTCATGGCCAAGGAGGCCATCGACGCGGTGCTGGACCTGGAGAAGATGGGCCTGCCGTTCAACCGCACGCCCGAGGGCCGCATCGACCAGCGCCGGTTCGGCGGTCACACGCGCAACCACGGCGAGGCCGCCGTGCGCCGGTCCTGCTACGCCGCGGACCGCACCGGCCACATGATCCTGCAGACGCTCTACCAGCAGTGCGTGAAGAACGAGGTGGAGTTCTACAACGAGTTCTACGTCCTCGACCTGCTCGTCGACCACGACCTCGCCGCGGGCCACGTGCCCGAGGGCGAGGAGGTCACGGTCAGCGGCGTCGTCGCGTACGAGCTCGCGACCGGCGAGATCCACGTGTTCCGCGCCAAGTCCGTGGTCCTGGCCACCGGCGGCGCGGGCAAGATCTTCAAGACGACGTCCAACGCGCACACCCTCACGGGTGACGGCATGGCGCTGGCGTACCGCCGCGGCATCCCGCTGGAGGACATGGAGTTCTTCCAGTTCCACCCGACCGGCCTGGCCGGCCTGGGCATCCTGCTGTCCGAGGCCGCCCGCGGCGAGGGCGCGATCCTGCGCAACTCGGAGGGCGAGCGCTTCATGGAGCGCTACGCCCCGACGATCAAGGACCTGGCCCCGCGCGACATCGTCGCCCGGTCGATGGCCAACGAGGTCCGCGAGGGCCGCGGCGCGGGACCCAACAAGGACTACGTCCTGCTGGACCTCACGCACCTCGAGCCGGCGCACATCGACGCCAAGCTCCCGGACATCACCGAGTTCGCGCGCACGTACCTGGGCGTCGAGCCGTACACCGAGCCGGTGCCCGTCTACCCGACCGCGCACTACGCGATGGGCGGTGTCCCGACGAACATCGAGGCGCAGGTCCTGCGCAACGAGACCGACATCATCCGCGGCCTGTTCGCGGCCGGTGAGGTGGCGTGCGTGAGCGTGCACGGCTCCAACCGCCTGGGCACCAACTCGCTGCTCGACATCAACGTGTTCGGCAAGCGCGCCGGCATCTCGGCAGCCGCCTACGCGGTCGGCGCCGAGTTCATCGAGCTCCCGGAGGACCCCTCCGCGAGCGTCGAGGCCGGCCTCGAGGTCATCCGGACCCGTCCGGACGGCGAGCGCGTGGCGGACATCCGCAAGGCGCTGCAGGAGTCGATGGACCTCAACGCGCAGGTGTTCCGCACCAAGGAGTCGCTGACGCAGGCGCTCGACGACATCAAGGAGCTGCGCACGCGGTACCTGTCGGTCTCGGTGCAGGACAAGAGCCGCACGTTCAACACCGACCTCCTCGAGGCCGTCGAGCTCGGCTTCCTCATCGACATCGCCGAGACCGTCGTCGTCGGCGCCCTCAACCGCGAGGAGTCGCGCGGCGGGCACTTCCGGGAGGACTTCCCCACCCGGGACGACGAGGGCTTCATGAAGCACACGATGGCGTACCGCCGCCCCCTGCACGTCGAGGGCGCGGACGACGCGAGCGTCGACGGCGACCACGACGGCCGCTTCGCCTACACCGAGGTCTTCGACGACTACCAGCTGGTGCTGGGGTCGAAGCCCGTCACGATGACCCGCTACCAGCCGATGGAGCGTAAGTACTGATGACTGCCGTTCTCGACGCCCCCGCAGAGGTCGGCGCCATCCCGTCCTTCACCGTGACGCTGCGCGTGATGCGCTACCTCCCGGCCGATGAAGGAACGACCCCCGTCGCGCACTGGGACGAGTTCCAGGTCCTGTGCCACGGCACCGACCGGGTGCTCGACGCCCTGCACAAGGTCAAGTGGGAGCAGGACGGCTCGCTGACGTTCCGCCGCTCGTGCGCGCACGGCGTGTGCGGCTCCGACGCGATGCGGATCAACGGCCGCAACCGCCTGGCGTGCAAGACGCTGCTCAAGGACCTCGACCCGTCCAAGCCGATCACCGTCGAGCCCATCAAGGGCCTGCCGGTGATCAAGGACCTCGTGGTCGACATGGAGCCGTTCTTCGCCAGCTACCGCGAGATCATGCCGTTCCTCATCACGACGGGGAACGAGCCGACCAAGGAGCGCCTGCAGTCCGCCGAGCAGCGCGAGCGGTTCGACGACACCACCAAGTGCATCCTGTGCGCCGCGTGCACCTCGTCGTGCCCCGTGTTCTGGACCGACGGTCAGTACTTCGGCCCCGCCGCGATCGTCAACGCGCACCGGTTCATCTTCGACAGCCGCGACGAGGGTGGCGCGCAGCGCCTCGAGATCCTCAACGACAAGGAGGGCGTGTGGCGCTGCCGCACGACCTTCAACTGCACCGAGGCCTGCCCGCGCGGCATCGAGGTCACCAAGGCGATCCAGGAGGTCAAGCGCGCGATGATCACCCGCGCGTTCTGAGCTTCTCGACGAGGGCCCCGGGGATACCTCCGGGGCCTTTGTCGTACCCGGCACCTAGGGTGCGTGGCATGGCCGAGCGCGCGGTGCTGCCCCTGATCCTGTCCGGGTACGACGACGCCTGGGAGCGCCTCGACGCGCGCCTCGCGGGCCTGTCCGACGACGAGTACCTGTGGGAGCCGGTCGCCGGCGCCTGGTCCGTCCGTGCGGCCGACGAGGGATGGCGGGCGGACTGGCAGGACCCGGAGCCCGACCCCGCGCCGGTCACGACGATCGCGTGGCGGATGTGGCACCTCGGCAGCGACTGCCTCGCGGACTACCTGCGGGCCTCGGACGTGCCGCGTCCCGTCGCGGTGACCGGGCGCGACTGGCACGGCACGGCCGCCCCGGCGCTAGCCGACCTGCGCGCGGCGGCCGCGGCGTTCCGCGCGACGATGGCCGCCCTCGGCGAGGACGGGATCTGGGCGCCGATGGGCCCCGCGTGGGGGCCGTTCGGCGAGGAGCCGTGGGCGGCGCTCGTGGTGCACGCGACCGACGAGCTCGCCCACCACGGCGCCGAGATCGCCCTGCTGCGCGACCTGTACCCGTGGCGCGCGTGAACGACGCGCCCGACGAGGTGGCGCTGCCCGGCGGGAACGTCGGGGGCGCCGTGCTCGTCGGCGACACCGTGCGCCGGCCCACCGGGCCATGGACACCGGCGGTGCACGAGCTGCTCGACTTCCTCGCGGCCGCGGAGCTGGCGAAGATCCCCCGCGCGCTCGGCATCGACGAGCGGGGACGGGAGATCCTCACGTACCTCCCCGGCGAGGTCGTGCCGATCGGTGAGCGAGCCCTGACCGACGCCCAGCTCGCCTCGGCCGCGGCATGGCTGCGCGAGTACCACCGTGCCGTCGCCGGCTTCCCGCGCAGCAGCCGCCGCTGGCGGTTCGTCGAGCGCGCACTCGCTCCCGGCGAGATCGTCTGCCACCACGACACCGCGATGTACAACATGGCGTTCGACGGCGACGAGCTGGCGGGCGTCTTCGACTGGGACGTCGCGGGCCCGGGCATCCCGCTCGACGACGTCGCGATCCTGGCGTGGAACTCCCCGCTGCTGTTCCCCGACGGGGATCCGGCGGAGGCGGGCCGCGGGCTGCGCGTCATCGCCGACGGCTACGGCGGGCTCGACCCGGTCGCGATCCTCGACCACGTGTCCGCGCGCATGACTGCCGCCTCCGATCGCATCGAAGCCGGCCAGCGCGCGGGCGACGCGGGGATGCTGCGGCTGGGCGAGATCGGCGAGCCGGCGAACACGCGTGCCCGGTTGGCGGTCCTCGCCACCCGCCGCGACGCGATCGCCGCCGCGCTGACCTGACCGATCAGTCCTTCGGCGGCGCGGGCGGGTCGGCGACCCACGCGGCCGCGAGCAGCACGATGCGCGAGATGAGGTTGACCCAGATGAGCAGGGTGACGATCACGGCGGCACTCGTGAACAGCGGGTTCTTGCCCACGCTGCCCGCGACCACGGACGTCCCCAGGAACCGCACGATGCCGATGCCGACGCCCGCGATGAGGGCGCCCCACAGCAGGTCTCGCCTCGGCGGGTGCTCACCGGCCAGCACGCGGACGATGAGCACGAACGTCCCCGCGTCGATGACCAGCGCCACGAGCATGCCCGCCACCTGCAGGATGACGCCGGTGCCGTCCGTCCACCCCACCGCCTCCAGCACCCACTTCGTGACCGATCCGACGCCGGTCGTGATCAGCGCCGACAGCAGGACCGCGAACGCGAGCCCGGCCAGCCCGCCGAGCTGCGCGAGCTTCTGGCCGACCGCGCTGCCGCCGCCCTCCTCCGCGAACATGGCCCGCACGCCCGTGCGGAGCGCGGCCGTCGCCGACAGCGCGGACAGCAGCAGGACGACGACGGCGATGACGCCCGCGAACGTCAGGCTGCCGGACAGCTGCAGGGTGTCCGGGTCGATGCCACCGGCGTCCGGGTCCCCGGACGTGTTGATCAGGCCCGGCAGCGAGTCGTTCACCGCGTCGAGAACCTTGTCCCGCAGCTCCTCGTTGTTGCCGAGCACGGCCATGAAGATCGTGTACCCGATGGTCAGCCCGGCGAACACGGCGAACAGCGCCGCGTAGGCGATCCCTCCGGTCAGCACCCCGCCACCACGCGCACCGAAGCGTGCGTTGGCGCGCGCGGGCCTCGTCGCCTGCCACCACGCGAGCAGCGCCTTGACGCGCCCCATGAACGATGTCGCCGGCGGGCCGGACGAGTCGTCCACGGGCGCCTGCTGGTGCGCCCGGCCGGCGCCGACGGGTTCGCTCATGAGCCGACCCTAGGCGTGGCGCAGCGCCTCGGCATCCGCTCCGACGCCGGTCAGCGCGTGCGAGCGCACGACCCGCCACACCCCGTCGTCGGCGTGCTCGTAGCAGTCGAAGGAGTCGACGCGGAACGACGCGTCGAACGCGGTCAGCTCGTCGATCGCGTCGTCGAGCGCGGCGTCCTCGAGCTCGTGGGCGACGGTCACGTGCGGGTGGTAGTGGAACCGGAGCTCCTGCTCGAGCGGACCCGTCCGCGCGTCGAGCTCGAGCAGCTCGCACGCGGAGATGCCGTCGGCGACCTGCACGAACGCGACCTGCGAGACGGGCCGGAACGTGCCGGTGCCGCGCAGGCGGACCGTGAACGGCGCGTGCCGGGCGGCCACCGCGTCCAGGTGCGCCGCCACGGCCGGCTGGTCCGCGGGCGAGACCGCGGTGGGGCCGATGATCGTGATGTGCGGGGGGATGAACGCCGCCATCGGGTCGCCGAACCGCGCCCGCGCGGACTGCAGGGCCGAGCCGTGCGGCTCGGGGACCGTGATCGCGATCCCGAGGAGCGACTGGTCGCCGGATCGCTCCGGCAGCCTCATGCGCCGACCCGCACGCGGGGTCGGCGCGCCAGGAGGCCCGTCCGCTCGTACAGCCGGTCGAGGGTGACCGCGGCGATGTCGCGCGCCTTGTCGGCACCGACCGCGAGGATCTCGTCGAGCGTGCCGGGGTCCTCGAGGTACCCGCGCACGCGCTCCTGGTACGGCGTCACCCAGTCGACGACGACGCCCGCCAGCTCGACCTTGAGGTCACCGTAGCCGCGGCCCTCGAACGAGGCCTCGAGCTCCGGGATCGAGCGGCCGGTCAGCGCCGAGTAGATGGTCAGCAGGTTGGAGATGCCCGCCTTGTTGACCGGGTCGAAGCGGATCTCACGCTCGGTGTCGGTCACCGCGGACCGGATCCGCTTGGCGATGACCTTCGGGTCGTCGAGCAGCTCGATGAGCCCGTTCGGCGAGGCCGCCGACTTGCTCATCTTGGCCGTCGGGTCCTGCAGGTCGTAGATCTTGGCCGTCGACTTCACGATGTGCGGCTCGGGGACGACGACCGTGCCGGCGCCGAAGCGGGTGTTCAGCCGCTGCGCGAGGTCACGCGTGAGCTCGAGGTGCTGACGCTGGTCCTCGCCCACGGGAACCAGGTTGGTGTCGTAGAGCAGGATGTCCGCCGCCATGAGCACCGGGTACGTGAACAGCCCGACAGTGGTGCCCTCCGACCCCTGCTTGCCGGACTTGTCCTTGAACTGGGTCATGCGACCCGCCTCGCCGAACCCCGTGTGGCAGGACAGCAGCCAGGCCAGCTCGGCGTGCTCGGGGACGTGCGACTGCACGAACAGCAGGCTGCGCTCGGGGTCGACCCCGGCGGCGAGGTACTGCGCCGCGGTCCGGCGGGTGCGGTCCCGCAGCACGGCCGGGTCGGGCGAGACGGTCAGCGCATGGAGGTCGACGACGCAGTAGATCGCCTCGTTGCCCTCCTGCAGCGCCACCCACTGCGTCAGCGCGCCGAGGTAGTTGCCGAGCTGGAGGGAGTCCGACGTGGGCTGCATCCCGGAGAAGATGCGCGACGAGGAGGGGCTCAAAGCCATTCGACCATTCTGTCAGGGAGGAGAGGTACGGAACGATTCAGGTGCCCGACGAGCCTCAGGTGGCCTCGTCGTCGAACGGCGCCGCACCGCTGACGGGAGCGGCGACCGCGGCGACCCGCCCGGCGGCCGGGACCTGGCGCGCGTCCGGCTCGAGCAGCGCGTCGCGCACGATCCGCCGTGGGTCGTAGCGACGCGGGTCCAGCGTGGTCCAGTCGAGGTCGATGGCGTCGTCGCCCATCTCGGTGTCGATCCGGCCCTTGGCGTCCTTCATCCAGATGCGTGCCTTGCGCACCAGCGCACCCAGCTGCTCGGCGTAGCCGGGCAGTCGCTGGGGGCCGATGACGATGGCCGCGACGAGCAGGAGTACGAGGAACTCCCCGCCGTTGATGTCGAACAACACCGGCTCAGGCTACCCCTCGCAGGGTCAGTCGCCGGCCTCTTCGAGGGTCACCCGGACGGTGCGCTGGGCGTCGCCGGTGCGCACCGAGAGCTCGATGACGTCGCCGGGCTCGTGCGCGCGGATCGCGACGATGAGCTCGTCCGGATCCGTGACCGGCCGGCCGTCGATCGCCAGGATGACGTCGCCCGCGCGGATGCCTGCGCGATCCGCGGGACCGTCCGCCGTCACCGGGCCGGTGCCGTTCTGGCCCTCGGTCGCGACCTTGACGCCCTCGCCCACGTAGGACTGGTCCAGCAGGACGCCGACGATCGGGTAGGTGGCGTGCCCGGTCTCGATGAGCTGCTCGGCCGTGCGCCGCGCCTGATTCGACGGGATCGCGAACCCGAGCCCGATGCTGCCCGCCACGCTGCCCGTGCCGCCCGGGGGCTGCGCGATCGCGGAGTTGATGCCGATCACCTCGCCCGCGGCGTCGACCAGCGGTCCCCCGGAGTTGCCCGGGTTGATGGCGGCGTCGGTCTGGATCGCGTTGATGAAGGCCGTGTCGCTCGCGTCGCCCGCGGACACCGGCCGGTTGAGCGCGCTGATGATGCCCGTGGTGACGGTGCCGGCCAGGCCGAGCGGCGCACCGATCGCGACGACCGGGTCGCCGACGGCCACGTCGGAGGAGTCGCCGAGGACGAGGGGCTCGAGGCCCTTCTCGTCGACCTTGATGACCGCAAGGTCGTAGTCGGAGGTGGCGCCGACGACGCGCGCGGCGCGCTCGTGCCCGTCCGAGAAGGTGACCGTGAGGGCGTCGTCGCCGGCCGCCCCCGCGACGACGTGGTTGTTCGTCAGCAGGTAGCCGTCCTCGCGCAGCACGAATCCCGAGCCGGTGGACGTGCCGTCGGTCCCGATCGCCTGGATCGAGACGACGCTCGGCAGGACCGTCCTGGCGATGCCCGCGACCGAGTCGGGGGCACGCGCCGGCGTCGTGGCGCCCGCGTCGTCGGTGTGCGCCGGCAGGTCCGCGGAGTCGAGGTGGTCGTCGTGCGTGAGGTTCGCGCCCAGGACGCCGCCGAGCAGGCCCGCGAGCATCGCGAGGACGAGCATCGGCACGACCCAGACGACCGACAGCGCCGGCCGTCGCTTGCGGACGCGGACGACCTTCATCGGTGTGCCGGCGGGCGGCGCCCCGGGCGGCCACGACTGCTGGGTCGCGTCCGCCGGCGGCCCGAACGGGGTGCCGTCGTAGCCGCGCACGGGCTGCGCGGTGTGCGGGCTCTGGGCGGGTGGCGCGACTGCCTGCTGGCCGGCGAGCGACCACGGACCCGGCTGCGACGGCTGGGCCTGGGCCTGCGGGGGCTGCTGGGTGGCCGGCCACTGCGGGTGCGTCGCGCCATGGTGTGCCGCCGGCTGCTGCTCGGCGGCGGCCGGCGGGACGGGCGCCGCCTGCGGCGAGGGAGACGGCTGCGGCAGGGGCTGGGTGTCCGCGGGGTCGGGCGCCGCGGGGCTCGCCGGGATCGGCCGGGAGCCGCTGGGCGACGCGAACAGGGGCGGCGTCGGCTCCGGCTGGGTGCCGGGCCGCTCGTCGGGCGTCGTCATGGCTGGTCGAACACTCCTGTCACGGTGGACCATCCGCGCGAGATGCGCGCCGGCACGCCGTCGTCGAACGCCCCGCCCGGGAAGCCTGCCACGAGTTCGGTCGCGCCGTCGGACTGCTGCGCCGCGACGACCTGCACGACGGTGCCGCCCGACTGCCACACCACGTGCCACGGCTCGCGTGAGAGCACGGCGACCGCACGCCCCTCGAGGGTGACCTGCTCGGCACCCACGAGGCGCTCGGAGTCGAGCCGGCCCGGCTGCTCGGTCACGACGACCGGCCCGTTCGGGCTCGCGACGTCGACCTCGAGCGCGCCGCCGTCCGTGTACCGCACGTCGGTGACGTCCCAGCCCGCGGGCAGCTCGGCGGGGAACGGCCACCCGTTGCGCGCGAGCCAGCTCTCGGGCTCGTCGGCCGCGTCCGCCTCGCTCGCCGCGTCACGGGCGCCGTCGGAAACCGGCTGAGCCGTGGCGTGCCCGAGGAGCTCCAGGTCGGCGCTCAGCTGTCCCTCGGGGGCCATCGCGGGCCGCTCGCCGAGGACGAAGAGCATCACCGCGACGGCACCCATTCCGGCGACCGAGCCGACGACCAGGCGGGAGGTCACGCGCCGCATGGGCACCTCGCCGCACAGCGCCGCCCCCGTCCGGGAGTCCCAGGCGCGCCGCGCGCGCCCTCGGTGCAGGCCGTACGACGCGACGTCGTGGCTCGTGCGGCGCGGCGGGGGCGCGAACGGGTCGGCCGACCGCGGCGCGACGGGCGGGGGCTGCATGGGCCCGAGCGAGAGCAGGCGCGCCGCGAAGTCGGCGTCGGGCGAGACGTCGCCGCACGCCGAGGCGAGCGCGGTGCGTGCGGCGCGCGCGGCGGAGAGCTCCGCCGCGCACTCCGGGCAGGTGGCTACGTGGGCGAGCGCACGCTCGGTCGCCGCGGGCGCGAGCTGCCCGTCGACCAGGGCGCTGATGCGCGACCCGAGGTGGCTCACGCCCAGACCTCGTCGGCGGCCTGCTCGGAGGTGGCGGCCGTGGCCGCCTTGGAAGCGGGCGCTGCTGGGGCCGCTGGAGCACGGTGCTCGAGCGACACGCGCAGCCGCGCGCGTGCGCGGTGGATGCGCGATCGGACCGTGCCCAGCTTGATGCCGAGCGTCACCGCGATCTCCTCGTAGGACAGGCCCTCGATGTCGCACAGCACGACGGCCGCGCGGTACTCCGGCGGGAGCTCGTCGAGCGCGTGCTGGATGTCGTGGTCCAGGTTGCCGTGCTCGAACGCGCGCTCGGGGGCGGCGAGCTGGTCCACGGACGGGTAGCGGTCCGCCTCCTCGCCCATCGCGTCCATCCGGATGCGCTGGCGGCGGCGTGCCTGGTCCAGGAACAGGTTGGTGGTGATGCGGTGCATCCAGCCCTCGAACGTGCCGGGCTGGAACGTGTGCAGCGAGCGGAAGACGCGGACGAAGGTCTCCTGCGTCAGGTCCTCGGCGTCGTGGCGGTTGCCGGTGAGCCGGTAGGCGAGCCGGTAGACGCGGGCAGAGTGCTCTCGCACGATCTGCTCCCACGACGGCGGCTGCCAGGCGGGCTGCGCGGTGGACGGCACGGAACTCCTCGGGTGGTACGGGACCGACCACCAGTGTCCCAGGTGCTGACCTGATGCGTCGCATCCGGTGCAACGCCGCGCACGCGCGAGAAGTTCCGCGTCCGTCGGACGGGCACCCGCCGGGACTACGCTTGGCGCGCCCAGGTGGGCAGATCGACACGAGCACGGGAGGTCGCCATCTCGAGCGACAAGGCCAGCAGCTGGGTCTACTGCGAGGAGTTCGTCCCCGAGGACGACGTCCTGCTGCGCGCCCGCGAGCGCGCCGGCCAGCTGGGCTGCACCCCCGTCACCGCCGGGACGGGCGCCGCGCTGTCGGTGCTCGCCGCGACCGCCGGTGCACGCGCGGTGGTCGAGGTCGGCACGGGCGCCGGCGTCTCGTCGCTCTACCTCCTGCGCGGCATGCCCGAGGACGGCGTCCTGACGACGATCGACCTCGAGGTCGAGCACCAGCGCGCCGCCAAGGACGCCTTCACGGAGGCCGGCCTGCGCCCCGCGCGCACCCGGACCATCTCCGGCCGCGCGCTCGACGTCCTGCCCCGCCTGACCGACGGCGTGTACGACCTCGTCTTCGTCGACGCCGACAAGGAGAGCGCGGCCGCCTACGTCGAGCAGGCCGTGCGCCTGCTCCGCCCCGGCGGCGTGCTGGCCGTGTCCGGCGCCCTGTGGCACGACCGGGTCGCCGACCCCGCCCGGCGCGACGAGACGACGACCGCCGTCCGCGAGCTCGGCCGCACGGTCCGGGCCGACGAGCGCCTCCTGCCCGCCCTGCTGCCCACGGGCGACGGGCTGCTGGTCGCCGTCAAGCGCTGAGGTCAGTCCGGCTCGGTGGCCATCGTCGCCAGCGCGGACCGTTCCCGGATCTCGCGCACGGCGGCCTCGTCGTCCCCGAGCCGCGCGACGACCTCGTCGAGGAACTCGCCGGCACGATGGGGCGCCCGGTCGAGCACCGTCGACATCACCTGCCACGACGCCAGTGCGTCCCCGTCGGGCTTGCCCCGCGCACGCCGCCGGGACAGCTCGGCGACCCCGTCGAGCAGGTCGTCACCCGGACCCTGCGGGTCGGTCAGGCGGCTGGCCGCCATCGCGTCCAGCGCCGCCTCCTCGTCGTCCCAGCCGGCCTGGTGCGCGAGCACCAACGCATGCAGCCCCGGGTCGCCGAGCGCGGCGGCGGCGCGCATCTCGCTCGCGTAGACCACGCCACTGGCCCTGCTGAGCGCGTCACGCACCCGGCCGACAGCGCGGGGGTCTCGCCGCAGCGCCAGGCCCAGGAGCGCCTCCGAGCGCGCCTCGCGGCTGGCGTCGTCCAGTCGTTCCGCAAGGGCGTCGCGCAACTCAGGCGTGTCGACCTCCGCCCACTGCGTCCCGAGCGCGAAGCAGGCCCAGTCGCGGACGGCGATGTCCGGGTCCTCCGTGAGCGCGATCGCGGTCCTGAGCATCCTCGGTGTGGGTGGCTCGCCACGCGAGAGGCGGGGCAGGTTCTGGGCGAGGTGCAGCCGCACCTCCGCGTCGTCGCTCGTCACCAGGTCGAGGATCGCGTCGACGTCGCCCGGCGCGGCATGGTCGAGCGCGTCCTCGAACGCGAGGTTGTCCCAGTCGGGAGCGAGGAACAGGCTGACGAGGTCCACCCCGCCAGTATCCGGGACACCGCAGCTTTTTTGTCCGGACCCCCACCCCGTGGTTGAAGGGTTCGTCGCAGCGAACGCGTCGCTGGCGTGCACGAGTGCTGCGACGAACTCTGCAACCACGCACGCGGGGCGCGAGCGCCCACCACGCACGCGGTGACCGAGCGCCGCCCTCCACGCGCGGGGCAGGAGCCGCGCCTCAGCGCAGGTCGGCCAGGTAGCGCAGGAGCAACCGCGCACCGAAGCCGGTGGCACCCTCGGTGACCTCGTGCTTGTCGGAGGTGGAGCGCGCCGGGCCGGCGATGTCGAGGTGTGCCCACGCGCGCTGCCCGACGAAGTGCCGCAGGAACAGCGCCGCCGTGATCGAGCCGCCCCCGATGTGCTTGTCGCGCGGCACGTGCCGCAGGTCCGCGACGTCGGAGCGGACGGCCTCCTCGTACTCGTCGACCAGCGGCATCCGCCAGGCGAGCTCGCCGGAGGCCTCGCCGGCCGCCGCGAGCGCGCCGACGAGCCGCTCGTCCGTGCCGTAGAGCGCGGCGTGCTTCTTGCCGAGGCCGACGCTCGCGGCCCCCGTGAGGGTGGCGACGTCGATCAGCACGTCCGGGGCGAGCTCGGCGTCCGCCCACGCGAGCGCGTCGGCGAGCACGATGCGTCCCTCGGCGTCGGTGTTCGCGATCTCGACGGTCGCGCCACCGAACAGCCGCAGGACGTCACCCGGCCGGTAGGACGCGGCCCCGAAGTGGTTCTCCGCCAGCGGCATCACGGCCGTGACCCTGTGCGGGACACCAGCCTCGGCGGCGCCGAGCACAGCGGCGAGAGCGACCGCCGCGCCGGTCATGTCGGTCTTCATCGGCACCATCGCCTCGCGCGGCTTGATGCTCAGGCCGCCCGTGTCGAAGGTGATGCCCTTGCCGACGAGCACGACGTGCTTGCCCGGGCTCGCGCCGACGGGTGCGTACGTCACCGTGACGAGCCGAGGCGTCGAGGCGGAGCCGGCGCCCACGGCCAGGATGCCGCCGAAGCCCTGAGCCGTCAGCTCACGCGGGCCGCGGACCTGGACGGCGAGGTCTGCGCGTCCGGCGAGGCGCTTGGCCTGCTCCGTGAACCACGCCGGCGTCTTGGTGCTCGACGGCGTCGTCGCCAGGTCGCGCACGAGCCAGGTGGCGTGCGCCGACGTGCGGGCAGCGGCGACCGCGGCGCTCGCACGCGTGCCGTCGCGGCCCAGCAGGACCAGCTCGGCGGCGTCCTTGGGCTTGGTGCTCGCCGCGGTCGGCGGTGCGTACGCCGCCAGCAGGTAGCCCTCGACGAACGCGCGGGCGGCCTCGGCCGACTGCGAGGCGGACTGACGGGGCTGCACGCCAGCCGTCGTCAGGACGCGCGTGAGGCCACGGGTCGCGCGCGCCAGTGCGGCGCCCGCGCGGCGCAGGTCGGTGGGGGTGTGCTGCCCGACTCCCAGCAGCACGATGCGCGCCGGCAGCGCCGCCCACGGCAGCGAGACCGCCGAGCCGACGGCGCGCGGCAGCTGCAGGACGTAGGACTCCCCCGCAGCACCCGTCAGGCCGATCCGGTCGGCGATCTCGGCCAGGTCGATCCCGTAGCGGACGGCAGCCTGCGCGGCGCCCTCGCCGGGCTGCGCCCCGTGGTCGCCCTCGACCCCGGGCAGCAGTGGGATGGCGACGGCGTCGAGCGTGCCGTCGGTCAGCTCCGTGCTGTCGTCGAGCGTGCCGCCCGAGAGCGTCACGTCCGGCGGGGTCCGGCCGATGGGCGTCCGGGGAGCTCTCCCCGGACGTGCCCCGCCGTCCGCGCGTGCCATCCGACTCGTCAGGAGACGACGGAGGTGAGTGCCTCGCCCAGCTCGGCGGCCTCGGTCGCGTTGAGCTCGACCACCAGCCGTCCACCGCCCTCGAGCGGGACGCGCATCACGATCCCACGCCCCTCCTTGGTCACCTCGAGCGGTCCGTCACCGGTCCTCGGCTTCATCGCGGCCATGCGGGGCATCTCCTTCGCCTCGTGCGTCCAGAGCGGGCCGTCTGGAGCGCGTTCTCACGCGCACCACCTGCGGCCCTGCTGCCGGTTGTCCGTCGACCATCCTAGTTCACAGGACGGACACGACACTTCGCGTCCCGCGCACGATCACGGCGGCCACCCGGTCGGCCCAGCCAGGCGCCACATGTCCCACACCCAGACGACCTGCAGGTAGAGCATCGCGACCACCACGAGCCCGAACCACACGCGGCGCGCCCGCGCGGGCCGCGTGACGACGCCGGCGGTGACCGCGGCGAGCGGGAACGCGAGGAGCAGGAAGCGCGCCAGGCTGCTGCTCGGCTCGACGGCGCCGGCGATGTAGAGCAGGTACGCGGCCGGCCACACGTGCAGCTCGTTGCCGAGCCGCCACGCGGCGGGGACGACGAGGACGGCCGCGATCAGCGCGAAGGAGCCGAGCAGCACCCACGGCGCCAGGTCGCCGAACCAGAACCGCGAGACGTAGCCCCACGACTCGAACGGCACGACCTCGCGCACGCCACGCCAGGTGGACTGCGTCTGGAGGTAGGCGTCGGGCTCCCCGGTGACCCAGCCGCAGATCAGGGGCCACGCGACCCCGGAGACCCCGGCCGCGACGGCGAGCGCACCGAGCGCGCCGACGTCCCGCCCGGTGAGCCGGTCGGTACCGGCCCGGCTCGCGCGCCAGCGCACCAGCGCGTGCACCACGATCACGACCGCCATCGGCAGCGCGACGGCCCGCGTGAAGCCGAGCGCGAGGACCACGACGGCCATCTCCAAGTAGTGCCGGCGCACCAGCAGGAGCAACGCGGTCGCGATGAGCAGGAGCGCGAGCGACTCGGTGTAGCCGATCTGCAGCACGACGGCCGTCGGGAACACGCTCACCAGCGCGACCGTCGCGAGCGGCAGCCCCGGCCGGGCCGCGACGGCCCGCGGCGCGCCGACGACGACGAGCCGGTGGATGACGACCATCGCGACCGCTCCGAGCAGCAGCGCGAGCACCGGCGCGACGACGAAGAACTCCTGGCCCGTGAACGTCATCAGCAGCCGGACGAGCATCGGGAAGAGCGGGAAGAACGCCCAGACGTTCTGCTGGACCAGGCCGTCCTCGCCGCGCGGCAGCGTGGAGGGGTACCCGTTCTCGGCGACCTGGCGGTACCAGTCGGCGTCCCAGAACTTCCCGACGAACTCCAGGTAGGAAGGCTGGGCACCGCTCCAGTAGTTCGCCTCCTGGTGCTGGACGGTCGCGATCAGGACGACGGCGCTGAACAGGCGTGCGACGGCGTAGACCGCGAGCGCCTGCGCCCACCACGGCCAGGCGCGGGGGTCCCAGGCGGGCAGGACGCGCGCGGGCGCGTCGTCGGCCGGTGTCGTCCCGGTGGCCGTCGCGTCCGCCGCGTGGGATTCCTCGGGCTCGACGGGTGTCGTCGGGCTCGTCGGCTGCTCGCTCATGCCAGCCCCCGCACCGCGCGCGCCGGCGACCGATCGCCACGGATCGCCGCCACCATGTCGAGCGTGCGTCGCGTCGAGCGCACGTCGTGCACGCGGAACACGCGCGCGCCGAGCCACGCCGCGACCGACGTCGCGGCGAGGGTGCCCTCGAGCCGGTCGTCGGGCGGGAGGTCGAGCGTCTCGCCCACGAAGTCCTTGCGTGACAGCGCCATGAGGACAGGATGGCCGAGAGCGACGAGTGCCTGCGTGCGCCGCACGAGGTGCAGGGAGTGCCAGGTGTTCTTGCCGAAGTCGTGGGTCGGGTCGACGAGCACGCTCGCGGGGTCGATGCCGAGCGCGACGGCCCGCGCGGCGCCCGCCGAGACGGTCGCCACCACGTCGTCGACGACCCCGTCCAACGGGTCCGCGCCGTCGCTCGGGTACGTCACGCGGAACGGGTCGGTGCGCGGCTCCGCGCCACCCGTGTGCGAGCAGACGATGCCCAGGCCGCGCTCGGCCGCGACCTCGACCAGCCCGGGGTCGTGGCCCGCCCACGTGTCGTTGATGAGGTCGGCCCCCTCGTCGGCCGCCGCCCGGGCGACCTCCGAGCGCCAGGTGTCCACGCTGACCAGCAGCCCCGGGTGCCGCGCACGCACGCGGGCCACGAGCGGGACCACGCGGGCGATCTCCTCCTCGACCGTCACGACGGGGCCCCGTCCGGCTCGCACGCCGCCGAGGTCGACGATGTCCGCGCCCTCGTCGGCCGCGCGCGCGACGGCCTCGTCGGCCGCGGCGTCGTCCGCGTACCGCGCCGCGGCGTAGAACGAGTCCGGGGTGCGGTTGACCACGGCCATGACCACCGGGTGGTCGGGCCCGAAGGTCAGGTCACGCAGGCGCAGGGGCGCGCCCGGCGCGGGGACTGCCGGGGTCACGACTCCTGCTGAGCGGCCTGCTGGGCGGCGGCGGTCTCGCGCACGGCGCGCAGCTCGGCCGCGCGGAGCTCGGCGCCCCGCTCGACGACGATCGCGACGGCCTCCTCGGCGGTGTCGACGACCTGGAGCAGGTCGACGTCAGCCTCCGAGACCAGCCCGCGCTCCAGGACCGCCCCGCGGACCCAGTCGAGCAGCCCGCGCCAGTAGTCGCTCCCGATGAGCACGATGGGGAACTGGATGACCTTGTGGGTCTGCACCAGGGTCAGCGCCTCGAAGAGCTCGTCGAAGGTGCCGAACCCGCCGGGCATGACGACGAAGCCCTCGGAGTACTTGACGAACATCGTCTTGCGGGCGAAGAAGTAGCGGAAGTTCACGCCGAGGTCGACGTAGTCGTTCATCCCCTGCTCGAACGGGAGCTCGATGCCGAGCCCGACCGAGACCCCGCCGGCCTCCTTGGCGCCGCGGTTCGCGGCCTCCATGATCCCGGGGCCACCGCCGGTGATGACCGCGTAGCCGGCCTCGACCAGCCCGCGCGCGACCTCGACGGCCGCCGCGTAGTCCGGGTGGTCAGGCTTGGTGCGGGCCGAGCCGAACACGCTCACCGCCCGCCCGACCTCGGCGAGCGCGCCGAATCCCTCGACGAACTCGGACTGGATGCGCATGACCCGCCACGGGTCGCCGTGCAGCCAGTCCGCGCCGTCGTCGCCGCTCAGCAGGCGCTGGTCGGAGGTGGTGGCCGGGATCTGCCCGCCGCGCAGCAGGACCGGGCCCTTGCGATAGCCGTGCCCGGGGGCCGGCTGACCGTCGTCGCTCATGGCCCCGACTCTAGGTGCCTTCGCGGCAGTCAGGCGGTCAGCCAGGCGTGCTGCGCCCGGTAGGCCAGGTGGATCTGGTCCACCGGACACCTCTCGTCCACCTTGTGGGCGAGCAGCGGGTCGCCGGGGCCGAAGTTCACCGCGGGCACGCCGAGCGCGGAGAAGCGGGCGACGTCCGTCCAGCCGAACTTCGGTGCGGGCGCTCCCCCGGTGACGCCCAGCACCGCGGCGGCGAACTCCTGCGCCGCCGGGTCGTCGAGGCCCGGGCGCGCACCGGGCGCCGCGTCGGTGATGACCACGTCGTAGCCGTCGAACAGCTCGCGGACGTGGTCCGCGGCCTGCTCCGGCGACGCCGACGGGGCGAAGCGGTAGTTGACCGTCACGACGCACGCGTCGGGGATCACGTTGGTGGCGGTCCCGCCCGAGACGAGGACCGCGTTGAGGCTCTCGCGGTAGTCCAGCCCGTCGACCGGGACGGTCCGGGGCTCGTAGGCCTCGAGGCGGCGCAGCACCTCGCCCGCGGCGTGGATCGCGTTGACGCCCATCCAGGCGCGTGCCGAGTGGGCCGCGACGCCCGTCAGCCGGACCTCGGCGCGCAGGGTGCCGTTGCAGCCGCCCTCCAGCCCGCCGTTCGTCGGCTCGCCCAGCACCGCGAAGTTTGCGGCCAGCCAGTCCGGGTGGTTCGCGACGAGCCGGCCGAGGCCGTTGAGGTCCGCGGCGACCTCCTCGTGGTCGTAGAACACCCACGTGACGTCCCTCGTCGGGGCGTCGAGCGCGGCCGCGAGCGCGAGCTGCACCGCGACACCCGCCTTCATGTCCACGGTTCCTCGGCCCCACAGGACGCCGTCGACGAGCCTCGTCGGCAGGTTGTCGGCGATCGGGACCGTGTCGAGGTGACCCGCGATCACGACGCGCGAGGGCAGCCCGAGCGACGTCCGCGCGACGACCGCGTCACCGTCGCGCAGCACCTCGAGGTGCGCGTGCTCCCGCAGCGCCGCCTCGACGGCATCGGCGATCGCACCCTCGTCCCCGCTCTCGGAGCGGATGTCGCACAGCGCCCGCGTCAGCTCGATCAGGTCCCCGCCCAGCTCCAGTCGACTCACGCCCCGACCCTAGCGGCCCGCTCCGCACGCCCTCCGCCCCCGCGCGCCCGAGCGTCGCCCGCCGAGAACGACCCTCGGGCGCGAGATCGACCCCCCGGGACGGTCGATCTCGCACCTGCGGGTCGTTCTCGGCCCGTCGTCGCGCCCGCGGCGGGCGGAAGTGTCCGGTACCCGGGGTGGGACGGTGCCGGACGCGATCGTCCCGGGGCGGGGCTGTCGCCTAGGGTTGCGCCCATGACTTCACGTCCCGCCTGGGGGTTCGGCCTGTCGACGGTCACCCTCGACGGCGTCACCCTGGATACCTGGTACCCGGCCCCCGCACTCGGCACCCCGGACGACGACGCCGTCGCCCCCGCCGAGCTCGCCGCGGCCGAGCGGACCGACGGCGCGCGGGGCGTCCGCGTGGTCGTCGTGCGCACGGTCATCGACCTCGACGCGCCGCCGACCGAGACCGCCGACGCCTACCTGCGCCTGCACCTGCTCTCCCACCGCCTCGTCGCGCCGCACGGGCAGAACCTCGACGGCCTGTTTGCGGTGCTGCCGAACGTGGTGTGGACCGACCGCGGCCCGTGTGCCGTCGAGGGCTTCGAGGGCACGCGCCTGCGGCTGCGCACCGCGACCGGCGTCGCGCCGACCGTGCACGGCATCGACAAGTTCCCCCGCATGGTCGACTACGTGCTCCCCACCGGCGTGCGGATCGCCGACGCCGACCGGGTGCGCCTGGGCGCGCACCTCGCGGCGGGCACGACCGTCATGCACGAGGGCTTTGTCAACTACAACGCCGGCACGCTCGGCACGTCGATGGTCGAGGGCCGCATCTCCGCGGGCGTCGTCGTCGGCGACGGGTCCGACATCGGCGGCGGCGCCTCGATCATGGGCACGCTGTCCGGCGGCGGGCGGCTCGTGGTCTCGGTCGGCGCGCGCTCGCTGCTCGGTGCGAACGCCGGCCTCGGCATCCCGCTCGGCGACGACTGCGTCATCGAGGCCGGGCTCTACGTCACCGCCGGCACCAAGGTGACGCTGATCGGGTTCGGGGACGACGAGGGTCGGGTCGTCAAGGCACGCGAGCTCGCCGGCGCCGACGGCGTGCTGTTCCGCCGCAACTCCCTGACGGGCGGGGTCGAGGCCGTGGCCCGCACGGGCGCGGGCGTCGAGCTCAACAGCGCTCTGCACGCCAACTGAGCGTGGCCCGACGCCCCCGGCGCCGGCGCCGGAGCGCGCTGCGCGCGTTCGTCGCCGTCGCGATCGTCCTCGTGCTGCTGCTCGGCACGGTCGTGGGCGTCGTGGCCGTGCTCAACAGCCAGAGCCCGCCGCGCCCGCAGACCGAGGTCTGCTTCGCCGGCGAGGGCTCGGACCAGGTCGCACTGTCCCCGACCCAGGCGAAGAACGCTGCCCTGATCAGCGCGGTCACGATCCGCCGCGGCCTGCCCGCGCGCGCCGCGACGATCGGCCTCGCGACCGCGATGCAGGAGTCGCGGCTGGTCAACATCGACTACGGGGACCGCGACTCGATCGGCCTGTTCCAGCAGCGCCCGTCGCAGGGCTGGGGCACGGTCGAGGAGATCATGGACCCGGTGTACTCGACGGGGAAGTTCTTCGACCACCTCGTGAAGGTCGACGGCTACGAGGACCTGCCGATCACCGAGGCGGCGCAGGCCGTGCAGCGCTCGGGCTTCCCCGACGCGTACGCCCAGCACGAGCCCCGCGCCCGCGCCTTCGCCTCGGCGCTGACCGGCTACTCCGAGGCCTCGCTGCGCTGCGAGCTGCACGACGCCGAGCCCGGCACCGGTGACCCCGATGCGGTCGTCGCGCGCGTGAAGCGCGACTTCGGCAAGGTCCCGACGAAGGTCGCCGCACCCGCCGACGGGGCGACGACGGTCACCATCGATGCCGGCGCGCTGGGCGACGACGACGCCCGGATGGCCTGGGCCGTCGCGCAGTGGGCCGTCGCGACCGCCGCCGAGCTCGGCACGACGTCGGTCGAGGTCGCCGACCAGCGCTGGGACCGCGACTCGACCGACTGGTCGCCGGGGACGACCGACCTCCCAGTCGGAACGGTCAGGCTCGCATTGGTGGGCGACTAGTTCCGCTGGCTCGAGAAGTCCGCCGCGTAGGACCCCAGAGGAATGAACAGCAGCGTCGGGAACCACCACATCCCGTCCGCAGTCACCCCGAGCGCACCCACCGCCAGGAGTACAGCGAACTTCACGCGCCAACTGCCGACGTACCCGAGCCGCCGCGGCGCTTGCGGGGCGAGCCAGACTCCCCAGATCCCGATGATCGCAGCCGGTAGCAACACCGCCAGCACCCACGACGTCTGCGTCGTCCCACCCAGCACCCAGCCGACGAACGTCGCAGACGCCAGCACGAGCGCGTCAGCGAAGTGGCCGCCGAAGCGGGCTACCAGACCGATGTCCTCGACCCCGGTCGGCGCGGGGTCAGCGTCCATCAGCGGGCGTCGATGCCCACGTAGTCGCGCTCGGTCGCGCCCGTGTAGATCTGCCGCGGGCGGCCGATCTTCGTCTGCGGGTCGAGCATCATCTCGCGCCACTGGGCGATCCAGCCGGGCATCCGGCCGAGCGCGAACAGCGGCGTGAACATCGACGGGTCGAAGCCCATGGCCTTGTAGATCAGGCCGGTGTAGAAGTCGACGTTCGGGTAGAGCTTGCGTGAGACGAAGTAGTCGTCGGACAGCGCGATCTCCTCGAGGCCCATCGCGAGGTCGAGCAGCTCGTCGTCCTTGCCGAGAGCCTGCAGCACGGCGTGCGCGCTCTCCTTGACGATGGCTGCGCGCGGGTCGTAGTTCTTGTAGACCCGGTGCCCGAAGCCCATGAGCCGGACGCCGTCCTCCTTGTTCTTGACCCGCGTCATGAACTCGGTGGCGTCACCACCGTTGGCCTGGATCTCGCTGAGCATCTTGAGCACGGCCTCGTTGGCGCCGCCGTGCAGCGGGCCGGAGAGCGCGTTGATGCCGGCCGCGACCGACGCGTAGAGGTTGGCGTGCGACGAGCCGACGATGCGGACGGTCGACGTCGAGCAGTTCTGCTCGTGGTCGGCGTGCAGGATCAGGAGCTGGTCGAGCGCCTTGACCACCACCGGGTCGGGCTCGTACTGCTGGTAGGGCACCGCGAAGGTCATGCGCAGGAAGTCCTCGACGTACCCGCGGCTGTAGTCCGGGTAGAGCAGCGGCTCGCCCTTGGACGTGCGGTGCACGTAGGACGTGATCGTCCGCGTCTTCGCCAGGATCAGGACCGTGGCGAGCTCAACCGTCTCGGGGTCGAACGGGTCCAGCGACTCGGGGTAGAACGTGGACAACGCGTTGATGGCCGACGACATGATGGCCATCGGGTGCCCGCCGCGCGGGAACGTGCCCATGAAGGTACGGAAGTCCTCGTGGACCAGCGTGTGCCGGTTGACGCGCTCCTCGAAGGCGGCCAGCTCGTCGGCCGTCGGCAGCTCGCCGTTGATGAGCAGGTAGGCGACCTCGAGGAACGTGGCCTTGCCGGCCAGCTGCTCGATCGGGTAGCCGCGGTAGCGCAGGATGCCCTGGTCGCCGTCGATGTACGTGACCTGGGACTCGCACGAGGCGGTGTTCATGAAGCCCGGGTCCACGGTGACGAGGCCTGTGTCGCGCAGCAGGGTGGACACGACGACGCCGTCGTTGCCCTCCGTGGCCGGCACCACCGGCAGGTCTCGCGAGGTTCCGTCGACGACCAGCTCGACCGTGGTGCTGACTGTCGTATCGGTTCCGGTCATGCGTTACCTCCCAGGTGACCCGGGCGGGTCTGGTGCGCTGCGCCCGGGGTCGAATCGCGTAGCCGCGACCGATCGGGTCGCGTGTGCCGACCCACCGTTGGACGTCGTCGGCCGACGCCTGACGCTACCTGCGCGTGCGGCCGGATGCCCAATCTCCGGCAGGACGCCCCGGACGTGATCCGCGTCACATCAGGCGCCGCACAGGCGTGCCGCGGCCTCGGCGATGCGCTCGTCGGTGGCCGTCAGCGCGATCCGCACGTGGTCGCGGTCGCCGTAGAACGCGCCCGGTGCGGCCAGGATGCCGAGGCTCGCCAGGTCGCCGACCGTCGTCCACGAGTCCTGCCCACCGGCCTCCGGTCGCGTCCACAGGTACAGCCCCGCGGCCGACGAGTCCACGACGTAGCCGGCGCTCTCGAGGGCGGCGCGCAGGACGGTCCGACGACGGCGGTACCGCTCGCGCTGCTCCGCGACGTGCTCGTCGTCGTCGAGCGCCACGGCCATCGCGGCCTGGACCGGCGCGGGCACGATCATCCCGGCGTGCTTGCGGACCTCGAGCAGGCGCGCCACGAGGGCCGGGTCGCCCGCGACGAACGCCGCGCGGTAGCCCGCGAGGTTGGACTGCTTGGACAGCGAGTAGACGCTCAGCAGGCCGGTGTGGTCGCGACCCGTGACCTGGGGGTCGAGGATGCTGGGCACCCCCGACGTGGCCCACGGCTCGGCCCAGGCGAGCTCGGCGTAGCACTCGTCGGACGCGACGACCACGGGCCTGCCCTCACGCTCCGCCGCGGCGCGGGCCGCCTCCACGACGGCACGCAGCTGCTCGACCGAGAGCACCGAGCCGTCGGGGTTGCCGGGCGAGTTCAGCCAGACGAGGCGCACTCCCCCGCCCGCGAGCCGGGCCACCGGGTCGTCGGTCGGCTCCGGCGTCGCGCCCGCCAGCCGCGCGCCGACGTCATACGTGGGGTAGGCCGCCCGCGGGTGCAGGACGACGTCGCCCGCGCCCAGCCCGAGCAGCGCGGGCAGGAACGCGACGAGCTCCTTGGAGCCGACCGTGGGCAGCACGGCGTCCGGCTCGAGCGCGCGCACACCGCGCCGACGGGCGAACCAGCGCACCACGGCCTCGCGCAGCTCGAGCGTGCCGTGCGTCGTCGGGTACCCGTGTGCGTCGGACGCCTCCGCCAGCGCCTCGCGCAGCAGCGCGGGCGTGGGGTCGACCGGCGCGCCGACCGACAGGTCGACGATGCCACCGGGGTGCTCGCGGGCACGCTGGGCGTACGGCACGAGCGTGTCCCACGGGAAGTCCGGCAGCGCGCCGGTCAGCAGGCCCATCGGGCGCGCGTCAGTCTTCGTGCACGCGCAGCGGCAGGGTCGCGATGATCGGGTGGTCCTTGGGGATCTCGCCCATCTTCGCGGCACCGCCCGGGGAGCCCAGGTCGTCGAAGAACTCGACGTTGGCCTTGTAGTACTGGGTCCACTGCTCGGGGACGTCGTCCTCGTAGTAGATGGCCTCGACCGGGCAGACCGGCTCGCAGGCGCCGCAGTCCACGCACTCGTCGGGGTGGATGTACAGCGACCGCTTGCCCTCGTAGATGCAGTCCACGGGACATTCCTCGATGCACGCCTTGTCCTTGACGTCGACACAGGGTTCGGCGATCACATACGTCACTGTCGGTCCTCCACTAGCCGGGTGTCCCTAGTATTCCGCACATGCACCACCACGCCATGCGCTGTCCATGCCCGCGCGCCACGTGATGCCCGCCACGTGGCGCGATCTGCCCGTCGGGAGCCGCGTCGTGGTGCGCCGTCGGCGCGACGACGACCCCGCGCCCGACGAGCCTCCGTTCACCGACGTCCTGGGCGAGCTGCTCGCCGTCGACGACTCCGGGGTCCTGATCCGCACCCGCCGCGGCGAGGTGCGGGTGCCGGCCGCAGACATCGTGCTGGCCAAGCCGGTCCCGCCCGCGCCGCCGCGCCGCGGCACCCGCTGAGCGCCGCAGCCGGCTACTTCTCCTCGTCCTTGGAGTCCGGCGGCTCGCCGCAGACGACCTTGTTCTGCGGCTTGTAGCGCCAGGAGTTCGACTCGGTCTTCTTCAGCACGTCGTCGAGGAACGTCTTGCGCGTGACCGTCACCGAGAAGCCGGGGTTGCCGGCGAGCGCGGGCTCGCAGGTGGCCGACTGGGAGTAGACGGTCGTCGGCGCCACGACGCCCGAGCGCGGGCTCGTCGTCGTCGTGACGGTCCAGTACTTCGTGCCCCACAGACGCACGTACGCACGCCCGTCCTCGACCCAGCCCTGCACGAGCACGCCGTTGGGGGTGTTGTTCTTCCACTTCATGTCGAGCACGCCGGTGAAGATCGTCGCCTCGCGGCCCTCCGGGTACCGCGCGAACCACTCGCTGTGCGGCGTGTGCTCGACGTCCTCCATGCCGGCGAAGAACGCGGCGTTGTAGGTCGTCGTCGACACCTGCGAGAGGCCGCCACCGATGGCCTGCACGTGCTCGCCGCTGACGATCGCACCCGCGTCGATGAACCCGTGCTTGGCGTCCACCGGCCCGAGCGCCTCGGTGAGGCTGAACGTCTCGCCGGGGCGGATGAGCGTGCCCGTGATGTGCGACAGGCCCGTCTTGATGTTCTGCGTCCGCTTGGGCTCGGTGGTCAGCGGCGTCGAGAACTCCGAGACGATCTCCTTGATCCCGAGCTTCTTCAGCTCCGCGGTGGAGTCCTTCGGGTCAGACTCGACGAGCTTGACCTCGGCGTTGCGCTCGGCGGCGACCGCCGCGGTCGCGACCGACGTCGCCAGGGCGTCGGGGTCGATCGTCGTGCCGGGCTTGCCCGGGACGAGCTTCGGCTTGTCGTCCTTGAACGTGAACGTGGCGTCCGAGGCCTCGGTGAGCAGGTCGGGCAGCTGGTCGAGGACGTCCTTGGACAGCTTCTCGCCGTCCATCTGGAGCACCAGGTCGCCGTCGACCGGGACCATCGAGGACGCCGAGGCGACCTCGGCGGGCGTGAGCACCGCGAGCTGGTCGTCGACCGTCACCGAGACCGGGCCCGAGACCGCCTTCTCCGCGACGGCCAGCGCCGCATCGGTCTCCGCCTGCGTGATGTCCGGCTCGACCGGCTCGGTCGGCAGCTCCAGGGGCCGGGCGCCGGTGAGCCACTGGTCCGCGACGACCTGCTCGGCGCCCTCGGTGTCGAGCGTCCAGCCCTCGGTCGCCTGCGTCGCCTGCGCGGTGCCGTCGACGAAGACGACCGACCCGTCGACGGGCGCCTCGGAGAGCGCGCCCTCGAGGCCGTCGACGGACTGCGCGAGCGCCTTGTCGTCGACCGCGGTGACGGGCTCCGCCTCGCCCACGCCGACGACGTGCTGCCAGAGGCGACGAGGCTCGAGCAGGTTCACTCCCGTGAGCTGGTCGACCGTCGCCTGGGCGTCGAACGTCAGCCCGGCGTCCTTCGGGTCGATGCTCGCCGTCACGTCGTTCGCGACGACGTCGATCGGCTCCGACGTGGCGTCGTGCAGCTCGTCGTCCAGGCGCGTGACCGCCTCGTCCGACGCGAGCCCCCCGATGTCCACGCCGGCGACGCTCGCACCGCGCGGGACGCGGTCCGCGAGCGCGTACGAGGCCGCGACGTAGCCGCCGACGAGCACGACGACGATCGCCAGGATCACCGCCAACCGCTTGGGCCAGCGTCGCTTGCCACCGTCCGACTCGAACACGTCCAGCGGGGACTCCTTGCGAGGGGTGGGCGGGACCGGGCCGGCGGTGACCCGCACGGGTGAGGCCGCGGCGGGCGCGGCCGATCCGGCAGCGGCGGGCGTGCCTGCCGCGGTGGCTGCGGTGGCGGCGGTCGCCGCAGCCACGGCCGGTGCTGCTGCGGTTGCTGGGGTCGGCGTCGTCGCGGTCGGCGTCGTCGCGATCGGGACGGCGGCCGCGCGCGCAGCCGCTCCCGGGGACTGCGTCGCCGCGCCTGCGGCGGGACTCGCCACCCCAGCGGCGGCAGCAGCCGCGGCGGCTCCTCCGGCAGCAGCTGCCGGAGCGGGCCGGGTCGAGGTCCGGACGGGGGCGGCCCCGCGGTCCGCCTCGGTGGCGGCAGCGGCGGCGGCCGGCGCGATGAGCTGGGTGTCGTCGGCGCGCGAGGGGGTCGTCGGCTCCGCCTCGTCGACGGGCGCGATGACGGCCGTCTCCGCCGTGGGAGCACCCGGGTCGTCCGCCGCGGCGCCCTCGGCCTGGGACTGCTCTGCCTGGGACTGCTCGGCATCGCTCTGCTCGGCATCGCCCTGCTCGGCATCACCCTGCTCGGCCGCCTCAGCACTCGCCGTGGCTGCCTCGGGCGAGTCGGCGACGCTTGGCGCGGCCGCCTCGGCTGCGGGCTCGTCGATCGAGGACTCCGCCTCGTCGGTGCGTCCCGGCTGCTCCTCGGTGCCGCCGGTCGGCGCGTCGTCGGCGCCGGTCGCGACCGCGGGCGTCAGCTCCGTGGGCGCTTCGCGTCCGGCCGACGCGTCGTTCGCAGCCTGATCGGGCTCGGTGGGGGTGACGGGCGTGGCGTCGGTCGCCGCATCCGGCGCCTCGTCGTCCGGCGCCGCGTCGTCGCCGGGCACCGCAGCCTCGTCGGGAGAGGCCTCGTCGACCGCAGCCTCGTCGGCAGAGGCCTCGTCGGCAGAAGCAGCGGACTCAGCCGCAGCCGCGCGCTCGTCCGCGTCCGGGGGCCGCACGGTCGACGCGCCCAGCACGCTCCCGCCGCCCCACACGGGCCAGACCTCGTCTGCAGGCGCGTCCGGCGCCGGGGCGTCCTCGGTCGGCTCCACGCCGTCCCGGTCGGTTCCGTCGCTCATCTGCTCCCCCACGATTGCCTGCGCCACCTGCGCCCGCGCGATTCTACGTGGCGGATCTGGGCGTCCCCGCAGGACGGCGGGTGTGGCGTCAGCCGCGGACCTCGTGGAGTCGTCCGCGCAGGTGGACCAGGCCGCCCGCGCCGGGTGCACCCTGCTCCGCCGCCAGGACGGTGCCGACGACGATGTCGTGGTCGCCCGCCGGGTGCACGGCGGCGGTCCGGCAGTCGAACCACGCGGCCGCGCCGTCGATCCAGGCGGCACCCGACACCGGCGCGGCACGGTGCGGGACACGCTCGAGCTGGCCCACGGCCGGGCGTCCGGGCGAGGAGAGCCAGTCCGCGGTCGGGCCCTGCGCGTCGGACAGGACGCTCACGGCCCAGGTGTCGACGTCGTCGAGCGCCTCGCGCACGCGCGCGTCGGCGTGCACGCAGAACATGAGCAGCGGCGGGTCGAGCGACACCGACGCGACGGCCGACGCCGTCATCGCGTGCTGCGTGCCGCGCCAGCGCAGGACGACCACCGCGACGCCCGCGGGCAGGCGCGAGACGGTCGCCCGGTAGTGGTCGCTGTCCACCGTCACGGTCGCGGCTCGTCCGTGACGGGTCCGTCGAGGACGGGGCTCGCGAGCGCCGGGTCCTGGAGCCCGGGCCACTGCGGCCCCGAGTCGGCGGGCACGACGGGCGGGTCGACGAACCAGCGCTGCGGCAGCACGCCCGCGACGACGAGCACGGCGATCGACCCCAGCACCCACACCCACCCGAGCCCCGCCCACTGCACGCCCGGACCGGCCGCGGGCACGAGCACGTCGCCCCCCGGTCCCGTCTGCGAGAGCACCTGCACCGAGACGAGCACGCCGATCGCGAGCCCGAGCAGGGCGAGCAGCCCGCTCCACGCGCGCACGAGCACGCCGACGGCCAGCACGAGGGCCAGCGCGAGGACCACGCCCCACGGCGGGATGCTGCGGTGCATGACGGTGCCGAACGCACCGAGGACGAGCCCGAGGACGAGGGCGAGCACGGCCTTGACGACCGTCGAGAGGGAGAGGTGCCGCACGCGCGCCAGGCTACCCGCCGCACCCGTGCGCTCAGCGCCGACGGATCCCCGCGGGCCAGTCGAGCGCCGGGCCGGGAACGGCCACGCGGTACCCCTCGTCGGGCAGCACGGGCGCGAGGACCGCGTTGCTCAGCGCGTACTGCGCGAGGGCGGCCGTCGAGCCGAGCGGCGCGACGGCCTGGACCTGGGTGGCGTGGGCGCGGAGCGCCGCGAGCACGCGGTCGACGACGGGAGCGACGTGGACGACCAGGTCGAGGTCCTCGTCGGGCACCGCGACCGACGGCAGCGGCTCGTCCGGGTCGGGGACGACGAGGCCGTCGACCGGCTCGAGCGCAGCGAGACCCGCCCGCAGCGCCGACGAGCCCTGCGCCGCCCACAGCACCACGGCGTCGATGCCGGCGAGCTCGATCGCGCGGCGCGTCACCTCGTGCGCGCGGACGTGGTCCGGGTGCCCGTACCCGCCCGCGGGCTCGTACGTGACGACGACCGCTGGCCGGCGGTCGCGCAGCACGGCCGCGAGCCGGCCGGCGGCCTCGTCGAGCGGGATCCCGACGAACGCGCGCGGCGGGACGGCCTCGGCAGCGCCCGCCCGGCCCGTGGACAGCCACGCCATGCCCGAGTCCTCGTAGCGGTCGCCGCCACCGTCGAGGTACACGTGGTCCTCGACACCCAGCGCCGCCAGCGCGGCGGCGAGCTCCGTCGTGCGGTGCGCGGCGAGCGCGGGCCCGTCCCCCTCGAGGTGGGCGAGCTCGTCACCGATCACCTCGCCCCGCTCCCCGCGCGTGCAGGTCACCACCGTGACGGGCAGACCGGCTGCGGCCCAGGTCGCCAGGAGGGCGCCCGTCGCGAGCGTCTCGTCGTCCGGGTGCGCGTGCACCGCGAGGAGCCCGCCAACGACGGAGCCCACCGCCCCGGCAGGGGTGGTGGGCTCCGTCGTCGCGGGCATGGCGCGGAAGGTCAGGACTTCTTGTTGCGTGCCGTGATGCGGGCGCGCTCGGACTGGTCGAGCACCACCTTGCGGATGCGGACGATCTCCGGGGTCACCTCGACGCACTCGTCCTCGCGGGCGAACTCCAGCGACTCCTCGAGCGTCAGCTTGCGGGGAGGGGTGAGGTTCTCGAACGTGTCGCTGCTGGCAGCGCGCATGTTCGTGAGCTTCTTCTCCTTGGTGATGTTGACGTCCATGTCCTCGTTGCGCGCGTTCTCGCCGACGATCTGGCCCTCGTAGACCTCCTGCGTCGGGTCGACGAAGAACGAGCCGCGCTCCTGCAGGTTGATCATGGCGAACGGCGTGACGACACCGTTGCGGTCCGCGACGAGCGAGCCGTTGATGCGCGTCTCGATGGCGCCGGCCCAGGGCTCGTAGCCCTCGGCGATCGACGAGGCGATGCCGGTGCCGCGCGTGTCGGTGAGGAACCGCGTGCGGAAGCCGATGAGGCCACGCGCGGGGACGAGGAACTCCATGCGGACCCAGCCGGTGCCGTGGTTCGACATGGTCTCCATGCGGCCCTTGCGCTGCGCGAGCAGCTGCGTGACCGAGCCGAGGTACTCCTCGGGGACGTCGATCGTCATGCGCTCGACGGGCTCGTGCACCTTGCCGTCGACCTTGCGCGTGACGACCTGCGGCTTGCCGACCGTGAGCTCGAAGCCCTCGCGGCGCATCTGCTCGACGAGGATGGCCAGCGCCAGCTCGCCACGGCCCTGCACCTCCCACGCGTCGGGACGCTCGGTGGGCAGGACGCGGAGCGAGACGTTGCCGACGAGCTCCTTGTCGAGACGGTCCTTGACCTGGCGGGCCGTGACCTTGTGTCCCTTGCCGCCCTTGCCGGCCAGCGGCGAGGTGTTGATGCCGATGGTCATGGAGATGGCCGGGTCGTCGACCGTGATGAGCGGCAGCGGACGCGGGTCGTCGGGGTCCGTGAGGGTCTCGCCGATGGTGATGTTCTCGATGCCCGCGACGGCCACGATGTCGCCGGGGCCGGCCGACTCGGTGGTGACGCGCTCGAGACCCTTGGTCTCCAGCAGCTCGGTGATCTTGACGTTCTGCATCGTGCCGTCGGCGCGCGCCCAGGCCACGGTCTGGCCCTTGCGGAGGTTGCCGTTGAAGATGCGCAGCAGCGCCAGGCGGCCGAGGAACGGCGAGGCGTCCAGGTTGGTGACGTGCGCCTGCAGCGGGTGGCCCTCGGTGTACGTGGGCGCCGGGATCTTCTCGAGGATCATCTTGAACAGCGGCTCGAGGGTCTCGGAGTCGGGCAGGCCGCCGTTCTCCGGGAGGTTGACCGACGCGCGGCCGGCCTTGGCGGCGGCGTACACGACGGGGACGTCGAGGATCGCGTCGAGGTCCAGGTCCGGGACCTCGTCGTGCAGGTCGGACGCGAGGCCAAGCAGCAGGTCGGTCGCCTCGTGCACGACCTCCTCGATGCGGGCGTCGGGACGGTCGACCTTGTTGACCACGAGGATCACGGGGAGCTTGGCGACGAGCGCCTTGCGCAGGACGAAGCGCGTCTGGGGCAGCGGGCCCTCGGACGCGTCGACGAGCAGGACGACGCCGTCGACCATCGACAGGCCGCGCTCGACCTCGCCACCGAAGTCGGCGTGGCCGGGGGTGTCGATGACGTTGATCGTGATGCCGTCGGGCTGGCCGTTCTCCGCGGCCGCGGGACCGGAGTAGTGCACCGCGGTGTTCTTCGCGAGGATCGTGATGCCCTTCTCGCGCTCGAGGTCACCGGAGTCCATCGCGCGGTCCTCGACGTGAGCGTGGGCACCGAACGCGCCGGCCTGCCAGAGCATCGCGTCGACGAGGGTCGTCTTGCCGTGGTCGACGTGCGCCACGATGGCGACGTTGCGCACGTCGGCGCGAACGCTGGTCGGCGCTGTGATCGCGTCGGTAGGCATGCGGAACTCATCTCAGCAGAAGGTGGGAGCGCGCCGCGTCGTGGGGCGCCGGTCGATTCTACCGGCTGCGGGCGCGCAGGCATACGTGAGTCGCCCCACGTGTCAAGAGGGGGCGCAGAAGCGGTCGGCCCCAGGATACCCCCGGGGCCGACCGTCGATCAGAAGCCGCGACCGGGCTCGCGCTCGTGCTCGGCCTCGGTGATGTCGTGCGCCTCGAGCCGCGCGGCCTCGTCGGCCTGGGCCTGCTCGTCCGCGGACAGCTGCGCGCGCTGCGCGTCGAGCAGCGCGTCGCGCGCCTCGCGGCGGGCTCGCTGCGCCTCGGGGTCCGGCACCGGCACGGCCGCGAGCAGCCGCTGGGTGTAGGCGTCCTGCGGGTGGTTGACGACCTGCGCGGTCTTGCCGACCTCGACGAGCTTGCCGTTGTGCATGACCGCGATGCGGTCGGACAGCATCTCGACGACGGCCAGGTCGTGGCTGATGAACAGGCACGCGAAGCCGTGCTCGCGCTGCAGCTCCTGGAACAGCTCCAGCACGGTCGCCTGCACGGAGACGTCGAGCGCGGAGGTCGGCTCGTCGGCCACGAGCAGCTTGGGCTCGAGCGCGAGCGAGCGGGCGATACCCACGCGCTGGCGCTGACCGCCGGAGAGCTCGTGCGGGTAGCGGTTGCGCATCGCGCGCGGCAGCTGGACCTGGTCGAGCAGCTTCTCGACCGCGCTGGAGGCCGCCTTGCCCTTGATGCCGCGGTGCAGCAGCAGCGGCTCGGCGATGGACTCGCCGATCGGCAGGCGCGGGTTCAGCGAGGAGCCCGGGTCCTGGAAGACGATGCCGACCTCGGTGCGCAGCGGCTTGAGGTCCCGGTTGGTCGCCCCCACCATGTTCTGCCCGACGATCTTGAGCTCGCCGCTCGTGACGGGCAGGAGCCCGACGACGGCGCGTCCGATGGTCGTCTTGCCCGAGCCGGACTCGCCCACCAGGCCGACGACCTCGCCGGCGTGCAGCGTCAGGTCGACGCCGTCCACCGCGCGGAAGGCCGGGGTGCGGCGACGACCCGGGTACTCGATGACCATGTTCTTGGCCTCGAGCACGACGACGCGGTCGTCGGGCGCCTCCTTCGCGAGGTCCGGTCCACCCTTCTCCTCGACCTGCAGCGCCTCGGCGCTGCGGCCCAGGTGCGGCACGGACTCGAGCAGCTTGATGGTGTACGGGTGCTGCGGCCGGGCGAAGATGTCCGCCGCCGCGCCCTGCTCGACGACGAGCCCGTCCTTCATGACGATGATCTTGTCCGCCATGTCCGCGACGACGCCCATGTCGTGCGTGATCAGCACGATGCCCGAGTCGATGCGGCTGCGCAGGTCACGCATGAGCTTGAGGATCTCGGCCTGGACCGTGACGTCGAGGGCCGTGGTCGGCTCGTCGGCGATGAGCAGCTTCGGGTCGCACGCGAGCGCCTGGGCGATCATCGCGCGCTGACGCTGGCCGCCGGAGAGCTGGTGCGGGTAGAAGTCGACGCGCTTGGTCGGGTCCGGCAGCTCGACGAGCGTGAGCAGCTCGATGGCGCGCGCGCGCGCCTCGGTCGGGCCCATCTCGAAGTGCGTGCGCAGCGTCTCGATGATCTGGAAGCCGATCGTGAAGACCGGGTTCAGGGCCGTCATCGGCTCCTGGAAGATCATCGCGACCTCGCGGCCGCGGATGCGGCGCAGGCGGTGCGAGGGCATGCCGATGAGCTCGCGGTCGCCCAGCTTGGCCGAGCCGTTCGCCCGGCCGTTCGGCGGGAGCAGGCCCATGAGCGCCATGGACGACTGGGTCTTGCCGGAGCCGGACTCGCCGACGATCGCCAGGACCTCGCCGGGACGGACGGTGTACGAGACGCCGCTCGCGGCCGGGTACCAGGTGCCGTCGACGAAGAAGTCCACGCCGAGGCCGTTCACCTCCAGCACGGGTGCGGTGGTGTCGGCGGGGAGCGGTGCTGCTGCTGTGTCGATGGCCACGTCAGCATCCTTCCTGCGGGTGCGGGACGGGCCCGATCGGGCCGGTCACCTGCTGCGGTTCTGGGAGCATGGGCGCGTGAGCCCCACACATGTCTTCTCGTCGAGGTACGGCCGTTGGCTGACGATCGCTGCGGCGGTGGCCGCCGTTGTGGCGGTCGTCGCGGTGGCGACGCACGACGGCCTCGGCGCCGGGCTGCGGCTCGCTGCACCCGCGGCCCTCGTCGTGCTCGTCGTCTGGGCCATGTACTGGCGCCCCCGGGTGGAGGTCAGCGACGGCCTGGTCGAGGTGCGCAACGTCTGGCGCACCGTGCTGCTGCCCTGGCCGACGTTCCGTGGCAGCACGCTCAAGCTCTCGCTCGTGCTGCACACGACCGATGGGGACGTGCCCGTGTGGGCCGCGCCTCGCTCGAGCTCCGCAGCACGGCGCCTGCGCCGGACCCGCGACGACGACGCCGTGGACAAGCCGCCCGCCAAGGACGGCACCGTCCACCGGCAGGGCACCGCGGAGGCGCTCGTCGAGGAGATCGAGCGACGCCAGGGCGCCCTGACCGCGGCCCGCTTCCTGCCGGCCACGGCCGAGGGGGTGCGCGTCCAGCGCCGGACGCACACCCGCACGGTCGCGGGCGTCGTCGTGCTGGCCGTGGCGACGGCCGCCGTGCTGCTGCTCGGCTGACCCGCGGGTGATCACGGACGACCCTGCGTGTCCTGCGTCTGCATCGGGATGACGCCCGCCGGCCGCCGCGAGACGGCATCCGCACGCGACATCTTCCGATCGGACGGGATCCGCTTCTGCCGCGGGTCGAACGCGTCCCGCAGGCCGTCGCCGATGAAGTTGATCGTCAGCGCGATGATGACGATGAACAGGCCCGGCCACCAGAACAGCCACGGGCGCGTCGAGAACGCCTGCTGGTACTGCGAGATGAGCGCACCGAGCGAGATCTCGGGCTCGCGGATGCCGAACCCGAGGAACGACAGCGCGGTCTCGAGCAGGATGGCCGAGCTCATGAGCAGCGTCGTGCTCACGATGATCGTGCCGATCGCGTTCGGCAGGATGTGCTTGAAGATGATGCGCGGGCTGCTCGCACCGGCCACGCGGGCCGCGTCGACGAACTCTCGCTCGCGCAGCGCGAGGAACTCGCCGCGCACCAGGCGGGCGAGGCTCGTCCACAGGAGCAGACCCATCGACGCCGCGAAGACCGCGGCGCTGACGCCACCGGTGATCTTGCCGACGACAGCGCCGATCACGAGCACGGGAACGGTGATGAACAGGTCCGTGAGGCGCATGAGGATCGAGTCCAGGCGGCCGCGGTAGAACCCCGCGAGGGCCCCCACGAGGATGCCCAGGATGCACGACACGAGGCCGATGATGAACATGACCTTGAGCGAGGTCTGCACGCCGAGCATCACGCGGGCGAACATGTCGCGGCCGAGCTCGTCCTGGCCGAACGGGTGGTCGCCGATCGCGAAGCCGGGCCCGCCGAGGAAGCTCGGCAGGTGCATCGTCGGGGCACCGCCGGCCTCGACGACCGCCAGGTTCGTCTCGCGCCCGTTGTACTGCCACCAGCCGGGGACCGGCCCGAAGCCGACCGACGTGAAGGCGAGCAGCGCGGTGAGGATCAGGAACAGGAGACCGAGCATGGCCCCCTTGTGGCGCACGAAGCGCTTGCGGACGATCTGGCCCTGGGACAGGCCGACGACGTCCTTGAGCTCGATGGCATTCTCCGTCGAGCTCGACGCGGCGGTCGGGTCCTCGGGCGCCTGCGGGTTCTGGGGGGTCGAGGTGCTCATGCGTCCAACCGGATTCTCGGGTCGATCACGGCGTAGATGATGTCCGCCACGATGTTGGCGATGATGGCCAGGCCGGCCGTGATCAGCAGGTAAGCCATCACGGGGTCGACCTGGGCCTCTTCGAGGGACTTCACGAACAGCTGGCCCATGCCGGGCCGCGAGAACACGGCCTCGGTGATGACGGCACCGCCGATGAGGGTGATGACGTCGATCGGGACGATGGTCGCGAGCGGGATGAGCGTGTTCCGGAAGCCGTGGCGGACCACGACCTCCCGCTCCGGCAGGCCCTTGGCGCGAGCCGTGCGGATGTAGTCCTGGCTCATCACCTCGAGCATGCTCGAGCGCGAGTAGCGCGTGTACGCGGCGAACGCGATGAGGACCAGGGTCGCCGTCGGCAGCACCAGGTGGGTGAAGGAGTCGAGCACCGTCACCCAGTAGTTGCCGCCGAGGCCGGGGGTCCGGTCGCCGAACGTCGGGATGGGCCGTCCGCCGAGCGCCTTGGAGTACGGCGGCCAGACCTGCATGACCTTGTCGACGAAGATCAGCGCGGCCATCACGAACGCGACCGCGGCGCTGGTCCGGGCCGACACGCCCCAGTCGGGCCCGCCGTACAGGCGGCCGATGAGGAAGCCGACGCCGATCGCGACGACGGCCAGCAGGAGGATCAGCCAGCTCGCGCCGTTGCCGGACGGGCCGAAGATGTCCATCTTGAAGACGGTCTGCATCGGGAAGTACGCGATGAAGCCCACCGCGACGGTCGTCAGCGAGGCCCACAGGGCCCGGCGGTTGTGCAGACCGGCGAACACGGCGGCGAAGGCGAACGCGGTGCCCGCGCCCATCACCAGCAGCAGGATCGGGCCGATCTTGGGCTCGAGCCACCAGTCGGTCAGCTGCAGGTAGGCGAACATCCCGAACGTCGCGGCCGCGGCGATGCCGAAGACCTGCCATCGTCGGGCGGCGCTGCCCCCGATGGCCAGGCTCCAGAGCAGGCCCGCGATCAGCGCGACGCCGATCAGCGTGGGCCACGCGATCCACGGGTCGCGCAGGAAGTTGTTGAAGCCGATCGCGGCCCACTGCTTGAGGAGCACGGCGACCCAGAAGGAGGGGAGCGAGTACAGCAGGAACGACAGGAAGATGATCACGTAGTCGAACGCGCTGTACTGCCGCAGAGCGGACACGATGCCGACGACGACGCCGACGACGAGCGACAGGAACGTCGCGGCCGTGACCAGCTGGAGCGTGGAGCCGATCGCGTGGGCGACCAGGTCGCTCACCGACTCGCCGGTCTTCCAGGCGATACCGAAGTCGCCGTGCAGCACACCGCCGCACCACTGGAGGAACCGGACCACGACGTTCGTGTTCAGGTCGAGGAGCTCGATGCGTGCCGCGATGAGCTGTTGCTTGTTGGGGGCCGTGCTCTCGCGCAGGTCCGCCAGCGGGTCGATCGCGATGTCGACCAGCACGTACATCAGGAACAGCGACACGAAGAGCGTCAGGAGCCCCGCCACAAGGCGGCGCGTGAGGAAGTTCAGCACAGGTGGGTTACCTCGCTAGTGGAAGCACCGTGGTCGTCAGGGATCGTATCCCTCTCGCGACCCCGGGCCGTTGTGAGAGACCGGCCGGGCACGCCCGAGGGCGTCGGGGAGTAATTCTCCCCGACGCCCTGGGGTGCTGCTGACCGGTGGGTGGCCGCCCGGTCCTGTGGGGCGGGCGGCCATCCGGGGATCAGTTGGCTGCAGCCTCGCCGGCGGTCCACTCCCAGAAGCCGTAGAAGATCGTCGGAGCGATCGTGAGCTTCGAGACGTTGCCGATCTTGGCCGGGTTCCAGGCGGTGACGCCGGGGAACTGGAAGAGCGTGACACCGAACGCGTCCTTGACGAGCTCGGACTCGACCTTGCCCAGGATCTCGCCCTGCTTGGCCACGTCGGTCTCGGTCTGGAGCTGGTCGAACAGGCCGTCAACGGTCTTGTTCGAGTAGCCGTAGAAGTTGTTCGCGGCCTTGGTGCGGTAGTTGGCGTCCGACTCCGTCACAGCGGTGGACGTCGACTGCCAGCCGAAGAGCGCGGCGTCGTAGAACTTCGTCGCGTTCGAGAGGTCCGTGCCCCAGTCGGTCTGGACCTTGTAGGGCTCGACCGAGAAGCCGGCCTGCTCGGCCGAGGCCTTGATGAGCTGGTACTCGTTCTGGCGGCGCGTGTTCTCCGGGTCGAAGAGCAGGCGGACCTTGGGCTTGGTCGCGCCGGCGTCCTTGAGCAGCGTCTTGGCGCCGTCGATGTCGACCGTGTCGAACGCCGCACCCTGGCCGTTGGCGGCCGTGATCGCGTCGTAGTTCGGCGAGCCGGGAACCACCGTGTAGGAGTTACGGATGGCGGCCGACGAGTCGAGCGGCTTGACCAGCTTGTCGACGATCTCCTGGCGCGGGATGGTCTTGAGGAAGGCCTCGCGGACCTTGTGCGCCTTCTCGGCGTCGCCGCCGTACGTCTTGGGGTCGAACGGTCCACCGTTGGTGAACTGCAGGTCGACGTGCTCGTAGGTGCCCTCGGGGCCCGACTCGACCTTCATGCCGTCGATCGCCTTGACGGCGGTCAGGACGTCGGCCGTGGCCTGCGGGTTGATGAGGTCGACCTCACCGTTCTGCAGCGCCTGGACCTGGCCCATCGGGTCGCCGTTGTAGCGGACCGTCACCTTGTTGAAGACGGCCTTGTGGTCGCCCTTGTAGTCAGGGTTGGCGGTCAGGGTGATGTACTGGTCCTTCACGAAGTCCGTGATGGTGTACGCACCGCTGGTGACGAGCAGGTTCTTGTCCGCGGCGGCGGGCATCTGCGCGAAGTTGAAGTCCGTCGACCAGACCTTGGCGATCTTCGACAGGTCGGCCGTCGTGTTGTTCGTGATCGCGTCGATGAGCTTCGTCGTCGCGGCAGCGGCGTCCGTCTCGCCGAGCGCGCGCTGCGCGACGACGTGGGCCGGCAGGTTCACGCCGATGGCGGTCTCCCAGTCGGCGAACGGCTTGCTGTACGTGAAGGTGATCGACTTGCCCTCGATGACGGGGGTGTCCTTGATCAGGGCGACGGCGGGCGACGCGGCGTCGAAGTAGACACCCGCATCGAGCTCGTCCTGGTTCGTGATCTCACCGGTGTCGGGGTCGGTCTTCGCCTCGACGTTGTTGAACTTGCCGCTCTGGGCAGCCCACTCGAGGAGCAGGTCCTCGGGACCGGCCGGCGTGCCGTCCGACCACGACGCCGTGTCGGCGAACGTGTACTTGATCTTCAGCGGGTCGTCGGAGACCTTCTCGTAGCTACCGAACGACTTGTCCTGAAGCAGCTTCAGGTCGGCGTCGTAGTAGTTGAAGCCGGAGTTGAGCATGTACAGGATGACGTTGTTCGCCGTCGCGTTGCCCGTGATGCTCGTGCCGTTGGCCGAGTAGAACGGCTGGTTCCACGCGATGTTGACGGACGTGTCCTGGTTGATGCCTGCGTCGTCGCCCGACTTGGACGTGTTGTCCGTCGGGTCGTCCGAGCTCGAGCAGGCCGCGACGAGCGACACTGCGCTGACTGCGGCGACCGCGGCGAGCGCGGCCTTGCGTGTGATCCTCAATGTTCCTCCTGAAGAAGGTGGCGACCTCGATCGGCGCCCGATCCCCTGCGTGCCCGTGGCAGGCAGAGCCCTGACGCCTCGAGTTTCCGCCGACGTTGGGGAGGACGCTAGTCAACGTGGATCGGACATATCGGGCACCGCCCCTCCCGAAGCCCGATCGTTACCTGATTGATACTGGCCAGTATGTTCCGCATGGTGAGACGACGACCTGCGGAAACGCGCAGGAAACACCCCGGACATGAGACCGGACGTCCGCGGATCGGGCAATGCCGGGGCGCCCCGGAGGGCGTGTGTGCTATGGCTCCGGGGTGCTGTGGCGCCCGTCACACGCCGCTGGCCTGCACAATCGTCGGATGGACTTCACCGCCTCGATCCGCCGCCTGGGCCGCACGCGATGGTTCGCGCGCCTTGGTCGCTCCGTCTCAGGACTCGACCGCAGGCTGCAGAAGCGGACCCGCGGACGCTGGAGCGTCCTCGGCAGGGCCGTGCTCCCCCAGCTGATCCTGACCACGACCGGCCGCAGGTCCGGGGAGCCCCGTGAGGCGATGCTGCTCTTCGCCCGAGACGGCGCCGACTGGATCGTCATCGGCTCGAACTGGGGTCAGGAGCACCACCCCGCGTGGTCGCTCAACCTGCTGACCTCGCCGCACGCGAAGGTCACGGTCCACGGCGAGACGACGGACGTCGTCGCGCACCTGGCGGACGACGACGAGCGCGCGCGGCTGATGCCCGCGCTCCGCGCGGTCTGGCCGGGCTACGACGACTACGCGGCGCGCGCCGGCCGTGAGCTGCGCGTCTTCGTCCTGGCGCCCGCCGCCTGACGGGACCTACGCGCGTCGACCGCGCTCCCGGTAGGCCCGCGCCTTCATGACGTCGCCGCACTCCCCCATCGAGCACCACCGACCGGACCGGTTCCGGGACGCGTCGTAGTACACCCACTGGCAGTCGGGGTTCGCGCACGCCTTGAGCCGCTGCCACATGCCGTCGCGCTGGGCCTCGAACACCTCCGCGACCAGTCCGGCCACGGTGTCGGCGGGGTCCACGGGGACGAGCCGCGGCGGTGCGCCGAACGCCACGACCAGCGGGTGCGCCGCCGCGAGCGCGTCGAGCACTGCCCGGTCGTCGTCGACCAGGTAGCGCCGCAGCGCGTCCCGCACGCCCACGACCTCGCGCGGGACGTCGGCCCCGAGGTGCTCGACGCCGTGGAACCGGTCGTCCGTGTTGAGCAGCGCGCGGACGCGTTCGATCGACTCGGGGGCGACCCCGGGCTCGTCGCCGAGGCTGATCCAGGCGAGCAGGGGGTCCTTGACGGCGGGCACGAGGACCAGGATAGTCGTCACCACTGTTAGTCTTTAACTGGTGACGAAGGAAGATTCCATGACTGCCCTGGACGAGAAGCCCGGCTGCGACACCTCGGACATGCTCACGATCCACGCGCTGTTCCGGCGCGCGTTCACGGACGGCCCCGCCCTGGTCCGGGGCGTCGCGGACGGCGACACGGCCCGCGCCCGTGCGGTCGGGGACCACGTCCAGGAGGTGGCCGACGCGCTGCACCACCACCACACCGGCGAGGACGAGCTGCTGTGGGACGTGCTCGAGCAGCGCGCTCCCGCGTGCGCCCTGCACGTCGGCCTCATGCGCGCCCAGCACGCCCAGACGGCGGCGCAGCTCGAGGCGCTGGGCGAGGTCCTCCCGACGTGGTCCGCGTCGGCGCGGTCGAGCGACGGGGAGCCGGTCGCGCTCACCCTCGAGGCGGTCCGGGACACGCTCCTGGCCCACCTCGGTCAGGAGGAGTCCGCGATCCTGCCGACGGCCGCCACCGTGATGAGCCAGAAGGAGTGGGGTGCGCTGCACGCGCGCGGCATGGCCTCGATCCCGCGCGAGCGCCTGCTCCTGCAGCTCGGCTGGATCCTCGAGGTCGTCCCGGCCGACGAGCGCTCGGGCTGGCTGCGCGCCAATGTGCCCGCCCCGGCGCGGCTGCTGTGGCTGGTCACCGGGCGCCGCCAGTTCGCGGCGCACCGGGCCCGCATCTATGGGTAGAGGCGCGGGCGGGGCTGCGTCGACAGCCCCGCCTGGACCTCAGACGGCCCGCAGCGTGCGCGAGGGAGCCGCGTCGGAGCGGACGTCCGACGAGCCGAGGTAGGTCGCCCGCACCGAGTACGTCCCCTTCTTCGGGAGCTTCGACACGGTCGCCCTCGCGACTCCCTTGCTCAGCGAGACGGTGACGGTGCGGACGACCTTGGAGCCCGCGTACACCCGGACGCGGACCTTCCCCGTGGGCGTCACCTTGGTCGCAGTCGTCACCGACACGGTCACGACCGTCTTCCCCTTGGCCGACGACGACTTCGCCGTGACCGAGGGCCTCGACAGCGTCGCCCTCGCCGTCGCGGCGACCTTGACGACCTTCGTCGTCACCTTGGCCGACGACGACGCCCTGACCGCCGTGCTGCCGCCGTAGACGGCCTGCACCGTGTAGGTGCCGACGGGCAGGCGCTTGATCGTCACCTTCGCCGACGATCCCGCGAGCGTCGCCCTGACCGTCTGCACCACGGCCGACCCGCGCCGGACGGTCACCACGACGGCCCCGGTCGCGGGCTTCGCTGCGGCGACCTTCACGGTCGCGACGTGCGAGCCGCCGTAGGCGACCGACGACCTCACGGCCACGGAGGTCGACGAGGAGACCGGCGGGACGACGGCCTTGGTGACCGTGACGACGTAGGTCGCGGTCGTGCCGTCCTCGGCCGTCACGGTGATCGTGTACGCGCCCGCCGTGCTGCGAGCAGAGACCGCCACCTGGGCCGCCGAGTGGTTCGCCACCGCTGAGATCGTCGCCGAGCCGGACGCCGTGCTCACCGTGTAGGCGTGCGTGACCGGCGAGAACCCGGCCAGCGGCTTCCCGTCCACGCTGATCGACCGCAGCGCCGCGTCCGCGCTCAGCACCGGCGGGTCCGCCCGGACCACGGTGACCGTGTACGGCTTGGACGTCGAGTGGTCCTGGGCCCAGCTTCGCAGCGCGATCGTCGTGCTGTCACCGGTCAGCGGCACCGACCGCGGCCGGGTGTCGTCGACGAGCACGCCGTCCACGTAGACCAGGCCGGAGCCGGTGTGCGGCGTGGCCGTCAGCGCGACGGCGTCCGTCGTCGTCGGCACCGTCAGCGTGTACGACGCGACGGCGGGCGAGAAGGCCGGCTCGAGCGTGCCCGCGTCGAACGAGAGCCCGGACAGCGCGGCGACGTCGTCGTACTCGGTGGACCGCGTCAGGTAGACCCCGTAGACGCCGCCGACGAGCCCGCCCGTCGACTGGAAGCGGACGGTGACCACGGGGATCTTCTGACCCTGCGCGTCGAGCACCAGCTCGCCGTGCACGTCCTTCTTCCACCGCGTGCTGCCGTCGATCGTCAGATGCTTCGCGGGCAGCTTGTTCGTGTCGAGGTAGAAGACGTTCGTCCCGGCCGTGTTGTTGATCTCGATGGTGTCGAGCTTCTCGTCGTTCACGTAGAGGTCGAACTTCCGGCCGAGGTCGCCCGAGTAGTACATGACGCGCACGAAGTTGTTCGCCGCGCCCGGGTCGATCGCCAGGTCGTAGCTGAACCAGCCGTCCTTCTGCGCGTCGCGGTACTGCCGGCCGTTCCAGGTGCCCACGGACGAGGTGCCGCCGCTCTTGAGACCCTTGTCCGCCTCGAAGTTGTTGGCGTCGAAGTTGGTGATCGAGTCGATGCTCATCTCCGCGTCCCGCAGCGACTCCTTGGCCCGCTTGATGCGGGCCTGAGCCTCCGCCGAGTCCGGACCCTCGATGTTGAGGTAGAGCCCGTAGCGCTCGCCGTGGCGGGCGTAGTGCGGCGTGAACACCATGTCCTCGGCGCCGAGCGTGTGCCGCAGGACCACCTGGACCTGGCCGTCGGCGCTGTCCTCGATCCGCACGGCGTTGTCGGCGAGCCCGTCCAGCCACGCCTGGGTGTCCGGGACGGTGATGACGTCCTGGGCCGTGTCGTCGCGCTGCGAGACGCGGACCGCGACGCCGACGGACGTCGTCGCGCCGAGGTTCTTCGTGCCCAGGCCGGTGCTCAGGACGTAGGCACCGTAGGAGAAGGCGATGTACGACGCGTTGTCCGGCGTCGCCGTGACGCGGACCTTCATCGGCAGGCGGTAGGAGATCTCGTCGCCCGCGACGACGTCCGGCAGGACGACGAAGCCCCCGGAGACCGCCGGCTCGACGACGTCGCCGTTCACGGTGACCGTGGGGTCGGCCGCGACCCAGTCGGGCACGCGGAGCCGCACGGTCGTGCCGTCAGCGACCGCTGCCCCGTCGATCGCCGCCACGGTGAACCGCACCGTGTCGTCGTTGGGCATGTGGGCCACCTGGGTCAGGCGAAGGTTGCGGTCCGCGTACTCGAACGACGAGCTGAAGAACATCGTCACGTACACGTTGCTCCGGTCGGTGAAGTACATCGAGTCGCCGAGCTTGGAGAAGTTCTCCATGCCGGAGCCGGTGCAGCACCAGAACTCGGTGAAAGGCAGCGAATAGACGCGCTCGAAGCCCGAACCCATCGGCTGGAAGTACGTCGTCATGCCCGTGTCCGGGTCCTGCGAGCCCAGGACGGTGTTGATGAACGTGTTCTCGTAGTAGTTCGCGTACTTGACGTCCTTGGTGAGCTTGAACAGCTCGCGGGAGAGCTTGAGCATGTTGTACTCGTTGCACGTCTCAGCGGTCTGCGCGTCGCCCGTGTCGCCCTGCTCGGCGGCGAACTCGTACAGCGAGTCGGGGTCGTGGAAGTGCTCGGCCTGGCTGTTCGCCCCGGTGACGTAGGTGTGGTGGTCGACGACGATCGTCCAGAAGTTCTCAGCCGCCTGCCGGTACATCGGCAGGTCGGCGACCTCCTGCGGCGTCAGCGCAGCCATCCGCTCGGGGCTCTTGGTCAGCACCATGTACCGCTTGAGCGCCCCGATGAGCTTGGGGATCGTGGTGTTGGCGTGCTTGCCGGACAGCACGTCGGTGCCGGCCGCGAGCTGGCGGAACAGCGTCGTCTCGTCGAACGCCTCCGCCGCCGTCTTGAAGTGCACGTCGTCCGTGACGTCGTACAGGTTGTACAGCGCGTCGTTCATGCCGCCGTACTCGGTGCTGAGCAGCGTGGCCTTGTTCGGCAGGGCGGAGACGCGCTGGTAGACGTACTCGCCGAACTGCTTCGCCACGTCGAGCGCCTTGGCGCCGGTCTCGCCCCCGACGTACTGGTGGATGTCGAGCAGCCCCGCGAGGATCTTGTGCAGGATGTACCAGGGCACCAGGACGTTCTCGTCCGACGAACCCGTGCCCTGGACCTTGTCGAGGATGCTCTCGCGGAACGCCGAGACGTAGCCGGCGCTGGCCGGGTGGGACGTGGCGTACGCGTCCTGCACGGTCGTCAGGCCTTCGACCGCGTCCTCGATCTGCGCGAGCAGGGCCGCCTTGGTGGTCTCGTCGGCCGCACCGCTGTACGCCTGGGACAGCGCGGACATGTAGTGGCCGAACGCGTGGCCGCGGAAGTTCGTGGTGTCGCTGCGCTCCCAGCCGCCGTACCCGGAGGTCGTCGTCGGCGGGAGACCCGCGACCTTGTAGAACTCGTAGAGGAACTTCTCCGAGCTCAGGCTCAGCAGGTACGCCTGCTCCTTCGCCGACGCGTTCTGCAGGTAGTCGTCGGAGAGCTGCACGGACTCGAGGCCGGAGTCCTGCAGGAGGTTCGTCGAGGTCGAGGCAGGAACGGTCACGGCGAACTCGCGCGTGACGGGCGTGCCGTCGAGGTAACGGACCCGTGCGGTCAGCGTGACGCGCGCGTCGGGCTCACCCTCGGCCGGCGGGTGCACCACACCGGCGGTGCTCAGCACGTCGGGGTCGGAGGACTCCCACAGCACGTCGGACCCCTGCGAGCCGGTGGTCGGCAGCACGACGCCGATGCTGACGGTCGCGGGGACGGACAGCGCGTCGGCGTCGGCCTGGGCGATCGCCTGGCGGTCGATCGTGCGACCACCCTGCTCGTACAGGCTCGTGACGTCGGCGAGGTTGGCGACGTCGTCGTACACCTCGTACTGGTCGATCGCGGCTGCCAGGTACGAGCCGTTGTAGAGCGGACCGTTGAAGCCGATCGTCTTGGGCAGCGTCGGCGAGGAGCCGAGCACGCCCGTGGCGGCACCGCCCACCGGGTAGCGCACGGTCGTCCCGATCGCGAGGCCGTTGCGGTAGAACTTCACGTCCTTGCTGACGTGGTCGTAGGTGAGCGTGATGTTGGTCCACTCGCCGACCGGCATGAGCTGCGCGCGGCTCGTCGAGGTCGCCGCGACCATGTACGGCTGGCCGGTGGCCGGGCCGATCGACAGGACGAGCGGCGAGGTGTCCGACTCCGACGCGACGTACCAGCCGTCGGAGTTCCAGGCCGCCTTGTTCCAGGTGATCACCTGCTCGCCGGACCACGAGGTGGGCTTGATCCAGAACGAGAGCGTGAGGTCCTGCGGCTGCAGCGCCGTGCTCGCGCCGAGGTCGAGGTACGTCGAGCCCTGGAGCCGCAGCGCCTGGCTGCCCGCCGTGACGCCGTCGACGAACTCGTAGGTCCCCGCGCCCCTCGCCTGGACCTCGTGCGTCAGGGGGCTCGCATCGGCGAGCGAGCCCTCGAACGACAGGTCGAGCACGGGGTCGCCCAGCGCGCTCGTCGCCGCACCTGCGGGGCTCAGCAGCCCGGCGACGGCGAGCGGGACGGCCGCGGTGATCGCGACGAGGCGCCGCAGGGTGCGGCGGGTGTGCGAGGTCATGACGTCTCCCGGGTGCGGTGGCGTGACACCCACGACGAGGGCCTCGAGTGCCGGTGGCAGCCGGTCCAGGACGTCGTCGTCGTGGGAGATCGGGCGTGCGCCGCGCTCCGGTCGTCGTCGACAGTGACGGCGGCCGGCCCGGCGTGCCCGATGTTAGCGCTAACAGCCCATTCTGGGAATGGCTCGTGCCGGTGCGCTGGCGACGTAGACGTGCTCGGCACCGGGACGGTCGGGAGCGTCCCGGACCTCGTCGACCGCGAACCCGTGCGCCACGAGGCTCGCCTCTGTCTCCTCGCGACCACGGAACCGCAGCGTCGAGTCGGACAGGATCACGTCGCCGTCCGGCAGCACGTTCGTCCAGCGGAAGCTCACCACCGGCCCGACGACCTCGCCGAGATCGCACCACGTCTCGACGACGCCTACGCCCGCCACGTCCTCGCGGGCGTAGGTGTGCTCCCGGGTCCACCGCTCCCACGCCCTGCGCTCGGGCACGCGCGACTCGAAGACCAGCCGGCCGCCCGGCCGGAGCGCCGCACGGATGCCGACGAGCGTTGCAGCCCACGCCTCGTCCGTGACGAACACCTGCGCGACGTTGGCCGTCATGACCACGAGGTCGACCTGCATCGGCGGGAGCGTGGTCGCGTCGCCGTGGATCCAGCGCACCCGGTCCGCGCCCGGCTTCGTGCGCGCGACGTCGAGCGAGGCCAGCGCCGGGTCGACACCGGTCACGTCCTTGCCCCGGGCGGCGAGGAGGCACGCGAGGGTGCCGGTGCCGCACCCGAGGTCGACGACGCTCCGCGCGCCGAATTCGTCGGCCATCGCGACGTACGGGTCGAGGTCGCTGCGGTCGGGGTCGAAGGGGTCGTAGAGGACGGCGAGGCGGGGGTCTTCGAAGATCGCGTCGGCCATGGGCGTGACGCTAGGCGTCCCGCGGCTCGAGGTCCCAGCGTTTTCCGCCGGCGACCGCAGGATCTGGCGGTGCCGGCTCTCAGGCCGTCAGCAGCCGGTAGAAGCGGAGCATGTCGTGCTCGATCGGCAGGATCTCGATGCCGGCGAACCCCGCTGCCCGGGCGTACCCGTCCAGGACGGCGGGCCGCATCACGGTCCCCGTCGCGACGCTGGGGCTCGCCGAGCGGCCGTCGGGCAGGCACACCGTGAGCGACCAGCCGTAGAGCAGCCGCTCGACAGGCCCCGCCGGCGCGGTGAAGACCTCCTCCGTGCGCTCGTCGGCCACCAGGACGTACCCGTCGTCGCGCACCATGGCCCGCGCGGCGGCGAGGACGGCGACCGGGTCCGCCATGTCGTGCACGCACTCGAAGAACATCACGACGTCGAACTCGTCGTGCCGGGCTGACGAGGCGTCCGCGAGCTCGAAGGCGACCTCGACCCCGATGCGCACCGCGTTGCGCTGGGCCGTCTCGATGGACGGCGCGTCGATGTCGATGCCGACGACCGTGGCTCTGGGGTACGCACGAGCGACCGCGATCGAGGACCAGCCCTCGCCGCATCCCAGGTCCGCGACCTTGGCTCCGCGCTGCAGCAACTCGTGGAGGACTGGGATCGACGGCAGGACGTCGTCGACCAGTGCGCCGAGGAAGAAGGGGCGGTTGAGTGCACCCTGGGACGTGCGGGCGTCGTCGCCCATCTGCTGCCAGGAGACTCCCCCTCCGGCGCGGTAGGCCTCGACGAGGTCGTCGACCACCCGTCCGCTCGCTGCCTGCAGGCGGCCGAGCGGCGCGAGGTACAGGGGCGAGTCAGCGTCGGTGAGCACCTCGCGGGCACCGTCGGTGAGCACGAACCGGTGCTCGCCGTCCACCGTCACGTACCCGGACACCGCCTGGTGCTCGAGCCACTCGCGGGCGTAGCGCTCGTCGGTGCCCGTGCTCGACGCCAGCTCGGCCGACGTCGTCGGCCCGCGGGCCGCGAGCGCCGCGTACCAGCCGAGCCGCTCGCCGACGTAGACCGCGAACAGCTCCTGGGCGCCGAGCGTCGCCGCCATGAGGCGGTCGGCCACCGCGTCGGCGCCGTGCCCGACCGGCTCGAACAGGTCCGAGGACATCACGCCATGCTGGCAGGCATCCGCGCGCCGCGACAGGCTCTCAGGGCCCCCCGCGCCAGTGGTCGATGCGGTGGTTGTCCGGCTCGAAGCCGTGCTTGACGCCCCACAGCACCGCTTGCGTCCGGCTCTCGACACCGATCTTGGCGTAGGCGGAGCGGATGTAGGACTTCACGGTGTTCGGGCTCAGGTAGGTGTGCCCGGCGACGTCCGCGTTGCTCAGGCCCTGCGTGATGAGCGCGAGGATCTCCGCCTCACGGTCGGTCAGACCCTCGCCCCGGCCTGGCCAGTCCAGCCCGCTGGCAGGTCTCGCGCGGCCGGGCACCTCGCTGATCACGACCTCGCCGGCGTGCACCGCCTCGAGCGCGGCGACGAGCTCGCGCGCCGGCAGCGCCTTCGACAGGTACCCCCGCACGCCCTGCTCCCGGGCCTGCGCGACGAGGTCGGGATGGAAGTTCCAGGTGAAGACGACCACGCGACGCGCGCGCGGGTTGCGGACCAGGACGCCGATCTCGGCCTTGTCGGACTCCGGCTGCGCGAACGCGTCGTACAGCACGATGTCGACCGCGTCCTCGACCGGCTTGTTCGTGTCGATCTCCGCCACGACGACGCGGTCGCGGTACTGGTCGAGGATCTTGGCCACGCCCAGCACGACGACGTCGTAGTCGTCGACCAAGGCGACGGTGATGGGTCGCTCGGGAGTGGGCACACCGCGACGGTAGACCTCCCTAGGGGTGTACCGCGACAGCCCTAGGGGTGGTGAGGTCGACGCATCACCCACTCCAAGAGAGAGGCACCACCATGCTGGGACTCATCGTCACCATCATCATCGTCGGGCTCATCGCCGGGCTGCTCGCGCGCCTCATCGTCCCCGGGAAGCAGGACCTGTCGATCCCGATGACGATCCTCATCGGGATCGTCGGGTCGTTCGTCGGCGGCTTCCTCGGCTACCTGCTGTTCCACAAGGACGCCGACGACGGCTTCCTGCAGCCCGCAGGGCTGATCGGGTCGCTCATCGGCGCGATCATCGTGCTGCTGATCTGGGTCCGCGTCGGCGGCCGCCGGTCGATCACGCACTGACCGTGCGTGCGCCGGTCCCGGTCGGCGACGACCGGGACCGGCTCACTCGCTACTGGATCGCCAGGATCATCGCCAGCAGCACAGCGAGGAGAACGCCGAGCACGACCAGGACCGCTCCGGCGATCGCGGACTGGCGCCGCATCACGGCGTCCGATCGCGTGCTGGGCTTCTTGCTGAGGCGCTTGCCGGTGACCGCCTGGAAGAGGTTCATCCCGCCGAGCGTGAGCGCCGCGAGTGCGACGACGCCCGCCAGCGCGATGACGACGGTCATCGGGTCGGCCCCAGTGGCTTGACCATGAACAGGCACGGTGTTCCCTCGCCCCAGAGATCTGTCTCCTCGAGCGGGAGGAAGCCACACGTCTCGTAGAAGTGTCGCGAGCGCGCGTAGCCCGCGTCCGGGTGCGAGGCGCCGAGCGTCTTGACCTCGAGCAGGCGAACCCCGCGTGCTACGGCGTCGTCCTCGATCGCCCGCATCATCGCGGACCCGACACCCGTGCCGTGAGCCGCGCGGTCGACGACGGTCAGGTAGATCTCGGCGACGTGCGGGAAGTGCCGATCCACCAAGGTGATGCCGACCACCCTGTCGTGGGCGTCGCGCACCGTCCACGTCTCCTTGACCCGGGCCGCCTCGACATACTCCGCGTTCGCCTCGGGCTGACCGAACCACTCAGGAACGCTGGCGAGCAGCCGAGCCACGTCGTCGGGGACGGGACGGTCGGGGGTCGCGCTCCATGACGTCGGGCTCTCGCTGCCTCCGGAGGTCTGCCCCGTCACGGCGTGACGACGATCGCGGCCGGGTCGTCCAGGCCGTCCCGCAGCTCGACCCGCGACCACCTGATCGGAGCGGCCGCGAAGACCGGCTCGAGCAGGGCCCACATCTCCTCGCGGTCGGAACCGGCGAAGTAGAGGTCGTACTGGTGATCTCCGACCTCGTTGCCGTCGATCCATCCGGCACCGGCAGCCTGCAGCGCGTCGTCCGCACGCACCTCGGTCGAGAGCAGGCTGTCCATCGCGCCCGTGTCGAACTCGTGCTCGGTGTCGCCGAAGGTCACGACCACCCAGTTGTCCGGCTCGGCGTCCGCCGCGTCGTCGGACGCGGGAGCGGCGCAAGCAGCGAGCCCGCTCAGTCCCGCGACGAGCACGACCACGCCGATCAGACCGGCGGGCGAGCCGAGGCGCCGAGGTGCGTCGGCCGTCATCACACGTTGAAGCGGAACTCGACCACGTCGCCGTCGGCCATCACGTAGTCCTTGCCCTCGATCCGGGCCTTGCCGGCCGCGCGCGCCGCGGCGACGGACCCGGCGGCGACGAGGTCGTCGAACGAGATCACCTCGGCCTTGATGAAGCCCTTCTGGAAGTCCGTGTGGATGACGCCGGCGGCCTGCGGAGCGGTCCAGCCCTGGTGGATCGTCCAGGCGCGGGCCTCCTTCGGGCCGGCCGTCAGGTAGGACTGCAGGCCGAGCGTGTGGAAGCCGACGCGGGCGAGCTGGTCCAGCCCGGCCTCGTCCTGGCCGTTGTCGGCGAGCATCTCGCGCGCCTCGTCGGGCTCGAGCTCGACGAGCTCGGACTCGAACTTGGCGTCGAGGAAGATCGCGTCGGCGGGTGCCACCAGGGCGCGCAGCTCGTCCTGCATCGCGGTGTCGGCCAGGCCCGCGTCGTCGGTGTTGAAGACGTAGATGAACGGCTTGCTCGTCATCAGCTGGAGCTGGTCGAGGTACTCGGGGTCGATCTTCTTGCCGCCCGCGAACAGCGTCTGACCGGTCTCGAGGACCGCGACCGCCTCCTGCGCGGCGGCGAGCAGCCCGGCGTCGGCCTTCTTGCCGCGGACCTCCTTCTCGAGGCGCGGCACCGCCTTCTCCAGGGTCTGCAGGTCGGCGAGGATCAGCTCGGTGGCGATGATCTCGATGTCGTCCTTGGGGTTGACCGCACCCGAGACGTGCACGACGTCCGGGTCGGCGAACGCGCGCGTGACCTGGCAGATCGCGTCGGCCTCACGGATGTTGGCGAGGAACTTGTTCCCCAGGCCCTCGCCCTCGCTCGCGCCCTTGACGATGCCGGCGATGTCGACGAAGGACACGGTGGCGGGCAGGATCCGCTCGGAGCCGAACAGGTCGGCGAGCACCTGCAGGCGCGGGTCGGGCAGCGGGACGACGCCGACGTTGGGCTCGATCGTCGCGAACGGGTAGTTCGCCGCGAGCACCTGCGCACGGGTCAGGGCGTTGAAGAGGGTGGACTTGCCGACGTTGGGCAGGCCGACGATGCCGATGGAGAGAGCCACGGGCGTTGAGTCTACGGGGGTCGGCCGATCAGGAGAACGCGAGGATGCGCTGCAGCAGCACCGGGCCGTTGCGCTCGAGCGCTCGCCCGCCGTAGCGGATGCCCCGGAGCAGCACCGTGACGCCGAGGCCCAGCCCGACGACGAGCGTCGCCAGCGCCAGGGCGAGCGACTCGCCCCGGACCGCGAGGATCGCCAGCACGATCTCCGGCGCGCTCACCACGAGCAGCGCGAGCCAGCCGACGAGCTGTGAGGTCAGCGCCGCCGTCGAGGCGCCCTGCCTCGTCTGGAACGGGCTCTCGCCGGGCTGCTGGACGGGGTAGACGACGTAGGCCGACACCACGCTCGCCACGCCCAGGCCGGTCAGGAGCACGCCGAGGCTGAGCCCGACGAGCGCGGGGATCGCACCCGGCTGGCCGGTGACCACGGCCGAGCCGACGGCGAACAGCAGGACGACGGGGAGGCCGATCGAGCCGGCCGCCAGCACACGCCCCCACCGGTCGGCGCGCCCGGACACGGGCGAGGCGACGTGCGTCCAGAAGGCCGAGCCGTCGTAGGCGACGTCGGCCGAGATGCCCCACCCGAGCAGGAACGCCGCGATCGGGCCGGCGAGCAGCAAGGCGCCGCCGTCGCGGTCGAGCACCCAGAGGATGAGCGGGACGACCGGCACGATGGCCGCCGCGAGCGCATAGCGCGGGTCGCGCGCCCAGTAGGTCAGGCACCGCGCGGTGACGGCGCCGACGGGCGTGGCGGGCAGCCGGTCGAACCAGCCCAACCCGCGGCGCTTGGCCGAGGCCTCGTTGTGCGGCGGGTTGACCAGGCCGTACGCGAGCGCCTTCGCCCACACCCACGCCGCGAGAGCGAGCACGGCGAGCGCGACGCCGGCGTGCCCGGCGGCCAGCCCCCAGTCGCGCCCGGCGACGTCGGCCGGGATCGCCCAGGGCGCACCGAACGGCGTCCAGGCCAGGACGTCGGCCAGCCCTTCGAAGTCCTCGACGCCCACGGAGACACCGGACGAGAACCGCCCGATCAGCGGTCCCACGAGCAGCAGCGGGACGATCGCCAGTCCGGCCATCGCCTCACGCACGCGCCGTCGGCCGACGAGCGGGAGCGCGGCGGTCGTCGTCGCCCGCGACCCGACGATCGCCAGGGCGAGCCCGATCACGGCCCCGACCAGCCCGGCAACGAGCGCGAGCGGGTCGCGCCACCACACCGTGCCGATCGACAGCGACGAGATCGCGGTGATCACGCCCGGGACGCCGACGACGCCCGCGAGCGCCAGGCCGACGAGCAGGGACCGGCGCGGCACGGCGAAGGTCACGAACCGCGCCGGGTCGAGCGTCGAGTCGACCCCGAACGAGATGAGCGGGACCACCCACCACGCGAGCACCATGACCGAGCCGACGAGCACCGCGACCGGCTGGCGCAGCTCGGCGTCGGCGAAGCTGAGCGCGATCATCCCGGAGACGACCAGGACCAGCGCGCCCAGCCCGTAGAGCACGCCGACGACGAGGCCGACGACCTGCCAGGCACTGCGCTTGAGGCCGTTGGCGAGCAGGGTCAGCTTCAGTCGGACGAGGTGCGCAACCACGCGAGCCCCTCCCCCGTGACCCGGCCACCGACGAGGTCGACGAAGCGCTCCTCGAGGCTGACGTCGCCGCGGACCTCGTCGACGGTGCCCGCCGCGAGCACGTGCCCACCGGCGATGACGGCGACGTGGTCGCACATGCGCTGGACCAGGTCCATGACGTGCGAGGAGACGATGACCGTGCCACCCGAGCCGACGTAGGAGGCGAGGATGTCGCGGATGTTCGCCGCCGAGACCGGGTCGACGGCCTCGAACGGCTCGTCGAGCACGAGCAGCCGCGGGGCGTGCACCAGGGCGCACGCGAGCGCGACCTTCTTGGTCATGCCCGCCGAGTAGTCGACGACGAGCGTCTTCGCGTCCGCCTCGAGCGCCATCGCCCGCAGCAGGTCCGCGGTGCGCGCCGCGACGGTCTCGCGGTCGAGCCCGTGCAGGAGACCCGCGTAGGTGATCAGCTGGGCGCCCGTGAGTCGGTCGAACAGGCGCACACCGTCCGGGAGCACGCCGAGCAGCTGCTTGACCTCGGCCGGGTTGGCCCACAGGTCCCGGCCCTGCACGAGGACCGTCCCGAAGTCGGGCTTGAGCAGGCCCGTGGCCATCGACAGCGTCGTCGTCTTGCCGGCGCCGTTGGGCCCGACGAGGCCGTAGAACGAGCCCGCCGGCACGACCAGGTCGATCCCCGACACCGCGATCTTCTGCCCGAACCGGCGCCACAGGCCGCGCACCTCGAGCGCGGGCGCCGGACCGGGCGTGGGCGGCGTGGGCGGCGCAGGCGGGGCGGGCGGGACGTCGGGGTGGTCGGGCATCGCGTCAGCATAGGTGTGGCGGCCGACACGAGCCGGCGGCTCCCGGGGCGTGTCAGGGGTGGGTGCGACGCTGCGGCCATGGACGGATTCGGGATGGGTCTCGCGCTCGGGCTGCTGCTCGGGGCGCTGGTCGCGGGTGTGCTGGCCTGGTCCGGCGCGAGCCGACGGGCGGAGTCGCGGGTGCGCCGTGCGCAGGTGGACGCCGCACGGGCCGAGGCCCTGCTGGGCGCCGCACGCGAGCGCCAGGTCGAGGCCGGTGCCGACGCGGACCGGATGTCCGACCAGTTCCGCTCGCTGGCCGCCGAGGCGCTGGCCACCAGCACGGACCAGTTCCTCGCGCTCGCCTCGCAGCGCTTCGCGGCGGACCACCAGACGCAGGTCGGCGAGCTCGCGCAGCGCGAGCAGGCGGTCCGGGCCATGGTCGAGCCGCTCGCACGCACGCTCGAGCAGGTGCGCACCGAGCTCACCACGGCCGAGCGGGCCCGGGTCGAGGGCCAGAGCGCGCTCGGCGAGCAGGTCCGCGCGATGCGGACCGCGTCCGACCAGCTGCGTGGAGAGACCGCCCAGCTCGTCACGGCCCTGCGCTCCTCGCAGGTGCGCGGCAAGTGGGGCGAGCTGCAGCTGCGCCGGGTCGTCGAGGCGGCCGGGATGCTCGCGCACGTCGACTTCACCGAGCAGAGCCAGGTCCGCACCGACGACGGGCTGCTGCGACCCGACATGGTGGTGCGGCTGGCCGGCGGCAAGCAGGTCGTGGTCGACGCGAAGGTCGCGTTCCTCGGGTTCCTGGAGGCGAGCACGACGAGCGACGAGGCGGTGCGCACCGAGCGGCTCGCCGCCCACGCACGGCACATGCGCAAGCACATCGACGACCTCGCGGCGAAGAAGTACTGGAACCAGTTCGAGCCGGCGCCCGAGTTCGTCGTGATGTTCGTGCCGGCGGAGTCGTTCCTGCACGCCGCGGTCGAGCAGGATCCCGCGATCATCGAGTACGCCTTCGAGCGCGACGTCGTGCTGGCGACACCGGTGACGCTGCTCGCCCTGCTGCGCACGATCGCCTACGCCTGGCGGCAGGACGCGCTCGCGGCCAACGCGCAGGCGGTGCTCACGCTCGGCAAGGAGCTGCACGGGCGCCTCGCGACGATGGGCGGGCACCTCGCACGCCTCGGTCGGGCGATCGACGGTGCTGCCGACGCCTACAACAAGACCGTCTCCTCGCTCGAGACGCGGGTGCTGGTCAGCGCCCGGCGGTTCGCCGAGCTCGGCATCGTGGACGGGGACCTGCCGAGCCCGACGCCCGCGGACCCGCGGCTCGCGACGCTCGGCGCCCCCGAGCTGGTGGCGTCGGAGCAGGAGCAGATCGTCGAGCTCGACGGGCGCGTGCTGCGCGAGGAGCGGGCGTGGGCGCGCGAGCAGGCGCTGGCCGACGAGGTCCGCCGGGCGGCCGAGCCCGGTTGAGGCGGGTCAGGCCGGGTCGATCGCCAGCGAGGGACGCCCCTCGGGCGCGGGGCGGGTGAGCCGCGGCACCGGGGTGCCGGCGGCCTTGAGGTCCGCGCGCAGCTCACGCGGAAGCGAGAACATCAGGTCCTCGGTCGCGGTGCGCACCTCCTCGACCGTGCCGAAGCCGAGCCGGTCCAGGGTCTCCAGGACGTCGCGCACCAGGATCTCCGGCACGGAGGCACCCGACGTCACACCGACCGTCGCGGCCCCGTCGAACCACGCGGGGTCCAGCTCCGCGGCGGTGTCGATCCGGTAGGAGGAGCGCGCTCCGGCCTCGAGGGCGACCTCGACGAGCCGCACGGAGTTCGACGAGTTCGCCGAGCCGACCGTGATGACCACGTCGCACGCCGGCGCGATCTTCTTCACGGCCACCTGGCGGTTCTGCGTGGCGTAGCAGATGTCGTCCGAGGGCGGGTCCTGCAGGTTGGGGAACCGCTCGCGCAGGCGGCGGACGGTCTCCATCGTCTCGTCGACCGACAGCGTGGTCTGCGAGATCCACACGAGGCGGTCGGGGTCGCGGACCACGACGTCGTCGACGGCGGCCGGGGAGTTGACCACCTGGATGCGCTCGGGCGCCTCGCCCTGCGTGCCCTCGACCTCCTCGTGGCCCTCGTGGCCGATGAGCAGGATGTCGTAGTCCTCGGCCGCGAACCGCACGGCCTCCTTGTGCACCTTGGTCACCAGCGGGCAGGTCGCGTCGATCGTCTGCAGCGAGCGCGCGGCCGCCGAGGCGTGCACCGCGGGCGAGACGCCGTGGGCGGAGAACACGACGCGGGCCCCCTCGGGCACCTCGTCGGTCTCGTTGACGAACACGGCACCGCGGGCGGCGAGCGTCTCGACGACGAACTTGTTGTGGACGATCTCCTTGCGGACGTACACCGGGGCGCCGTAGTGCTCGAGCGCCTTCTCGACGGCGACGACGGCACGGTCGACACCGGCGCAGTAGCCACGAGGAGCCGCGAGCAGCACCCGCTTGGTCGTCGTGCCGGGCGCGGCGTCGTGGACGGCGGTCGAGGCAGAGGTCACGCGGCGAGTCTAGTTCGCCGGTCGCGACTCAACCCCTGGGGCGGCGAGCGTCACACCGACTCTGGCCCAAGCCTCCTCCGGGCGCACACACGTGGTTGTCGGCGCCATGGTGCAGGCTTGGCCGCGTGAGCACAGAGCGCGTGGACCAGCCGGGCCCCGAGGCCGTCGTGCTGCCGCTCCCGCTGCGTGCGGGCGACACCACGCCGGAGCGGCCGTGGCCCGTGCGGCACCTGGCCCCGAAGATCTCGGACTACATCGCCAAGATGCCGCCCGTCTGGGTCGAGGGCCAGGTCCTGAACTTCAAGAAGTGGAACACCCTCTACTTCCTCACGCTGCGGGACACCGACCTCGACATGTCGCTGTCGGTGACCGCCCCCGCCGCAGCGATCGGCAAGATCGCGCAGCAGGTCAGCGACGGGTCGCACATCGTCGTGCACGCCCGCCCGCGCTTCCACGCCAAGAAGGGCGACCTGACGTTCGCGGCCGACGACGTGCGCCTCGTCGGGCTGGGCGAGCTGCTGGCCCGCATCGAGCACCTCAAGGGCGTCCTGGGCGCAGAGGGGCTGTTCGACGAGCGCCGCAAGAAGCCGCTGCCGTTCCTCCCCGGCGTGATCGGGCTGGTCGTGGCCCAGCAGGGCGACGCCGAGCACGACGTCGTCTCCAACGCGCGCGGTCGGTGGGCCGCCGCGCAGTTCGAGATCCGCCGCGTCACCGTGCAGGGGCCGCGCGCGGTCCCCGAGGTCAGCGCCGCGATCGCCGAGCTCGACGCCGACCCCCGGGTCGAGGTCATCGTCGTCGCACGCGGCGGTGGGTCGTTCGAGGACCTCCTGCCGTTCAGCAACGAGTCGCTCGTGCGCGCCGCGGCCGCGTGCCGCACCCCGCTGGTCAGCGCGATCGGCCACCACCTCGACTCGCCGCTGCTCGACCTGGTGGCCGACCTGCGCGCATCGACCCCGACCGACGCCGCCAAGCGGATCGTGCCCGACGTGACCGAGGAGCGCGCCCGCCTGGTCCAGGCGCGCCAGCGCTCCCGCTCCGCGATCCTCGGCAGGCTCGACCGCGAGCAGCACACCCTCGAGCACTGGCGCAGCCGTCCGGTGCTCGCGACGCCGACGACCCTCGTCGACCAGCTCGAGCACCGGCTGCACGCACACCGAGACATCGCCCGCCGCGCCCTCGACTCCGCGCTGCGGCACGCGCACGCCGAGATCGTGGGGCTGGCGGCCCAGGTGCGCGCCCTGTCACCGGCCGCGACGCTCGACCGCGGGTACGCGGTGGTGCAGCGCGCCGACGGGCACGTCGTGCGCGACCCCGCGGACGTGGCCGCGGGCGACCGCCTTCGCGTGCGGGTCGCCGCCGGCGAGCTCGCGGCCGACGTCGTCGGCTGACGCGCGCCCGCTTGGCGGGTGGTGCAGGACGACCGTGTCGGTGCCGCCTGGTTGGATGGGCGGATGCCGAAGCAGCCCAGCACCCCAGCCGCCGACCCGAACGCGGACGTCGCCGAGCTCACGTACGAGCAGGCGCGCGACGAGCTGGTCCAGGTTGTGGCTCGCCTCGAGGCCGGGTCCGAGTCGCTCGAGGGGTCGCTCGCCCTGTGGGAGCGCGGCGAGGCGCTGGCCGCCCGCTGTCAGCAGTGGCTGGACGGCGCGCGCGAGCGGCTCGCGGCTGTGCGCGAGCCCGCCGGGCCCGAGGCCTGACCGCAACGCAGAGCTGACGCGAAGCTGACCACCAGCGCAGAGCCGACCAGCACGCGCGCGCGACCGACGGCGTCGGCTGCCCGCCGCAGCACGGGCAACCGACGCCGTCAGCTCGCCTTCGCCTTCTCCCGGGCCTGCGCCCGCTCGAGAGAAGCCTTGCGGTCCGCCTCGTTCTGCTGGTCGATCTCCTTGACGGCGTCCGCGTCGTAGGTGAGGTTCTCCCCGCTCTCCGGGTCGAACACCATCATCTTGGCCGGGTTGACCCAGAGCTCGGCGTCGTCGCCGTCGCGCACGCGGCTCTCCGAGTCCAGCGCGACGACGAGCTGCGTGCGCATGCCCTCGCCGTCCAGGTCACGGTCGAGCTCCTCGAGCTTGCCGGCCACCTCCGGGTTGGTGTCGAACGGCACGTAGGCGTACAGGTCGGAGCCGAGCCACTCGGTGACGTCGACGGTCGCCTCGAAGGTGACCCCGTCGGCGCTGCGGCGGTCGTCGGTCAGCGAGGCGTCCTCGAAGTGCTCGGGCCGCAGTCCCACGATGACGAGCTTGCGGTCCCCGAGCCTGCTCTTGAGGTCGTCGGTCAGCGGCACGTCGACCATCGGCAGCCGCAGCACGTCGTCGACGACCTCGCCCGGCAGGAAGTTCATCGGCGGGGAGCCGATGAACCCGGCGACGAACAGGTTGACCGGGTGCTCGTAGAGCCCGCGCGGCGAGGCGACCTGCTGGAGCTCGCCCTTGCGCAGGACGGCGACGCGGTCGCCGAGCGTCATGGCCTCGGTCTGGTCGTGCGTGACGTAGACCGTGGTCGTGCCGAGCCGGCGCTGCATGCGTGCGATCTCGGTCCGCATCTGGCCGCGGAGCTTGGCGTCGAGGTTCGACAGCGGCTCGTCGAACAGGAACGCCTGCGCCTCGCGCACGATCGCCCGGCCCATCGCGACGCGCTGCCGCTGCCCGCCGGAGAGGTTGGCGGGCTTGCGCTGCAGGTGGTCCTGCAGCTCGAGGGTCTTGGCCGCGAACTCGACCTTCTCGCGGATCTGCTCCTCGGTGAACGTGCCCTTCTGCAGTCGCAGGGGGAAGGCGATGTTCTCGAACACGGTCAGGTGCGGGTACAGCGCGTAGTTCTGGAACACCATCGCGAGGTGGCGGTCGCGCGGGGCCTTGTCGTTGACGCGGTCGCCGCCGATCGACAGGTCGCCCGCGGTGATGTCCTCGAGGCCGACGATCATGCGTAGCAGTGTCGACTTCCCGCAGCCGGACGGCCCGACGAGGATGACGAACTCCCCGTCGGCGATGTCCAGGCTCACGCCCTTCACGGCGAGGTACCCGTCGCCGTACTCCTTGACGATGTCCTTGAGGGTGATGGCAGCCATCGGTGGTCTCCTTGGGGAAAGAGGGGGTCAGCCCTTGACGGCGCCCTGGGTCAGGCCGGACACGATCTGGCGCTGGAAGAGCAGGACGAGGATCACGACGGGGACCGTGACGACGACCGCCGCCGCGGAGATCGCACCGGTGGGCTCCTCGAACTGCGAGGCGCCGGTGAAGAACGCGAGAGCTGCGGGCACCGGACGCGCCGCCGACGTCGACGTCAGCGAGATGCCGTACACGAAGTCGTTCCACGCGATGAAGAACGCGATCAGGGCGGTCGTGAAGACCCCGGGTGCCGCGAGCGGCACGATCACCTTGCGGAACGCCTGCCACGCCGTCGCGCCGTCGACCTGCGCAGCCTGCTCGAGCTCCCACGGGATCTGCCGGAAGAACGCCGCCAGGGTCCAGATCGAGATCGGCAGCGTCAGCGACAGGTACGGGATGATCAGGCCGAGCCACGTGTCGTAGAGGCCGATGTTGCGCCACAGGTTGAACAGCGGGGTGACGAGCGAGACCACCGGGAAGATGGAGACACCCAGGGCCGTCGTCAGGATCAGCCGCTTGCCGGGGAAGTCGAGACGGGCGATGGCGTAGGCCGCGAGCGTCGCCAGGATGACGGCGACGAACGTCGCGATCAGCGAGATGCCGATCGAGTTGCGCAGCGACGGCAGGAACAGGTCCTTCGCGGAGCCCGTGAGGATCTGCTCGTAGTTGCTCCACGTCCACGTCTTCGGCAGGAAGGTGCCGAGGTTCAGCTGGCTCGGCAGCTTGAACGACGTGGCGATGATCGAGAACACGGGGAACAGGGCGTACACGAGCACGAGGACCGTGATGACAGCCCAGGCGACCTTGAGCCTGGTGGACATCGCGCGCATCAGCTCTCCCCCCTCGCGCCGGCCAGATTGACCTTGAACAGCTTGATCGCGATGAAGCAGATGAGCAGGACGCACAGGAACAAGATCACCGAGATCGCCGAGCCGAGGCCGATCTCGAGACGCCCGATCGAGGTCCGGTAGGCGAGCAACGACAGCACCGTCGTCCCGTTCGCGCCGTTGGTCATGATGAACACGTTGTCGAAGATGCGGAACGCGTCCAGTGCGCGGAACAGGACCGCCACCATGATCGCGGCCTTCATGTTCGGCAGGACGACCTTGCGCATCCGCTGCCACCACGTGGCGCCGTCGACCTCCGCCGCCTCCTCCAGCTCGGTCGGGACCTGGGCGAGCCCGGCGAGCAGCAGGAGCGAGATGAACGGGGTGGTCTTCCAGATCTCCGACGCGATGATCACGAAGAGGCTCGTGCCCTGGTGGGCGAACCAGTTGAGATCGGTGTCGATGAAGGGCAGCCACGCGAACCAGTGGTTGATGAAGCCCGAGTTGATGTCGAAGGCGTAGAACCACGCGAACGCCGAGACGACCGTGATGATGCCGTACGGCACCAGGATGACCGTCCGGAGCAGGCCGCGGAGCTGGGTGATCGCCCGGTGCATGACGAGCGCGAGCGCGAAGCCGAGGAGGAGCTCGACGACGACCGAGACGACCATGATCAGCAGCGTCACCAGGAGCGCCTCGACGAACACCGAGTCGGTGAGGACCTCGAGGTAGTTGCGCAGCCCGATGAACTCCTTGGCGTCCGGGGCCGTCAGCCGGTACGAGAACAGCGAGTCGTAGGTGGCCTGCAGGATGGGGTAGAGCGTGACGAGCAGCATCACGACGAACGCCGGCCCGGCGAGCAGCCACCCGAGTCGCGCCTCCGACTTCGCGCGGTCGCTGCGGGCGACCTTCCGCCGCGGTCGTGCCGCGTCGTCCACTGTCTGCGTCGTGGCGACCTCCGCGGTCATAGCAGCTGCTCCCCTCGCAGGACGGACGTGATGAAGTCGGTCGACTTCTTCGGGGTCGTCGCCGGGTTGACGGAGGCCGGCGGGTGCCACGTCTCCTGCAGCCCGAGCGAGACCTCGTTGTAGTACGGGGTCTGCGGCCGCGGGGCGGCGTTCTCGAGGGACTCACGGATGACGTCCGCCATCGGGAAGGCCTTCTTGACGTCGGCGTCCTCGTACGACTTCGTGTTGGACGGCGGGTTGCCGTTGGTGGCGAAGTAGTAGGCCTGGTTCTCCGGGGTCACGATGCACTGGGCGGCCTTCAGGGAGTCGTCCACGTGCTTGCTGAAGGCCCCGATGCCGAGGTTGATCCCGCCGTACGGCGGCCGTGACTTCGTGCCCTCGGTGACCTGCGGGTACAGGCCCCACCCGATGTCGTCGATCAGCGACTTGTCGAGCGTGCCGTCCTCGACGGCCGCGTTGGTCGCCGACCAGACGAACGGCCAGTTGACCATGAACGAGCCCTTGTCCCCCTGGAACAGGGTCAGCGAGGCGCCCTCGTCGGCGGTCGGCAGGCCGGGACCTCCCAGGCCCTCCTTGCCGATGGTGCCCATGATCTCCGCGGCGGCCTTGCCCGCGTCGGTCTCCAGGCCCAGCTTCAGGTCGTCGGCCGGCGCCTCCGGGTTCGTCAGGATGTGCCCACCCGCCGACTCCACCAGGGCGTTGATCCAGACGGTGAGCGACTCGGCCTTCGTCCCCTGGACGGCCAGGAACTTGTCCTGGTCCTTGGCCGCGTCCATGATCTGCTTCCAGGTCACGGGCGTCTTCGACGGGTCCAGGCCGGCCTTCTCCGCGACCGACTTGCGGTACCAGAGCAGCTGCGTGTTGGCCCAGAACGGGACCGTGACGAGCTTGCCCTTCCAGGTCGCCCCGTCCAGCGCGCCCTGCACCACGTCCTGGCTGACCTTGTCGGCCACGTCCTGCGGGATCGGCGCCAGGAAGCCGGGCTCGGCGAGCTCGGGGATGAACGGCGGGTCGAGGCTCATGATGTCGATCGATGAGTCCTTGGCGGCCAGCCGGCGGGCCAGCTGCTCGCGCTGGGCGCTCGCGTCCCGCGGGAGGATCGAAGTCACGATCCGGTAGGCGCCGTCCGCCGCCTCGGTGCATCGCTTGGCGATCTCCGCCTGCCCGCCGTCGTCGGGGTTGATGTACCAGGTCAGTGTCGGTGGACCGTCGTCGCTGCTGCACGCAGCGAGCGGCGCGACCAGCCCCGCCACCACGGCCAGGGCCAGGGCCCGGGTGCGTCGTCGCACGTGTCCCTCCAGAGGTTCGAGGCGTCATCGCTTCGGGTACAGGCCTACACCGGTGGGTGATGCGCTGCCACCCGAACGACCGGTGGACAGGGACTTGCGCGGACCCCGCCACCTGCGACGATGGCCACGTGCCGCACGACCTGACGCCTGCCGAAGCCTGGACCGCCCTGCGCGAGGGGAACGACCGCTTCGTGCGCGGCGAGATGGAGCATCCCTCGCAGAGCATCGAGCGCCGCTCGCAGCTCTCGGCGGAGCAGCACCCGTTCGCCGTGCTGTTCGGCTGCTCGGACTCGCGCGTGGCCGCCGAGATCATCTTCGACCAGGGCCTCGGCGACCTGTTCGTCGTCCGGACCGCCGGCCACGTGCTCGACACCACGGTCATCGGCTCGATCGAGTACGGCGTCTCCGTGCTCGGCGCGCCGCTCGTCGTCGTGCTGGGTCATGACTCGTGCGGCGCCGTCGCTGCGGCGACCGCGGCGCTCACCGACGGCCAGGTCCCTGCCGGGTTCGTGCGTGCGGTCGTCGACCGCGTCATCCCGAGCATCGTCGGCCTCGTCAGCTCGGGGCAGGACGTCTCGACGATCGAGGCCGCGGCGCTCGGGCACGAGCACGTCAAGCACACGGTCAAGATGCTGCAGGGCTACTCGGTCTCGCTCGCGGAGGCCGTGGCCGAGGGGCGGTGCGCGATCATCGGGCTCGAGTACACCCTCGCCGACGGCAAGGTCCAGGTCGCCGAGGTCGCCGGAGCCGTCTAGGCCCTCACGGGAACCAGGGCTCGGCGGGCCGAGGACGCGCGCCGGGCTCGTCGTCGTGCCGGGTCTCGCGCTCGCGCCAGTAGACGGACCCGTCGGCCCGACGGCCCATCAGCCCGGCCTCCACGATGTCCCGCCGCACGCGCACGGGGTCGTCGGCCAGGTCCGAGATCCGCGCCGTCAGGTCGCCCTCGAGCGCCCACTCCCCTGGCGCGAGCACCTGCGCGGCGACGTGCTCCAGCACGGCGTCGCGGTCCGCCCGCCGCCGCGGCGAGCGGACCAGGCGTCCGTGCACGAGGAACCGCTCCGCCACGCATCTCTCGTCGTCCACGCCGCCATCCTGACCTGGCCACCGCGACGTGCGCACGACGACGCCGCCCCGACCGGGATCGGGCCCGGTCGGGACGGCGTCAGCAGCGGGTCGGTCAGCGGACCTGCAGCGTGGTCGTCGCGGAGGAACGCGGCGCCACCGTCGACGAGTGCGTCGGGGTGAAGGTCGCCTTCACCTTGACGGACTTCGTGTACCGCTTGCTCAGCGTGATCGTGACCGAGCTCTTCGACGACGAGAGCCTCGCGGTGCCGACCTTCACCATGCCGTCCTTCGTGGTGCCGGTCGTCACGGTGACCACTCCCGCGGCGCGCGAGCCGTTGTCGAGCCTGCCGACCCGGACCGTCACTACGGGCTTGGTGCCCTTCGTGAACGTCTTGCCCGAGATGCTGACCGACGTGACCTTGGCCCGTGCGATGACGACCTTCGCCGTGGCGCTGGTCGCGGTCGTGGACGACGAGGAGCCGAGGTACACCGCCTTCAGCCTGTGCGTGCCGACGCCGAGCGTGCTCACGACCTTCGTCGCGACCCCGCCCGAGACCGCGACCGCGCCGCCGAGCTTGGCGGAGCCGTCGTAGAACTGGACCCTGCCGGTCGCCGCCCCGGACGGGGCGACCTTGGCCGTGAGCCTGACCTTGTGGCCGTAGCCCGTCGCGGCCGACGACGCCTTGAGCGACACGGTTGCCGTCGCCTTGACCACCTTCGCCGTGGCGGTCGCGGTGACTGCCGACACCGCGCCGCGCGCCGCGACCGGGTAGGTGCCGACGGCGAGCGTGCCGAGGCTCGCCCTGACGGCACCGGCCGCGGTCGCGGTGACCGTCGCCTTCGCCCGCCCGACGGTGACGACCACGGACTCACCCGCGGCGAAGCCGGTGCCCGCGACCACGACCGGCGAGCCGTACGCGACCGTGGCGGCCGCGACGTGCGGCGTGTAGACGACCGGCTTCGGCGTGACCGTGAGCGCCGCGCTGGCGGTGACGGCCGAGACCGCGCCGTTCGCCGTGACGGAGTACCTGCCCGCCTCGGCGGGCGCCGTCAGCGTGGCCTCGACGGCTCCGGACGACGATGCCTGCACGGTGCTCGACGACGAGCCGAGGCTCACCGTGACGTCCTCGCCCGGCGCGAACCCCGCGCCCGTCACGATGACGGCGTCCCCGACGTGCACGCTGGCCGCGCCGAGCGTGATCGACGGCGCGTAGGCCACGACGAGGGCGTCGAGCGCGTCGCCCAGCAGGGTCTGCGCCTGGGCGAGACGCGCCGGGTCGGCCGACGTCGCGCCGAGGACGACCTTGGCCTTGACCACGGCGTCGTCGAGCGTCGCGAGCGACTCCGACGTGTACCGGGCCCGGGTCACGTCGGCCGCACGGTCGACGAGGGTCGTCAGCGCACTGGTGTCGACGACGGGCGCCGTGGCCACCAGGCGGAAGTCGTCGATGGCCCCCCACGCGCCGGCGGAGACGTTCGCCGCCGCCCCGACGGTCACCGTGCCGTCGGCCGGGACGGTGACCTGCAGCGTCGGGGTCGACCAGGCCTGCCAGACCGTGAGTGCGAACGGCGCCGTCGTCGTGCCGGCGGACGTCGTGGCCTGCAGCGTGACGGTGTCGCTCGCGCCGAGGGTGCCACCCTGGCCCGTGGCCGAGAGCGTGTAGGTGCCGGCGGGGACGCCGGTGACCACCTGCGAGACGCCGAACGTGTAGGCCGTGGCCTGGTAGAACGCCAGCGAGCGGGCGCCCGCGTACGAGTCGCCGGTCGCCTTGATCGACGCCCCGGTCCCCGTGACGGTCCACGGCGCGGTCGAGGCGTCCTCGAAGCTCGGGTTCTTGGTCACGTAGTTCTTGGCGTTGACGACGACCGTCGCCGTCGCGGCCACGCCCGAGGTCGTCGTGCCCGGGATCGTGTAGGTACCCGGACCCGTGATCCAGTCGACCGCGTCGTTCCACGTCGTGGGCTGATCGACGACGGAGCCGTCGTTGTAGGTGACGGCGACAGTGGCCGGCAGCGTGATCGCGTCGCCGGCGGAGATTGTCACGGTGACGGGCGCGACCGACGAGACGGCGAGCGGTGCCTGCGCGCCGGTGCGGACGTAGGAGAAGACCTTGAGCGAGGCCAGCGGGTTGCCCTGGAAGTCGAACATGGCCTGGTTGTCCCAGGACGAGCCGCCGTACTCGATGCCGGTCGCGCCGGCGTCGTACCCGCCGGCGTAGCTCGTCGCCCATCCCGAGCCGTAGGTCTGCCACTTGGTGATGTTGGAGGCGAGCGCGCTCGGCGGCCCGACCGGCGTCCACGCCGGCTCCCAGTAGAAGACCCCGATGCCCGCGTCGCCGAGGTTCGCGACCGCCTGGATGACATCGTGCACCTCGGTCGCCTGCCCCTGCACGGTCGCCGGGTACTGCGGCGCCGACGCGGCGGTGGCGATCGAGTTGGTGAAGCCGTCGCCGTCCTCCATCGTGTACGCCCACGACGTCTCGGCAACCATGACCTTCTTCCCGTAGGTGCTCGCGATGCTCGACAGCTGGGACGTGAGGTTGGCCAGCGTGCCGTGCCAGTACGGGTAGTACGAGCTCGCGAACACGTCGTAGTCGACGCCCGCCATCGCGGCGGCGACTGTCGCGTAGCCCTTCTCCGGGTTGGTGAAGTGCAGCGCGACGAGGGCGTCCGGCAGCACGGCGCGCACGGCCGCGCTGCCCGCGCTGAAGATCGTGGCCATGTCGGTGTAGCCCGTCACGCCGGCGACGCCGCCGTTCGTCTCGTTGCCGACCTGCACCATGCCGACGTCGACGCCGGCGGCCTTGAACCGCTGCAGGGCGTCGGTCGTGAACGACGTGACCGTCGCGGCCTTCTGCGGCACCGTGAACCCGGCCCACGCCTTGGGGGCGGTCTGCTTGCCGGGGTCGGCCCAGAAGTCGGAGTAGTGGAAGTCGAGCAGGACCTTCATGTGGTGGGCGGTCGCGCGCTCGCCGATCTGCAGCGCACGCGCCACGTCGACGTCGCCGGCGCCGTAGCCGTGGCCGTCCGCGTCGTAGGGGTCGTTCCAGATGCGGATGCGGACGTAGTTGACGCCGGACTCGGCGAGCACGTCGAAGATGTCCGCCGTGCTGCCGTCGTAGTCGCGGTACGTCACCCCGCTCTCCTCCTCCGAGAGGATCGTCGAGATGTCGACGCCCATCGCGAAGTCGTCGGACAGGCCGGCCACCTTCGGGACGGTGATCGTCGCGTCGACGGGACCGGCGTCGTCCGCCCACGCGGTGGGGGCTGCGGTGCACAGCAGCGCGCCGATGGCTGCCACGGCAGCCACTCGTCGGCGCGTGCCTGGGGACATCAGGGACATGACCATTCCTTCACGTTCGATCGTCGTCGTTCGAAACGGGCGCGAGAGGTGACTCGTCACTGAGCTCACTCGCCCTGGTATGTGCCGGGGACTGTATCCGGTCACAGGCTGACGAGTCCATGTTTCCTGCGCATTCATCCCGGTCCTGTGCCATTTCCGTGCCATGGACTGTGCGCGGTCTCAGTCCTGAGGAGTCGCCGGCCCGTGATCCTGCAGGTCATCGCTCCCGTGCTGGCACAGGCCGGGACCGTGCCGCGCACAGGTCGCTGCGTCGTCGTGGGGGGCGGACGCACACCGCCGGCCCTGTGCATCCGGCCACTCGGTGCCACCCCGCCGCGGACCGTGCGGCAGGATGGAGCCATGACTTCTGCAGCCACCGACGACGGGGTCGAGTACCGGATCGAGCACGACACCATGGGCGAGGTCCGCGTCCCCGCCACCGCCCTGTACCGCGCCCAGACCCAGCGCGCGGTCGAGAACTTCCCGATCTCCGGGACCCGCCTCGAGCGCGGCCACATCGAGGCCCTCGCGCGGATCAAGAAGGCCGCCGCCCGGGCGAACGCCGAGCTCGGCGTCCTCGACGCCGCGATCGCCGACGCGATCGTCGCGGCCGCCGACGAGGTCGCCTCGGGCGCGCACGACGAGCACTTCCCGGTCGACGTCTACCAGACCGGCTCGGGCACGTCGTCGAACATGAACACCAACGAAGTCATCGCCACCCTCGCCTCACGCTCGCTCGGCAGCCCGGTGCACCCGAACGACCACGTCAACGCCTCGCAGTCGTCCAACGACGTGTTCCCCACGTCCGTCCACGTCGCGGCGACGGCCGGTGTGGTCCGCGACCTGGTCCCGGCGCTGACCCACCTCGCCGACGCGCTGTCGACCAAGGCAGACGCCTGGTCGACCGTCGTGAAGTCGGGCCGCACGCACCTCATGGACGCGACGCCCGTGACCCTGGGCCAGGAGTTCGGTGGCTACGCGGCCGCGATCCGCTACGGCATCGAGCGGCTGCAGGCCGCGCTCCCCCGCGCGGCCGAGGTCCCGCTCGGCGGCACGGCCGTCGGCACCGGCATCAACACGCCGGCCGGCTTCCCGCAGCGCGTCATCGCCCTGCTCCGCGAGGACACCGACCTGCCGCTGACCGAGGCGCGCGACCACTTCGAGGCGCAGTCCTCGCGCGACGGGCTCGTCGAGCTCTCGGGCGCGCTGCGCACGATCGCCGTGAGCCTGACCAAGATCTGCAACGACCTGCGCTGGATGGGCTCCGGACCGAACACCGGCCTCGGCGAGATCTCGATCCCCGACCTGCAGCCGGGGTCGTCGATCATGCCCGGCAAGGTCAACCCCGTGATTCCCGAGGCTGTCCTCATGGTCGCCGCGCGGGTGGTCGGCAACGACGCCACGGTCGCGTGGGCCGGCGCGTCGGGCTCCTTCGAGCTCAACGTGCAGATCCCCGTGATCGCCGCCGGCGTGCTCGAGTCCGTGCGCCTGCTGGCCAACGCCTCCCGCCTGCTCGCGGACCGCACGATCGACGGCCTCGTCGCGAACGAGGAGCGGGCTCGCTCGTTCGCCGAGTCCTCCCCGTCGATCGTCACGCCGCTGAACCGCGTGATCGGCTACGAGGCGGCCGCGAAGATCGCCAAGCACGCCGTGAAGGCGGGCATCACGGTGCGCCAGGCCGTGATCGACCTCGGCTACGTCGAGCGCGGCGAGGTCACGCTCGAGCAGCTGGACAGCGCGCTCGACGTGCTGAGCATGACGCGGCCGCCGCAGGCCTGACGCCCGCGGGCTCCCACGACGACAGGCCCGGAACCCCGCGTGGGGTTCCGGGCCTGTGCGCGTCCCGAGGTCAGTGCGCGACCGCGGGCTCCTTGGCCAGGGGCACGGAGCCGTGGTGCTGCGGGCGCAGCGCCTTCATCGACAGGCTCGCGACGAGCCCGACCGCGAGCATCGCGACCGTGAGCAGCAGCGTCTGGCCGACGGCCGTCGAGAAGCCGGTGTGCACCGCGTCGAGCAGGAGCGGGTTCTTGATCGCGCCCCCGCCCGTGGCGAACGACGACACGTCCGCGTCGGCGAACCCGTCGAGCAGCTTCTGCCGCTCGGTGGCGGGCAGGCCGGCCGCGGCGTCCTTGATGGCGCCGGGGATGGCGACCGAGAGCCGAGACGTCAGCAGGGCGACGACCGCCGCCGAGCCGATGACGCCGCCGATCTGGCGGTTGGTGTTGAACGCGCCTGCCCCGGCGCCGGCCGTGCGGTGGTCGAGCCCCGCCGTGGCCGTGCTGGCCAGCGGCGAGAACAGGAAGCCGGTGCCGATGCCGAAGAACGTCATGGGCAGCACGAGCTCCCAGACGGCCGCGTCGGGCTCGATCACGAGCGACAGCCAGGCCACGACGACCACCAGGATCGCGAAGCCCGTCGACACGATCCACTTGGCCGGCACGCGGTCCGACAGGCGACCGGCGAACGGCGCCACGATGCCGGACAGCAGCGAGCCGGGCAGCCCGACGAGCGCGGCGTGCAGCGGCGTCAGGCCGAGCACCGTCTGCAGGAAGATCGTGAAGGGGAAGAACAACCCGGTCATCGCGAAGGTGACCGAGAACCCGGCGACGTTGGCGAGCGAGAAGTTGCGCACGTGGAACAGCCGCAGCGGCATGAGCGCGTTCTCGCCGAGGTGGCGCTGCCACAGCACGAACGCGACGAGCACGAGCACGCCCGCGCCGACGATCTCCCAGATGCCGATCGGCCCGACGACGGTGCCCCAGTCGTAGGTCTCACCCTCCTGCAGGCCGAAGACCAGCAGGAACATGCCGACGACCGACAGGAACACGCCGACCAGGTCGAACGAGCGCGCCGCCGTCGGCAGCGTGGGCAGCTTGGTGACCGCGAGGTAGAGCGCGACGATCCCGATCGGGATGTTGACGAAGAAGATCCACTCCCAGCCCCACGACTCGACGAGCGCGCCGCCGAGCACCGGGCCGGCGATCGTGGCGACACCGGCGGTGGCGCCCCAGACGCCCATCGCCGCGCCGCGCTTGGCGGCCGGGAACACGCGCGTGATCATCGACATGGTCTGCGGCGTCATCAGCGCGGCGCCGATGCCCTGCAGGGCGCGGGCGGCGATCAGGACGCCGATGTTCGGCGCGAGGCCGCACGCGAGCGAGGTCAGCGTGAAGACGACGAGGCCGGCCACGAACATCGGGCGCGGGCCGAACCGGTCGCCGAGGCGGCCGGTGACCAGCAGCAGGACGGCGAACGACAGCAGGTAGGCGCTGTTGACCCAGCCCACGGCCGTGAGGCTCGCGTCGAGCTCGGTGACCAGGGTGGGGACGGCGATGTTCACGATCGTGGTGTCGAGCATGATCATGAAGAACCCGAGGCAGAGCGCCGGGATGATGCTCCACGGGCTGCGCCCGTGCAGGTCGACGAGCGGTGGACGCTGGTCGGTGGTCATGGGGTGTCCTTCGGTTCGGTGGTGCTGGAGGTGTCGTGCTGGTCGGCGGCCGCCTGTGACCGAGCGGCGGCCTTCCGGGCCTTGTAGTCGGTGGGGAACGGGCTGTCCCAGTCGAGCTCGCCGCCCTCGAGCTCGGCGATCGTCGCGTCGAGCCAGGCGACCTCGGCCGCCATCACGGCGAGGTCGCGCTCGACGTCGAGCGCGTAGCGGCGCGGCAGCCCGTGGGACGTCGCGGTCGCGTGCCTGGCCTCGAGCTCGGCGCGGCGTTGATCCTCGCGGTCCCGGCGCCGGCGCAGCTCGTTCGCGACGACGGACGCGGGCAGCTCGTTCGCCTCGGCCAGGCCCACGGAGAACAGCGGGTAGGGCGGGTGGTCGTCGCCCAGCAGGCTGCGCAGGCGGACGGCGAACGCCGCGCGGCCCTCGTCGGTCAGCCGGTAGGTGGTGCGCTCGGGCCTTCGACCCTCGCGGTCGGTGCCGACCGCTTCCACCAGGCCGCCACGCTCGAGCCGCTCGATGCCGTGGTAGACGGCACCGGCGTTGACGCGCACGAGCCGCGTGTCGCCGCGCTCCACGAGCGACTGGTGCAGCTGGTAGGGGTGCATCGGCTGCTCGTGCAGGAGCGCGAGCAGCAGCACCGCCACCGCTGAGAGCTCGCCCGTCGCCATCCCTGGATCCTCCGCCCGACCACCGACACACCCGTCGGCCATATATTCCGAATGGAATAGTGCGCCGGGAGCATTAGTAAGTCAAGGCGGTCGGGGGTGACTCCGGACACCTCCGGCAGATGGTGACCGATCCGTGATGTGGAATCGCTCCCACCGAGGTCGTCCCTGTGCCTAGCATCGGTCGCGGCGCCGCCCCCGGGTCCGGGTGAGCGGCCGACGACGGCGTCGGGAGGGTGCATGGGCGGCAACAGCCGGCTCCTCCTGCGCCGCGCCCGCTCCCAGCAGACCCTGCTGCTCGCCGTCCTTGCCGTCGCCCTCGTCGGCGCGACCGTGCTCGGCACGTTCGCGCTCCTGCTCGCGACGAGCCAGCACCACATGCTCGCCGTCGCGCTGGACCGGACCAGCGCCGCCGACCGCGAGATCGACGTCACCCTGACCCTGACGTCGGGTGAGGACACCGGCGCCGCAGCGGTCGAGCACGGGACCGCGTTCCTCGACCAGCTCCTCGGCGACGTCCCCGCGAGCCGCGAGGAGTGGCTCTCGTCGGTGATGTACTCGATCCAGGGCACCGACGACCCGATCGCCCCGTACGCCTACCTCGCCTCGACGCCGCGGGTGCAGGCGAGCAGCACGCTGCTCAGCGGCGAGTTCCCCACCACGGGCGTCGACGAGCAGGGCCGCATCCCCGTCGCGGTCCCGCAGGTCGTCGCGGACGAGTACGGCTGGACCGTCGGCAGCGTGGTGGACGTCAAGCAGGCCTCGTCGCGGGATCCCGCCACCTTCGTCGTCACGGGCACGTTCGCCCTCACGGGTCCCGCGGCGAACTGGGAGCGCGACGAGCTCAAGGGCGTGGAGCACGACCCCTCCTACCCCGTGCTGGGCTCGGCTGGCTTCCTGCAGACCCAGGCGTGGGGGCCGTTCGTCGTGGGCGACGCGGCGGTGCTCACCGACGGTGCCGCACCTCTCGGGGTCGCGCACCTCGTCGCCCATCCCGAGCTCACGGACGCGCCGACCCGGGCCGTCGACGGACTGCGCGTCCGCCTGGACGACGCCCAGCAGCAGCTCGCCGCGGCGACGGCCTCCGACGGCCTGTCGTCCTACGTGGCCACGCGCCTGCCCGGCACGATCGACGCCGCGGGGGGCAGCCTGCAGGTCACGCGGGTGACCCTCGTCGTGGTCGCCCTCATGCTCGTGACTCTCGCCGTGACAGTCCTGCTGCTGGCGGCGCGGATGCTTGCCGACCGCCGGGTGCCCGAGCAGACGCTCATGGCGTCGCGCGGTGCGTCCCACCGTCAGATCCTGTGGCTGGCCGTCCTGGAGGCGCTCGCGATCGCCCTGGTGACGGCGGTCGTCTCCCCCTTCCTCGCCGTGCTGACCTACCGCGCCCTCGCGTTCTTCCCGGCCGTGCGCCGCGGAGGCCTCGACATCGATCCCGGCCGACCCGCGCTGCTGTGGCTCACCTGCGCGCTCGCCGCGGTCCTGCTCGCCGGTGTCCTCGTCGGTCCGCTGCTGCGCCGCGGCTCGAGCGAGCAGCCGAGCGCCCGGCAGGAGCGACGCGGCTCGGCCGCACGCTCCGGTGCCGACGTCGCGCTCGTCGTGCTGGCCGGCATCGCCCTGTGGCAGCTGCGCTCGTACCGCTCGCCCGTGGGCAGCACGTCCAGCGGGCTCGGCGGGATCGACCCCGTCCTCGTCCTCGCACCCGCGCTCGTGCTGCTGGCCGGTGCCGTGCTGGCGCTGCGCCTCATGCCGGTGGTGGCGCACGTCGGCGAGCGACTCGCCGCGCGGAGCCGGGCATGGGTGTCACCGCTCGCGGTGTGGGAGCTCGGGCGCCGCCCGGCGCGGGCCACGGCGGCCGTGCTCCTCCTGACCCTCTCCGTCGGCGTGGGCGCGTTCTCGTCGTCGTTCCTCGCGACCTGGCGGACGTCGCAGCTGGACCAGACCGACCTCGCGGTCGGCGCCGACGTCCGCGCGACGCCGACCCCCGGCGCGCCGATGGTCGCCGCGTCCCGGCTCGCGGCCGTGCCCGGGATCGAGCGCGCCGCCCCGGTGACCTTCCGGGACGTGACGATCGGCACACCGAGCGCCAACTCCCGGTCCGGCGCCGGTGGTGTGCCGACCACGTTGCTCGCCGTCGACACGACGCACGCGGACGAGCTGCTGCGCGGCCGGGTGCCCCCCGGTTGGGGAGCGCGGACCGCGCCGCTGCGGCCCGCCGAGCCCGCCACCGGGATCGCCCTGCCCGGCACGCCGGCCTTCCTCGTCGTCGACCTGGCCTCGGGGGTCAGCTCCGACGCGGAGGGCACGATCCTGTCCGCCCTGGTCCTCCAGGACCCGTCCGGGGCGCGGACGACCCTGCAGCTGCCCGGGATCTCGTTCGAACGGACGGCCACCGACGTCGTCCTGCCGATCCCTGCCGCCGTCAGCGGGCTCCAGCTCGTCGGCGTCGTGGCCCGCGCGGTCCCGGACCCGACGAAGCCTCCGCCCCGGGGCGACGTCGTCGCGAACCTGCGCGTCGAGAACCTGCGCGTCGCGAGCGGCTCGACGAGCGTCTCGGAGCCGCCGGCGGTCGAGGACCTCGAAGGCGTCGAGTCGGTGAGCCTCACGGCCGACTGGAGCACGAGCGGGTCCGGGGCGGGCCTGAAGGTCACGGACGACTCGCTGCGCCTGTCGGCCACCATCGCCGGTGCGGGGCGCTTCGGGGAACCGGTCGACCTCACCGCCGTCACCTTCGCCGACCCGTCCTCCGGGGCGTCGAACGTGCAGGCACTCGTCACGCCCGACGTCCTGGAGACGCTCGGCAACAGCGTCGGCGACCAGCTGCTCCTGACCATCGACGGCGCCAGCATCCGCGTCGTGATCGCGGGCACCGTTCCCTACCTCCCGGGCCAGCCGTCCGGGCGCGGCGTGATCCTCGACGAGGACCTGCTCGGCCGCGAGGTCGTCATGGCCGGGTCGTCCCGGACGCTCGCCGACGAGTGGTGGCTCGAGGTGCCCGACGACCAGGCCGAGACCGTCGCGGCGACGCTGGCGCAGGACGGCACCAGCACGGTCGTGCGCGTCGAGGAGCGGGAGGCCGCCACCGACGGCCCGCTGCGCGTCGGCATCCAGGCCGCCCTGTGGATCGTCGTGGTCGCGGCGCTCGCCCTGGCCGTGAGCGGGCTCGCGATGAGCGCCGCGGTGACGGTGCGCTCGCGTCGGCTCGAGTTCGCGCGGCTGCAGGCGCTCGGCGCGCCCCGGGCCGGGCTCGTGCGCTCGGTGCTGGTCGAGCACGCGATCCTCGGCACGGTCGGGGTCGTCGTCGGCCTCGCGCTCGGAGCGTTGCTCGCCCACGTGGTCGCTCCCTTGATCACGACCTCCGCCTCCGGGCAGCCGCCCGTGCCCGACGTCCTCGTCGAGTGGGACTGGGGCTATCAGCTCGCCCTGGTCGGTGCGCTCGTGCTCCTGGTGGCACTCGTCGTGGGCGTCACGACGAGCACGCTGCTCAAGCGCGCGTCCGGCGAGCTGCTCCGGCTGGGGGACGAGCGATGACGACAACGACCGAGCGCGCAGGCCTGCGCACGGGCATCCGCGCCGCCACCGCCGGCGCGCCGCTCGTCGCGCGCCGGCGCAGCCTGTCGGACGCCGGCCTGCTGGCACTGACCGCGGTGGTCCTGGCCGTCACCGTCGCCCTCTCGCTCCTGGTCCCGAGCGTGGTGGCGCGCGCCGCCGACGAGGCCGTCGAGCAGGCCGTCGTCGATGCCGGCACCTCCGCGGACGTCGTCGCCCGGATCGGCGCGGCGAGCGGGGTGGGGTTCGGGCAGAGCATGAGCACGGTGCGCGACCCCAACGCGGCCGCGACCCTGCGCCGCGACGCGGCAGCCGTGCACGACGCGCTGCCGACAGCCCTGCGCGACGTCACCGGGCCCGGCGCCGCCTCGGTGGCCACCCCGATCGTGCACGGCCGCGTCGGCACGACGGCCATCACCACCCGGCTGGCGTACGTCGGCGACCCCGACGAGGCGCGGCAGGCCGGGCTCGTGCAGTGGGTCGAGGGCACCGCGCCGGCGCCGGCCGAGCTACCCGCCGAGGACCCCGACGCGACGGGCCTGCCCCTGCACGAGGTGGAGGTCGGGATGCAGGCCGACGCCGCCGCCCGGTTCGGCGTGCGTCCGGGCGACCGCGCGAAGCTCTCGCTGTACACGTACGGACCGGTCGACCTGGTCGTCACCGGGTTGTACACCGTGCCGGACCCGGAGGACCGGGTGTGGTCGCAGTTCCCCGACCTGCTCGCCGCCCGCGACGCGGCCTCGCCCGGCCAGGCCGGCCACGTCGCGCTGCTGGTCACCGACGCCTCGCTGCCCGACGCGAAGCTCGTCATCCAGGCCCGTGCCCTCGTCACGCAGGTGCGGTACTCGCCGGACGCCGCACTCGTCGACGCCGGGACGGCCCCCGCGATCACCACGGCCGTCACGCAGGTGCAGGCCGATCCGTCGCCCCTCTCCCAGGCGGCGGGCTACCCCGTCACCGTGACGACGCAGCTCGGGTCGACCCTCGACGCGATCAGTGGCCGGCTCGCGGCCGCGCGGGCGCAGCAGTCGGTGCTCGTGCTCGGGCTCAGCGGAGTGGGCGCCCTGGTGCTCGTGCTGGCCGCGAAGCTGCTGGTCGCCCGGCGCGAGACGTACCTGCTCGCAGAGCGCGCGCGCGGGGCCTCGATCGCGTCGGTGGCGGTCCGGGCCCTGCTCGAGTCGGTCCCGATCGCCGTGGTCGCCGGGTGTGCGGGGGCCCTCGTCGCATCCCTGCTGCTGCCGTCCGACGGTTCGGGGACCGGGGTCGCCGTCGCCCTCGTCGTGATCGCCGCGCTCACCCCGGCCCTCGTCGCGGCCCTGCAGGTCCGGACCGCCTACTCGGGCCGGCGCACGGCGGCGAACCGGTCCGACCGCAACCGGGTGCGCGCCCGCGGCCGCGCACGACGCGTCGTCGCCGAGGCCACGCTCATCGCGATCGCGGTCGGTGCCGTGGTCTCGGTCCGGCGCCGCGGCCTCGCGCAGACCAGCACCGGCGGCGTCGACCTGCTCCTGGCCGCGACGCCGCTGCTCGTGGCGGCGGCCGCGACGCTCGTCGTCGCGCGGGTCCTGCCCCCGCTCCTGCGCGCGCTGAGCCGCGCGGCACGCACGCGGCGCGGCCTGGTGCCCGTCGTCGCCACCGCGCGCGCCAGCGCCGCCTCGGGCACCGCCGTGCCGCTGCTGACCCTGACCGTCGCGATCGGGCTCGTGGTGTTCTGCGGGACGACCGTGCTGACCATCGCCGCCGGCCAGAGCGCCGCCGCCGATGCGCGCACCGGCGCCGACGTCCGGGTGGAGGGTCCGCTGACCGACCAGGACGTCACCGACCTGCGCGGCGAGCCCGGTGTGACCGCCGTCGCGGGCATCGCCGTGGTCGGCGGGCGCACGATCGGCATGAACTCCGGTACGACGGCGGACCTGATCCTCGTGGACGCCGAGCCGCTCGCGACGATCGAGGAGACGCACGGCCGATCGGGCACGGACCTGCGGCTCCTCACCACCGGGGACCCGACGACGCCGGCCGCGCTCGTCAGCCCGTCGATCTCGGCCGCCGTCGCGCTGGTCACCCCGGACGTGCAGACCAACGCCGGGCGCGTGGGACTCGACGTGGTCGGCGTCGTCGGCGACGAGCCGCGCGTGCGCACCGACGGCTCGGGCGCACCGGTGGACGGCCGGGTGCTCGTCGACCGCGCGACCTTCGACGACGCCCAGGGCGTCACGAGCGAGCCGACGACGATCCTCGTCGACGGGCCCGGTGCGCTCGCCGCGACGCAGGCGCTGCACCTCGAGGGCCGTCCGGGCGTGACGGTCGTCGACCGCGACGAGTGGCTGCAGGAGTGGCGCGACTCGCCGCTCAACCGCGACCTCGTCCTCCTGCTGCTCGCGGCGTCGGTCGCGCTCGCCGCGTACGCCGCCCTCGCGCTCGTGCTCATGGTCGCCGCGACGTCCCGCGAGCGCGGCCGGGCACTGTCCGCGCTGCGCACGCTCGGCCTCGACGCGCGCACCGCGTCGGCCCTGACCTTCGCCGAGCTGCTGCCCGTCGCGGCGGCGGCCGTGCTCGGCGGTACGGCGATCGGCATCCTGATCCCGTGGCTCACGTCCGGTGCGCTCGGCCTCGAGCTCGCCACGGGCGGGTTCGCGCAGCCGCCGCTGCGGATCGGCTGGTGGCCGGTGCTCGGGGCGGTCGCGGTGATCGCGGTGGCGCTCGTCGTGACGGTGCTGGTGGAGTCCGCGGTGCGGCGCCGCGACAAGCTGGGCGAGGTCCTGCGGGTGGGCGAACGATGAAGGAGACGACCAGATGACGACGACGCTCGGTTCGCTCGAGGAGCGCGCCCGCGCGCGCACCGGCGACTTCGGCGAGCACGCCCTGATCGTGTGCGACTCGCTCGTGCGCATCTACCAGTCCGAGGGCGTCGAGGTGCAGGCGCTGCAGGGCCTCGACCTGCTCGTCGAGCCCGGCGAGCTCGTGGCCATCGTCGGCGCGTCCGGCTCCGGCAAGTCCACCCTGCTGTCGGTGCTGTCCGGGCTCGACGTCCCGACCGCCGGCCGCGTGCGCGTGGGCGAGTGGGACCTCATGTCGATGACGGCCGGCCAGCGCGTGCAGTACCGCCGGTCCATGGTCGGGTTCGTCTGGCAGCAGACGGCGCGCAACCTCGTGCCCTACCTGACGGCCGCCGAGAACGTCGCCTTCCCGCTCATGCTCGCGGGAGTCCCGACCAAGGACCGCGAGCAGCGCACGACCGAGCTGCTCGACGTGCTGGGGATCGCGTACTGCGCGGACCGGCGTCCCGGCGAGATGTCCGGCGGCGAGCAGCAGCGCGTGGCCATCGCCGTCGGCCTGGCGAACTCCCCCCAGGTCCTGTTCGCCGACGAGCCCACGGGCGAGCTCGACACCAAGACGTCGCACGACGTGCTGGAGAGCCTGCGCACCGTCAACCGCGAGCTCGGCACCACGGTCGTGGTCGTCACGCACGACCCGGGCGTCTCCGAGCACGTGCAGCGCACCATCGCGATCCGCGACGGTCGCACGTCGTCGGAGACCGTGCGGCGCACCCACATCCAGGACGACGGCACGGAGCACGTCATCGCCGAGGAGCTCGCCGTGCTCGACCGCGCCGGGCGGGTGCAGCTCCCCCAGGAGTTCCGCGAGGCGCTCGATCTCGTCGGGCGCGTGCGCCTGGCGCTCGAGGAGTCCCACGTGACGATCCGGCCGGAGAAGCCCCGAGGCCGGCACCGCAGCGACGAGGAGCAGGCATGACCGCCACCGCCACCACCGTCGAGGCCGCCGTGCGCGTCGAGCACGTCAGCCGCGTCTACGGGCACGGCGCCGCGGCCGTGCACGCGGTGCAGGACGTGTCGTTCACGATCGCGCCGGGTGAGCTCGTCGCGCTCGTCGGGCGCTCCGGCTCCGGCAAGACGACCCTGCTCAACTGCATCGGCGGCCTGGACCGGCCCGACGAGGGCCGCGTGGTCGTCGACGGGCGCGAGGTCTCCTCGCTCGACGAGGCCGGCCTGGTGTCGCTCAGGCGGGACGTCGTGTCCTTCGTCTTCCAGACGTTCGGGCTGGTCCCCGTGCTCTCGGCGGCCGAGAACGTCGGCGTTCCCCTGCGGCTGCGCCGGATGCCGACGCCCGACCGCGAGGCACGCGTGCAGCTGCTGCTCGACCTCGTCGGCCTCGGCGGTCACGAGCAGCAGCGACCCGGCGAGATGTCCGGCGGGCAGCAGCAGCGCGTCGCGATCGCCCGCGCCCTGGCGAGCTCACCGCGGCTGCTGGTCGCCGACGAGCCCACCGGCCAGCTGGACACCGAGACCGGCACCGCGGTCATGGCCCTGCTGCGGGCCGTGGTCGAGGCCGAGGGCATGACGGCGATCGTCTCCACGCACGACCCGCTGATGATGTCGCTGGCCGACCGCGTCGTGCGGCTGGCGGACGGCCGCCTCGTCGACTGATCCCGCTCCTCCGGGCCGGCGAGCGGTGGCCCGCGCACGCATCCCGGCGCGGAAGCGTGCGAGATCCACCGCTCGTCGCCGCTCATGTCAACTTTTGGTTGACGTCGCCGTCAACCGATGGTTGACTCGGGTCATGACCAAGATCCGCGCGGCCCACGCCGCGCTCGACGACGCGCGCCGCCAGCTCGCCCTGGCGGTGCAGGAGGCACGTACCCAGGGTCGGACCTGGGCCCAGATCGGGGAGGAGCTCGACATGACCAAGCAGGCGGCGTTCAAGCGATTCGGCAGGCCGGTCGATCCGCAGACCGGGGAGGCCCTCGCGCGGCGATCGGCAGCCGGGGTGGCGGAGCTGACCGAGCAGGTGTGCGCGCTGATCGCGGCCGCCGACTACGACCGCCTGATGCCCCTGCTGCACCCGCGGACGGCCGAGGAGCTGCCCGCCGACCTGATCGCCGAGACGTGGCGCGCGGTCGTGGCCGAGGTGGGTGCGTGGCAGCGCTGCACGGGCACTCGGGTCGAGCTGCCGGACGGCACCGTCGTCGACCCGGACGACGAGGTCAGCGGGGTCGTCGTCGGCGCCACGACGCTCGAGTGCGAGGCGGGGAGCATCGTCGGGCGCGTGGCGGTGTCCGCGGACTCGCAGGTGGTGGGGCTGCTGCTGGTCCCCACCGACCACGGACCCCTGCCGTTCTGAGCCAGGCTCCGGGCAGCACGGAGGGCGCCGACCAGGTCAGGTCGGCGCCCTCCGTCCGAGTCAGACTCAGGTCCACTGCTTGAGGTAGCGGCCTTCCTTGTCCTTGAACGAGCCGACGACGAGCACGATGAAGTCGATGAGCGTCCAGATGCCGAGGCCGCCGAGCGTGAAGATCATCAGCACGCCGGTGCCGATCTTGCCGACGTAGAAGCGGTGGATGCCAAGCGTGCCCAGGAAGAAGCACAGCAGGACCGCGGGGAGCAGCAGACGGGGGCTGACCTCGTCGCCCGTCCAGGGCTGGTTGTGCGGCACGGACTGCGGGACCGGGTCGGGGTACGACATGACGTTCCTCCAGGCGGGTGCGCGGGCCGACGGCCACGACGACGCGCGCCGAATCTAGTGGCTCGACGCGGCGCGCGTCCCGGGTTCGGCGGGTGAGTCTCAGGCCTCGATGCCCTCGAGGAGCTCCGTGACGAGCGCGGCGACGGGCGAGCGCTCCGAGCGGGTCAGCGTGATGTGGCCGAACAGCGGGTGGCCCTTGAGCGCCTCGATCACCGCCGCGATGCCGTCGTGCCGGCCGACGCGCAGGTTGTCGCGCTGCGCGACGTCGTGCGTGAGGACCACGCGCGACGACTGGCCGATGCGGGACAGCACCGTGAGCAGCACGTTGCGCTCGAGCGACTGCGCCTCGTCGACGATCACGTACGCGTCGTGCAGCGAGCGGCCGCGGATGTGGGTCAGCGGGAGCACCTCGAGGATGTCGCGGTCGATGATCTCCTCGACGACCTCCTTGCTGACGATGGCGCCCAGGGTGTCGAAGACCGCCTGCGCCCACGGGTTCATCTTCTCGGACTCGCTGCCGGGCAGGTAGCCGAGGTCCTGGCCACCCACGGCGTACAGCGGGCGGAAGACCATGACCTTGCGGTGCTGACGACGCTCCAGAACCGCCTCGAGGCCGGCGCACAGCGCGAGGGCCGACTTGCCCGTCCCCGCGCGGCCGCCCAGCGAGACGATCCCGATCTCCTCGTCGAGCAGCATGTCGATCGCGATCCGCTGCTCCGCGGACCGGCCGTGCAGGCCGAACACGTCCTGGTCGCCGCGCACCAGCTGCACGTGCTTGTCGGCCGTCACGCGGCCCAGCGCGGAGCCGCGGGGGCTGTGCAGGACGAGGCCCGTGTGGCAGGGCAGGTCCTGCGGGGTCGTCGTGCCGAACGTCGCCGTGTCGGCGCTGATGTCCGCGAGCGCGACGCTCTCGTTCTCCCACAGGTCCGCCATCTGGTGCTCGGCCAGGTCGAGCGCGTCCATGCCGGTCCAGCCGGAGTCGACCGCGAGCTCGGCGCGGTACTCCTCCGCGCGCAGGCCCACGGCGGACGCCTTCACACGCATCGGCAGGTCCTTGGAGACGACCGTGACGTCGTGGCCCTCGGCCGCGAGGTTCGCCGCGACCGCGAGGATGCGGGAGTCGTTGTCGCCGAGCCGGAAGCCGGCGGGCAGGACCGTCGGGTCGGTGTGGTTGAGCTCGACCCGCAGCGAGCCACCCTCGGGCGTGAGGACGATGGGGGCGTCCAGGCGACCGTGCTCGATGCGCAGGTCGTCGAGCATCCGGAGGGCTGAGCGGGCGAAGTAGCCGAGCTCCGCGTGGTGGCGCTTGGCCTCGAGCTCCGTGATGACGACGACCGGAAGGACCACGTCGTGCTCCGCGAACCGGCCGATGGCCTTCGGGTCGGACAGCAGGACCGATGTATCGAGCACGTGGGTCCGGCGACCCCCTGCGACACGGGCGACCTCGTCCTGCGTTGCGCTGCTGACCACGGCCTGCTCCCTCCGGCGCTACCTGCGCCGCAGAAGGCGCCTCGCACCGGCGGCCCGCGTGCGCGGGTCCACGTGCCGGTGATCGGCGACGGGGTGGGGGCGACCTGGTCCACCTGAGGTGGGCCGGGATCGACCCTCCTCCCGGAGCAGCTGCTCCATGGGCAAGGCCTCCCGGGGACGGCGGGGTGTCGTCCTCTACGCCGGAAACTAACCCCGCGGGGGGCGGTGTCCAGCACGACACGCGGCCGTGTTACGCGGTGTTCACCTGACTGCCGTGCGCCGCCGTCGAGCCTCTTGCCGACCCCGCCCCGATGGCCGCAGGGATCGTCGCAGCGTTCGTGCTGCTCAGCGGCGCGAGTGCTGCGACGAAGGCTGCACTCACGGGCATGGGACGGCGCGATCACGCCTGGTGTGCGCGTGGGTGTGCGACACGCCGGGTGCGGCGCGGCGTGTTGCACACCCACGCGCGCTCAGCGGGGTGCTCAGCGGCCGAGGGCGCTCAGCGGCCGAGGCGGCGCTCGCGGGCGGCGTACGCGCGCATCGCCCGCAGGAAGTCGACGCGCCGGAAGTCGGGCCAGTAGGCCTCGCAGAAGTAGAACTCCGAGTGCGCGCTCTGCCACAGCAGGAACCCGCCGAGGCGCTGCTCGCCGGAGGTGCGGATCACGAGGTCCGGGTCCGGCTGCCCCTTGGTGTAGAGGTGCTCGGCGATGTGCTCGACGTCGAAGGCCTCGGCCAGCTCGTCGAGGCTCTCCCCCGCCGCGGCCCCGGCCCGCAGGTAGGCCCGCACGGCGTCGGCGATCTCGCGGCGCCCGCCGTAGCCGACCGCGACGTTGACGTGCACACCGCGCACCCCCGCGGTCGCGTCCTGCGCCGCCAGCAGCGCGTTGGCCGTGTGGTCGGGCAGCATGTCGAGCGCGCCGACGGCCTGCAGCCGCCAGCGCCCGGTCGAGGCCAGCTCGCCGACGACGTCCTCGATGATCGCCAGCAGCGGCTCGAGCTCGTCGGACGCCCGCTCGAGGTTGTCGGTGGACAGCATCCACAGCGTCACGACCTCGACGCCGATGTCCTCGCTCCACTCCAGCAGGTCGCCGATCTTGTCGGCACCCGCCCGGTGCCCGTGCGCGGTCGACTCGCCCAGGCTGCGGGCCCACCGGCGGTTGCCGTCGACGATCACGCCGATGTGCCGCGGGAGGCGGTCCGCCGGCAGCGAGGCGGCGAGGCGGCGCTCGTACAGCCGGTACAGGGGGTGGGGCAGCCGCACGCGACCTCCTTGCGCGGATGGGCGGACGGAACGCGCCCACGTTACTAGCGTGGGGGCTGCCGTGGTTCGACACCCGTACCTACGGTGCCGTAACCTACGGCGTCGTAGGTTAGCCCCGCCCGACGAATCGAGACCGGCCATGAGCACGACCGCAGCGCCCGACGGGCCCGCCGCAGCCGGCCCCCCGGAGCAGGCGACCGAGCACCCGCAGGAGCCCGGTCCCGTCGAGCGCGTGGTCGAGACCGTCAAGCCCCACCTGCGCGGCTGGATCCACGCGGGCGTCGCGCCGTTCGTGCTGATCGCCTCGATCGTGCTCGTCGTGCTGTCCCCCACCGCGGCCGCCAAGTGGTCCACCGCGGTGTTCGGCCTCTCCGCCGTGATGCTGTTCGGCACGTCGGCGATCTACCACCGCGGGCGCTGGTCGCCCCGCACGGCCGCAGTCCTACGACGGCTGGACCACACCAACATCTTCCTCATCATCGCCGGCACCTACACGCCCCTCGCGGTGCTGCTGCTGCCCGCCAGGACGGCGAAGGTCCTGCTGATCATCGTGTGGGCCGGTGCCCTCGTCGGGTTGCTGGCCCGCGTCTTCTGGCTCGGCGCGCCGCGGTGGGTCTACGTGCCGGTGTACGTCGCGCTGGGCTGGGTCGCGGTCGCGTTCCTGCCGCAGTTCTACCGCTCGGGCGGCCCGGCGGTCATGTGGCTCGTCATCGGCGGCGGCCTCGCGTACACGCTCGGGGCGGTCGTCTACGGCCTCAAGCGCCCCAACCCGAGCCCGCGCTGGTTCGGCTTCCACGAGATCTTCCACGTGCTGACCGTCGTCGGCTACACGTGCCACTACATCGCGGTCTCGCTGGCCTCGTACGCCTCGGCCTGACCCGCCGCCCCGGGGGTTGAGGGATGGGTCAGAGGCGCGGGGTGACCGAGTAGCGGCGGTTGGAGAGGCTCGGGTTCTGCTCGCGGACCTCGCCCAGCAGGGCGCCGTCCACGTCGACCGTGCGGACGCCGGGCTCGTCGTCGAGCTCGAGCCCGACCATGCCGTCGGGGCCGACGACCAGCGAGTGGCCGATGACCCCGCGGCCGGCCATCCCCACCGCAACGACCGCGGACGTGTTCTCGATCGCGCGCGCGACGGCCAGCGTGTGCCAGTGCATCACCTTGAGCTCGCCCTCGGCCCAGGCGGCGGGCACGACGAGCACCTGCGCGCCCGCGTCGACGAGGCGCCGGGCCGACTCCGGGAAACGCAGGTCGTAGCAGGTCATGACGCCGAACCGCAGGCCCGCGACGTCCAGGACGAGGGGCCGCGCGTCCACCGGACCGGGCTCGAGGCGGTCGGACTCACGGTGACCGAACGCGTCGTACAGGTGCACCTTGCGGTAGACCCCGACGAGCCCGCCCGAGCCGTCGACGCCGACGACCGCGTTCACGGCCCGCCCGGGGCCGCCGGGCAGCGTCGTGCCGGCGATGGCCGCGACGCCGGTCTGCGCCGCCCGCTCCCGCAGCAGCGAGACGAACGGCCCGTCGATCGCCTCCACGTGGGCGACCCCGACGCCGTGCGGGTCGAAGCCCGAGCTGTACTCCGGGAACACCACCAGGTCGGCGTGCACCTGCTCGGCCGTGCGGAACGCGTCCGAGACGACCTGCCGGTTCGCGGCGTGGTCGGGCGAGCCCTGCAGCTGCGCGACCGTGACGCGCACCGAGGGGCGCGTGGGCGGGTGCGGGCTCATCGGGACGGCGGCGCGTCGGGCTCGTCGCCGGGTGCACCGCCCGGCTGCGCGACGGGGCCGTCCGCGTCGACCTCGAGGTCCGGTCCGGCAGCGCCGGCGTCGATGCCGACGAGGTTCGCGTCGGGGTCGTCGAGCAGCCCCTGCTGCTTCGCGCGGCGGTCGACCCTGCGCAGCTGCTTCGTCAGCGACAGGAACAGGAGCACGACCGCGATCGCCAGCAGGAACGTGAAGACGAACCCGAGGAAGCCCGGCGAGCCACCCTGCGAGGCGGTGACCGCGACCCCGGACGGCGTGGGGTACGGCGAGGGTGTGGCGGCGTGCAGCATCAGACGGTCTCCCGGATCCCGGCGAACAGGTCGTCCTCGGGCAGGTCGGTGGGCACCCGCGAGTCCGCGAGCTCGTACTCCTCGGTCGACCACTGGGCCACCTCGACCGCGCGCGGCACGGCGAAGAAGAACCCGTCCGGGTCGATCTGGGTGGCGTGCGCGCGCAGGGCGGCGTCGCGCTGGTCGAAGTACTCGGCGCACTCGATGCGGGTCGTGACCTCGCGCTCGGGGATCTCGGCCGCCTGGCGCGACTCGATCCACTCGCCGAACGGCGACTCGCGGCCCGCCGCGATGATCGCCTCGTGCACGGCCCGCATGCGGCGCATCGAGAACCCGTGGTTGTAGTAGAGCTTGAGCGGCGTCCAGGGCTCACCCCGCCCGACGTAGCGCTCCGGGTCCCCCGCGGCCGCGTAGGCCTCGGCGGAGACGCGGTGGCACATGATGTGGTCGGGGTGCGGGTAGCCGCCCGACGGGTCGTACGTGGTGATGACGTGCGGCCGGAACTCGCGCACCAGCTCGACGAGCGGCGCGGACGCCTCCTCGAGCGGCACGAGCGCGAAGCACCCCTCGGGCAGCGGCGGCAGCGGGTCGCCCTCCGGCAGGCCGGAGTCGACGAAGCCGAGCCAGTGCTGGCGGACCCCCAGCGCCGCGGCCGCCGCGGCCATCTCCTGCTCACGGACCGCGCGGATGACGTCGAGGCCGCCCTCGAGCGGGCCGTAGCTGGGGTTGAGCACGTCGCCGCGCTCCCCGCCGGTGCAGCTGACGACGAGCACGTCGACACCCTCGGCGGCGTAGCGCGCGGTCGTGGCCGCGCCCTTGCTCGACTCGTCGTCCGGGTGGGCGTGCACCGCCATGAGGCGCAGGCGCTCTCCGCTCACGTATGGCTCCCGTCGGTGGCCGCGCACCTCGAGTGCGCGGGCGTGTGGGTGGGGCGAGAGACAATGATCGCGCACGCGGGGACCCGTCGTGCGCCGCAGCCCGGAGGATCTCGTGACCGACACCCCTGTCCGCCCGCCCGTGGGGCGCTACGGACCCGTGCGCCCCCGGAGCCGAGCCTGGCGGTTCGTCGGCTGGGGCGCGCTCGCCGCGCTCGTGCTGGGCGTCGTGGTGTGGGTCGGCGGCTCGGCGCTCGAGGACCCGGTGCAGTGGAAGGACGTCGGCTTCGATGTGACGGACGCCTCGTCGACCGACGTCACGTTCGACGTCACCAAGGCGCAGGACGCCACCGCGAGCTGCCGCGTGCGGGCGCTGTCGCAGTCGTTCGGCGAGGTCGGCGTGCGCACGGTCGAGGTCGGACCCGCGGACACGGACACGGTGCGCGTGACCGTCACCGTGCCCACCGCGGAGCTCGCCGTGAGCGGCGGCGTCCAGACCTGCCACGTGGGCTGACTCCCCCTTTCGAGGTATCTCTCGGGCCTGATTCCGGGCCGATTGCTATCGTGGTCGTTTCGCACGCCGCCGTCCGGTCGCACCAGCGCACGGACACCCACGGTCGACGCGACCGACAGGCACGGCGCAGCACCCCGAGGACACGACGGGTGAGGGCACGCCCTGACGGGCGTCTCGCACCGGCGGTCGTGCGCCCATGACGACCGGCCGTCTGGCCGGCCAGACGCAAGGAAAGGAGCGATCGTGACCGATACGACGGCACCAGCCACCTGGCTGACGCAAGAGGCCTACGACCGACTCATCGCCGAGCTCGACCACCTCAAGGGTGAGGGCCGCACCGAGATCACCGGCCGGATCGCCGCCGCCCGCGAGGAGGGCGACCTCAAGGAGAACGGCGGGTACCACGCCGCCCGCGAGGAGCAGGCGAAGCACGAGGCCCGCATCCGCGAGCTCGAGGCCAAGCTGCGCAACGTGCAGATCGGCACGCCCGCCGACGACGGCGTCGTCGAGCCCGGCATGGAGGTCACCGCTGTCGTCGCCGGCGACACGATGGTCTTCCTGCTCGGCTCGCGCGAGATCGCCGGGACCTCGGAGATCGACGTGTTCTCCCCGACCTCGCCGCTCGGCGCCGCGATCAACGGCCGCAGCGTCGGCGACACGACCTCGTACGAGGCCCCCAACGGGCGCTCGATCCCGGTCGAGATCGTCGCCGCGAAGCCCTTCGCCGGCTGACGACGCACGCCCTGACGGCGCCCGTCCCCTCCGGGGGCCGGGCGCCGTCGTCGTCCCGATCGGTGGGCCGGCGAATCTGCGCGAGGTAGTCGGCTCTGCGCGAGGTAGTCGGTTGCAACCGACTACCCGTCGCCCAACCGCCTACCTCGCAGCAGTCGCGACCAGACCGGCCGCCAGGGTGCGCGTCATCTCGCCGATTCGCCATCATCACGCTGGTTTGAATCGGCGTGATGATGATGGATCGGCGTGATGACAGCCAGCGAGCCCGGGCCGGCGCGGCCGCAGGCGCCAGCGAGCGCGGGCCGGCGCGCCCGCCGGCGCCGAGGCGGGCCGGCGGGGACGGGTCAGTCGGTGAGGCGGTAGCCGTGGGAGCGCAGGTGGTGCATCACCTGGGCGCAGTGGTCGGGGCCCTTGGTCTCGACCTGGACCTCGATCGCCACCTCGTCGACCGCGAGCTCGCCCTGCGTGCGCACGTGGGAGACGTGCATGACGTTGGCGCCGGTGCTGGCCAGCTCGCGCAGGACGTCGGCCAGCGCGAACGGGCGGTCGTCGATGCGCAGGTGCAGCCACAGGAACCGCCCGGCGGACGCGAGCCCGTGCCGCACGACCCGCAGCAGCACCTGCGGGTCGATGTTCCCGCCCGAGAGGATCGCGACGACCGGCCCATCGAACTCGCCGGGCGTGGCCATGAGCGCCGCGACGGCCGCCGCACCCGACGGCTCGACCAGCAGCTTGGCGCGCTCGGCGACGAGCAGCACCCCGCGGGAGAGGTCCTCCTCGGAGACGGTCCGGATCTCCGTGCCGGCCTCGTGCAGCACCGCGAACGGCGCGGCGCCCGGCATCCCCACCGCGATGCCGTCGGCCATCGTGCGCATCTCGGCGGCCCGCACCGGCTCGCCCGACGAGAGCGAGACGGGGTAGGCCGCGGCGCGCGCGGCCTGGACGCCGACCACGCGGACGTGCGGCGCGAGCTCGCGCACCGTCGCGACGACCCCGGCCGCGAGCCCGCCGCCGCCGACCGGCACGATGATCGTCGCGACGTCCGGGACCTGCTCGAGGATCTCGAGCGCGATCGTGCCCTGCCCCGCGATGACGTCGGCGTGGTCGAACGGGTGGATGAGGACCGCGCCGGTGCGCTCGGCGTACTCGCGCGCGTGCACCAGCGCGTCGTCGACGCTGTGCCCGACGAGCTCGACGCGTGCGCCGTAATCGCGCGTCGCGGCCAGCTTGGGCAGCGCCGCCTCGACCGGCATGAACACCACCGCATCGATGCCGAGCAGCCGTGCGGCCAGCGCGACGCCCTGCGCGTGGTTGCCGGCGCTCGCCGCGACGACGCCGCGGGCGCGCTCCTCGGGCGTCAGCCGGGACATCCGCGTGTACGCGCCGCGGATCTTGAACGACCCGGCGCGCTGGAGGTTCTCGCACTTGAGCCACACCTGCGCTCCGGCGATCTGCGAGAGCGCCCGGCTGGACTCGACGGGCGTCCGCTCGATGACCCCTTCGAGCAGCTCGTTCGCGGCACGGACGTCGGCCAGGGTCGTCACTTGCCGTCCTCCGCCACCGGCGACGCGTCCTTGCCGACCGCGGCGTCGGCGCCGAGCTCCTCGTCGGACGCCGCGTCCGCCGCCGAGTTCTCGGCGACCTGGGCGATGGACAGGTCGAGCGCCGGGTGCCCCCGGCCCCGGACCGCGACGTGGTCCTCCGTCCCGAGCTGCGGGAACTTGTCGTGCCCGTGCAGGTAGAGGACGACGGTGTTGATGACCGCGACGATCGGCACCGCGAACAGCGCGCCGAGGATGCCGGCGACGAACGAGCCCGCCGCCACCGCGAGCAGCACGGCGACCGGGTGCAGCGACACCGCGTGCCCCATGAGGAACGGCTGCAGCACGTGCCCCTCGAGCTGCTGCACGAGCAGCACCACGCCGAGCATGATCAGCGCGACCACGGGGCCCTGCGCGACGAGCGCGACGAGCACCGCGATCGTGCCCGTGAGCAGAGCGCCGACGATCGGGATGAACGACCCCAGGAACACGAGGATCGCGAGCGGCAGCGCGAGCGGGACGTGCAGGATGGCCGCGCCGATGCCGATGCCGAGCGCGTCGACGGCGGCGACGAGGATCTGCGTGCGCGTGTAGGCGCCGAGGGTGACGAGGCCGCGCCGGGCCGCCTGGTGGACGTGCTCGCGCGTGCCGCGGGGCAGCAGGCCGACGACCCAGGACCAGATGGTGCGGCCGTCCAGCAGGAAGAAGAACGTGCAGAACACGGCGATGAGCGCGCCGGCCGCGACGTGGCCGACGGTCACGGCACCGTGCAGCGCGCCGGAGACCAGCCCCGAGCCGCCCGACGAGCTCGCCAGGTCCTGCAGCTTGTCCGCCCACTGGGTCAGGTCGTCGGTGGTGAGCCCCAGCGGGCCGTCGGCGAGCCAGGCGGTGACCTTGTCCACGCCCTCGCGCGCCTGGTCGCCGAGGTCGCCGAAGCCGCGCACGATCGACGCCCCCGCGACGGTCAGCAGCGCGGCGACCAGCACGATGAGCCCCGCGAGCGCGATGCCGCTGGCCAGCGCGCGCGACATCCGCAGCCTGCGCTGGAAGAACGCCACGACCGGCGTGAGCAGGATCGTGACGAGCACGGCGACCGCGATCGGCACGATGACGACCTTGAGCGCACCGATCGCGTACACGCCGACCGCTGCGGCCGCCACGATGAGCAGCAGCCGCCAGGACCAGGCGGCGGCACGCTGCACCGACGGCGGGACCGACTGCGCGGCGTCGAACGGCGCCTGCGAGGCCTGCGTGGGCTCGGTCATGACTGGCTCCCCTGTGCGAGGTCGGAGGCGAGGTCGAGGGCGCGCGCGAGGTCCGCGAGCAGGTCGTCGGCGTCCTCGATGCCGACGGACAGGCGGACGAGGTCGTCTGGCACCTCGAGTGCCGTGCCGACCACCGAGCCGTGCGTCATCCGGTACGGGTGCTCGACGAGCGACTCGACGCCGCCGAGCGACTCGGCGAGGGTGAACACGCGCGTCGCGGCGCACACCGCGAGCGCGGTCGACTCGCTGCCAGTCCGGAAGGCGACCATGCCGCCGAACGCCGACATCTGCCGCGCCGCGACCTCGTGGCCCGGGTGCGACTCCAGGCCGGGGTAGAGCACCTCGGCGACGTCCGGGCGTCCGCTGAGGAAGTCGACGACCGCGGCGGCGTTGGCCACGTGACGGTCCATCCGGACGGCGAGGGTGCGCAGGCCGCGCAGCGTGAGCCACGCGTCGAACGGGCCGGCGACCGCGCCGGAGGCGTTGTGGTGGAACCGGACGGCGTCGAGCAGGCTCGTCGTCCCGGTCGGCCCGACGAGCCCGACCGGGAGCTGCGCACCGTCGCCGACGACGAGCGCGCCGCCGACCACGTCGGAGTGGCCCCCGATGTACTTGGTCGTCGAGTGCACGACGACGTCCGCGCCCAGCGCGAGCGGCTGCTGCAGGTACGGGGTGGCGAACGTGTTGTCGACGACGAGCAGCGCGCCCACCGACTGCGCGTGCACGGCGATCGCCGCGATGTCCGCGATGCCCAGCAGCGGGTTGGTCGGGGTCTCGACCCAGACGACCTTGGTGCGGCCCGGCTGGATGGCCGCGAGCACCGCGTCGGGGTCCGAGAGGTCCACGGCCGTGTGCTCGATCCCCCACGGGCCGAACACGCGGGCGATCAGGCGGTACGTGCCGCCGTAGGCGTCGTCGGGCACGACGACGTGGTCGCCGGGCCGCAGCACGGCGCGCAGGAGGGTGTCCTCCGCGGCGAGCCCGGACGCGAAGGCCGCGGCACCGGCGCCACCCTCGGCAGCCGCGAGGGCCTCCTCCAGCGCCGTGCGCGTCGGGTTCGCCGATCGCGAGTACTCGTAGCCGCCCCGAAGGCCACCCACGCCGTCCTGCTTGTAGGTGGAGACCTGGAAGATCGGCGGTACCACGGCACCCGTGGTCGGGTCGGCCGCCTGACCTGCGTGGATGGCGCGGGTGGAGAAGCCGGAGGCGGACCAGTCGAGATCGTCGGGAGTCACCGCCCCAGGCTAGGTCCTTCTCGCCCCCCCACCACCGGGAACACGGGGAGCACGCGGGGGGTTGTGCTGGCCGGGCGCTACCAGACCGGTACGGGCCCTGGAAGGATCGAGACCATGAGCTGGCTGTTCGGATCCGCACTGCGCTCGACGATGGTGGCCCCCGAGCGGGCCCTCGCCGGCCGCGACGACTACTCCTACACCGTTCCCACCACGCACACCGTGCTGGGCACCCCGCTGGCGGGCCCGTGGCCCGACGGCACCGCGACGCTGTACGTCGCGATGGGTTGCTTCTGGGGCGCCGAGAAGGCGATGTGGAAGACGCCCGGCGTCGTGACCACCGCCGTCGGCTACCAGGGCGGCTTCACCCCGTTCCCCACGTACGAGGAGGTGTGCACCGGCCAGACCGGGCACACCGAGGTGGTCATGGTCGCCTACGACCCTGCCGTCCTCTCGCACGAGGACCTGCTCCGCACGTTCTGGGAGTCGCACGACCCGACGCAGGGCTTCCGCCAGGGCGGCGACGTCGGCACGCAGTACCGCTCGGCGATCTACACGACGTCCGACGAGCAGGCCGAGGCGGCCGACAAGACGCTGGCCGACTACCAGCCGCGGCTGACCCGCGCGGGCTTCGGCGAGATCACCACCGAGGTGCGCACCGCCGACGAGGCGGGCCGCTTCTACTACGCCGAGGGCTACCACCAGCAGTACCTCGACAAGAACCCCGCGGGCTACTGCGGCCTGGGCGGCACGGGCGTCTCCTGCCCCCGCCCGACCGGCGCGTAGCTCCTAGCGCCACCGGGTGGTGCGCGTGGCCAGGTCCACGTCGCCCACCCGGTCGTGCGGCGTGAGCGCGACGAGGCCGGCGCGCGGGTTGAGCCGCGGGTCGGTCTCGTAGCGCGCGGCCAGCTCGGCCTCGGCGTCCTCGTCGCCCGCGTCGGCCTGCACGAGCAGCACCGCGATCTCGTCGGCGAGGTCGTCGGCCTCCACCTCGTCGCGGACAGCACCGACCGGGGAGACGTCCGCCGGCAGCCCTGCGGCGCGTGCGCCGAACTCGTCCCAGAGCAGGAGCTCGTCGCCCTGCCGGTGCGCGAGCTCGAGGAACACGTACCCGCGGACGAAGCCCATCCCGCACAGCCACGGCATGCCGCGGTCGACGCCGTAGGACGACGCGTCGAGGTTGCCGCCGCGCCCGGCGACCCACACCTCGGCCGCCGTCTCGAACGGCGCACGCGGACCTTGCGGCAGGTCACGGGTGTCGAAGTCGAACCCGACCGTGCCCAGCTCGGCGTCGAAGCGCACCCAGCGCGAGCCGTCCCAGTGCTCGACGACGACGTGGTCGTTGTGGAACCCGGGATCGAAGTACCCGGCGAAGCCGACGCGGCTGCGTGCCGGGATCCCGTGCTGGCGCAGCACGCCGAGGCCGACGAGGGTGTGGTCGCGGCAGCAGCCCGCGACCTGCTCGCCCACCTCCCGCGGCGCACCCGCGACGATCGGGGCGCGCGCGGCCGCGGTGTCGAGGATCGCTGCGAGCCAGCGCAGGTCGATGTCGTCCCGCATCGCGTCCGTCACGCGGTCCGCCTGGCCGCGGTAGTGGACGACGAGGGCGGTCGCGGCGGCGTGGATCGCCTCGGGCTGCGGCTCGACGGAAGCCAGCACGTCGGCGTGCGAGCCGGGGTCCGAGAACGCGGTGTGGGTGGCGTAGCGCGCGAGGTCCATCACCCCATCCTGCCCGCGGTCGGCGTGCACCGGCACCTGCAGCCGACGACGAGGCGGCGGAGGGCCAGGCGGGCGAGCGGCCGGATTCCCCCCGGACCGGTCGCTCGCCCGCCACGCCGCCGGTGCGGGCACCCCCGAGCCCGGGTCCGGCGGCCTCCGAGAGTGCCCCCGTCACCGGCCGGGGTCGATCACCCGCACGACCGGATCGCGACGAACGTACCGAGCGCGGCCCGGCGGTTCGCACCGCTGTCCACCGCGCGTCGGACCACGGTCCAGATCACGCGCCGCCCGCTGCTCAGGCGGTGACGACGTCTGTGTGCCCGAGCGGCTTGTCGGGCGCCACCCGGTCGCGCACGGCCCGCTTCAGCACCGTGATCTCGGGGAAGCCGCCGTCGGTGCTGCGGTCCCAGATGACGTCGCCGTCGACCTCGACGACGAACACGCCGCCGGTCGCCGGGCGCAGCGCGACCTCGCCGAGCTCGCGGTGGAAGGTGGTGAGCAGCTCCTGGGCGTACCAGGCCGCCCGGAGCAGCCACCGGCACTGCGTGCAGTACGTGATCGTGACGCGGTTGTCCCCCATGCCCCCCACCTTCGCGCAGGTCAGGGGTACCTGGTCAAGCCCCGCTGAGCACGTCGGCCAGGAGGCGCGCGACGATCTCCTCGCCGCCGAGCACGCCGGACGCCGACGTCACGGCGACGTGCGGCGCGTGCCATCCCGTCTCGTGGAGCTCGCCGTGCGCGGGCCGGACGCCCCGGACGGCCGCGGTCAGCAGGTCGCCGTCGAGCAGCGAGTCCCCGGCCGCGAGCACCTCGCCCGCACCCGTGCGGCGCGCGATCTCCGCGATCGCCGCCGACTTGGTCAGCGTGGCGGGGACGCAGTAGACCTTGCGGCCCTGCACCGAGACCGTCCAGCCGCGCGCCTCGCACCACGCCGTCAGGTCGTCCACGTAGTAGGGCGGCACGAGGCCGCGCTCGATCACGAGGTAGGCGAACATCTCGTCCGCGACCCGGAGCTTGCGCACCCACGCCTCGCTCGCGACGGAGGCCAGCCGTTCGTGGATCTCGGCGAGCGGGGCCGCGGCGGCCAGCTCGTCCGCGACCTGCTGCGCCCAGTCCGGGCACACGACTCCGTCGACGAGCAGGTGCCCCCCGTTCGTCGTCACCGCGTACTGGTGGGGCGAACCGGGGATCCGGATGCGGGCGTACTGGCTGCGCGTCCGCGTCGTGGTGGGCACCAGCGTCGCCACCCGCGTGAGCACCGCGAGCATGTCGTGCGCGTCGCGGGTCTGGAACGACAGCGGCTTGCCGTCGAAGACCTCGGCGACGACGAGCGTCGGCGCGTGCCGGTCCTCGCCGACCAGGCCCAGTGCCGCGGCGGAGTAGACGAGGGTCCGGTCGAGGTCGCACGCGACCAGCACCGGGGCGGAGCTGCGCTCGGCACCCGGGCGCGCGAACGTGGCCACACGGGCGGCGAGGGCGTCCGGGAGGCCGGCGGCGCGCGCGGCTGCGGCGACGTGCGCCTCGGCGTCGGCGACCACGTGCAGCGGGTAGGTCGGGCCGTCGTTCACGATCTGCGCGCTCACGGGGTCACCGTCCGGACCGCGGTGCCCGACGCACCCGTCGCGCCCGCGGTGTACGCCGGGTGGATGAGGCCCATGCAGGAGTAGGGCAGGTCCGGGACCTCCTCGACGGGCACGCCCCGCTCCGCGGCGAGGTGCCGGATGTGCACCAGGTCCGCGGGGTCCGCGCCGGCCCGCACCAGCACCTTCCACGGCACGCGGCGCAGCAGCACGCGCGTGGTCTCGCCGACGCCGGGCTTGACCAGGTTGACGTCGCCGATGCCCTGCTCGACCGAGACGCGCTCGACCGCTGCCCAGCCGCGCCAGTCCGGCGCGTCGTCGGGTGCCGCCGGTGCCGCGGCGACTGCCGTCCGGACGCCGTCGAACCGGGCGGTGACGGCGTCGAGGAACCGGTTCGAGACGTCGGCGCCGGCCAGCTCCGCGTAGAACTTGGCGCCGTGGAACTGGTCCTCGCGCAGGATCTCGCGGTTGAGGACCGTGCGGGACACGAGCCCCGAGACGGTCGAGTTCAGGCACGCGGACGGGATGAGGAAGTCGTCCCGGGTGCCGTACAGCGTCACGCAGTGCCCCGGGTCGGCCAGCACCGCGAGGTCCGCGGGGAAGTCGACCCCGGTCGTCGCGCGGTGCTCCACCAGGGCAGCGGCGAGCTCGCGCGCGATCGCGCCCTTGCCCGTCCAGCCGTCGACGAACAGCACCGACGCCGGGTCGTGGTGCGCGGCGACGTGCTGCAGCGCCACGTGGTCGACCCCGCGGCCACGCACGATCGACACCGCGTAGTGGGGCACGTCGATCCCGTGCACCTGCTGCGCCCAGCGGCGCATGAGGATGCCGATGGGGGTGCCGGCGCGCGCGAGCGAGACGAGCGTGAGGGACCCGCCGCGTGCGGCGAGCGCACGCTCGGTGACGATCCCGACCGCGAGCGCGACCCGCTCCGCCGCGTCGGCGAGCGCCTCCTCGAACAGCGCGGCGTAGGTCGCGGACGGCTGGTACTCGACCGGGAGGGACTCGGCGTAGTGGGCGCCGCCCGACTGGATGGCCTCCTCGCGCTCCTCGACGGGGGCCTCGAGGGCGACGTCCGACAGGTCCGTGAGCAGCCAGGAGACCTCGTCGGCGGCGTACGAGCCGAACTCCGGGCCGTGCAGCGCGGGTGGCAGCGACCGGCCGCGGGCGACCCGGGCCGCCGCGTCCGGCAGCGTCGCGACGAGCACGCGCGGCGCGGCGGTGGCCAGCGCGGCCAGCAGCGCGTCCGCGGCCGGCGTGCCGGCGCGCTCGTCGAGCACCACCACGACGACGTCGAAGCCCCCGCCGGCGACGTTGTAGGCGAACCGCGGGCCGGGCCCGTCCTCGGGCTCGTCGTGCGCGTCGAAGCTCAGCGCGGTGCGGATCGCGTAGCCCTCGTCGTCGACCGCCAGCACGGGCGATCGGGTGGTCGACGAGAACCGCACGTCCACGCTCGGCAGCCCGTCGGCGAGCGCCGCCGCGAGGCGCTGCGGCACGTCGAGGAGCTCCTCGGTGCCGAGCACGAGCACACGGGACGCGTCCCCGGCCAGCGCGGCCGCGAGCGTCTCCGTGGCGACCGCGACGGCGAGCGACCGGGCGGCGTCGTCGGCCGGGTCCCAGCCGTGCCGCGCGGACTCGGGCAGGTCGGCGGGCCACGGCAGGGGGACACGGGCGGTCGCGCCGACCGGAACGACGCGACCAGGCGCCGGCCCGTCGAGCGCAGCGATCAGGTCGGCCGCGCGCGTGCCGACGTCGTCGGGCAGCTCGACCGTGCCCGCCGCGAGGGCGACCACGTCGATGCGCGTCCCGAGCCGCTCGGCGACGGCCGTCATCGCGGCGACGTCGTCCGGGGTGCGCAGGTCGACGAGCGCGGCGACGACGTAGCGGTCCCGCGGCTGGCCGGCGTGCAGGGCGGCGATGGTGTTGAGGGCCGTGCGGCCGGTCGTCAGCTCGTCGTCGACCAGCACGAGCGTGCCCGGGAAGCGCAGCAGCGTCGGGTCGGCCGGCAGCAGCAGGTGGCTCGTCGCGTGCGAGTGCTCCTCCTCGAAGCCGCCCACGGGCTCGAGCCCCGGGACCCGGCGGCGCGTCGAGTGCAGCACAGGAGCCCCCAGCGCCTCGGCGACCTGCTGGCCGAGCGCGGTCGCCGTCTCGGCGTACCCGAGCACGACGGCCGGCACCGGCTCGCGCGGGTCGACGTCGCCGAAGCCCTCCGCCGAGCCCGAAAGGGCCGACAGCAAGGCCTCACCCCGGCCGGGCGGGACGTCGCCGCCACCGAGCGCGGCACGGACGACCTCGCCCAGCAGCAGGCCGGCGCCGCGCACCACGCGCGGGTCGGTCGGCACGTGCTTGCCGAGCACGCGCGAGACCAGCAGGTGCGCGCGCCGCGGGTTGCGCCGCACGGCGAGGCCGACGAGGTCGGTCAGGTCCAGCCCGACCGGCGAGCTCGTCGTGCGCAGCCGCACGTCCAGGCGCTCCGCGACCCAGGCCGCCGTGCCCGAGCTCTCCGCGAGCGCCGTCATCGGCCGTCCTCCGCACCCAGCAGGTCGACGAACCCGACGTCGGCCTCCGCCACCCCGAACACCTTGGCCCGCGTCAGCACGCGCTCGGCCCAGGCCCGGTGCGGGCGTGACTCGTTCATCTTGTTCCGGTAGGCCGAGGCCGACGCACCGGCGGTGCGGCCGAGGACGTCGCTCGCGTCGACGAACTCCTCGTGCGGCACGACCGACAGCGCGTGGACCACCGGCACGTGGCTCGGGTGGATGACCGTCTTGCCGGTCAGCCCGTTGGCGGCGTCGAGCACGACCTCGCGGATCAGCCCGTCCAGGTCCTGGGTGATCAGGTCCGCGCGCAGCTCCTCGGCGTCGCTGGCCTGGAACGGCGCCTGCCGCAGCCGGGGCTTGAACAGCCGCTCGTTGCCGCCGTAGTACTCCCAGACCGGCCCGGTCACGACGAAGCCCGTGCCGTCCGCCCGGCCGAGCACGTTGACCACGTCGGTGAGCACGTCCGCGACGAGCCGCACGTCGTAGATGGACAGGTCCCGCCCGCGGCGGATGCCGTACACGCCGCTGAGGTCGGTCGCGCCGGTGCGCACCGCGAGCACCGAGTCGCGGTGCTTGTCGAGCAGGCCTCGTACCGCGAGGAGCTGGTCGTCCCGCGTCTCGCGGTGGATCATCTCCGGCGACTCGATCACGGGCATGCCCCACAGGCGGCGCCCGTGCACGGCCGCGGTGTCGTCCAGCGCGTCGAGGTACGCCGCGCCGGTCGACTCGGCGAACTTGGGGAGGACGAACCCGCTGAGCACGTGCAGGTGCTCGCCGAGCCCCTCCGCGATCTCGGCGATCTGCTCGGGCTGCCGCACGCGCACGAAGACCAGCGGCCCGCCGCCGGTCACGGCGAGCTCGCGCAGCTGCGCGATCGCGTTGGCCTGCGCGGCGGGCAGCTCCTCGTCCGCGATCGAGTCCTCGAGGCACACGACCGAGCTGACCACGCCCTGCCCGGCCCGGCGGACCAGGTCGTGCGCGAGACGCGGGCGCGTGGCGGGCATGTAGAGGGTCGCGCCGAGCGCGACGGCGAGGGTCTCCCGCGGGGAGTCCCGCGTGAACGGCTCCGGCTCACGCCAGAAGAGCCGGCGACGAGTGTCGTCGGACAGGTGGTCGAAGTGCCGCATCGCGTCCTACCTCTCGGGTCCCCTGAAGGCGCAACCCGGAGCGTAACCCGGCCATGTGACACGCGCGTGACGAGGACGAGGGCGCCTGTGGACGGCGCGGCTCAGGCGAGCGGCGTCCAGGCGTCGACCCAGGTCAGCTCGTCGAACCCGAAGGCGAGGGCAGCCTCCCGCAGCGCGCCCGGCACGAGCTCGCGCTCCGCGCGCAGGACGAGCCGCCCGTCCACGTTCACCACGGAGAGCGCGACGAGCGACCCGGGACCGGGATCGCGCTCGAGCGGGACGTCGACCCGCGCGCCGCCGATCGTCTCGACGCGCAGCGCCCCGCTCCACGCGAGGTGGGCCGCCGTCGGCGAGAACCCGAGCACGACCAGACGAGCCAGGCGGGGGGTCTGGCGCAGGTCCACGAGGAACCCGCGGTCGACCGCCTGCACGACCGGTCGCCGGGTCCCCGCGGGCACCACCGTCATGCCCCGGTTGTGGTCGAGCAGCACCGTCTCCCCCGTGGTCAGGTGCGCGAACGCCGCGAGCCGGAAGTCGCCGACCGCCTGCGAGACCGCCGACGTCACGCGCAGCGCCCCGACGCCCGACTGCACGCGGGTCAGCGCGATCGTCGGGCGGTCGCGGGACAGCAGCGTCGGCCGGCCGACGACCACGCCCTCGGGCTCGTAGCCGAGCACCGCGTCGCCGCGGGACGCCGCGGGGCGTCGACGAGCGGGTGCGGCCGGTGCCGGGGCGGGTCCGGTCGCCGACAGGTCAAGCGAGGGTGCGACGGGCGCGGTCGACGAGCCGAGGTCCAGCGACGCCGCCGGGGTGCGGGCCCGCGAGGACGCCGCGGGAGGAGCGGGCGACGAGAGGTCCAACGACGGCGAGGCCGACGGGCGCGCGGGTGCGTGCGCGGCAGGGGCCGACGACGAGAGGTCCAGCGACGCGGCCGGACGCGCGGGCGCGGACAGGTCGAGCGACGACGCCGCAGGAGCCGTCGGCCGCGACAGGTCCAGCCCGCCCGAGGGTGCGTGCGCCGCCGACGGCTGCGCCGGCCGCGACCCCGGAGCCGGCCTCCCCGCGTGCCGCAGGTCCACCTTCACGGGTGCGGCGACGGGCGCCCTCCGCAGCGCCCGGTGGCGCAGCCAGGGCAGGTCGGTCCGCGCCGGCGCGCGCGTCGGGTCCGGCAGCATCACAGCCCGATGCCGTGGTCGGCCGCGATCCCGACGACGCCGTTCGGGTACCCCTGCCCGACGACCTTGAACTTCCACCCGCCCTCGTGCCGGTACAGCTCCCCGAGCACGAGCCCGGTCTCGCCCGACAGGGCAGGGGCGAGGTTCTCCGAGCGCACCAGCTCGGCGCCGCCCGCGAGGTCGAGGACGCGGATCCGCGCGTCGCGCAGCTGGCCGAGCGTGCGGCGGTGGCCCATCCCCTCGTTGAGGTAGGCGACGACGACGATGCGGTGCACCGCCGCGGGCACGTCCTCGAGGTCCACCTCGACCTGCTCGACGTCCCCGCCCGCGGCCGCGGCCAGCTGGGTGACCGACAGGTCGGGCTCGCTGAGCTGGTTGAAGAACACCATGTGCTCGTCGGACAGCACCTTGTGGTCGTCGTCGCACAGGAGCGTGGCGACCACCAGGTTGTCGTTGAGCACGGGCTCGGACGAGGAGAGCGCGACGCCGAGGACGACGCCCCTCAGGTTCGGGATCTCGCGCGTGAGGGCGGCGTTGGATCCGCGCTTCATGGGTGCTGCCGGCATCAGGGTCTCTTCGGGATCACAGGTCGAGGTCGGAACGGTGGAACTTCGTCTGCAGGAACCGGCCCTGCGTCATCAGTGCGTCGGCGTCCTGCTCGCGGGTGGCGACCAGCGTGGCCGCCACGGACGTCTGCAGCGCGTCGATCTGCATCATGAGCGACTGCGTCGGGCTGTGCCCGTCGGAGCGCGGGACGTCGCGCGCCTCCGGCTCGAGGGCCAGGTACCCGCGCAGCGTCGTCGGCAGGTAGTCCCCGACGACGCCGCGCACGCTGATCACCGCGTACACGTCGAGCGGGCGCACCGCGGCGCTGTCGACGACCTCGGTGAGCGTGTCCGTGAGCATGCGCGCGTTGACGAGCGCCGCGGGGGGCAGCGCTCCGGCGCGCGCGTTGACGTACCGCACGAGCTCGTCGACCGCGGCCTGCAGGGCGGCCGGGCTGTCCTCGTCGGGCTCGGGCGCCTGCTGCTCGTCAGGCTCGTCGTCGCCGCGCAGCCGCGCCAGCCAGCTCACGTGGTCCTCCGCCGGGCGCTGGGTGTCAGGACGCGTTCCCCTCGCGCGAACGGGTGCGCTCGAGGTAGGGCTGAGCGCGCTCGATCTGCCCCTCGAGGGCGGTCACGGTCTGGGCCATCGAGTCGACCGACTGCGCACGGAACGTGTCCAGCGCGTCCATCGTCGCGAACACGTTGTCGAACGCGGCCTGCAGCTTCGCGACGTCGATCGTCGACTCCGACGCCTGCTGGTTGATCGCGGCGCCCTGCTGGCGCAGCTGCACCGACGTGGACTCGATGAGGTTCGAGGTCACCGTGTTCAGGGCCGTGATCTGGTCGAGCACGAGCTTCTGGCGCGAGAGGGCCTGCGAGACGATCACGGCGGTCCGCAGCGCGGCGATCGTGGTGGTCTGCGCGCGGTCGACGCCCTTGATGAGCTCGAGGTTGTTGCGGCGCACCAGGTCGAGGGCCATGTAGCCCTGCACGCTGACGGCCATCTGCGTCATGAAGTCCTGGCGACGCTGACGCACCGGGAACAGTGCGTCGGACCGCAGCGCGTCGGCGTCCTCCTGGCGGCCGGCGGCCTCGAGCTGGGCGACCTTGCCCTCGATCTCGGAGTCGAGCGCCGCCGCCAGCGAGTTGTACTCGGCCAGCTTGCCCATCGAGGTCCAGAGGTTCGTCTTCTCGGTCTCGATCGCCGCGTTGTCCTTGCGCAGCTCGTCCTGGCCGGACGCGAGCGCCTTGATGATCGCGTCGATGTGCGACTGCGCGGACTGGTACCGCGCGAAGTACGCGTCGACCTTGTTGCCGCCCGGGATCCACTTGAGGACCTTCTTGATGCCCGTCAGGTCGGCGCGGTTCGGGTCGAGGTCGGTGACCGTGGTCCGCAGGTCGACGAGCGTGTTCGCCACCCGCGTCTGCGCGTCGCCGTCCTTGCCCTTCGAACCCTTGGCGATCGTCGCGGGCCGGTCGAGCATGCGGCTCGAGACCGACGCGGACGCGCGCATCTCCTGCTCGCCCATCGACGTGATCGCAGCGACCTTCTGCGTGAACTCGGGCGACTTGGCGTCGATCGAGGTGAGGTCCGTGACGAACGCCGTGGCCTTCGCGCGGAGCTCGAGCTCCTTGCCTGCCTCGAGCGGGACCGCGGAGGCCGCCTCCTCCTGCTTGACGACCACGACCGGCGCGGGCGGCGTCAGGACGAGTCCGCCGGCGGGGGCGGGAGCGGCAGCCGGCGTGGCGGTCGGCGTGGCACCGAGGTCGAGCTCGGACATCTGTGGCCTCCAGAACGATGGGGTGGTTCCACCCTCGATGCTAGAGCCCTCCGCGCACGCGCGGGCTCGCTCACCCGATCGGCTTGCACGCTGAGAGCGAAGTTCGACCGCGAAGGCGCGTCGGGATGAATACGGTGGGGGTAGCACCACGCGCGTGCCAGGACGGCCGCGCCCCGACGACGGGGGACACGCCCTCGTCGCTGAGTCCAGGAGGACACATGAGCGTCAGCCTCTCCAAGGGTGGGAACGTCAGCCTCACGAAGGCGGCCCCCGGCCTGACTTCCGTCGTCGTCGGTCTCGGCTGGGACCTGCGCACGACGACGGGCGCCGACTTCGACCTCGACGCGTCGGCCCTCCTGCTCGACGCCGGCGGCAAGGTGCCCACGGACCAGCACTTCGTGTTCTTCAACAACCTCAAGAGCCCGGACGGCTCGGTCGAGCACCTGGGCGACAACCTCACGGGCGAGGGCGAGGGCGACGACGAGCAGGTCAAGGTCGACCTGTCGGTCGTCCCCGCCGAGGTCGACAAGATCGTCTTCCCCGTCTCGATCTACGACGCCGACTCGCGCGGCCAGAGCTTCGGTCAGGTCCGCAACGCGTTCATCCGCGTGATCAACGGCGACGGCAGCGGCGAGATCGCGCGCTACGACCTGTCGGAGGACGCGTCGACCGAGACCGCGATGGTCTTCGGCGAGCTCTACCGCAACGGCAGCGAGTGGAAGTTCCGCGCCGTGGGCCAGGGCTACGCCTCGGGCCTGGCGGGCATCGCCCGCGACTTCGGCGTCACCCTCTGATCCTGCGACGAGCGGAAAGGCACGCACCGTGAGCATCACGCTGGCCAAGGGAGGGAACGTCTCCCTGAGCAAGGAGGCGCCCAACCTCACCGCCGTCCTCGTCGGCCTGGGCTGGGACGCCCGCACGACGAGCGGGCAGGACTTCGACCTCGACGCGAGCGCGCTCCTGCTCGGGGCGAGCGGCAAGGTCCTGTCGGACGCGCACTTCATCTTCTACAACCAGCTCGCCTCCCCCGACGGGACCGTCGAGCACACCGGTGACAACCGCACGGGCGAGGGCGAGGGCGACGACGAGTCGGTCAAGCTCGACCTCGCACGGATGTCCCCGGACGTCGACCGGATCGTCTTCCCGGTCTCGATCCACGACGCCGAGGCGCGTCACCAGAGCTTCGGGCAGGTCCGCAACGCGTTCATCCGGATCGTCAACCAGGCCGACGGCCAGGAGATCGCGCGCTACGACCTGACCGAGGACGCGTCGACCGAGACCGCGATGATCTTCGGCGAGGTGTACCGCTACGGCGCCGAGTGGAAGTTCCGCGCGGTCGGCCAGGGGTACGACACCGGGCTGCTCGGCATCGTCCGGGACTTCGGGGTCAACGTCGGCTGAGGCGGGTTCACCTAGAATCCGCAGCGAACCGCTGCCCCTCCTCGACGGAACGAGACAACGTTGCTTCGCATCTTCGGCTGGTCGATCGGCGTCACGATCGTGTCGCTCGGTGTCGCCTACGTCTACGGCGGCTGGTCGGCCTTCGCCCTCTGCCTGATCCTCGGCGTGCTCGAGGTCTCCCTGTCGTTCGACAACGCGGTGGTCAACGCCACCGTGCTGCAGCGGATGAGCGCCTTCTGGCAGCAGATCTTCCTGACGATCGGCGTCATCATCGCCGTCTTCGGCATGCGCCTGGTGTTCCCCCTGCTCATCGTCGGCATCACGGCGGACCTGGGCCCGATCGAGGCGCTCAACCTCGCGATGGAGAAGGGCGACCCGGAGGAGCCGGGCACCTACGGGTACCTGCTCAACCAGGCCCACCCGCAGATCGCGGCGTTCGGCGGGATGTTCCTGCTCATGCTGTTCCTCAACTACATCTTCGAGGAGCGGGAGATCACCTGGCTGACCTGGCTCGAGAAGCCGCTGGCCAAGATCGGCAAGCTCGACCAGCTCTCCGTCGTCATCTCGGGCATCGCGCTCGTCCTGGCGGCCGAGCTCCTCGCCGACGACCCGGCGGTCGTCATGGTCTCCGGGGTGCTCGGCATGATCACGTACATCGCGGTCAACGGGCTCGGCACCCTCTTCGAGGGCGCAGGTGCCGAGGACGCTGCGGAGACGAGCTCGAGCGGCGGCCCGACCGAGGTCGCCAAGGCCACCGGCAAGGCCGCGTTCTTCCTGTTCCTCTACCTCGAGGTGCTCGACGCGTCGTTCTCGTTCGACGGTGTCGTCGGAGCGTTCGCGATCACCGCCGACCCGATCATCATCGCGCTGGGCCTCGGCTTCATCGGCGCGATGTTCGTCCGGTCGATCACCGTGTACCTGGTCCGCAAGGGCACCCTCGCCGAGTACGTCTACCTCGAGCACGGCGCGCACTGGGCCATCGGCGCGCTCGCCGTGATCCTGCTCGTGAGCATCGGCGTGCACGTCGACGAGATCGTCACGGGCCTCGTCGGCGTCGCGTTCATCGGCGCCGCGTTCGCGTCCTCGGTCGTCCGCAACCGTCGGCACGCCGACGAGGACCACCTCATCCACGTCGGCTGACGCCGGCACCCGCAGCACCACCGACGAAGGGCACCACGTCATGTCGATCAGCCTGAGCAAGGGTCAGACCGTCTCGCTGCAGAAGTCGGACGGGGGCGGCCTCACCCGCGTCCGCATGGGCCTCGGCTGGGACGCGCAGAAGGTCAAGGGCCTGTTCGGCAAGGTCAAGGAGAAGTCCGTCGACCTCGACGCGTCGGCCCTGCTGTTCGACTCCTCCGGCAAGCTCGTCGACCAGGTGTGGTTCAGCCAGCTGCGCAGCAAGGACGGCGCGCTGCAGCACCTGGGCGACAACCTCACGGGCCGCGGCGACGGCGACGACGAGTCGATCGTCGTCGACCTGGCGGCCGTGGACCCCGCCGTGACGCAGCTGGTCTTCGTCGTCAGCAGCTACACGGGCCAGTCGTTCAGCGCGATCGAGAACGCGTTCTGCCGCCTCATCGACTCGAGCAACGAGCAGGAGGTCGCCCGGTACGACCTGTCCGGCTCGGGCGCGCACACCGCCCAGATCATGGCCAAGGTCGTGCGCAGCGGGGCCGGCTGGACGATGACCGCCCTGGGCGTCAAGACGAACGGGCGCACGATCAAGGACCTGACCGGCGCGGTCGCGCAGGTCCTCTGACCGAAGCAGGAGCGAGGCGCGGCACCCGGACCGGGTACCGCGCCTCGCGTGCGTCAGGGGGTCAGCGGCTGGTGCCGACGACGTCCACGACGAAGACCAGGACGTCGCCGCCCTTGATGCCGGCCTGCGGCACGCCGCGGTCGCCGTAGCCCAGGTGCGACGGGATCGACAGCAGCACGCGGGAGCCGACCTGCTGGCCGACGAGGCCCTCGTCCCACCCGGCGATGACGGCGCCGACGCCGATGGGGAAGCTGATCGACTCGCCACGGTCGTAGGAGTTGTCGAACACCCCGCCGTTCCAGGACTGGCCGAGGTAGTGCACCTCGATGTTGTCGCCGGCCTCGACGAGCTCGCCGTCGCCGCGGGACAGGACCAGGACCTCGAGCTCGCCGGACGCGGCGTCCGCGGGGAACGCGAGCGTGGGCTTCTGGCCGTAGGAACCCGAGACCTCGGGCAGTGCAGCGGACATGCGGATGTCTCCTCGGTTCGACTCGTGCACCCGATGCGGTGCGGACCCATCGTGCCCCAGGGGACCCACAAACGCGCACTCTTGCCATCTGTGGCTAATGGCATTAGCTTTGCATCCATGACCTCCACCCAGCACCTCCAGCGGCCCGAGGGCCGCGTCGCGTTCACCGTCGAGGGACCGGCCGACGGCCCTCTCGTCGTCCTCGTCCCGGGCATGGGGGACCTGCGCAGCACCTGGCGCGCGACCACCCCGGCCCTCGTCGATGCCGGCTACCGCGTCGCCGTCACGGACCTGCGCGGCCACGGCGACTCCGACACCACGTTCGCCACCCACGGCGACGTGGCCACGGCCTCCGACGTCGTGGCCCTGCTCGAGCACCTGGGCGGCACCGCGGTGCTCGTCGGGAACTCGATGGGCGCGGGCGCCGTCGCGCTCGTCGCTGCGGACCGGCCCGAGCTCGTCGCCGGGCTCGTCCTGACCGGCCCGTTCCTGCGCGACCCGACGCTCAGCCGGACCAGCCGCGCGATCATCCGGGCCTCCTACTCCGTGCTGTTCGCCCGCCTCTGGGGAGCCCGCGTCTGGGCGCGCTACTACCGCGGCACGCTCAACAAGGGCCGCACCGCGCCCTGGCTCGACGAGCACGTCGCCGACCTGCGTGCGGCGATGTCCGACCCCGCGCACCTGCGCCAGTTCCGCACGCTGTGCCGCCAGCTGACCCACGCCCCGGTCGAGGCGCGCGTCGCCGACGTGCAGGCCCCCGCGCTCGCGTTCGTCGGGACCCTGGACCCGGACTTCACCGACCCGGCTGCCGAGGGCGCCTGGATCGGCACCGCGATCGGCGCGGACGTCGTGATGCTCGAGGGCGTGGCGCACTACCCGCAGCACCAGGCCCCGGAGGTCGTGGTCCCGCGGACGCTCGCGTTCCTCGCGGAGCTGCCGCGGGCCGAGGCCGGCGCGTTCGTGGCCGGGCTGCGTGCCTAGGGCCGGGCTCGACCGGGCCGCGGTCGTCCGGCTCGGGCTCGAGGTGGTCGACACCGACGGCTGGCCGGGGCTCACGCTCGCGGCCGTCGCCGCCCGCGCGGGCGTCGCCGTGCCGAGCCTCTACAAGCACGTCGCCGGCCTGCCCGCACTCCGGCTCGCGGTGGTGGCGACCTGCGTCGACGAGGTCGCGGCCCTGCTGACCGACGCACGCGGCGAGCGCACCGGCGCCGAGGCGGTGCGCGTGATGGCCGGCGCCCTGCGCGCGTACGGGCGCGCGCGCCCCGGCCGCTACCTCGCCACGCAGGGCGCGTGGGCGGGCGTCCCCGAGGCCGACGAGATCCGCCGGGCCGGCGCCGCCGCGGTCGGGCTGATCGCCGAGGCCGTCGCGCACCTCGACGTCCCCGAGGCCCACCGCATCGACGCCGTCCGGGCCGTGCGCGCTGCGGTGCACGGCTTCGTGATGCTCGAGATGGACGGCGGCTTCGGCATGCCCGAGGACGTCGACGCGAGCTTCGACTACCTCGTCGACCGGCTCGTCGCGGGGCTGGAGGCCGCGAGCAGGTCTCGCAGCCAGCGCAGCTGACGGTCGAGCTGGAACCCCTGACCGCCCTCGTGCCCGTTGTGCGCGTAGACCTCGATGTCCGTGGCCGGCCGCGCGCCGAGCCCCGCGTAGTGGTTGTACGCCGCGTACACGGTCGACGGCGGGCAGGTCTCGTCGCGCAGGGCGACCGAGAACAGCGCGGGCGCGGTCGCGCGGCGGGCGAAGTGCACGCCGTCGAGGTACGACATCGTGCGGAACACGCGGTCCTCCTGGTCGCGGTGCACGGCGAGGTACTGCGTGAGCTCGTTGTGCGGCATCCCGTCGCTGATCGCGACCGCGCGGCGGTAGTGGCACAGGAACGGCACGTCGGGCATGACGGCGACGAGGTCGTCGGCCAGGCCGGCGACCGCGAGCGCGAGCCCGCCACCCTGGCTGATGCCCGCCACGGCGACGCGGGCCGGGTCGACCCCCGGCACCGCTCGGACCGCGTCGACGGCGCGGACGGCGTCGGTGATGAGGCGACGGTAGTAGTGCTCGCCCGGGTCGTGGATGCCGCGGGTCATGACGCCCGGCGCTGCGGGTCCGCTGCCCGCGGGGTCGGGCGTGTGGCCCCCGGTCCCCCACGTCGAGCCCTGCCCCCGGGTGTCCATGAGCAGGTGGACGTAGCCGGCCGCGGCCCACGCGAGGTGCTCGTGCGCGAAGCCGCGCCCGCCGCCGTAGCCGACGAACTCGACCACTGCGGGCAACGGTTCGGCGACGCCTGCCGGCCGGGTCAGCCACGCCTTGATGGGGTCGCCCGCGAAGCCGGCGAACGTCACGTCGAGCACGTCGATCGCGGTCAGGCCCGCGTCGACGGGGGTGAGCGTCAGGCCGAGGTCGTGGGTCCGGGTCTCGCGCAGCGTGGCCGCCCAGAACTCGTCGAAGTCCCCCGGTTCGTCGAGCGCGGGCAGGTAGCGCTCGAGCTCGGGCAGGGGCAGGTCGAACAGGGCCATCGTTCTCCTTCGGACGGGCGGTCGACCCGACCATAGGCGCTGGTCAGCGCGCGAGGAAGCCGAGCAGGTCGTGCCGGGTCAGCACCCCGACGGGCTGCCCGTCGTCGACCACCATGAGCGCGTCGTCCTTCTCCAGCGCGGCGCGCGCGGACGTCACGGACTCGCCGGAGCCGATCAGGGGCAGGGGCGCCGACATGTGCCGGTCGACGCGGTCGGACAGCGCAGCCGCGCCGGAGAACACCGCGTCGAGCAGCACACGCTCGCTCACGGACCCGGCCACCTCGCCGATCTTCACGGGCGGCTCCGCGCCGACGACGGGCATCTGCGAGACGCCGTACTCGTGCAGGATCTCGATCGCGTCGCGCACGGTCTCGTTCGGGTGGGTGTGCACCAGCGCGGGCAGCTCGCCGGTCTTGGTCCGCACGACGTCGGCGACCGTCGCGCCCTCGTCGGCCGCCAGGAACCCGTAGGAGCGCATCCAGGAGTCGTTGAAGATCTTGGACAGGTAGCCGCGCCCGCCGTCGGGCAGGATCACGACGATGACGGCCCGGGCCGCCGCCGCTGGGTCCTCGTCCTCGAGCTCGCGGGCGACCCGCAGCGCCGCCTCCACGGCCATGCCGCACGAGCCCCCGACGAGCAGCGCCTCCTCGCGCGCGAGCCGCCGCGTCATGGCGAAGGAGTCCGCGTCGGAGACGGCGACGATCCGGTCCGGGACGGTCGGGTCGTACGCCGTCGGCCAGAAGTCCTCCCCCACGCCCTCGACGAGGTAGGGCCGTCCGTCGCCGCCGGAGTACACGGACCCCTGCGGGTCCGCCCCGACCACGACGACGCGCCCGTCCGAGACGTCGTGCAGGTAGCGGCCCGTGCCGGTGATGGTGCCGCCGGTGCCGACGCCGGCGACGAGGTGCGTGAGCCGCCCGCCCGTGTCGGCCCAGATCTCGGGGCCGGTCGACGCGTAGTGGCTCGCCGGGCCGTGCGCGTTGGCGTACTGGTTGGGCTTCCACGCCCCCTCGATCTCGCGCACCAGCCGGTCGGACACGGAGTAGTACGAGTCGGGGTGGCCGGGAGCCACCGCGGTCGGGGTCACGACGACCTCCGCCCCGTAGGCACGCAGCACGTCGCGCTTGTCCTGGCTGACCTTGTCCGGGCAGACGAACACGCAGCGGTAGCCCTTGCGCTGCGCGACCAGCGCGATGCCGACTCCCGTGTTGCCGCTGGTCGGCTCGACGATCGTGCCGCCCGGCCGTAGCTCGCCCGACTCCTCGGCTGCCTCGATCATCGCGAGCGCGATCCGGTCCTTCACGGACCCGCCCGGGTTGAGGTACTCGACCTTGGCCAGGATGGTGGCCGACAAGCCCTCGGTGACGGACTGCAGGCGGACCAGCGGCGTGCCGCCCACCAGCTCGCTGACGTGCTCGGCGTATCTCACCCGGCCAGCCTCGCCCGGATCGGCCGCTCGTGCCAGACGGCCGCCCCGGACACGCCAAAGGCCCCCGGGAACACGGCACCGGGGGCCCTCAGCGAGCAGGAGCTAGTTGCGGTTCAGCATCGCGAACAGGCGCAGGAACTCCAGGTACAGCCAGACGAGCGTCACGATGAGGCCGAACGCCGCGGTCCAGGCGAACTTGGCCGGGGCGCCGTGCTCGACGCCGCGCTTGATCGAGTCGAAGTCCATGATCAGGCAGGCCGACGCGAGACCCACCGCGAACAGCCCGGCGAGGATGCCCCAGCCGCCGTTGCGCAGCGGCCCGAAGCCGTCGCTCGTCATGAAGAACGACAGGACCACGTTGACCAGCGAGAACACCAGGTAGCCGACCATCGAGATGAGCAGCCACTTGGTGAACTTGGGCGTGACGCGGACCTTGCCCGAGCGGAACAGGAACAGCGCGGCGGCGAACGTCGCGATGGTCGCGATGACCGCCTGCAGCACGATCGGCTGCGCGGTGCCGTCGACCGTTCCGGGGACCGCCCAGTTCTGGAACAGGTAGCTGATGCCACCGACGAAAACACCCTGCGCGAGCGTGTAGGCGATGATCAGCGGCGGGCTGGGCTCGCGGCGGAACGAGTTGACCAGGCCGAGGACGAGGCCGACGATCGCGCCGACGACGTAGAGCCACGGGTAGTCGGGCGTGATGGCCCACGTGCCGGCGGCCACGACGACGAGCAGCGCGAGCAGCCCGCCGGTCTTCATGATCACGTCGTCGTACGTGAGGCGACCCGTCTCGCGCGGCGTGGCGCTCGGGCTGCCGTACATCTTCTCGAGCGTCACCGCGTCGATCGTCGACTCGGGCGCGGCCGTACGGCCGTTGGCGCCCTTGCGGGCATTCGGGTCCTGGAAGACAGGACTGCTGTTGAAGACGGGATTGGCCACGGGACGCTCCTGGGTGTCTCGGCCTGAAAACTGTGCTCTCACCGTAGCGAACGGCTGGGACACCCCCAAGGTTCCCTCGTCCTTTCGGCCGATCCCTGAGCCGGATATCGGGGGAAAACCTGAGGGACAAGCGACCCCGCGCGCCCGTAGGGTCGTCGCTGTGATGCCACCGACGCAAGGACGAACACGATGATCGAGGCACAGGGCCTGACCAAGCGATACGGGGAGAAGACGGCCGTCAACGGCATCTCCTTCACCGTCCAGCCGGGCAAGGTCACCGGCTTCCTCGGCCCGAACGGGGCCGGCAAGTCCACCACGATGCGCATGATCATGGGCCTGGACAAGCCGTCCGCCGGCACCGTCACGGTGAACGGCGCGGCGTACGCCACGTTCCGCTCGCCGCTGACCGAGGTCGGCGCGCTGCTCGAGGCGAAGGCCGTCCACACCGGCCGCAGCGCCCGCAACCACCTGCGCGCGCTCGCCGCGACGCACGGCATCCCCGACAAGCGCGTCGACGAGGTCATCGAGATGACCGGCCTGACCGCCGTGGCCAAGCGCCGCGTCGGCGGCTTCTCGCTCGGCATGGGCCAGCGGCTGGGCATCGCGTCCGCGCTGCTCGGCGACCCGCGCACGCTGATCCTCGACGAGCCGGTCAACGGTCTCGACCCCGAGGGCGTGCTCTGGGTGCGCAACCTGGTCAAGTACCTCGCGGGCGAGGGCCGCACGGTCTTCCTGTCCTCGCACCTCATGACCGAGATGGCGCTGACCGCCGACCACCTCATCGTCATCGGCCGCGGCCACATCATCGCGGACGGGCCGGTCGACGAGATCATCGCCCGCAGCACCAAGGCGACGGTCCGGGTGCGCACCCCGCACCCCGATCAGCTCGCCGCGGCGCTCGTCGGGCCCGAGGTCACGGTCACGCCGAAGGACGGCGGGCTGCTCGAGGTGTTCGGGGCCACGGCCGAGCAGATCGGTGACGCCGCGGCTGCCGCCCACCTGACGCTGCACGAGCTCACGCCGCTCAGCGGCTCCCTCGAGGAGGCGTACATGAGCCTCACGGCCGACGAGGTGGAGTACCGCTCCGACTCGCCGATCCCGACCACCGCTCCCGCTCCCACCACCGAGGAGGTCGCCCGATGAGCACGGTCACCGCTCCCGCCCCGGCACGCCCGGCCACCACGGCGCACCTGTCCTTCCCTCGCCTGCTGCGCTCGGAGTGGATCAAGTTCTGGACCGTGCGCTCTGCGGCCTGGTCGCTGTCGATCTTCTTCGTCGTCACGGTCGCGCTCGTCGCGCTCATCAGCCTCGCGGTCGTCAGCTCGAGCCCGAACGACGGTCCGCCCGGACCCGACGACGTGCTCGCGCCCTTCAACGTCGCGGCCCAGCTCGGCCAGGTCGCGCTCGTCGTCCTCGCCGCCCTGGCGATCACCGGCGAGTACACGACCGGCATGATCCGCTCGAGCCTGACCGCGGCCCCGCGGCGCACGCCTGTCCTGTGGGCGAAGCTCCTCGTTCTCACCGTCGTGTTCTTCGTCGTGGCCATCGTGGCGAACGCGCTGGGTGCCCTGCTGCAGCAGCTGTTCTTCAGCGACGACCTGCCGCTGGACCTCAGCGACCCGCAGATCCTGCGGGCCCTGTTCGGCACGGCGCTGTACACGACGACGATCGCCCTGCTGTCGTTCGCTTTCGGTGCGCTCGTCCGGCACTCGGCGGCTGCGATCGCGATCGTGCTGGGCGCTCTGCTCGTCCTGCCTCTGCTGTTCCAGATCCCGTGGAAGCCGCTGCAGGAGATGCAGCCGTTCCTGCCCGGCATCGCCGGCAGCACCATCACGCAGACCGACGCGCAGGTGGAGGCCGGCTGGGACCAGTTCCCCCCCGGAGTCGCCCACCTGACCGCGTGGGAGGGGTACGCCGTTCTGGCCGCCTACCTCGTCGTCGTCCTCGTGGCCGCGCTGGTCCGCCTCAAGAAGTCCGACGCCTGACCTGAGCAGCACGAAGGCCCGCACCGTGTCCGTCGGTGCGGGCCTTCGTCGTGCTGGCGGTCAGACCAGCTCGAGCGCCTCCTCGGCGCTGCCCTCGGCGGCCTCGGCGCCCTTGTTCCACCGCGACCACAGGACCTTCTCCCCCACGTTGCGGGCCATCATGTGGCCGAACGCGAAGAACGTCAGGACGCCCACGGCGAGCACGCCGATGGCGACCCAGAAGGGCGAGGCGAGGCTCACGTTCTCGGCGAGCAGGCCGGCGACGACCGGCGCGGGGGCGGCGAAGCCCCAGCGGATGAGGTTGAACGCGCCCGTGGTCACGCGGCGGTCGGGCGAGCCGGTCGCCAGCGCCAGGTCCGTGAGGTTGGCGTTCGCGATACCCATGCAGATGCCGGAAATGACCAGGAAGACGATCGTCTGGAGCGTGCTGTGCGAGGTCGCGAGGCCGAACAGCGCACCGAAGAGCACGATGATCGCGAACCCGACGGTCTGCACCGCACCGAACCGGTGGGCCAGCCGGTGGCCGATGACGAGGATGCCGAACGCGAGCCCGATCCCCCAGCCGGTGAACACCAGGCCCAGCTGCACGACGCCCAGGCCCAGGAACACGGGCGTGAAGCCGAGCACGATGAAGAAGACGAAGTTGTAGGTGCCCGTGATGACGCACAGCGCCACGAACGCGGGCTTCTTGAACGTCGCGAAGATGTTGCCGATGCGCAGCGGCGCGGGCATCACGTCGGGGTCCTTGAGCCGCGTCACGGACAGGGCCAGCGCGACGATCATGAACAGGCCGCAGAGCAGGAACGGCACGCGCCAGCTGATCTTGCCGAGCAGGCCGCCGATCAGCGGGCCGATCGCGAAGCCGAGGCCCACGCACGTCTCGAAGAGCTCGACGGCCCAGGCGCGGTCGTTGGCGAGCGAGACGAGCAGCACCATCGCGGTGGCGAAGAACATCGCGTTGCCGAGGCCCCACAGGCCGCGGAGCGCCGCAAGGCTGCCGATGCTCGTCGTGAACGACGCGGCGATGGCAGCCACGGCCACGACGCTGACCCCGACGGCGAGGATCTTCTTGTAGCCGAACTTCCCCGTCAGCATCACGGCGGGGATCATCCCGAGCGCCATCACCGCGATGTAGGCGGTGAACAGCAGCTCGATCTGCCAGGTGGTCGCCCCGAGGTCGGCGCCGATGGCGGGCAGGATCGGGTCGACGATCGCGATGCCCGCGATGGCGAAGAAGGCGGTGACCGTCGTCGCGTAGATCGCGGTCTTGTTGGGTTCGTTCCGGGCTGCCACGAGGATCCTTTATCTGTATGGGGCAGGTATTATCTCTGTATGCTACACCCATGACTGACGACGACGCCCGCGATGTCGAGCTCCAGGTGGCCCTGCTGCTGCGCCTGGCCGACCACAACCGGCGCAGCAACCCGACCCTGGACGGGACCCTGGAGCGGTCCGCCTACCTGGCCCTGCGGCACCTGGCGGCGAACGGGCCCTCGGGGATCAACGACATCGCCGACCACCTACGCCTGGACGCCTCGACCGTGACCCGCCAGGTCCTCGCGATGGAGTCCGCCGGCCTGGTGACGCGCGAGCGCGACGAGCACGACGGCCGCCGCGCCGTCATCACCGCGACGCCCGACGGCCACACCGCCCTCGCCGCGACCCGCGCCGCACGCGCGACCGTGTACGGCGAGCTGCTCGCCGAGTGGCCCTCCGCCGACCGGCGCCAGCTCGCGGCCCTGCTCGAGCGTCTCAACGACGCGCTCGACAGCCGCGCGCGACGCTGAGTTAGGCTCACCTAATGACCGTCGCCACGCCTCGCACCCGCCCCGCGCCCGCCCTCGGCCACGTGGTCCGCGCCGAGCGGCTCACGCCCGGGCTCGTGCGGATCGTCGTCGGAGGCCCCGGCCTGGCCGTGATCACGCCCTCGCCGCACGCCGACTCCTACGTCAAGCTCATGTTCCTGCCCGCCGGCGAGCGGCCGCTGCAGGCCGACGGCCGCCTGGACCTCGAGGCCGTCCGGGCCGCGCTGCCCGAGGGCGTCGCGCCCCGGCTGCGCGCCTACACCGTGCGTGGTTTCGACCCCGAGGCCCTCGAGCTGACGCTCGATCTGGTCGTGCACGGGGAGTCGGGCCTCGCCGGTCCGTGGGCCGCGGCCGTCTCCGGCGGTGAGGAGGTCGTGATCCAGGGTCCCGGTGGCGCGTGGTCGCCGTCGGACCAGGTCGACCACCACCTGCTCGTCGGCGACGCCAGCGCGCTGCCGGCGATCGCCGTGGCCCTCGAGCGCCTGGCCCCCGACGCGCGGGGGGTCGCAATCATCGAGGTCGAGTCCGCCGCCGACGAGCTGGCGCTCGACGCGCCCGCCGGGGTGACCGTGCAGTGGGTGCACTCCCGCCACGGCCAGCCGGGTGCGGCCCTCGTCGACGCCGCGCTGGCCTGGCCGTGGCCGGCCGGGTCGGTCGGGGTGTTCGTGCACGGCGAGGCGGGCTCGGTCCGCGCGCTGCGGCAGTACCTGCGCGTCGAGCGTGCCGTCCCGCGCGAGCTGATGTCGATCTCGGGCTACTGGCGCCTGGGCGTGGACGACGAGGGCTGGCGGCAGAGCAAGCGCGAGTGGACCCAGTCGATCGAGTCCGCCGAGCAGGCCGCCGGCCTGGACTGACCGCCGCGCCGCCGCCCGACTCCGTCGATTCGCCGACTCCGCATCGTCTCGCCGGATCGGATCGACGAATCGATGCGGGATCGGCGTGATGACGGGATCTGGAGCGTGCCCCCGCCGGGACTCGAACCCGGACTGAGTCGGGTTTAAGCCGACCGCCTCTGCCGATTGGGCTACGGGGGCCCGGCAGCATCCTGCCAGCCGCGCCCGTCCGCACGCGACGAAGCCCCCGCCCGGATCCCGGGCGGGGGCTTCGATCGATGACAGCTACTTGGCGTCGGCCTTGGCGGCCGGCGAGCCTTCCTCGGCCTTGATCGCCGGGATGGACGGCGGCAGGCCCGGGTCGGCGGCCGAGCGCGGCTTGGGGGCGATCGACGCGGCGCGGAACTCCGCGCGCGGGTCGTGCAGCGAGCCGAGGGCGACGACCTCGCGGCGCAGCAGCACCGAGCCGGTCCAGCCGGCCATGATGCGCAGCTTGCGGTTCACGGTCGGCATGGCGAACACGTGGTACGTGCGGTGCAGGACCCACGCCGGGAAGCCGCGGACCTTGATCTTGCCGAACATCTGCGCGACGCCCTTGTACATGCCGAGCGACGCGACCGCACCGATGTTCTTGTGCTTGTACTCGGTGACCTCGGCGGAGCGCAGCACGCGGGCCAGGTTGTCGCCGAGGTGGTTGCCCTCGCGCAGCGCGTGCTGGGCGTTGGGCGGGCAGAACTTGCCGGGGTTGTAGAGGTCCGGCACGGCGGCGCAGTCGCCCGCGGCGTACGCGTCGGCGACGACCGAACCGTCAGGGTTGACCACCTGGAGCGAGGCGTTGCAGGTGACGCGACCCATCTGGTCGAGCGGCAGGTCGGAGTTCTGCAGCACCGGGTTCGCCTTGACGCCCGCGGTCCAGACGATCGTCTCGGCGTCGAACTCGGTCTTGTTCGAGAGCACGACGTGCCCGCCGACGCAGCTCGACAGGAACGTGGAGAGGTGGATCTCGATGTCCCGCTTGCGCAGCTGCTCGAGCGTGTAGCCGCCGAGCTCCTCGCTCACCTCGGGCAGGATGCGCGGCGAGCCCTCGACGAGCACGAACCGGAGCTCGTCCTGCTCGATCGCCTTGTAGTACTTGACCGCGACGCGGGCCATGTCCTCGACCTCGGCGAGCGCCTCGATGCCAGCGAAGCCGCCGCCGACGAAGACAAACGTGAGCATGCGCTTGCGCAGCTCCGGGTCCCAGGTGGACGACGCGACGTCGATCCGGTTCAGCACGTGGTTGCGGACCGCGATGGCCTCCTCCACGTTCTTGAAGCCGATGGCCTCCTCGGCCAGGCCAGGGATGGGCAACGTGCGCGCCACGGAACCGAGGCCGACGACGAGGTGGTCGTAGGTGATCCAGTACGCGTCGCCCTCCTCGGGCGTGATCTGGACCGTGCGGTCGGCGTGGTTGATCTCGCTGACCTTGCCCTGCAGGACGTCGACGCCCTTGAGCGCGCGACGGTGCGGGGCGACGACGTTGCGCGGGTCGATCGAGCCCGCGGCGGCCTCCGGCAGGAAGGGCGCGTACGTCATGTACGGGCGGGGGTCGACGACGACGATCGCGGCCTCGCGCTTGCCGAGGCGCTTGCGCAGCCGTCGAGCGGTGTAGAGCCCGACCGTCCCGCCGCCGAGGATCACGACGCGCGGAACCTTGCGGGGCTTGGCCTTGACGGCCGTCGGGTTCGAGGCGGCGTCGACCTGGGTCGAGACAGTCTTTGGCATACCTTCACGGTAGACCTCGAGGCCGGTGAGCACCTCCCCGTGAGACGGTGATACTGCGCACAAAGGCTGAAACCGGGCTGTGAGCCGCGTTACGCCGGGCCCGCCGACGGCGGCGGGAGAGGCCCCCTGGCTCCCCCGCCGCGGGTCCTTCGGACGCTCGTCAGTCCGTCGCGCTCGGCGTCGGCTCGGGCGTCGCGCTCGCGTCCGGGGTCGCGCTCGCGTTCGGCGTCGCGCTCGCGTCGGGCGCCGCGCTCGCGTTCGGCTGGGGCGCGGCGGCCGGGCTCGACGCCGCGTCACCCGTGGGCTCGAGCCCGGGCGTCAGCACGGCCCCGGCCTGCGCGAACGGCCAGCGCGCGTCGACGGCCGGGTCGAGGACCTCGGGGTCGAGCTCGTTCCACTCCTGGGTGCGCATCGGGTAGACGTTCCAGCGCTGCGCGCCGTCGGCCGCCGTCGCGGGGACCAGCTGGATGGACGTCCCGTCGAGCTCGTCGTACCAGTAGCCCGTGTCGTCGGTCGTGGTCGTGACGGGGCGCCCGTCCTGGTCGAACACCTGCGCTCCCGCCACCTGCTTGCCGTCGGCGTCGTACACGAACAGGTTCGAGACGGGCCGACCGCCGACGTACACGCCGTCGGACGGCTGCGGCGGGCTGTCATAGCCGCCCGACGAGTCCGCGGAGCCGGAGTCGAGGCCCGAGGCCAGCAGCGGGAGCGCCAGGACCAGCGCCAGGACGCTCGAGGCACGCCAGAGCCAGCGCGTGACGCGGTGGCCCCGCCACAGCCCACGGCCCCACTGGACGCTGACCACGACGAGCGCGAGCAGCAGCACCCAACTGACGAACCCGCGCGGGACGACGCCGAGCCCGAAGACCGCTGCCGGGATCACGTACATGACCCACCCCCGCAGCACCCACCACAGCGGCTCCAGCGTCCGCGCGAAGGCCGCGAACCCGGGCCACCACGGCTGGGCGAAGAGCGGCGCCAGCCCGGCGAGCAGGTCCGCCCGCGCCTGGGTCGCAGCACGTGCGAACGAGCGCGTCGTGGTGCCGGGCTCGGCCGCGTCCAGCCCGGCGGCGGCCCGCAGGTCGTCGGCGTACTGCTGGGGCGTGCCGAACAGCCCGACGAGCCCGACGCCGGCGCCCGAACGGTGGTCGTCGGCGAGCGCGTCGGCCAGCGCCTGCTCGAGGTCGTCGGTCAGGTCGTCGACCTGCTCGGGCGTCAGGCCGGTCAGGGCCCGGCGGACGTCGGCCGCGTAGGCGGCGACGTCGGCGGTGGGTGCGTCGAGCACGCTCATCGGACAACCTCCGTCTCGAGCAGGCCCGACATCGTGCCCGCGAAGCCCTGCCAGTCCTTGCGCTGCGCGTCGAGCATCGAACGGCCCTGCGCGTTGATCCCGTAGTACTTGCGGTGCGGGCCCTCGTCGCTCGGCACGACGTAGGAGGTCAGCGCGCCCGACGAGTACAGCCGCCGCAGCGTGCCGTACACCGACGCGTCGCCGACCTCCTCGAGGCCGGCCGCGCGCAGTCGTCGGACCACGTCGTACCCGTACCCGTCCTCGTGCGCGACGACGGCGAGGACCGCCACGTCGAGCACGCCCTTGAGCAGCTGCGTGGTGTCCATGCCGCCCTCCTTCACGTGTGGTGCGGGCGCCCCTCCGACTCCCGCGATCCGCACACTACTGCGCATCCCGCACTACCGTCCACCGCGACACACCGGCGAGGCGCCGCGGACACCAACGTTCTCGAGCGGACGCCAGCGCACGTCAGCGGACGCGAGACCGTCACTCCGAGGCGAGACCGTGACCTGCAGGTGACGGTCTCGCCTCGCAGTGACGGCCTCGGCGATGCCCGCAGGGCTACGGCGACGCGGCACCGGAGCTCACCGGGCTGACGACGCGAGGGTCCCGGGGGCGCGAGCGGCAGGTCAGCGGGTGGCGGCGCTCCAGGCGATGCCGTCGAGGATGTCGTGCTCGGAGGTGACGACGTTCTCCAGCCGCCCGCCGGCTGCGGCGACCTCGTCGCGCACGCGGGTGACCACCTCGCGCCAGACGAGCGCGCCGGCGCCGATCACGTCGACGCGCCCCGGGTGCATGAAGCCGAGCGACGCGCGCTCCTCACGGGTGCGCGCCAGCAGGTCGTCGCATGCGGCGAGGGTCCCCTCGACGCTCAGGACCGCGCCGTCGATCGCCTTCGGGTCGTACGCGGGCAGTCCCAGGGCGTGCGCGGTCACCGTGGTCACCGATCCGGCGAGCCCGACGAGGGTCACGGCCTGGCCGAACGGGACGACGGCCGCCGCCTCGTCGAGGGCCGCGCGCACGTCGGCGACCGACGCGGCGACCTCGTCGGCCGACGGCGGGTCGCTGCGCAGGTGGCGCTCGGTCAGCCGGACGCAGCCGACGTCCATCGAGAAGGCCGCGGTCGGCACATCCGTGCCGAGCACGACCTCGGTCGAGCCCCCGCCCAGGTCGACCACGAGGAACGGGCCCGGGTGCGAGCCCGCGAGCACGCCGGTGGCGCCGCGGAAGGACAGCTCGGCCTCCTCGGTCCCGACGACGACCTCGGGCTCGACCCCCAGCGCGGCGCGCACGCCGTCGACGAACTCCTGCCGGTTCTCGGCGTCACGCGTGGCCGACGTCGCGACGAACCGGATGGCCTCGACGCCGAAGCCGTCGCACACCGAGGCGTAGCGCATCGCCGCGTCGAGGGTGCGCGCGAGGGCCTCGGGTGCCAGCCGCCCGGTGCGGTCCACCCCCTGGCCGAGCCGGACGACCTCCATGCGCCGGTCCAGGTCGACGAGGGTCCCCGCCTCCTGGTCCACGTCCGCGACGAGCAGTCGGATGGAGTTGGTCCCGCAGTCGATGGCAGCCACACGCGTCACGCGCACATCCTCGCACCGCCGACCCACACCCGCGGCCGCACTCCCCCCGCCCGGCGGCCAGGTCCCCTGATCGAGAACGACCCTCCGGCTCGAGAACGACCGCGCGGGAAGGTCGCTCTCGAGCCGGAGGGTCGGTCTCGGCGGGCTGGGGGCGCGGCGGGCGCCGGCGGAGCTCGGCGGGTCGGGCGAGGGTCAGCAGGTGCAGCGGTCCTGGCGCCAGGTGTCGGCGATGAGGGTCAGGACCTCGTCGCCGATCGGGTTGACGCCCGGGCCGGCCGCCAGCGCGTGGCCGGACAGGACGTGGAGGCACTTCACGCGCGTCGGCATGCCGCCCGCGGAGATGCCGGCGATCTCCTCGACGTGGCCCAGCTCCTCGCGGTCGGCGAGGTACGCCTCGTGCGCGCGCTGGTAGGCGTCGGCCAGGTCGGGCTCGTCGGCCAGGCGCGCGGTGAGGTCATTCATCAGGCCCGACGCCTCGAGCGTGCTCACCGCGGCGACCGCCGGCGGGCACGTGAGGTAGTAGGTGGTGGGGAACGGCGTGCCGTCGTCCAGGCGCGGTGCGGTGCGCACGACGAGCGGCCGGCCGCACACGCAGCGCGCGGCGATCCCGACGACGCCGCGCGGCACCCGGCCCAGCTGCTCGGCGAGCACCTCGAGGTCGCGGTCCGTCACGGTGGTCAGCGGCGTGGGGGTCACGATCCCCATTCTCGCCCGCCGACCGTCACCACCCCAACTCCTGCCGACCCGCCCCTCCGGGCCGGCGTCAGCCGCCGGCGGGTGGCGTGGCGTCCTTCGTCGTCCCCGCGGCGGGCTTCTTCGCCGGATCAGACGCCGGATCAGACGACGGATCGGTCGTCGGCACCGTCGTCGTCGCGTCCACCGGCAGCTTTCCGGCCACGGCCACCGACTCCCACACGGACGTGTACCAGGGCTTGGTGGACGTGGAGTCGATCACGGACGACGGCCCGTCGGCCGCGACGGGGGCGTCGGGCACCGTCTCGGGGTCCACGACCCGGTACGGCGTCTCCCCCGGCAGCACGAACGAGAGCCGCTCACGGGCCTGCGCGACGACGTAGGCAGGGTCGGCCCATCGGTCGACGTCCGCCTGCAGGTCGTCGTTGCGCGTCTTGGCGGCCTCGACCTGCGCGTTGAGGTCGGCCAGCTGGGCCTGCTGGCGGATGTAGGAGTTGAGCGTCGGGTAGACGAGCACGAACGCCATGACGAGGACCAGCGCGAACACGAGGGCGCGGACGGAGAACATCCGCGGCACGCCGGGTCGGACGCGCTCCACGCGGGGCGCGCCGCGACCGGGTGTGGCCGGCGCGCTCCGCGCGGGACCGGCGGACGGGCGCGACGATGCCGGGCGGCCCGCGGCCGGGCGCGAGGATGCCGCTGGCGGCGGTCCGACACGGGGCTGAGCGCCGGAGCGCGGGGTGGCCCCCGACGAGCTCGTCGGCTGGCCCTTCCCGGGAGTCGGCCGCGTCGGCTGCGTCGGCTGCGTCGGCCGCGTCGCCGCAGGACCCGCGGCGCGCGGGTCGGCGGGGCGGCGCGGGGAGGGCATGGGTCGATTGTGCCCCGGCGCGGACCGCCATCCCCGCACCCCCGCGAACCTCGGGGTGTCTGGCCCCGGGCACGCCGAAGGCCGGCCACCCGCGGGTGACCGGCCTTCGGACGAGAGCGTCAGCCCTGGAAGCGCGGGAACGCCGAACGACCGGCGTAGCGGCCTGCGTCGTCCAGCTCCTCCTCGATGCGGAGCAGCTGGTTGTACTTGTTGATGCGCTCGCCACGGGCGGGCGCACCGGTCTTGATCTGGCCGGCGTTGGTCGCGACGGACAGGTCAGCGATGGTGGTGTCCTCGGTCTCGCCGGAGCGGTGCGAGGTCATCGTCGTGAAGCCGTTGCGCTGCGCGAGCTCGACCGCGTCGAGCGTCTCGGTGAGCGTGCCGATCTGGTTGAGCTTGACCAGCAGCGAGTTGGCAGCCTTCGTCTGGATGCCCTTGGCCAGGCGCTCCGGGTTGGTGACGAACAGGTCGTCGCCGACGATCTGCACGCGGTCGCCGACCTCGGAGACCAGGTGCGACCAGGAGGCCCACTCGTCCTCGGACAGCGGGTCCTCGATGGAGACCAGCGGGTAGTCGCGCACGAGCTGCTCGTAGTAGGCGACCATGAACTCGGGCGTCTGAGCCTTGCCCTCGAACTGGTAGGCGCCGTCCTTGAAGAACTCGGTCGAGGCGACGTCGAGCGCGAGGCCCACGTCGACGCCGGGCTTGAAGCCGGCCTGCTCGATCGCGACGAGGATCAGGTCGAGCGCGGCGCGGTTGCTCTCGAGGTTCGGCGCGAAGCCGCCCTCGTCGCCCAGGCCGGTCGACAGGCCGCGCGACTTCAGCACGGCCTTCAGGGAGTGGTAGACCTCGGCGCCGGTGCGCAGGGCCTCACGGAACGTCGTGGCGCCGATGGGCGCGACCATGAACTCCTGGATGTCGACGTTGGAGTCGGCGTGCGACCCACCGTTGAGGATGTTCATCATCGGGACGGGCAGGACATGCGCGTTCGGGCCACCGATGTAGCGGAACAGCGGCAGGTCCGACGAGTCGGCGGCGGCCTTGGCCACGGCGAGCGAGACACCGAGGATGGCGTTCGCGCCGAGCTTGCCCTTGTTGGGCGTGCCGTCGAGGTCGATGAGCGCGGCGTCGACGAGACGCTGCTCCGTGGCCTCGAAGCCGATGAGCTCGGGGGCGATCTCGTCGATCACGGCGGTGACGGCGTCCTGGACGCCCTTGCCGAGGTAACGGGCCTTGTCGCCGTCACGGCGCTCGACGGCCTCGAATGCGCCGGTCGAGGCGCCCGAGGGCACACCGGCCCGGGCGATGGTGCCGTCGTCGAGGGCGACCTCGACCTCGACAGTGGGGTTGCCGCGCGAGTCAAGAATCTCGCGGGCGCCGACGGCCTCGATGCTGGCCATGGGTGCTCCTTCGACGAGCGGGTGGGTTTACGACCTCACCCTAGTGCCGTCCGCCGAGCGGCGGGCAGGGACCTCCGTCCGGTGGACAGCGCTCAGAGGGCTGCCACGATGTTCTCCGTCTGCTCGCGCGCGTCCCCGAACAGCATCGCCGTGTTGTCCCGGAAGAACAGCGGGTTCTGCACGCCGGCGTACCCCGTGGCCATCGATCGCTTGAACACGACGACCTGCCGCGCCTTCCACACCTCGAGCACCGGCATCCCCGCGATGGGCGAGGACGGGTCGTCGAGCGCCGCCGGGTTGACCGTGTCGTTGGCGCCGATCACGAGGACCACGTCGGTGTCCGCGAGGTCTCCGTTGATCTCGTCCATCTCGAGCACGATGTCGTACGGCACCTTGGCCTCGGCGAGCAGCACGTTCATGTGCCCGGGCAGCCGGCCGGCCACGGGGTGCACGCCGAACCGCACGTCGACCCCGAGGGCCCGCAGCCGCGTCACGAGCTGCGCGACGGGGTACTGGGCCTTCGCGACCGCCATCCCGTAGCCGGGCGTGATGACCACCGACCGCGCGTCGCGCAGCAGCGCGGCGACGGCGGCCGCGTCGAGCTCGCGGTGCTCCCCGTCCTCGTCGGCCCGCGCCACGACCAAGCCCTCGGCCGTGCCGAACCCGCCGAGGATCACGCTGATGAACGAGCGGTTCATCGCGCGGCACATGAGGTAGGACAGGATCGCGCCCGAGGCGCCGACGAGCGCGCCGGTCACGATGAGCAGGTCGTTGCCGAGCATGAAGCCCGCGGCGGCCGCGGCCCACCCGGAGTACGAGTTGAGCATCGAGACGACGACCGGCATGTCGCCGCCGCCGATGGAGGCCACCAGGTGCCAGCCGAGCGCGAGCGCGACGGCCGTCATGAGCAGGAGCGGGACGATCGAGTGGCCGGCCAGGAACCAGGCCAGCAGCGCGGCGCTCGCCAGCAGTGCACCCAGGTTGAGCGCGTTGCGGCCGGGCAGGGACAGCGGGGCCGACGAGATCCGCCCGGAGAGCTTGAGGTAGGCGACGACCGAGCCGGTGAACGTCACAGCGCCGATCAGCACGCCGAGGAACACCTCGACCAGGTGCACCGTGTCGGCCGGCTCGGTGCGGAAGGAGTTGTAGCCGACGAGCACTGCGGCCGCACCGACGAACGAGTGCAGCATCGCGATGAGCTCGGGCATCTGCGTCATCTCGACGCTGCGGGCGCGCCGGGTGCCGACGGCGGCGCCGACGAGCAGCACGAGCGCGATGAGGATCGCGGTGACGACCGCGGACCGCTCCGAGCGGTCGAGCGCGAGGACGATGGTCGCCGCGAGCGCGAGCGCCATGCCGACCATCCCGAGCGCGTTGCCGCGGCGGGCGGTCTCCTGGCGCGAGAGGCCCGCGAGGGACAGGACGAACAGCACGGCGGCGAGGATGTACACCGCCTGGACGAGGCCGAGCAGGGTCATCAGGCGTCCCTCCGGAACATGCGGATCATCCGGTTGGCGACGAGGAACCCGCCGAACACGTTGATGCTGGCCAGGGCGGCGGCGACGCACGCGAGGGTGGTGACGAGCCAGTCGTCGGAGCCGATCTGCAGCAGGGCGCCGACCAGGATGATCCCGGAGATGGCGTTCGTCTGGGCCATCAGCGGGGTGTGCAGCGCGTGGCTCACGTTGGAGATCACGTAGTAGCCGACGAACACCGCGAGGACGAACACGGTCGCGTGGCTGAGGAACACCGGCGGCGCGAAGGAGATCGCCAGCGTGACCAGCACGGCCGCGAGCGCGAACCCGACCAGGCGGCGGCGCGCGGCCGGGCGTGGGTCGGCTGGCGCCGGCGGTTCGGGGGGCGGGACGGGCGCCGGCGCCGCCGACACCGCCACGGGGGGCGGCGGCCACAGCAGGTCCCCGCCGTGCGCGACGGTCATCCCGCGCTGCACCGGGTCCTCGAGGTCGAGCACCAGGACGCCGTCCTTGCCGGGCGTGAGCAGCTGCAGCAGGTGGACGACGTTGGTGCCGAACAGCTGCGACGTGTGCCGCGGCAGCCGGCCGGCCAGGTCGGTCCAGCCGACGATAGTCACGCCGTTCGGCGTGACCACACGCTGGCCGGGCACGGTGAGCTCGCAGTTGCCGCCACCGGACGCTGCCAGGTCGACGATGACCGAGCCCGGCCGCATCGCCGCGACCATGTCCGCCGTGATCGTCGTCGGCGCTGTCCCGCGCACGAGCGCGGTCGTGATGACCACGTCCGCCTCGGCGGACTCGTGCGCGTACACGGCAGCGGTCGCGGCCTCCTGCTCGTCGGTCAGGGCGCTCGCGTACCCGTCCGTGCTGACCTGCTGCTGCGCGGACTGCGCGCGGACGAAGGCCGCGCCCATCGACTCGATCTGCTCGGCGACCTCGGGCCGCACGTCGAACGCCCGCACCTGCGCGCCGAGCGAGTCGGCCGCGCCGATGGCCGCGAGCCCGGCCACGCCCGCACCGATGACGAACACCCGCGCCGGAGCGGTCTTGCCCGCCGCGGTGACCTGCCCGCCGAACATCCCGCCGTACTGCTCCGCGGCCTCGATCACGGCGCGGTAGCCGGCGACGTTGGACAGCGTGCTGAGCACGTCGAGGCTCTGCGCCCGGGAGATGCGCGGCACGGCGTCGAGCGCGAGGGCGGTGACCCCCTGCGCGCGCAGCCGCTCCGCGAGCTCGGGGTGCGCGGCGGGCGCGAGCATCGCGACGAGCACCGCGCCGGCTCGCAGCGCCGCGACCTGCTCGTCGGACGGGGCGTTGACCGCCGTCACCACGTCGGCGCCCCACGCGTTCTCGACGATCGTCGCGCCAGCCTCCGCGTAGGCCTCGTCGGCGTAGGTCGCGGCCGTGCCGGCCCCCGCCTCGACGACGACGTCGTACCCGAGCCCGACGAGGCGTCCGACGCTCGTCGGGCTCGCCGCCACCAGTCGCTCACCGGGTCGGGTCTCGCGGGGGATGCCGATCGTGGTCACGCGTTCCTCCTGGTGGCCGCTGGTGCGCCGAGGTTATCGACCTACCCCGACACGGACCAGGACCATCGGCTCACCAGGAGGACGCATCGCCGGTGCAGCAATGACGTCGGTATTGCTGTGCCGTCCCGAGCGCTGCGACCTACAGGCCAGCCTTCTTGGCCCCGTAAGCCGCCTGCTTTGCGGTGAATCCCTCGAAGACCAGCTGATCGATCAGGCCCGAGCGCGAGAATGCGGAGTACGAGAGGTAGTCCTCGGCCTTCTCCGCCGCCTGCTCGTTCCAGTCGGCCTTCAAGTGGTCAACGCCCCAGGTCGCGTCCTTCGTGGAAAACCCTTCGAACTTGAGCTGGTCGATCAGGCCCGAGCGCGAGAACGCGGAATAGTCGAGGTAGTCACCGGCCTTCTCCGTGGCGTTCTGCTGGGAGACGGTTCCGCGTGCGGCCTTCTCGGCCGCGGCCTTCTTCGCTGCGGCCTTCTTCGCGGCAGCCTTCTTCTTTGCGGCTGCCTTTTCGGCGGCCTTATCGGCTGCGGCCTGCTCGGCTGCGGCCTCATCCGCAGCGACCTGGTCGGCTTCGGCCTTCTCGGCCGCGGCCGCATCGGCCTCGGCCTGCTCGGCGACCTCGGCAGCGGTCAAGGTGGGCTCGACCGTGGGCGACTCCTTCGCCGCGGAAGCCGGCGCCTCGGCATCGGCGGGCGCACTGCACGCCGCCATGCCGCCAATCGCGAGGAGCGCTGCAGCAACGATGGTAATTCGGCGATTTCCGGTCATTTCTACCCCTAGGTCAAACTGGTCGAACCCCCGTGAGCGCCAATCGGTGACAATCACTCCGGACCAGAGAGGTCCAACCTACCTATTCGCACGCCCGTCGAGGTCCCCGTTGCGCTCGCGAAATACGCGACAAACTACGGGAACTGGCACTTCTCGCACAGGCGCGCCCAAGATCACCCGCTACCTGCGGCACGCCGCGGAGAATCGTCGGCACGCTGCGCGCCCGCGTGAAGCGAGACAACGGTCTCGGGTGTGAGGGGAGTGCGCCGGACGGGACCAACCTCGGCTGAGCGCCGGTCAGGCTCCGCCCTCGGACGCGCGGAGCGCTCGCTCCCACGCGGTCGCGGTGCGGCGCAGCTCGCCCTCCGCGTCGAGCCCGGCGTCCCGCGCCTCGAGCACCAGGGCCAGCAGCCGCGCGCCGAGGCCCTCGTCTGGCGCCGCGACCTCGAGGCCGGAACGCTGCGCGCGGCCCGCGACCTTCTGGGCCCGTGCGAGCGCGCCGAGCGCGACCGGGATGCCGTCGAAGACGGACTCGCGCTGCTTCTCGTCCTTCTTGATCCGGTCCCACTGCACGTGCAGGTCCGCGGCGTCGGCGTCGGCGAACACGTGCGGGTGCCGGCGGACCAGCTTGGCGGTCAGGTCGGTCGCGACGTCGTCGACGTCGAAGGGCTCGTCGGTGTCCTCCTGCGCGAGCCGCGCGTGGAAGACGACCTGCAGCAGCAGGTCCCCGAGCTCCTCGCGCAGGCCGGCGCGGTCGCCGGCCTCGACGGCCTCCGCCAGCTCGTAGGCCTCCTCGATCGCGTAGGGCGCGAGCGTGAGGTGGGTCTGCTCGGCGTCCCACGGGCACCCGCCGGGCGAGCGCAGGCGGTCCATGACCGCGACGAGCTCGCCGAAGGCGTCGCTCACTTCGAGGCGACGATCCAGGGGAACGGCTCGGGAGCGGCGACGTTGGAGCCCTCGCCGTTCGAGCCGTACCGCGGGTTGACCTCGACGTGCAGGTTCGCCAGCCGGTCCGACAGCTCGCTCGTCACGGCGTCGTCGGCCAGGCCCTGGATGTTCGTCAGGGCGACCGAGTAGCGGGCGATCGCCATCGAGGCGTCGGAGAAGGTCGGGACGTCCTTGGTGCCGGAGGCGGTGACGGCCTGGTCCAGCAGCTTGGCGGCGTCCTCGTCGGACACCCCCACGCCGTGCTCCGCGGCGACGTCGACGACCGTCGGCTCCTGCGCGAGGACGGTGATGACGTTGGGCACCGTCGCGCCCTGGAAGTAGGCGCCGAGCTCGGTCATCACCTCACGGACGTCGGACGCCGGGATCGCGTCGCCGTCGACGACCGCTGCGGCCCCCGGCTGCCCGGCGCATCCCGCGAGCGTCGCGCCCGCGCCCAGGGCAAGGAGCAGTGCACCGATCCGTCGTGCCTTCGTCAGCCGTGCCACCGTGGAGACCTCCCGCGTCGTCGCTCGTCGATCGCCGCCATCGTAGGGCCTACCGCTGTGCTGTCCCGACGCCGGCCGCCGCGGACACGTCTCCCCGGATCACCGCGTCCACCAGGGTCCGGCACCAGGTCAGCAGCGCGCTGCCGTGCAGCGGCTTGCCGCCGATCCGGGCCGTGGTCGGGAACGGCACGAGGATCGTGCGGACCGTCGGCTTGAGCACCGAGCCCGGGTAGAGCCGCTTGAGCCGCAGCTGCGCCGACTCGGGCAGCTCGACGGGAGCGAACCGCACGAACTTGCCCTGCGCGGTGACGTCCGTCAGGCCCGCGCCGCGGATGTGCTGGCGGAACTCCGCGACCTCGAACAGGTTCTTCACCGCGTCGGGCACCGGGCCGTACCGGTCGACGAGCTCGGCGTGGACCTCGCCGAGCGCAGCGGCATCGGTCGACGCCGCGATCTTGCGGTAGGCCTCGAGGCGCAGCCGCTCGTGCGCGATGTAGTCGTGCGGGATGTGCGCGTCGACGGGCAGCTCGATGGTGACGTCGGGCAGCTCCTCGGGGGCGTCGCCACGGAAGTTCGCCACGGCCTCCCCCACCATGCGGATGTAGAGGTCGAAGCCGACGCCTTCGATGTGCCCGGACTGCTCGCCGCCGAGCAGGTTGCCCGCGCCGCGGATCTCCAGGTCCTTCATCGCCACGGCCATGCCGGCGCCGAGGTCGGTGTTCGCGGCGATCGTCTGCAGCCGGTCGTGCGCCGTCTCGGTGAGCGGCTTCTCCGGCGGGTAGAGGAAGTAGGAGTACGCCCGCTCGCGGCCGCGGCCGACGCGCCCGCGCAGCTGGTGCAGCTGCGAGAGGCCGAGCAGGTCCGCACGTTCGAGGATGAGGGTGTTGGCGTTGGAGATGTCCAGGCCGGTCTCGACGATCGTCGTGCAGACCAGGACGTCGAACCGCTTCTCCCAGAAGTCGACGATGACCTGCTCGAGCTGGTGCTCGCCCATCTTGCCGTGGGCCACGGCGATGCGGGCCTCGGGCACCAGCTCGTTGAGGCGCGACGCGGTCCGCTCGATGGACTCGACCCGGTTGTGGACGAAGAACACCTGGCCCTCGCGCAGCAGCTCGCGCCGGATCGCGGCGGTGATCTGCTTCTCGTCGTACGGGCCGACGAACGTCAGGACGGGGTGCCGCTCCTCGGGCGGGGTGGCCAGCGTCGACATCTCGCGGATGCCGGTCACGGCCATCTCCAGGGTGCGCGGGATGGGCGTCGCGCTCATCGCGAGCACGTCGACGTTGGTGCGCAGCGCCTTGAGCGTCTCCTTGTGCTCGACGCCGAACCGCTGCTCCTCGTCGATCACGACGAGGCCCAGGTCCTTGAACCGGATCTCCCCGGTGATCAGCCGGTGCGTGCCGATGACCACGTCGATGGAGCCGTCGGCCAGGCCGTCGACGACCGCCTTCGACTCCTTGGCCGTCTGGAACCGCGACAGGGCCTTCACGTTGACGGGGAACGCCGAGTACCGCTCCATGAACGTGTCGAGGTGCTGCTGCACGAGCAGCGTCGTCGGGACCAGGACCGCGACCTGCTTGCCGTCCTGCACGGCCTTGAACGCGGCTCGCACCGCGATCTCGGTCTTGCCGTAGCCGACGTCGCCGCAGACCAGCCGGTCCATGGGGATCGACTTCTCCATGTCGGCCTTGACCTCGTCGATCGTCGCCGCCTGGTCCGGCGTCTCGACGTACGCGAACGCGTCCTCGAGCTCGCGCTGCCAGGGGGTGTCGGGGCTGAAGGCGTGGCCCGACGTGGCCATCCGGGCGCTGTAGAGCCGGATGAGCTCGCTCGCGATCTCCTTGATCGCCTTCTTCGCCTTGCCCTTGGTCTTGGCCCAGTCGCTGCCGCCCATCCGGTTCAGGCTCGGCGCCTCGCCGCCCACGTACTTGGTGACCTGGTCGAGCTGGTCGCTGGGCACGTAGAGCCGGTCGCCGGGCTGGCCGCGCTTGCTGGACGAGTACTCGATGACCAGGTACTCGCGCGTCGCGGCGTTCGCCCCGGTGCCGATCGTGCGCTGGACGAGCTCGACGAACCGGCCGACGCCGTGCTGCTCGTGCACGACGAAGTCCCCCGGGCGCAGCTGCAGCGGGTCGACGACGTTGCGCCGGCGGCTCGGCATCTTGCGCATATCCCGCGTGGTGCTGCCCTGCCGGCCGGTGAGGTCGGACTCGGAGAACACCGCGAGCTGGAGCTCCTCGGCCACGAATCCGGGACCGACCGGCGCGGGGATGACGCTGACCACGCCTGGTTCCGGGGCCTCCGGCAGGGTGGAGACCAGACGGGCCGGCACGTCGGCGGCCTTGAGCTGCTCGGTCATCCGCTGTGCGGGCCCGTGCCCCTCGGTGGCCAGGACCAGGCGCCAGCCGGCCTGCTGCAGCACGCGCACGTCGGCGACGGCGCGGTCGACCTCACCGCGGTAGCGCTCGACGTCACGCGCGCCGACGACGAGCGTGTGGGCGTCCTCGATCATCTCGTCGGCCGCCTCGGCGTCCATGTGGAACCCCGATAGCGTCCACCAGCCCAGGCCGCGGACCTCGCCCAGCGCGCGGACCTCCGCGAAGCTGGCGAAGCTCGCCGCGGACAGGTCGAGCGGCGTCCGCGCCCCCGCCGCGGCACTGGTCCACGCCGCCTCGAGGAACTCCTGCGTGGTGGCGACCAGGTCGTGTGCGCGCCGGCGGACGCGCTCCGGGTCGGCCAGGACCAGCAGCGCGTTGTCCGGCACCAGGTCCAGCACGGGCACCATGTCGGTCACGAGGGCCGGCGCGAGGGACTCCATGCCCTCGACCGCGATGCCCTGGGCCAGCTTGTCGAGCATGTCGGTCGCGCCCGGGAGCTCCTCGATCAGAGCCTTCGCCCGCGCGCGCACCTCGTCGGTCAGCAGGATCTCGCGGCACGGCGGCGCCCACACGCCGTGGTCGGCGATCTCGAGGCTGCGCTGGTCGGCGACCGAGAACCAGCGGATCTCCTCGACGTCCTCGCCCCACAGGTCGACGCGCAGGGGGTGGTCCTCCGTGGGCGGGAACACGTCGAGGATCCCGCCCCGCACCGCGAACTCGCCGCGCTTCTCGACCATGTCGACCCGCTGGTACGCCGCGTCGCTCAGGCGCTGCGTGGCCTCGTCGAGGTTCACCGTGTCGCCGACGTTGATCTCGACGGGCTCGAGCTCCCCCAGCCCGCTGACCACGGGCTGGAGCAGAGCTCTGACGGGCATGACGAGCACCCGGATGCGGCCCGTCGGCCCGTCCTCGCCCGGGTGGGCCAGCCTCCGGAACACGCCGACGCGCTTGGCGACGGTGTCGCTGCGCGGGCTCAGGCGCTCGTGCGGCAGCGTCTCCCAGCTCGGCAGGACCGCGACGTCGTCGTACGGCAGGTAGCAGCGCAGGGCGTTGGCGAGCTCGTCCGCGTCCCGCCCGGTGGCCGTCGTGACGACGAGCGGCCGCTTGGCGGCCATCGCCGCGAGCAGCGGCGGGCGGATGCCTGCCGGGCCGACGATGTCCAGCTCGCCGCGCGCGACGACGTGCTCGACCGCTTGCGCGGCGGCGGGGTCGGCGAGGAGGGCGGGGAGGAGGCCGGTGAGGTCCATGGGGTCCTTCGAGAGGCGACAACCTGGCCGGCCGAGGGAGCGCCGGTCAGCACGAAAGCCTCGAACCCAGCCGGGTCCGAGGTGCGTGACGAGTCTACGAGCCGTCACCGACACGAGCCCGCAGAGCCAGAGGTGTAGCGCAAACGCGACATATCCCCCACAATCGGGGGCGGCACGCAACGGAGCGGGGGCGCCACATGGACACGAAGCACGCCATCTTGATGGCCAAGTCACGGACCATCTCACCGGCGGACGGGCGGATGTACGCGAACCTGCTGGCTCACGAACGCCTCAGTCCTCCGGATCTCGCCGAGCTCCAGCGAGTGCGAGGAGCGCGGCTCGCAACCTACGCATGGGACACCACCGACTTCTACCGGGATCACTACTCGTCCGCCGGGCTCTCGCGCCAGGACGTTGCCGATCCCGAGGCGTTCGAGCACCTGCCCACCGTCGAGAAGGAGCACCTGCGCGACGGCTCGGCCCGTTTCCACGCGCGCGACGTCGCGCAACGGGACACGAAGATGGCGTCCACGGGGGGCAGCACCGGCGAGCCCGTCCGGCTGCTGCACGACAGGCGCGTCCCCGTCCGCACCATCTCGTGGCGTCTGCTCCGCTGGTGGGGAGTCGAGGCGAGCGACGACGTGGCCCACGTCTACCGGCACGTCCGCAGCCCCCGTCGTGAGATTCTCCACACCCTGCAGTGGTGGCCCTCGAGGAGCATCCAGATCGACGCGTACCGGATGGACTCCGCCGCGCTGGAGACGTTCTTCCGCCGCTTCAGGCGGGTCCGCCCGCGGCTGGTGCTGGGGTACGTGGGCGGCATCTACGAGCTGGCGTGCCACATCGAGGAACATGGGATCGCCCTGCCGCCCGTCGCCGCCGTGGGTGTCACGGCGGCGCCCCTCTCAGAGGTACAACGGTCGACGATCGAGCGGGTGTTCGGGGCTCCGGCCTTCGACCACTACCGCTGCGGCGAGGTTCCGTGGATCGCCGGCGAGTGCGGCGCGCATCGTGGTCTGCACTCGTTCGGGGACGTCCGGCTGGTCGAGGTCGTCGACGACGGTGGGAGACGACTGCCCGCGGGGGTGATCGGCGACACGGTCGTCACAGACCTGACCAACCGGGCCTTCCCGCTCGTCCGGTACCGGCTGGGCGACCGCAGCGCGATGATCGCCACGCCCTGCCCCTGCGGCGTGACGCTGCCGCTCATGGAGCACGTCCGTGGGCGAGTGTCGGACGCGCTGCACCTCCCCGACGGTCAGATCGTCGCAGGCGAAGGGCTGACGGCGATCTTCGACGACTGGCCTGAAGCCGTTCGGGCGTTCCAGGTCTACCAGCACGCCGACGCGAGCATCTCGCTGCGCTACGTGGTCGGGTCGGATCCCCGCGCCGAGGAGATCGTGGCGCACGTCCGTGACGTCGTCCGATCGATGGTCCGCGACAAGGTCCCCGTGGCGACGGAGCTGGTCGACTCAATCCCGCACGACGGCGGCAAGACCCGCTACATCGTGAGCGAGCTCCGGAGCGTCGCCCCGGTCAGGGCCTGAGGGAGGTCGGAGCCGACACTCAGGCCTGAGCTCGAACCTCCGCCTCGGTCATGATCTGGGCCAGCTCCGGCGTGTGGACCTTGGCGGTCCAGCCGAGCTCGCGAGTCGCCTTGGATGCATCGCCGACGAGCGCGTCGACCTCAGTCGGGCGGAGGTACCGCTCGTCGAAGACCACGTGGTCCTGCCAGTTGAGCCCGACGTGCTCGAAGCAGAACCCGAGGAAGTCGCGCACGGTGTAGGCAGCGCCGGTAGCCAGCACGTAGTCCGCCGGCTCAGCCGCCTGCAGCATCCGCCACATGCCCTCGACGTATTCCTTGGCGTAGCCCCAGTCGCGGACCGCGTCGAGGTTGCCGAGGAAGAGCTCGTTCTGCTTCCCGGCTGCGATCCGGGCCGCGGCCACCGCGATCTTGCGCGTCACGAACGTCTCGCCCCGTCGCGGGGACTCGTGGTTGAACAGGATGCCGTTGACGGCGAACATCCCGTACGCCTCGCGGTAGTTCCGCGTCATCCAGTACGAGTAGACCTTGGCCGCGCCGTAGGGCGAACGAGGCCAGAAGGGTGTCTCCTCGTTCTGCGGTGGCGGGGTCGCGCCGAACATCTCCGAGCTCGACGCCTGGTAGTAGCGCGTCGGCAGGTCGATCGCTCGGATCGCCTCGAGCAGCCGAGTGGAGCCCATGCCCGTGGTCTGGCCGGTGAACTCGGGCTCGTCGAAGCTCACGCGCACGTGCGACTGGGCCGCGAGGTTGTAGACCTCGTCCGGGTGGATGCGCTCGAGGAGGGTCGACAGCCGCGAGCCGTCCGTCAGGTCGCCGTAGTGCAGGAATAGACGCGCCTGCGGGTCGTGCGGGTCCTGGTACAGGTGGTCGATGCGCTCGGTGTTGAACGTCGAGGCGCGTCGGATGAGTCCGTGGACGACGTACCCCTTCTCCAGCAGGAGCTCGGCGAGGTACGAGCCGTCCTGACCGGTGATTCCGGTGATCAGCGCGGTCCGGGTCATCGATTCCTCCAGGGTGACGAGAGCGGTGCCGACCACGCTAGCCACGGGGTCGGCCGTGAGGCCCTCAACGGATGTGTTGTCACCCGGCTGCCACAGGCGCGAGGGTCGCGCGGCGCCGGGCGGGTCTAGACGACCGCTTCGACGGCGGGCGTCTCGCCGTCGAGCAGAGCGAGCGCCCTGCGCAGCGCCGTGCTCGACGTGTGGACGGTGTACGGGAAGTAGACGACCTCGACGCCGACCGCCGCGAACCGCCGCTCGAGGTCGAGCCCCTTGGGCGTCCCGCGCCAGTCGTCGCCCTTGAAGAAGACGTCGAACCGGACCGCCTCCCAGGTCTCGAGCTTGTCGACGACGACTTCGGCGTGCACCTGGTCGACGATCGCGATGTGCTCCAAGATCTCCATCCGCTCCGCGAGCGGCACGACGGGCCGACGGCCCTTGGTGATCTCCAGCACCTCGTCGGACACGACACCGGCCACGAGGTGGTCGCAGTGCTGGCGTGCCTGGCGCAGGATGTTGAGGTGCCCGATGTGGAAGAGGTCGAAGGCGCCGCCCGCATACCCCACGCGACTCGCCATGCCGACTCCCCCGTGTGCCAAGTGACTGAACTGAGGACACTTTAGGGCGAGAAATGCCCGTTTCGTCCCTGCTTGGTGGAGTTTCACCCGGGCGAGACCTCGACCGGCCGCTCGTCGTCCGTAGGGTTGCCGTATGCCTGAGACCCCCGCTGCATTCCCGCTGGACCCGTCCGCGCGCACCTATGTCGCAGGGCACCGGGGCCTCGTCGGGTCGGCCACGTGGCGTGCGTTCGAGGCCCGGGGGTTCGACCGTCTGATCGGCGCGAGCTCGAGCGAGCTCGACCTGCGCGACCGCCCCTCGGTCGACGCCTTCTTCGACCACCACCGCCCCGAGGTCGTCGTCGTGGCGGCAGCGCGGGTAGGCGGGATCCTCGCCAACTCGACCTACCCGGTCGACTTCCTGTCCGACAACCTGCGCATCCAGGTCAACGTGCTGGACGCCGCCGCGCGCACCGGTGTGGAGCGGCTGATCTTTCTTGGCTCGACCTGCATCTACCCGCGCCTCGCGCCCCAGCCGATCCACGAGGACTCGCTTCTCACCGGCCCCCTGGAGCCGACCAACGACGCCTACGCGATCGCCAAGATCGCGGGCATCCTGCACGTCCAGGCGCTCCGCCGCCAGTACGGGCTGCCGTACATCTCAGCGATGCCCACGAATCTCTACGGCCCGGGCGACAACTTCTCGCCCACCGGCTCGCACGTGGTCCCAGCGATGATGCGCCGGTTCGACGAGGCCCGACGCACCGGGGCGACCTCGGTCGCCTGCTGGGGCACCGGAACGCCCCGCCGGGAGTTCCTGCACGTCGACGACCTCGCCGCCGCTGTGCTCTTCCTGCTGGAGCACTACGACGACCCGCAGACGATCAACGTCGGTGTCGGCGCCGACATCACCGTGCGCGAGCTGGCCGAGACCGTCGCCGAGGTCGCCGGTTACGAGGGCGAGATCACCTGGGACACCAGCAAGCCCGACGGGACGCCGCAGAAGCTCGTGTCCGTCGACCGGCTCTCGGCACTCGGGTGGAAGGCGGGGATCGGCCTGCGGGACGGTCTGGCCTCCACCTACGCGTGGTACCTCGAGCACGCGGGCGCCGTGCGGTCGTGAACGCCGCGCGTCGACGCCTCGCCGGCTTCACCGGCGCGGGGTACTCCAAGGGCAGGCCCGCCGCGGTGCAAGCCGCGTGGCTGCTCGTCAGCGGGATCCTCGTCACGCGCTGGTGGTGCCCCGGATCCCTGCGCGTGGCGGTCCTCCGGGCATTCGGCGCCACCATCGGGACCGGGACCTCCATCCGGCACAACGTGCGCATCCACTGGCCCTGGAAGCTGACCGTCGGGAACGACACGTGGATCGGTGACGGAGCCTGGCTGCTCAACCTCGAGCCGATCACCATCGGCTCCGACGTCTGCATCTCCCAGGGCGTGCTGCTGTGCACGGGCAGCCATGACCGTCGATCCCCGACGTTCGAGTTCGACAACGCGCCGATCACCGTCGGCGACGGTGCGTGGATCGCCGCGCGCGCGACCGTGCTGCGCGGGGTGCGCGTCGGCGCCGACGCCGTCGTCGGCGCCACGGCGCTGGTCACCCGGGACGTCCCCGCCGGTGCCGTGGTGCTCGCCCCGGCGGCCGTCGAGCGCAGCGGCCGACCCTCCTGATGCGGATCGTCTCGGTCGTGACCCTGTTCACGCCTGACGGCGCGTACGGCGGCCCCACGCGCGTCGCCCTCAACCAGGCGCGCGCGCTGCGGGCGGCCGGCCACGAGGTCGAGCTCGCCGCCGCGGCGACGGGGTACGACGGGCCGCTCCCCCGCGTCGTCGACGGGATCGACGTGCGACTGTTCCCCGCTCGGCGGATCCTGCCGGGGACGGGCTTCGCCGGTCTCGCGAGCCCGGCACTGCAGAGGTGGCTCGCACGGGCGCTCCCGGGTGCGGACGTGGCGCACGTGCACCTGGCCCGGGACCTGATCACGCTCCCCGCCGTGCGCCGGGCCCGCCGGGTCGGGACGCCGTACGTCCTGCAGACCCACGGCATGATCGACGCGAGCTCCCACCCGCTGGCCGCCCCGCTCGACGCGCTCTGGACGCGACCCGCGCTTCACCACGCGTCGCACGTGCTGCACCTGACGGAGCGCGAGCGGCGTGACCTCACGGGCATCGCCGGCCGGGCGCTGCCGTTCGTCGAGCTCAGCAACGGGATCGACGTCCCCCCGGCCTCCGTCCCGGCCTCCCCGCCCGAGGTGCTCTTTCTCGCGCGGCTGGCCGAGCGCAAGCGGCCGACCGTCTTCGTCCGGGCTGCCCAACGCCTCGCGCCCGCGCATCCCGACACCGCTTTCACCCTCGTCGGGCCCGACGAGGGCGAGGGCGAGGCCGTCCGCGCGCTCCTGGCCGACGACGACGCCGACGGCCGGATCCGGTGGACGGGCGCGCTGCCGCTCGACGCCACGCAGGATCGCGTCGCTCGCGCGACGGTCTCCGTGCTGCCGAGCGTGGACGAGCCGTTCCCGATGTCGGTGATCGAGGCGATGGCGGCGGGAGTGCCGGTCGTTGTCACGGACACCTGCGGACTCGCCAGCCGCGTCGAGCGCGCGGGGGCTGGCGTCGTCGTCGGACCCGACGTCGACGCACTGGTGGCAGCTGTGGGCCGCCTCCTCGACGACCCTGCAGCTGCCCGCGCGGCGGGCGACGCGGGGCGCGCGCTCTGCGCCGACGAGCTCTCGATGCGAGCGGTCCTGACGACGCTCGAGGAGGTCTACCGTGCGTCGGTCCGCGACGCGGTCGGCGCGCCCCGCGCCTGAGGTTCGTCGGACGGGGGCTGCTCGTCGTGCGTGCGGGTGGACCGCCGGACGAAGACCGTGCACGCGATGGCGACGACGAGCGTGCCGGTCGCCTGCAGCAGCGACCCGCGCAGCAGGATCACCATGTAGAACGGGAAGACACCACCCACGACCGCCCACAGCTGACCACCGTTGAGGAACGCGTGGCTCGTGCGCCGGTCGAGGCGGCCGAGGGCGACTCCCAGGAGCACGAAGCCCGCGATGACGAGGAGGATGCCCCCGTTGACCAGCAGCTCGGCCCACAACGGCGCGGATAGGTTCCCGAAGGTGTACCCGCGGTAGTCGGCCAGCAGGATCCCTGTGTCGACCGGCTTGGTGGGCCAGATGCCGCGCGGCACCCAGAAGAGCACGACGCCGGCGAGCTGGCGCATCGGCTGCACGAGGCCCTCGTCGACGTAGCTGAGCGCGTTGCCGATCTGCCAGAACGCGTCGTAGTCCGGGTTCGCGAGGTACTCGCCGAAGAACCCGTTGCGCTGCAGCTGCACCGTGTCGGACCGGAACGCGTCGGCGAGCGGGAAGACGAACAGGAACGCCCCGATCGTCAGCGCCATCGTCACGCGCGCGCGACGGACGGTGGCGACGGCGCCGACGAACACGACGAGTGCGAACGCGACGGTGCCGAAGTCGTACCGCGCACTGCTGACGGGGTTCGTCACCAGCAGGAGCAGCGCGAGCGACGGCACCAGCAGCGGCAGGTACCGGCCCGACAACGCCCCGAGAGCCTTCGTCCGCCAGACGGAAAGGTAGACGCCGCTCGCGATCAGCAGGGGGTACGAGCCGGCAGCGGAGATGATCGAGCGCGTGGCGAGATCCGGGAGCCGCTCCGAGCGGATCGCGAAGGACGAGTAGCGACTCATGAAGAGCGTGCCGACGCCGATCTTCGAGACGTAGTACGCGGCTGCGAGGACGCCGACCGCCGTGAGCACGACGGCCCGCGCCGGGACGACGTCGAGCCGCCGCTCGACGACTGCCCGGCCGGACGCACGCCGCCCCAGGAGGGCAGTGTGCCGGGCGATCCACCGGCCGAGCTCGTAGCAGATCACCCCGGCCCACACGACCGTCGCGGTGCGGACGTCACGGGCAGGGTCCATGCCCGGGGTGGTCGTCGAGAGCTGGTCGGCGCGGATCTGGGCCGTCGGCGCGATGCCCATGAAGATGTACACAAACAGCCAGAAAACGAAGTCGAAGAGCGCCGGGATGCCGAGCGCGATCCGGTGCGCCATCCGGATGCCCGCCCACACTGCGAGCGCGATCGTCAGCGACCACGCCGTGCTGCGGCCCGTGTCGGACACCTGGACGACGAGCATGACCGGCACGACGCCGGCCAGGACGACCGCGACCACGAGGAAGATCGCCCAGCGCCCCGAGGCCGCGCCTCCGGGCGCAGCGTCCGGCGCCTGCTGCCGTGCGAGAGCGTCAGGCATCGAGGAGCCGCGCGACGAAAGCGCGGTACCGGGCCTCGGCCGCCGGGGCCGACCAGAGCGCCGCACCCATCCGCGAGCCGGCCGCTACGAGCGCTCCTGCGCGGGCAGGGTCGGACGACACACGATGCACCGCGGCGAGCACCCCGGCAGCGTCGCCGGCGCCGACGAGCTCGGCCGCGCCGTGCTGCGTGAGCAGAGCGTGCGAGATCCCGCCAGGCTCCACGGCGGCCACGATCGGCCGCCCCGTCGCCACGTACGACGTGAGCTTGCTCGGCAGGCTCATCTCCCTGACGCCCGGCTTCTCGTTCAGCAGGAGCACGTCGGCGGCCGCCAGCGCGAGCCCGTAGCGCTCGTCGTCGAGAGGCTCGAGGATCGTGACGCGCGCCAGCCCGTGTGCGAGCTGCACCAGGCGGTCACGCTGGTTGCCATCGCCGACGAGGACCACCCGGACGCACCCGCCGTCCTCGCCGGCCAGCCGTCCTGCGTCGACCAGCACCTCGAGCCCCTGCTTCATCCCCATGTTCCCCGTGTGGAGGGCGATGACCTCGTCCGTCGACCACCCGAGCACCTGCCGCGCCTCGTCGCGCGTCGCCGTGCTCGCCGTGATGTGGGTGAAGTTCGGGACGTCGACGACGCGGTCCGCGTCGACACCCGCCTCGACGAGCAGCTCGCCGAACCGCGGCGCGATGACGCCGACGAGTCGCGCGCGGCGCAGGCCCCACAGCTCGCCCGACGTGATCGCGCGGGCCGCGGCTCGGCCGGTGGTGCCAGACTCGCCCGCACCCGCCCCGGTCAGGTCCTGGACGACGACCCCGAGGGGGGCGCCCCGGCTACCGAGGACGCCCGCAGCGAGGCCTGCCAGCGACGGGGTGACGGCGACCACGGCGTCGGCGCCCGACCCGCGGACGGCAGGCAACGCGTTGCGCAGGAAGGTCGCCTCCATGCGTGCGCGTCCGCCGAGATCAGCCGTGGGCGGTACATGGTGCGCCACCCGCAGGACGTCGATGCCGTCGACGTTCTCGTGCCATCGACGACCTGACCGGTAACGCGGGTCGGTGACCTCCCACTGCGGGTAGTGCGGGACCCCCGTGACCACCCGCACGAGGGCTCCTGCATCGCGCAGCGCACGGGCCATGGCCGTCGTGTACGGCGCGATGCCGGTGCTCTCGGGCGCGTAGTTGATCCCCACGACCGTCACCCGCGCCCCTCGCAACGCCGGGTCGGCGGTAGCCGCGCCCGTTGGCGAGACCTGCGTCATCGATCGAGCTCTCGGGGGGGCATAGGTCGAGATTATGTACTGGTCTCCCGGGCCAACAGGGTGAAATCGGCCCACGGGACGTCATATCTGCCCGTTCTTCGAGTCTCATTGACTACCAGGCCCGTCCCGGGCCGGGCATGTCCGATGTGTGACAATCGACCCGAGTTGTCCACGCGATCGAGAGGAGCAGGGGGTGCGTTTCAGCGAGTACGTCGCGATGGCCCGCGCCCACTGGGCCGGCCTCACGGCTTTCACCGCCATCGGGATCCTCCTCGCAGCGCTCGCCGGACTGCTCGCGACGCCCGAGTACCAGGCCCGCGCCGAGCTCGTCGTCGTCACCGATACCGGGAACAGTGCCAACGACCTTGCGCAGGGGTCTGACTACTCCCAGAAGCAGGTCCGCACGTTCAGCGCGCTGGCCAGCAGGCCGATCGTGCTCGACCCCGTCATCAAGGACCTCGGCCTCGAGACCACGGCGGCCGAGCTGGCGCGCCATGTGGGTGTCTCGACCATCCTCAACACGAACGTCATCTCGATCTCGGTCACCGACGCGGACCCCCAGCTCGCCGCCTCGATCGCCAACGGGGTCTCGTCGAGCCTCACCGAGACGATCGCCACGCTCGTGCCCTCGCTGCCGAGCGGGGACAAGAGCGTGCGGATGCAGTCGATCCGTGACGCGACCGTGCCCGTCGTCCCGTCGTCGCCGAACATCAAGATGTGGATCGTGCTCGGCGCCCTCGCGGGCCTGGCGATCGGCGCATGCTTGATCGCGCTGCGCGAGGCGCTGGACTCCAAGCTCCGCACCTCCGACGACGCCGAGCGGATCACGCAGGCACCGCTGCTCGGCACCATCACCCTCGACCGGCGATCCAGGACCGCGATCGTGCCGACGAGCTCGTCCAGCGGATCGCCACGCGCCGAGGAGTACCGCCAGATCCGGACCAACATCGCCTTCCTCGAGGTCGGGGGCGATCGGCGCCTGTTTGCCATCACGTCGTCCGTTCCCGGCGAGGGCAAGAGCACCACCGCAGCCAACCTCGCCGCGTCGCTCGCAGCCGCGGGGCACAGCGTCTGCCTGGTGGAGGCCGACCTCCGGCGCCCGAGCCTCGGCAAGAGCCTCGGGCTCGAGGGTGCCGTGGGGCTGACGACCGTCCTCATCGGTCGCGCCACGGTGAGCGACGTCCTCCAGCAGTACGGGCCTGATGGGCTTCAGGTCCTGCTGAGCGGACGCCGCCCCCCGAACCCCAGCGAGCTGCTCTCGTCGCCCCGGATGCGCGCGTTGCTCGACGAGCTCAGCTCCACGTTCGAGTACGTCGTCATCGACTGCCCCCCGGTCCTGCCGGTCACGGACGCGGCGATCATCGGCAACCTGTGCGGGGGCGCGATCCTCGTCGCTGGCGTCGGCATCGTGGAGCGTCGCGACCTCGCCGCGGCTCGCGCCGCGCTGGCTGCAGCAGACAGCCCCCTGCTCGGGGTGGTGGCCAACCGCGTGCGCGACTCCGCGGGATCGCGGTACGGGTACAGCTATGAGGCCGACCCGGAGCCGGAGGCCGTGTCGCCGGTCGCGGACGTCGAGGAGCCGTCAGCCGTGGGCGCCCCTGCTCCGCCCGCGGACGAGAGCGGCACCGAGCCGGCGGAGACGCCCGTCGAGGCCCCCGGCGACGCCCTCGAGCCGCAGCCCGCCGTCGACGGCGAGGGGGACGTGGCGGCTCCGACGACGGCCACGCAGCGCGACGCCCCGCCCCGGCCTCGTCGCGCCCCGCAGGAGGACCGCGTCGACGACGAGAGCGACGACGCCGACGCCGACGTCGAGGACTTCGCCCGCCCGCAGCTCCGCGCCGTTCCCGGCAAGTCCTAGGACCGCCGGGATGTCGCACGCAGCGGCACCTGAGGTCGCGACCCGACGCAAGGACATCACGGGTCTGCGAGCGATCGCCGTGCTGCTCGTCGTCGTCGACCACGCCTTCGGCCGACCCACGGGCGGCTACCTCGGCGTCGACATCTTCTTCCTGCTGTCCGGCTTCCTGATCACCGGCATCATGCTGCGCGAGCACGCCACCACCGGTCGCATCAGCTTCGGCGACTTCTACCGCCGCCGCGCACGACGCATCCTGCCCGCGGCCGTCCTCGTGATCGCGGCGACGGTCGCCGTCGCGCAGGTCCTGTTCCTCGCCAACCGAGCACGCCAGGTCGAGATCGACGGCTTCTGGAGTCTCGTCTTCCTCGCCAACTGGCACTTCGCCGCCGAGGGGACCGACTACTTCGCCGCCGGCGGCCCCGTCAGCCCGTTCCAGCACTACTGGTCCCTGGGCGTCGAGGAGCAGTTCTACGTCGTCTGGCCCCTGCTCGTCGTGGGCTGCCTCCTCCTCGCGGCCCGCCTGCACCGCAGGCGCGGCCTGGTGCTCGGGGCCGTCGCGGTGCTGGTGACGGCCGGCTCCTTCGCCTGGGCGCTCGACCGCACCGCGGCCGAGCCGTCGGTGGCCTACTTCTCGACCTTCACGCGGGGCTGGGAGCTCGCGCTCGGTGCGCTGATCGCCGTGGTCGCCGGCGGTGTCGGGCGGCTGCCGGACGGGTGGTGGCGCGCCGCGCTCGCGGTCGTCGGGCTCGTCGCCCTCGTGGGCGGCGCCTTCTGGTTGACGCCCCGTTCGGCCGTGCCCGGGCCGTGGTCGGCACTCCCTGTCCTGGGTGCCGCAGCAGTCGTGGTCGCCGGCATCGGCGTCCGGCCCCCGCGTCTGGGTGGCCTCCTGTCCAACCCGGTGGCGCAGTACGTCGGGCTCATCTCGTTCTCGCTGTACCTGTGGCACTGGCCCGTCATCGTGTACCTCGAGTCGGTGATGGCCCCGGGCAGCGTGCGTGCGCTCACCGCCGTGCTCATCTCGCTGGCACTGTCGGTCCTCTCGTTCCACCTCGTCGAGGACCCCGCGCGGCGGTCCTCGTGGCTGGAGCCGCGCCGCCGCCGCCGCGAGCGCTCAGGCCGCGAGCCGTTCCTCGGCCCGACCGCAGCACGTGCGTGCCTGGGTGCGCTCGTCGGGCTGGCGATGCTCACGGCGGGGTTCGCCGTCACCCACACCCCGACTGCGGTCGCCCTGCCTCCTAGCGCCGTGGGAGACCCTGAACCGTCTCCGGGCGCGACCCGCTCGACGGCGGAGGCCGAGCTCGCCACGGCCGTCACCGCAGCGCTGAAGGCCACGACCTGGCCGGATCTGACCCCGAAGGTCGACTCGCTCGGGCCCGACTCGCTCGCAGCGCCCTGGGCGACCGACGACTGCCTCGACGTGACGACGACGGTCGACGCCGACCGGTGCCAGTACGGCGACCTGACGGGCAAGCGCACCGCAGTCGTGATCGGCGACTCGGTCGCGACCAGCTACGTGCCAGGGATCGCGGACGCGCTCAAGCCTGCAGGCTGGCTCGTCCAGCCCCTGACCCTCCAGGCCTGCCCCGCCGCCGCGGTGGCGATCAACGACTTCTCCGGAGCCCGTTGGAAGCCGTGCGACCCGCACCACGCGCGGGTTCTCGACGAGGTCGAGCGAATCAAGCCGGATCTGGTCATCGTGGCGAGCGCCGAGGACTCGATCGCACGCCTGACGTCCGACGCCACCGGCACCAAGGCGCTCGACGAGTGGCAGACCGGCATGACGACGACCCTCAAGGCCCTCACCGCGGCCAGCGATGACGTCGTCGTGCTCGGGGCGCCACCCGCCGGGCTCGATCTTCGGACGTGCGCCACCGCGCGGTCGACCCCGGCGAGCTGCGTCTCCCAGATCCACGACACCTGGTGGAACATCAAGGAGGCCGACGAGGCCGCCGTGAAGGAAGCCGGCGGCGGTGCACGCTACGTCGACGTGCACTCCTGGTTCTGCTCGAGCTCGGGCTACTGCCCAGCGTTCGAGGGGTCCACCCCGGTCCGGGCGGACCCGAACCACCTGACGGACGCGTTCTCGCACCAGCTCGCCGACGTCCTCCGTGAGTCGCTGACGCCGGATGCCGCCTGACCCTCACGGGCCAGGCGGCATCGAGATCGCGTGGGGAGTGGCGTCAGGCAGACGGCGCCAGGACCCAGACCCGGCAGCCCGTGGACGTCACCTGGGAGGCCTCCGGGCTGACCGTCAGGGTCACCGACCGGCCCTTGGTGACGACCTTCTTGGACGCCTTGCCCTCGTCGAGGGTCGAGCCGTCGGCCGCGACCACCTTCCACGAGCAGCCCGCGGAGGGCGCCGGCGCCGAGTACCTGCCCGCGGCGACGGTCTTGCCCGCGTCGAAGCTCGCGGAGACCGCGACCGTGCCGTCCGCGAACCCCTTGTTCGCCTCGGCGAGCTGGGGGACGAACTCGGGGCACAGCAAGGGGATCGCCGTGTCTGCGGTCGCCAGCTCGCCGTCGGTCAACGCGGCCTGCAGCTGCCCCTGGTCGATCTGGGCCACGTAGGCGACGCGGTCGCACACCGCCTGCCCCGCCTCGACGATCGCGCCCTCGAATGCGTTCTTCGCGGCGTTGATCGTGGCGTACTGGTGCTCGTCGCCGGCCACCGCGTTCGTCTCGGACTGCCCCGGCTCCGTCGCGGCATCCGTGGGGTTGTCGGCCCGCGCGGTGATCGAGGGCAGCGGGGTGGGCGTCGGCGTGGCGCTCGCCGACGAGCTCGCACCCGTCGGCCCGTCCCCGTCGCCACCCGAGCAGCCGGCGAGCAGGCCCACCACGGCTACGGCGACCATGACACGTGCCGGCCTCATGGCGCGGTGAACGTCAGGGTCAGCTGCGGGCGGTAGGACGCCACGTTGATCTCCCTCGACCAGAGCCAGACGTTGTCGGCACTCGTTCCGGTGAGGGCGAGCGTACGGGTCTGGCCGAACGCGCCGGCGAAGGCCGACGCCGTCAGCGGCACGTTGTACGTGGTGTTGGGCACCGAGGCCGCAGCGAAGGTCCCCACCTGTGTGGTCGTCAGGGCGGGACGTGTCGCGTAGAGGGTGCTGGTCTCGTCCCAGCCCGAGTCGGCCCAGACGAAGGTGAACGGGTCGACGGACCCGGCGCTCGCCACCGTGGTGGTCCGCACCCGCAGCGACGCGGACGAGAGAACCGTCCCGGCCGGCGTCGACGGGATCGCGAACTTGAAGTAGGCCGCGTTGAACGGGCTGCCGCCGCGGACTGCGAGCTGGTTGGCGATGCCGTACTGCGTCGTCGCGGCGGACTGGTTGACCATCGTGTCCGCCGTCGGGTCGACCGTCACCGTCACCGGGTCGGCAGGCGGGGCGACGACCAGCACGCTGTCCTGCCCGGACGCCGCGCCCTCGTTGCCCGCGGCGTCCGATGCCGTGACCACGTAGTAGTACCTGTTGGGTGCCAGGGATGAGGAGTCCGTGTACGAGGTCCCAGAGGAGTCGGCCACCCTCGTGCCCGCGGAGGGCGAGAACCCGGAGGTGGTCGACCGGTACACCGTGTACTTGTCGACGCCACGGTCGTCCGTCGCCGCCGACCAGGTCAGCTTGACCGAGGAACCGTCGATGACCGCAGCCAGGCTGGACGGCGCCGAGGGCGCCTGGGTGTCCGGGCCGAGGATCGTCACGCTGTCCTGCCCGGAAGCGGCGCCCTCGTTGCCCGCCGCGTCGGATGCCGTGACCACGTAGTAGTACGTGCCGGCCCCCAGCGACGACGAGTCGGTGTAGGAGGTGCCTGTCGCGTCCGCGACCTTCGTGCCCGCCGAGGGCGAGAACCCAGAGGTCGTCGATCGGTAGACCGTGTACTTGTCGACGCCACGGTCGTCCGTCGCCGCCGACCAGGTCAGCTGCACAAACGAACCGCCGAGCGAGGCCGACAGGCCGGACGGCGCCGAGGGCGCCTGCGTGTCCGGACCCAGGATCGTGACGCTTCCCTGGCCCGAGGCTGCACCCTCGTTGGCCGCCGCGTCCGACGCCGTGACCACGTAGTAGTACGTGCCGGCCCCCAGCGACGACGAGTCGGTGTACGAGGTGCCCGCCGCGTCCGCGACCTTCGTGCCCGCCGAGGGCGAGAAGCCGGAGGTCGTCGACCGGTACACCGTGTACTTCGCGACGCCACGGTCGTCCGTCGCCGCCGACCAGGTCAGCTTGACCGAGGAACCGTCGATGACCGCAGCCAGGCCGGCGGGCGCCGAGGGCGCCTGGGTGTCCGGACCAGTGACCGTTCCACTGCCCTGGATGCTGGCGTCGCTGATGTTCCCAGCGGCGTCGCGGGCCGTCACCCGGTAGTAGTACGTGCCACCCGCCGGGAGGGTGTCGGCATAGGTCGTCGCCGTGACGTCGGCGACCTTCGCGGCAGGCGAGGGCGCGAAGCCCGCGACCGTCGACCGGTAGAGCGTGTAGCCGGTGACGGCTGTGTCGTCCGTCGACGCGGCCCACGACACGTCGGCCGAGAGCTCGCCGGTCACCGCGACCGAAGCCGTTCCCGGCGCCGTCGGGGCCGTGGCGTCGGGCGGGGTGCCGCCCGTGCCGAGCGCGTAGTGCTGCTGGATCTGCGTGGGGGTCAGCACGCTGGAGTAGACGGCTACCTCGTCGACCTTGCCGTCGTAGTACGGCCAGCTGGAACCCCAGGTGGGGTCACCTCCGACCTTCCAGTAGCCGCTGTAGGCCTGCGCCCCGGTCTGCCCGTTGGTCCCGGCCAGTGCGCCGTCCACGTAGAGCTTCATGCCCGTGGTGTCGGACTGGGTGGCCACCACGTGGTGCCACTGACCGTTCGCGAGGTTGTTCGCGGTCGTGATGGTGTTGGTCTGCCCTGTCCAGGTCCCGAACACGAGCTTGCCGTCGTCCTGGAGGTACAGGTGCCGGTCGTAGCTGCCGGAGAGGTTGGTCTTCTGGTCCCCGAAGCCGAGGAGCTTGCCGCCGTGCCCGGTCGTCGAGCTGAACCACAGCTCGAGCGAGTAGTTGTGCGGGTCCGTGAACTGGGTGTCGCTGGCGATGACGCCGCCCTGGCCGTTGTTGCTCCCGGTCGGGGTGAACGTGGCGGCCTTCTTGGTGCCGCCAGGGACGAAGCCCGGGGTCCCGGCCGAGACCGCCCCCGAGTAGCTGCCGGTGACGCCGTAGCGGCCGGAGTCGGTGGCCGTGGTCGCAGCCGCGTCGTCGAGACGCCAGTACAGGTCGGGGTCGAGCCCGTACACCGCTGCGCCATAGGCGTCAGCGGGTGCGGGGTTCACTGCCGGCGTCCGGCCGGAGAGCACGTAGTGCTGCTCGACCTGGAGCCCGCTGAGGGCAGTCGGGTAGACCGCGGTCTCGTCGATCTGCCCGCCGAAGAAGGAGCTCGACGGCTGGGACGGCCACCCTGAGAGGTTGTCGCCGCCGACCCGCCACGAGCCGACGTACGGCTGCGCGGCCGAGATGCCGTTGCGTCCGACGCGCACGCCGTCGACGTACAGGGACATGCCCCCCGAGCCTTGGGTCGCGACGACCTGGTGCCACTGCCCGTCGTTGTAGGACTTCGGCGACGTGACCGTCGCCGCACTTCCCACCCACGTGCCGAAGATGAGCTTCCCGGCGTTGGTCATGTAGACCTGCCGGTCATAGTTGCCGCTCTGCCGCGTGTCACCGGTACCCGTGTTGGGCTGGCCGTTGCCGTAACCGATGAGCTTTCCTCCCGACGAGGAGGTCGTCTTGAACCAGGTCTCGACGGAGTAGACCGACGGCGCAGGCGCCGTCTTGTCGCTGTACGCGTAGCCGGTCGAGCCGTCGAACGACATCGCGTAGCCAGGATCCCCGAGCGCGGCGTTTGTCCCGGCGCGGTACCCGACGCCCTGCATGTAGTTGGGCTCGCGGTCGGACGGCGAGCTGTCGGTGCCGTACCTGCCGGAGGCGTCGTCGTAGCGCCAGTAGAGAGTCGCACCGTCGTCGATGACTGCGTTGGCGTACGGCACGTCGGCGCTCGCCACCTTGACGCTCGCCGTCGCGGACAGGGTGCTCGTGTTGGTGCCGTCGCTCGCGGTCACGCGATACGTGTACGTCTGACCGGGCGTGACGGACGTGTCACGGATCGACACCTGGGGACGGGACCACCAGCGGGACTCGGCCTGCACGGTGGCGACAGGTGTGGCCGCGCCATTCCGGTACACGCGGTACGTGAGCTTGCCGTCGTCGTCGTCGTACGACGCCCGCCACGAGACCTGGACCTCTCCAGCCCGGAGCGACTCGGCACGGATCGGGGTCGTGATCGCGGGCGCACCGGTGTCCGGGCCGCTCGCGAATCGCGTGAGCGACTGCTGCGCCTTCGCGTTGACGCGGGTGAACTCCCCGCCCACCCAGAGGTACTTGGTGGGACCGACCTTGGCGATGGCGAAGGCGCGCGGACCGATCCCCTCGCCCAGTCCGTCGTTGAGCTGGGGGCGCCAGGCGAGCTGCTCGTTCGTCACGTCCGTGCGGTTGGCCGTCAGGTAGACGCGGACTCCATCGGGGAAGCCGTTCGCGTTCAGGGAGCAGTCGTGGTGGTGGTTGGCCTCGTAGACCACCGGTCCGTCGATGATCAAGGCCTGGGTGGCACCCAGGCAGAGGTCGCGCCAGCGCTGCGTGAACGAGGAGTAGTCGACCGCGAACGAGCCGTCGAAGACCCCGCCGCCGGTCCCCTCGGCACCCACGTAGTAGCCCGTCGCGTCGGCAGTGATCCCCTTGATGATCGAGGTGTCCGGGATGAAGCCGCGGGGGTAGTTCTGCACGTTGGCGCCGGAAGTGGCATCCACCACGGCGAAGCCATGGCTGTCCTGACCGTTCACGGTGAAGAAGTCCCCGCCGATCGCAACCGTCGCGCCGTCCTTGCCCACCTCGATCGCCCGACCCGGCAGCTCGGCGTCGGCCTTGAACGGCAGGAGCGCGGCGTTCGACGCCTGCACCGCGGCGAAGCGCTGCCGGGTCTGGCTGGCGACGCTCGTGAAGTCGCCGGCGAAGTAGACGGTCGACGCCGTGGCGGAGACCGAGCGCACGGTCGACGAGATGGTCGAAGGCTTGAAGGTGGACTTGACGGTGCAGGTCGCGATGTCGAGCGCCGCGAGGCGGCCAACGGTGGTGCCCGCGACGTTCGAGAAGTTGCCACCGATGTACAGCGTGGAACCGTCGGGCGAGACCGTGAGCGCACGGACAGTGGCGGTGCCGCCCGAGAGCGTCACGCTCGGCCGGCACGAACCAGGCTGCCCTGTCACCGCGTCGAAGCTGGTCAGCGCGGACACGGCGATGGCGCTGCCGGCTCCACCGTCCTGCGGGCGGATCTGGGAGAAAGTCCCGCCTGCGAAGACGGTGCCGCCCGAGGCTGCCATCGCCCAGACGGTGCCGTTGGCCTGCCAGGTCGGCAGATCATCGGCCGTGAAGCCGAGATCCGTGGAGAGCGCCTGCGCGCTAGGGGTGGGGCCGAACGGGACGACGACCGCCGCCGCCGCGAGCGCCGCCACGGCCACGATGCTGCTCAACCTGCGCATCACACAACCTCCATCGCGCGGAACGCCCGCTGCTTCGACGAAAGGGTAGGACCGTAGAGGGTGCGAAACGGGCATATCGTCACGAAATCACCCGGGTGACACATCCGGCGGCTCCATCGGGTGAAACCGGGCGTGGGACTTGCCTCGGGACAGCGTGTTCTCGACAGTGGCTCACGTGACCACCACTCGTGAGCTCGTTCGCCAGCTCTCTGCCGCGCAGAAGCCGGCAGCCGGCGTCTCCTACTGGTCACGCTGGGTCAACCGGCCCGTGGGCCGGTTGCTCGCCGTCGGAGCCATCCGCGCCGGCGTGAGCGCCAATGGCGTGACCGCGCTCAGCGCGACAGTCACAGTTATCGCTCTCGCTCTCGTGTGCCTGGTGACGCCGGTCTGGTGGCTCGGGGTCCTCGTCGCACTGCTCCTCGTGCTCGGGTTCGCCCTCGACTCCGCCGACGGCCAGGTCGCTCGGTTCACCGGAACAGGGTCAGCGGCCGGAGAGTGGTTCGACCATGTCGTCGACGCCGGGAAGATGGTGGCCGTCCACACCGCGGTGCTGGTCGGCTGGTTCCGGTTCGTCGACCTGCCGTCGACGGCGTGGCTCCTCGTCCCGCTCGCCTACCAGCTCGTCTCCGTCGTGGTCTACGCGGGTGGGACGCTCGAGCCGTTGCTCCGACGTCGCGTCGAGGGCGCGCCGCTCAAGCAGGCATCAGCCGCCCGTGCGCTCGCGCTCCTGCCGGCGGACTACGGGGTGCTCGCGGCCTCGTTCGTGCTGTGGGGCGCCCCTGCCGTCTTCCGATGGGGCTACGTCGCACTCGGCGCAGCGACGGCGGTGCTCGGGATCGCACTCCTCGCACGGTGGTTCCGCCAGCTCCGCTGACCCGGGCCGAAACATCACCCGTCATGCGAGGCACGCCGTGGATAGCCTGACGCGACCGACGGGCGAACGAGAAGGGGGAGGTCAGACGTGCGGAACCATGGCGTGCGCCGCGCGGCGACGACCTTCGGTGGGTTCGCACTCTCGATGGGTCTCCTCGCCGTCGTGTCTCTGCTGGCCATCCCGGCGCTGATCGAGGCCGGCGGCCCCACCGCGTGGGGCGCGATCGCGACCGGCCAGTCGGTCGGCGCCGTCGCGGCGATCGCGCTCTACCTGGGCTGGGGCATCTCCGGGCCGGCCAGCGTCGCCCGGGCGTCGGACGCCGACCGGGGACGGGAGTACGCCGAGGCGCTGGTCGCACGGGCGGTGATCGTCGTCCCCGTGCTGGCGGCGACCGCCGGCGTGACCGCACTCGTGGCGCGCACCGACACCGCGCTCGCGATCCTCGCCGCCTGCTCCGCCGCGTTGATCGGTCTCGGCGCGGGTTGGTACTTCATCGGCATCGCCGCGCCGTACCGGATGCTCGCGCTCGAGACGGTCCCGCGTGTCGTCGGCACACTGGTCGGCATCGCCGCCATGCGCGAGGGCGCCGGCCCGGCGGCTGGCCTGTGGGGCCAGCTCGGCGGCATGCTCGTCGGCGTGCTGGCGCCCACCGTGTGGATCTGCGCGACCACCGGCGGCCCGCGCCAGTGGGCCAGGCTGCGGCGACCCCTGCCGCAGGTGCTGCGCCACCAGGTCACCGGCGTCGCCACGTCGATCACGAGCGCCACCTACACCGCCCTTCCCATCGTGATCGTCGGGCTCACCTCGAGCGCCGCGCTGCCGTTGTTCGCGGTGCTCGACAAGCTGCAGAAGCAGGTCTACGTCGCGGTGACCCCCGTCGTCAGTCTTCTCCAGGGCTGGGTCCCGCGTGCGGCGCCCCACGAGCTGACCGGGAGGGTGCGCACAGCGCTCAGAGCCGGCGCCGCCTTCTGCGGCGTCCTCGGGCTCGGCCTGCTGCTCGCCACGCCGTGGCTCGTCGACTGGCTGGGCGCGGGCCACTTCGACGCGACGCTGCTGGCCAGCGTCCTGGTCTCCGCGGTGGTCGCGACGAACCTGTTCGAGTCGATCGTCTCGCGCGTCGCACTCGTGCCGCTCGGCCAGCTCGGCTACGTCGCACGCGTCACCGCGATCGGGTCGATCATCGGACTCGTGCTCGTGGTCCCCGGCACGCTGATCTGGGGGGCCACAGGAGCGCTCGCGGCGATGCTCTCGGGGCTGCTGATCCGTGTCGGCGCCGGACTCGTGCGTATCGCCCGTACGCCCGCACCGGTGTCCGCCGCCCCGGGCGAGATCCCCACCGACGTCGTCGAGACCCTGGAGGTCACCCCGTGAGTCGCATCAAGGACGCCGCAGTCGCCGCCCTATGGCTGCTTCCGTCCACGCAGGCCAAGCGAGACGCGCTCGCCCGTTTCGGGCACGTCATCCACCCCACCGCGGTGGCTCGTCCGAATCTCGTGTGGCGCGTCGGGCGAGTCGAGCTCGGCCCGAGCTCCCGACTGGGGCTCCTCAACACCCTCAAGAACATGCGGGCAGTGAGCCTCAGCACCGGGGCCCGGGTCGGCCGACTGAACATCATCTCCTCGCACCCGGTCTACCGACGGCTGTATCCCGATGGCGCGGCACTCACGCTGGCTGCCGACGCCACGATCACGAGCCGCCACTCCCTCGACTGCGCCGGCGGGCTGAGCATCGGCGAGATGTCGCTCGTCGCCGGACGGGGCAGCCTGTTCCTCACCCACTCGATCGACCCGGCCCGCGACGCCCAGGTCGCGCACCCCATCGTCGTCGGCGCACGCACGTTCATGTCGGCCCGCTGCACGGTGCTCGGCGGCGCGGTCCTGCCGGACCGGTCGATCTTTGCGGCGGGCGCAGTCGTCGCCAGGTCGCGCGAACCGCGCTCGCCCGGCCTCTACGCAGGCGTCCCCGCCCGCCGCATCGGCGACGCCTCCGGCTCCTGGTACGACCGCACCCAGAGCCAGACGCGCCGCGTGTACGTCCCCGCCACCGGCGAGACGATCGAGGACGCCTTCTAGTCCGTGCTCGAGGCCGCGAAGTACTGCAGGTCCTGGACCGCCGGCGTCGCCGTCACGCGGTAGGGCGAGGTCACCTGCGCGACGGTCGCGGTCCCGCGGACGGCGCTGGCCGAGACCGTGCCCACCGCGAGCGGGACCGTGAAGACCGTGACGCCCGCCTCGGCCTTGACGACCGTGCTCGACGAGCCGACCTTGAGGGTCAGCGTGGCCGGCGCTGTCAGGAAGGCCTGGAGCTCGACGGTGTCCCGAGGCTGGGTCGCCGTGCCCGTGGTGCTCATGGGCCGCATCAGCGACACCTGGCCCCCCGTGGGCGTCGCAGCGTAGGGCTGGTTCCGGTGGGTCACGTACAGGGCGTCGCGCGTGATCTGCGGGGTCTTGCCGGTGCGGAACTGCTCCGCGTAGTAGGCGCTGACCTCGAGGAACGCGTTGCCGTGGGCGTAGGACGGCGCGAAGACGGTCCCTTCGCTGTAGTCGTTCCACACCATCAGCTGTGCGAAGTCGGCCTTGTCGTCCACCGCGCGCTTCCAGCTGGCACGCAGCGTCCCCAGGTTGCCCGCCTCCTGGTAGAAGGCCTGATTCGGTCGCTCGTCCTGCACCGAGACGGACTGCGCCCACTTCACTCCCAGCTTGTGGGCGATCGCGGCGTTGTCGGGCCCCGCGAGGATGTTGCCGGGGTTGCGCGTGCCCCAGTCCCCGATCGCGTACGAGACTGGCGCGAATGCCGTGATGTTGGCGGGCGAGGCGTTGAGCAGCGTCGGCATGAATGCAACGCGGATGCCGTACTGCTTCGAGAGCGTGCTGAACAGTGCGGACCACCAGCTGGGCGGCTGGGCCTCGGCCTTGAACGCGCCGATCACGACCCGCCCGTCGGGGAGCTTGTACTGCGCCGACTTGGTGGCGAGGACCGCGAGCTTCGCGGCGATGACCGCAGGGGCTGACTTGCCGGCGGAGGTCGTCATGTCGACCTGCGGCACGATCACGAAGCCGCGTCCGTCTGCGGCTGCCGCGTCCGCCATGCGCAGCGCGTGCGCCCAGTGGTACCCGTCGAGGTTCAGCAGGTCGATCGCGTAGCCGTCGATACCGGCGTCGACCGCCTGGTCGATCTCGGTCCGGGCATCCGCCATCTGCCAGTCGCCGGCGAGCGGCGCCCGCCCGACGGGACGGTCACGAAGGAAGCCGCCGTAGGTCGCGTGCGCGCCGCCCTCACCGTTCGGTGTCAGGTAGTTGCGCGCGTAGTAGTCGGTGGCGGACGGCTGGTTGTCGATCGAGATGGGGAACTGCGTGAAGTACTGGGCGAGGACCTTGACGCCGTCGGACGAAGGGTTCACGGGCGGCTGCGGGGTGGCCGTCGTCGTCGGCGTGGGCGTCGGGGTGGGCGTTGCCGTCGGCTTCGGGGTGACCGTGGGCGTTGGGGTGGCCGTCGGTGCCGGCGTGGAGGTCGGCCTCGGCGTGGCCGTCGGCGACGGCGTGGTGGACGGGGTCGCCGTCGGGACCGGCGTCGAGGTCGGTTCCGGCCGCGCGGCATAGTTCACCGTCAGCTTCGGCGCATCGACTCCGCCCTTGGCCAGGTAGATGCCGGCGCTGAGCTGGTCGTACCGAATCTCGAACGAGGTCGAACCGGTCCGGACGATGGCCGAGGCGGGCAGCGGCACGCTGACGGTCGTCGCCGCTCGCGCCCAGAGCGGCGCGTTGAGGGGCGCTCCGGGCGCCGCAGGGCGGTTCGCCGAGGTGACCTTGGATGCCGTCCAGCCCGCAGCCGCCGCGCGCACCTGGAGCCCAGGCTTGTTCGCGGCACTCGACCGCACGCGCAGGCTCAGGGTCGCGGAGGTGACGACGGAGTCGGGAGCAATGCGAGTGGTGTCGAAGGCGAGGAACGTCCGGTAGACCTGAGAGGTCGCGACGAGCACGTCGTACTGGGCGAAGTTCCGGGTCGGCTGCGAGCTCGCGGTGAACGTCGCCTGGCTCGGGGTCAGCTGCAGCGAGCCAGTTGCCGCTGCGACGGGCACGGATGACGCAGCGAAAGCAGGTCCGACCGTCGCCGCGACGGCCGCGGTGAGCACGAGAGCGGTCAGCGCCGCAGTGGCTCGCCGGAGACCGTGCTGACCGGCTGACGAACGTCGGTGCCGTGCCGTGGGTCGCTGCATGGGTCGACATGATGTGTGCGCGGGGCGCGTTTCGTAACCCCTTCGTGACACTTCCCCGTTCACGTGTGAGCCAAATCACACCCGTTCGAGTGACAGACCGGGACAGACCGGGCTAGTAGGCGCCGGCCCCGCGGAGCACCGCTCGACCTGTTTTCCACATGATCATGAGGTCCATCGCGACCGACCAGTTGTCGACGTACCGAAGGTCGAGCCGGACCGCTTCTTCCCAGTCGAGGTCGGAGCGCCCGCTCACCTGCCACAGACCGGTCAGACCCGGCTTCACGCACAGGCGTCGGTGCACCTCGTCCTCGTACGCCTCGACCTCGACCTCGAGCGGTGGGCGAGGGCCGACGAGCGACATGTCGCCGCGCGCCACATTCCACAGCTGCGGCAGCTCGTCGAGCGAGTACTTGCGCAGGAACCGCCCGACCGACGTCACGCGCGGGTCGTCGTGGAGCTTGAAGAGCAGACCCGCTCCTTCGTTCTGCGACAGCAGTGCCGCGCGACGTTCGTCCGCGTCGACGTACATCGTGCGGAGCTTCCAGATCGTGAAGGGAAGGCCATCCACGCCGACTCGCGTCTGGCGGAAGAATGCGGGTCCAGGCGACGAGAGGCGGACGGCCAGCGCCGCGCCTGCCACGACGGGCAGCAGCACGAGGCCCGCGATCGCGGCCAGGGTGATGTCGATGATCGACTTGGCGACGAGCCGGCGGCGCGGCGCGTCGACCTCGACCTCGAGCAGCGACAGGCCGGCCGTCGGCCGGACGGAGAGCCGCGGGCCGGCAACCTCGACGATGTCGGGCGCGACGACCATGTGTGCACCCGCGCGACCCAGCGCCCACGACAGCCGACGCAGCGCGTCACCGCCGAGGCTCGACCCGGTGATGATCACCACCTCCGCCGCGCGGTCCGCCACCACCTGGACGACGTCGGCGAGCGCGCCGACCACCGCGACGTCAGCAACGACCTGAGCGGCGTCGACCGACGGGAGGCAGACACCGTCGATCCGGTAGCCGTGGTGAGGCGCGGCGGCGAGGTCGTGGATGACGCGCGCGGCGGACGACGGGTCACCGACGACGATCGTCGACCGCATGGCGGCGCCGGTGCGACGGGCCACGTGCAGACGGCGGCGGCGGCCGTACCGGAACAAGCACGCGACGGCAGCGGTCAGCGGCACAGCCACGAACACGACGAGCTGCGGGATCTGGATGTCGAAGGCGTAGGCGACGACGATCAGGACCACGGCGACCAGACCGGCCGCACGGAGGACCGCCTGGAACTCGGCGGGACCGTCCCCCATGCGCTCGTGCCGGTAGCCGCCACAGGCGGCCACAAGCGTGGTGAAGAGCGCCGCCCCGGACACCGCAGCGATGAGACCTGCATCGGCGCCCAGCGTCGTCAGCACGGCCGCGTAGCCCACGAGCGCCGCGAGCACGAGCTCCAGAAGCGCAGTCGCGACGGCGTAGCGGACACCGACAGAACGCCACGCGCTGGAGCGGCGGAGACCATCGACGTTGAACGGGGTGCCGCGCCGCTCGAACGGCTGCATCGAGGCCCATGACCTGCGAGGCTCCCGAGCTGAGCTCCGCCGTTCGAAGTCGTCGCCCGACCACAGCACGCCGCGATCTGCGGTGAGCGTCATCGTTTCCCCCAACCTTGATCCGACGAGTTCGTCGTGGACAAGTTGGAGGCTATAGGTCCTGGTCTGTACCGATCAGTACCTTCTGTCCGATTTCACCCTGTTAGTGAAGACTTCACCCCCCATCGGGTGACAGTCAGGGCTTGGTGTGAAACCGCAGCTGCGCCGCCTCGAGACCCGAGGTCACGACGAGCTCGACCGCGTCGGCCGCGGCGTCCACCAGCCAGGCCAGGTCCTTGCGCTCGACCGAGGAGAAGTCGCGCAGCACGAAGTCGGCCGCGTCCATGCGTCCGGGGGGCCGACCGACACCCACGCGGACCCGGATGTAGTCCTTGGTGCCGAGCGCCTTGGTCGTGTCGCGCAGGCCGTTGTGGCCGCCTTCGCCGCCGCCGCGCTTGAGGCGAACGTCGGCGTAGGGGATGTCGAGCTCGTCGTGCACCATGACGACGCGCTCCGCGGGGACGTCGTAGTAGCGGGCCAGGGCCGCGACCGGACCCCCGGAGGTGTTCATGTACGTCGTCGGCTTCGCGAGGATCACGCGAGGGCCGGGAGCTCCCCCGGGCAGGACGCCGAGGCGGACGTCCGCGGTGACGGCCTGGGGGCGACGGCCCAGCAGCCCGCCCGACGAGCCGAACGAGGCAGAGCAGCGGTGCGCCAGCTCGTCGAGCACCATCTGCCCGACGTTGTGCCGGTTGCCGGCGTACTGGGTCCCGGGGTTGCCGAGGCCGACGACGAGCCACGGTCCGTCAGTCACGGGAACCTCCTAGACAAAGGGCAGGGACGACGACGCCCGGCACCGTTCGAGACGGTACCGGGCGCCGGGGTGCTACGAGGAGGCTCAGGCCTCGGCGGCAGCGGCAGACGCGGCGGACTGCGCGGCGGCGATGTCCGCAGCAGCGGCCTCGGCGGCGACGTCGTCGGCCGACGCGTGCGGGACCGTGATCGTGACGATGACGGTCTCGGGGTCGGTGATGAGCGTCGCGCCCTTGGGCAGCTCGATGTCGGCGGCCGTGATCGAGGCACCGGAGACGGCACCCTCGATCGAGATGTCCACGCCCTTGGGCAGGTTGGTCGCCTCGGCCTCGAGGGCGAGCGTCTGGGTCTCGACGAGGTGGATCGTGCCGGGGGCCGACTCGCCCACGACGTTGATCGGGATCTCGACGGAGACCTTCTCGCCCTTCTTCACGATGAGCAGGTCGACGTGCTCGATCGTGTTCTTGACGACGTCGCGCTGGACGTCCTTCGTGATCGCCAGCGTCGTCTTGCCGTCGAGCTCGATCGCGAACAGGGCGTTGGCCGCCTTCACGGCGAGCATCGTCGCGTGACCCGGGAGGGCGACGTGCAGCGGGTCCGAGCCGTGGCCGTACAGGACGGCGGGGATCTGGTCCGCGCGACGCAGGCGACGGGCAGCGCCCTTGCCGAACTCGGTGCGGGTGGTGGCGACAAGCTTGATCTCGGACACGATGACTCCCAGGAGGCAGACGACGATGAGGTGGCGCCGGAGCGGCGCGATGTGGATCGAGTTGTGGTGGCCTCGACGCGGGGCGCAGGACGGACTGGCGCACGCACGGAGGCAGGCACCCTGTCGATCACGGACGAGTCAGGCCGAGCGGCCGTCCGTCGTCCCTCGCCGAGGCAACCTGAGGATCCTACCCGCTAGCGGGCGGCGCGAGAAACCCGTCGGGCGTGCCGAGGAGCACACCCGACGGGACTCGGGTCAGGTCAGGCGTTGCCGTCGAACAGGGAGGTCACGGAACCGTCGTCGAACACCTCGCGGATCGCGCGCGCGACCAGCGGCGCGATCGACAGGACGGTGAGCTTGTCGAACCGCTTCTCGTCCTCGATGGGCAGGGTGTCGGTGACGACGACCTCGCGTGCGCCGGAAGCCCGGAGCCGGTCGACGGCCGGCTCGGACAGGATGCCGTGGCTCGCGGCGACGATGACGTCCTTGGCGCCGGCCTCCATGAGGACGCGGACGGCCTCGGAGATCGTGCCGCCCGTGTCGATCAGGTCGTCGACGAGCACGCAGGAGCGTCCCTCGACGTCACCGACGACCCGGTTGGCGACGGCCTTGTTCGGGCTGCGCACGTCGCGCGTCTTGTGCACGAACGCGAGCGGCCCGCCGCCGAGCTTGGCGGCCCACTGCTCCGCCACGCGGATGCGCCCGGCGTCGGGCGAGACGACCGTGACGTTGGAGACGTCGACGCGCGAGCGGACGTAGTCGACGAGGATCGGCATGGCCCACAGGTGGTCGACCGGGCCGTCGAAGAAGCCCTGGATCTGCGCCGTGTGCAGGTCGACGCTCATGATCCGGTCGGCGCCCGCGGTGCGGAACATGTCGGCCAGCAGGCGCGCGCTGATCGGCTCGCGGCCGCGGCTCTTCTTGTCCTGGCGGGCGTAGCCGTAGAACGGCGCGACGACGGTGATCGTCTTGGCCGAGGCGCGCTTGAGGGCGTCGACCATGAGCAGCTGCTCCATGATCCACTGGTTGATGACGGGCGACGCGTGCGACTGGAGCACGAAGGCGTCGGCACCGCGCACGGACTCCCCGAACCGCGTGTAGATCTCGCCGTTGGCGAAGTCGTACGTCGTGGTCGGCAGCAGCTCGATGCCCAGCTCGTCGGCCACCTGGATGCCGAGCTCCGGGTGCGCACGCCCCGAGACCAGGACAAGCCGCTTCTCTCCGTCGTGGGAGACGATCCCGGTCATCGCACGTCCTTCGTGGTCGTGCCGGCGTCTGCCGGCGGGGTGCTTCGCGGGGTGTCCGGGAAGTCAGGGGGCGGTGTCACGGGGATGCCGCGGGCGGCCGTGGCCGCGCGCTCGCGCTCGGCGCGGGCCTGGGGGGACAGCGACTCGGGCGCGGGGCCAGCGGCGCGGGCCGCCTCGGTGCCGGGGCGCGAGCGCGCGACCCAGCCCTCGATGTTGCGCTGCGAGCCCGCGCTGACGCCGAGGGCGCCCGACGGGACGTCGCGGCGGATCACCGAGCCGGCACCGGTGTACGCGCCGTCGCCCACCGTGACCGGCGCGACGAACATGTTGTCGGCGCCCGTGCGGGCGTGCGAGCCGATCGTCGTGCGGTGCTTGTTCACGCCGTCGTAGTTCACGGTGACCGACGCGGCTCCGATGTTGGTGCCCTCGCCGATCGTCGCGTCGCCGATGTAGGACAGGTGCGGGACCTTGGAGCCGGCGCCGATCTGCGCGTTCTTCGTCTCGACGAACGTGCCGATCTTGCCCTTCTCCCCCAGGTCCGTCCCCGGCCGCAGCAGCGCGAACGGGCCGACGGTCGCGCCCGCGCCGACGACCGCGAGCGTCCCGACGGTCCGCGTGACGGTCGCGCCCGGGCCGACCTCGACGTCGGTCAGCGTGGTGTCGGGGCCGACGACCGCGCCCTCGCGGATCACCGTCGCGCCGTGCAGCTGGGTGCCGGGCAGGAGGGTCACGTCGCGCTCGAGCTCGACGTCGACGTCCACCCACGTGGTGGCCGGGTCGACGACCGTCACGCCTTCGCGCATCCAGTCCTCGAGGATGCGGCGGTTGTACTCGCGCGCCAGCAGCGAGAGCTGGACGCGGTCGTTGACGCCCTCGACGACGAACGGGTCGTCGGTGCGCAGCGCGCGCACGTGGCCGCCGTCCGCGCGGGCGATGGCCAGCACGTCGGTCAGGTAGACCTCGCCCTGCGCGTTGTCGCGGCCGAGGCGCCCGAGCGCACCGCGGAGGACGGCCGCGTCGAAGACGTAGATGGAGGAGTTGATCTCGCGGATCTCGCGCTGCGCCTCGTCGGCGTCCTTGTGCTCGACGATGCCGAGCACGTCGCCCGTGCCGGGCTCGCGCAGGATCCGGCCGTAGCCGGTCGCGTCCGCCAGCTCGGTCGTCAGGACGGTGACCGCGTTCTCGTCGGCGTGGTGCGCGGCGAGCAGCTCGCCGAGCGTGCCCGCATCGAGCAGCGGGACGTCCCCGGCGACGACCACGATCGCGCCGGTGGCCAGGGCCCCTGCTGCAGACCCCGGCGTGCCCGCGTGCGCCGTGTCGGCCTGCGCCGCGCCGTCGAGCCGCGTCATCGCGACCTGGACCGCGCGGCCGGTGCCGGGGATGTCGTCCTGGTCCGCGAGCAGGGCGAGGGCGTCGATCTCGGCGATGTGCGCCGCGACCCTCTCGCGCTCGTGGCGGACCACGACCACCACGCGCTCCGGCTCGAGGCCGCGCGCCGCGGCGAGCGCGTGGCCCACCATCGAGCGGCCGGCCAGGGTGTGCAGGACCTTCGGTGTTGCCGAGCGCATCCGCGTTCCCTCGCCTGCGGCGAGGACGATGACGGCAGCTGGGCGGGGATACGTCACCTTCGGGGTGCTCCTCGCGGGTCTGCCCGAGCTTCCGGGCGGCGGTTCCGTGCGCGATCACACTCTACCGTCGCGCGGGTGCCCGGCCGGACCCGTTCGCGGGTGCCGTGGCTCTTGCCGTGGTCCAGTCTGCCGTGCGCCGCGGCGCACGGCAGACGGTCGGGAACGCCGACGACCTGGTGACCCTCCCCCTCCGGGCGGTCACCAGGTCGTGCGACGGGTCTGCGGGACCTCAGATCAGCGCGGCGGTCGCCGCGGTGCCGATCGCGAAGAGCGTCCAGTCGTTCAGGACGTGCGCTCCGGTCGAGGCCCAGATGTTCTTGGTCTTGAGGAACGGGATCAGCAGGATCACGCGGGCGGTCCCGATCACCGCGATGCACTGCACGATGTTGCCGCCGTACGTCGGCAGGTGGATCGCGGCGAAAACGAGCGTCGCGACGAGCGACGCACCGACGACGGCAGTTCGGCGCGGGATGCGCACGATGCGCGAGAGGAACGTCAGCGCCGCCAGGAGCAGCAGGATCGTGAAGAGCTCCTCGCCGAACAGCTGGGGGACCATCGAGAGGAACGTGAGGACCCGCTCACCGGCGCCGGTGTGTGCGATCGAGTCGTTCATCGGGTTGGCGTGCATGTCGACGAGCTGCGAGGCCACCCCGCCGGCGACCGAGCTGACCACGACGCTGAGCGCGGCGAAGCCGAACCACAGCTTGACGCCGTTTCGACCAGCTTGCCGACACGATCGACTCCTCCCCGCACCGGCGTGGTGCTAACGCTCTCAAGTCAACGGGGCACCGGGTCGATGAAAGGAAGATGAGCCCCCGCCGCCTTCTCGTCGCTTCGGCGACCATCACCGTGTCCCTTGCCTTCGCGGCGATCTGCGGACCAGCTTCGGCTGACGAACCAGCCTCGCCGGCATCTGCGAGTCAGTGCCCCGCAGCCGCGCTTTGCGTGTGGGGCGGCACTTTCAACTCCGGGAGCTTTGGCACCACGAAGAGCACCACGGCGGTTGCCAGCGGCGTCTCACCTGCCAAGTCTGTCTGGAATCGCTCGACTCATGCCGCACGGGTGTACTCCGGCGCTGGTGGCACGGGCACATCCACCTGCTTCGAACCTGGTGAGTCCGTCACGTCGACATCCGTGGGGTCTGTATCTTTCCGTGTCCTGAGCACGACTACGTGCTAGCGACACGGCTGGGGGGTCAGTGGACTCGGACTCGGACTCGCCCCCGCCGGCGCCCTTCGACGCTCACTTCCGTGAAGAAGTAGCAGCAGTCCGCCGATATGCCGCGCGGGCGGCAGGCGACGCAAACGCCGACGACATCGTCAGCGAGACGTTCGCGATCGCGTGGCGGAAATGGGACGTGGCACCCGAGGGTCCGGGGGCGCGACGCTCATGGACGTTCAAAATCGCCCACAACGTCGTCGCCCACCACCACCGGTCGGAAGCGCGACGGTTCCGCCTGTTCAACCGTGCGACGCAGATCAACTCTGACCGCGCTGCCGACCACGCTGTCGCTGTCGCGCTCGACGACTGGGCAGAACGCGCGGTCGCCGCCCTTCCGCTGCGTGAACGGGAAGCTCTCGCCTTGGTCGTGTTCGCTGACCTGACGCCGAAGGAAGCTGCGGCAGTCCTAGGTTGCTCGCCGAGCGCGCTGAGTTCAAGACTCTCACGTGCCCGTCAGCGGCTCGCGGAGCAACACTTTGGACAGCTTGAGACCGAACGAGAGGGGGCTGGCAGGTGAAGCACGACGATGCCGCCCGTCTCGAGGCTGCCCGTATTCGCGAGTTGTTGAACGTTTCCCCGCACCCAGGTGCCGCGCCGACCGCCGAAGACATGGCGATACTGGCTCGGATCCTCGCAAGCTCAACCCCGAAAATCACAGTGCCGAAACGGTCACCGATCGCCCGCATGCCCGTCACAGCTCGCCTCGCTGCAGCGTTCGCTGCTATCGCGGCGCTCGTCGTGGCAGGCATCGCCGTGCAGTCGCGACAGGCGCCGGCCGCCGCGACACCCGCGATGCTGAGCTTCTCGGCGATTTCCCCTACCGAGATCATCGAGGGAAAGTCAGCTCCGGCCGGTGGCGCCCTTCGGGCATTGGCATCCACGGCTCTGTCCCAGCCTCCCATCACAGGGACCGGTAAGCAGGTGGTGAAGTCCTACGCCTGGTACTGGACGAACCAAGTCAGCGAGGACGGGACCCGGCGGATCGAACTTGCGCCGACCTTTCAGACCACGTCCATCGGAATCGACGGCTCGTTCTCAAACACTGAGGTACGTGCACCGGCCCTCGACACCGCAGGCCGCGTAATCGACCCGAACCACTACCCCGCCGGCGGCAAGAACTCGACTGAGACCTACCCTGCGGGTTCTATCGATCCTTCGTACCCGTCCTCGCTCCCTCGCGATCCGGCCAAGCTCCAGGCAGCACTGATCGACTCGCAGGGAGGTGAAGCTGTCTGCGGCATCAACGACCTGGCTGAGGCGTCATGCCTGTACAGCGCGGTCATCGACTTGAACACACGATGGGTCGTACCGCACGACCTAACATCCGCCCTCTGGTCCGTACTCGCAGACCAACGGCCCGTCGTCGATATGGGCGAGGTCGTGGACCGACTGGGCCGCGCAGGCAAAGCCTTCGCGCTCCCCCCAGACCCGTCAACGACGAATGACATCTCGATCATGGTCCTCGACCCGACAACAGGTCAGTTTTTGGCCTGGGAACGGGTAGCAGCGACCCTGCCTGACCTTGAGGTAGCCGGTCCCGCTGTGACCAGCTTCCAAGCCGTGTCAGACGCGACGTGGAGCGAGCCCAGCAGTTAAGGGATGGCGCACGGCACCCGCGTGAACCCGCTACCGGTCCCGGCCGCTGACCTACCGCAGAGGGCCTCTCTCAGTGAGATGCATGCCTGCCCGTGGCGACGGTGAATCCGGCGACATCCCTGCGAGTCGAACTCCGTGAGCAACTTTGGCCACGATGCATACGATCTGGGCCCCGAGTCCGCGTCCGCGGTCGCCGGCTACGACGGAGGCTCAAGCACTCTTACTGGGTCGGCGCGCATTGCGTAAACGGCTGGATAGCTGACAGCGATACCGAGTACGAGGACAGCCCCACCGATGAGCGCCCCGAACGCTCGCGCGCCGAGGAGGTGGACATGAAGTTGGAACGACTTCCACGCAAGATCGTCTGCCGCTGGTTGCACAAGTGCGGCGGTAGCGACGGCAAGGAGCGTTCCCGCCAGTAGGACGAAGAGCACGTCGGCAGTGATGAGAGCGAGGATGTGAAGGCGCCGGGCGCCCACGGCTCGCGCGAGCCCGAAGAACCACGTGCGACCACGTATCACTACGAGTTCAGCGACAAGCAGTCCGAGCGCGCCTAGCACCAACACGCCCCAACCAATCACGCCGTACACGATACGAATGCCATCGCTCGCGGACCTGATGGAATCGCCTTGCTCGTTGTGCACGACGGAGACAACTGATGCCGCTGAGGGCAGCCCAAATCGCTGCGCTGCCTCGTCGAGGGCGTCGAGAACCGACGCTTGCATCTCGTCTCGTACATCCACTGTCGAACCGGTCACAGCCCAGTAATGGTGAACGATCGGTTCAGCGGTGGAGCTCGCGACCGCCTGGGTATATTCGGGGTCAAGGACGAGTCCACTCCCCCACGCCTGTTGTTCGGTTCGCGTCGGCAGGTAGACCGCGGTCAGGGGGACTTGAAGTCCTCCGAGGCAAAGGCGTGTGCCGTCTGGCAATCCCGCACCGTACGGCGGGTGCACGTCGCCGCCCTGCAGCACGAGAAACGGGAGCGCCCCAAGCGATTCAAGTGGCGGGCAGTCGGAAGTTTGTGCTGGCAGTACGGTGATCGACACGACGTGCCTGTCAACGAACGGTGCTAGGGCGGCTTCAACTCGGCTCGTCAGAGCCGCCGATGAGAGACCAAGGTCATCGTCGATGTCCACCGTGTACGAGCCGGTTACACCTATGTCCTTCTCGACTGCATCGTCGAGGCCCGAGGTGGAGATCCGCGAGAGCTCCGTCACGATTAGAAGCACCGTCATGCCGACGGCCACCAGCACGCTGAGCAGGAAGAACTTCAGCGGAGCCGCACGGTGGAACCGCGCTGCGAGCCCGAAAGCGCTTCTCATGAAGTTTCGTCGAGACGTCCGCGGGTGATCTCCAGCCGGCGGTCTGCCGCCGAAGCGACCTCGACGTCGTGCGTGACCAGCACGAGCGTTGTTCCGACCTCGCGGGGCAAGGCGAGCAGGGTCGAGGCAACGTCGTTGGCTGTGTCTTCGTCGAGGTTCCCAGTGGGCTCGTCGGCGAGCAGCAAGGCGGGCTGCCCAAACAGGGCGCGGGCGATGGCGACCCGCTGCCGTTGCCCGCCAGACATGGCGCTGGGTCGACGCTGCCGAAGATCTCCAATGCCAACCAACTCAAGCAGGTCCTCGGCGCGTTTCACGGCGGGCCGCCTTGGGGACCTCTCAGTGCGGAAATACCACGGGAGCATAACGTTCTGCGCGGCCGTCAGCGCCTGATCGAGATGGAACGCTTGGAATACGACGCCCACGCTGCTCGAGCGCACGCGGGCGACAGCAGAGTCGGTGAGGGAGGACATGTCCTGCCCGCCGATTTGTACGGTCCCGGTCGTCGGTCGTCGCAGCAGAGCGAGAACTGACACGAGCGTGGACTTCCCACTCCCGGAGCGTCCGGTCACCGCCGTCGAGGTCCCCGAGGCGAACGACAATGAGACGCTTTGGAGGGCGTGCACGGTGCCCTGCGGCGTGCGGTGCTCGACACTGACGCCGACGAGTTCGGCCGCTGCAGCCATGGTCACTCGCTGGCAGCCTGATCGGCGAGGATCGCTGCACCGGCCGGAAGTTTGCTCGTAATCACGCGCACGACCCCGTCGGTCGGGCCGACATCCACGGCTACCTCGTGTCGACCTTCCGCGTCCTCGAGGGTGACGAAGTACCCGTCGCTGCCCGAGTCGTAGCTCAATGTGATGTTGGGAACTACCGTGGCCTCTGGTATGACCACCGACTTCAGCTCAAGCTGCGCCCGCAGTCCTGCCGTCGTTTCGGTTTGCCGGGGAAGCCGACAGTGCAGCGCGTGTCCGCCGCCGCCATCGTCGTCCGCCCCGCCGGTGGAAGCGGTGGTGTCGATCCAGATCGCATCGCACTTGACGGTCCTCACCCCAACGACCGTCTCGATAGTTGCGCGTCCCTCGAAAGGCGTCGATCGGTACCGCAGTTCTTGGATCGGACTGAGTTGGATGACGACGTCGACCCCTGTGTTCGCCACCACATACTGCCCACCGCGCTGCTTGAAGATACCCGCCACCGGGCTCTTTAACGGCCGGGCCAAGCTCCGCAACCTTGCAGCGTCCTGCGCGTCGAGCCTGCTGCGTCGAGAGCCGGTATCGAGGGCGCTCAACACCTCCGGACTCGCCCGAAGCCGACCGAGCATGTCGCCCTCATCGACGGAGGTGCCGTCCGCAGGTGCGTCCTTCAGTTCCAGGTTCGGGTCGGACAGCAGCCCAACTGCCTCGCTCGACACGGACTTCCCGTCGAGTTGGTAAGTCATCTGAAAGTCGACGACCCGTACCTCGGCAGTTTCGCTCGACTCGGGGTCCGCGGCGTCACTGCTGGACCCTGCAGTTGGTTGCGCCGTATCCACGGGTGGCGGGTCGTCGTGCGTGCAGCCCCCGACGAGAAGCACCAAGACCACTCCGAGCAAGAGGCCGGGTCGGCGACGTGTCACGAGCCTGCCCGTACCGCGTCGGAGATCGTCACGTCAGGCTTATCGGGACTCACCGGAATCCACGCGCCGCAACTTCCGGGCTGAGTGAGCCAGTCGCGCACCTGGTCCGGCTCACCGGAAGCGTATTGGCTCTCGAGGTACGCGTAATCGGTCTTCCACTGCGTGGCGGATGGCTCTTCCGGGTTCTTCGGCTCGGGAAGCGCGACGAGGTCCGGTCTGACGCCCGTCGTTATCCACTTGCTGTAGTCGTCCCAGACCCCCCGACACACGATGAAGTTGCGCACGATTCCCTGCGCCATGCTCGCGCGCGTATCCTCCGGTTCTTCATTGATCTTTTGGCGAGACACGGGGTTGTCCAGGACTTCCTGGACGTAGGCGGCTTCCAGACCCTCGAAGTAGGGCTGGGCGGCGTCAACTTTCACTTCGCTGCTAGAACAGGCTGTAAGTGCGAGAATGCTCACGCTTACCGCGAAGGCGGTGCCAACAGGAACGCGATTCTTTAGCATCTTATCCCCCTCAGCCCTGGCGACCCCCACGGGTCGCCAGGGCTGATTTGCGTCAGCCGTTGTAGGTGACGGTGTAGTCGAAGGTGTAGTTACCGGCCCCGGGCGCGAGGCCGTTGCAGTTCTTGTCGTCGCTTCGACGCGCATGGACCTGGTAGGTCGAAGGCAGGACGCCCGTCCAGGTCGCCGTCTGTCCGTTCTCGACGAACTTTAGGGGCAAGATGTCGTTGCCGTTCGCGGAACGCGCCGTGACCTTCGAGATCGAGTCCTGTGTCGTCTCGTCGTTCTGCTTGATCTTGAACGTGCCGGAGGTCGCGTGGCTGACGGAGATGTCGTACTTCCACGTCACGCCGTCGCAACTGATCGTCGTTGAGCTGTGCTTCGTCGACGCCTCAGCAGGGAGCGCCACGGCGCCGAGAGCGAAGGCAGAACACAGAGCGATGATGGTGGTCTTGCGCGCAGCTCCCATCTTGGTCGAGCGTTCCTGGTTCGCGGTGCGGCGAAGGGCAAGCCTGTCTCGCATGATTTCCCCTTGTCTTCTGTTCTCGAGTTCTTTCTCGAAGGGCACGGTTGTCCAACCTGCTCGCCCCCATGTCTGCGAGTGCGAGCGCCGACCGGGCCCTGGCGGACGAGGTTGCGCAACCGATGTGGAGTTCCCCCCAGTCCGCCTGTCGTCACATAGAGCGAGTGTGATGTGCATCACACTTCGGCGCTGCGCATCGCGAGCCTAGCCACCTACTCAGCACGGGGGACCCCTGCGCTACATGAGGGCGCGCGTCGGCGAGAGTGCTGCGCTAACGCCCCCGCTTCTACCAATGGCACGACGGCGGGCGCGCGCCGCCTGCGCAACGCGGTCAGTCGCGGCGCGCAGGAGATGACTCAACATGAACGGCATACGTCAATGCCTCGACGTCCTCGGGAGGCGAACCAGGGGCACGTCCCAACGGAGCCGCCGCACGCAAGCGAGCTGCCCCATCTCGAGACGCCAGCGTCGGCCTAGGCGAGACCCGCGAGGGTCTGGGCGGCTTCCCCGCCGAGGGCCGGTCCGGTGGCGTGCGGCTAGTGGGCGACGCGAGCGTCATGGGCGCCGCTCCTCGCGGCTACATTTGGCGGCGTTGCGCCACTCAACAGCACGACGTCCTCGACGGGGAGCCCGACACGCATGCAATCAGGAGCCGACACATCCGCTGTCAACTGCTCGGCTAACGGCATCTCGCGATGAGTGCCACCGCCGACCTGGAAGCCGGCACGCTGGCGCGGGTGTTGAGCATCCTTGACGAGGGCGCCAGCGTCTTCGTCGTCGTGATGAACGGCACCACCCACAAGCTCACACTCGGCGACTACGAAGGTTCAGTGAAGCGCGGCGACGTCTTCTTCCTGCACAACGACGGCACAATCGAGGCGGCGCCGCCCGATGCATGGCTCGACGCGAAGGAACTTGGTGTCATCCGGCTGACCGACGATACTCAAACCGTCGTAGAGGTCGGCCTGCAACTGCGAACGATCGCCGCCGACCAGGTACTCGTTGACGTCGCGGTAGGCAACACGGTCGCTCTTCGCGACGGTCGCGAGATCGTCGATGTGGTCAGCTTGACGCCGCTTCGCTCCTCGGAAGTCGAGACGGCGGTCGACGCCGAGGATTACAGGGTGTCCCGCGATGAGCTGCAGGACGCCACATTTGACTCTTTCGGCGGATATAAGGCAGTCCGCGACCAGTGTTGCCTCCGCCGCTCCTACGCGCGGTCAACGGGTCGTTCTGGTCTGAAGGTTCGCCGTGCGACTTCTTCTCCGTTACGAAGTCTTCACAGAGCGTGGAGCCTCCGGCTCGCACGAACGGGTCGCGACTTCATGCAGCGGCCGGTGTCCACGCCCATACCGTGCGTGCCGTATCGGCTCAGCCCTTCGTCTGCCCAGCTACCCAGGGGTCAGGGGCGCGATGGCCGCTTGCGGCCGCACCCCCGATGAGCTTCTCTGGCGGCGGCGTGTGGGAAGCGATGCACGACTCGATGACCGGCTGGTTCGAGATCCGGCTAGACGGCCCTCCGAACCGGACGCACTACCGGCTGTACTGCCTGCAGGACACGACAGGTGCCCTATGCACTTCGTGCATGTCCGTCATTTCGTTATCCCGCATCGAATGGAACTGTTCTGGCCGGCCGAGCTCGCGAAGGCGAGCCCCGTGGGCGCCTGTGAGCTCCGGCGGCACCGCGCCGGATAGGAAGCTGGACGCGACGACATTCCGACGACATGCCTCAGCGTGAGTGCTTTCGATCAGCGCGGAAGGGCGTGTTCGACAGACCCCCGACAAAAAGGTCCTCGTTCAGGAACTGAAGCATCACGGGAATGTCAGCGTCATCGAGCACGAGGGCGCCGCTCGCGTCGACCAGGTCGTCGGCCGGCAGCCCGTACCCGATCATGGCGCTGCGCAATGCCTGCGGCGTTACCGACGTGAGGTGTCCGCGGTGCACGATCGCTTCGAGCCGGCCCAGCAGCCTGGTGTCGCGCAGGGCGCGTACAACGAGCCGAGAGACGCCCTCGTCGGTGATGGTGACGCACGACCGAATGTCTGCCACCCATTGCGGCGCCCTTGCCGCGAGGCTCTGGTTGTCGCGAAAGATCGCCGCGAACGCGACTTGGCTGAGGATGAATAGCTCTTCACCGTGCACGACGAGGTCGATCGTCTCGTCGAACCCGAAGACGGGGCCGTCGATCTCCCTCAAGACGTCGCGATACACGGTCAGCATCCGCCCGCCACGCAACGATCGTTGCGGGTTCACACGCCGTAGGAGGACTGTGCGGCCGGTTGTGTCGTTGCCGGACACGAACGCGTAGAAGGTCAACGACGCCGCTGGAAGGTCGTGCGGTGTCACCACCGGAAGATCAGCGGCGCGCTGCAAAGCGTCCAAGAACGTCAACGGGCGGTGCTCACGCGTGACGGGCGGCTGCGGCCCCACGTCGGACAACGGCAAAACCAGGACCGTCTCGGGTGAGACGTCAACCTCGGGCGTCCACGACTCGCGTTCGCGATGCCGGACCGAATCCTTCACACGCGCGATGACACCTCGGAACTCGTCTGCAACGGTTTCGGACAAGCGCACGCGCCGCAGGTGGTAGTTCGTCGGCGAACGCCAACCAACCACAAGGTCGACGCTCGCGTCCGGGTCTAGATCGTCCAGGCTCGTGTAGTAGGCCATCGTCACTCCTCCGGTTCGATCGACTTCACGCGGCGCAAGCCGGGCGCGACGTCAACGACAGTGCATCGCGTTCCGGGAATGATCGGCTTTGATGACAAAAGGAAGCCGCGCCACGGCAAGCCACCGTCACCCACAACTTCGAAGAGGCGGAAACGTAGTAGCGCAAGAAGGGGGTTGACCTGGAGGGCGTTCGCTCGCCACAAGATTGCACCGGTAACGACGAGGAACCCGACGTAGGCGATGACGTCCCGGCCAGTGGGCGCTGACACCGTCAGAAAGGGCAGCAGGTACGTCGCCAGGTACGCGGCGACCTGACCGCCTTCGTTTCGGACCTCCGCCAACTCCATCGGGCTGCCTGCTTCGTCGCCCTGCGCGCGGATCAGGACTCCTGCTGCGACCAGACCAAGCGCAGCGATGATCGCGCACCCGATCTGGAGCGCCCGGTCCTCGAAGCGGATCACCAATAGCACAAACAGCGGCGTGTAAGAACTCGTAAGCAACAGGAGCCGGACCACCAAGATTTCCCCTCGCACCGGGCCTACCGAGTGACGCGCACCGGCCCGTCCGTTACTTGCCGCGCACTCCGCTGTGCTCGGACAGTCGCCGATCTTATCGTGACACCGCGGTGCGTGCGGACCACTTCAGAACCCACAACAAGGTGCGCGAACGCGATACCTAGTGATGTTCTGCCACAAGCGATCTCACACAAACCATTCGCAACTCGCTGCCCGTGCCTCATTCGTCGCGCCTCCTCGTCCGCAAGTCTTCTCCTGACCACCGACACGCGCTGACTCAACGCCGTACGACGCGACCAGATCCGCGCGCCGTCGTCGTTCGTGAGTCGACACATGAGCGAGGTTGGAGATCCCGGCTGGGGCCACAGCCGCCCGAAACAAGCGGACCCGCAGACTCGCCGCTCAGGCGATCGACGCTAGCGAACCTGCAGGTCAGATCGCAAAACTGCGCTGCGACCTCGCACCCGAAGTGGCTGCGACCCCTCTCGGGCTCCGCCCTCAGGATTCGAACCTGAACTGCACGGCTCCAAAGGCCGGCGTGCTGCCGTTACACCAGGGCGGAACGACGAGCGGCCAGCACTCGTCGGCGGTCCAGTCTGCCAGGCCACGGATCCCCGACGACGCGCGCACGGCATGATGGGCGCGTGGCTCCCGAGACCAAGCGCGTCCCCCGTTCGCGCATGACCGGCACGCAGCGCCGGGCGCAGCTGCTCGAGGTCTCGCGCCTGCTCTTCGCAGAGAAGGGGTTCGACGGCACCAGCGTCGAGGAGATCGCCGTGCGCGCGGAGGTCTCCAAGCCCGTCGTGTACGAGCACTTCGGCGGCAAGGAGGGGATCTACGCGGTCGTCGTCGACCGGGAGATCCAGGCCCTGACCGGCGCGCTCACGGGTGCGCTCGAGGGCGGCGGACACCCCAAGGTGCTCGTCGAGCGGACCGCGCTAGCGCTGCTCACCTACATCGAGACGTCCGAGTCCGGCTTCCGCATCCTCGTGCGCGACTCCCCCGTCGCCCAGGCGACCGGCACGTTCTCCTCCCTGATCGGCGACGTCGCGAGCCAGGTGGAGCACCTGCTGGCCGACCAGTTCAAGAAGCAGGGCCAGGACCCCAAGGCCGCGCCGATCTACGCGCAGATGCTCGTCGGCATGGTCGCCCTCACCGGGCAGTGGTGGCTCGACGCACGCCGGCCCGGCAAGTCCGAGGTCGCCGCCCACCTGGTCAACCTCGCGTGGAACGGCCTGTCCGGCCTCGAGCGGCGCCCGCAGCTCACCAAGGCGGACTGAGGTCCCTCGCATGTGTCTCGACGTCGAGTAATCTCGGCCGCATGGCTCCCGACGACGTGCGCGACGAGGTCGATCGCATCGTGCACGCCTGGCAGCGCGAGCGCCCGGACCTGGACGTCCGCCCGCTCGAGGTGCTGTCCCGCGTGAGCCGGCTCGCCCGCCACCTGGACCTGGCCCGGCGCGGCGCGTTCGCCCGTCACCACCTCGAGACGTGGGAGTTCGACGTGCTGTCGGCCCTGCGCCGCGCGGGAGCCCCCTACCGCCTGTCCCCCGGCGTCCTGCTCAACCAGACCCTGGTGACCAGCGGCACGATGACCAACCGCATCGACCGCCTCGCCGAGCACGGGCTGGTCGAGCGCCTGCCCTCGCCCGACGACCGGCGCGGGGTGCTCGTGCAGCTCACCGCCGCCGGGCTCGAGCGGGTAGACGCCGCCTTCTCCGACCTGCTCGACGTGGAGCGCGGGCTGCTCGGCGGCCTGGCCGACGAGGACCGCGACCAGCTCGCCGCGCTGCTGCGCGAGCTGGTCACCCCCTTCGACGCGAGCTGATCAGCCCGCGATCTCCGCGGCCTCCAGCCAGGCGGCCTCGAGCTCGTCCTTCTCGTCGGCCAGCGCGCGCAGCTCGGCATCGAGCGCCGCGACGGCGACGTGGTCCGTCGCCTGCGCCGCCATCTTGTCGTGCACCCGCGCCTCGAGCTCGGCGATCTTGGACAGCCGGCGCTCGATGCGGCCGACCTCCTTGCGGGCGGCGCGGACGTCGGCGGCGGACGCCTGCTCGGTCGGTGCGGCGGCGGTCGCCGCGGGTGAGGCGCCGGGCGCGGACCGGGGTGCAGGCGCGGGCAGCGCGAGCGCGTCGCGGCGCAGGTCCAGGTACTGCTCCACGCCGCCGGGCAGCTCGCGCAGTGCACCGTCGCCGAGCAGGGCCACCTGCTTGTCGCACACGCGCTCGAGCAGGTAGCGGTCGTGCGAGACGACGATGAGCGTGCCGGGCCAGCCGTCGAGCAGGTCCTCCAGCGCGGCCAGGGTGTCGGTGTCGAGGTCGTTGGTGGGCTCGTCGAGCAGCAGCACGTTGGGCTCGCCGACGAGCAGGCGCAGCAGCTGCAGCCGGCGTCGCTCGCCGCCCGACAGGTCGCGCACCGGTGTGCGCGAGCGCTCGCGCGTGAACCCGAGCCGCTCGACGAGCTGCGCCGCGGTGAGCTCCTTGCCGCCGACGACGACCGAGCGCTTCTCGGACTCGATCACCTCGACGACGCGCAGGTGCGCGAGCTCGTCGAGGTCCTCGACGTCCTGGCGCAGCTCGGCGATCTGCACGGTCTTGCCGCGCTTGACCCGACCGGTCGTCGGCTCGAGCCGGCCGGACAGCAGGCGCAGCAGGCTCGTCTTGCCGGCGCCGTTGACGCCGACCAGGCCGATCCGGTCGCCGGGGCCGATCCGCCACGTGACGTCGTCGAGAAGCGTGCGCTCGCCGAACGTGAGGGTCACGTCCTCGACGTCGAGCACGTCCTTGCCCAGGCGGGCCGTCGCCATCCGGTCGAGCTCCATGCGGTCGCGCGGCGGCGGCTCGTTCTCGATGAGCGCGTTGGCGGCGTCGATGCGGAACTTCGGCTTGGACGTGCGTGCGGGGGCGCCGCGGCGCAGCCAGGCGAGCTCCTTGCGGAGCAGGTTCTGCCGCTTCTCCTCGGTGGCCGACGCGGTGCGCGCGCGCTCGGCGCGGGCCAGCACGTACGCCGCGTAGCCGCCCTCGTACTGCTCGACGACGCCGTCGTGCACCTCCCACGTGCGGGTGCAGACCGCGTCGAGGAACCAGCGGTCGTGCGTGACGACCACCAGGGCGCCGTTGTTGCCGCGGTAGCGGTCGGACAGGTGGTTGGCGAGCCAGGCCACGCCCTCGACGTCGAGGTGGTTGGTCGGCTCGTCGAGCACGAGGACCTCGTCGTCGCGCACCAGCAGCGCCGCGAGGGCGACGCGGCGGCGCTGGCCGCCCGAGAGGGTCGAGACGTCGGCGGTCATGTCGACGTCCGGGAGCAGGCCGTCGTGGACCTGGCGGATGCGGGGGTCGGCCGCCCACTCGTACTCGTCGGCGCTGCCGTGGATGTGCGCGAGCACCGTCCCGGTGCCGAGGTCGTCGCGCTGCTCGAGGACGGCGATCCGCGTGCCGCCCGAGCGGGTGACGCGGCCGTCGTCGGGCGCCTGGATCCCGGACAGGACGCGGAGCAGGGTCGACTTGCCGGCGCCGTTGGGGCCGACGACGCCGATGCGCTGGCCGTCGTCGAGGCCGAGGCTGACCTCGTCGAGGAGGGTCCGCGTGCCGAGCGTGAGGGTGACGCGGTCCGCGCCGAGCAGGTGAGCCATGAGGCCACCGAGGCTACCCGCCCGCCGCGCTCCGCTCGTCCGGGCCATCGGCTCGCCGATTCGTCATCGGCTCGCCGATCACATCCGGCGAGGCGATGCGGAATCGGCGAGCCGAAGGCGCGCGGTCGACGGTTCGGCGACAGGTAGGCGGTTGCAACCGGCGACCCGTCGCCGGATCGACTACCCGGCGGGCAGGGGGCTACTCCGCAGAGATGATCCGGGCGCCGACGACCGGGCCCGTCGCCGTCAGCACCCGGTCCGCGACCCCCGACGCGGTGAACGACGCGGCCAGGGCCAGCGCGTGCTGGCGGTTGCGGGCCAGGGCGGCGACCGTCGGCCCGGAGCCGGACACCACGACGCCCAGCGCGCCGGCGTCGGTCGCGACGGACAGCGGCTCGGCGAGCAGGGGGTCGAGCTCGAGGGAGGCGAGCTGCAGGTCGTTGTGCAGCGCCTCCCCCAGCGCGCGGGGGTCGCCGGCGCGCAGGGCCTGCATGAGCGGGACGTCGAGCTCGGGGTCGGGCGCACCGGGCGAGCCGCCGTGCAGCTCGTCGAACGCGTCGTACACCGCGGCCGTCGACAGCCCGCGGTCCTGGACGGCGAACGCCCAGTGGAACTCGCCGCGGGTCAGCGCGGGCGTGAGCAGGTGCCCGCGCCCCTGCCCGACCGCGGTGTGGCCCATGAGGATGAAGGCGACGTCCGCGCCGACGTCGGCGGCGAGCTCGATGAGCTCGGGCCGGCTCAGCCCGGTGTGCCACAGCGCGTCGCACGCGACGAGGGCCGCCGCTGCATCCGCCGAGCCGCCCGCCATGCCGCCAGCGACCGGCACTCCCTTGTCGAGGTGCAGGTGGACGCCGTCGTCGATGCCCGTGTGCCGCGCGAGGACCTCCACGGCCTTGAGCGCCAGGTTGCTCGCGTCGGTCGGGACCAGGTGCGCCTGCACGCCCGAGACCGTCAGCGTGCGCTCGTCGGACGGGGTCGCGACGACCTCCTCGTAGATCGAGACCGCCTGGAAGACCGTGGTCAGCGGGTGGTAGCCGTCGGCCTCGCGGGCGCCGACGCGCAGCGACAGGTTGATCTTGCCGGGGGCTCGCACCCGCACCTCGTGCTCGGGCAGGGGCTCCACGGGGGTCAACGTCACGCGTCCACCCTGCCAGAGCCACCCACCAGGTGCTCCGCGATCCGGGCGAACCCCACGATGTCTACACGTTCGCCCCTGGCCTGCGGGTCCACGCCCGCGGCCTCGAGCGCGGCGACCGCCGCATCGGCCGACCCGGCGAGCGACGAGAGGGCCGAGCGGAGCATCTTGCGGCGCTGCGCGAACGCGGCGTCGACGACCGCGAACACCTCGGTGCGGCTCGCGGTGGTCGTCGGGGGCTCGCGGCGGTCGAAGCGCACGAGGGCGGAGTCGACGTTGGGGGCGGGCCAGAAGACCGACCGCCCGATCGTCGAGGTCCGGCGCGCGTCGGCGTACCAGGCGGTCTTGGCCGAGGGGATGCCGTACGTGCGGCTGCCCGGGGGTGCGGCCAGCCGGTCGGCGACCTCGGCCTGCACCATGACCAGGCCACGCTCGATGGTGCCGAACCGCTCGAGGAACGTGAGCAGCACCGGCACGGAGACGTTGTAGGGCAGGTTCGCGACGAAGGCCACGGGCTGCTCGCCGGGCAGCTCGGTGACCGTCAGCGCGTCGGCGGTGACGAGGGTGAGGCGAGCGCGACCGGTCTCGTCCCGCAGGACGACCACGTCGCCCTCGGTGCTCGTCGTGAGGCCCTCGACGTGCCGCGAGACGGTCTCCGGCAGGAGCCGCGCCAGCACGGGGTCGATCTCGACGGCCGTGACGTCGGCGCCGACCTCGAGCAGCCCGAGCGTCAGCGAGCCGAGCCCGGGCCCGACCTCCACGACGCGGTCACCTGCAGCGACGTCGGCCTGGCGGACGATCTTGCGGACCGTCCCGCCGTCGAGCACGAAGTTCTGCCCGAGCTGCTTGGTGGGGCGGATCCCAGCCCGGGCGGCCAGCTCACGGATCTCCGTGGGCCCGAGCAGGGCGGTCGTCGACATGCGCACGAGCCTAGGGCAGCGGACGACGACGCCCGCCGCACCCCTGCTCGGGGTGGGCGGGCGTCGAGGCGTCAGGTCAGGAGAACAGGTTCTTCCCGCACACGGGCCACTGACCGGCGCCCGAGCGGTTGTAGAGCATCTTGGCGCGTGCGGTCTGCTCGGAGGACGACGCCTGCGACGGCAGTCCCGAGCCACCGACCCCGCGCCACGTGCCCACCGAGAACTGGTAGAGGCCGTGGTACAGCCCGTTCGAGGAGACGACGCGCGGGTTGCCGCCCGACTCGCACTTGGCCAGCGCGGCCCAGTTGAGGTCGTCGGCCTTGCCCCCCGCCTTGATCGGTCCGGACTTGCCCGACGAGCCCGAGCCCGAGCTCGAGGAGGTCGTCGTCTTCACGACGGGACGCTCCTTGGTGCCGACCGTGATGACCTCGTCGACCGGCTTCTTCGTGACCTTGTCGGAGAGCTTGACCTTGTCGGTGACCTTGCCGTCGACGGTCGTGACGCGCGTGACGATGGTCCGCGTGCCCTTCTTGCCCTCGGTCGTGACCTTCTTGGTGCCGACGTAGGCCGACGAGTCCTTCTTCGTGCTCGAGTCGAACGAGAGCTTCTTGGTCGTCTTCTTCTCGTCGACGACGACGCGGTTGACGACGACCTGCACCCGGCCCGTGTCGCCCTGCTGCACCGCGACGCGGTCCAGGGGCTCGAGCGTGACGCCGAGCTCGCCGAGCACCTGGCCGACGGAGACGTCGGCATCCTGGCCCGTGAGGGTCTTGCCGTCGACGAGCACGTCGACCGAGCCGTGCAGGACGAGGTCCAGCGGCAGCTCGGCGCGACCGCCCGAGCTGCGGGAGGCGACCAACGAGACGCTGGCGTCGCGCGCGGCGAGGGTGTCGAGCGCCTCGTCGGCGGTCAGCGCCGTGGTCCACACGGTGTCGTTCACGCCGTCGCGGGCGACGGTGATCTGGTGGGCGTGACGCACGACGACGTCCTGGCCCTCACCCAGCGCGCCGGTCGCGGAGACCGTGTCCCGGGTGCCGACCTGCACACCCTGGTCCGCGAGCAGCGCGTCGACGGAGCCGGCGAACGTGCTGACGTGCTGCACCTGGCCGTCCACGTCGAGGGAGACGGTCTTGTGCGCGTGGGCGTAGGCGGCGGTGCCGCCGGCGAGGACGAGCACCGTGGCGCCTGCCACGACGGGCAGGACGCGACGACCGGATCGACGGCCCCCCGCTTCTGCGTGTGCGCTGCGGTTGCGCGCGAGGGGTCCAAGGATGCGGGTCGTGAACTGCACGGGGCTCCAGCCGTCGAGGTGCCCGGGCACGGGGGGCGGAGCGCGTGCCGTTCCCGGCACACCCGGCGGCGGCCGGTGCTGCTGGCCAGCGGACGCCTGGAGGGAGGCGTCCCCGTCGGTCCCGGATCCCCGATCCGGCCGTCTCGGCGTCCGGGACACAGCCCGGCGCCGTTCGCTCCGGCCAACCCGATCAGGGCCGGTTCGTCCGGAGCGACACGCGACCGTAACCGAATCGTGATCGGGTTGCCAACCCCTCGGGTCGGCGCCCTGGTAAAGGGACGGTCAGTACCAGCCCTGGGACTGGAAAGAAGCCCAGGCCCCGCAGGGCGTCTTGTACCGGTTCTTGATGTAGCCGAGCCCCCAAGTGATCTGGGTGGCGGGGTTCGTGCGCCAGTCCGCACCGACGGAGGCCATCTTGGTGCCCGGCAGCGCCTGCGGGATGCCGTAGGCGCCCGACGACTTGTTCTCGGCGTTGATGCGCCAGCCGCTCTCGTGCTTCCAGAGCGTGACCAGGCAGGCGAACTGGTCGTCGCCCCACCCGCGCGCGGCCGCCAGGTCCCGGGCGATGGCCTGCGCACTGCCCGGCGAGACGTGGATGTCGCTCGGGTCCGGCAGCACCATCGTGCCGACGTGGACCACCTGGGTCACGGGCTCGGTGGTGACGACCGACGAGACGGCCTGACGGTCCGTGACCACGCCGCCGACCGTGTCGAGCTGGTACGTGGTGGTGCGGATGCCGGCCTTGCCCTTGGTCACGACCACCTTGGTGCCCTTGGCCAGGCCCGGGTCGTCGATCTCCTCGACCTTGAACTTCACGGCCTCGGTGCGGGTCTCGGCGTCGGTGGCCGCGCGCGTGACCAGCACGACGAGGCCGTCGACCGCGGTCGCGTCGAGCGGGACCGACACCTCGTCGCCCTCGTCGAGCACCAGCCCGATGTCCTTGAGCGCGTCGCGCACGGTGGCCGCGCTGCTCACGCCGTCGATGACCTGGCCGTCGACCGCGAGGTGGATCGTCTTCTCGGTCGACACCCGCAGCGCGTCGCGACCCAGCGGCTCCGACCGGCTCGCCGACAGGCGCACGTCCCCGTCGCGCAGGCCCAGGCCCTCGACCGCCTCGCCCACGGTCAGCGCCGTGGTCCAGACCGTCTGCGGCTCGCCGTCGACGACGAGCTTCAGGTCGCGGCCGTGCCGGACGACGATCTGCTCGCCCTGGGCGACGCTGTCGTGCAGGCCGGGTGCGACGAGGTCGCCGTCGCCGACCTGGATCTTGGCGCCCGCGAGCACCGCGCCGACGGTCCGACCGAAGCCCTCGACCTGCACCTGCTGGCCGTCGACGTCGACGGTGACCTGCTTGTGCATGACGGCGAAGGCGCTCGTGGCACCGGCGACGACCGCCAGCACGGAGGCCTGGGCGACGATGCGACCGAGGCGTCGACGAGGCGCGCTCCGGCGCGTCGCCGCGCCCTGCTCGCCGTCCGTCACGCCGGTCCTCTCGTCGGTCTCGCGGGTGGTCCCGCGACTGGCATCGTCAGACCGTAACCGATCCGTGATGAGCCCCGGAACCGCAGAACGGACACCCTGGGGATCCCTCACCCGGCTGCCCGGCGTGTCGTGCGGCGTGTCGGTTCACCAGGGCCCGTAGACGGCCTCGGAGTTCCGCGCGATCTGCGTGCAGACCGCCTCCAGGTCCCGCCCGGTCACCTCGGCGACGGTGCGCACCGTGCCCGGCAGCAGGTACGGCGCGTTGGGGCGGCCGCGGAACGGGTGCACCGTGAGGTACGGGGCGTCGGTCTCGACGAGGACGAGCTCCGGGGGCAGCTCGCCGAGCGCCGCGCGCAGCTCGTCGTTCGCGCCGAAGCTGACCGGGCCGGCGAAGCTCGCGTACCAGCCCTGCTCCCGGGCGATCCGGGCCAGGTCCGGGCCGCCGCTGAAGCAGTGGAAGACGGTCCGCTCCGGGGCACCGTCGTTGAGCAGGACGTCGACGACGTCGTCGTGCGCGTCACGGTCGTGGATCTGCAGCGCGAGGCCGAGCTCCTTGGCGAGCGCGACGTGCGCGCGGAACGCGTCGCGCTGGACCGCGCGGCCCTGCGGTCCTGCGCGGAAGTAGTCGAGGCCGGTCTCGCCGATCGCCCGGATGCGGGGGTTCGCCCGGGCGATGCTCATGACGGTGTCGATGGCGTCGTCGAGCTGGGTCGCGTGCCGCGGCTGCGGGTCGGGCTCGAGCTCGTCGGGCGCGATCTCGCGCACCCCCGCGTGCAGGACGGCTTCGTTGGGATGGATCGCGACGGCCCCCAGCAGCTGGGGATGCGCACGGACGACCTCGTCGGTCCAGTGCACGGCGTCCAGGTCGCAGCCGACCTGGACCATCCGCGTCACGCCGACGGCCGCCGCTCGCTCCAGGTGCTGCGCGATCGTCGTCGTCCCCGCCGGCGCCCCCGGCTCCCAGCCGTCGGCCACCCACTCCACGACCGAGTCGAGGTGGGTGTGGTTGTCGACGACCGGGACCGGGAGGGCGTCCGGGGCGGGCGGCCAGCCGCGCTCGCGCGTGCGGGCCACGGGTCAGGCGTTCTTCGCGCGTTCGATCTCCTGCTCGACGATGTCGTCGTCGAGCTTGGTGAACACCGGCACCGGCTTGGCCACGGGCGTCCCGGCCACGACCGGCACCGACGCGAACCGCGGCGTCGCCGAGTAGTCGCCCGTGATGATCGGGTAGTGCCGGGACTCGTCGTCCAGGTCCGTGACCTCGTCGATCCGCGGCTGCGGCGCGAACGTGCCCGTGCGACCGAAGGTCTCGTGCACCTTCTGCGCCGCGAACGGCAGGAACGGCGCGAGCAGCGTGTTGGCGTCCGAGACGGCCTGCGCGGCGGTGTTGAGCACCGTGCCCAGCCGCTCGCGGTCGCCGGTCAGCTTCCACGGCTCGGTCTCGGAGATGTAGCGGTTGGCCTCCTGGACCACCCGCATCGCCTCGCCGATCGCCGCACGGTTGCGGTGCCCGCCGAGCAGGTCGCCGACGGACCCGAACGCCGCGCCGGTCGTCGCGAGCAGCCCGTGGTCCACCGGCTGCAGCTCACCGGCGGCCGGGATCTCGCCGAAGTTCTTGGCGATCATGCTCGCCGTGCGGTTGACCAGGTTGCCCCAGCCCGCGACGAGCTCGTCGTTGGTGCGCCGCTTGAACTCGGCCCAGGTGAAGTCGACGTCCTGCGTCTCCGGCCCGGCCACGGACAGGTAGTACCGCAGCGCGTCGGGCTGGTAGCGCGCGAGCATGTCGCGCACGTAGATGACCACGCCGCGCGACGAGCTGAACTGCTGGCCGGCCACGTTGAGGTACTCGCTCGAGACGACCTCGGTCGGCAGCTGCAGCGTCCCGTACGGGCCGGGCGCGCCGCCCTTGTTCCCCCGGCCGTCGTAGCCCATGAGCTCGGCGGGCCAGATCTGGGAGTGGAACGTGATGTTGTCCTTGCCCATGAAGTAGTAGCTCAGGGCCTCGGGGTCGTTCCAGAACGGGCGCCACGCGTCGTCGTCGCCCGAGCGCCGTGCCCACTCGATGCTGGCCGAGAGGTAGCCGATCACCGCGTCGAACCAGACGTACAGGCGCTTGTTCGGGTTCTCCTCCCAGCCGGGCAGCGGCACCGGGATGCCCCAGTCGATGTCCCGCGTCATGGCCCGGGGGCGCATGTCGTCGATGAGGTTGAGGGAGAACTTCAGCACGTTGGGGCGCCAGCCCTGCCGGCCCTTGAGCCACGCCTCGAGCGCGCTCGCGAACGCGGGCAGGTCGAGGAAGAAGTGCGTCGACTCGACGAACTTCGGCTTCTCGCCGTTGATCCGGCTGTGCGGGTTGATGAGGTCGATCGCGTCGAGCTGGTTGCCGCAGTTGTCGCACTGGTCGCCGCGAGCGCCGTCGTACCCGCAGATGGGGCACGTGCCCTCGATGTAGCGGTCGGGCAGCGTGCGGCCCGTGCTCGGGCTGATCGCGCCCATGGTCGACTGCTCGACCATGTACCCGTTCTTGTGCACCGTGCGGAACATCTCCTGCACCACGGCGTAGTGGTTGCGCGTGGTGGTGCGCGTGAACAGGTCGTAGCTCAGGCCCAGCTGCGCGAGGTCCTCGACGATGACGCGGTTGTAGCGGTCCGCGAGCTCCTGCGGGCCCACGCCCTCCTGCTCCGCCTGCACCAGGATTGGCGTCCCGTGCTCGTCGGTGCCGGACACCATCAGCACGTCGTGACCGGCCATGCGCATGTAGCGGGAGAAGACGTCCGAGGGGACGCCGAAGCCGGCGACGTGACCGATGTGGCGGGGGCCGTTCGCGTAGGGCCACGCGACGGCGGACAGGATGCGAGACATGCGCCGATCCTAGGTGCCCGGGCGCCGCGACTCCCCCTCCGCCCACCTGCCGTCCGCGTGGCTGGTCGCCCATCGGCCCGACCTAGCCGCACTTGTGACTGGTGACCGCTCCTGGGGCTCTCGGGCGCCCCAGGAGGCAACTCCAGTCACAAGTGCGGCTACCTCGGGCTTGTCAGCCGCGCGCAGGCCGCCTTGACGGCGGCGACGACGCCCGCCATGTCATGCGTCACGTCGGTGTACGTGAAGCGAAGGACGACGTATCCCTGCGCGACCAGCTCGCGGTCCCGCCGGCGGTCGTCCTGGAACTGGATGCGGCCGCTGTGGAACTCGTACCCGTCGAGCTCGACGACCACTCGACCGGCGACGATCAGGTCCACGTAGCCCACCCGCGGCACGAGCGGACCAGGTTCCACCACCAGCCCAGCGGCGCGCAGGGCAAGCCGGGTCAACGTCTCCAGCGGGGACATGCTTCGACCGTCCGCGCGCCCGAGCACCACGCGCGCCCACACCGGCGCGGTGCTCGGCAGTGCCGCGGCGATCCTGGCCGTCGTCGTGCGGCCACGATGCAGCGCGTCGTCGATCGAGACGAGCGCGGCCTCCGCCGAGCAGCACAGCAGCATCCGGGCAAGAGCCTCGTCGAGCGGGGCCACCACGACGCCTTCCAGAGGACCCGACCTCGCCCAGGCCTCGCGGTGCAGCACCACGTCCTGAGCCGACCGGACGAGCGACTCGCTGCGGCCCCGGTCCCGCGGCACGGCCAGATGCGGGGTGCGCGACGGCTCGAGGACCGCGATCCCGAACCGCTCGACCGCAGAGATGCAGGCGATCGTCGCGCAGTGCGTCGCGGCCGCGATCGCGACCCGGTCGGCGTCTGCGAGGGCGTAGACGCCCCGGGCCGGGCGCACGACTCGCCCACTGGCCACCGCCGCCCGCAGTGCCGCACGGGCACCGGCCACCCGGCCGAGGTCCTGCAACTGGGCGGCGCCGCCCAGTTCTCGAAGCCGATGAGCAGTCACGTTCGTCATGACGCGATTCCGGCAGGTCGGCCAGCAGCGTGGGCGGCCCACGACCCGGTTCTGTGGACGTCCCTCCGGCCGGGGTGGGCTGTGGTCGCCTCGGCACGACGGCCCGAGGTAGCCGCACTTGGTACGGGAGTGGCCGGATGAGGCCGATTTGGGTCGCAGGAGGCAACACCACTCACAAGTGCGGCTACCTCGGGCCAGGTGCGCGCCGATCCGCGATGCGGGACCGTTGGCGAGGGCGCGGGCGCGGGCGCGGGCTCCCGCGCGGGCCGGCAGGTCGGGCGGCCGGCGGGCCGGCGGGTCAGCCGAGGGTGAGGCGGACGATGCGGTCGTCGCCGGCGCGCGGGGTGCCGCGGCCGTCGGTGTTGTTGGTCAGCACCCACAGCGAGTCGTCGGGCGCCACGGCCACGGCGCGCAGGCGGCCCAGGTCGGTGAGCAGCTGCTGCGGGGTGCCGACCCCGTCCGCCGTGAGCGGGACCCGCCAGAGCCGCTCGCCGCGCAGCGCCGCCAGGTAGACCGCGTCGGCGGTCACGGCCAGGCCGCTCGGGGACGCGTCGGCGGTGGACCACTGCGCGACCGGGTCGACGAAGCCGTCCTCGCCGGCCTCGCCCTCGACGGTCGGCCAGCCGTAGTTCGAGCCGGGCTCGATGACGTTGAGCTCGTCCCAGGTGTTCTGGCCGAACTCGGCGGCGAACATCCGCCCGTCGGCGGCCCAGCCCAGGCCCTGCGGGTTGCGGTGCCCGAGGCTCCACACCGGCGAGCCCTCGGTCGGGTTGCCGGGAGCGGGGTCGCCGTCGACCGTGATCCGCAGGATCTTGCCGTTGAGCGAGTCGGGGTCCTGGGCGTTCGCCGTGTCGGTCGCGTCGCCGCTGGTGACGTAGAGGAAACCGTCGGGGCCGACGGCGAGGCGGCCGCCGTCGTGGTTGTTCGCCTTGGCGATGCCGGTGAGGATCGGCCGGACCTCGCCGAGGGAGTTGCCTGTGAGCGTGGCGCGCAGGACGCGGTTGTCGTCCGCCGCAGTCGCGTAGAGTGCGAGGTCGACGGCGTCGCCGGACGAGCCGAGCACCGCGACTCCGAGCAGGCCGCCCTCGCCGCCCGGGACCACGAGGTCGTCGAGCTGGTCGGCGCCCGGGCCGGTCACCTCGGTCACGGCGCCGGACGACGAGACGAGCACGAGCCGCTTCTCGTCGCGCAGGGTCACCACCGCGTCGCCCGACGGCAGGAACGCGATCCCCCACGGCGCGGGCAGACCGGTGGCGACGTCGTCCTGCGCGGTGACGGAGACGGTCGGGTCCGACGAGGGCGGAGCGGCGGGAGAAGACGGCGGCAGGGACGAGCCCGACGACTCCGGCTCTCCCCCGCCCGAGCAGCCAGCGAGCAGGGCGACGGCCACCACCAGGACGATCCGCGCGCGCGTCATGCCCCACCCCAACACGACCGGCGGACCCGTGCAACGCTGGGCCGATGACGGATCACCGGGCCCTCCTCGTCGTCGACGTCCAGCCGACCTTCTGCGAGGGCGGCGCGCTCGCCGTCCCGGGAGGCAACGACGTGGCGCGCGCGATCGCGGAGTACGCCGCCGCGCACCGCGGCGAGTACGACCTCGTCGTCACCACCCAGGACTGGCACGTGGACCCGGGCGCGCACTTCAGCGAGACCCCCGACTTCGTCGACACGTGGCCGCCGCACGGCGTCGCGGGCACCGCCGAGGCCGAGCTGCACCCCGCGCTCGCGGAGCTCGGCCCCGACGCGAGCGTCCGGAAGGGCGCCTACGCCGCGGCGTACTCGGGCTTCGAGGGCGTCGACGCCGAAGGGCGCGCGCTCGCGCAGATCCTCGAGGGCGCGGGCATCGCGGCGGTCGACGTCGTCGGGATCGCGGAGTCGCACTGCGTGAAGGCGACCGCCCTCGACGCCCTCGAGCTCGGGCTGGCCACGCGCGTCCTGACCGACCTCACCGTGCCCGTCACCCCCGAGCTCGGGGCCGCCGCTCGCGACGAGCTGCGGACCGCGGGCGTCGAGCTCGCGACGTCCTAGGCAGCGGCCCGGCGGCTCAGGCCGAGACGGGTCCGGACGCGAGCCGCTCGAGCTCGGCGTACGCGCCGTCGGCGGCCATGAGCTCGGCGTGCGAGCCGATCTCGACGAGCTGCCCGTGCCGCATGACCGCGATCCGGTCGGCGCCCCGGATCGTCGAGAGGCGGTGCGCGACGACGAACGTGGTCCGCCCCCGCATCAGCCGCCCGAGCGCCTCCTGGACCAGCCGCTCCGAGGCGTTGTCCAGGGCGGACGTCGCCTCGTCGAGCACGAGGACCCGCGGGTCACGAACCAGGGCGCGGGCGATCGCCAGCCGCTGGCGCTGCCCGCCGGACAGCCGCGCCCCGCGCTCGCCGATGACCGCGTCCAGGCCGCCCATCTGGTCGACGAAGTCCATCGCGTTGGCGTCGCGCAGGGCCGAGAGCACGTCGGCGTCCGAGAGGTCCGCGCTGCCGTAGGTGACGTTGTCGCGGATCGACCCCTCGAACAGCAGCGACTCCTGCGGCACCACCGCGAGGAACCGGCGGTACGTGCGCAGGTCGAGCTCGGCCATGTCGCGCCCGTCGAGCGTGAGCCGCCCGCCGCTCGGGGACAGGAAGCCGATCACCATGTTGAGGACCGTCGACTTGCCGGAGCCGGACGGCCCGACGAGCGCCACGGTCTCGCCCGGCCGCACGTGCAGGTCGAGGCCGTCGATCGCGATCTCGTCGGGCGCGTCGTCGTACGCGAACCGCACGCCCTCGAACTGCACCTCGCCGCGCACCGCGTCCACGGACGCCTTGCCGTGGTTGCGCTCGATGTCGCGCTCGCTGAGCACCTCGCTCATGGACTTCACCGACTCCAGCCCCTTGGAGATGATCGGCATCAGGCTCATCAGGGCGGTGACGGACGCGGTGAGGGCGACGAAGTACGACGAGAGCATCGTGACGTCACCGGCCGTCATGCCGAACATCCCGCTCCACGCGACCCACGCGGCGCCGATCAGGCAGCCGACCGACAGCAGCTGCATGAGGATCCACGACAGCGAGCCGAACCAGCCGTTCGTCCTGTCCAGCCGGATGCCGGCGTTGCGGACGCCGACGAGCGTCGCGCCCATCCGGTCGAGCTCGTTGCGCTCGAGGGCGTGCGCGCGGGTGATCGGGATGAGGTGGGTCATCTCCGAGACGCGGGCGGACATGTTCTCCACCTCGGCGCGGAACGCGGCGTTGCGCACCGACATCCGCCGGCGCATCGAGACGACGAGGGCCGCGGCGGCCGGCACCGCGAGCGCGTAAACCGGGAGGAACTCCGGGACCTTGATCGCCGTGATGACGATCGCGCCGACGAGGGTCGTGATCGCGGCCATCCCGGAGTCGAACGCCTGCCGGGAGCTCTCGACGACGTTCTCCACGTCGCGCACGATCTTGGCCTGCAGCACACCGGCACTCACGCGACGGTGGTACCCGATGGACAGCTCCTGCAGCCGCCGCGAGAGCGCCATCCGCAGGTTCGTCTCGACCGTGCGCACCGAGAGGGACAGCATCCGCACGTAGACCTGGTGCAGCGGCAGGTTCTGCGCGATGAGCAGCGCCATGAGCGCGGCGTTGACCCACAGCTCGTGCAGCGGGCGGTGCTCGACGACCACGTCGATGACGTTGGCGGTCAGCAGCGGGATGATCCAGATCGGGCTGTGCTTGACCGTGAACGACACGGTCGCGATCGCCAGTCGGCCGCCCTGGCCGCGGAACATGCGCGCGAGCGTGCGGACGGGGTGGGCGCCGTCGTAGATGTCGTCGGCAGGGGGCTGGGTCACCGCTCCATCGTAACGATTCGACGGCGCGCGGTCCCAGGGGTTTCAGCGCCCCCGTGCGGCCAGCGCAGCGGCGTAGAGGTCGCGCTTGGCGACCCCCGCGGTCGTCGCGACGTCGGCGACCGCCTCCTTGAGGCGCTCCCCGGAGTCGGCGCGTGCGAGCACCTCGGCGACGAGGTCGGCGGTCGAGGCGACCTGCGTGCGGTCGTTGCCGCCGACGACGACGACGATCTCCCCCCGCACCTCGGAGTCCCTGGCCCACTGCGCGAGGTTGCCGACCGAGTCGCGCAGCACCTCCTCGTACGTCTTGGTCAGCTCCCGGCACACCGCGGCGGGCCGGCCGGGACCGAACGCCTCGGCCATCGCCTCGAGGAGGTCACCGACGCGGTGCGGGGCCTCGAAGAACACCATCGTGCGGCGCTCGTCGGCCAGGTCCGCGAGCGCGCGGGCTCGCTCCCCCGGCTTGCGCGGCGGGAACCCCTCGAAGCAGAACCGGTCGGTCGCCAGGCCGGACAGCGCGAGCGCGGTCAGGACCGCGCTCGGGCCGGGGGCGGACGTCACGGTCACGCCGGCACGCACGGCGGCGCCGACGAGGCGGAAGCCGGGGTCGGACACGGACGGCATGCCCGCGTCCGTCACGACGACGACGGTCCCGCCGCCGGCGACCACCTCGAGCAGCTCGTCGGCGCGGGCGGCCTCGTTGTGCTCGTAGAAGCTGACCACCCGCCCGCCGACGGTCACGCCCAGCCGGGCCGCGAGCGCGCGCAGCCTGCGCGTGTCCTCCGCGGCGACGACGTCGGCCTGCTCGAGCAGCCGGCGCAGGTGCGCCGAGGCGTCCTCCGCGTTGCCGATGGGCGTCGCCGCGAGCACGAGCCGTCCCTGGTTCTCCACGCCCCCACCCTCCCATCCCGCGACCGCGACCCACGCCCGGACGCGGGTCTCCGACCGCGCGCACGGAGGTGGGTGGTGCGAAGTTCGGGTGGAATCACGGGTCGCGCCCCTACGATGTCGGGCGTGCCGCCTGCCACCGACGACGACGTCCCCGCCGCGCCCGACGCCGAGGGCGGTCCCCCGGCGCGGCGCGACCAGGCGGCTGAGGCCGACGAGCACCCGGGAACCGCCGCGCCCGGCTGGCCGGCCCGCGACGCGGCCGCCCCCGGCCTGGTCACGGACGAGCCGGTCGCCGACACCCTGGTCGCCACCGACGCGTCCGACGACGGGGCCACCGACGGGGCCGACGAGGACGAGGACGACGGCCCGCCCGAGTCCACGCACGACCGCCTCCTGCGCCGGCTCCTCGGCGACGCGGCCATCGCGCTCGACGCGACCCGCCGCGCCCGCGTCCTGGGCTGGGTCCTGCCCCTCGCGGTCATGGTCTTCGGCGGGATCCTGCGCTTCCTGCACCTGGGCACCCCGCACCAGCTCGTCTTCGACGAGACGTACTACGTCAAGGACGCCTGGTCGCTGCTGCAGAACGGCTACGAGGCGAACTGGGACGAGAACGCGAACCCGCAGTTCGAGGCCGGCGACGGCAGCGCCCTGCGCACCGACGCCGAGTACGTGGTGCACCCCCTGGTGGGCAAGTGGCTCATCGCGTTGGGCATGCACCTCGGCGGCGGCATGGACAGCTCGACGGCGTGGCGGCTGTCGGCGGCGGTCTTCGGCACGATCGCCGTGCTCATGGTCGGGCGGATCGGGCGGCGGCTGTTCGCCTCGACCGCGTGGGGCACGGTCGCGGCGGTGCTGTTCGCGCTCGACGGCCAGGCGATCGTCATGTCGCGCATCAGCCTGCTCGACGGCTTCCTCATGTTCTTCGTGCTCGCCGCGTTCGGGTTCCTGCTCCTCGACCGGGAGCAGGCCCGTCGGCGCCTCGCGGAGCGGACCGCGGTGCTGCTCGACGCCGGTCACGAGCTGGGCTACGGCCCGGGCCTGGGCATGCGCTGGTGGCGGCTCGCCGCGGCGGTGAGCCTCGGGCTCGCGTGCGGGACCAAGTGGTCCGGCATCTACTTCCTCGCCGTGTTCGGGATCCTCACCGTGGTGTGGGACATGACCGCGCGGCGAGCGGTCGGGGTGCACCCGTGGGCGTGGGCCGGGGTCGTCAAGGACGGCATCGTCGCGGGCGTCGTCCTCGTCGGCGGCACGTTCGTCGTCTACCTCTCCACCTGGGCCACCTGGTTCACGCACCCGCAGGCGTGGGGGCGGCAGTGGGCCGCCGAGAACCCGGGCCAGGGCGTGCAGTGGCTGCCCGAGTCGCTGCGCTCGCTGTGGAAGTACCACCAGGACATGTGGGCGTTCCACACCGGGCTGTCCACCCCGCACGACTACTCCGCGCACCCGCTGGGCTGGATCGTGCAGTGGCGCCCGACGTCGTTCTACTACCCGACCGAGATCTCGGGCCTGACCGGCCAGCAGGCCGTCGACGCCTGCGGCGCGAGCAGCTGCTCGCAGCCGATCGTGGCGCTCGGCAACCCACTGCTCTGGTGGGCCGCGTCGGCCGCGATCCTGGTCGCCGTCGTCTGGATGCTCCGCTACCGCGACTGGCGCGCGGCCGCGGTGCTGTCCGGCATCGCCGCCGGCTGGCTGCCGTGGTTCCAGTACCCGCACCGCACGATCTTCACGTTCTACTCGGTCGTGTTCGTGCCGTGGATCGCGCTGACGCTCGCGTACGTGCTCAGCCTCATCGTCGGCCCACCCGACCCGGACCCGCGAGGGCAGCGCAGCAGGCGCGGCGCGATCATCGCGGTGAGTGCCGTCGTCGCGCTCGTCGTGATCGCCGGCCTGTTCTTCTACCCGGTGTGGAGCGGCTGGGTCATCTCCTACGACGAGTGGCACGCACGGATGTGGCTGCGGTCCTGGATCTAGCGGTCTACGCGGGCGACAGGTCCACGTCCGCAGCCTCGACGACCGCAGCGGTCCGGCCCGGGCCGTCCTGGTAGCGCCAGTACAGGTTCGTGTGCGCGATGACCTCAGCGGGTGACGGCGCGCCATACGGGCTGAGGTCCTCCGTGGTGTGCGCGTCGCTCACCAGCGTGGTGTCGTAGCCGCGGGTGAACGCGCCGTGGATCGTCGAGCGGACGCACGCGTCGGTCTGCGCGCCGACCACGACGAGCCGCCCCACTGCCCGCTCCGCGAGCAGCTGCTCGAGCTCGGTGTCCTCGAACGAGTCGCCGAACGCCTTGCGCACCCTCGGCTCGTCGGCGCCGGGCTCGAGCTCGGGGACGACGTGCCAGGCGTCGCTGCCCGCCACGAGGTTGTCGTCGGTCTGCTGGACCCAGATGACCGGGACCTGCTGCCGGCGCGCGCGCTCGACGAGCCCGGCGATCGTCGCGACCGTCGCGTCCCGCTCGTGCGCCTCGGCGACGACGCCGTTCTGCACGTCGACGACGAGCAGCGCGCTGCGCGGTCGGTTCTCGAACGTGGTCATGCTGGCCTCCCGTGGGTGTGCGGACGTGTCCCGCCCACGCTAGGCAGGACCACCCACACGACCCGTCAGCGGCGCCAGTCCACCTGCGGGCTCGCGTACCAGCTCAGCCCGAGGCGGTCCCAGAACGCGGCCTGCCCGGCGACCCGGTCGCGGAAGCCGTCCCAGTCGCGCAGCTCAGGCGCCGTCCACGCGACCTCGGCCACGGCCGCGAGCCGGGGCAGCAGCATCGACGTCAGCGCGGGCAGGTCCCGCAGCGTCTCGGTCCAGATGGCCGCCTCGACCCCGATGACCGCCTCGGGCGGCATGCCCTCGATGAGGGTCTCGGGGTCCCAGTCGTAGGCGTCGCGCACCTCGATGTGCCCGGCCCACTCGAGGCCGAGCTCGGTGCTCGCGTCGTACTTCATGTCGAGGTAGGTCTTGGAGCCGGGCGACATGAGGAACTTCGCGCCCGCCTTGGCCGCCTCGACGAAGGGCGCCGGGTCGACGCGCGGGTCCCAGAACTGCACCACGGTGCCGGGCTCGAGCGGCGTGTGCGCGATCTCCTGCCAGCCGACGACCTGCCGACCCGTGGAGCGCACCGCCTGGGCGGCGGTGCCGACCAGCCGCGCGTACTCGTCGGGCGCCATCGTCAGGACCTCGTCGCCGCCGATGTGGATGTACGCGTCGGGCGAGACGGCGGCCACGTCGCTGAACACCGCCTGCAGGAACGGGGTCGTCGCCGGCAGGTCCGCCGTGAGGAAGCTGAAGCCGACCTCGATGCCCGTGTACTCGTCCGTGGGCTGGCCCGAGGGCGTGAGCTCGCCGTACGCGTGCGTCGCCGCGTTGACGTGGCCGGGGACGTCGATCTCCGGGACCACGCGGATGCCGCGCGCACCGGCGTACTGCACGATCGCCGCGAAGTCGGAGGGCGAGTAGTAGCCGCCGGGGTCCCCGCCGACCGCGGTGCCGCCCGACACGCGCGTGAGGTTCGGCCGCGAGGGGATGTGCAGCCGCCAGCCCTGGTCGTCGGTCAGGTGCAGGTGCAGCACGTTGAGCTTGTAGTGGCCCATGAGGCCGATGACGACCTTGAGGTCGTTGACGGGCAGGAAGTGCCGCGCGACGTCGATGGACAGGCCGCGCCAGGCGTAGCGCGGGGCGTCCTCGATCCGGACGGCGGGCACGCTCGTCGTGCCGAGCCGGTCGGTGGCCACGAGCTGGCGCAGCGTGACGACCGCACGGATGAGGCCGGCGGCCGAGCGCGCCTCGACGTCGATCCGCTCCGCGCGGACGGTGAGCCGGTAGGCCTCGTCGGAGGCGGGCAGCTGGTCCGTGATCCGCAGCAGGATGACGCCGCGCTCGCCCGCGTCGCGGTAGCGCACCTGGACCGCCTGGTCCGAGACCCGGCCGAGCACGTCGGCGACGAGCACGGCGACCTGGATGAGCTCGGGCCGCGGCTCGACGACCACCGTGGTGGCCTCGTCGAGCACGAACGGAGGGGCGTCCTGGGCCTCGACCGACAGCGGGCGAGGGACGAGGGCGATCTCGGGCACGAATGGTTCCTTTGCGACGCTCCGGGTGAATCGGGGTCGACGGTACTCGACGGCGCGCGTCCCGGCAGACGACACGGGGAGGAGACCGGTCGGTCCCCTCCCCGTGCCCCCTGTGTCGCGGCGTCGAACGCCCCGTCAGCTCGTCAGCGGACGACCTTCACCGAGGTGACGGCCGAGCTGCCGGAGTGCGTGCCGCTGCCGCCGTACACGACCTTGACCGCGGCGGTGCCGACCTTGGTGGGCGCGGTCACCGCGAACGTGACCTTGCCCTTGGCCGAGGCCTTGAGCGTCACGGTCGTGGCCAGCTTGTACGAGCCGCCGGCCTGGCGCTCGTACACCTTGACCGTGCCCGTCGGGTAGGTCCCCGCCGTGGCGCCGCCGATGGTGACGGTGCCGGTGAGCTTGCCCTTCACCTTGACCGTCTTGGCGGTCGTGACCTTCGCCGTCGTGGCCTTCTTTGCGACGGTCACGCTCTTGGGCGCCGCGGAGCTCGCGCCGTACGAGCCGTCACCCGAGTACTCGGCCTTGACGGTCAGCGCCGTCGCGGTCGTGGGGGCGACGACGGAGTACGCCACCTTGCCCTTGGCCGCGGCCGTGACGGCCACGGTCTTGGCCAGGGTGAACGCGCCCGTGCCCTTCTTGACGTAGACCTTCACCGAGCCGGTCGGGAAGGTGCCGGACACCGACCCGCCGACCGTCACGGTGCCGGCGATCGCGCCGCCGACCGTGACCTTGGCCGGTGCGGTCAGCGCCGACGTCGTCGCCTTCTTCGCGACGACCAGGCTCGCCGACGCCGTCCCGCTCGCGTCGACGGTGTCGGTGCCGAGGAACGTCGCCGTCACGGCGTACGAGCCCGGGGTCACCGAGCCCGGGACCGTGAACGTCGCGGCACCGTGCGAGAGCTGGACCGTGGTCGTGGCGCTCCCGTAGGTGACCTTGACGGCACCGTCCTGCGTGTTGGCGACGGCCACGATCCCGGTGACGGGCGTGCCGTAGACGGTCGAGCCCGACGAGAGGGCCAGCGCGATGCTCGACGCCCCCTTGACGAGCGAGAACGAGACCACGTTGGACGACGACGCCTGGGCGGTCGCCGTCTCCCCGAAGGTCGCGACGATCGGGTGCGTCCCCGCCTTGAAGCCGGCGGGCACCTCGAGCGTGGCGACGCCGTCGACGAGCTCGGAGGTGCCGAGCGTCGTCGTGCCGTCCACGAAGGTGACCGTGCCGGTCGTGGCGCCCGTGACGGCCGCGGTGAGCGTGACCGGCTGGTTGATCGACGGCACCTCGGGGGTGATCGTCAGCGCCGTGGCCGTGGTGGCCAGGACCGAGAGCGGGCCGCTCGCGGTGCGACCGGTGCCGGCAGAGACAGCCGAGACCGTCGTCGCGCCGAGCGCGGTGTCGGCCGGGACCGTCAGCGCGAACGTGACCGTCCCGTCCGCCGCCGCGACGCCCGACCCGACGGACACGCCGCCGAGCGTGAACGCGACCGACTCACCGGAGCGGAAGCCCGTCCCGGTGACCGTGACGACGCCCTCGGGCGCGACCTTCGGCTCGCTCGTGGTGAGCGTCCCGGCGGTCGGCGCGAGCTCGGCGCAGGGGTCACCCTGGACGCCGACGGCCGGCAGGGCGACCGCGGTGCCCGTGACCCCGTCGTCCTCACGGACGACCAGCTGGGCGAACGCGTTGGCGCCCATGACGGCGTTGCTGGTGTTCGTCACCGAGATCTTGAAGGCCGTGGAGGCCGCCGCGCTCGCGGTGCTGTCGCCGTAGGTGGCGACCGTGACGGGCTTGCAGACCTCGCCCGGTGCGAACGTGACCTTCTCCATGACGACGGCCGCCTTGGACGTGGCGGTGGTGCCGCCCGCGACCGTGACGAACGCGGTGACCGGGACGGTCGCCGGTGCCGACAGGAGAACCGGCACGTACGCCTCGCCGGGGCCCTTGCCCTCCTCGACCGCGACGCGAGCGGTGCCCACGGCGACCTCGGTCTTGACCTGCGGGCTGCCGAGCGACGGGCGGTCGAACGCGAGGTCGGACAGGTAGGCCCCGCCGGTGACGAGACCGTCGATGCCGACAGCCGCCGTGAGGCGGACCTCGCGCAGGTCGGTCGTGTCGACCCCCGTCATGTCGGCGACCGGCAGGTTGACCTGCTGGAGGACGACCTTGCCGAGCGTGGTCGGGTTCTGGGTGCTCTGCGGCATCCGGTTCAGCGCGTTGGCGTTGAGCTCGGAGACCTTCTTGGAGAACGTGGCACCCGAGCCGTCGACGACGGTGAGCGTCAGGTCCGTGCCGCCGCCGATCGCGACGGTCTCGTCCGCGGCGAGCTTGAGCGACAGGTTGGTGTAGACCGACGCGTCGCGCGCGGCCTTCGGGACGGTGAGGCGGACCTCGCCCGTGCCGGACGTCCACGCCATGCGCGTGACCGGGGTCGCCGGGACGTTGGCGCCGTTGGACGCGGGCGTCCAGTGCGGGACCTGCGCGCTGGCGAGGGTCGTGGAGCAGTAGGGCAGGACCGCCGCGAGCGTGCGACCGAACAGGCTCGCGCAGTGCGTGGCCGTCGCCGTGCCGTAGATGCGCACCGAGGTGCTGGGCTTGGCGAAGGTCTGGATGTCCGCACGTGCGGAGGCGGGCTGCGTGGCCATGACGCGCACGTCGGAGGTCAGCGTGGTGTCGACCTTCGCGCCCGAGCCGTCGAACATCGGCAGGAACTGCTGCTCGCCGCCCACGGTCAGGCGGAAGAAGCCGGACATGAGCGATGTGCCGATGTCGTACTGCTGGTCGGCCGTCAGGCGGATGCTCGTGCTGGTGGCCGCACCCGCGGTACCGCACACGGAGTCCGTGGCCCGGGCGGACGTGGAGCTCGTGCCCGACCAGTCGTCGCTCACGGACAGCGCGTACTTGCCGGGGGTCCAGACCGTGTTGAAGAAGTTGTGGTTGGCGCCCATCACCCAGACGTTGGAGCGCAGCACGTCGTCGTCGAACGCGTAGCGCGCGTCGTCGTTCATGTGCTGGCCCTGCTGGTTGGAGACGTCACCGTCGCAGTACGGCAGGACGACCATCGTGGGGATGTTCGGGACCGTCATGCGGCCGAAGTCGACCGGTGCCAGCGGCAGGATCGAGACGATGTCGAACGGGTGCGCGAGCGCGTTGTTCAGCGTCGCCGCCGAGGTCACGCCCTCACCGCCGCGCGAGTGGCCCATGAGGCCGATCTTGCGGAAGTCGAGGCGGCCGACGAGGTCGGCGGGCGCGATCTCGGTGACCTCGGGGTCGATCAGCGCGGCCGGCTTGGTGCCGTTGCCGTCCAGCGCGTCCGCGAGCGTCACGTCAGTGTCGGTCTGCGCGTCGTGCAGCGTGATCGGCTCGCCGTTCGTGGCCTTCTGGAACAGGCCCAGCGTGTCGAGGATCAGCTGGCCGCGAGCCTGCGCGCCCTGGTCGAGCGCGAGCTCGTTGTCGTTGGAGTTGATCGCGTTCGCTGCGATCGAGAGGACCGCGTAGCCGTTGCTCGCGAGCGCCTCGGCCGTGCCGTCGTAGCCGGCGTAGCTGGGGATGTTGGTCTGGGTCGGACCGCACGGCCAGCGCAGGGGGTTGGCGCCCGAGCCGTTGCAGGAGGTGTGGCGGCCGTGCAGGAGCAGGACGACGGGGCGCGCGCCGCCGGTCGTCGGGAGGTAGATCTTGCCCTCGACCTCGCCGCGGATGCCGCCGATGCCGGCGAGCGCGATGGCCTGGTTGCCGAACGAGTAGATCGACTTGGTGTACGCGTACGTGCCGTGGTCCGCGGGGTCCGGGGTGTCGGACGGCGCCGCGTCGGTGATGATCTGCGGGTCGACGATCTCGGGGGTGGGGCCGTCGACGGCGGTCGAGGTGCCGGCGGGGGTGTTGCCCTCGCTGAACCAGCCGAGCTGGACCTTCTTCGCCTTGCTGACGCCCGGGTCGGACGTCAGCACCGAGAGGGACTTGCCGTCGGCGGACTGCTGGGCCAGGCCGATGGCCTCGCCGTCGACGATGAGCGTCGGCGCGTCGGACCGCATCGGCAGGGGCGAGTCGAGGTCGAGCACGACCTCGTACGTGCCGCCCAGGTCGGTGACCGTGAAGTCGTCACCGTCGAGCACCGCTCCAGCGGCCGAGGCGGAGGTGCCGGCGACCGTGAGCGTTCCGAACATGAGAGCGAGTGCCGCGGACGCGACGGCTATCCGCCGCGTTGTTGGTGTGGGACGCAAGGGGGTGTCCTTTTCGCTGTGAGGAGCCTGTGCCCAGATGGGGAGGCCCTCGCACGCTAGGAACGGGGATCGCGCGTCCCGGTCACCGTCCCGTTACCAGGTGGTAAACAAAATTGCCCAGGGCGCTCATTTGCCCGGGTTTGTCTGATCCGGTGGCTCGTCCGGGCGTGCCGCGAGGCGCCGCGCGAGCACCGCGCACGTCGCGAGCTGCAGCTGGTGGAACACGATCACGGGCAGCGCGACGCTCGCCGCGACGGCCGGTGTGAAGAGCACCGCGGCCATCGGCAGACCCGTGGCCAGGCTCTTCTTCGACCCGACCATGAGCAGGGCGATCCGGTCGGGCAGCGCGAGGCCACGCCCGCCGTTCCAGGTCAGCGTGAGCATGACCGCCAGCAGCACCGCGCACACCCCGATGAGCCCGACGAGGGCCCCCGCCGTGACGTGGTCCCACGCGCCGGACGTCTGCGCCTCGCTCACGGCCGTGTAGGCGACCAGCAGGATCGTGAACCGGTCGGTCAGCCGGGTCAGCCAGGCGTGCGCGCGCACCCAGCCGCCGATCCACGGCTGCACCAGCTGGCCGACCGCGAACGGCAGCAGGAGCTGCAGCAGGATCCCGACGACAGAGCCAGAAGCCCCCCCGCTCCCGCCGAGCAGCAGGGCGACGAGCAGCGGGGTCACGACGACGCCCGCGACGTTGGAGATCGTCGCGCCGGTGATCGCGCCGGCGATGTTGCCCCGCGCGATCGACGTGAACACGACCGACGACTGCACGGTGGAGGGCAGCAGCGACAGGTACAGGACGCCGGTCGCGAGCTCGGGCCGCAGGACCGCGTCGGGCAGCAGCTGTGCGGCCAGACCGAGCAGCGGGAACACGACGAACGTCGCGGCGAGCATGGACCCCTGCAGCCGCCCGTTGCGCAGGCCGTCCCAGATCTCCGAGGTGCGCATGCGGGCGCCGTACCCGAAGAAGAGCACGACGATCGCGATGGTCTGCACGGTCGACAGCACGTCCGCGGCCGTCCCGGAGGCCGGCAGCACGAGCCCCAGGACCAGCACGGCAAGGATCGCGACGACGAGGGGGTCGACCCAGCTGCGCACCGTCGCCACGAGCCCGCGCGAGGGCTGGTCGGGGCTGTCGGGCACGGCGCAATCCTCGCACCACCAGGCACGGGGACCGTTCAGCGCGCGCGTCGGCCGATCCGCCCGTAGTGTCCGCTTGCCCGCTAGATCAGACCTACGTCAAGGAGCCCAGCGTGACTGCTGACGGCATCATCAGCGCCATCGTCATCGGCGCCATCATCGGAGTCCTCGCACGCCTGATCCTCCCGGGTCGGCAGAAGATCTCGGTCCTGCTCACGATCGTCGTCGGCATCGTCGCGGCCCTGCTCGGCACGTGGCTCGCCTCGCTGCTCGGGGTGAAGACCACCGACGGCATCGACTGGATCGAGATCCTCATCCAGATCGTGCTCGCCGTCATCGGCGTCTCGCTCGTCGCCGGCCGCAGCCGCCGCTGAGCCACCCGCCGAGGGCCCACCCGCACCACGCGGGTGGGCCCTCGCGGCGCGCGGGGGCCCTCGCGGCGCGCCGGGGCACCCGCGTCGGTAGGGTGCTGCCGGACATCGGACGTCTCAGGCATCAACGGCACCAGGGGGTCGGGCATGGCGCGGCTGGACGCGGTCAGGCACCGGATCGAGCTCGACGAGAACGAGTTCGAGACGCTGCGGCTCGTGCACAACGGCGAGGAGGCCGACGCCGAGACCCGGCGCTCGCTCGAGGAGGCCGGCCTGGTCGGCGCCGACGGGCAGATCTCGCCGCTCGTCCTCGACCTCGTGCAGACGGTCTCGGAGCCGATGATCGAGTGCGCGATCGAGACAGCCGGGCCCCAGGGTCCTCAGCACGCGGTGCTCGCGGTCCGCGAGGAGACGATCTGGTACACCGACCCGTGGCCGCAGGACGGCCCGGGCTCCCCCACCGTCTACAGCCGCGACGAGCTCCCGCAGCTGCTGTGGATCCTCGCGCGGCTCGTCGGGCTGCGCCGCCACGAGGTGCCCCGCGCGGCGGTCCCGTTCACCGTGCCGCTGCGCTCGATCGACGCCGTCGTGCAGACCATGTCGCTGTCAGAGGGCGAGTGGGAACCCGCCCGGACCGTCGCCACCGCGCAGCTCGACCGGTTCTTCGGCGAGATCGCCGAGTCCGACCGCCTCATGCTCATGGCGACGCTGTCCCACCTCGAGTCGACCGCGCGCGTGACGATGGTGTGGGGGCCCGACGTCTCCACCGACGCGCGCGGCGTCGCGCTGTGGAACTGCGGCGACGGCGGCTACTGGGTGCGCTCCGCGCCCGCCGAGCCGCTGACCGCGCAGGACATCACGCCGGACACGCCGGCCACCTTCCGGCCGGTGAGCGCTGGGGAGGTCTGGCGCGCGCTGGCCGACCTGCTGCCCTCGTCGGCCGAGCTCCGCGCCCTCGTCGACCGCGTGGCGACCACATGACGGTCAAGGTCGACAAGGAGGTCCTGGCCGCGACGGTCGTCGCCCTGGACGACCTGGCCGCCGACCTGCCCGCGCTGTTCTCCCGCGCCTCGTCGCTCGACGCCCGGATCGACATGGCGGGGCTCAACGGCGCCGAGGAGTGGGCGAGCGAGACATCGAAGGACCTGCGCGGGCGCATCGGTGTGCTCGAGCAGATGGCCCAGGCGCACCCGTCGTTCGGCGGCGTGCGGATGACCGGCCCGCAGGCTCTCGAGATCGCCGGCCAGTCGATGCACGTGGAGGACGCCGCGCTCGCGCTGCGCGCCACCAAGACCCAGGCCGGCGCGTGGGAGAACGACGACCCCGCCAACCTCAGCGAGTGGTTCGAGCAGCTCGAGGCCGAGGCGGTCAAGCGCCTGGCGGGGATGAACGACACCGAGCAGGCGCAGGCGCTCGTCGACGGCTACAACGACATCCAGAACCTCATCACCGCCAGCAACGCCACGGTCGTCACGGTCACGCAGGTGCTGCTCAAGGGCGGCCCCGCGCTGGCCCGCTGGCTGGGCGAGCACCGCGTCAACGCCGCGCTCGAGTCCCTCGCGAACAGCGGCAAGCCGGGTCTGGCGAACTGGTTGTCCGGCGCGCTCAACGTCGCGGACAACAACCTCCTGCGGGCGAAGACCACGTTCACCTACCCCGGTGCGTTCGTCCCGAACCTGACGCAGAAGATGCTGCTGCGCGCCGCGCCGGTCATCGAGGGGTTCGACGACTGGGTCGCCCGGCTGTCCGCCAAGACCAAGCCGTTCACGGTCATGGTCGACGGGGAGGCCCGGCCCCAGCCCACGCTGCTCGCGAAGCTGCTGCAGAGCCAGCGGGGCGTCAAGGCCACGACCTGGGGCTCGGACATCCTGCGGACGACGAGCTCGGGGCAGCTCGCGCAACGCCTCGCGGGCTGGGGCAACGTCGCCTTCGGCAGGCCGTGGACCAACCTGGCGACGGGCGTCAGCTACGGCCGCGGGGCGGGCAACCTGCTGACGATGGCCAACCAGTCCGGCCTGCGCACGATGGCCTCGACCGCGGGCGTGCTGCGCGTCGCCGGCGTGGCCGGGAGCGCGTTCGCCACGGTCGACGGAGCCGTCGGGCTGTGGAACAACCGCGAGGAGAACGCCGAGCTCTGGTCCGAGGGCGGGACGAAGGGCAAGGCCCACGTGGTCGGCGAGTACGCCGAGACGGCCTTCAACGCGTCGATGACCGCCGCGCTGATCGCGCCGAACCCCGTCACGCTCGGCCTCGTCGCCGTCACCGGCCTCGTCTGGGCGGGCGCCGAGGTCGTCGAGCACTGGGACGACATCACCAAGGCCGCCGACGAGGCCGTCGACTGGGCGGGCGACCGCGTCGACGACGCCGCCGACTGGACCGGCGACCGCGTGGACGACATCAAGGAGTCCAAGATCAACCCGGCCAACTGGTTCTAGGGGACGCCATGACCTCCACCGAGCTGTACGCCAAGGCGCACGACCTCGAGACGCTCGCGAACGACGTCGAGGGCTGCGTGGACCCCGCGAAGACGGTCGCGAGCTCCCCGGACTGGGACTGCGACAACGCGACCGACGTGCGCGACGCGCTCAAGCACTGGCGCTCCGCCGCCCAGAACGCCGCGCGCAACCTGCGTGACGAGGCCGCCCGCGTCCGCGGCGAGGCCCGCAAGGCCGAGAACCGCGAGGACGAGGCGCGCGAGGAGCGGGAACGCGAGCGCGAGCGCGAGGCCCGATGACCCTCGACCCCTGGGCACCCCTGGGCCAGGCGGGCACCCTCGCCGTCGAGGACGCGCTGAGCTTCCGCGACCTCGTGCACCTGCCGAAGGCCACGCCGCACGCGCAGCGCTGCGACCTGCAGATCGTCGGCACGGTGGTGAACCTGAGCTGGCAGCACCGCGAGCTCGTCGCCGCGATCGACGGCCGCGAGGTCGCGCGGGGCGTCGCGCGGACCGGCGAGGGGCAGGACACGTTCGCGTGGGAGTTCACGGTGATGCCCGTCGTCGTGCTCGGGGACGTCGTCGAGGTCGAGCGGCAGCGCAACGGGCGTGACCGGTGGAGCCTGGCGGTGCGCGGCCCCGGCGGCCGGGCGTGGGAGTGGCGTCCCGGCGGTCGCCTGCTGGCGGACCGGATGGAGCTGACCCGGGCCGACGAGAAGGACGCGGTCGTCACGCACTCGCTGCGGCCCGTGCCCGGTCACCCGCGGTCGCCGGCCGGCCCGCCGACGGTCACGTGGGACGCCAGCGCGTCGCTGGCCGAGGTGCTGCTGCCGGTGATGTGGGTGCTCGACCGCACCTACTCGGGCCTGCTGCCCAAGGCGCAGCGCGTGGTGCAGGGAGACGTCCTGTGAGCCCCGGATACCCTGCCCGGATGGTCCGGTACGAGGAGCGCTCCCCCAGCCGCCGCGCGTGGCTCGTCCTGCTCGGCATCTGCGTGGTGGCCTGGGCTGCGTTGGCGATCGCCGACGGCGGGTGGGTCTTCGCGACGATCCTCGTCGGCATGCTCGGGCTCATCGCGGCGATCACGATGTGGAGCACCGGGGTCTACGGCAACATCCGGCTCACCGACACCACGCTGCGCGTCGGCCGCACCACCGTCGCGCTCGCCGACCTCTACCCGTGGGGCGTGTCCCAGCCGGGCGAGAAGGTCGAGGGCAAGATCATCGGCGGCGCGTTCGGCTCGACGATGGGCTCGCGGGTCCTCGGCCTCACGCCGCGCGAGGGCCGGCCCATGCTGGTGCAGAGCAAGGACCCCGACACCCTGCGTGCGGCGCTGGAGGAGGCGCTCGCGCCCTACCGGACCTGAGTCGCGTCAGCTCGTGCTGAGCGACTGGACCTCCATGACGGGGATCTCGGCGGTCGTCGGGTCGGGCGGCTCGACGGTCAGCGCCTCGGGGTTCGCGTTGTCCGAGGAGGTCCACGTCGCCGCCCACTGCGACTGCGCGGTCACGGTCCAGGTCGGCAGCTTCTCACCCTGCTTGACGGACTGGCCCGCGGTCGAGCGCGAGAACTGGATGCTGCACGACTTCTGCGCGCCCGACGCCCACGCCGTCCCGGTGCCACCGCACTGCGCCGACTCCCGCGCGCCGTCCGACGAGACCTTCAGCCCGGTGAGCGTGGCGTCGATCTGCGCCCAGGTGCCGGGCACCTCGGCGCGGACCATGGCCGTCGTCGGGGCGTCGTCGACCCAGATCCAGGTGTCGGCGCCGACGATGGTCGCGCCGGATCCCCGCAGCTGGGGGTTCCAGTGCATCGTGCCGACGGGGAGGTCCATGTAGTCCAGGGCGATGTCACGCAGCACCGTGGGGTCGACGTCGACCTGGGTGACCGGTGCGGGGTCCTGGGGGCCGACCCAGATCGCGGGGTTCTCGACGTAGAACGTGGACTGATACCCGGACGCGGCGGCCTCCGCCGTGCACGCGACCTCGTACCAGTAGCCGTCCTTGATGTCCTTGTAGTCCTCGAAGTTGTCGTGCAGACCGCCGCCGTAGACCCAGTCCTCGATCGTGTCCGCCCCGCGCCCCGGGCCGCCCGGCTTGTAGAACTCGTAGTACTCGTAGCCGGACTTCCCTCGCTCGAACCAGCACGGCGGCTGGATCGTCGGCCCGCTCGTCGAGCTGCTGAACGAGCTCCCGCCGCTCGTCGTCCCGCTGGTCGTCACCTTCACCGAGATCGCGCCGCCGGAGGTGTCCGGCGTCGCCGAGCCCTCGCCGCCGACCACGGGCGGGGTGCCATCCGCCTGCGCGGGAGCGGCCGCGAGCACGGCCGACCCCAGCGCGGCGGATGCCGCGATCACCACTGCCAGCGCCGCCCTCAGCATGAGCCCTCCACTTTCACGGTCTGCACCATCCACGTCGTTCCGCTCGGGCCACGCGTCACCGTCACGTCCTTGTGCCGCGGCACGCCGTACCCGACCTGTGCCGGGGTGTAGGTGCCGTTCGGGTCCTTCACGGTCATCTTCGCGTAGTCGTCGCAGACCGCGGCGGTGGCCTTCTCGCCGTCGACCGCGACGTCGCTGATCGTCGTGCTGAACACCCCGCCGAGGTCGATCGACCCGGCCTTGTTCGTCTTGACGATCCCCTTCATCGTCGCCTGCACGTCACCCGAGGCGAGCACCGAGAACGACGGGCTGACGGCGTTGGTGGTCATCGTGCGCCAGTACTCGGTCTGGTAGCTCGAGAGCAGGTTGTACACCTCGGCCTCGGCGCCCGTCAGGGACGGGACGTCCTCGAACACGATCCCGAGATCGCTGCTCGAGAGGTCCTGGACCTCGCTGGTCGCCGTCGGGGTCGGGGAGGGGGCAGGGGTGGAGGCCTTCGTCGTCGCCGCGACCGGAGCCGGGTCCGACGACGTGCATCCGGCCACGAGGGCGACGCACAGCGCCGGCACCAGGGCCCACCTGCCTCGACTCATCCGTGTCCTCGCCCGAGAGAGTGACGTCGGCCACGTCGGCCGACCCCCCGTACGGTACCCAACGGACACACCGGACGCAGAAGAGGCCGGGCCCGTGGGCCCGGCCTCTTCTGACTTCGGTGGAGCTGAGGGGATTCGAACCCCTGACCTTCTCATTGCGAACGAGACGCGCTACCAACTGCGCCACAGCCCCTCAAGCGGGCTAAACATTAACACCACCGGGCGCTCAACAGAAACGCGGCTACTCCCCCGACGCGCGGCGCTTCGCGAGCACCGCGTCGAGGTCGATCGAGCCGGTCGTCTCGACGACGGGCTCGGACACGACAGCCGCCTCGACGGGCCGCGCGGCCGTCGAGCCCTCGAGGTTGTCCAGGGCCACGGGCTCCCGACGGGGCGCCTCGGCCTTCATCGTGTACGTGGGCCGCGGGACGGGCACGGGCGACCAGCCGTCGGCCCCGCCGGACTCGGCCGTGGTCTCCACGACGACCGCCGCGAACATCTCGGTGTCGGTGTTGGACGGGCGCACGGCGCGACCGGGGGCGGCCGAGCGCGCGACCGCGGCGGACCCGCGCGCGGGGGTCGCGGTGCGGGCGGCGGCGGCACGGAGCTCGGCGGCCTGGCGCTGCTCCCACGCGGCGTCGGCGGCGCGGCCGGCGAGGACGGCCCGGCGACCGAGGACGACGACACCGCCGAGCAGGACTGTCGGCACGACGCCGACGACCCAGGTGACGGCCGGGGCGACGCCCACGACGACCCAGGCGGCGACGGTCGCGAGCGTGAGGAGGCCGGCGAGCATGCCGCGCCGGCGCGCGGCGGCGCCACGGCGGGCGGTCGCGGCGGCGTGCGCGGCACGGGCCTGCGCGGTGCGGCGCGCGGCCTCGGTCGCGATCCGGTCCTGCGTCGCTGTCGGTCGGTCCACGGTGGTACCTCCTGTGTCGGGTCCCGGTCGGCGGACCGGGACCCCCTTGCCCGGGGTCAGCAACCCCGTGGTACTGCGTGCCGCCGCGCGACGTGCGTCGACGGTGCGGGCCGACCGGCCGGGTCGGTCGCTGACCGCCACCACACGCAGCGCGTCCGAGTACCGGTCGTCGGCCCGGGACTCGAGCAGCTGTTGCCGGTGCCGCAGCTTGTGCGGCACCAGGTAGGCGACCCACAGGACCACGAGCGCGAGCGCGACGGGTCCTGCGAGATCTGTCACGCACCGACGGTAGGGCGCGCGGGGGGCGGACGGCCGGAGCCGGGCGGCGTGTCGCTCCCTGTGAACTACACGGGTGTCATCTGCTGCGCGTCGCGTGCCACCGGGCGAGCAGGCCGCCCGGCACGTCCTCGGTCGTCAGCGCGAAGGTCCGGTGGTCGCACCACGCGTCGCCGATGTGCAGGAACCGCTCGCGCACGCCCTCGTCCCGGAAGCCGAGCTTCTGGACGACGCGGAGCGAGGGGCCGTTCTCGGGGCGGATGTTGATCTCCACCCGGTGCAGTCCGAGCGCACCGAAGCAGTGGTCGGTGGCCAGCGCCACCGACGTCGGGATGATCCCCAGGCCGGCGACGTGGCGCGAGACCCAGTAGCCGATGCTGGCGGAGCGCAGCGAGCCGTAGACGATCGACGAGACCGTGAGCTGCCCGACGAGCGCCCCGCGGAAGTCCACCGCGAACGGCAGCGTCGTCCCGGCGCGCGCCTGCGCCGCGAGCGTCCGGACGAACGACGAGAACGACGGTCGCGGCCCGTCGACCGGAACCGGGCTCGTCGCGTCCCACGGCTCGAGCCAGCCGGCGTTCGATGCGCGCAGCAGCATCCAGGCGTCCTGGTCGCGGCGCCGCAGGGGGCGCAGGCGCACGTCGCCGTCGACGAGGACGGCGGGCCAGCCGGGAGCCATCAGCCCTCCAGCACCAGGCAGTGGACCGTCTGCCCGGACCGGACCGTGAGGTCGTGCTCGCCGACGACGGCCAGCGCGTTGGCGTGCGCGAGCGCACTCACCGACGGGGAGCCGGGATCGCCGACCGGGGTCACCCGGTAGCCCTCGTCGGGCGAGCCGAGCACGATCGCGGGCACGAACTGGCGCAACCCGGGGGGCGAGGACCAGCCCTCCGTGGCCTGCGCGGCGACCGAGGGGCGGAACACCTCGGTGTGGCCGGCCATCGCGCGCAGCGCGGGCCGGACGAAGACCTCGAACGAGACCTGCGCGGCGACCGGGTGACCCTGCAGGGCGAAGATCGGCACCTCACGGTCGCGGCCCAGCTCCGAGCCGACCGTGCCGAAGCCGTGCCGGTGCCCGGGGGTCATCGCGACCTGGTCGAGGCGGACGGTGCCCAGCGGGGCCAGGACGTCCTTGACCGTGTCGTGGGTGAGCTCGGACAGCCCGCCGCACACGACGACGAGGTCCGCGCGCACGAGCTGGTCGTCGAGCGCCTCGCGCAGCAGGACGCGGTCGTCGCCCTGGATCGCGACCCGCACGGGCGAGGCGCCGGCGTCGCGGACGGCGGCCTCCAGCGCGTGGCCGTCGGCCTCGAACACCGTCCCCTCCTCGAACCGCGGCGAGCCGGGCTCGACGAGCTCGTCGCCGACGGACAGGATCACGACGCGCGGCGTGGGGTGCACGTGCAGGCGACCCCGGCCCAGCGACGCGGCGATCGCGAGCTGCCGCGCGCCCAACCGGGTGCCGGCCTCGAGCACGACCTCGCCCTCGCGCACGTCCGAGCCCGCGGGCCGCACGTGCTGACCGGCGACGGCCGCCCGCTGGAGCGCGACGCGGGCGGTGCCGCGGTCGGTCTCCTCGAGGGCGACCACCGCGTCCGCGCCCACCGGGAGCGGTGCACCCGACGCGATCCGCACCGACTGGCCGGGAGCCAGCCGCAACGGGGCGCCGCGGCCGGGCCGGACGTCGTGCGCGACGGGCAGCACGCGGTCGGACCCCGTGGTCTGGTGCGCGGCGACCGCGTACCCGTCCCGGGCGGCGACCGCGAAGCGCGGCAGGTCGGCGTTCGCGACGAGGTCGGCCGCGAGGATGCAGCCGGCGGCATCGTGCAGCGCGACGTCGAGCGGCGCGACCGGCCCGACGGCGGCCAGCACGGCCGCCAAGTGGTCCTGGACCGATCTCATCCGCGCATTGTGCCCCGCGGGACGCTCCCGGAGCGCGCCGGCCGCGCCGGACGGCCTCAGGAGATCCCGGCGGGTCCCACCGTCGCGCCGTCCGGCACCCGAGACGGCTCACCGGGGTCGTCGAGCACGGCCTCGCCGGTCACCACCACGTCGGAGCCGAACGTCCAGTCGCCCCGGACCCGCAGCGAGGCGGCCTCGGCGAGCGACGGGGTCACCGGGAGGCGCGCGTCGAAGGCGGCGATCGTCGTGTAGTGCTCGTCGAGGTCGACGAACGGCGCCTCGACGCGGGCGGTCAGCCGGTGGTCGTCCTCGAGGCGGTACACGTCCGAGCGCAGGACCAGCAGGTCGTTCGTCGTCTTGACCGGCAGGAAGCGGGACCGGTCCACCTCGAGCACGGCCGCTCCGTCGAAGACCTCGATCGCGGCGCCCATCGCCGACTCGATCTGGATGACCTTCGGCGACGTCTTGTCGCTCGGGTCGACCGTCTTCTCGTTGCGGATCAGCGGCAGCTCCAGGACCCCGTCGGTCCGCTCGAGCTCGTCCGCGAGCGCCCGGAGGTCGAGCCAGAGGTTGTTGGTGTTGAAGAACCGATGCCGCTCGATGTCGGTCGCCGCATCGACGTCCTCGGACCGGGTCTGCGCCGACTCGCGCAGCACGATCCGCGAGTCCGAGCGCCGCACGACGAGGTGACCGCCCTTGCGGTCCGCCGGCGTGCGCCGTGCGACCTCGGCCGCGAAGGGGGCACCCGAGGCCGCGAACCAGCCGGCGATCCGTGCGTCGGGCGCGGCACCGAGGTTGTCGGAGTTGGAGACGCTCGCGTACCGGAAGCCCGCCGCGAGCAGCGCCTCGAGCACCCCCGACGCGTGCAGGGCGGTGTAGAGGTCGCCGTGCCCGGGCGGGCACCACTCCAGGTCGGGGTCGGCCGGCCACCGCACCGGCGTGAGGTCGTCGGCGCGCAGCTTGGGCTCGCGGTTCTGCACGAAGTCGAGTGGCAGCCCGTCGACCGCGAGGTCGGGGTAGCCGGCCAGGGCGGCGATCGTGTCGCCGCGCGTGCGGAAGCTGTTCATCAGGACGAGCGGCAGCCGCGCTCCGGTCGCGGCGCGGGCCGCCAGCACCTGTCCCGCGATCACGTCGAGGAACGAGCTGTCGTCGCGGACGCGCAGCAGCGACTTCGCCCGGTCCATGCCCATCGAGGTGCCCAGACCGCCGTTGAGCTTGACGACCACGGTGGCCGCCAGCGCGTCGCGTGCGGTCGCCTCGTCCACGTCGAGCTCGGCGAGGTGCGGCACGTCCGTGAGCGGCTCGACGTCGTCCTCGGCGATCACCCCGGTCTCGCCCGACTCCAGGAGTCCGTAGAAACGCGAGAACACGGCGATGGCGGTGGGGTGCACGCCGCCGTCCGTCATCGTGCGCTGGGCCTGTGCGAGTCCGTCGGCGGTCATCTGGCGATGCTAGGGGCGTCCGGCGTGGGCGCGCAGTGGCATGCATCACGCGTTCGCCCGACGTTCCACGCGCGCTCGTCGAGATCCCGGGGCGTCACGCGCCGTTCACGTGTCGGTTCCGTGTCACCGCAACCGGCGCTCTTTGCGACACTGGACCCATGAGCAACGCCGCCCAGCCGTATCCGCGAGCCGCCGAGGGCGACGAGATCGAGGACGTCAAGGACCGGCTGCGCACGGCCATCCGGTCGGCCCGTCAAGCCCGCTCGCAGCGGCTGCGCGACGAGGCCGGGACCGCTCTGGCCCACGTCGTGGCCGCGATCCCCGCGGTCGCGGACGCGGCCGTCGTCTCCGTCTACGCCGCCCGTCCGTACGAGCCCGCGACCGACGCGCTGCTCGAGCTGCTCGACGAGCGCGGCACCCGGATCCTGCTGCCCGTGCTCGGCTCCGGCCTGCAGCGCGACTGGGCCGAGTACGCCGGGCGCGAGGACCTGCGCGAGCGCGCCCCGGGCCGGCCGCCCGAGCCGGGCGGCCCGACGCTCGGCCCCGCGGCGCTGGCCGAGGCGGACGCGATCATCGCCCCGGCCCTCGCGGTCGACACCGACGGCGCGCGCCTCGGGCAGGGCGGCGGCTGGTACGACCGCGCGCTGGAGCACGCCCGCCCGGGCACCCCCGTGATCGCGGTGGTGTTCCCCGAGGAGCTGTACGACGCGACGACGCGGCCGCTGCCGCGCGAGGCCCACGACCGCACCGTCGACGCGGTCGCCACTCCCGAGGGCTGGCGCCCGGTCGGCCCCATCGGCCCGGCGGGGCCGCTCGAACCTACGGGCTGAGCGTCAGGCGGTCCTTCGCGTCGGCCTGCACGCCCGCCGCCGTGAACGGCCACGGGAACGTGGTGCCGTGCGCCCACGCGGAGAACTGGTCCGTGTAGTGCTTGCTCGCGGGGTGGCCCGACGAGCCGGTGAGGTTGACCCAGGTCGAGGAGTCGAGGTCACCCAGGTCGACGACCATGCGCATCGACGGCGCCGACGTCACGCCGTAGGAGCCGGAGCTCGCGTCCCACGCGGTCGCGTCGACCATCGACGAGCCGCCGCCCACCTGCAGCGGCTGCGGGTTGACCAGCCGGCGTACCAGGGCGGGGATCGAGTCACCGCCGAGCACCGCGTGCTCGGGAGCGGCCTCGTGCAGCCGTCCCCACGTCCAGTCCTGCGGGTCGCGGCCGAGCTGGGCCGTGAGCTGGCGCCGCGCCGAGACCATCGCGCGCGTGAGGACCTCGTCGCGCCCCTCGACCACGCCGGGCGTCGAGCGGTCGTCCCACCACGGGGAGTCGGGCTCGTCCAGCAGGCCGCGGACCACCTCGAGCCAGCGCGAGTCGCCGGTCGGTGACTCGCCGTCCGGCAGGTCGTCGTCGAAGGCGAGGCGCAGGATCGTCGACCAGACGGCGGCGAAGTACGCGGCGGCCGGGGAGTCCTTGTCGTTGACGCGGTCCCAGGTGCGCAGCAGGTCCTGGCCGTCGTCGTCGAAGTCGTTGCCGATGTTGAGCGAGAGCAGCGTCGGGACCAGCACGTCCGCGTAGGGGTTGTGCTGGTCGGTCTGGATCGTGTTCATCGCCGCGACGTCGAGCGTGCCGTCGTCGGCCGTCGCCGCCTCGAGGAGGTCGTGGATGCGCTGGCTGCGGAACCCGTAGTCCCAGTCCTTGGTGAGGAACGGGCCCGTGCCGCGCGGCGTGACCTGCTGGTTGGCGGCGACGATGATCCCGCTCTTGGGGTCCAGGACGTGCGGCATGTCGGTCGGGTCGACGTAGCCCTGCCAGTCGTACGCGCTGTCCCAGCCCGGGCGGGGCCAGGTGCCGTCCGAGGGGACCTCGCCGGGGATCCGGGCCCGGACCGGGATGCGGCCCGGCGCCTGGTAGCCGATGTGGCCGTCGGCGGTCGCGAACACGATGTTCTGGGACGGGACCTCCAGGAGGCGGCCGACCTTGGCGATGTCCGTCGCGTTCTTCGCGACGTCGATCGCGAGCAGGGCGTCGGCCGTGTGGCCCGGTGCGAGCGCGGTCCAGCCGAGCGCGACGGCGTACCCGTGGCCGCTCGTGCCGTCCGGGAGCGGCGAGTTGCCGGTGCCGCCGAGGTCGACGACGTCGGAGATGATCGGGCCGTGCCGCGTGCTGCGCACCTGGATCGTGACGTCGTCGCCGCCGTTGACCTTGATCGTCTCGGTGCGGATCGACATGGGCTCGGTGCCGTCGTCGCGCTGCACCACGGTGCCGTTGACGCGCTCGAGGAAGAAGTCGGTGACGTCCGCGCCCAGGTTCGTCAGGCCCCAGGCCAGGTCGCCGTTGTGCCCGATGACGACGCCCGGCATGCCCGCGAACGAGAAGCCCGACACGTCGTAGGGGCACGCGTCGCCGACCTGCTCGCACCGCAGCCCGATCTGCTGCCAGATCCCCGGCGCGGAGATCGACAGGTGCGGGTCGTTGGCGAGGATCGGCTTGCCCGACGCGGTGTGGCTGCCGTCCACGACCCACGAGTTCGAGCCGACGCCCTCGCCCTCGCCGACGAGGTGGGGCACCGCGGACAACGCCTCGTCGGCCGCGGCCAGCGCCTTCTGCACGTCGTGGTCGCCGAGGTCGAGCGGCTGCTCGGCCGACGCCGTCGTCGCCTTGTCGCTGACGTCAGCCTTGGTGAGGATCGGCGCGTTGACGTCCTGTGGGTAGGCCGGGAAGAGCTGGTCGACCTTCTCGACGTCGCGGACGGAGGCGAACGTGCGGGCGCGGGACAGCTCGTCGTCGTAGTTGCCGCGCAGGTCCCACGCCATCGCCTTGAGCCACGCGAGGGAGTCGACCGGGTCCCACTGCTCGGGGGCGTCCGTGTCGACCTGCAGGCCGAGCACCGTGTACTCGACCGCGATCTGCGACGGGGCCTTGCCGGCGAGGTAGGCGTTGACGCCGTCGGCGTAGGCCTGCAGCGCGAGCTTGGTCTGCGGCTCGAGGATCGCCCACTCCTGCTGCGCGACGCGGCGCCAGCCGAACGTGCGGATGACCTTGTCGGCCTCGAGGGCGTCGTCGTTCTCGCCGACGAGCTCGGACAGCCGGCCCGCCGTGACGTGGCGGCGGTAGTCCATCTCGAAGAAGCGGTCCTGGGCGGCCACGTAGCCCTGCGCGCGGAACAGGTCCTCGCTGGTCTTCGCGGTGATCGTGGGGATCCCCCGGGCGTCGCGCGTGACGGACACGGGCGCGCTCAGGCCGTCGAGGTGCAACGTCCCGCTGGTCTGCGGCAGGGGGCGGCGCACGACGACGAACGCGGCGACGATCGAGGCGACGAGGGCGACGACCAGCACGATCGCGACGGAGGCAAGGGTGAGGCGGACAGCACGGCGGGACACCCTGCGAGGGTAGTTCGTCCCTCGCGGCGAGGAGGCCAACTCGCGCCGCGAGCGGCCCGCCGGAACATCGACGCCGTCGTGGCGGTTAGCATTGGCACTCAGACCATGTGAGTGCCAGCGGCGACGGCCGCCCGGCGGACGTCTGCCAGTGGAGATCCTGTGCCTACCTATTCCTACGCGTGCACCGTGTGCGGCCACGCGTTCGACATCCAGCAGTCCTTCAGCGAGGACTCGCTGACCGTGTGCCCCGAGTGCGACGGTCGGCTGCGCAAGGTCTTCTCGTCAGTCGGGGTCGTGTTCAAGGGCTCCGGCTTCTATCGCAACGACGCGCGGGCCGGCTCGGGCAAGTCGTCCTCGATCCCGGCGACGCCGTCGAGCGACTCGTCGTCGTCCACGCCCGCGGCTCCGGCGGCGTCCTCGACGCCCGCCGCACCCGCGCCCGCTGCCGCCGCACCCGCCAAGCCCGCCGCCTCGGCATAGCCCGCGCCGCCGCGTGGCCCGCGCGGCCGCGCGGCCCGCGCCGCCGCGCGGCTGGGCGTTCGCCGCCCCCGCGTGGCTGCAGCGTTCGCCGGCGCGCATCGCCCCCGCGTGGCTGCAGCGTTCGTTGGCGGTCATCCCCCCCGCGTGGATGCAGCGTTCGTTGCAGGGGACGCGCGGCGGTCTCAACCAGTCATCGCAACATGCTTCTCGGATGGGCTCTTGGTCTGGGTCGAGCGAGGGGTTGAGGTTGATGGTGCGTCGGGGCAGGT
>NZ_RKHX01000004.1 GCF_003755175.1 Cellulomonas sp. PhB150 | reverse complement strand
ACCTGCCCCGACGCACCATCAACCTCAACCCCTCGCTCGACCCAGACCAAGAGCCCATCCGAGAAGCATGTTGCGATGACTGGTTGAGACCGCCGACCTGCCAGGTGCTCGACGCCGTGATCGCGGCCGAGGAACGTGAGCCCACTGCAGACCCGCGGTTCGAGTACGAGCTGGACGCCATGGCCCGGCAGTACCTGCCTTCGGTTCTCAGGAACTACCTGGCGATCGCACCGAGCAGAGTGCATGAGCGCCAGCCCAACGGGCGCACCCCCGACGAGGAGCTGACCGAGCAGCTGCGGATACTCGCAGGCCAGAGCGACGCCCTCTACGCAAGCCACCACCGTCGGGTCGCGGCGGACCTGAGCACCACCGGCAACTTCCTCCGGGCGAAGTACGGGCACCTGGAGGCGGACGCCCCCGACTTCGGCGTCCAGTGAGCGCCGGACCGGGTCCTCCCGATGCTCAGCCGGCCGATGCGGGTGGGGTCCAGCTGCCGAACCACTGCTCGGCGTCGTACGCCTCGAACCGCTCGACTTCGACGAACCCCAGCCTCGCTGCGAGGCGCATCGACGGTTCGTTCGCGGTCTGGGTGGTGAGCACGACGGCTTCGCCGGGTAGAGCGTCCGCGAACCAGACGAGTGCGGCTGCACACGCCTCGGTGGCGTATCCGCGTCCCCATGCCTCTGGGAGAAGGAGGTTCCCGAGGTCCACGGAGCCGGCCGCCTGGCGAACCTCGTAGTCGAGGTCCCGGCGTTCGAGCTGGACCGCTCCGATCATTGCTCCGTCGAGATCGATCACGAAGTGACCTGGACGGACCGGTGGAGCCGCGGGTAGCGCACGTTCGACAGCCTCACGGGATGTCGGTCCGCCTGTGTACGTCCCTACGGCCGGTGACGTGTACAGCTCGATGAATGCCGTGCGATCGCGCGGCACCGGCGGGCGGAGCAGAAGTCGGTCGGTTGTGAGCGGTCCGGGTGGCCACGCGACGCTCCCGAGCTCTGGCATGCCTCGACAGGACGGACGCAGCCCGGCCGGGGCGACGGCCATTTCCTCCCGAGGCCCCGCTCAGTGCATGAGGCCCGACTCGTAGGCGAAGACGACGAGCTGAGCTCTGTCTCGCGCACCCGTCTTCATCATGGCGCGGTTGACGTGCGTCTTCGCCGTTGCGGGGCTGATGAACAGCTGCTCGCCGATCTCGACGTTCGACAGGCCTTGGGCCACCAGCACCGTGATCTCACGCTCGCGCGCGGTCAGGTCGTCGATGCCGGGTCGTGGAGTGTGGTGCTCGGGCCCGGGCGTCGAGGTGATTCGCTCGACGACAGCACGGGTCGCCGCTGGGGAGAGGAGCTGCTCACCGGCCGCGACGGTGCGGATCGCTGCGAGCAGCGACGCCGGGTCCGTCCCCTTCCCGAGAAAGCCCGAGGCCCCCGCGCGCAGCGCCTCCAGGACGAGCTCGTCCGTCTCGAACGTCGTCAGGACCAGGACCTTGACGCCTGCGAGCTCCTCGTCGGAGGTGATGAGCGCCGTCGCAGCGATCCCGTCGAGACCGGGCATGCGGATATCCATGAGCACGAGGTCGGCTCGGGACTGCTTGGCGTGGTCGACGGCTTCGTGGCCGGTGGACGCCTCCCCGACGACCTCGATGTCGTCGGTCGAGTCGAGCAGGAGCCGGAACGTTGCCCGGAGAAGCTCTTGATCGTCGGCCAGCAGTACACGGATGGTCACGAGGACGATCCTTCCGCGTCCGAGCCGTCCCCGCGGGCGACGTCGCGTGGCAGGGTGGCGTGGACCTGGAACGACGGCCCGGGAATCGCGGTCGCCACGAGCGTCCCGCCTGCAGCGCTGGCGCGTTCGCGCATCCCGATGAGCCCGTGGCCCGTACCCGGTGCTGGCGGCCGGGCGTCCGTGCGCAACAGGCTGTTCGTGACCATCAGCTCGAGCACGGTCGCCGACCACCGGACGCCGACGAGGATCGTGACGCCCGGGGCGTGCTTGGTCGCGTTGGTGAGCGACTCCTGGACGATGCGGTAGGCGGCGAGGTCGGCGATCTCGCTGAGGGGCCACGGGACACCATCCGTCGTGAGATCCACGGTCGTCCCGGCCGATCGGAAGGAGCCGACGAGATCGTCGAGGCGGGCGAGGCCAGGTGTCGGGGCCCGCGCCCCGGCCGTCGTTCCGTCGTCGTGGCGGAGCAGTCCGATGGTGGCCTGAAGATCCTCGATGGCCCGGGTGGTGTGGTTGGTGATGTCCTGCAGCGCCGTCGCGGCCGCATCCGGGTCGGTGCGGAGGAGGTACTCCGCGACGCCGGCCTGGGCGTTGACCAGCGTCAGGTTGTGGGCCAGGACGTCGTGCAGCTCGCGCGCGATCCGCAGCCTCTCGTCGAGGACGGCACGGTCCGTGAGCTCGGCGCGGGAGACCTCCAGACGCCTTGCCCGTTCCCGCCTGACCGTCACGAGCGAGCCGATGCCGGTGCCGGTGAGGACGAGGTAGAACATGACGAGATCGGCGAGCAAAAACTCCGAGGGACCGGTCAGGACGCTGACCACGAACAGGATCGCACCGGCCGACGTGCCGGCGATCCAGCCGAAGCGCAGAGGGACGCGTGAGGCCAGCGTGTACGCCGCGATTACCGTCGCGATCGGTGCGGGTTGGCGGGCACCCATGCCGATGGAGAGCTCGGCGACCGATGGCGGGACCGAGAGGAAGGTGATGATGCAGGCGTCGGCGAGAACGGTCCCCGCCAGCGCGAGCACGGGGCGGTAGGTCTGGATGAGCAGCGGCGCCCACGCAGCCAACGTGAGGGTCAGCAGAGCGGCACCGGGCCCCACCGTCTCTCCGGTGCGAACCCACGCCGTCGTCAGCATGCTGGCGAGAGCGATGAGGTCCAGGATCCAGCCCGCCGCAGTGGGACGTCCTCCGCGCCCCGCGCGCGCGATCTCTGTGGCCCGCCGGACGAGACCTCTGGAGCTGCTTTCAGTCACTTCAGCTTCGACCTCTCGCGGTCACGACGATGGGGGGAGGAGTCGGGCGCCATACGAGGCTATGGCCAGCTCGAGCCTCGAGCTGCAGCAGGCCGCAGCCTGCGCGCGTCGATACGCCGGTGCGGGGGCCGTCGCTCATGGCGAAGGCCCCCACGGCGGGTCTCCGGGGCTAGATGCTCGCGAGCTCGAGCGGACGCTCCTTCGGGCTCTCGTCGAGTGCGTGCCCCTCCGTGTCGACGTGGGGCAGCACCTCGTCGAGCCACCGGGGAATCCACCACGCCGACCTACCGAGCAGGGACATCGCGGCTGGCATGAGGATCAGCCGGACGATGAACGCGTCGGCCAGGACCCCGACGAAGAGCCCGAAAGCGATCGACGCGGCGATGGCGAACGTCGACGAGGCGAACCCGGCGAAGACGACGGTCATGATCGTGGCAGCGGCGACGATCATCGGGGCCGCGCGCGAGAACCCCTCGACGATGGCGTCCTTGGGCGCAAGGCCTCGGTCGTGCATCTCCTTGATCCGGGAGACGAGGAACACCTGGTAGTCCATGGCGAGGCCGAACAGCACCCCCACCAGGAGGATCGGCAGGAGGCTCATCATGGGGTCGCCCTGCGGAGCCTGGATCAGCGGGAAGCTCCAGCCCCACTGGAAGACCGCCGTGCTCGCGCCGAACGCAGCGAGCAGTGACAGCAGGTAGCCCGCGGTGGCGATGACCGGGATGAGGATCGAGCGGAACATCAGGATCAGCAGAGCCATCGAGATCAGGGCGATGACGATGACGTACTTGATGAGTGCGGTGTTGAGCGCGGCCGTCTGATCAATGCCGATGGCGGCCTCACCGGTGACCTCGAGGGTGACTCCAGGCACCAGCGTGTCCCCGTTCGCGCGGAGCCCGTGGACGAGGTTCGTCGTGGTTTCGTCGATCGGACCGCCCGTGGGGATCACCGTGACGCGGGCGACGTCCCCGTCGGCGCTGATCGCGGCAGGCGTCACCGAGGCGACGCCGGGAAGCGCGGCGAGCGTCTGCTCGAGAGACCCGGTCCTGCTCGCCACGTCGGCGCCGTCAGCCAGCACGATGAGCGGGCTCTGGACGCCGCCGAACTCGTCGACGATCACGTTGTAGGCGGTGCGCTCGGTGGACTCCGGGTCGGCGCCACCGGGGACGACGAATGCGGTCTCCATGCTCAGGACCGGCAGCGCGGCCACGACGAGAACTGCAGCGCCGCCGCCCAGGGAGAGGAGGGGACGCTTGACGACGAACGTGCCCCACCTGCGCAGGAAGGTCCGCTTGTCCGCGCTCTCGTCGGACCAGAGGTGCCCTTCGGCGAGGTCCTGGCGGTGCTTCTTGGACAACGCCTTCGGACCCATGGTCTCGAGCAGGACCGGAAGCAGCGTCAGGGACAGCAGCACGGCGACAAGGACGGCGAATGCCGCAGCGATGCCCATCTCCGTGATGAACCCGATGTTGGCGACTATGAGAGCCACCAGAGCCACGATCACGGTCGCACCGGCGAACACGACAGCGGTCCCGGCGGTCCCGGTGGCACGGGCGATGGCGTCGTCGACCGACTTCCCGGAACGGACCTCCTGCTGGAATCGGGAGACGATGAAGAGCCCGTAGTCGATCCCGACCGCCAGGCCGAGCATCGAGGCCAGGATGATCGTGTTCGCACCGATCGGGTTGATCGAGCCGTACGCGAAGACTCCGAGGATGCCGACCCCGACGCCGAACGCGGCGACGAGAAGGTTGGCTCCGGCAGCGCGCAGGGACCCGAAGGTGAGGAGAAGGACGACGAAGGCGGCGAGAACGCCGAGCATCTCGCCGACACCCTGTTCGGGCGCTCCGAGCGGGACGAGGTTGCCTCCGAGCTCGACGCCGAGGTCGGCCGGCGTGGACTGCTGGAGCGCGAGGGCTGCCTCGTAGGAGGACTGCTGCGCGTCCTCGTCGAGGCCGACGTAGGTGAGGGTCGCCACGGCGACGCTCCCGTCCGCCGAGACGTAGGGCGTCTGGGGATCGAGCGGGTCGGTGATCGAGTCGAGACCAGGGAGCGACGCCGCACTGTTCAGCACGGCGTGGATCTGCTCGGCAACGTCCGGGTCGGTGACCGCACCCGACTTCGGCTGGAACACGAGCTGCAGGTTCTGGGCGCCCTCGGCCGCACCGTCGGTCGGGAACTCCTGGGCCATTCGCTCGAGTGCCTGCGAGGCGCGCGAGCCGGGGATGCTGTCCGCGGAGGTGTTGCCCATCCCGTTGGTGCCGATGACGCCAGCGAGACCGGCGAAGACGGCGACCCACGCGATGATCACCACCGCTCGGTGACGAGCGCTGAAGCGCCCGAGCTCTGCGAGGAACGTTGACATGGATCTCGACTCCCATTGCGAGGTTCAGGTTGACGTCATCGATCCTCGCGACGACGCCCGATCGGCGAATCGGGCGGATGGCGCGATGCGGCTACCGCATCGGCGGTACGGGTGGACGCGTCACCGTGACCAGCGTCACTTGAACATGTTCAACACGAGGGCTAGCGTCGCTGATGTTGAACATGTTCAACCTGCCGACGACCAGTCGGCCGGCATCGCGCCAAGGAGCGTCCGATGAGTCCCACCGTCATCACCTACCTCGTCTACATCGCGGTCAGCGTCGCGCTGACCATCTGGGTCGCCAGGACCCTGGCGCGGAACGGGGAGGTCTTCCTCGTCGACGCCTTCCACGGCGACGCGAAGGTCGCCGCAGCGACCAACCGGCTCCTGGTCGTCGGGTTCTACCTCGTCAACCTCGGGTTCGTCTCGCTCATGCTCCGGATAGGCCAACCAGTGACCTCGGCCCAGCAGGGCATCGAGGCGCTGGCCTCCAAGCTCGGAGCGGTGGCGCTCCTGCTCGGCGTCTTCCACCTCTCGAACGTCCTCGTGCTGAGCAGGGTTCGCCGCCACCGCGTCGTCGCCGCCCAGCCACAGGTGGCCGCAGGCCCGTCCGGGCACGAACGACCGTCGGGACCTCCCGCGTACGGGAACCCCTACGCGCGGCCGGTCTGACGCCACCCGCCGGGTCGGTCGCGCGTCAGCCCTCGTCGAGGAACTTCCCCCGGACCGTCCCGTCGATGGCGTCCGCGAGGGCGTAGATCACCGGCCAGGCGCCCTCGGAGTTGTTGCCGAGCACGGTGACCGTCGTCCGCGTCTCCGGGAGGTGCGTGGACCGGAACGACGCACCCGCGTCGTAGCCCTCCAGGATGAGCGACGAGCTGCGGCGACCCAGCCAGAACCCCATCCCGTATCGCTTGTGCTCCGACGGCACGTCGACGCGGGGACGAGTCATCTCGGCGAGCGTGCCGGGCGACACGATCCGGCCGTCGAGCAAGGCGTTCCAGAACCGGTGCAGGTCGTCCGCGGTGACGTACATCCCGCCGTCGCCGTTGCCCCGGACCGGGAGGTGCAGGACGTTGGTGCGGTTCCCCGCCTCATCCAGGTACCCGAGCGCGGCGTCCGCAGGAAGGTCGTCGGAGCGGAGGAAGGCAGTGCCGGTGAGGCCCGCCCGGTCGCAGACCTCGGCCTGGACCAGCTCGTGGAAGGTGCGGCCGCTGACCCGCTCGGCGACGAGCGCCAGGACGACGTACCCGCCGTTGCAGTAGGAGAACCGCTCGCCCGGCGGGAACTTCTGCGGGAAGCCGGCGAGGGCGGGCAGGAACGCCTCGGTCTCGGCGAGCAGGTGCAGCGGCAGGGAGAAGACGTAGTCGTCGATCTCCCCGTCGCCCTCCTCGTCCAGGTAGTCGCCGATGCCGGAGGTGTGGGTGAGCAGGTGCTCGATCGTGACCGCGTCGTCGATGAGGGGCAGGTCTTCGCCGAGGATCGGCCGGACGAGGTCCCCCAGGCCGAGCGTGCCGACCTCGACGAGTCGCATGATCGCGAGCGCGGTGAAGCCCTTGTTGCCGCTCCCGGCCGAGATGCGGGTGCTCGGGGTGTGACGCACGCCGAGGGCGCGGTTCGCGAAACCCTCGCAGCGCTCGAGCGTCCGCGTGTCCCCCTCGTCGATGGTGAGCACGCCGGTGAACGACTCCGCCGCGATGGCGGCATCGAGCGCCTCGGTGGTGAGCAGAGCGGTCATGGTCAGTACTCCGTGGGGGTCGACGAACGCGGGCGACGCTCCTTGCAGCATGCCCTCCGCGGGACCTCAGCGACCCCCTATTTATGCCCATCGCCGAGCAGAGGACCGGCCGGGGCCTAGTCTGCGTCTGCAGATCATCCGACGAGGGAGCCGGTGATGTCCGACAGCACGCTCGAGGCCCTGGGCGGCCGTACCGCACCCTCCGCGCAGTTCGGCCACGACGCGCTCGTCGTCTGCGACAACCTCGTGCGGATCTACCAGACCGGCAGCGTCGAGGTGCAGGCGCTGCAGGGCCTCGACCTGCTCGTGGACCAGGGCGAGATGATCGCCGTCGTCGGCGCCAGCGGGTCCGGCAAGTCGACGCTCCTCTCGCTCCTGTCGGGCATGGACGCACCCACGGCCGGGCGCGCGCGGGTCGGCCGCTGGGACCTCATGGCGATGCACGCGCGGGACCGCGTGGCGTACCGCCAGCAGATGGTCGGGTTCGTGTGGCAGCAGACGTCGCGCAACCTGCTGCCGTACCTGACGGGCCGCCAGAACGTCGCGACCCCGATGACCTTCACGCACCGCCGGCGCCGGGCCGCGCGTGCGGACGAGCTGCTCGACCTGCTCGGCGTCGGGCACGTCGCCGACCGGCGACCGCACGAGATGTCGGGCGGTGAGCAGCAGCGCGTCGCGATCGCCACGGCGCTCGCCAACGAGCCGCAGCTGCTGCTGGCCGACGAGCCGACGGGCGAGCTCGACACCGCGACGTCGCAGGAGGTGTTCGACGCGCTGCGCACCGCGAATCGTGAGGCCGGCACCACCGTCGTCGTGGTCACGCACGACCCCTCGGTCAGCGCGCAGGTCGAGCGCACCGTCGCGATCCGCGACGGGCGGACGAGCAGCGAGGTGCTCCGCCGGGACTCCGGCGGCGACGTGACCCATGAGGAGTACGCGGTGATGGACCGGGCGGGCCGGGTGCAGGTCCCGCGCGAGTACCGCGAGGCGCTCGAGCTGACCCGCCGGGTGCGCCTCGCGCTGGAGGGCGACCACGTCAGCGTCCGTCCCGACGGGGCCGGACGGTGACCGCCGGCGCCGGCGCGACCGTTCGTCTCCGCGGCGTGCACCGCACGTTCGGCCACGGGCGTGCGGCTGTGCACGCGCTGCGGGGAGTCGACCTCGACGTGGCACCGGGCGAGCTCGTGGCGCTCGTCGGCCGCTCCGGCTCGGGGAAGACGACGCTGCTCAACGTCGTCGGCGGCCTCGACCGGCCCGACGAGGGCAGCGTGCTCGTCGACGGCACCGAGGTGGCCACGCTCACGGAGGACGGGCAGGACGAGCTGCGTCGCGAGCGGGTGGCGTTCGTGTTCCAGACGTTCGGGTTGATCCCCGAGCTGACGGCGGCCGAGAACGTCGGCCTCCCGCTGCGCCTGCACGAGGCCCCGGCGGCCCAGCGCGAGCGTCGCGTCGAGCTGCTCCTCGAGCTCGTCGGGCTCACCGCCCACGCGTTGCAGCGGCCCGACGAGCTGTCGGGCGGCCAGCAGCAGCGCGTCGCGATCGCGCGCGCTCTCGCCGCGTCGCCACGGCTGCTGGTCGCCGACGAGCCGACCGGGCAGCTCGACAGCGAGACCGGGCTCTCCGTGATGGCGCTGATCCGCGGCGTCGTCGAGGCCGAGGGCATGACCGCTCTGGTCGCGACGCACGACCCGGTGATGATCGCGCTCGCGGACCGCGCGGTGCACCTCGTGGACGGACTGCTGGTGGAGGACGTCGGGCATGGGTGAGCTCGTCCGGCGGCGCGCGCGTGCCCAGCTGGGCGTGCTCGCTGCGGTGCTGGCCGTGATGGTCGCGGGCGCCGCGCTGGTCGGGGTGTGCGTGGCGCTCACGACGGCTGCGCCGCAGCGGGCCCTGCAGGTCGCGGTCGTCGACGCGTCCGCCGCGGACGTCCAGGTCGGCGTCGCACTCGGCTTCCCGGACGGCACGGACGACTCCGAGGTCGACGCGCGGGTCACCGCGACCGCACAGGACCCGAGCGCCGCCGTCGCGCAGGCGTCCGCGCTGCTCACGGGCACGTTCGGGGACCTGCCGACCACGGTGACGACGTGGTCGTCGACGATCATGCAGTACCTGCCCGTCACCAGCGGCCCCCTGCGGCTGGCGTACCTCGCCGACCTCGACGTCCCGGACGCGCGAGGCACGGTCGTGGCAGGGCGTTGGCCGACCGCGCCCGGCGAGGTGGCCCTGCCCGTCACGGCGGCCAAGGCGCTGGGGCTGGACGTCGGCAGCTCGACGACCCTCGCGGCCGAGCCGGGTGGCAACGGCTCGACGTTGACGCTCGTCGGGACGTTCACGCCCCGCCCCGGCGCCGCGTGGGAGGAGGACCCCCTGACGGGCAGCGGCACCAGCCCGAACTACCGCGGGTTCATCACCGCGTACGGGCCGTTCGTCGTCGCGCCCGGTGCGCTCGCCACGAGCGACGTCCCGTTCCGGCGGGTCGCGCTGCGCGTCCAGCCCGACCTGGCGGGCGCGAGCGCCGCCGACGTCGCCCGCGCGGGTGAGACCGCCGACGCACTGAGCGCCGAGCTGACGAGCGCGCTCGGCGACCGCGCCCAGAACGTCGTGGTGGACCTGCCGTTCGCGCACACGCTCGACGGCGCGCGCGAGCAGCGCGGCGTGACCAGCTCGGGTGTGCTGGCCGTCGCCCTGCTCGGAGCCTCGCTCGCCGCGACCGCGGTGCTCCTGGCCGCCCGGATGATCGCCGCACGACGAGCGCCGGAGGCTGCGCTGCTCGTCGCACGCGGTGCGAGCCGGGGGCGACTGGTCGCGCAGGCCGCCGCGGAGGCCGGGGTGCTCGTCGCGCTGTGCGTCGTCCCCGCGACGGCGCTCGCGCTGGGGCTGTTCCACGTCCTGAGCGACGCGGTCGGTCTCGGCCCGGCCGGCATCACCGAGGACGGGCTCGTCCCGCTGGTCGTCGCCGTCACCGCCGTCGCGGTCACTCTCGGCGCGCTCCTGGTGCTGCCGTGGCTGCGCACCCGGCCGGCGCGCGCGGGCCGCGACGACCGGATCGGCGTGGTGGCACGCTCCGGAACCGACCTGCTCCTGCTCGCGTTCGCCGTGCTCGCCTACCTGCAGCTGCGCGACCACGGCGTCGCGACCGGTGCTGTGGCCGACCCCGTGCTCGTCGTCGGCCCCGTGCTGTTCCTGCTGGCGGGCGCGGCACTCGCGCTCCGTCTGCTCCCGATCCTCGCCCGGCGCGCCGACGCGCGTGCCACCGCGGCCCGCTCGCTGGCGCTCCCGCTCGCCGCCTGGGGGGTGGCCCGCCGTCCGCAGGGCACCGCGGCGGCGTTCCTGGTGGTGCTGGCGACGGCGTGCGCGACGTTCGGCGTCGGGTTCGCGGCGACGTGGGCGCAGTCGCAGCGCGACCAGGCGGCGGCGACGGTCGGCACCGACCTGGCGGTCGCGGCGCACGTCGACACGCTGGGCGGCGGCGCGGCCCTGCGCGCGGCGACCGGCGGGCGCGTCAGCGCGGTCACCAGCCGGCCCGTGACGCTCGGCTCGCGTGCGCTACCGGGTGACGAGGCCGTGCGGCTGGTGGCGGTCGACACCCGGGACGCCGACGAGCTGCTGCGCGGCCGGCTGCCCAGCGGTGACTGGGCCGGGGCCACCGCGGGCCTGGCGCCGCCCGAGCCGCTCGGTGGCGTGCTGCTCACCGGTCGCAGTGCTGACGTCGTCGTGGCAGGCCACGTCGGGGACGGCCTCCCGATGAACGTGTCGCTGAGCATCGTCGTGCAGGACGCCACCGGCGCGGGTGCCGCACTACCCGCGGGGGTCGTGGCGCTGGACGGCGCGCGCCACCGGCTGACCGTGGCAGTCCCGCCGGGTGCACGCGTGGTCGCCGTCGACGCCCACCTCACGGCGGCAGGCGGCGAGCAGGACGTCGACCAGGACGTCCGGGTGCCGGTCGCCGTCGACGTGACGCTGCTCGACGCGACCCTCTCGCCCGGGACCTGGTCCGCGGCGGTCCCGGCGACGACCGACTACGTGGCAGCGTCGCTGAACACCATCACGTCCGAGACGGTGCCCGACGGGGTGCGCCTGAGGCTCGAGGGCACCGCGTCCCTGCCGGGCCTGTACTGGAGCGACGGCGTGCTGACCGCGCTCGCGTTCGACCCCGTCGAGGACGTCCCGGTCGTGGTCTCGCAGCGCCTGGCCGACGAGCTGGGCCTCGCGGTGGGCGACGGCGTGCAGCTCTCGCTCGGGGTGGTCCCGCTGCAGGCGAAGGTCCGGGGCATCGTCGCCTACGTGCCGTCGCAACCGCGCGCGGCCGCCCTCCTCGCCGACACGGACACGCTGTCCCGCGCGGCGCTCAGCCACGGCAGCCTCGGCACGCTCACCGACGCATGGTGGGTCGGTGGGGCGATCCCCGCGACCGCCGTCGCCGAGCTCGAGGCGCAGGGCGTCGGCCCGGTCACCGCGCGCGCGGCAGTGGCCCACGAGAGCGTCGACGGCCCTCTGCGTGCGGCTCAGCGCGCGGCGATCGCGCTCCTGGTGGTCGCGGCCCTCGTGCTCGCGATCGCCGGCACCGCCCTGCACTCCACCACGGCGCTCGACGCGCGTGAGGTGGACGTCGCCCGTCTGCGCGGGCTGGGCGCGTCGCGGCGGACCGTTCGCACGGCGGTGCTCGCCGAGCAGGGCGTCCTCACCGGGGTGCCGATCCTCGCGGGCGCCCTCCTGGGCGCTCTCGCCTGCTGGGCCGTCGGCCCCCTGCTGGCGATCTCCGCCGAAGGGCTCCCGCCCGTTCCCGCAGCCGTCGCGGTCTGGCCGTGGCCAGCCCTGGTGGCGACGGTCTTCGCCCTGCTGCTCGGCTGCGCCGCCGTCATCGTCCCGCTCGCTGCCCGAGCCGTGCGCCGGGCGACGATGGCCCGACTGCGGATGGACGCGACGTGACGACCGGCTGGCGCGCGGCCCGCGCCGACCTGTGGCCGCTGCTCGTGACGATGCTCGTCGTCGCACTCACCGTGGGGATCACGGTCGCGGTGCCGACGCGCCTCGGCGAACGGGCCGACACCGCGGTCCGGACGGCCGTCGCGCTGGCGGACCCCCCGGCCGACCTGGTCGTCACCTCCACCTACGGCCCCGGCAACTCCGACGCGACCGCCGACGCGACGGACACGACGTCGAGCGTCGACGACGCCGCGCGCGCGATGGTCGCCGCGATGCCTCGGTCGCTGCGGCCCGTGCTCGGGCCGCCGACCGCCGCCGCGAGCAGCACCGAGCTCGGGATCAGCACCGCGCGGCTGCCCGCCGGAGGCGTCCTGTGGATGACCTACCTGTGGGCCGGCCACGAGCCCGCCGTCCGCTGGGTCTCGGGTGCCGCGCCGGGCCGGCCCGGGGACGACGGCGCCGTGCAGCTCGGGCTGTCCGAGGCCGTGGCGCAGTCCCTGGGTGTGAGCGCCGGCGACGCGGTGCAGACCATCAAGCCCGACCGCTCGGTCGTGCCGGTCCTGGTCACCGGGGTCTTCGAGGCGCTGGACCCGCACGACCCGGTGTGGGCGGCGCGGCCGGAGGTGCTGCGGCCGACGGTCGGCGGCCCGAGCACCGCGCCGACGACCCTGGTGGCGGGACTGCTGTCCGCGGCGTCGCTGCCCGCGGCCCGCGCCGCGCTCGAGGCGGACGGCGTCACCCGCACCTTCCGCTTCCCCGTGGATGCGCAGGCGCTCGACCACGAGCACTCCGCGGCGCTGGTCCGGCAGCTCGCGGCGCTCGAGGCGTCGCCCGACGTGCTGCACGCCCCCGGACCCGCACCGCGGGTCACCACGCAGCTCGACGCCCTGCTCACCCAGGCCGGGGAGCGCGTCGCGGCCACGTGGTCGCAGGCCACCGTGCTGCTCGCCGGGCTGGCTGGTGGCGCCCTGCTGGTGCTCCTGGTCGCAGCGGACCTGCTCGCACGCCGCCGGTCCGAGGCGCTGCGCACGGTCCGTGCTCGCGGCGCCACCCTCGCCGGCATCGCCGGGCGGGCCGCTGCCGAGTCGGCGGTGGTCGTCGGCCTGGGGGCTGCCGTGGGCGTGATGGTCGGGCTCCTCGCGGCGCCCGGCCCCGTGACCTGGGTCTGGGTCGGGCTCGTGGCCGTCGTCGGCGTGCTCGCACCGCCCTCGTTCGCCGCGTGGACCGCCGCACGGAGCGAGGCGCGACGGGTCTCGACCGATCGGCACCAGCGTCGGCTCGCGCGGCGCGTCCGCACCGTGCGACGGGCGGCGTTCGAGATCGCGCTCCTCGTGCTCGCGGTCGCGGCGTTGGCCGCCCTGCGCAGGCGGGGCGCCGTGTCGGCGTCCGGCCCCGCGGACCTGGTGCTCGCCGCTGCGCCGGTGCTCGTCGCGGCGGCGGGGGCGCTCGTGCTGTGGCGAGCCGTCCCGCCGCTGCTCGGGGGCGTGCTGCGCGTCGCCCGGGGGTCCCGCCGGGCCGGCCCGCTGCTGGCCGTGGCCCGGGCGCGGTCCACGAGCGCTGCGCTGCCCTTCGTCGCGCTCGTCGTGGTCGCGTCCCTGGCCGTGCTGTGCGGCGCGCTCGCGGGCACGGCGCGGGCGGGGCAGTCGGCGGGCTCGTGGGATGCCGTCGGGGCGGACGCACTCGTGCGGACGACGACGCCCGACCCGTCCCTGCAGGTCCTCGCGAAGACGGTGGCCGGGGCCGACGGCGTCGAGGCGGCGGCCGCCGGCCGGGTCCAGGCGCGCAGCCAGCTCTTCGGGGTGCCCGGCGTCGACGAGGTGCGCGTGCTCGCCGTGGACCCCGCGACCTACGAGACGCTGCTGAGCCGGACGCCGTTCGGCGCCGCGCCGGAGCTCGCCGTCCTGTCCGACGCCTCGCAGGCCGCGACCACGGGCGCGGCACCCGGTCGGCTGCCCGCACTCGTGGCCGCAGACCTGCTGGGCAGTCGTCCCTCCCTGCGCTGGGGGGACGTGACGATCGACCTCGATCCCGTGGGCACCGTCCCTGCCCTCCCGGCGGCGACGCCCGACGGCGCGCCCGCGGGAGCGACCGTCGTCGTGGACCGCGCCGCGCTCGCCGCGGTGGTCACCGCAGTCGCCACGGAACGGGCCCGGAGGACGGGCGGCACGCCGCCTCGTGCCGGGCAGGCGGTGGCCGACCCGAACACCGTGTGGGTGGTGGGACCCGGTGCCGCGGCGGCCGCGCGGACCGCCAGCGCGGAGTCCGGTGGGCTCGTGCTGGCCCGTACTCAGTGGCTCGCCGACCATCGATCGGACCCGCTGGTCTCCGGCCTGCTGATGCTCGTCGCCCTGGTCGCCGCGGCGTGCGCCGGGCTCGCGGTGCTCGTCGTCGTGCTGGACGCCGCCGCCTCGGCACCCGGTCGCGGCCGGTCGCTCGCGACGGCTCGCGTGCTGGGCCTGCGTCGACACGACGCGGCGCGGGTCGCGGTGGGTGAGCTGGTGCCGCCGACGCTGGTCGCGGCCCTGGGGGGCACGGTGCTCGGCGTCGTGCTGGCCGGTGCGATCGTGGCCCCGCTGGCGCTGCGCCTGGTCACCGGGCAGTCGGGGAACCCCGCCGTGGCGGTGCCGTGGTGGGCGCTCATGCCGGCCGTGCTGCTGGCGGCGACGGTGTTGGTCGTCGTCGCCGTCGAGTCCACGTCCCGTCGGCGCGAGTCGCTCGGCCAGGTGCTGCGCGTGCGGTGAGGAGCTGTGGTCGACCGAGGCGTGCAAGACGGCGCGCGCTCAGCACACAGACCAGTCGAGGGGGTGGGCGGCATGCGTGCACATCGCGTGGCTGTCGTTGTGGTGGCGATCGCGGCCGCGCTCGCGGGATGCGCAGGGCCCGAGAAGCCGGGAGCGCCCGTCGAGACCACGGCGGCCGTTGCCAGTCCTGCCGCCCTCGTGGGCCTGTGGCGCGTCTCGGACGCGGAGGGCGAGGATGACGACACCTGGTTGCGCCTCGACGTCCGTGACCTGACGGTGCTGCGTCCCTGCGGGGGGATCTTCGGTGAGTGGGGCGCCACCGACACGCGGTTCATCGCGGCGACCTATGGCTGGTCGTCGGCGTGCAGCGGCCGCCGGCCCGAGGTCGCGTGGCTCGACGACGCCGCCCGGTTCGAGCTGACCGCCGACGGGGCACAGCTGCTCGACGCGGCGGGCGCTGTCGTGGCCTCTCTGACCGTGGACGGGGACCCCGGTCACTACGACGACATGTCCGGCAAGCTCGTCACGGCCCCGACCCCTGCGCCGTCCGATCTGGCCCGGTTCGACGAGCCGGCCCCCCTCGCTGCAGAGCTGTCGCCGGCCACCCCGGAGTCCATCGTCGGAGCCTGGGTACCCGAAGGGCTCGTCGTCGAGACAGAGCCGGGCGTCACGTTCGAGGCCACGGGCCGCTACTCCGCCTCCGACGGATGCAACGGTGGTCATGGCGCCTGGGCGCTGGAGCAGCACGGGCGGTTCCTGGCGACCACCAGTCCAACCACGGCGGCGGCGTGCGACGGTGCACCCGTCCCGTACGCCCTGGCAGACGCATTCCGCGCCGGGTTCGACGGCGAGACTCTCGTGCTGCTCGACCAGGGCGGCGCGGAGCTCGCCCGGTTCACGCGCGCCTAGGCGACGCGCCCGCCAGCGGTCGCGCGCCGCTCCCTTCGTCCGCAGACTGCATCCCGTGGACACTCTCCCGGCCGGCCCACGCACCCGAGCCCCGTCGCCCACGCTCACGGCGACGCCCCGCGAGGCGGCGCGCGTGCTGGCCGCCGCGCTGGTCTGCGGGTCGGCGATCCTGCTCTTCGCGGTGCACGTGCGCCCGGCCGGCTACCTGCCCCTGGTCCTCGGCGTGGCCCTCGGGTTCGCGGTGGACCGTGCGCTGGGCCGGGAGCTGGCCCTCGTCGGCCTGGGCATGGCCGTCATCACGACGATCTCGCTCAAGGCGGATCTCTCCGACGCGGGGATGCTCCGCTTCACGGTCGCGCTCGCCGGTGCGGTGCTCGTGCCGTACGTGCTGTCGCGGTTCGTCCTGCGGCAGGACGTCATCCGTTTCCCGCTGCGCACCGGACGGCGGTGGAGCCGCACCCAGGTGGTCTACCTGCTGGTCGTCGTCGTGCTGGCCTACCTGCTCCTGCCCTGGTACTTCCTCGGGTCCGGCGCCTACGAGAACTGGCCCACGGTCGACTCGTCGCAGGAGGTCGCGCGGCTGTTCGTCGGCGTCAACGCGGTGGGGATCTGGGACGAGCTGTTCTTCGTGTGCACCGTGCTCGCGCTGCTGCGGGCGCACTTCCCGTTCGCCCTGGCGAACGTGCTGCAGGCCGTCGTCTTCGTCTCGTTCCTGTGGGAGCTCGGGTACCGGGAGTGGGGGCCGCTCCTGACCGTCCCGTTCGCGCTCGTGCAGGGGTGGATCTTCCGCAGGACCGCGTCCCTGACCTACGTCGTGACGGTCCACCTGCTGTTCGACCTCGTCGTGTTCATGGTGCTCGTGCACGCGCACCACCCGGACGTGTTCGACGTGTTCGTCACGGCCCCGGCGGCCTGGTAGCCGAGCGGCTGACCGTCACTCCTCGATCGCGGCGTCGAGCGAGCGCAGGTGCTGGCGGAAGGTGACGCCGTCGCGATCCCGCACGGCGAGGTAGTCGGCGAAGGCGGTCTGCTCGCGCAGGCTGGTGCCGAGCTGCATGCGGGCGGCCTGGCGCCGTTCGGTGTCGCGGATGCGGACGGCCACCTCGGCGATCTGCGCCGCCCGGTCGGTCGGCAGGAACACGACGCCGTCGTCGTCGGCCAGCACGACGTCGTCGGCCGTCACGACGTGCGCCCCGCACGACGCCCGGGTGAGCGCGTCGGGAGGCTGGGCGTCGAGCCGCTCCGGGCCGTTGGGGTAGGCGCCCAGGCTCAAGATCGGCACGTCGATCGCGCGCAGCTGCGCGGTGTCGCGGTGCAGGCCCCAGATGACGATCCCCGCGAGGCCGGCGTTCGCGACCTCGAGCGCGACCAGGTCGCCGACGCAGGCCTCGTCGGTGCGGCCGTCGTTGTCCACCACGAGGACGTCTCCCGGTGCGGCCAGCTCGAGCGCCTCGAGGAACACGTCGACGCTGCCGACGTGCCGAGCCGGGCGCGCGTGACCGACGACGTGCACGCCACGCCACAGGGGTCGGACCGCCGCCGGCGCGCACCGGACCGGGACGGCGAGCCGCAGGCACGCGTCGGCGACGTGGGCGGTCGTCAGGTCCGCGAACGTGGTGTGCAGCGCCCGTGCATCCATGTCCGCACTCAGCCGTTCGTCAGTGCCTCGGCGAGCATCACCAGGATCCCGCTGGGGCCGCGCAGGTAGGTGAGCTTGTAGACGTCCTGGTAGGTCGCCACGCCGCGCAGCGGGTAGCACCCGTGCCTGGCGGCGATCTCGAGGGCGGCGTCGATGTCGTCGACCGAGAACGCGACGCGGTGCATGCCGATCTCGTTCGGCAGCGTGGGCTCGGTCTCGATCGCCTCGGGATGGAGGTACTCGAAGAGCTCGAGCTGACCGTGGCCGTCGGGCGTGCGGAGCATCGCGATCTTGGCGTGGTTGCCGTCGAGCCCGACGGCCGTGTCGGTCCACTCCCCGCTGACCGTGTCCCGGCCGACGACCGTGAGGCCGAGGTCGGTGAAGAACGCGATCGCCGCCTCGAGGTCGCGGACCGCGATGCCGACGTTCTCGAGCTTGATGGGCATGCCCGCATGCTACCGATCGGGCGTCCCGGGCTACGGGGTGTAGTCCTCGAACTCCCAGTGGCCGACGCGCGCGAGCTGGGCCGCGAGCCCGTGCCAGTCCGGCGCCTCGAGCGACTCGACGTGCTCGCGCAGGAAGGCGACCGCGCCGGCCAGGTCGAGGGTCTCGACGACCAGCAGGTGGCGACCGAGCTGCGGTCCGTGCTCGGCGACCGAGTCGCTCAGCCATGCCGGGGTGCAGACGAGGACGTCGAAGGACTCCTCGCCGGGGCCGTCGGCGGGCCCGATCATCAGCCGCACGCGGACCCCGTCGTTCGTCGGGTCGGCGGGGGTGTAGGCGTCGATCTCGACGTCGTCGTCGAGGCTGTAGGTCTCGCGCAGTGCAGCTCTCATGGCCCCTAGTCCGTGATCGTGAGGTGGGCGTTGGAGGCCCACAGGTCCTTGTGCGGTCGCTTGGCCGGCGGGCCCGACTCGAAGTTGGCCTGCGTGGTCGGGCCGTCGGGGTGGCTGGGTTTGAGCGTCGGCGGACGATACCGCTTCTGCCCGTCGGCGCTCACCCACTGGTTGCCGCCCGGCGAGGCGGCGAGGCCGGTCCACAGCAGGCCGGCCTCGTCGGAGCGCGCGCGCGTCGCGGACCCGATGCCGAAGTTCCGGCCGCCGCCACCTCCGGCGGCGGCCGCGACGATCTCGGCCGCGGTGAGCTCGGCCGGTGCACCGCCGTCGGCGTCGTCACCGTCCTCAGGAGCGCGCCGGACCGCCGTGGCCCGCGCCCCGCCCTCGTCGAGGACGTGGGCGATCTCGTGCGCGAGCACGTGCTCGCCGTGCGCGTCGCCCGGGTCCACGCCGGCACCCAGGAACACGTCGTTCCCGACGGTGAAGGCCTTCGCTCCGAGCGCCGAGCTGTGCTGTGCGGCCGACGGGTCGTCGTGGACTCGCACGTGGCCCAGGGAGGTCCCGAAACCCGCCTCCATCCGCTGCCGGACGGCCTCGGAGAGCGGTGCGCCGCGACCGAGCCGGCTGGAGATCTGGTGGCCCCGTCCCGCCTCGACGGCACCGCCCGAGCGGCCGACCTCGGCCGGGGCTGCGGAGGGCCGCGCGCCGCCGGACCTCGGGGCGCCACCGAATCGTCGCAGTCGCGACAGGACCGAGGTCGCCCGCGTCTCGGCGGCGACCTCGGCGGGGTCGTCGGCGTGCCCGACGGTCAGCCCGGCGAGGGGTGCCGGGTGCGGGTGCCGCGCTTCCGCGTGCTCGGTCGTGGACGCCTCTGCCTCCCGCGGCGGCGCGGAGATCGTGAGCTGCTCGTGCCGTGTCATGGTGCCCCCTGTCGACGTGCGTCCTGCCAGCATCCTCGGCAGCGGGAGCGCCCACCTCCGTACTTTCTACGCAATCAGGACACGCCTACGGCTGCCGAGGCTCCTGGGCTGCGGCGTAGGCGGCATCCAGCCGCTCGAGCGGGCCGGGTCCCTCGTGCGCCCACGGGTGCCGGTGCCGCGGGTGAGGATCCCCGCCTCGACGAGCCGCGCGAGTAAGGTGCAACCACTATCGGGACGAGGGGACATGGGTCGCCTCCTGGACGCGATGAACGCGTCCCTCGACGTGCTCGACGAGCGAGGAGTCCGCTGATGCTGCGGGAGGTCGCCCCGGGCGTGCTCGTCCACGAGAGCCGGTTCATGCAGAGCAACGCCGTGGTCGTGCAGGGCGCGGCCGGTGTCCTGCTCGTCGACCCCGGGGTGCTCGACGACGAGCTGGCCGGGATCGCGAGCGACCTGCGTGAGCAGGGGAGCACCGTGACGGCGGGCTTCTCGACGCACCCGCACTGGGACCACCTGCTGTGGCACGCGGGGTTCGGCGGCGCGCCCCGGTACGGCACGGCCGGCTGCGCGGCAGCCATCCAGGCGCGGCTGGCGGACCCGGGCTGGGAGGCGTTCGTCGCCGGGATGATCCCGTCGGACCTCGTCGAGCAGGTTCCCCTCGGCGACCTGTTCGGACGCGTCGTCGGCCTGGCCCCCGGGACCGACCGCGTGCCCTGGGACGGGCCCGGCGTCCGGATCGTCGAGCACCGGGCACACGCACCCGGTCACGCGGCCCTCCTGGTCGAGGAGCGCGGCGTGCTCGTCGCGGGCGACATGCTCTCCGACGTCCTCGTCCCGCTCCTCAACCCGTTCGCCACCGACCCGATCGACGACTACCTCGCCGCGCTGCGGCTGCTCGAGGATGCGGCGGCCGACGCGGACGTCGTCGTCCCCGGGCACGGGTCCGTCGCCCGGGCCGACGAGATCCGCGCACGGATCGAGCAGGACCGGGCCTACCTCGACGCGCTGCGCGACGGCCGCGACCCCGTGGACCCCCGGCTCAGCCCGAGCCGGGACTGACCTCTCGGAGGAAGCGATGGGCAAGCTCGTCTACTCCATGATCACGTCGCTCGACGGCTACGCGGAGGCCGCGCAGGGCGACCTCGGCACCGGGGCCGACGACCAGGAGGTGCACACCTTCGTCGGCGACGTCTTCCGCTCCGTCGGCACGTACCTGTACGGCCGGCGCATGTACGAGACGATGGTGTTCTGGGAGACCGCGCACTCCCTGCCCGACGCGCCGCCGCACATCGTGCAGTACGCCCGCGACTGGCAGGCCGCCGAGAAGGTCGTCTACTCCACGACGCTCGAGCAGGTCACCAGCGCCCGGACCCGGATCGAGCGGGCGTTCGACCCGGACGAGGTCCGCCGGCTGAAGGCCGCGTCCGACCGGGACCTCACCGTCGACGGCCCGAACCTCGCGGCCCAGGCGATCAGGGCCGGCCTCGTCGACGAGTACCACCTGTTCATCACGACGAGCGTCGTCGGCGGGGGCAAGCGGTTCTTCCCCGACGGCGTGCGCCTGGACCTCGAGCTCGTCGAGCAGCGGTCCTTCGTCAGCGGACTCATCTACGCGCGATACCGGACCCGCTGAGGCGGACCCGTCGGATTGCACCCGGTCTGGTGCTCAGGTTGGCCGCCCGAGGCGTCGATGCAGTGGCGAGGCGAGAGCGACCAAGGACGGTAGCCATGGCACACGCGTTGGACGACGCATTCCCGGCGGTAGCGCGCCCACCCGCGGCAGGCGACGCCGCCAAGCTGAACGACGAGATCGGGCGGCTGTCGCAGCGACTGCTGCGCGCCCAGGAGTCCTACCAGCAGGACTTCTTCGGTGGTGAGGCCGAGGTGCCGCTCGACGTGCAGCTCTCCGTGATCGAGACCTACACCGCGCGGCTCGAGACCCTGAACGAGCAGCTACGGAGGCTCGACACCACGGTGCCCGAGCAGCGGGCGCCGCAGGCACCCCGGGCCGCCCCGGCACCGGCGGCAGCGCCCGAGCCTCGGATGCCCCAGCCCGCGGCTGCGCCCGAGCGCCGGGCCGCGCTGCCGGGACCCGGGATCACGAGCCCGGACGGCAGCCCGCTGGTCTGCGACGGAAGCCTCGTCCGGACCGAGGAGGCCGCGATGGGCGAGTACGTCCGGTACGCGGCCGAGCAGCGCTGGGTCGCGACGACCCGTCCGTCGCTGGCCGCCGGGTACGACGCCATCTGCGACGTCCTCCTGGCCGCGCTGGCGCACAAGCACGGCGTCCCGGTCGAGGAGGAGCGCGAGTCCCTGGTCCGGCACGTCAACGCGCGCTACCGCCGCGACTACGGGTGATCGACGACCCCGGAGTCAGGCGTCGCGCGATCGGTCCTGCCGCTCCGGGAGCGCCCGGAACCCCGCCGACCGGTAGGTGGCGACGGCTGCCGTGCGTGCGGTCTCGGTGCAGACGAGCGCGCTCGACGCCCCCATCCGTCTGAGCTCGGCCGCCGCGGCGACGCAGATCGACCGCCCGTGGCCGCGACCGCGGTGGTCGGCATGGACGCCCATCGGTTCGAGCAGCCCCGGCTTCCCCTCTCCCGCTGACCACACCGTCACGCCGGCGACGGCCACGCCGCGGGCGTCGCGGGCGAGCAGGCACCGTGCGTCCGCGAACGGCAGACCGGACGCCATCTCGCGCCACAGGTCGTCGGTGAACCGCGGGCTGTCCCACGCCGAGCGGTGGACGGCGGTGAACGCGTCCGGGCGGTCCGCGGTCACGACCTCGAGCCGGAGCGGCGTCGCCTCGACCGGCTTGGCGAGGTCCCGTGAGAGGGGCGTCCAGGACTCGCCGGCGCCCCAGCCGAGCTCGGTGAGCAGGTCCTGCACCCGGCTGCCGTTCGGCGCCTCGACGGCGACCTTGCCCGCCGGCAGGACGCCCCGGGACGGGTCGCCGAGGTCTGCGACCACGCGGTGCGCCAGCGTGTCGTCGCGCCAGGCCGGGGGAGCGACGGTCGCGCGCAGGACGTCCGGGCCGTCGAGGAAGCCGATCGCGAGCAGCTGTCCGTCGCGGCTCCAGGTCCGCACCGCTGCCGCGACCGCCTCCGCGCCCCACCGCCAGTGCCAGCCCAGGTCACCGGGGTGCAGCTGCATCGGGGACGCGTCGTGCTGCCACGCCCGCAGGGCGGTGACGACGCCCGCGAGCTCGCCGACGTCCGGTGTCCTCAGCTCGATCGCCACGTCAGCGATCAGACACCCGCGTGCCGGGTGGACGCACGTGAATTGCCTGGTGGCGCTACGCGCGGATCTCGGCCCAGATGACCTTGACGGTGTCGGTCCGGTACCAGCCGACGTCGCGCGAGAGGCGGCGCGCGATCTGCAGCCCGAAGCCGCCCTCACCCGGCGGACGGTCACCCGCGATGCGGGGCTCGCTGCCCAGGTCGTGGTCGGCGACGGTGAGCAGGAAGCTCGTGCCGTCCTGGAAGAGCTGGACGATCGTCGGCGGCCGTCCGTGCTTGATCGCGTTCGTCGCGAGCTCGGAGGCGACGAGCACCAGGTCCTGCGCCACGCGGTCCAGGTCGCGGTCGGCAGAGGCGTGCGCGCGCGTGTTGATCTCGGTCCGCAGCGCGTGACGGAGCCCGGCGAGCTCGCTGACCGAGTCGACCACCCAGCGGCGCGCCGGCACGAAGTTGGCGGGCGGGCGCGAGGCCCGCAGCCCGCCGTCGAGGGTCGAGCGCGCGTCGGAGGAAGCGTTCGGCGGCGTGATCACCCGCCCGACCGTAGGCGACGTGCCCGCGGATCGCGCGTCGAGCACGGTGCGCGTGTCACGACGGTCTGCGGAACTCCGCGCGCCACGTGCGGGAGCGCCCGCGCGGTCCCGAGACGGCGAGCTCGTCGATCGAGACCGACTCCAGCCCCTCCGTGCCGAACGCCTCGATCTCGGACCGGGTCAGCGGCCAGGGCGGCCCGTCCTCGTCGGGCTCGTCGGCGACGGCCTGGATCACCAGCAGGGTGCCACCCGGCGCGACCAACGAGCGGACTCCTGCGGTGAGCTCGCTGCGGACGCTGCGGTTGACGGCCTGGACCGTGTAGATCTCGACGACCAGGTCGAAGCCGCCTCGCCACTCGTGCGGGAGGTCGAGCAGGTCCCCGACGGCGTAGGTGACGGAGGACCCGGGGTGGCGTGCGCGGGCCGCCGCGACCGCCGAGGCGGAGACGTCGAACGCCGTCGTCCGGTAGCCGAGCCGGGACAGGTGCTCGGCATCGGCGCCGAGGCCGCAGCCGACGACGACCGCGGACCCGAGACGGTCGTCGGGCGCCCACGCGGCGAGGGTCGGGTGCGGGTTGTCGTGGTCCCACGGCGTGGTGACCTGGCCGTCCGTGGCCGACGCCCACAGGGTCTCGAACCAACCGGTCGGGTCGGACGGGTCGACGTTGCCGAGGCGGTCGGCCTCGCGCTGCCAGGGGCGGGGCTCGTTCATGGGATTCGACCCTAGCCCGAGGGATCGGCGGCTCCGGCTCCGCTGGGGCTGCCGATGTGTCCGATCCGCGCGATTCTGCTCGTAGGAGACACAGGCGGCGGTCGCCCAGACCGCCCGGGTGCGAGGAGAGTCCGATGAGCAAGGTCGTCGCGATCATGTCGATGTCGCTGGACGGGTTCGTCGCGGACCCCGACGACGGCGTGGGCGAGGTGTTCGACTGGTACTCCGGCTCGGGCGACGTCGTCATCGAGACCGGTGGGTCGGACTCGATGACGTTCAGCATGTCCGCACCGAGCGCCCAGCACTTCCGCGACCTGACCTCCCGGCTGGGTGCCGTGCTCACCGGCCGCCGCACGTTCGAGGTCGCGCAGGGCTGGGGCGGGAACCACGCGTGGGGACCCGCCTTCGTCGTCACCCACGAGGTGCCTGCCGGGTGGCCGCGGCCCGGCTCGACTGTCCACTTCGTCACGGACGGCATCGCGAACGCCGTCGAGCAGGCCAAGGCCGCCGCGGGCGGGAAGGACGTCGGGGTGCACGGCGCGGACACTATCCAGCAGCTGTTGAACGCGGGGCTTCTCGACGAGCTCAGCATCGACGTCGCCGCCGTCCTGCTGGGTTCCGGGGTCCGCCTCTTCGACCACCTCGTCGGCACGCCCGCCGTCCTCGGCGACCCGACGGTGACCCAGGGAGTCGGCGTCACGCACCTGCGCTACCCCGTGCGGAAGAAGTAGCCCCACCGTGTCGATCTCTCGTGGTCGACTTCGTCATAGGGACGTCACCACCCTCGACCAAGGAGCCCCGCGATGAAGTACGTGATCCTCATCCACGCCGACCCCCAGCCCTGGGGCCACCCGACGACACCGCTGACCGCCGAGGGCCGAGCGGTGGCCACCGACGACCTCGCGGCGATGGACAAGGAGTTCGAGGCGCTGCTCACGGAGATCTCCGCGTCGGGCGAGCTCGTGACGGCCGAGGCCCTGGCCGCGCCCCGGGAGTCCACGATCTTCCGGTGGCGCAAGGGCGGCGCGAGCGCGAGCGAGGGGCCGTTCGCCGAGGTGCAGGAGCAGCTGGCCGGGTTCTTCCTCATCGACGTCGCCACGCGAGAGCGGGCCGAGGAGATCGCGGTGCAGTTCGCCGGCCCCGGGAGCCCGGCCGAGCTGCGGCCGGCCTTCGTCTGGGAGTGAGCCCGAGTCTCAGCGCACCAGCCCGCTGTCGTAGGCCGCGATGACCAGCTGGACGCGGTCGCGGCAGCCGAGCTTGCGCAGGACCTCCGAGACGTGAGACTTCACGGTCTGCTCGCCGATGAACAGCGCGTCGGCGATCTCGGCGTTGGAGAGCCCGCGCGCGACAGCGAGCAGGACCTCACCCTCCCGTGGCGTCAGGGTGTCCAGTGCGGGGTGCGATCGGGCGGGCGCCCGGCGCGCCGCGAAGTCGTCGACGAGTCGGCGCGTGACCTGGGCACCCAGGAGCATCGAGCCGTCGGCGACGAGCCGGACGCCCTCGATGAGTCGCTCGGCGGTGACGTCCTTGAGCAGGAAGCCGCTCGCGCCGGCCCGGAGTGCGTCGTACACGTACTCGTCGAGGTCGAACGTCGTGAGGATCAGGATCCGGGTCGCCGGGTGGTCGGTGGCGATGCGAGCGGTCGCGGCGATGCCGTCGAGCACCGGCATGCGGATGTCGACGACAGCCACGTCCGGTGACGTGCGCGCGACGAGCCCGAGCAGCTCCCTGCCGTCGCGTGCGGTGCCGACGACGTCGACGTCGGGTGCGGAGCCGATGATCGAGGCGAAGCCGTGCAGCACCACCGGCTGGTCGTCGGCGATGACGACCCGGGTCACGCGGCGTCCGCCGCGTCCTCGTCGACCCGACCGGACGTCGTGCGGTCCGCCGGGATCGGCAGCGTGACGACCAGGACGAACGAGCCGTCCTCGATCCCCGCGCTCGTGGCTCCCCCGAGCGCCTCGACGCGCTCCCGCATCCCGAGGAGGCCGCGGCCGGGCAGGATCTCTCCGGCGTGCTCGGCCGCGTTGGTGACGCGCAGGCCGACGACGTCGGCGACGGTCGAGACGACCACCTCGGTGAGGGCGCTGGGGGCGTGGCGGCGGGCGTTGGTGAGCGCTTCCTGAGCGGCGCGGTACAGGACGTAGCCCTGGGCATCGGGCACGTCGCCGCAGTCTCCCGAGAACGTCACGCGCTGCCCGGCTGCCTCGGCCTGGGCGACGAGCTCTGCGATGTCGCACGCTGTCGGCTGCGGTGCTCGCGCCGCGCCGTCCGTCCGTTGCAGGACGGTGAGGACCTGCCGCAGCTCGTCGAGCGCGGCACGCGCGTCGCCGGCGATGTCGCCGAGCACGCGCCGCGCGTCGTCGCCGATCTCCGGGTGCGAGTAGGGCGCCGACTCGGCGCGCACGGCCACGAGCGAGACGTGGTGGGCGACGACGTCGTGCAGGTCCCGTGCGAGGCGTGCGCGCTCGACGGCCACGGACTCGACCTCCAGCGCTCGCCGCTCGGTCGCGTCCGCTCGCACGCTCCGCAGCGCCGACCTGCGGACGAGCCGGACCACGACGGCGACGCCGACCACGAGGACGACCGCGACGGTGTAGGTCACCGCGGCCTCCACGCTGCGCCCGCCGTCCCAGTCGCCGGCGTTGACGAGTCCGATGGGGAGGACCGCCGGCGTCCCGCTGAACGCGTAGAGCCAGGCCGTGGCCAGCGTCGCGACGCCCGGCACCACGGCGCGCACCCAGGAGTCCTGCACGACGAGGCAGGTGATCATGAGCAGCGCGAGCCACCAGCCCCAGACGAACGTCCCGAGCAGCGGGATCGCGACGAACGGCCAGAGCGCGAGGATCGTCGCGGTCACCGGTTGACGGCGGGCGATGAGCACGGCAGCGACGCAGCTCAGGCCGGTCACCGCGGCGATGAGCTTGAGCAGCGAGCCGTCGTCCCACCAGCCGGCGGCCTCGAGCCGCGACGCGGCATCGGCGTTGTCAGGCAGCACGATCGGCGAGGTGAAGATCAGCAGGCCGAGAAGCGTGGCCATCACCGCGGACGGGACCCAGGCGTCGCGGCGCTCGCTGCTGCTCTGAAGGGCGTCTGTGCGGCTCATGGCCACGATCATGGCCGGTGGCCGAGCGGGCGGACCACCCACCTGCGAGGGAGATCGAGTCCCCCCGTGCCGGGGGACCGGCTCTGCTCACCGCGCGCCGCGACCCGCCCCGACATACCGTGACTGGCCCCGACCCCCGGAGCTGGTCCGACCATGAACGGTCCTCTGCACCACGACGTCCTCATCGTCGGCGGCGGCAACGCCGGCATCTCCCTCGCGGCGAAGCTGCGCAGGGACGGCTGCCGGGACGTCGCGGTGATCGAGCCGAAGGCCGTGCACGAGTACCGGCCGATGCTCTCCTACGTCGCCGGCGGCATGGCGACGCTCGAGGACCTGCGTCGGCCGCAGGCGGACGTGATCCCGCCCGGGGTGCGGTGGTACCGCGACGCGGTCTCCGGGATCGATCCGGAGCGCTCGGCCGTGCAGCTCGCGACCGGCACCGAGCTGACCTTCACCGACCTCGTCGTGTGCCCCGGCTCGCAGGTGGACTGGGACGCGATCCCCGGTGCGCAGGCGGCGGTGAGCACGGTCCGCGCGTCGACGAGCTACGTGCCCGAGCCGGCGGTCGACACCTGGACGATGCTCTCCGGCCTGGTCGCAGGCACGGCGGTGTTCGCGATCTCGGACCGCCACGTGCCGTGCGCCCCCGTCGGGCTCAAGCCGCTGTTCCTCGCCGCCGACCACTGGCGGGCGAAGGGCCTCCTGGACGCGATCACGATCGAGCTGGTCGTCGAGAGCGACCGCCTCGTCGACCTCGAGCGGTCCGACCACGACCTGCGGGCGATCGCCGCGGGCTACGGCATCCGGGTCCGCACCGGCGCCGTGCTCGAGTCCGTCGACGCCGCCTCGTCGACCCTCCGGATCCGGACGCCGGCTGGACCGGACGAGCTGCGCTACGACGCGCTGTACCTGGCACCCCCGCACCGCGCGCCGGGGTGGGTCGCGGGCAGCGGGCTCGCGTCGCCGACGAGCGAGGGGTTCCTCGCGGTCGACCCGCGCACGCTCCAGCACGTCGACCACCCGACGGTGTGGGGGCTGGGCGACGTCGCCACGGTCGACGCGCTGCCGTCGGGCGGCGCGCTGCGCAAGCAGGTGCCGGTCGTCGCCCACAACATCGCGGCGCGTCGGACGGGCGCGACGATGCGGACCTACGACGGGTACTCGATCGCACCGGTCACGACCTCGCGGCGCGAGCTGCTGCTCGCCGAGTTCGACCGTGACGGCCGACCCGAGCCGACGATGCGCGTGCCCGACCTGGCCCGCCCGCGCCGCAGCCTGCTGGTCTTCGACCGTTACGTGGAGCCGCAGGTGTACTGGCGACGGCTGCTTCGGGGAAAGGTCTCGTGACGGAGCGACGACCTCACGGGCGGCAGCTCGCCAGGACGCAGAACTCGTTCCCCTCGGGATCGGCCATGACGACCCAGCTGACCTCGCCCTGACCGACGTCGACGTGGCGTGCGCCGAGGCCGAGCAGCCGGTCGACCTCGGCGGCCTGCTCCCGGTCGCTCGGGTTCACGTCCAGGTGCAGCCTGTTCTTGACGACCTTGCCCTCGGGCACGCGCGCGAACAGGATCGTCGGCGGCACCGGGCCGCGGGCGCCCGGCACGGGAGGCAGTCCGATCGAGACGAAGCCCTCGTCCTCGTCGTCGATCACCTCGTAGCCCAGGACCGCGCACCAGAACGCCGCGAGCGCGCCCGGGTCGGCGCAGTCGACCCCGAGCTCGGTGAACCTGCTGGTCACGTCAGTTCTCCTCGCTGGTGCGCAGCGCGTCGTCCGAGGTGAGCAGGACGACGTTCCCGTCGGGGTCGTCGACCATGGCGGCGTACGGGCCGCTCGTCTGCTCGGGCGCCATGCGTCCTCGGTAGCCGTGGCCGGTGAGCTCGGCGTACTTCGCGTCGACCGCGGCGTCGTCGCCCAGGTAGAACTCGAGCAGCGTGCCGTAGCCGCGAGACGGCCGGGAGTGGTCGGGGTCGTAGCGGGCAGCGAAGACCGTGTCGAAGAAGATCGTCACGCCGCTGCCCATGCGGTGCAGCACGAACGGCTTGGCGTCCTCCTCGACCGGGATGGCGAGCCCGAGCAGGCGGTAGAACCGCAGGGCCGCCGGCATGTCGCCGACGATCACGCCGAGCATGCTGAGCTGGATCTCCATGGCGTCATCCTGTCGTCGGGCGCGCGGGCTGTCGTGGACAAATGGCACGATCGCACGATGGCGGAGCTGCGGAACCTCAGCGTGCACATCGACCGACCGGCGGCGGAGGTCTACGCGTTCGTCGTCGAGCCGGCGAACCTGCCGCGGTGGGCCTCGGGACTGGGTGGGCAGCTCGTGCAGGACGGTGTTGACTGGTTCGTCGAGACCCCCGAGGGGCGGGCGAGGTTCGCCTTCGTGCCGCGCAACGAGCACGGCATCCTCGACCACGAGGTCTGGACGCCGTCCGGCGAGACGGTCTCCATGCCGATGCGGGCGATCGCCGACGGGGACGACGAGTGCGACGTCGTCATGACCCTGCGGCGTGGGGCGTCGATGACCGACGACGACTTCGCTCGCGACATCGCTGCGGTGTCACACGACCTCGAACAGCTCCGGACCGTCCTCGAAGGTGACGTCGTGCGGTGACGACCCCGTCCGAGACGCTGCGTGGGGCGCGCGGCTTCACGCGGCTGTGGACCGCGTCGACCACCTCGGCGTTCGGCAGCTACGTCACGATCCTGGCCGTCCAGGTCCTGGTCGTCGACGTGCTCGCAGGCGACGCGTTCGACGTCGGCCTGGTCAACGCCGCCCGATGGCTGCCGTACCTGCTGTTCGGGCTGCTCGTCGGGGTGCTCGTCGACAGGATGCGACGGCGGCCCCTGCTGGTCGCCACGGACCTGCTCAGCGCCGTCGCGCTGGCTGCCGTCCCTGTCCTGTCGGTGCTCGGGCACCTGAACGTCGCGTGGCTGATCGGGATCATGTTCGTCTTCGGGCTGTGCCGGGTGGTCGGAGACGCCGCGTTCCAGTCGTTCGTGCCGCGCCTGGTCCACGCGCGGCTGCTCGGGCCGGCCCACGCGCGGATCGACCAGTCGGACGCGGTCGCCCAGGCGAGCGGTCCGGCGCTCGCCGGCGGGCTCGTGTCATGGCTCGGCGCCCCGGTCGCGGTGCTGGTCGACGCGCTGAGCTACCTGGTCTCGGCACTCCTGATCGCGACGGTCAGGGTCGACGAGGGCGCCCCGCGCACCGCGCTGCGGGCGCGCGGGATCGGGAGCGAGATCGGCGAGGGGCTGCGCTGGATCTACCGCCACGCCACACTGCGGCCGCTCGCGATCTCGACGCACCTGTGGTTCGTCTGCTCGGCGGTCGCCGGCGCCGTGATGACCCCGTTCGCACTGCGGACCCTGCACCTGAGCCCTGCGACGCTCGGCCTGGCGCTCGCGCTCGCGGGCGTCGGGGCGCTGGTCGGCGCGTCGATGGCCGTCGGGCTCGGGCGGCGGCTGGGTGCCGGGCGCGTCATCATCACCGCCCGCGTCGGTACCGGGCTCGCCTGGGTGCTGATGGCGGCCGCCCCCCTCGCCCTCCCGGAGGGGCCGACCAGTGGTCCGTGGGGCGGCGGGACCGCGTGGGTGGTCTTCGCCGCGGGGCAGCTGGTGCTCGGGTTGTGCATGGGATCGGAGAACGCCAACGAGATGGCCTACCAGCAGACCGCGACGCCCGATCGGCTGCAGGGACGCATGAGTGCGACGAAGCGGTCGATCAACCGGGCGATGATCGTCGTGGCCGCGCCGCTGGGTGGGCTTCTCGGCGACGCGGCGGGGTACGGGACGGCGCTGACGATCGCCGGCGCCGGCCTCGTGGTCACGGCCGTCGTCACGCTCGGCTCCGGGCTGCGCGACGCCCGGCTCGGCGACGAGCACACGGGACCTGCCGAGCGACTCAGTCCGGGAGCACCGCCGCGATGACGCTGACCTCGATGAGCGCCCCCGGCACCCCGAGCCCGGCGACCCGCGCCGCCGTCACGAGCGGCGGTGCCCCCGGTCCGGCGAGCCGCGGCGCGATCGCGCCGTAGGCCGCGTGGAGGTCCGCCTCCTCGGCGATGAGCACGGTCCACTGGATGACGTCGGCGAGCGACGCCCCCGCGGCCTCGAGCGCGATGCTCGCGTTCTCGACCGCGCGGACGGACTGCTCGGCGACGTCGTCCGAGACGACCGTGCCCGTGTCGTCGACGCCGTTCTGGCCGCCGACGTAGATGGTCGCGGCGCCCGCAGGGACGATCGCGACGTGGCTGAACGCCGGGCTCTGGACGAGGCCGGCCGGTTGCATCCGCTTGATCTCCATGACGTCCACGGTGGCACCGGCCACTGACACGGTCCACGTCAGTGCGTGATCCACCCCCCGGCGATGACCAGCTCCTCGCACCCCAGGACGGGCGGGACCTCCGTCCCAGGCGTGGGCGGGTCGACGGCGGACAGACTCGGGGGATGGCCAGCGCGGCGGGCAGAGGCGGGCGGCTGCTGGTGGCGGCCGGGCTCGGGCTGCTGGCGGCCCAGGGCTACCGCGTCTGCCGGAGTCGGGCGCTGGCCTGGGGCGCGACGCCGGCCGAGCGCGTGACCGGCCTCGCGGGCGACCGCGGCGGGCGGGCCCCCGACCTGGTGGCCACGCGCGCGATCTCCGTCCGCGCGGACGCCGATCAGGTCTGGGCGTGGCTCGTGCAGCTCGGTCGCAGCCGCGGGGGCTTCTACTCCTACGACTGGCTCGAGAACCTCGTCGGCCTCGGGATCCACAGTGCCGACCGGCTCGAGCCGCGATGGTCCGTCCTCGAGGTGGGCGACGTCGTCGACCTCGCGGAGGGCGTGGTGCTGACCGTCGTCGCGGTCCGTGAGCCGACCGACCTCGTGCTGCGTGCGGCGGTGCCGGCTGACGGCCCGGAGCCGCCGTACGAGTTCGTGTGGTCCTTCCACGTCCGGCCGGGGCGGGACACGTCGCGGCTCGTCGTGCGCGAGCGCTACTGGTACTACTCGCGCGGGGCGCGGACGATCGTCGAGACCGTCCAGTGGGTCAGCCTCGTCATGACCCGGGGCATGCTGCGGGGCATCCGCGCCCGGGCCGAGCGCGCGGATCGAGCAGGATCCGAGAAGCACGGGCAGCGGCCGCGTCCCTAGCGTCGTCGGCATGACGAACATCGACTCCCTCACCCTCGACGTGGCCGACACCTCGGCCGCCACGCAGTTCTACAAGGCCGCCTTCGGCCTCGACACGCAGCTCCGGTTCCGGATGGCCGAGCCGTCGACGTCCGGCTTCCGCGGCTTCACGCTCTCGGTGACCGTGGCTCAGCCCGCCGACGCCCGGCTGCTGCTGGACGCCGCGCTCGACGCCGGTGCGACGTCGCTCAAGCCCGCCACCAAGTCCTTCTGGGGCTTCGGCGGGGTGGTCCAGGCGCCCGACGGCGCGATCTGGAAGGTCGCCACCTCCGCGAAGAAGGACACCGGTCCCGCCACCACGACGATCGAGAGCATCGTGCTGCTGCTCGGTGCCGGCGACGTCGCGGCGAGCAAGGCGTTCTACGTGGGTCACGGCCTCGTCGTGGCGAAGAGCTTCGGCCGCAAGTACGTCGAGCTCTCGACGAGCGGCTCGATCAAGCTGGCGCTCTACGGCCGCCGCGCGCTCGCCAAGGACGCGGGCGTCCCGCCCGAGGGGACCGGGTCGCACCGGCTGACGATCCACGGTGACGTCGGGACGTTCGTTGACCCCGACGGGTTCGGCTGGTCGACGGACTGACTACCGCTCGTCGAGCACGCGCACCGCGAGCGCGGGCCACGCGCGGGCCCACCTCTCGACGACGGAGGCGTCCGGCACCTCCGCGCCCGCCACGAGGGCGGGGTCGGGCAGGAAGCGCACGGTGGTCCCCGTAGAGCCGTCGGACGGCACGGGCACGAGGTCGCTGACGGGCACACCGTGCTCGTAGCGCTGCGTCCACGCGCCCTCGTGCCGGCGGTTGGTGTGCTCCAACCACGAGCTGAGCGCCGCCACGACCGACATCCCACGCCGGGGAAGGGCGTCGGGCAGCAGCGTGGCACCCGCACCGTCGAAGAACCGCACGTCGCGCGTGGACATGACGGGCTTGCGCAGGGGTCCGCCGTCGGTGACGAAGATCGCCGTGCCGCGGCCGTCGTCCGCGACAAGGATCGAGCCGTCGGGGAGCAGCTTCACGACGCAGGTGCCGCCGTCCTGCTCCTCGGCCTCCTCGGCGGGGTACGCGAGGGCTTCGAGCAGCAGGTGCGCGGCCCCGCCGGGAGCGAGCACGGCCGCGCGCGCCCGCACGTCAGCGAGGTGCGCCGTGTCGACGACGGTGGACCAGTCGTGGGTGGTCGTTCTCGGCAGGTTCCGCACCGTCCCATCCTCGGGGTCGATCCGCGGGGGGACCTGTGGCCAAGGTCCCCCCGCGCCATCGGCTCCGAGAGCTAGGCCGGCGCGGCCTCGCGCTCGCGGGCGTGCTCGTCGGCCAGCTTCTTGAGCAGGGACTCGCCCTCGATGTCAAGGTTCGGCGTGATCGGCCCGAACCACTTGGGCATCCACCACATCCGGTCGCCGACGATCATCATGACGGCGGGCACGAGCAGCATCCGGACCAGGAAGGCGTCGGCCAGGACGCCGATGGTCAGCGCGAAGCCGATCGTCTTGATGATCACGTCGTGCCCCAGGGCGAAGCCGGCGAAGACGCCCATCATGATGACGGCGGCGGCGGCGACCACCCGCGAGCTGTGCCGGAAGCCCTCGATGACGGCGTCCTTGGCGGTGGCGCCGTGCACGTACGCCTCGCGCATGCGGGTCACGAGGAAGACCTCGTAGTCCATCGCCAGGCCGAACAGGATGCCGGTGAGCAGCAGCGGCAGGATGAAGATCACGGGCGACGTGACGTCCAGGCCGAGCAGGTTGTTGAGCCAGCCCCACTGGAAGACCGCGACCGTCGCCCCGAGCGCGATGCCGAGCGAGATGACGAACCCGATCGCGGCCTTGATCGGCACCCAGAGGGACCGGAACACGGCGATGAGCAGGAAGACCGCCAGGCCGACGACGATCACGAGGTAGAGCGGGAACACGTCGAGCAGCTTCTGGGAGATGTCGATCCCGACGGCCGTGGTGCCGGTGACCAGCGCGCGGGCGCCGGTCTCCGCGGGCAGCGTCTTCATGTCCTCGCGGATGGTGGTGACGAGGTCCTTGGTGTCGACGTCGGACGGTCCGCTGTTCGGGACGACCGTGATGGTCGCGAACTGGACCGCCTCGAGCTGCTTCTCGAGCGCGGCCTCCGAGGCGGCGTCACCGGGTGTGGCGGGCGGGACGATCGCGGCGACGTCGTCGGACACCTTGCTCAGCTTCTCGACGGCTGCGTCGACGGCCGCGACGGGGTCGTCGGCGCCCTTCGTGTCCACGACGATGACGAGCGGGCCGTTGGAGCCGGCGCCGAAGTTGTCGGAGATCGTGTCGAACGCGACCCTGCTGTCGGACCCGGCCGGCGCCGTGCTGTTGTCGGGCAGTGCGAGCTGCATGCTCGCCACCGGCAGCGACAGGACCACGGCGGTGAGGACGCCGACGATCACGGCGGGAACCTTGAAGCGGCTGACCAGCTCGATCCAGCGCTGGCCGTTGGTGCGGCCGTCCTCGCCGCGCGCCTCCTCGCGCTTCTTGAGGAAGCGCAGGCCCCCGCTCGTCACGCGCTCGCCGGCGAAGCCGAGCAGCGCGGGCAGCAGCGTCAGGGCGATGAGGACGGCGATCGCGACCGTGAAGGCGCCGCCGAGGCCCATCTGGGTGAGGAAGCCGATGCCCGTCACGGACAGGCCGGCCAGCGCGATGATGACGGTGAGGCCGGCGAAGACGACTGCTGAGCCCGCCGTGCCGACCGCGACGCCCGCGGCCTCTGCCATCGGGCGGCCCTTGCGGACCTCGCTGCGGTAGCGCGACATGATGAACAGCGCGTAGTCGATGCCGACGGCGAGGCCGAGCATGCTGCCCAGCGCGGGCGTCACCGAGCTGAGCTGGACGAACCCGCTCAGGGTGGTGATCGCCGTGATGCCGATGCCGACGCCGAGGATCGCGGTCAGCAGGGGCATGCCGGCCGCGAGCAGCGAACCGAACGTGATGACCAGGACGACGAACGCGATGACCACGCCGATCGCCTCGGCGCTGCCGACCGCGGTGGTGGTGGGCTCCGCGTCGCCGCCGATGGCGACCGCGATGCCGGCGTCCTCCGCCGTGTCGCGCGCCTGCTCGAGAGCCGCGGTGTCGGAGGTCGTGATGTCGACCGCCGGGACCGTGTAGGAGACGGACGAGAACGCGACGGTGCCGCTCTTCGACACCGTGCCGGTGGTGAAGGGATCGGAGACTGACGCGACGTGGGTGCTCGTCAGCTTCGACAGCGCGTCGGCGACCGCCGCCTTGTTCTCGTCGGACGTCAGCTTCTCGCCGTCAGGGGCCTTGAAGACGATCTGCGCAGTGGCGCCGTCGGTGCTCGCCTGCGGGGAGCGGTCCTTGATCAGCGCGAACGCCTCGGTGGACTCGACGCCCTTGAGGTCGAAGTTGTCGCTGGTCTGGCCGGACAGGGTGAGCGCGCCCGTTCCCCCCAGCACCAGCAGGGCCAGCCAGACGAGCGCGACCACCTTGCGGTGGACGAACGACCAGCGTCCCAGTCGGAACAGGTGCCAGGCCATGACGGATACCCCTTGGTGGTTGGGCGACGACGAGAGTGCGAGCGTAGACCAGGATTCTGGGAGTGACTATCAGAACGGGACCGACTGTTACGCTTCTCTCATGGGTCTGAGGGAGCGCAACGCGGCGCACACCCGTGAGCTGATCACCGGGACGGCTCTCTCGCTGTTCGTCGAGCAGGGCTACGACGCGACGACGATGGAGGAGATCGCCGAGGGCGCCGAGGTCTCCACCTCGACCCTCTACCGCTACTTCCCGAGCAAGGACCTGCTGGTCATCGGGCCGTTCGAGCTGCGTGGCCAGATGGCGGCCGAGCTGCAGTCCCGGCCCGTCGACGAGCCGCTCGCCCTCGCCCTCGGGCACGCCCTGACCGCTCTGCTGACGACCCCGCGGCCGGGGACAGACCGCATCCGGCAGCTCCGGATGGTCCTCGACTCGAACGCCGGGCTCCGGGCACGTGCCCTGGAGGAGTTCGTGCGCGAGCGGATGCTCCTCGAGCAGGCCATCGCGGAGCGCACGGGGCGTGCCGTCGACGACGTGTTCTGCCAGATGACCGCGCGGCAGACGATGGCTGTCCTGGAGATCGTCGGCATGCGGGACTTCGCGGACGTCCCCGAGGACAACGCCTCCGCGGCCCGCGAGATCCTCGAGTTCATGCGCGGCCTGCTCGGAGCGCTCGAGTCGGACCCGCCGGTGGTCCCGCAGCTCGCACCCGACGCCTGAGCGAACGGGGTCCTGACAGGGCCTCCCACCACGCGCTCGCGGTGCCTACCGTGGTGGGCATGGACAGCACCCTGCGGCTCAACAACCACGTCGAGATGCCGGCGCTCGGCTTCGGCGTCTTCCAGACCCCGCCCGACGAGACCGCGGTGGCGGTCGAGACCGCGCTGGGCACCGGCTACCGGCACATCGACACGGCAGCGGCGTACGGCAACGAGCGTGGTGTCGGCGAGGGGCTGCGCCGCTCGCGCGTCGACCGGTCCGACGTCTTCGTCGAGACCAAGGTCTGGATCTCCGACTACGGCTACGACGCGACGCGGCACGCCTTCGACAAGAGCGTCGGCAAGCTGGGCGTCGAGCAGCTCGACCTGCTCATCCTGCACCAGCCCCTGCCCACCCGGTTCGACCTGACCGCCGAGGCCTACCGGGCGCTCGAGAGCCTGCTCGCCGACGGCGTGGTGCGGGCGATCGGGGTCAGCAACTTCATGCGCGAGCACCTGGACCTGCTCATGCGGACCGCGACGGTCGTGCCGGCGGTGAACCAGATCGAGCTGCACCCGTACTTCCCGCAGCGTGACGTGGTCGCGGCGAACGACGAGCTCGGCATCCTCACGCAGGCGTGGTCGCCCATCGGCGGCATCACCTTCTACCGCGAGGGCGGCGGGAGCACGCTCGAGGATCCGGTGATCGGCGGGATCGCGGCGGCGCACGGCAAGAGCCCGGCGCAGGTGATGCTCCGCTGGCACCTGCAGCAGGGCCGCTCGGCGATACCCAAGTCGACCCGTCCCGAGCGGATCGCCGAGAACTTCGACGTCTTCGACTTCGCTCTGGCCGACGAGGAGCTCGCGGCGATCGACGCGCTCGACCGCGGCGTGCGGCGTGGCCCGGAGCCCGCGTCACTGACGCTCGAGGAGTACGGCCGGCCGATCCCGGAGGCCTGAGCGTCCGGTATCTGCACGCACTCCCGGGGGTCCTGTCCCGTGACCCCCGGGAGGCCTCCATGTCCGACGACCGTGTCGTCCTCGACCGCCCCGCGGACGTGCACCACGCGGCCGCACTGCTCGCCGCCGGCATGCCCGTCGCCCACGGGTTCGGCTCGATCTACGCGCTGACCGCCCGCGGCGACGCCGTGCGGCAGGTCAACGCGCTCAAGGGGCGACCGTTGGGCCAGACGGGCAGCGTGACCGCGCCCGCGGGCCGCGAGCTGGACGCCTTCGACCTCGCGGCGTTGCCCGCCGGCGTCTCGCCGCGGCTCGTGCAGGACGTGGTCGACGCGTTCGGGGAGATCGGCCCGTTCGGGTTTCGCGGTCCGGCGGCGGCCCATCTGCCGGCGGGTCTGACGGCCCCGGACGGAACCGCGCCCACGGTCCAGGTGATCGTCCCCGGCCGGGCGTGCCCCTCGCAGCTGTTCCTCGCGGAGGCGTCCTCCGCGGTGGGCCACGAGCCGCTGTCGATCTCGTCGGCCAACCGCTCCCGCCACGTCACGGGAGGCCTCGACGCGCCGGTGCACTGGCGGGCCGATGCGCTGCGCGCCGAGCTGGGCGACGTCCTGGTCCTCGAGCACGGCGACGAGGCCGCGGCCCGTGCCCGTTTCCCCCGGCACACCACCGTCTCGACGACGATCCTCGGCTTCCACCGCGTCGAGCGCGCGCACGGTCGCGTGCACCTCGTGCTCGAGCGGCACGGGTCCTTGCACGCCGACGACGTCTCCGGGGTGCTCCGGCTCCTAGGGCTCGGCCTGAGGATCGGCCCGCGGGCGCGGGTCCGGCTCGCGCCTCGGGTCTACGAGGACGTGCTCGTCGGCTGAGCGGCGCTCACTCGGCGCGGGGTCCGTACATGATGACCGCGACGCCCGCGAGGCACAGCAGCGCGCCGATGACGTCCCAGCGGTCCGGCTTGAACCCGTCGACCGCCATGCCCCACGCGAGCGACCCGGCCACGAACACCCCGCCGTACGCGGCGAGGATCCGGCCGAAGTGCGCGTCGGGCTGGAGCGTCGCGACGAACCCGTAGATGCCGAGCGCGACGACGCCCGCGCCGATCCAGACCCACCCCTTGTGCTCGCGGACGCCCTGCCAGATGAACCATGCGCCGCCGATCTCGAACAGGGCCGCGGCCACAAACAGCAGGATCGAGCGGGTGACGGTCATCGCTGTGCTCCCCAGGCCGGCGGGTGTGTGGGGGCGAGCCTAGGGGCCGGCTGTGATTGCCGATGTCAGCGACTGACCGTAATGTCCGGATCACGGGGACGGGAGGCGCGCATGAGGCACCGCAGTCCCGCCGTCGCGCGGTCCGGCACCCTGCTGGTGGTCCTGTCGCTGATCGCCGCCGCGCTCGCGGTCCTCGCGCCCCCTGCGGCACCCGCGGCCATCGTCGCGTTCGCGCCGCGGTTCCAGGCGAACACGAACGGGGCCGTCGCGATCTTCGGGAACACCCTGATGACCTGCGCCGCGAGCGACGTCTGCACCGATGCGCAGAACGGCATCGGCAGGAACCTCAACAACAACGCGTTCCGCATGGTCCACGTGGACGTCGACTCGGACCCCTCGACGTTCTCCTCGTCGCGCTCGGACGTGATCCTGCCGGAGGACGCGCGCGTGCTGTTCGCCGGGCTCTACTGGGGTGCCAAGGCCGCGGGGGGGACCGGCGGCACGACGACCACGGCGCCGCTGACCCAGATGCGGCTGCGCGCACCGGGCGACGCGGGATACCGCACCATCACCTCGGACCGGCAGTTCGGGCCGGCGACCGGCGACCGCCCGTACCAGCAGTTCGCCGACGTCACCTCGATCGTGGCCGCCTCCGGCGCGGGGACGTACACCGGCGCCGACGTCGCGGCGGGCACCGGCGAGGACCGCTACGCCGGCTGGTCGCTGGCCATCGCCTATGCGGACCCGACCGCGCCGTTGCGCAACCTGACGATCTTCGACGGCCTGACCGACGTGGGCGTCGGGGAGACGACGACCGTCGACATCTCGGGCTTCCTCGCGCCGCTGACCGGTGCCGTCGACAGCTCCATCGGCCTCGTCGCGTACGAGGGCGACGCGAGCTCGAGCGGCGACCGCGCGCAGCTCAACTCGACCCTCCTGGCGACGCCCCTGTCGACCGGGACCAACTTCTTCCGCAGCACCAACGAGCGCGGCGGCGTGAACGTGACCACGCGTGAACCCGCCTACCTGAACATGACCGGGTACGACATCAAGGACGTCGGCACCTCGGGCGCGGTGCCCAACGGCGCTCGTGCCGCCACGCTGCAGCTCAGCACGACCAGCGAGCGCTACCTGGCGGGCGTCGTCACGTCCTCGATCAACCTGTACGCACCGGACTTCACGACGAGCACCAAGTCCGTGACCAACCTGTCGGGGCGAGCGCGGGCCGTGCCCGGAGACGTGCTCGAGTACGCGCTGACCTACTCCAACACCGGCCAGGACCCGGCAGTGAGAGTGGTCGCCGACGACCCGCTGCCGACGGGTGTGACGTACCAACCGGGGTCGCTGACGATCGCCGACGGGCCGGGTGCGGGTCCGGTGACCGATGCGAGCGGGGACGACCTCGGCGAGTACGACGCGGGCTCGCGGACGGTCGTGGTCCGCCTCGGCCGGGGTGCGACGAGCTCGACGGGCGGCCTGCTCGGCATCCCGGACGGGATGAACCCCTCGACCACCACCGTGCGGTTCCGCGCCGTGGTCGACGTCGCCGCCGCGCGGACCTCCCCGTCGAACCAGGCGACGCTCTCCTACACCGCGGCGACCACCGGTGTCGTCCTGAGCTACGTCGGCAACCGCGCCACCGTCCCGGTCGACCCCTTGGCCGACCTGTCCGTGACGAAGACGGCCAGCCCGGCGGTCGTCGTCGCGGGCGAGGACGTCACGTCCACGATCGTCGTGCACAACGACGGTCCGAGCTCGGCCACCAACACCGTCGTGACCGACGAGCTGCCTGGTGTCGCGACCCTCGCGTCCTCCGACCCGTCGTCCTGCAGCCTCACGGGGACCACTGTGACGTGCCCGCTGGGGACGATCGCCTCCGGTGCGACGCGCACGGTGACGGTCGTCGTCACGGTCCCTCCGAGCACCAACGCCGCGTCGGTGTCGGACGTCGCGTCGGTGACGTCGGACGTGATCGACCCCAACCTGGCCGACAACACGGCCACCGCGTCGGTCACGACGACGCGATCCGCGAACCTCTCGGTCACCAAGTCGGCGCTCCAGCAGTCGGTGGTGCCGGGCGAGGAGGCGTCCTTCGAGGTCACCGTCCGGAACGCGGGTCCGTCCACCGCGCGGGAGGTGGCGCTGCAGGACAGCACCGTGGGGCCCGGGCTCACCCTGACGGGCATCGACCCGAGCGACGACTGCCAGCCCGCCGGGGGCGGGGTGCAGTGCGACCTCGGAACGCTCGCCCCCGGTGCCTCGCAGACCTACACGGTCGTCGGCGTCGTCGGGTCCGCGGCCTCGGGCGAGGTGGTCAACGAGGCGCGCGTCACGAGCCGGACCCCGGACCCCGACCCGTCCGACGACGTCGCGAGGGCGACCGTGACCGTCGCACCGCCGGTGAGCGACCTGACCCTCGCCAAGTCGGTCGCGCCCACCTCGGTGGTGGCGGGCGGCAGGGTCACCTACACCCTCGTGACCACCAACCGGGGACCCTCCACCGCGGCCGACGTGGCCGTCACCGACTCGTTGCCCGCCGGGCTCACGCCTGTCTCGGTCTCGACCGACCGTGGTACCGCGACGACGTCCGGCCGCGACGTGTCGGTCACGGTGCCCAGCCTCCGGGTCGGTGGCACCGTGACGGTGACGATCACCGCGGACGTCTCGTCGGACGCGCTGCCGGGCACGTTGCGCAACGACGCGCGTGCGACGTCGTCGTCCGACGACGACACGCCCGCGGTCGACGCCGCCGCCGTGACCGTCACGGGCGAGGCGGACCTCAGCGTGACCAAGTCCGGCACGCCCTCACCCGTCATCGGGGGCGAGGAGGTCACGTACGTCCTGACCGGCCGCAACGCCGGCCCGTCCACGGCGCGCGACGTCGAGCTCACCGACACGCTGCCCGCCGGGTTCACCGCCGCAGGGGCGCTCCCGTCCGGCTGCTCGCTCGCCGCCGGCGTCGTGACGTGCCAGGTCGGCGACCTGGACGTCGGCGACGTCGCCCGACGCACGTTGGTGCTGCTCGCCCCCGACGCCGTTCCCGCGACGGTCGTCAACGACGCCGCGATCAGCTCGGACACCGAGGACCCGAACTCCGACAACGACACCGCGTCCTTCGCCGCCGGCGGCGCCGCGGTGGCGGACCTGGCGGTGACGAAGTCGCTCGACGGGCCTGCGGTCGCCGGGGGTGAGTCGACGTTCGTGGTGACCGTGAGCAACCAGGGCCCCTCGGCCTCCGCCTCCGGGACGTTCGTCGACACCCTGCCGCCCGGGCTCAGCTTCGTGTCCGGCCCGGGGTGCAGCGCAGTCGGCAGGGTGGTCACGTGCGCGGTCGACAACCTGGGCGCTGGCGGTGCGCAGACGACGGAGCTGGTCGTGAGGGTGGCCGCCGGTGTGCCGTCGGGCACCGCCCTGGTGAACAGCGTGACGGCCACGTCGCCGACCCCGGACCCGAGCATGGCGAACAACACCGCCTCGGTCCCCTTCTCGACCACCGCGCAGGCTGACCTCGAGGTGACGAAGGAGGTCAGCCAGAGCTCCGGCCCGGCGGGCACGGGACTGGTCTTCACCATCACGGTGCGGAACAACGGCCCCTCGGTCGCCCGCTCGGTGACGGTCGTCGACAGCTGGCCGGTCGACTCGGCCATCGGCACGAACATCCCGTTGCCCGACGGTTGCGGACCGCGGGAGAACGACCTCGAGTGCGCGGTCGGCGACCTGCCGCCGAACGGCGACCCGTACGTGCTGCAGTTCGTGGCGGCGACGGTCGGCGACGTCCCGACCGGCACCTACGTGAACGTCGCCACGGCGAGCTCGGCCACCCCTGATCCGGACGCGACGAACAACCGGGGGGAGGCGCCCTTCACCGTCACCGGGTACGAGACCGACCTGCACGTCGTCAAGGAGGGACTGCCGAGCGTGACCGCCGGGACCGCGTTCGCGTACCGGATGACCGTCAGCACGCCCGGGCCGTCGAACGCGCGCGACGCGGTCGTCACCGACGTCCTGCCCGACGCGATGGTCCCCACCTCGGTGACCAGCACGCTCGGCTCGTGCGCGATCACCGGGCAGGAGGTGCGGTGCGAGCTCGGCACCGTCCGGCAGTTCGACCTCGACGAGGTGGTCATCACCGTCTTCGGGGTGACCGACCCCGCCGCGGAGGCGGGGACGGTGACGAACACGGCCCGGGTCAGCACCTCGACGCCCGAGGTCGACCCGGACAACAACAGCTCATCGGTGCAGACCCGCATCGTTCGTGCCGCCGAGGTCAGCGTGACCAAGGTGGCGGACCAGGAGCAGCTCGTCGCAGGGGGCGCGGTCAGCTGGACGGTCGTGGTCGCGAACGCCGGGCCGTCGACCGCCGATGACGTGAGCGTCGCCGACGTCCTGCCCGCCGGGGTCACGCTCGACCCCGACGCCAGCGACCCCGCGTGCACCGCCGACGACGACGGCGCGACCTGCGCGCTCGGCACCTTGGCTCCCGGCGAGTCTCGCAACCTCCGCGTCGCGGGCACGCTCGCCGCCGACGCGCCCGAGGGCGACCTGACGAACACCGTCACGGTGACGTCGCCCGACGTGGCGGAGCCGGTCGTGGCGAGCGCGACCACGGCAACCACGCGCTCGGCGGACCTCGTGCTCACCAAGTCGGCGAGCACGCCGACTCCCGCCGCGGGCGAGGAGCTGACCTGGACGATCACCCTCACCAACACGGGGCCGTCCGTGGCGACCGGCGCGACGGTGACCGACGACCTGCCCGCCGGCCTGGAGCTCGCCTCCGTCGTGCCCTCCGATCCGACGACCTGCACCACCGAGGGTCGCGACCTCACCTGCGACGCGGGCGATCTCCCACCCGGCGCATCGACCTCCGTCGTGGTCACCGTGGGGGTCCCGGAGGACGCCGCTGCGGGCACGATCACCAACACGGCCACCGCGTCGTCGAGCACCCCGGACCCGGATGCGGCCTCGAACACGGCTGTCTCGTCCGTCGACGTCACGCTGGTCGCCGACGTGTCGATCCGCAAGACGGTGCGCACCGAGCGCGTCCGCGCGGGTGCGCCGGTCACGTACCGCTTCGCCGTCACCAACGCAGGCCCGTCGTCGGCACCGGACGTGCAGATCAGCGACGTGATCCCCGCGGGCCTGACCTTCGCGAGGGGGCGCGCGTGCGCGTCGGGGATGACCGAGGACGGGATGCCGACGCTCTCGTGCTCGCTCGGCGGGCTCGCGAACGGAGCGACCGCGTTCGTCGACGTCACCTTCAGGACGAGCCGCGACCTCGGGCCGCGGCTGACCAACACGGCGTACGCGGGCTCGACCGCTCTCGACCGGCGCGCGACGGACAACGACTCGACGGCGACCGCGGTCGTCGCCGCACCCGCCCCGGAGGCGACGCCCACCCCGGGCGCGACCCCGACGCCCGCACCGACCACGTCGCCGACGGGTGGACCGACGCCCGCGCCGACGAGCGACACCCCGACGGCCGACCCGACGCCTCCGCCCGACTCCGGCAGCCAGCCTCCCGGCCTGTCCCTGACGGGGGCGACGACCGGTCCGCTGCTCGCCGCCGCGGGTCTGCTCCTGATCGCCGGCCTGGCCCTGCGGCGGATGGGTCGCCCGCGCCGCGACTAGGGGGTCAACGCGGTCGCGAAGCGTCACGCAGCCGCGGGAGCGAGGCAGAACTCGTTGCCCTCGGGGTCGGCCATGACGACGTGGTGGCCGCCGAACGTCACCAGCACCGCGCCGCCCAGCGCGGCCAGCCGCTCGGCCTCGGCGAGCACCTGGGACCACCGCTCGTCGGCCGAGCCGTGCACCGCGACCGGCACGTCCATGTGCAGCCGGTTCTTGGCGACCTTCGGCTCGGGGACCTTGAGGATCGACAGCCGCGGGCCCACGCCGGTCGGGTCGCAGAGCCACGCGCCGTCCTCGACGCGGTCGTCCTCGGGGAGGTCGAAGCTCGCGTGCCACTCCTCGCGCGTGGCGAACGGCGCCGGCGGCGGCTCGTCGACGTAGCCGAGGGCGGACTTCCAGAACGCCCGCATCAGCTGGGCGTCCGCGCAGTCGAAGGTGAGGCTGATCATGCGTCGACCGTACGACCAGGGCTGACCGTCAGCGGGCGCGTCGGGCCTTCCACCACGCCCACATGCGCCGCACGCGCTCGCGCAGCCAGTCGTTGATGCGGCGGGCGAACGCGAACTCGGTGCCCAGCACGGCCAGGCCCAGGAAGATCGTCAGCCAGCCGGGGCCGGGCAGGACGAGCATCGCGATGCCGGCGAGGATGAGCAGACCGCCGACGACGCCGACGGCGATCCGCAGCCCGAGGCGCCCGCCGGGCACGGCGTCGACCCGCGCGTGCAGCGCATCAACCCGACGTCCGATGGCCGAGTGGTGCTTCTCGGCCGCGGCGATCTCGTCGTCGTGCGCGGGTGCCTTCGGCTCCGCCGCGGGGGGAGCGGGCTCGGTGGCGTCAGGTGCTCGCACCTCGTCGGTGGAGTCCATGGCCGCGTCACTTCCCGTCGTCGGACACGTCGACCGGGTCGGCGACGTCGGGGCGTTCGTCCCGGAGGGTCAACGTACGTCCCCGCGCCGTGGTTCCGCGCGCGAGTGCTCAGTCCGCCGCGGCAGGCGGTTCGGGCTCGTCGGCTGGCGCCTTCGGCAGGTCGTCGCCCGACAGCCACGCGTACCAGGCGGTCTGCGGCCCACCTTGCAGCAGCACGGCCCGGGCCAGCAGGGTCAGGGGGATCGCCAGGATCGCGCCGAGCGGGCCGATGATGAAAGTCCAGAACAGCACGGAGACGAAGCTGAGGGTCAGCGTGATGTTCACCGCGTCGGCCACGAACTTGGGCTGCACCAGCACCTGCAGCACCACGTTGACCAGGCTGTAGACCACGACGACAGCGAGGGCCAGCTTCCAGCCCCCGACGACGAAGGCGAGCAGGGTCGGCGGGACGACGCCGATGACGAAGCCGATGTTCGGGATGAAGTTGGTGACGAACGCGAGGATCGCCCAGACAGCCGGCGCGGGGACGCCCAGGGCCCACAGGGCCAGGCCGTCGACGATCGCGACGATCCCGCCGAAGGTCGCGCTGACCACGAAGTAGCGGCGCACCCCGACGTTGAACGTCGTGGCCCGCGAGAGCACGCTGCCCTGGGTCGAACCGAACAGCGTGTGCGCGCTGTCGTAGCGTCCGGCGTCGACGGCCATGAAGATCACGTACGTCACGACGACGAACAGCGTGGTGAGCACGCCGAGGATCGCGCCGCTCAGCGAGGTCGCCACGCCGAGCAGCTGCGAGGGCTGCAGCGCCGAGGTCGCCTTGTCGATCGAGCTCTGGTCGACGCCGAGGGTGCCGAGCCACGTGCCGATGTCGGCGACCTGGTCGCGCAGCTGGGGCATGAAGTCGGTCACGAGCCCCGTGAACCGGATCCCCGCGAAGACGAGCATCGCCACGAGCGCGAGCAGGATCAGGTAGACGACGACGATGACCGCCGTGGTCGCCGCCGCGCGCGGCCACCCGCGACGTTCGAGCGGGTGCCGGATCGGGTGAACGATGATGACGAGCACCGCCGCGAGGAACAGCGGCGCAAGGACCTCGCGAGCGGCGTGGACCCCGGCCAGCGACACGACGGCCACCGACAGGAACAGCAGCGTGCGGGTCGAGGGCGTCAGACCCTGGGGCGATGCCATCGGGCGCTCATTCCGTCGTCGTGTCCGGGCAGGACGCACGATAGCGGTCAGGCGCGGGCGCGGACCTCGTCGACACCGCGGTTGGCCAGCTGGTCGGCCCGCTCGTTGCCCGGATCGCCCGCGTGTCCCTTGACCCAGACCCAGCTGACGGTGTGCTGGGCGAGCTCGGCGTCGAGCGCCTGCCAGAGCTCCTGGTTCTTCACGGGCTTCTTGTCCGCCGTGCGCCAGCCGTTGCGCTTCCAGCCGGCCATCCACGACGTCACGCCGTTCATCACGTACTTCGAGTCGACGTGCAGGACCACGTCGCACGGCCGGGTCAGGGCACGCAGGCCCTCGATGACCGCGGTCAGCTCCATGCGGTTGTTCGTGGTGACCTCCTCGCCGCCGAACAGCTCACGCTCACGGTCCCCGAAGCGCATCCACGCGCCCCAGCCGCCGACTCCCGGGTTGCCCTTGCAGGCGCCGTCGGTCCACATCTCCACGGTCGGCCGCTCCGCGCCGGTCATGCGGGGTCCTCGTCGACCGGGCGCAGGACGCGGCACGGCACGCCGACGGCGACGACCCGCGGCGGGATGTCGGAGGTCACCACGCTCCCGGCGCCGATCACCGAACCGGCGCCGATCGTCACGCCGGGCAGGATGACGACGTTCGAGCCGATCCAGACGCGGTCCTCGATGCGCACCGGCAGCGAGAACTGCTTCCCGCCCGCACGTTCCTCGGGCACGGTCGGGTGGCCTGCGGTGGAGACGGTCACGTTCGGGGCGAACATCACGTGGTTGCCGATGTAGATGTCGGCGTCGTCGACGAGCACCAGGTTGAAGTTGGCGTACAGGTGGTCGCCGACGTGCACGTGGGAGCCGTACGAGGCGTGGAACGGCGGCTCGATCCACGGGTCCGCGCCGACCGAGCCGAGCAGCTCGCGCAGGATCTCCGTGCGCCGAGCCGTCTCGCTCGGGCGCGTGTGGTTGAAGTCGTAGGTCAGCTCCTTGCCCGCGACGCGCTCGGCCTCGAGCGCCTCCAGGCCGGGGCCGAAGTCCACGTAGAGCCGCCCGTCGTTCATCCGGGAGCGGACGTCGTCGTACTCGTCGGTCATGACGCCATCATCGCTGGTCGGCGGCGTGCGCAAGGGCGAGGTGGCGATCACCGCGCACCCGCGGCCAGCAGCGCGGTCACGTCATCGGTCGATCCCGTCTCGCCGAGCACGCGGAAGACGTTCGCGACCGTGTGGTCGTGCCCGGCGAGGACAGGCCCGGTCATGGCATCGGTCGCGAGCGTGACGTGGAAGCCGGCGTCGTACGCCGCGCGCGCGGTGGACTCGACGCCGAATCCCGTGGCCAGCCCGCAGATCACTACCTGCGTGATGCCGAGCCCGTGCAGCTGCTCCTCGAGCCCAGTGCCCGCAAAGGCGCCCCAGCCCCGCTTGCGGACGACGAGGTCCCCCTCGTGCTGCAGCCCGGGCACGAGCTCGAGCGCGTCGGCCGGGATCTGGGGTCGGGGGCGCGAGACCTCGGTGCGGCCGACGGGCGGGGCGTTGAGGTCTGCGACGGTCAGGACGACGGGTCGCCCCGCTGACCGGAAGGACTCGGCCAGGCGGGTGGCGTTGGCGACGACGCCGGCCATGTCGTGAGCCGCCGGGAAGCTGGTCGTGACCTGCTGGAGGTCGACGACGACGAGGGCGGAGGTGGGGTCGATCGTGGTGAGCGCCATGCTCGTCACTCTCGTCGGGCCGACGGGTCCACGCAAACTCGTCCGACGGCGATGTCGATCCGGCGGTACCCCCGTTCGACCACAGGGTGAGAGGGTCCGAGAGGGACCCCGCACACGTCAGGAGACGACCATGAAGTACATGCTCATCATGCGCGCGAACGACGAGGCACTCGCTGCCTTCCAGGACGTCGACTTCGGCGAGGTGCTCGAGGCGATGGGGCGCTACAACGACTCGCTCATCTCTGCGGGCGTGCTCGTGGCGGCCGAGGGCCTCGACGACGCGGCCAAGGGCGTCGTCATCGACTTCTCCTCCGAGCCGCCCGTGGTCAGCGACGGCCCCTACGGCGAGACCAAGGAGCTGTTCGGCGGCTTCTGGATCCTCGACGTCGCCTCGCAGGAGGAGGCCGTCGAGTGGGCCAAGCGCGCCCCGATGAACGGCCCCGGCCTCAAGACCGAGATCCGCCGCGTGGCGAGCATCGACGAGTTCCCGCAGGACAACGAGTGGGTCGCCAAGGAGCGCGCGTGGCGCGAGTCGACGGGGCAGCTGTAACCCGCGACCAGGTGGCGGCGGTGTGGCGGATCGAGTCCGCGCGCATCGTCGCCACGCTGGCCCGGTACACGGGCGACTTCGCGCTCGCGGAGGACCTCGCGCAGGAGGCGTTCGCCGCGGCGCTCGTGTCCTGGCCGGCCGACGGCGTGCCGGCCAACCCCGCCGGCTGGCTGCTGACGGTGGGGCGGCGCCGGGCGGTGGACGCCTTCCGGCGTCGCGCGGCCCTCGACGAGCGGTACGCGACCCTCGCGCGCGAGCCCGCGGAGACCGGGCCGGACGAGCTGTGGGACCCCGACGAGATCGACGACGACGTGCTCGCCCTGATGTTCGTCGCGTGCCACCCGGTCCTGTCCCGCGATGCGCAGGTGACGTTGACCCTGCGCGTCGTCAGCGGCCTGACCAGTGCCGAGATCGCCCGCGCGCTGCTGGTCCCGGCTGCGACGGTCCAGGCGCGGATCACGCGCGCCAAGAAGACGCTCGCCGCCGCGCAGGTGCCGTTCGCGGTGCCTGCGCCCGACGAGCGACGAGTGCGGCTGGCCGCGGTGCTCAACGTCGTGTACCTGGTGTTCACCGAGGGCTCGTCGGCGAGCTCGGGCTCGGACTGGATCCGCAAGGACCTGGCGCACGAGGCCGTCCGCCTCGCGCGCGTGCTCGCCCGGCTGGTGCCCGACGAGCCCGAGGTGCTCGGTCTGCTCGCGCTGCTCGAGCTCACCGCCGCGCGCTTCCCGGCCCGCGTCGACGAGGACGGCGAGCCGATCCTGCTCGAGGCGCAGGACCGCCGCCGGTGGGACCGGGCAGCGATCCGGCGTGGGCGCGCCACCCTCGCCACGGCGGGACGGGTCGGCCGCGGGCTCGGTGCCTACGGCGTGCAGGCCGCCATCGCCGAGTGCCACGCGGTCGCGCCGTCGGTGGAGGAGACCGACTGGGAGCGGATCGTCGTGCTCTACGAGGCGCTGGGCCGGCTCGCGCCGTCGCCGGTCGTCGAGCTCAACCGGGCGGTCGCGGTCTCGATGGCGAGCGGTCCGCGCGCGGCACTGCCACTGGTCGACGCCCTGGTCGCGCAGGGCTCGCTGCCCGGCTCGCACCTGCTGCCGAGCGTGCGCGGCGAGCTGCTGCTGCGGCTGGGCCGGGACGACGAGGCGCGCATCGAGATCGAGGCGGCTTCCGCCATGTGCGACAACGACCGCGAGCGCGCCCTGCTCCGCCGCAAGCTCGGCTGAGAACGTCAGACCGCGACGACCTGCACGTCGTCCTCGTACGTGACCCGGCCCGGGTCGTCCGTCGTCAGGCGCACCCACGCGACGCCGTACCGGTCGAGCAGGTCGAGGTACGGCGCCGTGAGGTCCAGGAGGTGACCGGCGGTCGTCTTGAACCACGACCGCGCCCCCGGATGGGCAGTGCGGTCGTAGCACTCGGGGACGACGGTCGTCGGGTCGGTGTACGCCGCGTCGCACCGCGCGTTCGACTCCCGCAGCCATCGGCGGTCGTCGTCGGACAGGCGGCCGTCCCGGGCCAGGCCGTTGGCCAGCGCGAACACACCAGGGAAGGTGCCGCGGGCGTTGGGAGTCGCGCTCTGGAAGCGGATGAACTGCACGCGGCCACGCTAGCGGCCGACCATCGCCATCCCCGCCTCGTTGTAGCGGTTCCCCACGACGCCGATGCGCGCCGCGACGGCGTCCAGGTCCGCGACCTCGTCGGCCGAGAGCGCGAGCGCCGTGGCCCCCGCGTTCTCCTCCACGCGCGAGAGCCGCCGCGTCCCGGGGATCGGCACGATCCACGGCTGCTGCGCGAGCAGCCACGCGAGCGCGACCTGCCCGGGTGTCGCGCCCTTCGCGTCCGCGAGCTCGCGGACGTGCGCGACGAGCGCCTGGTTGGCGTCGCGGCTCTCGGCCGCGAAGCGCGGGATGGTGGAGCGGATGTCCCCGGCGGCGAACTCCGTGCTCGCGTCGACGGTGCCCGTCAGGAACCCCTTGCCGAGCGGGCTGAACGGCACGAAGCCGATGCCGAGCTCGGCGCAGGTCGGCAGCACGCTCGGCTCCGGGTCGCGCGTCCACAGCGAGTACTCGCTCTGCACGGCGGTCACCGGGTGCACGGCGTGCGCCTGGCGGATGGTGGACGCGCCAGCCTCCGACAGGCCGAAGTGCCGCACCTTGCCGGCCGCGACGAGCTCGCCGACGGCGCCAGCGACGTCCTCGATCGGCACGTCGGGGTCGACGCGGTGCTGGTAGTACAGGTCGATGACGTCGATCCCGAGCCGCGCGAGGGACTCGTCGGCGACCTTCCGGATGTGCTCCGGCCCGCTGTCCAGGCCGACCGACTTCCCACCCTCGATGCGCCAGCCGAACTTCGTCGCGATCACGACCTCGTCGCGGATCGGGGCGAGCGCCTCGCCGACGAGCTCCTCGTTCACGTACGGGCCGTAGACCTCGGCCGTGTCGACGAACGTGACGCCGCGCTCGACCGCTCCGCGCAGGACGCCGATCATGTCGTCGCGGGAGCCGGGGTTGGGGCCGTAGCTCTGGCTCATCCCCATCGCGCCGAGGCCGATGGCCGAGACCTGCAGGCCCTGTCCGAGGGTGCGTGCGTGCATGGCGAAGCCTCCGGTTGTCGGTGGGTGTCAGCGTGCGTCGACCGACTGGGTCGCGGCCCAGCTGGCGAGCATCGCGATCGCGTCGGCCGTGGGGCTGGCGGGCGCGGCGGTGTACACGAGCATCGTCAGGCCGGGTGCCTGCGCGATGGGCAGCGTGTCGTACATGAGGTCGAGGCGCCCGACGACGGGGTGGTTGATCTTCTTGGCGCCGCCGCGGTGCAGGTGCACGTCGTGGCGGGCCCAGCGCACGCGGAACTCCTCGCTGCGGGTGGACAGCTCGCCGATCAGCGCGGTCAGCGCCTTGTCGTACGGGTTGCTGCCCGCCGCGACCCGCAGGATGCCGACCGTGTCGTCGGCGGCACGCTGCCAGTCGACCCAGAAGTCGTGCGAGCGCTCGTCGAGGAACGCGAACCGGGCGTGGTTCGGGAGGTGACCGGGGTCGTCGAACAGGTCGGCGTACAGGGCGCGACCCAGGGCGTTGGTGGCCAGGATGTCGAGCCGGTCGTTGCGGACCACCGCGGGAGCACCGGTCATCGCGGTGAGCATCGCCTGGACGCTGTCCGGGATGGCGGGCGTCGGACCCCGACGACGGGCGCGGGCGGGCCGCGGAGAGGCAGCGCGCGCGAGGTCCTGCAGATGGATCCGCTCGGCCTCGTCGAGCTGCAGCGCGTCGGCGAGCGACTCGAGCACCTGCTCGGAGACGCCCGCGAGGTTCCCGCGTTCGAGGCGCACGTAGTAGTCGGACGAGACGCCGGCCAGCATGGCGACCTCCTCGCGGCGCAGCCCCGGCACGCGGCGGTTCGTGCCGTAGGCCGGCAGCCCTGCCTGCGCGGGCGTGATCCTCGCTCGCCGGGTGGCGAGGAAGTCACGGATCTCGTCGCGGTTGTCCATGGCTCGACCGTACGGCGGCGCGGCACGAGGAGACAGGCCCTGCTGGTACCTGGCACGACAGGGACTCCCACACCCGGCCCGGACGGGGTTGCATCGAACCCATGAGAGCCACCTTCATGTACGGCGCCGGCGACGTGCGCGTCGAGACCGTCCCCGATCCCACGATCCTCGCGCCCACCGACGCGATCGTCCGCGTCGTCCGGGCCTGCGTCTGCGGGTCCGACCTGCACCCCTACCGCTCGATGGAGGCGTCGGCGCACGGCGCCGCGATGGGCCACGAGCTCCTCGGCGTCGTCGAGGAGGTCGGTACCGCCGTGGTGACAGTCACGCCCGGTGACTTCGTCATCTCGCCCTTCGCCTACCAGGACAACACCTGCGCGTTCTGCCGCGACGGCTTCCAGACGTCCTGCGTGCACGGCGGCTTCTACGGCCACGGTGACGTCGGCGGCGGGCAGGCCGAGCTCGTGCGCGTCCCGCAGGCCGACGGCACTCTCGTCCAGCCCGGCATCGCGCTCGCGGACGCCGACGAGGCGATGCTCGCCTCCCTGCTCACGCTGTCCGACGTGTTCCTCACCGGTCACCACGCCGCGCACATGGGCGGCGTCGCACCCGGCAGGACGGTGACGGTCATCGGCGACGGGGCGGTCGGGCTCTCGGCCGTGCTCGCCTCGAAGCGGCTCGGCGCGGAGCGGATCATCCTCATGGGCCGCCACGCCGCTCGCACCGACCTCGGGCGCGAGCTCGGGGCGACCGACGTCGTCGCCGAGCGGGGCGCCGAGGGCGTCGAGCGCGTGCTCGACCTGACCGGCGGCGAGGGCAGCCACGTGGTGCTCGAGGCCGTGGGCCACATGCCGGCCTACGAGCAGGCGTACGGCGTGGTCCGCCCCGGCGGGTCCATCAGCCGTGTCGGCGTGCCGCAGTACGAGGACGCGCCTGTCGGCTTCGGCTCGCTGTTCGGCAAGAACGTCGTCCTGTCGGGCGGCCCGGCACCTGTCCGCGCCTACATCGAGGACGTCCTGCCCGACGTGCTGAGCGGCCGGATCAACCCCGGCCGCGTGTTCGACCGGACCGTCGGGCTCGACGACATCGCCGCCGGCTACCGGGCCATGGACGCGCGCGAGGCGCTCAAGGTCATGGTGACGATCTGACCCCGCTCGCCCTGCGCGCACCCGCGCGCGATGCTCGAGATGCACCCGAAGGAGAACTCATGGAGATCACCCCGCTGCCGCCGACCACGAAGGGTCCGGCGACGATGTTCACCGGCGACGTCTGGTTCGACGTCCTCGCCGCCCCGCCGGAGCCGGCGCGCCTCCGCGTGAACACGGTGCGCTTCGCGCCCGGCGCGCACACCTTCTGGCACCGGCACGCCCGCGGCCAGACCCTGCACGTCACCGAGGGGACCGCGCGCGTCGGCACGCGTGACGGCCAGGTCGTCGAGGTGCAGCGTGGGCAGACGATCTGGACGCCGCCCGGCGAGTGGCACTGGCACGGTGCCGCGCCGGACACGTTCATGACGCACCTGGCGATGTGGGAGGTCGCCGACCCGGACGAGGGCCCCGACACCGAGTGGGCCGACGAGATCACCGACCAGGAGTACGGAGACCGATCATGACCGAACCTTCCGTGGCGCAGCGCCTCGTCGGGGACATCGCGCCCAAGCTGGCCCAGCTCACCGACGACGTCGTGTTCGGCGACGTGTGGGCCCGGCCCGAGCTCGCCCGGCGCGACCGGTCGCTCGTGACCGTCGCCGCACTGGTGACGAACGGGAGCACGGAGCAGCTCGTCAGCCACCTCCGCATCTCGCGGGACAACGGGCTCACGCAGACCGAGCTGGTCGAGGCGATCACTCACCTGGCCTTCTACGCCGGGTGGCCGCGCGCGATGTCGGCGATCGCCGTCGCGCGGACCGTGTTCGCGGAAGAGCAGCGGTGAGCGCCCGGCGGCCTCCCCTCCGCCTCGACCCCCGCTAGACACCTGGTGCCGAACGGGTGGTTGCGCACGCCTCCGGGCCCGGAACCGTGCGCAATCACCCGTTCGGCCGTGCCGGGCGGCCCTGCCCGGCCTGCCCGGCCAGCCGGGTGGCGGGCGGTCGTCCGGCAGGGAAGGGTCGCGAGGGTGCATCGGATCATGCTGCGTGAGGTCATCGTCGACGTGCCGTCGTCGTCCTTCCAGGAGGTGGCGGCGTTCTGGGCCGGTGCGCTCGCGGCCACCTCGCACCCCGTGCCCGACGAGCCCGAGTTCGTCTCGCTGCACGACCCCGCGTCCCTGCCGCACGTGGCGGTCCAGGACATCGGGGCCGACGGCACGCCGCGGTTCCATCTGGACGTCGAGACCGACGACGTCGAGGCGGAGGTCGCCCGGCTCACCGCCCTCGGCGCGACGGTGCACGCCAGGCGCCCGACGTTCGTCGTGATGAGCGACCCCGTCGGGCTCCTGCTCTGCGTGCTCCCGCCGTCGTCCGACGAGTTCGCCACCCACTCGCGGGAGGTCTGACCCGAACGAGCGGTGGGTTGCGCACGCATCCGGGCCGGGAAGCGCGCACAACCCACCGTTCGCGGACCGGCGCAGGCCGGACGGGTGCGGGTCAGAGCTCGCGCAGGACCTCGCGCGCGAACTTGAGCGAGCGCTCCTGCAGGCCGGCCGTCCGGCGCGCGATCACGCCCGCCGGGTCCTGGCCGGCCTCGATGATCGTCGGCTTGCGGCGGACGTTCGTCGAGCAGTCGAAGTGCGTGCAGATCAGCGTCCCGATGGTGTCGCCCTTGCGGCCGGCGGCCCCGGCGCGGCGGGCGACGTACATCGAGACGTCCTCGGTGGCGTACACGTCCTCGCACCACGCGCACACGGCACGCTTGCGGGTCGCGGCGCCCTCGGGCGAGCGCAGCGCGATGCCGACGAGCTCGCCGTCGACCTCGAGCACGACGTACGCGCGCAGCGGCGCCTTGCGGTCGATCCACCCGAGGTAGTCGAGGCGGTCCCAGCGAAGGTCGGCCAGGTCGGCGGGGAGCGTGACCTCGGCGGCCTCGCGGCGGGAGCAGTTCACGAAGGACGCGCGGATCTGCTTCTCGGTCAGGGGGTTCATGGTGTTCTCGGCTCTCGTGCGACAGGGGGCCGTCGGGGATCGACGGCGGGGGACGGGAGACGTCCGCTGGGTGCGCCGAGTGCACCGACCCGCAGGTCGGTGTGCCGCCGTGAGGCGTCAGGCGTGCTGAGCGGGCGTCCGGGTCCCGCGTGAGCAGGCCTGGACGGCCGCCCCGCTCTCCTGCTGCATCGTGATGAGCCCTGTCGTTGAGAGTGACGGTCGTCGAGAGAGGTGCCGCAGGCTCCTGCCGCGGCACCTCCATGATGCGCCGCGGACGCCGCCGGGTCCAACCGCTTTGCCTCCCCGAGATGCCCGGCGGGCGAGGTCTTGGCACGCTGAGGCATGGCGACGACGACACCCACGGTGCAGGCCGCGACCTCGACCGACCGCGTCCGGCAGGTGACCGTCCTGCTCGGGGCGGTCGTCGCGATCGGCGGAGCGGCGGTCGGGTCGGGCGCGTTCGGCGGGCAGGCGATCGCCGATGCCGCCGACGGCGCGCTGTCGGCCACGGCCACGCCGCTCGCGCCCGACGGCCCCGCCTTCGCGATCTGGTCGCTGATCTACCTGGGCCTGGCCGTCTTCGCGGTGGTCCAGGCGCTGCCACGTCACGGTGCCGACCCCCGGCTGCGCGCGGTGTCCTGGTGGGTGCTCGCGTCGATGCTGCTCAACGCCCTGTGGATCGGCGTCGTCCAGGCGGACGCGCTCGCTGCCAGCGTCCTGGTGATCCTCGTCCTGCTCGCCGTCCTCGCGCTGCTGCTGGTGCGGCTGACCCGGATCGACCACACCCGGCCCGCCGCGTCGGTCGTGACCGACGTGACGGTCGGCCTCTACCTCGGCTGGGTCAGCGTGGCGACGCTGGCCAACATCGCCGCGTTCCTCGCCGACGCGGAGGTCGGCGACCTCGGGCTCGGGGCGACCGGCTGGTCCGTCGTCGTGCTCGCCCTGGCGGCCCTGCTGGCCGTCGCCTACGCGGTGTTCGGTCGCCGACGCCCCACCGTCGTCATCCCGGTCGGCCTCGCGATGGCGTGGGGGCTGGCGTGGATCGCCATCGGCCGGAACGACGGGCCGCTCGTGGACGACACGGTCGCGGTCGCCGCCGCGATCGCCGCAGGGGTCGCACTGCTCGCCCCGGTCGTCACGACGATCGCCGGACGGTTGCGCTCCGCCGGCTGAGAATGCAACCCTGAGGTTGCATCAAGCCATCGCGAAGGAGACTCCATGGGCCCCGCAGTCGTCGACACCGAGAAGTACACCGTCAGCCGCACGCTGCGGATCGAGGCCGGGCGCGAGCGCGTGTGGGCGGCTCTGACGCGCGACGACCTCATCGCCCAGTGGTTCGGCACCAGCGCGTCGCTGCCGGACCTGACCCCGGGCGGCCTGGGCACGATCGGCTTCGAGGGCTACGGCGAGCTCCCGGTCCGGGTCGAGGAGGTCGACGAGCCTGTCGTGTTCGCCTTCACGTGGGGGGCCCGCGACGAGCCCCTCCGGCCGGACAACTCGACGCTGGTCCGGTTCACCCTCACCGAGGACGGCACCGCCACGGTCCTCAGCGTCGTCGAGAGCGGCTTCGGCCTGCTGAGCCGCGACCCCCTCGAGGCGATGCAGTCCAACAAGCAGGGCTGGACCGACGAGCTCGACGAGCTGGTCGCCTACCTGGAGGCCGCCGCATGAGCGACACCCTGGTGCCCGTCTTCGCCGCGCTCGCGGACGACACCCGCTGGGCGGTGCTGCAGGAGCTCGGCCGCTCGGAGCAGTCCGCGTCCGCCCTGGCCACCCGCTTCCCGGTGACCCGGCAGGCGATCGCGAAGCACCTGGCGGTCCTCGCGGACGCCGGCCTCGTCGAGCCGGTGCGCGTCGGCCGCGAGGTCCGTTACCGCGCGCTCGGCGCCCGGCTGAGCCAGACCGCCGCGGCGCTCGAGGCCATCGGGGCGCAGTGGGACCGCCGGCTGGCGGGGATCAAGCGCATCGCGGAGTCGCTCGAGCACTAGCGTCCGACGGCGTAGCCCTGCATGCCGCGCGGGTTGGCGGCCGCGACGAGCATCCCGTCGGCCCGGATCCCGGCGGCGCTGAGCCTGCCCAGCGTCCAGGGTCCGACGACATCGACGGCGTGCCCCCGCGCGGCGAGCCCGTCGAGGACGTCCGCGCCGAGCCGCGACTCCGCGGCGACCCCGAGCGGCACGTGCCCGCGCGGGTAGAAGGAGCTGGGCACGTGCTCGGAGTGCCACATGGGTGCGTCGATCGCCGCCTGCAGGTCCAGGCCGCCGACGAGGTGGCGCAGCAGGAACGGCACGGTCCACTGGTCCTGCTGGTCGCCGCCCGGCGTCCCGAAAGCGAAGCCGGACCCGTCGTCGTCGAGCACCATGCCCGGGCTGAGGGTCGTCCTCGGCCGCTTGCCCGGGGCGAGGCTGTTGGGCAGGCCGGGCTCCAGCCAGAACATCTGGGCCCGGGTCGGCAGCGCGAACCCCAGGCCGGGCACCACGGGGCTGGACTGCAGCCACCCGCCGGACGGGGTCGCCGAGACGCGGTTGCCCCAGCGGTCGACGACGTCGACGTGGCACGTGTCGCCGGGGCTCAGCCCTGCCGACGACACGGTCGGCTCACCCGTGCCGACCACGCCGTCGCCGATGCGCTCGACGAGGGCGAGCCGGGGGATGCGACCGTCGGGCGACCCGGGCACGAGGCCGTCGGCAGCGTTCGCCCCGACGAGGCGCGCGCGCTCGGCCGCGTAGGCCGACGAGAGCAGCGTGTCGAGCGGCACGTCGGTGTCGTCGCCGTACCAGGCCTCCCGGTCGGCGAAGGCGAGCTTGGCGACCTCGAGCACGGCGTGGACCCCGTCGACGTCCTCTACGTCCTCGACCCCGAGCGCCTCGAGCATCGCGAGCTGCTGCAGCAGCACCGGCCCCTGCCCCCAGGCGCGCGTCTTGTGCACGGTCCGCCCGGCGAACCGGATCGACGCGGTCGACTCCTCGCTCGCGCGCCAGCCGGCCAGGTCGTCGGCCCGCAGCAGCCCCGCGTGGTCGCGGCCGGACGAGTCGCGGACGGGCGTCGCCACGAACGCGTCGATCGCCTCGGCGACGAAGCCCTGGTAGAACGCGCGCCGGGCCGCCTCGATCTGCGCCTCGCGATCAGGGCTGGCCGCGCGGGCCTCGCCGAGCAACCGGTCGAACGTGTCCGCGAGCGCCGGGTTGGTGAACAGCGTGCCCGCCTCGGGCATCTGGCCGTGCGGAAGGTAGACCTCCGCGGAGCTGGGCCAGTGCTCGGCGAAGTGGTCGGCGACCGTGCCGATCGTGCGGGTGGCGGCCGGGACCAGGGGGTACCCGTTGCGGGCGTACCCGATCGCCGGTGCCAGGACCGCGGCCAGCGGCAGCGTGCCGTAGCGGGCGAGCAGGTCGAGCCACGCGCCGAACGCCCCGGGCACGACGGCCGCGAGGTGCCCGGTCCCGGGGACGAGGTCGAGGCCCAGGTCACGGTAGGCCTCGATGGTGGCAGCGGCGGGTGCGGTGCCCTGGCCGCAGACGACGAACGTGTGCCCGTCGGCCGCGCGGTGCCCGATGATCGGCGCGTCCCCGCCCGGGCCGTTGAGGTGCGGCTCGACCACGGACAGCGTGAACCCGGCCGCGGCGGCCGCGTCGAACGCGTTGCCGCCCGCCTCGAGGATGCGCATGCCGATCGCTGACGCGAGCCAGTGCGTGGACGCGACCATGCCGAACGTGCCGGACAGCTCAGGGCGGGTGGTGAACATCCCTCGATCCTCACCCACGATCCGTCACGCCGCCTGCAGGTCCCGCAGCATCGTGTCCGAGCTCCCCGAACGGCCGACGACGACGAACCCGCGCGACTCGTACAGCCGGCGCGCGACGCCGTTGCCGTCCTCGACGCTCAGGCTCACCGCCGGGTGGCCGGCGGTCCACAGCTGGTCGAGGCACGCGTCGAGGAGCTTCGAGCCCACGCCCTGGCCGCGGTGGGGAGCCAGGACGCTCATGCCGAGTTCGGGCACGTCGTCGGCCACGAACCCGTATCCCGCCTCGCTCGCGGGCACGACCCGGGCCCACGCCGCCCCCGCGGGCGTGCCGTCGTCTGCCTCCGCGACCGTGCCCAGGTCGGTGGGCCGCTGCCAGCCGGCCAGGTGCCGCGCGTGCGCGGGGTCGGTCCGGACCTGCGCGAGGGTCACGCGGGTCTCGCCGGTCCAGTTGTAGGCCTCGACCAGCAGCTCCTCCAGCAGGTCGAGGTCGGACGAGGTCGTCGGGCGCAGTCTCATGAGATCCATGGTGCACGCGGGTAGCGCGTGTCGGTGGTCGGGTCCACGCTGGGTGTCCCGACCAAGGAGGACGACGATGCCCCTCACCGAATCGTTCAGCGGCTTCTCGACGAACGACGTGCCTGCCGCGGCCCGGTTCTACGGCGACGTGCTCGGCGTCGAGACGTCCCAGGCGAACGGGATGCTCACGCTGCACTTCGCGGACGGCCACCACGTGCTCGTCTACCCCAAGGGCCACGGGCACGTGCCCGCGACGTTCACGGTGCTCAACTTCCCCGTCGACGACGTCGCCGGCACCGTCGCGGACCTGCGCGCCCAGGGCGTGGAGTTCGAGCGCTACGAGGGCACACCGGGCGAGACCGACGAGGACTTCGTCTTCCGCAAGGGCGGGCCGGAGATCGCCTGGTTCACCGACCCCGCGGGCAACGTCCTGTCGATCATCGCCCGCTGAGATGAGCCGGCGGGCGAATCCGCCTGACACCGGTCCGCAGTCGCGGCACGATGATCGCGTGACCGACGCGCCCCGAGGCATCACCCAGCCGGAGGTCCTCGTCGGCCGATGGGTCCGACTCGAGCGGCTGCGACCTGTGCACGCGCCCGGTCTGGCAGCGGCCGCCGACGAGGACCGCTCGAGCTACGGGTTCACCACGGTCCCCGACGGCCCCGAGGAGGCGAGCGCCTACGTCGTGGCCGCGATGGCCAAGGAACGCAGCGGCCGCGCCGTCCCGTTCGCGGCGGTGGCGAACGGCCGGGTCGTCGGCAGCACCAGGCTGCTCGACCTCGACGTGTTCACCTGGCCGCGGATGGCGGGCGAGCAGGGCCCCGCGCCCGACGACGAGCACCCGCCGACCGTCGCCGAGATCGGCTCGACCTGGTACGCCGCCTCCGCGCAGCGCACCCCCGTCAACACCGAGGCCAAGCTGCTCCTGCTGACCCTCGCGTTCGAGACGTGGCAGGTCCGGCGCGTCACCCTCAAGACCGACGACCGCAACACGCGCTCGCGGGCGGCCATCGAGCGGCTCGGCGCTCGCTTCGAAGGGGTCCGGCGCGCGCACACCCCGGCGACGGACGGTGGCTTGCGGGACACCGCCTACTACTCGATCCTCGCCGACGAGTGGCCCGACGTCCGGGCAGGGCTGGAGCGCCGCCTGCTGCGCTGACCGGCGTGGTGCGGAATGCTGGCCAAATGCAGCTGCAGGTCACGGGCGAGGTCTGGTACTGGCGCGGCCCGGCGCCGTTCCACTTCGTCACGCTCCCCGAGCCGCTGAGCGCGCAGATCCGTGCGGTCGCCTCGGCGCTCACCTACGGCTGGGGCATGATCCCGGTCGTCGCGACGATCGGGGACGTCACGTTCGAGACGTCGATGTTCCGCAAGAACGAGCTCTACGTCGTGCCGATCAAGAACGTCGTGCGGCATGGCGAGGGCATCGAGGTGGGTGACACGGTCACCATCGACCTCGTGATGACTCCGCGCTGACTACGGCACCAGCTCCTGGCTGATCGACGACCCGTCGCCGGTGTGCGTGACGGTGGCCAGCGCACCGTTGACGAGGCTGAGCTGCGGCGCGAGGTGCCCGAAGTCCACGTCGGCGATCACCGGGATGCCCAGGTCGCCGAGCGCGTGACGGGCCGCGTCGTGGTGCGTGTACCCGGGTAGGTCAGGTCCGGGGGTACGGGCGATCAGGACGGCGGTGGCCCGGTCGAACCAGCCGGCGTAGCGCAGCTGGAACAGGCGCCGGGCGGCGTCGGCCGCGTTGCCCTCGGAGGACTCGAGGTAGACGACGAGCCCCTCCGGCGCGTCCCAGGAGGCGAGGTCGCCGTACGGGGTGCCGACCAGGTGCGTGATCGTCTCGAGGCAGCCGCCGATCAGCCGCCCGCGCGCCTCGACGTCCCCGGTCCCGTCGAGCCGCGTCCATCCACCCGGGGTGTCGACCGCGTACTCGGATGCCGTGGGGTGCAGCTCCCAGTCGTCGTACCCGGTGGCCCGGTAGCGCACCGCCGCGCCCTGGGTCAGCGTCGCGCCGGGCTCGGCCGCGACGACGTCCGTCCAGCCGAGCAACGGCTCGGGCACGCGGTACGGGGTGTCCATGAGGTTCGGTCCGTGCAGGGTCGCGACGCCGGTCAGCAGGGTCAGCGGGACGAGCAGGGTCGAGATGTCGGAGAAGCCGACCAGCCAGGTCGGGTCGTCGGCCAGGGCGGCCCAGTCGATCCGGTCGAGCAGGTCGATCGCGACCTCGCCGCCCCACGGCGGCACGACCGCCCGGACCTCGGGGTCGCGGAGCATCGCGACGAGCTCATCGGCCCGCGCGGACGCCGGACCGGCGGCGATCCCGGTGCCGTCCATCTGGTTCCCGACCCGCGTGCGCCAGCCGCGGGCGCGCACCGCGTCGAGCGCGACCTCGAGCCGCGGCCGGTGCTCGTCCCGGATCCCGGCGGACGGGGAGGTCACGCCGACGACGTCACCGGCGACGAGCGGGCGCGGGTAGGTGGTCACGTCGACGTCCGCTGCGCCGCGAAGACCAGCGCATCCATCGCCCGGCCGGCCCGTCGGACCGACTCGTCCGAGGTCCGCGTGTGGCTGTACCCCGCCCGAGTCTTCAGTTCGAGCAGGGTGCGCAAGTGCTTGGCGAGCTGGTTGTCGACCTTGTCGAGAAGCGCGACGGCCTCGTGGTGGTTGTCGCCGAGCGAATGCTCTCCGAGTCTGGCGCAGCACACGGCGTCGGCGGCCGCTATCCCAGCGTGCACGCAGAGGGTCACGTACGCGTCGGCGACGTCGCGAGCGTCCTCGGCGAGATCGAACACCACGGATGCCGCCGTCGCGAACTGCGTCGCCTTGGCGAGCCGGCCGGCGCGAACAGTCGCCTCACACGGACGGGTGCGTGCCACGGGACCTCCCCACGCCGACGAGCCTGCGCAACCACTGCGGATCGCCCGCAACCGTGCCATGGCGAGCAGAGGCGATGTCAAGGAGAACCCGCTCGGAGTTCGCGCCGTCGAGGACCTCCCGCTCAGACATCCCCAAGATCCTGGCATCGTTGCCGGTCCACGCGGTGATTCGTCGGGCGAGCCCGTCGGTCTCGTCCGTCCACGCATCGGCGTCGATCGTGTCAGGACGCACGATGAAGACGTCGATGTCGCTGTCGATCCGCATGGTGCCGGTCAGGGCCGACCCGAAGACCGCCGCGTAGACAGGTGGGTGAGCCCAGCCTGCGAGGTCGTCGCGAATCCTCGTGATGAGCGTCTCGCCGAGCTGAGCGAGCTCGATGATGGCGGCAGCAGCGAGGTGGTCGCAGTTCAACCAGAAGCTGCTGACGTTGCCAACCCGCTCCGTCTGGACGACGCCTTGTGCCGAAAGGCGGAGCAGCACTTTGCGGACGCCCTCGTAGGACCGGTCGCCCAGCACATGCTGGATGCTGCCGACGGTGTGCTTGGCCCGCGCGCGAGCGAGGACGGTGAGCACGTCGCCATCGAGCGTCGGCGTGACCGTCGCCAGAGGATGCTGGAGCTGCATTCCACAATAGTAGGTGAACGCCCACTATTGTGGAATGCCGATCAGGCGGTCGTCGTCATCCGCTGCGACCCGATCACCGCGAGCAACCCCAGCCGGTCGGCATCGGGCGAGCCGGGCGTCGCCGTGAACACGAGCAGCCGCTGGCCGCTGTCCGTGTCGAGCAACGTCTGGCAGTCCAGGGTCATGACACCGACCTCGGGGTGCGCGATCCGCTTGGTGCGCGCGTGCTTGTCGTCGACGTCGTGCTCGGCCCAGACGGCAGCGAACTCGGGGACGGACGACAGCGCGTCGACGAGCGCCGCCGCCCGCGAGCCCCGGCCGCCACGCGCGTAGGCCGCCCGCAGCTCCGCGGTGAACGTGCGTCCGCGCTCCGGCTGGTCCTCGAGCGGGTAGACGTCGCGCGACGCCGGGTCGGTGAACCAGCGGTAGACCGTCGAGCGCTCCGGGCCGGTGAAGTGGGTCTGCTCGCCGAGCAGCGCGACCGCGAGCGGGGTCTGCACCAGCGTCTCGCCCAGGTCCGTGATGACCTGCGCCGGGGTGTCCTGCAGGCGGTCGAGGATGCGCAGGATGCCGGGTGCGACGTGCTCGTCGCGCGTGGCGCGGGCAGGCGCGTGGTGGCCGGCGAGCTGGAACAGGTGGTCGCGCTCGGGGAGCGTCAGGTGCAGCCCGCGGGCGATGGCGGCGAGCATCGGCTCGGACGGCGTGGGGCCGCGACCCTGCTCGAGCCGCCCGTAGTAGTCGGTCGACATCCCGCACAGCGCCGCCACCTCCTCGCGGCGCAGCCCCACCGCCCGGCGGCGCTGCCCGCGCGGCAGGCCCACGTCCTCCGGCTGCATCGCCTCGCGGCGGGTGCGCAGGAAGTCGGCCAGCTGGGTGCGGTCCATCGAGCCATCGTCCCCCGCCCGGGCCACCGCAACCAGGGATCGCCGATCCCCGGATCGGTGCTGCCTGGAAGCCCGACGGCGGCCGCCGCAGCATGGAACGACACCACGACGGAAGGTTCACCATGACTCAGCGCATCGCCCTCGTCACCGGCGGCTCTCGCGGCCTCGGCCGCGCCACCGCACTCGCCCTCGCCGACTCCGGTGTCGACGTGATCCTCACCTACCGCACCGGCGCCGAGCAGGCCGCCGAGGTCGTCGCGGCCATCGGCGAACGCGGCCGACGAGCCGTCGCGCTGCCCCTGGAGACGACCGACCTGACCGCGCACGCCGCGTTCGCCGACCAGGTCCGCACCGCGCTCGCGGACACCTGGGGCCGCGACTCCTTCGACCTGCTGATGAACAACGCCGGCTCGTCGGGCGAGACCCCGATCGGCGCGACGGACGCCGACGAGGTGCAGCGCCTCTTCGACGTGCACTTCCGCAGCGTCGTCATGCTGACCCAGGAGCTGCTGCCCCTGCTCGCCGACGGCGGCCGCATCCTCAACGTCTCCACCGGCCTGACGCTCAACCTCGTCAACCCCGCGTACTCGGTCTACGCGGCGATGAAGGGCGCGGTCGAGGTCTACAGCCGCTACCTGGCCAAGACGCTCGGCGCCCGCGGGATCGCCGTCAACGTCCTGGCGCCCGGCGCGACGGCCACCGACTTCGGTGGCGGCAGCATCCGCGACAACGAGCAGTACCGCGCGGGCATCATCGCGTCCTCCGCGATGGGCCGCGTCGGCGAGCCCGACGACATCGGCCGCGCCGCCGCCGCGATCCTGTCCGAGGGCATGGGCTGGGTCACCGGTCAGCGGATCGAGGCCGCGGGCGGTCAGGGGATGGGCTTCGTCGAGCGGTGATCCCTGTGGATGACCAACCGCACGCTGCTCTGCCCGTCGGTACGTTGCAGGCTCGTTCATCGCGGACGGGGGGTAGACCGATGAACACGTCGGCGTGGCTCGCGACACTGCCGCCGACCGTCGCGCTCATCGTCGGGGTGATCACGATCGTGCAGCGCAACCGTGCGGACAAGCGCGCCGAATGGTGGCGGCGAGCGCAGTGGGCACTCGATCACATGCTCAGCTCGAACCCTGAGCGGGTCGCAGTCGGCGCTGCAGTCGCCGACGTGCTCTCGGAGAGCAAGCTCGCGGGTGACGACGAGCTCACGGTTCTCGCAAGGTTCTCAGTCGCGCGCATGGACATCTCGTCCGGCGATAGCGACACTGAATCAGGAGGTGGTGAGCCGTGACGAGCGAAGGTGTGAGCGCCAGGTCGGAGCGTGCGACCGAGGTGCATCTCGCACGGATCATCGTCCGGGCCGCAAAGCGTTCGGGCGACCACGTCCCGTCGCGGATCTCCGAGCTGGCCGCTGTGCGCCTGCCGTTCGAAGTGGCCCAGCCCAAGCGCTGAGGAACCCGTGGGCGGCATTCGTGCGGGCGGCATCCATACTGAGGGGTGACCATCAACGAGATCTCGGCCTTGCCCGACGAGCAGCTGTACCGCATCCCCGGCGGATCCAAGCTGCACATCCGGGGTTGTCGACACCTCTCGGGTGCCAAGCCGGGCGCTGCGACCCTCGCGACGCGGCAGGAGATCAACAAGATCCCCGTCTGCTCGACGTGCCAGTCCAACCTCGGCGGCGAGGGCCGCACGGCGTACGACGCGTTCGACGACGCCCTCGAGGCGTTCCACGCGCCGGTGGCCAACCGGCCGCGCATGCGCGAGATCTTCGCCAGCGTCGAGCACGCACGGATCTGGATCCCCTACTCGGGGACCTACATCGCGGTCGCGCCGGAGGACGGCCAGGTCGCCGCCTTCTTCAACAAGGGGTTCGTCGACGTGCACGCGGCGGGCGGCGGCTACGAGACCGAGATCCTGCCCCTCGCGACGTCGGCGCCGAGCAAGGCCACCGCGACCAAAGCCGTCGTCCTCGAGGCCCCGCCTCAGCTCTGCACGAGCTGCTGGACCGTCCTGCCTTCGAGCGGTCAGTGCGACCGCTGCGCGGAGTGACCGCGGGGCGCTGACGTGGAGCACGGATACCGCGTGGTCACGGGACCGCCGCCGCTCGCCGACTACCTGCACCTTCGTCGGGCGTCCGGCCTGACGCCCGCCACCGAGGCCCAGGGCCGCGCAGGCCTGCACGGGGCGTGGGCGGCGTGCCACGTGCGGCACGACGAGTCGGGCGCGGTGGTCGGGATGGGCCGCGTGCTCGGGGATGGCGGCTGGTACTTCCACGTCATCGACATGGCCGTGCTGCCCGAGCACCAGCGGCGCGGGATCGGTGACGCGGTCCTCACCGCGCTGCTCGACACGATCCGGCGGGATGCCCCGCCCGGCGCGTGGGTGAACCTGCTGGCCGACGCCCCAGGCCGCCGGCTCTACGAGCGGCACGGGTTCACCGAGACCGCCCCCGAGTCGCTGGGGATGGCCCTGTCGCTGGGCGATGGCACGCTGGGCCGATGAACGGGATCGCGAACCGCGGCGTGCAGGCCGCGCTGGCTGCCGCCGCGCTGTTCGGCGCCGGGACCCCGCTCGCCAAGGAGCTGCTCGGCGAGACCAGCCCGTGGATGCTCGCCGGGCTGCTCTACCTGGGCTCGGGCATGGGGCTCGCCCTGGTGCGGGTCGCCCGACGAGCGCCGCGCGTGCACCTCCACCGAGCCGACCTCCCGCCGTTGGTCGGTGCCGTCGCCGCGGGCGGGGTGGTCGCGCCCGTCCTGCTCCTGCTCGGCCTCGCGCACATGCCGGCCTCCGGTGCGTCGCTGCTGCTCAACGCCGAGGGGGTCGCGACGGCCTTGCTGGCGTGGTTCGTGTTCCGGGAGAACGTGGACCAGCGCGTCGCGCTCGGCATGGCGGCCATCGTCGCGGGCGCCGTCGTGCTGAGCGTGCCGTCTGCCGTCGAGCTCGGGACGGTGTGGCCGACCCTCGCCGTGCTCGGCGCGTGCCTGTGCTGGGGCCTCGACAACAACCTCACGCGGAAGGTCGCGCTGACGGACGCGACCTGGCTCGCGGCCGTCAAGGGCGGTGTCGCCGGTCCGGTGAACCTGCTGCTCGCGCTCGCAGTCGGCGCGAGCCTGCCGCCGCTGCCAGCCGTCGGCGGAGCGCTCGTCGTCGGGTTCTTCGCGTACGGCGTGAGCCTGGCACTGTTCATCGTCGGGCTACGTCACGTGGGCACCGCGCGGGCAGGCGCGTACTTCTCGGTCGCCCCGTTCTTCGGTGCGCTGCTCGCCCTCGCGATGGGCGAGCCGCTGACGTGGCCGCTCGTGATCGCGGCCGCCCTGATGGGGATCGGCACGTGGCTGCACCTGTCCGAGCGGCACGAGCACGCGCACACGCACGTCGCCGAGACGCACGACCACTGGCACGTCCACGACGAGCACCACGCGCACGAGCACGCCGAGCCTGTCCCCGCAGGGACGCGGCACAGCCACCCGCACGAGCACCTCGAGCTGACGCACGCGCACGCGCACTACCCCGACGCGCACCACCGGCACACTCACGCGGGGCGCTGAGACGTGAGCGAGCTCGTGGTCCGGTCCTTCACCGCGGACGACGAGGCGCAGGCGCGCACCGCCCACGCGGAGCTGGCCGCGGAGGGCTTCGACTTCTGCCTCGGCCTGGAGCAGTCCGGGACGTGGTCGGCCTGGCTCGACCACCTCGTGGAGATCGAGCGCGGCCGGGACCTGCCGCCGGGCTGGGTGCCCGAGACCTTCGTCGGCGGCTTCGCCGGCGGCACGCTGGTGGGGCGCCTGTCCGTCCGCCACCGGCTCAACGCGCACCTCGCCCACGTCGGCGGGCACATCGGCTACGCCGTCCGGCCGGGGCACCGCCGCCGCGGGCGTGCGAGCGCGCTGCTCCGGCACGGCCTGCTGGTCGCGCGTGGCGTGGGCCTGGAACGTGTCCTGGTGACCTGCACGGACACCAACGTCGCATCGGCACGGACCATCGAGGGCGCGGGCGGGGAGCTCGAGGACGTCGTGGTGGTCCCCGGAACCGGGGAGCTGAAGCGCCGGTACTGGATCGCCACCCACGGCTGACCCGGGGTGCCATGTCGGCACCTGGGGGCATGCTGAAGCGATGGACGACGTGCAGCGGTCGGTCGAGGCTCACATCGGCGCGGGCGTGCACGGGGCGGCGTGGCTCGTGGACCGTGCCGGCGACGTCACCAGCGGGGTCGCCGGGCGGTACGGGCCCGTCGACGAGGCCATCGGGCCGGACACGATCTTCCGCATCTCCTCGGTGACCAAGCCTGTGGTCGCCGCGCTGGCCATGGTCCTGGTCGAGGACGGCATGCTCCGGCTCGACGATCCCGTCGACGCGCTGCTGCCCGAGCTCGCCGACCGCCACGTGCTGCGCTCTCCCGACTCCGCGCTCACCGACACGGTGCCCGCCGAGCGGCCCATCACCGTCCGCGACGTGCTGGAGTTCCGCACCGGGCTCGGCATGGACTTCAGCGGGCCGTTCCCGGGCCCCGTCCTCGGCGCGCTCGCGGAGCTCGGCCTCCCGGTCGGGCCGCCGGCCCCGCAGCAGGCTCCCGCGTCCGACGAGTGGATGCGGCTGGTCGGCAGCGTCCCGCTGTCCCACCAGCCCGGGTCGCGCTGGCTCTACAACACGAGCGCTCAGCTGCTCGGCGTCCTGCTCGGCCGCGCCACCGGCACCCCGCTGGACCGGCTGCTCGCCGAGCGGCTGCTCGACCCTCTCGGCATGCGCGACACCGGGTTCGTCGTCCATGACCTCGCCCGGTTCGGCCCGCAGTGGATGCCCGACGAGGTGCTGTACGACCCGGCGGACGGCCAGTGGGCCACGGCCCCCGCGTTCCCGGACGCCGCCGCCGGACTCGTCTCCACGGTCGCCGACCTGCACGCGTTCGCGAACATGCTCCGTTCGGGCGGGTTCCCCGTGCTCCGCCCGGACACCGTCGCGCTGATGACCGCCCCGCACGTCGGCCCGCTCGACGAGGCCGGCCGCGAGGCGTGGGGCCTCGGGCTCGGCGTCGCGCGGTTGGACCTGCCCGACGGCAGGCATGCCGGCACCTACGGCTGGGACGGCGGGATGGGCTCGACGTGGTGGACCGACCCGGTGACGGACACCGTCGCCATCCTGCTGACCACGGACGCGTGGTCCTCGCCGCAGCCGACGCCGATCTTCACGGAATTCTGGCGCGTGGCCTTCGGGTGAGCGGTCAGGGGGTGGCGGTCGGCTCGTCGTCGACGTCCAGCTTGAGGGGTACCCCCTTCGTACCGTCCTCGAGCACGGGCACGACCGAGGCTCCGGCGGAGTCGCCCGGCCACCACGCGACGAAGAAGCCGTTCGCGACGCTGGCCGTGACCGGCTCGCCCTCGGTGCGCGTCACCACCACCTGACGCACGCCCAAGCCCGCCTTGCCGACCACGGAGTACCAGGGTTCGGGGGCGTACTGCTGGTTCCACTGCACGAGCCGCACGGCATCGGCCGGTGGCGCCGCGGAGGTCCAGGTCTCGCTGCCCTGCGTCGAGCGGTACGAGTCAGCCAGGGCGCCTTCGATGGTGTCGCCGCCGCCCGTGAGCCGCACCTCGGACGACTTCCTCGTGAGCGGCCCGACCGAGCAGATCAGGGCGCCGTCGGGGCTCGCGACGACGGTCAGCGCGATGCTGCCGCGTCGGTCCGCGACGACACCGCGTGCGCCCGGGAGGTCGAACTCCTCGTCCGGGCCCATCCCGGCGTTCAGGTCGGACATCCGCATCTCGACGCACGCGTCACCCAGTACTGCGAGCGCGTGCGGTGCGATCGGCGCCGGCACCGCCGTCCAGCCTGCGAATGCCGGCTTGTCGACGCCGCTGGGCAGGGTGACGGCCACAGCGGTCACGCCCGCGATGCCGACCGCGAGGACGGCCCATCTGCGCACGGTCCGGCGAGGTGCCTGAGCAGGGGCGAGCCGCTCCTCGTCGATCCGGGCCATGAGCACGCGGTGGGCGGCCTCGAGCCCGTCGGGGTCGACGGGCGGGCGGGGCGCCAGCGAGGTGAGAGTCATCATCGGCCTTCCGTCGGGACGAGCGAGGTGAGAGCGGGCGCGGGCTTCGTGGCCCCGTCGAGCCGGCGACGGGCCCGGTGCAGGCGGACCTTGAACGCGGCGGCCGAGCAGCCCGCGACGGCGGCGGCATCGGCGGTCGACAGCCCGTCCCACGCGACGAGCAGCAGCGCCTCCCGGTCGGCCGCCGAGAGCTCGGCGAGCGCGCGCAGCATCGCGTCCCGCTCGGCGACCACGGCGTCCGCCCCCTGCGCGGACGCCGTGACCACCTGGAGCCGCGCGACCTCGTCGGCCAGCACCCGGGCGCGGTGCCGGGACCGGTGCTGGTTGGCGATCGTGTTCCGCGCGACGACCAGCAGCCACGGCAGCGGATCGCCGGGGACCGACGCCAGCCGGCGCCACGCGACGAGGAACGTCTCGGCGACGACCTCCTGCGCGCTGTCGCGGTCGACGTGCCGCAGCGCGTACGCCTGGATGCGGGCGGAGTACCGGTCCCACAGCTCGGCGAACCGCTGCGCGTCGGTCGCATCCTCGGAGGTGCTCACACCCTGAAGTGTCCCGAGCGGGGCAGAAGTTACCTGTTGACCCGCGCCGATATCGTCGGAGCATGCCCGCACCGACGACCTTCCCCGCCGACCCCGCCACCTGGCCCGCGTTCCTCGCCACGAGCGTCGACGCCGGGCTCGACGAGGGCCGTGCGCTCATCTCACGGCTCAAGGACGGCACCCCCCGCACGACGAGCGAGGTGCTCGAGCTGTGGAACGACACCGACATCGCGATCGGCACCGCCTCGGCCCGCGCCCACCTGTTCGCGGAGGTGCACCCGGACGCCGCCGTCCGCGAGGCCGCCGAGGCCAGCGCCCAGGCCGCCGAGGACCTGCTCACCGAGCGAGGCCTGGACCACGAGCTGTTCGAGGTGCTGGCCGCGACGGACGCGGCCGGCCTCGACGCCGACGCAGCCCGCGCCCGTGAGCACGTGCTGCGCGACTTCCGTCGCTCGGGCGTGGACCGCACCCCCGAGGAGCGCGAGCACCTGCGCGCTCTCGCCCAGCGCTGCACGGAGATCGGCCTCGAGTTCTCCCGCAACATCCGCGACGGCGTCCGCACGGTCCACCTGCGCCCCGAGCAGCTCGACGGCCTGCCCGACGACTACCGCGCCGAGCACCCGGCGGGGGACGACGGCCTCGTCGCCCTGACGACCGAGTACCCGGACATGGTCCCGTTCCGCACCTACGCGCACGACCCCGAGGCGCGTCTCGCGCTGACCCGCGAGTACCTGCTGCTGGCCTACCCGGACAACGAGCCGCTGCTCGCCGAGCTGCTCACGCTGCGCGCCGAGCGTGCGGCGCTGCTCGGGTACGAGGACTGGCCGACGTACGACACCGAGGTCAAGATGATCGGCTCCGGCCGGGCCATCGCCGAGTTCATCGAGCGCCTCGACGGCCTGACCGCCGGCCCGGCGCGCAGCGACGTCGAGACGATGCTCGCCCGCTTCCGCCAGGACAGCCCCGGGGCGACGGCGATCACGAGCGCCGACAACCTCTACTACGACCAGGTCATCCGCCGCGAGGACTACGACGTCGACTCCCAGGCTGTCCGCCAGTACTTCCGCTACCCCGCGGTGCGCAACGGCGTGCTCGACACGATCTCACGCCTGTTCGGCCTGACCTTCACCCCGGTGAACGCCGCGACGTGGCACGAGGACGTGACGGTCTACGACGTCGAGGACGAGGGCGCGCGCATCGGGCGGATCTACCTCGACATGCACCCGCGCGCCGGCAAGTTCAACCACGCCGCGCAGTTCTCCCTCACCCCGGGCATCCAGGGCCGGGCGCTGCCCGAGGGGGTGCTGGTCTGCAACTTCCCGACCGGCCTCATGGAGCACGACGACGTCGTGACGTTCTTCCACGAGTTCGGGCACCTGGTGCACGAGATCCTCGGCGGGCACCAGTCGTGGGCGATGTTCACCGGCGTCGCGACCGAGTGGGACTTCGTCGAGGCGCCCAGCCAGCTCCTCGAGGAGTGGGCGTGGGACACCGACGTCCTGCAGTCGTTCGCGACGAACGACGCCGGCGAGCCGATCCCCGCGGACCTCGTCGCCCGCATGCGTCGGGCCGACACGTTCGCGCGCGGCGCGTGGACCCGTCGCCAGCTCAACTTCACGGCGCTGTCCTACGGCCTGCACGCGGAGGCCCCCGCCGACCTCGCGGCGTTCACGGCCGCGGTCGACGAGCGCTTCGGGCCGTACGGGTCGATCCCGGACACCCACCAGTACGCGGGCTTCGGCCACCTGGAGGGGTACGGCTCGGCGTACTACACCTACCTCTGGAGCCTGGTCATCGCGAAGGACCTGCGCTCGGCGTTCACGGACGGGCTCATGGACCCTGTCGTCGGGCGCCGCTACCGCGACGCGATCCTGGCGCCGGGCGGGTCGGCCGACGCGGCGGACCTCGTCGAGCGCTTCCTGGGCCGGCCCACCTCGTTCGAGCCGTTCGAGGACTGGCTCACCGAGGCCTGACGCACGACGAACCCGCCCGGTCCTCCGGGCGGGCTCGTCGTCGTACGGGTGGTGCGAGGTGCGTCAGGCCGAGACGGCCTTCGCGTTGACCCGGATGAACGTCGGGTGCGACTGCCAGATCGAGCGGACCTGGATCGTCTTGCCCGGGCGGGGCGCGTCGATCATCTTGTTGCCGCCGAGGTAGATGGCGACGTGGCCCGGGGACCAGATGATGTCGCCCGGCTTGGCGTTCTTGCGCGAGACGGTCTTGCCGACGTGGTGCTGGGCCGACGACGTGCGAGGCAGCGACTTGACGCCCGCCTTCTTGAACACGTAGCTCGTGAAGCCCGAGCAGTCGAAGGCGCGGGGGCCGCTGGCGCCGCTGCGGTACGGGGTGCCCACGTACTTCTTGGCGACGGTCACGACCTTCGGCGTGCCCTTCTTCACCTTGATGACCGCGCTGCCCTTGGAGCGCGCGACGTGCGACGCGCCCTTGTAGATCGCGGTGATGCGGTGCTTGCCGGCCTTGAGCGTCCTGGAGACCTGGACCCTGGCGGTGCCGTGCTTGAGGGTCACGGTCTTCCACGTCTTGGAGCCGACCTTCAGGACGACCTTGCCGGAGGCGACGGCCCGCCCGACGTGGACCGTGACGCGCACCTTGGCGACGGCCTTACCGCGGGTCTGGGTCTTCTTCGAGAGGTGGACCTTCGTCTTCGAGTGCTTGGTGACGACGGTCGGAGCGTGGCTCGCGACGGTGGTGGTCGTCGGGGTCGCGGCCGAGGCGGGTGCGCTCAGGGCGACCGGGACGGCGACGACGAGGGCCAGGCCACCCGCGAGGGCGGCGAGGCGGCGGGAGACCCGCCGGGGACGTGCAGGGGTGGAGGGGACGGGCAGGACGTGACCGGGGGTGGTGGTCGTCATGAAGTTTCCTCGAACGCCTACGAACTGAGCTGTCGGATGCTCCGGTGACGCGATCTGCGCGTGTGTCCGGCGCGGGGCAGTGCCCCGTCGTGATGCACCCCGAGTGCGGGCGTGGAGCCCGCACGGAAAGAGTGGTTCGCCCGTCGCTGCCGGAGGTGAGGGGGATCCGGGACGGCGGCAGCGCTCGGCGTCCGGCCCGGAGGTTCGCCAGGTGGAGCCCGAAGAACCGCGGACGACGCTAACCGAACTCGTGTGAAGGTCACGATCTGATCACGGCTCTGAGGTGTGGGACGTGTGAAGATCGCACCCGCAGGCGCGACATATCGGACATTTGTGAGCGCGACCACTGGCTCGCGGCGTCAGGGATCCGCAGAAAAATCACCCACACGGTTGACGGCAGGCTGCCAACAAGGTGTACTTACGGCATCACGTAATTGCACAGATAGGCAAACACGATGCCGGATCCGCTCAGCACCACCTTCGCGGCCCTCGCCGACCCCACGCGCCGCGCGATCCTCGCGCGGCTCGCGCAGGGTCAGGCGACGGTCACCGAGCTGGCGGAGCCGTTCGCGATGAGCCTGCCGACCGTCTCGCGGCACCTCACGGCGCTCGAGAAGGCCGGTCTCGTCGTCAAGACCCGCGAGGCGCAGTGGCGTCCCTGCCGGCTCGAGACCGCACCGCTGCGAGGAGTCGACGACTGGCTCGCGACCTACCGCGAGTTCTTCGAGGGCCGCTTCGACCTCCTCGAGCAGCACCTGCGCACCCTGACCGACCCACCGAAGGAGTAGGACATGAGCACCGACCGCGGATTCACCGTCACCCGCCGCTTCGACGCCCCCCGGGAGCTCGTCTTCCGGGCGTGGACCGACCCGGAGCACCTGCAGTGGTTCGCGGGAGTTCCGCGCGACCCCGCCCACCCGACGACGGTCGACCTGCGGGTCGGCGGCGCGTGGCGGGTCCACCTCGTCGAGGACGAGGGCCGCGGTCGCGCCTACTGGACCGGTGGCCTCTACCGGGAGATCGCGGCCCCCGAGCGCCTGGTCTTCACCTGGGGCGCGGTGGGCGGGTGGCCCGAGCTCGACGTCGAGGACCTCGACGACCTGCCGGTCGCGACGATCGAGCTGCACGACGTCGACGGCGGGACCGAGATGGTCGCCCACTTCGGCTTCGCCGACTCGCTTGCCGACCAGCGCGTGGCGGAGTGGCTCGCGATGGGCGTCCGCAAGGGCTGGACCGACACCCTGTCCCGCATCGACGCCGAGGTCCTCGCGCTCGTCGGCTGATCAGGTCTTGATCCGGTCGTCGAGGACGAGGCGCCGGGTCGGATCGGGCCTGGCCGCGCTGTCGATCCCGGCGATGCCCGTCCGTCACAGTGGTGACGGGCGACGCAGGCTGACCCCACAGGAGGAGCGACATGACGCAGTACGCGATCTACTTCAACCAGCAGTGGGTCGGGGACCACCCAGCCGAGTGGTTCCAGAGCCGCGTGGAGCCCAGCACCGCTGTCGTGCGCGACATGGAGAGGGCCGGGGTCCTGGTGTTCGCCGGCGGGCTCGAGGAGAGCCTGGCTGACGCCTTCAGTGCGGACGCCACCAGCGGGACGATCTCGATCACCGACGGGCCCTACACCGAGACCTCCGAGCACCTGGGCGGGATCACCGTCATCGACGTGCCCGACCTCGAGACGGCCAAGATGTGGGCGGGCAGGGTGGCCGAGGGGTGCGGCTGGCCTCAAGAGGTCCGTGTCATCAGGTAGGACGCGGGGCCGACCGGTCGGGCGCGCGGTCGAGCCGTGCGAGGTGCAGGCTGTCTCTGACGACGCGACGCGCTGCAGGAGGACCACCGTGAAGACCTTCACCCTTGCCGGCACGGACATCACGGTGCCGAACGTGGTCCTCGGCCTCATGCGGATCGGCGACAAGTCCGACGACGAGGTCCGTGAGCTCGTGCACGCCGGCCGGGACGCCGGCATCGACTTCGTCGACCACGCGGACGTTTACGGCGACGAGCTGCACGCGTGCGAGCGGCGGTTCGCCGAGGCGATGCGGCTCAGCCCCGCCGAGCGCGACGCGATCACCATCCAGACCAAGTGCGGGATCGTCCCGGCGGACGGCACGTTCGACTTCTCCTACGAGCACATCGTCGAGTCGGTCGAGGGTTCCCTGGCGGCGCTCGGCACCGACCGCATCGACATCCTCCTGCTGCACCGACCCGACGCCCTCGTCGAGCCGGAGGAGGTCGCGCGTGCGTTCGACGAGCTCGAGGCCGCCGGGAAGGTCCGCGCGTTCGGCGTCTCCAACCAGACACCCGGCCAGATCGAGCTGCTCCGGAAGTTCGTGCGCCAGCCGATCGTGGCCAACCAGCTGCAGCTGTCGATCACGCACGCGCCGATGATCGCGCAGGGCGTCGCCGTCAACATGCTCGGCGAGGGGCAGTCGATCGACCGGGACCACGGCATCGTCGACTACTGCCGGCTGCACGACATCACCATCCAGGCGTGGTCGCCCTTCCAGGCGGGGTTCTTCACGGGCGTCTTCCTGGGCTCGAAGGACTACCCGGAGCTGAACGCGGTCATCGACCGCCTCGCCGCGACGTACGACGTCCCCCCGATCGCGATCGCGACGGCCTGGATCACGCGCCACCCGGCGAACATGCAGGTGGTGCTGGGGACGACGAACCCCGAGCGCGTGTCGGGTGCGGCGCTCGGCTCGGAGCTGCCGCTGACCCGCCCGGAGTGGTACGAGCTGTTCCGGGCCGCGGGTCACCTGCTCCCGTAGCGCTCGTCGCGCCCGGCCGGACTTCGCCCATCGGCCCCGGCGTCGCCGACCCTTGACCGCTCGGCGGTTCGTACGTAATGTCTGGGTTCCAACGCCGCAAGAAGTTGACAGACAGATCGCACAAAGCCGTGTGACTGTCGCAACACCGGTACGGCTGCCCGCTCCACCTGCTCGTGGGCTCGTCGTGCATCGCGCCTGCTCGTCGTCAGGGCCTCCCCCCAAGGTCATCGCCGTCACCCGTCCCGGGTCCCTCGTGCGTACCCGGGTACCCCTCGCCCCGCCTCGGCGGGAGAACCAGGACGTCCCATGAGATCTCGACCGAGAAGCTTGATCGTGGCCGGTGCCACGGTCGCGCTCGTCGCGCCGATCGGCATCGTCGCCGTGGCGCAGAGCGCGTCCGCGGCCACCGTGCTGCTGTCGTCGGGCAAGAGCGCCACCGCCAGCAGCTACAACCAGACCTACGTCGCCGGCAACGTGACCGACGGCAACCAGGGCTCCTACTGGGAGTCCGCCAACAACGCCTTCCCGCAGTGGGTCCAGATCGACCTGGGCGCCGCGTCGACCGTGACCGACGTGAGCCTCAAGCTGCCCAGCGGGTGGGGTGCGCGTGACGAGACGCTGTCCGTGCAGGGCTCGACCAACGGGTCGACGTTCAGCACGCTGAAGTCGTCGGCCACCTACTCGATCTCCGGCAGCGGCGCGGTCGCGATCGACGTCACCGACTCCTCGGCCCGGTACGTGCGCGTCAACGTCACCGGCAACACCGGCTGGCCTGCCGCGCAGCTGTCCGAGGTCGAGGTCTACGGCGAGAGCTCCACGCCGCCGGTCGACCCGCCCGCGGGCAGCAACCTCGCGCAGGGCCGGCCGATCGCCGCGTCGTCGGTCCAGCAGGGCTACGTCGCCGCGAACGCGGTCGACGGCTCGACCTCGTCGTACTGGGAGGGTGCCCCGGGCGCCTACCCGTCGAACCTCACCGTGACGCTCGCGCAGGCCTCCACGCTGACCGGCGTGGTCGTCAAGCTCAACCCCGACGCCTCGTGGGGCAACCGCTCGCAGACGTTCGCGATCCAGGGGAGGTCCGGGACCGGCGCGTTCACCGAGCTCAAGGCCTCCGCCGCGTACGCGTTCAGCCCGAGCACCGGCAACACTGTCACGGTCCCGGTGACCGGCAGCGCGACCGACGTGCGCGTCGTGTTCACGGCCAACTCCGGCTCGTCGAACGCCCAGGTCGCCGAGCTCCAGGTGATCGGCTCGACCACACCGGTGCCGACGAGCCCGGACCTGCAGGTCGCCTTCGTCGCGCCGACGGGCACGATCACGCCGAGCGACGCGATCACCCTGCAGGGCACGGTCCGCAACACGGGCACCGCGGCGTCGGCGGCGACCACCGTCGCCTTCTCGCTCGGCGGCCAGTCCGTCGGCACGGCGAACGTCGGAGCGCTCGCCGCCGGGGCGCAGGCCACGGTCTCGGTCAACGCCGGGACGCGCGCGGTCGGCACCTATCCCGTCGCGCTGAGCGTCGACCCGTCGGGCAGCGTCGCGGAGTCGAACGAGACCAACAACTCGGCCACGGGCTCGGTCACGGTCACGAACGGGACGCCGCCGACGAGCCCCGACCTGCAGGTCAGCATCGCGGGCACCACCCCGTCCGCGCCCACGACGACGGACGCCATCACGGTCGCCGCCACGGTCCGCAACACGGGCACCGCGGCCGCCGCGGCCACCACGGTCGCGTTCACGCTCGGCACCCAGTCCGTCGGCACTGCCTCGGTGCCGGCCCTGGCTGCCGGTGCGCAGGCGAACGTGTCCCTCTCCCTGGGCACCCGCGCCGCCGGGTCCTACTCGATCGCGGGCGCTGTGGACCCGGCCAACACGATCGCCGAGTCCAACGAGGCGAACAACTCGGGCTCCGCGTCCTTCACCGTCACCGACGTGAGCAACCCGCCGACGGGCAGCGACCTGGCGCTGGGGCGCCCGGCGACCGCGTCGTCGACCGAGTTCACGTTCGTCGCGGGCAACGCGGTCGACAGCGACGCGAGCACCTACTGGGAGGGCGCGGGGGGGCAGTACCCCAGCACGCTCGCGGTGAACCTCGCGTCGCAGTCGACGCTCCAGCAGGTCGTCGTCTCCGTGCCGCCGGTCGCCGCGTGGGGTCCGCGGACCCAGACGTTCTCGATCGAGGCGAAGGTGGGCAGCGGGCCGTGGAAGCCGATCAAGGCGTCGGCGGCGTACGCGTTCGACAACGCGTCGGGCAACAAGGTCACCGTGCCGGTCTCCGGCTCGGCCACCGACGTCCGGCTCGTCTTCACCGGCAACACCGGTTCGGGCAACGCCCAGGTCGCCGGCTTCAAGGTCGTCGGCGTCCCCGCCCCGAACCCGGACCTCACGGTCACCGCCGTGACCGCCAGCCCGACCGCGCCCGTCGAGGGCACCGCGATCACGCTGACCGCCACGGTGAAGAACGCGGGCAACCTCGCGTCGCCGGCCTCCACCGTGGACCTCACGGTGGACGGCGTCGTCGCCACCTCGGTCGCCGTGCCGGCCATCGCGGCGGGCGGGACGACGACGGTGAGCAAGTCGATCGGCACCAAGCCCGCGGGCAGCTACGCCGTGGGCGCCGTCGTCGACCCGACCAACGCCGTCGTCGAGCAGAACGAGGCCAACAACGCCTACGTGAGCGCGACGAAGGTGACCGTCTCCGAGGCCCCCGGCCCCGACCTGCAGGTGCTCGGCATCAGCTCGAGCCCGGCCAACCCGGCCGTGGGCTCGTCGGTCTCCTTCACCGTCTCGGTGAAGAACCGCGGCAGCCAGTCGGCGGGGGCGAGCGTCACGCGCCTGGTCGTCGGCAGCACCACGCTCAACGGCAGCACGGCCGCGATCGCCTCGGGGGCCACGGCCGCCGTCGCGGTGAGCGGCACGTGGACGGCTACCAGCGGCGGGGCCACGCTGACCGCGACGGCCGACGCGACCGGGACCGTCGCGGAGACCAACGAGAACAACAACACGTTCTCCCAGTCGATCGTCGTCGGCCGCGGCGCGGCCGTGCCGTGGACCTCCTACGAGGCGGAGTCCGGGACCTACACCGGCGCGCTCCTCGAGGCGGACGCGCTGCGCACCTTCGGGCACACGAACTTCGCGACCGAGTCCTCGGGTCGCAAGTCGGTGCGGCTGGCCAGCCAGGGGCAGTACGTGCAGTTCACGTCGACCAACGCCACGAATTCGATCGTCGTGCGGAACTCGATCCCGGACGCCGCGGGCGGTGGTGGCCAGGACGCCACCCTCAGCCTCTACGCCAACGGGACCTTCGTGCAGAAGCTCACGCTGTCCTCCAAGCACAGCTGGCTCTACGGCAACGTCGACGGCCCCGAGGCCCTGACGAACACGCCGGGGACCGACGCACGCCGGCTGTTCGACGAGACGAGCGCGCTGCTCGGCCAGTCCTACCCGGCCGGCACCGTGTTCAAGCTGCAGCGGGACGCGGGCGACAGCGCCGCGTTCTACGTCATCGACTCCGTGGACCTCGAGCAGGTCGCACCGCCGCTGGCCAAGCCGGCGGAGTGCACGTCGATCACCGCGTACGGCGCGGTGGCGGGCGACGGCGTCGACGACTCGACGGCCATCCAGGCGGCCGTGACCGCGGACCAGAACGGCCAGATCAGCTGCGTCTGGATCCCGGCCGGCCAGTGGCGCCAGGAGAGGAAGATCCTCACCGACGACCCGCTGAACCGCGGGATGTACAACCAGGTGGGCATCAGCAACGCCACGATCCGCGGTGCGGGCATGTGGTACTCCCAGCTCTACTCGCTCATCGAGCCGCAGGACGCCAACACCCTCAACCACCCGCACGAGGGCAACTTCGGGTTCGACATCGACGACAACGTCCAGCTGTCCGACATCGCGATCTTCGGCTCCGGCCGGATCCGCGGAGGGGACGGCAACGACGAGGGCGGCGTCGGCCTGAACGGTCGGTTCGGCAAGAACACCAAGATCACCAACGTCTGGATCGAGCACGCCAACGTGGGTGTCTGGGTGGGCCGCGACTACGACAACATCCCCGACCTGTGGGGACCGGCTGACGGGTTGCAGTTCTCCGGCATGCGCATCCGCGACACCTATGCGGACGGCATCAACTTCAGCAACGGCACCCGCAACTCCACGGTGTTCAACAGCTCGTTCCGCACCACCGGCGACGACGCGCTCGCGATGTGGGCCAACCCCTACGTCAAGGACCGCACGGTCGACAACGAGCACGACAACCGGTTCACCAACAACACGATCCAGCTGCCCTGGCGCGCCAACGGCATCGCGATCTACGGAGGCTCGAACAACGTCATCGAGAACAACCTGATCTTCGACACGATGAACTACCCCGGCATCATGCTGGCGACCGATCACAGCCCGCTGCCGTTCGGCGGGACCACGCTCATCGCCAACAACGGGCTCTACCGCACGGGCGGGGCGTTCTGGAACGAGGACCAGGAGTTCGGGGCCATCACCCTGTTCCCCTCCACGCTCGACATCACCGGCGTCACCATCCGGGACACCGACATCTACGACTCGACCTACGACGGGATCCAGTTCAAGAACGGCGGGGGCAACATGCCCGACGTCCGGATCACCAACGTCAAGATCGACAGGTCGAACAACGGCTCCGGCATCCTCGCGATGAGCGGCGCGCGCGGCAACGCGATCCTGACCAATGTCACGATCACGAACTCGCGTGACGGCGACGTCCTGAAGGAGCCGGGCTCGCAGTTCGTCTTCACGCCGTAGTCCACAGCCACGAGCGCCCCGCCTCCCGAGTTCGGGGGGCGGGGCGTTCGTGCACACCCGATCGAAGCGGGCCGGAAAGGTCGGGCGCCTCGCCGTCCGAGCACGGCAGGCTGGACGACGACAGGAGGAGACCCCCCATGATCGCCACGCTCAACCTCGCGGTGGACGCCGTCGACGCGCAGCTCGCCGCCGACCCGTCGGGTCCGGTGGACGTCGCCGACATCGCGACGCGCACGGGCACGACCGACCACCACCTGCGGCGGATGTTCTCGTCGCTGGCAGGGATGCCCCTGTCGGAGTACGTCCGACGTCGCCGGATGTCGATGGCCGCCTCCGACGTGGTGAGCACCGACGAGGACCTGCTGGCGATCGCGGTCCGCTACGGCTACGGCTCGACCGAGGCGTTCGGCCGGGCGTTCCGCGCCGTGCACGGCGCGGGCCCGGGTGACGTGCGGCGCAGCGGCGGTCCTCTACGAGCACAACCACGGATCAGGTTCCGCCTGACCGTCGAAGGGAGCATCCCCATGGACACCCGCATCGTCACGCTTCCGGCCGTCCGCCTCGTCGGGTACGCCACGCGCGTGCCCCTGATCCACGAGGGCGTGAACCCGCACATCGCGAAGCACGTCTCGTCCATCACGATCGAGCAGGTCGTCGACCTCAAGAGGTTCAACGACACCGAGCCGAAGGGCGTGCTGGCGGTCAGCGACGACCTCGACCCGGACCGGGCCGAGGGCAGCGAGCTCACGTACCTCCACGGTGTGGCGACCACCGCCCCACCGCCCGAGGGGCTGGACGCCATCGAGGTGCCGGCAGGGACCTGGGCCGTCTTCCACACCGTGGGTCCGCACCCGACCGTGCTGCAGGACGTCTGGGCAGCGACGGCCACGACGTGGTTCCCGTCCCAGCCGTGGCGGCTGCGCCCCGGCCCGGAGATCGTCGCGATGCTCGCCTACGACCCCGCGGCCGGAACGGCGACCTGCGAGCTGTGGCTGCCGGTCGAGCCCGCGTAGGGAGGGGCGAGGTCAGCCGTTGCGGCTGGCGCGGTAGCCGTGGGCGCGGGCCGCGGCCGGCGTGGTGAAGCACTCCTCGGCCTTGGTCACCGAGTACCAGCGGCCGCCGGGGACGTGGTAGATCCCGCTGTCCGCGTTGCCCTTGACCGGCGCCCAGCTCGGGCACTCGCCGTCGGAGTAGGGCGCCGCGTGGTTCGGCTTCTTCCCCGCCTTGATGACGAGCGTCTGGGTCTTGGTCTTCGTCTTGACCGAGGACCAGACCTTCGTCGTCGTGGTCGTGGTGACCTGCTTCTTCTTGTACAGGTTCTTGCCGGGGTCGAGCGTCGCCGAGAAGGCCTTGCCGACGGTCGGGACCGAGGCGAACTCGAGAGCGTTGGCGTCGTCGTCGTACCCCCACCACGGGTCGTCGTCGAACGCGCCGAGATTGCGGAGTGCCACGGTGCCGTCGAACGCGGTGCCGGTGCAGGACCCGTCCAGCTCGATGAGGCCCTCGTCGAGGACGTCGACCCGCGATGCGGTGCACGTCACTCGGGTCGTGCTGTAGGGCTTGACCGTCACGACGTTCTTGGTCGACGTCGTCGTCTTCTTCACCGTGCGGAACGTCTTGTACTTGGCGGTCGTCGTCACCTTGTAGGTGCCCGCGGCCAGCTTGACCGACGCCTTGTTCTTGGCGACCGTCGAGCCGCCCTTCTTCACGGTCAGCTTCGCCGAGACGACCTTCGCCGACTTCGCGTGCGTGACCTTCGGCTTCACGGTGACCTTCGACCCGTAGGCAGCGGTCTTCGAGGCGATCTTCCCGATCGTCACGGGCGTGGCCGCGGAGGCGGCGGAGACCCCGACCGTCATCGAGACGGCGACGAGGCACAGGGTCAGCAAGGAGGTCCACAGGCGGCGCATCGGGCGAGCATAGGGGCGACCTGTCGCGCCTCCGTGACATCACTGACCGGTTGATGAGGAACGCCCGAAAACTCGTCGCGTGACCTCGGACACGTCCACGGACCACGGCAGTCGCTAGCCTCGCGAGCATGACCGAGGTGAGGGAGGCATCCCGCCCGGCGACGCTGAGCGTCGTCACCCTCACCGCGGTCGTCATCGGCTCGATGGTCGGCGCGGGCGTGTTCTCGCTCCCGGCGCAGTTCGCCGCGGAGACGGGCGTGATCGGCGCGCTGATCGCGTGGGCCGTCGCGGGCACCGGGATGTTCATGCTCGCGCTCGTCTTCCAGCGCCTGGCAGTCCGCCGCCCCGAGCTCGACGCGGGCATCTACGCCTACGCCAAGGTCGGGTTCGGGCAGTACCTCGGCTTCTTCTCGGCGCTCGGCTACTGGGCCAGCGCGTGCGTGGGCAACGTGACGTACTGGGTGCTGATCATGTCGACGATCGGCGCGGTCGCACCGGAGCTCGGCGAGGGGGACACAGTGCTCGCAGTGGTGCTCGCGAGCGCCGGGCTCTGGGCGTCGTACGCGGTGATCCGCCGCGGGGTGCGGGAGGCGGCGGCGATCAACCGCGTCGTCACGGTCGCGAAGGTCGTGCCGATCGTCGTCTTCGTGCTGCTCGCAGCGTTCGCGTTCGACCCGTCCGTCTTCGTCGACAACCTCCGTGGCGACCCGGACGCCGGAAGCCTGTTCTCCCAGGTGCGCGGCACGATGCTCGCCACCGTCTTCGTGTTCCTCGGCGTCGAGGCGGCGAGCGTCTACTCCCGGCACGCGCGCTCCCGCCGAGACGTCGGCCGCGCGACGATGCTCGGGTTCCTCAGCGTCTTCGCGGTGTTCGCGTCGGTGACGATCGTGTCCTACGGCATCCTGCCGATGAGCGAGATCGCCGCGCTGCGGCAGCCGTCGATGGCCGGCGTCCTCGAGGCGGCGACGGGCGAGTGGGGCAGCGCGTTCATCAGCATCGGGCTCGTCGTCTCCGTGCTGGGCGCCTACCTCGCGTGGACGCTCATGGCGGCGGAGGTCCTGTTCGTCGCCGCGAAGGACGACGACATGCCGCGGTTCTTGCGCCGCTCGTCGGGCGACGACGTGCCCGTCAACGCCCTGACCCTGACGACCGCGCTCTCGCAGGTCGTGCTCGTGCTGACGCTGCTGTCGCAGGACGCGTTCGACTTCGCGCTGAGCATGACCAGCTCGCTCGTCCTCATCCCGTACGTGCTCGCGGCGGGCTTCGCGGTCCGTCTCGCGTGGGCGGACCGGGTCGGGCGGGTCGTCGCTCTGATCGCCGCGGCGTACACCGCGTTCCTGCTGGTGGCGGCCGGGCCCCAGTACGTGCTGGTCTCGTTCCTGTTCTACGCGCCGGCGTCGGTCCTGTTCGTGATGGCCCGACGAGAGCAGGGGCGGCGGGTCTTCTCGCGGGGCGAGCTCGTCGTCTTCGTGGTGTCGCTGGCGGCGGCCGTCGTCGCGATCGTCGCCCTGGTAGCAGGCTGGATCGCGATATGACCCTCGCCCTCCGCCCCTACGAGCCGCGCGACTGGACTGCCATCTGCCGCATCCACGACGCCGCACGCCTCGACGAGCTGCGGGGGTCCGTCGGCCTCGAGGCCTTCCTGGCGCTCGCCGACACCTACGAGGCAGAAGGCCTCTTCGAGAGCGACGTCTGGGTCGCGGAGCTCGACGGCGCGCTCGCCGGCTTCGTCTCGGCGTCGGCGGACGAGATCACCTGGCTCTACGTCGACCCCGCGCTCTACCGCCGGGGCGTCGCGCGTGCCCTGGTCGAGCACGTCCAGGCGCGGGCCACCGGGCGCCTCGAGCTCGAGGTGCTCGAGGGCAACGACAGCGCGCGGGCGTTCTACGAGCGGATGGGCTTCGTCTGGGAGGCCACCACCACCGGCAAGCTGGCCGGCAACGCGACGTTCCAGGCGACGGGTCACACGTTGGTGTGGCGGCCGGCGCGCTGACGCCTCAGGGTTGCGGCTGGCCGTCCACGCCGACGACGGTGCTGACCCCGGCACGGGCCGGGAACGGCTCCCACGCGCCGGGGTTGTAGCGCAGCGTGACGCCCTGGGAGATGGCGCGGTCGGCGAGGCCTACGGCGGGGTAGCCGTCCGCGACCATGGCGTCCTCGATGGCCCGCACCAGCTTCTCCGGGTGCCGTCCACCGAGGAACCACCAGACGAAGGGGGTGGACCGGAAGCGCGAGCCGGGCCGGACGGCGTCGGTCACGCCGCCGAGTCCGGGGATGGGGATCCACGTGCCCAGCGCGGTGTCCAGACCGTTGAGGGCCAGTGCCGTGCCGCTCGCGGCGCCGTGCCGGATGTGGGGCGATGACGCCGTCCGCCCTGGGAGGCGGCCCAGGAGGTTGGAGCGCCGGACCACCCGGACGCGGCCCGGGTCGACCGTCGACCACGGGATCGTGTAGCTCGACTTCGTGCGGAAGCCGACGACCAGGCCGTGCTCGCAGACGCGGTGCCGTTCGAGCACGCCGGAGCCGGCGATGAGCGCGACGAAGAAGAGGAACCCGCCGGCGATGGCCGCCGCGACGATCCGTCCCGCGTCGTCGGGCCGGGTCGCGATGAGGACGACGAGAGCGAGCACCAGCACGCCGACGATGATCCAGAAGACGTTGCCCGGCCACGAGCGGAACACCGCGCGTGCCCGTCCCATCGCGCGCCAGTCCTGCCCGGCTGCGGCGAGGAGGCGGTCGACCGCGTCGTCGCTGGTGTCGGAGAACTCGAGGAACTCGCCGGGCGCGCTCACGCGGCACCGATGACGTCGCGCCAGTGGTGCAGCACACCGTCGAGGTCGACCCCGTGGTAGCCGACGTCGTCGCCGACGGCCGTCGAGACGTAGCCGCCGCCGGGGCCGGTGAACACCCCGCTCCACGTCTCCTCGACCGAGCGGTCGGCGTCCGGGTCCTCGGGGTCGGGCAGGTCCAGTCGCGTGACGGTGATCGCCGCGGTGCTCCGGCCCACCTGCTCGAGCACAGGGTCCTGGCCGGCGACCTCGTCGCGGGTGAGCACGACGTCGAGGTCGGGCGCGGCGACGTCGGACGGGGCGCCGGACCAGGTGGTGACGAGCTGGGCGGTCTCGCCGCCGGTGGCCAGGACGAACTCGTGCTGGCCGACGTGGTTGACCAGCTCGGTCAGCCAGAGCCCGTCGCGCTGCTGGTAGAGCACGGCCCAGTCGCGCTGGTCGGCCGTCTGGCGCTCGGCGACCACCACGACGCCGGTGTAGCGGCGCATGCTGAGCAGCGCCAAGACCTGCGGGTCCGCGTGGAAGGCGAACGTGGCCGTCTCGGAGTCGATCGGGATCGCCCGGTACACGCCGCGCGCGGTGAGCCCCCGCAGCGCCGCGGTGAGGGCCGTCTGCTGCTCGGCCTCGGACAAGGACGAGTACCAAGGGCTCGGCGCCGTCGCCGCGCCGTCCGGCCCGTCAAGCCCGACCAGCTCCTCGTCGGTGAAGCTTCCGAGGACCTGGAGCTGGTCCGTGGCCGCGACGAAGAGGCCGAGGCGAGCCTCGACCACGGCGTCGGACTCGGGCGTCGCCAGGTCGAACAGGTCCTCCATGGACGGCAGGCTCACCCGAACAACCCCTTCCATACCTTTTTGGCTCCGTCGGCTACGGCGCCACCGACATCCTTCGCCCGATCGCCGACCCAGCCCGCGGCCTTCTTGGCCCCGTCGGCGATGGCCTCACGGTTCTCGTAGACCCAGCAGCCGACCGCGACCACGCCAGCGACAGCCACGATGGCGGCACCGACCGGCGTGACCATCGCGCCGAACGCCATCGCGGTCATCAGCACGCCACCGGTGGCAGTCGCGACACCCCCGAGACCGCGCGCGACGCGGTCGTCGGTCGCCATCGAGCTGTCCGTGACGGCGGTGTACATGTCGTACCCGCCGGCGACGACACCGAGTGGCCCCAGCACCTTGGACGCGAACGGCATGGCCGCGCGGACCGGCCGCATGGCTGACTCGAAGCGGCCGAGCTTGCCGACGATCTGCGCAGCCGAGGCCTCGGGCGCGAAGGCGCTGGCGCGCTGGAGCGCAGCGGCCTCACCGATGAAGCCACGGGACTGCTTGTAGATCCACTGGGCCTGCCGCACGTCTGCGGGCAGCGAGCTGCCGATGGTCTTGCCCAGCGCCCTCTCAGCGGCCTGGTAGGCCTTGAGGGACTGGGGGTCGAGCACGTTGAACGGACCGTTCGTGATCGCCTGGTAAGCCCCGCGCGCGTCCATGAACTCCTTTTCGGCCTTGAGCGCAAGACCGGGCGCGCGCACGAACTTCAGGGTTCCGTAGAGCGACCACGCCTTCGTCCCGGCCTTGACGGCGTGGGTGACCACGTTCTTCGCCAGCTGGGTGTCGGGGTTGCGGTAGGCGTCCAGCAGGTCGTCGGCCGCGAGGTTGACGCCGCTTGGCGAGTTGGTGACGGCCGCACGCTGCCAGGCCTTCATGGGCGTGAGCGACCCGGCGTTCGGCACCCACGTGTCGATCTCGCCGTGCAGCGTGCTCGCCACCGTGCGTCGCGCCGCGTCGAGCGCGTCATGGGCGCGCTCGGCCGTCCGCGTCTCGGCGACCATGTCGTCGTGGTACGCGTCCACCAGGTCGGTGTCGCCGGTGGCCCGGGCTCGGCGCCACAGCGTCTCGGCGTGCGCGTGCCGCGACTGGGCTCCCCGGATCGAGTCCTGCGCGGTCTCGAGCGCTTCCGCCCAGTCGGCCAGGGCACCTCGGACCGTCACGAGGGACAGGCCGACCGAGCCGGCCGCCTTCGCCGCGTCCGAGCGTGCGGCAGAGAATGCCGCCACCCGGGCCGCGGGCAGGGCACCGGCCGCCTGGCCGCCGAGGGTCGTCAGGCGGTTCCCGCGGGTCTCGCCGATCGTCGTCGCCAGAGTCGCGACCGTGGACGCCGCGCTGCGCAGCGCCCCGGGGTCGCCCGTCGGGACGGTGAACGTGCTCACTGCGGGACCATCCCGGTCGCCCGACGAAGCTGGGTGCCGGCCGTGCTGGACCCCTCGGACAGGCCCTGCACGATCGTCGCCGTCGCCAGCACGACGCCGCCGATCGCGGCGAGTGCCGTCTCGGCGAGGTCGGCCACCTGGGCGTCACCAGCAGCCGATGCCGCGGACTTGCCCTGTGTTGCGACCTGGCTCGCGTCCCTCGAGAGGTCGGCCGAGAGGTGGTCGAGGCCTGTCGCCACGGTCGCGAGAGTGTGCGGATCTCCGCCGGCGAATCCCATGAGCCCCCCTGAGGTGTGTCCCCGGGGGCACACCCTACTGAAGTCGCTCGGCTCGCTGGCGCCGAGCGGTCAGCTGACCTTGCGCCGGTAGACGGCCATGGCACCGAGGAACGCGAGCACCAGGATGCCGAGGCACCAGCCGAGCGCGATCCAGATGTCGTTGCCGACGGGCTGCTGGGCGAACAGGTCGTGGATCGTGTTGACGATGGACGTGACCGGCTGGTGCTCCGCGAACGCCCGCACCGGGCCCGGCATCGTGTCCGTCGGGACGAAAGCCGAGCTGATGAACGGCAGGAAGATCAGCGGGTAGGAGAACCCGGCGGCGCCGTCGACCGTCTTCGCCGAGAGGCCCGCGACGACCGCGACCCAGGTCAGCGCGAGGGTGAACAGCGCCAGGATCCCCGCCACGGCCAGCCAGGCCAGCACGCCTGCCGACGTGCGGAACCCCATGAGGAGCCCGACGGCCACGATGATCACGATGGACAGCCCGTTGGCGACCAGCGACGTCAGCACGTGCGCCCACAGCGCGGAGGACCGGGCGATCGGCATCGAGTGGAACCGTTCGAAGATCCCGCTCTGCAGGTCGGTGAACAGCCGCACCGCGGTGTAGGCGATGCCCGACGCGATCGCGATGAGCATGATCCCGGGCAGCAGGTAGGTCACGTAGCTGTCGGTGCCGGTGTCGATCGCGCCGCCGAGCACGTAGACGAACAGCAGCATGATGGCGATCGGCGTGATCGCGGTGGTGATGATGGTGTCCACGCTGCGGGCGATGTGGCGCATCGACCGGCCCGTCAGGGCGGTGGTGTCGGCGACGAACGGGGTGCTCATGACTGGTCCTTTCCGGCGTTGTGCCCGACGAGGGCGAGGAAGATCTCTTCGAGGGTCGGCTGCTTCTCCACGTACTCGACCGTGGCCGGGGGGAGCAGCGTCTTGAGCTCGGCGAGGGTGCCGTTCGCGATGATCCGGCCCTCGTGCAGCACCGCGATACGGTCCGCGAGCTGTTCCGCCTCGTCGAGGTACTGCGTGGTGAGCAGGACGGTCGTGCCCTGCCCCGCGAGCTCGCGGATGACGCGCCACACCTCGAGGCGTGCCTCCGGGTCGAGCCCGGTCGTCGGCTCGTCGAGGAAGACGACCCTCGGACGGCCGACGAGGCTCATGGCGATGTCGAGCCGGCGACGCATGCCGCCGGAGTAGGTCGCCACGCGACGGGAGGCGGCGTCGACGAGGTCGAAGCGCTCGAGCAGCTCGTCGGCGACGTCCCCGGGCGCCTTCAGGTGCCGCAGCCTCGCGACCAGCACGAGGTTCTCCCGGCCGGTGAGGATCTCGTCGACCGCGGCGAACTGGCCCGTGAGGCTGATGGACTCGCGGACCCGGACCGGGTCGGCCGAGACGTCGTGCCCCTGGACGGTCGCCGTGCCGGCGTCGGGACGCAGGAGCGTGGACAGGATGCGGACGAGAGTCGTCTTGCCCGCCCCGTTCGAGCCGAGCAGCGCGAACACGGTGCCGGGCGAGACCTCGAGGTCGACGCCTCGCAGGACGTGCAGCTGGCCGTAGGACTTCTCGACGCCTCGGAGCCGGATCGCCGGTTCTGCGGTGGTGGTGGTCATGGTCGTGGTTCCTCTCGTGCGCGTGCGTCCTCAGCGGGCGCGCTGAACGGTGATGTCGCCGGACTGGGTGCGGGCGCGGACGGCGACCGCCTGCTCGGACTCGGCGGGCGCGGCCTCCGCGTCGAGCTTGTTGCGGACGTGGCCGGTCTTGGCGGACAGGTCGAGCCAGGCGGCGACGCCCGGCAGGACGCCGATCGTGACCTGGCCGTGGCCGCTCTCGACCTGGACCGAACCGGTCGAGACCTCCGCGAGCTCGACGCTGCCGTAGGCCGTCCGTGCGGTGACGGAGCCGAGGGCCCGAGCGATCTCGAGGTCGCCGTAGGAGAGCTTCGCGTCGACGTCGCCGCCGACCTCGTCGATCCGGACGGTGCCGTGCGACGCCTTGAGCAGGGCGTCGCCGGTCGCGGTGCCGATGCGGATCTGGCCGTAGTCGGCGGTGACGTCGGCGCCGCCGTCGACGGTCCCGACGGTCACGTTGCCGTGCGAGGCGCGCACCGACAGGTCGCTCGTCGCCTCGAGGTCCACCGAGCCCGACGAGCTCTTGATGCGGGTCGCGCCGAGCCGGCCGACCGCCCGCAGGCCGCCGAGCGCGACCTCCGCGGTCAGCCGGGAACCGGCCGGCAGCTCGACCGAGATGTCGACCGACTCGTTGGGGCCGATCCAGGCGAACCGGGGCCGAGGACCGGTGATGGTCAGACGCTGTCCGTCGAAGTCGACCTTGGTGTCCTGGGCGCCGCGGACGTCGTTCGCCTTGGCCGGGTTGGTGGGCGTGACCGTGACGACGGTGTCCTGACGGTCGCCGGCCACGATGTCGATCGCACCGACCGGCAGGTTGACGGCGAGGTCGATCGGGGTGGGGGTGCTGTACGCGGGCATGCTGACGCCTTCCTTCATTTCGGGTGTGTTCGGCCGGCCCCGCGGGTTCGCGTGGCTGGTGGGTCGTGCGGGTGAGGGCCGGGGCTAGCGCGCCCAGCCGGCGAAGCTGTCTCCGGTGCGCAGCGCCCGCTGCGCGGACCGGCGCTGCTTGGGTTCGAGCGCGGCCGCGACGGCGCGGACGAGCCAGGTGTTGACCGACAAGCCGTCGGCCGTCGCGGCCTCGTCGACCCGGGCCTTGAGGGCGTCCGGGAGGCGGAGCGTGGTGCGCGACGTGCTCACGTCGTCGAGGTCGACGGCCGCGGGTGCCGGCTCGTCGCCCTCGGTCTCCGTGCTCGGCTGCGTGACGACGAACTCGACCTCCCGGCCGCGCAGCCGCAGGTCGACCGAGCCCGGGGCGAGGTCACGCGTGATCTCCCCGACCGCAGCCGACAGGACGTCCAGCAGGACGAGCCGCGCGGCGGCGTCCAGCCCGGCGGCGATCCGCTCGGCCACGGCACGGGTCTCCTCCGTGCCGGTGTCGGCGGTGCTCACCAGCTGGCGCTGGAGGTCGCTGAGGTGCTGTCCGATGTCCATGGCACCAGCGTGACACCATCGTGGTGTCACGTCAAGCCCTTCTGGTGTCACGTGGTGTCACGACCTCAGATCCGGGTCGCGACCACCTGCCACATGCGCGCAGTGCGCAGGTACGGCTCGCGGTCGCAGAGCACGAGCTCGAGCGCCTCGAGCTCGGCGTAGAAGGCGGGATCGCCCTTGCGCTCGTCGTCCGTGAGGTAGTCCGTCACGCACCGCACGCCGTACTGGGTGACGGCGCCGAAGCCCGCGCCGGCGAGCGCCGCGATCGCCTCGTCGGCCTCCACGCGGCGCACGTCGTGCTCGAAGGTGACGGTGCGGATCGTCGGCGCGTCCAGCAGGGCCGTCGCCTCGGCGAGGTCCGCCCGCCGGATGGCGGCCACGAGCACCTCCGCCGTCGGGTTCGGTGCCATGAGCGAGATCGCGCCCGACGTGGCGACCGCGCCTGCCAGCGCCTCGACCGCGAGGGGCGTGGACGGGAGGTGCTGGACGACGTTGTGGCACAGCACCAGGTCGAACGCGCCCAGCCCGAGCGAGCCCAGGTCGCCGAGGTCCGCTCGTATGGTGGCCAGCCCGCGCGAGGCCGCCTGCTCGAGCAGGTCCGTCGACCGGTCGAGCACGGTGACGTCATGCCCGGCGGCAGCCAGGGGCGCGGAGTCGGCACCGTCGCCCCCTCCGACGTCCAGCACCCGTAGCCGGCCGGAACCCAGGGCCGCGCACGTGCGGGCCAGGGTCTCGGCGACGACCCGGTACCGGATCCGCCCCCAGGGCGACTCCTGCCACGTCCGCCACGCGTCGAGGTGCTCGTCGAAGGCGGTCATCGACCCGACCCTAGACGGACCAGTCTCGCCCACCCGCCCCGCGCGTGAGAACCTGCGGGGGTGTCTCACGGCATCGAGGACGTGGCACGTGCAGCGGGCGTCTCCACGGCGACCGTCTCGCGCGCCCTGCGCGGGCTGCCCAACGTGGCGCCGTCCACGCGCGACCGCGTGCTGGCGATCGCGCACCAGCTGGGATACGTCGCGTCGCCCTCGGCGGCCTCGCTGGCCTCTGGTCGCACCCGCACCATCGGGGTCCTGACGCCCTGGATCAGCCACTGGTTCTTCGCGAGCGTGATCGAGGGGGCCGAGCGCACCCTGCGCGCGTCCGACTTCGACGCGCTGCTGCACACGTTCGAGATCTTCCGCGGCGGCCCGCGACGCGTCGTGGACGCCTCGGTCCTGCGGCGACGGGTGGACGGCCTCCTCGTGGTCGGGCTCCCGCTCGCCGACGACGAGATCGGCGACCTGGCCGGGCTGGGGGTGCCGCTGGTGTTCGTCGGCTCCGGTCCGCCGGGCCGCGTCCTCGTCCGCCTCGACGACCAGCTCGCAGCCCGGACGGCGACCGAGCACCTCATCGAGCTCGGGCACACCCGCATCGCCCACCTCACGGGGGACCCCGGCGACGTGCTGCCGTGGTCGCCCGCTGAGCAGCGCGTCGTCGGGTGGCGCGAGGCGATGGCGGCCGCCGGGCTGCCGGCGCCGAAGGAGCTCGAGGTGCACGGGTACTTCGACGTCCCCGGCGCGCGGGAGGCGGCGACGGGTCTGCTGCGGTCCCGCCCCGACGTGAGCGCGGTGTTCGCGTCGTCGGACGAGATGGCGATGGGGGTCGTGCTGGCGGCGGCCGACCTGGGCCTGCGCGTCCCGCAGGACCTGTCGGTGATCGGCATCGACGGGCACGACCTCGGGGACCTCATCGGCCTCACGACGGTCGCGCAGCACGCGGTCGAGCAGGGCGTGCGCGCCGCGACGATGCTCCTGGACCTCGTCGCGGGGGGCGTCGTGCCGCTCATCACGACGTTCCCGACGCGCCTGGTGATCCGCCGGACGACGGGTGCCGCGCCCGTCGGGTGACCCAATCGTTACCTTTCTGTGCGCCCGCTGTGGTTGTGCCTCGGCGCCGTAAGCGCTTACATCGAGGGCACGGCTTCCGTGCGAAACGGGAGGAAACGCCACCCCCAACGATGTGGAGTGCTCGATGAAGAGTGTGCGTACGCGCGGCCTCGTGGTCGCGACGACGGGCGCGGCCCTGGCCCTGAGCCTGGTCGGCTGCTCGAGCGACGACAGCGGCGACGGCGACAGCGACAGCCCGTCGGCCTCGGCCGACTGTGCCGCCTACGAGCAGTATGGCGACCTGAGCGGCAAGGAGGTGTCGGTCTACACCTCGATCGTCGCCCCCGAGGCCGACCAGCAGACCGACTCCTACAAGCCGTTCGAGGAGTGCACCGGCGCCACCATCAAGTACGAGGGCTCGCGCGAGTTCGAGGCGCAGCTCCCCGTCCGGATCAAGGCCGGCAACCCGCCGGACATCGCCTACGTCCCGCAGCCCGGCTTCCTCAAGTCGCTGGTGCAGGACAACCCCGATGCCGTGGTCCCCGCGCCGCAGAGCACGATCGACAACGCGAACAAGTACTACACCGAGGGCTGGGTCAACTACGGCACGGTCGACGGCAAGCTCTACGCCACTCCGCTCGGTGCCAACGTCAAGTCGTTCGTCTGGTACTCGCCGCAGGCCTTCGAGGACGGCGGCTACGCCGTGCCGACGACGTGGGACGACCTGATGACGCTCACCGACAAGATCGCGGCCGACCACCCCGACGCCAAGCCGTGGTGCGCGGGCATCGAGTCCGGCGACGCGACCGGCTGGCCCGCGACCGACTGGCTCGAGGACGTGGTCCTGCGGACTGCCGGGCCTGACGTGTACGACCAGTGGGTCAACCACGAGATCCCCTTCAACGACCCGCAGATCCTCACCGCGCTGCAGACCGTCGGAGGCATCCTCAAGAACCCGGCCGACGTCAACGGCGGTCTGGGTGACGTGAAGTCCATCGCGACGGCGCCGTGGAACGAGGCGGGCAACGGCATCCTCGACGGCACCTGCTTCCTGCACCGCGCGGCGAACTTCTACCAGGCCAACTGGGACGAGGGCGTCAAGGTCCAGGAGGCGCCGACCGACGACGGTGTCTACGCGTTCTACCTCCCGGGCAAGACCGAGGCCGACAAGCCGCTGCTCGGCGGCGGGGAGTTCGTCACGGGCTTCTCCGACCGTCCCGAGGTCGAGGCGTTCCGCACCTTCCTCGCCAGCCCCGAGTGGGCGAACGAGAAGGCCAAGGTCACGGGCCAGGGCTGGATCTCGGCCAACAAGGGCCTCGACGGCACCCTGCTGCAGTCCCCGATCGACCAGCTCTCGTTCAAGCTGCTCACGGACGACAGCTACACGTTCCGCTTCGACGGCTCCGACCAGATGCCCGGTGCCGTGGGTGCCGACGCGTTCTGGAAGCAGATGACGGCGTGGATCGGCGAGGACCAGGCTGACGACGTCACCCTGGCGAACATCGAGAAGGCCTGGCCGGCCTCCTGACCGGTCGAGCGCGGGAGGGGTCGCCCAGGCCGGCGGCTCCTCCCGCGCTCGTGCTCGCCCGCTGTCTCCTGCACCCCACCCGCCCGGACCGCACGACGACGTGCTGACGAGAGGCTGAATCGATGGACTGGCTCCTCCACGCGGACACGACCGGTCACAAGCTCGCGCTGATGGCCGTCGCCATCCTGCTGTTCGTCGCGGTGATGGGGATCGTGCTGTTCGGCATCGACCGCCTCAAGCGCGCACCCACGTGGCTCATCGTCGCCGGGTTCCTCGGCCCGACGCTGCTGTTCCTGGCGTTCGGGCTGGTCTACCCCGGGCTCAACACGATCTGGCTCTCGTTGTTCGACGCCAAGAGCAAGAACTTCGTCGGTGGGGACAACTACGTCACCGCGTTCACGGATCCGCAGTTCCAGGTCGTGCTGCGCAACACGGTCCTGTGGGTCGTGCTCGTCCCGCTGTGCGCCACGGCCATCGGCCTCGTCTACGCCGTGCTCATCGACCGCGCGCGCTTCGAGTCGTTCGCGAAGACGCTGATCTTCCTGCCGATGTCGATCTCCCTGGTGGGCGCCTCGATCATCTGGAAGTTCGTCTACGAGTACAAGCCGGACCAGGGCAACATCCAGCAGATCGGCCTGGCCAACCAACTGCTCGTCTGGGTCGGTCTTCCACCGCAGCAGTTCCTGCTCGACCAACCGTGGAACACGCTGTTCCTCATCGTCGTCATGATCTGGATCCAGGCCGGGTTCGCGATGACCGTGCTCTCGGCCGCGGTGAAGGCGATCCCCGACGACATCGTCGAGGCGGCCCGCCTCGACGGCCTGCACGGCCTCGGCATGTTCCGGTTCATCACCGTGCCGTCGATCCGGCCCGCGCTCGTGGTGGTCCTCACGACGATCGCGATGGCGACCCTCAAGGTCTTCGACGTGGTGCGGACGATGACGGGCGGCAACTTCAACACGTCCGTCGTGGCGTACGAGTTCTACACGCAGAGCTTCCGGGCCCAGAACGCCGGGCTGGGCGCGGCGCTCGCGGTGATCCTGTTCGTGCTCGTCATCCCCATCGTGATCTACAACGTGCGACAGCTGAAGCTCGCGGAGGAGGTCCGATGACCGTCATCCCGCCGACCGATCTCCTGGACGACGAGGTCGGAGACACGCGCAAGAAGGAGGGGCGCCTCTCCCGGGCCGACAAGCGCGCGATCGCGGTCAAGGGCCGGCTCTCGTCGCCGTGGGCCTCGACGATCGCCGTCGTCATCGCCGTGCTGTGGACGATCCCGACGCTCGGTCTCCTGGTCACGTCGTTCCGCCCCCGCGCAGACATCCGCAAGTCCGGCTGGTGGACCCTGTGGCAGGACCCGAACCTGACGCTCGACAACTACCACGAGGTGCTCTTCGGGTCCTCGACGAACCTGTCGACGTACTTCGTGAACTCCGTGGTCATCACGCTGCCCGCGGTCGTCATCCCGATCTCGCTCGCCCTGCTCGCCGCGTACGCGTTCGCCTGGATCGACTTCAAGGGTCGCAACATCCTGTTCGTCGCGGTCTTCGCGCTCCAGGTGGTCCCCATCCAGGTCACGATGATCCCGCTGCTCAGCCAGTACGTGAGTGCGGGCCTGAACGGCTCGTTCTGGGTGATCTGGCTCTCGCACTCGATCTTCGCGCTGCCGCTGGCCATCTACCTGCTGCACAACTTCATGAAGCAGATCCCGCGCGAGCTGGTCGAGGCTGCGCGCGTGGACGGCGCCGGGCACGTGAAGATCTTCTTCACCGTGCTGCTGCCGCTGCTCACGCCCGCCATCGCCTCGTTCGCGATCTTCCAGTTCCTCTGGGTGTGGAACGACCTGCTCGTCGCGCTCGTCTTCGGCACCACGGACACGTCGCCGCTCACGGTGCGCGTCGCCGAGCTCGCCGGCACGCGCGGCCAGCAGTGGCAGCTGCTGTCCGCGGGCGCCTTCGTGGCGATGGTCGTCCCGCTGATCGTCTTCCTGGCGCTGCAGCGCTACTTCGTGCGCGGCCTGCTGGCAGGCTCGGTGAAGGGGTAGCCGGGCTCAGGACTTGATCGCGAACCCCGCCCGCAGCAGGGCCTCGTCACGGGAGGACGGGCCGACGAGCAGCTCGAACGCCCCCGACTCGACCATCCGCACGCCGTCGGCGTCGACGAGCGTGCAGTCCGCCGCCGGCAGCGAGATCGACACCGTGCGCGTCTCGCCGGGAGCCAGGGGCACTCGCCGGTAGGCCTTGAGCTCCTTCTCGGCCCACGTGACCGAGGAGACGACGTCGTGCACGTAGACCTGCACGGTCTCGACGGCCGGCCGCGCACCGGTGTTCCGGAGCGTGACCTCGGCCTCGATCGTGTCGCAGGCGGTGACCGCGGGGGTGAGCACCTGCAGGTCGCCGTACTCGACCGTCGTGTAGGTCAGGCCCTCGCCGAACGCGAACGCCGGGCTCTGCGTGAGGTCGGCGTAGCGCTGGCCGTGCTGGCCGGGGAGCTGGTTGTAGAACGTGGGCTGCTGGCCGACGTGACGCGCGTAGGACAGCGGCAGGCGTCCGCTGGGCTCGATGAGGCCGAGCACCAGCTCGGCGACCGCCCGGCCGCCCCGCATGCCCGGGTTGGCGGCGTGGATGATCGCGGCCGCGCCGTGCGCCGAGGGCGGCAGGACGAGCGGCTTGGAGCTGATCACGACGACGACCATCGGCGTCCCGGTCTCGGCGAGCGCGTCGAGCAGCGCCACCTGCCCACCGATCAGGTCGAGCGTGGCCGTCGAGCGGCCCTCGCCGACGAGCTCGATGCAGTCGCCGACGACGGCGACGACGTAGTCCGCGCCGCGCGCGGCCTCGACGGCCTCGGCGATCAGGGCGTCGTCGGGCTCGGACGGGATGACGACCTGCGGGCGCGGCTGGCCGTCGGGGAAGAACTCGCCCTCGGGGTCGGCGCCGACGGTGAGGATGTCGGCGCCGCGCGCGTGCGTGACGGTCCAGCCTGCGGGGACGTGGTCGCGGAAGCCGTCGAGGACGGTCTGCGTCATGTGGCGCGGGTGGCCCTCGGGCAGCCAGTCGGCCTGGCCCGACGCGCCGGCCCAGTCGCCGAGCTGCGTGTGCTGGTCGTCGGCGTTCGGGCCGACGACGGCGACGGTGCGAGCCGACGTCCCGCCGGCCGCGCGCCCGTCCTCGTCGGCAGAGAAGCCGCCCTCGAGCGGCAGGGTGCCGTCGTTGGTGAGCAGGACGAGCGAGCCGCGGGCGACCTCGAGGTTGAGGGCGGCGTGCTCCGCCGAGCCGATGTGCCGCTCCTGCAGCGCGACGTCGGGGTGGCGAGGGTTCTCGAACAGGCCGAGCTCGAACTTCAGGGTGAGGATCCGCGCGACGGCGGCGTCGACCTGCGCCTCGTCGACCAGGCCCATGGCCACAGCCTCCTGCGCGCCGGCGAAGAAGTTGGGCGTCGTCATCACCATGTCGTTGCCGGCCTTGATGGCCCGCGCGGACGCCTCGGTGTAGTCGGCGGCGATGTGCTGCTCCCACACCATCCGGCCGACGTTGTCCCAGTCGGTCACGAGCGTGCCGGTGTAGCCCCACTCGCCGCGCAGCACGTCGTTGAGCAGCCAGTTGTTGACCGTGATCGGCACGCCGTCCATGGACTGGTAGCCGAGCATGAACGTGCGGCAGCCCTCCTTGGCCACGCGCTCGAAGGGCGGCAGGAACCAGGAGCGCAGCTTGCGTCGTGAGATGTCCGCCTCGCTCGCGTCGCGGCCGCCCTGCGTCTCGGAGTACCCGGCGAAGTGCTTGGCGGTGGCGAGGATCGCCGTCGGGTCGGCCAGGCCGTCGCCCTGGTAGCCGCGGACCATCGCGGAGGCCATCTCGCCGATGAGGAACGGGTCCTCGCCGAAGGTCTCGCTCACGCGGCCCCAGCGCAGGTCGCGCGTGATGCAGAGCACCGGGGAGAACGTCCAGTGGATGCCGGTCGCCGCGACCTCGACGGCGGTCGCGCGGGCGACCTGCTCGACGAGCTCGGGGTCCCAGGTCGCGGCCATGCCGAGCTGTGTCGGGAAGATCGTCGCGCCCACCCAGAACGAGTGGCCGTGGATGCAGTCCTCGGCGACGAGCAGCGGGATCCGCAGACGGGTCTTCGCGGTCAGCTCAGCAGCCTCGCGGACGCGCTCGGGCGACGCGTGCAGGATCGAGCCGGCATGCATCTCCTCGATGGCCGCGACGACGCCGTCCTTGGCGTTCAGCTGCAGCATCTGGCCGACCTTCTCGGGCAGCGTCATGCGACCCAGGAGGTCGGCGACGCGGTCCGCGACGGGCAGCTGCGGGTTCAGGTACGGCATCTCGGCAACCACGGCGGTGCCCCCTCTCGAAACGATTCGAAACGCATGGTAGCGCTTTCACCTACCGAACGGTAAGTCTTCGGAGGGGGTTCCCGCAGCGATTCAGCGGGTCGGCTTCAGGCGGTGCGTCGACCCGTCGCCGACGCGGCGCCGAGCCACGTGTGCGGGTTGCGGTCCCAGCACCACCCGAGCTTCGCCCGACGCTCGCTGATCCACACCGCCGGCACGCGCTGGTTGGTGCCCGTGCGCGACCCCATGAGCGAGAAGCACCGGTTGGGTCGCAGCATGTCCGGCCGGACGACGGCCAGGGCGACGCCCTCGTCGATGGTCAGCGGGACCCGCCCACGCCCGACGACGGTGCGCAGCGCGTCCTCGGGCCGGACGTTGCAGAACTCCGAGCCGGTGTCGATGCCCCACAGCAGGTACGGGCCGGTGGGCACCTCGAGATCGGGCAGCGGGAGGTAGGTCGGCGCCTCGTCACGGTCGATCACGCTGACGCCGAGCTTGGCGCCGCGGCGCATGGCGGGCGCGAGGTCGTTGGCGTCGATCCCGGGGACGACGAGCACGAACGCGACCGCGTCGTCGGCCTGGGTCGCTGCGGGGGTGGGGTCGAGCGCGGCCACCACCTGCGAGACGGGGGCGACGAGTGCGCGGAAGCCCGGCCCGTCGAGCCCCAGCAGCGCGGGAACCCCGAGCTCGACGTACGCGGTCACCTGCCGTTCGAGCTCGGCCACCGCGCCTGCGGTCGCGTCGAACGCGGTCGCGGCGGGCGACGGTGGTGCTGCGGCGGTGGGCAGTGCGGGGTCGACGACGGTCAGCGGGACGCCCATGGGGAGCTCCTGTCCGGTGGGGATGAGGCCCTGGTTCAACGGGCGCTGATCCGCGAGAGTTCCGTGGGTCGGCTCCGCTAGCGTCGTCGACACCCGAACACGGAGGAAGCGATGTCGTTCCAGGCGTACCTCGACACCATCGAGAAGAAGACCGGGCTCACCCCGCGCCAGCTCGTCGAGCAGGCGCACGAGCGCGGCTACGACGACCCGTCGGTCAAGGCCGGCGTGATCCTCGAGTGGCTCAAGACGGACTACGAGCTCGGCCGTGGGCACGGCATGGCGCTCGTCCACGTCATCAAGAACGGGCCGCAGATCAGCACGAAGTTCGTCGGGGACGACGGCGTGCACCGCGACGAGACGGACACCCTCTGGCTCGACGGGATCGCGACGAAGCCCACGCCGTAGCCGCGGCGCTCGCGCGGTGGGAGGCTGGCGGGCATGAGGCCGTTCACGCCGCAGGACTTCGCCGTCCGGCGTCGCCGCGCGGCCGCGCAGGCGCGGACTGCGGGCATGGCCGGCATCCTCGTCGCGCCGGGGCCGGACCTCGCCTACTTCACCGGGTACACCCCGACCGCGGTCACCGAGCGGCTGACGATGCTGGTCATCCCGGCCGAGGGGGACCCCGTCGTCGTGGTCCCGCTGCTCGAGCGCGGTGACCTCGTGCAGGCGACGGGCGGCGAGCTCGAGTCGTCGGCCTGGAACGACGGCGACGACGAGTACGCGACCGCCGCCCGGCTGCTCGCCGCGGACGGCCGCTACGCGGTGTCGGACGCGACCTGGGCGATGCACGTCCTCGGCCTGCAGCGCACGCTCACCGACGCCACCTTCGTCGCGTTCACGGACTCGCTGCCCATGCTGCGCGCCGTCAAGGACGCCGAGGAGATCAGTCGGCTCGCTGCAGCGGGTGCCGCCGCCGACGCCGCGTACGCCGACGTGCTGGGCCTGACGTTCTCCGGCCGCCGGGAGCGGGACGTGGCCGACGACCTCGGCCAGCTGCTGCGCGCGCACGGCCACGAGCACGTCGACTTCACGCTCGTCTGCGCGGGCGAGAACGGCGCGGACCCGCATCACGAGGCCGGCGGCCGCATCATCACCGACGGGGACATGGTGGTGCTCGACTTCGGCGGCCTGATGTGGGGCTACGGGTCGGACACCAGCCGCACGGTGCACGTCGGCGACGACTTCACCGGCCAGGAGCGCGAGGTGCACGACGTGGTCCGGGCCGCCCAGCAGGCGGGTGTCGAGGCGGTCCGCCCGGGCGCCACGTGCCAGGACGTCGACCGCGCCGCCCGCGCGGTGATCACGGACGCGGGATACGCCGAGCAGTTCATCCACCGCACCGGCCACGGCATCGGCACGACCACCCACGAGCCGCCCTACATGGTCGAGGGCGAGGAGCGGCTCATCGAGCCGGGCATGTGCTTCAGCGTCGAGCCGGGGATCTACCTGCCCGGGCAGTTCGGTGTGCGGATCGAGGACATCGTCGTCGCGTTCCCGCCGGGCAGCCCGGACTCGGCCCTGCGCCTCAACACCAGCCCGCGCGAGGTCCAGGTCGTCGCCTGACGGTCACGCCCCGACGTACGCGGCCAGGTGCTCGCCGGTGACGGTCGACCGCGCGGCCACGAGGTCGGCCGGTGTCCCCTCGAACACGACGCGCCCGCCGTCGTGCCCGGCGCCCGGGCCGATGTCGATGATCCAGTCGGCGTGCGCCATGACCGCCTGGTGGTGCTCGATGACGATGACGGAGCGGCCGGAGTCGACGAGTCGGTCGAGCAGACCGAGCAGGTTGGCCACGTCGGCCAGGTGCAGGCCGGTGGTCGGCTCGTCGAGGACGTAGACGCTGCCCTTCTCGCCCATGTGCGTGGCGAGCTTGAGCCGCTGGCGCTCGCCGCCGGACAGCGTGGGCAGCGGCTGGCCGAGGCGCAGGTAGCCCAGGCCCACGTCGGTGAGCCGGGCGAGGATCGCGTGCGCCGCGGGCGTGCGGGCGTCGCCCGAGCCGAAGAACTCCTCCGCCTCTGCCACCGACATGGCCAGGACGTCGCTGATGTCGCGGCCGCCCAGGTGGTACTCGAGCACCGAGGCGTCGAACCTCTTGCCCTCGCACACCTCGCACGTGGTCGCGACGCTCGCCATGATCCCGAGGTCGGTGTAGATCACGCCGGCCCCGTTGCAGTTGGGGCACGCGCCCTCGGAGTTGGCGCTGAACAGTGCGGGCTTGACCCCGTTGGCCTTGGCGAACGCCTTGCGGATCGGCTCGAGCAGACCCGTGTAGGTCGCCGGGTTGCTGCGCCGGGAGCCCTTGATCGCACCCTGGTCGATCGACACGACGCCGGAGTCGGCGGGGATCGAGCCGTGCACGAGCGAGCTCTTGCCCGACCCGGCGACCCCGGTGATCGCGACGAGCACCCCGAGCGGGACGTCGACGTCGACGTCGCGCAGGTTGTTGGCCGTCGCGCCCCGGATCTCGAGGGCGCCGGTCGGCGTGCGGACCGTCTCCTTGACCGCCGCGCGGTCGTCCAGGTGCCGGCCGGTCAGGGTGTCGCTCGCGCGCAGCTCGTCGACCGTGCCCTCGAAGCAGACCGTGCCGCCCGCCGTGCCCGCGCCGGGCCCGAGGTCGACGACGTGGTCGCCGATCGCGATCGCCTCGGGCTTGTGCTCGACGACGAGCACGGTGTTGCCCTTGTCCCGCAGGCGCAGGAGCAGGTCGTTCATCTGCTGGATGTCGTGCGGGTGCAGGCCGATCGTCGGCTCGTCGAAGACGTACGTGACGTCGGTGAGCGACGAGCCGAGGTGGCGGATCATCTTGGTCCGCTGGGACTCGCCGCCCGAGAGCGTGCCGGACGGGCGGTCGAGCGAGAGGTACCCGAGCCCGATCGTCACGAACGAGTCGAGCGTCTCCTGCAAGTTGGTGAGCAGCGGCGCGACCGACGGCTCGTCGAGCCCGCGCACCCACTCCGCGAGGTCGCTGATCTGCATCGAGCACGCGTCGGCGATGCTGACCTCGCCGATCTTCGAGCTCCGCGCACCCTCGCTGAGCCGCGATCCGCCGCACTCGGGGCACGTCGTGAACGTGACCGCGCGGTCGACGAACGCCCGGATGTGCGGCTGCATCGCCTCGCGGTCCTTGGACAGGAACGCCTTCTGCACCTTGGGGACCAGGCCCTCGTAGGTCATGTTGATGTCGCCGACCTTGACCTTGACCGGCTCCTTGTAGAGGAAGTCCGCGCGCTCCTGGGCGGTGTAGTCGCGGATCGCCTTGTCCGGGTCGACGAAGCCGGACCCGGTGAAGATCCGCACGCCCCAGCCGTCGGCGGTGTAGCCGGGGATGGTGAGGGCGCCCTCGTGCAGCGACTTGGAGTCGTCGAACAACTGGCTCAGGTCGATGTCCGTGGCGCTGCCCATGCCCTCGCACCGCGGGCACATGCCGCCCGTGACCGAGAAGCTGCGGCGCTCCTTGACCGTCTGGCCGCCCTTCTCCATCGTCACCGCGCCCGCGCCGGAGATCGAGGCGACGTTGAAGGAGAACGCCTGCGGCGAGCCGAGGTGCGGCTGCCCGAGCCGGCTGAACAGGATGCGGAGCATCGCGTTGGCGTCGGTCGCTGTGCCGACCGTCGAGCGGGCGTTCGCGCCCATGCGCTCCTGGTCGACGATGATCGCCGTGGTCAGCCCGTCGAGGACGTCGACGTCCGGGCGGGCCAGGGTCGGCATGAAGCCCTGCACGAAGCTGCTGTAGGTCTCGTTGATCATCCGCTGCGACTCGGCGGCGATCGTGCCGAACACGAGCGAGCTCTTCCCCGAGCCCGAGACGCCGGTGAAGACCGTCAGGCGGCGCTTGGGGATCTCGACGCTGACGTCCTTGAGGTTGTTCACCCGCGCACCCGTCACGCGGATCCGGTCGTGGCTGTCGGCAAGCGTCATGCGCGCGGCTCCCTCAGTCGGGCGGGAGCGTCCCCGCCGGCTCAGGTCACGAGTATGGCGGCAGCCGCCGACACGAGCGCCCACCCCTTGTCCGTCTCGTCGCGGCGGGGCAGGGTCGTCAGGTATGGACGAGTGGTGGATCTGCGCGACCTGCGCGGTGGAGCACGACGAGCAGCCCGAGGTCTGCACGATCTGCGCCGACGAGCGGCAGTGGGTGCCGGCCTCCGGGCAGGCCTGGACGACTCTGACCGAGCTCGAGGAGGCCGGCGTCCGCGCCGAGATCCACGTGCTCGAGCACGACCTGTACGCCCTGCGCACGACGCCCGATGTGGGGATCGGCCAGGAGTCGAAGCTCGTCGTGACCCCGGACGGCGTGCTGCTCTGGGACCCGATCGGCTACCTCGACGATGCACTGGTCGCGGCCGTCCGCGCGCTCGGCGAGGTCGTCGCCGTGGTCGCGAGCCACCCGCACATGTATGGGGTGCAGGTCGAGTGGTCGCGGCGGCTCGGGGGTGCCCCGATCCTGGTCGCCGAGCCCGACCGCGGCTGGGTTCAGCGCGAGGACGAGGCGATCGCGTCGTGGCAGGGCGACCTCGAGGTCCTGCCCGGCGTCGTGCTGTCCCAGCCGGGCGGTCACTTCCCGGGCAGCGCCGTCGTGCACTGGGCCGCGGGCGCGGGAGGGCGCGGGGTGCTGCTCAGCGGCGACACGATCTTCGCCAACCCCGACCGCACGTCGGTCAGCTTCATGCGCAGCTACCCGAACCGGATCCCGCTGTCCGGCGCGGTGGCCGAGCGGGTGGCGCAGCACGTCGCCCGGCGGCCGTTCGACCGCCTCTACAACAACTTCGCGGGGGTCATCCCGACCGGTGCGCGCGACGTCGTGCTGCGCTCCGCCGCCCGCCACGCCGCCTGGACCCGCGGGGACCACGACGGCCTCACGTGAGCAGGGCGAGGACCTCCGCGGTCGTGCCGGTCTCGCCGAGCTTCGGGAAGATCGACTCCACCGCGCGCCGGTGGTTCTCGGCGTCGCGGTCGCCCATCGCGTCGGTCACCAGGGCGACGTGGTAGCCGTGCTCGTGCGCGGCGCGCGCGGTCGACTCGACGCCCATGCTCGTCGCGATGCCCGTGAGCACCACCTGCGTGATCCCGCGGCGACGCAGCTGGACGTCCAGGTCGGTTCCGTGGAACGCACCCCAGTTCCGCTTGGTCACCACGACGTCCTCCGGGTGGCCGGCGAGCGCGTCGACGATCGTGTCCCAGCCCTCCGGGCGCGGGGTCGACGGGCGGACGGCCTCGGTGCGGCCGGGGGCGGCGTCGGAGCCGTCGGCGGCGAACGAGACGCGGACCAGCACGACGAGCCGGCCCCGGGCGCGGAACGCGTCGGCGAGCTGGACGGTGCGGTCGACGATGTCGGAAGCAGCCACCGGCACCGTCGGTGCGCCGGCGATGCCGTTCTGGAGGTCGATGACGACGAGGGCAGCGCGGTCGTCGATGGTCGTGAGCGTCATGCGGGAACCTCTCGGGTGGTGGGCACGCCGGTGCGGCGCAGGGAACGGTCGAGCAGGGTCAGCACGACGAGCGCCGCAGAGACGGCGACCATGAAGACCGTCAGCTCGTGCAGGCCGGGGGTCGTCGCGCCGTCGTCGAAGAAGGTGGCGGTCGCGGCCGACGAGGCGATCGCGCCGAGGTAGGTGAAGGTGCGCAGCAGGCCCGCGCTCGCGGCGATGCGGCCCTCGTCGGCCTGGTGGTAGAGCGCGTTCTGGTTGGCCAGGCTGTTCAGCCCCTGCGGGACGCCGGCCAGCAGCGCGAGCACCACCAGGACGACGATCGCGGTCTCGGCGTCCACGGCGAGCAGCAGGCCGCAGACGAGCAGGAGCGTGAGCGAGCCCACGACGAGCTTCCCGCGCACCTCGGGCCGCCGGCCGGACACGGTGGTGACGACGATCGCTCCCGCGAACATCGGCAGCAGCACGAGCCCCGCCCCCGACGCGGACAGGCCCCGCCCGGCCTCGAGCCACTGGGTGTACCCGTAGAGGAACGCGTAGGAGACGGTCGAGGCGAGCAGCTGCCGGACGTACGTCGCCAGCTGCGGCCCGTTGCCGCCGAGCACCCGCAGGTCGATGAACGGCTCGGCGGTGTGCAGCTCGCGCCACGCGAAGCCCGCCCCGGCCAGCACGGCAGCCGCGGCCTCGGGCCAGTGCCCCGCCTGCGGGCTCATGAGGAAGAGCATCAGCGAGACGAGGGCCACGGCGAACAGCGCGATCCCGAGCAGGTCGAGGCCGCGCCGCGGACCCCGCTCGACCCGCGGCAGCCGCATGGTCCCGAGCACGAGGCAAGCGATCGACAGCGGGACGTTCACCGTGAATATCGCGCGCCAGCCGCCGATCGCGATGAGCAGTCCGCCGAGCGTCGGGCCGATGACGGCGACCACCTGGTTCGCGACCGCGAGGATCGCCAGCACGCCGCTGGGTGAGTCGATCCCGGTCCGACGCGACTCGCGTCGGATGAGGTACATCGCGGCCGGGTAGCCGGCGCACGTGCCGAACCCGATCAGGACGCGCGCGGCGACGAGCGTGCCGAGGTTGGGGGCGAACGCCCCGACGAGCCCGGCGACACCGACCAGCGCGGTGCCGATCAGGTAGAGCGGCCGGGGACCGTACGTGTCGACGAGCCGCCCGACGACCGGTTGGCCGACCGACGTCGCGAGGTACAGCGAGGTCACCAACCAAGCGGTGTCGGAGGCGGGCACGCCGAGCGCGATGCCGATCGGGACCAGCGCCACCGCCAGCATCGAGGAGTTGACGGGGTTGAGCAGGGACCCCAGCACCATCGGCGGCAGGAGCCGCCGGTCGAACGTGGCGGGCGGGGCGGTCGTCGTCACTGCTCGGTGAGCCGTCCCAGCAGGTGCATCGCCTGCCCGATCGTCGCGAGCTCGTCGGCGTCGAACGCCTCCTCGAGGCTCGTCGCCAGCCACTCGGCCCGCGCCTCCCTGTCGCCCGCTGCACGCTCGCGGCCGGCCTCGGTGAGGTCGACGAGCTGGCGCCGGCCGTCGTCGGGATCGGGCGTGCGCCGGATGAGCCCGTGCTGGTCGAGGGCTGCGAGCGTCGCGGCCATCGACTGCGGGCGCACGCCCTCGGCGGCGGCGAGCGTGCTGGCCGAGCCGATCTCGCCCTTGCCGAGCCGCGTCAGGACGGCGACCTGCGAGGGCGTGAGGTCGTCGGCGCTGCCGACCACCTGCATCCGGCGGCGCAGGCGGGAGAACACGACCCGCAGGTCCCTGGCCACCTCGGCGGCGTTCGTCTGGCTCACGTCGTCCACCGTACGCTCGACAGGCTGAACTGAACAGTTAGGACTGTCTATCCACGATGTGCTGTGCAGATCCTGTGGACGCGCTTGACCCCGCGGCCGCGCCGGCCCGACGGTGAGCCATGGCTCGCGAGCGGACGTGGACGGTGCGTGGACTCGTGGTGCTCCTGGTCGTCGGGGGACTGGCGCTGCAGCTGGTCATCCCCGGGGCCGCGGCCGGCGTCGCGCGCACGTTCCCCGAGGTCACCCACCTCGTCGTGCCCTACTCGCTCGCCGCGATCGCCGCGATCGCGTGCCTGCAGGTCGCCCTCGTGGCGGTGTGGTTCCTGGTCGCCAGCCCGCGCCCTCTCACGAGCCCGAGCCGGTGGATCGCGACGTGTGGCGTCGCGGCGGCCACCGCGATCTCGGCCGTCGTCCTGGTCCACCTCTCTGGCCCGGACGGGACCGGGGGCCCGCTGCCCGTCCTGTTCCTGCTGGCCTCCGTGGTGTGCGGGACCGGGCTGACCGCGTGGGGGCTCCTGGCCGGCCGGGCGCTCGACGAGGCGTCGGTCTTCGCCCGCCCGGCGCGCGACCTTCCTCCGGCGAGCTGGTCTAGCCAGACCTGACAGGGAGCGTGGCCACCAGCGCCGCGACCTCGTGGTCGTCCAGCGTCAGGCCCAGGTCGGCGAGGACCGGGCCGAGCTCGTCGTCCTCGGCCTCCCGCTCGGACACCGTCCCGCCGGGATCGTCGACCCGCAGCGTGCGCCCGGTGAGCCAGCGCAGGCGGTCCTCCTCCTTGCGCTGCACGCGGATCGCGTGCGTGAAGTGGGACCGCGCGCTGGTCGACGTCACGTGGTTCGCGCCCTCGACATCGACCAGATACGTCGCCTCGTCGGGCACGGTGTAGAGCGAGGCCCACTCGCCGGCGCGCTGCTCGGAGAGCCGCCAGCCGCCGGCGACCAGATCCGTCCGGAAGGACCACGCGCCCTGCCGCACCACGGCCCCGTCCCGCAGGACCACGGGCTCGAGCAGCCCGGCGCCGAACCCCGTGTCCGCCAGGACGACCTCGTCACCGACCCGGACCAGCAGCACCAGGTGGGACCGCGGCCGCGGCTGGACGGCCGGGTCCCCGATCCGGGCCAACCGCCGCTCGACGTCATACCCGAGCCGCTCGAGCGCGGCCGCCAGGAGCAGCGCATGCTCGTAGCAGTACCCGCCGCGGCGCTTGCCGACGATCTTCGCGGCGACGTCCGGCAGGTCGACCGAGACGCCGCGGCCCAGCATCACGTCGAGGTTCTCGAACGGGATCGCCGCCAGGTGCGCGCGGTGGATCGTCGCGAGGTCGGAGTCTCGCGCCGCGCCGATCCGTCCCAGGTACGCGTCGAGGTCGAGCCGGTCCACGCCCCACTGGTCGTCCACCCGCAGAAGTCTGCCCGAGTAACCGTGCGGCCGGGAGTCGGCCCGGCGGGCAGGATGGCGACGTGCTCCTCACCGTGACGTCGACGGCCGCCGATGCGACCGACCTGGGCTTCCTCCTGCACAAGCACCCGGACCGGGTGCAGCGGTTCGAGCTGCCCGTCGGTGTCGCGCACGTGTTCTACCCCGAGGCCACGGCGGAGCGATGCACGGTCGCGCTTCTGCTCGAGGTCGACCCCGTCGCGCTGGTCCGCGGGCGGGCCGCGAGCCAGGACCAGTACGTCAACGACCGCCCGTACGCGGCGTCGTCGCTGCTCGCGGTCGCGCTGGGCAAGGTGTTCTCGACGGCCAGGAAGGGCCGCTGCGCCCTGCGCCCGGACCTCGAGGGCGTGGCGCTGCCGCTGACCGTGCGCGTGCCGGCCGTCCCGTGCGCGGACGGCCCGGAGCTCGTCGAGCGGCTGTTCGCGCCGCTCGGCTGGGACGTCGCCGCCCGCACCGCGCCGCTCGACCCGGAGGTCCCGCAGTGGGGCGACGCCCCGTACGTCGACCTCGCGCTCGTCGGGACCCTGACGCTCGCCGACGCGCTCACGCACCTGTACGTCCTGCTGCCCGTGCTCGATGACACCAAGCACTACTGGGTGGGGCCCGACGAGGTCGACAAGCTGCTGCGCGCCGGCGGCGACTGGCTCGCCGAGCACCCGGAGCGCGAGCTCATCACGCGCCGCTACCTCGCGCACCAGCGCGCGTACGTCGACGACGCGAGCACGCGGCTCGACGGCCCCGCGACGGAGCCGGCCGCCCAGCCTGCCCCCCGCGTCTCGCTGGCACGGGTGCGCCGGGACGCGGTCGCCACCGCGCTGCGGGACGTCGGCGCGCACCGGGTCGTGGACCTGGGCTGCGGCGAGGGTGCCCTCCTGCGGGACCTGGTCACCGACCCGGCGTTCACCGAGCTGGTCGGCATCGACGTCGCGGCGCGCGAGCTCGACCGCGCGGGGCGGTGGCTCGAGCGGCTCTCCGACCAGCAGCGTGCGCGGGTCACGCTGCGCCAGTCGTCGGCCACCTATCGCGACCCGGCGATCGCCGGGTTCGACGCGCTCGTGCTCATGGAGGTCGTCGAGCACCTCGACCCGGACCGGCTGCCCGCGCTGGAGGCGACCGTGTTCGCGCACGCCCGCCCGCACGCGGTCGTCGTGACGACCCCGAACGCCGAGTACAACGTGCTCTACGAGCGCCTCCAGCCCGGCGGGATGCGGCACCCGGACCACCGCTTCGAGTGGACCCGGGGGGAGTTCGCCGCGTGGGCCTCGGGCGTGGGCGAGCGGCACGGGTACGCGGTCGAGCTGCGGGACGTCGGCGAGCCCGACGAGGCCCTCGGGGCACCCACGCAGCTCGCGATCCTCACGGAGGTGGCCCGATGATCGGCATCCCCGAGCTCTCGCTCGTCGCGCTCGTCGGGACCTCCGGCTCGGGCAAGTCCACGTTCGCCGCGCGCCACTTCGGGCCGTTCGAGGTCGTCTCGAGCGACTACTGCCGCGGTCTGGTGGCCGACGACGAGAACGACCAGTCGGCCACCAAGGACGCGTTCGAGCTGCTCGGCGCCATCGTCGCCAAGCGGCTGTCCCGCGGGCGACTCACCGTGGTCGACGCGACCAACGTGGGCCGCGAGGGGCGCAAGCAGATCCTCGACCTGGCCCGGGCGCACGACGTGCTGCCCGTGGCGATCGTGCTCGACGTCCCGGTGGCGGTCGCGCTCGAGCGCAACGCCGGGCGCGCGGACCGCGACTTCGGGGCGCACGTCGTCCGCCGCCAGCACGACCAGCTGCGCCGATCGCTGCGCGGCCTCGAACGCGAGGGCTTCCGCACCGTGCACGTGCTGTCGGGCGTCGAGGAGATCGACACCGCGCAGGTCGTGCGCGAGAAGCTGCGCAACGACCTGCGCGACCGGCACGGACCCTTCGACGTGATCGGCGACGTGCACGGCTGCCTGCCCGAGCTCACCACGCTGCTCGGCCGCCTCGGCTACGCGATCACCCGCGACGAGCGCGGCCCGGTCGACGCCGCCCACCCCGACGGTCGCACCGCGGTGTTCGTCGGCGACCTCGTCGACCGCGGCCCCGACAGCCCGGGCGTGCTCCGTCTGGTGATGGGCATGTCGGCGGCCGGCCACGCGCTCGCGGTGTCCGGCAACCACGAGGCCAAGCTGGTTCGCGCGCTGCGCGGGCGGCAGGTCCAGGTCAGCCACGGGCTCGAGACGACGCTCGAGCAGCTCGCCGCGGTGCCCGACGACGAACGCCGAGCGGTGCTCGACTGGTGCGACGGCCTCCTCGCCCACCTGGTGCTCGACGACGGGCGACTCGTCGTCGCGCACGCCGGGCTCAAGGAGGAGTACCACGGGCGCGCCTCGGGCCGGGTGCGCTCGTTCGCCCTCTACGGCGACACGACCGGTGAGACCGACGAGTTCGGCCTGCCCGTGCGCTACCCCTGGGCGCAGGACTACCGCGGCCGCGCCACCGTCCTCTACGGCCACACGCCCACGCCCGAGCCGGAGTGGGTCAACAACACGATGTGCCTCGACACCGGCGCCGTCTTCGGCGGCCGGCTCACCGCGCTGCGCTACCCGGAACGCGAGATCGTCCAGGTCGACGCGGAGCAGGTCTGGTACGAGCCAGCCCGGCCGTTCCCGGCCGTGGCGGACGTCCGCGCCGACGACGACCTCGCGATCACCGACGTGCTCGGGTCGCGCGTCGTGGAGACCGCTCACCACGGCCGCATCACCGTCCGCGCCGAGCAGGCCGCGGGCGCGCTCGAGGTGATGAGCCGTTTCGCGCTGCACCCGCGCTGGCTGCCCTACCTGCCGCCGACGATGGCGCCCGTGGCGACCTCGCCGCGCCCGGACTTCCTCGAGCACCCGGACGAGGCGTTCGCGGCGTTCGCCGCCGTCGACGTGCCGCGCGTGATCTGCGAGGAGAAGCACATGGGCTCGCGCGCCGTCGTGCTCGTGTGTGCCGACGCGTCCGTCGCGGCCCGACGCTTCGGGGGCGAGCCCGGCCGGACCGGTGCCGTCTACACCCGCACCGGGCGGGCGTTCCTGGACGACGACCTCACGGAGCAGCTGCTCGCCCGCGTCCGCGCGGCCGCCGCGCCGGTCTTCGCCGAGCTCGGGACGGACTGGCTGCTGCTCGACGCCGAGCTCCTGCCGTGGTCGCTCAAGGCGGACCCCCTGCTGCGCACCCAGTACGCGGCCGTGGGTGCGGCCGCCCGCCTGGCGCTGCCCGCGGCGCTGTCCGCGTTGGGCACGGCCGCGGCCCGCGGCCTGGACGTCGCCGACCTCACCGCCCGGACCGCGGTGCGGCGCGAGGACGCCGACGCGTACTCGGCCGCCTACCGCCGCTACCGCTGGGACACCGACGGGCTCGACGGCGTGCAGCTCGCGGTCTTCCAGGTGCTGGCCGCCGAGGGCTCGACCTTCCACGACCGCGACCACCTGTGGCACCTCGCGATCGCCGACCGCCTCGTCGCCGCCGACCCCGAGCTGTTCCGCACCACGGGCCGCGTCGTCGTGGACACCGCCGATCCGGCCGAGGCCGTCGAGTGGTGGACGACGCTCACGGCCGCCGGCGGCGAGGGCATGGTCGTCAAGCCGGTCACCAACCTCACGCGCACCCGCCGCGGGCTGGTCCAGCCCGGCCTCAAGGTGCGTGGTCGCGAGTACCTGCGGATCATCTACGGCCCGGACTACACGGTCCCGGAGAACCTGGTCCGCCTCAAGGACCGGCACATCGGCCTCAAGCGCTCGCTCGCCCTGCGCGAGTACGCGCTGGGCCTGGAGTCCCTCGAGCGCCTGGCCCGTGCGGAGCCCCTCTGGCGCATCCACGAACCGGTCTTCGCGGTCCTCGCGATGGAGTCGGACCCGGTGGACCCCCGCCTCTAGCCCCCCGCGAGTGCTACCCCGCGAGTGCTACCCACGCGTGGGTAGCACTCGCGGGTGGTGGGTCAGCGGTACAGGCGGATGTCCGCCAGGGACCACCAGTTGCCGGCCTCGCCCGCGGCATTGACCCGCAGGTAGCGGGCCGTGGTGCGGGTGTCGACCGTGGTCAGCTGGCCCGTGCCGGTCCCGCTGCCGATCGTGTGCCAGATGCGGCCGTCGCGGCTGGCGGTCAGCGTCCACGACCGGGCGTAGTCGCCCAGGTTGTCGCCGCTGTCGATCGCCACCTGCCGGAACGTCTTCACCTTCCCGAGGTCGACCTGCAGGTACTGGCCCGGGGCTTGCGCGGCACCGCTCGACCAGCGGGTCGAGGCGTCCCCGTCGATGGCGAGCGCCGCGTCGGACGGGTTGAGCGACGCGTTCGCGGTGGCGTGCGTCATTGGCACGGCGTGCAGTGCCGGCTTCAGCGCGCGCGAGGCGGGCCACGTGAACGTCGCCAGCGATCCGCCGGGCAGCGTGTACTCGAACGTGCGGTCGCCCACGGCGACCGCGAACGAGCGCGGGTCGTCGTTCTCGTTGTGCACGACGAGCGCGGTCGAGCCGTCCGGGTTCCGGAAGGCCACGTCCATGATCTGGCCGTTCCACCCGGTGGTCCCGAACGACGTGGACCCGATGCGCACGGCGCCCGGCTTCACGAACTTCGAGAGGTGCCCGATCGTGTAGTACTCCGCGTCGGTCCGCACGGTGCCGTCGTCGGCCACCGTCACCAGGCCCGTGCAGGTGTCGCAGCCGCCGAGGTGCGGGCCGCCGTCCTCGCGCAACGCGATGTTCCAGTTGACGACCGACTTGGCCCAGTTCCGGGTCGTGCCGATGGTCAGCGTCCGGGCGTGCCAGGTGAGCGTGCCGCGGAAGATCTGCTCAGGGGTGTCGGTCGCGCCGTGCGAGCCGGAGCACTCCGTGAACCAGATGCCCTTCTTCGGGTAGGCGTCGTGCAGGGCGGTCTGCGCCGACGGGTCGCCGTAGTAGCAGTGGTAGGCGGTGCCGGCGACCCACTTCGCGGCCGGGCTGTCGAGCAGCTGGTACGGGTAGTCCGTGCCCGGGTCCTCACCGGGAGGGGTGTTCGCGGCGTCGTTCGGGTGCGTCTCCCAGTTGTGGTCGTAGCCCAGGATCTGGGTGCGCGGGCTGGCCTTCTTCAGCATCGGGCCGAGCGCCTCGATGACCTTGATCTGCTGCGCGACCGGCATGTCCGTGCCCGGGTACTCGCTGGGCGTGCGGTTCTGCGGCTCGTTCTGCACGGTCAGGTAGTCGACCGGCACGCCCGCCTTCGCGTACGCCTGCACGAACTTCACCAGGTAGCGCGCGTAGGCGTCGTAGATCTTCGGGTCGTCCTTGAGGCGGCCGCCGACGAGGGAGTCGCCGGTCTTCATCCACGCCGGCGGGCTCCAGGGGGTGGCCAGGACGGTGAGCTGCGGGTTGAGCCTCTTGGCCTGGCGCAGCAGAGGCAGCACCTGCTCCTCGTCGTGCGCGATGCTGAACCTCTTCAGCGGGAGGTCCGTCTGGCCGGGGGCGACGTCGTCGAACGTGTAGTGCTCGTCGGCGGCGGTGAAGTCCGACGAGCCGACGGGCTGGCGCAGGAAGCTGACGCCGATGCCCGCGCGGGGGTCGAACAGCTTGCGCATGGTCGCGTCGCGGGTCGCCTTCGGCATCGCGGCCAGGAGCGCCGCGGACGAGTCCGTGATCGAGGCGCCGAAGCCGTCCATCGTCTGGAAGCGCTGGTTCGGGTCGACGACGATCGTCGTGAGGTCCGACGCGTCCTTCGTGAACGCGACCGGCGCGCGCTGGTGCAGCAGCTCGGCGCGGTCGACCGTCGTCACCCACACCTGGGCCTGCGGGTCGTCGTGCCTGGCGCCACCGTGCGCGGCGGCCGGGGTGGTGACCCCGACGACCAGCGCGAGCGCCGCCGTGGCGGCGAACGTGGATCTCCTCATCGCACTCTCCATTGAGTCGAGTCATGTAACATCCTGAAACATCGGACGAATCGCCCGACAAGTGACAGAACACCCGCGATTTGTGTGCCTGTCAACCGCTGCAGCCTGTGAAACAGGAGATGTAACGATGGCGCGGTCCACGGTGCGTGAGGTGGCCGCCGAGGTCGGGGTGTCGATCGCGACGGTCTCCCGGGTGCTCAACGGCCAGGACAACGTGACTCCCGCGACGAGGGCCCGCGTCGAGGCCGCTCTGGCCGCGCGAGGCTCGTCGGCCCCCTCGCCCCGCGCTGCGGCGGGCGTCCGGACCGGGCCGGTCTTCGTGCGCTGCCCCTACGTGCTGTCCGACTACTTCGGCCCGATCGTCTCGTCGATCGCGGAGGCCCTCGACCTGCACGGCCGGAGCATGCTGCTCGACGCGGGCGAGTCCGCACAGGCCGCGCACCCGCTCGCCACCCTGCCAACCCGCGACGTCGCCGGAGCGGTGCTCGTCCTGCCGCCGGAAGCCGACGACGAGCTCGTCGCCCTCCGGAGGCGCGGCTTCCCGTTCGTCGTCGTCGACCCGCGCGTCGCCCCGCCCCGGGACATCGCGGCCGTCTCCGCGGCCCACTTCGCCGGCGCCCGGCAGGTCACCCAGCACCTGCTCGGGCTCGGCCACCGCCGGATCGGCGTCGTCGCGGGTCCGCGCGAGTGGGTCGCGGGCAACGACCGCTACTCGGGGCACGCCGCGGCGATGGTCGACGTCGGGATCCTGCCGCCCCCCGAGCTCGTCCGGTTCACCCACGCCACCTCCGACGACGGCGAGCGAGCGGCCGGCGAGCTGCTCGACCTGCCGGACCGCCCGACGGCGCTGGTCTGCTTCAACGACCAGAGCGCGGTCGGCGCACTGCGCGCCGCCGCCGCGCGAGGGCTGCGGGTGCCCGACGACGTCTCGGTGGCCGGGTTCGACGACCTCGAGCTGAGCCGTGCGACCACACCGCAGCTCACGACGGTCCGGCAGCCCCTCGCGGAGATGGGCCGGATCGCGGTGAGCCTGCTGGTCCGCCTCCTGGAACGCCACAAGCTCGACGCGCTCCACGTGGAGCTCGCGACGGAACTGGTGCCGCGCGGCTCGACCGGCCCGGTCCCACCCGCCTGACCCGGGGGCTGGTGGGCGCCAGCGGTGCCACTTCCACCAGGACTGGGAGCGCGTCCAGTTGCGGCCGGTTCCCACGCCTACTTTCCACTCAGTAAGGGTTGACAGCCGCTGCCCGAACGGTACGTTTTGTCCTACCTCGTGACGGCCGGTGCTGCACCCGACGAGGCGCCAACGAGGGCGCCTCGATCCCAGGTCGGCACGCACCGAGACGAGGCCCGACATTGACCTCCCCTGCAGAAAGGTCGATTCATGCTGCCCACCACGCGCCGCCCGCACCGGCGGACGCACAGCCCTCGGTCAGCCCGGCGCCTCGGCGCCGCCGTCCTCTCCCTCGCCCTCGCGGCAACGGTCGCGGCCGCCGTCGCGTCGCCTGCAAGCGCTACCAACAAGAACGAGCCGGACCTGGGCCCGAACACGATCGTCTTCGACCCGAGCATGCCGGTCGACCAGATCCAGGCGACCGTCGACGCGATCCACGACAAGCAGGTCGACGCCGAGATGGGCGACGGCCGCTACGCGCTGCTGTTCAAGCCCGGCACCTACGGCACGGCCGAGCACCCGCTGCGGTTCCAGGTCGGCTACTACACCGAGGTCGCGGGCCTCGGCCTCAACCCCGGCGACGTCAAGATCAACGGCGCGATCGAGGTCTACAACCGCTGCCTGCCGGTGGAGCCCGGAGCCGACAGCAACTGCATCGCGCTGGTCAACTTCTGGCGGTCGCTGTCGAACCTGTCGATCAACTTCGTCGGGGGCGGCGACGGCTGCCGCGACTCGGCCAACTTCTGGGCCGTCTCGCAGGCCGCGCCGATGCGCCGGGTCGAGCTCACGGGCGCGAACCTCTCGCTCATGGACTACTGCACCGCCGGACCGCAGTACGCCAGCGGCGGCTTCATCGCCGACTCCGCGCTGCCGTTCGTGGTGAGCGGCTCGCAGCAGCAGTTCCTCACGCGGAACAGCTCGGTCGCGGGCTGGAGCAACTTCGTGTGGAACCAGGTGTTCTCCGGCGTGGAGGGCGCGCCCGCGGGCGGCCCGTTCACCGACGACAACAAGTACACGACCCTCGCCGCGACGCCGCTGTCGCGTGAGAAGCCGTTCCTCTACGTCGACGCGAAGGGCAAGTGGAACGTCTTCGTCCCGGACGCGATCAAGGACTCCTCGGGCACGTCCTGGAAGTCGGGCTCGACGGCGGGGAAGTCGATCCCGCTGAACAAGTTCTTCGTCGCCAAGCCCGGTGACAACGTCAAGTACCTCAACGCGGCCCTCCTGGCGGGCAAGCACCTGCTGCTGACCCCCGGGATCTACCACAACAGCAAGCCCATCACCGTGGTTCGGCCCGACCAGGTGGTGCTCGGGCTCGGCCTCGCGACGATCGTGCCCGAGAACGGCTCGGTCGGCCTGCAGACCCTCGACGTCAAGGGTGTGAAGATCGCCGGCATCATGTTCGACGCCGGCGCGCAGAACTCCCCGGCGCTGCTCAAGGTCGGCACGGCGCTGTCGAAGATCGACGGCCTGCTGCGCAAGCAGCACCTGTCCGACCCGAAGGACCCGACGACGCTGAGCGACGTCTTCTTCCGGATCGGCGGGGCGCACGTCGGCAAGGCCACGCAGTCGCTGGTGGTCAACTCGAACAACGTGATCGTCGACCACACCTGGGCCTGGCGCGCCGACCACGGCGTGGGGGGCGTGGGCTGGGACGTCAACACCGCGGAGACCGGCGTGCTGGTCAACGGCAACGACGTGCTCGCCACCGGCCTGTTCTCCGAGCACTACCAGAAGTACAACGTCGTCTGGAACGGCGAGCGGGGCAAGACGATCTTCTTCCAGAACGAGCTGCCGTACGACGCGCCGAACCAGGCCGCCTGGCAGCACGGGAAGACCCTCGGCTACGCCGGCTACAAGGTCAGCGACAAGGTGGCGACGCACGAGGCGTGGGGCCTGGGCAGCTACATCTACACCAACGTCGATCCGACGTTGCACGCCACGAACGCGTTGGAGGTCCCGGAGCGCAGCGGCGTGAAGCTGCACAACATGATCATCGTCTCGCTCAACAACGCTGGGACGATCGACCACGTCGTCAACGGCGTGGGCGGTCCGGCGGTGGGGGCACCGGGCGGGTCGACGACGGCCTACCTGGCGGAGTACCCCGCGCCCTGACGCGGGAGTGACGAGGGGCGGGCCATCGGGAGTGATGGCCCGCCCCTCGTGCGTTCAGGCGTGCGTCAGTACCGGAACGCGCGCACCTCGACCGGCAGGCCGGTGGCCGCGGAGAACCGCTTGCCCCACCCGATCGCCTCGGCCTCGTCGTGCACGTCCACGATCGTGAAGCCGCCCACGTGCTCGGCGGTCTCGACGAACGGGCCGTCGAGCACGTCGCCCTCCGGCCGGATCGTCTTCGCCGCGGTGGGCGGCTCGAGGCCACCCGCGAAGACCCAGAGGCTCGCGGTGCGCAGCTCCTGGTCGAGGGCGTCGACGTCCTTCATGATCTGATCGAGATCGAGGTCACCCGGCGGCGGCCCGGCGGGCTCGACGACGTTGAGCAGGTACTTGGCCATGGCGGTCCTCCTGGTGTCTGCGGTCATGGACATGACGCGCGAGCAGTGCCCGGATCGACAGCCTCAGGGCACGTAGTCGAACGTGTCCGGGTTCGGTCCCGTGCGCTCGTCGCGGTTGAGGCCGTCGATGGCCGCCATGTCCACGCCGTCGAGCTCGAAGTCGAACAGCGCCAGGTTCTCGCGGATCCGCTTCTTCGTGACCGACTTGGGGAAGACGATGTCGCCGCGCTGGATGTGCCAGCGGAGGGTGACCTGCGCCGGCGTGCGGTCGTGCGCCTCGGCGATGCGGACGATGGTCGCGTCGTCGAGCACCTTGCCCTGGGCGATCGGCGACCACGCCTCGGTCGCGATGCCGTGCTCGGTGCCGAACGCGCGGACCTCGGCCTGCGTCAGGTAGGGGTGCACCTCGATCTGGTTGACGGCCGGGACGATCGTGGAGCCGTCGATCAGGCGGCGCAGGTGGTGCGGCTGGAAGTTGGAGACGCCGATGGCCTTCGCGCGGCCCGAGCGGTAGATCTCCTCCATCGCGTGCCACGTCTCGACGAAGTCGCCGACGGTCGGCAGCGGCCAGTGGATGAGGAACAGGTCCACGTGGTCGGTGTCGAGCGCCTCGAGCGTCCGGTCGAACGCGGCCGCGGCCACCTCGGGGTCGTGCGAGTCGTTGTTGAGCTTGCTCGTGACGAAGACCTCGTCGCGCGGCAGGCCCGAGCGCTTGATGGCCTCGCCGACGCCGGCCTCGTTGCGGTACATCTGCGCCGTGTCGATGTGCCGGTAGCCGGCGTCGAACGCGGTGACGACCGCGTCGGCGGTCTTGTCCGGCTCGATCTGGAAGACGCCGAAGCCCAGCTGGGGGATCTCGACGCCGTTGTTCAGGGTGATGACAGGGATGGTCGACATGCCTCCATCAGACCCCGCGCCGGGGCGCTCCGCGATTTGTGGGAGGCCCGCGGCCGTGGCAGCGTCGGCCTTCGCCGTTCGTCGTCCCCCGGAGGTAGCCCGTGTACGTCGTCCCTGACCAGCACGGCCGCACCGCGGTCGTCACCGGAGCGAACAGCGGCACGGGCCTCGAGGCGGCCAAGCGGCTCGCGGGCGCCGGGGCGCACGTGATCCTGGCGGTGCGCGACGTCGGCAAGGGGGAGCGAGCCCTCGCCGAGGTCCGTGCCCTGCACCCCGCGGCGAGCGCCGAGGTCCGGGTCCTCGACCTCGCCGACCTGGCGTCGGTCGAGAAGTTCGTCGTGGGGCTCGACCTGCCGCACGTCGACCTGCTGCTCAACAACGCGGGCGTGATGGCGCCGCCGGAGCGGTTCGAGACGGTCGACGGGTTCGAGCTGCAGCTGGGGACGAACTTCCTCGGCCCGCTCGCCCTCACCAACCGCCTGCTGCCCCTGCTGCTGGCCGCTCCCGCGCCGCGCGTCGTGACGATGAGCTCGATCGCGGCGCACTGGGGCCGGATCCGCACCGACGACCTGCAGTGGACGCGGGGGTACAGCCCGCAGCGCGCGTACGGGCAGTCCAAGCTCGCCGACCTCTACCTCGCACGGCACCTGGCCAGGGTGGCCGACGAGCGGGGGTGGGCGCTGCTCAGCGCGGCCGCCCATCCCGGTTTCACGCGCACCAACCTGCAGACGGCGGGCGCGTCGCTCGGGCGCGACAAGCCGTCCCGCTCGCTGCTCGACCTGCCCTTCGTGCCCGTGCAGGAGGCGGCCGAGGGCGCCGAGCCGATGCTCTTCGCGGCGGCCGATCCCGACGCCCAGCGCGGCGCCTACTACGGCCCGAGCGGCACGTTCAGCCTCGTCGGCCCCACCGGCCCGGCGCGCCTGTCCCGGCACATGCGCGACGAGCGCGCGGCGGCCTGGGTCTGGGACGCGGCCGAGAAGCTGACCGGGACACGCCTGCCGGACGCTCGGTGAGATGCCTATGAGCTGGCTGCGGCCCTTGCCCGGCACCGACCTGACGGTCTCCGCGGTCTGCCTCGGCGGTGGTCCGCTCGGCAGCATGCCGGCCCTCTTCGGTCGTGACGTCCCGGCCGACGAGGCCGTCGCGACGGTCGGCGCCGTGCTGGACAGCCCGATCCGCTTCATCGACACGTCGAACGGCTACTCCGACGGCGAGAGCGAGCGGCGCATCGGGGCGGCGCTCGCTCTCGCGGGCGGGGTGCCGCCGGGCGTCGTCGTCGCGACCAAGGTGGACCCCGTCGGGTCCGACTACTCGGGTGCGCGCGTGCGGGCCTCGGTCGACGAGAGCCGCTCGCGGCTCGGCATCGACGTGCTGCCGCTCGTCCACCTGCACGACCCGGAGGGCCACGACTTCGCCGATCTCACGGCGCCCGGCGGGGCCGTCGACACCCTCGTCGGGCTGCGCGAGTCCGGCGCTGTCGGCGCGATCGGCCTGGCCGGCGGGCGGGTCCAGGAGATCGCGCGGTACCTCGAGCTCGGGGTCTTCGACGTGCTGCTCGTGCACAACCGCTGGACGCTGCTCGACCGCAGCGCGGGCCCGCTCGTCGCCGAGGCGCGGCGGCGGGGCACGGGCGTGCTCAACGCCGCGGTCTTCGGCGGCGGCATCCTGGCGTCGGCCGCGGGCTCGTCCACGACGTACGGCTACCGCGAGGCGCCGCCGGAGGTGCTCGCCGCGGTGTCCGCGATGCACGCCGTGTGCGCCGAGCACGGCACGGACCTGCGCACCGCCGCGCTCCAGTTCTCGTTGCGCGACCCGCAGGTCGCCTCGACGATCGTCGGGATGAGCCGCCCCGCGCGCGTCTCCGCGACGCTCGAGGCCGCGGCCGCCGTGCTCCCCGACGCCCTGTGGCCCGAGCTCGAGGAGCTGCTGCCACCGGCCCGGACCTGGCTGGACGCCGACTGAGGCCCGGCGCGCGTTGGGGAGGAACCGTGAAGGGTCGCCCAACGGCCAGCATGTCGGAGCCCGGTGCGACACTCTCGGGTGGGGGCGTCTGACGGACCCCTCACGACCGTGACGCGAGGGAGAGTCGATGGTGTCCGCCCGCAGGTTCTGGGTGACTGCTGGAGTGGTCGCGTCGCTCGTCGGGCTGACCGCCTGCACGAGCGACCCGCCGGGGCCGGAGGCCGCCGCCAAGACCCTGGGACAGGCGCTCGGCACGGGCGACTTCTCCGACGTCGCGTTCACGGCGCCGTCGTCGACGGCGCAGGCCACGACGCAGCGAGGCAGCGCGTTCGAGGCCCTCGGCGACCGCAAGCCGCAGGTGGTGCTGGCGTCCGTCACGGTGGACCCCGACGACGACGCCAAGGCGACCGCGACCTACGGGTACACCTGGGACGTCGACTCCTCCGACGAGGACTGGACCTATGAGGTCACCGCGGACCTCACGCGGGCCGACGACGACTGGCAGGCCGCCTGGGACCCGGACCTGCTCGCGCCGGACCTGGCGGCGGACGAGACCATCGACGTGGCCCGCGTGCGCGCTCCCCGCGCCGAGGTGCTCGGCGCGGACGACGAGGTGATCGTCACCGACCGGGACGTGTGGCGGATCGGCGTCGACAAGACGCGGGTCGACCCGGCCGACCAGGGCAAGGCGGCGCGCGCGCTCGCGAAGGCGCTCGACCTGGACGCCGCGGCGTACGCGAAGCAGGTTGCGGCAGCCGGCCCGAAGGCGTTCGTCGAGGCGATCGTCGTGCGCGAGGACGACCCGGACTACGACGTGAAGGCACTCGGCAAGCTCGACGGCGTCGACCCGATCCGGGACACGCTCCCGCTCGCGCCGACCCGCTCGTTCGCCCGTCCGATCCTCGGCACCGTGGGCCCGGCGACCGCCGAGGTCGTCGAGAACTCGAAGGGCGCGATCGCCGCGGGGGACCTCACCGGGCTGTCCGGCCTCGAGCGGCAGTACGACGCCCAGCTGCGCGGCCTCCCGGGCCTGACGATCAACGCCGTCAGCGCCGACGGGGTGACCGAGCGGCAGCTGTACAAGACCGACGCCACGCCGGGCAAGCCCCTGCGCACGACGCTCGACGTCGAGCTGCAGCAGTCCGCCGAGAACGTGCTCGCCCAGGTGGAGCCGGCCAGCGCGCTGGTCGCGATCCGGCCCTCCACGGGCGAGGTCCTCGCGGCAGCCAGCGGTCCGGGCGGCAAGGGGATGTCGACGGCGACGCTCGGCCAGTACGCGCCGGGCTCGACGTTCAAGGTCGCCACCACCCTCGCGCTCCTGCGCTCCGGCCTGACCCCGGACAGCCCGGTGACGTGCGCGAAGAGCGAGGTCGTCGACGGCCGGACGTTCAACAACTTCCCCGACTACCCGGCGCAGCACCAGGGGGCGATCGACCTGCGCACGGCGTTCGCGAACTCGTGCAACACGGCCTTCATCTCCCAGCGGGACACTGCCTCGCAGGACGCACTCATCGACGCCGCCGGCTCGCTGGGCCTCGTGCCCGGTGCGACGCTCGGCTTCGCGTCGTTCCTCGGCGCGGTCCCGGCCGACTCCGACGGCACCGACCACGCCGCGACGATGATCGGCCAGGGGCGCGTCCTGGCCTCGCCGCTCGGCATGGCGACGGTGGCGGCGTCGGTGGCGCACGGGTCGACGGTGACGCCGCAGCTCGTCGTCCCCGAGTCGGCCGCGGCCACACCCACCCCCACCGCGTCGGCCGAGCCCAGCCCGACCGAGTCCACCCGTCCGCTCCTGCCCCTGACGCGCGACGAGGCGACCACGCTGCACAGCCTCATGCGCTCGGTCGTCACCGACGGAGGAGCGACGTTCCTGCAGGACGTGCCGGGCGACGAGGTCGCCGCCAAGACCGGGACCGCGCAGTTCGGCCCGACCGACGACCTGCGCAACCACGTCTGGATGATCGCGACGCAGGGCGATCTCGCGGTCGCGGTCTTCGTGGACGAGGGCGTCTATGGTTCGACGACCGCGGGCCCGCTCCTGGAGCAGTTCCTGCGCGCCGCCGCGAAGTAGCCAGCCCGACCGACGTCACCGAACCGCCTCTGGGGGCCACGCATGATCCGACTCGTCGACCGCCGATCCCGCGCGCTCGTGGGAGTGACGGGACTCCTCCTCGCTGCGACGGGCATCCTCGGCGGCTGCACCTCGGACGAGGACCCGACCGTCGCCGGACCCACGTCGGCGGCCGCGACCAACGGGGTCACCAACTCGACGCCGACCGGCACGGAGACGATCCCCACCCTCCCGACCGACGGCACCACGACGATCGCCGGCTGCAAGTTCGTCGAGAGCGACGGCACGGACGGACCCGTGACGTCGAGCCCGGACTGGGAGTGCGTCGACCGCACCGTCATCGCCCGGGTGTGCGACGTCCCGGCGGACTCGCTCACACCCCAGACTGACGCGAAGGCCGGCAAGGACGTGGGCAGCTCGTTCACGACCTCGGACGGGGCCGTCTACGAGCGCGGCGACAGCCTGCCGGCCGAACCCGAGTCACCCGTCTACCACCCGTGGGTGACGTGCGGCACCGATGACATGACCTGGCTGCGCGTCGGGAGCATGGATGCCTTCTCGCAGCCCTCGTCCGCGGCGGTCGCCGCCGCGTGGAGCATGCCCGTCGAGGAGTGGGGGACGCCGGACGAGGTGGTCCGGGCCACGCAGGACTTCACGGCGTCGATGGCCACCCAGAACAGCATCAAGGATCTCGCGACGCCCGAGGGGGAGGCCGCGTACGCCGCCGCGTTCGAGGACGCCGAGGACTACGAGCTAGCCACCTGCGCACCGATCGTCGACGAGATCGGGGGTGCCGCCGGGCACGAGTGCATCCTGGTCGGCACGACCAAGGAACTGACCCTGACGCTGCATCTTCTCGACGGCCTCTGGAAGGTCGACGACGCGCGCGCCGAGGTCGCTGGCGACGTGTAGCGCATACCGTGGCGACCATGAGTCGAGTGGTGGTCACCGGAGGAAGCGGCAAGCTGGGCCGAGCAGTCGTCGAGGAGCTCGCGGCGCACGGGTACGACGTGGTGAATGTCGACGTCGTCCCACCGCCGCCCGGGCAGCCGGCCTCGTTCACGCGCGTCGACCTCACGGACCTCGGCCAGGTCGTCGAGGCGCTCACCGGCATCGACGACCGCTACCAGGGTGTCGACGCGGTGGTGCACCTCGCCGCGATCCCGGCTCCCGGGCTGCGGCCCAGCGGGGCGACGTTCGCCAACAACGTGGTCAGCACGCACCACGTCTTCCTCGCGGCGCGCCAGGCGGGCATCCGCAACGTCGTCTGGGCGTCGTCGGAGACCGTGCTCGGTCTCCCGTTCGACGTGCCGCCGCCGTACGTGCCGGTCGACGAGGAGTACACGGTCCGACCGGAGTCGACGTACTCGCTCGGCAAGGCCGTCGAGGAGGAGATGGCCCGCCACTTCGCCCGGTGGGACCCGACAGCCAAGTACGTGGGCCTGCGGTTCTCGAACGTCATGGTCGAGGCCGACTACGCCGAGTTCGCCTCGTTCCAGGCCGACCCGCGCTCGCGCATCTGGAACCTGTGGGGCTACATCGACGCGCGGGACGGTGCCGTCGCCACGCGGCTCGCGCTCGAGAGCGACCTGACCGGCTTCGAGGCGTTCGTCGTCGCGTCGCCGGACACCGTCATGGAGCGGTCGTCGGCCGAGCTCGTCGCCGAGTACTTCCCGGACGTCACCGTGCGTCGCCCGCTCGTCGGGAACGAGACCCTGCTGGGCATCGAGAAGGCGCGCCGCCTGCTGGGCTGGGACCCGCAGCGCACCTGGCGCTAGCGGGCCCCAGCCCTGTCACAGCGTCAGTCCCGGTTGATCGTGAACGTGGACGTCGTGTTCTTGATGTCCTGGAAGTTGTTCGACAACCGCAGGTTGTGGAACGTCACCGAGCCGACCGCCGGACCCTGACCGGCCTCCGGCTGCTCGTTGACCCAGATGCCGAACCCGGACTTCGCGTCCCAGGCGTCGCCGCTCTTCTTGGCGCCCGTGATCGAGACGTTGGTGAACACCGTGTCGGTGATCGGGTTCTGCGGGGTGGAGCCGACGTAGTTCGTCTGGAACATGATCCCGGAGTACGTGGGGTCGACGATGTCGACGTCACTGACCCGGATGCCCTGGAACTTCTTCGACGCCGAGAACACCCAGATGGCCGGGAACGTCTGGTTGCCCCAGAAGTGCCCGCCCGCCCGGACGATCGAGATGTTCTGGAACGACGTCGGTGACGCCGAGCCGAACTCGTCCATCGGGTACCCGAAGTCCAGCGAGCTGATGGTGATGCCCGAGTAGACCAGGGTGTCCGCGATGTAGATGTTGCGGAACGTGTTGCCGTAGCCGCCGTAGACCGCGAGGCCCGCTGCCCGCCAGGTGACCAGCGAGGTGAGGTTCTCGTAGACGTTGCCGGTCTGCCCCAGGCCGCCCGAGTCGGTGGCCGCGAACAGGGCGAACGAGTCGTCGCCGGTGCCGCGGGCCTCGATGTTGGCGACCCGGTTGTTCGCGCTGCCGTTGGTCATGTTGATGCCGTCGGCGAAGGTGTTGCGGATGCGCGAGTTGGTGATCGTGCTGTTGTCCATGTTGTTCGCCCAGAACATGCAGATCATGTGCTCGACCCACAGGTCGTCGACCGTCATGTTCGCGACGTTGGTGAAGTCCAGCACCTTGCCGGGGCCGTCGATCCGCGACGTGTAGTTGCCCCAGTAGGAGAAGCTGCGGAACTTCGACCCGTTGGCCGACGCCTCGGCGCGGAAGCCGATGTCGGTGTTCTCCTGGCCGCTCGGCGCGTAGAACCGGGTGAACCACGGGCCGGCGCCGATGATGTCGACCGCCTTGCCGTAGACCTGGAACTTGCTCGCGGTGGAGTAGTCGCCGGCGGGCAGGTAGACGCCCTTGAGCTTGCCGGTGGTGTCCTGGCGGAACTTGTCGAGCGCGTCCTGCACGTTCTGGTGCGTGAAGCCCGTGGGCGTGATGTACGCGCTCGTGTCCGGGTTGGGCTTGGCGGTGGCCTGCTCGGTGTTGACGAAGTCGACCGTGACGGGCAGCGGGTTGCTGGCCGTCTTCTGCAGCCGGATGGTGGTGCCGGCCGGGACGGTCGTGCCGAGCAGGATGTTGGCCTCGTCGTAGATGTGCCGGGGGTCGCCCGCGCTCGGGGTGTTGCCCGGGTTGGTCTCGTTGCCGTAGAGCCACGCGAAGCGCGACGACAGGTCGAGCCGCTTGAGGAACGTGCCACCGGCGTAGATGTCGATGGAGCCGTTCTGGCCGGTGCCGGCCGCGTTGTCCGGGATGGAGAAGCGGGTGACCAGGGTGTTCGTGCTGGCCTTGAGCGTCCACTCGACGTAGGCGCCGTTGTCGGACAGCGTGACCGCGCGACGACCGGAGGCCTCGCCGGCCAGGTCGCCGACCGTGCGGTTGGCGGCGAGCACGGTGGCGCCCCCGCCGGTGCGGCCGTCCTCGGCCTCGTAGAAGTCGAACGGCAGGCTCGCGCCGCGGCCGACGAAGATGCCCGCGGTGGCGGTGTTGTTGCCCTGCTTGCCGGCCACCTCGGTCGAGTCCGACGCGGCGACGGAGGTCACCGTGTAGTTGCCGTTGGCCGCGGTCCAGGTGCCCAGCGTGACCTGAGCGCTCGTGGCCCCGGGAGCGACCGCGCCGCTGACCGAGCCGGTGAGCGTCTTGACCGTGGCGCCCGACGAGTCCTTGACCGTGACCGTCAGCGCGTGCGCGCCGCCGGAGGTCGCGACGTTCCCCGCGTTGGTGATCGCACCGGTGAACGTGACGGTCGCACCGGCCGACGGGGTGCTGGGGTTCCAGCTGACCGCCGGGACGATGTCCGAGCTGGGCACGGCCGAGACCGCGAGCTTGGTCGGGTTGCTGAACGAGTTGTTGGCCTCGTTCTGCTCGACGACCGTGTTGGCCGGGTCGACCGTGGCGCCGATCGTGTAGCTGCCCGCGGCGCGGGCACCGATGCTCGCCGAGACCGTGGCCTGGGCGCCGGCGGCGAGGGCGCCGACGTTCGCGGTGCCGGCGGACTCGCCGTCGACCGTGAGACGGACGGTCGTCGCGGCCGACGCCAGCGTCCCGGAGTTGCGGACCGTCGCGGACAGCGTGACGGCGTCCGACTCGACCGGGGCCGCCGGCGATGCGGTGACCGCGGTGACGACGAGGTCCGGGTTGGCGGCCGGCGTGCCGACCACCTCGAGCTCGGCGACCTGGCCGTTGCCCGATCCGGAGTTCGCGGTGAAGACGAGCCGGACGTCGCTGGCCGTGCCGCTCAGCGGGATGGTGACGGCGTTGCCGGACGCGGGCGCGAACGAGTACGCGGCCGACGCCTTGAGCGTGGACCACGAGCCGCTGCCGGTCCTGCCCTCGACCGAGAACGTCTGCGTCCGGGCACCCCAGGCGGCATCCGGGTTGAGCTTGACCGTGACGCCGCTCAGGCTCGAGGCCGACGCGAGGTTGACCGCCAGGGTGCTCGGGTACTGACCGCCCGCGCCCTCCCAGTAGGTGGTCCGGCTGCCGTCGACGGCGTTGCCCGCGACGAAGGTGAACTCGGTCGACGACGCCGTGGCGGGCCGGCCGAGCGCGAGGTTCTGCCCCTGCGGGGGCTGGACCGGGCCGCTGGTGACCGTGAACGAGCCGGACGCCGCGTTGTTGGACTCGTTCTGCTCGACCACGGTGTTGGCGGGGTCGGCGGTCGCGCCGATCGTGTAGGTGCCCGCGGCGCGCGTGCCGATGCTCGTCGTGACCGTGGTCTGCGCACCCGCGGCCAGGACGCCGACGTTCACGGTGCCGACGGTCTGGCCGCCGACGGTGAACGCGAGGGCCGTGGCCGTCGAGGCGCCGTCGCCCGAGTTGCGCACGACGGCCGACAGGGTGACGTCGTCGGTCGGGGAGGGGCTGCCGGGGGTCGCGGCCACGGAGCTGACCACGAGGTCGGCCTTGGCCGGCTGGGTGCTCGTCGTGCCCCAGACCTGCAGCTCGGCGACCTGGCCGTTGCCTGCACCGGTGTTGCCCGTGAACTGCAGGCGCACGTCCGTCGCGGAGCCGGTGACGGGGATCGTCACCTGGTTGCCGCTCGACGGGCTGAAGGCGTAGGCGGCCGATGCCTTGATCGTCGACCACGCACCCGTGCCGGTCCTCGCCTGCACCTCGAACGTCTGCGTGCGGTTGCCCCACGCGGAGTCGGGGTTGACGCGGACGACGACGCCGCTCAGGGTGCTCGTCGCGGCGAGGTTCACCGCCAGCGTGCTCGGGTACTGGCCGTCGGCGCCCTCCCAGTAGGTCGCGGCATTGCCGTCCACCGCGTTGCCCGCGGCGTAGGTCTGGGTGCTCGACGAGGCGGTGGCGGGACGGCCCTGCGCGAGGTTGCTGCCCGTCGGCGGCGTGACCGGAGGCGTCGTCGGGCCGCTGTCGCCCAGCACCTCGAGCTCGGAGAGCTGCGCGGCGGGCCAGCCGGAGTTGGCCGCGAACTGCACGCGCACGAAGCGGACGGAGGAGTCGGTGACGTCGACGCTGACGGTGTTGGTCGAGCCGTTGAACGCGTAGGAGGCCTGTGCCTTGATCGTCGTGAAGCTCGCGCCGTCGGTGGAGCCCTGCACGGTGATCGTCTGGTTGCGGGCGCCCCAGCCGGTGGGGAGCTCGAGCGCCAGGTCGGTGACCGTGGCGGCGGCGCCGAGGTCGACCTGCACCCACTGCGGGAACGCGTTGCTCGACGACTCCCAGTACGTGCCCTGGTTGCCGTCGGTGACGTTGCCCGACGCGTAGGGGGAGTTGGTGCTGCTGGCGGTGGTCGACTTGCCGGCCGCGAGGTTCACGGTGGCGGCGTCGGCCCCCGTGCTCGCGATCGCACCCAGGGGTACGACGAGCGCCACGGTCGCCGTGGCGACGACGGCGCTGCGGAGATTCCTTCTCATGGGTCGTCCTCGATCTCCCGCACGGGGCGGGTCTGGCAGGGCGCGCGTCAGTGAGCGCCCTGCGGGTGAGCTGCGATGGACCTAGCGGTGGGCTGACACGCCGACGGCCGGGTGATCCCCGTCCGGGTGCGGAGGCGCTCGTCGATCTGTTGCCAGCACCGCACAACTTTGTGCGGCCCGGCTGTCGAGTTCTTGCGAACCCTGGATGCTGAGGCTACGAACCCGAAGCGGGAGAGTCAAGACGAACGGGTGAAAAACGGGCAGGGTTCGTCAGGAGGGCCGCGCGCGATCGCCTACCCTCCACCGATGAGCCTGCGTCGCACCGTTGCCCGCGCCTACTGGCGGCTGAGCCGCTGGACCCTGGTGACCGAGCGCGTCTCGCGCGACGAGCCGCGGATCCTGATCGGCGCCCCGCACACGTCCAACTGGGACTTCGTGCTGATGCTGGCGATCGGCGCCGAGGCCGACCTGCGCTTCCGGTGGCTCGGCAAGCACACGCTGTTCAAGCGCCCGTTCGGCCCGCTCATGCGCGCGCTCGGCGGCATCCCGGTCGACAGGCGCGACCCGGCCGGCCTGGTCGACGAGCTCACCGAGCGGATCCGCGAGGGCGGCGCGTTCCACCTCGTCGTGACGCCCGAAGGCACCCGCAGCGGCGACGGCTGGAAGTCGGGCTTCTACCGCATCGCCCGCGCGACGGACCTGCCGGTGACCCTCGGCTACGTGGACCGCGCGACCATGACGACGGGCCTCGGGCCGACGATCCGGCTGACGGGCGACATCCCCGCGGACATGGACGTCGTGCGCGCCTTCTACGCCGACAAGTCCGGCTTCGTGCCGGCGCGGCGCACCGAGCCGCGCCTGCGCGAAGAGATCTGACGCTTCAAGATGCGGGCCGCTCGCACCCGTCGTAACGTCAAGGGGTAGCAAAGAGCGGAGGCAACAGCATGGGTATCGGCGACAAGATCTCGAACGCAGCGGAAGACGCCAAGGGCAAGCTCAAGGAGGGGGCCGGCAAGGCCACCGACGACGAGCGCCTCGAGGCGGAGGGCAAGGCCGACCAGTCGAAGGCCGACCTCAAGCAGGCGGGCGAGAAGGTCAAGGACGCATTCAGCTGACCGTGGAGTGAACCGACGGGCGCGCCGGGACGGTGGGATGCAGGACCGGCGCACACGCCCCACACGGACGAGGGCCCTACCGCTTGCGGAGGGCCCTCTCCCGTGTCCGGATGTCGGTCCTCGTCGTCCCGCGTGGTGACCCGCTGCTCGCGCACCACGTCCGGCCCAACGTGTGATCGGGGCCACACTCGTACGCCTGACCTGCGACGATGCCGCCTCACTCCTCGATAGCGGACGACGTGCGCGGAGCGAGTGAGCCGAACGGGTGAAATGGACGAATGTCCGAAACGCCCCGGTTAGGGATCTTTCCTAACCAGGTGGTCAGCCGCTAATGTCCCACTTGTCAGCGAAACGGCAAACCCTCTGCAAGGAGGGGACGCAAAGCCACGGGACCTACAGGGTCAGCCGGGCTACCGAACAGACAGGACACGTGTCATGGACACCACCGGATACCCCGCAGAGCCCACCGAGACCGTCACGTTCCCGGTCGGCCGCACCGCAGCCTGGTCGGCGATGGCCACCCGGCTCCGCGCCGTCAGCCAGATCCCCGCGCAGCGCGAGGACGTCGCAGCCTGACCTCAGCATCGCCACGTTCAGCCCCGCCGGCCCTTGGGCCCGCGGGGCTGAGCTGCGTCTACGCAGGTCAGGACGCGCGCCGACCCGCGAGACAACCCGGCGGGTGTCGTGACCGAACAGGACGTCCTGGGCTAATCTCGACCCGATCGTGATCGCCAGTCGGGGCGGCACGCAATCTCGAGAGAAGAAGGCCGCATGGACAGCTTTTGGGACTGGTTCGGGCTCCTGATCTATTGGTTCCTCTTCTTCGCCTACCTGGTCATCCTCTTCCAGATCCTCACGGACCTGTTCCGCGACCGCACGCTCGGTGGTTGGGCCAAGGCGGTGTGGATCGTCTTCCTGGTGATCGTGCCGTTCCTCACCGCCCTCGTGTACGTGATCGCGCGCGGCGGCAGCATGGCCGAGCGTCAGGTCGAGGCCATCAAGTCCGCGAAGGCGGACACGGACTCCTACATCCGTGAGGTGGCAGGCAAGTCGCCCGCCGAGCACATCAGCGACGCCAAGGCGCTGCTGGATGCCGGCGTGATCGACGACGCCGAGTTCGCCCAGCTCAAGGCCAAGGCGCTCGCCTGACCTGACTGACCGCGACGACGACGAGGCCCGGCTCCCCCTCGGGGGCCGGGCCTCGTCGTTCTCTCAGAGCTCTCCGCTGCGCTGCAGGACCCGCATCGCGACCCAGCCGATCGGGATGCGGAGCCAGTAGGTGACGACGCGGAAGAGGATCGCGATGGACGTCGCGATGCCGAAGTTGATGCCGGTGACGGCGGTCAGCGAGGCGGCCAGGGCGGCCTCGATCGCGCCCATGCCGCCCGGGGTCGGGACCATCGAGCCGGCCGTGTTGCCGGCGAGGTAGACGATGGCGACCTGGATGAGCGTCGCGTCCTGGCCGAACGCCGCGAGGCACGCGTCGAACGCGAGCACGTAGCCGAGCGTGGTGAGCAGGTTGCTCCCGATCGCCAGCGCAAGGCGCCACGGCTGGCCGAGCACGGCGATCAGGCGCGGCCACGTCTGGCGCAGGGTCGGCATCGTCTTGGCCAGCACCCACTGCCGGACCGCGGGGATGAGCAGGGTCGCGGCGACGACCGCGGCAACTGCCGCGATGATGAGCAGCACCGCCGGCGAGATCGGGAGTGCCGACTCCTGGTTCCCCGACGCCACCGTGAGCACGAGGAGCAGGCCGAGCGTCACGACGAACTGGCTCACCTGCACCAGCGCCACCGTCGCCCCGGCCAGCGTGGCGCTGACGCCTCGGCGGGTGAGCATGCGCAGGTTGAGCGCGGCCGGGCCGAGGCCCGCCGGGGCCGCGAGGGCGACGAAGGTCGCCGCGGTCTGCACGAGGACGGCACGCCACACGGGGATCTTGACCGGCGAGAAGGCGACGACTGCCAGTGCCGCTCCCAGCAGCGTGAGCAGGCCGAGGCCGAACGCCAGCACGCTCCAGCGCCAGTCGCTCTCGGCGAGCGCCTGGGTGATCTCGTCGATGTTGATCTGCGTGACGATGAACAGGACCGCGAGGATCGGCACGACGATCGTCAGGATCGTGCGGGCGCCGAACCGGACGAGCTGGAGGGGCTCGACGTCGGCCTCGGGCAGGCGGTCGACGAGCGCGGTCCGCAGCTCGGCGAGGACCTGCTTGTGCGTGCGCATCTCGTCGCGGGTCTGGCGCGGCAGGGAGATGGTCTGCAGCAGGGGGCCGATCGCCGACAGGTCGTCGTCGGACAGGATGCCGGCCGCCGAGTCGAGTGCGCGGGTGGCACCGACCCGCAGCGCGAGCAGAGCCAGCATCTGGCTCGCATCCATGCGCCGGGCGAGGTCGGACGAGGCGACGTAGCCCTGCTCCCAGCCGGTGAGCCACACGACGGGCGTGCCCGCGATGGTCGCGACGAGGACGGTGTCGCTGGTCAGGGCGCGGTGGGCGATACCGGCCGTGTGGGCCAGGGAGAGCTGGGCCCAGACCTCGGCGAGCAGCTCGTCGGTGAGCTCGGCCGGGTCAAGCTCGGCGAGCGGGACCGCGTGCTCGGGGCGGCGCTGGACCAGCAGCATCGAGTCGTCGGCCTCGGCGATCGCGAGCAGCTGCGGCGTGCGGACGCCGGCGGCACGCACCGCGTAGGTGAGCAGGGCCGCGCGCTCGGTGGCCTGGCGCAGGTTGACGACCGAGCGCCCCTCGAGGCCGCGCAGCCGCAGCGACCGCCACAGCCGGCCCAGCATGCCGACGACCTGGCGGTCGCCGTCGATGACGACGAGGTCGAGGCTCTCGTCGTCCGTGGTGGTCAGCTCGTACGCGCGGTAGCCGGCGGAGCGGATCAAGGCACGGGCGGCGGCGTCCGGGTCGGGCTCGGTGACCCGGCCGACGACGGGGACCGGGGCGGTCTCGGCATCGGGGTCGACCGACTTCTCCACGTCGGGCCCGTCGCCCTCGGGGATCCTGCGTAGGCGGCGGGGTGAGAACCCGGCCCGCCGCACGCCGGCGACGAGCACCTCGCCGTACGCCTGCTCCGAGCGGACGCCGGACAGGAACCGCACGAGCAGGCCCGCCACGCGGCCGACGATCAGCGAGATCGCCAGGCCGGGGAGCGAGACCTGCGCCGTGATCAGGAGGACGCCGATCGCGACCCAGATGAGGTTCCACGACCACGTCACCGTGCGCCGGCGCGATCGAGGCCCGGAGACCGTGAGCAGGCCGGCGAGCATGGCCACGTAGCCGGGCAGCGTGACGGTCCACTGGTCGTTGAGCCGGACCGAGAGGCCGCTGATCAGCTCCTCGCTGCCGACGTGGTGGACCAGCCACAGGACGAGGCCGTTGAGGACCACGGCCAGCACCGCGGCGCCGAGGGCGTCGAGCACCTGGCGCCCCAGGCGCCGGATCGCGAGCTCGGACAGCACGGCGATCGGGACGAGGAGGGTGACCACGCCCTCGAGCACCTGGACCGGGACCACGAGGATCTTGCGCAGCAGGTTCGCGAAGCCCTGCACGTCCTCGGCGACACCGGTGGTGGTGTGCTGCGCGTAGGTGGCCAGGACCATGACGGCGACGATGCCGACCGCGCCGATGACCGTCCCGATGAGGTCGCTCGGGTGGTGGACTCGGGTCTCGGGGTTGTCGTCGACGATGATCGCGGCGGCGGCCCGTTCCTTGCCGGCCGGCGGCTCGACGATCGTGTCCACGGTCGACGGCATCGCTGCGGCCGCGTCGTCGGCGGCCGCGCGACGGTCAGGCGTCGGCCTCGCGGACATAGGGGCGAGTCTAGGCAAGCCCCTGCGAGAACGTGCGGCGGTGGCGGTGTGGGTCGCAGCACGTCCACCAGGTCGCGCCTTCGTGCTCACGGGGTACCCGGACCACTAGCGTGAACTCGCACGACGTGTCGCACAGGACTGCGCGTCGCCCGGGACCACGAGGAGATGTCATGGCCGACCCCACCGCCACCGAGGTCGCGGCCCAGCTGCGCCGCTTCTGGTGGCTGCCCGTCCTGCGCGGCGCCGTGCTGCTGGTGCTCGGGCTGCTCATGCTGTTCCACCCGCTCGACACGCTGACGGCCATCGTCTGGATCGTCGGGATCTTCACCATCGTCGACGGTGTCCTGTCGATCATCGGCGCGTTCCTCGACAAGCGGGACACGGGGATCGCCTGGCCCGTCGTCGGCGGGCTGCTCACGATCGCGATCGGCGTCGTCCTGCTCGCCTGGCCGCAGGCGACCGTCGCCGTCGTGTTCTACATGGTGGCGTTCTGGGTGATCCTGCTCGGCGTCATCGGGATCATCGGGTCGATCGTCTCCCACAAGCACGACAACCCCACGTGGTTCTTCCCGCTCACGTTCGGGCTGATCAGCCTCCTGGTGGGTCTGCTGCTCGTGACGAACCCGCAGACCTCGCTCACCGTGGTCATGGTGCTGGTCGGCCTGTTCGCGCTGGTCTCGGGGGTCGTGCTGGTCGTCGGAGGATTCGCCGCCCGGTCGCTCGCGGGCAAGATCGAGGGCGACACGAAGGTCATCGAGCTCTGACCGCTCGTTCCTGAACGCACGACAGCCGCGCAGGCTCCCCCCATCGCGGGGGACCTGCGCGGCTGTCTTTCGTGCGGGACCACACGCCCGACCAGGTGCGGGCGCTCCTACGCGGCGCGTCGCTCGTACTCGATCGGTGCGTGCGTGGCCAGGAGCCGTTCGAAGGCGAGGTCCACGACGCGCCGGCCCGTCTCGGGCTCGTCTCGTGAGGGTTGTGGTGCGGGTGTGGATGGTGGGGGTGCGTGGGAGGCGTACCTGTGGCCGGTGGGGGTGGTGGTGACGACGGTGTGCTGGTGGGTCTCGGGTGTGAGGGTCTGGGTCCAGCCGGGGGCTTGTTTGGTGTGGTTGCACGCTTCGCACAGGCCTTGGCTGTTGGTGGCGTCGGTGGGTCCGCCTGCGGCGGCGGGGGTGATGTGGTCGATGTGGCGGATGGGTGCCCCGCAGTAGGGGGTGCGGCAGATGCCTTGGTCGCGTAGCCGTAGGAAGGTGGCCAGCCCGTCGGGGTGGAAGCGTTGTGTGGTGCTCATCGCGACGAGCTGCCCGTGGGGGTCGGCGTAGAGGCGTCGCAGCCACACGGCGTGGGTGTCGAGGCCGGCGGCGATGAGCTCGCGGGCGATCTGGGCGGGCACGGGTGCGGGGCTGGTGCCGGGGGTGTCGAGGTGGGCGGGGTCGTGCCCGGCGCCGAGCAGGGTGGTGTCGGACAGGACCAGGTTCACGGTCACCGGGATGTCGTCGGGGTCGGCCAGGCCGGTGATGCGCTGGATGAGGGTGTCGGCCATGATCTGCCCGTGCCCGCGCGGGTCGCCGCCCTGGGTCGTGCGGGCCAGGTCGGCAGCGGTCTTGAGCGCGGCGAACGCGGCGATGCCGTGCTTCATCGGGACCAGCGCGGACAGGTAGCACATGGTGTCGGGGGCGGGGCGGATGCTCACGCGTCGTTCGCCTTCCGCGCGCCGTGCCCGGCGCACGACGGCGGAGGGGTCCAGGCGGGCGGCATGTCCACGGGCCAGGGCGGCCAGTGCCCGGGTCCCGACCCCGTCGAGGGTGGCGGGGTCGGCGCACAGCAGCCGGTCGACCTCGGCGCGGTCCTCGCGTTCGAGGCAGGCGGTCTCGGCGACCAGGATCATCGCCCGGTACTCCGAGAGCCGCCCGGCGCGCAGGGCCGCGAAGGTGTGCGGCATCTCGGCGGTCCACACCTTCGCCGCGCCGAGCAGCACCGATCCGCGGTGCGGGGACTCACGCCGCGCGAGCCCGACCTGCGCGGCCACGCCCTGCCCGCGCCGCCGGGCGGGGACCCCGGCGACCGCCTGCCGGTCCCGCTCCGCGGTGTCCAGCGCGACGGACAGCACGGCCTGGGCGGCGCACACCGTCGACTTCAGCTCCTCCAGCGCGGCGATCAGATCGACCGCTACGGGGGACTCGAGGGACGCGATGGCCGGGCCGGCCACCTGCTCGAGCATCGCGCGGAACCGCTGGATCCCACCTGCATCTGCCCGCGCGTCAGCGCGAGCAGCGGGGTCCACGGGAGCGATCGTCACCCCGCCAGTCTATCGAACACACGTTCGACTCGCCAGACTTGTCCACAGAGAGATGGGGCCGACCGGCCGCCCGGAATCGACCCGGCTACGACAGGTGCAGCGAGTCCCGCACGTGCGCCGGCAGCAACGAGTACCCGACGAACACCACGGTGTCCATCACGGTGTGCGCGATGACGAGCGGCATCACGCGCCGCTTGCGCCGGTAGTACTCGGAGAACACGAGCCCCATCACGAAGTTGCCCAGCAGCGCCCCCCACCCCTGGTACAGGTGGTAAGACCCGCGCAGGGCGGCGCTCGCGACGACGATGTACGGCTCGCGCCACTTGAGGTCGCGCAGCCGCTCCATGAGGTAGCCGACCGCGACGACCTCCTCGAGCAGCGCGTTCTTGAGCGCGAGCAGGATGAGCATCGGCACGGTCCACCAGTAGGTGTCGAGCGCGGACGCCTGCACCTGCACCGCGAAGCCCATGGCGCGCGCGACGGCGTAGAGCCCGAGTCCGGGCAGCCCGATGAGCGCCGCGAGGCCGACGCCCACGCCGAGGTCTCGCAGGGGCCGCGCGAACGTCAGCCCGATGCGTCGGGTGGCGGAGCGCCCGTTGGCGGACAGCAGGTAGAGCGCGAGGGCGACCGGCATGAGCGCGAAGACGATCGCAAGGCCCTGGTAGGTCAGGTCGAGCCAGGGGCGCGGCGACAGGGTCGGGTTGAGCGTCGTGGTCTGGTCGCCCAGCGCGGGCCCTGCGGTGAGCCGGTCGATGATGTTGACGACCGCGTACACGGCCGACCGGCCCAGCGACAGGCCGAGCACGATCCAGATCTCGACGGTCAGCCGTCGCCGCACCGCCCGCTCGTCGGGCTGCGGAACCTTCTCAACCACCTGCTGCTCGGCCACGCGCGCAGCGTAGACCCGGGCGCTGAGCACCCGCCGGACGCCACCAGGGAGGAACCTGGGTGCGAGCCGGACGGGTCAGGAGAAGCGGCGCAGGCGCAGCGAGTTCCCGACGACGAGCACCGACGACAACGCCATGGCGGCCCCCGCGATCATCGGGTTCAGCAGCCCGAGCGCGGCGAGGGGGATCGCCGCCACGTTGTACGCGAAGGCCCAGAACAGGTTCTGCCGGATGACGGCCAGCGTGCGGCGGGCCAGGCGGATCGCCTGCGCCGCAGAGCGCAGGTCGCCGCGCACCAGGGTCAGGTCGGCGGCCTCGATGGCCACATCGGTCCCGGTGCCCATGGCGAGGCCGAGGTCGGCGGCCGCCAGGGCTGCCGCGTCGTTCACGCCGTCGCCGACCATCGCCACCCGAGCACCCGACGCCTGCAGCCGCTCCACGACGGCGACCTTGTCCGCGGGCAGCACCTGCGCGATCACCTCGGTGATGCCGACCGCGCGCGCGGCGACCTGCGCCGCGCCGGGGTTGTCGCCGGTCAGCAGCACGGGCCGCAGGCCGAGCGCCCGCAGCTCGTCGACCGCCTGCTGGGAGGTGTCCTTGACGGGGTCGCGCAGCACGAGCGCGCCCCGCACGGAGCCGTCCCAGGCGACCATCACGGCGGTCGCGCCGTCGGCCTCGGTCGCGTCGAAGCGGTCCTGCAGGGCGGCGGTGTCGATGGCCTGCTCCTGCAGCCAGGTGGGGCGCCCGACGAGGACGCGTCGCCCGAGCCCGACGCCGGAGTGGGCGGTCCTGACGACGCCGACGACACCGCGGCCGGGCTCGGCACGGAAGTCGTGCACCTGGTCGGACCCGATGACGACGCCGTCCCCGCCCACGTCCCCGTCCGGGGAGGTCGCGGCCGCGGCGATCGCCTGCGCGATCGGGTGCTCCGCGAGCTGCTCGACCGCGGCCGCGTAGCGCAGCACCTCGTCGGGCGACGCCCCCGGAGCGGTCAGCACGTCGACCAGCGCCATGCGGCCCTGGGTCACGGTGCCGGTCTTGTCGAGCACCACGGTGTCGACCGCGCGCGTCTGCTCGAGGATCTCCGGCCCCTTGATGAGGATGCCGAGCTGGGCGCCGCGCCCGGTCCCGACGAGCAGCGCCGTCGGCGTGGCCAGGCCCAGCGCGCAGGGGCACGCGATGATCAGCACGGCGACTGCCGCGGTGAACGCTTGCTGCGGCTCCGCGCCGGAGACCAGCCACGCGACGAGCGTCCCGAGCGCGAGCACCAGCACGACCGGGACGAACACGGCGGAGATGCGGTCTGCCAGGCGCTGCACGGGCGCCTTGCCGGTCTGCGCGGCGGTGACGAGCCGGCCGATCTGCGCCAGGCGCGTGTCCTCGCCCACGCGGGTCGCACGGACGACGAGGGAGCCCGACCTGTTGATCGTCGCGCCCGTCACCTCGTCGCCGGGACCCACGTCGACGGGCACGGGCTCGCCGGTCAGCAGCGAGGCGTCGACCGCGCTCGCGCCGCTGACGACGACGCCGTCGGTGGCGACCTTCTCGCCGGGCCGGACCGCGAACTCGTCGCCGACGCGCAGGGCCGCGACGGGCACCCGGCGCTCGGACCGGCCGGTCGGCCCGGTCTCGATCAGCGCGACGTCCTTGGCCCCGAGGTCGAGCAGCGCGCGCAGGGCGTCGCCCGCCCGACGACGCGAGCGGTGCTCCGCGTACCGCCCGGCGAGCAGGAACGTGGTGACGACAGCGGCCACCTCGAAGTAGAGCTCCGGTGCTGCCCCCTCGTGCGCCGCGCGCGGCCACAGGGACGGCGTCATCGTCATGCCGAGCTCGCCCGCCCCGCCGAGCAGCAGCGCCCACAGCGACCAGCCGGTCGCGGCGACGATGCCGATCGAGACGAGCGTGTCCATGGTCGACGCGCGGTGGCGCGCGGCCCGGAACGCGGCGCGGTGGAACGGCCACGCGGCCCACGTCACGACGGGGAGTGCGAGCACGGCGACCACCCACTGCCACCCGGTGAACTGCAGCGTGGGCACCATCGACAGCAGCACGACGGGCACGGTGGCGACCGCGGCGACCCGGAGGCGCGCGCGCAGGTCGGCACCGCGGGCGTCGGTGGGGGCCGACGTGTCCTCGTCGGGATCCATGTCGTGACCCGGTGCCATCGAGTGGCCGGACAGCGCGTGCTCGCGCGGGTCCATGCCGGGCATGTCAGGGCTGTGATCGTTGCCAGCCGCGCTGGTCCGGGTGACCTTCGCGTCGTACCCCGCTGCGCGCACCGCGGCGACGAGGGCGTCGGTGTCGGCGGTCGCCCCGGTGCCCTCGTCGGGCACCCGGACCTCGACGTGCGCCGACTCCAGCGGGAGGTTCACGGTCGCCGAGACGCCGGGCAGCCGGCCCAGCCGCTTCTCGACGCGCGCGACGCACGAGGCGCAGGTCATGCCCTCGATGGCGAGGTCGACGACGGCCACGGGCTTGTCGGTCACAGCAGCGACCTCCGCGGGGTCAGCACGTAGCCGGCCTCGTCGACGGCGCCCGCGACGGCCTCGTCGGCCAGCGGGGCGTCGGACGTGACGGTGACCTGCGAGGACCCGCCGACGACGAGCGCGATGTCGACGCCGCGGACACCGGGCAGGGCGGTGAGCTCGGTGGTGACGTGCTGGACGCAGTGCGCGCAGGTCATGCCGTCGACGCCGAAGGTGGTGGTCTGGCTCATGAGTTCTCTCCTCGGGGGACGGGGTTCAGCTGCGGACGAGGCGGGCGATGGCGTCGGACGCCTCCTTGACCTTCGCGGCGCCCTCCTCGGGCGACTGCCGGGCCGCGTCGACGACGCAGTGGGCCAGGTGGTCCTCGACGAGGCCGATGCTCACGGCCTGCAGCGCCTTGGTCACGGCGGCGATCTGGGTCAGGACGTCGATGCAGTAGACGTCCTCGTCGACCATGCGGGCGATGCCCCTGACCTGGCCCTCGACGCGACGCAGGCGCTTGAGGTAGTCGTCCTTGGCGTCGGTGTATCCGTGCACGATGGCCTCCTGGGTGTCGTCGGGCGTCCGACGGCACCAACAAGGTACCCCCCAGGGGTATTCCCGACGGCGGGATGAAGGCCCCGCGGGCGGCACAATGGCTCCATGCGAGTCTCGGCGAAGGCTGACTATGCGGTGCGGGCGTGCGCCGAGCTGGCGGCGAGCCCGCACGGCGACCCGGTGGCGGCCGACGTGCTGGCCGCAGGCCAGGGGCTGCCGGTCAGCTTCGTCGAGCGGATCCTCGGTGACCTGCGCCGCGCGGGCATCGTCGCCAGCGTCCGGGGCCGCTCGGGCGGCTACCGGCTCGCCCGCGAGGCCGGCCAGATCACGCTCGCCGAGGTCATCCGGGCGGTCGACGGCCCACTGGTCACCGTCCGTGACGTGCGGCCGCCCAGCCTGGCTTACGAGGGCTCCGCGGCGGCACTGCTCGACGTCTGGGTCGCGCTGCGGGTTAGCGTCCGCGAGGTGCTCGACCAGGTGACGCTCGAGTCGCTGGTCAGGGGCGCGCTGCCCGAGCACGTGCGGACCATGGCGGCCAGTGCGGGCGCGTGGGAGAACCCCTGAGCCTCGTCCAGCCGGTGGGCATTCGTCTCATGATGTGAATGCAGACTTGAACACCGACCCCTCGGATCGGGATTATCGACCAATCGCGCCGGCGTCGTCGGCCGGTTCCCCCCGTTCCCGAGGTAGGTCCCCCCGTGCGCAAGCTGGTCCTCCTGGCCGTCGTCGGCCTCGCTGCCCAGCTCGTCGACGGCAGCCTCGGCATGGCGTACGGCGTCACCTCGACGACGCTCCTGCTCGCCATCGGTACCAACCCCGCGGCTGCGTCGGCCACGGTCCACCTGGCCGAGATCGGCACGACGCTCGCCTCGGGCGTCTCGCACTGGCGGTTCGGCAACGTGGACTGGCGCGTGGTGCGCCGCGTCGGTGTGCCGGGCGCGATCGGCGCCTTCCTGGGCGCGACCTTCCTCGCGAACCTCTCCCTCGACGTCGCGGCTCCGGTCATGTCCGCGATCCTGCTCACGCTGGGCCTCTACATCCTCGTGCGGTTCACCGTGAAGGGGCTCCGCAAGGACCGCCTGGGGCAGCCCCTGCGCAAGCGGTTCCTCGCGCCGCTCGGCCTGTTCGCGGGCTTCGTCGACGCCACGGGCGGCGGTGGGTGGGGCCCGGTCGGGACGCCCGCGCTGCTCGCGTCCGGCCGGATGGAGCCGCGCAAGGTGATCGGCTCGATCGACACGAGCGAGTTCCTCGTCTCGATCGCCGCGAGCCTCGGCTTCCTGCTGGCGCTCGGCTCGGCAGGGATCGACGTCGCGTGGGTGCTCGCGCTGCTGATCGGCGGGGTGATCGCCGCGCCCATCGCCGCGTGGCTCGTCCGCCTGATCCCGCCGCGGATCCTCGGCTCGGCGGTCGGCGGCGTCATCGTCCTGACGAACACGCGCACGCTGCTGCGCTCGGACTGGCTGAACCTCGGCGGGACGACCACCGCGGCGCTGGTCCTCGGGTTCGTCGCGCTCGTCTGGGCCGCTGCCGTGGCGTGGTCGGTGCGCGCGTACCGCCGGGAGGCCTCGGCGGAGGCGGCCGAGGCCGAGCTCGAGGCGCTCACCGCGCAGCCCGCCGCGACGCACTGAGAGGTGCGCCTCCCGCGGCCGGGGCATACTCGGCGCGATGAGCAGTACGCCCCCGGGGCCGATGGCGGACCCCGACGACGAGCAGCCGGGCGCCCGGCCGACCGCGTGGCACCCCACGCCTGCGGTCCCGTTCCCTCGTCCGGCGCCGCCCGACGAGCCGGCGGTCCTCACCGGCACCCCCGTGCCGCCGCCGTCCCCACCCGCGCGGAGCGAGGTCCCCGGGTGGCCCCTGCGCGCGAGCTGGCGACCCCGGGTCACGGCGTTCGCGCTCGACGTGACGGTGATGACGGCGCCGCTGCTGATCGCGCTCGCCTACGACGACGCGGTGGTGGCCGGGCTCGGGATCGCGTGGTGGCTGGCGTGGTTCGTCGGCAACCGGGTGCTGGCGCAGGGCCGGTACGGGGCGTCGCTGGGCAAGCAGCTCACCGGGCTGCGCCTGGTCCGCGAGAGCACCGGGCTGCCTGTCGGCGCCCGCGGCGCGCTCGTGCGCGAGCTCGCCCACGTGACCGACGCGGTGCTGCTCGTCGGCTTGCTCCGCCCGCTGTGGGACGCGCGCCGGCGCACCTTCGCCGACTCGCTGTGCGCGACGGCGGCTGTGCAGCTCCCGGACTAGGCCTGGGCGGCCGCCCGAGCCGCGGCCGGGAGGGCCGCCTCGATCGCGCTCAGCGCATCGTCGTCGTGCGCGGCCGAGACGAACCACGCCTCGTACGGCGAGGGCGGTGCGTACACGCCTCCCTCGAGCAGCGCGTGGAAGAACGGCGCGTAGCGGAACGACTCCGTGGCCAGGACCGATGCGTAGTCACGGGCGCCCTCGGTCGCCGCGTCGGGGCCGAACATGATCGAGAACAGGTTGCCCGCGTACTGCACGGCGTGCGGCACGCCCTCGGCGGCGAGCGCGGCGCTGACCGACGCGCGCAGCCGCGCGGAGGCCGCGTCGACCGTCGCGTAGACGCCGGCGTCGGCGAGCTGCAGCGTCGTGAGCCCGGCGGCCGTGGCGACCGGGTTCCCGGACAGCGTGCCCGCCTGGTAGACCGGCCCCGACGGCGCGAGCTGCGCCATCACGTCGCGGCGACCGCCGACGGCCGCGACCGGCAGGCCGCCGCCGATGACCTTGCCGAAGGTGAACAGGTCCGGCGCCCAGCCCTCGCGCAGGCCCTCGAGCCCCCACCAGCCGGAGTAGCCCACGCGGAAGCCGGTGAGCACCTCGTCCTGGATGAGCAGCGCCCCGTGCTCGAGCGTGATGCGGCGCAGCTCGGCGTTGTAGCCCGGCAGCGGCGGGACGACACCCATGTTGGCGGGCGCGGCCTCGGTGACGACGGCCGCGATCCGGTCGCCGTGCGCGACGAACACGGTCTCGAGCGCGTCGAGGTCGTTGTAGGGGACGACGATCGTCTCGGCGGCGGTCGCCGCGGAGACGCCGGCCGAGTCGGGCAGGCCGAGCGTCGCGACACCCGAGCCGGCCTGGGCCAGCAGCGCGTCGACGTGGCCGTGGTAGCAGCCGGCGAACTTCACGACGAGGTCGCGGCCCGTGAACGCGCGCGCCAGGCGCAGCGCCGTCATGGTCGCCTCGGTGCCGGTCGACACCAGGCGGATCGACTCGGCGGCGGGCACCCGGTACCGGACCGCCTCGACGAGGTCGACCTCGGTGGTGGTCGGGGCGCCGAAGCTCAGGCCGCGCGCGGCGGCCTCCTGCACGGCGGCGACGACCTGCGGGTGCGCGTGCCCGAGCAGCGCCGGACCCCAGGAGCCGACGAGGTCCACGTACGTGCGACCGTCGACGTCGGTGACGTGCGCACCGCTCGCGCTCGCGACGAACAGCGGCGTGCCACCGACCGCCCCGAACGCGCGCACCGGCGAGTTCACCCCGCCGGGGATCACGGACTGGGCGTGCGCGAACACCTCGGCGCTCGTCGTCGGGCTCATCGGGTCTCCTCCGCCAGCCATCCGGCCAGCTCCGTCGCGTAGTACGTCAGTACGTGATCGGCACCGGCGCGTCGGATGCTGAGCACGGACTCGAGAATCGCCCGTCTGCGCTCGATCCACCCGTTTGCCGCAGCGGCCTCGATCATCGCGTACTCGCCCGACACCTGGTAGGCGGCGACCGGCACGGTCGAGGCCGCGGCCACGTCCGCCAGCACGTCGAGGTAGGACATGGCCGGCTTGACCATGACGACGTCCGCGCCCTCGGCGATGTCGATCGCGATCTCGCGGGCCGCCTCGCGGCGGTTGGCCGGGTCCATCTGGTACGTGCGGCGGTCACCCTCGAGCTGCGACTCCACGGCCTCGCGGAACGGGCCGTAGAACGCGCTCGCGTACTTCGCGGCGTACGCCAGCACCGCGACGTCCTGGTGCCCCGCGTCGTCGAGGGCGTCACGGACGACGGCCGTCTGGCCGTCCATCATCCCGCTGAGCCCGACGAGGTGGGCGCCGGCCGCCGCCTGCGCGAGCGCCATGTCGGCGTACCGGACCAGCGTCGCGTCGTTGTCGACCGTGCCGGTCGGGGTCAGCACCCCGCAGTGGCCGTGGTCGGTGAACTCGTCGAGGCACAGGTCGGCCTGCACGACGAGAGCGTCGCCGGCCTCCGCCACCGCGTCCGCGATCGCGAGGTTGAGGATGCCGTCCGGCTCGGTGGCCTGCGAGCCGACCGCGTCGCGCACCGCCGGGATCGCGAAGAGCATGACGCCGCCGAGTCCCGCGGCGGCGGCCTCGGCGACCGCCTGCTTCAGCGAGTCGCGGGTGTGCTGCACGACGCCCGGCATCGAGGTGATCGGGCGCGGCTCGGTCAGGCCCTCGCGCACGAAGACCGGGAGCACGAGCTCGGCGGGGTGCAGCCGCGTCTCGGCGACGAGGCGGCGCATCGCGGGGGTCGCGCGCGTGCGGCGCAGGCGTACACGTCCGGGGGTGGGGGTCATCTCAGCGCTCCTCGGCTGCGTGTGCTGCTGCGTGTGCTGCTGCCTGCGACAGGGCCTCGACGAGGCCCGTCATGGTCTGGGTGGTGGCCGTCGCCGCGAGGGGGAGGCCGACGCGGTGCGCCTCGGCGGCCGTCGTCGGCCCGATCGCCACGAGCAGTGTGCCCGACGGCGGCGCACCGAGCTGGGCGACGAGCTCACGGACCGTGCTGGTCGAGGTGAGCAGGGCGGCGCGGATGTCACCGCCCGCCCACGCCTCCCGCACCTCCGCCGGGGGCGGGTCCGCCGGCACCGTGCGGTAGGCCACGACGTCGTCGACCTGCCAGCCGCGCGTGCGCAGGCCGTCCGTCAGGGTCGGCGCCGCCAGGTCGCCGCGCGGGAACAGGACGCGGGTCCGCTCGCCGCGCGGCGCGGGCCAGGCGGCGACGAGCGACTGGGCCGTGGACGGCGCCGGGGGGGTGAGGTCCACCTCGACGCCCGCGTCGCGCAGGGCGCGGGCGGTGCCCGGGCCGACGGCCGCGACGGAGACCTCGGCCGTCAGGTCCGCCAGCGTCCGGCCCGCTGCCGCGGCACGCGCCGCCAGCACCGGCACCGCGGCGGCGCTCGTCAGGACGAACCAGCGGTACCAGCCCGCGCCGAGCGCGAGCAGCACGTCGTCGAGCGGGCCGAGGTCCTCGGGGGGGACGGTCGCGATGAGGGGGACGACCTCGGCGGACGCACCCGCGGCGGCGAGCGCGACGACGGCGGGGCTGGTGCCGGCCACGGGCCGGGGGACCAGGACGCGCCAGCCCGCCAGGGGGCTGGTCATCGGGTCGCGCCGAGCTCGGCCAGGTCGGCGGCTCCCGCCGCGAGCAGGTCCTCGGCGAGGCGGGTGCCGAGCGCGCGTGCGGCGTCCTCGGTGGGGCCGGGCGTGCTCGCCGAGCGGCGCAGGGTCGCGGTGCCGTCCGGGCGGGCGACGACGGCGTCCATGCGGATCGCGTCGTCGGTCACGGTGGCGAGGGCACCGATGGGCGCCGCGCAGCCGGCCTCGAGGCGGGCGAGCAGCGCGCGCTCCGCGACGACGGCCAGGCGGGTCGGGGCGTGGTCCAGCGCCCGCAGGGCGGCGGCGAGCGGGGCGTCGTCCGGCTCCGTGGCGCGGACCTCGATCGCCAGCGCGCCCTGCCCGGGGGCCGGTGCCATCACCGCGGGGTCGAACAGCTCGGTGACCGCGTCGAGGCGCCCCAGCCTGGCGAGGCCCGCACGGGCCAGGACCACGGCGTCGAGGTCACCGGGTCCGGTGCCCGAGCCCGCGACCCGGCCGAGTCGGGTGTCGACGTTGCCGCGGATGTCGACGACGACGACGTCGGGCCGGGCGGCGAGCAGCTGTGCGGCCCGGCGCGGCGAGCCCGTGCCGACGACGGCGCCGGTCGGCAGGGTCTCGAGCGTGAGGCCGTCGCGGGCGCACAGCGCGTCGCGCGGGTCCTCGCGCAGCGGCACCGCGCCGAGCGCGAGGCCGGCCGCGTCGCCGGTGGGCAGGTCCTTGAGCGAGTGCACCGCGACGTCGCACCGGCCGTCGAGCAGCGCGTCGCGCAGGGCGGTGACGAACACGCCCGTCCCGCCGAGGGTCTGCAACGAGCCGGTGAGGCGGTCGCCGTCGGTCCGGACGCGCACGGTCTCGACCTCGAGGTCGGCGAGCGCGGCGAGCGCGTCGGCGACGTGGCCGGTCTGGGTGAGGGCGAGCGCGCTCGCGCGTGTGCCGATGCGGACGTGCTGGGGCATGCCGTCAGTCTCCCTCGCCGCGGCGCGGGTGTCGAAGCGCGCGGGGTCAATTCCGCAGGCGGCCGAACGGACCTGACAAGTCGTCAGGAAATGGCGAGAAATAGTGACGCGGGTCATGCCCGTGCGCCACATTTCTTAGGGTTGCCTGTCCTCCCAAAGAATTGCCTGACGAATTGTCAGAAAGAAATGTGCGCGGGATCACTCGGGGACGAGCGAGCGGCCCGCGGCCCGCGCGTCCGGGATCACTGCCGCGAGGCCGTTGCCCGCGACCCAGGCGCCGGCCACGGCCACGTCGGGCTGCGTGGCCAGCGCGGCCCGGACGGCTGCGACCCAGTCGCGGTGCGCCGCGCTCGGGCGCGGCAGGGCCTGCGTCCAGCGGACGGTGGCGTGCCCGACGACGTCCCGCTCGCGCAGCGGCACGCCGAGCAGCGTGGACGCGTCCGCGAGGGCCGTCGCGAGGTCGGGCGCGGGTCCGTCCTCGCCTGCCCGGCCGTACGACAGCCGGACGACGTGGCGTCCCGCGCCGGCCTCGGCGGCCAGCCACGGCCACTTCGCGGTGGCGTGCGTCAAGGCCTTCGCCTGCACGTCGTCGGCCTCGCGCGCGACCAGGACGCCCGTGCCGCGGGGCGCGGCGTCCAGCGCGGGGGCGTCGAGGACGACGGTGACCAGGGTGACGGCGGCACCGGTGTCGGGGGTCGACCCGAGCCCGACGAGGTGGTCGAGGAGCCCGGGCGCGGGGGCCGCGAGGACGACCCGCTCGGTGCCGATCTCGCCTCCGGGCGTCGTGACGACGAGGCCCCCCGACGCGCGCCGGATGCTCGAGACCGGGGTGCGGAGCCGGATCTCGCCGGCCTGCTCGGCCAGCGCGTCGACGAGGCCGTGGACGCCCCCCGTGAGGCCGGCGACCGCCGTGCCGGCGGGCGCCGCGGCGCGGATCGAGCGGACGGCTCGGGCCAGGGACCCCCGCGACCGTGCGACCGCGGCCGTCAGCCCGGGGGCGACCGCGTCCACGGCGAGATCGTCGGGCTCGGCGGCGTGCACGCCCCCGACGATCGGGCGGACCAGGCGGTCGAGGGCCCGCGCACCCATGCGCGCCCGGACCAGGCCCCCCAGCGTCGTGGCGTCCGCGCCGACCGAGCGCGGGAGGACCAGGTCCAGGGCGGCGCGCGCCGCGCCGAGCGGTCCGAGCGTCCGCCGCACGTCCGACGCGAACGGGGCCGACGGGATGCCGAGCAGTCCCGTGCGGGGCAGGGGGCCGTCACCCGACGGGAGGTGGACCCACGAGCCCAGCCCGCTGGGCGCGCAGACCCCGTCCGCGAGGCCGAGCTCCGCGAGGTAGCCCGCGACGACGCCACCCCGCGTGGCGAACGACTCCGCGCCCGCGTCGAGCCGGAGGCCGGCGACCTCGTGGCCGCGCACCGCCCCGCCGGGGGCGTCGCGGGCGTCGAGCACGAGCGTCCGGACGCCCGCGAGCTCGAGCTCGCGGGCCGCGACGAGGCCCGCCACGCCGGCGCCGACGACGACCGCGCCCCAGCGCTCGCCGAGGCGCTCGTCGGGGTGCTCGCCGGAGGGCACGGCTACAGCGAGTGGATCAGGCCGACGAGGCGCGTGAGCACGTCCGGGTCCGTGGTCGGGGGGACGCCGTGCCCGAGGTTCACCACGTGGCCGGGGGCCGAGGCGCCACGGGCGACGACGTCGCGCACGTGGGCCTCGAGCACGGGCCACGGGGCCGCGAGCAGGGCGGGGTCGATGTTGCCCTGGATCGGGGTGTGGCCGCCGAGCCGGCGCGAGGCCTCGTCGAGCGGGATCCGGTAGTCCACCCCGACGACGTCCGCGCCCACGTCACGCATCGCGGCGAGGAGCTCGCCGGTGCCCGTGCCGAAGTGCACGGTGCGCACGTCCAGGTCCTTGACCTGCGACAACGCGCGGGTCGAGGCGGGCGCGACGTGCTGCGTGTAGTCGCCCAGCGACAGCGAGCCCGCCCACGAGTCGAACAGCTGGGCGGCGCTCGCGCCGGCCAGGACCTGCGCGCGCAGGAAGGCGCCGGTGACGTCCGCAGCCCACTCGGTCAGTGCGCGCCAGGTCTCGGGGTCGGCGTGCATGAGCGTGCGCGCGGCCAGGTGGTCGCGCGACGGCCCGCCCTCGACGAGGTAGGCGGCGAGCGTGAACGGCGCGCCCGCGAAGCCGATGAGCGGCGTGCTGCCGAGCGCCTCGACCGTCAGGGCCACGCCCTGTGCCACGGGCTCGAGGTCGGCCGGGGTCAGCGTGAGCTCACGCAGCCGCGCCACGTCGTCGGCCGTCCGGACCGCGGCGCCCATCACGGGTCCGACGCCGGGCTTGATCTCGACGTCGACGCCGGCGAGCCGCAGCGGCACCACGATGTCGGAGAAGAAGATCGCGGCGTCCACGCCGTGCCGCCGGACCGGCTGCAGCGTGATCTCGCTGGCCAGCTCGGGGGTCAGGCACGCGTCGAGCATCGCGGTGCCGCCCCGGGCGGCCTTGTACTCGGGCAGGGAGCGACCGGCCTGGCGCATGAACCACACGGGCAGGCGTTCGGGGCGCTGACCCGAATATGCGCGCACCAAGGCGGAATGCGTCGTACGGCCGTCGACGAGGGGATGTGTGAGCGGAAGAACCACGCCTCGATTGTGCCTGACAAATGCCGAAGTGATTCAATCGGAGACGTGGTGCTGCTGTCCCTCGTCGCTTCGCACCACGAGCTCGACCTCGCGGTGCTGGAACGTCTCTCGTCGGACGTGGCCGTCGTGGGCGGTGAGCTCGTGTCTGCGTCCCCTTCCATCTCCGGTGCCGTCGTGCTCGCGACGTGCAACCGGTTCGAGCTCTACCTGGATGTCGACGACGCCGCGCACACCCCCGCCGCGCGAGCGGCCGCAGCCGCCGCCGTCGCCGCCCGGTCCGGGTACGACGAGGCGAGCGTCGCGACCCACCTGCACGCGATGACCTCGACCGACGCCGCCGGCCATCTGTTCGCGGTGGCGAGCGGCCTGGAGTCGATGGTCGTCGGCGAGCGTGAGATCGCCGGCCAGGTGCGCCGCGCCCTGACGACCGCTCGGCGCGACGGCACCACGACGAGCGACCTCGAGGCCCTCTTCCAGGCAGCCTCCCGCGTCAGCCGCGCGGTCGACGCTGGCACGGGCCTGGGCGGCGCGGGTCGCTCGGTCGTCGGCGTCGCGCTCGACATCGCCGAGACGGGCCTGCCCGTCTGGTCGGACGTGCGCTGCGTGCTCATCGGCACCGGCTCGTACGCGGGCGCCTCGCTCGCGGCACTCAAGGCGCGCGGCGTCGGGGACGTGCGCGTGTACTCGCCCAGCGGCCGGGCCGGCCAGTTCGCCGCCGCGCGCGGTGTGCGCTCCGTGCCCGCCGGCGCGGACCTCGCGACCGAGCTCGCGAACGTGGACCTCGTGGTCGCCTGCAGCGGCGCCGCGGGTGCCGTGCTCGAGGTGGACGCCCTCGCCGCGGCCCGCCCCGCGGGCGCCAACCCGCTCACCGTCGTCGACCTCGCGCTGCGCCACGACGTCGACCCCGGGGTCCGCGCCCTGCCGGGGGTCCGGCTCGTCTCGCTGCACACCGTCGCCGAGCACGCCCCGGCCGAGCACGCCGCCGTCGAGGCCGCCCGGGGGATCGTCGACGGCGCGGCGCGGGCCTACGAGGCCGAGCGGCGCGTGCGCGAGTGGAACCCCGCCGTCGTCGCGGAGCGCACCCGCGTCCTCGGCGGCCTCGAGTCCGCGCTCGAGGTCCTGCCGGCCGACCTGCGCGACGAGCGCACCGAGCGGGGCCTGCGCCGCCGCACCCGTGCGCTGCTGCACGGCCCGACCGTGAGCGCGCGCGACGCCGCGCGCGCCGGCGACACCGGTGCGTACGCCGCCGCCCTCGCCGCGCTCGCGGCGATCGACGTCCCGGCGGTCGAGCCCGCCTAGCTCCTGACGGCCTGCCGCTGCGGCACGGCCGCCGGGCCCGGCGCCCACGTGTGCGGGACCACCTGGTTGGTCTGGATGTCGGTGAGCTCGGCCGCGTAGACGACGGCCTCGTAGACGCCCGCCTCGACGTGGTCCATCTGGAGGTGCTCGGCGCGGTCGATGTCGTCGCCGAGGTGCGAGATGCGGGCGACGACGTAGCGCTGGGCGTCCTGCCACTGGTCGACGACCCGCACCGAGAGGCCGTTCCACTGCGCGGTGAGGTCCAGCTCGAAGAGCTCGGTGACCTCCTGGCGGGGGACGCGGCGGTACCAGCGGCCGTTCGCGGACTGGCGGAAGCCGGTCTCGGCGAGCGGCGGGTTCGCGAGCGCGAGGACGAGGGTGTGCCCGTTGTCGACGACGTCCGCCTCGAGGTACGCACCGTGCCACTTGGCGACCGGCCCGACGCAGCGGGACAGCGACGCCAGCGCGGGGCGGGGGCTCCCGAGGTGGGTCAACGACCAGCCGGTGCCCACGTCGCCGTACCGGGCGAGCAGCGTCGCGGTGCCGTCGGCGTGCACGCGCACGAGCTCGGCGCCCGGCGGGATGCGCGAGTGGCGCAGCCACCACAGCGGGACGATGTAGCCGGGCACGTCGCGGTACTGCAGCTGCGGGGAGGACTCGAAGCGCAGCACGTCGATGTGCTCGTCGTGCGGGCTGAACGGCGACCCGGGGTACCCGAGGCCGTGGACCTCGAACAGCTGCGAGGGGGTCGTGGCGAACGAGACGTCGGCCGCGCGCACGACGTACCCCGCGAGCCGGTCGTGGCCGGCCGCCAGGTGGGCGTGCGACAGCGCAGGCGTGATCGCCTTCTGCATGAGCGTCACGGGGCTACCTCGCCAAGGGACGGTCGAGCGCCGCGAGCTCGGGGGGAGCGCGGGAACTCGGATGAACACGGATGAAACGGACGGGGGGTGCGCGCACGATTGTGCAGACAAACCGGGCGCGTGTCCAGGTCGGGTCCATCGTCCGGGTGACGGCGTGGCGCCACCCGAGGGGTCAGTCCTCCAGGTAATGGACCAGCGAGGCGGCCAGGCCCGTGTAGGACGCGGGCGTCAGAGCGGCGAGCCGAGCGGCGACGTCGTCGGGCAGCCCGAGGCCGGCGATGAACTCGCGCATGTCGTCGGCCGTGAGCCGGCGACCGCGCGTGAGCTCCTTGAGCCGCTCGTACGGGTTCTCCATCCCCGTGACCCCGGCCACCGAGGCCGCGCGCATGGCCGACTGGACGGGCTCGCCGAGCACCTCCCAGTTCTCGTCGAGCTCGCGGGCCAGCAGGTCCGCGTCGACGGAGAGCGCGCGCATGCCGCGGCGCACGTTGTCGATCGCCAGGAGGCTGTGCCCGAACGCGGGTCCGATGTTGCGCTGCGTGGTCGAGTCCGTGAGGTCGCGCTGCAGGCGGCTCGTGACGAGCGTCGCCGCGAGCGTGTCGAGCAGGGCGGAGGAGATCTCGAGGTTGGCCTCGGCGTTCTCGAACCGGATCGGGTTGACCTTGTGCGGCATCGTCGAGCTGCCCGTCGCGCCGGCCACCGGGATCTGCGTGAAGACCCCGCGGCTGATGTACGTCCACACGTCGGTCGCCAGGTTGTGCAGCACGCGGTTGTAGCGCGCGACGTCCGCGTAGAGCTCGGCCTGCCAGTCGTGCGACTCGATCTGCGTGGTGAGGGGGTTCCACGTCAGGCCCAGGTGCTCGACGAACGCCTTGCTGACGGCCGGCCAGTCGGCCCCCGGGACGGCGACCACGTGCGCGCCGTAGGTGCCGGTCGCGCCGTTGAGCTTGCCGAGGAACTCGTCGGCCCCGATGCGGCGCAGCTGGCGGCGCAGCCGGTGGGCGAGCACGGCGAGCTCCTTGCCGAGCGTCGTCGGCGTGGCGGGCTGGCCGTGCGTGAGCGCCAGCAGGGGCTGGTCCTTGAGCTCGGTGGCGAGCGCGGCGACCTCGTCGGCCACGGCGGAGGCGGCCGGCAGCCAGACCTCACGGACCGCGTCGCGGACCATCAGCGCGTAGGACAGGTTGTTGATGTCCTCGCTCGTGCACGCGAAGTGGACGAGCTCGCCGACGTCGCGGAGCCCCGAGCCCTCCGGCGCGGCAGCGAGCCGTCGCTTGAGGAAGTACTCGACCGCCTTCACGTCGTGCACGGTCGTGCGCTCGATCTCGGCCAGCTCGGCGATCTCGTCGGCGCCGAACGTCGCGACGACGTCGCGCAGGTAGGCCTCGTCGGCCGGCGTGAGCGTCGGGGCACCGGGGACCACGCCGTGCTGGGCCAGGTGGATGACCCACTCGACCTCGACGTGCACGCGCTCGCGGTTGAGCGCGGCCTCCGAGAGGTGGTCGACGAGCGGGGCGACGGTGGCCCGGTAGCGGCCGTCGAGCGGCCCGAGGGCGATCGCGGGGTTCACGTCGGCCAGGCTCACGCGCGCAGTCATGGCCACATCGTCCCAGAACCTCCGCACCGGGACGCGCCCGCGTCCACGGTCCGCGTCGTTACCCTGGGCACGCGATCGACGAGAGGGGGGCACGTGCAGCGCACGCAGGAGGCACGACGAGCCGTCGTGGCCGTCGTCCTCGTGGCGCTCGTCGTGCTCGGTGCCGCCCTCGCCGGGCCGTGGCACGTGACCCCGCGCGGGACCGCGCTCCCGGCTCTCCGGATCACGATGCCGCCCCGCCCGACGCAGACGCAGGCGTCGCCCCCGGCCGAGCTGACGGGCGGTCCCAGCCACGTCGGGGCGCCCGGCTGGATCCTCTACGCCGTGCTCGCGCTGCTCCTGGGCCTGCTCACCTGGTACCTCGCACCCAAGGTGCGCCGTGCCCTCAACGCGTGGTCCGCCCGCAGCGAGGCCGTGCCCGAGGGCGGCGACCCGGGCGACCTCCTCGGCGCGGAGGTCCTGCCCGCCACGCCCGTGCTCGAGCAGGGCGTGGCCCGTGCGGCGCGGTTCCTCGCGGACGACCGGGTCCCGCCCGGCGACGCCGTCATCGCCGCCTGGGTCGCGCTCGAGGAGTCCGCGGCCCGCAGCGGCGTGGTGCGCGACCGCGCGCAGACCGCGTCCGAGTTCACCGTCGACGTCCTCGGCGCGACGCAGGCCGACGCCGCGGCCACCCGTCGGCTCCTGTCCCTCTACCTCGCCGCCCGCTACAGCGAGCACCGCCTCACGCCGCAGGACGTCGCCACCGCCCGCGACGCGCTGACCCTGCTCGCCGACGGCGTCGCGCACCTGCGGAGGGCCGACGCGTGACGCGGCGCCAGGTCCGCAGCGCGATCATCGGCCTCGTGCTCGGCACGGGGGTCGCGCTGACCAGCGTCGCGCTCGGCACCGCCCTCCTGCTCGGCCTGGCCGTCGCCGGGACCGTCGTGGTGGTCGGGCGCGCGACCGCCGACGTCGAGCCAGAGGTCGGGCACGAGCGGCGGGTCCGGCGCGACGGCGTGCGCGGCGAGGTGCAGGACCTCGCGTGGTCGCTCGTCGGCCGCGACGGACGGGTGGGCGAGCGCGCGCTGCGCCGGCTGCGCGACGCGGGCGTGACCCGGATGGCCCGGCACGGCGTCGCGCTGGCCGACCCCGCCGACGCCCCCCGCGCGCGCGAGCTGCTCGGCGACCGCGCCTACGTGACCCTGACGCGCATGTCCCACCCGCTGCCCAGCGTCGCCGACGCGCGGCACACCATCGGCGCGCTCGAGCGTCTCGGATCCAACAGCCCGGAGACCCCATGACGAATCCCCTGCCCGTCGCCGACGTCGCCACCGCCGGGCGCGCGGTCCTCGACGAGGTCGCCACCGCCGTCGTCGGCATGCGCGAGCCCCTGCGCGTCGCGCTCGCCGCCGTCCTCGCGTCGGGCCACGTGCTGTTCGAGGACGTCCCCGGACTCGGCAAGACGCTGGCCGCCCGGTCCCTGGCCACCGCGCTGGGCCTGGAGTTCCGCCGGGTGCAGTGCACGCCCGACCTGCTGCCCTCGGACATCACCGGCTCGAGCGTGTTCGACCCCGCGACCACGTCGTTCGAGTTCCGCCCGGGCCCGGTGTTCGCCGGCCTGCTGCTGGCCGACGAGATCAACCGGACCGCACCCAAGACGCAGTCCGCCCTGCTCGAGGCCATGGCCGAGCGGCAGGTGACCGTCGACGGCGTCACCCACCAGCTGCCGCAGCCGTTCCACGTGTTCGCGACGAGCAACCCGGTCGAGTACGAGGGCACCTACCCGCTGCCGGAGGCGCAGCTCGACCGGTTCATGGTGCGGCTGGCCGTGGGCTACCCGGACCGCGACGCGGAGGTCGACGTGCTCGCGCGCCGGCTGGAGCGCCGGGCCGAGGGGGCGCCCGTGCGGACCGTCGTCGACGGCGCCACGCTGCTCGGCATGCAGGCCGGCGTCGAGGCCGTCACGGTCGACCCCGACGTGCTGCGCTACTGCGTCGACCTCGCGGCCGCGACGCGCGAGCACGCCGCCGTCGAGGTGGGCGCCTCGCCGCGCGGCTCGCAGGCCCTCGTGCTCGTGGCCCGCGCGCTCGCCGTGCTCGACGGCCGCGACTTCGTCGCCCCGGAGGACGTCAAGACCGTCGCCGTGCCCACGCTCGCCCACCGCATCTCGCTCACCCCGCAGGCGTGGGCGGGCGGCGTCGCGCCGCAGCGCGTCGTGGACGAGGTCCTGCACACGGTCGCGGGGCCGACGACCGCCCGGCGCGTCCCGGCCGACGCGTGAACGAACGCTGGACGCGGGCCCGCGCCACGACCGCCGCGGTGGTCGTGGGGGCCGTGCTGCTCCTGACGGGCGCCCTGCTCGGGCGCCCGGACGTCGCCGTGCTCGGCGCCGCGCCCGTCGTGGCGGCCGTGCTCGACTGGCGGCGTCGGCCCTCGCAGGCCGTGCAGGTCCGGCTCGACGCGCCCGACGAGTCGCCGCCGGCCGGCGTCCTGGCCGCCGACGTGACGGTGGTCGCGCCGCCCGGTGCGGCGGCGGTGCTGGTCGGGGTGCGGAGGCACGAGAGCGAGCTGGACGAGGTCCTGGTCCGCGTCGACGGCACCCGGGTGCTGCCGCTCGTCGTGGAGACCATGCGCACCGGGCCGCAGCCGCTGGCGGAGGTCGACGCGGTGGGGATGGGCGTGGGCGCGGCCAGCGTGTCCGAACCCGCGGAGCCGGCGGCGCGCTCGGTCGTCGTGCTGCCCGCGACACGGCCCCTCGAGGAGCTGCCGCTGCCCCCGCGCCTGCGCGGCCTGACCGGCGGGCACGACTCCCGGCGGCCCGGCGAGGGGGGCTCGCTGCGCGACGTCCACCAGTTCGCCCCCGGCGACCGGCTGCGCCGCATCGACTGGCGCGTCACGGCGCGCCGATCGCCGCGCCTGCAGGAGCTGTACGTGCGCCGCGAGCACGCGCTGGCCGAGGCCGCCGTCATGCTCGTCGTCGACTCGCGCGACGACGTCGGTCCGGACCCCGCCACCTGGCGCGGCACCGTCCGGCCCGCGACGAGCGACTCGACCTCGCTCGACCTGGCCCGGCAGGCGGCCGCGTCGGTCGCGCAGGGGTTCCTCGCCCTGGGCGACCGGGTGGGCCTCGACGACCTCGGTGCCCTGCGCCGCCCCCTGCCGCCCGGGGGCGGGCGCCGCCAGCTCGACCGGATCCGGCAGGCGCTCGCGGTGACGTCGCCCGAGGGGGAGCCGCGGCGGCGGGTGCGCGCGCCCCAGGTCCCGTCCGGCGCGCTGGTCGTCGTGTTCTCCACGTTCCTCGACGACGACGCGGCCGAGGTCGCCGCCCAGTGGCGGCGCACCGGGCACCGCGTGGTCGCGGTCGACGTGCTGCCCGCGCTGCGCGACAAGCACCTCGACGACAAGCAGCGGCTCGCGCTGCGCCTGGTGCGCATGATGCGCGAGGACCGGCTCGCCACGCTCGCGGACGCCGACGTCGAGCTCGTCGCCTGGCGCACGTCGCCCGGCGTGGGGCTCGCGCGGCTCGCCCGCCGGGCGCAGCGCCGCGTCGGCGCGGGGGCGCGATGAGCGCGGCACGCGAGGCGCAGCTCACCACGGCCGCGACCGTGCCCGCCCTCGTGCTGCGCGCGGTCCTGGGCGTGCTCGTGGCCGTGCTCGTCGTCCTCGCCTGGGCGGCGAGCTACGACGTCCTCGGTGCCGTCGTCGGGGTCGCCGCCGCGATCGGGGCGTACGTCGCGCTGCGGCCGTGGTCGGTGGTGGCTGCGCTCGCGGTCGCGCTGGCGGGCTTCCTCGTGCTCGTGGGTGGCCCGGCCTCCCTGCCCACCGTGATGGTCCTCGTGCTGCTCGTCCACCTCGTCCTGTGGGGCGCGGCACTCGGCGCGCGCACGTCCTGGCGCGCGCGGGTCGAGGTGGGCGTCGTGCTCGACGGGCTGCGGTCGCTGGCCGGCGTCCAGGCCGGTGCGCAGGTGCTCGCCGTCGTCGCGGTGCTGCTGGCCGGGGCCGAGGTCGGTGCCGCCGACGTGTGGCGGGCCGCCGCGATGCTCGCCGCGATCGGCGTCGCCGTGCTGGTCCTCCCGCGGGCACCGTCCGCCGACTGAGGCGTCCACAGCCCCGGCGGCTCGGGGCCGCGTCCACAGATCGCGTCGTGCCCGCCCGGCGCCCGGTGGCCGCCGGCCTACCGTCGCCGCATGCTCGACGACCCCGTCCCGTTCCTGCTGTCCGCCCTCGACGCCTCCGGTCGCGCCCGGCGCTGCCTGGTCGCCGCGGGTGGCGTGCCGTGGAGCGGAGCGGTGGCCGTGCGGTACCGGTCCGAGATCGACGTCGCCGTGCTCGAGGCGGCGGCGCTGGACCGGGCCGTCGGGGAGCTGGTCGCCCTCGTGGGGTGCCGGGTGTGAGCGGTGTCCCCTGGGGCGACGGCGTGCGGGCCGTCGGCGGACCGGGGCCGACGGCGGTCGAGCTGCGGGACCTCGACGCCGCGGCCGCGGCGCTCGGGGCGGCCGCGCGTGCGCTGCGGGCGTGCGCGGCCGACCTGCGGGCCGCGGCGCGGGTGGTCGACCGCCTCGACGCCGTGCTGGTCCCCGCCCCTGTCGCCTACCCGTTCGACGCCGCCCGGGCGGAGGCCCTCGCGCGCGCCGCCTGGGCCGCGGCGGCCCGGGCCGACGACCTGGTGCGGCGGCTGCGGCGGGTGGTCGAGCTCTACGTCGAGGCGGAGTCGTGGGTGGCGCGGACGGTCCGGGAGGTGGTCGCCCTGCAGGCGCACGTGGTGGGGGAGGTCCCGCTGGTGTGGCCGCTCGTGGCACCGCTGGCGCCCGTGGTGGTCGCCGCAGCCGCGGCCGGAGACCCGCGGGCGCTCGCCGGCCGGCAGGTGCCGTCGTCGCTCGTCGGGCCCGTCGCCGGGTTCCTGCGTGGCGCGCTGCCCGGCACGCGGGTGCCCAGCGGTCGCCCGCTCGGGCCCCTGGCGCAGGAGCTGGTCGGCGGCGACCCGGCACCCACCGCGCTCGTGCCCCGGTCCGACCCGCCCGGGCTGCCCGCGCCGCGGTCCGCCGCCGACGTGCTGCGCAACGTGTCCGCCTCCTACCCGGCTGCCCACGGCGGCGCGCCCGGCACGCCGCCGTCGACCATCTCCGTGCAGCGCCTGACCCACCCGGACGGCAGCCACGGCTGGGTCGTCGAGATCCCGGGGACGCAGAGCGCGGGCTTCGGCGGCGACGTCGCCACGGACATGACCACCAACGCGCGCCTCGTCGCCGGGCTGCCCGACGACATGTCGAGCGGCGTCCTGCACGCGCTGCGCGACGCGGGCGTGCCGCCCGACGAGCCCGTCCTGCTCGCGGGCCACAGCCAGGGCGGGATGGTGGCGGTCGCCGCGGCCGCGCTCGCCGTGGGCTCCTACGACGTGCGCGCGGTGCTCACCGCCGGCTCACCGGACGTGCCGCGCGCGGTGCCGGCCGGCGTCCAGGTGCGTCACTACCGGATCGACGAGGACCTCGTGCCGCAGACCGACGGCCGCCCGGACGCCGTGAGCCGCGACGTCGTGTCGGTGCGCCGGAGCATCGGCTCGGCGAACCTCGCGCACGCCCACGGGCTCGACCAGTACGTGCGGACCGCCGAGCTCGCCGACGCCCAGCTTGCGGGGAGCCCGGCGCTGCGCGGGTTCGACGCGGCGCTCGCAGGGGTGCTCGGCCCGGCCGGGACGACGGCGGAGACGCGGCAGTTCGCGGTCACGCGGGCGCCCGACGCGGTCGTGACCGACCCGGCGACGGGGCGACGCCGCGTCCCTCGACTCGACCCGGCGCCCGGCGTCAGTCCCGGCGGCTCTCCGGGATGAGGACCGAGAGCGCGAAGCTGACGATCGAGATGATCAGGCCGCCGAGCACCGCCCACCAGAAGTCGTCCACGCGCAGGCCCCAGGTCGTGAACTCGGTGATCCACGCGGTGAGCATGAGCATGAGGGCGTTGACCACGAGCGTGAACAGCCCGAGCGTGAGGATGTACAGCGGGATCGACAAGATCGCCACGATCGGCTTGACGATCGCGTTGACCAGGCCGAACACGAGCGCGATCAGCACGATGATGCCGACGTGCTGCCACGTGGTGTCGTAGCCGACGATGTCGAGGCCGGACAGCAGGATCGTCGCGAGCCAGATGGCGACGCCGTTGATGAGGACGCGGAGCAGGAAGGCCATCCCGCGATCCTGCCATCTGGGGAGGCCTTCGGCCCGGTTCCCGGCCGCGACGGGGTGGCATGCTGGCACCCGTGACCCGCGTCCCCTTGCGCCAGGCCCTCTCCGACCTCCCGCCGTACGTGCCGGGCGGCCGCGCCCCGGTCGGTGCCGCGGCGTTCAAGCTCTCCTCCAACGAGAACCCGTACCCGCCGCTGCCGTCGGTCGTCGCCGCGATCATCGACGCCGCGGCCGACGTCAACCGGTACCCGGACATGTACGCGACCGAGCTGTCCGAGGCGATCGCCTCGTCGCTCGGGGTCGCGCCCGAGACGATCGTGACCGGCTGCGGCTCGGTCGCGGTGCTGGGGCACGTTCTGTCGGCGGTCTGCGAGTCCGGCGACGAGGTGGTCGTCCCGTGGCGGTCCTTCGAGGCCTACCCGATCGCCATCTCCCTGGCGGGCGCGACCGGCGTGCGCGTCCCGCTCGCCCCGGGTGGGTGTCTCGACCTCGAGGCGATGGCCGCCGCCGTCACCCCGCGGACGCGCGTCGTGCTCGTGTGCACCCCCAACAACCCGACCGGCCCGGCGGTGCACGCCGACGAGCTGGCCACGTTCCTCGCGGCGGTCCCCTCCGACGTCCTCGTCGTGCTCGACGAGGCCTACGTGGAGTTCGTCCGCGACCCCGACGCGCCCGACGCCCTGGCCGTCTTCGCCGACCACCCGAACGTCGTCGTGCTGCGGACGTTCTCCAAGGCGTACGGCCTGGCCGGCCTGCGGGTCGGCTTCGCGGTCGCCCGCCCGCGCCTGGCCGCCGGGATCCGCGCGGCCTCGACGCCGTTCGGGGTGTCCCACGCGGGCCAGCTGGCCGCGCTCGCGTCGCTGCGCGCGTCGGGGGAGCTGCTCGCGCGCGTCGACCGCATCGTCGGTCAGCGCACCCGGCTGCTCGAGGGCCTGCGTGCCCAGGGGTGGGACGTGCCGGACAGCCAGGCCAACTTCGTCTGGCTGCCGCTCGGCGAGGCCTCGAGCGCCTTCGCGGAGCGGTCTGCCCGCGCGGGGGTCGTCGTCCGGCCCTTCGCCGGCGACGGCGTGCGGGTCAGCGTCGGCGAGCCCGAGGCGGTCGACCTGTTCCTCGAGATCGCGGCGGCCCAGCACACGCGATGACGGGTCTGTCGGGAGTCCACAAGGCGCGCGTCGCCGCGTTGTCGGAGGGCTTCTGGCGCAACCTACGGTTGCGTAGGCTACGGTGACGTAGGTTCGGGACAACCCACTCGGACTGACCGGTGCGGCCTCCGGGCCGCGGCACGCGAAGGAGCTACCGCGTGAGCTCGACCTCCCTCCCCGAGAGCCAGACGCCCACGACCCCCACCCCCGGGTCGGACGCCTCAGCGACGGGCCCCCTGACCACGGACGGGCTCGTGCAGCTGCTCGACCACGAGGGCCGTCGCGTCGCGAACCCGACGTACGACGCCCTCGTCGCCCACCTCGACGCGGACGACCTGCGCGCGATGTACCGCGACATGGTGCTCGTGCGCCGGTTCGACACCGAGGCGACCGCGCTGCAGCGCCAGGGCGAGCTCGCGCTGTTCGCCCAGGCCCTCGGCCAGGAGGCCGCGCAGATCGGCTCGGGGCACGCCCTGGCCCCGCAGGACCACGTCTTCCCGAGCTACCGCGAGCACGGCGTGGCGCACACGCGCGGCGTCGACCTCACGGACGTCCTGCGCCTGTTCCGCGGCGTCGACCACGGCGGCTGGGACCCCGTGGCGCACGGCTTCCACCTGTACACGCTGGTCATCGGCTCGCACACGCTGCACGCCACCGGCTACGCGATGGGCGTCCAGCGCGACGGCGACGTCGGCACGGGCGACCCGACGCGGGACACCGCGGTCGTCGCCTACTTCGGCGACGGGGCGACCTCGCAGGGCGACGTGAGCGAGGCGCTCGTGTTCGCCGCCGTCAACGAGGCCCCGGTCGTGTTCTTCTGCCAGAACAACCAGTGGGCCATCTCCGAGCCGACGACGAACCAGTCGACGGTGCCGCTCGCGAACCGGGCGCCCGGGTTCGGCATCCCCGCGGTCCGGGTCGACGGCAACGACGTGCTGGCCAGCTACGCGGTGACGCAGGAGGCCCTGCAGCGCGCGCGGTCCGGCGGCGGGCCCACGTTCATCGAGGCGTTCACGTACCGGATGGGCGCGCACACCACGTCCGACGACCCGAGCCGGTACCGCTCGTCGGAGCAGGAGGAGCACTGGCGTCGTCGCGACCCGATCGACCGGCTCCGCACCTACCTCGAGCAGCTGGGCCAGCTGCCGACCTCGTTCCTCGACCAGCTCGACGCCGAGGCGGACGCGCTCGGCGAGCGCATCCGCACCACGGTCCGGGCGATGGGTCGCCCGTCGCCCGCCTCGATGTTCGAGCACGTCTACGCGACGCCCCACGCGGTCGTCGAGAGCGAGCGCGCCTGGTTCGAGCGGTACGAGGCCTCGTTCCTCGACGCGCAGCACGGCGAGGGGAGCGCCCGATGACCACGACAACCGTCCCGGCCGCCGACGCGCTCACCGGAACGCAGCGCCTGACCTTCGCCAAGGCGATCACCCTCGGCCTGCGGCGCGCGCTGGCCGACGACCCGAACGTGCTGCTCATGGGCGAGGACATCGGCAAGCTCGGCGGCGTCTTCCGCGTCACCGACGGGCTGCAGGCCGAGTTCGGCGCGAAGCGCGTGGTCGACACCCCGCTCGCCGAGTCCGGCATCATCGGCACCGCGATCGGGCTGGCCATGCGCGGCTACCGGTCGGTGTGCGAGATCCAGTTCGACGGCTTCATCTTCCCGGCGTTCGACCAGATCACGACGCAGCTGGCCAAGATGCACTACCGCTCACGCGGCCGGCTCACGCTGCCCGTCGTGATCCGCGTGCCCTACGGCGGCGGCATCGGCGCGGTCGAGCACCACAGCGAGTCGCCCGAGGCGCTGTTCGCCCACACGGCCGGCCTGCGGGTCGTCACGCCGTCGAGCCCCGCGCAGGCCTACGCGATGATCCAGGAGGCCGTGCGGTCCCCGGACCCCGTGCTGTTCTTCGAGCCCAAGGGTCGCTACTGGGAGAAGGGCGACGTCGACCTCGACGCGCCCGCGACCAACGGCCTGGACGGCGCGCGCGTGGTCCGCCAGGGCACCGACATCACGCTCGTCGCCTACGGCCCGACCGTGCAGACGGCGCTCAAGGCCGCGGACACCGCCGCGGCCGAGGGCACGAGCATCGAGGTCGTCGACCTGCGCGCGCTCTCGCCGCTCGACACCGCGACCGTGGCCGAGTCCGTGCGCAAGACCGGCCGCTGCGTCGTCGTGCACGAGGCACCCGTGCTCTACGGGACCGGTGCCGAGGTCGCGGCCCGCGTCACCGAGGAGTGCTTCTTCCACCTCCAGGCGCCCGTGCTGCGGGTCGGGGCCTTCCACACGCCCTACCCGGTGGCCAAGATCGAGCACGACTACCTGCCGAGCCTGGACCGCGTGCTCGACGCGGTGGACCGCTCGCTCGCCTTCTGACCCTTCAAGGAGCTCGACTGTGCCTACCTTCCAGCAGTTCCCGCTGCCCGACGCGGGTGAGGGGCTGACCGAGGCCGAGATCGTCGCCTGGCAGGTGGCCGTGGGGGACCGGGTCGAGGTCAACCAGACGATCGTCGAGATCGAGACCGCGAAGTCGCTCGTCGACCTGCCCAGCCCGTGGGCCGGCGTCGTCACGCAGCTGCTCGTCGCGCCCGGCACGACCGTGGACGTCGGGACGCCGATCATCGAGATCGACACCGACCCGGACGGCGCTGCCGCGCCCGCCGCCGAGCCGCCCGTCGCCACGGGTTCGGTGCGGCACCTCGGCGGGGCCGAGCGGCACCGCGGGGTCGAGCCCGGCGGGGCCGACGAGATGGAGGCTGCGCGCGAGGCGAGCACGCCGGCGCCCGCGCCGGCCCCGGAGCCCGACCCTCAGCCCGACCCTCAGCCCGCCGCGAAGCCCGAGCCCGTGCTCGTCGGCTACGGCCTGGCCGAGGGCGCGTCGGCTCGTCGGCCGCGAGGTCCCGAGGGTGCGGCCCCCGTGGCCCGCAGCCCCCACGCGCTCGCGAAGCCGCCCGTGCGCAAGCTCGCCCGCGAGCTCGGGGTGTCCCTCGACTCGGTCACGCCCACGGGTCCCGGCGGGATCGTCACGCGCGAGGACGTGCTGGCGATGAGCGCGCAGGCCGAGGCCCGCACGCTCGCGACGTACGCGGGCGACGAGCAGCCGTGGCTCGCGTCGGGGACGGTGTCCTCCGACGGTCGCCAGACGCGCGTGCCGGTGAAGTCGGTGCGCAAGCGGACCGCCGAGGCGATGGTGGCGAGCGCGTTCAGCGCGCCGCACGTCACCGTGTTCCACACGATCGACGTCACCCGCACGATGAAGCTCGTCGAGCGCCTGCGCGCCGACCGTGAGTTCGCCGACGTCCGCGTCACGCCGCTGCTCATCGCGGCCAAGGCGCTCATGCTCGCGATCCGCCGGCACCCGGAGATCAACGCGTCCTGGGACGAGGTCAACCAGGAGATCGTCTACAAGCACTACATCAACCTCGGCATCGCGGCCGCGACCCCGCGGGGCCTCGTCGTGCCGAACATCAAGGACGCGCACCGCCTGACGCTGCGCGAGCTCGCCGACGACATCGCCCAGCTCACCGCCACCGCGCGGGCCGGCCGCACCACGCCGTCGGACATGTCCGACGGGACCATCACGATCACGAACGTGGGCGTGTTCGGCATCGACACCGGCACGCCGATCCTCAACCCCGGCGAGGCCGCGATCCTCGCGTTCGGCGCGATCCGCGAGCAGCCCTGGGTGCACAAGGGCAAGATCAAGGTCCGCCACGTCACGCAGCTGGCCCTGAGCTTCGACCACCGGCTGGTGGACGGCGAGCTCGGCGCGCGGGTGCTCGCGGACGTGGCGCGGGTGCTGGCCGAGCCTGCGCACGGCCTCGTCTGGGGCTGATCCGCGCTACGTGGTGGCGGGCTGCCGCCGCTCGACCAGGAACGCCGCGACGGCCAGCACGATCGCGGCCGCCTCGACGATCGCGCACGCCCAGATGTCGAACCCCTGCCACTCCTCGTGCACGCCCATGAAGCCCGACGAGGTAGTGGACAGCAGGAACGCGCCCAGCGTCGACGCGCCGAAGCCCGCGGCCAGGAACAGCGGGATCCAGTGCCGCCAGACCAGGACGAGCAGGCCGATCGCGAGGCCGGCCACCGCGTTGACCATGAACGCGTTCCCGACCCGGGTGCTCTTCATCCCGTCGGCCCACAGGTCGAGGTGGATGACGGCCGAGAGCAGGACGCAGGCCGAGATCAGCCCGCGCAGCAGCGCGGAACCGGCGGCGGGGCCGCGGAGCCAGGCCATCGCCTCAGGCCTTCCCGGCGAAGACGGCGTCGCCCTGCACGTGCACGTCGAAGGGCGAGAGCCCCTCGGTCGCGGGGCCCGCGAGCACCGCGCCCGTGAGGTCGAAGCGCGAGCCGTGGCACGGGCAGTCCAGCTCGCCCTTGCCGGGCGTGACGGTGCAGCCCTGGTGGGGGCAGATGGCCGAGTAGGCCGTGACCGCACCGGCCGTGGCCTGGACGAGCAGGAGCTTGTCGCTGCCGGACGTCACCGAGAGCGAGCCGCCGACGGGGATGTCGGCGACCTTCGCGAGCGAGCCGTCCGCGGCGGGGGTGGCTGCCGGGGTTTCCGAACCCCCGCCGCCGCACGCCGCGAGCACGGCCACGCCGGCGGCGGCCGCGGTGACGACCCCTGCGCGCGTGAGCATCTGGCGTCGGTCCATGCATCCGGTACAGGTGCTGCTGTGCTCGTGCATCGTCGCCTCCGGGGGTCGGTGTCGCGGGGGGGCTGGTCTGACGAACCTAGCCGCGCTCCCTGGGAGGCGCCTCTGAGTCCGCGGAGCCGGGGTGGGGTGATTCCTGGGCAACCAGCGTCGTGGTGGCTCCGACGGCGGTGACCCCGGCCGGCGCGGCGGCCGTCTCCCGGGCGCGGTCGTCGGCCATCCGGCCCTCGATCCCGGAGACGTTCCGCAGCGGCAGCTCCGGCAGCAGGATCGCGAGCACCACACCGATGACCAGGGCGATCGCGGTGAGGATCATGACGAGGTCGACCGACTGGGCGAAGCCGTCGAGGATCGGCCTGGCCAGGCGCTCGTCGAGCGCGTTGATGAACGCGGAGTCGTCGAGGGAGAGCTTGGCCCCCTTGAGCGCGTCCAGCACGGGCGCGTTGGCCGGGTCCCTCAGCACGTCCGGGTCCTGCAGGGCGGCCTGGAACTCGGGGGTCTTGCCGGCCTTCGCGAAGGCGCCCGCGATGTTCGACCCGACGGTGGAGAACAGCACCGAGAGGAAGATCGCGGTGCCGAGCGTCCCGCCCATCTGGCGGAAGAACAGCGACGACGAGGTCGCCACGCCCATGTCGCGCACGGCCACGGCGTTCTGCACGGCGAGCACGAGCGGCTGCATCGTGAACCCGAGCCCGAGCCCGAACAGCACCGACGCGCCGAAGATGTACGGCAGCGCGGTGCCCGCGTCGACCCGGGAGAACGTGAGCGCGCCGAGCACCATGAGCACCGTGCCCGCCACCGGGAACATCTTGTACCGGCCGGTCCGCGAGGTGGTCTGACCGGCGATGATCGAGCCCGCCATGATGCCGACGGTGAACGGGATGAGCGTCAGGCCTGCCTGGGTGGGCGACTGGCCCTTGACGATCTGCAGGTAGAGCGGGAGCGTCGCGAGGCCTCCGAACATGCCCAGGCCGATGACCGTGTTCGCCCCCGCGCCCACCGAGAACGTGCGGTTGCGGAACAGGTAGAGCGGCAGGATCGCGTCGGCCTTCGCGCGCAGCTCGGCGAGCAGGAACAGCACGATCCCGACGGCGCCGATCGCGTAGGCCGACGCCGCCTTGCCCGAGCCCCAGCCCCAGAAGCGGCCCTGCTCGGCGACGACGAGCAGCGGGACGAGCGCGACGACGAGAGCGACCGCGCCCTGCCAGTCGATGCGGTGCTCGACGCGCTGGAGCGGCGGCAGGTGCAGCACCCGCCAGATGACGAGGATCCCGATGATCCCGATCGGGACGTTGATGAGGAACACCCAGCGCCAGCCGTCGATGCCGAGGATCGTGTCCGCGCCGGCGAAGAACCCGCCGACGACCGGTCCGAGCACCGACGAGGTGCCGAAGACGGCGAGGAAGTACGCCTGGTACCGGGCGCGCTCGCGGGGGGCGACCAGGTCGCCGAGGATCGTGATCGCGAGGGACATCAGGCCACCGGCGCCCAGGCCCTGCAGGCCGCGGTAGACCGCCAGCTGGTACATCGAGTCGGCCGTGCCCGACAGCAGCGAGCCGACGACGAACAGCGAGATCGCCAGCATGTAGAAGGGCTTGCGGCCGTAGACGTCGGAGAGCTTGCCGTACAGCGGCGTCGAGATCGTCGCCGTCAGCAGGTACGCGGTGGTGACCCAGGCCTGCAGGGACAGGCCGTGCAGGTCGTCCCCGATCGTGCGGATCGAGGTGGCGACGATCGTCTGGTCGAGCGCGGCCAGGAACATGCCGATCATCAGGCCGCCGAGGATCGTGAGGATCTCGCGGTGCGTAGGGGGACGGAAGCCCGACGGGTCCTCGGGCGCGGCCGTGCTGGTGCTCTGCTGTGACATCGGACCTTCTCGAGCGTGGGGACGGAGGCGGATCCGGGCACTGGCCCGCAGGGGTCAACACTGGCCCCTGCCCCCCGTGTTCCTCCAGCACAATCTGAGAGAGCGCTCTCCCGCTTCGCGTCCGCAGCGGTTAGGGTGGCCCGGTGATCACCCCGACGAGTGGAGCGCTGCGGTTCGCGCGCGCCCTCGTCGTCTCCTCGGTGGTCGTCGCCCTGGCCTGCGGGGCGCACGTGATGGGTGGCGGCTCGCTGCCCGCGCCGATCGTCGTCGTCGCGCTCGTCGCCCTCGTGCTGGCCGGCGCCGTCGTCCTGACCGCGCGCCGGGTCGGGGTGCTCGCGGCCGTCGCCGCGCTCTCCGTCGCCCAGGTCGGCCTGCACTCCGCGCTCTCGCTCTTCGAGGGCTTCGGGTGCGCGACCCTGGTGCCGACGGGCCAGCACGCGGGCATGGGCCACGCGGCGCACGCCGCGTACCTCGCGACGACGGGCTGCGGCTCGGCCGTCGGGCACGCGACGCTCATGCCGATGTTCGGGGCGTGGGCGATGGTTGCCGCGCACGGGCTCGCGGTCGTCGCGTGCGCGCTCGTCCTCGCGGGTGCCGACCGCGCGCTGGAGTGGCTCGCGGCGTGGCTGCGGCCGCTCGTCGCCCGGTTCGGCGCGGTGTCGCTGCCCGCGTGGGCCGAGCTGCCCGTCGCCGTCGAGCACGAGTCCTTCGAGCGCCAGACCTGGCGCGGGGTGGTGCCGCTGCGCGGGCCGCCCTCCTGGCAGTCACCGGTGCCGTCCGCCCTCTGAGGCCGCGCGGCGCCTCGTCTGTGCCCGCCACCCGTCCGGCGGCTCGTCGGCGTCGAACGCCTGACGAGCCCGCCGGAAGCCATCGTGAAGGAACCCTCATGCCTCGTCGTCCCCTGCAGACCGCCGCCGCAGCCCTCGTCGGGCTCGGCCTCGTCGTCCTGCCGGCCACCGCCGCCTCCGCCCACGTCCGGGTCATCCCGGAGACCACCGCCGCCGGCGCGTGGACCGTCCTGACCTTCCGCGTCCCGAACGAGAAGGACGCGGCGACCACCACGAAGGTCGTCATCGACCTGCCCACCGACACGCCGCTGTCCCACGTCGGCACCCGCCCCGTGCCCGGCTGGACCGCCGAGGTGCAGACCGGGAAGCTGCCCGCGCCCGTCGACGTCGAGGGGGCCACGATCACCGAGGCGCCCCTGCACGTCGTGTTCACGGCGTCGGCCGACGCGGCGATCGGGGCCGGTCAGTTCCAGGAGTTCGAGCTGCAGGTCGGCCCGCTGCCGGCGGCCGGCACGGACCTGCTGCTGCCCGCGCACCAGACCTACTCCGACGGCACGGTCGTGGACTGGGACGAGCCGACCACCGGGGCCGAGGAGCCGGAGAGCCCGGCACCCGAGCTGAAGGTCACGGCCGCGGAGGGCGACGACCACCAGGCGGCGGCCTCGCCCACGGCCGCGGCGTCGTCCGCGTCCTCGTCGTCCTCCTCGGACGCGGGGCTGTGGTTCGGGGTCGCCGGGCTCGTCGTGGGCGCGGCCGCCCTCGTCGTGGCCCTCGTCACGGGCCGCCGACGTCAGGTTCAGCCGTGACGTGGGGGATCCTGGGACACATGCGTCGTCGAACTGCTCCAGCCGCCGGGCTTCTCGTCGGGCTCCTGCTCGCCCTCGGGGTCGTCGCGGCACCCGCGGCCCAGGCGCACGACGAGCTCGTCAGCGTGGACCCCGCCGACGGGAGCACGGTGACGGCCGTGCCGGACCACGTGACGTTGACGTTCGAGGATCCCGCTGTCGCGCTCGGCACCGTGATCGAGGTGAAGGGGCCGGACGGATCCGTCGTCAGCACGGGCGACGCCGAGCTCGTCGACAACACCGTGAGCCAAGCGATCGGCGGTGACCTCCCCGCGGGGGCGTACACCGTCGCCTGGCGCGTGACCTCGCAGGACGGGCACGCGGTGTCGGGGACGTTCGGGTTCACGGCGGAGGCCGGCGCGCTGCCGGTGCCGTCCGAGACGCCGACGACCGGCTCGGGGGTGTCGGAGTCGGCCTCGCCGTCGGCGACGGCCTCGGACGCGCCGGTCGCGGCGCCGTCGTCGTCGGCCTCGTCGTCGGCCTCCGCCTCGGCCTCCTCCTCGGACTCCTCTGAGGGGGACTCTGGCGGCGGGTCGCCTGCGTTGCTGGTCGTCGGCGCGGGCCTGCTCGTCGGGATCATGTTCGGGCTGCTGGGCTGGATGCGCGCCCGTCGTCGGCGCGCCTCGACGCCCGGGGGTGCCCAGCGCCCGTGACCGACACGCGCCGCAGCGTCGCCCGCCCCGCCCGCCCCGTCGCCGACGGGAGCGGCGGGGTGGGCGTCGCCGTGCCCGCGTCGCCCGCGTCGCCCTGGCGGGTCGCCGCCCTGGTCGTCGCGGCCGTGGCCGCCGTGCTCGCCGCGGTCGCGTTCTCCGGCGCCGCCCTGCCCGAGCTGCTGCGCGACCCCGGCGCGGCCGTCCGGTGGGGGCTGCCGATCGCCACGACGCTGACCGACCTCGCGGGGTCGGTCGCGCTCGGGGCGCTCGTCCTCGCGGTGTGCGTGCTGCCGCGCGCCGGTTCGTCGGACCGTGGCCGGGGCCCGCGTGCGGAGGGCCGGGCGTACCCGCGCAGCCTGCTCGTCGCGGGCTGGGCCGCGGGTGTCTGGACGCTCGCGTGCGTGGTCAACCTCGTGCTCAAGTACGCGTCCGTGGCGGGCCGACCGCTCGACTCCGCGTCGTTCGGGCAGGAGCTGGGACTGTTCGTCACGCAGATCGAGCTGGGCCGCACGCTGCTGCTCATCACCACCGTCGCGGCCGTCGTCACCGCGCTCGCCCTCGTCGTCGCGACCCCGACGGGCGCCGCCTGGACCGCCGCTCTCGCGCTCGTCGCACTGTGGGAGCAGGCGCAGCTCGGGCACGCGGCCGGCGCCGCGAGCCACGACCTGGCGACGTCCTCGATGCTGCTGCACCTGGTCGGGGCGGCCATCTGGATCGGGGCGCTCGCGGCGCTCGCGCTCCTCGTGCGGCGGATCGGCACCGACCTGTCCGCGTCCGTCTCGCGCTACTCGTCGATCGCGGCGTGGTGCTTCGTCGCCGTCGCGGTCTCCGGCACCGTCAACGGGGTCATCCGGCTGAGCTCGTGGTCCGACTTCGGCACGAAGTACGGGGCCCTGCTGCTCGCCAAGATCGCATTGTTCGGGGTGCTCGGGCTGCTCGGGCTCGCGCACCGCCGCGCGGTCATCCCTCGGCTGGCCGGCGGGTCGGCCGGGCGCGCGGGGACCGCGCTGTTCTGGCGACTCGTGCTGGTCGAGCTCACGGTCATGGGAGCCGTCTCCGGGGTCGCCGTCGCGCTCTCGTCGACCGCGCCCCCCGTCGCCGAGGTGCCGCCTGCCGATCCGACGCCCGCCTACCGCCTGACCGGTCACGCGCTGCCGCCCGAGCCGACCCTCGAGCGCTGGTTCACCGAGTGGCGCTGGGACCTCGTCCTCGCGTCGGCCGCCGTCGCGGGCCTCGTCGTCTACTGGCGCTGGGTGCTGCGCCTGCGCCGCCGCGGCGACTCGTGGTCGTGGGCCCGCACCGCGTCGTGGACGTTCGGCATGGTGCTGTTCTTCTGGGTCACGTCCGGCGGGCCGTCGCTGTACGGGCACGTGCTGTTCAGCGCGCACATGCTCCAGCACATGCTGCTGGCGATGGTCATCCCACTGTTCCTCGCGGTGTCCGCGCCGGTGACCCTGGCGCTGCGCGCGCTGCCGAACCGGTCCGCGACCCTGCGCGGCGACGCCTCCCGCGGGCCGCGCGAGTGGATCCTCGTCATGGTCAACAGCCACGTCGGCCGCTTCCTGGCGAACCCCCTGGTCGCGGCGCTGAACTTCATCGGCTCGATGCTGGTCTTCTACTACTCGGGCATCTTCGAGTGGGCCCTGCGCAGCTCGGTCGGGCACCTCGCGATGGTGGTGCACTTCTCGCTGGCCGGGTACCTGTTCGTCAACGCGATGATCGGCATCGACCCCGGCCCCCGGCGGCCGCCGTACCCGCAGCGGCTGCTCCTGCTGTTCGCGACGATGGCGTTCCACGCGTTCTTCGGCGTGACCCTGGTGGGCGGCGACTCGCTGCTCGTGGCCGACTGGTTCGGCCTCATGGGCCGCCCGTGGGGGGACTCCGCGATCGCCGACCAGCAGGCCGGTGGCGCGATCACCTGGGGCATCGGCGAGATCCCGACCCTGGTGATGGCCATCGGCGTCGCGGTCGCCTGGTCCCGCGACGACGAGCGCGCCGCCCGCCGCCGCGACCGCCGGGTGGACCGCGACGGCGACGAGGAGCTGGACGCCTACAACGCCATGCTCACCCGCCTCAACGACAACTAACCCCCCACCCCACCCGCCCCACCGCCCACTCACTCCCTCCCCCTCACGCCCTCACCCCCCGCCGAACGGTGGGTTGTGCTCGGCTCAGGGCGCTGACGCGTGCACAAGCCACCGTTCGAGGGCTTGGCGTCGGCAGGGTTGTGGATGAGGGACGTCGCGGAGATGCGATGTTCGGTGTGATCAGCGGGTGTCTCGGGTCATCGTCGTGCCTGCCGGTCTTCTCGCCGTGGCGACGGCTCAGGCCGGGCTGGTGTCCGTGGCGCAGTGCGACGCCCACGGTGTCTTGCGCGGAACGCGGGCACGGCTCATCACCTCTGGACGGTGGAGCAGGCCGACCAGGGGCGTGTTCGACGTGACGGGTGTCCCGGAGCGCCGACGCCACCCCGACGACCGCCGGCTCCGCGCGGCTTGGCTGGGGATGCTTGCCTACGGGCCCGAGGCCATCGCGGTGGGGGCGTGTGCACTCGTGCTCCACGGTGTTGCGGGCCTCGCGATCCGACTCCAACCGCAGGTGGCGCTTCCCGCTGGTCGGCACCTGGCGCCGCGAGACGGGATGGGAGTCCGACGGTTCGACGGGTTCGGCACGACTCGCTGGGGCGGGCGCGTCATCGCGACCATCGACGACGCGCTGGTCCAGGCTCTCCCCGAGCTCCCTCGCAACGAGGCGGTCGCCGTGGTGGACAGCGCCCTCAACCGGCGGCTGATCGACGTCGGGCGACTGGAGCGTGTGCGATCACGGCTGCGAGGCCGACGCGGGGCCGCGGGCGTCGACGCGTGGTGGGGTCTCGTCGACGGGCGCTCGGAGTCGCCCCTTGAGACCGAGGCGCGGCTGACGTGCGTCGACGCCGGGATGCCTCCCGATGAGCTCCAGGTGGAGATCAACGATGCCGCCGGTCGCTTCGTCGCGCGGGGCGACCTCGGCTGGCGGCTGCGAGGCGGGCGGTGGCTGCTCGCCGAGGTCGACGGCAAGGAGATCCACGATGCTCCGCAGGCGCTCTACGGCGACCGCGAGCGGCAGAACCGCTTGCTCACGACCGGCGAGGTTGATCTTCTCCGCTTCATCCGCGCCGACTTCCGCACGACCTTGACGTCGACGGTCGGCGCCCACCTCGCTCGCGACCGATCCGCCGCCCGCCGACCGGTGGCTGACGCACGAATCAACGCCGGGAAGCGTGCGTCATCCACCGCTCGGCGGCTGAACGACCCCGCAGTTGCGACGAACGGTGGGATAGGCACGGTTCCGGGGCGGGAAGCGTGCACATCCAACCGGTGGGGCGGGTGAGTGAATGGGGAGGGGTGGGTGGGGTGGGCGTGATAGGACGGGGGGGTGACTGATGCCGCCACGCCGTTCCATGACCTCGATGCCTACGTCGCCATCCCCCGGGTCTCCGGGCTGAAGCTGTCGCCCGACGGGTCGCGGCTCGTCACCGCGGTGGCCACGCTCGACGCGAAGTCGACGAAGTACGTCACCGCCCTGTGGGAGGTCGACCCGGCCGGGGAGAGGCCCGCGAGGCGCCTGACGAGGTCCGCGAAGGGCGAGGCCAGCGCGGCGTTCACCCCGGCGGGCGACCTGCTGTTCACCAGCTCCCGCCCCGACCCGGACGCGAAGGAGCAGGACGACGAGGCCGGTCCCGCCCTCTGGCTGCTGCCGGCCGACGGCGCCGAGGCGCGGGTCGTCGCCGACCGCGCGGCCGGGCTGGGTGGCGTCAAGGTCGCCGCGGATGCCGGGACGGTCGTCGTCGGGTCCGACGTGCTGCCGTCCGCGGTCGACGCCGAGCACGACGAGAAGCTCCGCAAGGCCCGCAAGGACAAGAAGGTCGCCGCGATCCTGCACGACGGCTACCCCGTCCGGTACTGGGACCACGACCTCGGCCCGGCCCAGCCGCACCTGTTCACCTCCGACGTGCCGCAGTCGGTGACGGCCCCGCTGGCCGCCGCCCAGGACCCGCGGCTCGAGCTCACGGACGCGACGCGCGACGCCCGCGCGGCGCTCGTCGAGCAGGGGTACGCGATCAGCCCGGACGGCACGACGATCGTCGCGGGCTGGACCGTCCCGGGCGCGAAGGGCGACCAGCGCTCGCAGCTCGTCGCGATCGACGTCGCGAGCGGCACGCGCCGGGTCCTCGTGGACGACGACGGCGCCGACCTCGGCAGCCCGTCCGTCAGCCCCGACGGCCAGTGGGTCGCCTACTCGCGCGAGACGATCTCCACCCCGTTCGAGGCGCCCGTCGTCCGGCTGGGCCTCGTGCCGCTCGCCGGCGGCGACGCGCGAGTCGTCGCGGACGGCTGGGACCGCTGGCCGCACTCGCCCGTGTGGCTGCCGGACAGCAGCGGGCTGCTGGTGCTGGCCGACGAGGACGGGCGGGGCCCGGTGTTCCGCGTGGACCTGGCAGTCGACGCGGCCGACGCGGCCGACGAGGTCACCCGCGTGACCAGCGACGCCGCGACCTTCACCGACGTCCAGGTGACCCGCGACGGCACGACCGCCTACGCGATCCGCACGTCCTACGAGGCGCCGGCGCACCCGGTCCGCATCGACCTGGCCAGCGGCGAGACGACGGCGCTCCACGGCCCGGTCGAGACCCCCGCGCTGCCCGGCACGCTGACCGAGGTCGAGACCACCGCCGAGGACGGCCGCCGCGTGCGCGCCTGGCTCGCCCTGCCCGACGGGGCGAGCGGCGCCGCCAAGGCCCCGCTGCTGCTGTGGATCCACGGCGGCCCGCTCGGTTCGTGGAACGCCTGGTCGTGGCGCTGGAACCCGTGGCTGCTCGTCGCCCAGGGCTACGCGGTGCTGCTGCCCGACCCGGCGCTGTCGACCGGATACGGCCAGGACATGATCCAGGCGGGCTGGGGCGCGTGGGGCGCCGCGCCGTACACGGACCTGCTCGCCATCACCGACGCGGTCGAGGCGCGCGACGACATCGACGAGACCCGCACGGCCGCGATGGGCGGCTCGTTCGGCGGCTACATGGCGAACTGGGTGGCCGGGCACACGGACCGGTTCCGCGCGATCGTCACGCACGCGAGCCTGTGGGCACTCGACCAGTTCGGCCCGACGACCGACGCCGCGTTCTACTGGGCGCGCGAGATGACCGCCGAGATGGCGCTCGAGAACTCGCCGCACCGCTTCGTCGACAAGATCGTCACCCCGATGCTCGTCGTGCACGGCGACAAGGACTACCGCGTCCCGATCGGCGAGGGGCTGCGCCTCTGGTACGAGCTGCTCTCCGCGTCCGGCAGCCCTGCCGGCGAGGACGGCCGCGCGGCGCACCGGTTCCTGTACTTCCCCGACGAGAACCACTGGGTGCTCAGCCCGCAGCACGCGATCGTCTGGTACCAGGTGGTCGGTGCGTTCCTCGCGCAGCACGTGCTCGGGAACGACGCGACGTACCCCGACATCCTGGGCTGATCGGGCGACGGGCGGACCGCTCCGGGTGCGAGGTCGGCCCAGTCACGCCAGGCTCGGGGGTCTGAGTCGGCGCGACCCCCAGCGCCGGCCCGACCCGAAGGAGTCCGCATGGGCATCGGTGGTGGCATCGCCCTCATCGTCATCGGCGCGATCCTGTCGTTCGGCGTCAAGGACGCGATCGACGGCGTGAACCTCGAAGTGATCGGCTACATCTGCATGGGTGCCGGGGTCCTGGCGCTGATCCTGGCGATCGCGCTCAACGCGCAGCGCAGCAACACCACGCACCGCGAGGTCGTCGAGCACCGCGAGGTGCCGCCCGCCCCGCCGGCCGGCCCGCAGGTCTGACCTGATCGGAGGCGGGGCGTCCGCGCTACGCGCGCAGGGCGCCCCGCACGATCGAGTCCCCCGAGTGGGCCGGGTTGCCGTCGAACGGCTCCTGCGAGACGTCCACCACCGAGTACTCGTCCAGGTCGAGGCCGGCCGGCAGGTCGAAGCGGCCCGACGAGCCGTCGAGCGTGCCGACGCTCACGAGCCCCTTGACGTCCGGGGTCAGCAGCCAGACCTCGCGGAACCCGTCGGGGTCCGACTTCTCGTCGACGTCGACGACCAGCACCCGGGTGCCGTCGCGCGTCGTCTCGACCTTGGCGCTCCCCTGCGCGGACCAGCCCGGCAGCGGGTCGAGCGTCGCGGTCGCGACGACCGACCGCGCGCGGTCGTCGCGCGTCAGGGCCCAGCCCACGCCGGCGCCGCCGATGATGATCCCGACGGCCGCCGCGGCGGAGATCCAGGCCCAGGCGCGCGGGCGGCGGCGCGGGGCGAGGGGAACGACGACCGGGTCGGGTGCGGTCGCGGGGACGGCGGCCGGCGCCAGCTCGAGCTCGGCCGCGATCCGCTCCCACACCTGTGGACCCGGTGTCACGAGCTCGGTGTCGGCGGAGCGGGCCAGCCCGACGACGTCGGCCAGCGCGGCGATCTCGTCGCCGCACAGCTCGCACTCCTGCACGTGGGCACGGTCGGCCGTGGTGCCGGCCTCCTCACCGAGGGCGAGGAGGGCGAGCACGTCGTCGTCCACGTGGAACTCATCGAACGGCACCATCCACCTCCCATCGGTTGCGCAGCCGAGCGAGACTACGCCGCACATGGCTCTTCACGGTGCCGAGCGGCAGGTCCAGCCGGGTCGCGATCTGGTCGTGCGTGAGGTCCTCGTAGAACGCGAGCCGCAGGATCGTGCGCTGCGGGTCGCCGAGCCGGGCGAGCTCGTCGGCGACGACGACGCTGTCCACGACCCTGTCGTCGGCCGCCGCCACGTGCTCCGCGCGGGGCTCGGCCGCCGACACGAGCCGGCGCTCACGGGCGCGGCGCTCGTGGGCGTCGGCGACGGCGTGCCGCGTGATGCCGATGAGCCAGGCGGGCAGTCGCGAGCGGGTGGGGTCGAAGCGGTGCCGGCCGCGCCACGCGTCGACGAACACCTGCTGCGTCACCTCCTCGGCGTCGGCGCTGGTGCCGAGCGAACGTAGGGCGATCGTGTGCACGAGCGCGGACCAGCGGCGGTAGGCCTCGCGGATCGCGTCCTCGTCGCCCGCGGCGAACGCGGCGCCGAGCTCCTCGACGCCCTCGCCGTCCGGGTCGATGCGGTGCGGGTGGTCCGGGACTGCGCGCAGGGGAGCGTCCGACCGGTCAGGGCCCTTCCCGCTCACGCAGCCCTCCTCGATCGATCGGGTCTCGTCCGGCGGGACCAGGACGGCCACCGCGTGCACGACTCATCCACCGATCGGATCGGCAGTGACGACGACGTTGTCCGCATAGTGCCCGATCTTCGCGTTCCATGCTCCCCCGCACGTCACCAGGACGAGCCGGGGCTCCCCAGCTCGCCCGAACCAGGCGTCGAGCGGGGCGCGGTCCTTGGGGATCTTCTCGACCGATGCCACACGGTACCGGTGCTGCGTGCCGTCGTCAGCGGTCACGACGACGCGCGCCCCGACGGACACGTCGCGCAGCTGCGCGAACGGGCCGATCCCGCTGAGTCGCGAGTCGACGTGCGCCGCGAGCAGCGCGTTGCCGGCGGCCGCACCGGGCGCCGGCCCGAAGCGGTACCAGCCGACCTCGGTCGCATCGGGGGGCAGCTCCATCGAGCCGTCGTCGGCCACGCCCACGGGCACGACCGTCATGTCGATGTCGACGCTCGGGACCGCGAGCCGCACCGGCGGGGCTGCGGGGTCAGCCGCCGGTGCGGTCGCGTCCTGGACCGGGACGTCGGGCACGGCGGCGGGAGCCGTGCTCGGCGTCGGTCCGGGTGGCGCCGACGACACCACCGCGTCGGGCTCCTGCGCCGTGCTGGGGGAGCACGCGGCAAGGACCCCGACGAGCAGGGCGCCGAGGAGCGCCCTGCCCGTGCGGTGGTGTCGTCGTGCCATGGTCAGCGCTGCGCGTCAGCGCGACGACGGCCGACGATCGCGAAGCCTGCGACGCCGAGCGCTGCGAGAGCACCCAGTGCGTAGGGCCAGACCGGGGTCGAGCCCGAGTCCGCGACCAGGCCCAGCTCGCCGGCCTGGACGCCGCTCGGGTCGCCGTGCAGACCGTCGATCACCTGCGTGGCCAGGGCCAGCGTGGAGGGGTCGGCGGTGGCGTCGCCCCACGCGTACAGGATCGTGTTCGTGCCCTCGGCGACCTTGACGTCGGCCGGGCCCAGCAGGGCGGGCTCGGCCGTGCCTGCCGCGACGACGCTCGCCGAGACCGTGCCGGCGGGCAGGTCCAGCACCTTCTCGTCGGGGTTCTCGAGGCCGCTGATGACGGCGTCCTTGCCGGCCAGCACGTCGACCGCGGGTGCGGCGGCGACGTGGCGGACCGTGATCCGGCCCTCGCCCGCCTTGGTGGTCGAGGTGTCGTTGGTGAACAGGGTCGCGGTCGGGTCGCCCGAAGCGTCGAGGTGGGCGACGGCCGTGTAGTTCTTGCCCGCCGCGAGCTTGAGGTCGACCGGGCCGATCGCCGGGTCGCTGTCGTCCTTCGCGTCCGCGGCGGTGATGGCCACCGTGTACGTGCCGGCGGGCAGGTCGAGCGGGCCGGCGAGCTTGCCGGGCTTGAAGTCGTCCAGGGTGAGCTTGCCGTTGACCCAGACGTCGACGGTGAGACCAGGAACGCCGTGCAGGACGGAGAGCTTGGCGTCGTCCGCAGCGGAAGCGGGTCCGGCGGTGACGGCGACTGCGGCGAGTGCGAGAGCCGCGGCGGCGGTGCCGGCGAGAAGTCGAGAGCGCATGGTGCGTCCTTCCGGGAGCAGTGCCGGGATGGCGACTGACGACCCTCCTTCCGGCCCAGGTGCCGATCCGGATGCAGCGGTTGCCTCCATCGAGCGACGATGTAGGCAAGCCTTACCTTCATGACGTACGCTTCCTGACACATCGTCACCAAGAAGTCTCAGGAGCGCTCGTGACCACCACCGCCGTCCGTCCGGCCGACGAGGCCACCGCTGTCCCGCTGTCTCTCGCCCTGCGCGAGGGCACGCGCGCCGAGCACGAGAGCGCGGAGAGCAGCGGCTTCGTCGAGCAGCTCCTCGGTGGCCACCTGGACCGGGACGCCTACGCCGCGCTCGCCGTCCAGCAGCTCGCGGTCTACACGGCGCTCGAGGCCGCCGGTGCTCGGCTCGTGGCGGCGGGCGCGGACCGCGGCCTCGTCTTCGACGAGCTGACCCGCGTCCCGGCCATCGAGACCGACCTCGCCCACCTGCTCGGCGCCGACTGGCGCGACGAGATCGCCTTCCTGCCGGCGACGCTCGCCTACGCGCAGCGCCTCGAGGCCTGCGGCGACGACCTGTCGCTGTACGCCGCGCACGCCTACACCCGCTACCTCGGGGACCTGTCGGGCGGCCAGATCATCAAGCGGATGATGCAGCGCCACTACGGCTTCGAGCAGGACGGCATCGCGTTCTACGACTTCCCCGAGATCCACAAGCTCAAGCCGTTCAAGGACGTCTACCGCGAGCGGCTCGACGCGCTGCCGCTCGACGAGGCGCAGCGCGAGGCCGTCGTCGAGGAGGCGCGCGTCGCGTTCCGCCTCAACCAGGCCGTCTTCGCGGAGCTCGGAGCGGCCCGCGCGCAAGGCTGACGCGCGGGCGGACGGGTGACGTGAGCTGGAAGGTCCCCCGATCGTGTCGTGCGGACGGCCGCGGTGGACGATGATGGCCCCGTGACACGACGCGGCGCCGCCTCGCCGGGCGCGCGTGCGGGACGACGTTCCGCCGCGGCCCTCGTCGGCGTACGCGGACTGGCCCTCGCCGCGCACCGCCTGGACCGCTGCCGCACCCTCGAGGACGTGCAGCAGGCGACGACCCGGATGGGCGTCGAGGTGCTCGCCGCCCGCCGCGTCGCGTTCTGCCGGATCGAGCAGGACACGAGCCGGATCCTCGACATCACGCCGCAGCCGACGGACCCGCGGCTGCTGTGGATGGTGCGCTCGTCGTACCGCGCCGACGACCGCCCCGCGCTGCGCGCCCTGATCAGCGAGCGGGCCAGCTGGGTCGCGCACGCCGTCGACATCGAGGGGCAGCCCGTCGCCGAGGGCGACGAGGAGGCCGGCGACGCGGTCGAGATCGCCACCCTCAACGAGGTCGATGCGGGCTCCGCGCTCGCCGCGCCGATCATCGTCAACGGCGCCGTCTGGGGTCAGATCTACGCCGTCAAGGCCGTCGGCGAAGGCCTGTTCACGGTCGACGACGTGGCGCGCGCCGAGGTCCTCGCCGCGCTGGCCGCCGGCGCCGTGGCCCGTGTCGACCTCGAGGACCAGGTCCGCCACCTCGTGGCCGACGACCCGCTGACCGGCCTCGCCAACCGCCGCGTGGCGGACTCCGTGGCCGAGTCCGCGCTCGAGTCCGGCGACGAGACGTGCATCGTCATGTGCGACGTCGACGGGCTCAAGCGCGTCAACGACCAGATGGGCCACGACGCGGGCGACGACCTGCTGCGCACCGTCGGCGACGTGCTGCGCCGGGTCGCCGACGCCCTCCCGGGCACGACCGCGGCACGCATCGGCGGCGACGAGTTCGCCCTCGTGACCGTAGGACGCAAGCGGTCGGAGGTCGCCGAGACCATGGCGACGACGCTCGCGATGTACCCCCTGCCCCACGGTGCCGCGATCTCCTACGGCCTCGCCTCGACGGCGGTGTCCGGCCCCGTCTCGGCGCGCCAGCTCTTCCGCCGCGCCGACGTCGAGCAGTACCGGGCCAAGCGGGCGCGCGCCCGCCGGCTCAAGGTCGCGACGCCGACCGCCGACCCTGCGGTGACCGCCGAGCGCGTCGTGGTCGTCGGCTCGGCCGCGATCGCCGCCGCCCAGTCCGGCGTCGTGCCGCGGCTGTGCGCGCTCGCGGCCGCCGTGACCGAGACGATGGGCGGCTCGGCGTGGGCCGTGCTGATGAAGCGTGGCGAGGAGAGCTCCGCGATCGCGCGCGGCGGCAGCCCGTCCGACCTCGAGCGCGACCAGTCGACGACGACCCTCGAGCACGGGCCGTGGCTCGTGGAGATCGGCGTCTCGTCCACCGCCGCCGAGGGTGGTGTGGTGAAGTCCGCGCTCGACGCGCTCACCGCCGTCGCGGTGATGGGCGCGAGCTGACGTCAGCCGTGCAGCGGTAGGGAGAGGACCGCCGCGGCGCCCGGGACCAGCCGGACGGGGACGCCCCAGTCCTGGGCGTTGAGGTGGCAGGCCGGGTACTCGATCGCCGGGTCGTCGTCGCAGCTCGCCGCGTGCGCCGTGACGTGCAGGACGCCCTCGGCGACCGCCGGGTTGAGACGCAGGGTCCGGGTCAGCGGGACGTCGTCGCCGGCGCCGTCGAGGAGCAGCTCGGGCGGGGTCGACGAGACCTGCAGGCGGGTCGACGGCCCGTAGCGGTCGTCGTACTTCTGGCCCGTGGCCGGTGTGAAGACGACGTCGAGCGCGACCTCCCCGGGAGCGATGTCGGTGACCGGGCGCTGCGTGCGGTGCGTGCCGCCGTCGACGTGCTCGCCCGCGGCGATCGGGATGCGCGTGACCCGGTGGGCGGCGGACTCGACGACGAGCAGGCCGTCGGGCAGCACGACGAAGCCGCTCGGCTCGGCCAGCCCCGAGGCGATCGTCGTGACCTCCCCGTCGGCGTAGCGGCGGACGGCGCCGTTGTAGGTGTCCGCGACCGCGACCGAGCCGTCAGGCAGCACGGCCACGCCCAGCGGGTGCTGGAAGCGCGCCTCCGACGCGGGGCCGTCGCGGTGGCCGAAGTCGAACAGGCCCTCGCCGACCGCGGTGCGGATCGTCAGCGGAGAGGGCTCGACCCAGCGCAGCGACGACGTCTCGGAGTCGGCGAACCAGATCCGGCCGTCCGGGGCGACGGCCAGCCCGGAGGGCTGCGCGAACCACGCGTCCGGGCCAGGGCCGTCGAGAAGACCCTCGTTCATCGTGCCGGCGACGTGAGTCGTCGTCCCGGCCACGGCGTCGAACGTCCACAGCGTGTGGTTGCCGGCCATCGCGACCAGGAAGGCGGCCAGGTCCTGCGACCACACGACGTCCCACGGGGACGACAGCTTCTGCCCGCGGGCGCCGTCGCTGACGACGTTGTCCGCCGCGCCGACCATGTACTGCTCGCCCGTGCCGGCGACCGTGGTCACCATGCCGTCGGACAGCCGCACCCCACGCAGCGCGTGGTTCACGGTGTCGGCGACGAGCACGTCGTACCCGAGCGCGCCGCGCAGCTCGTCGGGCACGAGGCAGAGGCCGTTCGGCTCGTTGAAGCGTGCCTCGCCCGGCCCGCCGTCGACCAGGCCGCGCTCGCCCGAGCCGATGCGTCGGACCAGCGTCTCGGCGTCCGCGGCCAGCTCGGCGAGCGAGTGGTGGCCCGCGTCGGCGACCAGCAGGTTGCCGTTCGGCAGGGCGATCGCCTTCGCGGGGAAGCGCAGCGTGCCGGACGTCGGCTCGGGCGGGACGTAGGGGCCCGAGCCGCGGTGCAGCGTGCCCTTCGCCTCGTGCTCGGCGACCAGCTCGTCGACCAGGATCTCGACGTTGCGCCGGTGCCCCTCGCCCGCCATCTGCGCGACGACGTAGCCCTCGGGGTCGATGACCACCAGCGTGGGCCAGGCGCGTGCCGTGTACGCGGACCAGGTGACGAGGTCCGGGTCGTCGAGCACCGGGTGGTGGACGCCGTACCGCTCGACGGCGGCGGCCAGCGCGACGGGATCGGCCTCGTGCACGAACTTCGGCGAGTGCACGCCGACGATCACCAGGACGTCGCGGTGCGCCTCCTCCAGCTCACGCAGCTCGTCCAGGACGTGCAGGCAGTTGATGCAGCAGAAGGTCCAGAAGTCGAGGACGACGATCTTGCCGCGCAGGTCCGCGAGGGTGACGTCGCGGCCACCGGTGTTCAACCACCCGCGCCCGACGAGCTCGGACGCACGGACGCGGGGGAGACGAGCGGTTGGAGCAGTCACGTGCTCAGTCAACACGAGATCGTGACGTGGTCATCCCGCGGGAGGCTCAAGCACGACCGGTCCGACGACGCCCACGTTCACCGGACCGCGGACCGCTGTTCACCGGCTGCTCGCCCGGCGCTGCCAGACTCCGCCGGATGACCCAGACAGCCCTCGCGCCGGTCGCCGGACCGGCGGGTGACCTCCCGGCGCATGGCGCCCCCGCGCGGGGCACCCGGCTGCGCGCGCTCGACGGGCTCCGGCTGCTGGCCGCGCTGGCGGTCTGCCTCTACCACTACACCGCGCGCTCGGACATGACGCGCCGCTGGGGCGCGGACCCGGCCGACCTGTTCCCGCGGATCTCCTCGGTCGCGGTCTACGGGCCGATCGGCGTACAGCTCTTCTTCATCATCAGCGGGTTCGTCATCTGCATGAGCGGCTGGGGGCGCACGGTGCGTGCCTTCGCGGCGTCTCGCGTCGCGCGGGTGTTCCCGGCCTACTGGGCGGCGCTGGGCCTCCTCGTCGTCGCGATGGTCGCCTTCCCGAAGGTCGCGGGGACACCCCGGCCCGACGACGTCCTCGTCAACCTGACCCTGCTCCAGGTGCCTGCGGGGGCGCCACGCATCCTCGGCGTGGACTGGACGCTGTGGGTCGAGGCGTGGTTCTACGTGCTGTTCGCGATCGCCGTGCTGCGCGGCGCGGGTGCGAGCCGGGAGCGCGTCGTGCGGTTCGCGTGGGTGTGGCTGGCCGCGTCGCTGCTCGTCACCGCGATCGACTCGCCGCTGCTCGACGAGCTCCTGATGCCGGACCACGCGCCGTTCTTCGTCGGCGGCATGGCGCTCTACCTCGTCCACCGGTTCGGCAGCACGCCTGGCCTGTGGGCGCTGGTGGCGGTGAGCTTCGCGCTCGGGCAGCGGCGCGTGGTCGCGGACCTGTGGCACCCCGGCACGGACATGTACATCCAGCGCTCGCCGGTGGTGATCATCGCGGTGGTCGCGGCCTCCTACCTGGCGGTCGCGGCGGTCGCGCTGGGCTGGCTGCGCTGGGCGAGGTGGCGGTGGCTGACCACCGCCGGGCTGCTGACCTACCCCTTCTACCTCGTGCACGAGCACCTGGGCTGGTTCGTCATCACCTCGCTCTCGCGTCGCGGGGTGGACCCGCACGTGACGCTCACGCTGACGATCGTCGGGATGCTGTGCCTGGCGTGGCTCGTGCACCGCCTCGTGGAGCGGCCCCTGGCCCCCGTGCTCAAGCGGGCGATCGCTGCCCGTCAGAGCGAGAAGGACGCGACGAAGGCAGCGGCGTAGACCAGAAGGCCGACGACGAGGACGTCGACGCAGCCCACCTCATCACACGACCCATCCCGGTGTGCCACGATCCGGGGGTGACCATCGGACTCGTGCTGGGCGGCGGAGGGGTGCGCGGCGCCGTGCAGGTCGGCATGCTGCGCGCCCTGTTCGAGGCGGGGATCGTGCCGGACACGATCGTCGGGACGTCCATCGGCGCGATCAACGGCGCGGCCGTGGCGCACGACCCCACGATCGCCGTGGTCGACCGGCTCGTCGAGGCCTGGGCCTCGCCCGCGGCCGCCGCGATCTACGGCGACTCCTGGCCCAAGCAGCTGCGCCGGCTCGCGAGGTCGCGCACGCACCTGAACGACCCCGCGCCGCTGCGCGCGCTGCTCGTCGACATGCTCGGCGAGGACCCGACGTTCGAAGGGCTGCAGGTGCCGCTGGCCGTCACCGCAGCCAGCATCGAGCGCGCCGCCGAACGCTGGTTCGACTCCGGGCCGCTGATCCCCGCGGTGCTCGCGTCCTCGTCGGTGCCCGGCATCCTGCCCGCCACCGAGATCGACGGCGAGCACTTCGTCGACGGGGGGATCGTCAACTCCATCCCGCTCGGCGAGGCGATCCGGCGCGGTGCCACCCGGGTGTACGTGCTGCAGGTCGGCCGGATCGAGGAGTCGCTCGTGGTGCCCGACAAGCCGTCGGACGTGGCGCGCGTGAGCTTCGAGATCGCGCGCCGGCACCGGTTCTCCCGGGAGATCGACATGGTCCCCGAGGGCGTCAGCGTGCACGTGCTGCCGAGCGGCGGCGCGAAGCCGGGCGACGAGAAGCTCACGTCGTACCGCAAGCTCGACGCGACGCGGGCGCGCATCGACGCCGCCTACGAGGCGAGCGCGCGCTACCTGGCCGAGCAGTGACTTGGCGCCTGCCGCCCCGCTGGGTGCGGCGTGTGCTGCTCGCTCCGCTGCTCGTCGCCGTCGCGCTCGTGTGGCTCCCCGTCGGGGCGGTGCTCGTCGTGCTCGTCGGCGGCGTGATCACGTGGCTGCTGCCCGGGAAGCTCCGGGTCACGCGCATCCTGTGGATGGCGACGTTCTACCTGTTCTGGGACGCGGTCGTCATCATCGTCGCGTTCGCGCTGTGGGTCGCGTCCGGGTTCGGCTGGGCGATCCACCGGCCGCGCTTCCAGCGGGCCCACTACGTCTTCGCGGGCCGGATGCTGCAGGTGCTGTTCTGGCAGATCCGCTGGACGCTGCGCCTGACCATCGACGTGCAGGACGCCGACGTGGGTGCCGTGCTGACCGGCCGCCCGATCATCGTCGCGAGCCGGCACGCCGGACCCGGTGACTCGTTCATCCTGGTCCACGCGCTGCTCAACTGGTTCGACCGCGAGCCGCTCATCGTCCTCAAGGACACGCTGCAGTGGGACCCGGCGATCGACATCCTGCTCAACCGCCTGCCCACCCAGTTCGTCACGCCGCACTCCGCGCGCCGCACGGGCGCACCCGGCCTCGCGTCGGCCGTCGGCGACCTGGCCGAGCTGCTCGACGACCGCAGCGCGCTGCTCATCTTCCCCGAGGGCGGCAACGTCACGCCGCGGCGCCGGACCGCCCGGATCGAGGCGCTGCGGGCCCGCGGCCGCGACGACCTCGCCCTGCAGGCCGAGCAGATGGTCAACGTCATGGCGCCCCACGCGGGCGGCCTGCTCTCCGCGCTGGAAGCCGCACCGGACGCCGGCGTGGTGTTCGTCGCGCACACCGGCCTCGACCGGCTCGTGACGACGCGCGACATCTGGCGCGAGCTGCCCATGGACAAGCGGATCATCATGAAGGGCTGGTCGGTGGACCCGGCCGACGTGCCGCGCGACCGTGCGGCGCAGGAGGACTGGCTGTTCGCGTCGTGGCTGCGCACGGACCAGTGGATCGCGGCCAACGACCCGGTTGGCCTGTCGAGCGACGTCGGCTGAGCGGACCGCGCTCGATCAGCGGCTGTGTTCAGCGTTCATGCCGCCATGCGTGACCAACGCTGAACACAGGCCCGCGAGCGGGCGTCAGACCCGGTCGAGCACGTAGATGCGCGGGTGGTGGCCCTTGGCGAAGACGCGGGTGACCTCGCGGAGCTGCCACTGGTCCGTCTCGCGCAGGCAGCGGTCCATGAGCTTGATCTCGTGCGTGAGCACCAGCAGGCGCGCGCCGGGCGCGGCCAGGCGGTGGGCCGAGCGCAGCAGGTCGGCGTGCAGCTCGGCGTTGGTCGCGTGCGAGCCGTGCAGCGTGCCCCACGGGGGGTCGGCGAGCAGCAGGTCGTAGCCGCCCTCGAGCTGCGGGTCGCGGATGTCGGCGGTGATCAGCGTCGCCGCGCGGGTCAGCTTCGCGGCCGCGAGGTTCTCGACGGCGGCGGCGATCGCGTCGTTCGAGTCGTCGATGCCGACGGCCGCCGCCGCGGGGCCGGCCAGCAGGCGCTCGATCAGCAGCGTGCCCGAGCCGCACATGAGGTTGACGACGCGGTCCTCGGGGACGACGCCGGCGATCCGGGTCATGGCCGCGGCGATCGTGGCGTTCGCGGCGCCCGGGTAGTCGGCCTCGCGCCAGGGGCGGGCGGACAGGGGGCGGTTGCCGACGCGGACCAGCACGTCCCAGCCGGGGTCGCCCTCGCCGCGGGCCGGGCCGCGGCGGACGCGGACGACGAGCTCGCCGTCCTTCTCGTCGTACTTCAGCCCGGTCGCGGCGTTGAGCTCGGAGGCCAGCCGCGCGAACACCGAGGAGTCGCTGCCCGCCGCCTCGAAGCGGAAGGTTGACGAGCCGGCGACGCGCAGCGAGGCGTACATGGCCTCGACGATCCGGGCGAGGTGGTCGCCGCTGGTCAGCGACTTGGGCCGGGGAACGTCGAAGTGCAGGACGAGGAAGACGGCGACCGCCGTGGTCAGGCGCCGGGTGTGGGCCAGGGGGGTGCTGACCGCGACCGCGAGGGCGTCGTCGCGGCCGGCCACCGGGGCGGCTGGGCGGCGCGGGTGCAGCACCTCGGCGATCTCGTCGGCCAGCACGTCGCCCAGGCCGGGCAGGAACGTGACCTCGATGGGGGTCTCGCGGGGCTGGTCGTCGCGGGCCGCACCACGGCGGGTGGGGGTGGGTCGGCCGTGGTGGCGCGCGCCGGAGGGTCGCCGGCCGCGGCCGGACGCGGGAGCGGGCACCTCAGGCGGGGACGAGCACGGGCGCGCCGACGGCGCGGAGCACGAACGCCTCGGTCTGGGCGATCGCGCGCTCGCGGGCCGGGCCGTCGTCGGGCACGCCGCGCCCGGACAGGCACGCGTTGACCAGCGGGACCGTCGTGTCGAGGTCCTGCTCGGGGAAGGCGCCCGACGAGATGCCGGCCGCGAGGATCTCGCGCAGCACCTGCTCGACGATCACCACGTGCTCGCGGACACGCTGCTGCGTGCTGCGGGACAGCACCGAGCGCAGCTCCGGCCCGGGGGCCACGTGGTAGACGCGCTTGAGCTGCGTCTGCTGGCGGACGTAGGTGCGCAGCTGCTCGACCGGGTCGTCGATGTCGTCCAGCGCGCGCTGCAGCGTCGCGGCGTACTGGTCGGTCTCGTGGGTGATGAAGCTGACGAGCAGCGCTTCCTTGTCCGGGAAGTGGTTGTAGACCGCCGTGCGGCCGACGCCGGCCGCCTGTGCGATCTCGGCGAGGGTGATGGCGTCGAAGCCCTGCTCGGCCATGAGGGTCGACAGCGCCGCGAAGAGCTTCTGGCGGGTCTGCTCACGGTGCTCGTGCAGCGATCCGCCGATGATCTTGGGCATGGTGACATCCTCGCACGTCGCGTCAGAAAACCACACCGCCCGCGGGGTGATCCGTGCGATGTGCACAGGCCCTTCACCTGCCGCCGCCCTGCCGGAACTGGACACGCGTCCCTACACTCGAAGAGGTCCCGACGACGACGTCGGCCAGGAGGTGCGATGAGCGTCGCCACCGTGAGCGCGGCACACGACGAGTTCGTCACGACCGGGCAGGCGCCCGGCCGGTCCGTGCGCCGCGTGGTGGCCGACTCGTGGCGCCGCAGCCGCCGCAGCGGCGTCGATCCCGAGCAGTCCTCACCGCCCGTGGACGTCAGCGCGAACGACCTGGCGGGCCTGCGCCGCGAGCACCCGCTGTCGGTCGCACTGCCGGTCGTCCGCCAGCTCCTGCTCGACCGGGACCCCGGTTGGGTCGCGGCCCTCACCGACCAGACCGGTCGCCTGCTGTGGGTCGAGGGGGACGCGCGCGTGCGGCGCCAGGTCGAGGTCGCCGGCTTCGTCGCGGGCGCGGTGTGGCGCGAGGACTGCGCGGGCACCAACGCGCCCGGCACGGCCCTGGCCACCAACCGGGAGGTGCAGGTCATCGGCACCGAGCACTGGGCGCGGCCGGTCCAGCCGTGGAACTGCGCGGCCGTCCCGGTGCACGACTCCGCGGGCCACGTGCTCGGCGTGCTCGACGTGACCGGCGGCCCCGTGGTCGCCTCGGGGCTCGCGATGCAGCTGGTGCGCGCGACGGCCGCCGCCATCGAGGCGACGATCGCCTCGCGGCCGGTCGGGGGCACCTCGGCGGTCCCTGCCGGACCGCCGGTGCCCACCCTGCGTGTCCTCGGCGGCCAGGGCGGGACGCTGGCGCTCGACGTCTCCGCCCACCGCCTCGGGGGACGGCACGCGGAGATCTTGCTCCTGCTCGCGGAGCACCCCGCCGGCCTCACGGGCGACCAGCTCGCCGTGCTGCTGTCCGACGCGGAGCTGTCCGACGTGACGGTCCGCGCGGAGGTGTCCCGGCTGCGCCGGCTCGTCGGGCCGCTGCTCAGCGAGTCGAGGCCCTACCGGCTGACGCGCGCGGTCCGCACCGACGTCGACGTCGTCCGCGCCGCACTGGCCGTCGGTGACACGGCGCAGGCCCTGGCCGCGTACGCCGGGCCGGTGCTGCCGCGGTCCGTCGCGCCGGGGGTCGAGAAGGTGCGCACCCGGCTGGCCGACGAGCTGCGTGCCGCGGTGCTCGCGTCGCGCGACCCGCAGCTGCTCGCACGGTGGGCGGCGTCCGACGAGGGCGCCGACGACTGGGCCGCCTGGGCCGCCCTCGCCTCGTCGAGCGTGCCCGGCTCGGCACACCACCTGCACGCGCACGCGCAGCTCGCCCGCCTGGACCGCGAGATCGGCCGCCGTCACCCGCACGAGTGAACTTCGGGTGCCGGACTGCGATGATCGCGGGCCTCGCGCACGCTGGACAGATGACCGAGTCACATGTCCATCTCACCGACGACGATGTCCGCGCAGCGCGCCGGGCGTGGTTGACGGCCCACGAGGAGGACCCCGACTCGGGGCGCACGGCCCGCCTGTACGACGGCTACCGGCGCGTGGTCAGCGCCCAGGCGCAGCAGATCGCGGACGACTTCCGGCGCCGCCGCGCGGAGCGGTAGGCAGCCCCGGCAGGTGTGCAACGGTCGTGCAACGTGCCGCGACCTACCGTGCAGCAGGATCGCGGCAAAGGTGCCGCGCCCCGGACGCCTCGTCGTCCGGATGACCTGCCAGGAGGCGCGATGACCGTCTACGCAGCACCGGGACAGCCCGGCAGCCCCGCTACCTACCGTGACCGCTACGACCACTGGATCGGCGGCGAGTACGTCGCTCCCGCGGCGGGCCGGTACTTCGAGAACCCGTCACCCGTGAACGGCAAGACGTTCTGCGAGGTCGCCCGCGGCGACGCCGACGACATCGAGCGCGCGCTCGACGCGGCGCACGGCGCGGCCCGCGCGTGGGGCAAGACGTCCGCGACCGAGCGGGCCCTGGTCCTGAACAAGATCGCGGACCGCATGGAGCAGAACCTCGAGATGCTCGCGGTGGCCGAGACGTGGGAGAACGGCAAGCCGGTGCGGGAGACGCTCGCCGCGGACATGCCCCTCGCGATCGACCACTTCCGCTACTTCGCGGGTGCGATCCGCGCGCAGGAGGGCTCGATCTCGGAGATCGACGGCGACACGATCGCCTACCACTTCCACGAGCCGCTGGGCGTCGTCGGGCAGATCATCCCCTGGAACTTCCCGATCCTCATGGCCACCTGGAAGCTCGCGCCCGCCCTCGCGGCCGGCAACTGCGTGGTGCTCAAGCCCGCCGAGCAGACGCCGGTCTCGATCCTGCTGCTCATGGAGCTCATCGCCGACCTGCTCCCCCCGGGCGTCATCAACGTCGTCAACGGGTTCGGGGTCGAGGCGGGCAAGCCGCTGGCCTCGTCGCCGCGCATCCGCAAGATCGCCTTCACCGGCGAGACGACCACGGGCCGCCTGATCATGCAGTACGCGTCGCAGAACATCATCCCGGTCACGCTCGAGCTGGGCGGCAAGAGCCCGAACATCTTCTTCGAGGACGTCGCCCGGGAGAAGGACGCGTTCTACGACAAGGCGCTCGAGGGCTTCGCGATGTTCGCCCTCAACCAGGGCGAGGTCTGCACGTGCCCGTCGCGCGCGCTCATCCAGGAGTCGATCTACGACGGCTTCATCGGCGACGCGATCGCGCGCGTCGAGGCGATCACGCAGGGCAACCCGCTCGACACCGAGACGATGATCGGCGCCCAGGCGTCCAACGACCAGCTCGAGAAGATCCTGTCCTACCTGGACATCGGCCGGGCCGAGGGTGCCAAGGTGCTGACCGGCGGCTCGCGCAACGTGCTCGAGGGGGACCTCGCCGAGGGCTACTACGTGCAGCCGACGATCTTCGAGGGCAAGAACTCGATGCGGATCTTCCAGGAGGAGATCTTCGGGCCGGTCGTCGCGGTCACGAGCTTCGCCGACTACTCCGACGCCATCCACACGGCCAACGACACCCTCTACGGGCTGGGCGCCGGCGTGTGGTCCCGCGAGGGCGAGATCGCCTACCGCGCGGGCCGTGACATCGAGGCCGGTCGGGTGTGGACGAACTGCTACCACGCGTACCCGGCGGCGGCGGCGTTCGGGGGCTACAAGGGCTCGGGCGTCGGCCGCGAGAACCACAAGATGATGCTCGACCACTACCAGCAGACCAAGAACCTCCTGGTCAGCTACTCGGGCACCAAGCTCGGCTTCTTCTGACCGAGCCGGACCACCAGCCCGATCTAGCCGCACTTGTGACGGGAGTGCGCTCCTGAGGCTCCGCGGGGCCTCAGGGGATGACACCCGTCACAAGTGCGGCTAGGTGGGGCCAGGAAGGGAGCGCGATGGGAATCCCCGAGAGGGTCGCCGTCACCGAGGCGGCCGCCACGCTGCTGCGGCAGCTGCGCGAGCAGCACGGCGAGCTGATGTTCCACCAGTCGGGCGGCTGCTGCGACGGCTCGTCGCCCATGTGCTTCCCCGTCGGCGAGTTCTTCACGGGCGACGTCGACGAGCACCTCGGCGACCTGGACCTCGGCGACGGGGTGGTCGTGCCGGTGTGGATGACCAAGGCGCAGTACGAGTACTGGAAGCACACGCACCTGACGATCGACGTCGTGAAGGGTCGCGGTGCGGGGTTCTCGCTCGAGGCCCCCGAGGGCGTGCGCTTCCTCATCCGGTCGCGCCTGCTGACCGACGACGAGTACGGCGAGCTGCACACCGCGGGCGTCGTCTAGCCGGGATAGCGTGCGGGCATGACGACGCCGGACGCCGCCCCCGCCATCGAGCCCGACGACAAGGACTGGACCTGGGTCCTGCAGGAGCGCTGCCCGGAGTGCGGCTTCACGGCGTCCGACGCCGAGACGACCGCCATCGGCGGGACGGTGCGTGACCTCACGCCCCGCTGGGTCTCGGCCCTTCACCGCACCGACGCCACCCAGCGCCCGGGCCCGACGACGTGGTCGACGCTCGAGTACGGCGCGCACGTGCGCGACGTCTTCCGGGTCTTCGACGGCCGCCTCGCGCTCATGCTCGACGAGGTCGACCCGCTGTTCGAGAACTGGGACCAGGACGCCACGGCGCTCGCGGACCGCTACGACCTGCAGGACCCGACGGTCGTCGCCGAGGAGCTCGCGGACGCCGCCGACGTGGTCGCGGACCGGTTCGACTCCGTGCCCGACGACGCGTGGGCGCGCACGGGCCGTCGCTCGAACGGGTCGGTCTTCACGGTGCAGACGCTGGGGCAGTACTTCCTGCACGACGTCGTCCACCACCTGCACGACGTGCACGCCTGAAGTTGTCCACAGGGTTCGTCCACAGCCGGTGGGTACTGCGGGTGAAAGCCTGTGGACAAGTCCGCCGGACCGGTGGACGAAGCGGATCACACACATGGCCGAAACATTGACTCGCTAGCGTCCGGCCATGAGCCAGGTCTGGGGTGTCCCCGCGGAGCTCGACGGCCAGCACGTCGTGGCCCTGCCGAGAGGTACGGACGTGCTCGCGCTCGCCGGCGCGTGGTTCGCCGCCGCGGCCTGGGAGGCCGTGCCCGTGGCCAGCGCACCCGCGACGAGGATGGCCGGCGCGCGATTCCGGGGCGTGGTCGTGCAGGAGGCAGCCGTCGCCACGCTGGGCCGGCTGCGGCTCGGTGACGCCGGGGTGCTCGTCGGACCGGCACCCTCGCCCGACCACGACGTGTACGGCCTGGCCGAGGGCGGCGACCGTGCCGTCGGCTGGATGACCGCGGCGGCCCGCCGCACCGGCGGGCTCGTGGTCTCGCCCGACCGTGCGCTCTCGCTCGTGCCGGACCGGAACGCCGACGTGACCCTCACGCTCTGGTCCGCCGAGCCCATGGCCGCGGTCGACGCGGTCCCTCTCGTCCGCCCCGCCCTGGCCGGTGCGCGGCTCGGTCCGGTGGACCTGCCCCGGCCGAACGGCTCCGCCGATCCCGGACCGCAGCCGTTCGGCGTCACGGCCGTGTTCGACTACGACGGCGCGGTCACGCTCACGATGTCCCGCGCGACGAACGGCCCCGTGGTGCTCGGCAGCCTCGACTGGCGCGAGCACGGCCCGTGGGCCTACCGCGTGACGTGGGAGCCGCTCGAGCCCGGCGAGCTCGAGACGGAGACGCCCTCGCCCCTGCACGTCATCGCGCGCGACCGGGTCATGCCGTCGATGGCGCGCGTGGTCGCGGCGCTGTGGCGGGCGGTCGGCGGGACGGTGGTCGACGCGGGCGGGTTCGTCGTCACGTCCGACGAGCTGCGCGACCGCGCGACGCCGCACCGCTGAGCGTCAGGAGAACGGCTCGGAACCGGCCGGCACCAGGTCCACGGCGACGCTGAGCCGCGAGCCCGACCCCTCGGTGAAGATGACCCCGCGCAGCGGCGGGACGTCCTGGTAGTCACGCCCCCAGCCGAGCACCACGTACCGGTCGTCGACGAACTGGTCGTTGGTCGGGTCGATGTCCACCCAGCCCGCGCCCGGCACCCAGGCCGAGACCCACGCGTGCGAGGCGTCCGCCCCCCGCAGCTTCGGCCGGCCGGCCGGGGGTCGCGTCTCGATGTAGCCCGAGACGTAGCGCGCGGGCAGCCCGTGGGCCCGCAGCGCGGCGATCATCAGGTGCGCGAAGTCCTGGCACACGCCCGCGCCCTGGGCGAGCAGCTGCGCCTGCGTGGTCGAGACGGTGGTCGAGCCCGACCGGTAGGCGAGCTCCGTGCGGATGCGGTGGGCGAGGTCGACGAGCAGCTCGCCGAGGGGCCGGTCCGGCGTGAACGAGGGCTCCGCCCACGCGCGCACCTCGTCGCCCGGCACGGCGTGCGTGGAGGGCAGGACCAGCTCGCGCAGCGCGACGAGCACGTCGGGCGAGACCGCCGCGGCGGAGTCGCCCGTCTCGACCGACCGTGCGGTGTCCTCCCAGGTGACCGCCGGGAGCGAGTCGAGCGTCGCGGCGACGCGGCTGACCTCGATCGTCGACCGCGCGGTGACCACGAGCCGGGTGTGCGCGCGGGTCACGCCGTAGTACGTGGTCCGGTTGCCGTAGTAGTCGATGTGGGTCGAGGTGTCGGCGGGCGCGGGGTCCACCTCGACGGCCGCGGCCAGCACGGCCTGGCCCGGCAGGTCCCGCGGCGTCATCGTCGTGCGGCCGTAGGAGTCGGTGACCGGGCCGCCGTAGGTGTAGGTGGTGCGGTGCACGAGGTCGTAGGTGCGCGTCACGGGCGGTCCACCTCGTCGGCCGCGTCCCACGGGTCCTCGAGCGCGCGGCTCGGCCCGGGCCGGGCGAAGTGCACGCGCTGGATCTCGTCGGCCGCCGAGCGCAGTCGCCACGACATCGACTCGAGCGCCTCGCCGAGCCGGTCGCGGCGCCCGTCGGCCTCCGCGACGGTCGCCGGGTCGAGCTCCGCGACCAGGTCCGCGACGTCGGACAGGAGGTGCTCGGCGCCCGGCACCGTGCCGAGGTCGTCCGTGAGCCGGTCCAGCTGGAAGGCCAGCGCGCGCGGGTTGGTGCGGTCGAGCAGCAGCAGGTCGAGCACGGCGGGGACGCCGGCGCCCGAGGTGTAGCGGCGGCGGAACGTGATCGACGAGTCGTGGGAGAGGACCACCGCGTCGACGAGGAAGCCCTCGACGGCCGGTGCGCGGTGCTCGACGAGCGTCGCCTGCAGGTGCCCGACGACGTGCTGCGCGCGCTCGATGCGGCGGCCCGCGTCGAGGAACCGCCAGCCGACGTCGCGCACGAGCCCTTCCGCGGCGATGCCGGCCACGGCGTGCAGCGCCTCGAGCACCTGGTCCAGCACGGGCCGCAGGCCCGCGGTGGCGAGGCGCGGGTCGTCGAGGCGGCCCAGGTCGAGGGCCTCGTCGGGCGCGGGCCGTCGCCTGCCGCGCTCGGCGCGCAGGACGCGCTCGATGCGGGCCAGCGGGCCGAACGTCTCGCTCGAGAGCTGGTCGCGGACGGTCGCGGCCGACGAGCCGAGCCGCCGCAGGGCGGACGCGACGGACGTGGCCGTCCGGGCCTCGAGGGCCAGCTCGCGCAGGCTCGCGCCCGTGCGCTCGTCGTCGGGCTCGAGGCCGCCGATCAGCACCGACAGCGCGCGGCCGCCGGCCGAGCGCGGGCGCGCGTGGAAGTCGTCCCAGCGGTCGACCACCACGCGCAGCAGCCGTGCACGGTCCTCGGCCCGCTCGGCGTAGCGGCCCATCCACCACAGGTTCTCGGCGGTGCGCGGCGAGATGCCGGCGGCCTGCCGCCGACCGCCGCTGGTGACCTCGAGGGACGTGTCCTCCGCGGCCTGCTCCGTCTGGCTGGACAGCACCCACACGTCCTTGGCGACGGCCCCGGACGACGACGACACCACGGCTGACCCGGCCACGCGGGCCAGCCCGCCGGCCATCACCGCGTACGAGCCGCGGTGCGCGACCGCGTAGGTGCGCAGCATCGCCGACTGGGACCCGCCGTCCCCGTCGGGACGGTGGCCAGGCTCCTGCCCGGCCCAGGCCCACGGCTCGGCCGCGATCCGCGCCGCGAGCCGCTCGCGCCCGGCGGCGTCGAGGGTCCAGCCCTGGATGAGGCCGGGCGCGGTACGGCGGACGGTCGGCAGGACGACCAGCTCGTCGAGGTGGGCCAGGACGTGCGAGAGGCCGGCCGGGTCGCCCGCCCACCACGTCGGGGCCGAGGGGAGCACGAGGTCCTGGTCGAGGATCGTGCGGGCCAGGCGCGGCAGGTAGGCCAGCAGCGCGGGGTTCTCCAGCACGGAGGCGCCCAGCGGGTTGACGACGCTCACGTTGCCGGCGCGCAGCGAGCGGACCAGGCCGGGGACACCGAGCCGCGACCCCGTGCGCAGGTCGAGCGGGTCGCACCACTCGGCGTCCACGCGGCGCAGCACCACGTCGACGGGCTCGAGGCCGTCGAGCGCACGCAGCCACACGCGGCCGTCGCGCACCAGCAGGTCCGTGCCCTCGACGAGCGGCAGGCCGAGCATCGAGGCGAGGTAGGCCTGGTCGAACGCCGTCTCGCTGGCCGGGCCAGAGGTGAGCAGCACGATGCGCGGCTGCTCGGCGTGCGCGGGGGCGACGTCGCGCAGAGCGCCGCGCATCGCGTGGAAGAACGGGCCGATGCGCTGGATGGAGGCCTGCCGGTAGACGTTGGCGAGCACCTGCGAGACGACGCGTCGCCCCTCCATCGCGTACCCGGCGCCCGAGGGCGCCTGCGTGCGGTCGGCGACGGCTCGCCAGCCGCCGGCCGGGTCGCGGACCAGGTCGGTCGCCGTGAGGACGAGCTCGCGCCCGCCGGGCAGGCGCAGCCCGTCGACCGCCCGCAGGAAGCCGGGGTGCGCGACGACGGACGTCGGCGGGAGAAGCGAGTCGGTCAGCAGCCGGCGCGCGCCGTAGACGTCCTGCAGGACGGCGTCGAGCAGCTCCGCACGCTGCACCAGCCCCGCGTCGAGGTCGGACCACTCGGCCTCGTCGACCGTGACCGGGGCGGGGTCCAGGCGCCAGGGCCCGGCGCCCTCGGGGCGGTCCGCGCCGTAGGTGACGCCGTGGTCCGCGAGGAGCCGCTCGGCGTCCTCCCGCGCGCGCTCGAGCGCGGCGGGGTCCGGGGCATCGGCCGGGTCCGCGAGCCAGCCCCAGTCCGGGCGGTGCTCGGGAGGGCTCCCGTCCGCGGACGGCCGCGGGGACGAGAGCAGGTCGGTCACACCCGGGAGTCTGGCCTATGACCGGGCAGGTGCGCGCCTCCGGCACGCCCCCCGGCCTGGGCGGGTCGCCCGTTCGCGCACGCTCGTGCTCGGTACGGTCGGCCCATGCGGGGGTTCAGCGGGCTGCGGGCGCGGCTGTGGTGGGAGCGGGCGTTCTGGGTGCTGCCCACGATCGGTGTGCTGCTCGGGGCGTACGTCGCGGTGCAGATGGCGCTGCTCGACGGCGTGCTGCCGGTCTCCGACCTGGTCTCGGCGTCCGCGATGACCGGCATCCTCACGGCCGTCGGCGGCGGGATGGTGACCTTCACGGGGTTCGTGTTCTCCTTCGTGGTGCTGCTCCTGCAGTTCGGGTCGAGCCAGTACTCGCCGCGCTCGGTGTCCTACTTCCTGCGCGCCCGCTCGACGCAGGTCATCCTCGCGATCTTCGTCGGGACGGTCGCCTACGCGTTCCTCAGCGTGGTCGTCGTGCCCGACGAGGTCGAGTCCGGCGCGATCTGGACCGTCGGCATCGCCGTCCTGCTGCTGTTCGTCAGCCTGCTCGCGTTCATCGCGCTGCTGCACTCGGTCGGCAGCCGGGTGCGGGTCGACGCGGTCCTCTCCCACCTGGGCCGCACGGCCCGCGGCGGGATGGCCCGCCGGCTGCACACTGCGCGCCGCGTCGACGTGGTCGAGGAGGAGCTGGCCGAGGACGACCGGCCCGTGCGGGAGCTGCGCTACGGCGGGCACACCGGGCAGGTGGTGGCGATCGACGTGCGGCGGCTGCTGCGCAACGCGCGCCGCACGGGCTCGCGGCTCGAGGTGCTGGTCCAGATCGGGGACTCGGTGTCGCGCGGCACGCCCGTCGTACGCGTGCACGGCCCGGGCCTGGACGGCATCCTCGCGCGCTGCCTCGTCGTCGACGTCGAGCGCTCGCTGCGGCACGACCCGCTCTATGCGCTGCGGCTGCTCGTCGACATCGCGCTGCGCGCCCTCTCGCCGGCGGTCAACGACCCGACGACGGCCGTGCGGTCGCTCGACGAGATCGAGGAGGTGCTGCGCGAGACGTCGGTGCTCCGGCTCGGTCCGCGGGTGCTGCGTGCGGGCGACGGCGTCGTCGTCGTGCCCCGAGCCACCTGGCAGGACGTCGTGGACCTCGCCCTGCTGGAGATCACGGTGTTCGGGCAGGGGCAGCCGCAGGTCACGCGTCGTCTCACCGCGATCCTCGACGACCTGGTGGTCGACCTCGACGACGAGCGGGCCGCACCGCTGGTGCAGCTCCGGGAGCGGCTCGGCGCGCTCGTCACCGGCGGAGACGCGGAGCTGGCGGCCGTCGCGCTCACCGCGGACCGGCAGGGCCTGGGTGGCACCCGCGGCCGCGCGCTCTCCCGGGCGGCGGGCATCAGCTCCCGCTGACGACCGACTGGATCTCCGCGACCGGGACCTCGGCGGTCGCGGTCCGTGTCAGGTTCGCGAGGTCGTGCGTGCCGGGATCGCGGTTCGAGGTCCACGACGCGCGCCACGTGCTCACCGCGGTCATGGTCGCGGTGGGTTCGTCGTGGCCGGCCTTGACCGGGAGGTTGGCCGACGAGCGGTCGAAGGTGATCGCGCAGGGGGTGTGCTCCGCGCCGGCGGTCCAGGCGACGCCGGGGCCTCCGCAGTCCGTCGTGCGCGCGCCGTCGGCCCCGACGACCATGTCGTCGAGCGTTGCCGTCACGGTCGCGCTCGTGCCGCTGGGGATCGTCGCCGTCACGCTGACCGACGTGGTCGGGTCGTCGAGCCAGACCCAGGTGTCGAGCCCGACGAACGTCGCGCCGTCGTCGGTCCGGCTGGGGTTCCAGCGGATGTGGCCGTCGGGCAGGGTCGTCGCCTTGTAGGCGATGCGCGCGAGCTCCTCGGGCGGCACCTCGACGTCGGTGGGCGGGGTGTCGTCGGCCTCGACGTAGACGGTGTCGTGCGTGCCGTAGTACTGCTTCCAGGCCGCGTTGTACCCATCCGTGGTCCCGGTCCACCGCTGGACGTCGCAGTACGGATACCAGTAGCCGCCCTCGTCGTCGTCCTTGTGGTCCTGGTAATGGGGCTCCGGGGAGAACCGGTCCTCCTCCGGAAGGTTGTGCTGCAGCTGGGTGAACGAGCCGCCCGGCCCCCACACCGCGGCGTACTCCTTGCCGGTCATGAGGAAGTCGTAGTAGCAGACCGGGGGCGTGGTGAGGTGCTGCTCGGGGATCGTGTACGAGCCGCCGGTGCTCGTGCCTGTCCCGGTCACGGTGACGCTGACGGTGCCGCCCGAGCTGTGGCCCTCGGCGGTGTCGCACGCGGTGTGACCGCACAGCGACCCGTCGGCTGCCGCCCCCGTGGCCGAGACGATCGTGGCGGCGCCGGCGATCAGCAGCGTCACGGAGAAGGCGAGGGCGCGGTTCAGCATGCGTCGCCCGCGGTGTAGGTGTCGACGGTCCAGGGGCTGCCCGCCGCGTGGGTCATGGTGACCTTGATGATGATCGGGTCGAAGCCGGCCTCGGGCCCGGTCTTGGTGCTGCCGTCCTTGAGCGTGAACAGCCAGTCCGACGAGACCTGGCAGGTCTCGATGGAGGCGGAGTCGGCGTCAGCCTTGACGTCGACGAGCTGCACGCGGTTCGCGCCGGACAGCGTCGTGCCCGCCTTGGCGTTCCCGTCGACCTGGCTCTTGACGTTCGTGTAGACCGCGGGAGAGGTGATCGCCCGCAGCTCGGCCGGGATCTTCGCCGTGGTCAGCGCCTTCCAGAAGTCGGCCTCGTACAGCGTGTAGACGTCGACGGCGGCCTTGGCGTCGCCAGTGACATCCGGCAGGTCGGTGAAGATGATGCCGAGGTCGGTGTCGGTCCGGTCGATCGGCCCCTCCGCCGCGGCGGTCGGCGTCGCCGTAGGCGTCGGGCTCGGAGGTGCGGTCGTCGTCGCGGGGGTGGTCACCGCGGTCGTCATCGGCCCGTCCGGCGCGTCGTCGGACGTGCACGCCGTGGAGGAGGCGAGCACGAGCGCCGCCATGGCGAGAGCGGCCCAGCCCCGGTGCATCGGTTCTCCTCGTCGTCGGAACGACGGCGGGCCGGGGCGGGCGTGGTGCCCGACTCGACCCGATCGTCCGGATCACTGTATCCGGGGCGCCTGACGCCCACCGCCGGAGTTTCAGCCGCCGCGGTTCGGTGGCTCGAAGTGGATGCCGTCGTGCCCGGCCTGCTCCTCCGCGCGGATGACGTGCATCGCCGCGTTGATGAGGGCCAGGTGCGTGAACGCCTGCGGGAAGTTGCCCAGGTGCCGGCCGGAGCGCGGCTCGATCTCCTCGGCGTACAGGTTGAGCGTGCTGGCGAACGAGAGCAGCCGCTCGCACAGGGCCCGCCCGCGGTCGAGCTCCCCGATCTCGACGAGCGCCGAGACCAGCCAGAACGAGCAGATGGTGAACGTGCCCTCCTCGCCGGAGAGGCCGTCGTCGGTCTCCTCGACGCGGTACCGCAGGACGAGGCCGTCGATCGTGAGCTCGTCCGCGATCGCCAGGACGGTCGCGCGGACGCGCTCGTCGTCGGGCGGCAGGAACCGCAGCAGCGGGACCAGCAGCAGCGAGGCGTCGAGCGCGTCGGAGCCGTACCGCTGCACGAACACCCCCCGCTCGTCGACGCCGTTGGCGCAGATGTCCGCGTGGATCTCGGCGGCCAGCTTGCCCCACTGCTCGGCGAAGTCCGGCTCGTCGTGCATCCGCGCCAGACGGGCGCCGCGGTCCAGGGCGACCCAGCACATGAGCTTGCTGGAGGTGAAGTGCTGCGGCTCGCCGCGCACCTCCCAGATGCCGCGGTCGGGCTCGTGCCAGTGCTTGATGGCCTCCTCGACCTGCCGCTTGAGGATCGGCCACAGCGCCTCGGGCAGCTGCTCGCGCGACTTGGTGTGCAGGTAGACGGAGTCGAGCACCGCGCCCCAGACGTCGTGCTGGCGCTGGTCGTACGCGCCGTTGCCGATCCGCACCGGGCTCGCGCCCTCGTAGCCGGTCAGGTGGTTGAGCTCGTGCTCCTCCAGCGTGTCCTCACCGCCGACGCCGTACATGATCTGCAGGTTCTTGTTGTCCCGGCAGACGTCGTGGATGAACGCGAAGAAGTCGTTCGCCTCCCGGTCCAGGCCGAGCGTGTACAGCCCCCACAGGGCGAAGGTCGAGTCGCGGATCCAGGCGTAGCGGTAGTCCCAGTTGCGCTCGCCGCCCGGCGTCTCGGGCAGGCTCGTCGTCGCGGCGGCCAGCAGTGCGCCCGTCGGCGCGTAGGTCAGGCCCTTGAGCGTGAGCGCGCTGCGCTGCAGGTAGGTACGCCACGGGTGGTCCGGGAAGACGCCCTGCGTGATCCACTCGCGCCAGAACTCCTGCGTGCGCCAGAGCATGTCCGCGGCCTCGTCCCACGTCGACGGCGCGGGCAGCGGTGACCACGACAGCGCGACGTAGGCCTTGTCGCCGTTCGTCATCCGCGTGCGCGCCGAGGCGGTGCGCCCGTCGATGCCGAGCCGCAGGCTGGACGTGAGCCGGAGGGTGGGCCCGCCGACCTCGGGGTCGGGCACGGCCTGGATCTCCTTGTAGCCGCCGCCGGTGTAGTCCCAGCGCGCATCGGTCCGGCCGTAGTCCGGCGCGGGCGCGCAGGTGACCTCGAGATCGACCGTGCCGCTGACGCACGTGATGGTGCGCAGCAGGATGTGCTCGGCATCGTCGTCGGTGGGGGTCCTGCGGTGGGTGGCCGAGCGTTCCTGCTCGTTGTGCCACGGCCCCATGACCATCGCGTCCCGCACGATCAGCCACCCGGTGGGGGTCTGCCACGTCGTCTCGAGCACGAGGGTGCCGGGCAGGTAGCGCCGGGCGGTCGGCACCCGGATGCCGTGCGGGCCCACGCGGAACGAGCCGGCGCTGCGGTCCAGGTTCGCGGCGAAGATGCTCGGCGAGTCCGGGCGCGGCACGCACATCCACTCGACCGCGCCGGCGGGGGAGATCAGGCAGTTGGACTCGCAGTCGGACAGGAACGCGTAGCTCGCGATGGGCGGGAAGCTGGAACGAGATCCCGTGTCGGAGGGGGTGCCGTGCGCGGGGGGCGGGGTCGCAGGGGCCATGCCTCAGCGTGCTGCATCGCTGACACGGTTGTCAGCCCCCTGCGCTGTGACGTGGTTCGCCTGCCTCATCGCGACGGGGCCGGGAGGCGCCTCCGTTCAGCGTTGATGCTGCTCTGTGCGAGCAACGCTGAACACAGGCGTCACGGGGCGACGCCGGAGGCCCCTCGGTCACGCCGAGGGGCCTCCGGGCCGCGCCGTCATCAGGCCGTCGCGTCGGCCTTGAGGTCGTCGACGAACGTCGGGTTCTCCTCGAGCCACGTGCGAGCGGCACCGTCGAGGTCCTTGCCCTCACCCTCGTTGAACATGAGGTTCTCGAGGGAGAACAGCTGCTCGTCGTCCAGGCCGAAGCTCTTGATCCACGAGCCCAGCGTGGGGAAGTCGTCGCTGAAGCCCTGCCGGCCGACCGAGTAGATCTGCTCGGCGTCGCCCATGGCCCCCTTCGGGTCGGCGAGGTCCTTGATCGGGTACTCGTCGTAGGCCCAGTGCGGCCGCCACAGCGTGACGGCGATGTTCGAGCCTGCCGCCGTCGCGCCCTTGACCTCGGCGAGCATCGCCGGGGTCGACGAGATGAGGAAGTCCATGTCGTCGAGGCCGTAGGCGGGGATCGCCTCGTCCTGCGTGATGCGCGTGAGGCCGGCGCCGGACTCGATGCCGACGATCCGGTTGCCGAACTCGTCGGCGTGCTCGGCCAGCTCGTCGAGCGAGGAGATCGGCGCGTCCTCGTTCACGGCGATGGTCAGCTTCGCGTCGTCGTACCAGTGGCCCAGCTTCTCGAGCCGGTCGCCGTACTTCTTGTCGTAGTCCTCGTGCGTCGACGGGAGCCACATGTCGAAGTTGACGTCGAAGTCACCGCCGGCGAGGCCGGCGAAGACCAGGCCGGCCTCCGCCTCGTCCGTCTTCACGGTGTACCCCTCGTCCTCCAGGACCACCTTGAACAGGTGGGAGACGGCGATGCCCTCGTCCCAGCCCGAGTGGATCCCGATCGAGACCGTCGAGAGATCGCCGTTGTCCAGGCGCCCGTCGGAGGACGAGCCCTGGTCGGGCGAGTCGGACGAGTCGGACGAGCAGGCGGCGAGCGTGAGCGCGAGCCCGGCTGCTGCCGCGAGTGCTGCGACGCGGTGATGCTTGCGAATGCTGTGGTGCATCGTTTCCTTCCGTGCGGTCCCGGCCCGGTGCCGGGTACCTGGGGTGGGGATGTCAGGCCTTCGACAGTGCGAGGGCCTGGGCGACCTTGGAACGGCTGCCGAGGGCAGCGGTCACACGGTCGAGGAACATGGCGAGCACGACGACGGCCAGCCCGGCCTCGAAGCCGAGCGAGACGTCGACACGCTGCAGCGAGGACACGACGTCGCGGCCGAGGCCGCCCGCGCCGACCATCCCGGAGATGACCACCATCGACAGGGCGAGCATGATCACCTGGTTGACGCCGGCCATGATCGTCGGCATGGCGAGCGGCAGCTGGATCTGCCGCAGGATGCGGCCCTCGCTGGAGCCGAACGCGTGGCCCGCCTCGACGACCTCGCCGTCGACCTGCCGGATGCCGAGCTCGGTGAAGCGGACGCCGGGCGCCATCGCGAAGATGACGGTGGCGACGAGGCCGGGCACCACGCCCACGTGGAAGATGACCACGGTCGGGATCAGGTAGACGAAGGCGGGCATGGTCTGCATGAAGTCGAGGACCGGCCGCACGACCCGGGAGACGTGGTCGTTGCGCGCCGACCAGATGCCCACGGGCACGGCCAGGGCGAGCGCGACGAGGCTCGCGAGCAGGACGAGCGCGAGCGTGTCCATCGCGTTCTCCCACTGGTCGACGCCCGCGATGACGACGAAGCCGACGAGGGAGCCGACCGCGAGGCGCCAGCCCTTGACCGCGTAGGCCAGTGCCGCGAGCAGCAGCGCCACCATCCAGAACGGCGGCCCGGCGAGCACGTGCTGGAGGAGCTCGTAGCACCACTCGATCACGGAGCGGACGTGGTCGAACACGTCGCGGAACGTGGTCGTGACCCAGTCGACCGCCGACTCGACCGCACTGCCCAGGGGCAGGCGGGGGACGAGATCGGTCGCAGCCTGCGCGCTCATCGGGCCACCTCCATGTCGTCGACGGGCACGACGGGCGTCTCACCGGTCGTCACCCCGGGCGGGACCATCGCCTCGAGGAGCGTCACGCGCGGTACGACGCCGACGAGGCGCCCCGCGTCGTCGGTGACCGGGAGGGGCAGGGGCGTCTCGGCGGACGGTGCGAAGACCTCCGCGAGCGGGGTGTCCACCGACACCGTCGGCACGGAGACGTCGAGCAGGGAGTCGAGGGTCTCGACCTTCCCGGCCCGCACGGCCGCGACGGCGTCGGCGTCGCGGACCACGCCGCGCAGCACCCGCGTGCGGTCGACGACGTACGCGGCCGCCACCTGGTGGTCGCGCATCGTGCGCAGGGCGAGCCGCGGGCCTCCCGAGAGCTGGACGACCGCGGCCGGGCGGCGCATCACCGAGCCGGCGGTGAGCACGCGCGTGCGGTCCACGTCGGCGACGAACTGCGCGACGTAGTCGTTGGCGGGCTCGGACAGGATCTGCTCGCTCGTGCCGACCTGGACGATGCGCCCGTCGCGCATCACCGCGATGCGGTCGCCGAGGTACATCGCCTCGTTGAGGTCGTGCGTGATGAACACGATGGTCTTGCCGAGCGTCTGCTGGAGCTCGAGGAGCTGGTCCTGCATCTCGCGGCGGATCAACGGGTCGAGCGCCGAGAACGCCTCGTCCATCAGCAGCACGTCGGTGTCGGCGGCCAGGGCTCGAGCCAGGCCGACGCGCTGGCGCATGCCGCCCGAGAGCTGGGACGGCAGCGAGTCGGCCCACTGACCGAGCCCGACGAGCTCGAGCGCCTCGCCGGCCCGGCGCCGCCGCTCACCGCGGTCCACGCCCTGGATCTCCAGCGGGTAGGCGGCGTTGTCGATCACCGTGCGGTGCGGGAGCAGGGCGAAGTGCTGGAACACCATGCTCACGCGGCGCCGGCGCAGCTCGCGCAGCTGTGCGCTGCTCACGGCCGACAGGTCGTCGTCGCCGAGCCAGATCTGCCCGGCCGTCGGCCGCCAGAGCCCGTTGAGCATCCGGATCAGCGTCGACTTGCCCGACCCCGACAGCCCCATGACGACGAACGTCTCGCCCGAGCGCACCTCGAAGCTCGCGTCGATGACGGCCGCAGTCCCCCACTGCCGCACCTCGTCGCGGCTCACGCCGGCCCGGAGCCGCTTGACGGCCTCGCCCGGCCGCCGGCCGAACACCTTGTACACGCCCTCGGCGCGCAGTCCTGTCACGTTCATCCCGTCTGTCAGCGGCGCACCGGGAACGCCGCGGCACGGGCTCGAAGCGGTCCCCCGAGGGGACCGTCCTGCCCGGGACGAGGGTCTGGCGCGCACCGACCGGCCGCACCGCACCAGGCCCGTCAGGGTCGCGCGGTGATTGCGTCGGAACGCTGCACCGCCGCGGGGGCGGTCCGCTGCGCCGAGCTCGGGAGCGGGTGCTCCGACTCGGGCTGCGCACGAGGTTCCGGACCAGCCGGTCGTCGATCTGGTCGCCGCCCACCCTGCCCCTGGATCGTTGCCTGACCAAACCTGCGATGCCGGGTCTGTCCGGGAATGTCCCGCCGGGGTGCCGCGGCGGCGTGCCCGCTGACCTGCACTTTTACCTGATCTTGGATCGTTACTGCTTCGTTACAGGCGTTAGCGTCCGTCGTCGCCGGCCAGCGCGCGGCGGACGGCGTCGACCGTGGCGGTGACTGCGGCCGTGTCTGTCTGGAAGTTGCTCACGGAGAAGCGGACCACGGCGCGGTCCCGCCAGCGCGAGGGGTAGGCGTACGCGACGCCGTCGTCCCGGATCCGGGCCGCGAGGGCGGTCGTCTCGTCGTCGTCGGGCAGCGCGATGCAGACCTGGGTGTAGACGACGTCGTTGACGACCTCGATCCCGGGCAACGCCGCCAGCTGCGTGGCCAGGTCCACCGCCGAGGCGTGCAGCCCGTCGACGAGGGCGGCGACCCCGGAGCGCCCGAGCGTGGCCAGCACCGCCCACACCGGGACGCCGCGAGCGCGCCGGGACATCTCCGGGACGTGCTCGTGCGGGTCGTGGCCCGTCGCGGCGGCCGGCAGGTACGCGGCGCTGCTGCCGAACGACGCGCGCGCGGCCGCCTGGTCGGCGACGATCGCGAGCCCGCAGTCGTAGGGCGTGTTGAGCGTCTTGTGCGCGTCGGTCGCCCAGGAGTCCGCCGCCGCGTACCCGCTGGTCAGGTGCGCGAGGCTCGGTGACGCGGCCGCCCACAGCCCGAACGCCCCGTCGACGTGCACCCACGCGCCGGCCGCGTGCGCGACGGCGATCGCCCCGGCCATGTCGTCGAAGGCGCCCGAGTGCAGGTTGCCGGCCTGGAGGCAGACGATCGTCGGGCCGCCGTCGAGGGCGGCGGCCAGCGCGCCGACGTCGATGCGCCCCTGCTCGTCGGCAGGCACGAGCTCGGCGGCGCCGAGCCCCAGGTAGCGCGCCGCGATGTCCACCGACGCGTGCCGCTCGGCGCCGGCGACCCAGCGCACCCGCGGACCCCCGCTCAGACCCAGCGTGGCCGCGTCCCACCCGGCCCGCGCGAGCAGCCGGTCGCGGCCCGCGCCCAGCCCGACGAAGTTCGCCATCGTCGCGCCCGTCACGAACCCGACCCCCGCTCCCGCGGGCAGCCCGAGCAGGTCGAGCAGCCAGTCCGCGGCCAGCTCCTCGACGGCGGCCGTGCCGGGCATCGGCGTGCGCATCGCGGCGTTCTGGTCCCACGCGCCGACCAGCCAGTCCGCGGCCAGCGACACCGGGTACGTCCCACCGATCACCCAGCCGTAGAACCGGGGCGACTGGCTCGCGAGCAGCCCGGGCTCGACGGCCTCGACCAGCCGGGCGACCACGTCGCGCGGGTCCTGCGGCTCGTCGGGCAGGTGCGGGCCGAGCGCCTCGATCACCTCGGGGATGCTCGCGGCGGCGGGGATCGGCCGTTCCGGCATGCCCGTGAGCCACTCGACTGCGCGGCGTTGCGCCAGGTCGAGCAGCTCGGGGTAGTCGCCGGACGTCCCGCCGCGGGTCATGGGGCGAGTGTTCTCCCCGGCGGTGCGCGGGTCAACGGTCGCGTCAGTGCCGGATCGAGAAGCCTTCCGCGCCCTCGCCCTCGGCGGCCTGCACGTCGGTCGACGTCACGACCGCCCCGGGCGGGCCGGCGCGGAACCACGCGACCAGCTCCTCGACGGCCTCGTCGGCGCCGGTGAGGAACGCCTCCACGCTGCCGTCGTCCTCGTTGCGCACCCAGCCGCGCACGCCCAGCCGCTCCGCCTCCGCGCGTGCCGACCAGCGGAACCCGACGCCCTGGACCGAGCCGTGCACGACCACCCGTCTGCTGCTCATGGCGACAGTGTCGACCGGCGGCGGGGTGCGCGCTCCCTGTACGGCTCGCGCGCACGGTCCTACGCTGCCGGTGTCGACACCCGCTCATCGAGGAGCACGGACATGGCTCACGGCGACATCACGCACATCGACATCCCGGCCGACGACATCCCCCGCGCCACAGCCTTCTACCGAGAGCTGTTCGGCTGGGACATCAAGGAGTACCCCGGCTACGAGGGCTACCCCATGTGGACGGCACCCAACACGATCAGCGGCGGCGGGATCAGCCCGCGCGACGACGTGCTCACGACCCCCCGCAGCTACGTCGAGGTCGACTCGATCGAGGAGACCCTCGCCAAGGCGGTGGAGCTGGGCGGCACGGTGGTCACGCCGAAGCAGGAGATCTCGCCCACCAGCTGGTGGGCCTCGTTTACGGACTCCGAGGGTAACCAGCTCGCCCTGTACGAGGGGACCACGGCATAGCCTCGACCCGTGACCGCACTCCCGATCGAGCTGCGCGCCGACTGCTCGCGCTGCGTCGGGCTGTGCTGCGTGGCGTCGTCGTTCAGCCGCTCGTCGGAGTTCGCGTTCGACCGCGACTTCGGCACGCCGTGCCGCAACCTGCAGGACGACCACCGGTGCGCCATCCACGCGCGGCTGCGGACGAGCGGGATGTCCGGCTGCACGACGTACGACTGCTTCGGCGCCGGGCAGCGCGTCACGCAGGAGCTGTACGGCGGTCGCAGCTGGCGTGAGGGGCCGGCGGTCGCGGAGCCCATGTTCGCGGACTTCTGGGCCGCGCAGAGCGTGCACGAGCTGCTCTGGTACGTCAGCGAAGGGCTCGAGCGGGTGGCCGCGGGGCCGGTGCAGGCGAGGCTGCAAGCGCTGGCCGACGAGCTCGACGCCCTCATGTCCAGCAGTGCGGCACTGCGGGCGGTGGACGTGCTGGCGCTGCCCGCCCTCGTGCAGCCCGCGCTCGACGAGGTCGTCGCGCTGGTCGGCGGCGGCGGACCGCAGCACCGCCGCGCCGACCTGGCCGGCCGGCGGCTCACCGAGCTGCGCGGGGCCACCCTGCGCGGTGCGAGCCTGCTGGGTGCGGACCTGCGCGGCGCGGACCTGCGCGAGGCCGACCTGCTCGGGGCCGACCTGCGGGGTGCGGACCTGCGGGGTGCGGACCTGACCACCGCGCTGTTCGTCACGCCGCGCCAGGTCGCCTCGGCGCACGGGGACGCGACGACGAGGTTGCCCTCGCGTCTGGGGGCGCCGCCGCAGCAGTGGGGATGAAGGGAGCGGGTGACGGGAATCGAACCCGCGCTATCAGCTTGGGAAGCTGAAGTTCTGCCACTGAACTACACCCGCACGACCACCGGCCGGGGCCCGCAGAGGCCCCTGCCGTCGTCGGCCCGGACAGCATACCCGGACCGTCGCGACCGGCGAACTCCGCATGTGAGAAGGTCGAGCGTGCCCCGATCGATCCGCCCGTTCCACCCCTCCGACCTCGGTGCGATCTACCGCATCTGCCTGCTCACCGGGCACGCCGGCGGGGACTCGTCGCACCTGTACGCGAACCCCGACCTGCTGTCCCACCTGTACGCCGGCCCCTACCCGGTCGCCGATCCGGGCATGACGTTCGTCGTGGCCGACGAGCAGGGGGTGGCGGGCTACATCGTCGCGACGGCGGACTCGGCGGGGTTCGAGCGGTGGCGCGAGGAGCACTGGTGGCCGGTGCTGCGCGCGCAGTACCCGCTGGTCGAGGACCCGCACGACGGCACCGAGGACCACGTGCTCGTCGCGCGCTTCCACGAGACGTGGCCGACCGAGGACCCCGTCTACGCCGAGTACCCCGCGCACATGCACATCGACCTGCTGCCGCGGCTGCAGGGGCAGGGGCTCGGGCGGGCGCTCATCGAGACGCTGGCCGACGCCCTGCGGGCCCGCGGCGTGCCTGGCCTGCACCTGGGCGTGTCCAAGGACAACCCCGGTGCGATCGCGTTCTACCACCGCGTCGGGTTCGTGACCCTCGAGGAGCACGCCTGGGGGCTGACCCTCGGGCTCGCGCTCGGGTGAGACGCCGACGGCCCGCCCCCGGAGCGGGGACGGGCCGGCGGGGAGCTGACGTCAGGACGTCGGCATCTCGGTGATCTGGGCCGCCGAGGGCGCCTCGATGGTGACCTTCTTGCCCCAGTCGGTCATCGTCATCTCGGTCGTCGTGCCGGCCTGGTCCATGACCATCTTGCGCGGCTTGTTGTCCGGGCCGATCCAGTACGTGTAGGTGAACGTCGCCGGGATGGCGTCGCCCGCGGCCTTGATCGTGTCGGCCATCGCGCCGGTGATCTTCGTCGTGTCCACGACGACCTCGTACGGCTGGGCGTCGACGCCGTCGAGCTTCTCGGGAGCGCCCGACTTCTTGACGCTGACCACGGCGTCCTCCATGGCCTTGACCGAGGCCGACGGGTCCATCTGGTCGGTGACGCCGGCGAAGCTCTTCGCCATCTCGTTCGAGTCGTCGCTCGGGTCGACCTTGATGAACTTGTCCTGCGTGAGCTCGCCGAGGTTCATGTACCAGATCCCGTCCAGGACGCGGACCTCCATGTCCATGCCCTGCGAGCTCATCGTCATGGCCATCGCGATGTCGTCGTCGTCGACCGCGGCGTCGCCCTCGGCGGTCATCGCGACCGTGCCGTTGGCGGAGGTCTTCATCACGGTGTGGTAGCTCGCGTCGTCCGCCATGGAGCCGGCGACGGTCTCCATGAAGTTGTCGGCGGTCAGCTCGCCGGAGGCGGACTCGTCCGAGGTGTCGTCCGCGGGCGCGGAGGCGGACGAGGCCCCGGAAGGCTTCGACGACGCGTCGTCGGACGCGCCCGAACAGCCGGCGAGAGACAGCGTCGCCGCGACGGCGGCGGCGACGAGGACGGTGGAACGGCGAGCACGCATGGCGGAGAGTCCCCCTGGGTAGTGGTCCTGAACCCCGACATGGTGACACGGAACGGGCGCGACCTGGGGATCGGCTGTGCGTGAACGGCGGGCGAAATCTGCAGACCCGCAGGTCAGCGGCTTAGATGCCTGGGGCTACACCGAGACGCGGAACGTGAAGGCGCCCGTGCGCTCCTCGCCCGGCTCGAGCACGAACACGCCCGTCCCGGGAACGCCCGCACCGTGCAGCGCGAAGCCGCCGTTGACGTTGGTCGCCGGCTCGATCGCGAAGCACGCACGCCGACGGGGCGCGTAGACGACGAGGTGCTCGTAGATCGGGTCGGCCCGCACGTCGAGGGTCACGCCCGCCTCGGGGTACGAGATCCGCACGTCGCGCCAGTCGCGCAGCACGTCGTCGATGAAGGCGCTGCCCAGTGCGCGCGGCGTGCTGAAGTCCGCCCGGGTGGGCACCGCGCCCGCGGCGCCGGTCGCGATCCCGTGGTCGAGCGGGTAGCCCCGGCCGGAGGGGATGTGCACGACGGGCTGCCCGGGAGGGCAGATGGGCGTCTGCTCGTGCGCGGGGTGCAGCGAGCGCTGCAGGTAGGGATGGTGCCCGAACCCGGCGGGGAACGAGGAGGTGTCGATGTTGCGGACCGACGTCGTCACCGTGAGCGCGTCGCCGTCCAGCGCGTAGCGGATGCGCGAGGCGAACCGCCAGGGGAAGTTCACGCCGGTCAGCGACGACGTCTCGAGCTCCAGGTCGATCGACGACTCCGACTGGTCGACGACCGACCATGCCGAGTACCGCACGGCACCGTGGATCGCGGTGCCGTCGGCGCCGTTGCGCTGCAGCTGCCAGGTCCGACCGCCGAACGAGAGCACGCCCTCGCGGAGCCGGTTGGACCACGGCACCATCGGGAAGCTCGCGCACTTCTCGGGGTCGCCGATGCCGCTGCGGCGGGTGGGGCGCAGCAGGTCGCGCCACACCCCGTCCGCCGTGCGGATGCGGCCGCCGGTGAGGGCCGCCCCCGAGCGGGGGGCGACGTCGAGCTCCCACGTCCCGCTGCGCAGGGTGGTGACGCGAGGGTCGGTGGGTGCGGGGGCGCGCACGGTCGACGGCGCCTCGAGCAGCGTCATCCGTGCGTCACCTCCCCCTGCCCACCGACCGCTCGTGCGGTCAGAGGGTGACCTCGACCCGGACCGTGGAACCGGCGGGCGCGTACGGGACGGTGTTGCCCTCGATGGGCGTCCCGTCGACGACGAGCGCACCGCGCGAGCCCTGCGCGCCGGAGTTGGTCACCGAGATCTCGTACGTCGCGCCGCGGGCGACGCGCGTGACCGTGAACGTCGGGACGTCCGGACCGATCTGCGGGTCGACGACGAGGCCGTCGTAGTCGGTCCGCACGCCCAGCAGGTGCTGGGAGACGGCGACGAAGTTCCACGCCGCGGTGCCGGTCAGCCAGGAGTTCTTGGCCTCGCCGTGGCGGACGGCCTCCTTGCCCGCGATCATCTGCGCGTACACGTACGGCTCGAGCTTGTGGACCTCGGAGATGTCCTCGCGGTAGGCCGGCGTGATCCGCTTGTAGTAGTCGAACGCGCGCTCGCCGCGGCCGAGCACGGTCTCGCCGATGATCACCCAGGGGTTGTTGTGGCAGAAGATGCCACCGTTCTCCTTGTAGCCGGGCGGGTAGGTCGAGACCTCGCCGAGCTGCACCTGGTAGGTCGTGTACGCCGGGTACTGCAGCACCATGCCGTGGTCGGTCGCGAGCAGCTCGCCGACCGAGTCGAGCGCCTGCTCGGCCGCACCGGACTCGAGCCCGATGCCCGCCATCGTCGCGAAGCCCTGCGGCTCGATCCAGATCTTGCCCTCGGGGTCCGCGTCGGTGCCGACGGGCGTGCCGTAGTAGTCGTACGCGCGCAGGAACCACTGGCCGTCCCAGCCGTCCTTGAGCACGGCGGTGCGCATCTCCTCGACGAGCTCGGAGGCGCGCGAGGAGACGTCCGCCAGGCCGCGGCGCGCGGCGAGGTCGGCGTACTGCTGGCCGTAGAGGACGAACTGCGCGGCGATGAACACCGACTCCGCGGCGCCGCCGGCCTGGTTCTCCGTGGTCTGGAACGACTCACCGGGCGTGGTGGAGAAGCAGTTGAGGTTGAGGCAGTCGTTCCAGTCCGCGCGGCCGATGAGCGGCAGGCCGTGCGGCCCGCGGTTCTCGACGGTGAACTCGAAGGAGCGCGTGAGGTGCTCGAACAGCGGGACCTCGGAGCCGGGCTCGTTGTCGAACGGCACGGGCTCGTCGAGGATCGAGAAGTCGCCGGTCTCCTTGACGTAGGCGGCCACGCCGGCGATCAGCCACAGCGGGTCGTCGTTGAAGCCGGAGCCGATGTCGTTGTTCCCGCGCTTCGTCAGCGGCTGGTACTGGTGGTACGCCGAGCCGTCCGCGAACTGCGTCGAGGCGATGTCGATGATCCGCTCACGCGCACGCTCGGGGATGAGGTGCACGAAGCCGAGCAGGTCCTGGTTGGAGTCGCGGAAGCCCATGCCGCGGCCGATGCCGGTCTCGAAGAACGAGGCCGAGCGGGACATGTTGAACGTGACCATGCACTGGTACTGGTTCCACACGTTGACCATGCGGTCGAGCTTCTCGTCGGTCGACCGCACCGAGTAGGTCGACAGCAGGCCGGTCCAGTGGGCGCGCAGCGCCTCGAACGCCGCGTCGGCCTGCTCCGCGGTGGCGAACCGGCCCAGCAGGTCGTGCGCGCGCTGCCGGTTGATCAGCTGGTGGTCGTCGTCGGCCCACTTCTCCTCGTCGGGGTTCTCGACGTAGCCGAGGGTGTAGACGAGGTCGCGGGACTCGCCCGGCGCGAGCGTGAGCTTCACCGAGTGCGAGCCGATCGGGTACCAGCCCGAGGCGACCGAGTTGGCCGAGACACCCGAGCGCGGCACGGCGGCCTCGCCGAGGCCGTTGTACTGGCCGACGAACGTGTCGCGGTCGGTGTCGAAGCCGTCGGCGGGCGTGTTCACGCCGAACACCGCGTAGTGGTCGCGGCGCTCGCGGTACTCCGTGCGGTGGTAGATCGCGGAGCCGTGGGGGCCCTCCTGCTCGATCTCGACCTCGCCGATCGACAGGTTCCGCTGGTAGTTCGTCTGGTCGTCCTGCGCGTTCCACAGGCAGAACTCGACGAACGAGAAGAGGGTGACCGTCTTCTCGGCGTCCGACTCGTTCGTGACGGTCACGCGCTGGATCTCGGCGTCCTCGCCCAGCGGGACGAAGAACAGCGTGTCGACCTTGAGGCCGCCGCGGGTGCCCGTGATGCGCGAGTAGCCCAGGCCGTGGCGCGCCTCGAAGTGGTCGAGGTCTGCCTTGACCGGCAGCCAGGACGGGGTCCAGACGTCGCCCTCGTCGTGCACGTAGAGGTAGCGGCCGCCCGCGTCGGCGGGGATGTTGTTGTAGCGGTAGCGCGTGAGGCGGCGCATCTTCGCGTCCCGGTAGAACGAGTAGCCACCGGCCTGGTGGGACACGAGCGAGAAGAACTTCTCCGACCCCAGGTAGTTGATCCACGGGTACGGCGTGTGCGGGGTGGTGACGACGTACTCACGTGCGTCGTCGTCGAAGTACCCGTAGCGCATTGGTGAAGCCCCTCGCGTGCTCGTCAGGATCACGCACTTCCCCCGGCGGTCCCGGCCGCTGTGCCGGTTCCTCGCCGCGGGGACGGCGTGGATATCAGTGGTGTGGGATCGCTCCCACGCAGCCCACGGACGAGAGCATAGCCCCCCGTCCGTGGGCCGTCACGTCACCTGGTCGGGGTCTCGGCGCCGGCCGGCACGCGCGAGGGCACGCCGGTGCGGCGCGCGTGGCGGGGGTCGAGGCCGGTGACGATGACCGCGCCGACGACCCCGTGCATGACGGACAGGGCGATGACCGCACCGGCGTCCAGCGCGCCGAGGGGGCCGAGGAGCGAGATCGCCAGGACGACCGCGCAGGTCACGCGCCATCCGACCGGGGCGGCGCAGGGATCGAGCTGCGCACGGTCGGCGCGTCGGGCGAACCACGTGCGCACGGGCCAGGCGACCAGGACGACGAGTGCCGCGAACAGGACGACCGCGGCGGGGCCGACCGTGGAGCCGTCGCCCGCACCGGGCACGGCCAGCTCGACGCCGGCGATCGGGACGGCGACCACCCAGACGGCGAGCGCGGCGATCGGGGCGGCGAGGACGACGGACCAGACGGGGACGTGGACGGGGCGCATGGCGTCCCTCCTTTCGTTGACGGGGTGGTGCGGTGCTCCGACGCTCCCGCCCCGGCGCGGTCGGCCGCCTCGGCCAGGCGGTCCCCGCACCCCCTCCTTTGGTCGGTCGCCCAGCGGCGCTGCAGTTCCTACGCTCGGGGCCATGGACATCGACTGCCCCCCGCCGCGCCTCGGCCGCGTGCTCGCGCCGGCCCTCGCCGTGCTGACACTGGTCACCGCGCTGACGGTGTGGGCCGCGGGGTCCGACGGCACGCGGACCATCCCGTGGGTGCTCGACGCGCTGGCCGGGCTCGCGGCGCTCGCGGTGCTGCTCATGGTCACGTCCCGGCCGCTGCTGGCCGGCGTGCTGCTCGGGGCGCTCGCCGCGGTGAGCCCCGCCGCGACGCCGGCGGCGACGGCCGGGACGCTGGTCGCCGCGCGGTGGTTCCCGCTGCGCACCGCGGTCCCGGTCGCTCTCGCGAGCGTCGTCGGGCACGCGATCCAGGGCCTGTGGCTGCCGATCGGCATGCCCTACGGGTGGTGGCTGGTGTGCGACGTCGCGGTGCACGCGGCGCTGCTCGGCTGGGGTGCGTACGGCCGCGCGCGGGCGACCGCGGTGCAGCTGTGGCGCGAGCGGGCCCAGCGCGCCGAGCGCGAGCAGGCGAGCCGGGTCGAGGAGGCGCGGGTCGCCGAGCGCACGCGCATCGCCCGGGAGATGCACGACTCGCTCGCGCACCGGCTCTCGCTGCTGGCGACCACCGCGGGCGCGCTCGAGTACCGGCCGGACCTGAGTCCGGAGCAGGTCGCCGCCGCGGCGGGCGTGGTCCGCGCGGGGGCGGGCGAGGCGCTCGAGGACCTGCGGGCGGTCATCGGTGTGCTGCGCGAGCAGCCCGACGAGCTGCGGCCGGCGCCGGGCCTCGCGGACCTGCCAGCGCTCGTCGCCGAGTCGCGCGCCGCGGGGATCGACGTCGACCTGCGGCTGTGGGCGTACGGGCTGCCGCCCGCCGTCGACCTCGCCGCCTACCGGGTCGCGCAGGAGGGGCTGACCAACGCGCTCCGGCACGCACCCGGCGCCGCGGTCCGGATCCACGTCGACCAGCGCGAGAACGGGATCGAGGTCGAGGTGCTCGACCGTGGTGGGCGCGCGGGCGGCCACAGCGCGGGGGCAGGGGTGGGGCTCGTCGGGCTGCGCGAGCGCGTCGAGCTGCTGGGCGGAGCGCTGTCCGCGACGCCGACGAACGACGGCTGGGTCCTGTCCGCCTGGATCCCGGCATGAGCGTCCGCGTGCTCGTCGTGGACGACGACGCCCTCGTCCGGGCCGGCCTCACGCTCATGCTCGACGGCGCCGAGCAGGGCGCGATCGTCGTCGTCGGCGCGGCGGCGGACGGCTCGCAGGTGCCGGCCGCGCTCGACGCCCACCGCGCGGACGTCGTCCTCATGGACCTGCGCATGCCGGGCACGGACGGTGTCGCCGCGACCCGGGTCGTCCGCTCCCGCACCGACCCGCCGGCCGTCGTCGTGCTGACCACGTTCGACACCGCTCCCGAGATCGAGGGCGCGCTGCGCGCCGGGGCCGCGGGCTACCTGCTCAAGGACGCCGAGCCGGCCCGCATCGTCGCCGCGGTGCTGGCCGCGGCCGCGGGCGAGCCGGTCCTGTCTCCGCAGGTGGCCCGTCACCTCATGGACGCCGCTGCCCGGGCCGGGGGCGAGCGCGAGCGGGCGCGAGCGGCGCTGGCGTTGCTCACCCCGCGGGAGCAGGACGTCGTGCGGGCCGTCGCTCGGGGGGAGAGCAACACGGGCGTGGCCCGGACGCTGTTCCTCAGCGTCCCCACCGTGAAGGCGCACGTGTCGAGCGCGCTGCTCAAGCTCGGGCTCGAGAACCGCACGCAGCTCGCGCTCCTGGTCCACGACGCGGACCGGGCCTGACCGACCCCGCCGCGGGGCTACCGTTGGCCCGTGCTGCTCTCCGACCGTGACATCAGGGCCGAGCTCGAGTCGGGCCGCGTCGCCCTCGAGCCCTACGACGCCGCCATGCTGCAGCCGTCGAGCATCGACGTGCGCCTCGACCGGTACTTCCGGCTGTTCGACAACCACAAGTACCCCTACATCGACCCCTCGACGGACCAGCCCGAGCTCACGCGGCTCGTCGAGGTCGAGCAGGGCGAGTCGTTCGTCCTGCACCCCGGTGAGTTCGTGCTCGGCTCGACGTACGAGCAGGTCACGCTGCCCGACGACGTCGCCGCGCGCCTCGAGGGCAAGTCGTCGCTCGGGCGCCTGGGCCTGCTCACGCACTCCACGGCCGGATTCATCGACCCCGGCTTCAGCGGTCACGTGACGCTCGAGCTGTCCAACGTCGCGACGCTGCCGATCCTGCTGTGGCCCGGGATGAAGATCGGGCAGATGTGCTTCTTCCGCCTGTCGTCGGCGGCCGAGAACCCCTACGGCTCGAGCGCCTACGGCTCGCGCTACCAGGGGCAGCGCGGCCCCACGGCGTCCCGCTCCTGGCAGAACTTCCACCGCACGGACGTGTGAGTGGACCTCCCTCGTCTGCCCCTGACCGACGACCCGCACCTGCCGGGTCGGCACCTGCTCGCGCTGCCCGAGGGGATCGACTCCGAGGAGGTCGAGGTGCTGGCCGCGAGCCGGTTCGCGGCCGCCCGCTGGGAGCCGCTCGGCGACGTGCCCGCGCAGCGCGGGCGCCGGCCGCTGACCGCCGCGTTCGGCATCCGGATCACCGCTGCACCGGCCGCGCCCGTGCTGCGGCTGTCCCGGCACTCGACGCTGACCGGGCCGTACGGCGTCACGCCCGACGACCTCGTCGCGCTCGGCCTGCCCGGTGCGACCGGCCAGGTGTACGACGTGGCGTGCACGCGTGAGCGCGGCGAGAAGCCCTACCCGGGCGGCGACCGCGACGGCATCAACCGCGCCTTCGCCGACGGGTTGCCCGTGCGCGAGGAGCAGCGCGTCGTGCAGTGGCTCGTCGACGCCGCCCGCCGCCTCGGCGGCTCGGTGCGCGTGGGTGGGCGCGGGACGATCCTCGCCCCGGACATCGAGGGCGCCATCGACCTCACCGTGCTCACCGACCGGTGGGTCGAGCCGAACCAGGCGCTGGCGATCGTCCAGTCCGCCGTGCCGCGCGCCCGCCTGTCGGTGCCGCCCCGCGCGTGGGACGGGCCCCTCGAAGGGGCCGGCCGGCACGGCGTCGGCGACGCCCCGCACGGCATCACCGAGCCGGGCGGCCGTGGCCTGCGCTCGGCGCTCGACCAGCACGGCGTGCGGGACCCCGAGGAGCGGCGCCGGCTGCTCGCCGAGGCCGCGGCGTTCGACGAGATGATGCTCAGCACCCCGCAGGCGGTCGAGACGTTCGGGGTGCTCGTCGACCTCGGGGTGGACGGCATGATCGCGGTCGAGGTGGGCGAGCCCGAGGAGGTGCCGCCGCTCCTGCAGGCGGTCGAGTGGGCGCAGCGCGGGGTCGTGGCGTACCGGATCCACTGGGAGCCCGTCGTCGTCGACGAGCTCGAGGCCGAGCGCCCGACGCTCGAGCACCGCGTGGCCCGTCGTCGGGCGGCCTCGACCATGCACGCGGTCGCGCGTGCGGTGCACCAGGCCGTCGGCGGGGAGATCGCCGACGAGGCCGACTTCCTCGTGGATCCCCGCGACCTCTGAGTCCTTGACCCCCGGGGCCCGCTGGCCCTACGTTCCGACCGGGCGATCTGCCCGGATCGAGGGGGCTCGTGATGATTCGACGGTCAGTGCTGCGCGGGGTCGCGATCGGGGCGGTAGGACTGCTCGCCGTGGGCGCGACGCAGCAGTCCGCGTCGGCGACCTACTACGACGGCGGGTTGTCGACGCTGAGCTTCTCGGTGCGCCCGGTCAGCATCAACGACGTGTGGATCGGGTACCTGGACACCGCGCGCGGCTACTGGAACGCGACGAGCGCCGGCACGCACATCACGCGCTCGTCGACCTCGAAGAACTCGTACACCGCCGGCCGGTGGAACTACAGCTGGGGCGGCCGCTACACGCCCACCGGCAGCGGGTCGAGCCGCACGTTCAGGGTCGAGGTCAACGTGCAGTACCTCGAGGCGCGGGCCGGCTCGAGCCTCAAGACCTGGATCCTGTCGACGAGCACGCACGAGCTCGGCCACGCGCTGAAGCTGGCCGACAACCCGTCCACCACGAAGGCGTCGCTCATGAAGTACGACCGTGACCCCGCCAAGATCTACAAGCCGCAGTCCTACGACATCAGCGAAGTGGTGAAGTACTCATGAGGGCTCTGCTCGTGCTCGTCGCGGCGTCCGGGCTCGCGCTCGCGGGCTGCTCCTCGGCCCCCGAGGTCGTGACCTCCTACGCCGACTACCCCTCCTACGAGACGCCGCAGGACATCGTCGACGCCGCGGACGTCGTCGTGCGCGGCGAGGTCACCGGCGCGCGGGTCAAGGAGGACCAGCCGATCGTGTCGACCACGGGTGACCCGTCGCTCAACCCGCAGGCGGGGCTCGACGAGGGGACGGACGTCCCCGGGGTCGTGGTGACGATCTCGACCGTGCGGGTCGAGGAGGTCATCAAGGGCGACGTGGCCGTCGGTGACGTCATCGAGGTGGCGCAGCTCGGTGGGCTGTACGACGGGGTGCGGTACGTCGAGGCGTCGACGGTCACCCTGGAGAAGGGCAGCGACGACTACATGCTGCTCCTCGCCGACCACGGCCCGGGCGTGCCGTACGACCTGCTGCACCCGGTGCAGGCCATGTACACGGTCGACTCGGGGGACCTCGACCCGGTCGCGGACAACGACGTGGCCGTGGACACGGTCGACGACCTGGCGGAGCTCGCCCAGGACTGAGGCGTCAGGCCGCCGCGGCCGGTTCGCGGAACTGGGTGCGGTACAGCTCGGAGTACAGGCCGCCCGCGGCGATGAGCTCGGCGTGCGTGCCGGTCTGGACGACGCGGCCGTCCTCCACGACGACGATCGCGTCGGCCTTGCGCACGGTCGACAGCCGGTGGGCGATGACCAGCGACGTGCGGCCGACGAGGGCCTCGTCGAGCGCGGCCTGGACGGCGGCCTCCGACTCCGAGTCGAGGTGCGCGGTGGCCTCGTCGAGCACCACCACGTCCGGGGCCTTGAGCAGCAGCCGGGCGATCGCCAGGCGCTGACGCTCGCCGCCGGACAGCCGGTAGCCACGGTCGCCGACGACGGTCTCGATGCCCTCGGGCAGGCTCGCGACCAAGGTCCAGACGTGAGCCTGGCGCAGCGCGCGCTCGAGGTCCGCGTCGCTGGCCTCGGGGCGGGCCAGGCGCAGGTTCTCCGCGATCGTGTCGTGGAACAGGTGCGCCTCCTGGCTGACCACCCCGACGGTCGCGCGCAGCGACTCCATCGTGACGTCGCGCAGGTCGTGGCCTGCGATCCGCACAACGCCGCGCGTCGGGTCGTACATGCGCGTGACCAGCTGGGAGATGGTCGTCTTGCCGGCACCGGAGGGGCCGACGATGGCCACCATGTGCCCGGCGGGGACCCGGAACGTGATGTCGTGCAGGGTGTCGGCGACCGGGTCGTGGCTGAGGGTCGCGACGGCCTCCAGGGAGGCGAGCGAGACCTCGTCGGCCGCGGGGTAGCGGAACCCGACGCCCGCGAGCTCGACGTCCGCGCCCCGCTGGGTCACGTCCAGGTGCAGGTCGACGGCGTCGGGCTTGTCGGTCACGGTCGGCTCGAGGTCGAGGACCTCCAGCACCCGCTCGAAGCTGACCAGCGCGGTCATCACGTCCACCTGGATCGTGGACATCGCGGTCAGCGGCCCGTAGAGGCGGCCGAGGTAGGCGGCCAGCGCGACGACGACGCCGACGGTCAGCTCGCCGCGGATGGCCATCACGCCGCCCGCGCCGTAGATGATCGCGATGGCGATCGACGCGAGCGTGGTCAGGCCGACGCGGAACCACGTGGCGTACAGCGCCCTGGTCACGCCGATGTCGCGCACGCGCGCGGCCTGGTCGGCGTACGCGGCCGACTCGCGGGTGGGGTCGCCGAAGATCTTGACCAGGTGGGCGCCGGCGACGTTGAACCGCTCCTGCATGATCTGGGCTGCGTCGGCGTTGCGCTCGTAGCTCTCGCGCGTGACGGCGGCGATCCGCTTGCCGAACCAGCGGGCCGGCAGGACGAACGCCGGCAGCAGCACGAGCGACAGGGCGGTCAGCTGCCAGGACATCGAGAACATCGCGGCGAGCACGAAGACCACGGTGAGCGTGTTGCTGACGACGTTCTGCAGCGTCGAGGTGAACGCCTGCTGCGCGCCGAGCACGTCGCCGTTGAGCCGCTGCACGAGCGCGCCGGTGCGTGCGCGGCTGAAGAACGCGAGGGGCATGCGCTGCACGTGGTCGTAGACCTCGGTGCGCAGGTCGTAGATCAGGCCCTCGCCGACCTTCGAGGACACGTAACGGTCCGCGACGCTCAGGCCGGCGCCGAGCAGGGCGAGCCCGGCGATGGCCGCCGCGATGACGACGACGCGATGCGTGTCGCCCGTCGCGATGCCGTGGTCGATGAGGTTCTTGACCAGCAGGGGCGTGATGGCCCCTGCCGCCGCCTCGACGGCGATGAGGCCGACGAACAGCGCGAGCTGCCAGCGGTAGGGGCGGGCGAACGCGAGGATGCGGCGCAGCGTGTCGCGGGTGAGGCGGCGGTGGGTGACCGCGCCGTCCTTGAAGAAGCCGCGCATCACCTGCGGGCCGCCGCCGCCGAGGGGGGTGGACATGGGGCGCCTCCGGGGGATGGTGGAACTGGCTTGCGCCGATGGTGAGGTTAACTCACTATGTGCCTGGTTCACAACCGGGCGGGGGTTCGGTAGCCTCACGGCCGTGAGCACCCACCCGACCGACGGCGTCTCCGGCGAGTTCCTGGACCTGCTCTACGGTGTCCTGCACTCGGTCCGGCGCGAGACGGCCGTGCTGCTGCGCTCTGTGGGAACCACGCCGGGGCAGCTGCGATTCCTGCGGACGCTCGCGCGCTGCGACTCCCCGCAGCGACTGGGCGAGATCGCCGAGCGGCTCGACGTCGCGCCGCGGTCGGTGACCTCGAAGGTCGACCAGGCCGAAGCCGACGGCCACGTCCGCCGGATCCCCGACCCGACCGACCGGCGCGCGACGCTCATCGAGCTCACCGACGGGGGTCGCGACCTGCTCGCGGCGGTCGCGGTGCAGCAGCACCAGGGTGCCGCCGAGCGGCTGAGCGTGCTCTCGGACGCGGACCGCACGACCCTCGTCGAGCTGCTCCGCCGCGTCAACGAGGCGTGAACCCGGTCCGGCTGCCGCTCCCGCCCCGCCGCCGCGGCCCGGTCCGCGCGACCGAGATAGCCGCACTTGTGACGAGAGTGCACTCGAGTCGACTCGAATCCGCCACAGGAGCTGACTCCTGTCACAAGAGCGGCTGTTTGCGTCCAGTTGCCGCGCGCCGACCTCGTGGGTCCGGCCCGCTGGCGGGGGTCAGGCCGGGCTGACCACGCACCACTCGTTGCCCTCGGGGTCGGCCAGGACCTGGAACGAGCCGGCGACGTCGTCGTGGCGCGTGCCGATGCGGGTCGCGCCGAGCGACTCGGCCTGGACGGTGGCGCCCTCGAGGTCGTCGACCAGGACGTCCAGGTGCAGGCGGTTCTTGGTCGACTTGGCCTCGGGGACGCGCTGGAAGGCGATCAGCGGCGATCCCGGCGCCTGCAGGCGGCACCAGTCGGGGTCGCGCAGCTCAGGCGTGCCGCCCAGAACCCCCGACCAGAACGTCGCGAGCCCGAGGGGATCCGCGCAGTCGACGACGACCTCGTCGAGCCGGCCGATCACGGCGACGTCTCGCGCACGCGGTCGAGCAGGAGCAGGGCGATGTCGGTCACCTCGGGGACACCGACCCCCTCGGTCGCGGCTGCCGCGACCCCGTCGCTCAGCATCACGGTGCAGAACGGGCACGCGGTCGCCACCACGGAAGCGCCCGTGCCGATCGCCTCGGTCGCGCGCGTGGTGCTGATCCGGGTGCCGATCGACTCCTCCATCCACATGCGCGCGCCGCCCGCGCCGCAGCAGAAGGACTGCTCCCGGTTGCGGGGCATCTCGGCGATCGTCACGCCGGGCAGTGAGCCGAGCAGCTCGCGCGGGGGCGAGTAGATCTCGTTGTGCCGGCCGAGGTAGCACGGGTCGTGGTAGGTGACGTCGGTGGCCTCCTGCGGGGCCGGCCGGAGCCGACCCTCGGCGACCAGCGTGTTGAGCAGCTCCGTGTGGTGCAGCACCTCGTACCGGCCGCCGAGCTGGGGGTACTCGCGCGCGATCGTGTTGAAGCAGTGCGCGCACGTGACCACGATCCGCTTCGCGCCGACCTCGTTGAGCACCTCCACGTTCGCGCTCGCGAGCATCTGGTAGAGCAGCTCGTTGCCGGCCCGTCGGGCCGGGTCGCCCGTGCAGCCCTCGCCGTCGCCCAGCACCGCGAAGCTGACGCCGGCCGTGTGCAACAGCTCGGCGACGGCCCTCGTCGTGCGCTTGGCGCGGTCCTCGTAGGCGCCCGCGCAGCCGACCCAGAACAGGTAGTCGACCGCGTCGGCGGACTCCACGTCCGCGCCGACGACGGGCACCTCGAAGTCCAGTCCCTTGGCCCAGTCGAGCCGCGCCCGGGCCGGCAGCCCCCACGGGTTGCCCTGCCGCTCGAGCTTGGTGAACGCGCCGCCGAGCTCCTTGGGGAACGCGGACTCCATGAGCACCTGGTAGCGGCGCATGTCGACGATGGCGTCCACGTGCTCGATGTCGACCGGGCACTGCTGCACGCAGGCGCCGCACGTGGTGCAGGCCCACAGGGCGTCGGGGTCGATGACGCCGCTGCCGATGAGGTCGAGGCCCGCGTGCGACTCGTCGGCCGCCCGCAGGTACGGGGCCGTCGCGGCGGCGTGGTCGCGCAGCGCGAGGGTGACGAGCTTGGGGGACAGGGGCTTGTCGGTGGCCCACGCGGGGCACTGGTCCTGGCAGCGGCCGCACTCGGTGCAGGTGGAGAAGTCGAGCAGGCCCTTCCAGGTGAAGTCCTCGATGGCGCCGACGCCGAGGCGCGCGTCGTCGGGCAGGTCGTCCAGGCCCTCGAGGTCCACCGGGCCGTGCTGGGTGGTGATCGGCTGCAGGGGGCCGAGGGCGGGGCGGCCGTCGGGCTCGCGACGCGCGTAGACGTTGACGACCGCGAGGAACCGGTGCCACGCGACGCCCATCGTCGGCTGCAGGCCCACGACCACGAACCAGGACATCGAGACGACGATCTTGACGGTCGCGACGACGACGGTCGCGGTCTCGAGCGTGCCCGTCTCGACGCTGCGCCAGGAGCCGCCGAACCAGGCGGTGAGCGGGAAGTGCCATGCGGACTCGTCGCCCGTCGCGTACTCGAGGCCGCGCAGCAGGATCACGCACAGCACGACGACCGCGACGGTCGCCTCGACGAAGTACGCCTGGGCCTGGTTCGAGCCGAAGAACCGCGAGCGTCGCGCGTCGTCGCCGCGGGGGCGGAGCCGCAGGCGCAGGACGAACAGCGCAGCGATGCCCAGCAGCGAGGCCCATGCGAACGCCTCGATGGCCCACTCCAGCGGCCAGAGGTGCCCGACGAGCGGGAGCGTGAACCCGGGGTCGACCACCTGTCCGTAGCCGGTGAGCAGCGTGAGGAACAGCAGCGGGAACGACAGCATGACGACCCAGTGCGCGACCTTGACCACCGGCCGGTGCTGGAACCTGCCGTGGCCGAGCACCTCGGCGACCAGGCGCCGCGCGCGCGGTGCGACCGGCCGCCACCGCCCGGGGGCCGACCGTCCGATGCGGACCGTCCGGGCGATCGTCGTCGCGCCGCGCGCGAAGACGCCCACCCCGACGACGGTCGCGACGACCACCACGACCAGCGCGACCCACTGCACCCCGTCCACGCCGACACGCTATCGGCCACCCCCGCCCCCGACCCGGGACCCGCCGCAGGCCGGACGCGGACCCACCGTCACGCGGGCGACGGCTCGCCGATCCCGCATCAGCTCGCTGGTTGCGATCGGCGAGGTGATGCGGAATCGGCGAGCAGTCGCGGGAGGCCGGGAGTCCGCCGGGGCGAACGGGAACAGGAGGTGAACCCTCGGGCGTTGCGGCGGGCGTGGGGGTCCGGCCGTCCGGGCGGTTGGTAGAGTCTTGACCAATCCGCTGGACCTCCTGGGGACGCCATCCGGCGCCCCCTGCGTGCCGTACCCGCGTGCCGTACCCGCGTGACCCCTGACAACAGATCCACGGAACGACCCGACCGCCCACCCCCGCCCCGACAGGACGGAGACCGGACGCGTGCTGCTGCTGCTCGCCATCCACCTGGCCGCAGCCGTCGTCGCGCCCGTGCTCGTGCGCTGGTGGGGCCGTCGGGCCTTCTGGGCGCTGGCCCTCGCTCCGGCGAGCGCGGCGGTGTGGGCGCTGTCGTGGACGTCGGCGGTGCGCGAGGGCAACGGGCCGGTCGAGCGGATCTCGTGGATCCCGCAGCTCGGCCTGGAGCTGACGTTCCGGCTCGACACCCTGAGCTGGTTCATGACGCTGATCGTCGGCGGCGTGGGCGCGCTCGTGCTCATCTACTGCGCGGGCTACTTCTCGACCACCGCGCACGGGCTCGGCCGGTTCGGCGGCGTGTTCGTCGCGTTCGCGGGCGGGATGCTCGGCCTCGTCACCTCGGACGACATGCTGCTGCTGTTCGTGTTCTGGGAGCTGACGACGGTCACGTCGTACCTGCTCATCGGCCACTACAGCGACCGCAAGGCGAGCCGACGAGCCGCGATGCAGGCCATCGTCATCACGACGGCCGGCGGCCTGGCGATGCTCATGGGCGTGCTGCTGCTCGGCGAGTCCGCGGGCACCTACCGCCTGTCCGAGGTGATCGCCCACCCGCCCGGCGGCACCGCCGCGACCGTTGCGATCTTCTGCCTGTTCGCCGGCGTGGCCACCAAGTCCGCGCTCATCCCGTTCCACTTCTGGCTCCCCGCGGCGATGGCGGCGCCGACCCCGGTCAGCGCCTACCTGCACGCCGCGGCGATGGTGAAGGCCGGGATCTACCTGGTCGCGCGGTTCGCGCCCGCCTACTCGACGCACGAGTCGTGGCGCTGGTGCGTCGTGGTCCTGGGCGGGGGCACGCTGCTGCTCGGGGGGTACCGCGCGCTGCGGCAGCACGACCTCAAGCTGGTGCTCGCGTTCGGCACCGTGAGCCAGCTCGGCCTGATCACGCTGCTCGTCGGCCTCGGCTCGCGCGCCACGGCCCTGGCCGGGCTCGCCATGCTCGGGGCGCACGCCATGTTCAAGGCCGCCCTGTTCCTCGTCGTCGGCGTGGTGGACGCCGCGACCGGGACGCGTGACCTGCGCCGCCTCTCGGGCGTCGGACGTGCCCTGCCGCTGACCGCGCTGGCGGGTGCCCTGGCCACCGCGAGCATGATCGGCCTGCCGCCGTTCGCGGGGTACGTCGCCAAGGAGGCCGGGCTCGAGGCTCTCGGCCACCTCGACGAGGGCTCGGCCGGACCGGTGGTGCTCGTCGCCGTCGCGCTCGGCTCCGTCCTGACCGTCGCCTACGGCCTGCGCCTGTGGTGGGGCGCCTTCGCGACGAAGCGTGCCGTGGTGCCCGCCTCCGCGCTCGTCCCGGACGCGGTCGCGACTCAGGTCGACGGCGCGAGCAGCCCCGGCACGACGACCCGGCTCGAGCCCGTGATCGGCGCGGAGCCGGCGCCGATCACCAAGCCGTCCCTGATGCTCGTCTGGCCCGCGATGATCCTGGCCGTCCTCGGCCTGGCCGTCGCGCTCCTGCCGCAGCTCGGCGAGCACCTGCTCCAGCCGTACGCCGAGACGTACCCCGAGGGAGAGGCCGGCCACCTCGCGCTGTGGGCGGGCTTCACGCCGACGTTCGTGCTGACGCTCGGCATCCTCGCCGCCGGTGTCGCGCTCTGGCTCGTGCGCGACCGGGTCGAGCGCTGGCAGTCCGGCGCGTACCGCGGGCCGGAGGCGGACCGCGTCTACCGCCGGTTCATGCGCCGCCTCGACGACGTCGCCGCCGACGTCACGGCCGTCACCCAGCGTGGTTCGCTGCCGCTGTACCTCGGGATCATCCTGGCCGTGTTCGTGCTCGCGGTGGGCATCACGACGATCACGCAGACGAGCTGGCCGGACCAGCTCAAGGCGTACGACCAGCCCGCGCAGGTGGTGTTCGCCGCCGCGACGATCGTCTCCGCCGCGCTCGCGGCCCGCGCCCGCCGGCGGCTCAAGGCCGTCATCCTGCTCGGCATCGGCGGGTACGCGGTCGCGGGGCTGTTCCTGCTGCAGGGCGCGCCGGACCTCGCGCTCACGCAGGTGCTCGTCGAGACGGTGACGCTCGTCGTGTTCGTCCTCGTGCTGCGCCGCCTGCCTCCGTACTTCTCCGACCGACCGCTGGCCGCCTCGCGCTGGGTGCGGCTCGGGATCGGCCTGGCCGTCGGCCTGACGGTGGCCGGCGTCGCACTCGTCGCGCCCGGTGCGCGGATCCACGCGCCCGTGTCCGAGGACTTCGCCGAGGAGGCCGTGCGTTGGGGCGGCGGGCACAACATCGTCAACGTCACGCTCGTCGACATCCGCGCCTGGGACACGATGGGCGAGATCTCGGTGCTGCTGGTGGCCGCGACCGGCGTCGCGTCGCTCGTGTTCCTCTCGCGCCGCGGGGGGCAGATCTTCCGGGCCGACGAGGCGCGCCAGGAGCGCCGCGTCTGGGCTGGGCCGGACCCGATGGCCCGGCTGCGCCGTGCCACCGACCAGGCGCGGGTCGACGCGCCGAGCACCGACCGCGAGTGGCTGCGCGCCGGGAGCACCCTGGCCCCGCAGCGTCGGTCGGTCATCTTCGAGGTCGTCGTCCGGCTGCTCTACCAGACGATGATCGTCTACTCCCTGTTCCTGCTGTTCAGCGGCCACAACGCACCCGGCGGCGGCTTCGCGGCGGGCCTGGTCACCGGCATCGCGCTGATCGTGCGGTACCTGGCCGGCGGCCGGTACGAGCTCGGCGAGGCCGCGCCCGTCCAGCCTGGCCTGCTGCTCGGGCTCGGGCTGTTCCTGTCCGCGGGCGTCGGGCTGTTCGCGCTGGTTCTCGGCGGATCGGTGCTGCAGTCCTGGATCATCGACATCCACCTGCCGCTGATCGGCGACCTGCACCTGGTGACGAGCCTGTTCTTCGACGTCGGGGTCTACCTCGTCGTCGTCGGGCTCGTGCTCGACATCCTGCGCTCGCTCGGCGCCGAGCTGGACCGCCGCGCGGAGACCGGTGAGGACGCCGCGTTCGGCTCCGACGACGGCGTGCGATCGGGGGCCGAGCGATGATCGACATGACCCCGAACCTCGTCCTGGTCGTCACGATCGGCGTGCTGTTCACCGCCGGTGTCTACCTGCTGCTCGAGCGCTCGCTGTCCCGCGTGCTCATCGGCGTGATCCTGCTCGGCAACGGCGCGAACCTGCTGTTCCTCGTCGCCGGGGGCGCCGCGGGCCGGCCGCCGATCGTCGGCGTGGAGCCCGAGGGGCAGATGAGCGACCCGCTGCCTCAGGCTATGGTCCTCACGGCCATCGTCATCACGCTCGGCATGACCGCGTTCCTGCTCGCCATGGCCTACCGCTCCTGGCAGCTGCACCGGCACGACGAGGTGCAGGACGACGTCGAGGACCGCCGCATCGCGCGCCTCGCGGCGATCGACGAGCGCGCGACGGCCGACGACGACACCGAGGAGGGCTCGGAGACCCTGGACGACGAGGCCGCCACGGCGCGCGACGAGACGGACGACGGCCTGCCGGCCGACGAGGTGCGCCGATGACCGACTGGAGCTGGCTCGTCCCGCTGCCCGTGGTGATCCCGCTGTTCGCCGCGGGGCTCGCGCTCGCGCTCTTCCGCCGCCCGCGCCTGCAGCCGATCGTGTCGGTCACGGCGCTGTCGCTGGTGCTGATCGCGTCGGTCATGCTGCTGGTGATCGTCGACGACGGCCCGCTGGTGGTCGACGTCGGGGACTGGGCCGCGCCCGTGGGCATCGACCTGGTCGCGGACCGCCTCTCGGCGCTCATGCTGACGATCTCGTCGGCCGTCACCCTCTGCGTCCTGCTCTACTCGCTCGCGCAGGGTCGGGACGACGACGAGGAGTCGGCCCCCGTCTCGATCTACCACCCGACCTACCTGGTGCTGACCGCGGGGGTCGCCAACGCGTTCCTGTCGGGCGACCTGTTCAACATCTACGTCGGCTTCGAGATCCTGCTCGCCGCCTCGTTCGTGCTGCTCACGCTGGGCGGGACCGGGGAGCGTATCCGCGCGGGCAGCATCTACGTCGTCGTCGCGCTGCTGTCCTCCGTGCTGTTCCTCGTCGCGATCGCGCTGATCTACGCCGCGACCGGCACGGTGAACCTCGCCCAGCTCGCCATCCGGCTGCCGGAGATCGACCCCGGGATACGCCTCGTGCTGCAGGTCCTGCTGCTCCTGGCGTTCGCGATCAAGGCGGCGATCTTCCCGCTGTCCGCCTGGCTGCCCGACTCCTACCCGACCGCCCCCGCGCCCGTCACCGCCGTGTTCGCCGGCCTGCTCACCAAGGTCGGCGTCTACGCGATCATCCGGACCCAGACGCTGCTCTTCCCGGACGGGCGGCTCGACGACGTCCTGATGTGGCTCGCGCTGGCGACGATGGTCGTCGGGATCCTCGGAGCGGTCGCGCAGGACGACATCAAGCGACTGCTCTCGTTCACGCTCGTGAGCCACATCGGCTACATGGTCTTCGGCATCGCCCTGTCCACGGATGCCGGCTGGACCGCCTCGATCTACTACGTCGCCCACCACATCACCGTGCAGACCGCGCTGTTCCTGGTGGTGGGCCTGGTCGAACGCGTGGGCGGGTCGACGTCGCTGACGAGGCTGGGCGGCCTCGCTCGGGTGGCGCCCGTGCTCGCGATCCTGTTCTTCGTGCCCGCCATGAACCTCGCCGGGATCCCCCCGCTCTCCGGGTTCCTCGGCAAGCTCGGGTTGCTCGAGGCCGGCGTACATGTCGGTACACCGCTGGCGTACACGTTGGTCGTCGGCGGCATCGTCACCTCGCTGCTCACCCTGTACGCGCTGATCAAGGCGTGGAACAAGGCGTTCTGGCAGACCCCCGAGGTCGAGCCGCGACCGGTCCACCTGCCGTTCGGGATGGTCGGTCCGGCTGCTGCGCTCATCGGCGTCGGCCTCGTCCTGACCTTCGCGGGCGGACCGTTGTACGCCTACACGGAGCGCGCGTCGGTGGCCCTCGTCGAGCGGACGCCGTACATCGACGCCGTGCTGCCGGACGGCGAGCGCGGCACGGGCGACTCGGCGGACGTCGCTGACCGCGACGACCACATCACCATCGACCTGGGCGGAGGCCACGGATGAGCCTGCACCCGCGCCGCGCCCGGCCGCGTCCCCAGTGGGGGACGGTCGCGTGGCTGACCGTCGTCTGGGTCCTGCTGTGGGGTGACCTGTCGCTCGGGAACGTGATCGCCGGCGTCCTCATCGGCCTCGCCGTGACCACCGGCCTGCGGATGGCGCCGCTCGCGTTCCACGGGCACGTGCGGCCCCTCGGCGTCGCCCGCCTCGCGGTCCGGTTCGCGGTCGACCTCGTGCGCGCGTCGTTCGAGGTCAGCCTGCTCGCGCTGCGGCCGCGCTACACGCCGCGCGGCGCGGTGATCGGCGTGCAGCTGCGCAGCCACTCCGACCTCTACCTGACCATGACCGCCGAGCTGTGCTCGCTGGTGCCCGGCTCGCTCGTCGTCGAGGCGCACCGCCTCACCGGCATGCTCTACCTGCACGTGCTCGACGTGCAGCAGTCGGGCGGCATCGAGGCGGCGCGCCAGTCGGTGCTCGACCAGGAGGAGCGCGTGCTGCGCGCGTTCGCCTCGGACGCCGAGCTGATCGGCGCCGGCCTGCTGGAGGTGCGCGCATGAGTTGGATCATCGCCGCGTGCGGCGTGCTGCTGACCGCGGGCGCGGTGCTGGCCGTCGTGCGTGCGGAGAAGGGCCCCTCGATCCTCGACCGGACCGTGGCGCTGGACATCGTCGTGACGACGATGATCGCGGCGGTCGCGCTGTACGCGGCGGTCGAGCGCCGGGCCGACGTCGTGCCCGTGCTCGTCGTGCTCTCGCTCGTCGGCTTCGTCGGCTCGGTGACGGTCGCACGCTTCGCGTCCGTCGAGCCCGAGGGCGAGGGCCGCGTCCGCACGCGCGAGGAGGTCGCCGCGGAGGACAAGGCCCGCCGCGAGGCCGAGGAGGAAGAAGAGCGCCGCCGCGTCTCCGGGACCGACGAGCACCACGGTGGCGGAGCCGAGGGGGAGGTCCGATGAGCTGGGACACCGTGGCGGACGTCGCCTCCGCGATCTGCCTGCTGGGCGGCGCGTTCCTCGCGTTCGCGGCCGGCGTCGGCGTGCTGCGCTTCCCCGACCTCCTCTCGCGCATGCACGCGGGGACCAAGCCGCAGGTGCTCGGGCTGGTGCTCGTGCTGATCGGCCTCGCGCTGCGGCTGCGGTCCGGGGGTGCGGTGTGGGCGCTCGTGCTCGTCGCGATCTTCCAGATGCTCACCGCGCCCGTGGCCGCGCACATGGTCGGGCGCGCCGGGTACCGGACCGGGAAGGTGCGCAACGACCTGCTGGTCGTGGACGAGCTGACGAACGACCTGGACCGGGTCGTACGCGAGGACGACGAGCGGCCGCCCGCGTAGGGTTTGCCCGGCTCTCGTCGAGCGACTCCCGACCCTGAGGAACCCCGTGAGCCTGATCCGCCTGAACAACGTCGGCATGCAGTTCGACGACAAGGTCATCCTGCGCGAGGGGTTCCTCAAGCTCCGCGAGGGCGACCGGGTGGGGCTCGTCGGGCGCAACGGCACCGGCAAGACGACGTTCCTCGAGCTGATCCTCGGGCGCCAGGAGCCGACGTCGGGCACGGTCGACCTCAACGCAGGTCTGACGATCGGCTACTTCTCGCAGTTCTCCGAGCTCGAGGGCCACCTCAGCGTCGTCGAGGAGCTCAGCAACCTGTTCCCTGAGGTGCACGCCACGCAGGCGCGGCTCGACGCGATCGGCGAGCGGCTGGGCGAGGCCGGGGCCGACGAGATGGACCGGCTGCTCGCCGAGCAGGCCGAGCTGTTCGAGACGATGGACGCGCTCGACGGCTGGTCGTACGAGAACACGATCGACACCGTGCTGACCCGGCTCGGCTTCGACGCCGATCGGCGCGCGCTGCCCGTCGACCAGCTCTCCGGCGGCTGGCGCAACCGCGCGGCGCTCGCCCGGATCCTGGTGCAGGGTCCCGACGTGCTGCTGCTCGACGAGCCGACGAACTTCCTCGACCTGGTCGGCGTGCGCTGGATCGAGGGCTGGCTGCAGACGTACCCGGGCGCCGTGCTCGTGGTCTCGCACGACCGGCAGTTCCTCGACGGCGCGGTCACGCGGATCGTCGAGATCGAGAACCGGCGGCTGCACGAGTACGAGGGCGGCTACTCCGCGTACGTGCGCGCCAAGCAGACCCGCATCAAGACGCTCGAGCGCCAGTTCGCGCACGAGGAGGAGCTGCTCGCGTACGAGGCCGAGGCGAGCGACGCGCGCCGGCAGGCGGTCAAGGAGCGGGGGACCGCGCGCAAGCTCGCGGACATCAAGAAGCGGCAGGCGCCGCGCCCGGTCGACGAGATCATCACGACGATCTACGCCGACCTGCACGTCAGCGAGAACCTCGTGCAGGTCGAGGGCATCACCAAGGGATTCGGCGGCGACCCGCTCTTCGAGAACCTCACCTTCTCGCTGCACCGCGGGGACCGCGTGGCCGTCGTCGGCGCGAACGGCTCCGGCAAGTCGACGCTCCTCGACGTGCTCACCGAGGTGACCGACGCCGACGCCGGGAGGATCGTCTGGCGCAAGGGCGCGGGCTTCGTGTCGTACAACCGGGTGGTCGACGAGCTCGACCTCGACGACACGGTCGCGCACTTCATCAGCGCCGCACCCGGGACCCTGGCATTCAGCGCGACGAAGAAGAACGTCAACCGCTTCCTCACGATGCTCCAGTTCTCCGAGGCCGAGCTCAAGCAGAAGATCGGCACCCTCTCGGGTGGTCAGCGTGCACGCGTCGCGATCGCGTCCTGCCTGCTCTCGGGCGCGTCCGTGATCGTGCTCGACGAGCCGACCAACCACCTCGACCTGGCCAGCGCGCAGGTCATGGAGCGTGCGCTGATCCACTTCCCGGGTGCCGTGGTGGTCGTCAGCCACGACCGGTTCTTCATCGACAAGGTCGCCGACCGGCTGCTGACCTTCGACGGATCCGGCGCGGTCGTGGAGAGCGCCGCGACCGGCGCGCTCTGAGGCGCACACTGGGCTCATGTCCGACTGGAACCAGACCATCATCGACGAGTTCCGCGCCAACGACGGCACGGTCACCACAGGCGGCTTCGGCCGTGGCCTCGTGCTGCTGCACCACCGCGGCGCGAAGACGGGCGAAGCACGCGTCAGCCCGGTCGCGGCGATCCGCGACTCGGGCGAGGTGTGGCTCGTGGCCGCCTCCAAGGCCGGCGCAGACACGAACCCCGCGTGGTTCCACAACCTGCTGGCCCACCCCGACACGAGCATCGAGACGCCCGACGACGGCACGGTCGACGTGCACGTGACCGAGCTGATCGGCGCCGCGCGCGACGAGGCGTGGGAGCGGTTCAAGGCGCGGTCGTCGGGGTTCGCGTCCTACGAGGCGAAGACGACCCGGGTCATCCCGGTGCTGGAGCTGCGCCGCCGCTGACCGCGAGGACCCCAGCCCCGGCGATTGCACCTAGCGGCACGTGCGCCGACAGGAATACCGTCGGCAGCAGGGGCAGGGCATCGTCATTTCTTCTTCTGGGCCGGAGGCCCCTCTTGTCGCTCGATCGAGCCGACACGACGGGAACCCATGGAGGAAACGATGAAGCGCTTGGTATCGCTCATGGCCGCCGCAGTCCTGGCACTCTCTCTCACATCGTGTTCGAGCGACTCCCCCACGGTCACGAAGCCGAGCGACTCGGCCGCCGAAGAGACACCGGGTGGGGATGACAGCTCGGCTGACGACACCGCCGACGACGACACCGGTGGCGAAGACCCAGCGAGCTCCTCGGACCCGGTCTTCGGAGACACCGTCACCTACGACGACGGCATGGAGATCACGGTCGGCAAGCCGAAGAAGTTCACGCCGAGTGAGTACGCGGCCGGCGCCGACGGGGATGGGACGCCCATGAAGTTCACCATCACCGTGAAGAACGGCACCGACAAGGCGTTCGATCCGACTCTTGTCTACGCCACGGCGTCGTCAGGTGGTGAGGAGTCCGAGTCGATCTTCGACACAGACGCAAAGCTCGGGATGAGCCCGCAGACGGCGCTCAAGCCGGGCAAGTCCGTGAAGTGGGACGTCGGGTTCATGATCGCGGACCCGAAAGACATCACGCTCGAGGTCGCGCTCAACGACGACTTCAGCCGTGACTCAGCGGTCTACAGCAACTAGCGACGAGAGTCGGGGCCCCTCCCTCGCCGCGCGCGGGGGAGGGACCGACCGACCGCTATGCGAGCTCGCGCGCCGGGCTGGCCGCGGGTGAAGGCACGCGGGATCGCGCGAACAGCGGCCGGTCGGCGCGCAGGCTCATCGGCACGGCGACGGCCGCGACGGTCAGGATCCAGGGCGAGTAGTCGATACCGAGCAGCAGCCAGATGCTCGAGTGCATGAGCAGTGCCGCGGCCGCGAACAGCGCGCGCGTCCGGCGGATCGCCAGCCACAGCGGGGCGGTCAGCTCGAGCGCGAGCGCCCCGCCGGCCATGCCCTGCGCGAGCCACGCGTGGTCGGCGACGAACGAGGCGAGGCCCGCCGCCCGGTCCACGGCGCCCTGGCGCAGGATCCATGCCATGTTGTCGCCGAACACCCAGTGCAGGCCCGAGTGCCGCAGCTTCTGGAGCCCGGTGAGGAAGTAGACGCTCGCCATGACGACCAGCGCGGCGCGCGGGGGCCAGCCCCAGGCGACGGTCGAGCCTGTCTCCCCGCGCGCGGGCGGCCGGGCGAAGAGCAGCGGGAACGCCACGGTCACGGTCAGCACGTCGTTGTGCATGACCTTGCCCGACGCGCCCCACCACGCGCACAGCGCCACGTAGACGAGCCACGCGACGAGGAACGCGACGCGGGGACGGCGACGCGCGACGACGGCGACGACCGCGGCGATGCCGAGGACCTGGAGCGCGACCAGCAGCCATGCCGGTGGCGCGCCCGGGTACCAGGCCATGACGTTGAGGTGCTGGGTGAGCACCGCCGGGCGGTCCGCGATCAGCGTCCAGTCGCGCGTGAGCAGCCGCCAGCCGATCACGAGCGCGAGCAGGGTCTGGACCTCGACGAGGCGGAACCAGGGACCGGGGGCGGTGAGTGCGCCGTCGACGCGCGCGACGAGGCCCCTCACGGCCGGACCACCGTGACGACCTCGCTCCCGACGACGTGGGACACGCCCGTCGGGTCGGTCGAGCGTGTCGTGCGGACGAGCTCCACCTCGGTCACGGCCGCGGGGTCGATGCCCGCGGTGGACAGCCACGCGCGGACCTTCGCGCGCTGCACCTCCGGGCGCGCGTGCGCGAGGTGCGCGAACTGGTGGGTCGTGGTGCTCATGACCTGGTTGGCCGGGACTCGCACGGGCGTCCGGGTGCCGTCGGGTCCGACCGCCTGGAGCTGCAGGCCGACCGAGGTGCCCGTCCGGACCGTCGAGAACAGGCGGAAGGACGTCAGCGGCCAGGCCTCGAGCCCGGACAGTGCGACGAGCAGCAGGACGACGACGGTGCCGACCGTCACCCGCCTGGCTACCCGTCGCTGCGCGGACTCGGCCGCGTCGAACGTGGTCGTGCTCATCGTGCCCCCTTGCCGACCATCCCCCAGAGAGGTCGCTGGGCGTCACTATGCCAGCGCCGGGCACCCCGCGGGGGTGATTAGATCGATGCGTGTCACGTGCCGAGGTCGTCGTCGTCGGGTCCGGTCCCAACGGGCTCGCCGCAGCGGTGACCTGCGCCCGTGCGGGACTGCGGGTCCAGGTGCTCGAGGCGCAGCCGACGGTCGGGGGTGGTGCTCGCACGCTCGACCTCGGGCTGGCGGACGGGATCGTCCACGACATCTGCTCCGCGGTGCACCCGATGGCGTGGGCGTCGCCGTTCTTCGCCGAGTTCGACCTGCGGGCGCGGGGCGTCGAGCTGCTCTCGCCCGACGTCTCCTTCGCGCAGCCGCTGCCGGACGGCCGGGCGGGCCTGTCCTACCGGTCCCTCGACCGCACGGTCGACGCGCTGGGGGTCGACGGCGGGGCGTGGCGCTCGCTCGTCGGGCGGCTCGCCGAGCACCACGAGCACACGGTCGCGGTGGCCCTGGGGGACAAGCGGTCGATCCCGTCGGGCCTGCTCCCGGCTGGGTTCGGCACCGCGACGGCGTTCGGGCTGGCCGTGCTCGAGCAGGGGACCCGGGCGTGGGACCGGCGGTTCGTCGACGACGTCGCGCCCGCGCTGCTGACCGGCGTCGCGGCGCACGCGATCACCCCGCTGCCCTCGTTCGCCGCCGCCGGGACCGCGCTGCTGCTCGCGTCGCTCGGGCATGCCGGTGACGGCTGGCCGATCCCTCGGGGAGGCTCGGGCGCGATCACCGCGGCCCTCGTCGCCGACCTGCTCGCGCACGGCGGGGAGATCGTCACCGACCTGCGCGTCGCCCGGTGGGAGGACCTGCCACCCGCGCACTGCTACCTGTTCGACACCACGCCCCGCACCCTGACCACCGTCCTCGGCGACCGGCTCCCCCCGCGCGCGCGGCAGCGGCTCGACGCGTTCGAGTACGGCAACGCCGCGGCCAAGGTCGACTTCGTGCTCGACGGTCCCGTGCCCTGGACGGTGCCCGACGTCGGCCGCGCCGGCACGGTGCACGTCGGCGGCACCCGTGCGGAGATGGCCCACGCGGAGTCCGAGGTCGCGGCCGGACGGCACGCCGAACGCCCGATGCTCCTGCTCAGCGACCCGAGCGTGGTCGACGAGACGCGCCGGGTGGGCGGACGGCGCCCGCTGTGGACCTACGCGCACGTCCCGTCGGGCTCGGACGTCGACGTCACCGAGGCGGTCACCGCGCACATCGAGCGGTACGCGCCCGGGTTCCGCGACGTGGTCGTCGCGAGCCGCTGCATCCCCGCGGCGCACATGAGCGAGCACAACGAGAACTACGTGGGCGGCGACATCTCAGCTGGGGCGGCGACCATCAAGCAGATGTTCGCGCGGCCCACCGCGTCCTGGGAGCCGTACTCGACCGGCCGCGACGGCGTGTACCTCTGCTCCGCGTCGACGCCTCCCGGGCCCGGCGTGCACGGGCTGAGCGGCTGGTACGCGGCGCGGCGCGCGCTGCGCGAGGCCTTCTCGATCACGGAGGCACCCGCGCTGGGACCGGCGGCGTGAACCGGTTCCGCGACCCGCAGGTCGTCCTGTTCAGCACCGACGTCGAGCGCTCGGCGGCGTTCTACGCGCGGCTCGGGTTCGTCGAGACGTTCCGCGTGCCCACCGAGGGCGACCCGATCCACGTCGACCTGCGGCTGGACGGCTGCACGCTCGGGATCGCCTCGGTCGCGTCCACGCGCGACGACCACGGACTGTCCCCGGTCGAGTCGGGTCAGCGCGCGGCCGTCGTGGTGTGGACCGACGACGTCGTGGCCGCGCTGGCCGAGCTCGGCGCGGTCGTGCTCAAGGAGCCCCACGAGTGGCTCGGCCGGTTGCTCATCGCCTGGGTCGCGGACCCCGACGGGCAGCCCGTCCAGGTCGTGCAGGAGCTCAGTCGAGCGGGTTGAGGTCCTTGTCGTCGTGCTTCGCCGTGAACCGGGCGGTGCCGCGGGTCGCGAGCACGCGGGCGACGGCGACGAGAGCGCCGGTCAGCGCGGCGGCGGCCACCAGCTCGGCGACGCCGGCGTCGCTGTCGTCGTCGGGCTTCGGGGGCTTGTGACCCGTCTTGGCCTTCCAGCCCTGCGCGATGGCCTGCTGCACGATCCAGGCGGCACCGAGCGCGGTGGCGGTGCCGACGAGGCGCGCGACCATCGTCTGGCTCTTCTTGTCGGACACGGGTGCCTCCTGGTGACGAACGGGGTCTGCTCCGACCGTATCGTCCGGCGGGCGTCGGTGCTGGTTGGAGCCGGTTGGAGCTGGTCGGAGCTACGATGGGCGACGAACGACAGGGGAGCGTCAGGCCAGGTGCCTGGACGCTGAGAGTGCGGACAACCGCAGACCCTCGAACCTGATCCGGTTTGCACCGGCGTAGGGAGTCGGGCTTCTCATCTCCGTGGTCGTCGTCGGGCGCCTGCAGGTCACCGACGACGAGCGCGGAGACCCCTCCAGACGATGGAGGAACACGCACCATGCCGAAGAAGATCTCGGTGGTCGCCACGACCGCCCTGATGGCGACCCTCGCGGCGGCCTCGCTCGCCGCATGCTCGTCGTCGTCCGACGACCCGGACCCGGCCGCCGGCGGGACGACGAGCGCGGCACCCGGGTCCGTCACGCTCGTGACCCACGACAGCTTCGCGCTGTCCGACGGGATCCTCGACGACTTCACCGCGCAGACCGGCATCACGGTCAAGGTCGTCCAGCAGGGCGACGCGGGCGCGCTGGTCAACCAGCTCGTGCTCACCAAGGACGCGCCGCTGGGCGACGCGACGTTCGGCATCGACAACACGTTCGCGTCGCGGGCGATCGACGAGGGCGTCGTCGTGCCCTACACGTCGGCCGCACCCGCCGCTGCCGACGCCGCCCAGCACTCCGTCGGCGACGGCCTGACCGCGGTCGACTACGGCGACGTCTGCATCAACGTCGACCACGCCTGGTTCACCAAGAAGAAGCTGGCCGAGCCCACGAGCCTCGACGACCTGACCGACCCGAGGTACAAGGACCTGCTCGTCGTCCCGAACGCGGTGACCTCGTCGCCCGGGTTCGCGTTCCTGCTGGCGACGATCGGCGCCAAGGGCGACGACGGCTGGCAGGCCTACTGGGAGGCGCTGAAGAAGAACGGCCTCAAGGTCGCCGACGGCTGGTCGGACGCCTACTTCACCGACTTCAGCGGCGGCGGCGCCGACGGCCCGCGGCCCATCGTGCTGTCCTACGCGTCCTCGCCCCCGTCGACCGTCCCGAAGGGCGGCGGCGACGCGACGACCGGCGCGCTGCTCGACACCTGCTTCCGGCAGACCGAGTACGCCGGCGTCCTCGCCGGCGCGAAGAACCCCGCCGGCGCCGAGAAGCTCATCGACTTCCTGCTGTCCGACGAGGTCCAGGCCGACATCCCCGGGTCGATGTACATGTACCCGGTCAGCAAGGCCGTCGCGATCCCCGCCGACTGGGAGAAGTTCGCACCGCTCGCGACGACGCCGTTCGACGTCGACCCCGCGGCGATCGCGGCGAACCGCGCGACGTGGCTCGCCGACTGGTCGCAGACGGTGATCGGCTGACGGTGTCCGCCCCGACGCTGACCCGTCCCGCCCCCGCGGCGGCGCCCTCGGGCGCGCCCGTGCGTGGCCGGCGGGGCGGGTTGGCGTGGTTCTGGGTGGTGGCCGTCGCGCTGCCGCTCGTCTTCCTCGGGCTGTTCTTCGCCTGGCCCGTGGTCGCGATGATCTCGCGCGGGTTCGTCGTCGACGGGTCGCTGGACCTGTCGGGTTTCGCCGACGTGTTCTCCCGGCCGCGCACGTGGCGCATCGTCGGGCTGACGATCCTGCAGGCGACGGTCGCGACGACGATCGCGGTGCTGCTCGGCGTCCCGGGTGCCTACGTGCTCTACCGGCGCCGGTGGCGCGGGCGCGCCTTCGTGCGCGCGCTGGTCACGGTGCCGTTCGTGCTGCCGACCGTCGTGGTCGGCGTCGCGTTCCGCTCGCTGCTCGTCTCGGGCGGGCCGCTCGGGTTCCTGCACCTGGACGGCACCCTGGTCGCCATCATCGCCGCGCTGGTGTTCTTCGACTACGCGGTCGTCGTGCGCGGCGTCGGCGGGATGTGGGAGCGGCTCGACCCGCGTGCGGAGCAGGCGGCCCGGGCGCTCGGCGCCTCGCCGTGGCGCGCGTTCCGCACCGTCACGCTGCCCGCGCTGACGCCGGCCATCGCCTCGTCGGCGTCGCTCGTGTTCCTGTTCTGCGCGACCGCGTTCGGCACCGTCCTCGTCCTCGGCGGGCTGCAGTTCGGCACGATCGAGACCGAGATCTGGGTGCAGACCACGCAGTTCCTCGACCTGCGGGCGGCGGCCGTGCTGTCCGTGGTGCAGCTCGTGATCGTGGGCGCCGCGCTGAGCCTGGCGGGGCGTGCGCGGTCCCGGCGGGAGCGGGCGCTGGCGCTCTCGTCGTCGGCGTCGTCCGTCCGGCCCCTGACCCTGCGGCGCGCGCCCGGGACCCCGCCGCGCGACGGGCACGGGCTCGCGCTCGCGGCCGCGGGGGTCACCGCGCTCGTCGTCGTGCTGCTGTGCCTCCCGCTGGTCAACCTCGTGGTGCGGTCGCTGCACGTGGGGGACGGGTGGGGGCTCGACCACTACGCGGCGCTCGGGTCGACCAGCGGGGGCATGACCGTCTCGGTGTGGACCGCGACGCTGACGTCGCTGCGGACCGCGCTCGTCGCGACCGTGCTGGCGCTGGTGGTGGGCGGGCTCGTCGCACTCGTCGTCTCGCGGCGGCCGCGGGCGGTGGCCGGCCGACGAGCCGTCGCAGGGCTGGACGCGCTGTTCATGCTGCCGCTCGGGGTCTCGGCCGTCACGGTCGGGTTCGGGTTCCTGCTCTCGATGCACGAGCCGTTCGGGCTGCCGATCGACCTGCGGACGTCCGGGGTGCTGGTGCCGATCGCCCAGGCCGTCGTCGCGGTGCCCCTCGTCGTGCGGACCGTGCTGCCCGTCCTGCGGGCCATCGACCCGCGGCTGAAGCAGGCCGCCGCGACCCTGGGGGCGTCGCCGGGGCGCGTGCTGCGGTCGGTGGACCTCGCGCTCGCGACCCGGTCCATCGGGCTCGCGGTCGGGTTCGCGTTCGCGGCCTCGCTGGGGGAGTTCGGTGCGACGTCGTTCCTCGCGCGGCCCGACGACCCCACCCTGCCCGTCCTGATCTTCCGGCTGATCGGCCGACCCGGGCCGGACAGCTACGGCATGGCGCTCGCGGCGTCCGTGGTGCTCGCGGTGCTGACCGCCGGGATCGTGGCCGCGTGCGAACGGCTGCGTGCCCCTGGTTCTGGAGGTGACTGGTGATCGGTCTCGGACTGCACGACGTGGTCGTGCGCTACCCCGGGCTCGACGCGCCCGCGGTGGATCGCGTGTCGGTGGACGTCGCCCCGGGGGAGGTGCTCGCGCTGCTCGGCCCGTCCGGGTGCGGCAAGTCGTCCCTGCTGCGCGCGGTCGCGGGCCTCGAGCCGCTGGCCTCGGGCTCGGTGACCTGGGACGGCGTCTCCGTGGCGGACGTGCCGGTGCACCGACGTGGGTTCGGGCTCGTGTTCCAGGACGGTCAGCTGTTCACGCACCGGGACGTGCTCGGGAACGTCGCGTACGGACTTCGCGGGTCCGGGCAGGCTCGGGTCTCCGAGCTGCTCGAGCTCGTCGGCCTGGCGGGGTACGAGCGGCGGGCCGTCGCGACGCTGTCCGGCGGGGAGCGGCAGCGGGTCGCGCTGGCCCGTGCGCTGGCGCCCTCGCCGCGGCTCCTGCTGCTCGACGAGCCCCTGTCCGCGCTCGACCGCTCGCTGCGGGAGCGGCTCGCCGTCGACCTGCGCGCGGTGCTCGTCGCGACCGGCACGACCGCCGTGCTCGTCACGCACGACCAGGACGAGGCGTTCGCGGTGGCCGACCGCGTGGCGGTGATCGCCGCCGGGGTGCTCCTGCAGGTCGCGTCGCCGCCCGACCTGTGGCGTCGGCCCGCCTCGCGCGAGGTCGCGCGGTTCCTCGGGTACGAGGCGTTCGTGCCGGCATCGTCCGCGGCGGCCGCGCCCCTGCGCGATCTCGTGCCACCGGGCTCCGGCTCCGTGCTCGCACTCGCCGAGGGGGCGTTCGTCGTCGACCCCGTGGCGCCGGTCGCCAAGGGGACCGTCGTGGGGATCACGTCGCGGCGCGGGCGGTCCGAGGTACGGGTCGACGTGCCGGGCATCGGGCCCGTCACCGCGCTGGGTCCGGTCGGTGCGCGCTGGGCCGCCGGGGACGTCGTCGGGCTCGGCGTCGACGGGGACGCTGTCGCGGCGCTCGACTGACGTTGCTACGGTCGACGGGTCAGCCGCCGAGCACACCGAGGTGATGAGCGATGACGCTGGACCGCCGCGAGGTCGTCGCGCTGGACATCTCCGCCCCGCCCGCCACCGTCTGGCAGCACCTCCGCCAGCCCGACCTCGTCCGCCGCTGGTACCGCTGGGACTCGCCCACCCTGGACGACGAGGTGCGCGACTTCGTCGCCGCGAGCGAGGGGCGTGACGACGCCACGAACCACACCCTGACGTGGCACAACCACGACGTCCTCACCGTGGGTCCCGCGCCCGGACGTCCGTCCGCCGCGCACCTGACGGTCACCCGCAGCAGCCATGACCTCGCCGGCTACGACGGCGTGCACGACCACGCGGACGCCGTGTGGGGCGCGTCCGCCGAACAGCTGCGGTTCGCCGTGACCGTGCAGAACACGCAGCCCCGCCGCACGCTGTCGGTGTTCGGCCTCGACGCGGGCGACCTGCGCGACCGCCTGCTCGACCGGGCCGGGCTGCACGGGATCCGCGGCGTGCCCATCGGAGGGAACGTGCAGGCGCGTCGGCCCGACGGGACGCTCCTCGGCGGGACGCTCGTGCGCAAGAGCGACGACCTGATCGTGCTGCACCTGCACGGGATCACCGAGGCGATGCTCGTGCTCTTCGAGACGCCCGCCGCCAGCGCGCCGCCGCACGGCACCGTGGGCGCGGTGCTCTCGACCTACGGGCTGGACGACGCGACGTTCGAGCAGGTCCGTGAGCGGTGGACCGGGTGGTGGCGCGGGGCGCTGCGTTAGCGCGGAGGCGCTGCGTGAGCGCGGGGCGCTGCGTGAGCGCGTCAGGCCAGGTCCAGCTGCCACTCGCCCGCCCCGCCGGCGGGGCGGAAGCCGAGCTCGATGTTGATGGACAGCATGGGCGCGTTCTCCTCGGCGTTCCACGTGCCGATGCGGCGGACGTTCGGCAGCTCCTGCGGGAGACGCTGCAGGTTCGCCGCCTTGAGCAGCATGCCGAGCCGGCGGCCGCGGTGCTCGCGGACCACCAGGGTGTCGTGCTGGTGCACGTACTCGTCGGTGTGCGGGACGACGAGGAAGCTCGAGTACCCGACGAGCGTGCCGGTCGGGACGTGCTCGGCGGCCACCGTGGGGTACGACATCCCGCGGTCGGCGAACTCCGCCTCGCGAGCCCGCACGCGCGGGCCGTCCCAGGACTCCTCTCCCCAGTCCAGCCCCGCGGTCGGCACGTCGGTGCTCATCCGGGTCTGCAGGATCGCGAACTGGTCGAGCCACTCGTCGGGGCAGCGGTCGGTCCACGTGATCACGCGGTACTCGTCGCCCCCGACCTGCTCCGCCTTCATCCGGTGCTCGGCCAGGACGTCGGGGTCGAGGGGGACGTCGAGGACCGAGCGCCGCTCGACCTGCTCCAGCCGCCAGCCGCGGCTCGTCGCGAACCGCACGGGCGCGGCATCGGTCGCGACGCGGCCCTCGCCCGTCGGCGCCGTGAGCGTGCCGGGGCCGGCGGGAGGCTCGACGGCCTGGTCGGTGGACGCCAGGACCTTGGTGCGGCCCGCTGCCCGGGCGGCGGCGATGACCTCGCCGTAGAGGGCTGAGCCGATGCCCTGTCGTCGTGCGCCCGGGACCGTGCCGACCTCGAGGTAGCCGGTGTGGGTGTTGTCCTGCTGCGGGAGGTTGAGCGCGGCGTACCCGACGGGGTTGCCGTCCTCGTCGAGCGCGACCCGGCGCCACTTGAGCTCGTACTGCTGGTCGCGGAGGCTGCCGGCGACCTCGCGAGCGTTCCGGCAGAAGTCCGTCACGCCCCACGTGTCGACGACGACGGTGTTCGCCGCCTCGACGTACGCGTCGAGCAGCCGCGGGTCCCGGCCGTCGACCTCGCGCAGCGTCCACATGGCCTCACCGTGCGCCTGACCCGCGTCCTGCGTCCAGCGGATATAGAGTTCGGGCTTCCGAACTTTGATTGGCGGTCGGACGGATCATGGCGGTCGGCGCTGCGGGGATCCGGCGCGCGACGCGTCGCGGTCCGCTGCTGCTCGGTCCTGCGTTCGTCGCCGCGATCGCGTACGTCGACCCCGGCAACGTGGCGGCCAACCTCACGGCGGGGTCGCGTTACGGGTACCTGCTGCTGTGGGTGCTCGTCGTCGCGAACGCCATGGCCGTCCTCGTGCAGTACCAGTCCGCGAAGCTCGGGCTCGTCACGGGGCAGTCCCTGCCCGGAGTCCTCGGAGCACGGCTCGGACGACGCTCGCGGCTCGCGTTCTGGGCGCAGGCGGAGCTGGTCGCGGCGGCGACCGACATCGCCGAGGTGGTCGGCGGGGCGATCGCGCTCCATCTGCTGTTCGGGGTGCCGCTGCCGCTCGGGGGCGTCATCGTCGGGGCCGTGTCGATGGGGCTGCTCTCGACGCAGAACCGGTACGGGCAGCGGCGGTTCGAGTACGTCGTCGTCGCGCTGCTCGCCGTCATCGCTCTCGGCTTCCTCGCGGGCCTGGTCGTGAGCCCGCCCTCGGCCCGGGGCGTGCTGTCCGGGCTCGTGCCGCGGTTCGACGGGCCGGACTCGGTCCTCCTCGCCGCGAGCATGCTCGGCGCGACCGTGATGCCGCACGCGATCTACGTGCACTCCGCGCTGGCCCGCGACCGGCACGGCCGGGCCCCCGACGCGGTCTCGCTGGGCCGGCTGCTGCGCGCCACGCGGTGGGACGTGGGGGTGGCGCTCGTCGTCGCCGGGCTGGTGAACATCGGGCTGCTCCTGCTCGCGGCCTCGGGGCTGCGCGGCGTGTCCGGGACCGACTCGATCGAGGGTGCGTACGCGGCGATCGTCTCCGTGCTCGGGGTGGGGATCGGCATCGCCTTCGCGGTCGGGCTGCTCGCCTCGGGCCTCGCGTCCACGTCCGTGGGCGCGTACGCCGGCGCGACGATCATGGAGGGACTGCTGCACCGCCGGGTGCCGCTCCTGGTGCGGCGCGTGGTGACCCTGATCCCCGCGGTGCTGCTCCTGGCCCTCGGCGCCGACCCGACCTGGACCCTCGTCGTGAGCCAGGTGGTGCTGAGCTTCGGCATCCCGTTCGCCGTGATCCCGCTGGTGGCCTACACGCGGTCCCGCTCCCTCATGGGCGACGCCCGCAACGGCCCCCGCCTCCACGCGGTCCTCGTGACGGTGGTGACCCTGGTCGTCGCCCTCAACCTCACCCTCCTCACCCTCCTCCTGACAACCTGACGCCGCCTGTGCCGCCCCCCACTCGCCCCCGCCGCGGTAGTGGGTCTGGTGACGGGTAGTCGGTTACAACCGACTACCCGTCACCGATTCGACTACCTGGCGAGGTGAGTCGTCATGCCGCGAGTGCGCGGCGGGGCTGGACTGACCGTTGCACCGAGCGCGGCAGATGAGGCAGAACTCTGCGCGAGAGAGTCGCGAGGTCCTCGTGGGTCACGCGAAGCACCGTGCCACCCGCCTCGACAAGTGCGTCGCCGCGGCGCTTCTCCTGCATCAGATCGGCTCGCGACGCGTACTTGACGCGGCCGTCGTACTCGAGGAGCAGCCCCCACTCCTCCCACCCCAGATCGACCCAGTACGTGCCCAGCCGCGTGCTGACAGGGATCTGCGTCGTGGGCGCGGGCAACCCGTCCCGCAGCAGCACGAATCGGCTGGCTGACTCGCCAGAGGACTCGGCTCCGTCGTCGGCCACATCGAGCACGGCGCGAGCCCGTGTGGAGCCGGCGCGTCCCCTGCGGGCACGAAGTGTCGACTCGAGGGACTCCAGGGTGAGTCCGCGATGGAGCGCGGCATCTGCCACGACGAGGGCATCGAGCGGGGGAAGGGTCATGAGGCAGTCCGCGACCGTTCGCGCCAACGTCGTCACAGGCAGGCCGCTCACCTCGGTGACCTCGCTGTCGACGACCTCGCCGTGATGACTGGTCAGCCACGAGGCCCTTTGGCTTCCGGCGCGTTCTCTGCACAAGACGTGGGCGCTGCTCGGCAACCGCCAGGTCGGCAGCCCCCAGACGAGCGCCGCCGACGTGTGCGAGAACCAGTGGTCGCAGTTCAGGCGGCGATGGCTGCCGACGATCACCCCGAGTGCGTGCCGGCGCGCGCGCTCGATCGGAAGCTCGCCGTCAGGGCCCTTCGCCGCCAGGTAGATGCCACGTGCGACTCGCGCCCACCGGCCGGAGCGGACCAGTTCGCGCACCACGTCCGGCGGGCGGTCCCGAGCGAGCCACACCTCGGGCAGGAAAGCGGGTTCGATATGGGCTCTCGCTCCCGGGCGACGTGGCATCGAGCCAGATTGGCCGAGCCGTCAGGCAGCAAGCGCCGTCGATGCGCCATCTGGGGACACCCCGCCGCACACGCAACCCTGTGGTCGCCTCGACCCGATCGGGGGCCACCCTCGACCGCTCGGCGCCAGGTAGTCGCGTTGGTGACGGGTAGTCGATTGCAACCGACTACCCGTCACCGAACCGACTACCTGGCCGGGGCACGCGCGTGGCGAGGCGCCGGGCCGGGCCGGGGCGGCCGGGGCGGGGCGGCCGGGCCGGGGCGGCCGGGCCGGGCCGGGCGTCAGGGGAGGGTGGAGAGGCGGGCGATGAGGTGGGTGCGTTCGGCGTCGTTGGTGACCAGGGTGAGGGCTCGCTCGTACTCGGCCGCCGCCGCCGTGAGGTCGCCGGCGCGGACCAGGAGCTCGGCGCGGACCGCGGGGAGGCGGTGGTGGCGGGGCAGTGCCTCGTCGAGTCCGTCGAGGAGGGCGAGACCCGCGCCCGGGCCGTACGCCTCGGCGACGGCGACCGCGCGCGCCAGGCGGACCACCGGGGAGCCGGTCAGGTCCTCCAGCGAGGCGTACAGGGTGCAGATGCGGGCCCAGCGGGTGTCGGCCGACGAGGGGGCGGTCGCGTGCTCCGCCGCGATCAGGGCCTGGAGCCGGTACTCCTGCGCGAGCTGCGAGCCAGCGGTCGCTGCGTCGTCGGGCACCGGCCGAGCCGCCAGCAGCGCGACCGCCTCCGCGATCTCGGCACCGTGCCACCGCGAGCGGTCCTGGTCCGGCAGCAGCACGATCTCGCCCGACGACGACAGCCGGGTGTCCCGGCGGGAGTGCTGCAGCAGCATCAACGCGAGCAGCGACGAGAGCACCGATCGCCCGGGCAGCAGGAGGGAGAGCTGCCGCACCAGCCGGATCGCCTCGTCGCCCAGGTCCATCCGCAGCGTCGCCGGCCCCGAACCGGGCTGGTACCCCGAGGTGAACATCAGGTACAGCACGGTCGCCACCGCATCGAGCCGGGAGTCCAGCTCGCCGGGGGGCGGCACCGCGAACGGGATGCCCGACGACGCCAGCCGCTTCTTGGCCCGGGTCAGCCGCGCGGCCATCGCGGTCTCCTGCACGAGCAGCAGGCGCGCGATCTCGCCGGTGGTGAGCCCGACGACGAAGCGCAGGGTCAGCGCGACCCGGTCGTCGGCCGCCAGCGCGGGGTGGCAGCACGCGAACACGAGGCGGAGCTGCTCGTCGGCCACGTGCGCGCCGTCGAAGGGGTCGACGACGGCCGCGGCCGCGGCGCGCATCTCGTCGTCGACGGCCATGAGGGGTTCCTTCCGGCGGTGGACCGCCTCCGTGCGCAGGCGGTCGAGGACGCGGCGGCGGGCCGCTGTCAGCAGCCACGCGCCGGTGTTGGTGGGCACGCCGTCGGTCGGCCAGTGGCGCGCGGCGGACTCGAACGCGTCCGCGACGGCGTCCTCGGCGAGGTCCGGCCGCTGGTACTGGCCGATGAGGAGCCCGACGATCCGGCTCCAGCTGGTCTGCCACGCGTCGGCGAGCGCGGCGTCGACGGGTGCAGTCACCGCAGCTCCGCGGGGCGGATCTCGAACACACCTGCGAGCCCGCGGAGGGACTCGGTGACCGTGTCGAGGTCGGGCGCGTCGACGACCGCGACCGACGACAGCTCAGGGGCCAGCGAGCCCGGTGCGAGCTCCCCGTCCCGCACGGTCGTCGCCGCGTCGGCCGACGAGAGCTCGAGGCACCCGGGCGCGGAGCCGCCGTACCCGAGCACGACGAACTGCCTCATGCCGCGACCGGCGACAGCTCGGCGCACCCGGACCCGAGCATGCCGGAGACGAGGCCGGCCAGGTCGTGCACGGCCCCGCTGAGCTGCTCGATGGCCTCGCACGCGGCGTCCTCGTGCAGCAGTACCAGGTAGGTGCTCATCGTCGTCCTCCCGTCCGGTCACCCACTGTGCCCGTTCCCCCTGGTGACGCGCGAGACCCCCGCGGATCGACAGGTGGTCAGGCGTGGATCGCGAGGGTCAGCACGACGACGTCGTCGCGCCGGTCCCCGGTCGGGCCGAGCGCCTCGACGACGGCCGCCGCCCCGAGATCGGTGAGCTCGGAGACGACCGTGGCGGCACCGGCGATGCCGTCGCGCAGCGACTCGGCCCGCCGCTCGAGCAGCCCGTCGGTGTAGACGACCAGGGTGTCCCCGGGGGCCAGCTCGACGACGTGGTCGTGCCGCTGGCGCTCGGGGATGAATCCCAGGGGCAGCCCGGGCCGTGCGTCGAGCACGATGCAGGAGCCGCCCGCACGCCGGACGAACGCGGGCGGGTGCCCGGCCGAGGCCCAGGTCAGTCGTCGGATCCCGCTCGTCGTCGGCGGCTCGAGGCGTGCGAGGAACGCGGTGGCGGTCGCCTCCAGACCGGTCCCGACGTTCGCCTGGTCGAGCAGCTCGAGGACCAGGGACGGCGGCTTGTCGTGCTCCCACAGCAGCGCGCGCAGCATGGAGCGGAGCTGCCCCATCCGCGTCGCGGCGGGCATGTCGTGACCGGTCACGTCGCCGACGACGAGCGCGAAGCCGGCGTCGGCCAGCTCCATCGCGTCGTACCAGTCGCCGCCGACCTGCTCGGTGACCTCCGCGGGCAGGTACACCGCGTCCAGGTCGACGCCGGCGGGCTCCGGGAGCTGCGAGAGCATGGCTGCCTGCAGCGTCCGCGCCACGTCCGAGCGGCTCTGCAGCAGCTGGGCGCGCTCGAGGGCGGTCGACGCGTCGCTCGCGAGGGTGACGAGCAGGTCGCGGATCGAGCCCGTCAGGGCGCGGGGCTCGTGCCAGCGCAGCAGGATCGCGCCGAGGGTCGCGGTCGACGTGGTCAGGGGCAGGAACGCAGCGGCACCGGGGCCTCCGACGCCAGCGACCCGGGGGAACGCGGCCCCCATCGCCTCGGCGTCGTCGAAGAAGAGCGGCCGACCCGAGACGACCGCGCGCACCGCCGGCGACTCCGTCCGGTTGAGCGGCTCGTCGGCCCAGATCGTCTCCGGCGCACCGGGCACCACCGCGTGCCGCACCCAGGCGAGCGAGCCTCGCTCGGGGTGCGCCAGCGCGACCGACGAGCGGGCCGCGCCGGCGACGTCGGCCGCCGCGCGCTGCACGGCGTCGAGCACGTCGTCGGGCGTCCGGGTCTGCGTGAACGCGTCCGACAGCGCGAGCAGGATCTGCGCGTGGGCCTCCCGCCGCGTCGCTGCGGCCACCGCCTTCGTCGCGGTCTCGCCGGACTCGCGCAGCTGGACCTCGGACGCGCACGCGAGCGCGAGGTCCTCGAGGACGGCGAGCTCGTGCTCGGTCCACGTGCGCGGCTTGCCGTCGATCGCGCACAGGGATCCCACGGCCCGGCCCTGCAGGTCGTGCAGCGGGTAGCCCGCGTAGGCGATGACGTTGAGGTCGGGGATCGCGAGGTTGTCGCGCAGGAGGTCGACCGTGCGCGAGTCGCTGACCACCAGGGGCCGGTCCTCGGCGACGACGTGCTTGCAGAACGAGTGCGACAGCGGCGTCCCGCGCCGCGACTGCCACGGCTCGGGCAGCCCGAGCGCTCCGGGCAGTCGCTGGCCGTCGTCGCCCACGAAGCTCACCAGCGCGACCGGCACGCCGAGGTACGCCTGCACCAGGCGCGCGAACCGCTCGTACGTCGGGTCGGACGCCGTCGTCGGTCCGAGATCAGCCACCTGCGAATGATGACACGCGGGTCAGACGTCGGGCTCCGCGTCGGCGTGCGCGACGTGCCGGAGCTGGTTCCAGATGAGCACGACGAAGATCGCCGAGCCCACGAACGCGAACCAGAACGGAGCCGTCACCCCGTGGTGCTGGGCCAGGATCCCGCCGATCGTCGATCCGATGACGAGCCCGCCGAACACCCCGACGAGGTTCACGGACCCGACCCGCCCCTGCAGCTCCATCGGCACCGCGCGCTGCCGCACGGTCACCGAGGTCGCCCCCCAGACGAACGCGTGCGCACCGAACACGAAGAACACGAGCAGCGCGACCCAGGGCGTCGTGGTCAGCGCGAGGGCCAGGTGCGTGAGGGTCTCGATGATCAGGCCGATGCGCAGCAGGTTGCCCAGGCTGATCCGCGCGGTGAGCCAGCCGTAGCAGGCGATGCCGACGAGCCCGCCGACCGCCCCGACCGTGGTGATCAGCCCGAAGCCGACGGCCCCGAGGCCCAAGCGCTGCGTCGCGTACAGCACGAGCACCGACCACGCGGCGCCGAACGTGACGTTGAAGATGAAGATCGTGAGCACCAGGGTGCGGACGGCCGCGTGGTGCCAGACCCACCGGCAGCCCTCGGCGATGTCGGCCCGGATGTGCGTCCGCTCGGCGCGCTCGGGGCCGTGCGCGGGCAGGACCACGCGGGAGATCAGCACGACGCCGGCCGCGACGAGGACGGCGTCGACGGCCATCGGCCACGCCTGCCCGGCGGCGAACAGCGCGGCGCCGATCGGGGGACCGGCGAGCTGGTTGACCGTGATGAAGCCGGCCTGGATGCGGGCGTTGCCCAGGGCCAGGTCGTCGCGCGCGACGAGCATCGGGACCAGCGTCGAGGACGCGTTGTCCGCGAACGTCTCGGCCGTCCCGAGGACGAACATCGCGACCAGCACCACCCACACCGGTGCGCTGTCGACCACGACGGCGGTGGCCAGCGCCGCGAGCACGAGCGCGCGCAGCAGGTCGACGACCATGACGAGGCGCCGACGGTCGACGCGATCGGTGATCGCACCGGCCACCAGCCCGAACAGCAGGGGCGGCAGCCACTGCAGCGTCGCGGCCAGCGCGACGACGAACGGGTCGTGCGTGCGCGCGGCCACGAGCAGAGGCCCTGCCGCGATGAGGATCCCATCGCCGAGGTTCGTCGTCCACGACGACGCGAGCACCCAGCGGAACGGCACGCCCAGCCGGCGCGGCACCACCTTCTCGACGAGCTGACTCACGAGCGACTCACAAGGCGGAGACCTTAGTCGCACCGCGCGACCCGGGGCGCCATGATTGCGGGCGATGCAGACGCGCTGGGACCACAACCTGCACTACCACCGCCTCGTCCTCGACGCGGTGCCGGTCGGTGCGCGGACGGCCCTCGACGTGGGCTGCGGCGAGGGCATCCTGGCGCGCGAGCTGCGGGATCGCGTGCCGCAGGTGACCGGAGTGGACGTCGACGCGCCGCAGCTCGAGCTGGCCCGCGCCGCCGGCGGGGACGTGGCCTACGTCCTCGCCGACGTGCTCACGGCGGACCTCCCGCAGGTCGACCTCGTCGCGTCCGTGGCGACCCTTCACCACCTCGACGCCCGGGCGGGGCTGCGCCGGATGGCCGAGCTCGTGGCGCCGGGAGGGCGGCTCGTCGTCGTCGGGCTGGCGCGCTCCGACGGCGCCGTCGACGCCCCGCGCGAGGCCGTAGCCGTGCTGGCGAACGCTGTCGCGGTCCGTCGGCGCGGCTACTGGGAGCACTCCGCGCCGCAGGTCTGGCCGTCGCCCGAGACCTACAGAGGCATGCGCGCGATCGTGCGTGACGTCCTGCCCGGTGCGACGTTCCGCCGGCACCTGTACTGGCGCTGGTCCCTGGAGTGGGACCGACCCGCCTGACTCAGCGTGACGACGGACCGCCCTCGGTGAGGTCGTCGGCCGTGTCCGGCTGGTGCACGCACACCCACAGCGCCGACGGCCGCACGGTGACCTCGAGCGTCGTGCCCGGGTCGATGACGTCGCCGTCGAGCTGACGCGGCTGCGACTTCTCGGAGTGGATGACCACGTGCTCGCCGCGCAGGTACTCCACGCGCGGCAGCTTCTTGCGGCCGCGGAGCACGCCGAACAGGATCTGGATCCAGTGGCCGAGGTTGCGCGGCGCGATGATCGCGACGTCCATCTTCCCGCTGTCGGGCTCGGCGTCGGGCAGCACGTTGACCCCGCCCTGCAGGCGTCCGACGTTCCCGACGAGGATCGTGCGCGCGTGCCGCCGCAGCGCCGGGGCGTCGTCGATGGTCACCTCGAGCAGCATCTCCGAGTCGAAGGCGTGCCGGAGCGCGGAGAAGACGTAGGCGACCGATCCGGCCTTGGCCTTGAGGGCCGTCGGGGCGTCGTCGACCATCGCCGCGTCCAGGCCCATCCCGGCCATGATCGCGAACGACTGGCCCTCGACCTCGCCGACGTCGATGCAGCGCCGGCCGCGACGGATCGCGGTGTCGACGCCGTCGGGCACGTTCGTCGGGACGTCGAGGTTCGCGGCGAGCAGGTTGCCCGTCCCGCCCGGCAGCACCGCGAGCGCGGCGTCGGTCCCGACGAGGCCCTCGATGGCCGATCGGACCGTCCCGTCGCCGCCGCAGACGAACACGACCTCGGCGCCGTCGGCCACGGCCTGCTCGGCCTGCCCGCGCCCCGGGTCCTCCGCGGACGTCTCGAACCACGCGGGCTCGGGCCAGCCGGCCCCGGCCAGCTGTGCGGTGATGTCCTCCCGCAGCTTCTCCCAGCCCTCGACACGGTTGGTGTTGACGATCAGGGCGGAGCGCAGGGGGCCGCTCCCGTGGCGCTGGGCGGAGGCTGGTTCGGTCACGGGCCGAGTATTCAGGTGAGCCCCGGTCCGCGCGCGGTGAGCGCGTGCCAAGGTGGGTGCCGTGACCGACCTCACCGCCGTCTCCACCGGCCGGCTCCCTGACCGCGACCGCGTCCGCCGCATCGTCGACGACGCCCACGCGCGGTTCGCCGGCGTCGACGAGGGCCGCGTGGCCGACTACATCCCCGCCCTGGCGTCGGCCGACCCGGGCCTGTTCGGACTGAGCATGGTCGCGGTCGACGGCGCGTCCCACGACGTGGGTGACACCGACCACCCGTTCTCCATCCAGTCCATCTCCAAGGCGTTCGTCTACGCGCTCGTCTGCCAGGACCTCGGGCACGACGAGGTGCTGCGCCGGATCGGCGTGGACGGGACCGGGCTGCCGTTCGACTCGGTCATGGCGCTCGAGCTCAACCGCGGCGCCCCGATGAACCCGATGGTCAACGCGGGCGCCCTGGCCACCACGAGCCTGGTCGCCGGAGGCTGGGAGGCCGTCGTCGACGGGCTCTCGGCGTTCGCCGGACGGCGGCTCGAGGTCGACGAGGGCGTCTACGCCTCCGAGGCCGCCACGAACCGCCGCAACCAGGCGATCGCCCGCCTGCTGCAGAGCTACGGCACGATCTACGCCGACCCGTTGGAGACCACCGACGTCTACACCCGCCAGTGCTCGCTGCTCGTCACCACGCACGACCTCGGCGTCATGGCCGCGACGTTGGCCGACGGCGGCGTCAACCCCATCACCCACGAGCGGGTCGTGGACGCCGCGGTCTGCCTCGACGTGCTCGCCGCGCTCGCCACCGCTGGTCTCTACGAGCAGTCCGGCCAGTGGCTGGCGACGATCGGGCTGCCCGGCAAGAGCGGCGTGTCCGGAGGCATCATCACGATCGCGCCGGGCAAGGGCGGTCTCGCGACGTTCTCCCCGCCGCTGGACGTCGCGGGCAACAGCGTGCGCGGCCGGCTGGCGACGCACCACCTGTCCCAGGCGCTCGGGCTGAACATCTTCGCGTCAGCCCCCCACCCGGACCACGGCTAGCTCGGGCAGCCGGTCCTCGGCGTCCACGTCGACCCGGGGCAGCAGGCGGTCGAGCCAGCCCGGCAGCCACCAGTTGGCGCGGCCGAGCAGCGTCATCGTCGCGGGGACCAGCACCATCCGGACCAGCGTCGCGTCGAGGAGGATCGCGGTAGCGAGCCCGACGCCGAACATCTTGGTCGCCGCGTCCTCGCCCAGGACGAACGCCAGGAACACGCTGCCCATGATGAGCGCGGCCGACGTGATGACGCGCCCGGTCTTCGCGACCCCCGAGACCACCGCCTCGGTGCTCGATCCCGTCGCCGCGTACTCCTCGCGCACCCGGGACAGCAGGAACACCTCGTAGTCCATCGAGAGCCCGAACAGGATCGCGAACATGAACATCGGGATGAACGACACGATCGGCACGGTCGCCTCGAGCCCGATCAGGTCCGCGCCCCAGCCCCACTGGAACACCATGACCATCACGCCGTACGACGCCCCGATGCTCAGCAGGTTGAGCAGCACCGCCTTGAGCGGCACGAGCACCGACCGGAACACGAGCATGAGCAGCAGGAAGGACATGGCCAGCACGGCGCCGACGAAGGCGGGGAGCCGGTCGTTCACGCGGACGCCGACGTCGGCGAAGTTCGCGGCCTGGCCGCCGACGTGGGCCTGGGCGCCCGTGCCGGCGAGCGCCGCGGGGAAGACCTCGGCCCGCAGCCGCTCGACCGTGTCGTAGGTCGCCTTCTCCTGCGGTCCCGTGGTCGGGTACGCGACGATCGTCCCGATGTCGCCGCGCACCACCGGGGGGTCGACGTCGGCGACTCCCGGGTCGTCCGCGATGGCCGCGGCCAGGGTCGGGAGGATGCTCGCGTCGCCCTCCACCGCCACGACGAGAGGCCCGTTGTGGCCCGGTCCGAAGCCCTGCGCGACGAGGTCGTACGCCTGCCGTTCCGTCCGGCTCGGCGGCAGCGCACCGTCGTCGGGGATGCCGACCCGCAGCGCGACGACGGGTGCGGCGAGCGCCAGGAGCAGCGCGGTGCCGGCGACCAGGTAGGCGCGCGGGTGGCGCGTCACGTGCCGGGTCCAGCGCGCCCAGCCCGGGCTGGCGGCGACCGCGGGTCGGCGACCCACGACTCGTCGGCCCGCCACCGCGAGCAGCGCGGGCAGCAGCGTCACGGACGCCGCGACCATGATCAGCACGACGAGCGCGATGGCGACGCCACCGGCGGTCATGAACGGCACCTGGGCGACGGCCAGGCCCAGGATCGAGACGACGACGATGCCCCCCGCGAACACCACGGGCCGCCCGGCCGTCGCCATCGACCGGGCGATCGACTCCTCGACCGGAACGCCGCGGGCCAGGTGCTCCCGGTGGCGCGTCACGACGAACAGCGCGTAGTCGATCCCCACGCCGAGCCCCACCATCGCCCCGAGCACCGGCGCGTAGGACGGGATGACCATGAGCTGACCGAGCAGCGGCATCGCGCTGACCCCGATCGCCAAGCCGAGGACGGCCATCCCGATCGGCAGCGCGGCGGCGACGAACGACCCGAAGGCCAGGAGCAAGATCGCCAGCGCCGCGAGGATCCCGACGAGCTCGCCGGCGTTCGCGGCCGACTCCTCGTACGCGAAGTAGAGGTCGCCGCCCTTCTCGACCCGCAGCGACGGATCGCCCTCGACCGCCTTGAGCGCGGCGAGATCGGCAGGGCTGAGCTCGTCGAGAGTGGGGTACTGGACGCGGATCAGCGCGACGCGGTCGTCGGGCGAGACGACCCCCGGCTCGTCGCTCGTCCCGGCGAGCACGCCTGCCGGGTCGGTGGTGCCGAGAACGTGCGGGAGCCCTGCGAGGTCCCGCTGGAGGCGCGCGACGGCTCCCGCGTCGAGCACGCCGCCGTCCGCGGACGTCACGGCGACCACCGCGGTGACGCCCGCCTGCCCGGAGCCGGCGGCCTCCAGCAGGTCGTTCGCCTGCTGCGAGTCGAGGCCGGGCACGCGGAACGAGTCCTCGAGCTTCGCTCCGAACGCGCTGGACGCGCCGACGACGAGCGCGGCGAGCACGAGCCAGGACGTGATGACCGCCCACGGGCGGCGGGCCGCGAGGCGGCCGAGTCGGTACAGGGTCTGCGACAGCATCGGGTGCCTCCAGGTGGGGTGGTCGGTCGCTCCGAGCGTGGCGGCGGGGCCGTGCGCGCCGCATCGGCCGCAGAGCGGTCGTCGGCCCGGCCGGACGGCGGGGGAACGCGTGGACCTTTCGGCCGATCCGGTGCGTGAGGGCGATCCCTAGGCTGGGCCCGTGATCCTCGGAGCGGTGCGACGGCTGTGGGCGGAGCCGCGCGCGCCGCACGCACCGGCGCGGGTGTGGCGCGACTGGGTGCTCGTCGTCGTCATCGTCGGGATCTCGGTGCTCGAGGTGACGCTGCGCGAGGACGTCGTGTGGCCCGCCGTCTCGTTGGCCATGGCCCTCGGCCTCAGCCTGACGATGCTGTGGCGGCGGACCCGGCCGCTGGCGATGGTCGCCTGGACCTTCGGGCTGGTCATCGTCGTGTCGCTCGCCGGCGTCGCGCTCGGCGAGCAGCAGTCCATCGGCCTGGGCGCGATGGCCTTCGTCCTGGTGCTGGGGTACGCGCTGTACCGCTGGGGCTCGGGACGCGAGATCGTGCTCGGCACCGCGGTCGTGCTCGTCGCCTTCGCGCTCGGCATGAGCACCGACTACACGACGCTCGGCGAGGCGGCGGGCGCGTTCATCTTCATGGCGTCCCCCCTGGTCATCGGCGTCGCCGTCCGCGTCGTGGCGCAGTCCCGTGCCCGGGAGCTCGACCAGGTGCGACTGCGCGAGCGGGAGCAGCTGGCGCGCGAGCTGCACGACACCGTCGCCCACCACGTCTCAGCGATGGTGATCCGCGCGCAGGCGGGCCGCGTCGTGGCGGCGGCCCGCCCGGAGGCCGCGGCAGAGGCGCTGGCCGTCATCGAGGCCGAGGGCTCGCGCACCCTCGCCGAGATGCGCGTGCTCGTCGGCGCGCTGCGGGACAGCGACGACGCATCGCTGGCCCCGGCGCGCGACGTGTCCGACGTCCCGTCGCTGTCCGCGGCCGACCCGCGCGTGGACGTCCGGCTCGCGGGCGAGCTCGACGAGCTGGGCCCGGCCGTCGGCGCGGCGGTCTTCCGCATCGCGCAGGAGTCCGTGACCAACGCCGTGCGCCACTCGCGGGGAGCCACGCGCATCGTCGTCGCCGTCACCGGATCGCCCGACGAGGTCCGATGCACGGTGACCGACGACGGCGACACCGTCTTCGCGCCCCGGTCGGCGGGGTACGGCATCGTCGGGATGACCGAGCGAGCGGCCCTGCTCGGCGGCTCGATCGCTGCCGCACCGGGGCCGTCGCGGGGTTGGGTCGTCGAGGCCGTCATCCCGCGCGGCGCGGTCGCATGACCATCCGCGTGCTGGTCGCCGACGACCAGGAGATGATCCGCACCGGGCTGCGGATGATCCTCGACGCGCAGCCGGGCATCGAGGTCGTCGGCGAGGCGGCCGACGGCCGGGCGGCGATCCGGCTGGCGCGCGAGCTGCGGCCCGACGTCTGCCTGTTCGACATCCGCATGCCCGACGTGGACGGCCTCGAGGCCACCCGCGTGCTCGCCGGCCCGGGCGTCGAGAACCCGATGGCGGTCGTCGTCATCACCACCTTCGACCTCGACGAGTACGTGCACGGCGCGCTCAAGGCGGGCGCCCGCGGCTTCCTCCTGAAGGACGCCGGCCCCGAGCTGCTGACCCAGGCCGTGCACGCGGCCGCCAACGGCGAAGCCCTCATCGCCCCCAACGTCACGGTCCGCCTGCTGTCCGCGTTCGCCGCCGCCCGCTCCGCCCGCCCGCCGGCCCAGCCGCTCGACCCGCTGACCGCCCGCGAGGAGGAGGTGCTCCTCACCGTCGCGCGCGGCCTGACCAACGTGGAGATCGCCGCCGAGCTGTTCATCAGCCTCAGCACCGTCAAGACCCACCTCCAGAGCCTGATGGCCAAGCTGGGCGCCCGGAACCGCGTCGAGATAGCCATGTGGGCCTACGAAACAGGCCGCATCCCCACCTGACGCCACCCCCGCCGGCCCCCGCCGCCCCCCGGCCCGCCCGGCCCCGCCCCGACCCGCGCCGCCCCTCCGCCCGCGCTTCCCCGCCCGCGCGCCCATCGCCTCGCTGAGAACGACCCCCCGGTGTGAGACCGACCCTCCGGGACGGTCGCTCTCACACCGGAGGGTCGTTCTCGAGCAGCAGTCGCTGCCGGCGCGGGTCACCAGCGCAGCTCGCGACGGGGGTGGAGCGCGGCCGCCGCTCCCCCTGGGACGAGCTTCGCGACGCGCGTCTCGAAGGCCCGCCGGGTCGCGAGGTCCTCCTTGGTCACCCGCAGCACGCGCCAGCCCTTCTCGACGACAGCGTCGTGGCGACGCTTCTCGGCCATGAAGGTCTCCGTCGCGTTCCCCTCGTACTTCACTCTGCCGTCGTACTCGAACAGCACCCTCCACTCGGGCCAGCCGAGATCCCCGAAGTAGGTGCCGAATCGCGTCTCGACCGGGATCTGGGTGGTCAGCGGCGGGTACCCGGCAACCAGGAGCCGGTACCGGCACATCGACTCGGGCGCCGACTCGGGCCCGTCGTCGGCGACGTCGAGGATGCGCATGGCTCGCGAGTGACCGCGCCCGCCGCGCCTGGCGAAAGCGCCGAGCTCGGCCGCCGTGACTCCTGCGTGCAGCGCTGCATCCGCGACGACGAGCGCGTCCCCGGCGGGCAGGACGCACATGCAGTCCCACGCCGTCCGTGCCAGGGTCGTGGCGGGCAGGCCGACGACCGTGGCGCGGTCCGCGACCGGGGGCATCGGGACGTGCCGGAGCAGGTGGGAGGACCCGTGACCGCTCCGCGACGTCGTTTGGTAGATCTCGGCCTTCGCGGCGGTGCGCCACGTCGTCAGGCCATGCAGGAGTGCCGCGGACGTATGGCTGAAGACGTGCTCGCCCCGGAGCTGGTGGTGCGCCGCGACGATCCGGGCGAGCGCCACGTCGCGCGGCGTGTCGTCGTCCCCTGGACGTCGATAGGCACCTCGATGCACGGGGACCGCAGCGCCCTTGGCGACCATCCGGGCGATGAGTTCCCGTGGATGGTCACGGGCCAGGAAGACGCGCGGCGGCCCGCTCGGGGATTGAGGCCGGACGACGACCCAGGACGACGAGGCATGCCCGTCAGCGTGGCGCGCCGGCGCCAGCCGTGGCGGCCCTCACGCCGATCTGTGGACAACCCCCGCCGCCCGTCCTCGAGAACGACCCCTGCGCTCGAGAACGACCGCCCCGAACGGTCGCCCTCGGACGCGAGGGTCGTTCTCGGGGGGCGGGGGGGGGAGGGCGGCGCGCGGGAGCGCCACGCGGCGGGGCGTCCGCGGACGACACGATGGGCGGCCTCGCGCTGCACCTCGACCGCGAGGCGATGCACCACGGCGGTGAGACGTGCCTGCTGCGCGACCTGTACCGCGACGCCGGACCCGGCACGATGAGCAGGTGAACCGCGGAGCGCTGCACCACGTCGAGATCTGGGTCGAGGACCTGGCGTCGGCCGCAGGCCCGTGGGGGTGGCTCCTCGGCGAGCTCGGGTACGCCCGGACCGATACCTGGCCGCGCGGCGAGAGCTGGCGGCTCGGCGACGCCTACGTCGTGCTGGAGGCCGGGCCGGACGTGCGCGACGAACGGCACGACCGGACCCGTCCCGGCGTCAACCACCTCGCGTTCCACGCGGGCACGCGCGCGGAGGTCGACGACCTCGTGGCCGCGGCCGGCCAGCACGGCTGGTCGCTCCTGTTCGCCGACCGGCACCCGTTCGCCGGGGGCCCGCAGCACTACGCCGCGTACCTCGAGGACGCGGCCGGCTTCGAGGTCGAGCTGGTCGCGGGCGACTGAGGGGCGTTGTGCGCGGACCGGCGGTCCGCCACTCTGGGGCGATGCACTCGGTGGTGGTAGGCGACGACGGTGAGCCGGACCCGGAGCAGCAGCGCGCCGTGCGGGTGCGCTGGTCGCCGCCGGAGAACGAGGTCGGTGCGCTGGTCCGGGGACCCGTGGTGATCGTCGCGACCGACGACGCCGCCGCGGTGCTCGGGTCCGCGGTGCACTACAGCGCGGGCGTCCTGCTCTCGGTGCAGCTCAGTCGGCGCCAGGAGGCGCGCGGTGCGAGGTACGGCCGTGGCATGCCGGACGAGCCACTGGTCGGGGTGGAGCTGGCGGACGGCCGACGTGTCGCGGTGGACACCTACCGGCTCGACGAGAGGGACGACGGTGTGGTGATGACGGCGCAGGGCGGTGGCGGTGGCGGCCGATCGTTCGCGTTCTCGTACTGGCTCAGCCCGGCGCCGCCGGCGGGCGACCTCACCGTCGTCGTGCACGCGGTCGACCACGGCCTGCCCGAGGGTCGCGCCGTCCTGGCCGCCGACGACCTCGCGGCAGCCCGGTCCCGCGTCGTCGAGCTCTGGCCCTGGGTCCCGGACCCGCCCGACAGCCACGAACCACCCCCGCGCCCCACGCCGCCGCCCGGCGGCTGGTTCGACCACGAGAGCGAGTGACCATGGACTGGACCCTGGAAGTCGTCGTCGTCCCCGTCAGCGACCTGGCCGCCTCGATCGCGTTCTACCGCGACCAGGTCGGCTTCCACCTCGACCACGACACCGAGAACGAGTTCATGCACGTCGCCCAGCTGACCCCTCCTGGGTCGGGCTGCTCGATCGTGATCGGCAACCTGCCCTCGCAGAACGAGATGGCGCCGGGCTCGCTCAAGGCGCTGCAGCTTGTCGTCGCGGACGCAGAGGCCGCCCGCGCGGAGCTGCTCGGACGGGGGGTCGAGGCCTCCGAGATCACGGTGTTCGACGAGCGCGACGGCGGCACGTTCTTCGGCTTCGCCGACCCGGACGGGAACACGTGGGCGGTCCAGCAGATCCGCGCCCGCGCGGACAAGCCGCTGATCCCGCTCGAGGCTCGCGGTCGGTTCGGGGAGTGAGGTCAGGCGCGGCGGCGCCGCCCGAGCGCGTGCCCGCCGACGGCACCGAGGGCCAGCAGCCCGACGGCGACGAGCGCGAGCCCGACCCAGTCCGTCGTCGTGAGGATGCCCGGCGAGTAGACCGTCTCCGACATCGGCGCGTAGGCGAACCAGCCGAACGTCGCAGTGCGGGACGAGTGCCAGACGAGCCAGCCACCGCCGACGACGAGCAGTCCCGCCAGCACGGCGACCGCGGGCAGGGTCAGCCGGGTTCGCGAGTCAGTCATGCCCGGATCATGGCCCGGCCCGCGCGGCGGGTCAACGGGTCACCGCCGCCTCCCGGTACCAGGCGACGTACGCCTTGCCCGGCTTCCCGGTCCGGCGGCGGAACGCCGAGCGCCGCAGGGTCGTCGGCCGCAGGTTGATCCAGCTGCCCTTCGGCAGGCCCGTCACACCGACCGGAACCCGCTCGTGGTCGCGCCGGGCGTCGCGGTTCTGCGACGTGAACCGGGCGACCTCGCACGTCCGTCCGGAGACCGAGAGCACGAGCACCGGACGGTCCTTGCTGCCGGTCCCGTCCTCGAACGGCACCTGCGCGAACCAGACCTCGCCGACGCGCGGTCGCGGCCGGCGTGAGCCCCAGAGCAGGGCCAGCACGACGACGGCGCAGACGGCCCACCACGTCCAGGAGATGTCACCCATGCGCGGGAGCATAGGGCTCAGGCCGACGGGTCCAGCAACGACTCGAACGGCGCGACCGGCACCAGGCGCGCGGCGGCGCGCGCGAGGTCCTCGTCGAGGGTCACGAGGTAGTCGCCCTGCAGCCGCGTCAGTGCGACGTACTCCGCGTCATACGTCGAGGCGACCCCGAGCTCGTCGGCGAACTTCCACGCCTGCCCGCGCAGCACGGCGTCGCCGAGCAGCCGGATCCGCATCCGACCCACGGCGGAGACTCGCTTGCGGGCCTCCGACGACGAGAGCTCGCCGCGGTGCACGGCCTCGTGCATCGTCGAGAGCACCTGCGAGCGCAGCAGCGTGGGCGCGAGCAGCTCGTGCGGGACGACGGCGTCGGTGGCCGCCAGCCGCAGCGCGACCCCGGCGTCGATCACGAATCTGGTCATGCCGACCGACGCTAGCGCGAGCAACCGACATCGGTGCGACGATCGCCCCATGCCCAGCACCCTGCTCATGAAGTCGCTCAGTGGGCTGCACCGTGCGGCGCTCAAGCTGAGCGGCGGCCGACTGGGCGCAGCGCTGGGCGGCAACCCCTCGCTCGAGCTCACCACCACGGGCCGGCGCACCGGCAAGCCGCGCGTCTCGATGCTCACCTCTCCGGTTCAGGTCGGGGAGGCGCTGGTCGTCGTCGCGTCGCGCGGTGGCGACGACTTCGACCCCGCCTGGTTCCTCAACCTGCGCGACGACCCGCACGTGCAGGTCGCGCTCGCGGGTGGCCCGCGGCGCCCGATGCTGGCGCGGATCGCCGAGCCCGACGAGCGGGAGCGGCTCTGGCCGCAGATCACCGCCGCCCTGTCGAACTACGCCGAGTACCAGTCGCGGACGTCGCGGGTCATCCCGGTGGTGCTCCTGGAGCCGGCTGCCTGACCGCGACGAACCGCTCGACGAGGCGGAACCGGCCGGCCTCCTGCTCCTGCACGACGAGTCCGGCGTCCGGCACGACGAGAACCGGGCGGCGCCGGTGGTGCTCGCCCGACTCGCGCGCGGCGGTCGCGTCGAGCAGGCGCTGCAGCAGGCGGAAGGCCGCGGCCGACGAGACCACGTGGTCGGCTACCACGACTCGGCCCCCGGGCCGCAGCACGCGCCCCATCTCGCGCAGCGCGGCCCGCTCGTCGTCCACGCCGCAGAGGGCGAACGTGCACAGCACGGTGTCGAACGAGGCGGGCTCGAACGGCAGCGCCGCCACGTCGGCCCGAAGCAGCTCGATGCTGACGTCGAGGTCCGCTGCCCGACGAGCGCTCGCGGCGAGCATCTCCGCGCTGAGGTCGACCCCCGTCACGCTCGTCGCGCGCGCGGCGTAGTACGGCAGGTTCGCGCCGGTGCCGATCGCGACCTCGAGCGTCCGCCCTCGGACCCTCTCGGCTGCCCACGCGCGGGCCGGTGCGAGCAGCCGGCGCTCGAGGAATGCGGTCCGCCGGTCGTAGCTCGCGGCCTCCCGGTCCCAGTACGCGGCGCTGCTCATCCCGGCACCGTGCCACCGCGGCGGGAGGCTGTCGAGCGGCTCTCGCGGGCCGTCGTAGGTGCGTCGCGACGTGGTGCCCTAGTCTCTGGCCATGCTCATTCTCGGCCTGATCCTCTTCGGCATGCTCATCGGTGCGGCGGCGCAGCTCATCCTCGGCAGGGAGGGCAAGAGCATCGACTGGACGATGGCTATCGTCGCGGGCCTCGTCGGCTCGTTCATCGGCGGCCTGCTGTTCAGCCTGCTCGCGGGCGACGGCCTCGAGATCCACCCGAGCGGCATCATCGGATCCATCGTCGGCGCGATCATCGTGACCGCGATCTGGCGCTGGAGCCGGGGCCGCAAGGCCGCCTGAAACCCCAGCGCCGCGGGGCGCGCCCCGACATGATGGCCATCAGCTGACCGGCCACGTGCAGGGGGATGACATGCGGGTGCTCTTCGACGGCCCGGTGCGGGTGCACTACGGCTTCCTCGCGTTCGAGCCCGAGGAGGCGCCCAGCTCCGGCTTCCTTCTCGAGGCGCGGGGTGGGCAGGCCAACGGACTGTGCGGTGCCGCTGTGCCCGGTTGTCTGTCGATGGTGACGGGCCTGCACACGGGTGACGTGCCGGTCCGGGTCGAGTCCCACGAGGAGGCACCGGAGCTTGGTCCGGACTGGCAGGACGTGGTCGAGGCCTCGTTCGAGGTGCTCGTCGGCGACTACGCCGTCACGGCCTTCGAGGACGTCCACCGCGTCGTGACGCCGCAGCCGGGCCGGTACCGAGCACGATGGTCGGCTTCGGGGATGGACGCGGGCCGGGCGATGGACAACCCTGGCGACGGCCAGAGTGCACCCGACCGCTACCTCCTGCAGCTGTGGCCCGGCCCGTGGCAGCCGGACGTCGTGGTGCGCCAGACGAGTGAAGCCGCGGCGTACTGGCACGAGGCCGCTGCCGATACGCAGCCGTACGAACCGTCCGAGGAGCCCGAGGACGTCGGTCCCTTCAGTCTTCGCCCGATGACGCCCGAGGAGGAGCAGGCGGGCCGCGACGAGGACGAGCTGGAGGACTGGAACGGGCGCCTCCCCTCCGACGAGGTCCGCGCCTGGGACTGGCCCGCCGTGCAGCTGGGCAGGTCCGATCGGCTGCTGGTGGACGAGATCGTGGAGCTGCCTGCGGAGCGGCAACGTCACCTCGCGACCTGGGCGGCAACCCGTGCGTGCGAGCTCGCGGGAGTCCGTGACCACCCGTGGGTGGGCGAGGCGCTCGACCGCATCGCGCGGGGGCTGCCGGCACCGGAGCGCTGGCAGGACTGGTCGACGATGTGGGCGGCCTTCGACCGGCACCCCGCGGAAGCCTCCGAGCGGGTCGCCGTCCTGGTGATCGGCGGCGGCGCCGAGCCCGATCTCTCGCTCGACCCGCGCGCCGCGGCGATCAGCACGGTCCAGGCGGCCGGGCACGGCGACTCCGCACAGGCCGCGGCCGGCGCCGCCGAGTGCCTCGCCAGTGGCGCCGTCGACCGGAGGCTGTGCTTCGCCGAGGTCCGCGAGGCGATGCGCGGGTTGCGCTAGCTGTCGGCAGGCTCGTGCCGCAGCAGGTCCGCGGGCTGGCAGTCGAGCGCCTCGCAGAGCGCCTCGAGGGTGCTGAACCGCACGGCCTTCGCCCGACCGTTCTTGAGCACCGCGAGGTTGGCGGGCGTGATGCCGATGCGCTCCGCGAGCTCGCCCACGGACATCCGCCGGCGCGCGAGCATGACGTCGATGTCGACGACGATCGGCATCAGATGACCTCGTCGAGCTCGGCCCGCAGCGTGGTGGCCGTGGTGTCGAGCGCGACCGCCTTGACCAGCAGGGCCCGCAGCACGACGACGAGCAGGGCGATCCCCGCCGTGCCGACGCCACCCGTGACCACCAGCAGCACGAGCCCCGGTGCGACCGTCTCGCCCGGCGCCAGCACGAACGACAGCACCACCGCCAGCAGCGTCGCGGCCACGGCAGCACCGATCACGACGTCGACGTAGCGGAATGCAGCCGAGCTGAACACGGTGTCCCGGTCGACCATCGTCAGCAGCCGCCAGATGCACACGAGCGCGACCTCGACGGTGAGGACCCCGAGGATGCCGAGGACGACGACCGCCCAGCGCAGGAAGGTCAGGTCGGGGTGCTCCTCGGCGATGTCGACGCCGAGCAGCGGCAGGATCATCACCTGGACGAGGACGAGGCCGACGAGCAGCAGCGCGATGAGTCCGCGCAGAACGAGGACGGTGGCGTGACGCATGGGCGCTCCTATCTATCGAGAAACGATAGAAAAGTATCGCCCGACGATAGATCCGGCAACCTTCGTCACGGCGTGAGGGTCAGCGGCAGGTCGAGTGCGGCGACGTGGTGGGCGCCCACGAACGCGTTGATCTCGGCGATGCGGCCGTCGACGACCCGCAGGACGTCGACGACGAGCGCGTCGTAGGCATCGGGCCCGCGCAGGTAGTTCGCCAGGGCGGGCCGGCCGTTCGCGCGGGTGGGCACCGTCCGCCAGTCCAGCGGCCGCGCGAGGAACTCCGCGACGGCGCCGAGCCCGACGACGGCCTCGTCGGGCGGCATGGTGATCCGCACGTCGTCGGCCAGGAGCAGCGCGAGGGCCCCGGCGTCCGAGGCCGTGGCGTAGCGGCGCAGGATCTCCTCGTCGGCGGCGGTGAGCGCGGGGCGGCGCCAGTCCTGCGGGTCGGCGGGCGCGTGCTGCCGGACGGTGGCCCGGGCGCGCTGGACCAGGCTGTTCGCGGTGGCGACGGACGCGTCGAGCACCGCGGCGATCTCCGCCGGCGTCCACCCGTTGACGTCGCGCAGGACGAAGGCGGCGCGCTGCCGCGGCGGCAGGTGCATGAGCGCCGCGATCAGCGCGAGCTCCACGACCTCGTCGGCCGCGACCCTTTCATCCAGCGTGGGGTACGGGCCGATCGTCGTGCTTGTCTCGAGGACGTCGCCCACGGGCACCGTGCGCCGAGCCGCCGACTTCTGGGAGTCGAGGAAGACGTTGGTGGCGATCCGGTAGAGCCAGGTGCGCACCGATGCCCGGCCCTCGAAGCGGTCGCGGGCCCGCCAGGCGCGCAGGAAGGTCTCCTGCACGAGGTCGTCGGCGTCGGCGACGTTGCCGGTCAGCCGGTAGCCGTGGGCGCGCAGCTCGCGCTGGTGGTCGGCGAGGTGCTCGTCGAAGGCGGCCATCGCAGCACCCTAGCCACGGCCACACCGATGACGATCGGGCGCTGCCTCGTCGGTACCGGGGAGACCGCACGCACGAAGGAGCCCCGATGAACGTCCCCGAGATCGTCGACCGCGAGACCTGGCTGGCGGACCGCAACGCCCTGCTCGTCCGGGAGAAGGCGCACACCCGCGCCGGCGACGCGCTGGCCGCCGCCCGCCGCCGGCTGCCGATGGTAAAGGTCGACGCGAGCGTCCGTCTCGTCGGCGCGCACGGCCCGACAGCGCTGGCCGACATGTTCGAGGGCCGCGACCAGCTCCTGGTCTGCCGGCACATGTGGCACCGCGGCGAGGGCTTCGAGGGCCAGTGCCGCGGCTGCACCGCGACGGTCTGGAACTTCCAGGACGCCACGTACCTCGAGGCGCGCGGCGTCACGTTCGCGGTCTGGTGCGAGGGACCCTACGACGAGTTCGCGCCGTTCCGGGAGTTCATGGGCTACTCCGCGCCCTGGTACTCGCTCGACGGGATCGACTCGCCCGGCATCTCCGACGGCTGGCTGAGCGCCTACCTGCGGGTCGGCGACCGCATCTTCCTGACCTACGACACCGACGGCCGCGGGTGCGAGGCGATGATGCCCGCGCTGCAGCTGCTGGACATGACCGTGTACGGACGGCAGGAGGAGTGGGAGGACTCGCCCGAGGGGTGGCCGCAGGACCCGACGCAGAGCTGGTTCCGGCGTGCCGGCCGGCCCATCCCCCAGTGGACCCGGCCCGGCGTGACACCGGTGCCGGGCCGTGAGCCGCAGCCGATCGCGATCGGGCCGCGGCCGTAGCCCCGAACGCCGGACAGCGGCCCCCGCGGTCCGCTAGTTTTCCGCTGTGCTCGGCCGACGGACGCGCCGACGACTGCCCAAGGGGGCCCCGTGGTGCGCTACCTGCCGTTCCTCATCGAGCTCGGCCTGCTCGTCTACTGCCTGATCGACTGCATCCAGACGGACTCGTCGCTCGTGCGCAACCTGCCGAAGGCCGGCTGGGTGATCCTCATCGTGGTCCTGCCTCTCGTGGGCGGGATCGCGTGGCTCGTCGCGGGACGGCCCGAGGGTGCCTCGCGCGGCCGCCAGGTCGCCTGGCCCTCGACGCAGACCGCCGGGTTCCCGGAGTACGAGCGGCCGCGGGCGTCCTCGCCCGACGACGACGCGGAGTTCCTCGCGACGATGAAGAAGTCCGACCAGGACCACGAGCAGATGCTGCGCGACTGGGAGCGTCAGCTGCGCGAGCGCGAGGCCAGGCTCGAGCCGGAGGACCCGAAGGCCTGAGCGTTCCGCCGCGCAGGTTCCGGGAGTAGGTTCCGCGCATGGACCCTTCGTCCTCGACCCGGATGCCTGGCCGGTTCGTGCCCGCGAGCGGCGGGCACGTGCCCGTGCGCGTCCGCGGTTTCCTCGACGCGTCGGCGCCGGCGCGTGCCGCGCACGCCGACCGAGGGTTCGCCGTGGTCCTGGCCCGCACCGAGCACGACGTCGTGAAGGTGCTCGACGGTGCCACGGTCCTCGGCTTCCTCCCGCCGGCCTGGTCCGAGCTCGTCGACTTCGAGCTGTGGTCGTGCGAGCAGGCCGGCGAGCCCGCGCTCGCTCGCGCGGTGCTCGAGGGGCCCGTCGGGCAGCGCGACCTGTTCGTCATGCTCGACTGGCCGCGCCGGCGGGCCTGAGACCCGCTCAGGCGCCCGCCGACGTCCGCGCAGGGTGGCCTGCCGGGTAGTACGCGCGCACCCAGTCGGGGAACTCGTGCACGAGCCGGTCGTAGAGCTCGGCGTCGGGAACCGCGTCGATGTCGTCGAGGGCGAAGAAGCCGGTGTTGTCGACCGCGCGCCCGGCCAGGTCGTCGAGCCGCGCGAGGATGCCGTAGCTCGACCGACCCAGCCCGATGAACTGCCAGAACACGGGTGCCGGGACCGCGGCGCGGATCGCTGCCTCGGTGCGACGGTTGTCGGTGACGCCGCCGTCGTGGAAGAAGAGCACCAGGGTGGGGACGTCGGGCGACTGGGTCGCGACGAAGGCCAGGACCTCGTCGATCGCGGCGGGCTCGTTGTTGGTGCCGCCCGCCTCACCGGGGCGTTTGGCCGTGTAGGTCGCGAGCCACTGCGGCAGGTCGCCGACCTGGAGGTCGTCCACCCGCACCGTGCGAGCGCCCATCAGGAACATCTGCATCTCGGCGTCGTCGTCCATCGCCGCCGCGACCGGCATGATGCGCTCCACGGCGCGCGTGAACACGCCTCGCCTGTACATGCCGGCGGTCGACCCGCTGACGTCGAGCACACCGATCACCCGGGCGCGGAGCCCCGACGCGCCGCGCTTGCGGAGGGAGACGGTGACGAGGTCCTTGCGCAGGCTGAGCGTCTCGCGCATCTCCGGGGGGAGCCTCTCGGCGCCCTTGATGAGGTTCACGGGCGAGGGTGCCGGGGATGGCTCGTCGGCCACGTCGACACCGAAGTCGCGCGCGAGGCCGGCCAGCCCGTCGGAGTAGCCCTGGCCGACGGCCCGCACCTTCCACGCGCCGTTGCGCAGGTAGAGCTCGCACAGCACGAGGGCGGTCTCGGTCGTCGAGGCGCCGGGAGCGAACGAGGCGGTCAGCGAGCCCGACGCGATGCCGATCCCCACCCCGTCGACCTGGCCGAACGTCCGGCCCTCGACCGCGGGCGAGGCGATCAGCACGACCCGCTCGGCGCCGGCGCGCAGGGCGCTGAGCTCGACCTCGAGCGTGCTCCCGGTGAGCCGCGCGCCCGGTGCCGAGGGCTGGTTGAAGAACACCATGTCGGCGTCGCCGTCGACGGTGCCGGACGCGCCGAGCACCAGCGCGGTGAGGTCCACGGCACCGCTGGCCTCCACCCGGACGCTGGACGCGGGCAGCGCGAGGTTCTGGCCGGGACTCAGGACGGTCACGTGCCGAGGGTAGGGCGGCGCGGGGCGTCGGTGGGGGACGCACGCGGCCGCACGACGACGCAGCACCCGGAGAAGGGCGGCCCGATCCTGCGCCAACCCGTCACCCGGGAAGGGTTGACGGTAGACCCGCAGGTCAGCGAGCATCGGACAATCCACTCCGAACCGCTCGACGGCTCGGTAGCTGCGGTGCAGTCGGCCGGATCGGGTTGGTGCCGTGCTCCCGGAGCGCCGCGATCTCGACCCTGTGGGAGGGTCGATCCGGCGGCTCGCACGACGGGGTGTGGGACGTGACGGGCGAGCAGGAGGCACCGCGATGGGGATTCGGGCCGGATCGACACAGGGCATGCGGCACGCCCGCCGGCGCCACGAGCGCCCCGGGATCATGCGATGGGTCTCCACCCTCGCGGCCGCCGTGCTCGTCGCAGTCCCGCTCGCCGTCATCCCCGCGACGTCGGCGTCCGCCGCGGCCTGGGGGATCCAGAAGGTCGAGCTGAGCGACGGCCCCTACGAGCCCGGCGACACCGTCCAGTGGGGCATCGAGGTCTCCTGCTCCGACCCGAACGGCGTCGCGTGCGCCAACTCGACCATCACGGACCCGATGCCGCCGGGACTCGATCTCGTGGACGTCTCGATCCAGAGCCCGGCAGGCGGGACGACGAGCGACGCCGACAACACGGCGACCGTGAACTGGCCCAGCATCCCCAACGGCACGAACGCGGAGATCATCGTCACCGCGCAGGTGGACCCCGACCTGCCGTACAGCGAGAACGGCGTCCCGATCACCAACACGGCGACCGTGACGGCCGACAACGCGTCCGCCGCGTCGGACTCCGACGACATCACGCCCGTCGTCCCGCTCGTGCTCGACTCCGACACCACGAAGTCGATCGCCCCGGCCGGTGCCATCGCCTCGCCCGGGACCCCGGCGACGGTCACGATCGGCGCCACCAACACGTCGAACGACCCGGCCGACACGCTCGTCGTCCAGGACCCGGTGGACCCGACCGCTGACCCCAACCCGTTCACGTACCTCCAGTACACGGGCACCGGCGACGTCGTCCTGCCGCCGAACGCCACCGACGTGGACGAGGAGTACTGGGACGGCGACTCGTGGGAGCCGCTCACCGACGCGACGCCGCCCGAGGACGTGCAGGGCGTGCGGTACACGTTCAGCGGTGACATCCAGCCCGGGGCGACCGCCACGATCCCGGTCCAGGTCGAGCAGTCCGACGCGGTCACGGACCTGACGGACGCGACGACGGTCACCAACGACGCCTCGTCGTACGTGACGCACGACGACGACGAGTCCACCCCGACCACGGCCGATGACACCTACGTCATCACCCCGCCGAACAACAGCGTCACCGCGTCGAAGTCCTTCGACCCGCCGACGGTGAGCGCGGGCGACCCCACGACGGTGACGATCGGGGCGACGAACGACGGCGACCCGACGACCTCGATGACCATCACCGAGCCCGCCCCGGGGACGGACAGCCCGTTCGAGGGCGACGACCCCCTGACCTTCACCGGGTTCGGCTCCGACGGCGACGGGGCCGGGGTGCAGTGGCCGGCGGACGCGGACACCGCGGTGGTGACGTTCACGTGCGCCGACGGCTCGACGCCCGAGGAGACGAGCACGACGCCCGACACCCTCCCGGACCCGCCTGCCGGGTGCGACGTCACCGGCTTCAGCATCGAGTTCACCGGCGACCTCGTCACCGGCGCGGAGGCGTCGATCCCGTTCACGGCCGACACCGACCCCGACCAGACCGTCGACGACGTGGATCACCCGAACGAGATCGCCGCCGAGATCCCGAACGCGGACGACACCGCGGACGCGACGCTGACGACCCTGACCGACCGGCTCGCGACGAACACCACCAAGAGCATCTCGCCGTCGACGATCCCGGCGCTTCCCGGCCAGACCGTCGTGGTCCAGCTCCCGAGCCAGCTGGAGCCGTTCGGCCCCGACGGCTCGACGACCGACGCGAACGACGTCGTGATCCAGGACCCGACCGACCCGGCCGACCCCGGCGAGTTCTGGTCCGACTTCACCGCGACGTCGGTCCGCTCGACCGACGTGCCCGCCGGGTCGACGCTGACCATCAGCTACTGGAACGGCACGGAGTGGGTGACCGACCCCGACTGCGGCACGTTCACCGGCCCGACGACGGTCAACTGCGACCTTCCGGCCGACGCCCAGGGCGTGCAGTTCTCCTACCACTCCGATGACGGGTTCCCGCCGGGCACGTCGTTCCAGCCCAACTTCGTCGCGGCCTACGACGGCCCGGAGGACCGCGACGACCCCATCGCGAACTGCGGTGCGTCCAGCGCGTCCGCCGGCACGGTGGCGCCGACCACCCCCGCGGAGGGCTGCGACACGGTCGACCCGTTCCCGGTGCCGACCGACCCGGGCGACCTCGACTTCCTCGACAAGACGTTCCTCCCGCCGGCCGGCCAGTCGGGCGCTCCGTACAGCGTCCGGGCGCGCACCGAGGACCAGCTCACCGCGCAGCTGACCTGGTCCACGAACGGGTTCGACGGCGTCGACCCGATGGTCCTCAGCGACATCTCCGACCCCGCGGGCACGCCGATTGCAGACTCGTTCTACGACGCGTTCGACCTCGTGCGCGTCCAGCCGATCGACGGCTCGGTCGACCCGCTCATGCAGTACGACGCGATCACGGGCGTCGAGCTCTATGTCGCCGGCGCTTGGGTGGACGCGGTGGCGGACCCGTGCAGCGTGGCCGCGCCCTGCGTCGGATCCTTCCCGGGCTACACCCTCACCGACGACGAGAGCGCCAGCGCGACGTCGGTCCGGCTCACCTACACGGCGTCGCCGAGCCGCGCCCAGTTCCCGTCCGACCCGACCGTGCCAGCCGCAGGTGACGGCGTCGCCCGGTCGACGCAGGCCGACGGTCGCCACCTGGACCTGACCTTCCAGGTGCGTGACGACAAGCGCAGCGACGGCTCCCCGGTGCTCGGCACCACCAACGGCACGATCTACAACGCCGGCGAGGCCGGGCTGGTCAACGACACCGCGAGCGCCACGGCCACGTTCCAGGGGACCGAGCGGACCGACGTGGACGGCGACGACGTCCTCATCCTCGACGAGCCGATCAACGTGGGGATCACCAAGGAGTGGACCGGCGGTCCGCTCTCGGTCCCGCCCGACGGCACCCCGGCGGGGGCGTACCCGTCGACGCACGCGATCATCACGGCGACGAACAACTCCGTCGCCCGGGTCGACACCCTGGCCATCGCCGAGCCGTCGAGCGAGAACGACGACAACGTCGTGGAACCCGACGTCGCCCCGGGGACCGCGCCGTTCGACGCCTTCACCCTCACCGCGATCGACGTCACCGTCCCCGACGGCACGGCGACGACGACCATCACGCTCACCTCCGTCGGCGGCGGCACGGCGGACTACACGGAGGCAGAGGCCGAAGCCCTCACCGCCGCCCAGCTCGCGGACGTCGTCGGCGTCGAGGCGACGTTCGACGGGCGGGTGGAGTCGCAGGCCGAGGGGGCCCTCGACCTCACCCTGCGGCTGCGCGAGTTCGACCGCTACGAGCCGACCACGCGCGTCGACGTGGCGGGCTACTCGCCCGTGCCCAACAGTGCGGGCGCCGAGGTCACCGATCCCGGCGGCACGACCGCAGACGCCCCCGTGGCCTGGGACGACGCGCAGATGGTCCTCGACGACGCCGAGATCTCCCTGGAGGAGACCAAGTCGTTCGCCCCGTCGACGATCGTCGAGCCGGGGTCCGACGCGGAGCCGAACCCGATCTCGACGCTCACGATCACCGGGCAGCCGACAGGTCCGTCGCGTGCGGTCGAGATGACCCTCACGGACGTCGACGGCAGCTTCTGGAACCAGTACGACCTCGTGGGCTTCGACGCGTCGGCACTGACCGCGCCGATCGACCAGGTCCAGGTCGACGCCTACACGGGCGGGACCTACTCCGAGGCGACGGACACCTTCACGGGCGGGACTTGGACCGAGGGCGACCCGGCGGGGACGTTCGCGCTGCCCGACGGGGTGGACGCGGCCGACGTCACGGGCCTGCGCTTCACCTTCACGCGCGCCGACGGTGCCATCTGGGAGAACCCGGCGAACCCGGTGCAGCCCGTCAACCTCGAGGTCCAGGTCCGGGACGCGTTGCGCTCCGACCCCGGCACGCCGGTGCCGAGCGACCTGACCACCAACGACCCCGCACCCGGCGAGGACGCCCCGGGCCTGGCGACCAACGACGTGACCTCGACGGTCACGGGCGCTGACCTGGTCTCCGACGGGCAGGGCGGCACGGAGCCGGTCTCGAGCGACGACGACACCTCCGCGACGATCACGTACCAGCACACCGAGAACTCGGTGGAGATCGTCAAGGACTTCAACGGCACGGTCACGGGGGGCACGGCGAACGCGGGCGCGGTGGTGCCGATGAACATCACCGTCACCAACACCGGCAACCGCCCCATCTACGACCCGGTCATCGTCGACGACCCCATGCCGAGCGACCCCGACGGGCCGCTGCTCCGGCTCGCCGATGTCGACCAGCCCTACTCCTACGCGCTGACGGGCGCCGCGCCGAGCCCGACCAACGGCCCCGCGATGCCGACCGACCCGGACGACGTCGACGTCGACCGCACCGGCAACATCTTCGGTCTCACGTTCACCTTCCCGGCCGGCACGGTCCTCGAGGTCGAACAGTCGTACACGATCACGGTTCAGGTGGAGTTCCGCGTCGGCCTGGCGTCGGGCACGGTCGTCCGCAACACCGCGGCCGTCACCGGCGACCGCCCGTGGGACGGGTGTGCCGCCCGGCTCGACGACGACACCGGTGCGTGCGAGGCGGACGCCGACATCACGCCGCTGCCGTCGGCGGTGCTGGCGCAGACCAAGGTGGTCAAGCCGACGATCGACGACGACGAGCTCGGCGTGATCACGGACCCCGACGCGCCTGACCCGAGCGTCTCCTGCACGCAGGACTCGCGGGACGTCCTGGGCTTCTACGCCTACCCGTGCACGCCGGTGATCGCTCCTGGGCACGACGAGACGTGGCAGGTCCGCGTCGAGAACGTCGGCAACCTGCCGCTGAGCAAGCTGGTCATGTACGACCGCCTGCCGGCGCCCGGTGACACGGGCTCGATCGGCGACGACCCGCGCGGCTCGCAGTGGCGGCCCATCGGCGACGCCGCGCACCCCCCGACGCTCGTGAACGCACCCGACGGCGCCACCGCCACGTTCTACTACTCCACCGTGCAGGACTACTGCATGGACGACATCGAGAACCCCTCGGACGAGCCCGTCTGCCCGACGGACGACCCGACCACGGGGTGGGTTGCGATCACCCCGGGCACCACGGAGGACGTCTACCGGGAGATGACGGCCCTCAAGGTCGTCGTGACCTTCGAGCCGGACAGCCTCTTCCAGCCGACGCAGGTCATCGCGGTCGAGGGCACGACGGCGACGCCGGCGGTCGTGCCGCCCGAGGGTGACCACTCGATCGCATGGAACTCCGCCGCGGTGAGCGGTGTGGCGCAGGGCACCCAGGGCTCGATCGACCTGCTGCCCACCGAGGGCACCAAGGTCGGCGTGGCATCCGCGAGCGGCTCGCTGCGCGTCGAGAAGCAGGTCATCGGCGACGGCGCCGAGTACGCCCCGGACGTCTTCCACCTCGAGGTGGCCTGCACGTCCGCCGTGGGGACGTTCCTCGAGACGGCCCTCGAGCCGATCCCCATCGACGTCACGCCAGGGACGCCGGTGATCGTGCCCGACCTGCCCTACGGGGCGGAGTGCACGATCACCGAGAACGCGAGCAACGGCCAGACCCAGCTGATCGTCGGCAGTAAGACGATCGGTGAGGACCCGGAGATCGTCGACCTGGTCGCCGTGAACCGGTACGACCTGGCGAGCCTCGTCGTCTCCAAGGAGGTCGTCTCCGACGCGGCGGACCAGAACGGCGACCCGATCTCCTTCGGTCCGTTCGACGTCCAGGTCCGCTGCACGTTCCTGGGCAACCCGGTCTACGCCGACGGTTACGGGCCGGACGACCCCATGGACCTGACGATCGAGGACGGCGACGAGATCACGCTGACCGGCCTGCCGGTCGGCGCGGACTGCACGGTCACCGAGACGGGCACGGGCAACGCCACCGAGGTCGACGTCACCGTGCAGGAGGGCTCGAGGGACCCCGTGCACTTCGACGGCCCCCAGGGCGACGTGACCCTCGTCGGCGACCTCGCCGGCGGCCCGCGCAACACCGCCGACCTGGTCAACACCTACGACGTCGGGGGCCTCGACCTCACGAAGGTCGTCACGGGCGACGGCGTCGAGCGGTACGGGGCCGGGCCGTTCAGGTTGAACGTGCGCTGCACCTTCGACGACGACGGCATCGGGTCCGATCCGCCCCGCGTGGTGTACGACAGCCCGGTCGTCCTGGGGGGCGCCGGACCGCTCGACGCGCAGATCCCGGACCTGCCGGTCGGCGCTCTGTGCCGCGTCACCGAGCCCGACGACGGCGGCGCCACGACCACGACGATCCGCCCGGCGGTGGTCCGCATCGGCTCGGGCGACCCCGTCGAGGTCACCGCCACCAACACGTTCGACCTCGGCGGCATCACGGTCGACAAGGTCGTGGCGGGTCAGGGCGGTGAGGACTTCGGCGCCGGCCCGTTCGAGGTCTCGGTCGCGTGCACCTACGACGGCGAGGCGATCGGCATCCCCGGCGGCGCGACCCGCCCGCTCGTGCCCGGCGAGCAGCTCGTGTACTCCGACCTGCCTGTCGGAGCGCAGTGCACCGTCGAGGAGACGGTCGACGGGGAGGCGTCGTCGACGAGCATCGCCGTCACCACCGGCGACGACGACCCGGTCGTCACCGACGGCACGTCGGCCGACGTCGTCGTCCCCCCGAACGTCGACGGCGAGGCCACCGCGGTCGCGGTGGTCGCGACGAACACCTTCGACGACGGCGCGGTCACCGTGGACAAGGTCGTGGACGGCGACGGGGCGAGCCTCTACGGGAGCGGCCCGTTCGAGGTGAGCCTCGCGTGCACGTTCGACGGGAACGACGTCGACATCCCCGACGGGGCCGAGCGCGAGCTCGTCCCCGGGACGCCCGTGACCTACGACGGGCTGCCCGTCGGGGCCGACTGCACGGTCACCGAGACTGCGACCGGCGGCGCGACGAGCACTGTGGTCTCGTCCGTCGGTGACGGGGCGGCCGGGGCGGTCGTCGTGCCCGAGGGTGACCCCGCGACCGTCACGGTCACCAACACGTTCGACGTCGGCGAGGTCCGGGTCGTCAAGACCCTCTCCGGGAACGACGCCGCGGCGCACGTCGGGGACACCTTCACGGTGACGCTGGCGTGCACGCAGGACGTGGACGGCGAGGACGTCGCCGTCGACATCCCGGGCGGCGCCACCAGGACGCTCTCGGACGACGACGACTGGGTGGCGGTCTACGAGGACGTGCCGCAGGGCGCGGACTGCGTGGTCGCCGAGACGGACGCCGGCAGCGCGGACAGCGTCGAGATCGTCGTCGCCGGCCAGAGCACCGTGACCGACCCGGACGTGGAGACTCCGCAGTCCGCCTCGTTCGCCCTGCCGGTCGGTGACGACGTGTGCGCACCGGTCGACGTGGTCAACACCTGGTCGGCGGGTGGCGGGACAGGCACGGGCGGCGGCGGGTCCTCGGCCGCGGCCGGGGATCCGGGTGCGGCGGACGGCTGTGACGACGCCGGTGGCGGCCCTGCGTCGGGAGGCATCGCCATCACCGGGATCGACGCCCTCGTGGTGCTCGGGTGGATGGCGTTGCTGACGGCGAGCGGCATCATCCTCGTGCGGCTGAGGCAGCGTGGTCGTGCCTGACGCGGCGGCGAGCGAGCGTGGCGCGAGGATCGGGGCGCGCGAGGTCGTGGTGGTCGTGCTGCTCTCGGTGACGACGATCGTCACGGCGTGGGTCGGCTTCCAGGCGAGCAAGTGGGGCGGCGCGATGTCCATCTCGTTCAGCCAGGCGTCCAGCGCCCGGATCGAGGCATCGCGCCAAGAGGGTGTCGCCAACCGCAAGCTCAACCTGCAGGCCACGCTGTTCGCCCAGTGGGCGGCCGCCTACTCGGCCGATGACGAGGAGCTCGCGGACTTCCTCCAGGACCGCTTCCCGGAGCCCTTGGCCACCGCTTTCCCTGTCTGGCTCGACTCGAAGCCCCTGCAGAACCCCGCTGCCGCCGCGTCTCCCTTCGACCTGCCCGAGTACCGCATCCCCGAGCTCGCACTGGCCCAGGCCGCGGACGCCCGGGCGGACGCGAAGTTCGCCGAAGCTCTGAAGGACAACCAGCGGGGGGACAACTACACCGTCCTGACGGTGGCCTTCGCGGCGGTGCTGTTCTTCGCGGCGATGTCGGGGCGCATGAGCTCGAGGAGGGCCGGGGACGTGCTGCTCGGGCTCGGCCTGGTGCTCTTCGTGATCGCTGCGTCGCTCCTGATCGCCTACCCGAAGCTGGTCTAGGCGCCGACCTGCCGGTCGATCGTGGAGGGATCGCCCTCGAAAGGCAGCAGCGTGCCGGGCGCGGGGAACGGGAGCACGTACGTCTGGGTGATCACGTCGACGGCGCCGAAGTCGTCGCCCTTGACGACCACCCGCTCGGGCGTGACCTCGACGATCCGCACGCGCTCGCGGGTCCCGTCCGGCAGCTCGAGCCGCCAGATGTCGGCGAGCCACCGCAGGCCGCGCTCCTCGAGGGCTTCCTCGGCCTCCAGCCAGTCGACCGTGCCGCTCGCCTCGCGGCCCAGGGCGTCGAGGGCGACGAACCCGTCGCCCTCGGGCCGGATCCAGCCGAGGCGCTCGCGGTCGCCCGGGCGGCGGTGCTCGATCCAGTCCTGCGGGGGCATCGGTCGATCGTAGGCGCAACGCTGCCCCGGGGGGAGTGGCCCCCGGGGCAGCGGGCGCGTGGGTCAGCTCGTCGGGAAGCTGTCCGCCGTCATGATGCGGCTGCGGACGAACTGGCCGGACTGCGTGAGCTGGCCGGTTCCGTAGCTGCTCCCGGAGCACGTGCCGGGCTTGAAGGCAGCGCTGCTCTCGTCGGCGTCGGAGTACGTCCAGTTCACGTAGCTGATCTTCAGCGAGTCGAGCAGGTCGAGCCACGTCGTGGAGCTGCCGATGTCGACGGTGCCTCCGCCCGTGGCGCTCGTCGTGCCGAACTCGGTGACGAAGATCGGCAGCTTGCTCGCCGCGTTCCGGACCTCGTTGCGGTAGTTGTCGTAGTGCGACGCCGCGTAGAAGTGGAACGTGTACATGATGTTCGAGAAGGCGATCGGGTTCGCGACGATCTCCGCCGAGCTCGACCCGTTCGACACCCCGAGCGAGGACCAGCCGCGCGTGCCGACGATGATCACCGCGTCCGGGTCAGCCGCCCGGATGATCGGGATGACCTGGTTCGCGTAGGTGCGGATCTGGTCCCAGGAGACGCCGTTGGGCTCGTTGGCGATCTCGTAGATGACGTTCTTCTTCGCGGAGTTGCGCGCGGCCACGTTGGCGAAGAACGTCTTGGCGTTCTGCAGGTTGGCGTTCGGGTCGCCCGGCGTCAGGGTGTGGAAGTCGATGATCGAGTACATGCCGCGCGACTCCGCCTGGTCGACGAGGTCGTTCACCTTCGCCGTGAAGCCGGCCGGGTTCGTGACGTAGCCGTCCTCGTTGACGTACATCGCGATGCGCAGGACGTCGGCCTTCCAGTCGTTCGCGAGCGTGTTCAGCGAGGTCGTGTTGTAGCAGGCCGGGAACCACTGCAGCCCGTGGGTGCTCACGCCGCGCAGCTGGATCGGCTTGCCGTACTGGTTGCACAGGTTCACGCCGCAGACCTTGAGCTGGCCGTTGATGGCCAACGGGGTCGTGCCGGTGGGGGGCGGCGGCGTGGTGGTCGTGGTCGGCGTGGGGGTGGGGGTCTGCGTGGGGGTCTGCGTGGGCGTCGGGGTCGACGTCCCTGCCGACCCCGTGCACGCGACGCCGTTGACGGTGAACTGGGCCGGGACCGGGTTGCTGCCGCTCCACGAGGCGTTGAAGCCGAAGCTCGCGGTGCCACCCGTGCGCAGTGCCCCGTTGTAGCCGACGTCGCGCGCCGAGACCGTGCTCCCGGTCTGGGTCGCGGTCGCGTTCCACGCCTGCGTGAGCTTCTGGCCGGACGTGAACGTCCAGCCGACCGTCCAGCTCGTCAGGGGGTCGCCGAGATTCGTCACAGTGACGTTGGCGCCGAAGCCCCCGCCCCACTGGCTGCTGATGGCGTAGTCCACCTTGCAGCCGGTGGCTGCCTGGGCTGACGTGCTGGCGATCGTGCCGATTCCAGCCATGGCCAGTGTGGCCGCGGCCAGGAGGGCGGTCGCCCGGATCCGCTGGGACATGGGTCTCCTCGTCGTTGAGTGAGCGAACCAGCCCTCGCTGGGGGCGCGGGGCCGTCCGGCTCGAGCCACAGTGCGCCGGATCCCGCACCCTCGCCACCGGTCCGGGCACGAGGTTCGGGCGGCGAATCGTTTAACACTCGATCAGGTGACCTCGGCGTTCACCACTGCCGGCGCACGCTCGCCTTGGGACCGGCGACGAGCGTCGACGCGGGGACGTCGTCAGCCACGACAGCCCCGGCCGCGATCACCGCGTCCCGCCCGATGCTGACCCCGGGCAGGATCGTGGCGCCCGCCCCGATCCACACGTTCTCCGCCACGTCGATCGGCTCACCGGTGAGGTACAGCTTCCGGTCGGCGGGATCGACCGGGTGGCCGCCCGTGATGAACGTGACCTGGGGGCCGACCATCACGCGGTCCGCGAGGCGGATCCCGGCGTAGTCGAGGAACGTGCAGCCCTGGTTGACGAAGACGCGCTCGCCGAGCTCCAGGTGCAGGCCGTGGTCGGTGTAGAACGGCGGGTAGATCGTCGTCCGCGCCGGCACCGGCCGGCCCAGGATCTGCTCGAGCAGGGCCGCCCGCCCCTCCTCGTCGTCGAACGGCAGGACGTTCAACCGCGAGGTCAGCGCCGTGACCTGCAGGACCCTGTCGGCCATGGCCTGGAACTCGGGGCTGTGGATGCGCATGAGCCGGTCGTCGGACATGCCTCGATCCTGCCCTGCGCTCCCGCCTCAGGCTGCCAGGTGGAACGTGCTCGCGAACCGGTCGAGGAGGTCGCCCCGTCCGCGGAGGACCTCCACGACCCCCGTCGCGATCGCGCGGTCCGGCGCGAGCTCGCCGGAGATGAGCCGGCGGATGTCCGGTCCCGCGGCGAACGCGAGGTCCGCCGGCCCGTCGCCGCGCGTCACCTCGAGACGGGCGCCGTCGACGCGGACGAGCAGCTCGGCCGGGCCGAGCTGCGCCACGTACGACGTCGCGGGCAGCGCTGCGGCGACCTGCGGCCGGAAGGCGGTCCGCAGCGCCATGGTCATCGAGTCGGGCGTGATGACCTGCTCCTCGCGTGGCTCACCCATCGCCTTGAACCCCCAGGCCCCGAGCGCGAGCACGACGGGCTCGAGCTCGTGGCCGTAGGGGGTCAGCTCGTAGATGATGACGCGCGAGCGGGGCACCCGCCGGATGATGCCGGCGGCCTGCAGATCCTTGAGCCGCGCCGCCAGGATGTTGCTCGGGATGCGCGGCAGCCCCGCGGCGAGCTCTCCGTAGCGGCGCGGCCCGACGAGCAGGTCGCGCACGACGAGCAGCGACCAGCGCTCTCCCACGAGCTCCAGCGCCCGCGTGACACCGCAGTACTGGCCGTACTCGCGTGCGGCCATCAGGCCTGCTGGGCGGCGAACGCCTCGGGGCCCTGCGAGGCGGCGACCGGGTCCATCCAGCCGAACTCGAGGATGTTGCCGTCGGGGTCGGCCAGCTGGCGCTGGTACATGAAGCCGTAGTCCGAGGCGGGCCGGTCCTCCGCGCCGCCGGCGGCGAGCCCGTCGGTGACGGTCGAGTCGACGGCCTCGCGGCTGTCGAGGAAGATCGCGGTCGAGACCGAGGGGTTCACCTTCGGGTCGCCGATCGGCAGGTCGGTGAACGTCTGGAAGTACTCGCGGACCAGGATCATGAAGTAGCTGTGGTCCTCCTCCACGATCACGCAGGCCGCGTTGTGGTCGGTGAACTGGGGGTTGATGGTGAAACCGATCGCCGTGTAGAACGCCTTGGCGCGCTCCAGGTCGGTCACCGGCAGGTTGACGAACATCGCGGTCATGATGGTCTCGCTCTCGTGGGGCTCGGCTCGTTGACGTCTCCACACTTGCAAAAAACAAGTGCCCCGTCAAGGGTCGGGACCGACGCGAGGACGCCGGCCCGCGCCCGAGGGGGCGCGGACCGGCGTCGGTACCGCTCGTCAGGATGCGGTGCAGGTGAGCGCCAGCGAGCCCGGCGCGGAGCCGTTGCCGACGAACCCGAAGCTCGTCGACCCGCCGCCCCCCAGCTGCCCGTTGTACGGAGCGTTCGCGACGGTCACGTTCGCGCCGGACGACGAGGCGACCCCGTTCCAGAGGTTGTTGACCGTCTGACCACCGGGGAAGGCCCATCGCACCGACCAGCGGCTGAGCGCGGCCGAGCCGGTGTTCTTCACCGTGACGGTGGCCTGGAAGCCACCGCCCCACGAGCCGGTGACCGCCGCGGTGGCGGTGCAGCCCGCGCTGCCCGTGGCGGGCGGCGTGGTCGGCGTCGACGTGGGACTCGTCGTCGGGGTCGGCGACTGCGTCGGGGACGGCGACTGCGTCGGCTGGGTGCCGCCGGTGGTGACGGAGAAGCTGTTGACCGCGAGCCCCGTGCCGCCGACCCACGGCTCGAAGCCGGCCTGGATGCTGGTCAGGTACCAGCTGGTCGAGCCCAGGCCGCGGCTGACGACGTCCTTCCAGAAGTCGTTCACCAGGAAGCTCGCCGACGAGGTCGTCTGCTGGCGCACGTAGGAGATGACGTTCCACCCGGTGTTGCCCGACCAGACGTCCCACGTCGCACCGGCGATGCTCGCCGTGCCGATCTTCGAGCCGATCGGCTGGATCGCGCCCGTGTGGTTGAGCCACACCATGAGCTCGGCCCCGTCGTTCTGCCCGGTCGTCGTGCTCGGCCTCGACTTGTTGAACCAGATGTCGTACGCCGCGTCGTAGGTCCCGCTGCCGGGGTACGTCATGCTCACGCTCGTCGCGACCGAGGCGAACTGGGGGTCGGAGGCCTGGAGGCCGTTGGGGCTCAGGATGTTGTCGCTCGTGCTGCAGATCCCGTAGTGGCAGCCGTAGTACACGGTCGGGTACGACTTGGGTGCGCCGTTGGTCGCGGTGGAGCCGTCGGCCTGGGTGATGGTGAAGCCGGTGCCCGAGACGTCGATGCACTGGGTGGCGCTGGTCCCCCAGCGGTTGTTGCCGACGACGTACCGGCCGCCCTGGATGGACGTGCTGGCGTACTGGTCGCAGAGGACCGGCGCGGCGGTCGCGACCTGGGCGCCTGCGACCCCCGACAGGCCGAGCAACGAGCAGAGCAGCGCGATCAGCGCGACGATGCGAGGACGAGGCATGACTCTCCTTGGCTGGGGCGGGCACGGACGTGCCTGCCGGGTCCTGAGGGGAGGGACCCGGCAGGCTCTCTCTCAGGAGCAGATGGCTCCGTTGAGCTTGATGGCGCCGGGCGGCGGGGTCGACGTCCCGTTGGCGGTGAAGCCGACGCTCGCCGTCGCGCCGGCTGCGAGCGAGGCGTTCCAGCTCGGCGCGGTCACGGTGACGGTGGTGCCGCTCTGGGTGAAGGTGCCGTTCCAGCCGCTGCCGATGGTGACGCCGGCGGGGACGGTGAAGGAGACGACCCACGGGCTGAGCGCCGTGCTGCCCGTGTTCTTGGCGGTGACCGCGGCCTGGAAGCCGGTGGACCAGGAGTTCGTGAGCGCGACCGTCGCGGTGCACTTCCCGGTCGCCGTCGGGGTCGGAGTGGGCGTCGGGGTCGTCGTCGGGCTGGAGGTCGTCGTCGGGGTGCTCGTCGGGGTGCTCGTCGGCGTGCTGCCCGGCTTGACCGGCGGCACCAGCGCCGGCTGCAGGATCGACTGCTTGTTGGTGTTCACGGTGACCCAGTCGTCCTGCACGATCCCGCCGGTGTCACCGGAGTCCGGGTTCCAGGACCAGTACGTGAAGGACATGCCGCTCGAGCCGGTCCCCATGTACTTGACCAGCGCGTTCATCCACTGCACGTCGCGCGGGTCGCGCAGCGTGCTGCCGAACTCGCCCACCAGCACCGGCGCGATGTTCTGCTTGTAGATGTAGCCCCAGTAGTAGTCCCAGGTCGCCGGGAGGTTCGCCGGGAAGTCCGGGTGCTTGACGGTGTCGAACCAGTCCTGGTGGTCGTAGACGGAGATGCCGTAGTCGTGCGCGGAGTAGACGAGCTTGTTCGCGACGTTCAGCCGCACCGGGTTCTTCGCCACGCCCGAGAGGTTGCCGCCCCACCAGCTGCACGCGTTGGGGTCGTCGGGGATGGCGTCCCACGTGTTCGCGACGCTGCCGTCCAGGCAGCTGACACCCTCGACCAGCACGAGCCAGCTGGGGTTCGCGGCGTGCACGGCGTTGCCGATGCGCTCGGCAGCCAGGCGCCAGTCGCGTGCCGTGTCACCGCACCCCCAGCAGGAGCCCGTCCCGTTGGGGTACGTGCCCTCGGCGTGGGGCTCGTTGAACAGGTCGGCGCCCACGACGGTCGGGTTGCCCGCGTAGCGCTTCGCCAGCAGCTGCCAGTCGGCGATCATGCTCGCCTCGGAGACCGCCGGTGTGTACCAGAGCGCGGTCTGGCCCGCGGACGTCGGCCGGTGCCGGTCCAGGATGATGCGCATCCCGAGCGAGCCCGCGTAGTCGACGACCTTGTCCAGGATCTCCAGCGGCGAGAGCCCGACGAGGTCCGGGTTGGTGTTGGTGTTCACGCTCGACGCCACTGCGCCCGGCTTCAACGCGTCGCCGGCGTAGGGGACCCGGATCGTGTTGTACCCGAGCTGGGCCATGTGGTCGATCATCGACTTCCACGTGACGCCCGCCCACAGTCCGTGGAAGGTCTTGTTGTCGGTCTCCATGCCGAACCAGTTGATGCCGGTCAGGCGCACCGTCGCGCCGGAGGCGTCGACGATCTGGTTCCCCTTCGTGCTGAGGTAACCGGTGCCCGTGCCGTTCGCGGTGGCGGCGACGGCGCTGCTCTGCGTCGTCGCGACCAGGGTGGAGACGGCGAGAGCGAGCACGGCGAGCATGCCGAGGACGCGGGCGAAGAGGCTTGATCCGAGGTGGGACCTGGTGCGTGTCACGAGGGCTCCTGGGCAGAAGGCGGCGAACCCTCCTCTGGTGCCGGCGCGACGCCGACGGCCTCTTCCTCGAGGCGGACGACGTGCGGGGGGCCGGGGGCGGGACTGGGCGAGTACCTGCCATGCAAGCACCGCCGCCGACTGCGGACGACCCCTGAAACGTTTCGTTCTTTACCGATATACGACGACGTCGTCCGGCCGCCCGACGCCGGGCGCCGCGAGCGCGCCGACGCCCGGCGTCATCCGTTCACACCCCCGGCTGGGCCCCGACGGGCGCACCTCGGGCCGCCAGCAGCGCGTCCGTCTCGGCGTCGGGCATCAGCTCGCGGACCTCCTGCGCGCAGCGGCACCCGGCGGCGATCTTGGCCGCCCACACCAGCGCCTCCTCGCGTGAGGCCACCTCGACGACGGCGAACCCCCCGATGACCTCCTTGGTCTCCGGGTACGGGCCGTCGGTGACTGACCCGTCGGTGGCCACGATGCTCGCCCGCTGCCGCTCGAGCCCTGCCGCGAACACCCACACGCCTGCCTCGACGGCCTCGCGGATCACCGCGTGCGAGTCCTCGGCGACCTGCGGCCAGTCCCCGTCGGCGATGTGGTCCATCGCGCCGTCGTCGAACGAGATCACGTACCGGGCCATCTCTGCCTCCTTCGTCGGGCGGCCTCGGTCGGCCGCCGCTCACCTGTTCCACGAACGGCCCCACGCGCATCGGACAGCCGCCGACGATCCGGCGGCGCCGCTAGGGGGTCTCTCCTCACTTGAGCGGGCCTTCCCACGGGTAGCCGAGGTCGACGAAGGCGCTGCGGATCGCGCTCTTGTCGCCCTCGACGTCGTCCTCGAAGAGCGTCCGTCCGCTCTCGGCCTCGACGAGGATCTTGGCGCCGCGCGGGCGGACCGAGGCGACCGTGGCGCGCGCGATCACCCGCTCGACCTGCCCGCGGCGCCGGACCTCGACCTGCTCGCGGCTGATCGCGAGCCGCGGGGAGTCGACGAGGACCCAGGCGGCGAACGCGAGGCCGGCCACGAGCCCGAGCACGGGGCGGCCCCACACGAGCCACGCATCGTCGAACGACCCGAGCAGACGGATCGGTCCCTCGAACGGCACCCACGGCAGCTCGGCCGCCCATCGCGCGAGAGGGGGCAGGATGGCGCCGACCGCGATGCCTCCGATCCCGAAGAGCGTGAGGACCCAGACGCGGCCCGCGCGGTCGAACCCACCCACGGTTCGGGTCGATGCATCGCCCTTCGGGTTGATCTCGGTCATACGCTGCACGATCCCACGGTCGTCCGGGGCGACGCAGCCGCTCCGGATCGAGTCAGGCGCGTCCCTCGACGCGATCAGCCAGCCCGTCCAACGCCGTGAGTGCGACCTGGTGGAGCGTCGAGCGCAGCACGTCGCTGCGCTCGGGCAGGTGCGGGCGTCGGTGCCGGCCTGTGATCGTCACGGTCGTGCGGCCGTCGCCGGTGTCGGTGAACTGCCAGGTCTCCTCGTGGTCCCAGGCCCCGGCGTGCGCCTGGAGCGTGATCCAGTGGCCCTCCTGCTGGGCGACCACCTCCACGTACACGACGGTCCGCAGCCCGTACGGTGGTGCCTCCTCACCGAGGTGCACGTGCCTGGCGCCCACGCCGCTGGTGGGCGCTCCGACGATGTGCTGGCACCACCCGGCCTCGTCGTCGCATCCGTGCGTGGTGTACGCCGCCCAGACGTCGGCCCGCGACGCGGCGACGTCCCTCGCCGCGTGCGTCTGGATCGGGGAGAGGTCGGGCGCTGGTGGCGCCACCGGGTTCTGCCGCGCACCCCAGCGCGACTCGAGCTTCTCGTACCAGCGCGCCGTGCCCATGGACAGCGTCATCGGCAGCACGGGGGCGCCGCTTGACCACGCCGGCCGCCACGGCGGCGGCGCTTGACCACGCCGGCCGCCACGGCGGCGGCGCCCTCGCGTCAGAATCGGGCCGAGAAGCCGCCGTCGGTGTGGAGGAGCTGGCCCGAGACCCAGCGTCCTTCGTCGGAGACGAGGAACGAGACGATCGCCGCGATGTCGCCGGGCGTCCCCAGGCGTCCGAGCGGATGTGCGGGGATCAGCGACGCCCGGAGGTCGTCGTCGATCCACCCGGTGTCGATGGGGCCGGGGTTGACGACATTGGCCGAGATGCCCCGCGGGCCGAGCTCGCGCGCTGCCGAGATGACGATCCGGTCGAGCGCGCCCTTCGACGCCCCGTAGGGGAGGTTGCCCGTCGTGTGGTCGCTCGTGAGCCCGACGATCGCTCCGCCCTCGGGGGGCGTCTGACGTGCGAACGCCGCGATGAGCAGGAGGCTCGCGCGGGCGTTGATCGCCGTGTGCCTGTCGAAGCTCTCCGCCGTGGTGTCGAGGATGCCGCTCTCGACGTCGTGGGCGTGGCTCAGGACGAGGGCGTGGATCGGGCCCCGGTCGCGGACGACCGCGGCGATCAGCTCGTCGGGCCCCTCCGGCCTCGACAGGTCGCACGGGTAGTCGACGTCCGCGAGATCGCTGGTGACCACCTGCCAACCGTCGGCGGTCAGCCGCGGCACGATCCCTGCGGCGATGCTGGTGGCGCGAGCGGCGCCGGTGATGAGAGCGAGCGGCATCGGGCCAACCTAGCGAAGGCCCGTGCCTCAGCCCGTCGCGGCCAGGGCGGACCGCGCGATCTGCCCGGCGGCCTCGGCGGGCGAGCGGTCGGTCGTGTCGACCACCTCGGCCTCGTCGTGCAGCCAGGCGCGGGCGGCCTCGGCGTACGCCTCGACGTACTGCATGCGGAACGCGGACGGGCCCATCACGGTGTCGCCCAGGATCCGCGCCCGCAGGACGTCCGGCTCGGCGTGCAGCACGAAGTGCCGCACCGCGATGCCGTGCTCGGCCAGGCCGTCGCTGATCTCGCGCCAGTACGGCTCGACGAGGACCGTCATCGGGATCACCAGCGTGCCGCCGGTGTAGTCGAGCACGCGGCGCGCGGTGTCGACGACGAGCGGGCGCCAGGGCGGCCAGTGCTGGAAGTTGTCCGTCTCCGGCAGGCCCGGCTTGATGTCCATCAGCGTCTCGCCGACCTTCTCGGCGTCGAAGACCCGCGAGCCCGGCACGAGCTGCTGCACCAGGGCGCTGGTCGTCGTCTTGCCGATCCCGTGGGTCCCGTTGAGCCAGATGATCACGGGCCGACGCTAGTCGGCGGTGTCGGTCCAGCCCGCGATGTCCACGCCGTGGTTGTCGGGCGAGGCGAGCGACCACCAGGCGGGGGCGTAGGAGTCGTCGGCGAGCCGCCCACCCGCGGCCAGCGCGGCCTCCACACGGGCCTGCGCCTGGTCGGCCGGGACGAAGACGTCGAAGTGCGTCCTGCCGCGCGCCGGCACGTCCCCGGCGATCGGGTTGAAGGCGAGCCCCGGCCCGCACCGCAGCGGGTCGACGGCGTCCGTGTCGCCCAGGTCGTCGTAGCCCAGCGCGGCCCGGAAGAACGGTCGCGCGTCGGTCCCGGAGTGCTGGGCGACGTAGATGCCGACGGACTGCACGCGTGACGGGTCGGGCGTCAGCCCCAGCTCGGCGGCCGCCTGGGACACGGCGGCCGCGAACTGGCCGGCGGCTGCGGGGATGCCGTCCCAGTTCCGGTTCGGGATGCGCACGACGACGCCCTCGGGCCGGAGGTCCACGTCGGGCCGGATGCCGAACCGCTCGGCCGCGGCGACGATCGGGGCGACCAGGCCCGCCGCGTGCGCCAGGGAGGTCGCGGTGAAGACGGCCTGCGGCCCCGCGATCCCCGTGACGCGCCAGTCGGCGACGCCCGGTGCCCGGTGGAACTCGGCCGCGGAGATCCAGCCGTTCGTCGACTCGCTCATTCCGTGCTCCTTCGCAGGGGGTCGAGGGGCCTCGACCACCGATGAACGAGGCTGGATGTCCACGCTACTCGTCAGGCGTGCTCGTCGACCGAGCGCGAGCTGCTCAGGGACAGCGATCCGAACCCGACGGCGAGCCCGACGACGACCGCGAGGGTGCCGAAGACGACGCGCTCGCCGTGGAAGAACGACGCCACGAGGTCGCTGCCCCACACGCCGTCCGGCAGGACGGTGGTGACGAGCACGGCGATGAGCGTGCCGACGATCGCCGTGCCGACGCTGGTGCCGACCTCCTGCGCGGTGTCGTTCAGGGCGGCACCGAGCGAGGTGCGGTTCTCGGGGACGGCCTCGACGAGGGCGACGGCGCAGATCGTCATCACCGTCCGCAGGCCCATCGTGAAGGTGACCATGAAGAACGCGATGGCCAGGTACCCGTGCTCGACACCCCACGCCAGGCCGACGAGCGACCCCGCCAGGAGCCCCGCGCCGACGAGGCACGCGACGCGGTGGCCGAACCGCTTGGCCAGGGCCTCCGAGAAGGGGGTGGCGACGATCATCGTGAGGATCAGGGGCAGGTTGGCCAGGCCCGCGCGCACCGGGCTCCACCCGTAGGCGTACTGGAAGTGCAGGATCAGGCCGAACATCACGCCGGCCATGGCGATCGACGTGCCGAGCTGGGCGATGCTCGCGCCGCGGACGATGCCGTTGCGGAAGATCGTGAGGTCGAGCATCGGCTCGGCCGTGCGGTTCTCGTGCCGGACGAAGATGACGAGCGCGAGCACCGCGCCGAGGCCCGAGGCCCACGTCCAGGCCGACATCCAGCCGTGCTCGACGCCGCTCGTGGCGGTGTAGCAGGCCAGGCCGATGGTCATGATGCTCAGCACCGAGCCGGGGAGGTCGAGGCGGTCCGTCGTCAGCCCGGCGGGGTCGTCGGCCGCGACGCCCTTGCGGACGCCGAACCAGGCGATGAGGGCGATGGGCGCGTTGACCAGCAGCAACCACTGCCAGCCGACGTGCGCGAGGGCGGTGCCACCGAGCAGGGGCCCGAGGATGAACCCGCTCATGCCGACGACGATCATCACCGTCATCGCGCGCATCCGGAGCTCCTGCGCGTCGAACAGGCGGAAGACCAGCGAGTTCGTGATCGGCGCCATCGCGGCGGCCGCGACGCCGAGCGCCGCCCGCAGCGCGATGAGCTCGCCCGAGGTGGAGACGCCGAGGACGAGCAGGCTGATGAGCCCGAACGCGGCGAGCCCGTACAGCAGGACGCGGCGCCGGCCGATCCGGTCCGCCGCCGATCCCGCGGTCAGCAGGAGCCCGCCGAACGTGAGCGAGTACGCCCCGGTGACCCACTGGAGCGAGGTGGTGCCGGCGCCGAGGTCCCGGCCGATCGTCGGCAGCGCGATCGTCAGGAGGGTGTTGTCCACCATCTCGACGAAGAACGCGAGGCAGAGCGCGGCCATCGGGATCCAGGCCGCACGCAGGGACGGGTAGGTCCGTGCGGGTGAGGGAGCGGTGAGTGTCGTCATGATCGGGTCCTTGCTAGAACGGTGTTCGTTCATCGAACGTTGTTCCATACGCTAGAACGATGTTCGGTAGAGTGCAACCATGACGACGGACGACGAAGTGAGTGATGCGTCACGCGGGCCCGCCGATCTGGTCAGGCGCCGGGGCGGGGGACGACGACAGAGCGGCCGGCAACGCTCGTCGCACTCGCTGGACGCCGTGGTCTCCGAGGCGGTCGCGCTGCTCGACGAGGGCGGCGAGGCGGCCCTGACGTTCCGCGCGCTGGCCGCCCGGCTCGGCGGCGGGGTCGGCAGCATCTACTGGTACGTCTCGAGCAAGGACGAGCTCCTCGAGCGCGCCGCCGACCACGTCCTCGGCGGGGTCCTCACGGCGACCTCGCACGTGGGGCACGGGAAGGACCCGATCGCCGAGGTCCGCGAGCTCGCGATCGCCTTCTACGCCGCGACCGTGAACCGCCCGTGGCTCGGCGCGTACTTCCTGCAGGACACGGGCACGCAGACCAACGGGCTGATGTTCTTCGACCGCGTGGGCCGCGAGCTCATGCGGCTGGACCTGACGCCCCGGCAGCAGCTCGACGCCGTGTCGGCGGTCATGGCGTACGTCGTCGGCGTCGCCGCGGACCGTGGGCAGGACCCGCCCCCGGAGGTCCGGGACGGCACCGTGCCCGTCGACGAGTTCGTCTCCGAGTTCCGCGCGAGCATCCTCGCGATGGATGAGCACGACTTCCCGTTCCTGCACCACATCGCCGACGAGTTCGCCGCGCACGACGACGCCGAGCAGTTCCGCGCCGGGCTCGACCTCCTGCTCGCCGGCCTCCGGCAGCAGGCGGGCGCCTGACGCGGTTCCGTCAGGGACACTGGGTGACAGCAACCGAGAGAAGGAGTCCACCATGCCTGAGGCGACTGTCCGCTGGTTCGACGCCGAGCGGGGCTTCGGCTTCCTCGACCTCGGTCCTGACGGCGAGGACCTGTTCGTGCACGCGTCCGAGATCGTCGGCGGCGAGGGGATGAAGCAGCTGCGCGAGGGGCAGGTCGTCGAGTACGAGCTGGGCGAGGGGGATCGCGGTCCGCAGGCCCGGCGCGTCCGCGTCACGGGCGACGTGGCCGCCGACGCGCCCCTGGGCGTGCTCGGCACCGTCGCCTGGTACGAGCCGGCCAAGGGCTACGGCTTCGTCACGCCCGACAACGGCCGCGGCGAGATCTTCGTGCACAGCTCGGCGATCGTCGGCGGCGGCGTGATCTCGGACGGGCAGCGCGTGGCGTTCCTCGTCGTCGACGGGGAGAAGGGCCCGCAGGCGGACCACCTGCTGCCGCTCGGCGCGGAGGCCGCCCGCCAGGCGTCGTCCGACGGCGCGGACGGCACCGTGTCCTGGTGGGACGACGTCAAGGGCTTCGGGTTCGTCGTCCCCGACTCCGGCGGCGACGACGTCTTCGTGCACGTCAAGGAGCTGACCCGGGGGATGACCGAGCTGTCCGAGGGCGACCGCGTGACGTTCGACGTCACCACCGGCGACCGGGGACCGCTCGGCCGCAACGTGCAGGTGGTGGGCGGCTCGTCGCGCGGGGGGCCCGCGTCCAGGTCGGACCGTGGCCGCTCGTCGTCGGGCAGCTCGGTGACCGGCGGCGAGGGTGTCGTCGCGCGCTACGACGAGGAGCGCGGCTTCGGCTTCATCACCCCGGACGCCGGCGGCGAGGACCTGTTCGTGCACGTCTCGGTCGTGCGGGGGGCCGAGCCGCTCGAGCAGGGCGACCGGGTCCGGTTCAAGGTGCGCCAGAGCGACCGCGGGCCGCAGGCGGACGGGGTCGAGCTGGTGTGACCGCGGGGGACGCGGTTCTCCGCTGAGCGAACACGCGGAATGGTGGGGCTCCGCCGGCGGTTCGGACGGGCAGCAGATGGTGCTCGTCGTCCGGCGAGCACGCTCCGAGCGAGACGAGGAGTCCGCCCATGACCGTCGCCACCTTCGACCAGCCCACGACGACCGCTCAGCTCACCCGTCAGGACCGTTGCGACCGCTGCGGCGCGCAGGCCTACGTCAAGGCCACCCTCCCGATGGGCGAGGGCATGGAGCTGCTCTTCTGCGGGCACCACTTCCGCGACCACGAGGCGAAGCTGGTCGCGGCCGGCGCCGCGATCCTGGACGAGCGGCACCGGATCGACGAGCAGCCGGCCGAGCGGGTCTGAGCGAATTCAGCTGGGCCGGTCCGAGGGTGCTCCGGCATGCTGACCGCCGTGAGCTCCTACCTCCAGACCGACCGGGTGACGCTGCGTCAGCTGGGCCTCGACGACGCCGAGCGGCTCGTCGAGCTCGACAGCGATCCCGCGGTCATGCGCTACCTGACCGGAGGCGAGCCGACGCCGCCCGAGATGTACCGGGACGGCATGCACCACTTCGTCGCCGCCTACGAGCGGTGGGCCGGGAACTTCGGGCTCTTCGCGGCGTACGAGAGCGAGAGCGGCACGTTCATCGGGTGGTTCTGCCTGCGCCCGGAGCGTGACGGGCCGTTGGACCAGGTCGAGCTCGGCTACCGGCTGCGGCAGGCGGCGTGGGGCAAGGGCTACGCCACGGAGGTCTCGTCGGCCCTGCTCACGAAGGCGTTCACCGAGCTCGACGTCCGCACGGTCTGGGGCGAGACGATGTCCCTGAACGTGCCGTCGCAGCACGTGATGGAGAAGGTCGGGATGGTCGTCGTGCGGGACGTGGAGACGCCCGAGGACATGATGGCGGTCGAGGGGTCCGAGCTCGGCGGCTACCGGTACGAGATCACGCGGGAGCAGTGGGTCGCGCTGCACCCCTGACCCGGGCACGGCCGGCGTGGCCGCACCCGGGTCGCGACGAGCTCAGCCAGCCATGATCGCGTCGATGATGCCCTGCTGGGTCACCGTCGCGGAGCTCCGGTCGAACAGCGCGAACCCGTACTGGCCGTTGTAGCCGTTGTCCCAGTAGGCGGTGGCCGCGCCGTACTTCTTCGCCGTGGCGACCAGGGTCCGCGCGTAGTCGGCGCGGTACTTGTTGTTCGTCGCGTCGAAGTTGGTCTTGTCGATCGAGCCGTACTCGCCGACGAACACCGGGTATCCCTTGACCGTGAACGCGTCGTACGTCTTCTTCAGCTGTGCGTCCATGAAGTCCTGCTGACCCCACGTCGACTTCTTCGACGCGTCGGTCGCGTTCGGGCCCCACTGCGTGATCGCGCCGCTCTCGGTGCCCGTGAAGTCCCACGGGTCGTAGTAGTGCACCGAGATCATGATCCGACGCTCCGCGCTGGGGACTGCCGCCGAGCGGTACTGGTCCGTCGGGATGACGAAGCCGTAGCTCCCGGTCGTGTAGTCGATGTTGGTGTTCCAGCCCGGCACGAGCAGCCACCGGGAGGTGTTGTTGCCGCCGGTCTGGCGCACCGTGTCGACGAACGTCTGGTTGTAGGCGTTGATGTTGGAGTAGCAGGGCTGGGTCGGGGTGCCGTACTGCCCGTCGAAGTTCTCGTTCATCGACTCGAGGATCAGGCGCCCGTCGTAGCCCTTGAACGTCGACGCCACCTGCTGCCAGACCTTCTGGTACTTGGCCTTGATCGTGTCCTGCCCGGACGCGTCGCAGATGAGCCACGAGCCGCTGACGCCCTTGTAGCCGTCGCCGTGCATGTTGATGATCACGTGCAGCCCGCGGTCGTAGGCCAGGTTGACGACCGCCTGGATCCGGCTGAGCCAGGCAGCATCGACGGTGTAGCTCGGTGCCGAGCCGATCTTGCCCAGGTACGAGACCGGGATGCGGATCGTCTTGAAGCCCGACGCCTTGACGCGGTCGATGAGCGCCGACGTGATGACCGGGTTGCCCCAAGCCGTCTCGCTGGGCACCCCGTTGATGTTGGCCTCGAGCTGGTTGCCGAGGTTCCAGCCCTTGCCCAGGTCGGCGACGAGCTGGGTGGCGGTGCCCGTGACCGGGCCGGTGGTGGGTGTGGGCGTCGGAGTCGGGGTGGGCGTCGGGGTAGGCGACGCGGTGGGGGTGGGGGTCGGCGTCGGTGTGGGGGTCGGCGAGCTCGTCGGGGTGACCGGGGCGCCGGTGCACGCGACGCCGTTGAGCGTGAAGGCGCTCGGCACGGGATTCGTCGAGGTGTACGCGCCGTTGAAGCCGAACGACGCGGTGCCGTTCGTGGCGATGTTCCCGTTCCACCCGGCGTTGCGGACGGACACCGCCGCCCCGGACTGGGTGACGGCGCCGTTCCACAGCTGGGAGACGGTCTGGCCAGCGGCGAAGGAGAAGCGGAGGTCCCATCCGGAGATGGGGTCGCCCAGGTTCGTCACCTTGACGTCGGCGCCGAAGCCGCCGGGCCACTGGTTGGTCACCGTGTAGTCGACGCGGCACCCGGCGGCGGCGCTCGCCTGCTCGGTGACGGCGATCGAGCCGGTGACGGCGATGAGGGCGGCCGCGGTCGCGGTCAGCACCTTGCGTAGTGAGAACACGGAGGTCCCTCTCAGGGCGGAGCGGCCGTAGACGACCTTGGCGACGGAACGCCCAGCCCACCACTCCGACGCGGCCCGCGCAGCCGTGCGAAACGATTCGTACTCCGCTTCGTCCTGCGGCCGGGTGCGCGTGACCAGCGCGTCAGTCGCGCTTCGCGGCTCCCCAGCCGTGCCAGTGCTCGACCTCCACCCGGACGCTCACGCGGGGGCGGTCACGGACCGGGTAGGGGTTGCCGCCGTAGTGCGTCGAGAGCCGGTCGATGTCCACGAGGTCGACGTCGTCGCGGATGTCGACCACGCGGCCTTGGAGGCTGACGTGCGTGTACCAGTCGCCTTCGGCGAGGGCGGTGAGCGAGACGCGCGGGTCGGCCCGCAGGTGCTTGAGCCGCGCGCGTCCGGCGTCGAGGTTGAGGAGCACTCGACCGTCGTCCTCGACCAGGTACCAGGTCGCTACGGTGACGGGATGCCCGTCGGGGTGGATGGTCGCCATCACCGCAGGGTTCGGCGCCGCGAGCAGCGCGATGACGTCGGCGGGAAGCGGGAGGTTGGGCACGGTCGATCTCCGATCTGGCAGGTGGCTCGTCGAGTGTGCCGGTCGCGGCCGGCCGGTCGCTCAGCGCCCGGATGGTCCGTCGGGGGTGCGCACCGCGTGGCGGACGTAGACCACGCCGTTGTCGAACCGTCGGTGGTCGAGCAGCTCCAGGTCGAGGCGGACGCCCCGCGGCAGCGCGGGCTTGCCGCCGCCCACGAGCACCGGGCACAGCAGCAGCACGCACTCGTCGACGAGCCCGTGCCGGAACGCCTCGGCCCCGAGGGTCGCGCCGCCGATGCTGAGGTCCGCGTCGGACTCCTCCTTGAGCCGTCGGACGGCCTCGGGGTCGAACTGCCGCTCGATCCTCGTGCGCGCCGTCGACACCTCCTCGAGCGTGGTCGAGTAGACGACCTTGTCGGCGTTCCGCCAGATCGCCGCGTACTCCTGGACGACGTCCGGTTCGCCCGTCAGCCACTCGTCGTCCTCCCAGACACGCATCGTCTCGTACATGCGCCGGCCGCACAGCGACGTGCCGATGGTCCGCTCGTGCTCGTTCCAGAACGCGTGCACGGCCTCGTCGGGAACCGACCAGTCGAACGCGCCGGTCTCGTCCTCGAGGTAGCCGTCGAGCGAGGTGTTGGCCGCGTAGATCAGCTTGCCCATGAGTGCCTCCTGCGTGATTGTCAGGTGATCGTCGAGCCGGACCGGACGAAGCGCTTGCCGAGGAAGAAGATGCTGCGGGTCTTGCCCGTCCAGAAGCTCGCGCCGGTGTTCTTGGTGACCTTCGAGTGCGTGATCGTGAGCGTCCCGGTCCAGTCGTTGCTCACGTAGAAGACGCCCGGGCCGCCCTCCGGCGCGCGGTTGCGCTGGATGGTCGAGCGGTCGACGGTCACGGCCTGCTTGGTGCCGTCGAAGTACACGGCCCCGCCGTTGCCGCCCTTGCCCGACGATGTGCCGCTGCCCGTGGCGACGTTGTCCGTCAGGGTGCTGCGGCTCAGCAGCATCGGTGCCTGCAGCGAGGAGACGGCGCCGCCGTTCGCGCAGCGGTTGCGCACGAACGTCGAGTCGACGAGCTTCGACCGGACGCGCTGCCCGACGAGCCGGACCGCCCCGCCGCCGGCGTCGGAGTCAGCCTTGATGCAGCGGTTGTCGCGGAAGGTGACGTGCTGCACAGTCAGGTGCCCGCCGCGCATCGCGATCGCGCCGCCGCCGCGCAGGTTCTCGAGCCTGTGGCCCTTGAAGGTCGGCGCCTTGGTCGCGTTGCCCTTCTGCATGACGAGGTTCTTCACGACGATGTGCGGGGTCGTCTGCGTGTCGCAGTGCGCGTCGAGCCAGCCGAACGACTCCTGGCACGTGTTGGCGTACAGGATCGGTCGCTTGTTCGCGCCGGACAGGGTGACCTTGCCGCCGCCGTCGAGCACCAGCCGCTCGACGACCTTGGCGGACGGGTCGGCAAACGGGTGCTGGCACGTCGTGGTGTTGCACACGACGAGCGTGCGGTCGAGGACGATCGTGACGCGCTGCGGGCCGCAGCGGAACTTCACGGTCCCGCCGCCCCGCACCGCCTTGGCCAGGGCGGCCGGCGTGCACGACCTGGCGGTCCCGTGTCCCACGTAGGTCACGGGCGACGCCGTGCTCGCGGACGCTCGCGGGGCGGCGCCGACGAGAAGCATCACGAGCGTGGCGATCGAGGCGAGGACGCGGAGCATGTGGGCACGCTAGCCCCTGGTCGGGGTGTGCGGGAGTGGCAGTGGACTGCGGTGTCGGCGAGCCGCGACCGCAGGCTTCCGGTCGGTCAGGGAGTGACGATCGCGAAGTTCTTGTCGCCCGGGTCGAGCACCGAACCCAGCTTGCCGAGCACCGACGCGTCACCGGCGACCTCGATGCCAGCAGCGGCCAGCGCCTCCGCCGTCAGCCCACCGGCCAGCGCGGGCAGTGCCCGGCCCGTCGTGGTCAGCGTGACGTCTGCGTCGCCGGACTGGGCCGCAGCGCTGTACGTCAGCACGCCGTTGGAGAGCTTCAGGCGGTAGCGCTCGTCGACGTCGGTCAGGACCACGTCGATCGAGAGCTTCAGGTCCCACGCCTTCGGGCCGTTCACCGTGATGGCGATCGCGTCGAAGAGCATCGACGGCGACAGCTGCCCGATGACGTCCGGCGCGTTCGTCTCCGTCGGGGTACCGAACTGGCCGTCGCGCAGCTCGAGCGCGCCGGAGAGGTAGAAGTCGCGCCACGTGCCGTTCTCAGCGCCGTACCCCAGCTGCTCGTACGTGTCGGCCAGCAGCTCCCGCGCAGCGGCGTGATCCGGCTCGGCGAAGACCACGTGGTTGACGATCTCGGCCACCCAGCGGTAGTCGCCGGCGTCGAACGACGTTCGCGCCTTCTCGACGACCGCGTCCGCGCCGCCGCCGAGCTCGACGTACCGCTTGGCGCGCTCGACGGGCGTGTGCTCCCACAGGTGCGCAGGGTTGCCGTCGAACCAGCCGAGGTAGCGCTGGTAGATCGCCTTGACGTTGTGACTGACCGAGCCGTAGTAGCCGCGCGTGTGCCACGCGTTCTCCAGAGCCGGAGGCAACGTGATCTCCTCAGCGATCTCCGGGCCGGTGAGACCCTTGTTCAGCAGTCGGAGCGTCTGGTCGTGGAGGTACGCGTAAAGGTCACGCTGGAGCGAGAGGAACTCGACGACGCGCTCCTTGCCCCACGTGGGCCAGTGGTGGGAGGCGAACACGACCTCGATGTCAGCGCCGAACAGGTCGACGGTCTCGGTCAGGTACTTCGCCCACGCGTGCGGGTCACGGACCACCGCGCCACGCAACGTCAGCAGGTTGTGGAGGTTGTGGGTCGCGTCCTCGGCGGCGCACAGCGCCTTGAAGTCCGGCAGCCAGATCAGCATCTCCGACGGCGCCTCGGTCCCGGGCGCCATCTGGAAGACGAGGCGGACGCCGTCGATGACCTCTTCGTGGCCCGTCGTCGAGATGAGCTGTGTCGGTGCGATCAGCGACACGAGCCCGGTGGACAGCGTCTGCCCCAGCCCGGCTCCGACACCCCCCTGGGGGCCCTTCGCGAGTGCCGCGCCGTACATGTAACCTGCGCGCCGGTTCATGGCCGTGCCGGCATAGACGTTCTCGGAGACGGCCGCCTCGGTGAAGCCCTCGGGTGCGATGATCCGCACGGCGCCCGAGTCGACCTCCTCCTGCGTCACGAAGCCCTTGACCCCGCCGAAGTGGTCGGCGTGCGAGTGCGTGTAGATCACGGCCTTGACGGGGCGGTTGCCGCGGTGCTCGCGGTACAGCGCCAGCGCCGCCGCGCCCGTCTCCACGGAGAGCAGGGTGTCGATGACGACGATGCCCTCGTCGCCCTCGATGATCGAGGTGTTCGACAGGTCCTGGCCGCGCACCTGGTAGATGCCCGGCACCACCTCGAACAGGCCCTCCACGGCCGCCAGCTGCGACACCCGCCACAGGCTCGGGTTCACGGTGCTGGGCGCGTCGCCCTGCAGGAACGCGTAGGTGCTGTTGTCCCAGAGAACGGTGCCGTCCTCTGCCGCGACCGCGTTCGGCTCCCGGCGCCCGACGAGGCCGCGGGTCGCGTCCTCGAAGTCCTGCCGGTCCGAGAACGGCAGGCTGCTGAGAACTGCCTCCTGCTGGTCGGCGATCGTCTCTGATGCGGGCTTCGGTGTGGTGGCCATTCTTCCAGCATGGCACGGGAAGGTCGTGCTCAGACGAACAGCACGGAAAATCTCGGCGCTCTGGCCAACTCGAGCTGGCGCGTGCGTCAGCCGGCCGCGCGGGCGCGGGTCCGCCCGCGCAGCAATGTCGCCGTGACCACGGCCATGACCGTGAAGAAGACGGCGAACGTCAGCGTCGTCGTGCGGTACGCGTGCACGTAGGCCTCCTGCGCAGCACCGACGACCTGGTCGAACAGGTCGTTTCCCTTCGCCCACTCGGGGACGGTGCCGTCGGAGAACCAGCCCACGACCTGCGCCTGCTGCGACGGGGTCACCCCGAGCTCGTCGAGCCGGTTCCCCAGTCCTCGGCCGAAGCCCGAGTACAGCAGGGTCGAGCTCAGGGACAGGCCGAGCGCGAAGGAGGCCTGCCCGATCGCGGGCTTGCTCGCGACGGTCGCGCCCACGAGGTCCGGTGGGGGGATCTCGACGAAGAACTCGCCGGCCGAGGTCTCGGTCAGCATCCGGGAGAACCCGCCGAGCACGAGCCCGACGGCGAAGACCCAGTACGGCGTCGAGGCGCCGCCGATCGCGAAGACGTACATGGCCGTGGCGACACCCGCGAGCCCGACCACGACCAGGGTCTGCGGGCGCTGACCGCGCGCGGCGAAGCGTCCAGCGGCGAACGCACCGACAGCCATGGCGATCGTCGCCGGCAGCTGCCCCACGGTCACCTCGAGGGGAGAGAACCCGTACACGTACTGCCAGAGCAGCGAGAGCTGCAGCACCATGACGGCCTGCCACATGTTGAACGAGACGTCCGCGGACAGGGCGCCGGCCAGGCGCCGGTCGGTGAACAGCCGGACCGGCAACGCGGGTTCGGCGTGGTGCATCTCCCAGCGCAGGAACGCGACCAGCGCAGCAGCACCGACCAGGAGAGGGACCAGCACGCGTGCCGTGCCCCACCCGCCACTGGCCTGGCTGACGCCCCAGATCACGCCGACGAGGCCGACGGCGACCAGGACGAGCCCGACCGGGTCGGACTGCCGACGGTGCACGGCCTTCGACTTCGGCGTGTACACCTTGTTCAGCACGGCCGCGGCGGCGCCGACCACGGGCAGGACGAGGTAGCCGAGGCGCCACGACTCGTTGATCAGCGCACCGCCCAGGATGGTCAGCGGCAACGCGAACCCGACCTGGCCGGTGAAGTAGAGCGACATCGCCCGGGGCACGCGGTCGGGAGCGACGGTGCGGATGAGGGCCATGGACAGTCCGAGGGTCCCGGCCAGGCCGACGCCGGTGATGACCCGGCCGAGGACGAACACCGCGTACCCGCCTGCCGCAGCGGTGACGACTCCGCCCAGCACGAGCGCGACCGCGCACCAGATCAGGGTCAGCCGTCGCCCGTGCCGGTCGCCGATCGTGCCGACGGTCAGGATCGAGGCGGCCATCGCGAGGGTCGCGGCCGACGCGGCGAAGGATCGTTGCGAGGCAGACATGCCGAGCTCCGCGGCAGCCGACGCGATCGCGGTGTTGTGGATCGACACGTCGGCCGCCTGGGCGACGCCGGCGATCGTCAACGCGAAGATCGCGGCGCCGGGTCGTCGGGCGATCCCGTCGGGGGTCGTCGGCTCGGCGACCGGCGACGTGCTCATCGTGCCGCGTAGACGGTGACGCCCCGCTTGATCGTCCGCTCCACGGCGACGTCGCGGATCTCGTCGACCGCCACCTCGAGCGGGTTGCGGTCCAGGACGACGAGATCGGCGAGCTTCCCCACCTCGATCGAGCCCCGGTCGTGCTCGGTGCGGTGCTCGTACGCGGCGTCGATCGTGAGCGCCCGCAGCGCCTGGGCGGCGGTGATGCGCTCCTGCTCGCCGAGCACGACCCCGGTCAACGACGTCCGCGCGACCGACGACCAGAGCAGGCCGAGCGGGTTGATCGGGGTGATCGGGTAGTCCGAGTGGTTGGACGGCCGCAGCCCTTTGGCCAGAGCGCTGCGCATCGGGGAGATGCCGAACGCGCGCTCCGGGCCGAAGTTCGCGATGTGGATGTCACCGAACAGGTAGGTGTGGATCGTGAACATCGACGGCTCGAAACCGTTGGCGACATAGTCGTCGAGCTGGTCGAGGCGCATCACCTGGGAGTGGATCGCGATCGTCCGTCCGGTCGGGGTGATGCCCGCGGCCGTCGCCGCTCGGTGCGCGTCGAGCAGCTGGTCGATCGCGGCGTCGCCGTTGACGTGCGCGAAGACCTGGACGCCGTGGCCGTAGGCGGTCGCGACGACGGTGTTGGTGGTCTCCACGTCGGTGGACGCGATGCCGTGCCAGTGCTGCTCGCCTCCGGGGCCACCCGTCACGTACTCCTGGGTCACATGCGCGGTCCGGCCTTGTGGCGAGCCGTCCAGGATGAGCTTGACGCCCTGCACCGTGTGGCCGCCGACGGTCGTGTCCGCCAGGCCGGCGTCGATGACCTTGTCGAGGTCGCTGTAGATGACCAGCGATCGGACGTCGACCGGCAACGGTGCCTGTTCGGCGTAGCCACGGATCTGCTGGATCTGCGCCCAGGTCGCGGCCCCGTCCTGCACGGTCGTCACGCCCCAGCGCGCGTACTCGGTGAGCATCGCGTCGAACTCGGCGCGCCCGTAGTGCAGGAGGTTGAGCACGAACGGCATCCACGCCTGCTCCCACAGCTCGCCCGAGGGGATGTCCGTGCCGGGCAGGCGGACCACGGTGCCTCCTTCGGGGTTCGCGCAGCCGGGGGCGTAGCCGAGGTCGTCGAGCACCCGGCCGTTCACGTACCCGCCGTGCCCCGAGACGTGCACGACCACGACGCGATGGTCGGGGAACTCCTGGTCGAGCAGGTCGGCGGTCAGGACTCCACCGTCGTCCATCTGGTCGGGGAAGTAGCCCCACCCGACGACGTACTCGCCGGGCGCGGGGTCGTTGCGGTCCTTGGCCTCGTGCAGGCGCCGCAGGGCGTCCGCGACCGTCCGGGTCTCGCCGACGGGCGGTGTCTGCAGGTCGGCGTGCTTGACGTACGGCGCACCCATCGAGACGTGACTGTGCGCGTCGATGAACCCCGGCACGACCGTCCGGCCCGCGAGGTCGACGACCTCGGTTCCCGCACCGGCAAGGGCGATCACCTCGTCGGTGGTGCCGACGGCTGTGATCAGGCCGTCCGTGACGGCGACGGCCTGCGCGACGGCGTCGTCGGCGTCGACGGTCAGCACGGTCGCGTTGGTCAGGATCAGGTCGGGCGCGCTCATGTCAGTCTCCGGTCTCGGGAGTGGTGGTGCTCAGCTCGTGCCGGGCTGCACGGTCGGCTCGTCGACCGCGATCGGGCCGTCGACCAGCAGTCCCGCCTTGCGCAGCTTGGTGGCTCGTGCGAAGAAGAGCGTGCTGATCACGGCGAACACCGCCAGGAAGCCAGCGATGACGAACATCGTCGTGTTGAACGAGTCGACGAACGCGCCGGAGGCCGTGTCGACCACCTTCTGGACGAGTGCCGGGTCGTAGTCCGACAGATCACCACCGGACACGTACGTCTGGATCAACCCGGTGTAGATCCCCTGCTGGGCGGGCTCCACGTTGGCCTGGGTGAACGCGGCGGCGATCCCGCGCCCATAGGCACCGAACAGGAGCGTCGAGGACAGCGCCGTGCCGAGGGCGAAGCTCGTCTGCCCGATCGCGGTCTTCGAGGAGGCCATCGCCCCGGTCAGCGACGGCGGTGGCTTGGACACGAAGAACTGGCCCATCGTGGTCTCGTTGAGCATCCGGGCGAAGCCGCCGACGATCATCGGCAGGGCGAAGAAGATGTACGGCGATGTCGTCGTCGAGAAGCCGAAGACGACCATCGTGCCGATCAGCAGGACGTGACCGACGATGAGGTTCGTCGCCGCCGAGACGCCCTTGGACAGCAGCCGGCCGGCGATCGTCGCGCCGACGACCATCGCCAGGCTCATCGGCAGCTGGCCGAGGCTGACCTCCAGCGGCGTGTACCGGTAGACGTACTGCCAGAGCATCGACAGCTGGATCATCACGACGGCCTGCCACATGTTGAACGAGAACCCGGTGGCGACCGAACCCGCGAGCTCCGGGTCCTTGAAGAGCTTGACCGGGAACGCCGGGAACGCGATCCGCGCCTCCCACCAGATGAACACGACGAAGGCGACGACCCCGACGCCCGCCGGAGCGAGGACCTGCCCCGATCCCCAGCCGTAGGTGGAGGCGTTGCTCAGGCCGTAGATGATCCCGATCAGGGCGACCGCGACCGAGCTGAGCCCCAGGTAGTCGAACGGGCCGACCGTGTCGGCCTTGGCCTCGGGCAGGCCGCGGATGCACATGAGGAACGCGATCACCGCGACGATCGGCATGGTCAGGTACCCGTACCGCCAACCGAACCCCGCCATCCAGCCCGCGACCACCCCCAGGACGAGCGCCGCCGCCGTCTGCCCGGCGAGCCAGAACGCGACCGCCTTGGGGATCTTGTTCGGGAGCACCTCGCGCAGGAGCGCAAAGCTCAACCCGAAGGAGGCCGCGATCCCGATCCCGGTCACCGCCCGGCCGAGCATGAAGAAGCCCGTGGTGGGCGCCAGGGCCGTCAGGAGTCCACCGGCGATGGCCACGAGCAGGCCGGCGAGCATCACCTTGCGCCGCCCGAGGCGGTCGCCGAGGGCGCCGGTCGTGAGGATGAACGCTGCCAGCGCCAGAGTCCCGACACTGGCGGCGAACGCGCGCTGCGAGCTCGACATGTCGAGGTCGACGCTGGCGCCGACGATGGCGATGTTGTTCGCGGTCGGGTCGACCACCTGGAGGCAGGAGGCCGCGGTCAGGGCGACGAGGGCGGCTGTCGTGCCCTTACGCGCGACGTCCGACCGCGTGGAGGCGGTGCTCATGGCGAACTCCCTCGTCAAGCCCTCAGGCGCCAAGGTGCGCACGTCCGAACCTAGGCGCGATCGACACCGCTGCGCAACGCCGTACCGGTCAGGGCGGGCGCAGTCGTCCAGCTCGCACGAAAGACTTCCGGCGTGGACTGGTCGCTCGTCGTCGACCGCGCTCGAGGCCGGTCGACCAGCCCGCGGGATCGGCCAACGGCGCCAACGAGTACGGCTACGCGTCGAACGACCCGCTGAACCCCTTTGTAGGAACTCGTAGGACCTGTCCGCCGTGCAGCGCCACGACCTGCGGCGGGACAGGTTGGTGGGAACGACGCTGTCTCACCTAGTTGTCCGAATCCTCAGCCCACCCGACGAGGGCGGACCATGTTTTGGACTGGGAGTGCCCGGCAACGCAACATGTCCTGACACGATCGTCTCGTCGTTCAGGCCCGTCGTGGACATGTATGGGTGACACACGCCCACTACCGAGGAGACCTGATGGCAATCGACGCTGACAGCCCCGACCCCGTCAATGTTGAAACCGAGCTTGACTCGATGCTCATCGCCGTCGGTCCGCGCACCAGCTCTCCGAGCCCAGCGCGTGCAGCTGCGCTCGCGGAGCTGATTCGCACCACCCGGCACGAATCGCAGCGACCGGCGCACGGCCGTCGGCGAGCAAGCGCGGTCGCGCTGGCCGGTGCACTGGTCGTCCTCGGTGGTGCAGCGGCCGCGGCAGCAACCGACGTGTGGCACGCACCCTGGATGGCACGGCCGGCCGTTGAGGTGCAGTACACGGTCGCATCTACGGGCGAGCGCTGTGCACTCACATTCGGCGATCTTGAGGGAGAGCCCGACGCGGTCGCGGCCGCGAAGACATACCTCGGCGGCATCGACGTGTTGTCGAACGCTGATGTGGATGGCGCCCTGGCTGCGATCCGGGGAGACGGTGCCTTCTCGGACTCGGTGAGTTCGGCAGGCCGGTTGGGATCTGAGGAGTACTCGGTTGCTGTGTCCTACGCCATCGCGGAACTCTTGGACGCGGAAATGCTGCATGAGGGTTTTGGCGCGCACGCGGTCTCCGCGGGCAGCTACACCAGTTCCTGCGCCGGTGACCGCTCGTGACGGTCGAAGGCAGGCGGGTAGAGGAAGCGCTGCGAGCGAATGCTGACCACCTGCTCGGTTTCGTCGAGAGGCGCGTGGGCATCGACGGCGCACCCGACGTGCTAGCCGAGATCATGACGGTGGCCTGGCGCCGCGCCGCGGACGTGCCTCTCGACAGAACCGAAGCGCGCATGTGGCTGTTCGGCGTCGCGCGGATGACAATCGCCAACGCGTCGCGGGGTGAGATCCGCCGGCGGCGCCTCGCGGACAGGCTCCGCAGTGTCACAGCTATGTCTGCAGCGACCGCGCCGTCAGCGGACGCCGGACTTGAGGTTCGCGACGCGCTCGACCGTCTCCCCTCCGACCTCGCGCAGATCGTGCGACTCGTTCACTGGGACGGCTTCACCCTCGCGGAAGTCGCGCAGTTCCTGGAAGAGCCTGCCTCCACCGTTCGCAGCCGGTACCGACGGGCCTGTGACGCACTGGCCTCAGCGCTGCTCATCGGCGCGCGAAGCCAGCCATGACCACGGCGGGCAAAGGATCCACCTACGCGCCAATGCCCCTCGATCGGCGTAACGCGGTCGGTATCGGAGTCATCCAAATTCTTCGCGGCCTCGTCACCATTTCATTCGTCTGCACGCTCCTCGTTCAGGTTCTCGTTGTTCCACGCGCTGCAGATGTCCTTCGTCGCGCAGATGACGAGTCCGCGATCCTGGCCCAGCCCTACGCACTCGCAATGACGGGAGCGCTCGTGTTCGTCGAGCTGGCGATGTGCGCGTTCTGGCGCATGCTCTCGCTGAGCAGGCGCGGCCTCTCGAGTGGCACGCCGATAGCGCGCAGCGTCGACGCAGTCGCGGTCTTCCTCTGGATTGGATTGGCGATCGCTGGCGCGACTTTCGCCCATGCCTGTCTCGTAGCGCGGACTGGGGGTCCAGTGGTCTTCTTCGGTCTGGTCGCGACCGTGGTGGCAAGTCTCACCGTGTTCACAGGTCGGACCGAGCTGCGAACAACCTTCGTGGTCCACACCAAAGCGTCGTGACCGCGAACCTGGGCACGGAACGGGCGACGAGCGCCGGCCCTGAAGGAGCAGCCGGATCCCCTGTTACTTCTGAGCGGTGCCGGACATTTCCCAGTGTGGACCGAGATCAACTGACCGAAGCGGAACGCTTCGCCGCACTCTGGGAGCGCCATGCTGGGCGCGTTCAGGCGTACGCGATGCGCCACGTCGATCGCGAGACCGCGCAAGAGGTGGTCGCGGAGACGTTCCTCGTGGCTTGGCGCCGTCTTGAGGACGTCCCAGGCGAGGCACTTCCGTGGCTACTGGTCGTCGCCCGCAACACGGTGCGCAACCACAGCCGATCGCAGTACCGGGCTCGACAGTTGCACTCGGCCCTCGCCGGGCTCGCACCCGCCGGGCCCACCGATCCAGCCGCCGCGGTTCACGAACGGCAGATGCTGTTGCGCGCCCTGGCGGCGATGACCGCCAACGACCGGGAAGCGATCCTGCTCGTCGCATGGGACGGACTCACCTCCGGACAGGCGTCAGCAGTCCTCGGATGCTCGGAGGCCGCGTTCAAGATGCGCCTGTCCAGAGCGCGGCGCCGGCTGGCCGACGCAGTTGAGGAGCCATCCGTACGGACCGTCACCGAACCGGCAGGGAGCCCGACATGAACGACATCCTCGACCGCGTCGCAGCGATCGCTCCGCGTGTCCCAGTCGACCCTGAAGGTCTCGCGTCCGCGCGGAGCTGGCTCGACGACGCGGCGACCGAACGGGACGCCCCGCTGATGGGTGACCTGTGGGATCTGGACCGCCCGAATCGCCCGAGGTCGGTGCGCCGTAGTCGGCGGCTCGTTCTGGTGGGCGCGGCCGCGGTGGTCCTGGCGGCTGTTGCGGTCGTGGCTGCCCCGCTGTGGCCGACTGGTGCACCGTCTCCCGAAGCTGGCGTTTCCCCGCTCGGGGCGCTCTTCGTCATGCCAGCAGCAGCAGCAGACAATCCCGAGTGCATGAGAGAAGCGTTGGGCGGCAGCCCTGCCAGCCAGGCGATCGGCGCCGCGAAGCTGCAGTCAGTGCCTGAGCTCGCAGCGGCTTCCTACCTGATCGGGTCAGAGGGTCCCGAGCACCTGCGCGTTCGCAGCGACACGTTCTCATGCGGGCAGGCGTTCCCCAGCGCGATCTTCTACGACCCAGCCGGCTCCGGCGGGATCTCCCTGTACGCCGATGTCGCCGACCCGTTTACTCACGAGTCCACCGGCACCGTGCCGACGCGCGGGACGGACGCGCACGTCCTGACGCCACCGGCGGGGCACCACTTCATGACGTGGACCGAGCCGGACGGGGTGCGATGGTTCGTCATCGCCCGCGGCATGTCCGTCGCGCAGCTTGCCAGCTGGCTCGACACGGCGCCGCTCACGGGAGTCACCGTCGGCACCGACGCTTCCGTGCCTGGCATGACCCGGGTGCCCGACATCGCCCCCACCCCCGCCGGCCCGAGCACGGTTTGGACCTGGACCGCCGAGTACGCAGGCGTCGCGCCATCGCGGGTCGTCGACGGGTACGAGGACGTACCGGCGGGTGCAGTGACGCTCGACGTGCGGGTAGGAGCTGTGGAGAATCCCGCGGCCAGCCTCTCGTGGGCACTCCCCGGCCGAGTCATCACGACGGTCGACGGCGCCCCAGCGTGGTACGTGCCGCACTCCGAGGGCGGCTCCGTTCTCGCATGGACCAAAGACGGGGCAACGTTCCGCCTGTACGTCGGCGCGCACACCCTTCAGGCAAGCCAAGCAATCGCAGCCCAGCTCGAGCACGTCGCGCTCGGCGACCCCCGCGTGACGTCTCGACTGACCCCGTGACCGCTGGATTCGGCCCGACCCACGGGGGTGCAGAGGTCGCGCCTGGCTGTCGCCGTAACGCTCTCGACGAGTAGCTCATCTCCGAAAGACCAACGGTTGTGGCAGCGCCCGGACACGCCTCGGCCGGAACTTGCGGAGTTCGCTCAACGAGGTTCCATGCGCGTCTTCCCTGTAGGAACTCTCCCGACTTGTCCGCCAGCCGACGCTCTGACCTGCGTCTCGACAGGGGCGTGACTCGCCTTCGTGTCCGGATTCTCAGCGTGGCGCGAGGGCGAGCCGATCTGCCGGGTTTCTCCGAATCCGATGGTGGCGTGTGGAGGTCTACCTGGGTTCGAGGGTGTTGCGGCGACCAAAACCGCGCCTTGTGGTGGGCGTTGCCCGTAACCTGAGCGGTCGGCGCGGAGTCGATGAGCGACGCGACGCGTCCACGGAAGGGGAGCGCCTTGACGGTCGGGGACGTGCCGCCGAATGCGGCGACCCGGACCCAGCACGCCATCCGGCTGTTGGTGCTGCTGCGGGTGTGCGGAGACCCGGTCGGGGGCAGCGATCCGGCTGGCATGGCGCAGGTCATCCGCAGCGAGCGGCGCCTGCAGGCGCTCGACTTCTGGTTGCGGAACCCGGACTACCTCGCTGATGAGCTAGTGACGGCCGTCGAAGCGGGCGCGCTGGACGCCGGCTATCTGGCCGTGGCGGAGGGCCTGCTCACGGACCCAGAGCCGGCGTGGCACCACTACCCGATGCCCAAGTGGTTCTACGGCGCCTACGAGGAGGTCGACGACGCGTTCGCCATCCTGCAGGCGTACGGGCTGGGGTTGGTGCGGCGCCGCGGCGTCCCGCCGAAACCTTTGCGCAACCAGTTCTTCCTCACCGAGTTCGGTGCGGAGAAGGCCGACGAGCTCGCTGCCACCGACGTGTTGAGCTGGTACTCGCAGCAGGCTCAGCTCGTCCACAAGGTCGCTGGCACGGACAGCGGCACGAAGCTCAAGGAGCGGCAGTACTTGCAGGACGAGTACGCCGACGCGGTCTGGGGCACGACCATCGGATCCATCGGCGAGCAGGTCACCCAACGACTCGCGCTCCTGAGCCAGACCGCGCCCGCAGCGGGTGCGACCCCCGAGACCACCGGCGGCATCGCCGACGAGACCTTGGAGTAGCAGTGACCAGACTCGGTCAGGCCGTCGCCGAAGACCTCCGCGACCAGGGCCGTCTCGCAGAGTTCGAGGCCATACTCGCTAAGCACCAGGTCAGCACGTCGGCGTCGCAGCCGACGCCCGCCCACCTCTGGTTCACGAGGTTGGCGTTCCGCGGGACGAAGGTGCTCACCGGTGTCACCAGCGCAGGTGTCGCGGTCGACACCGACTACCGCGAAGAGGTGCCGTTCACGTTCAGTTGGGACCTCGGTACTGGCCTGTACGGCGTCGGGAGCGACGAGAACCTGCGGGGGAAGTCGAGCACCCTGCGCATCCTGATGTGGGCGCTGCGGGGGCGGTGCGACCTGAAGAACGAGGTGCGGGCCTGGGTCGACCACGTCGAGGTCGGGCTGACCATTGACGGTGTCGCCCACCGGGTTACCTTCGACGTCGACCACGACAACTCTGACCGACCCATCGGCCAGCTGACCAGAACGTCTGGTGCGGGCGAGACGGTCGTCGGAACGTTCGACAGCGACGACACGTTTGAAGACGTCATGGGTTCGGCGATGATGGCCGCTCTGCGGCTGCCCGCGATCGCCGCCACCCAGGAAGGTCGTCGTACCCAGCACGTGTGGCCCACCTACGCCGGCGCGCTCCTCATCCGTGGCGACAACCTCGACATGCTCCTCGGTGACAAGAAGTTCGCCGGGTTGCCGGCGCGGCTGTTGTCGATGTTCGCCGGTGCCGAGTGGGCTGCGGCTCGCAACGAGGCGACGTCCGCGGTGACGGTCGCGAAGGCTGAGCTCACCGACCTACAGGACGCCACGAAGAAGCACGCAACCGCGCTACACGAGGCCCACGAGCGCGCCGAGGACGCGGTCACGAAGGCGCAGAACGCACTGGAGCAGATCAGCTCGAGTGAGTACGACCTCGACGCGGTCACCGCAGCCGTTGAGGAGCTCGCCGACCTGGACGATCAGACCGCCTCCGTCAACCACCGCCTGCTCGCTGCCCGGTCCAGCTTGTCGGTGGCGACAGCCCAGTTCAACGCGGAGCAGGCCCTCCGAGTTCAGCAGGCCGAGGACGCGTATGCGTCTTTCTTCTTCCAGCAGCTCCAACCCCACGTCTGTCCGCGCTGCGCCGGCCCGGTCACCAAGGAACGTCAGGACGCTGAACGAGACCAGCACCAGTGCTCGGTGTGCACCTCGACGTTGGACATCGCCGCCCAGGGCGAGCACGTCGTGGTCGCGACCGTCGTACCGGAGGCTGACCGCCAGCACCTCGTCGACGACCTCCAAGTTCCCACAGGCCACGGAGAGGATGGCGGAGACAGCAGCGACGACGATGAGGACGAGGACGCGGAAGGGCGGACGGACGCGCTGAACGCACTGGCCTCAGCGCGCGACGACGCGGAGCGGCGCGTTGCTGCGCTGGAGACTCGCCTGGCCGTTTTCAACGAGCGCCGCGTGGTTGTGCGGCAGGTTCTGGAGGCCAACAGGGCCGCAACGGGGGCTGCTGCGGCGCGGCAGCAGGCGCAGCTCGACCTTGCCCGCGCTGAGGGCGCGGCCGCTGCCCTCGCGCCGGACAGCACACAGCTCGGCCCGGATCAAGGCCGCGCCGAGGTGCTCGCCGGCGATCTTGTGGTCCTCAACTCGGCGAAGAAGATCACCACGAACTGGGTCCAGGAAGGCCAGCGCCAGTGGCTGTCCGACCTGGGCGAGGACATCACCCGGTTGGCGCGCGAGTTCGGCATGTCGAACCTGACCCAGGTCGACCTGGGAGGCGGGGCGACGATGACGGTCTACCAGGGTGGGCAGACCAACGCCTACTCGGCCTGCGAGCGGGGCGAGAAGCTGCGGCTCAAACTGGCGACGGCCATCGCCCTCATCAAGCAGGGCCACGCCAGTGGCGTGGGACGGCACCCGGGCTTGTTGTTCGTCGACTCACCGGGCGCCGAGGAGGTTCCCATCGACGACCTCGACGTCATGCTCGAGGCGCTCCAGCGGGAAGCCACGGCGGCCGACATCCAGGTGTTCATCGGGACCCGTCACACCGAGGAACTCGTCGCCTTGCTCGGCGAGGACAGGTGCCGGCTCGGGCGCGGCACGAACTTCGTCTGGTAGGAGAACTCCTGGCAAGCGGATCCTCGCGCTGGAGCAGGCGCGCCGGAGGCGTGGGCAGCCTTGGCCATCGTGTCGTTCATGGCCCTGTTCCTGCCGCTGGCGATCCTGCTGGTGGTGGCCTGGCGTCGGACGGTAGCCGATTGCGTACCGGGACAGGCCGGTTGTCTGTGGGCGCGGGGCCCGCACGGTGACGCCCACAGAATGGTTGACTGACGATCCACGGGCCGGTGCACACCACGGGCCTCACGTGAACACGAGGGGCACGAGGAGCGCACATGGCGACCCATGACGAGCACCCCAGCCCAAGCCTCGACCTCGCGTCGCTCGCCGAGTTCCTGTCGGCGACCGCGAACACCCCCGAGGTCATCAACGCGGCCGCCCAGCTCGCGACCGCTGCCACGCCCACCCACACTGCCGACTATGACACGGCGGCCCGTGCGCTGGCCGACGCCATCGCGGCCACGACGAGCCCCGCGCTGTTCGCCGACGCCGCCCAGCAGTTCCTTTCCTCGAGCGGCCTCCTCGAGGCGGCCGGCGAACGTCTCGGCGTCAAGGTGCTCGCCCAGGCGACACCACCAGGCGCCGGCGCGACCGGGCCAGAGGTGCTACGGGCGGCCGACGCTCTGGAGGTGTCCACGCAGCTCCGGCTAGGCGGCTGGGCTCCCCGATGGGACCTGTTCGCGCTTCTCGCCGCCTACGACGGCACGGGATCCGCCACGTATGCACGCGCGGCCATGCGCGTGGTCCAGGCGTGCTTCGAGCAGTGGCCAGAGGCCGGCGACCTCCTGCCCGTGGCGTACCGCATCGCCGAGCTGAGCGACGACGACGCTGAGTCGGTCTCATCGTCGGACTCCGGCGTCATGTTCGCCCGGGTCGCGCTCCTCCAAGCGCTCCGCGCAGTCGACCACGAGACCGCGCTGCGCCACATCGACGACGCGCTGGTAGCCCTCGCAGCCGCCGTTGCCCACGACAACCGGCCCGACGCACACGTGACCGCGAACATCGCGCGACTCATCCAAGGGCTCATCCAGACCCAAACCGTCGACTCGGTCATCGCCTCCGGCCTGGCCGATGGAGTCCGGGAGCTGCGGCACCTACGCTATGCCCGCGGCCACTGGACCGGCGACGTCTCCGGCACCACCTGGGCCACCTGGACCCTGCTTGCCGACCGCCTCACCGGCGCACAGCAACGGTTCGCTGAGCCATCCTGGCTACACGCAGTGCCCATCATCGACGATCTCGTCGACCTATACCGAACCAGTGGCTCGTACGCAGGTCTGCGACGCAACGACGACGGCCGCGCCGTTGAGGTCCTCGTTGCCCCGGTCATCGAGAACGGGTTCGCTGGCGAGGTGGGCTTGTTCAACGTTCTGCGGCAACGCGTTGCGGAGATGGAAGCCGCCGCCGCGGACGGCACTGCGACCGCGGACGAGCTCGCCGACCTTCCGGTCGCCATCGACATCCGCGACGCGGCCGCACGTCGCCTGGCCGCGGGGAAGCCGGTTCGCGACCCAAAAGCGGCAGCCGGCGCCGAGCCGCCGGCTGACCGCGACAACCCCGACGACACAGGCGAGGCGGGCGCCGAGGGCCGACTCTGGGCGGCAACCCGCCGCCGGTACCGCACGAAGCTCGCCAGCGCGTCCCTGCTGGTCAATCGGGCCCTCGAGCGCATCTGGAGCGACCTGCAGGCTTCCGCTGACTACCGGGACCTCGACGACCTCGCCGACGCCGTGGACCTCATCACCGCACTTCTGATGACATTCCTGTACGACCGGTCCTCCATCGGCCCCAGCGAAGCGCGATACCTGTTCGACGCGTCCGCCAGCGAAGAGGACCTCGCCCGCGACCTGCGCACCTTCGTCCGCGGTAGCGGCTACCTCCACGGCGTCGACACCGAAGTCCGCCACGTCGCCGGCGGCCGCGTCGACATGCGGTTCTCGTTCCCCGGCTTCAACCTGTACGTCGAGCTCAAGCAGGACTCGAGCGAGGAACCGGTGCCCGACAAGACGTCATACGTGAACCAAGCCGCTACCTACCAAGCAGCAGAACCCCGTGTCGGGTTTCTGCTCGTCCTGAAGAAGACCCCGAAGAAGACACCTTCGGTATCGGTGAACAACTGGGCCCAGATCGTCGAGACGACCGACGCCGACGGTGCACCACGGCACGTGGTCGCGATGACACTCGCCGGAGCGCGCACGATCCCTTCCGACATGTAGGCCGCACCCGTCTCGTCGTAGCCCGAACGACCTTCCGGTCAAGGGCGAAGCAAAGCCCTGAAGCAGGCCGCGCGTCAGGTTCAAGGTTCTCGGCTCATGCGTCACTCCACACGGATTGGGTCCGACGTGAGCCGCTCTCGTACCTGGGTAGGCAGGACCCGGTGACTCCACAGCACGCGGGCGACCTCCTCACGCAGCACCTCGCGGGTCACGCCCTGTGTGAGACCACGAAGGTCCTTCCACGCCCGGACAGTGTCGTGGCCGACGTCGAGCAGGAGCCGCGGAACGGCGGTGTACACGTGCAGATTGGCGATCGGGACGGCGTCGGGGTCGATGACCGTGCGCGGTGTAACCACCACGGACGCGCTGGCGACCGGGGCGGCGTCGACGCCGCGGTCTGAGGCGAGCGACGCCAGCTGGGTGTTCGTCTGGCGCACGTAGTCCATCGACAGCATCCCGCCGTCCTCCTGCTCGCTCTTCGCCTCGACGGTGAACCAGAGGGTCGGCCACACCCACGCGGCGTCGGCCCGGCCCTTGCGGTCGGGCTTGTACGACTCGGCGCCCAGGAACGTGCCGAGAGCGACCAGGCCCGGCTCGAACCTCTTGTGGTCCTGCTCGTTGAGGTCGGCCAGCATCTGCGACGACTGTTTCATGAACTTCGTAGACGAGGCGTACCGACCGCCGATCAGGTCCAGGATGGCCTCGACGGCGTCGTCGTCGGCCTGATCGTTGCCGAAGGTGGCACCCGATGCGGCCTCGACCTCCTTCAGCCATGTTGTGCCGGTGGCGGCGCCTTGCGCCTGTCGCAGCAGCTCGGCGCTGCGAAGTGCGAGAGGCGAGCCGTCGTGGGGGGACGCCAGCGAGAACCACGCGCTGGCGAGGTAGGCCCACAAGCCGCGGTACGGCCGGGTCGACGGAGCGGTGAGGTTCTGGAGCACCTCGATGGCCGCGATGGCGGCGGACTCCCATTCGAGCTTCCAGGCGTGCATCCACGCCTTGACCTCGAGCCGTGCGCTGGCGGCGAGCTCGGCGGCGTTCGGCTGCGGCGCCCGTGTCGCCTCGCGTCGTAGCCGGGCGAGCTCGGGCTCGGCGTCCTCCTGCCAGATCTCGTCCTGATGCAGCGCGCTGCGTGCCAGCTCCACGATCTCGTCGGCGGAGGCTTCGCTCTGCTCGAAGCCGAAGGTGAGCTCAGCCTGCAGCTCGGCAGGCAAGGAACGGCGCACCTCTGCGCGGGAAAGGAACCGCAACAGGTCCTCGCCGATGATGACCACGACCGACCAATCCTTCGGGCCGCGCGTGCACCTACCGGCGCCCTGCAGGACCCGAGTGCGGATGCGCTCCTGCAGGATGTCCGGCGCCCGCAGCTTGGTGTCGAAGAACCGGTCCTGCAGGTGCGACGCCGCCGGCAGCCCTGACATGAGCATGAGGTGGCACGCGTCGGCGGCCAGGTCCATGCCGTCGTAGCGGCTGGGTGCCAGGAGCGCGCCACGGTTCGCGTCGATGAACGGCTGGATGCCCGTGTCCGCGTCCTTCGCCGTGAAGCGCTCGTCGGCCGGCACACAGAGGACGTCGGCGATCGCCGTGGCCGAGTCGTTGTCAGGCGTCAGCAGCAGTCGCTTGTCGGCCAGAGCCATGAGGTCTCCCACGACACCCGCGTCCGTCGCGGGCGCGACAAGGGCTGCCATGGCGTGCTCGACCACCGTGGTGTCGGCGTCCTCGGACACCGCCGCGTCCGCGAGGAGGGGCGCGGTGCCCGCCGCGGCGAGCTCCGGGAAGATGAAGAAGCGTCGACCGCTCCCGGTGCGCTCCCAGGCGGGCGGAACGTGGACCGTGCGGATGCCCGACCTGCCGAATGCTCGTTCCAGCTCGCCGGCGTCGCCGAGCGTTGCCGACAGGTACACCCGCTGCACGGGCTCGGTGAACGGCTGGTGCTGGAACGTCGGCGGGATCATCGGGCGGATGTAGAACTCCTGACGCGAGACGTAGAACAAGCACGAGCCCAGGCTCGGGCGCAGCATCCGCAGTCGGTAGGACGCGTCACCGGTCAGTCCGGCCAGTGCGTGGTCGATGTCGGCCGCACGGTGGGCGACCGCCGCCACGGGGATCAGGCGGACCTCCGAGCCGTCGGCCGCCGGGCCGGGCGGCGCTACCATGCGCTCGACGAACGCCGGCTCCACCGCATCTCCGAGAGCGTCGAACAGAAGTGCGTACTCGTTTAGCGCTGTGGGGACGCTCAGCGCCCACGCCGCGGCCACGTAGCCTTCAGCCGCGTGCGCGTCGTCGAACACGAGGGTCTGCGCGTCGCTCAGGTGGGAGTTGACGTTGAAGATCGCGCTGTAGGTCGTGATCGCGATGGCGTCGCCGCGGGTGTAGCGAGCTAGATCCGCGGTATCCCACGTCGTGTGCGAGTTGATCAGCAGCACCGCGCCAATGCCTTGGTCGTGCGCTTTCTGCGCTACCTGACGGGCGAGTTGCTTGGTCGGGCACGCGTACACCACACGCTGACCCAATGCGCGGCGGCGCCACTCCGAGACCAGTAGGCCCACCAACGTCTTGCCCGAGCCCGTCGGCAGTTCGAGCGCCACGTCCGCTGCTTCGCGGTGATCCTTGGCGTACTCGCGAAGCTGGTCAGCCTGGTGAGACCACAAAGCTCCGACCCCTTTGGGTGTTCGCGGGAGTTCGCCAAACAGCGCTTCGGGGTCGACAGGCCCGACCGACGTCTGTACGCGGGTGCGGAATCTCGGCCGGGGGCGTGCCGTGTCGTCGCTGCTGGTCACAGTTGACAGTCTTGCCCAGGTGAACCACAAGACAGATGCGCCGCGCGGATCTTAGACGCGCAGCGCCGCTGGTCACGCCTACGAGCGAGTGCGCCCGGCCCGCCGCCGCAGCGGTCGCCGAGCGCGGCGTCAGCCGGGATGCAGGACACGTTCCTGCCAGTCGCGCAACGTCTGGTCGGGCAAGTTCAGACCGAACAGTCGCAGGATCGCCTGGGCGAGTCGCACGCCCGCGGCCCGGGAGTCGGCGACGAGCTCTGTCGCGTCGAAACGCTCGACGTGCTCCAGCGTCGCGCTGGCCGTGCGGTAGTCGGAGTGCAACTCGCGCTCCCAGTCACCCGAGATGAGTTGCCGGCCCGCCATGCCGCGCAGCGCAATTCGGAACGTCATCGGCACGCCGCCGAGTTCGAAAGAGAGCCGAGCGCCGAACTCGGCAAGCTCGACCAGGTAGAGCAGCACGTCCCACACGGCGACGGCACCGGTCGCGCCGGGGATGTCCGGCGTGAGCTGTGCACTGTCGCGAAGGTCCGTGGCGAGCGCCCGCCGGTGGAGGAACTGTGCGCTGGTGCACAGCCGCCACGCCTCGGCGTGCGGCACTCGGTTAGGTCTGATGTCTTGACCGATCCACCCAGCAGTGCGGATCAACGAGTCGCGCGTTGACGTGAACGGCACGGGCCAGCCCCTTAGCCGAACGGTGGACTCGGTGACGAGCTCCTCGAGGTCGTGCAGAGCGACCCGGCCGGCCTCGAACGGCTCGGGACGCACAGCGACGTCGAAGTGCCCGAGCGTGACGACCCCCTGCAGCACCTCGCTGGGTTCCGCCCACGCGGCTGCGGCCTCACCGGTGTACTCCTGCTCCCCGCTGGGAGGAGCGCTGCTCGTCCCGAGAAGCCCCACCGCCCCGAGACGGCCGATGAAGGCGCGCACGCGCTTGTCGGTCGCCAGTTCGAGCAGTTCGCGCATCTCCTCGCTCGAGGGCACGTGCTCCGACCGTGGCTTGCCTCGCGGACGCACGTAGAGGGCCCCGCGGCGCAGGATGTCCGAGTGGTCTCGTTCGCAAACGTGCGGGACATCCTCGAACTCGGTGACGTCGAGGACCACCACGTGCGCACCCGTGGACAACTCGAGCGGCTGCAACGCGAACGTTGCGGCCGGGCGGGTGAACCGCGCGATCGCGTCGCTCACGTTGTCGAAGTCGGACCATTGCGCCAGCTGCTCGTCGGTAAGCCCCGGCAGCATCGAGCTAAGGGCCTTGTCGTTGATCCCGAGGCATACCAGGCCTCCGTCTCGCAGGTTGCCCATCGCCATCACCGCGCGCGCGACCCGAGCGCAGAACGCCAAGTCCGTCAGCAACCCCGGGCCCTTGACCTCGAACGAGCGCGACTCGCGGCCCAGCGCAAGCAGGTCCTCGACTTCTGCGGGTGTCGGCATACGGCGAACCTAGCGGCCGTCCATGCCGCGGCGTGCGCGTTGACGGGCACGTACCGGAAGTCGCGGAGGCGAGATCCGCCGGCGAACCAGCGAGGACGCACGGTCATGCCGCTGGGCAGCACGGCAGCGTGACGCTCACGCCTGGTGCTCGCCGCCGGTCGTCGGCCCGACCGACGATCTGGCTGTGCAACAGTGCGAGCCGCCATGCATTCGGGGCCCTACCGTTCGTGGGAACCGTGCAGGGCGACTTCGTCGACCGCTTCGACGCCTGGAGCGGGGTGAGCCATGCCGTGCACGGGGATTGTAGGCGGCAGGCAGCCCGCGCTCGGCCGCCGGACTGGACGGTGGGTCTAGCGTTGAATGCGTGGAAGTAGTCGAAATCGCCGAACTTGCCCTAGGCGCAGAAGCGGTCGTGCGGCGCGTGCAGATGACGGGCGCTGCGATCTCCGTGACCGTTGATGGCGAGCCCACGGGAGTGGGAGTCGTGCTGCTCCGACAGCAGTCGGTCGTTGCTCCAGAGAGCCCACGCGGGTTGGCGGTAGGCGAGCAGGTGCTCGAGGTGGTGGACGGCCTGCGTCAACTCATCAGTGCCTTCGACGACGTCGGGCCCCAGGACATGACAGACGTCTTCTACGTCCACGCATTCAACGAGTACGACATCGCGGTCCGCGAGCTGTTGCAGGCCGTCGACCGAGGCACCGGTTCGAGCATGTCGATCTGAGGAATGAGCCCCTGAGCCGGCGCACGGATCCTCGGACACGACCGCTCTGCGTCATCGGCCGCGTGATGAGATCTCAGCCGGGGCGCTGGTCTGAGCTCGAAACATGGCCTGCGGTGGCGCCCGGTGCGTTCGAGTCGGCGCGTGGAATCAGCCCGGCGCGCGCAGCGTCGGCGGCTAGGTCACCGAGCAGGCCTGGGTCGGTCCCGATATGGCGCAGGTCGACGATCGTGCGAGCCGCGGTGGTCACCGGCAGGCCTGCGACGAGAGTGACCTCCCGTTCCTCGAGTCGTGCGCGGCGCACACGCAGCCCCACCCGGGTGGACTGAACTCGCCGAGTCAGCAGGAATTCGTGTTCGTCCGCGATGAGGTCGCCGATCCGGTGCAGGCGCGCCGCCGACGCATGGGAAACGACGCCGGTGGACGCCAGATCTGTGAGCCGCTGTTCGACGAGCTCCTTCGGCGAAAGCGACAGCCACGCTGCCCGCAGGTCGAGCAGTTCGTCTCCGCGGACCGCTGGCGACGCATAGATGCCGTGTGCGACGCGGTCGAGGAGGCCCGCGCTCTCCATCCGCGACAACTGCATCCGTGACACTCCGCGATCCACCGCCTGAGCGGTCGTGAGCAGCCCCCACTGGCCTGCGAACAGATCGTTGACAGTGCGTTGATGGGTGGTCAGCATTCTGGAAATGTAACGCCAGATGTTACGTCCGCAGCACCCGGTGCAACCTGGGGCGGTATGCGGGGTCGTCGGGCGCCCGGCAGGCGCTCGGGCTGGCCGCTACGAGTCAGGCGATGGGACGGCGGCGACGAGGTCGCCGACGGTCGTTCCCAGCGGCTCGGCGAGGTCGAACAGCCGCTCGAACAGAACGCCGCGCCGGCCATGTTCCAACTCGATGAGTACGTTCCGGCTCAGCCCGCTCTCGAGCGCGAGAGCCTCCTGAGTGAGGCCCGCCGCGAGCCGGAGCCGCCGGACGTTCGAGCCCACCTGCTGCCGGCTTTGAAACCAGGCTGCGCGCCGTTCGGGTTCGACAGTCTGCGGATCCACTGGCACGCCTGTGATGTCATACGAGTAGGGCACCAATGTCTGCCCCGCTAGTAGGGCATCGGACGTGAGGCGCGGTCATGAGCGATGAACGAGACACCGCTGGTCTGGAGATTGCGATCCATCTGCCAGGTCAGGTGCCGCTCGGCGTGATCCGCCAGTTCGTGCGCGTAGCAGACTTCCTAGAAGCCCCTGACAGTCTCGACGTGGCCTTTCTGGATGTTGACGGCCACGTCACGGGGCTCGGCATCGTTGTCGAGCCTTCGACGTGACGTCGTATGCCGCGCGCCTTCAGAAGGCGATCTCCCAGTCGGGGTAGCCCTCGACGCCGAGTGTGAACTTGAGCGACTCAGACGTGGGGTGGCCGGCGGAGGCGACTCGGTGCGCAGCGCCCGCGAGGACGCGTCTAGCGTTGTCTCCCGCCTCGGAGTACCAGTCGCGGTCCGGCCCTACGAGGGCGACTCTGGCGCCGTCGATTTGCCGCTCCTGCGAGCGGCTGGCCGATGACAGCAGTCGATGCATCGCGTACGAGAGAACGGGATCCGGCGCACCGTATCCAGCCGTCGGCGTCCGTCGTCGCCGGCCCGTGATCGAGCTGGACGGATGGAATGGATTCCTTCATGGCGGCGACCATGCGAGAGGCTCGCGCTCCCCGTGCGGCAGTAGCTGGAAGCCGATTCTGAGGAAGTCGGTGCGGTCAACCCGGGGCGGCAGCGACGGAGTGCTCTGACCCGGAACCAGGAGCGGGCAAAATCGCGGGTGCGAACCGGTGTACGCGACCCACAGGGCTACGGTCGCGCCGGCCTCGCCGCGCTCGTCCAGCGCCACCAACTGCAAGGCTGCCGCCTCGACCGCGGCAGCCCGGACCATTGCCAAGTCGCGCGCCACGGCCACCCTCTTCGAGTAGTTGACCGGCGGCGGATTCGCCTCGAGGCGGGCGAACAACTGCTCGAGGCTGCGGGCCAATCGCTCCTGATCTGGGCGCGACCGGCCGCCCAGGATGGCGGCCACACGATCTGCGAGCCACGCGGGCAGCCCAAGATCAACCGCGATCGCGCGCAGGGGCACGCTAGAACCTACTTTGGACAGGGCCAGCGAGAGCGCGGCTGGGCCGTACGACCCGGCCGCAACGACATGATCGGCGAGCTCGCCGTCCCACAGGACGGGCGGGACCCAGCCGCGGGCGGGCCACGTCCCCTCGGTGAGGCGTCGCCCGCCGGCCCGATGTTCGACCCGCACCGGCGCGCGGGGCCGCTCGGACGCGGTGCGGTACATCAGCTGTTGGGACAGCGACAGGTGCGCGGACAAGGATCCGAGGCGTAGCGACATCAGCAGGGGATTGCGAGGATGGATGTCGTGCTCCTTCGGCCAGATCGGCGTGTGGGAGCCGACGGGGTCGAGCACCCCGTGTCGCGCGGCAAGAGCCTCAACGTGCTCGAGCGAGTCGGCCGTGATGATCTGCGCGGCGACTCCCACGGCAGAGACCAGCTCGCGAGCGGATGTGTCTGGCCACCGGTTTGCTGGCACCTGTTCGTCGATGAGTTCCAAGTACGCGTGTGCGCGCTCTCCTGACGTCGCAGTCCAGTGCATGGCCGTCGCGACATCGCGAGGAGCCTGGGCGCCAGCGTCGAGCGCCTCATGAAGGAGCAGCATTGCGTCGAGCTCCGTCGGGCTTGCGGGCGGCGCGAGAACCGTACGCAGGTCGGTTTCACACCAAGCGCGGCGCGTACGGTGCGCGCGGATGTCCTCGTCGCGCCGCGACGGGCACATCCACATCGAGGAGATTCGCTGCGTCCACGATGAGTGCGTCCCGAACGGCCGCTTGCCGCACGTCGGGCAGGTCTCCACGAGCAGCACTCTGTGCCGTCGGCAGACCAAGGAGAGCGCGCCGGACCACTCGGCACGCCAGTACGGTGTGGGGTCACTCAGGCAACGGGGGCAGAACGACGCACCTTGACGCTTCCGTGTCCTTCGGCCGTATGTTGCCGCCCAACGACGAATTTCGTCGTCTTGCTCGTTCGACAGCGTCGGAGGTTTGCGAGCACGGACGAGGTTCGCGATTGCGGTCGTCACCTGTGCGGTGTTGGCCGGGGACAAGGTGACCGGCCCGCCGTTGGCGAGGTGGAGCAGGGCAGAGGGCGTGACCTGATAGCGAGCCGCGACGCGGGATAGCCACGACTCCGCGAGTTCGCCGTCAAAAGTGGGCACGCTGATCGGCCACTCAGTGATGTCGAATCCGCCAGGGATCTCCCGCAGTGGACGCGCGCGATGCGGCGCGCGTCCACTGCGGCCGCGACGGTCAGCGCCGGCTGGCTGCTCGTTCACCGGCGTTGTCTACGGTGACGGCGGCGAGCACGGTCTCGTCGATCCGCTCGGTCCCGGTCGCGATCGCGATCCAGCACGCCCGGTCGATGATGTTCGTGAGCGAGACGAGGAATCCCTGGGTCCGCCGAAACAGCTCATTGGCAAGCTCCGTCAGCATCCCGGGCCGGGCGTCGGCTAGCACGATGTGCTCCTCGAACGCACGAAGCAAGTAGTTCCACGCCTGGTAGTGGGAATCGCTCGAGATGTCGAATGGGCTGACGGGGCACCGGGTTGCGCGGCGGCTTGTCTGTGCGTAGGTCGACTGGTCGGGGAGCAGCCCTTCGTCGAAGAAGCGTTTGGCCTCCAGCTCCATTCCGACGTAGACGAACGTGACTGGCATCTCGTTCGCCAACCACTTGAGGTGGTTAGAAACCTCCATGCCGTTGCGGTGCTTGAAGTCGATGAAGTGCAACTCATCGATCACGATCATCCGAGTCTGGCAGGAGAGCACGCAGTCGACTGCGAGGCTCCCGAGCGCCGTGGTGCTCGCTCGCTGGGCGCCTGGATGCCCGTAGAACTCCAGAATCTTCGTATTGAGTCCCTTCAGCGTTACACCGGCCGACAGCGGAATGAACGCCACGGGGAGTCGCTGGTGTCCCTCGTCGGTCAACGCGCCTTCGCGCTCATAGATCCGGCGGTGAAAGTCGCGGGCGTACCGGGTCGCGATCGTCGTCTTGCCCACCCCAGCTGGTGAGTCGATGACGACCGAGCCGCGCAGGCGATCGCCATCGCGCCGGGACGAGGCCACGACCTGATCCATGATCGAGTACGAGCGCACGAGCTGCGACGTCCTGATCGTCGGCAGGTTCGCGTTCCACACCGTCCGCGCCTCGTCGTAGTCGGCTCGCTCGACCGGCGATAGCCGCGCCAACGCGCCACGGTCTAGCCGCCTGAGCGGCTCGCGGCCGGCAGCTTGCACGAAGGCGTTCCACCCCGCCTTGCGCGCGAGATGGAACTGCCGCGTTCCGTTGCGAGACAGCCAGTCCGCCCACTCGTTGCTCATTCGTCGAACACCTCGAATCCGTCCACAGGTAGGTGCGCCTCGAAGACGTCCAGGTCATCGGGCGGCGCCGCTCGTTCGACCCGGCGCTCGAGCAGACTGACTACGCCCGGCAGCGACGCGACGTCGCGGGTGGCAGATTCGTCCGCGTCCGGCTGCTGTGAAGCGAGCCTCCTCGCCAGCACGCGCTCGCGACGCGTATTCACCTCGCCGCGCTTCCACGCGGTCAGGAGGTCGTGGACGGCGGCAGCCGGGTCGACGAGCCGGTCCTCGACCGCGGCAAGTCGCCGGGCGTAGTCAACGGCCTCGGAGCTGAACGGAGCGCCGAGACCGGCGGCGTGCTCCCAGGTCAACTCGTGCCACGATCCGTCGACAGGATCCCGGAACCAGGCAGTGCGGACGTCGTGCGTGTCGACGTGGATCGGCCACTTGCCGCCGTGAGCGCCGCCATAGCTCGATGTTGTCAGCCGGTAGGGGTTCAACCCCGGACCGTCGTAACGCAGCCCGCGGACTTCGACGCCGTAGTGGTTGAGCCGCCTCCATTCGACATCGAGGAACTCAAAGGAGAGGTCGGGGTTGAGCGGAAAGGTGACGCTTCCGGTGCGGGCGAGTCCCAGTTCGAACATCTGCACCGGTGTGAACCTCGCCCGAGGCACTTCTGGGAGCGCGAGGCCGTCGTGCTCGCTGTGGTGGTACACGGTGGCGACCCACTCGCGGATGATCTGCTCGAGCTCGGAGACGTAGTAGAACGCTCCGCTCTCGACGTCCTTGCCTCGCGAATAGACGTCGGGTCCCTTGTACCCAGTCAGGTGCTGCAGCAGAGACTGTCGCAAGGTCTTGAAGAATCTCTCCACCGTCGGCTTGTCCGTTGGTTTGCCGGGGGTCGCTGGCTGAACGCAGATCCCGAGTCGAGCGCAAGCGCCGATCACGTGCGCGGACATGTACTGCTTGCCGTGGTCAACAACGATCGTCTCGGGAAGCACGGCCGGTCTGCCGCCGATACGTTCCTGGTGCACACCGTCCGGCACTTCGGTTCCAACTAGGACATTCGTCGGCACGCCGTGGTACGGCCATTCCGTGCCCGCGGCTTCCTGGGGGCGGACGCACTGGAACAGCACGTTCGCCACATCGGCGGCCTTCGATGACACGGGCGTCAAACGCAGTCCCAAGATGCATCGCGAGAAGAGGTCCATCGCCACCGTCAGCTTCACCGCTACCCAGCGGCACGTCACTGGCTCCATGGCGAACACGTCGAGGTCGTTGGTGTCGAGGACGACGTATTGACCAGGCCGATCGGCACGCAGCCGTCCCAGAACGCCCTCGGGTCGCTCGGCTACTGATCGCCGTGACTTGGCCGACCCGAACGTGTGCCGGCCCTTGTCAAGCACTGCGAGTCGTCGATAGGCGCTCGCGCGATGCGGCAGCGCGACGTCGGTCCCGTGCACCGCGACGACCTGCCGATTGACCTCATCAATGACCGCGGCCCGCGTAGGTGTCGAGGAGTACGTGTGGCTGCGCAGCGCGGCGAGGCAGGCCTCATCCCATCGGGGGTCGATCTTCGGTTCTCGCCTCTCCAGCGCGCGACTGTCGATGAGACCGGCGAGACCTGCGCGCCGGTACGACGCCACCCACCGGCGCACCGTCCTGACATCGACGCCAAGTGCAGTCGCCGTCGACTCCATCCGGCGTCCCCACTGGCCGTCGCCGTCCAGTAGCTGAGCGATCGCCCTCCCGTGAGCCTCGAGGACTTCCCGAGCTCCCGGCGTCAGCGCGGACAGTGCGACAGAGCCCAATTCGCTTAGATCGGAGTTGAGTTCGTCGACCGAATCGTGGAGTGAGCTCAGACCATCAGCGAGGCGGGTGAGAGAGACGCGTTGGAATCGGCTGCCGCGCCTGATGACGACGCCGTCGATGTCAACCGAGTCGACCTGCCAGGCTTCGCCCTGCCACCACGCCTGGGCCCCGACGCTTACGTCGACCGTGCCGACCTGGCTCATCATGACGCCGCCACCACGGTCGCTGCGTCGATGGGTTCGGCCATGTTGCACTTCAGCAGGCCGATCCACAGCGCGGCGAGGATCACGAGCCGCGCACCTTGAACACTCTGCCGAGCCAGGCGTTGCTCGATCTCCGCGATCGTTGACCCGGGAGCCTGGCACAGTTGAACTGCCGCCTCGATGTCGACGTCTCGGACCATGCCTGGCCGGCGTGCCGCTGCCAGCAATCGCACGTTCCGGAGCGTGACCTGCGGAGCCTCTACCCAGACTTCGTAGCCCCAGCCACGATCGCGAATGACCGATCCGGTCCACGCGAGAGCCTCCTTCGCTCCGCGCTTTTCGAGCAGTGCCGGGGCCTTGACGTCGACGACGCGCACGCCCTCGGCTGAGTCGAGGCAAAGGAAGTCTGGGTAGCGGGTTCGAGCTCGGCCGTTGTCGTCGCCAATCAGCAGCATCGGCTGCGCCGCGATACGCGTCACGTGCGGATCGAAGTCGGCGAGCCAGAGCCAGGCAAGCTCGAGCAGACTCTCGTAGACGATGTGCCCCAGGTTCGTCGACGACCAGAAGAGTCCGGGGTAGTTGCGCTGACCGCGGTAGTACGGCGGGATGCGCTTCGGCATGCTCCATGCCAGCGCTACCGCGTCCGCGTCGCAGAGGGGAACCTGCACCTCGCCGCCGTCAGCGGTGAAGAAAAGGACCTCCGGAGCCTCTGAGCCCATGCGCTGAGCATCCTCCGCGGACACCGTAAAGCGACGAACGGACACGCGCCGGACACGGTAACGCGAATCGGACAACTCCAACGCGAACCTACACCCTTCGACCCGCTCGGCCTGAGCCCAATCGGGAACATTCGGCCCTCAGCGAAGGTTGAGCCAGACAGACTCAAGTTTGCGCCGCAGGGCTTGCATCGAGATCGAAGCGGATGCAAGGTTGAGCGCAGCGGACTCAAGAGCGGCCCGCCTAGCGGGCCAGACCCAGCAGCAGAGATCGAAAGAAGGCACACACATGGCACGAGCAGTCGGGATCGACCTGGGCACCACCAACTCCGTGGTCGCCGTCCTCGAGGGTGGCGAGCCCACCGTCATCGCCAACGCCGAGGGGTCGCGCACGACGCCGTCGGTGGTCGCGTTCTCCAAGACCGGCGAGGTCCTGGTCGGCGAGATCGCCAAGCGCCAGGCCGTCACCAACGTCGACCGCACGATCGCGTCCGTCAAGCGCCACATGGGCACGGACTGGTCGCAGTCGATCGACGACAAGAAGTACACCGCGCAGGAGATCAGCGCGCGGGTGCTGTCCAAGCTCAAGCGTGACGCCGAGGCCTACCTGGGCGAGCCCGTCACCGAGGCCGTCATCACCGTCCCGGCGTACTTCAACGACGCCGAGCGTCAGGCGACCAAGGACGCGGGCGCCATCGCGGGCCTCAACGTCCTGCGCATCATCAACGAGCCCACCGCCGCCGCCCTCGCCTACGGGCTCGAGCGCGGCAAGGAGGACGAGCTCATCCTCGTCTTCGACCTCGGTGGCGGCACGTTCGACGTCTCCCTGCTCGAGGTGGGCAAGGATGACGACGGCTTCTCGACGATCGAGGTCCGCGCGACCTCGGGCGACAACCGCCTCGGCGGCGACGACTGGGACAACCGCATCGTCGAGCACCTGACCGCCGAGGTGAAGAACACCACGGGCGTCGACCTGTCCAAGGACAAGATCGCCGTGCAGCGTCTGCGTGAGGCGGCCGAGCAGGCCAAGAAGGAGCTCTCGTCCGCGACGAGCACCAACATCTCCCTGCAGTACCTGTCGATGAGCGAGAACGGCCCGGTCCACCTGGACACCAAGCTCACGCGTGCGCAGTTCCAGCAGCTGACGCAGGACCTGATCGACCGCACCAAGGCGCCGTTCAACGCCGTGATCCGCGACGCGGGCATCAAGCTCGCCGACATCGACCACGTCGTGCTCGTCGGCGGCTCCACCCGCATGCCCGCCGTGACCGAGGTCGTCACCGAGCTCACCGGTGGCCGCGAGCCCAACAAGGGCGTCAACCCGGACGAGGTCGTCGCCGTCGGTGCCGCGCTGCAGGCCGGCGTCATGAAGGGCGACCGCAAGGACGTCCTGCTCATCGACGTCACCCCCCTGAGCCTCGGCATCGAGACCAAGGGCGGCGTGATGACCAAGCTCATCGAGCGCAACACGGCCATCCCGACCAAGCGCTCGGAGATCTTCTCCACCGCCGAGGACAACCAGCCCTCCGTGCTGATCCAGGTGTTCCAGGGCGAGCGTGAGTTCGCGCGGGACAACAAGCCGCTCGGCACGTTCGAGCTGACCGGCATCGCGCCGGCTCCGCGCGGGCTGCCGCAGGTCGAGGTCACCTTCGACATCGACGCGAACGGCATCGTGCACGTGTCCGCCAAGGATCGCGGCACGGGCAAGGAGCAGTCGATGACGATCACCGGCGGTTCAGCCCTCCCCAAGGAGGACATCGAGCGCATGGTCAAGGAGGCCGAGGAGCACGCGGCCGAGGACAAGGCGCGCCGCGAGGACGCCGACGCCCGCAACTCCGCCGAGCAGCTCGTCTACTCGACCGAGAAGCTGCTCGTCGACAACGCGGACAAGCTGCCCGAGGACGTCAAGACCGAGGTCCAGGCCGCGGTCGGCGAGCTCAAGGTCGCCCTCGAGGGAACGGACGCGGACGAGGTCAAGGCCAAGACGGCCAACCTCTCGACGGTCGCGCAGAAGATCGGCGAGGCGATCTACGCCAACCAGGGCTCGGCCGACGAGGCCCCGTCCGACGAGGCTCCGGCCGACTCCGCCCCGGACGAGGACGTCGTCGACGCCGAGATCGTGGACGACGAGGACGACAAGAAGTGACGGCCGAGACCCCCGACGACCGGACTCCCGAGGACGAGGTCCTCGCCGAGGCTGAGTCGGTCGCGGCCGACGCCGAGGAGGCGATCGTGCTCGAGGGCCTCATCGAGGCCCAGAAGCTCGCCGCCGAGCGGCTCGAGGAGGTGCAGCGCGCCAACGCGGCGCACTACAACCTCGAGCAGCAGTACTCGGCCTACGTGAAGCGCTCGAAGGCGGACGCGCTCGCCGCGCAGGAGCGCGGCGTCGCGAACGTCGTCGAGGCTCTCATCCCGGTGCTCGACGACATCGAGCTGGCTCGCCAGCACGGTGACCTCACCGGACCGTTCGCGTCGATCGCCGACAAGCTCGAGGCGACGCTCGGTCGGTTCGGCGTGCAGCGCTACGGCGCTGTCGGTGAGGCGTTCGACCCGGCGGTGCACGAGGCGCTCATGCACTCGCACTCCGCCGAGGTCACCGAGCCGACCGTGCAGCTCGTGCTGCAGCCGGGCTACCGCACGGCCGACCGCGTCATCCGCGCGGCACGCGTGGCGGTCGTCGACCCCGAGGCGTGACCCCCGCGACGCCGCGCCCGAGACCCGGGCGCGGCGTCGCACCACAGACACACAAGGAGGCTCGGTGACTGGGCAGGACTGGATCGAGAAGGACTTCTACCGCGTCCTCGGCGTGGCCAAGGACGCCGACGCGGCGACCATCAAGAAGGCCTATCGCAAGCTCGCCCGCACCAAGCACCCCGACCACAACCCCGGCGACGCGAAGGCGGAGGCGGAGTTCAAGGAGGTCGGCGAGGCCTATGCGGTCCTGTCCGACCCCGCCCAGCGCCAGCAGTACGACCAGCTGCGCGCGATGACCGGCGGCGCCCGCTTCCAGGCCGGTGGCCGCGGCGGCGGCACGGCCGGGTTCGAGGACATGTTCGGCAACATGTTCGGCGGCGGTGCCGCAGGCGGTGCCCGCGCCCGCTCGGCCGGCGGCGCGGGCGGCTTCGAGGACCTCCTCAGCGGCATGTTCGGCAGCGGGGCCGGCGGCTTCCAGCGCGGGCCGCAGCCCGGGGCGGACCTGTCCGCGTCGGTGACGCTGCCCTTCCGCGAGGTCGCGGAGGGCGCCACCGTCTCGCTGTCGGTCGACGGCCGCACGGTCAACGCGCGCATCCCGGCAGGTGTCCGCGACGGCCAGAAGATCCGGCTGCGCGGCAAGGGCCGCCCCGGCGACGCGGGAGCCCCGGCGGGCGACCTCGTCGTGACGGTCAAGGTCACGCCGCACCCCGTCTTCACCGCCGACGGCACCAACCTGCGCCTCACGGTCCCGGTCGCCTTCGACGAGGCCGCGCTCGGCGCGACGATCGAGGTCCCCACGCTCGACGGCACGCCCGTGCGGGTCAAGGTCCCCGAGGGCACCCCCTCCGGTCGGGTGCTGCGCGTCAAGGGCCGCGGCATCGGCGGCAAGGGCGACCTGCTGGTGACCGTGCAGGTCGTCGTCCCCCAGCGCCTGAGCGGCGCCGCGCGCGAGGCCGTGCAGGCGTTCGGCATCGCGACCTCGGGCGACGACGTCCGCGCCGGGCTCATGGACCAAGCCAGGCAGTAATGGCCGACGACACCCCGCTCTACGTCATCTCGGTGGCCGCCGAGCTGGCCGGCATGCACCCGCAGACCCTGCGGCAGTACGACCGCCTGGGGCTGGTGTCCCCGTCCCGCACGGCCGGCCGCGGACGGCGCTACTCGCTGCGCGACATCGCCACCCTGCGCGAGGTCCAGCGCCTCTCGCAGGACGACGGCGTCAACCTCGCGGGCATCAAGCGCATCCTCGAGCTCGAGTCCGAGGTGGACCGGCTGCGCCACCAGGTCGACTACCTGCGTGCCTTCGTCGACGCGGGCCGACGAGTCTTCACGGCCGACCCGCGAGGCGACGTCGTCGCCACCCGCCGCGTCGCCCGCCAGCCCCGCCCGACCCAGGCGCCGAGGGCGATCACCCAGGCGGGCTCGGTCGTCCTTTGGCGGCCCTCGCGCTGACGATCGTCAGTCGCCGACGACGCCGATGCGCAGCCGCTCACCCAGCGACGTGTCGACCAGGACCGTCACGCCGGACGGCACCTGGCCCTCGAGCGAGTCGAGCAGGTCCTGCGTCGGCGGCAGGTCCGTCGGGGCCCGCACCTCGATGAGCACCCGGTCGCCCTGGACCTGCACGCCGAGGACCTCCGCGCCGGGCACGGGCTCGACCCACGCGTCGGCCGCGGCCTCCACGCGTTGGGTCATGACCGCCAGCACGTAGTTCGCCACGGTGTTGAGCACCAGCGGCAACGCGACGAGCACGAACACCACCGCGATCGACAGGTACGTCCGCCGCCGCGGGCCCGAGGCCTCGGCCGCCGCCTCCGCCGTGTACCCCGTCGCGGCGTACACGAGCGTTCCCGCGAGGACCAGGGCGAGCAGGTTGGACAGGAACAGCACCAGCGCGCCGAGCCCGAGCGCGATCGCGCCCTGCCCGAAGCAGATGCCGACGACGGCGAGCGGCGGGACCAGCGAGATCGCGATCGCGACCCCGGGCAGGACCGCGGCGACGTCCCGGCGAGCGAGAGCGATCGCGCCGGCGAACCCGGTGGCGATCGCGGCGGCGAGGTCCAGGAGCCCGGGGGACGTGCGGCCGGAGATCTGGCTGTTCGCGAGCAGGTTGACGGTGCTGGGCACGACCAGGGAGAACAGCACCCCGATCCCGATGACCGTCAGCGCCCCGAGCGTGACGAACCGTGCCGCACCGAGGATCGCCGTCCGGCTGCCCTTGGCCAGGCCGAGCGCGATGCCCATGATCGGCGTCGAGAGCGGCGCGATGATCATGGCGCCGATGACCGTCGCGGTGGAGTCGGACAGCACGCCGGCGCTCGCGATCACCGCGGAGAGCGCGAGCATCACCCAGAAGGCCGACCGCTTCGACTGCACGTCCCCGGCCGACAGGTCGAGGTCGTCGGTCAGCTCGTCGAGCGTGCGGCGCTGACGGTCCGGCAGGACCGCCTGCAGCGGGTTCTTCGCCATGCCTGGACCCTGGCACCCTGACGCGGCGCACGGGTGGCGCCACGCGCACGGCTACCGTGGATGTCGACGAAGGAGGTCTCGATGGCGAGGCAGGTGGACGGCTGGGACGCACCGGTGTGCGGGATGACCTGGGGCTGGACCGGTGTGCGGGGGACCTGGCTCACGCCCGATGCGCAGCACTCGATGGACGAGATGGCGGCGCTCGGCACCAACTGGGTGACCCTCGCGTACGGCGCGCTCCAGGCGACGGCGCAGTCGACGACGATCGCGTTCGCCGACGAGCCGACCGTCACCGACGACGAGATCCGCGGCGCCGTCGCCCGGGCCCGCCGTCTCGACCTCAAGGTCTGCCTCAAGCCGGTGGTCAACGTCGCGGACGGCACCTGGCGCGCGTACATCGGCTTCTTCGACTGGGACGTGCCGGGCGAGCCGAGCTGGGCGCAGTGGTTCGACGCCTACCGCGAGTTCATCGTCCACCACGCCCGGCTCGCGGCCGAGCTGCAGGTGGAGATGTTCTGCGTCGGCTGCGAGATGGTCCGCGCCGACCCCCAGGAGGCGCACTGGCGCGAGCTGATCGCGGACGTGCGCGAGGTCTACGACGGGCTGGTCACCTACAACTGCGACAAGTACCAGGAGGACCACGTCACCTGGTGGGACGCCGTCGACGTCATCTCGGCCAGCGGCTACTACCCGACGGGCACCTGGCCCGAGCAGCTCGACCGCATCGGTGCGGTCGTCGAGCGCGAGGGCAAGCCGTTCCTGTTCATCGAGGCGGGCTGCCCGAGCCGCGAGGGGTCGCCGGAGCGGCCGAACGACTGGACCCTCGTCGGCCCACCGAGCGAGCAGGCGCAGGCCGCCTACCTCGACGAGATGCTCACGGCCTGCGCGGAACGCCCTTGGGTGGGCGGCTTCATGCTCTGGGACTGGCCGGCCACGCTGTACTCGTCGGCCGACGCGGCGAGCAACGACGACTACTGCATGTACGCCAAGGCCGGCGCGGCCGTCGTCCGCCGCCATTTCACGTCCTGACCCCTCCGCCGAGACCGACCCGCGCGGGTGAGACCGACCCTCCCGGAGGCTCGGTCTCGCGCCGGAGGGTCGGGCTCGGCGGAGGGCTCGGCTGGGCGGAGAGGGCTCGCGGGCTTGGCTCGGTGACTGTAGCGCTGCAGTAGTCCGCGCCCCCCGGTGTGCCGGCGGCGACGCGGGGCCCATCAATGTGCGTCCGTTTCGCCCGATCTCTTGACCGCTGACGCCTTAAGCGCTTTAGTTAGCCGCGGCCCCCAGCGTCGCTCGGCGCGCTGGCCGCGTCCGCACGGGCCGTCGGAACAAAGGAGTTTCGAGATGTCCTCCAGCAAGGTCGCGCGCATCGGCGCGCTCGTCGCCGCAGCACTGCTCGGCACCACCGCGGTGCTCGCCGGACCCGCCCAGGCGTTCACCGCCTCGAGCAAGCAGCAGGTGCTCAGCTACCTCTCCTCGATCACCGGCGCCTCGATCGTCGCGGGTCAGCACAACAAGGAACCCGCGTCGAATCCCGGGCAGTACAGCCAGGTCGTCAAGAACGTCACGGGGCAGTGGCCGGGGCTGTGGGGCGGCGACCTGATGTTCAACGCGGCCGACGTCGCGAACCGGCAGCGCGTGATCGACCAGGCCAAGACCGAGTGGACCAACGGGTCGCTCGTCGCCCTGACGTGGCACGTCTGCCCGCCGACCCAGGGCTCGTCCTGCTCGTTCGACGGCGGTGTGAAGTCGCGCATCACGAACTCGCAGTTCGACCAGGTGATCGCTGACGGCACGTCGCTGAACACCGCGTGGAAGCGCCGGCTCGACGAGGCGGTCCCCTACCTGCAGCAGCTCAAGGACGCCGGGGTGCCCGTGCTGTTCCGACCGCTGCACGAGATGAACGAGACGTGGAACTGGTGGGGCGGGTACGGCGCCAAGAGCGCGCGGCTCTACCAGATCACGCACGACTACCTGGTCGCCAAGGGGCTGACCAACCTCATCTGGGTCTGGAACGTCCAGGACAACCCCGCGGGCGGGTGGTCGTCGTACTACCCGGGCAGTTCCTACGTCGACGTCGTCAGCCTCGACGCTTGGTACAAGAGCTATCCGAGCGCGGGCGACTACCAGCAGATCCAGTCGATCGCCGGCTCGAAGCCCATCGCGATCGCCGAGATGGGCAAGGTGCCCGATGCGGCGCTGCTGAGCAGCCAGCCGCGCTGGTCGTACTTCATGATCTGGTCCGAGCAGCTGCAGGGCAGCAACACGAACGCGCAGATCCAGGCGACGTACTTCAACTCGCGCGTGCTCTCGCAGGGCGAGATCTCCCTGCCGGGCGGCGGCGGAGGGGGCGGCGGCACGACGGCGCGCACCGGTGCGATCACCGGCCTCGGCGGCAAGTGCGTCGACGTCCAGGCCTCCGGAACGGCCGACGGGACCGCCGTGCAGCTCTACACCTGCGCGACGGGCGTCGCGCAGACCTGGACGGTCAACGCCCCGGCGGGCACCGGCACCGTGGTGAACCCCAGCTCCGGCAAGTGCCTCGACGTCACCGGTCAGGGCACGGCCGACGGCACGAAGGTGCAGCTCTGGACCTGCAACGGCTCGGGCGCGCAGCAGTGGACGTACTCCGGCTCCGCGGGCACCTTCCGCAACCCGGCGTCCGGCAAGTGCCTCGACGTCACCGGCCAGAGCAGTGCCGACGGCACCCGCCTGCAGATCTGGACGTGCACCGGGCAGAGCAACCAGCGCTGGACCCTGCCGGCCGCCTGAGGCGCCGACGACGCAGTGAACCCGACAGTCATCGACGCAAAGGAGCGCCGCGCACCATGCAGCCCACCATCCATCGCCCCCACCGCCGGAGGACCGGCGGCCTGCTCGCCGCGCTCGTCGTCGGGGCGGTCGTCGTGACGGGCGTCCCGGTGCCCGCCGTCGCCGCCGCGCCGCAGGACGCGGGCCTCGGCCCGTCCCTCAACCACGGCTTCGTCACCCGCGACGGATCGCAGCTCGAGCTGGGCGGCGAGCCGTTCCGGTTCGGCGGCACCAACGCCTACTGGCTCGGGGTCGACGAGAACGTGCCGGCCGGCGTCGTCGACTACCCGACGTACTTCCGCATCCGGGACGCGATCGACACCGCGGCCGCGATGGGGACGACCGTGATCCGGTCCCACATGCTCGCCTCGACCGGCAACGACCTGTCGATCCTGCCCTCGAAGGACGCGGGCTTCTCCGAGGGCGCGTTCGACACCGTGGACTACGCGATCGCGTACGCGGCGACCAAGGGCATCCGCCTGATCCTGCCGCTCACCGACAACTGGGCGTACTACCACGGCGGTCTGCGGGACTTCGCGCGCACGTACGGGCTGTGTGCGGACCCCAGCGCCGACTGCCCGCAGTTCTACTCCGACCCGCGGGTGATCGCCGACTTCCAGGACTACGTGGCCACGATGCTCAACCACGTCAACCGGTACACGGGCGTCGCCCTCAAGGACGACCCGACGGTGATGGCGTGGGAGCTCGGCAACGAGCTCGAGGGCATGACGCCCACCTGGATCGCCACGATCTCGGCGCAGCTGCGCGCGGGCGCTCCCGAGCAGCTCGTCGCGGCGGGACGCCGGTTCGACATCGACCCGGACACGCTGGCGGCCGACGTGGACATCGTCGACGTCCACTACTACCCGCCGACGGTCGCCAAGGTCAGCGCCGACGCGAAGACCGTGACCGACGCGGGCAAGGCGTACATCGCGGGGGAGTACGACTCGAACTCCGCGTCGGCCGTGCTGCCCGGCCTGGTCGACAACCCCGACGTCACCGGCATGCTCTCGTGGTCGCTGTTCCCGCACGACGACACCAGCGGGTTCGTCCAGCACCTCGACGGGTTCCAGATCCACTACCCCGGCGACGACCCGGGCATGAAGGAAGACGTCGCCGCCCAGCGCGCGTACGCCGCGGCGCTGGGTTCGCCGGGCGACGACTCCGTGACCCGGCCCCCGCTGATCACCTCGGTGACCGACGACTACGGCCTGCACCGGCTGGCCTGGCGCGGCGCGACCGGCGCGGTCGGGTACGACGTGCAGGTCGAGGCTGTCGACGGCTGGACCACCCTGACCGACGAGCCCGTCGGCGACGCCCCGTGGCTCGACACCGAGACCCGTGGCGCGGCGACCTACCGCGTCGTGCCGATCCGCGCCGACGGCAGCCGCGGCCCGGCCTCGGCGCCCCTGCGCGTGGGTGCCGGCGAGCAGGTGGGCGTGGACGCGCTCGGCTCGCTGACCCCGGCCGTCGCGCACTCCGGCGTGGACGTCAGCCCGGCGGGGGAGGAGACGGTCGTCGCCCCGACCGGCGACGACGGCGGCTCGGTGACGTGGTCCGCTCCCGGGCTGGCCGAGGCGCGCCTGACGGTGCTCTCCGCCGAGCGTCCCCGGCTCGCGCTCGCGGCCGGGTCCGGCTCGAGCTGGACCGACCTCGCGGCCGACGTCTCCCCGGCGGGTGACGGCCGATGGACCGTGACCGCGTCCGGGACGGGCGCGGAGCAGCTGCGCGTCACGTGGCCCGCAGGCTCCACCGACGGCCTGACCCGGGTCGAGCTGCGCTCGGCGCCGCAGGAGGCCGTCCTCGTCGACCCGCTCGACGACCTGGACCGCACCAGCGCCGCGAACGCAGTCGCGATCGACACCGGCGACGGACCCTTGTTCGGCGGCGACACGGGCCGGGCCAAGCGCACCGCCCCCGGTTCGGCGAGCCTCGAGTGGACCATCGGCGACGACGTCGCCCCCGATGGCGTGACCGGCTTCGAGGCCTCCGCGTACTACTGGCCCGACCAGAGCGCGGAGACCCTGGCCTTCTCGGTCTCCGAGGACGGCACGACGTGGCGCCCGCTCACCCCTGACGTCGCGACGACGCCGGGCGTGGTCGGCGGTGCGTGGCGCAAGGACGTCGTCACCGCCCGGGCCCTCACCGGCGTCCGGCACGTGCGGGTCGAGTGGCCGCAGGGCAGCACACCCGAGTGGGCGCAGCAGCTCGGCGAGATCCGCTTCCTGGCCACCGGCTCGGGCGGCGGTGCGCCGAGCGGCGTCACCACGACGACGCCGGCCGACGGCACCGACGGCGTGCGCGGGGTGCCGACGTTCACCTGGACCGCCTCGCGGGCCGCGCTCTACCGCGTCGTGCTCTCCGCGCACGCCGACCTGTCCGACCCGGTCGCCAGCACCAGCACGGCGAGCACCTCGTGGGTCCCCGAGGTCGCGCTCGACGAGTCGACCACGTACTACTGGCACGTCACCGCGCTCAACGGTGCCGGCCAGACCTCGTCGGACACGGCCGCCTTCGCCACGGCGACCCGCCCGACGGCCCCGAAGGTCGTCGACGACTACGAGTCGTACGCGACCGACGCGGACGTGTCCAAGGCGTACGTGCGCAACACGGGAGGCGGCACCATCGCGCCGACGCTCGTGGCCTCCGGTGCGAGCGGGCAGGCGATGAGCCTCGCGTTCGACCTGGGCAGCCCCGGGTACGCCGGTGTGACCCGCACGTTCGCGGAGCCGCAGGACTGGTGGGGCTACGACGGCCTGTCGATGTGGCTGGACCGCACTGCTCTCGAGGCGGACCAGAAGATCTCGGTCCAGCTCGTCGCGGGCGGCTCCTACTGGGAGGCGACCCTGCCCCAGACCGGGCCGCATGCCCCCGGCGTCGTCACGGTGCCGTTCGCCGACTTCGCACCTCCGGCGTGGGCCGGGGACAGCGGTCCCCTGGACCTCACCCGCGTCACCCAGCTGTCGTTCTACCTGGGCGGCGCGGGGACCGGGACGCTCCTCGTCGACGACGTCCGTGCCGTCCGCACGGACACCGCGGCTCCGTCCCTCACGCTGACGACGACTCCCGACCAGCCCGGGTCGGGCTGGTTCACCGGGGCCGTCGACGTCGTGGCGTCCGCGAAGGATGCCGTCGACGCGCACCCGGCGGTCGAGCTGCAGGTGGGCGACGGTGCGTGGAAGGCAGCCACCGAGGTGCGGGTGACCGCGCAGGGCTCCACGGTGGTCCGTGCCCGGGCCACCGACGAGGCCGGCAACACCTCGGATGTCGTCGACCGCACGGTGCGGATCGACTCGGTCGCACCCGCGGTCGCGGCCTCGCTGAAGGGTCGCGTGGTGACCTTCGCGGCGACGGACGCCTCGTCCGGGGTCGCCAAGGTCCAGTACCGCTTCGCCGGCGGCGACTGGCTGACCGCCGAGGGCTCCGTCCGCGTCCCGACCGACGTCGCGTCGCTGCAGTACCGGGCGGTCGACGTCGCGGGCAACGCCTCGGCGGTCGCGAGCCTCGCGACCCACGGCTCGGCCCGGGCGGTGGTCCTCGCGCTCGGCCTGCCGCCGATCGTGCGGGCCGGCGCTCCGGCGCAGGTACTGGTGCAGGTTCTCGGCACCCGCGGTCCGGCATCGGGCGCGGTCACCGTCACCGACGCCGCCGGCACGGTCGTCGGCTCGGCGGACCTCACGCACGGCCGGGCGACGATCCGGCTCACCGCGCCGACGTCGGCGGGCACCCACCGCTTCGTCGTGCGCTACACCGGCGACGCGACCTACGCGCCGTCGACAGGTCAGGCACTGCTCTACGTGATCGGAGGCAAGCGATGAGGCGGATGCGATCAGTCGCACTGGGGGTGGCCGCGGCGCTCGCGGTGGTAGGCGTCGCGGGCGCGGCGAGCGCGGGGGCTGCGCCGCCACGGCAGCTCGCTTCCGCGAGCTGTCACGCACAGCTGGCCGCGGGCACGCACGCCGTGCCCGTCCGGTTCCAGGGGCGGGCGTACGACGTGCGGGTCCACGTGCCGGCGGACCGGCCACGCCGCGTGCCGGTCGTGCTCGACCTGCACGGGTCCGGCGCGGACGGCGCGGCGCAGGCGGCGATCAGCGGGCTCGACGCGGTGGCCGACGAGAACGGCTTCGTCGTCGTCGAACCCACTGCGGCCATCGCGCTCAACGGCGGCTGGGCGTGGAACGTGCCCGGCGTCCCGACCACCGCGGGCCAGCTCCCGCCCGCGGACGCCCGCGACGACGTGGCGTTCCTGCGCGCCGTCATCGCGCGCGTCGGGGCCGCCGTGTGCGCGGACGCCCGCCGGGTGTACGCCACCGGCTACTCCGGCGGCGGGCGGATGGCCTCGGCGCTGGCCTGCCGCCTCGCCGACCGGCTGGCCGCCGTGGCCACCGTCGCGGGGCTCCGCGCCGGCAGGCCGTCCCCGCAGGACACGTCCGTCCCCGACGTGGCCGACTGCACCCCGTCCCGGCCCGTCCCCGTCCTGGAGTTCCACGGGGACGCGGACTACACCAACCCGTACCTCGGCAGCACGGACCTGCGCTGGGGGTACACCGTGCCCGTCGCGGTCCAGACCTGGGCGCGCCTGGACGGCTGCCGGGTGGGGCCGGTGACCCAGCAGGTCAGCGCGCACGTCACCCGCTACGCGTACTCGCGGTGCGAGGGGCGGGCCGACGTCGAGCTCTACCGGGTCGCCGGCGGCGGGCACACGTGGCCCGGCACGTCCGTCGACCAGAGCAGCAACGGCACGGTGACCCAGGAGATCGACGCGAGCCGCCTGATGTGGGCGTTCTTCGCCGACCACCCGCGGCGGTGAGGGCCGAGCGGGCCGCGTCCGCTCAGGACGCGGCCCGCTCGTGGCGCCGCAGTAGGCTGCCCGTTGTGGCGGACAGCGCGAGGCCGGCCCGGTCACGAGTGACCATCAGCGACATCGCCGAGCGCTCGGGCGTCTCCATCAGCGCGGTGTCGTTCGCCCTCAACGGCCGCAAGGGCGTGTCCGCGCAGACCCGCGAGCGCGTGCTGCGGGTGGCCGACGAGCTGGGCTGGGCGCCGAGCAGTGCCGCGCGGTCCCTCATGGGGGCCCGGACGGACACGATCGGGCTGGTCCTGGCCCGGGAGTCGCGGACGCTGGGCATCGAGTCGTTCTACATGCAGTTCATCGCGGGCATCGAGAGCGAGCTGTCGATGCGGGACAACGCCCTGCTGCTCCAGGTGGTCCCGGACATGGAGACCGAGCTCGCGACGTACAAGAAGTGGCGCGCCACGCGCCGGGTCGACGGCATCGTCATGGTCGACCCGCGCATCGACGACCCGCGGATCGCGATGCTTTCCGAGGCGGACGCGCTCCCGGCCGTCGTCGTCGGCGACACCTCGCTGGCCGGGGGCCTGCCGAGCGTGTGGACGGACGACGACGCCGCGACGCGCGAGTCGCTGCGCTACCTGCACGCGATCGGCCACCGGCGCATCGCGCGCGTGGCCGGCGTGGAGGCGTTCGGCCACACGCACATCCGTGACCTGGCGTTCCGCGACGAGGCCGCGACCCTCGGCATCGACGGGACGACGGTGCGCACCGACTACATGCCCGAGTCGGGCTCGCTGGTGACCCGCCGCCTGCTCACCAACGGGCCGCGGCCCACCGCGATCGTCTACGACAACGACGTGATGGCGCTCGCGGGCCTGGGGGTGGCCGCCGAGCTGGGCATCCGGGTGCCGGACGAGCTCTCGATCATCGCGTGGGACGACTCCCCCCTGTGCGTCGCCGCCTACCCGCGGTTGTCCGCGCTCAACCACGACGTCGTCGCCTACGGGGCGCACGTCGCCCGCCGGCTCTTCGACCGGATGCTCGGTGCCGAGGGCGGCAGCTTCCAGGACTCGACCCCCGCCCTCGTCCCCCGCGGCACCACGGCGCGAGCCCCGGCCTGACCCGTCTGGCCCCTCACCCGCCCGCCGAGACCGACCCTCGCGCGTGAGAACGACCCTCCCGGAGGGTCGTTCTCACGCCGGGGGGTCGTTCTCGGCGATAGGGGGCGCGAGACTACGCGGCGGGAGGGCGAAGACGGCTCAGTCGCCCGCGGCGCGCATGACCGGCATGGGCACCGCGACCGGGTAGCGCTCCTCGTCGGCGGCGCGGGTGCGGATCAGGACCGGCTCCAGGTCGGGGCGGGCCGCGGTGCCGCGCAGGTCCTCGATCACGAGGCCCTCCACGTCGACCGCCTCCACCGCGTGCGCGAACAGCGGGTCCGTCCCGGCCCACACGACCTCGCAGCTGCGCAGCGTCACGTCGGTCGCGGTGTCGATGTGGATCCCGGACGTCGGGTGCGCGTAGACCTCGGGGCCGTTCGACGTGGGGCGGCGGTCGTACTCGCCGGCGGGCCAGCGCGACCAGCGGTCGAGCTCGATGCGCACGCCCTCCAGGACCACCCCGGAGATGAGCCCGGGGGCGTCGGCGCCGATGTACGCGCCGTTCTCGGAGCGGCACAGGATGTTGCGGAACCGCACGTTGCGCAGCCGTCCGACCGAGTCGTGCCACGCGCCGACGTTGACGTAGATCGGCTCGCCGTGGCCCCACCAGCCGCGGTCGAAGTGGCGGGTCTCGACGATGCAGTCGGAGAACAGGATGTTCTCGAAGCTCCCCTCCTGGCCCAGGTTGACCGCCAGGCCGCGGTGCGAGGACCGGATCACGCAGTTCGACACGACCACGTTGCGGATGTCCGCGATCGCGTCGACCCCGACGACGACCGCGCTCGAGGTGGACTGCAGGGTGCAGTTGGTGATGGTGATGTCCTCGGTGGGACCCAGGTCGGGGAACTCCTCGCAGGTCTTGAGCGAGATGGCGTCGTCGCCGCAGGAGATCTCGCAGTCGCTGATCCGCACGCGGCGGCAGCGGTCCAGGTCGATGCCGTCGGCGTTGGGGTACTTCAGGTCGCTGTCGATGGTGATGGCGTGGACGACCACGTCCTCGCAGCCGGACAGGCGCACGCACCACAGCGCGGCGTCCGTGAACAGCACGTCGCGGATGGTGACCCGCGTGCAGCCGATGAGGAACACCGTGAACGGGCGCTGGTTGGGGCAGCGGTAGATGGTGCCGAGGTCCTCCGCGATGAACGCCCGGCCCGCGCCGTCGATGCGTCCTGCGCCGGTGATGGCGACGTTCGTCGCACCGTTGGCCGTGATCAGGGCGAGCGCGGAGTCGTTCTCGGAGTTCACGACGCCGGCGGACAGGGCGCCGACCGACAGGCGTGCCGTGTACGCGGCCGGGTCGCCGGAGCCGGCCAGCACGGCGCCGCGCTCGACGTGCAGCTCGACGTTCGAGCGCAGCTCGATCGAGCCAGTCAGGAACGTCGCGCCGGCCGGGACGAGCACGGTTCCGCCGCCGCCGGCATGGGCAGCATCGATCGCGGACTGGATCGCGGCGGCGTCGTTGGTGGTGCCGTCGCCGGTCGCGCCGTGGTCACGGATGTCGAAAGTGGGCATGACGAGGTCCTCTCACTGCGGTGGGAAAGGTGCGGGAAGGTCAGGCGCGAGCGGCGTCGGGCTGCCGCAGGGCGTGGGGGGCGGGCAGGGTCCGGACCGCGGCGCTCAGGGCGCGGGCCGACGAGGCGCGAGGTGCGAGCTCGCTCTGCAGCACCAGTGCTGCGCCACCGACCGCGGCCGCCTCGGCCGCGTGGGTGGAGATGACGACCTCGATCGCGTGGCTGGTCCGCGCGAAGAAGGAGCGGTCGAGCTGGGTCTGGATCGCGGGGACGTAGAGCGACCCGGCGTGGGCGAACGACGGCCCCGTCAGGACGATCCGGTCGAGGTCCATGATGTTGGCGAGCGCCTGCGCCGCGAGCGCGACGTACCGGGCCGAGCGCTCGATGATGCCGGCGGCCGGCTCCTGGCCCACCATCGCGGCGCGCGACACGGCAGCGAAGTCCTCGGCGATCCCGATGTCCGGCAGGGCGACCCCCGCGGTGCGCGCGGCGGCGACCACCGCGGCGGGACCGGCGAGCGCCTCGACGCAGCCCTGGCTGCCGCACCAGCACTCCGGCCCGTCGATGTCCACGCAGATGTGGCCGATCTCGCCGGTGTTGCTGCTCGCGCCCCGGTACAGGTCGCCGTGCACCATCACGCCCGCGCCGATCCCGGTGCCCATGTAGAGCGCCGCGAAGCACGTCGAGGCCTCGCTGCTGCCGGCCCAGTACTCGCCGACGGCCGCGGCGGTCGCGTCGTTCTCGAGCATCACGGGCAGCCCGGTCGCGCGCTGGAGCGCGTCGGCGAGCGGGTAGTCGGTCCACGCGTGCATCACGGGCGGGGTGAGCGCCATGCCCGCGGCCCCCGTCAGCGGTCCGGGGGAGACGACGCCCAGCCCGACGATCCGGTCCGGGTCGACGCCGACCTGGGCGACGAAGGTCGTGAGCTCGGCCGCGATGCGTTCGACGACCGCGGTCGGCTCGTCCGTCCCCGCGCCGGGGCGTCTCCAGCGGCCGACGATCGCCCCGCCGAGGTTGGCCAGCACGTAGGTGATCCCCGCGTGGTCCAGGTGGATGCCCACGGCGTACCGCGCGTCGGGGTCGAGCGCGAGCAGCACGGCGGGCTTGCCGCCGGTCGACTCGGCGCGGCCCGACTCGACGACGAGCCCGTCGTCGATGAGGCGACGCACGACCGTGGAGACCGTCGCGCCGGTCAGCCCCGTCGCGCGGGTCAGCTCGACGCGGCTGATCTGGCCGGCGCCACGGATGACGTCGAGGAGGGCGGCGCGCGTGGTCACGTGCGCCACGCCGCCGGAGCTGGTGCTCATCAGTTCCCTCGTTCCTCGACGTCGTCGTCGGTCCTCCGACCGGAGCGACGCGATGGCGCTCACGGTAACGGTTGTGCATCGTCGGGACTGTGACCCGACTCACTGGTTGACTTACTTTAGTCGCCGATCTAAGAATGTCCACCAGGAGGTTGGGTCGGTCCCGCGGCCCACGGCGAAGACGCCCTTCCTGCGTCGGCACGTCGAGGTGCCGACCCGTCGAGAGGATCATCGATGTTCCACACGCGACACATGCGGATCGCCGTGGCTGCCGCCGCGGTCGTCACGCTCACCCTGACCGCCGCCTGCTCCAGCGGCGGCGACGACGACACGAGCTCGGACGGTGGGAGCGCCAGCGCCGGCGCGCCGTCGGGCGACATCCTGGTGCTGACGAACCGGACCGACCTCGTCGACACCACGTTCCAGGACTACAAGAAGACCTTCGAGGCCAAGTACCCCGACGTGACGGTCAAGTTCGAGGCCCTCACGGACTACGAGGGCGAGGTCAAGACGCGGATGAACACCAAGGACTACGGCGACGTGCTCCTGATCCCCAACAGCGTCTCGGTCGCGGACTACCCCGACTTCTTCGAGCCGATCGGCAAGACCGACGAGCTCGCCAAGACCTACAGCTTCGTCAACGAGGCCGCGGTCGACGGCACCGCCTACGGCCTGGCGACCTTCGGCAACGCGAACGGCGTCGTCTACAACAAGGACGTGTTCAAGGCCGCGGGCATCACCGCGCTGCCGACCACGCCGCAGGAGTTCATCGCCGACATGCAGGCGATCAAGGACAAGACCGACGCGGTGCCGTTCTACACGAACTACAAGGACGGCTGGCCGCTGACCTGGCCGCAGAGCTGGATGGGCGCGGTCTCGGGCGACAAGGACGCCCTGGTCAAGATGGCCGCGGACGACGCGCCGTGGGCCGACGGCAAGGAGAAGGCGACCGTCGACTCCCTGCTGTTCGACGTCGCCAAGGCCGGCCTCATCGAGGACGACCCCACGACGACCAACTGGGAGAACTCCAAGAACCTCATCGCGACCGGCAAGATCGGCGCGATGGCGCTCGGCTCCTGGGCCGTGCCGCAGATGCAGGACGCGGCGACGAAGGCGGGCTCCGACCCGGCGTCGATCGGCTTCATGCCGCCGCCCTTCCTCGTCGACGGCAAGCCCGTCTCGCCCGTCGGTGGCGACTACAAGCTCGCGATCAACGTGAACTCCGACCACAAGGCCGCCGCGCGTGCCTGGTTCGACTGGTTCATCAACGACTCGGGCTTCTACGACCTGGCCGGCGCGCTGCCCACGGTCACGGCCAACCCGGCACCCGCCAACCTCAAGGACTTCGAGGCGACCGGCGTGCAGTACCTGGAGATGACCCCCGAGGCCAAGATCTCGGCCATCGACAACCAGGCCGAGATCGGCCTGGGCCAGCCCGACTACTACCGCCAGCTCGTCGACGCGGGCCGCGGTGCCTCGAAGGACACCAAGGAGTCGATCTTCGAGGGCCTCGACAAGAAGTGGGCCGCGGCTCGCGCCACGGTCGGCTGACCTGATCCCTGGTCGCGCGGGTCCGCGAGGGCCCGCGCGACCGGGGGCAGGCGCCCTCGCACCATCCACGGGCCCCCCGCAGCGCAGCGGGGTCCAGCAAGGAGTAGTCCATGAGCGACACCCCCAAGGTCGCCACCGTCCCGCGCCGCACCCCGCGGCCGTTCCGCTCGAACCCGCGGCCCGCGGTCGTGCGCCAGTCCCAGCGCGGCTGGCGGTTCACCCCGTGGCTGTTCCTGCTCGTCCCGCTCGCCCTGCTGGTCACGTTCACGTACATCCCCGTCGCGAACATGTTCTGGTACTCGACGACGGACTGGAACGGGATCAGCAAGGTCAAGCACTCGGTCGGGCTCGACAACTACGTCGAGTTCTTCACGCGGCCGGAGCTGTTCCGGGTGTTCTGGGTCAGCGCCTACTACCTCGCCGCCTCGGTCATCCAGCTCGCGCTGGCGCTCTACTTCGCCACGCTGCTGAGCTTCAAGACCCGCCTGAAGAACACCTTCAAGGGGATCCTCTACTTCCCGTCGCTGATCAACGGCGTCGCGGTCTCGTTCATCTTCCTGTTCTTCTTCCAGCCCGGCGGCACGCTCGACTCCGTGATCGGCCTGTTCGGCGTCTCGCAGGACTCGATGCCGCAGTGGCTGGGCAACCCGGACATCATCAACTTCTCCCTCGCGGGGACGTCGATCTGGCGGTACATGGGCCTGAACTTCGTGCTGTTCCTCGGCGCGATCCAGTCCATCCCGGCCGGCATCTACGAGGCCGCGGAGCTCGACGGCGCCGGCAAGTGGGCCCAGTTCCGCTACATCATCGCGCCCGGCATCAAGCCGATCATCGGGTTGTCGTTCATCCTGGCGATCTCCGGCAGCCTCGCGGTCTTCGAGATCCCGTTCATCATGACCGACGGCGCCAACGGCTCGACGACCTTCGTCATCCAGACGATCAAGACCGCGTTCGAGTCCAACAAGGTGGGCCTCGCGAGCGCCATGGCCGTCGTCCTGCTCGCCATCATCCTGATCGTCACGTGGGTGCAGCGCCGCCTCGTCCCGGAGGAGGAGGTGAACCTCACGTGAAGAAGACCCTCGCCGCGACCGGCAAGTACTCCAGCCTCATCATCGCCAGCCTCGTCACGCTGGTCCCGCTCGTCGTCATCGTGCTCACGTCGCTCAAGACCGCGCAGGACTACGCGACGTCGGGCCCGCTCGACCTGCCCAAGCACCCGACCCTGCAGAACTTCGTCACCGCGTTCCAGGACGCGGACATGGCCCGGGCGTTCCTCAACACCACGATCATCCTGGTCGCCTCGGTGGTGGGCACGATCATCATCGGCACCATGACGGCGTACGCGCTGGACCGCTTCCAGTTCCGGTTCAAGAAGCTGGTGCTCTCGCTGTTCCTGCTCGCCACCCTGGTGCCGGGCGTGACCACGCAGGTCGCCACGTTCCAGGTGGTCAACGAGCTCGGGCTCTACAACACCAGGCTCGCGCCGATCGCGCTGTTCATGGGCACGGACATCGTGTCGATCTACATCTTCGTGCAGTTCATGCGCTCGATCCCGATCTCGCTGGACGAGGCGGCGACGCTCGACGGTGCGAACCACTTCACCATCTACCGGCGCGTGATCTTCCCGCTGCTCAAGCCCGCGATCGCCACCGTGATCATCATCAAGGGCGTGGCGATCTACAACGAGTTCTACATCCCGTTCCTCTACATGCCCTCGCAGGACCTGGGCGTCATCTCGACGTCGCTGTTCCGGTTCCGGGGGCCGATGGGCACGCAGTGGGAGATCCTCTCCGCCGGCGCGCTGCTCGTCATCATCCCGACCTTGATCGTCTTCCTCGCCCTGCAGAAGTACATCTACAACGGCCTGTCGGCCGGGGCCACCAAGTAAGCACCAGGAGCTCGCACCATGAACCGCACGACGTTGCACGACGGCTGGACCCTGCGCTCGGCGGGCGGTCCGGTCCCGGCCGAGATCGCCGGTCGGTCGATCCCCGCCCAGGTGCCCGGCACCGCGCACACCGACCTGCTCGCGGCGGGCCTCATCGAGGACCCGTACCTCGACCTGAACGAGAACGACCTGGTCTGGGCGCACCGCGCGCAGTGGCTGTACTCGCGGGAGCTGGACACCCCGCAGGCGGCCGACGACGAGCGCGTCGACCTGGTGTTCGACGGGCTCGACACGGTCGCGGAGATCAGCCTCGGCGGCGTCCAGATCGGGCGGACGGCCAACCAGCACCGCGGCTACCGCTTCGACGTCCGGTCCCTCCTGACGGGCGCGCCGCAAACGCTCGAGGTCCTGTTCCGCTCCGCGCTCGAGACCGCCGAGGCCGAGGTCGAGCGCATCGGCGCACGCCCGGGTGCCTACCCCCACCCGCTCAACATGGTCCGCAAGATGGCGTGCAGCTTCGGCTGGGACTGGGGGCCCGACCTCCAGACGGCCGGCATCTGGAAGCCCGCGCGGCTCGAGCGGTGGCGGACGGCGCGCCTGGCGTCGGTGCGGCCGCTCGTGACGGTCGACGGCGCGGCCCGCGTCGCGGTGCACGTCGAGGTGGAGCGCTCGGGCCTGTCGGACGCCGAGCCGCTCGCGGTGAGCGTGACGCTCGGGGAGCAGCGCGTCGCGGGGACGGTCGCGGCCGACGAGTCGTCGACCGTCGTCGAGGTCGTCGTCGAGAACCCCGACCTGTGGTGGCCGCACGGCTACGGCGAGCAGCCGCTCTACGCGCTGACCGTCGAGCTCGACGGGCTGGACTCCTGGGAGCGGCGCATCGGGCTGCGGACCGTCGAGCTGCGCACGGGGGCCGACGAGAACGGCACCGAGTTCACCCTCGTCGTCAACGGCCAGCCGGTCTTCGTCAAGGGTGCCAACTGGATCCCCGACGACCACCTGCTCACCCGCATCACCCGCGACCGGCTCGCGCGCCGCCTCGACCAGGCGGTCGACGCGCACCTCAACCTGCTGCGCGTGTGGGGCGGCGGCATCTACGAGTCCGACGACTTCTACGAGCTGTGCGACGAGCGCGGGCTCATGGTCTGGCAGGACTTCCTGCTCGCGTGCTTCGCCTACCCGGAGGAGGAGCCGCACCGCTCGGAGTTCGAGGCCGAGGCGCGCGAGAACGTCACGCGCCTGTCGTCGCACCCCTCGCTCGTGCTGTGGAACGGCGGCAACGAGAACATCTGGGGACACGAGGACTGGGGCTGGAAGGAGAAGCTCGACGGCGCGACCTGGGGCCTCGGCTACTACGAGGACCTGTTCCCCGGGATCATCGCGGAGCTCGACCCGACCCGCCCCTACGCCGCGGGCAGCCCGTTCTCCCCGGGGCAGGACCCGACGGTCGTGCACCCCAACGACCCCGACCACGGCACCCACCACCAGTGGGAGGTCTGGAACCGGATCGACTACATGCACTACCGCGACGACGTCCCGCGGTTCAGCTCCGAGTTCGGCTACCAGGGCCCGCCCACGTGGGCGACGCTGGAGCGCGCGGTCCGCAACGCCGACGGCGCCCCGCTGGCCAAGGAGGACGAGGTCTGGCTGCTGCACCAGAAGGCCGAGGACGGCAACGGCAAGCTCGACCGCGGCATGGCGCCGCACCTGGGCGTGCCCGACGACTTCACCGACTGGCACTGGGCCACGCAGCTCAACCAGGCGCGCGCCGTCGAGCACGCGATCACGCACTACCGCTCGTGGTGGCCGCGCACGGCCGGCTCGATCGTCTGGCAGCTCAACGACTGCTGGCCCGTGACCTCGTGGGCGGCGATCGACGGCGACGAGCGGCCCAAGCCGCTGTGGTGGGCGTTGCGCGCCGCGTACGCCGATCGCCTGCTGACGGTCCAGTCGCGCCCGGAGGGGGACGTGCTCGCGGTCGTCAACGACACGGCCTCGCCGTGGACGGGCAGCGTGGCGGTGCGGCGTGAGCAGCTGGACGGGTCCGCGCTCGCGGACGTGTCCCTGCCCGTGCACGTCGCGCCGCGCAGCGTGTCGCTGGTCCCGCTGCCCGACGAGGTCCGCGTGCCCGGCGACCCGGCGGGCGAGGTGCTCGTCGCCGAGCTCGACGACGTCCGGACGGTCCACACCTGGGTCGAGGACGTCGAGCTCCGGCTCGACGCCGCGCCCTTCACCGCGTCGGCGGAGGCCGTCGAGGGTGGCTACGTGGTCACCGTCGTCGCGCACTCGCTGGTCCGCGACCTCACGCTGCACGTCGACCGCCTCGACCCCGTGGCTGTCGTCGACGCCGCCCTGATCACGCTCCCGGCGGGTACCACCGCCCGGGTGCACGTCCGCACCGGGACGTCCGGCCTGGAGGGTGTCCTCGTCACTGCGCCCGTCCTGCGCACGGCGAACGACCTGGTGGCGGCGCGGGCGTCCGTGGGCTGACGGACGCACGCCGAGAGGGCCGGCCCCCGCGGGGACCGGCCCTCTCGTCTGCCTACGCCGCGCGCGCGGTCAGGACGACGTCGTCGCCGACGTCGAGGCGCAGGTCGACGATCCTGACACCCGCCGGCAGCTGCGCACCGAGGTCGATGCGGCGGCCCTCGAGGGCCTGGAGCCGGCCGCGCCCGGCGGCGAGCACGGCCGCGACCAGGGGGTTCCCGCTCGTCGCGGTCACGTCGCTGAGCGTCAGGACGAGCGCGTCGTCGATCGTGGCGTTCGCCCCGCCGGTGGCCGTCGCCGAGAGGATGCCCTTGCGCAGCTGGGCGCGCACCGCGACGGAGACGGCCCGCGGACCCTTCGAGACGAGGTCCACGTCGAGCCGGGTCAGCTTGAGCCCCTGGCCCGCGGCGACCTGCTCCGCCAGCCGCTGGATCGCCGCGACGAGCTGCGTCTGCGGGGCCGCGGCGCGCAGCGTGCCGACGAGCGGGGCGTCGGGAGTGGGCTCGACGAGCTCGAGGGCGAGCGAGCCGTCGACGCCCTCGACCCAGGAGAACCGCACCTGCTCGGCCTCCGCCCGGACGTCGACGGCGACGCCCTCGACGGTGACCGGGTGGGCGTCCACGGTGAGGCGGTGGACGACGCCGGGCTCGCGCTCGCGGACGACCACACGTGCGGGTGCCGGGGGCGCCGTGCGCGCGCCGGCGACGACGAGGCCGGTGAGGTCGATCGCCAGGTCCGGCACGTCGGGGCCGTCGAGGCTCGCGCGGACCTGCAGGCGGCGGACGTCGACCTGACCGCCGACCTGGTCGCGGACCGTGCTCCGCACGCGGTCGGCGAGCTCGTCGCCGGTGGACGGTCGGGGCGTGTGGCCCAGGGGGAAAGTGGTGGTCGCATCGGGTTCGGGCATACCGGGAGCGTAAGCGCGGTGGTCGTCCTCAGCCGCTCGTGCGGACCAGCTCGACGAGGTGGTCGTACTCGCTGCGGTTCTCGGCGTCCTCGAGGCGGGCGTCGTCCGGGACCCGCCCCGCGATGACCTCGTCGAGGTAGCGCCGGTCCGCGTCGAGCCTGGCCATGGGCTCGTGGGTGGGTGTGCCGTGGCCGGGGACGAGCACGGCAGCGCTGGCCACGTAGGGCGCGAGCCGGTCGAGGCCGGCCAGGTACGCGGGCAGGTCGTCGGGCCAGAAGGGCAGGGGGACCTCGCGGTCGCTGAGCATGTCACCGACGACGAGCACGCGCTGCTCCGCCAGCCACAGCGCCGTGTGACCGGGGGCGTGACCGTCGTGCACGACGAGCTCGATGCCCTCGTCGATATCTGCGGCCGGTTCGACGCGCCCCATGAGGTCGACGAGCTCGTCGGGCCAGCCGTCCCCGAGCGCCTCGACCAGGGCCGCACGCTCCGTCCGCGCCAGCTCGGCGGTGCGCGGCGACGCCCATCGCGGCACGTCGCCGAACCGCGGGTGCCACAGCAGGTGGTCGTGGTGCGCATGCGTCGCGAACCCTCCGACCACGCGCCAGTCCCGCTCGTCGAGCGTGGTCGCCAGCGCGTCGAGCTCGGAGGGGACCCAGGCCGGGTCGACGAGCAGCACTCCGCGCGGCCCCACGAGCACGGTGCTCGTCGTCGCCATGACCCGGCTCGTCGCGACGTGCACGCCGGGGGCCACCTCGACCAGGGCGCGACCCGTGTGGACGGGGCCGGTCACGCGACGCGGCTGCGGAACGAGGCGCGGTAGTCGGCCGGCGCCACGCCGACCGCCCGGCGGAAGTGGTGGCGCAGCAGCGCGGCGGACCCGAACCCGCACTCGCGCGCGACCTCCTCGACGTCGAGGTCGCTGTCCTCGAGCAGCACCTGCGCGTGCATGACGCGCTGGCCCACGAGCCAGCGCATGGGCGTGGTCCCGGTCTCGGCCGCGAACCGGCGGGCGAAGGTGCGTGGCGACATCAGGGCGCGGGCGGCGAGCGAGTCGACCGTGTGGTCGTCGGCCAGGGTCTCCTGCACCCACTCGAGCACGAGCCGCAGGGAGTCGTCGGTGCACTCGGGCACGGGCTGCGGGATGTACTGGCGCTGGCCGCCGTCACGCTGCGGGGGGACCACCATGCGGCGCGCGATGGCCGTCGCGACCGTGCCCCCGAGCTCGCGGCGCACGATGTGCAGGCACGCGTCGATGCCCGCTGCGGTGCCGGCGCTCGTGACGATGTCGCCCTCGTCGACGAACAGCACGTCCGGGTCGACCGTGAGGTGGGGGTACCGCCGTGCCAGCTCGGCGGCGTGCTTCCAGTGGGTGGTGACCGTGCGGCCGTCGAGGATCCCGGCGGCGGCGAGCACGAACACGCCCGAGCAGACCGAGACGATCGTCGCTCCGCGCGCGTGGGCTGCGCGGATGGCGTCGAGCACGGCGGGGTCGTACTCGTCCCGGATGACGGTGGCGGGGACGGCGACCAGGTCGACGTCGGCAAGCGCGTCGAGGCCGTACGGCGCCCGGATCTCGACGCCCGGGATGCCGGACCGGATCGTCGCGCCTGCGGTCGGTCCCACCACGCGGAAGTCGAAGCTCGGCACGCCGTCGTCGGTCCGGTCGATGCCGAACACCTCGCACACGACGCCGAACTCGAACACCGCCAGGCCGTCCACGACGAGGGCTCCTACGCTCCGCAGCATGCCGCCAGGGTAGTTGGCAGCATGTTGACGGTCAACGTCCTGACTGCCACTCGTCGATGGCCGGCAACCCGACGACGCTGGCGCCATGAGCACTTTCGTCACCGCCCTCGCCGCACTCCTCATCGTGTCCCCGCTCGTCGTGCTCGCCCTGCGCGGCACCCGCTGGGACCCGATCGCCCGCACCGCCGACCGGCCTGCGGAGTGCGACGCCGACGCTCGTCGGGCCGCGCTCGACCTGGCGGCGCTCCGCGCTCACGAGGTCCCGGAGCCCGTGGTGGCGACCCCGACGTCACCCGCCGGCCACGGCCGCGCGCTGGCCCGGATGGCAGGCGCGACGCCGCACGCCTCGTGACTAGGCTGGCCGCGTGCCGCACCGAACCGATGCCGTGGGCCTGGTGCTCGCGCGCCCGGCCCGGATGCTGGGCCATGAGCCGTTCTTCGGGGAGCTGATCGCCGGCATCGAGGAGGTGCTCGCCACCGAGAACCGCTCGCTGCTGCTGCACGTCGTGCGTGACCACGCCGCCGAGATCGAGGCCTACCGCCGCTGGGCCGCGGGGTCGATGGTGGATGCCGTCGTCGTCGTCAACGTCGTGGTCGACGACCCGCGCATCCCGGTCCTCGCGGAGCTCGGCATCCCGGCCGTCGTCGTCGGCGGTCCGTCGGGCGGCATGGCCGAGTTCTCCAACGTCTGGATCGACGATGCGCAAGCGAGCCGGGACGCGGTCGACTACCTCGTCGGCCTCGGGCACACCCAGCTCGGACGGGTCAGTGGGCCGCGCGACCTGATCCACACCCGCGCCCGCAGCGACGCGTTCCTCGACCAGTGCGCGCGCTCGTCGGTGCACGGGGTGATCGTCGAGGGCGACTACACCGAGGAGTCCGGCAAGAGCGCGGCCCGGTCCCTGCTCGGCCGGCGCAACGCCCCGTCGGCGATCATCTTCGACAACGACGTCATGGCCCTCGCCGCGCTCGCCGTCGCGGCGGAGATGGGGATCGGGGTCCCCGGGCAGGTCTCGCTGCTCGCGTGGGACGACTCCGCGCTGTGCCGCCTGTCCAACCCGCCGCTGTCCGCGATGACGCTCGACGTGCACGCGATGGGCCAGCAGGTCGGCACCTGCGTCCTCAACACCCTGGCCGACGGCCCGGTCCGCGCCTACATGGCCCCGATGCAGCGCCTGAGCGCGCGCGGCTCGACGGCCCGCCCCACCACCCCGCCCCCCCAGCCCGCCTGACCCGCCGGCCACCCCAGCGCGCCTGACGCGCGGCTCGCGCCTGTCGCGCGCGAGAACGACCCGCCGGGGTGAGATCGACCCTCCCGGGTGGTCGTCCTGGCCCCGGAGGGGCGGTCTCGAGTGCGGGCATAACTCGTCAGCCTGACTGATCAGTTGGGCTGTACTGTTCGGGGGGTGGATGACTCGACCGTCGCGGAGCTCGCCTTCGACCTGCGCGCAGCACTCGCCCCGATCTACCGCCGACTGACCGCGGAGAAGGACCTGCCGCTCGGCCAGACGAGGGTGCTCAACGCGCTCGTGCGGCACGGCGGCGCGACGTCCTCGGCGCTCGCGGGCGCCGAGCACATCACGCCGCAGTCGATGGCCGCGATCGTCGCCGAGCTCGAGGCCCGCGGGTACGTCCAGCGCGAGCAGGACCCCGACGACGGCCGCCGCCGCGTCGTGCGCATCACCGCGGACGGCCGCGAGGCGCTCGAGCGCGACCGCAACGCCATGAGCGGCTGGCTCGCCTCCGCGATCGTCGAGCAGCTCGACGCCCGCGAGGTCGCCACGCTCGCCGCGTCGATCCCGGTCCTGCACAAGCTCGGCCTGCCGCGTGGCTGAGCGCACCCGCCTCGTCCCCGCGCTCGTCTACACGGCGCTCGCCGCGGCGATCATCAGCTCGCTGGGGCTGCTGCTCGTCCCGACGATCGCGGTCGAGTTCGGCGTCGCGGTCAGCACCGCGCAGTGGACGGTGACGATCAACCTGCTCGTCGGCGCGGTCGCCACGCCCGTCCTCGGGCGCCTCAGCGACGGGCCGCACAAGCGGCGGATCCTGCTCGTGACCCTCGCCGTCGTCCTCGTCGGCTCGGTGCTGGCGGCGACCGCCCAGACCTTCGGGCAGATCGTCGCGGGGCGAGCGCTGCAGGGGCTGTCCTACGCGATCACGCCGATGACCATCGCGCTGGCTCGGCGGTACGCGCCGGCTGACAAGGTGCGGGCCGGCATCGCGTCGCTGTCGGTCACGGTCGCCACCGGTGTCGGGCTCGGCTACCCGCTGACCGGCATCATCGCCTCGACCTTCGACTTCCGGTGGGCGTTCTGGTTCGCCGCGGCGTTCGTCGTCTCGGCCATCGTCGTCGTGCTCGTCGCCGTGCCGGCGGGTCCTGACGAGCACGGGCTGCGCCAACCGTTCGACACCCTCGGAGCGGTGCTGCTGGGCGTCGGCCTGGCGAGCCTGCTGCTCGGCATCAGCGAGGGTCCGCGCTGGGGCTGGGGGTCGACGACGACGCTCGGCATCCTCGCCGGCGCGCTCGTCGTGCTCGTGGCCTGGGTCTGGCGCGAGACGCGCACCCCGCACCCGCTCATCCGGCTCGACCTGCTGCGCCGCTCGGACGTGCTGCTCGCCAACGCGACCGCGCTGAGCATCGGCACGTCCATGTACATCGGCATCTCGGTGATCAGCCTCATCGCCCAGGCCCCTGCCGAGACCGGCTACGGGGTGGGCCTGCCGCTCTTCTGGGCGGGCTTCGTCATGTTCCCGATCTCGGTGGGCAGCCAGCTCGCGAGCCGCATCGCCCGGCGGTTCGCGCACCGCGTCTCGTTCACGATGCTGCTCCCGCTGGGCGCTGCGTTCGCGACGGCCGCCAACCTGCTCATGGTCGGTGCGCACGACGAGCTGTGGGAGCTGCTCGTCGGCATGCTGCTCATCGGGATCGGCATCGGCACCACCTACGCGGCGATGCCCGGACTGATCGCACGCGGGGTCGCGGCCCAGGAGCTCGGCAGCGCGGTCTCGTTCAACCAGGTGCTGCGCACGATCGGCGGCTCGATCGGCTCGGCCGTCGCGGGCGCGGTCATCGCCACGCACCTGGCCCCGGACCTGCTGCCGACCGGCCACGGGATCGAGCTGACCTTCGTCATCAGCGCCGTGGCCTGCGGTCTCGTGTTCGTCGGGCTCGCCACGCACGCCTTCCTGAGCGCCCGACGAGCGCGCCGGCTGCTCGCTGGCGAGCACGTGCCCCACCGCGTGGCCGACGTGGTTCACGAGCTTGAGGTGCTCGAGCCGCACGACGGTGGCACCGTGGGCGACGCCGCGTCCGACGGCCGGGCAGTTACCACGGCGTAACACCGGACCGCTACGCTCCGGCTCGCGTGGCCGACCAGGCGCGCCAGACCTGACTCCCGTCAGCTGCTGCAGTCACCGCGTCCCCCCGGCGCGGCGAAGGAGGACCCTCTTGCGCACGTTCCGCCCCGCAGTCCTGACCGCAGTCGTCCTGAGCTCCGCGCTGGCCCTCGCCGCGTGCAGCTCGGGCGACGACGACACGGCCACCCCCGGCAGCACCGAGACGTCGGCCGCGTCGTTCGACCCCTCGTCCGTCGCGAAGGACGACGCCATCGCCGCCCTCGTGCCCGAGAAGATCGCGTCGGCCGGCAAGCTCGTCGTCGGCTCGGACACGTCCTACGCCCCGGCCGAGTACATCGACGAGGACGGCACCACGCCGATCGGCTACGACGTCGACCTCGCCAAGGCCCTCGCCGCGGTGATGGGCCTGAAGGCCGACGTCCAGACGGCCGACTTCACCGGCATCATCCCGGCCATCGGCGCCAAGTACGACGTGGGCATCTCGTCGTTCACGATCAACCCCGAGCGCCTCGAGCAGGCCAACATGGTCGAGTACTTCGAGGCCGGCGAGGCCTACGCGGTGGCCGCGGGCAACCCGAAGAAGGTCGACCCCGCCGACCTGTGCGGCCTGACCGTCGGCGTCCAGACCGGCACGGTCGAGGACGAGGAGCTCGACGCGCTCGTCGCGAAGTGCAAGACGGACGGCAAGGACGCGATCACGCCCCTGAAGTACGCCAAGCAGTCGGACGTCACCACGGCGCTCGTCGGCGGCAAGGCGGACCTGATGTACGCCGACTCGCCGATCATCGCCTACGCGATCGCGCAGACGGCCGGCAAGCTCGAGCAGCTCGGCGACGTGTTCGCCAGCGCCCCGCAGGGCATCGTCGTCAGCAAGGACGACCAGGCGCTGACCGACGCGGTCCAGAAGGCCATGCAGAAGCTCATCGACTCGGGCGACTACCTGAAGATCCTCACGGCCTGGGGCAACGAGACCAGCGCGGTGAAGACCGCTGAGCTCAACCCGTCCGTAGGCTGACGCCGTGACGACGCCCACCGCCGCGAAGACGCCGGCCGCCGAACCGCAACGGATCCACGCGATCCCGGTGCGGTACCCCGGCCGCTGGGTCTCCGCGGCGGTGGTCGTCGTGCTGGCGGCCATGGCCGTCAACGCGCTGCTCACGAACGACACGTTCGCGTGGCCGACCGTGGGCAAGTACCTGTTCAGCCAACCCGTGCTGCGCGGCGTCGGCTGGACGCTGTTCCTCACGGTGACGTCGATGGCGATCGCGATCGTCCTCGCCGTCGCCCTCGCGATCATGCGGCGGTCCGCCAACCCGGTGATGCGCTACGTCTCCTGGGTCTACATCTGGTTCTTCCGTGGCACCCCGATCTACACGCAGCTGATCTTCTGGGGCCTCGCCGGTGTCCTGTACCCCGTGCTGACGCTCGGCGTCCCGTTCGGGCCCGAGCTGTTCTCGATGGACACGAGCGTCGTCCTCAACGCCACGCGCGCGGCGATCCTCGGCCTGGCGCTCAACGAGGCCGCCTACCTCGCCGAGATCGTCCGCGCCGGCCTGCAGAGCGTGGACCGCGGCCAGTTCGAGGCCGCGCGTGCCCTCGGCATGAAGGAGGGACGGATCCTGTGGAGGATCGTCCTGCCGCAGGCCATGCGCGTCATCGTCCCGCCCACGGGCAACGAGACGATCTCGATGCTCAAGACCACCTCGCTCGTGCTGGCGGTGCCGTTCTCGCTGGACCTGCAGTTCGCCACCAACGCGATCGGCAACCGCACGTTCCAGCCCGTCCCGCTGCTCATGGTCGCCGCGATCTGGTACCTCGCGATCACGAGCGTGCTGATGGTCGGGCAGTACTACCTCGAGCGGTACTACGGCCGCGGCTTCGACGAGCACGTGCCCAAGCGCGCCCGACGAGGCCGGCAGTCGGCGATCAACGCCGCGGGGACCACCCCGGAGCTCGGCCCGATCGACGACATGGGCCGACCGATCGGAGGTGGCGCATGAGCTCCCCGGCCACCGCCCCCATGGTCGAGATGACCGGCGTGCACAAGTGGTACGGCGACTCGCACGTGCTGCGCGGCGTCGACCTCGTCGTCCAGCAGGGCACGGTCACTGTGATGCTCGGCCCGTCGGGCTCGGGCAAGTCGACCGCGCTGCGCTGCATCAACCAGCTCGAGGAGATCGGCGCGGGCTCCATCCGCGTCGAGGGCGAGCTCATGGGCTACCGCGAGGGGACCAAGGGCGGGTCGCCGGCCCTGTACCGGTTGCACCCGCGCCAGATCGCCACGCAGCGCGCCCGCGTCGGCATGGTCTTCCAGCGCTTCAACCTGTTCCCGCACATGACCGCGCTCGGCAACGTCATGGAGGCGCCGGTCCAGGTGCTGGGCCGGTCCAAGGCCGAGGCTCGCGAGCGCGCCGTCGAGATGCTCACCCGCGTGGGCCTGTCCGACCGGATCGACCACTACCCGGCCCAGCTCTCCGGCGGTCAGCAGCAGCGCGTGGCCATCGCCCGCGCGCTCGCGATGGACCCGGACATCATGCTGTTCGACGAGCCCACCTCGGCCCTCGACCCCGAGCTCGTGGGTGAGGTGCTCGGCGTCATGCGGGACCTCGCCTCGTCGGGCATGACGATGATCGTCGTGACGCACGAGATCGGGTTCGCCCGCGAGGTCGCCGACCAGGTCGTCTTCATGGCCGACGGCGTCATCGTGGAGCACGGCCCGGTCGCCCAGGTCATCGACGCCCCGACCGAGCAGCGCACCAAGGACTTCCTCGCCCACGTCCTCTAACCGGACCGAGACCGACCCTCCGGGCTGAGAACGACCCCCCGGAACGGTCGTTCTCGCCCCCGCGGGTCGTTCTCGGTGCTGGCTGGACGGCGGCTGGCGGCAGGACGTGTCAGCGCGTGTCAGCCGGGTGTCGGCGCCCTGTCAGGCGGGGCGCGCAGGGTGGACCCATGAGCACAGACCTGGTGATCGAGGCCGAGGGCCTCGTCAAGCACTTCGGTGAGACCAAGGCGCTGCAGGGCGTCGATCTCGCCGTTCCCCGGGGGACCGTTCTCGGTGTCCTCGGCCCCAACGGCGCCGGCAAGACGACCGCCGTCCGCATCCTGTCCACCCTCCTGACCCCCGACGCCGGCCACGCGACCATCGCGGGCTTCGACGTCGTCAAGCAGTCCCAGCAGGTCCGCCAGAGCATCGGCCTCACCGGCCAGTACGCCTCTGTCGACGAGGACCTCACGGGCCGCCAGAACCTCGTCCTGTTCGGCACCCTCCTGGAGCTGGGCCGCAAGGGCGCCAAGGCGCGCGCGGTCGAGCTGCTCGAGTGGTTCGACCTGACCGACGCGGCCGACCGCCCGGCCAAGACCTACTCCGGTGGCATGCGCCGCCGCCTCGACCTGGCCGCGAGCCTCGTCGGGCGCCCGGACGTCATCTTCCTCGACGAGCCCACCACGGGCCTCGACCCCGCCAAGCGCGAGGACATGTGGGACGTGGTCCGCTCGCTCGTGACCGACGGCTCCACGGTGCTGCTCACGACGCAGTACCTGGAGGAGGCCGACGCGCTGGCCGACGAGATCACGGTCATCGACCACGGTCGCGTCATCGCGCACGACACCCCCGAGGGCCTCAAGCGCATCGTCGGCGGCCAGACCCTCGAGGTCCGTCCGGCCGACCTGGCGCGGATGGAGGAGACCGCCACGATCCTGGGTCAGGTCTCCACCGGCGTCAGCGGCGCGGTCGAGATCCGCAAGGGCATGCTCGCGGTCCCCGTGGCCGACGACAGCGCCCTGACGGCCACGGTCTCGCGTCTCGCGAGCGTCGGCATCGGCGTCACCGAGCTCTCGCTGCACCTGCCGAGCCTCGACGAGGTCTTCTTCAAGCTCACCGGGCGCACGGCGTCCGAGGACGACACGACTCAGACGAAGGAGGTCGCCGCATGAGCACCGCGACCCTCACCCAGGCGCCGCGCACGAGCGTGGTGCCCAAGGCCGCCGAGGTGGCCCGCAAGCCGTTCCCGCTGGTGCGGCACTCGCTCGCGCTGGCCAAGCGCAGCCTGATCAAGACGTGGCGGACGCCCGAGGCGCTCATCGACGTCACGCTCCAGCCGGCGATCTTCCTGACGATCTTCGTCTACATCTTCGGCGGCGCGGTCGCCGGCTCGACCAGCCAGTACCTGCAGTTCCTGCTGCCGGGCATCCTCGCGCAGACCATCGCGACCGGCGCGATCGCGATCGGCGTCAACCTCAACACCGACCTCGAGAAGGGCATCTTCGACCGGTTCCGGTCCCTGCCGGTGCCGCGGTCCGCGCCGCTGCTCGGTGCCGTGCTCGGCGACGTGGTCCGCTACGTCATCGTCATCATCTCGACGATGGGCGTCGGCTACCTCATGGGCTTCCGCATCGAGGGCAGCCTGCTCGCCGCGGTGGCCGGGTGCCTCCTGGCCATCCTGTTCGCCCTGTCGCTCTCCTGGGTGTCGGTCTTCGTCGGCATGAAGGTCCGCACCAGCGGCGCCGTGCAGGGGATCATGTTCCTCATCATCATGCCGCTGAGCTTCGCCTCGACGACGTTCGTCGCCGGGACCACTCTGCCGGGCTGGATGCAGGGGTTCGTCAAGGTGAACCCGTTGACGCACCTGGTCGACTCGATGCGCGCCCTCTTCCTGGGTCAGCCGGTCGGCAGCCACGTCTGGTGGACGCTGGCCTGGTGCGTGGGTCTCGTCGCGGTGTTCATGCCGCTCGCGCTGCGGGCCTACCGCAAGAAGGTCTGACCTCGCACGACGAACGGGCGGGCACCTCCCTGGTGGGGTGCCCGCCCGTTCGTCGTCGTCCTACTCCAGCAGCTCCGTGGCGAGCGTCTGGACCCGCGCCGCGATCGTCGAGGACTTCTCGTCGCGCAGGGGGGCCACCGCGGCGGCGCGCGCCGCGTCGTCGCCGACGAGTGCCTCGAGCCGGCCGCCGGTGCCGAGCTGGAACATCGATCCCATGTTGGCCCCGAGCCGGGTGCCGAGCGCGAAGAGCTCGACGGCCACCGCGACCTCGTCCCGCGAGGCGGCGAGCTCCGCGCAGCCGAGCGCGAAGGAGCCGAGCACGGGCATGTCGGAGATGCCCTTCGCCTCGGCGGTCGCGCGGCGCAGGAGGTCCGTCGCCCGGGCCTCGGCGGCCGCGCGACCGGCCGCGTCGCCCTCCTCGGCCGCGCGCACGTGGATGGTCGCCGCGGCGACCATGAACACGACGTGCGCCTGGGGGACCCGCACGACACCGGAGAGGGCGACGTCGATGGCGCTGTCGGCGTAGCGCGAGGCGTCCGCGAGCCGACCGTCGCTCCACGCGATCTGGGCCAGGCCCAGGCGGGCCTGCGCGACGTCCGTGTCGTCGGCCTGCTCCGAGCGCGCGGTCTGCTCGACGCGGACCAGCGCGTCCTCCTGGCCGGCGATCGCGCGCTGGACGTCGAGCAGCAGGCGGATGCTGCGCGCGTCCTGCATCGCGCCGACGATCTCCAGGTGCCGGACGCCGCGCTCGAGCCACACCAACGCGTCGTCGGTCCCGCGCCCGCTGCCCCACTGCCCGATGCCCTGCGCGGCCATGCCCATGCCCCAGTGGTCGCCCGCCGCCTTGAACCGGTCGTACGCCTCTCGCGCGGCCTGGCCCGACTCCTCGGTGTCCCCGAGGTTCTCGGCGACAGCGGCCCGCATGAACAGGCCGAGCGCCTGCAGGTACGGGTCGTCGGAGCCGACGAGCGCGGCCGCGGGCGGGCCGAGGTCCTCGGCGTTGAAGCCGAGGGCGGGAAGTGCCCCGGACAGCGCGAGGGTGCGGGCGCTCATCTGGTCGCCGCGCTCGTCGCGCACGCACCGGCAGGCCCGCCACGCGATCACCGACAGCCGCAGCGACTCGATGACCCCGCCGTTCATGGCGGCGAGGGTGCCGACGATGCCCGCGCGGTCGGCGTTCGGCAGCGCGCGGCCGCTCGCGCGGCCGTGCAGGAGCGGGGACGTGCGGCGCGCCGCCGGGTCGTCGACGTGCAGGATCCGCGTCGCCCAGCCGACGACCTCCATGTGGGCGCCGCGCACCGTCCAGAGCCAGAACAGCGCGGCGATGATGTCGACGAGCGCGGGCTCGTCGTCGTGGTCGGCGGCCCACCGCGCCGCGACGAGCAGCGCCTCCTGGTCACGCGCGCACGCCTCGAAGGCCGCGACCTGCGCCGGGCCGACGAAGTCCGCGCCGAGCCGGACGGCCCGGGCGGCGGCCCAGCGCACCAGGCCGGCCATGGCCGCGGGGCGGTCGCCCGCGGCGTCGAGCCGCGCCTCGCCGTACTCGCGCACGGTCTCGAGCATCCGGTACCGGGCCGGGCCCTCGTCCTGGTCGGCCATCGTCAGCAGCGACTGCTCGACGAGGATCGACAGCCCGCGCCGGACCGCCGGTGCGGGCTGGTCGGCGACGGACATCGCCGTCTCGGCGGTGAACGACCCCGCGACGACGGCGAGCCGGGCCAGCAGCGCGCGTTCGGCGGGTGCGAGCAGCTCGCGGCTCCAGTCGACCATCGCCCACAGGCTCGCGTGCCGCTCGGGCAGCCCGCGCAGGGCGTCGTCCAGCAGCGCGAACCGGTCGCTGAGCCCGTCGAGCACGTCCTCGACCGGCATCGACCGCAGCCGCGCCGCGGCGAGCTCGAGGGCCAGGGGGAGGTTGTCGAGCCGGTGGCACAGCTGCAGCGCGAGCTCGCGGTCCCAGGTCACGCCGGGCCGGCCGGCGCGGGTGCGCGCCTCGAGCAGCCCGAGCGCGTCCTCGTCGGGCAGCATCCGCAGCTGGTGGACGGCCTCGCCGACGATGCCCAGCGGGGCACGGCTCGTAGCGAGGACCACGACGTCGGGGGAGGCCGAGTCGAGCAGGTCCGCGACGACCGCCGCGGCGGCGTCCAGGAGGTGCTCGCAGTTGTCGAGCACGAGCAGCCCGTCGAGGTCCTGCGCGGCCTGCCGCAGGCGTTCGGCGGGCTCGAGGACGCGTCGCTCGACCGTGAGGTCGGCCCGGCTCGGCGTGGTGTCGCCGCCGCCGATCGTCGCGAGCACGGCGGGCAGCACCTCGTCGGGCGAGCGCAGGCCGGCGAGCTCGACGACCTGCACCGACCGCCCGTCGGCCGCGGCGCAGCGCGCGACCTCGGCGGCCAGGCGCGTCTTGCCGGCACCGCCCGTCGCGACGAGCGTGACGAGGGGCGCGGTGTCGAGCGCGGCCAGCACGGCGGCGAGGTCGACGTCGCGGCCGAGCAGGGGCGTGCTCGCGCGGCGCCACGACGGCGGCAGGTGGACCGTCTGGTGGACGTCGGTGCGCGGCGTCGGCCGCGTGGTGGGCAGCTCGCCGCGCAGCAGGGCGAGGTGGGCCTCGACGACGACGGGGGACGGGTCGGCCCCGTACCGGTCGGCGAGCTCGGTGCGGACCTGCTCGACCAGCTCGAGCGCCTCGGCGTCGCGTCCCTGCGCGGCGAGCACCCGCACGAGCAGGGCCACCGCGGGCTCGTCGGGCGGGGTCCGGTCCACGAGCCGGTGCAGGTCGGTGCCGTCGAGCGCGCCGGCGCCCGCCAGGGCGGCCTCGGCGCGCAGCATCGCGACCTCGGAGAACAGCCGGGCGATCGCGACGTCGTCCAGGTCCGGGACGTCGGGGAACAGGGCCCGAGCCTCGTCGGCCAGCTGCTGGGCCACCGCGGGGCGCCCGTCGCGCAGGGCGGTCGTGGCCCGCGTGACCCGGTCGCGGACGTCGGTGGCGTCGACGTGCAGGTTCTCGGTCGGTAGGCGGTAGCCGCCCGGGGCGCCGACGACGGGCAGGCCCGTGCGTCGCAGCCGGGAGACCAGCGCCTGGATCGCGCCCGCCTCGTCCTGGGGCGGCTCACCGTCCCAGACCGCCTCGACGAGGGCGCCGACCGAGACCGCTCGGCCTCGCGCCTCGACGAGCTCGCGCAGCACGGCCGCGAGCCGGTCGCCGCGCACGGGGCGTCCGTCGACGGCGAGGCCGCCGAGCGTGGTGATCTGCACAGGCCCCAGCATTCCTCACCGTGCCGACGCCGGCGTCCCCCCGCGCCCGTCCGGGCGCGGAGACGCCCCGGCGGGCGGACCCGGCCGGGGCGTCGGTGGGTGGGTGGTCAGTACGTGGTGCCGGCGACGGTCCTGCCACCGGGGCCGCGGTAGGTGCTCGACCCGAGCCAGAGGATGTAGAGGAAGATCACCGAGAGGAAGACGAGCCCGACGGTGAACCCGACGCCGTGGCCGAACGACACCGAGAGCGCGTGCCAGACCAGGATCAGGACGACGATGTTCACGATCGGGATCAGCAGGAGCAGGATCCACCACCACGCCTTGCCCGAGATCTTGAGCAGGACCAGGGTGTTCCAGATCGGGACGAAGCCCTGCCAGCCGGCCTCACCCGCCTTGGTGAAGATGCCCATGAGGGCGAGCGAGCCGATCAGGTAGCCGACGAGGCCCCCGATGAAGGTCGGCCCGAGGTTGGTGTCGGTGGTGGCCGGGTCGGTGACGACGGTCAGCAAGGTGTGCATGTGCGGAAGGTAGCGGTTCCCCTGCGGGCCGCGTGGGCGTTTCGGCCGACGAGTTCTGTGGACGGCGCTGGGGACGACCGGCGTGTCGCTGTGGACGCCCCTGTGGGTGCTCCGCGCGGCCTTCGCCCGAACGCCGCGAACGTGCAGGCCAGCGGGTCGTGTCAGTACCCACAGGTAGTGTGAAACTCGGCGCACAGGGTGAAAAACGACACTCGTGTAACACAACACCTAGTGGTCCATTGAAGTGTCAGCCACTAGGTGTAGTGTCTTCCTCACGCACTCGGCAGGTCGGCCGATTGGCAAGGACGGCCCCTCGGGGACGCCGCCGGCAGGGTGCGAGGGCCGCAGCAGGGGGTCCGGCACGCGACGACTTTCACGGAGAACCACCATGACGATCACGGTCTACAGCAAGCCCGCGTGCGTGCAGTGCAACGCGACCTACCGCGCGCTCGACAAGCTCGGCGCCGACTACACGGTCGTCGACATCAGCGAGGACGCGGACGCCCGCGACTACGTCATGTCGCTGGGTCACCTGCAGGCGCCCGTCGTGATCGTGGACGGCGACCACTGGTCGGGCTACCGCCCGGACCGCATCGGCGCGCTCGCGGAGCGTCTCGCCACCGTCGTCGCCTGACCCGTAGCCCACCGGCTGCACGTGGTCGCCTCGGCGACTGCATCACCGCACGACCGTTCGACCCGACGTGAGGGGACCGTCATGAGCTCGCTCGTGTACTTCTCCTCCGCCTCGGACAACACGCACCGCTTCGTCGAGAAGCTCGGCCTGGCGGCCACCCGCATCCCGTTGCGCCCTTCCGATCCGTTCCTGCACGTCACCGAGCCCTACGTGCTCGTCGTGCCGACGTACGGCGGGGGCAACGAGGGCGGCGCGGTACCCCGCCAGGTCGTGAAGTTCCTCAACGACGAGGCCAACCGCACTCTGATCCGCGGCGTCATCGCCGCGGGCAACACCAACTTCGGTGAGGCCTACTGCATCGCGGGGGACATCATCGCGGCCAAGTGCCGCGTCCCCTACCTGTACGGGTTCGAGCTGATGGGGACCAGCGAGGACGTGACCCGCGTCCGTGAGGGATTGGGACGATTTTGGCAGCGACAGTCACAGATACCCGCGTAGATCTGACGGGTCTGGACTACCACGCCCTCAACGCCATGCTGAACCTGTATGGCGCGGACGGGGAGATCCAGTTCGACAAGGACCGTGAGGCGGCGCGCGCGTACTTCCTGCAGCACGTCAACCAGAACACGGTCTTCTTCCACGACCTCGACGAGAAGCTCGAGTACCTCGTGGAGAACAAGTACTACGACCCCGAGGTCCTGGCGCAGTACGACTCGGCGTTCATCAAGACGCTCTTCAAGTACGCGTACTCGAAGAAGTTCCGCTTCCAGACGTTCCTCGGCGCGTTCAAGTACTACACGTCGTACACGCTGAAGACGTTCGACGGGAAGCGCTACCTCGAGCGCTTCGAGGACCGGGTCTGCATGGTCTCGCTCGCGCTCGCCGAGGGTGACCAGGACTTCGCGATCTCCCTGGTCGACGAGATCGTCTCCGGCCGCTTCCAGCCGGCGACCCCCACGTTCCTCAACCTCGGCAAGGCGCAGCGCGGCGAGCCCGTGTCCTGCTTCCTGCTGCGCATCGAGGACAACATGGAGTCCATCGCGCGCGGCATCAACTCCGCGCTGCAGCTCTCCAAGCGTGGCGGCGGCGTCGCCCTGCTGCTCTCGAACGTCCGTGAGCACGGTGCGCCGATCAAGCACATCGAGAACCAGAGCTCCGGCGTCATCCCCGTGATGAAGCTGCTCGAGGACTCGTTCTCCTACGCCAACCAGCTCGGCGCCCGCCAGGGTGCCGGCGCGGTGTACCTGCACGCGCACCACCCGGACATCTACCGGTTCCTCGACACCAAGCGTGAGAACGCCGACGAGAAGATCCGCATCAAGACGCTCTCGCTGGGCGTCGTCATCCCGGACATCACGTTCGAGCTGGCCAAGAAGAACGAGCCGATGTACCTGTTCTCGCCGTACGACGTCGAGCGCGTGTACGGCAAGCCCTTCGCGGACGTGAACGTCACCGAGAAGTACTACGAGATGGTCGACGACGCGCGGATCAAGAAGACCAAGATCAGCGCCCGCGAGTTCTTCCAGACGCTCGCCGAGCTGCAGTTCGAGTCCGGCTACCCGTACGTGATGTTCGAGGACACGGTCAACCGTGCGAACCCCATCAAGGGCAAGATCACGCACTCGAACCTGTGCTCCGAGATCCTGCAGGTCTCGACGCCGTCGACGTTCAACGAGGACCTCTCGTACAAGCACGTCGGCCGCGACATCTCCTGCAACCTCGGCTCGATGAACATCGCCCTGGCGATGGACTCGCCGGACTTCGGCAAGTCGGTCGAGACCGCGATCCGTGCCCTGACGGGCGTCGCCGACCAGACGAGCATCGAGTCCGTGCCGTCCATCAAGCGCGCCAACGCCGGCGGCCACGCCATCGGCCTGGGCCAGATGAACCTGCACGGCTACCTGGCGCGCGAGCGGATCTTCTACGGGTCCGACGAGGGCCTGGACTTCACGAACATCTACTTCTACACGGTGGCGTACCACGCGATCCGCGCCTCGAACCTCCTCGCCAAGGAGCGCGGCAGCGCGTTCGACGGCTTCGAGGACTCGAAGTACGCGACCGGCGAGTACTTCGAGAAGTACGTCGAGCGCACGTGGGAGCCGCGCACGGCGCGCGTCGCCGAGCTGTTCGCCACGGCGGGCGTGCACATCCCGACGCAGGACGACTGGCGCGAGCTCGCCGCCTCCGTCAAGGAGCACGGCATCTACAACCAGAACCTGCAGGCCGTCCCGCCGACCGGCTCGATCTCGTACATCAACCACTCGACGAGCTCGATCCACCCGATCGCGTCGAAGATCGAGATCCGCAAGGAAGGCAAGATCGGCCGCGTCTACTACCCGGCGCCGTTCATGACGAACGACAACCTGGAGTACTACCAGGACGCGTACGAGATCGGCTACGAGAAGGTCATCGACACCTACGCCGAGGCCACGCAGCACGTCGACCAGGGCCTGTCGCTGACCCTGTTCTTCAAGGACACGGCCACGACGCGTGACCTGAACAAGGCGCAGATCTACGCCTGGCGCAAGGGCATCAAGACGATCTACTACATCCGCCTCCGCCAGCTCGCGCTGGAGGGTACCGAAGTGGACGGTTGCGTCTCGTGCATGCTCTGACCGTTCTGCTCGACACGAAGGAAGCCACTCGATGAGCGAGAAGCTCAAGCTCGTCAGCCGCGTCTCCGCGATCAACTGGAACCGGCTCGAGGACGACAAGGACGCGGACGTCTGGGACCGCCTGGTCGGCAACTTCTGGCTGCCGGAGAAGGTGCCGGTGTCCAACGACGTCCAGTCGTGGGCGACGCTGACCGAGCAGGAGAAGACGCTCACCATGCGCGTCTTCACCGGCCTGACGCTCCTGGACACCATCCAGGGCACCGTCGGCGCGGTCTCGCTGATCCCCGACGCGATCACGCCGCACGAGGAGGCCGTCTACACGAACATCGCGTTCATGGAGTCGGTGCACGCCAAGTCCTACAGCTCGATCTTCTCGACGCTGTGCTCCACCAAGGAGATCGACGAGGCGTTCCGCTGGTCGGAGGAGAACGCGAACCTCCAGCGCAAGGCCGAGATCGTCATGGACTACTACCGCGGCGACTCGCCCCTCAAGCGGAAGGTCGCGAGCACGCTGCTCGAGTCGTTCCTCTTCTACTCGGGCTTCTACCTGCCCATGTACTGGTCGAGCCGCGCCAAGCTCACGAACACGGCGGACCTCATCCGCCTCATCATCCGTGACGAGGCCGTGCACGGGTACTACATCGGCTACAAGTACCAGAAGGGCCTCGAGAAGCTGTCGGCAGCCGAGAAGGCCGAGCTCAAGGACTACACCTTCGAGCTGCTCTTCGAGCTGTACGACAACGAGGTGGAGTACACGCAGGACCTCTACGACGGCGTCGGCCTGACCGAGGACGTCAAGAAGTTCCTGCGGTACAACGCCAACAAGGCCCTGATGAACCTGGGCTACGAGGCGCTGTTCCCGCGCGACGAGACCGACGTGAACCCGGCGATCCTGTCGGCCCTGTCGCCCAACGCCGACGAGAACCACGACTTCTTCTCCGGCTCGGGCTCGTCCTACGTGATCGGCAAGGCCGTGAACACGGAGGACGAGGACTGGGAGTTCTGACCCGGCACTGACGCACACGCACCCGCCGACGGCTCGCCATCGGCGGGTGCGTCGTCTGGGCCGGCTGGCGCCGACCTGAACGAGCGTCCACTACCCTGGTGCCCGCTGTCGCGTCGAGCTCACCGACGTCGGGCCACGTCATCGGGGGGGAAGCTCATGCGCCGCACTGCACGACTCGCGGCGATCCTCGCACCCATGATCCTCGTCGTGGGCCAGTCGACAGCAGTCGTGGCTGACGACACCGCGATCGAGCCGGCGTCCGCGTGAGAGTGCCTCTCGTCGCAGTTCTGCGTCTGGTCGACGGCCAGCTACGGCGGCGCGTTCAGCTACGCCACGTCGACGGCCGCCACCACGTCGACCGTGACCCGGGCGAAGTCGGTCTGGAACCGGTCGACGAAGGCCGCCGCCGCGTACTCGGGCCCGTCAGGGACCGGCACCGCGACGTGCTTCGGACCCGGTGAGCAGGTTGCCGTGACCAGCGTGGCCTCGGTCTCGATCCGCCTGCTCAGCTCGACGTCCTGCTGACGGTCGGGAGCCGAGCAGCACTCATGACGAGGCAAGCAGCAGGTGGCCGACCGGCGGCCGAGTTCGAGGCGTTCTTCGCCGCGACCGCGCCGCAGGTGCGCCGGTACGCGCACCGGATGGTCGACCGCGCGAGCGTCGACGACATCGTCGCCGAGACGTTCACCGTCGTCTGGCAGCGCTGGGTCGACGTCCCGGCCGACCCCGACCGCCGCCGCGCCTGGGCGTTCCGGGTCGCGCACCACCGCGTCCAGCACTGGTACGAGGCCAAGCAGCGCGAGGTCCGCCTGCACCGCCGCCTGGGCCCGGCTCGCGCCGACGTCGCTGACCACGCCGCGGACATCGTCGGCGAGCACGACGTCGCCGCCGTCCTCGCCCTCCTCCCGCCAGCGGAGCGTGAGGCGATGTGGCTCGTCGTGTCCGTCGGCCTCTCCCCGAAGGATGCCGCCTTCGTCCTCGACTGCGCACCCAGTGCCGTCACCACGCGCCTGAGCCGCGCGAGACAGCGCCTGGCGACGGTCCTGGCTGCACGAGTCGAGGGGGAGGTGGCCCGATGAACGACCTCCAGCGCGCCCAGGCCGAGGCCGACGCGATCGCCACGCTCCTGCTCGACGCCGGCATCGAGCCGACCGAGACCTTCGGGCACCTCGACCCCACCGACGAGACCCTGCTCGCGCGCATCCTCGCCACGGAGCCGGCAGCGCCGCGCCCGTCGCGGACGAGCCTCAGGCGCCGCCGGGCGCTGCTGCAGGCAGCCGCAGCGGCGTGCATCGCCCTGCTGGCCGTCGTCGGCGTCGGAGCCCTCCAGTCGAGCAAGAGCCCCGCGCTCGCCGGGCCACCCCCGACGTTGACGTTCGGCACCGCCTCCGCGGCGGACCTGTTCGCGGGGAAGGCGCCGTCCGCGGCCGCCGAGCTGAGGAACCTGGCCGCGGTCGCCGACGCCCAGCTCCCCGCGAGCGAGGAGGGCAGCCCGCACATCGAGTCCTACGGCTGGTACGCCTCGACCGGGACGGACGCGGAGGGCGTCCACACCTCCGTCGTCCAGGCCGTCTTCCAGAGCGCGACGGTGCATCTCGACGGGTCCGTGACGAGCACGGAGGACCGCTCCTCGGGCTTGGACGTCAACGGGAAGGTCGTCCCCCGCAAGGCCGACCCGACCGCCGGCAAGGTCGTCACCGACGAGCTGCCCGCCGGCACGATGGACCCGCACTGGGTCAACGCCCTGCCCCGCGACGACGACGACGCGATGCGGACCGCGATGCTCGACAGGCAGGGCGGCGAGGCGACCTGTCCCGAGCCGGCCGCCATCGGCGTGCCCTACTGCATGTTCCTGACGATCCAGGAGATGTGGGGGTGGCAGGTCGTGCCCTCCCAGGTAGCCGCGTCCGCGTGGCGCACCCTCGCCAACGAGCACGACGTCTACCTGCTGGGCCAGACCGTCGACCGGGTCGGACGACTGGGGATCGCGGTCGCCGTGATGGAGCCGCCGAACGGCTCCTTCACCCGAGCGGACATCATGATCATCTCGCCCACCACCGGGCAGCTCCTGTCCTGGGAGTGGATCGAGGAGGCGCCGCAGGAGCCGGCCGGCGCCACGGTCACCGCCTTTCAGGCGATCACGTCGTCGGAGCTCATCAGGCCGTGACGGGGACGACCGGCCGCGGGCCGCGGGCGTCGTCGACCGGTCCGAGCATCCTGCCTCCCGGTCTCTGACCAGGACACCCTCCGGTCCCCTACGCTGGGGCTGCGCCGAAGGGCGCCGGTTCGACATCTGAACATCCCGAACGGTCGCTCGGTGCTCCGCGTGCCGAGGGACGAGAGGAGCCCGGCGTGGACGCATCGGCACTCGTGGGCAGGCTCGGCAGGGCCCTTGCCGGTGGTGATCCCGCCGAGCGGACCGCAGCCCTGGTCTCGACCGCGTCGACCGGGACCACGTTCATGCCCGGGCTGATCGCCCGCGACGGCGCCGACCAGGCGATGGCGACCGGGCTGGTCGCGGCGACGCAGTACGGCCTCGTCGTCACGTCGCAGTCGATCTCCGTCGCGATCGCGCGCCGACTGGTCGGCGACGACGGGACCCAGTCGGCGGCGGCCCGGCGCCTCGCCGTGCAGGCGGGCGTGGGGCTCGTGCTGGCGTCGGCCGGTGCCGTCGCCGAGCGTGCGGCGTCGGCGCGCCCCGGTGAGCCGATGCGACGCGCCGTCGTGCGGACGGCGGGGCGGCGGACGCTGCGAGTCGGGCTGTCGGGCGTCGCGGTGTCCGCGCTGGCCTCGGCCGAGGCAGCGATCGGGGGGCGGCACGCGTGGATCCGGGTCGCGTCCAGCAGCGCCGGCCTCGTGGCCGGGACCGCCCTCGCGGCGTGGCAGATCCGGCGCTACCGGGCCGACGACCCGGTCGAGGCCGCCCGTCTCGCGCCGCCGTCCGACCCGTTGACGGGGAGGTCGAGCGCACCCCCGGACGCGCCCACGGCGCCGGCGGTACCCCCGTTGGCACGTTCGCTCCTGCTCGGCGGCGCGGTCAACGTCGGGCTCCAGTCGTTCGCGGCGCTCGAAGGCGTGTTCGCCCGGTCCGTGGCCGCGGGCGTGCGGCACGTGTCGCCCCGCACCGGGTGGGCCGCCGGCGCGATCGGGCACGGCGTCGCGCTGGGCGCGATCGGCGCGGGCGTCGCGGCCGGCGTCGAGTACGCGCTGCGCAGCGCGGATGCCGGCGGCGCGGCGATCGACGCGGCCTACACGAGCGCGCCCACGTCGGCGGCGGTGAGCGGCGGCCCCGGCTCCGGGGTGCCCTGGTCGTCGCTGTCCCGCGAGGGCGTGCGGTTCGTCAACATGGCTCTCACGGCGCAGGAGATCTCCGACGTCACGGGAGCGTCCGCGGCCGAGGTGAAGGAGCCCGTCCGGGCCTTCGTCGGGCTCGCGAGCGCACCGACCGTCGACGCGCGGGTCGACCTCGCGATGAGCGAGCTCGAGCGGCTGGGCGCCTTCGACCGCAGCGTCATCTGCGTCGCGTCGCCGACCGGGAGCGGCTACGTCAACTACGTGGCGACCGAGACGCTCGAGCACCTCACCCGGGGCGACTGCGCGACCGTCGCGCTGCAGTACTCGCTGCGGCCGTCGTTCCTCTCCCTCGACCGGGTCTCGATGGGCCGCGAGCAGAATCGCGCGCTGCTCCACGCCCTCACGTGGCGGCTGCGTGCCATCCCCGAGGAGCGGCGCCCCCGCCTGGTCGGCTTCGGCGAGTCGCTCGGCGCGCACACCCTGCAGGACGCGTTCCTCCACGAGGGCGTCAGCGGCCTGCACCGCGTGGGGATGGACCGCGCGCTCTTCGTCGGGACGCCCGCCGGCAGCTCGTGGGCCCGCCAGTGGCGCTCCGACCCGGACCGCGTCGACCCCGAGGGGCAGGCGGTCGAGATCGCGTCCTGGCCGGACTGGGCCGCGCAGGACGAGGGCCGCCGGGACGGCCAGCGCTTCTTCCTGCTCTCGCACCACGAGGACCCGATCACGAGGTTCGACGGCGCGCTCGCCGTGCAGCAGCCCGACTGGCTCGGGCCTGTGGACACCCGTCCCCCGGGGGTCTCACGGCTGGCGACCTGGTACCCGCTGACCACCTTCGTCCTGACGCTCGTGGACGTCACCAACGCGCTGAGCACCGTCCCGGGCATCTTCGTCGCGCACGGTCACGACTACCGGTCGGACCTCGCGCGCGTGGTGGCCACCGCGTACGGCCTGGAGGTCGCGGACGACGAGCTGCGCCGCCTGGAGGACGCCCTGCGCGCACGCGAGGTCGTCTGGGCGGAGAGGCGGCTCGTCGCCGAGCAGCTGTTCCGCGCGCGGGACGCCGTGCAGCGCCAGCTCGACCGCTGGGGAACCAGCGAGTCGGACGCCGGCCTGCCCGAGGGCTGAGCGTCCCGCGCGCGTACCCTCACGCGTGCGCGGCCGGCAGGATCCGGTCGAGCCAGCGCGGCAGCCACCAGTTGTAGCGGCCGAGCAGGGTCATGGCGGACGGGAGCAGCACGGCGCGGACCACGGTCGCGTCGATGATCACCGCGGCCGCCAGGCCGATCCCGAGCTGCATGAACTCGATGAGCGACAGCGACGCGAAGATCGCGAACACCGCCACCATCACGACGGCCGCGCTCGTCACCACGCCCGCCGAGGCGGTCACGCCGCGGGAGACGGCCAGCCGCGTCGAGACGCCGGGCACGTGCTCCTCGCGGATCCGGCTGACGACGAACACGTGGTAGTCCATCGAGAGCCCGAACAGGATCACGAACAGGAACAGCGGGAGCCAGTTGACGACGAAGCCGGTGTTCGTGACGCCGAGCAGGTCGGCACCCACGCCGTGCTGGAACACCAGCACGAGCAGCCCGTACGCGGCGCTGACCGACAGCGCGTTGAGGACGATGGCGGTGGCGGCGACGACGACCGACCGGAAGGCGATCAGCAGCACGACGAAGCTCGTGGCGACCACGAACGCGATGACCAGAGGCAGGTGCGACGACAACGCATGGCCGAAGTCGACGGTCTGAGCGGAGTCGCCGGTCACGGCGACCGAGGCGTCGGGCAGCTCGGCGTGCAGCGCCGGCACCAGCGTGCCGCGGAGCAGGTCGAGCGACGCGATGGCCTCGCTGCCGGCGGGGTCGCCGGCGACGGGCAGGTCGAGGCGCGCGGTGCGGCCGTCGGGAGCGACGTCGAGCGCGACGCCGGACAGGTCGGCGAACAGCCCGCTGGCCTTGGCGTCGGCGACGAGGTCGTCGGTCGCGGCCTTCGTGGCGGACAGGTCGAGCGGCGCGTCGTCGGGCGACCAGAGGGCGACCGTGTGGGCGGAGCCCTCCTGCGGGAACGCGTGGGTCATCGCGGTGTACGGCGCGATCGCCGGGATGGACTTGCCCATCGCCTCCAGGCTCGTGTCGCTCGTCTTCATGCCCAGCGCCGGGAGTGCGAGGGCGCCCAGCGCGAGCACGGCCAGCACGAGCGAGACCGCCGGCTTGGCGAGGATCACGCGCATCGCGGCGGGCCAGAAGCGGGGCTTGCCCGGCCGGCTCAGGCGGTGCAGGAGCGGGATGCGCGGCCGGTCGATCGCACCGCCGAGCAGGGAGAGCATCGCGGGCAGTGCGGTGAGCGACCCGAGCACGGCGACGGCGACGACGAGCATCGTCCCGACGGCCATCGACGTGAAGATCGACGCCCCGGCGAAGAACAGGCCGGCCATCGACACGATGACGGCCAGTCCCGACGTGACGACCGCGCGCCCGCTGGTCGCGGCGGCGATGTCGATCGCCGAGCGACGGTCCGCGCCGCGGGCCATCTCCTCGCGCATGCGGCGGACGTAGAACAGGGAGTAGTCGACGCCGACGGCCATGCCCACGAGCAGGATGACGCTGCTGAGCGTGTCGGTCGCCGGGATCAGGTGCGACACCAGTGCCGCGAGGCCGATGGCGGACCCGACGGACGACAGCGCGAGCAGGACGGGCACGCCGGCCGCGAGGATCGCGCCGAACGCGAGGAGCAGGATCACGAACGTGACGGGCAGGCTGAGCTTCTCGGCGCTCGCGAAGTCGCTGCTGACCTGGTCGTCGATCGCGACGTCGAGCGAGGCGCTGCCGACCTCGTGGATGGACAGGTCGGGATGCTCGGCCGCGACGGCGTCGGTCGCGGCGATCACGGGCACGACGGCCTCGCTCGCCGCGGCATCGGCGTCCGCGCCCGTCGCGTTGCCGACCTCGAGGGTGAGCGGCACGAGGGCGGAGCGACCGTCGGCCGAGCGCACGGGGTCGCCCGTGGTGGCGACCTCGGGGAGGTCGGCCCATCGGGCGTGCAGGTCCGCCGTGACCGCGGCGAGGTCGGCCTTGCTCAGCGTGCTGCCGACCGGTGCCTGCACGAGCACCCGCTCGGAGGTGTCCGGCGGGAAGCCTGCCTGCTCCAGGGCGATGTCGGCCCGCCCGGACTCGCCCGTGCCCTGCTCGGCGGCCGTCTGCGAGCGGGTGCCGGCGGCGAGCCCGCCGACGAGCGTGCCGGCGACGAGCAGGACCCACAGGCCGAGCGCCGCCCAGCGGTGCGTCGCGCTCCACCGGGCGATGCGCTGTGCGGCGGGGACGCGGGGTGGGGCGGGCGCCGTGCGCGGGCGCGCCGGGGTGCTGACCGTGGACATGACGGCTCCTTGCGTGGGGCGGTGTGGTTGCCTCCTACGCTCCCCGAGTCGCGCGAGCGAGTCAGTGACGCAGCCCCACCAACCTGGGGTAGGGCTAACCCACCCCCGGCAGGCCGATGACCAGCAGCGACGCCGCCGCGGTGAGGGTAGCCTTCCCTGAAAAGTGGCTCTGACCTGCGGGTAAGCCAGTCCTTGCTTGCTAGGCAGGGTGCCCGGAACGGGTCTAGCGTCGATCACGTACGACCCGATCGAGCGTTCCCCAACCCCGCGGAGGTCATCGTGAGCACGCTAATGGAGATGCCCGCGGTCACCGAGTGTTCGGTGGCCGGCTGTTCCTACAACGACCACTCGAGCTGCCACGCAGCCGCGGTCACGATCGGCGGGACCAGCGGCGACGCGTCCTGCGCCACGTTCATCCCGCTCGGGGTGCGCGGCGGTCTCGACAAGGTCATCACCCACGTCGGCGCCTGCCAGCGGTCGGAGTGCACGCACAACTCGTCGCTCGAGTGCACGGCCGCCTCGGTGCGCGTCGGTGCCGGCCACGACCACGCGGACTGCCTGACGTTCGACCCCGCCTGACCCGTCACGCGAGAACGGCCGCCCCGGACCGGGGCGGCCGTTCTGCTGTGCGGAGGCGGGTCAGGGGCGGGCCGAAACCTCGATGAGCTCGCGCACCAGGGTCGCGGCGACCGGGACCAGCGTGCGCTCCCCGGCGACGAGCGTCGGGTCCTGCGCGCGCAGCCCCGCGGCCTCGTCGAGCGCGCCGAGGACGTCGACGTCGACCGCCGACAGGAACGCGGCGAGGAGCGCGCGAGCGGCCTGCGAGTAGACGCCGCCCGCGTCGACGGCGACCTCGGCGACGATCAGCGCGGTGATCGCCACGTCGAGCTCGGCGGTACCGATCCGGGTGTTGCACCAGTCGACGACCGCGGCGCCGCGGTCCTCGGTGAGGATCACGTTCGCGGGGTGCAGGTCCAGGTGGACGACGACGGTCCCGGCCATCGACTCCGGCCACGACTGCGACGTCGGGCCGTCCCACCCCTCCGGCGTCGGGAGCGCGTGCAGCCGGGCGTGCAGGTCGGCGAGCAGCGCGGCCCCGTCGTGGATCGAGGTCTCGCCCGCGGCGAGCGACTGCAGGAGTGTCGGGCCGTGCAGGCGCTCCATGACGATGTCGGAGCCGGCTGCGGCGTAGACGCCGGGTGCGGGGTAGCCGTGCGCGACCACGTGCCGGACCATCGCCGCCTCGGCCGTGGCGTCGCGGCCCTCGCGGTAGCGCCGCAGCACGAGCTTGTCATCGACGGCGAACACGTCGGCCGAGTCGCCCGAGGCGAGCAGCGGGCCGGGCTCGGCGCTGCCGAGGAGCTCCTGCGCGCCGGGGTCGTCGGGGCCGGGCGCCGGGGCCGCGGCGTGGTGGTCGGGGTCAGCGCTGGGGTCGCCAGGGGCCAGTCCTGCAGGAGTCATGCGTTCGACGGTAGGCGCATTTCGTCCGGTTGTCCCCTCGCTGGCCGGCTCAGGTGCGGGCCAGGCGGCTGATCAGGTCCGCCGCGTCGGTGGGTGAACGCGGGACGTCCACGGACCGGATCCGGACGGGGCAGCGCGTGGCCGAGCGCAGGGGCTCGTCGCCCACGCGGCGGTCGATCTCGCGGCGCAGCAGGGGGACGAGGTCCACCGGGTCCTGCTCGCCGCGGACCAGCACGGCGAACACACCGCCGCCCAGCGCGGCCATCGGGTGGCCCGCGCCGTAGGTGCTGACCAGGGCCTCGCCGACGGCCGCGGAGCGCGCGATCCGGACCGCGGGGAGGACGTCCCCCGCGGCGACGTCGACGACGACGAGATGCCCGGGGGTCAGGGACGCGCAGGCCTCGCCGATGCGCACCGCGAGGTACTGGGTGGTCGGGAGGCCGGACTCGGGGTCCCGGCAGGACCCCGCGACGACCGCACCGGCCTGGGCGTCGGCCCATCCGGCGCACAGCGCGCGCAGCACTGTCGGCGGCGGATGGTGGGGGCCGAGCGCGTGGTAGAGGCAGGCGACGTCGTCGATGGTCTCCTCGATGCCGACGCCGATCTCACCGCGAGCCTGCCCGAGGTTCCACGCGGAGTCGCGCGGGTCGTCGCCGATCGCGACCGCGTAGGCCATGTGGTCGACGGTCGGGTGGTCCCAGTCGGACGCGCGGAGCCAGATCGACGCGAGGCTGCGCGCTCGCCAACGCGCCGCGAGGTCCGCGGGGAGCGTGGCGCTGCCGAGGCGCGCTGGTGTCGTCACGCCGGATGAGAGGCCGGTCGACCCGCTGCGTGACGCCGGTGAACGTTTTTTCACCCACTCAGCCCACGCCCAGGTTCGGTTCACCCTATTCGTCCGGTATGGCACTCTGAACGGGGTCATCAACAGGAGGAATCCGCGTGAGCACGGAGGCGGGCATCGAGGACGGGGTCCGGGAGGACGCCGAGCTCATCGCTGCCGTGCGCGGGGGAGACGTCGAGGCGACGGGCGAGCTCTACGAGCGTCACGCCGGCGCCGCGCTCGTCGTCGCCCGCCGCTACACCGACTCCACCGCTGACGCCGAGGACGTCGTCGCCGACTCCTTCGCCGCCGTGTTCCTCGCGCTGCAGCGGGGCAACGGTCCCGATGTCGCCTTCCGTGCCTACCTGTTCACGGTCGTCCGCCGCGTCGCCGGGCTGCAGCGCACGCGTGCCCGGCGGGCGGAGCCGACGGACGACGTCGCGAGCCTCGAGGCCGGAACCGCGTGGGCCGGCACCGCCGAGGAGCCGGCGCTCGAGGGGTTCGAGCGGGGTGTCGTGGCGCGTGCCTTCCACGGGCTGCCCGAGCGCTGGCAGGCGGTGCTCTGGCACACCGAGGTCGAAGGGCTGCAGCCGGTGCAGATCGCCCCGATCCTGGGCCTGACGGCCAACGGCGTCGCGGCGCTCGCCTACCGGGCCCGCGAGGGGCTGCGGCAGGCCTATCTCCAGCAGCACCTGCAGGACCCGCTCGACGAAGGCTGTCGCTCGGTCGCGGGCAAGCTCGGCTCGTACGTCCGAGGCGGGCTCGGCACGCGCGAGAGCACCCAGGTCGAGCAGCACCTCGAGACGTGCGGGGACTGCCGAGCACTCGTCCTCGAGCTCGCGGACGTCAACCACGGCATGCGGGCGGTCATCGCACCGCTCGTCCTCGGTCTCGCGGGTGTGGGCGCGCTCGCGCACCTGCTGCCGGTGGGCGGTGGGCTGGCTGCGGGCGCCGCGCTCGCCGGCCACGGCCAGGGAGCCGCCGCCACGACGGCGACGGCGGGCACCGGCGGCGCTGCGGCCGTCGCCGCGGGCAGCGGCGCGGGAGCGACGGCAGGCGCCAGCGCCGCGGGAGGGATCGCGGCCTTCATCGCCTCGATCCCGGCCGCCGCCGTCGCGGTCGCGGCCGGGGTGCTCGTGCTCGCGGGCGTCGCGACGGCGCTCGTCGTCAACCTGATGTCCGGTCCCGACGACACGGCGACGCTGCCCGTGCCGACCTCGAGCGCGTCCTCGACGATGGACCAGCCGCAGAGCCCGGCCGCGACGCCCGAGCCGAGCGGCGCGCCCTCGCAGCAGCCCACCGCGCCGGTGGTCGCTCCGAGCACCGCCCCGACCGCCCCGGTGACGAACCCGACCGCGCCCCCGGCGCCGCAGCCCACGAGCCAGCCGACGTCGCAGCCGACGTCGCAGCCGACGAGCCAGCCGACCAGCGAGCCGACGACCGACCCGACCCAGCCGCCGACGGACCCGCCGACCGACCCGCCCACGGACCCGCCGACCGACCCGCCCACGGACCCGCCGCCCGCCCCGGCCTCGCTCTCGGTCGTCCTCCCGGACACGGGCCTGTCCCTGTCGGCCGGCGCGGAGGACCAGGAGCTCGCCATCGAGGTGGCGAACACCGGGGGCACCGCGGCCGCCGACCTCGCGGCCGACGTCGTCCTGCCGGACGGCGTCACGATCGACGACGTGCTCACGGTGACCACCCCGGGGGTGTTCGGGCGCTTCGCCGCAGCCACCGACCCCGGCTGGGTGTGCACCGGCGGCGCGCAGTCCCCGACGGCGCGCTGCACCCTGGACGTCCTGGCTCCCAGCGCCACGTCCCGCCTCGTGCTGCACGTCGCGGTCGACGAGTCGTACGAGCGGTCCGACGGGGAGATCGCCCTGCACGTGACCGGCGCGGACCTCGACTTCCAGGCTCCGCCGATCCGGGTACGGGTCGCACCCGCCCCGCCCCGCCTGACGCTGCAGTCCGCGCCGGACCCGCTCGTGCTGCTCAGCCAGCGGCCGACGACGCTCACGCTGCCCGTCCGCAACGCCGGCGGGACCGCCGCGACCGCCGCCGCCGTCCAGGTGACGCTCCCGTCGGGGATCGGCTGGGAGCAGGTCGGCGGCGACTGGACCTGCCAGCTGCCGCAGGCGGCGCGCGCGGCCGGGAACGTCGTCGACTGCACCATGGCGACCGTCCCGGCCCGGGGCCGGGCGCCGCTCGCGCTGGCCCTCACGGCCGGCGAGCCCCGCGACGTGGGGGAGGACCCGATCGTCGTCACGCTCAGCCCGTCCGGTCGCTCCGCGCCGACCCCGGTCTCGGTGCCGTTCACGGTCGAGCGCCCCGCGCGGCTGTCCGTGCAGGCGGCCGATCAGCTCGAGGTGCTCGGCGGGCACGCCGTGCCGGTCGCGCTGACCGTCGGCGACGTCGGCGACCTGGACGCGACCGACGTCGTCGTCGACGCGGTGGCACCCGAGGGGACCCGGTGGGCCGACGTGTCGCCCGAGGGCTGGCAGTGCGGGCTCGACGGCTCGCTCGCCACGTGCACGCGCGACACGGTGGCCGCCGGGAGCGACGAGTCACTGGTCCTCCGTCTCGTCGGCGACGTCGGCAGCACGGGCTCGCTCGGTGATCTGTCCGTCACGGCACGGGCGCCCGGCGCGGACGGCGCGGCGGCCCGCGTGCCGGTCGTCGGCCGCGCGCCGTCGCTCGTCGTGCGGACCGAGACCGCGCCGGTGCTGCTGCAGGGCGACGAGGGCGTGCAGGTCTCGTTCGCCGTCGACGTCGGCGACGGCTCGGACGCGGGCGACGTCGTCGCGCGCGTGGTGCTGCCGCGGAACGTGGTGCCGAACCCCGACGGCACCCAGACCGCGGGTTGCGCGGCGACCGAGGACGCGCACGTCGTCGAGTGCCCGCTCGGCGATCTCACGGCGGGCGGCTCGGCGGCCGTGCTCGTCTCGGGCCACCTGATGTGGAGCGAGCGCAGCCGCGTGACGGTCACCGCGCTCGCCACGGGCGCGACCAGCGACCCGGTCCAGATCACCCTTCCCGCCACGTCGGCCGGCCTCGCCGAGCGCTACACCGGCAGCGGCGACGTCACCCAGGTCGGCGCGCCGCTGCTGTCCTGCAACACCTACCTCGCCGCGTGCCGCAGCGCGCTCGAGAAGGGCACCGCGGACAACAACGGCCTCGCGATGATCCCGCTCGACGAGGCGCCGCCCGCTGGTCAGCGCGCCAGCATCCCCGTCTCGTCGCGGGCCCAGCTCTCGGTGCCGAAGGGCGCGACCGTCGAGTTCGCCGGGCTGTACTGGTCCGCGAACGCGACCGGCTCCGACACCTGGAGCACGGCGCTGACCCACGCGCGCCTGCGCGGGCCGCAGGGCGACTACCGGCCCGTCACGGGGACCGTCATCGCCGACCGGACCGACAACGCCGCGCGGCGCTACTACCAGTCGTTCGCCGACGTGACCGACCAGGTGGCCGCCGGCGGCAGCGGGACGTGGTCGGTGGCGGACGTCGCCGTGAGCGCGGGCCGCTCGGACAAGGACCCGACCTACTTCGCCGGCTGGTCGCTCGTCGTCGTGTACTCCGCGCCCGGCGACGCGACCGTGGCCGTGTACGACAGCGGCGCGTGGGTGGGCAGCGGCGCGCAGCCGCCCGTGTTCTCGTTCGCGGCGCCCGCAGGCACGCTCGCGCGTGTCGGCGTGGTCGCCTGGGAGGGCGACTACCAGGGCAGCGGCGACCAGCTGCGGCTCACGAGCCCGCTGTGCGATGCGGCACCGACCGCGCTGACCCCCGTGCGGTGGGACGGCTCGGCGGGCTCGTCGTCCAACGCGTTCGACTCGACCGCGACGGGATGGCGCGCGGCGAACTCGCTCGGCACGGACGCCAAGGCGTTCCGGCCGGTCGTGCTGGGCTGCGACGTGAGCTCGTTGACCGCGTCGACGGTCGGCGACCAGTACCTCGTCGGCGCCATCACGCTGCGGACGCAGCCCCCCGAGCCTGCGGCTACTGCTGACCCGCGATGAGCCGCAGGTCGGTGAGGCGCTCGCCGATCCGTCGCACGTCGTCCGAGCCGCCGGGCACCAGGGAGAGGGCCGTCACGGTCTCCGCGCCGGGCAGCGCGTCGACGGCGAGCTCGTGCAGGGTCGCCGCGACGTCGGCCAGGGCGGTGGGTGTCGTGGACTCGGGGACCGAGACGTACAGGACGAAGCCGGCGCGTGGCGGCGGGGGCAGGGGAGCAGGAAGTGCCATGGGGTTCTCCGGGGGTGCGGTCCGCCGAGAAGGGCGGGAGGGTCGGGCCTGAGGGGCGACGTCAGGCCGGACAGCGCGTCGCAGGTACGCGCACGGCGGACGCCGCCGTGGCGTAGTGCGTGGTTCGGATCACGAGCCGAGCATCGCACGGCTCGTCGGCCGTGCCCAAGGTGTTAGCCGGGCGGTCTCACCCGGTGGATGCTCAGACGACGCCGTAGAGGCGGTCTCCCGCGTCCCCGAGGCCCGGCACGATGTACGCCTTCTCGTTGAGGCGCTCGTCGACCGCGGCGACGACGATCGACACGTCGGCCCGGTCCCCGACGAAGTCCTCGACGACCTTGAGGCCCTCGGGGGCGGCCAGCAGGCAGACCGCGGTGACGTCGCGCGCGCCGCGCTGCAGCAGGTAGTCGATGGCCGCGACCAGCGTCCCGCCAGTGGCGAGCATCGGGTCGAGCAGGAAGCACTGCCGGCCGGACAGGTCGTCGGGCAGGCGGTTCGCGTAGGTGATCGCCTCGAGCGTCTCCTCGTCGCGCTGCATGCCCAGGAAGCCGACCTCGGCGGTGGGCAGCAGGCGCGTCATGCCGTCGAGCATGCCGAGGCCGGCGCGCAGGATCGGGACGACGATCGGACGGGGCGTGGCCAGCTTGCGCGCGGTCGTCGTGGTCACCGGCGTGGTGATCTCGACCTCGCGGGTGTGCACGTCCCGGGTCGCCTCGTACGCGAGCAGGGTGACCAGCTCGTCGACGAGGAGGCGGAAGGTCGCCGAGTGGGTCTCGACGTCACGCAGGACGGCGAGCTTGTGGTCGACCAGCGGGTGGTTCGCGACGTGCAGGCGCATGGGAGCAACCTACCGGGTGTCCCACGGGCTGGGATGCCGACCGGCGCGGCCCGTGCTGTGACGTCCGACCTGCCCCCACCTAGCCCGACCTAGCCGCACTTGTGGCTGGTGAGACCTCCTGAGGCTTCGCGCAGCCCCACGAGACGACTCTCGTCACAAGTGCGGCTATCTCGGGCCGGCGCTGGGGGATCATGGCGGCATGAGCACCCGACCCGAGGCGGCCGCCGACGCGTGGGCGATGGGTGAGGCGCTCGACGAGGCCGCGCTGGCGCTGGCCACGGGCGACGTGCCGGTCGGCGCGGTGGTGCTGGGGCCCGACGGGACGGTGGTCGGGCGCGGGCACAACGTCCGCGAGGCGGCCGCCGACCCCGCGGGGCACGCGGAGGTCGTCGCGCTGCGGGCCGCCGCCGCGGCGCTGGGCCGGTGGCGGCTCGACGACTGCACCCTGGTGGTGACCCTGGAGCCGTGCCTCATGTGCGCGGGCGCGACCGTCCTGGCCCGCGTCCCGCGGCTGGTGCTCGGCGCGTGGGACCCCAAGGCGGGCGCGTGCGGCTCGCAGTGGGACGTGGTGCGCGACCGGCGGCTCAACCACCGCGTCGAGGTCGTCGGCGGGGTCCGGGCAGCCGAGTCCTCAGAGCTGCTCCTGCGCTTCTTCGAGACGCGCCGGCAGGAGCCGGGCGAGGGCGCTCAGGGTCTCTGACGTCCCCGCGTGGTAGGTCAGCGTGGCGTGCCGGTCGCCGCGCGTGACGCCCCGGTTCACGATGACGATCGGCTTCTCGGCGGCCGCGGCGTGCCGCACGAAGCGCAGCCCCGACTGCACCGTCAGCGACGACCCGGCGACGAGCAGCGCGTCGCCCTCGTCGACCATCGCGTACGCCGCGTCCACCCGCGGGCGTGGCACGTTCTCGCCGAAGTAGACGATGTCCGGCTTGAGCATCCCGCCGCACACCGGGCAGTCCGCGACGACGAAGTCGGCGGTCTGCTCGATCACCGCGTCCGCGTCGGGCGCGATCTCGATGTCGGCGACGGCCTCGGGCGCGAAGTCGGGGTTGAGCGCGTCGAGCAGGTCGGCCAGCTCGCGCCGGCTCATCACCGTGCCGCAGCTCAGGCACACCACCCGGTCGTAGCGGCCGTGCAGGTCGATGACGTTGCGGGAGTCCGCGGCCTCGTGCAGCAGGTCGACGTTCTGCGTGATGATCCCCACCACGACGCCCTCCTCCTCCAGCCGTGCGAGCGCGCGGTGCCCCTCGTTCGGCTGGGTCCGGCGCACGTGCCGCCAGCCCACGTGGTTGCGTGCCCAGTAGTGTCGGCGGAACGCCTCGTCGCTGGTGAACTGCTGGAACGTCATGGGCGTGCGGGGCGGCGAGTCGGGCCCGCGGTAGTCGGGGATCCCCGAGTCCGTGGACAGCCCGGCGCCGGTGAGGACCGTCAGCCGGCGGCCCGACAGCTGGGCCAGGACGTCGTCGAAGGTGCCCTCTGCGCTCACCGGTCCACCGTACGTCGGGGCCGGATTCGGAGCACGGCCCCCGACCGGGTACCCTTCTCGGCGAGGTAGCGTGTCCGAGCGGCCTAAGGAGCACGCCTCGAAAGCGTGTGTGGGTGAAAGTCCACCGTGGGTTCAAATCCCACCGCTACCGCCGACCGAAGCGGCCCTGACCAGCAGGTCAGGGCCGCTTCGTGCATCCCGGCTACTTCTTCGGCAGCACGACCAGCGTGGCCTTCGCGGACGCCGCCGCGACCGTGGTGCTCCCGGAGTACTTCACCGTCAGCGCGTAGCTCTTCGCCTTCCAGGACCTCGGCAGGTGGATCGTCGCGCGCCCGCTCTTCACGGTCGCCTTGCCGACGTAGGTCGAGCCCCGGTAGACGCGCACCGTTCCGGTCGCCTTGAGGTCCGAGGTCACCCGTGCGGTCACGGTGGCGCTCGTGCCGGTCCGGACCTTGGTCGTCGTGACGCGCAGCTTCGAGGCGTCCTTGACGGTCGTCCGCACCGAGGCCTTCGAGGCGCCGAAGGCCGGGGTCCCCGCGTAGTGCACGGAGAAGGTGTGCCTGCCCCGCATGAGAGCCTTCGGGGTCGAGAAGGTGACCTTCCCGCCCGACAGGGTGCGCGTCGCGATCTTCGTGCCGTCCTGGTAGACGACGACCGTGCCGGACGCCTTCTTGCGCGCGGATCCGACCGTGACGGTGACCTTCGCGCGGGAGCGCTCGGTCACGGTGGAGACGGCGATCTTCGCGGTGGTCGAGACGCGCGGGTTGTCGGCGTACGAGACCTGGACCTGCGCACCGGCAGCGGTCTGGCTGATCAGCTTCAGGGTCACGTCGCCGCCCAGGAGCGTGAGCTCGTCGCCCGTGCGGCCCGCGGCCCGGTACGACGTGCTCGTCGCGGGGAACGCGACCGTGTAGACGTCGCCGTCGATCGGGAGCGAGACGGTCACGCCGCGGCGGAAGGAGACCGAGCCCTCGTCGAACCAGCCCGCGAGCAGGCCCGTGCGGTCGGAGGCGTAGAACGTCGACGCGTCGCCTGCGGCGCCCGAGCGGTAGTCGAGGAAGAACGTCGGGGTGTTGGTGTCGTCGTTCACGACGAGGGTGGTCCGGCCGCCCGACGAGGTCAGCGGGGCGAGCGTGTAGACGGCGGGGGCCGCGTTCCACCGCACGACCTGCTCCCGCGCGGCCTCGCCGGGCAGGCCGAGCTGCGCGCGCCAGGCGCCGTCGAGCGCGCCGGGCGCGTAGCTGTCGAGCTGGAGCGCCTGGGGGCCGAAGAGGCCGAAGTACTCGTAGCCGGCAACGCCGGTGGGGGTCTGCAGCGCGAGGTCGGCGTGACCGAGGCCGAAGTGGTGCCCGAGCTCGTGCGCGAGGACGCCCCACTCGTCGGCGATCACCTGGACGTAGCCGCCGGTGGTGAAGTCCTCGCCGACGTTCGCGACGCCGGCGTAGCCGTAGTCGTCGGCGCAGCCGAGCGGGCTGAACGCGACGACATGCTTGCCCGGCGCCAGGAAGTCGACCTTCGGGTAGGCGTCGGCCGCGGCCTGGAAGACCTCCTCGTAGTCCAGGGCGCAGCTGCCGTCGAGGGCGAGCGGGACGGTGGACGCGACCGTGAACGACGAGATGGCGCCGCGCGCCTCGCGCTTCCAGTACGCGGCGGCCGACGAGGCGACCGCGGCGGCTCGGCTCGTGCTGAACGAGCCGGTGGTGGTCGAGTCCTGGATCGTCACGACGTAGAGCTGCTCGGCGACCGGGGCTGCCGAGCGCGCGACCGTCGTCGTGCGGCCTGCGGCGGCTGCGCCGGACGTGCCGGATGCAGGACCCGCACCGACCAGGGCGCGCACGTCGGCGGCCTCGCCCGCGGGAGCGCGCACGTCCGACGCCAGCGGCACCACGCGGCCGTCGTCGGTCAGGAGCGCGCGGTCCTCGCGGCTGCGCGGCGACGTGCCGCCGAAGCTGTCGATGCTGACCGTGGCGACGGTGCCCGCGGGTGCGTCGTCGGCAGCGAGCGCGGGCAGGGCGGAGACGACGAGCGAGGCCGCTGCGACGGCCGCGGCCGCGGGGATCTTCCAGTGCATGGGAGCCAGTGAAAGGCCCGCCGCCGACACCTCCGACCACCTCCGAAACCGGCATCTCGTGCCACACGGGCGCAATTCGGTGCGGAACGCCCCGGGGAGTCGCCCAAACCGGGCAGCGATTTCACCCGCTCCGAAGGGGCGCCAGATTTGTTAGGACTTTTTTGTAAGGACCTCTTCCATCCAGCCCGGATCGGGCACTACGGTCAAATCGCCCTCCCGTGGGAGGGGGACCGCCCCGACGTCGTGGCGGTCATGACCTGTTCGACCTGCCACCAGCCCGTCCTTCCACCGGAGGTCCCGAATGCGTCGCACCGTCCGCCCCGGCCGCTCGGCCGCCCGAGCCATCGCGGCCCTGGCCGCCACCGCCATGGTCGCCAGTCTCGGCCTCACGATCGGCTTGTCTTCCGCCGGCGCCGCCGACACGTGCGGCCAGAAGTCGCGACCCACCGGCAAGGTCCTGCAGGGCTACTGGGAGAGCTGGGACAACTCCTCGGTCCACCCCGGGCTCGGCTACATCCCGATCGACGACACCCGCCAGGCGCAGCACGGCTACAACGTGCTGATGGCGGCGTTCCCCGTGATCGCGCCGGACGGCACCGTGAAGTGGCAGGACGGCATGGACACCGGCGTCGACGTCCCGACGCCCGCCCAGGTCTGCGCCGCCAAGGCGCAGGGGCACACCGTGCTCATGTCGATCGGTGGGGCGAACGCGAGCATCGACCTGTCATCGACGGCGGTGGCGGACCGGTTCGTCGCGACCATCGTCCCGATCCTCAAGGCCAACAACTTCGACGGCATCGACATCGACATCGAGGCGGGCCTGACCGGCTCCGGCAGCATCGGCACCCTGTCGACGTCGCAGTCGAACCTCATCCGGATCATCGACGGGATCCTCGCCCAGATGCCCGCCGGCTTCGGCCTGACGATGGCCCCGGAGACCGCCTACGTCACCGGCGGCTCCGTGGTCTACGGCTCGATCTGGGGCTCGTACCTGCCGATCATCAAGAAGTACGTCGACAACGGCCGCCTGTGGTGGCTCAACATGCAGTACTACAACGGGTCGATGTACGACTGCGCCGGCGGCTCGTACGCGGCGGGCACGGTGGCGGGCTTCGTCGCCCAGACCCGGTGCCTCGACGCCGGGCTGACGGTCCAGGGGACGACGATCCGGGTGCCGTTCGACAAGCAGGTCCCCGGCCTTCCCGCGCAGCCCGGTGCCGGCGGCGGGTACATGACGCCCGCGCTCGTCGCGCAGGCGTGGTCGCAGCTCGGCGGCGCGCCCAAGGGTCTGATGACGTGGTCGATCAACTGGGACGGCTCGAAGGGCTGGACGTTCGGGGACAACGTGAAGGCGCTCTTCGGCGGCACGACGCCGACGCCGACGTCCACACCCACGCCTACTCCGACGACGACCCCGACGCCCACCCCGACGACGACCCCGAAGCCGACGACCACCCCGACCCCGACCCCCACGCCCACCCCGACCGCCACCACGCCCGCCACGGGAACGTGGGTGGCCAACCGCGCGTACGGGGTCGGTGACGTCGTGACCTATGCCGGCAAGCAGTACCGCTGCCGCCAGGCCCACACCTCGCTGACCGGCTGGGAGCCGCCGAACGTGCTGGCGCTCTGGCTGCCGCTCTGACCGAGCGGACGCACGAAGGGGCGGTCGCCGCAGCGACCGCCCCTTCGTGGTGGATCAACGGTTGGTGATCGTGAACCCGATCAGCTTCTCCGTGGTGCGGCCGTCGATCCCGACCGCGTCGATCTTCAGCTGGTACTTCCCGTTCGGGTAGTCGCGGGTGTCGAGCACCAGCGTCGGCTTCTTGCCGGCGTTGCTGCTGCCGGGCGCCTTGGTGTTGTCGGTCAGCCAGGTGCCGCCGCGGTTGAGCTCGATGTAGGTGTACGCCGGCTCGGTGTCGAGCGTGACCCGCACGGTCTGCTTGCCCTTGAGGGTCGCGCCCTCCATCACGTTGACGTTCTCGACCACCGGGGCCGCGGGGGACGGCTTGTCGGCGTCGAGGCGGAGCGCGTCACGGATGGTGAAGAACAGGTCCGTCTGGTCGGTGAGCCCGACGACGTTCGCGGCGCGCGGCCCGTAGGCGGCGATCCGGACCTGCGTGCCCGTGTGGTCCTGCGAGCCGCCGGTGTCGGCGGTGCCGTAGGCGACGGTCATCGGCTTGTTGTCCGCCGTCAGCAGCGTGCGCGTCAGGCCGGGCGTCAGGGTGTTCGGGTAGACGATCTGGCTCGAGTGGCCGTGGTCGGCCGTCAGCACGACGAGCGTGTTGCCGTCCTTCTTGGCGAAGTCGAGCGCGACCTGCACGGCCTCGTCGAGGTCGACGGTCTCACCGATCTGCCCGCACGGGTCGGCCGCGTGGTCCTGCTTGTCGATGCTGGCGCCCTCGACCTGCAGGAAGAAGCCCTTGCCGGACTTCCGGTCGAGCAGGTCGATCGCCTTGGTCGTCATCGCCTTGAGCGTCGGCGTCGTGGCGAGGTACTTCGGGTTGGCCGTGCACGTCGCGGCGGGCTCGGTGCCGCCGGTGTGCGTGGCGGCCGGGCCGACCCAGCGCACGGGCATGTTGCCGGGTGCGAACAGTCCCAGGACGGGCGTCTTCTGGTCCGCCTTCTGCACGGCGGAGAGGCCTGCGGCGTCCGTCACGACCTGGTAGCCGCGCGCGGTCGCCTGCTGCAGGAGCGTCTTGCCGGACCACTGGCCCGCTGCTGCGGACTCGTTGAACGAGGTCCCGCCGCCGCCGAGGGTGACGTCCGCGCGGGCGTCGATCAGCTGCTCGGTGATCGAGCCGAGGCCGCCGTTCTGCAGGGCGTTCGCCGGGCACTTGGCCAGGGTGGACGAGGGGGCGTAGCAGCCGCGGTCGGTCACGTGGGAGACCTGGACGGCCGGCGTCGCGTCCTGCAGCTCGGCGGTGCTCACGTCGCCGGTGCGCAGTCCGTTGGCGCGCGCGATCTCGAGCAGCGAGCGCTGCGGAGCACCGTTGACGTCGACCGAGATCGCGCCGTTGTAGGTCTTGGTGCCCGTCGCCCAGCCGGAGCCGGACGCGGCCGAGTCGGTCACGTAGTCCGGCAGGCCGTCCTTCTTGTCGAGCGCGTAGGTCGTGTACTGGCCCGTCAGCGGCAGGGCGTCGATGCCCGCGAAGTGGCCCGCCGCGCCCTTGGCGTAGTTGCGGGCGACGGTGATCTCGGAGTCGCCCATGCCGTCGCCGATGAGCAGGATGACGTTCTTCGCGGCGCCGCCCTTGATCTGGGCGCGGACCTTCGAGGTCTGGTCTCCGTCGAGCCGGCGCGCGTCGCCGTGGCCCGACAGGTCAGTGGTGACGGCCCAGCTCGTGGCCGCGCCCATGACGAGCCCGCCGGCGACGACTGCCGCGGCGAACGGGCGGAATGCACGTGTCTTCATCGTGATCCTTCCGGGGGTCTGCAGGCGACGTCCGCCGCCTCGTGCAGTCGACCGGGTGAAGGTGACGCCCCGATGATCAGGGAGGAAACGGGACGAGTCGGACTGTGGGCGGGCTGTGGTTGCGCGGGGAGCCGGTTGTGGGCCTCGTCGCGTCCCGGACATCCCCCGGACGGGTGACGGATTCGCCGCTTTCATCCCGATGTCGACGCCCCGACCTCCGGCCGTCGCGTAGCCAGAGTTCGGTCGAGGCATGAGAAGACGAGCGACTCTCTCCATCCTGGCCGCCGCCGTGGCCGCCAGCCTCCTGCCGTCCGCTGCCGTGGCCGCGGACAAGCCGGGACCGACGATCACGGTCCCCACCCTCGAAGCCCGCGCGACCCTGTCCGCCGACTACCTCGCCGCCGGCCCGCAGTCGGGTGCGCTGGTCACGCCCGCGAACGGGCGCAGCGGCCCGTTCCCCGGGCAGGTGGTCCCCGGCTTCAGCGGCATCGTCGACGCCGGGGACGGCACGCTGTGGGCGATGCCCGACAACGGGTTCGGCAGCAAGGCGAACTCGGCCGACTTCCTGCTGCGGATCTACCACGTGAAGCCGCGGTGGGAGACGGCGAAGGGCGGTGCGGGTGAGATCAAGGTCAAGGGCTTCGTCTCGCTGCGCGACCCGGACCACCGCATCGACTTCCCGATCGTGCACGACGACACCAAGCAGCGGCTCCTGACCGGCGCGGACTTCGACATCGAGTCGATCGTGCGCCAGAAGGACGGCAGCTTCTGGATCGGCGAGGAGTTCGGCCCGTTCCTGCTGCACGTCGACAGCACCGGCAAGCTGCTCGCTGCACCGGTGCCGTTCCCGCTGGGCAAGTCGCCGCAGAACCCGTACCTCGGCGCCGGGGAGACCCCGCGCATCAAGGCGAGCCGCGGCTTCGAGGCGATGGCCGCGTCCAAGGACGGCCGTTACCTCTACCCGATCACGGAGGGCGCCTTCGTCGACGACGCCCTGCAGCGGCGCCGGACGATCTCCGAGTTCGACACCCGCACCCACCGCTACACGGGCGTCACCTGGGCGTACCAGACCGACCAGGACGCCAACGTCGTCGGCGACGCCTTCACCACGGGCCGCCACCAGCTGCTCGTCATCGAGCGCGACGACTTCCAGGGCGAGGCGTCCGTGATCAAGCGGGTCTACGCGCTCGACCTCGACAAGCGGGACGTCGACGGCTTCGTGCGGAAGACGCTGGTGCTCGACGCGCTCAAGATCGCCAACCCCGCCCACCTCGGTGCGGGTGACGGGTACGGCACCGGCGACCCGTTCTCGCTGCCGGTGCAGTCGTTCGAGACCGTGGTGCAGCTGGCCGACGGCCGCCTGCTGATCGCCAACGACAACAACTACCCGGGCAACGCCGCGCGCATCGCGGGCAAGCCCGACGACACCGAGATCGACATCATCGACCTGCGCAAGGTGCGCGCACCGAAGGCCAGCGCGACGACGGTCATCGGTCACCGCGGCGCGAGCGGCTACCGCCCCGAGCACACCCTGGCCTCGTACGAGACCGCGATCCGGCAGTGCGCGGACTTCATCGAGCCGGACGTGGTCTCGACGAAGGACGGCGTGCTCGTCGCCCGGCACGAGAACGAGATCGGCGGCACGACGAACGTCGCCGACCACCCGGAGTTCGCTGCCCTGAAGGCGACCAAGGTGATCGACGGCCGCAGCGTCACGGGCTGGTTCACGGAGGACTTCACGTTCGCGCAGCTCAAGACGCTGCGTGCCAAGGAGCGGCTGCCGCAGGTCCGCCCGGCCAACACCGCGTTCGACGGGCTCTACGAGATCCCCACGCTCGACGAGGTCATCGACCTGGCCCGGCACTCCGTCTCCTGCGACGGCAAGCAGGTCGGGGTCTACCCCGAGACGAAGCACCCGACGTACTTCGACTCGGTGGGCCTCTCGCTCGAGGAGCCGCTCGTCGCGCAGCTCAAGGCGAACGGCCTGGACAAGCGCAACGCGCCCGTCTTCGTGCAGAGCTTCGAGACCGGCAACCTGCGCGAGCTGTCCCGCCTGACCAAGGCGCCGCTCGCCCAGCTCGTCGACTGCTCCGGGGCGCCCTACGACCTGGTCGCCGCCGGCGACACCCGCACCTACAAGGACCTGGTGACCGACTCCGGGCTGGCGCAGATCGCCCGGTACGCGGACGGCGTGGGCCTGTGCAAGGACGTGATGATCCCGCGGACCTCGTCGGGCAACCTGGGCACCCCGACGACGGTGGTGCGTGACGCGCACCGCGTGGGGCTCGAGGTGCACGGGTGGACGTTCCGCCGGGAGAACCAGTTCCTGCCCGCGGAGTACCGCATCGGCACGGACCCGAACGGGATCGGTGACCTGGCCGGCGAGATCCGGGCGTTCGTGGCCATCGGGCTCGACGGCGTGTTCAGCGACAACCCGGACGTGGCCTCCGCCGCGGTGAGCTGACCCTTCGCGTCCAGCCGCCGAGACCGTTACCCCGAGGCGAGACCGTCACCCGTACGTGTCGGTCTCACTTCGGAGTGACGGTCTCGGCGGGGTCGTGGAGTCAGGACCGTCGGGTCGCCCCCGAGGTGTCCCGGCGGAGGTAGTTCCACGCGATGAACGCGCACACGATGCCGTTGGCCAGCCCGACGAGCACGTCGCTCAGCGAGTGCATGCCGCGGTAGAGCCGAGCGGACCCCATGGCGATCGGGCAGAGCAGCAGCAGGACCGTCACGACGACCCGCAATGCCCGGTTCTCGATCCGCTGCGCGACCAGCGCGAGCGTCACGTACAGCGCGGTCGAGGCACCCGTGTGCCCGCTCGGGTAGCTGGAGGTGGGCGGCGCGTCGTCGAGGTGGTCGACGTCCGGACGCTCGCGGCCGACGACGAGCGAGGACGTGAGGAACACCGCGGCCTGCAGCCCGATCGCCAGGCCGGGGACCAGCGCGAACCACCACTGCCTGGTCCGCCACAGCAGCAGGAGCATGACGACGACGGCGATGGCCACGACGATCGGGGTGTTGCCGATCTGGCAGATCACGGCGGTCACGTCGTTCATCGTCGGCGTCCGGATCGAGACGAACCAGTCGTTGACGCCCTTCTCGCCGGGCAGGTTGTCCAGCGGCCCGGTGATGAGGAACCCCAGCCCGACGACGACGACCCACACGGCCGCCGCGGGCACGAGGGCCCGCAGTGCGACGTCGCGCCAGAACTCGCGCGCGGCGGGCCGGCTGGAGTCCAGCTCGTAGCGGTGGACGAACGTGCTCACTCAGACCTCCGGGTCAGGTGTGTGGTCGTGCAGCGCGGTCCAGCCGCGATACCCGATGTAGGACGCGCCCGAGACGGTCGCGCCGAGCAGGATGCCGCCGACGACGTCGGACGGGTAGTGCGCGCCGAGCAGGATGCGGTCTGCGCCGGTAGCGAGCGTGAAGAGCGCGGCGACGGTCGGCACCGCGACGCGGCCGCGGGGGCCGAGCATCGGCCAGAGCAGCAGGGTGATCGTGGTGCCCGCCGCCGCGCTGGCGAACGCGTGGCCCGAAGGGAAGCTCGTGCCGCCCGCGTGGACCAGGGCGTCCTCGACGACCGGCCGCGCGCGCCGCACGATCTCCTTGGAGAAGTTGGCGATCAGCCACGCGGCCACCATCGTCCCGAAGCCCCACAGGGCCCGGCCTGGTTGGTGGTGCCGCCGCCACACCCACACGCACACCAGCGACCCGGCGAGGTACACCCAGCGCGGCTGGGAGATCTCCTGCCAGACGATCAGCGCGTCGTGGAAGGCCGGGTGGGAGCGCGTGAAGTCGGTCGTCTCGACGATCGCGTGCTGGTCCCAGCGGACGATCGGGCTCACGTCGGACCGGACCACGTAGGCGAGTGCGGCGACCGGGAGCCCGACGCCGAGGGCCAGGCCACCCGCGCGCAGCAGGGCGCGCCAGGGGATCAGGGCCGGTCGCATCCCCGGAGGTTATGTGCGCGCGGGTCGGTGCGCGCGGCGAACGGTCAGGACGGGCAGGTGGTCGGCGGCACGTGGCCGATCTCGGTGCTGTAGACGAGGGGCTGGTCGGTGTGGACCTCGACCGTCCGGCTCAGCCCGAGCGCGCTGACGTGCAGGCGGACGACGTCGGTCCCCAACGACCTCCCCGCACTCATCCGCGTGCATCCCGGGGCCCAGGAGTACGCGACGGCGAACTCCTCGCCGGGTCCGACCGTCACGACGTCCGCGTCGGCGATCGACGAGCCGCCGTGGGGTGGGACCAGCCTGAGGTGGATGTCGTACGTGGCTGTCCCGGCGTCCTGGTCCGCCGCGCTCACGACGATCGTGACCGACCCGGTGTTCCGGAACGACCACTCGCCGTCGAGGCTGCCGTCCGAGGGGTCCGTGACCACCTGCTCGTCGGGCCCGAACATGAAGCCGGGTGGCTCGGCCACGGCCTCGGGATCGGGTGCCGAGACCGAGCCGTTGACCAGGTGCGGCGTGAGCCCGACGACCAGCCATGCCGAGACCGCGGCGACGGTCAGCCCCGCGGCGACGGCAACGGCGATCCAGCGGCGACGGTGTCGGCCTCGCGGTGGCGCCGCGACGGGCGCGACGGCGGTATCGATCATGGTCACGTTCTTCCCCCTGCTCCCGTGCCTGGCGACACGGTAGCGCCCCCCGGACGCGCCCGGGGCGGTTTCAGCTCGTGCAGCTCGCCGGCGGGACGTACCCCGCCGAGTTCCGGTACGCGACGACCGTGTCGCTCACCGCGTCGACCGTGCGCATGACGCCGAGCGTCGTCACCTCGAGCCTGACCCGGTCCACGCCCACGACCGTGTGCTCGTCCATCGGCGTGCAACCGGGGCCGAACGAGTACGTGACCCCGAACTCCGCACCGGGGGGAACGGTCACCTGGTCCCCGGAGATCCGCGTCGCGGTGCCCAGCGCCGCCACCCGCGCCTCGAAATGGATCGCCGGCTCGGTCTGCGGCTGGACGTCCGCGACGCGGACGCTGATGGTGCGGCTGCCGTCGTTCACGAACGACCACTGCCCGTCGCTGGTGCCGTCTGCCGGGGCGTCCACCGTGACCTGCCGCGGGGAGTCGCCCATCGAGGCGGCAGTGCCCTCGTACTGCAGCGTCGTCCCCGGCCCGACGTGCGGCGTGACGAGGCTGTTGAGCACCAGGCCGGTGCCGACTGCGGCGACACCGACGGCGGCGGCGGCGATCCAGCCCCGGCGGGAGCGGACGCGCGGCGGTGCGGCTGCGGTAGGTGCGTCGACGACGGTCATGGCTCGGCCCCCTGTGGCTCGGTGGCGACACGGTAGCGGGCGGGGTGCTTGACGCGACAGGGGTTACTGCGTAACTTCCGTCGCACGAGTTACCGCGTAACCACAGGGGGAACGATGTCCGTCCGGCAGGGGATGCTCGCGCTGCTCGCGCAGGAGCCGATGCACGCGTACCAGCTGCGCCAGCAGTTCGAGGCGCGCACCGGCGGCACGTGGCCGCTCAACATGGGTCAGGTCTCGACGACGCTCGACCGCCTGGTCCGCGACGGACTCGTCGAGCCCGTCGCGGACACCGAGCCGCCGGCCTACGCACCCACCGAGGCCGGCCGGGTCGCGCTGGGTGAGTGGTGGTCGACGCCCGTCGTCCGGACCGCTCCGCAGCGCGACGAGCTGAGCATCAAGCTCGCGCTCGCGGTCACGGCGCCCGACGTGGACGTCACGGCGATCGTCCAGGCGCAGCGCACGGAGACGATGCGCGCGCTGACCGACCTGACCCGGCTCAAGGCCGACCTGCCCGCGGCCGGTCCGGCGTCCGACGACCTCGCGTGGTCGCTCGTGCTGGACAACCTGGTGTTCGCCGCGGAGGCCGAGGTGCGCTGGCTCGACCACGTCGAGGCCCGGGTCGCCCGTGCGGCGGCCCAGCCGACCCGTCCGGCCGTCGCGGCCGACGAGCCCACGCGGGTGACCCGATGACCGGCCGCCAGCTCGGCCCGGTGCTGCTCACGGCCCGCGGCGTGACCCGCGTCCACGGCGAGGGCTCCACGGCGGTGCGAGCCCTCGACGGCGTCGACCTCGACATCCGCCTCGGCGAGCTGGTCGCGGTGATGGGCGCCTCGGGTTCGGGCAAGTCCACGCTCCTCAACATCGTCGGCGGCCTCGACACCCCGACCACCGGCTCGGTCACCCTGGCCGGCGACGAGCTCAGTGCGCTCGACGCGCGCGCCCGCGCCCGGCTGCGCCGCCGCTCGGTCGGCTACGTGTTCCAGGACTTCAACCTCATCCCCGCGCTGACCGCGGCCGAGAACGTCTCGCTGCCGCGCGAGCTCGACGGCATCGGCGGCCGCACCGCCCGCGCCGAGGCCCGCGCCGCGCTGCGCGAGGTCGGCGTCGACCACCTCGCGGACCGGTTCCCCGACGAGATGTCGGGCGGCCAGCAGCAGCGGGTCGCGATCGCCCGCGCCCTCGTCGGCCCCCGTCGCCTGGTCCTGGCCGACGAGCCCACCGGCGCACTCGACTCCACCACCGGCGAGGACATCATGCGCGTGCTCCGCGCCCGCATCGACGCGGGTGCGGCCGGCCTGCTGGTCACGCACGAGCCGCGGTTCGCCGCGTGGGCCGACCGGACCGTGTTCCTGCGGGACGGCGTGGTGGTGGACGGGACCGGCCGTCGCCTGGAGCCCTGGTCGCTGCAGGCCGCGGGTACGTACTGATGCGCCGCTGGTTCGTCGCGATGCGGGCCACCGCCCGCATCGCCCGCCGTGATGCCGTCCGGAGCAGGGGCCGGACGGCGTTGGTGGTGGCGATGGTGGGGCTGCCGGTGCTGGTGGCGTCGGGCGGGGCGGTGCTGGTGCAGTCGACGGTGCTCACCCACCAGCGCGAGGCCCTGAACAACCTGGGGCCGACGGCGCAGGCGCTGGTGGGCGTGTCGGTGTACGGAGCATCGATCGAGCAGGATCCGTGGGGCTGGCAGACGATCCCAACAGGATCGGTGCACGAGGCGCCGCTCGATGCCCCCACAGCGGCGAAGCGCTTGGCACAGGCGCTGCCCGCGGGCGATCGAGTCGTGCCCTTCCACCTGACGCACGTCGTCCTCGCTGGGTCGGCGGGCAGGTACGACGGTGAGGTGCAGACCGTCCCGGGTGCCGACCTCGCCGCCCTGGCCACGTCGACCTTGGTCGAGGGCGCATGGCCCCGCGTGCCTGGGCAGGTCTCGCTGCCGGACCACGTCGCCGAGGACCTCGGAGCCCGGGTTGGCGATGAACTACGAGCCAGCATCGCGTCGGGTGACCTGGGGCCTTTCACCGTCACGGGCATCACCAGCGGTCCGACGAACTCGAACGGGACCACGTCCGACCTGCTGACGGTCGACGGATCGTTCGACGCGCCTGGCTTCCCCAATGGCTGGTACGTGCTGGGCGACGAGCCCGTCGACTGGGCGACCGTCGGCGAGCTCAACCGTGACGGGATCGTGGTGACCAGCCGTGCTGTCGTCCTCGACCCGCCGCCGACGCCTCAGTCCGTGGCCGAGGTGGACGACGTGAACGACCCGGTCGCGAACGGGACTCTCGCGGTCGTCGCCGCGGCGATCGCGATGGGGCTGCTCGAGGTCGTGCTGCTCGTGGGGCCGGCCTTCGCGGTCGGCGCGCGCCGCGCCCAGCGTCAGCTCGCGGTGATCGCCGCCGCCGGCGGTGAGCGCCGCACGCTGCGGCAGGTGGTCCTGCTCGGCGGCGTGGTCATCGGGCTTGCCGCCGCCGCCGGGGGTGCGGTGATCGGCGTGGTCGGTGGGGCGGTCATCCGGCAGGTCGCGGTCGCGCGGGGTTCTACGGGCTTCCCCGAGCTGCGTGTGCCGTGGCTGATGATCGGTGGGTTCGTCGTGCTGGGCGTGCTCATCGCGGTCGCCGCGGCGTGGCTCCCCGCCCGGAAGGCTGCGCGGGTCGACGTGGTCGCGGCGCTCGCGGGCCGACGGGCCGAGGCGTATCCGCATCCGCGGGTCCCCTTCGTCGGGCTCGCGTTCCTCGTCCTCGGCCTCGCGGCCGCCGTCGCGGGAGCCGCCGAGAGCACGAAGACGCTCGTCGTCGTGGGTGTCGTGCTCATCCAGGTGGGTGTGGTCGCAGCTTCAGGTGGGCTCCTCACCCTCGTCGGCCGACTCGCGCCGCGAGCCGGCGTCGCTGGGCGCCTCGCGATGCGCGATGCGGCGCGCCAGCGCGGCCGGACCGCCCCGGCGATCGCGGCGGTGATCGCCGCCGTGGCGGGTGTCGTCGCGGCCGGTGTGTACATGGACTCGCGGACCGCAGACGAAGAGGCCCACTACCACCCGCTCGCAGCGGTCGGCACGACGCTCGTCTCGTTCGCAGCCTCCGACGAGTGGGGCGACCCGCTGGACCCGCCCGATGCGGCGGCGGCCCAGGAGATCGAGCGGTCCGCGGCGCTCGCGGTCGGCGCGACCGGGAGCGCGGACGTCGTTCTCGGCCGGCCGGTCGCGCCGGGAGTGGGCGTCATCGCCCAGGTCCCGGCCGAGCAGGCGTGCCAGCGCCCGGACGGCAGCATCGACCCGACGTGCGTCGACGAAGGTTCGTACTCGCTCGCCTTCGGCGGCGGCGGGATGACCTCGGACAACGTTCTCGTCGACGACGGCACGACGGTCGATGCCCTGAACCTGCCAGGCGCAGAGGCGGCAAGCACCGCGCTCCGGAGCGGCAAGGTCCTGGTGAACCGGCGTGCCGTGTGGCCGGATGGCACAGCGCACCTGGCGATCCTGCAGGAGGGGGGTGACTCCGAGACGGAGCCCGCGCTCCTCGTCGTCCCCGCCGTGCCGACCGAACGACTCGGCCAGTTCGACATCGTCCTCACGCCCGAGGTGGCCCACCGGATGGGGGTCGAGGCGCTCCCGAGCGGGTTCGTGCTGACGTCGGCCGAGTCGCCGACGCAGGCCGCGGAGGTGGCCGCGCGCGCGGCCGTGTCCGGCGACGGCGCCCGCATCGACGTCGAGCGCGGGTATGAGGGGCAGACCCCGCTCATGCTCTGGATCCTGGTGATCGCCGCGCTGGTCGTGGGCCTCGGCGCGACGGGCCTCGCGATGGCACTCGCCGCCGCGGAGTTCCGGCCGGACCTCGCGACGCTCGCGGCGGTCGGCGCGAGCCCGCGTACTCGCCGTCGGGTCTCGGCTGCGCAGAGTGCGGTCATCGTCCTGCTCGGTGTGGGTCTGGGCACCATGACCGGCCTGGTGCTGGGGTGGGTGCTGGTCCACTCCTACGAGGGATTCGACGGCGCGAGCCGTCTGCCCGTGACCGTTCCGTGGCCCCAGGTCGTCGCCATCCTCGTCGGAGTCCCGCTCGTGACGATCGTCGGCGCCTACCTCCTGACGCGTTCCCGCCTCCCGGTCACCCGCCGCCTCGCCACCTGACTGTCGCCACGCGGCGGTGCGTCGATCCTCGAGACCGACCCTCCGGGGTGAGAACGACCGTTCGGCGCGGTCGTTCTCGCTCCGGGCGCTCGTTCTCGGCGGGGAGGCAGGGCTGGGCGTGGGGCGTGGACACGCGTTGACAGCCACTCGGGGGCCCGGATACATTTCGTACCGATCCAGTCGGGATTAACGAGAGGGGAGATGCGCCTTGGTTGCCGTCTCCATGCCTCTCGCCTGTTGTCGCTGTTGTCGCTGAACCGACGACCACCCGCGCCCCTCGCCGCTGAGCGAGCGCGTGCGCGCCCCCTCGCGACGAACTGGATCGGCCATGACTCTCCCGACGCACACCCACGCCCACCTCGGCCTCGACCTCACGGAGACCCGGGCCCGCGCCGCCTCCTGGAAGGACGTCGGCTCCACGGCGGCCCGGCCGTTCGACGGCGCCCACCTGATCGAGCTGGTCGAGCTCGCCGAGCGCGGGACGCTCGACTTCGTGCTGTTCGACGACGACTTCACGCTGCAGGCCTCGCGCAACACGACCCTGCGCGGTCGGCTCGACCCGGCCCTGATCGCCGCCCGGCTCGGGCCGCGCACGCGACGGGTCGGGCTGGTGGCGAGCGTGGGCACGCAGCACACCGACCCGCGTGACGTGGCCCAGGCCGTCGCGTCGATCGACCGGGCGTCCGGCGGGCGCGCGGCGTGGCAGGTCGGAGGCGGCGCGACGCCCGGCCACCGCATCGACGTCGCCGCGGAGCAGGTGCAGCGCGCCTGGGACCGCTGGGAGGGCGCGGTGCCGACACCGGTCGACCCGGGCCGCGGACGGTACGTGGACGTCGAGGGCATCCACTTCGCGGCGAGCGCCCGCACGATCACGCCGCCGCCTCCGCAGGGGCGGCCGCCGGTGGTCGTGCGGCTCGGCGACACCGGGACGCTCGACGTGGCGGCCCGGTTCGCGGACGTCGTGCGGATCCGCGCGACGACCCGGGAGGATGCGCAGCGCCTGAGCGCGCAGGTGCTCGACGCCGTGGCCGGCGCCGGCCGCGACCCTCGCGACGTGCGCGTGCTCGTCGACGCGTTCGTCGTGCTCGCGACCAACGAGGCGAGCGCCCAGGCGAGGCTCGAGCTGCTCGCCGAGCTCGAGGGTGTCGCGGGGGACGCCGGATCGCTGGTCTACGCCGGCACCGCGACCGGCCTGGCGGACCTCGTCGGCGAGTGGGTCGGGACGGGCGCTGGCGACGGCTTCACGCTGCGCCCCGCGTCGCTGCGAACGGATCTGAGCGAGCTCGTCGAGCACACGGTCCCGGCGCTGCGTGCCGCGGGCCTGTTCCGCGATGCCTACCCGGGCACGACGCTGCGCGACACGCTGGGGCTCGCCGCCCGGGGGGCGCTCGCCGTCAGCGCGTGACGCCTGTCTAGGCTGCGGTCATGACGGACCTGCACCGCATCGAGTCGGCCCACCTCGGCAACCTCCGCGACATCGGGGGGCGCCCGACGAGCGACGGCGGGCTCGTCGCCACCGGTGTCGCGTACCGCTCGGCGGAGCTGGCCGACGAGGCCGTCGTCGACGACCCCGACCTCGCCGCACTGGCGGTCCGCACGGTCGTCGACCTGCGCACCGGCGCCGAGCGCGCGGCGCGGCCGGACCGCGTTCCCGCCGGCGCCCAGCTGGTCGAGCTCGACGTCCTCGCCGACCTGTCGACGGGCGCGGCCGCGCAGGTCGCCACCCTGTTCGAGGAGCACGGGGGCCGGATCGAGGGTCTCGACGTCGCGGGCCAGATGCAGTCGACCTACCGGAGCTTCGTCACCAGCGCCGCGGCGCGCGCCGCCTACGCCCAGCTCGTGCGGCTCGTGATCGACCCCGACCGGCTCCCGGTGCTGTTCCACTGCACGGCCGGCAAGGACCGCACCGGCTGGGCGGCGACCATCCTGCTGCTCGCTGCAGGCGTCACGCGCGAGGAGGCGGACGAGGAGTACCTCGCCGTCAACCCCGCCGTACGCGCCGCCTACGCGCCGCTGCTCGAGCAGTTCGCGGCGTCCGGGGGAGACCCCGACGCGCTGGCCCCGTTCCTCGAGGTCCGGGCCGAGTACCTGCAGGCCGCGTTCGACCAGGTCGACGAGTCCTACGGCTCGTTCGACGCGTACCTGCGCGACGGCTTGGGGCTCACCGATGGCGAGGTCGAGGCGCTCGGCGGGGCCCTGCGCGCCGGTTAGCCCGTTCGGGTGGTCCGATATGTCCGATCTTGCCGGTTCCCGGTGGCGACCGGACGATGGGGTGTCCGCCCTGACCAGCACGAAAGGACACACACCTCGTGGCCGAAGAGCTCGTCTCCCCCATCCGCCAGGGAGCGCACGACATCGCGCTCGACCGGGAGCGCATGCGCCGCCGACGGTTCTACCGGCTCGCGGTGGTGGTGCTGCTCGTCGAGGCGTACGTCATCGGTGGCGCGTTCGCCGGCTGGTCGGTCATCCCGCCGCTGCCGCACGTGGACCCGTTCCTGCTGACGATCATCGTGTTCTTCGCGATCATGCTGCTGGTCGTCGTCGGCACCCAGATGGGCGGCGGTCGCTCGCCGCACCTGACCTACCGGCCCGAGCAGATCGACGTCGCCCTGGACGACGTGGTCGGCATCGACCCGGTCAAGGAGGACGTGCGCCGCTCGATCGACCTGTTCCAGACCCACCGCCGGTTCGCCGACCAGATGGGTGGCTCGCCGCGCCGCGGCCTGCTGTTCGAGGGGCTGCCGGGCACGGGCAAGACGATGACCGCCAAGGCCATGGCCGCCGAGGCCGGCGTGCCGTTCCTGTTCGTCTCCGCGACGTCGTTCCAGTCGATGTACTACGGGGCCACCGCCAAGAAGATCCGCTCGTACTTCAAGGCGCTGCGCAAGGCCGCGCGCGCCGAGGGTGGGGCGATCGGCTTCATCGAGGAGATCGACGCGATCGCCATGCGCCGCGGGGGGATGGCCTCGGCCATGACCGCCTCGCCGATGCAGGGCTTCCACCGCGGGCTGGTCACCAACCAGGTGGTCTCCGAGGGAACCGGCGGGGTGGTCAACGAGCTGCTCGTGCAGATGCAGTCGTTCGACGAGCCGACCGGCGGCGACAAGATGTACAACCGCCTCGTCGCGCGCGTGAACCTGTTCCTGCCCGCGCACCGCCAGATCCAGCAGCGCAAGCCCGGCCGTGCGCCGATCCTGCTCATCGCCGCGACGAACCGTGCCGACTCGCTCGACCCGGCCCTGCTGCGCCCGGGCCGGTTCGACCGGCACCTGACCTTCTCGACGCCGGACGCGCTGGGCCGGCGCGAGCTGGTCGACCACTTCCTGGCCCGGCGCGCGCACGACGCCGAGCTCGACGAGCCCGTCCTGCGGGACCGCGTCGCCGCGGCCACCAACGGCTGGACCCCGGTGATGGTCGAGCACCTGCTCGACGAGGCCCTGGTCAACGCCCTGCGCCGCGGGTCGCTCGAGATGTCGTTCCACGACGTCGAGCAGGCGCGCATCACGGAGATGGGCGGCATCGGCCAGCCCGTGCGCTACACGGCCGCCGAGCAGGAGCTCATCGCCACGCACGAGGCCGGGCACGCGACGGTCGCGTGGCTCGTCGCCCCGAACCGCACGCTCGAGGTCCTCACGATCGTCCGGCGCGGCGAAGCCCTGGGCCTGCTCGCGCACGACGACTGCGAGGAGGTCTGGACGCACTCGCACTACGACCTCAACTCCCTCGTGCAGATCGCGATGGGCGGCTGGGTCGCCGAGGAGCTGTTCTTCGGCCAGACGTCCACCGGACCGGCCTCCGACCTCGCGTCGGCCACCCGGACCGCCGCCCAGATGGTCGGCGCGGCCGGCATGACCGGCTCGCTCGTGTCCTTCGCGGCGACCCAGCACGACCTGGTCTCCGCGGTGCTGTCGGACGCCGCAGCCCGGGAGAGCCTGGAGACGGTCCTCGACGACGCGCGCAGCCACGTCCGCCGGCTCCTGAGCCGCAACCGGCACCTCGTCGAGGCGCTGCGCGATGCGCTGCTGGAGCGGTACGAGCTGATCGGGCCGGAGATCACCGACGTGCTGGAGGCCGCGGCGCAGACCCCGGCCCCCGCCCCGGTCACCCCGCCGACCGGCACCCCGCTGGCCAAGGTCCTGCACGTCGCCTGACCGACCCGTAGCGTGGCCCGGTGCCCGAAGGTCATACCGTCCACCGCATCGCCCGGCAGGTCTCGGCCGACTTCGTCGGGCACGCGCTCGCCGTGACCTCGCCGCAGGGGCGGTTCGCCGCGGGGGCGGCCCGGCTCGACGGGCAGACGATGGTCGAGGCGCACGCCGTCGGCAAGCAGCTGTTCTGCACGTTCGGCTCCGGCGACGTGCTGCGCGTGCACCTCGGGCTCTACGGCGCGTGGGACTTCTACGGACGGATCGCGCCGATCGTGGCGGGCCAGGCGGCGCTCGGGAGCATGGGGGCGCCGCGGTTGCGGCGTGCGGTGCGGATGGGTGAGGACGAGCGCGAGTCCCCGGCCGACGAGGGCGGGCTGCTCGCGCCTTTCCCGCCGGAGCCCGTCGGGCAGGTGCGCGTGCGGCTGGCCGCGCCCGAGTCGGTCGCGGACCTGCGCGGCCCGTCGGCGTGCGAGGTGCTGGGGCCCGACGAGGCGCAGGCGGTGGTCGACCGGCTCGGTCCCGACCCGGCGAGCACCGACGACCTGGCGGCCGCGGGCGAGGTCGTCGTCGCGCGGGTCGGGGGCCGCGGAGTCGCGGTGGGCCAGCTGCTCATGGACCAGAGCGTCGTCGCGGGCATCGGCAACATCTACCGGGCCGAGCTGCTCTTCCGCGCCAGGCTCGACGCGCACACCCCCGGCCGCGCGGTCCCGCGCGACGTGGTGCGCGCGCTGTGGGCCGACTGGGCGGGGCTGCTCGCGGACGGCATCCGCGACGGCGCGATGATCACGCGCGAGGACCTCGACGACGCCGGGCGGGCCGCGGCCCTGGCGGACCCGGGCGAGCGGCACTGGGTCTACAAGCGCGACGGCCTGCCGTGCCGGGTGTGCGGCACGACCGTGGTGGTCGAGGAGATGGCGACCCGCAAGCTCTACTTCTGCCCGTCCTGCCAGCGCCCCTGACGCATTCACCCGCAGATCTTGGCGAGGCAGGCGCCCCGCGCCCCTAGATTTCCCCCATGAGCACCCCGAGACGACCCGTCGCCCGTCGGCTCCTCCCCGGCCTGGTGGCTGCCGCGCTCGTCCTGGTCGGCGTGACGGCACCCGCTCAGACGGCTGCCGGAGCGTCGTCGGGAGTCGCGGTCGGGGCGTTCACCTACGTCCTGGACCCCCAGCAGCACACCGCGACGCTGAAGGGCTGGAGCGGGAAGCGCAGGACGACGATCACCGTGCCCGGCAAGATCACCACCCGGGGCGCGACGTACCGCGTGACCACCATCGGGCGCGCGGCCTTCGCCGGGCCGGTCGACTACGTGCTGCCCGGCCGGTCTCCGGTGCCGGCGACGAAGGTCTCGATCCCGTCCGGCGTGGTCTCGATCGAGGACTACGCCTTCTACGGCAACCGGATCACGTCGTTCGTCATCCCGGCCAGCGTCACGTGGATCGGCACCAACGCGCTGAACCAGGACGAGATCGCCGGTGAGGCCTGGAAGTACTCCCTGCGCAAGGTCACCTTCCGTGGCGCGGCGCCCCAGATGGGCGAGCTCGGCGACTACGTCTGCTCGCCCGGCGGCTGCGGGTACAACGGGATCGCCCCGTTCGGGATCGGCAACGGTCTGATCGTCTACTACCCGAAGGGCGCGAAGGGGTTCACGAGCCCGACCTGGGCCGGGTACATGGCCGCGCCGGCCGGCTCGAAGTCCGTACCGACCGGGTACGGCTCCCACGTCGGCGACCTCGACGTGAGCCTCGACCGCGAGCCCGTCGCCGGCGTCAAGGTCACGGCGAGCCTGCGGGCCTGGGCGGTGGGCGGCAAGCTCTCGCCGAAGCCGACGACGTTGACCTACCTGTGGCAGCTGCGCGGCACCGACGGGACGTGGAAGAAGCTCCGGACCGGGAAGTCGGTCACGCTGCCGAAGGACAGCGCCGGGAAGGTGCTGCGCGTCCTGACGATCGCCAACGGCCCCGGCAAGCGGTCCGCCGTGCTCCAGCTCCGCGGCGTGCGCACGGTCCTGCACGCGTTCGCGAAGAAGCCCAGGCCGACGATCACATTGCCGTCGGGCGTGAAGAAGGCGGCCGTCGGCACCAAGCTCACCGCGGCCGGCGCGACGGCGGGAAAGTGGTCGCCCCACGCCGACTCCGTCCGCTACCGCTGGTACCGGAACGGCAAGGCGATCACGAAGGCGACGAAGCGCACCTACACCGTCACCGCGGCCGACCGAGGCAAGAAGCTGACCGTCCGTGCGACCGCCACCAAGGCCGAGTACGGCACGGCGTCGCGCACCTCGGCCGCGCTCGCCGTGCCCAAGAAGCGGTGAGGCGCGCGCTCAGATCCCCAGCAGCGACCGCCACGCGCGGTGGTGCTCGACGCTGACGCCCTCGTACCCCGGGACGTCGGCGAACGCGTCGCCGACCAGCGCAGCCTCGCGCTCGAGCGCGTCCGGCCCCTCGTCGTAGAACGTGAACTGCGCGCCGCCCGCGATCTCCGGGGTGTCGGTCTCGACGCCGATGGTGAACGGCATCCCGCACGCGAGCGCGGCGGGGGAGGCCAGGGTGACGATCCCGTCCGGCCCGGCCGCGTGGTCGGCGAACGCGACGACGCCGATCCGGTCCGCGCGGGGCAGGACGGCGTCCAGCACGGTGCCGTCGCCGTGCGTGGTCGAGGCGAGCCACCACGGGCAGTCGATCCCGAGCTCCGCGCCCGCGACGTCGAGGCGCACCGCGTCGAGCAGCGCGAGCCACCGTCGCACCGAACCGGCCTGGTCGGACTGCCAGGCGGGCAGGACCCAGGGCTCGACGTCGAGCTGGATCGCGGTCGCACCCGCGGCGCGCGCGGCGCGGGACCACTGCACGGCCAGCTGCGGCGTCCCGAGCCAGCCGGGGTCGCCGCCGAGCGCCGAGACGGTGACCCCGGCGCGCGTGAGCGCGTCGACCGCCGCGGTGAACCAGTCGCCGACCGGCCCCTCGTCGGCCGCCCAGGGCGCGGAGAGCATCACCCGGGTCAGGCCACGCGCCCGGGCGAACGCGACGAGCTCGTCCGGCGCGGCTGGCGCGTAGCCCCGGCCGCGCGCGTCGACCGAGGCGGGGACCGGGTTGTCCCAGGCCCACATCGAGGTGATCGCGCTCATGCGGTCCGCACCTTCGCGCGCTCGCCGACGTCCAGCCCGACGGGCACGGTGTTCTCGGCCTGCGCGAGCGGGCATGCCCACGCCGGGTCGTACGCGCACGACGGGTTGTACGCGAAGTTGAGATCCACCATGAGGCCCTCGTCGGACGCCCCCAGGTGCGCGCTCTTGCTCGTGTCCAGCAGGTAGCGGCCGCCGCCGTACGTGCCGCCCGGCCGGCCCGCGAGGGCGTCCCTGACCGGCACGAACAGGCCGCCGCCGTAGGAGCGCAGCGCCCACACGGCGAGCGAGCCGACGCCGGGCAGCTCCACGCGCCCGAGCCGCTCGAACGGCACCACGCCGTCGGTCCCGGTCGGCACGTCCATGCGGCGCGGCTCGTCGGGCAGCACCGGGACGACGAACCGCATCGAGGGGTCGTACGGCGCGACGTCGAGCCCGGCGAACGACTCCTGGTCGAGGATCGGCGAGGCCGGATGCGTCGCGAACAGCTCGTCACGCGCGGCGACCCAGCCGGCGTGCGCGTCCGCGGGATCCTCCGAGGCGCGCACGGCCGCGTAGATGCGCGCGACGCGCAGCCGCCAGTCCGCGACGGCGAGCGCGTAGTCGAGCGAGGTCAGGTCCACCACGGGTGCGTCCACGCCGCCACGCTACGCACGGTCACCCACGCCCGCCGTGCGAAGGTGGAGGACATGGAACTGCGCATCTTCACCGAGCCCCAGCAGGGCGCCACGTACGACGACCTCCTGGCGGTCGCGAAGGCCACCGAGGACCTCGGGTTCGACGCCTTCTTCCGCTCCGACCACTACCTGTCGATGGGTGACGGCGACGGCCTGCCGGGCCCCACGGACGCGTGGACGACGCTCGCCGGCCTCGCGCGCGAGACGAGCCGCATCCGCCTCGGCACGCTCGTCTCGTCGGTCACCTACCGGCACCCGGGCATCCTCGCGATCCAGGTCGCCCAGGTGGACCAGATGTCCGGCGGGCGCGTCGAGCTGGGCCTCGGCACGGGCTGGTTCGAGCGCGAGCACGCCGCGTACGGCATCCCGTTCCCGGCCAAGCGGTTCGGGATGCTCGAGGAGCAGCTCGAGATCGTCACCGGCCTCTGGGGGACCCCGCTGGGCGAGACGTTCAGCCACGCCGGCGAGCACTACTCGCTCGTCGACTCCCCGGCGCTGCCCAAGCCGGTGCAGGCGAAGATCCCGGTCGTCATCGGCGGCTCCGGCCCGCGCCGCACGCCCGCGCTCGCGGCCCGGTTCGCCGACGAGTTCAACCTCGTCTTCCCCGACGCCGACGCCGTCGACGGGCGCCTGTCGGCGATCCGCACCGCGCTCGACGAGGCCGGCCGCGACCCGAGCACCCTGACCCTCTCGATCGCTCACGTCCTGTGCACGGCTGCCGATGAGCAGGGGGTGAATCGCCGCGCGGCCGCCATCGGTCGCGACCCCGAGCAGATGCGTGCCGACGGTTTCGGTGGCACCGCGAGCGAGGTCGTCGACCGACTGGGCGCGTTGCAGGAGAAGGGCGTGAAGCGTGCGTACCTGCAGGTCCTGGACCTGCACGACCTCGACCACCTGGAGTTCGTCGCGAACGAGATCGCCCCACAGCTCGCCTGAGCAACTGCCCCCGACGATGTCCGGGGCGTTCACCGACGTGTGACCTGGCGCACACTCCACGTTGGTGGACAGCCTCGGCATGCCTCCGTACCGTCGTTCGCATCCCCCGCGATGACGCAACGCCAGGCGTACGTCGAGGGGTTGGCGCCATCGCGGCCGTCGTCACGGCAGAGGTGGGCCCTCCGGGCCCGCCCAAGCGACGGGGGCCCAGCTATGAGCACCACGTTCGACCGACTCTTCATCGAGCCACGCAGGACCGACCAGCCGCAGGCGCGCCCGGCTCGCGCCCGTGAGACCGAGACGGCGCAGAGCCCGTCGATGGTCCTCCTCGTCCTTCTCGCCAGCGCGGGGATCGTCGTCTACGCGATCTTCCTGCTCAACCCGGGCAACCGGGGTGACTGGCTGCCCTACGTCATGGTGATCGCCGCCGAGTCGGTGCTCGTGTTCCACGCGCTGCTGGCGATGTGGACCGTCCTGGCCTCGGGCTACGACCCGCGCGGTTTCTCGTTCCACCACGCCCAGGACCGGTTGTACGGCCTGGAGGAGATCCTCCAGCTGCACACCGAGTCGAGGCCGCAGGACTGGACGATGTCGCTGGACGGCCGGACCGTCACGATCGACGTCTTCATCACCACCTACGGCGAGGACCTCGGCACCATCCGCCGCACGGTCACCGCGGCGCTCGCGATGCACGGTCACCACGAGACCTGGGTGCTCGACGACGGCCGGTCCGACGAGGTCGCCGCGCTGGCGGCCGAGCTCGGCGCCCGCTACGTCCGGCGCCTGTCGAGCAACGGCGCGAAGGCGGGGAACATCAACCACGCGCTGTCCATCACGCGCGGCGAGCTGTTCGTCGTCTTCGACGCGGACTTCGTGCCCAAGCCGGAGTTCCTGCACGAGACGGTGCCCTTCTTCGCGGCCAAGGACGTGGCCTTCGTCCAGACCCCGCAGGCCTACGGCAACCTCGACACGGTCGTCAGCAAGGGCGCGGGCTACATGCAGGCGGTGTTCTACCGCTTCATCCAGCCCGGCCGGAACCGGTTCAACGCCGCGTTCTGCGTCGGGACCAACGTGATCTTCCGGCGTGCCGCGATCAACGACGTCGGCGGGATCTACTCCGACTCGAAGTCGGAGGACGTCTGGACCTCGCTGATGCTGCACGAGAAGGGGTGGCGGACGATCTACATCCCCCAGGAGCTCGCGGTCGGGGACACCCCGGAGACCGTCGAGGCGTACACCAAGCAGCAGCTGCGCTGGGCGACGGGCGGGTTCGAGATCATGCTCACCCACAACCCGATGTCGCCCCGGCGCAAGCTCACGATCGACCAGCGCCTGCAGTACACGGTGACGGCGACGTTCTACCTCACGGGCATCGCGCCCCTGCTGCTGATCATGGTCCCGCCGCTGCAGATCTTCTTCAACCTCACGCCGATGAACCTCACCATCACGCCGGCGACGTGGCTGCTCTACTACGCGGGCTTCTACGTGATGCAGGTGCTGGTCGCGTTCTACACGCTCGGCTCGTTCCGCTGGCAGACGCTGCTGATGGCGGCCGTCTCCTTCCCGATCTACGTCCGGGCCCTGCTCAACGCGGTGCTCAAGCGCGAGCAGGCGTGGCACGTCACGGGCTCGAAGGGTGCCTACCGCTCCCCGTTCGCGTTCATCCAGCCGCAGGTGCTCGTCTTCGTGTTCCTCGCCCTGACGACCGTCGTCGGCGCGTGGAAGGACCTGAGCAACGGGTACCCCAGCCTGGCACTGGCCTGGAACGCCACGAACACCGTGATCCTCGGAGGCTTCGTGGTGACCGCGTGGCGTGAGGGTCAGGTGGCGCGACGAGCGTTGCGCGAACCCCGCGGCAGGCGCGTCGCGACGCTGACGACGGCGGGTGCGGCATGACGTGGGCGGGGCGGTTCCGGCTGCTCGCAGGGCTGGTGGTGGTGCTGCTGATCGCGGCGCTGGCCACGTACAAGCTCAACGAGAGCCGCGGCATCGCGACGAGCGACTCGGCCCAGATCCTGGGCAAGACCTACAACGTGGGCACCCCCTACGCCGGCCTCGTGGTCAACCAGGCGGTGGAGATCGGCGACGAGGTGCGCGAGGGCGAGACCTTGTTCGTCATCGACGCCGCGAGCCTGCACACGACGACGGGCGAGGCGCCGGTCGTGCCCGAGACGACGCACCTGGACGACGAGGGGCGCCTCGTCGTCACCGCGAGCGGACCGGGGGTCGTGACGGCCGTCGCGGCGACCCAGGGCACGTTCGTGCAGGCGGCGACCGACCTGGCCACCGTCCAGCGCGACGGCACGCTCTACGTCCAGGCGGAGTACACGCTCTCGCCCAAGGAGTACGCCCGGGTGCCCGACGACGCGGCGGTCAGCATCGAGCTGCCCGACCAGACGACCGTCGCGGGCCACGTGGACCGCGTCCAGGTCGAGACCGTCGACGGCAAGGCACAGGCCGTGGTGACGGTGGTCAGCGACGGGCTCGACGAGGGTGACCAGGACGGGCTCGTCTCGGCGGGCACGCCCGTCGTCGCCCAGCTCCACCTGCGGAACGACGGGGTGGTGACGACCGTGTCCGATGCGGTGAAGGGCTACCTGAAGGACGTGGTCGGATGATCAGGCGCCGGTGGGCAGTGGCAGGAGCGGTCGTGGCGACGTTCGGGGTGGCGGGGGCGCTCGTCGCCGTGAGCGCGCCGTGGTCGCAGGACCCACCCGACGCGCAGGCGACGTCGACCGTTCCGGTGGCGAGCCCGCCGACGATCGACGCCGCGGCACTGGTCGCCTCGGTGCCGCACCGGTCGGTCGCGAAGATCGACCCGGTGCGGCTGGCCGACGGCGTGGTCCCACCGACCAACCGCTGGTACTCGGGGCTCGTCTTCGGCGAGCAGCCGCAGCCGGTGTTCGCCGAGCCCCTCTCGTTCGGGCTCACGGGCAGCGGCTTCACGATCGGGCTCCCGACACCGACGGTGACCGCCCAGACGATCGCGGGACCGCACGTCCCCGGCGTGACGGTGGACGTGGGCGCGGCCTCGGCACGGATCAGCGCCGCGGACCCGGTCAGCGTGACGGTCGAGCTGCTCGACGGCTCGGGCGCGGTGCTCGGCCGCGTCGTGGTCGCGGAGGGCTCGCCCTTCGTGTCCTTCACCGCCGCGCGGGACGTCAGCGTCCGCACGGACGGCGCGCTGTCCGCCACCCCCGACGGCCCGGCGACCGCGGCGGGTGAGCGGTGGGCCTTCGTCGGCCCGTCCTTCGACGCCGGGAGCACCGCGCTCGCCAAGGACGAGACCGCGACCTGGTACGCGCTGCCGGACGCCCCTGCCCCGGCAGCGGCCGCGACGCTCGCCGCGGCCGCGACCCATCCGGTCACCGGCGTCGACGTCGCCTACGGCGTGGACGACGACGAGGCGAGCACCACGCTGACGTACCGCACGGCCGACGACGGCGAGAGCGCCCACGTGCTCATGCCGCACCACACGGTGGCGACCGCGTGCGACCTCGGCACGTACCCGAGCGTGTACGGGGACCTGCGCCTGTGCGCCGGGTCGACGCTCGCCTCGACCGTGCCGGTGCAGCGCCCCACCGGGGCGTTCGACGTCGACGCGCTGACCGACGAACAGCGCGCGACCCTGGTGAAGAGCCTGAAGGAGGACATCGCGGCGACGCCCGCGTTCCCGTCGGACACCTACTTCGGCGGCAAGTCGCTCCTGCGGGCGGCGACCCTGATCGGGCTGGCCGGACAGCTCGACGTCGATGCGAGCGCGCTCACGAAGACCACGCTGGCGACCCTGCGCGAGTGGGGCCAGCCGGACGGGTGCGAGGAGCGTGACGCGCGCTGCGTCGTGTACGACGAGAAGGCGCGCTCGATCATCGGGCTCACGGCCTCGTTCGGGTCCGACGAGCTCAACGACCACCACTTCCACTACGGCTACCTGCTGGCCGCAGCGGGGATGATGGCGGCCGACGACCCGACGCTGGCGGCCGACGTCAAGGACGTGATGGACCTGCTCGGCGAGGACATCGCGGCGGCGGCGCCGTCCGACGAGTTCCCCGAGCTGCGGTCGTTCGACCCGTACGCCGGCCACTCCTGGGCGTCGGGCACGTCCCCGTTCGCCGACGGCAACAACCAGGAGTCGAGCTCGGAGGCCGTCAACGCCTGGAACGGGCTCGGCCTGTGGGCCGCGGCGTCCGGGCAGGAGGCGCTCGAGACGCAGGCCACCTGGCTGCTGTCGACCGAGGCCGCGACGGCGCGCGACTACTGGACCGACCCGGAGCTCCCGGACGGGTTCGCGCACGAGGTCGTCGCCCTCAACTGGGGCGGCAAGCGCGACTGGGCCACGTGGTTCAGCCCGGAGCCGAGCGCCATGCTCGGCATCCAGCTGCTCCCGCTGAGCCCCGCGCAGCTCACGGCCGGCGTCGGAGTCACGCCCGACAAGATCCGCGCCTCGGTGAAGGAGGCGGCGCCCGACGGGTACGACGTGATGTTCGGGGGCGACCTGCTGGGCTACCTGGCGCTCGCGGGCCCGGACGACGCGTCGGCCGCCTGGACCGCGCTCGAGTCGTTGCCGGCCACGGCGATCGACGACGGCACGTCGCGCTCGGCGCTGCTGGCGTTCGTGGCGTCGGCGTCGGCGGCCTCCGCGGGGTCGTCGGGCTGACGCAGCAGCTCGAGCACGGTGTGCACGAGCAGGACGACGAGGGCGACGTTGCGGGCCACCAGCACCAGCGTGTTGGCGGGGTGGCCCGCGATGATCCCGTCGTAGCCCCACGGGAACACGACCTGGGTCGCGCCCGCGATGCCCGCGACGAGCAGGGCCGTCGTGCGCCAGTGCGGCAGCTTGAGCGCGAGCGCCACGGCGACCGGCGGTGCGAGCCAGCCGATGTACTGCGGCGAGCCGACCTTGTTGAAGGCGATGAGCACGACCGACATGAGCATCGCGCCGCGCACGAGCAGCTCGGCACCCACGCGCGGCGAGCGCCACAGCCGCCCGTCGAGCTCGTGCCGGCGCCACCACAGGAACACCGAGGCGGCCGCGAGGGCCAGGAAGAACAGCCCGCCGAGGGTGTCGGCGGCCAGCTGCGTGCCGGGACCGATCAGCTCCCATGTCACGAGCGGCTCGTTGAGGTGCACCAGCACCTGGTCGGACCACAGGCTGGTGATCAGCCACGGCGTGGCGCCCACGGCCTCGAGCTGCAGGCCGCGCTGGTCCTGCTCGGTGAGGAACGACGTCAGGTAGGGCAGCCCGCCGAGCGCCGCGACGATCGCGACGACCGCGACGCTGACGGCGGCCGCGGGGGCCACGACGTCGCGCCACGGGCGCCGCGCGGCCAGGAACAGGGGGGCGAGCAGGGCGCCGGGGGCGACCTTGATCCAGGCCGCGGCTGTCAGCAGGGCCGACGAGAGCCACGGGTGCCGCAGGCCGAGGACGAGCGCGACGACGACGACGGGGGCGACCGCGGCGTCGAGCCGACCCATCGCCACCGGACCCAGCAGCGCGAGGAACGCGAGCCACCACCAGGCGCCGGCCGTGGTGCGGTGCCGCGTCGTGCGGGTGCCCGCCCAGGCCGGGGTGTGCAGGAGGGCGAACAGGGCGACCGCGTCGAGCGCGGTGATGCCCAGGCTCCACGCGGTCGCGTACCCCGCGGTGCCGACCGTCCCGCCCAGTGCGGCCACCAGCATCGGCAGCAACGCGCCCGGCGGGTAGACCCAGGCCACGTCGATGCCCTGCCAGACGCCCTGGTGCAGCCCCTGCCACATCCACCAGCGGTACAGGTCGAGGTCCCAGAAGGCGCGGCCAGGGATGAGGACGACGCCCAGCAGCATCAACCAGCCGTGCACGAGGACGAAGGCGGCCCAGACGGCGACGTAGGAGTGCAGCAGGCGGCGCAGGTCGGCCTCCGTCGACGGGGGCCTGGCGGCCCGGGGCGGGACGATCAGGCTAGCGGCTCGCGCTGTGCGCCCGGTCGGCCCGCCCCCGGCCGTCTACCGGGGCGCGACGGGCGGCACGGTGCCCACGCCGGCGCCCGCCACCGGGAAGACACCCTTGCCCTCGGCGTCCATCAGGCGGTCGACCTCGCTCTCGTCCTCCGGAGAGGCGTCCGCCTGCGGGGCGGTGGCCACGACCGGGTCCGGAGCACCGCCAGGCGTGACGTGGTCAGGGAAAGGTCGGACGTCGTCGTCGGACGTGGTCATGATGATCGCCTCCCGGCGTCGGGGGATCTGGCTGACCCTCCCAACATGGCAGCCCCCGCGCCGTCGCGCTACTTCTTGGCGGTGGCCTTCGGTGACGCGGACGCCTTCGCCGAGGCCTTCGCCGCGGCCTGGGCCTTGGCCAGGTCCTCGATCGGCGTGCAGTTGGCGGGCGCGACGAGCGGCTCGTCGGGGTCGAGCGTCACCTTGTCGAGCTCGAGCAGCGTGGTGAAGTCCGACCCGAGGGTCAGGTCGACGGTCGCGTTCTTGCGCGCGTCCATCTGGAGCTCCGCGCCCGGGACGTGGGCCGCGAGCGTGTACGCCGCGGCGACCCCCTTGGTGCCGAAGTTGATCCGCGCGACGCCGGCGTAGGTCACGGGCGCGTTGGTGGTCTCGGCGACCTTGAACCCCCGGCCCTCGACGTCGTCGGCCGTACGGCCCGCCAGCCCCGCGGTCGAGGTGCCGTTGTAGATGTTGACCTTCACCTTGCTGTACTTGACCGGCAGCGCGTCCTCGGGCGGGCAGGGCACCGGGTCCAGAGTCGGCGTGGGGGTCGGCTCCGCCGCGAACTGCTCCTTGAAGAACGGCAGGTCGACGCTGTTGGTGTAGACGGCCGCGGCGCCGAGCCCGATCACGGCGAGGGCGGCGAGCAGGATGCCGAAGATGACGGCCTGCCGCTCGTGCATGTGGCGCCGGCGCAGGGCCCTGGCGCGGTCGGGATCCGTGCTCACTCGATCACCAGGACGCGTGCGTGGAGGATGGGGCGCTGGTGCAGGGCGGCCCGGACGGCCCGGTGCAGGCCGTCCTCGAGGTACATCACACCCTTGTACTGCACGACGTGGGCGAACAGGTCGCCGTAGAACGTGGAGTCGTCCGCGAGCAGCGCGGCGAGGTCGAGCGTGCGCTTGGTGGTGACGAGCTCGTCGAGCCGCACCTGGCGCGGCGGGACCTCGGCCCACTGCTTGGCTGTCTCGAGCCCGTGGTCCGGGTAGGGCCTGCCCTCGCCCACCGCCTTGAAGATCACGGGGTGAGTCTAGGTGCTCTCGCGGCCGGGCAGGCCCGTGTCCGGCGCCGGCCCGGTCGCGAGGGCTGTGGGATTCACCCGATGCGGGTGCTGCCGCCGCCCTTGGCGGCGAGATCGAGGGCCGCGTCGTGCAGCCCCGTGAGCTCGTCGGCGAACCCCGCGCCGGCCCAGATCCCGGCGCTCGCCTCCAGCCCGACGGCGAACCCCAGGTTGTAGTCGCCCCAGAAGTCGTCGGCGTAGCCGCCACGGATCGGGGGCCACGGCGCCGGTGGCCAGGTGAACGGCGGACGCTTCGGCGGGGTGCCGCACCAGTCGTCGAAGTCGATCGCGTACCGGCTGCCGGACCGTTCGGCGATGAGCGCGCCGCGCACGAGCTCGCCGGCTGCGGCGAACCCGGTGCTGATCGCGGCGGGCGGGAGCGGCTGCGGGTTGAGCTCCGCCGCCGCGAGACGACCCTTGAGCTTGTACGGGCCGTAGGGGTTGCCCAGGAGCTCGAAGATCTCCGGGTGGGTGCGGCCGATCAGGTAGATCGCCGTCGTCGTCAACGCCATCGTTGTCTCCTCGTGTCGTCACCGCAGGGCGCGGGGTGCGTCCCGTGATGGAGGAGGTCGTCACTCTTTCGGGTGATACGACGAGAGGGGCTGAAGTCGTCGCCGACCTCAGCCCCTCCCGTGGTGCGCGCGCGTCAGGCGCGGTAGAGCGCCGTGATGGGGCAGGAGAACAGGTCGCGGTCGGGATGCCCGACGGTGTTGAGGTGGCGCACGATGATCGCGTAGGACTTGGGCAGCGACACCGCCATGTACGGGATGTTGTGCTTCTCGCAGTACGCCTTGACGATCGGCTGCGCCCGGCGCAGCGTCACGCGCGGCATCGACGGGAACAGGTGGTGCTCGACCTGGTGGTTGAGCCCGCCCATGAGGACGTCGACCCAGCGGCCGCCCCGGATGTTGCGGCTCGTCAGCACCTGGCGGCGCAGGAAGTCGACGCGGGCGTCCTTGGGCAGCAGGGGCATGCCCTTGTGGTTCGGGGCGAAAGAGGCGCCCATGTAGAAGCCGAACAGCCCGAGCTGGATGGCGAAGAAGGCGAGCCCCTTGGCCGGCGACATCACGGCGAAGACGAGCGCGAGCGCACCCAGGAGCCGGACGCCGATCATCACGGCCTCGACGGCGCGGTGCTCGAGGGGGTCCTTGTTGATCAGGCGCTTGATCGCCGAGACGTGCAGGTCCAGGCCCTCGAGCAGGAGCAGCGGGAAGAAGAACCAGCCCTGGTGGGCGAGGTACCAGCGGCCGATCGGCGACGTGCGCGCGGCGGCCTTCTCGGGCGTGAGTGACAGAGCCTCGAGCTCGATGTCCGGGTCCGCGCCGATCTGGTTGGGCTTGGCGTGGTGACGGGTGTGCTTGTGCTGCCACCAGCCGTAGGAGAGGCCGACGAACAGGTCCGCGAGCACCAGGGAGGTCCAGGTGTTCGCCTTGCCGGAGTTCCAGATCTGGCGGTGCGCGGCATCGTGGCCGAGGAACGCGATCTGGGTGAGGACGACAGCGGCGCCCGCCGCGACGAGCAGCTGCCACCACGAGTCGCCGACCAGGACGATCGCGGTGATGAGGGCGCCCATCGCGACCACGGCACCGGCGATGCGGGCGGTGTAGTGGCCGGGGCGGCGGCGCATGAGGCCGGCCGCCTGCACGGCTTTGGTCAGCTCGGTGAAGTCGCTGACTGCGCGCTCACGCGGTCGCATCGGGGTCTCTGTCGTCATGAAGTCCGTTCCATCTATCCGTCGGTGGGGTCGTTCCGTCGGCGGTGCATGGCCGGCCGGTCGATGCCGACGATCTGACCTGGTGGTCCGACGATTCACGAGGGCAACGAGCCGCGAGTGCGAGCAGTTCCCGGGTGCAGCAAAGCCCCCGACCGGAAACCCGGCCGGGGGCTTTGCTCAGCTGATCGCGAGGATCAGAGGGGCGTGACGTTCGAGGCCTGGGGACCCTTGGGGCCCTGGGTCGTCTCGAACTCGACCTTCTGGTTCTCCTCGAGCGAGCGGTAGCCGCTGGAGGTGATCGCGGAGTAGTGCACGAAGACGTCGGTTCCGCCGTCCTCGGGCGCGATGAAGCCGAAGCCCTTCTCGGCGTTGAACCACTTCACGGTGCCGGTGGCCATGTCGTTCTCTTCTCTGTCGTACGGTCGGACAACCCTCGGCAAACTGGCCGAGGACCGGTGATCACGGTGGTCGTCGTCCGTCCCGAGCGAGCTCGAGAACGTGGTGCCACACCCACTCAGGGCGAGCGCGGCGGTCATGACAATCGATGCACTGCGACTACGGTGCCCTACGGTACGGCACAACTGGCCAGAAAGTCTCCCCTTTGGTGTCAACCAATCCACGTTCTGGGACGTGTGATCAGGTATGACGGTCCTCATGGGGGAGCTCGACGGGCAGGCGCGTGCCGCCGACGTGCCCACCGCCGACCCCTCGGTGCCGCTCGATCCGCCCGTCGTGGGAGATCGCGACGCCGAGTTCACGGCCTTCGCGACGACCGCGCAGGCCGAGCTCGGGCGGATGGCCTGGCTCCTGACGGGCGACGTCCACCTCGCCGCGGAGCTCGTCCAGACCGCCCTGGTGCGGACCTATACCGCCTGGCCACGGGCGCGCGCCGGCGATCCGCTCGCCTACGCGCGCCGGGTGCTGGCCAACGCGCGGATCGACCTGTGGCGGCGCCGTCGTCGTGAGGTCCTGGTCGCGCCCGACGACGTCCCGCACCAGCCGTCCGCCGACGAGGGAGCCACGGTCGAGCACCGCGACGAGCTCGTCCGCGCTCTCGCGGAGCTCAGCCCGCAGCAGCGCCGCGTCGTCGTGCTGCGCTACCTCGTCGGGCTCTCCGAACGTGAGGTAGCCGACGATCTCGGCGTGAGCGCGGGCACGGTCAAGACGCAGGCCTCACGCGGGCTGCACCGCCTGCGCGCGTCGATGGGCGAGCTCCCGGGAGGCTCCGGTGACTGAGCCGATGGACGACGAGGCCTGGGCCGCCGCGCTGCGCTCCCGGTCGGCGGACGTCGCGCCGGCCGTGCCCGTCGACGTGCCGCGGGCGCTGCGCCGGGGGCGTCGTCGCCGTGCCGTGCGGGGCGTGGCCGTGGGCGGGGGAGCGCTCGTGGCGGCCTGCGGGGTGGTGGTGGTTGCCGTGGCCGCGGTTCCGAGCCTGCTGGGGGGACTCGGATCCGCGGACTCGGTGGACAGTGCGGGATCGGCGCCGGTGCCAGCGGCCGGCGACCAGGAAGCAGGCGCTGACGCCGGTGCCCGCGCAGCAGTCACGGCACCGGAGCTCGCCTCGGCGGTCGCCGACGGTTCTCTCGGCGCCGGCCCGGTGTTCGTGGTCCAGTCGGGTGTGCCCGTGACGTCCTCGTTCCTCGACGCCATCCGCCCGGGGTCGAAGGAGGACTCGATGCCCCTCGCCTCGTCGACCTACCCAGCCGCGAAGTGGGCAGGGTTCATGCGCCCGTGCCTGGCGGCGGCAGGGTGGGAGGTCGAGGCGACCGACGACGGCTGGTACCTGGAGGTGGCATCGCCCCGGGCTGACGAGTACCTCGAGGCCCTGGCTGACTGTGCGGAGCGGTACCCGGTGAGCTGAGCTGACAGGGAACGCACACGGGCCCACGTCGCGGCAGGTGCGACGTGGGCCCGTGTGCTTCCTGACGGAACTACGACAGGCGCGTGAACGCGTCCACGCCGACCTTCTTCGAGGTCAGGCTCACGATCTTGATCGTGTGCGTGCCGGCCTTGGTCCACGTCTTGGTGAACACCTGCTGCGCGTAGGTGGTCTTCTTCGCGTAGAGGTTCACCACGGCGACCTTCCTGCCGTCGACGTAGACCGCCGCCTTGCCGCGGTCCTTGCCCTTGGTCGCGACCCAGCCGATGCTGCGAGCCTTGACCTTGTAGGAGACGTAGGCCTTCTTCTTCTTGGTGACCTGCTCGGTCCCGCCGAGGGCCTTCTTCGCCTTCGTCGCGGTCCAGGTGCCGTGGTAGCCCTTGCGCTTGGACTGCTTGTCGAGCGTGGCCTTGGTCTTCGGGCCGTAGGTCGCCGCGGTGGTGTTGTAGAGGCAGTCGGCCGCGCGGACGCCGAACTGGTTGGTACCCACCTTGACCCGCGTCGTGAGCGACTTGGGCTTGCCGTAGTACGTCCTGCTCAGGCCGTTGCTGCCGGCGACCGAGTTCCACACGATCCCGCAGCCGTCGCTGGCGGACCAGGCGACGGTGGCAGGGATCGTCTTGGAGGAGACCGTTCCCTTGGCGAGCGAGGCGCGCGGTGACTTGGTGATCTTCGGCTTGCCGCCGGTGTCGATGCGGAAGGCCTGGTCAGGAGTCGTGCGGACGTTGTTGAAGATGTCGCGGACGACGAAGTGCCACTTGTGAGCGCCCTGGCTCAGGCCGGCCACCTTGAGCTGGGTCGTCCCCAGCGTGGCCGAGCTGGCGCGACCCTTGCCGTCGACGTACAGCGTGACGGAGGCGATGCCGGAGTCCGCGTCGCCGACGGACACGTACCCGGTCGCGAGCGTGCTCGAGGTCAGGACGGTGCCGACGTGGTTGTAGGTCTTCTCGGTGTTCCAGTAGCCGTAGCGGCCGATGGCGGGAGCCGACTTGTCGGCGGATCGGGTCACCGTGACGTCGGCACCTCCCGCGGACGTCGATCCCACGGCGATCTTCAGACCCGCGACGCTGAAGGGCTCGTTGGCCTTCAGGTAGTCGACGACGAGGTCGTGGTCGACGTTGGGGTCGCGCAGCCGCACGACCACGGCCTGGCCGGCGGCGGGGATCCACGCGTCGAGCGAGCCGGGAACGGCGTACCGGTACTCGACCGTGTAGGTCCGGGTGCCGTACGGGATCGCGATGAGCCGCAGGCCCCTGCCGGAGGCGACCGGCTTCACGTTGAGCTTGGCGGTCGACGTCGACCGGACCGTGTACTTCTCGGCCGCGGGGAGCTGCCCGATGCGGTCGAGGTTCGGCGAGGACATGAAGCCGACCGTCTGCTCGTCCGGGGTCCCTGCGCCGCCGCCCATGACGTCCCACGGGTCGCCGTACTCGTCGTAGCAACCCGTGCCGAGCGCCTGCTTGGCCGACGTGAGCGTGCACGTGGCGCCGGGCTGGACGAAGTCGGAGTGCTGCAGGCCGAGGTTGTGGCCGAACTCGTGGTCCAGGACGCGGGGCGTGAGCGACTTGGCGCCGTTCATCCAGATCCGTGAGCGGCCGTCGCTGCTCGCGCCGATCGAGCCGAGGCCCCACCACCCGCAGCTGTCGGGCAGGTCGGGGAGGATCAGGACCAGGTGGTTGAAGCGGCTGACCGGCACCTTGGTCTTGTCGATCTTCGCGAGCGTCCGGTCGTAGATCGCGGTCGCGTCGCAGTTGGTCGCGCCGTAGTTCGGAGCGGCGATCGTCACTGCCGGCAGCGAGCCCTTCGGGACGACCTTGATCCGCGAGGCGCTGATGGTCGAGTAGTACGACGCCAGCTTCGACACGAGCGGGTCGGTCGCGGTCGTCGGGGCCGTGCCGCCGGTCCAGCTGACCCGGACCGTCCAGACGTTGTGCGTGCCGCTACCGGAGATCGCCCCGAGCGCCTCGGCACCATCCGTGGAGCTGACCTCGGCCGGGACGCCCTCGACCGCGAGGACCGTGCCGGCCGCATCGCGCTCGACGGTGACCTGGTCGCCCGAGGACAGCGAGTCGACCAGGGACGTCGGAACCGCCACGTCGCCCGCGTCCGTCTGCACGAACGCGGTCGTGCGGGAGGCGTGGCTGTCGAAGTCGTCGGCGACCGTGAGGCGCAGGACGCCGTCTGTCGTCGAGGCGGTGGTGGAGACTCCGGCGACGCTCGAGGCGCCAGACGGGGTCGGCGCCGGCACGGCAGCCGCCGCGGCGCCGGCCGGGATCAGGCTCAGGCACGTGAGTGCGGCGATGGATATGGCGAGGCGTCGTGGCACGGGGTCCCCCTGCAAAGTTCGGCAGGGGCGCGTCAGTCGGCCCCCGTCGTCGGTCGACCGACGGACGCGAGGATACCGGCGCGAAGCAGGCGCAATCACCGTCGGCCGGGCGAATCCACCCGTTTGCCTCGGGATACCAGTTCAGGGTGCGGATCCGGCTCTTTCCGCGGCGCCCGAAAGGTGTAGGTTCGCACCTGCCAACGCCGGGGAGCTCGGGACAGCCGGGCTGAGAGGACGCGCCGCGACACACGTCAGCGCGCGTCGACCCGAGAACCTGAACTGGGTAATGCCAGCGGAGGGAAGCGCGAACGTGCGCGGCGTCGGCGGTCGTCGACGTCCGGCGCCGTCCCCCGCTGCGTGTGCTCGGCCGTCCACTGGTGGACCCCGGACCACCCGGAGGAACACCGTGCTCGCACAGATCCAGGTCTCGCCGCGTCCCAGCGGGACCGACGACGACCGCTACGCCTACGTCGATGCCGCCATCGCGGTCATCCAACGCTCGGGCCTGACCTACGAGGTCGGTGCCATGGGCACCACCATCGAGGGCACGCCGGACCAGCTCTGGCCGCTCCTGCGCGCGGTCCACGAGGCGACGACCGCCGCCGGCGCCGCCGGGGTGAGCTCCCTGATCAAGGTCGCGCAGACGAGCGCCGACGACGGTCCCCGCATCCAGGACCTGGTCGGCAAGTTCCGGGCGTGACGCGCCGACGAGTCGTCGCGCCGCTGGTCGCGGCGGCCGTCCTCGTCGGCGCGTGGGAGATCGGCGTGCGGGCCTCGGGCCTGCCGCCGTTCGTCCTGCCCGCGCCCTCGGAGGTCGCCGCGACCGGCGTGCGCGTCGCGCCCCTGCTCGTCGGGCACGTCGTCACGACGCTGCAGGAGGCTGCGCTCGGTCTCGTGCTCGGGGCCGTCGTCGGCATGCTGCTCGCGGTCGTCATCGCCGCGTTCCCTGTCGTCGCCGACACCGTCTACCCGCTCGTGACGGTCACGCAGACCGTGCCGACGGTGGTCCTCGCGCCCCTGCTCATCCTGTGGGCGGGGTTCGGCCTGCTGCCGAAGGTGCTGCTCGTCGCCCTGACCGTCTTCTTCCCCGTGCTGGTCAGCGCGGTGACGGCGATGTCCGACGTCGACGGCGCGCACGTCGACATGGTCGCCGGGCTCGGCGGGCGGCGGTGGCACCAGTTCGCGCTCGTGCGGCTGCCGGCCGCCGTCCCGGGGGTGTTCGGCGGGCTGCGGGTCGCGACGACGTACGTCGTCGGGGCGGCCGTGGTCGCGGAGTACCTGGCCGGCACCAGCGGGCTCGGCGTCTTCATCCAGCGCTCGCGCAAGTCCTACGACGTCGACCAGATCCTCGTGGCCGTCGTCGTCATCGCCGTGCTCACCGGCGTCCTGTTCCTGATCGTCGACGCGCTCGGCCGGCTGGCCACGCCGTGGCGACGGTCCACCACCTAGGAGACCCATGCGTACCCGACCCTTCGCCCTCGTGGCGGCCGTCGCCCTGCTCGCAGCGTGCAGCAGTGCCGATGCGTCCTCGTCGTCCTCCTCGTCCGACGACGAGACGAAGCAGCACGTCGACGTCGTCCTCGACTGGACGCCCAACACCAACCACTCCGGCCTCTACATCGCCCAGGCCCGGGGCTACTTCGCCGACGCCGGGCTCGACGTGACGATCGTCGAGCCGGGGGAGACCTCGGGCAGCCAGCTCCTCGCCGCCGGGAAGGCGGACTTCGCCTACACCGTCGCCGAGTCGCTCGTCCCGGCGCGCGACCAGGGCGCCGACCTCGTCTCGGTCGCCACCGTCATCGAGCACAACACCTCCAGCCTCATCTCGTTGGCCTCGTCGGGCATCAGCCGACCGCGCGACCTGGCCGGGCACAGCTACGGCACCTACGGGTCCGAGCTCGAGGAGGCACTGATCAAGAAGCTCGTCGCCTGCGACGGCGGAGACCCCTCCGCCGTCGAGTTCACGCCCTTGGCGAGCGACGACTTCCGCATCGGGCTGACCCAGCACCAGTTCGACACGGCCTGGGTGTTCGACGCGTGGGACACGATCCGGCTGCGTGACGTCGACGGGCTGGACGTCGCCACCATCCCGTTCATCGACCACACGGACTGCATCCCTGACTGGTACACACCGCTGATCGCGACGTCCCGGGCCCACCTGGACGACGACCCGGCGATGGTGCGCGCCTTCCTCGCCGCCGTCGCGCACGGGTACCGCGACGCGATGACCGACCCTGCTGTGGCGGTCGACGCCCTGCACGCGGCGTCGCCCGAGCTCGACGCGGACCTGCTCACCCGCAGCGCCGACTACCTCTCGACCCGGTACGCGTCCTCGCCCGAGGCGTGGGGGCGGCAGTCGTCGGCCGTCTGGACGGACTTCGTCGACTTCCTGCAGGACAACGACCTGGCCGACGACGACTTCGACGTCGCCGCCGCGTGGACCGATGACTACCTCCCCTGACCTGGTCGCTGTCCGCTCGCTGACCGTGCGGTTCGGTTCGCTCACGGCACTGTCCGACGTGTCCTTCTCGATCGCACCGGGCTCGTTCGTGGCGGTCATCGGGCCGTCGGGCTGCGGGAAGTCGACCCTGCTGCGCGTCCTGGCGGGCCTCGCGCCCGCCGGGGCGGCGGTGTCGGCCGACGAGATCCGGGTGCCGCTCGGCGCCGACGGACGGCGGGCCACCGCGTGGATGCCGCAGGGCGACAGCCTGCTGCCCTGGCGGCGTGCGCTGCCGAACGCGCTGGTCGGGGCGCGGATCGCGGGGCTCTCACGGGACGCCTCATCGGTCCGGGCGCGGGCGCTGCTCGAGGAGTTCGGGCTCGGCGGGTTCGAGCGGGCGTGGCCGCACGAGCTGTCCGGCGGGATGCGGCAGCGCCTCGCCCTGGCCCGGACCTGCCTGCCGGGCCAGCCGGTGCTGCTGCTCGACGAACCCTTCGGGGCGCTCGACGCGCTGACCCGGCGGCGGATGAACGCGTGGCTCGCGTCGCTGGCACTCGCCGGCCCGTCCGGGGCCGTGGTGCTGGTGACGCACGACGTCGAGGAGGCGCTGCTGCTCGCGGACCGGGTGCTCGTGATGAGCGAGCGGCCCGGGCGCATCGTGCTCGACCTGGACGTACGCGGCCGGGCGGGTGCGCGCGAGCAGGTGCTGGGTGCGTTGGGGCTCGGCTCGTCGACGGCGGGTCTCGCGGCGCCGGAGCGGGTCGCGCGCGACGCGCCCTCGCGCCGTCCGACCCGCGCTCGGTGAGTGAACCGTCCACCGGGCGCGTGTGGGTGGGGCGCGCGACGATGCGGGGGTGCTCCTCGCCGACGTCGCCGCCACCTCCACCGCGCTCGCTGCCACCCGGTCGCGGCTGGCCAAGCGCGCGCTGCTCGTCGACCTGCTGCGCCGGACCGACGCGTCCGACGTCGAGGTGGTCGCCCGCTACCTCGGCGGTGAGCTGCGGCAGCGGCGCACGGGGCTGGGGTGGCGCTCGCTCACCACGCTGCCCGAGCCGGCGGCCGAGCCCACGCTGACGGTCGCCGAGGTAGACGCCGCCTTCGAGCACATGGCCGGGCTCGAGGGGCCGGGCTCGTCGACCGCGCGGTCCGCGGCGGCCGGATCGCTGTTCGCCGCGGCGACCGCCGACGAGCAGCAGCTGCTGCGCGGACTGGTCACCGGGGAGCTGCGGCAGGGCGCGCTCGACGCCCTGCTGCTCGACGCGGTCGCCGAGGCCGCCGGGGTGCCCGCACCCGCTGTGCGCCGGGCCGCGATGCTGGCGGGTGCGACCGAACCGGTCGCCGTCGCCGCCCTGGGTGCGGCATCGCCCGAAGCAGCGGCCGAGGCGCTGGCCGGGTTCGGCCTCGTCGTCGGGCGACCGGTCCGGCCGATGCTCGCCTCGTCGGCCCCGGACGTCGCCGCGGCGCTGGAGTCGCTCGGGTCGGGGCCGGTGGTCGTGGACACGAAGCTCGACGGCATCCGCATCCAGGTCCACCGTCGCGGCGACGACGTGCACGTCTACACCCGCAGCCTCGACGACATCACCGCACGCGTGCCCGAGATCGTGGCAGTCACGCGGGGGTTCCCCGCGACCGACCTGGTCCTGGACGGGGAGGCGCTCGCGGTCGGCGCCGACGGTCGCCCGCGGCCCTTCCAGGAGACCGCATCCCGGACGGCGACCCACGAGGCCGACGAGGCCGTCGCCCTGACGCCGTACTTCTTCGACTGCCTGCACGTCGACGGGCGTGACCTGCTCGACGCGCCCTTGCTCGAGCGGCTCGCCGCCCTCGACGCTGTCGCGGGTCCGTACGCGGTCTCGCGGCTCGTCACGTCCGACCCGGCCGGAGCGCGGGCTCGGTTCGACGAGGTCGTCGGCGCCGGTCAGGAGGGCGTCGTCGTCAAGGCCGTCGACGCGCCCTACGAGGCGGGCAGGCGCGGCGCCGCCTGGGTCAAGGTCAAGCCCCGGCACACCCTCGACCTCGTCGTCCTCGCGGTCGAGTGGGGGTCGGGGCGGCGGCGCGGGTTCCTGTCCAACATCCACCTCGGTGCACGCTCGGCGGACGGGTTCGTCATGCTCGGCAAGACGTTCAAGGGGATGACCGACGAGATGCTCGCGTGGCAGACCGAGCGGTTCCAGGAGCTCGAGGTGTCCCGCACGGAGTGGGAGGTGCGGCTGCGACCCGAACAGGTGGTCGAGGTCGCGTTCGACGGGTTGCAGCGGTCGACGCGCTACCCCGGTGGCGTGGCGCTGCGGTTCGCGCGGGTGCTGCGCTACCGGGACGACAAGACGGCGGCCGAGGCGGACACGATCGAGACCGTCCTCACCCTCGCGGGCGGCTGACCGTGGATCCGGCTGAGGTGCGCTCCCGGCTCGAGGAGCTGCGGGCCGAGGCGCTCGGGAGGCTCGACGGCTTGCGGGCCAGCAAGACGGATCTCGTCGATGCCGCTCGCGACTCCAACGTCGACGACGAGCACGACCCCGAGGGCGCGACGATCGCGTTCGAGCGGGCGCAGGTCGACGCGCTCGCGGACGACGTGGCGAAGCGGCTGGCCGAGATCGACGCAGCCGAGCGGCGGCTCGACGACGGGACCTACGGCCTCTGCGCGGTCGGTGGCGAGCCCATCGACGACGCCCGGCTGATGGCGCGCCCGACCGCGACCACCTGCGTCGCGCACGCGTGAGGTACTCGCCGCTCGGGCCGAGTGGTGCGACGCTGGGCCCGAGCCGTCCGGCGTGATCGCACCGAGCAGAACGGGAGTCGTCCTTGCCGCCTGTCGTGGTCGTGGGGATCCTCGTCGCGGGCATCGTCGTGCTCACGCCGCTGGCCGACAGGCTGCGCGTGCCGTACCCGGTGCTGCTGACCCTCTTCGGGCTGGCGGTCCCGCTCCTCCCCGCCGTCCCTGACCTGAGCGTCGAGCCGGACCTGATCCTGCCCCTGGTCCTGCCGCCGCTGCTGTTCGCGGCGACCCAGCGCGCGACGGCCCGCGAGTTTCGTGAGAACGCGCGCCCGATCCTGCTGCTCGCGGTCGGCCTGACGATCGCGAGCGCCGTGGCCGTCGCCGTCGTCGCGCATGCCGTCGGCCTGGGATGGGGTGTCGCCTTCGTGCTCGGGGCGATCGTCGCGCCACCGGACCCCGTGGCGGCCACTGCGGTCGCGCGCCGCCTGCGCCTGCCGGGGCGCCTGGTCACGGTGCTCGAGGGCGAGGGGATGTTCAACGATGCGACGGCGCTCGTGCTCTACAACGTCGCGATCGCGGCGGTGCTCGCCGGCGAGGTCAAGGCTGGGGTGCTCGGGATCGACCTCCTGCTTGCCGTGGTCGTGGGCGTCGGCATCGGGGTCGCCGCCGCCGTCGTGACGAAGTTCGGTCTGGGCCGCCTGCACGCGGCGTCCGCCGAGACCACCGTGACGGTCGCGATGCCGTTCGCCGTGTACCTGGGCGCGGACGCGCTGCACGGCTCCGGCGTGCTCGCCGTCCTGAGCCTCGGCCTCTACCTGCGCACCTACGCCCACCACGCGCTCACGTCCGAGGGCTGGTTGCTCGGACGCGCGGTGTGGCGGTACGCGGACTACCTCATCACCAGCTTCGTCTTCGTCTTCATCGGTTTCGAGCTGACGCAGATCCTCGAGACCAGCCCGGACGTGGGAGACGCTCTCGCGCTCGCAGGCTGGACGTGCGTGACGGTGATCGCGCTGCGGTTCGTGTGGGTGCTGGGCGCCAGCGCGGCATTCGGCAAGATCGGGCACGGCCGAGCGATGCCGATCGGCACGCGCGAGGCGGTGGTCACGTCGTGGGCGGGGATGCGCGGCGTCGTCACGGTCGCGACCGCGCTGGCGGTCCCGGCCTTCGTGGACACCGGCGACCGGTTCCCGTCGCGCGACGCCGTCGTCGTGGTCGCGCTGGTCACCGTGCTCGTCACCCTCGTCCTGCAGGGCCTGACGCTCGCCCCGCTCGTGCGCTGGCTGCACGTCGGGTCCGCGGGCGACCTGGACCAGGAGCGCCGGGAGCTGCGCCGGGCCGCGACGCGGGCGGTGCTCGACGCACTCGACGGGCCGACCGCCGAGTCCTACCCCGAGCGGGTGCAGCAGGCGGTCCGGCTGCAGTACGAGGGGTACCTGGCGGCGCAGGAGGCGTTCGGCACGGCGAGACGCGGGCCCGACCAGGACGAGGAGGACACCGGTGACGACGAGGCGGTCGACTCCCTGCTCCGCGAGATGAGCGAGATCGAGCGCGTGTACGTGCTCGTGAGCCGTGGCGTCGGGCAGGTCAGCCCGGAGGTGGCCGACGAGGTGCTCGACGAGGTCGAGCGGCGGGCGCTGCGGCATCTGGAGTAGGTCCCGGGCGTAGCCTCGTCGGGCCGATGCCGCCCTGATCCGGAGGACTCATGATCGACTTCGACACCGCATCGTTCACGAAGCTGGCGCCCTGGGACGTCAAGGAGGCCTTCGCGGAGCTAACGGGCATTCTGCTGCCCGACGAGCAGGTGCTGCTCGCCTTCAAGGGCATCCGCGACTCGGTGACGTTCACGAGCCGCCGGATCGTCGCGCTCAACGTCCAGGGGCTGACGGGCAAGAAGAAGGACTACAGCTCCCTGCCGTACTCCAAGGTCCAGGCCTTCTCGGTCGAGACTGCGGGAACCTGGGACCGCGACTCCGAGCTCGAGCTGTGGTTCAGCGGGCTGGGGCGGGTCAAGTTCAACTTCGCGTCCGGGGTCGACGTCCGCGAGCTGAACATGCTGATCAGCGAACGGCTGCTGTAGTGGGGGCACACGAGCGAGGGGCTGGCGGGCGGTGATCGGTGGGTTCATCGCTGACCTCCTCGGCGGCGCTGCGGGCGGGACCATCGGACAGGGCCTCTACGAGTCGGGTCGGCGACGACGGCTCGCGCGGGACGATCGAGCCGGTCGGCCCCTCGTGCTCCCCGGAGCGATCCTCGGGAGCACGCGCTACTGCCACCCGCGGGGCGGGGTGCTCGAGGTCGACGGCTCCTCGTTGTCCTGGCTCACCGGGCGCGGCGGGCTGCGCTATCCGGTACCCGTCGACCGCCTGACGGTCGAGCACCTCACGAGCAGCGCCGACCAGATCGCGGTCGGTGGCGCATGGGTCGACGTGCACTGCACCGACGGGCTGGAGCAGGTGACGATCGTGGTGTCGCGGCACGACCTCCCATACCTGGCGCGTGCCCTGCCGGGCGTCATGGACTGACTGCCGAACGCGCGGCGAGCGCGTCAGATCGCGGACAGGGCCGTGTGGGCGCAGTAGGGGAGGGTCAAGGCATGCGTCACCTCGATGCCACCACCCGCGGGCTCGCACTTGCGGCCCCCGCCGTCGAACTGTGCCCGGCCCCGAGTGGAGTGCCGCCAATCGCGGTCGGTGACGGGATCGAGACCATGCGTGTGCAGGCGCTGCTCGACGTGTGCGCGCCGTACCTGGCGGACGGCGAGGGCGTCCTGGGGATCGCGCTCCTGTCCGACGAGACGACGCCCGGAGACCTGTTCGTCGTCGTCACGACTGCCCGGATCGCCCGGCTCCACGTTGCCGGGCGGTCGGCGTTCGTCGGCGAGTGGGCAGCGGACATCGCCGCGCTGGGCTTCTCTCCGGTGGTCGTGCACCGGAGAGATGGTCACCCGTTCGTCGTCGGACGGTTGCGAACTCCGGCTGATGCCCACCTGCTCGAGTTCGCTCTCTGGCACCACGGGTGATCTCTCGCTGTTTCCCGGCGGCGAGAGGACACGGCCTGCGATGGTGGCGACCATGGCGAAGAAACTCCCCGAGCTGAAGATTCCTCCCGTCCTCGGACCAGGTCGCGAGGTCGAGGCCGTGGAACTGCTCACGACGTACTTCGGGTCGCCCTACACGGGGGCGGCGTTCGAGGATCTCGGCCGCCCATGGAACACGCCCGAGACGCTCGACGTCATCGACGCCACGGACATCGTGGCCGTCTCCACGCTCTCGGTCGACGTTCCCGCGAGGGCAGCGATCGCGATCCTCGGCGAGCTCGCGCCTCAGATCAGTGCGCTTCTCCGGGACATACCCGCCGAACGTGACCTCGTCGATGCTGACGACGACCTGATCGACGCGGGGTCCGCCACGGTCAGGCTGTGGAACCTGCTGCGAGAGCTTCCAGGCATGGGGCCCACGAAGACGAGCAAGCTCATCGCGCGCAAGCGCCCGCGGCTCGTCCCGATCTACGACTCCGTGGTGAAGAAGGAGCTCGGCTTGGAGGATGCGCGCGGGTTCTGGCAGGCGATGCGCGCCGCGCTCCTAGCTGATGAACGGGCACTCGCGCACCGTGCGGCCGATCTGCGGGCCGCGGCCAACCTGTCCGAGCTCGTCACCGACCTTCGCGTCGTCGACGTCGTCATCTGGATGACCGGGAAGAACCCTCGCTGAGCGCGGCGCGCACCTGGTCCGCCAGCAGCACAGCGACGCGGCGCTGCTCGATCGTCGGCCGCACCACGCGGGTCGACGACGTGAGCAGGAACCGCCCGTGCCCCGCGTCCAGCGCGATCACGTCGTCGGTCGGCAGCCCGTGCCTCGCGACGTCGACGTCGTGCCCACGCTGGACCACCGAGCCGTCGTGCGTGAGCGTGGTCGACCCGCCGCGAGCGTCGGGCTCGAACCGGCACGCGTCGATGCCGAGGACCTCGACGATCTGCCGGCACACGGCCTCGGCCAGCTCCGGAGCCCTCACCGCGACGAGGTCAGCCGCGCCGAGCACGCCGGCCAGGTAGCCCGCGCGCCGGCTCGACCGTGCCTGCTGCCGCCGGCCCCACAGTGCGAGCTCCGAGACGGCGATCCCGACGAGGAGGAGCAGGACCGCGGCCTGGATGTCGTCGGGGTCGGTGACCTTGAAGCTCTCGTACGGGCGTGTGAGGAAGTAGTCGAACCACGCGCCAGCCGACAGTGCGGCGAGGACGCCGGCCGCGCGGATCCCGGTCGATGCCGCAGCGACGACGACGAGCACGAGCACCAGGGCTGCGGTCGTCGGCGTGACCGACGAGCCGGCGACGTGCAGCGCGGCGGCCACGACGAGCGGCGCCGCGAGCGCGTAGGCGATCACGACGGAACCGTGCGACCGGACGAACGACGAGCTGTCCACCTTCACTCCCACCCTCGAGAAGCCTTGTCCTTCGAGCATGGACCCGGTCCGGCGAGCCGGACCGACAAGGTTTCGGCAAGACCGGCGGCAGCACCGTCAAGGTCCCGTCAACGCCGCCGATGGCGCCCGATCCACGGCGTAGACCTGCGACTGCGGCCACACGTACAGCGGCCGCCGGGGTCCGCCCCGCCCGTCGTCGAAAGCGCTGTGACCTCATGGCCGATGTGGCCTTCCTCGCGCTGACCGTGGTGTTCTTCACCGCCCTCGCGCTGCTCGCCCGCCGGGCGGACCGCTCATGACCGGCTTCGACTGGGCCGGCCTCGTGATCGCCGGCGCGCTGCTCGTCTACCTCGTGGCCCAGCTCCTGCGCTCGGACAAGGTCCGATGAGCGCCACGTGGACCGCGGTCGGCCAGATCGGGCTCGTCGTCCTGGTCCTCGCCGCCGCGCACAAGCCTCTGGGCGACCACCTGTTCCGGACGATGACCGCGACCAAGCACCTGCGGGTCGAGCGGCTCGGCTACCGCGCGATGCGCGTGGACCCCGACGCCGAGCAGCGGTGGAGCACCTACCTGCTGTCCCTGCTGGGCTTCTCGCTGGCCTCGGTGCTCGTGCTGTTCGGCCTGGCGCGGCTGCAGGACAAGCTGCCGCTCGACATCGGGATGTCGCCGATGGACCCCGCGGGGTCCTGGAACGCCGCGGTCTCGTTCGTCACCAACACCAACTGGCAGTGGTTCTCCGGCGAGGCCGCCGCGGGCCACCTGCTGCAGATGGCCGGCTTCGCCGTGCAGAACTTCCTCTCGGCGGCCGTCGGGATCGCCGTGGCGTCCGCGCTGGCCCGCGGGTTCTCCCGGTCCGGGACCGACGGGCGGGTCGGCAACTTCTGGGCCGACCTGGTGCGCGCCACCGTGCGGGTCCTGCTGCCGCTCGCATTCGTCGCCGCGCTGGTCCTGGTCGCCGGCGGCGTCATCCAGAACCTGCACGCGCACGCCGAGATCACCACGCTCGCCGGGCAGACGCAGTCGGTCCTCGGCGGCCCGGTCGCGTCGCAGGAGGCGATCAAGGAGCTCGGCACGAACGGCGGCGGGTTCTTCAACGCGAACTCCGCGCACCCGTTCGAGAACCCGACGCCGTGGACCAACGCGCTCGAGGTGATCCTGCTGCTCCTGATCCCGTTCAGCATGCCGCGCATGTTCGGCCAGATCGTCGGCGACCGCCGCCAGGGCTGGTCGATCCTCGCCGCGATGTCGATGCTGTGGGTCGCGGCCGTCGGCCTGCTGACGTGGGCCGAGATGGCCGGACCGGGCCTGGTGCCCGCCGCTGCCGGTGGCGCGATGGAGGGCAAGGAGGTGCGGTTCGGGGAGGCCGCCTCGGCGCTGTTCGCGGCGTCGACGACGATGACCTCCACCGGTGCGGTCAACTCGATGCACGACTCGCTCACCGCCCAGGGCGGCGGCGTGGCTCTCGTCGGCATGCTGCTCGGCGAGGTGTCGCCGGGCGGCGTCGGCAGCGGGCTCTACGGGATGGTCGTGCTGATCATCGTCGCGGTGTTCCTCGCCGGGCTGATGGTCGGGCGCACGCCCGAGTACCTCGGCAAGAAGATCGGGCAGCGCGAGATCACGCTCGTCGCCCTCGCCGTGCTGACCATGCCGGCGGTGGTCCTGATCGGCTCGGCCGTCGCGGTCGTCACCCCCGCGGGACTCGCCGGACAGCTGCAGGGCGGCCCGCACGGGCTGACCGAGATCGTCTACGCGTTCGCCTCGGCGGGGAACAACAACGGCTCCGCGTTCGGTGGGCTGACCTCCGGGACGCCGTTCTACAACACGCTGCTGGGCCTGGCGATGCTCGTCGGCCGGTTCGTCCCCATCGCGCTCGTCCTGGCCCTCGCCGGCCGCTTCGCCAGCCAGCGGCGCGTCCCCGAGGGTGCCGGAACCCTGCCCACCCACACCCCCCTGTTCGTCGGCCTGCTGGTGACGGTGACCCTCGTGGTCGTCGGCCTCACCTTCGTGCCGGTCCTGTCCCTCGGTCCCGTCGTGGAGTCCCTGTCATGAGCACGCTCGTCAAGCCGCCCGAAGCCCAGCCGCACGTCGTCGAGGCGGCACCCTCCACCCTGTCCGTCCGGCAGCTCGCCGCCGCGGTCCCGGGCGCCCTGCGCGGGCTCGACCCGCGCGCCCTGTGGGACTCGCCCGTCATGTTCGTCGTCGAGGTCGGGGCCGCGTTCACCACGGTCCTCGCGATCGCCGACCCCAGCGTGTTCGCCTGGTCGATCACGGTGTGGCTGTGGCTGACCGTCGTGTTCGCGACGCTCGCCGAGTCGGTCGCCGAGGGGCGTGGCAAGGCGCAGGCCGCGTCGCTGCGGGCGACCCAGCGCGAGACGACCGCGCGCAAGGTCGTCGCGGGCGACGACACCGTGCAGGTCGCGTCCTCGACGCTGGCCGTCGGCGACGTCGTCATCGTCGTCGCGGGGGAGACCATCCCGGGCGACGGCGACGTCATCGAGGGCGTCGCGAGCGTCGACGAGTCCGCGATCACGGGCGAGTCCGCGCCGGTCATCCGCGAGTCCGGCGGCGACCGGTCGGCCGTCACGGGCGGGACGGTCGTGCTCAGCGACCGGGTCGTCGTGCGCATCACCGCGCCGGCCGGCCGCACGTTCGTCGACCGGATGATCGCGCTGGTCGAGGGCTCGGAGCGGCAGAAGACCCCCAACGAGGTCGCGCTCAACGTGCTGCTCACCTCGCTGACGATCGTGTTCCTGCTGGCCGTGGTCACCCTGCAGCCGTTCGCGGTCTACTCCGGGGCGGCGCAGACGCTCGTCGTCCTCGTGGCCCTGCTGGTCTGCCTGATCCCGACGACGATCGGCGCGCTGCTGTCCGCGATCGGCATCGCCGGCATGGACCGCCTGGTGCGGCGCAACGTCCTGGCGATGTCCGGCCGCGCGGTCGAGGCGGCCGGCGACGTGGACGTCCTGCTGCTCGACAAGACGGGCACGATCACCCTCGGCAACCGCCAGGCTGCCGACCTGCTGCCCGCGGCGGACGTCGAGGCGGAGGCGCTCGCGGACGCGGCGCAGCTGTCCTCGATGGCCGACGAGACGCCCGAGGGCCGCTCGGTGCTCGTCCTGGTCAAGGAGCGGTTCGCCCTGCGGGAGCGGCACGACCTCGTCGGCGCGGAGCTCGTGCCGTTCGCGGCGCGGACCCGGATGAGCGGGGTCGATCTGCCCGCTACCAGCGGCAGGCAATCGCGGATCGTGCGCAAGGGCGCGGCCGCGGCCGTGACCCAGTGGGTGCGCTCGACCGGCGGCCACGCGGGCGACGACGTCGCCGCGACGGTCGACGCGATCTCCGCCTCGGGTGGCACCCCGCTCGTCGTGGCCGAGCAGCTCGGCGAGGACCCGGCGCGCGTGCTCGGGGTCATCCACCTCAAGGACGTCGTCAAGGACGGCATGCGCGAGCGGTTCGACGCGCTGCGGGCGATGGGCATCCGGACCGTCATGGTCACGGGCGACAACCCGCTCACGGCCCGGGCGATCGGAGCGGAGGCCGGGGTCGACGACGTGCTCGCGGAGGCCACGCCCGAGGACAAGCTGGCCCTCATCCGGCGGGAGCAGGAGGGTGGGCGGCTGGTCGCGATGGCGGGCGACGGCACCAACGACGCCCCCGCACTGGCGCAGGCGGACGTCGGCGTCGCGATGAACACGGGGACGACGGCCGCGAAGGAGGCCGGCAACATGGTCGACCTCGACTCGAACCCGACGAAGCTCCTCGAGATCGTCGAGATCGGCAAGCAGCTGCTCATCACGCGCGGGGCGCTGACCACCTTCTCGGTGGCGAACGACGTCGCGAAGTACTTCGCGATCCTGCCCGCGATGTTCGTCGTCGCGTTCCCGCAGCTGGGCGTCCTCAACGTCATGCACCTGACCAGCCCGCAGTCGGCCATCCTGTCGGCCGTCATCTTCAACGCGCTGATCATCGTCGGGCTGCTGCCCCTGGCGCTGCGCGGGGTCCGCTACCGGCCCTCGTCGGCCTCGGCCCTGCTGCGCCGCAACCTGCTGGTCTACGGGCTGGGCGGCGTCATCGCGCCGTTCGTCGGGATCAAGCTCATCGACCTCATCGTCACTGCCCTAGGGATCTCCTGATGACCGACCGCCGCACCCCCGGTGCCGACACCCTGTCCTTCGTCCGTCACTCCTGGGCCGGGCTGCGCGTGCTGCTCGTGCTCACCGTCCTGCTCGGCGTCGTCTACCCGCTGGCCGTCACGGGCGTCTCGCAGCTGACGATGCGCTGGCAGGCGAACGGCTCGCTGGTCTCCTCCAGCGGCGAGCGCGTGACGAGCGCCGACGAGGCCATCGGGTCGGTGCTCGTCGGGCAGCGGTTCGACGGGCCGCAGTGGTTCCACCCGCGGCCGTCGGCGGCGGGGGACGGCTACGACACCCTGGCCTCGGCCGGCTCGAACCTCGGGCCGCTCAACGCGGACCTGCTCGCGGCCGTCACGCAGCGCCGTGCGGACGTCGCGGCGGCCGAGGGCGTGGATCCTGCCGCGGTCCCGGTCGATGCCGTCACCGCGTCGGGCTCAGGGCTCGACCCCGACATCTCGCCGGCCTACGCGCAGCTGCAGGTGGCCCGTGTCGCGCGCGAGCGCGGGGTTCCCGTCGCCTCGGTCGACGCGATCGTCGAGCGGCTCACGCTGGGCCGGGACCTGGGTGTCCTCGGCGAGCCGCGGGTCGATGTGCTGCGTCTGAACCTCGCACTGCAGACACTGGACTCGTGACGCCCGACGAGAGCACCCCGCGCCGCGGTCGCCTCACGGTGTACCTCGGCGCCGCGCCCGGCGTCGGCAAGACCTACGCCATGCTCGACGAGGCCCACCGCCGGCTGTCCCGCGGGACCGACGTGGTGGTGGGGCTCGTCGAGTCGCACGGGCGCCTGGCCACGGCCGCGCAGCTCGAGGGCCTCGAGGTGCTGCCCCGGCGGGTGCTGGTGCACCGCGACGCCGAGTTCACCGAGCTCGACGTCGATGCGGTGCTCGCGCGCGCGCCGCAGGTGGCGATGGTCGACGAGCTCGCGCACACCAACGTCCCCGGCAGCCGGCACGCGAAGCGGTGGCAGGACGTGCACGACATCCTCGACGCCGGGATCGACGTGGTGACCACGGTCAACGTGCAGCACCTGGAGTCGCTCAACGACGACGTCGAGGCCATCACGGGAGTCAAGCAGCGCGAGACCGTGCCGGACCACGTGGTGCGCGACGCCGACCAGATCCAGCTCGTCGACCTGCCGCCCGAGGCGCTGCGCCGCCGGCTCGCGCACGGCAACGTCTACCGGGCCGAGCAGATCGACGCCTCGCTCAGCCAGTACTTCCGGGTCGGCAACCTCACCGCGCTGCGCGAGCTCGCACTGCTGTGGCTCGCCGACCGGGTCGACGACGCGCTCGTCAGCTACCGCCGCGACCACCAGATCTCCTCGCCCTGGCCCGCGCGCGAGCGGGTGGTGGTCGCCGTCACGGGCGGTCCCGAGGGCGACACGCTGCTGCGGCGCGGAGCCCGCATCGCGCAGCGGGCCGCAGGCTCCGAGCTGCTCGCCGTGCACGTCCTGGCCACCGACGGGCTGCCGAGCGCGCCCCCCGCCCGGATCGCCGAGCAGCGCAGGCTCGTCGAGTCGCTCGGCGGGACCTTCCACACCGTCGTCGGCGAGGACGTCGCGAGCGGGGTGGTCGACTTCGCGCGCGGGGTCAACGCCACGATGATCGTCGTCGGGGTGTCCCGGCGCAGCCGCTGGCGCGAGGCGCTGCGCGAGAGCAACGGGACCGAGGTCGCGCGCCTCGCGGGCGTCATCGACGTGCACCTCGTGACGCACGAGCGGGCTCGGTCGGGCCGGACTCGCCCGGGGCGGGGCTCGGCCCTCTCGGGTCCGCGCCGGCTGGGCGGGTGGGTCGCGGCGCTCGTCGGGCCGGCCCTGCTGACGCTCGTGCTGACCGCGATGCGCGACGTGGTGAGCCTGCCGACCGAGCTCATGCTCTTCCTGGCCCTGACCGTCCTCGTCGCCCTGATCGGCGGGCTGTGGCCGGCGATCGTCAGCGCGGTGGTCGGGTTCGTGCTGCTGAACTGGTTCTTCACGGTGCCGACCGGGCACCTGACGATCGCCGAGCCGGAGAACGCGCTCGCCCTGACCGTGTTCGTGCTGGTGGCGGCCGGGGTCGCGTCGGTCGTCGACCTGGCGGCCCGACGCACGGCCGAGGCGTTCCGGGCCCGCGCCGAGGCCTCCGCGCTCGCGGCGGCGTCGCGCTCGGTGCTCTCGGGCGAGGACACCGCAGCGGCCCTGGTCGCCCGGCTGCGTGAGACGTTCACGCTCGAGGCCGTCGCCCTGCTGGCCCGGCGGGGCTCGTCGTGGGACGTGCTCGCCGCGGACGGCAACGACCCGGCCGTGACGCCCGACGACGCACAGGCCGTGCTCGTCGTCGACGATGACCGCGTGCTCGCGCTCACCGGCCGGGTGCTGCCCGCGAGCGACCGCCGGGTGCTCGAGGCGTTCGCGTCGCAGCTCGGCGTGGTGCTCGAGCACGACCGCCTGCGCGCCCAGGCCGAGCAGGCGCGCATCCTCGGCGAGGCCGACGCGACCCGCACGGCGCTGCTCGCCGCGGTCTCGCACGACCTGCGCACGCCGCTGGCCACGATCCGCGCGTCGGTGGACGGGTTGGGCCTCGACCTCTCGGCGCCCGACCGCGCGGCGCTCGTGACGACGCTCGCGGACTCCACCGCCCGGCTCGAGCGCCTCATCGACAACCTGCTCGACCTGTCCCGCCTGCAGACCGGCAGCGTCCGGCCCGTGCTCCGGGCGACGAGCCTGGAGGAGGTCGTGCCGTTCGCGGTCGAGGGCTACGCGTCGGTCGTGCTCGACGTGCCCGAGGACCTGCCACTCGTCCTGACCGATCCCGGCCTGCTGGAGCGGGTCCTCGCCAACCTCGTGTCCAACGCGGTGCGGCACGCGCCGTCGGGTTCGCCGGTGGTGGTCAGCGCGGCGGTCGTCGGGCGTGGCATCGTCGTGCGCGTGGTCGACGACGGTCCCGGCATCCCGGACGAGCTCAAGGGGCACATGTTCGATGCGTTCCAGCGGCTGGGCGACACCACGGGCAACGGGCTCGGGCTCGGGCTGGCCGTGGCCGAGGGGCTCGCGACGGCCGTCGGCGCCGAGGTCGCGGCCGAGGACACCCCGGGCGGTGGCCTGACCATGCTCGTCACCGTCCCTCTGGCCTTGTCATGACCGGCAACCGGATCCTGGTCGTCGACGACGAGCCCGGCCTCGCGCACGCGCTGGCCATCACGCTGCGCGCCTCGGGCTGGGACGTGGCGACCGCGGCCGACGGCGCCTCCGCGCTCGCGGCGGCGGCGTCCCGGCTGCCGGACGTCGTGCTCCTCGACCTGGGCCTGCCCGACATGAGCGGCCTCGACGTCATCACGGCGCTGCGCGCCTGGACCCGCGTGCCCATCGTCGTGCTCTCCGCCCGGCAGCACGGCGAGGACAAGGTCGACGCGCTCGACGCGGGGGCCGACGACTACGTGACCAAGCCGTTCGCCATGAACGAGCTGCTCGCCCGGCTGCGCGCGGCCGTCCGCCGTGCCGCCGTCCCCGCGGAGGCCGACGAGGCCGTCGTCGAGGCCGGCGACCTGTCCGTGGACCTCGCCCGGCGCCGCGTGCTGCGCGACGGGATCGAGGTGCGGCTCAGCCCCACGGAGTGGTCGATGCTCGAGGTGCTCGTGCGCAACCGCGGCAGGCTCGTCGGCCGGCGGCAGCTGCTGCAGGAGGTGTGGGGCCCCGGGTACTCCGACGAGACGCACTACCTGCGGGTCTACTCCGCGCTGCTGCGGCGCAAGCTCGAGGCCGACCCGGCGCACCCGCGGCACATCATCACGCAGCCCGGGATGGGGTACGTGTTCGAGGTGTGAGCTGCCGAGTTCGTGGCCGGGTCGGCTACGTTCGCGGGGTGTTGACCTGCCCGGTGCCGCGATGAGCACGGCGACCGTCGTCGGCGGCGGGCCCGCCGGGCTGATCGCGGCCGAGGTGCTCGCGCGGGCCGGCGTGACCGTGACGATCTACGACCGCATGCCGTCCGTCCCCCGCAAGTTCCTCCTGGCCGGGCACGGGGGCATGAACATCACGCACAGCGAGGACCGGGAGCCGTTCCTCGCCCGGTACGGGTTGTCGGCGGAGCGGCTGGCCCCGATGCTCGACGCCTTCACCTCGAGTGAGCTCCGGGCCTGGTGCGCCGATCTGGGGGAGCCGACCTTCGTCGGGTCCAGTGGCCGGGTCTTCCCGCAGTCCTTCCGAGCAACGCCCCTGGTCCGGGCCTGGTTGGGCCGCCTCGGTGAGCTCGGCGTGACGCTGGAGCGTCGCACCCGCTGGACCGGGTGGGCCGACGACGGGGCGCTCCGCTTCGAGGGTCTCGACGGAGCGGTCGCCTCCGACGTCGTCGTCTTCGCGCTCGGCGGGGCGTCGTGGCCGCGGCTCGGGTCGGACGGCGGTTGGATCGGGCCGTTCGTCGACCGCGGCATCACCGTCGCGCCGCTGCGTGCGGCGAACGTCGGCGCACGGGTCGCGTGGAGCGAGACGTTCGCGACGCGCTTCGAGGGCGTGCCGCTGAAGAACGTGGGGCTCTCGGTCGCGGGCTCCCGCACGGCGCGCGGCGACGCGATGGTCACCCGGACCGGCATCGAGGGCGGCCCGGTCTACGCGCTCGGCGCCGCGATCCGCGACGCGCTCGACGGCGAGGACCCCTGCGTCCTCGAGGTCGACCTGCGGCCCGCGGTGCCCGCCGAGCAGCTCGTCGAACGACTGCGGCGGCGTCGGCCCAAGGAGTCGGCCGCCACCTGGCTGCGTCGCGCGCTCGGCCTCGATCCCGTGGCGCTCGGGCTGCTCCGGGAGGCCGGTGCGCTGCCGACCGACCCGGTGGCCATGGCCGCGCTCGTCAAGGCGGTGCCGGTCGAGGTGGCCGAGGCGATGCCGATCGAGCGGGCCATCTCCAGCGCGGGCGGCATCGCGTGGTCGGAGGTCGACGAGTCGCTGATGCTGCGCGCGCTGTCCGGCACCTTCGTCGCGGGGGAGATGCTCGACTGGGAGGCCCCGACGGGCGGGTACCTGCTGCAGGCGTCGTTCAGCACCGGGGTGGTCGCGGCGCGCGGGGCGCTGGCCTGGCTCTCGCGGTGAGCCGTGTGGGCGGCTCGGTGCACGATGGCGCTCTGGCCAGGTTCTACGGGGAGGCACCGTGAAGCTCTTGCTCACGTCCGGCGGCGTCACGAATGCGAGCATGCGCGCCGCGCTCGAGCGGATGCTCGGCAAGCCGATCGCGGAGTCGCGCGCGCTCGTCGTCCCGACCGCGCAGTGGGGCCATCCGATGTGCGGGCCGTCGTCGGTGCGTGGCCTGGTGGCCGCGGGTCCCGACTTCCGGCACTTCACGGGCCTGGGCTGGGCCTCGCTCGGCGTCCTCGAGCTCACGGCCCTGCCGACGATCGGTGCCGAGCGGTGGGTGCCGTGGGTGCGCGAGGCCGACGTGCTCCTCGTCGACGGCGGCGACGCGACGTATCTGAGCCACTGGGTGCGCGAGTCGGGCCTGGCCGACCTGCTGCCCTCGCTGCCCGACACGGTCTGGGTCGGGGTGAGCGCCGGGAGCATGGTGATGGCGCCGCGCATCGGGGACTACTTCGTCGAGTGGTCGGCCGCGCCGGACGACCGCACGCTGGGCCTCGTCGACTTCGCGATCTTCCCGCACCTGAACCTGTTCCCGACGAACACCCCGGCGGACGCGGAGCGGTGGGCGGCCGACATCGGCATCCCGTCCTACGCGATCGACGAGCAGACGGCCATCTCGGTGGTCGACGGCGTGGTCGAGGTGATCTCCGAGGGCGAGTGGACCGCGTTCGACGCGTGAGAAGACGCTGCAGCCTTCTCTTGCCACTCCGGGCCCCGGAAGGCACGATCGCGTCCATGCCGAGCGCACCGGTCGTGACCAGCCTCCGCGAGCGTGCGCGAGCAACGATGGGGCCGTCAGCCCGGCGGCTGCGGCGGGAGTGGCAGTGGCGGCGGGCCGGCGTCCCGGCCCGGCTCGACCGTGCGCCGTCGGAAGGCTTCACCCACGAGGTCGCCGCCCACAGGTCGCCGATCTTCCGCGAGCTGGCCGGTGTGGACCGTCGGCTGCAGGAGAACAAGGCGGTGAACCTGGCGATCGCCGCCGCGCGGCTGGACGGCATCGTGCTGGGGCCCGGGCAGCGGATGTCGTTCTGGCGGCTGGTCGGCAGGCCGAGCTACCGACGGGGGTTCAAGGACGGCCTGGTCCTGCGGCAGGGCCGGGTCGACGAGGCCGTCGGCGGCGGCATGTGCCAGATGACCAACCTGCTCTACTGGATGACCGTGCACTCGCCTCTGACCGTCGTGGAGCGCTGGCGGCACACCTACGACGTCTTCCCGGACAACGGCCGCACGCAGCCGTTCGGCAGCGGTGCGACGTGCTCCTGGCCGGTCCTCGACCTGCAGATCGAGAACCGCACGGCGGCGACGTTCCGGCTGTCCCTGACGGTCGGTCACACGGATCTGGTCGGCGCGTGGACCAGCGACCAGCCGCCGTCGAACACCTACGAGGTGTACGAGGCCGCTCACCTGATGACCAACGACCTGCCTGGTGTCTTCACCCGGCGCAACGTGCTGCGGCGACGGGTGCTCGACCTTGCCGGAGACGAGGTGGGCGACGAGCTCCTCGCCGTCAACGAGGGCCGGCTGATGTACCAGCCGTTCCTGGAGGCCGGCAGTGCGCCCTGACCAGGTCGGCCGTGCCGCGCCCTGACGAGCCGAAGGGCCCCTGACCGTCGTTCTGCTGGTCAGGGGCCCTTCGTGTGCGCGGAGGATGGGGGATTCGAACCCCCGAGGGCTTTCACCCAACACGCTTTCCAAGCGTGCGCCATAGGCCACTAGGCGAATCCTCCCGGCCGACAGAGGATACCGGACTCACGCCCTGACTCCGAACCGGCGTCCGTCCGGCGTCAGATGTCCCAGTCGAGCGAGAACAGGTGGTTGCCGTCCGCGTTGGTGTACAGGTCGATGACCAGCGGGGTCGTCGACCCGTCGGCCCACATCCCGCGACCCGAGCACTTCATGACGAAGGCCTCCCCGAGGCCGGACGGGAGGCGCAGCGTGGGCCGTGCGTCGGTGACGAGGATCATCGAGTGGGTGGACCGGAGCGGGATCTCGTCCGGGGCGACGGAGTCCTGGGTGTAGCGGACGGCCTCGGCGGCCACGTCGTCGCAGGTCATCGAGTTGAATGACCGCAGTGCCGCCTTGTCCTGCTGGTTGAGCACCACGGGGATGGCCACGGCCGCGATCATCGCCAGCAGCATGACTGCCCCCACGACAGAGCCGATGACGATCGCGACGGTCACCCCCGTGTTCCGCGGCTTGCGGGGCGGGGTGTGAGGGGTGCGGTGCTGGGTCCAGGCGTACCCGTCGTACCAGCGGACCATCGCGGGGTGCTCGGGGTCGGGGTACCACCCCGGTGCAGCGGCGTTCACGGTCGGACCTCGGTGCTCGTGCGGACGGCGGTTGCCCTGGACATCGGCATCGCGCGGCCGGTGCTGAAGGTGGTCACGGCTCCACGACGAGCGTCGCGGTGCCGGTCAGTGGCGCGAGCATGGTGAGCACCTGGTCGTCGTCGGGCACGCGGCCCTCGCTGCGCGTGTAGTAGCCGACGAGGAAGTCGCGCACCGGCGCCGCGGGCAGGTGCCAGGCGCCGCCGTCGGCGACCACGGACGGCCGCACAGCCAGCGCGAGCAGCAGCATCCCGGGCACGCGCGCGAGGCCTGGTGCGAGCGAGGGCTGGACGTACGCGAGCGGCAGGCGGCGGGCACCCCGGCGCAGGTAGAAGCGCTCGCGGGCGGCGGGGTCGCCGTGCTCGGGAGATCCCGTGTGCAGGGCCGGGTCCTCGATCTCCGCGAGCACGACGAGCGGGTCGAGGTCGGCCCGCCACGCGCTGGTCGCGGCGGCCAGAAGCGTCCCGCCCACGCCGCCGCCGCGACCGCCCGACCCGACGGCCAGGTAGGACAGGAGCAGCACGGACGTCGTCGGGTCCCACGCGCCGACAGCCAGTGCGACGGGCTCGTCGGCCGACGAGGCCACCATCGCGACCAGCGCCCCGGACGCGAGCCCGTCGGCCATGTCGTCGGGCTGCTCGAGCTCCTCGGGCGGGAACGACGGCGCGAGGATCGCGGCGTGCAGCGCACGCAGCTCGGACGGCTCGCGGACCTCGGTGACCTGCACGGACATGGACGTGACTATGCCGCGCCGCGATGGACACGACCAGCACCGACCCGGTAGACCGGCGGCATGGCCCTCCCCCTGCGCGAGATCAGGCCGACCGGGGTCCCCGACGTGCGCGAGTGGTGGTCCCAGATCCCCGCCGTGCGGCAGGTGCTCACGGACGGCTGGGAGCTCGACCCGATCACCGTGATCGTCGGCGACAACGGCGCCGGGAAGTCGACCCTCGTCGAGGCGGTGGCGGTCGCCTTCGGCATGGGGCCCGAGGGCGGGGCGATCGGCTCCGGCTACACCACGCGCGCGTCCGAGTCCCCGCTCGACCTCGAGATCCTGCGGGGCATCGGCGCCGGTCGTCGCGGCTTCTTCCTGCGGGCCGAGACGATGCACGCGTTCTACTCGTACCTCGAGGACAACCCCGGCAACAACCCGAACGAGGCGCGGTTCCACGAGATGTCGCACGGGGAGTCGTTCCTCACGCTCGTCGGCGACCGGATGGTCCACCCGGGGCTGTACGTGCTCGACGAGCCCGAGTCGGCCCTCTCGTTCGACAACTGCCTCGCACTCGTCGCGAAGATGCACAGCCTGGTGCGCAACGACTCGCAGGTGCTGCTCTCCACGCACTCCCCGCTGCTCGCGGCCGTGCCCGGCGCGGTGATCTGGGAGGTCGGCGAGTGGGGGATGCGTCGCTGCGCGTGGGAGGACCTCGACCTGGTCCGGCGCTGGCGCGGCTTCCTCGACGACCCCGGCCGCTTCCTGCGCTACTTCCTGGACTGAGCAGCGCCTCCGTGCAGTGTCCGGGCGTGCGCGATGGTTGAAGGGAACGTTGCAGGACTCCCACCGCTCAGCAGCACGCGCGCTGCAACGATCCCTGCGACCACGCGCGTGGAGGCGCGCGCGGTGAACGCACGCGGACGCGGTGGTCTGCGCACGGATCGCGGCTGTCGAACGGTGGGGTGCGCACGGTTCGCGGCGCGGAAGCATGCGCACGCCACCGCTCGCGTGGAGGGGGCGGACGGTTCGCGGTGACGACCGGTGGGGTGCGCACGGTTCGCGGCGCGGAAGCATGCGCAAGCCACCGCTCGGGTGGTGGGGGTGGTCGGCCGCCGCTCGGGTGGGGGCGGCGGGGGTCAGACGCGGCGGTGGACGACCAGGGGGAGGACGGCCGTGGCTCCGGCTCGGCGCAGGACGGCGGCCGCGACGGTGACCGGCCAGAGCGTCGCGGTCGCGTCGACGACGAGCAGCACCGCGCGGCCGCGCACGGCGTCGGGATCCGGGACCGCGACCGCGTCGCGCCAGGCGGCCGCCTCGCTCGCCGAGGTCAGGTCGCGCGACGTGCGGGCGACCCGCACCGCGGCGTCGTCGATCGTCAGCGACGCGGTCGCCATCCGGCCGATCTCCGCGATCCGCTCGACGAGCCCGGCGGTGAGCACCGGGAACCCGGCCGCCGGCAGCCCGACCACGACGGCCGGCCGCTCGCCCCACTCCCGGCCCCACGGCCGCAGCAGCCCGACGATCCCGTCGACCAGCTCGTCCGGCGGCGCGGCATCGACCGAGAACACGGTCGCCACCAGCTCGCGCCACTCCGGGGCGTCGGCGTGGATCAGCGCCCGCCCGGGAGCGGCGAGCTCGCCCGCCGCGATCCGGCCGCTCGCGCCGAACGCCCCGCCCGGCCACATCTTGCGCGGCTCGACCGGGTGCGACTGCGTGCGCAGCAGCCCGGCGACGGCGCGCGTCGTCTCGACCGACGGCTGCTCGGGCAGCCCGTCGGGCAGTGTGCCCGTGCACACCGAGCAGCGCCCGCACGGCTGGGCGCTCGGGTCGTCGAGGGACTCCTGCAGCAGCTGCATGAGGCAGCGCCGGCCGCTCGCGTAGTCCCGCATGATGTCGGCCTCGCGGCGGCGGACCGCCAGCACGCCGGCGTAGTGCGCCTCGTCGTACTCCCACGCCCTGCCGGTGCGCGCCCAGCCGCCCTCGCTGCGCTCGACCACCCCGTCGACCGCGAGCTGCTTGAGCATGAGCTCCACGCGCGTGCGGCGCAGCCCGGACTCGGCCTCGAGCGCGGGGACGCTCGTCGGGGACGTCGGCAGCACGTCCAGCAGCCGCTGCATCGCGCGCGGCTCGGGGATCGACGCGGTCGCGAAGTAGTCCCAGACGCCCGCGTCGGCCGACGACGTGAGCAGCACGACCACCGCGTGGTCGATCCCGCGGCCGGCGCGGCCGACCTGCTGGTAGTACGAGACCGGCGACGGGGGCGCCCCGACGTGCACGCAGAAGCCCAGGTCGGGCTTGTCGTAGCCCATGCCGAGGGCCGAGGTGGCGATGAGGGCCTTGAGCTCGTTGCGCCGCAGCGCCTCCTCGAGCCGTTCGCGCTCGGCGCCGTCGAGCTGGCCCGTGTAGGCGGCGACGGGGAGCGCGTCGCCGTGCTGCGACCGCACCGCCTCGGCCAGCCGCTGCGCGTCCGCGACGGTCAGCGTGTAGACGATGCCGGAGCCCGGCAGGTGCGGCAGCTGCTCGGCGACCCAGGCGTAGCGCTGCAGCGGCGTGAGGGAGTCGATGACGGCGAGCTGCAGGCTGCTGCGCGCGAGCGGTCCGCGCAGCACGAGGGTGTGCTCGCCGAGCTGGGCGGCCACGTCCTGCGTGACGCGCGCGTTGGCCGTCGCCGTCGTGGCCAGCACCGGGGTCTCGGGGTTGAGCGCCTGCACCGTGTCGGCCACCCGGCGGTAGTCCGGGCGGAAGTCGTGACCCCAGTCCGAGACCGCGTGCGCCTCGTCGATGACGAGCATGCCGAGGTTGCCCGTGAGCGCGTCGAGCACCCGTCGGCCGAAACCCGGGTTGGCCAGGCGCTCGGGGGAGACCAGCACCACGTCGACCGTGCCGTCGCGCAGCCGGTCCTCGATCTGCGCCCACTCGCCCACGTTCGAGGAGTTGAGCGTCGCCGCGGTCAGGCCGGCGCGGGCGGCGGCGTTCACCTGGTCCCGCATGAGGGACAGCAGCGGCGAGACGACGAGCGTCGGTCCGGCACCCTCCGAGCGCCGGATCGCGGTGGCCGTCCAGTAGACCGCCGACTTGCCCCACCCCGTGGCCTGCACGACGAGCACGCGCGCGCCGGGCGACAGCAGGCCGGTGACCGCCGCGAGCTGGTCCTCGCGCAGCTGCGCGCCCGGGCCTGCCAGCGCCTCGATCACCGTCGTCGCCGTTGCGTGCTGCGCGGGGGTGAGGGCCGGGGGTGCGGTCGTGGTCATGCGCTCACCGTAGGCACGCGCGCCGACACCGGGCGCCGGCGATCCACAGGACGCAGGCTGGCGGTCGTTGACACGGTGGACAGACCTGTCTACTGTCCACCTAGACAGAACGGTCTACCCAACAGGAGTCACCATGGTCCGCCGCAGTTCCGCCACCCTGGCGCTCCTCGTCTCGATCGTCATCACGTTCCTCGCCTCGTCGGCCGCCCCGACCCCGCTCTACGCGACCTACGGCGCCGAGTGGGGCTTCGGCTCGCTCGGCACCACGGTCGCCTTCGGCGTCTACGCCATCGCCGTGCTCGTCGCGCTGCTGGTCCTGGGCCGGCTCTCGGACCACCTGGGCCGGCGCCCCGTGCTGCTGGCCGGGATCGGCGGCCAGATCGTGTCGCTCGTCGTGCTGACCACGGCTGCCGGCTATCCGGCCCTGCTCGCCGGGCGCGTGCTGCAGGGGATCGCGACCGGTGCCGCGGTGGGCGCTGTCGGTGCCGCGATGCTCGACGTCGACCGGGTGCGTGGCGCCGTCGCCAACGGCACCGCACCCGGCGCGGGCACAGCGATCGGCGCCCTGCTCTCGGGGGTCGTCGTCCAGTTCCTGCCGGCGCCCGTGCACACGATCTACTACCTGGTCATCGCCCTGCTGCTGGTGCAGGCCGTCGGCGTGTGGCGGATGCCCGAGACCTCGGCCCGACTGCCGGGCGCCGCCCAGCGCGCCCGGGCCAGCCTGGTCCCGGAGATCCGGCTCCCGCGGGCCGTGCGCCCGCGGATGCTCGTCGCCGCACCGGTCGTGTTCGCCGTCTGGGCGCTGGCCGGCCTCTACGGGTCGCTCGCCCCGACGCTCGTCCACCAGCTCGGCGGCCGGGGCGTGCTGCTCGGCGCGCTCGCGCTCAGCACCCTGGCCGGCGTGGCCGCCGCGGCCGGCCTCGTCCTGCGCGACCAGACGCCCCGCGCGCTCATGCTCGTCGCGATCGCGGCCCTCGTCACCGGGGTCGCCGGGACGCTCGCGTCGGTCCAGCAGGGCTGGCTGCTGGGCTTCTTCGTCGGCTCGTTCGTCGCGGGGATCGGGTTCGGCACGGGCTTCCAGGGGGCGGTCCGCTCCGTGGTCGGCGCGGCCGAGCCGCACGAGCGGGCCGGGGTGCTCTCGGCGCTGTACGTCGTCGCGTACCTCGGCATGGGGGTGCCGGCCGTGGTCGCCGGCGCGCTCGTCGGCCGGGTCGGGGACGTGACGACGGTGGTCCGCGGCTACGGCGTCGTGCTGATCGTGCTGGCGCTCGGTGCCCTCGTCGGGCTGGTCCGTCGCGAGCCCGTGCCGGCCACGTGCCCGCAGGTCGAGGCGGTGCGGGCGTGAGCGCGTCTACGCTGGACAGGTCTGTCCAGGAGGAAGGGCGTGCGATGACGACGACCGACCGGGCCCCGGCCCGCGAGCGGCTGCTGGCCGCGGCGAACGAGCTGTTCTACGCCGAGGGCGTGCACGCGGTCGGCATCGACCGGGTCATCGAGCGCGCGGGGGTCGCCAAGGCGTCGCTCTACAACACCTTCGGCAGCAAGGACGCCCTCGTCGGCGAGTACCTGCGGGGGCGCCAGGACGCGAACCGGACGCGCATCGAGGCGGCCGTCGAGGCCGCGACCGACCCGCGCGCCCGGCTGCTCGCCGTGTTCGACGCCCAGACCGCGATGTTCGCGCGGCCCGGCTACCGCGGCTGCGCGTTCGTCGCCGCGAGCGCCGAGGCCGAGCCCGGCGGGACCGTCGAGCAGGTGTCCGACGAGTACCGCGCCTGGCTGCGCGGGCTGCTCACCGACCTCGCCCGCGACGCGGGCGCGTCCGACCCCGAGGCGCTGGCCCGCCAGCTGTACGTCCTCTACGACGGCGCGGGGATCTCCGTCCGGATGGACCGCGACCCGTCGGTGGCGGGCGTCGTGCGCGACACGGCCGCGCTGATCGTCGACGCCGCGCTGGGGCATCCGGCGCGCAGCTGACGCTCGACGTGCGTCACCGCGCCCGGCGCGACGAGACTGGGACATGACCTCCTCCCAGCCCGTCGTCCTGCTCGACGTGGACGGCACCCTCGTGGACTCGAACTACCTGCACGTCGACGCGTGGCTGCGGGCGTTCGCCGACGCGGGGATCACCCTCGACGCGTGGCGCGTCCACGGAGCGATCGGGATGGGCTCGACCCAGCTGGTCGACGAGCTCGCCGGCGACGACGCGGACCGTGTTCGCGAGGCCGTCACCGAGGGCCACGCGTCCTACTACGCCGAGGACGCGGACCGCCTGCGGGCGTTCGACGGCGCCCGTGAGCTCGTCCGCGAGCTCGCTGCGCGCGGCGCGCGGCCCGTGCTCGCGACGTCCGCGTCACCCGACGAGCTCGAGCGCCTGCGGTCGGTGCTCGATCTCGAGCAGGAGCTGCACGCCGTGACCAGCGCCGAGGACGTCGAGGCTGCCAAGCCGGAGCCGGACCTGGTCCAGGTCGCGCTGGAGGCCGCGGGGGCCGAGCCGGACGACGCGGTGTTCGTCGGCGACAGCGTGTGGGACGTCAAGGCCGCGAAGCGCGCGGGGGTGCCGTCCGTCGGGGTCCGCAGCGGCGGTGTCGGCGCCGACGAGCTGCGCTCGGCCGGTGCGATGGCGGTCTACGACGACGTGGCCGCGCTGCTCGCCGACCTCGACGCCAGCCCGCTCGGACGTCGGCCGGTCAGAGGCTGAACCGCGCCACCTGGCGGATCTTGTTCGTCGCGTCGAGCGCCGCGACCTTGTACGCCTCGGACAGCGTCGGGTAGTTCAGCACCGTGTCGACCAGGTAGTCGACCGTGCCGCCGCACGCCATGATCGCCTGCCCGATGTGCACGAGGTCGGTGGCCGAGGTCCCGAAGATGTGCACGCCGAGCAGCTCGCGCGTCTCGGTGTGGACCAGCAGCTTGAGCATCCCGTAGGAGTCGCCGACGATCTGCCCGCGGGCCAGCTCGCGGTAGCGCGCAACGCCCACCTCGTACGGCACGGACTCCCGGGTGAGCTCTTCCTCGGTGCGGCCGCAGTAGGAGATCTCCGGGATCGTGTAGATGCCGATCGGCTGCACGGAGGCCAGCTCGCGGGCGGGCTCGTCGAACGCGCGGTAGGCCGCGAGGCGACCCTGGTCCATGCTCGTCGCGGCGAGCGCGGGGAAGCCGATGACGTCGCCGACGGCGAAGACGTTCGGCACCTCGGTCCGGTAGTCGTCGTCGACCGTGATGCGCCCGCGCGAGTCCGCCGACAGACCCGCGGCCTCGAGGTCCAACGAGTCGGTCTGTCCCTGGCGGCCCGCGGAGTACATGACGGCGTCGGCGGCGATCCGCTTGCCGGAGGCGAGCCTCGTCACCGTTCCGTGGGTGTTGGAGTCGACGCCCGCGACCTCCTCGCCGAACCGGAAGGAGACCGACAGGTCGCGCAGGTGGAACTTGAGCGACTCGGCGACCTCGGGGTCGCACATCTCGAGCATCGCGGGCCGCTTGTCGATGACGGTCACCCGGGTGCCCAGCGCGGCGAACATCGACGCGTACTCGATGCCGATGATCCCGGCGCCGACGACGACGAGCGAGTTCGGCACCTTCTCCAGGTGCAGCAGGCCGTCGGAGTCGAGCACGGTGCGCTCGTCGAACTGCACGGTGTCAGGCCGGTGCGGCTTCGAGCCCGTCGCGATCACGACGAACCGGGTGGTGAACTGGGTGCGGCGCACCCCGTCGTCGTCCAGGACGCCGATCGTGTGCGCGTCGACGAACGAGCCCGTGCCGCCGAGGATGTCGATGTGGTTGCGCAGCAGCTGGGCGCGGATCACCTCGGTCTCCCGGCCGATGACGTGCTGCGTGCGCGCGAACAGGTCCTCGATGGTGATGTCGGCCTTGACGCGGTAGCTCGCGCCGTACACCTCGCGCTGCGCCATGCCCGTCAGGTACATGACGGCCTCGCGCAGGGTCTTGCTGGGGATCGTCCCGGTGTTCACCGAGACGCCGCCCATCATGTGCCGGCGCTCGACGATCGCGACCTTGTGACCGAGCTTGGCGGCGGCGATGGCTGCCTTCTGGCCACCCGGCCCGCTCCCGATCACCATGAGGTCGTAGTCGTAGTGGACCGGCTCGTCGTGCGTCGTCGCAGCCTCGCCGGGAACCCCGTCAGTCGCCATGCACGCAGTCTGCCGACATTCCGGACGCGATGTGAGTCGAGCGCATCACCGGCAGGTGAACGCTGCCTGACCGCCGCCGTGCCTGGGTTAAGATCTCCGGCAGACCCCTCGTGCGGCGTCATCTCGCTGAACTCCCCCAGGGCCGGAAGGCAGCAAGGGCAGGTGAGCTCTGGCGGGTGTGCGGGGGGTCCTTACTTTGCCCGGAATCCGCTCGCGCCCGGGCCGGCTCGCAAGGGACCCTCACCTCGTGCACGCGTTCGCTCTCGGCCTGGTCGCCGGTCTCGCCGTCGCCATGCCGCTCGGCCCGATCGGCGTGCTGCTGCTGCGCGAGTCCCTGCTCTCGGGCCGACGACGAGCGGTGGCCGCCGCGCTCGGCGTCGCGACCGTGGACACGGTCTACGCGGTCGCCGCGGTGCTCGTCGGGGCGCAGGTGGCCCTGCTCGTCTCGTCGGCCGCGACGGTCATCCGGGTCGTCAGCGGGGCGGCGCTGCTCGTGGTGGGGGTCGTCGGCCTCGTCGGGTGGTGGCGCACGCGTGACGTCGAGCCGGTGCTCGAGGAGCGGGCCGCGGGCTCCGCGTACCTGCGGTTCGTCGCCTACACCGCCCTCAACCCCGCCACCCTGCTGATCTTCGCGACCGTGGCGACGGGTGCCGTGGCGGAGCTCGGCGACGGCCGGCCCTCGTTCGCGGTGGGCGCGGCGTTCGTCGCCGGGGTGACCACCGCGTCCGCGGGGTGGCAGGTGGTGCTCGTCGTCCTCGGCGGCCTGGCCGGCGCTCGCCTCGGGCCCCGCCTGCGCGCCTGGGTCTCGCCGATCGGGTCGGCGCTCGTGGTCGGGCTCGCGGCGTGGGTGCTGGTCGGGTGAACGGCTGGGTGCGGCCGTCGGCGTGTGTCGGCGGGGGCGTCTAGGGTGCGGGGGTGAGCCAAGCCCTGTACCGCCGCTACCGGCCGGAGAACTTCGCCGAGGTGATCGGGCAGGACCATGTCACCGCCCCCCTGCGGCAGGCGCTGCGCAGCGGTCAGGTCAACCACGCGTACCTGTTCTCCGGTCCCCGCGGGTGCGGCAAGACGACGTCCGCGCGCATCCTCGCGCGCATCCTCAACTGCGCCCAGAACACCGAGGCGTCGCCCACCGACACCCCGTGCGGCGTGTGCCCCTCGTGCGTCGAGCTGGCCCGCGGCGGGCCTGGGTCGCTCGACGTGGTCGAGATCGACGCGGCGAGCCACGGCGGCGTCGACGACGCGCGCGAGCTGCGCGAGCGGGCCACGTTCGCGCCGGCGCGTGACCGGTACAAGATCTTCATCCTCGACGAGGCGCACATGGTCTCGCCGCAGGGCTTCAACGCGCTGCTCAAGATCGTCGAGGAGCCGCCGCCGCACATCAAGTTCATCTTCGCGACGACGGAGCCGGACAAGGTCATCGGCACCATCCGCTCACGGACGCACCACTACCCCTTCCGGCTCGTGCCGCCGGACGTGCTGGTGCCGTACCTGGGCCAGCTCTGCGCGTCCGAGAAGGTGCCCGTCGGGTCGGGTGTCCTGCCGCTCGTCGTGCGCGCCGGCGGCGGCTCGGTCCGCGACACGCTCTCCGTGCTCGACCAGCTCATCGCCGGGGCGGGCGAGGGCGGCCTGGAGTACGAGGGCGCCGCCGCGCTGCTGGGCTACACGCAGGCGTCGCTGCTCGACGACCTCGTCGAGGCCATCGCGGCCCGCGACGGAGCCAGCGCCTTCCGCGTCGTCGACCGCGTGATCTCGACCGGCCACGAGCCGCGCCGCTTCGTCGAGGACCTCCTCGAGCGGCTGCGCGACCTCATCGTCATCGCGGCCTCGGGCGACGCCGCCGACGCGGCACTGCGCGACGTCCCGGCCGACCAGATGCAGAGCATGCGGGCCCAGGCCTCGCACCTCGGTGCCGCGGAGCTGTCCCGCTCGGCCGACCTGTCCAACGCCGCACTGACCGAGATGAGCGGGGCGACCTCACCTCGCCTGCACCTCGAGCTGCTCATGGCGCGGCTGCTGCTGCCGGCCGTGGACGACGACCGGGCCGGCGTGGGTGCGCGGCTCGACCGGCTCGAGCGCGGGCTGCCCGCTGCGGGGGCGTCCGCACCTGCCCGTCCGGACGCGGCTCCGGCCGTCGCTGCGCCTGCTCCCGTGCCCGCTGCTCCGGTACCCGCCGCGACCGCTCCTGTCGCCGTTCCTGCCGAGCGCTCGCGCGAGGAGGTTCCGGGGGCGGAGGAGCCTGCCGTGGCAACCCCGCCCGTGCCGGAGCCCGCGCCGGCCCGCGGCGGGCAGCCCGCCGTGAGCACGCCAGCTCCGGCGGCGGCCACGCAGGCCCCCGCAGCGAGCACGCCCGTCGCGCCCGCGTCCGCTCCCGCGGCGACGACGTCCGCTCCCGCTGCCGCGCCCGCCCCCGCCGCGCCCGCCCCCGCTGCGGCCGCGGAGCCGCCGGCGAGCGGCGGGCCCGACACCGAGATGCTCCGCCGCCGCTGGCCCGAGGTGCTCGACACGATCAAGGGCCTGCGCCGCGTGACGTGGGCGCTCGTCGACCCCCGCAACGCGCAGGTCGCCGAGCTCGACGCCACCACGCTGCGCCTGTCGTTCGACACGGCCGCACTGGCGACCACCTTCCGCAACGGCGGCCACCCGGACGTCGTCGCCCGGGCGGTGCGCGAGACGCTCGGCTTCGACGTGCGCGTCGAGGGGGTCCTCACCGAGCAGTCGGGCGGCGCCGCGCCCGCGCGGCCCGGCGCCCAGCCTGGTCCGCAGCAGCCCGCGTCCGACGGCGGCTGGGGAACGCCCGCCTCGTCGGGCAACCGCGCGGCAGGGCAGTCGGCGATCGATCGCGCCGCCGCCTCCTGGGACGAGGAGCCGCCCCCGCCGCCCGAGCCCCCGGCTGAGGACCCCGCCCTGGCCGAGGACCCCTGGGCGACGCCGCGCCCGGCCGGCGAGGCGCAGAACCCGAACGGCGACGCGCGCGGCGACGGGTCGTCGGCGCGTGAGCGTGGCGCAGCGGCAGCCGCCGCAGCGCGCCCCGCCGCGATCGAGGACGACGACCCCTCCCCGGACGACCCGGACATCACGTCGAGCAACCTCGTCGGCGCTCCCCTGGTCGCGCAGATGCTCGGCGGCACGGTCATCGACGAGGAGCTCGACGACCCGCGCGGCTGACGGCGTCGGGCGCGGCGGCCTCACGCCGTCGCGTTGAACTCCAACGTCGCCACGAGCTGACCCGCGTCGACCGACGCCGCGTAGGTGACCCGCCCGTACGCGCCGTGCGCGGGGCCCGCACCGGCAGCGAGGATCGGGTTGCCGGTCGTCGTCAGGTCCTTCTCGCACGCGGCCTGCATCCCCGACGTGTCGATCGTCGACGGCCACGCCTGGGACGCCGCGTCGAACCACGCGACGAGCTGGCTGCACCGGGTGTCGCCGTCGGTTGCCGAGGGGGCGGCGATCCACTGCACCTTCGCACCGGCCGGCTGGTCACCGACCGTGAACGTCACGGGCTCGCCGTCGACCGTTCCTGCCGAGGTGTCGTCGGTCGCCCTCTGCTGCGTCGACCCGGCGGCCCAGCCGGCGGGCCCGCCGAAGCGGACGAGCGCCTCGGCCTGGGAGTGCGAGGCATCGGAGCCCGAGCAGGAGACGAGCACGGTGCCGACGGCCGTCGCCAGCACGACGGCCGTGATCAACGTGGATGTGCGACGCACGGGGACTCCTTCGAAGCCAGCGACTCGGACGCAGACTGGGAGCATCCCGCGCATTCCTGGGACCAGCCTGAATGCGGCCGGACGCGCAGGGCTCGTCCGACTCCCGCGTCCGTCCCACCCCGTAGGCTGGCGGTCGTGTACGAAGGCGCGGTCCAGGACCTGATCGACGAGCTCGGGCGGTTGCCCGGAGTCGGTCCCAAGAGCGCCCAGCGCATCGCGTTCCACATCCTGTCGGCGGACGCGGCCGACGTCCGCCGGCTGTCGGACGCGATCGTCGAGGTCAAGGCGCGCGTCCGGTTCTGCGACATCTGCGGCAACGTCACGCAAGAGGACCAGTGCCGGATCTGCCGCGACCCGCGCCGGTCGCCGGCGTCGATCTGCGTGGTCGAGGAGTCCAAGGACGTCGTCGCCATCGAGCGCACGCGGGAGTTCCGCGGCAAGTACCACGTGCTCGGCGGCGCCATCAACCCGATCGCGGGCGTCGGCCCGGACGACCTGCGCATCGCGCAGCTCATGACGCGCCTGGCCGACGGCACGGTCACCGAGGTCATCCTTGCCACCGACCCCAACGTCGAGGGCGAGGCCACGGCCACCTACCTCGCGCGCCTGCTCGTGCCGATGGGCCTGACGGTCAGTCGCCTCGCGTCGGGCCTGCCCGTGGGCGGCGACCTGGAGTACGCCGACGAGGTGACCCTGGGCCGTGCGTTCGAGGGCCGACGACGGATCAGCGCGTGACCACCGGGAGGCCCGCATGACCAGCACCGACCCCGACGTCCTCGACATCGCGCAGGCGGTCGCCGAGGAGTCGCGCAGCTTCCTGACGACTGTGACCGAGGTCGGCGCGGGCGGTGCTCCCGAGGCCGCGCTGCCGCTCCTGCTGCTCGCCGTCTCCGACCTGCTCGCTGCGGGCGCGCGGCTCGGCGCGACGACGGACGTCGTCCCGGCGGAGCGCTTCGAGCCCGACGTCGGCCCGGACCCGGACCTCGAGCCGCTGCGCGCCGCGCTCGCCAACGCCCTCGAGGGGATCGACGAGTACCCGGAGGTCGTGGACCCGCTGCTCGGCGCCGACGTCGAGGCCGTGACCCTGTCCGGCAACCTCGTCGGGATCGCCGGCGCGCTGGCTCAGGGACTGCGGCACTACGAGACCGGCGGGGTGCTCGAGGCGCTGTGGTGGTGGCAGTTCTCCTACCTGTCCGACTGGGGCGAGCGCGCGTCCAGCGTGCTGCGCACCCTGCAGTCGATCCTCGCCCACCTGCGGCTGGACGTGGCCGACGACGTCGCGACCGAGGCTGAGTACGACGCGCTGCAGCCGTAGGACCTAGGCCACCCGGGTCCCCCGCGCGAGCTTGCGGGACGGGATGGCCAACCGCCGGACGGCGACGACGAATCCGGCCGCGCCCAGCGCGAGGTTGGCTGCGAGCCCCCACGGCCAGATCGGTGTCTGGTCGCCGGCCTGCGCCCGGGCGGGCAGGGAGTCCTGGTCGTAGTAGCACTGGTTGTCGACCCGGTCGGGCGAGCGCAGGCCCCGGATCCCGTCGCGGATGGCGCCCAGCGGGTCGGCGCTGGTGCCGTAGTCGTCGTCGACGATCGGTCCCGTGCCAGCACCGTCGGCGACGACGACGAACGGGTTGATCCCCAGCAGCCACCACGTCCGCTCGGTGTGGACGACGGTCTGCACCTGGGTCGAGAACTCGCACTGCATGTCCTCGCCGATCGTCGAGCCGTCCACGGGGCCCCACACCTGGACCGTCTGCTCCTCGTCCAGCGAGGAGAACGTCAGGCCGAAGAGCATGGGGGTGAGCAGGACGAGCGCGGCCACCGTGATGAACGTCAGCACCGTGGAGCCGGCCGTCCGGGAGACGAGCGCGGAGAACCCCAGGCCGATCCCGCAGACGGCGGCGAGCAGCAGCGCGACGATGACGACGACGCGCACCACGGCGAGGGGCGGGGTGTCGCCCATGAACAGGGCGACGACGAGGAACGGGATGCTCAGCACCAGGAACGCGCACGCCGCGAGCCAGGCGGCCGCGAGCTTGCCGAGCGCGATCTCCGCCGGGCTCAGGAGCGTGACCTGCAGCGTCGCGAGCGTGCCCGCGTTGCGGTCGCCGTTGACGGCGGTCGACGTGAGCGTCGGTGTGACCAGCAGGCCCAGCCCGAGGACCAGGAAGACGACCGCCCCGAACATCAGCGGGCCGGAGTTGCCGGAGCCGAGCATCGCGTCGCTCAGAACGCCGGACAGCAGGAGCGTCAGCCCGCCGACGACGACGAACCACACGACGAGCGCGACGATCCACCGCGTCGAGCGCACGCGCTGACGCAGCTCGAGCTGGGCGACGGTCCGGATGCCGTGCCAGGACAGGTGCCACGTGCCGCTGCGCGAGACGCGGGGCTGCTCGGGGGCCTTCGGCTCGTCGATGGTGACGGGCGACATGGCGGTCATCGCCGCTCCTCCTCGAGAGTCAGGTAGGCCTGTTCGAGCGCTCCCGCGACGGGCGCGAGCGACGTCAGCGGGACACCGGCGGCGACCGCGTCGCGCACCAGCTGCGCGGCGCCCTCGTCGCCCGCGACCTCGAGCAGCACGCTGCCCGGCCCGTCGGGCGTTCCCTCGCCGGGCCGCCACGCCGCGCCGACAGAGGTCAGCCAGCCGGACAGCGCCCCGAGCGAGAGCGCCCGCACATGCCAGGTGCTGCGCGTCGTGATCGTCTCGGGGACCACCGAGCGACCGCGCGAGATGAACACCGCGTCGTCGGCCATCTCCTCGAGCTCGGACAGGACGTGGCTCGAGACGAGCACCGTGCGGCCCTCGTCGGCCAGCCGCCGCAGCAGGACGCGCAGGTCGACGCGCGAGCGCGGGTCCAGCCCGCTTGCCGGCTCGTCGAGGAGCAGCACGTCGGGGGAGTGCACCAGCGCGCGGGCCAGGCCGAGGCGCTGCTTCTGCCCCCGCGACAGCACGCTCGCCGGCCGGTCGGCGTACTCGCTCAGGTGGACCGTGGCGAGCAGCTCGTCGACCCGCAGCCGTGCCGTCGCCGACGGGATCCGGTAGGCGGCCGCGAACGTCAGCAGCACCTGCCGGGCGGTCAGCGTGTCCCAGGTGCCGAACGCGTCGGGCATCCAGCCCGTCCGTGCCCGCGCGGCGGGACCGTCGCTGACGGGGTCGTGCCCCGCGATCCGCACCGTGCCCGAGTCGGGGACGAGCAGCCCCGCGAGCACGAGCAGCAGCGTGGTCTTGCCCGAGCCGTTGGGCCCGACGAGCGCCGTGACCCGACCGGCGCGCGCCTCGAGGTCGATCCCGTCCAGCGCGCGCACCGCCCCGAACGAGCGGGACACCCCGCGCACGACGATCCCTGGCGGCGGCCCGGCAGCGGGCGGCGTGACGGCGGAGTCCGCGACATCGGTCGACATGGCCCGAACGTAGAGCCCGCGCCCGTCCCGGCGCAGCCAAACCTGTGCACAACGTGTGCAGACCTCGCGCACCCCGCCAGCGCCCACCCGCCCACCCGCCCACCCACCAGCCGTCGAGAACGACCCCCCGGCGCGAGACCGACCCTCCGGGCGGGTCGATCTCGCACCGGACGGTCGGTCTCGGTGCCGGGATCGGTCGACGAGCCGTCCGGCATGCGGAAAGTCCTCGTTCCGCATCCTGGGCGAACGTAGACTTCCGCGCGTCCTGCCCCACCCCCTTCGGAGAGCACCCCGTGGCCCTCATCGTGCAGAAGTACGGCGGCTCCTCCGTCGCCGACGCCGCCAGCATCAAGCGCGTCGCGAAGCGGGTCGCCGAGGCCAAGCGAGCGGGCCACGACGTCGTGGTCGTCGTCTCGGCCATGGGCGACACGACCGACGAGCTCATCGACCTCGCCAACCAGGTGACCCCGCTGCCGCCGCAGCGCGAGATGGACATCCTGCTCACGGCGGGCGAGCGCATCTCGATGTCGCTGCTGGCCATGGCGATCCACAACCTCGGCGTCGACGCGAAGTCGTTCACCGGCCAGCAGGCCGGCGTGATCACCGACGAGGCGTACGGCAAGGCGCGCATCATCGACGTCAGCCCCAGCCGCATCAAGGACACGGTCGCGCGGGGAGAGGTCGCGATCGTCGCGGGCTTCCAGGGCGTCAACCCGTCGACGAACGACGTCACGACGCTCGGTCGCGGCGGCTCGGACACCACGGCGGTCGCCCTCGCCGCGGCGCTCAAGGCCGACGTCTGCGAGATCTACACCGACGTGGACGGCGTGTTCACGGCGGACCCCCGCATCGTGCCGAGCGCGCGCAAGCTGGACCGGATCAGCTACGACGAGATGCTCGAGATGGCGGCGAGCGGGGCGAAGGTGCTCGTGCTGCGCTGCGTGGAGTACGCCCGCCGGTACGACGTGCCGGTCCACGTCCGCTCGTCGTTCTCGACGCGCACGGGCACGCTGGTCACGAACGAAGCGCTGGTCACGAACGAAGAAGGCGAGCAGATGGAACAGCCGATCATCGCGGGCGTCGCGCACGACCGCAGCGAGGCCAAGATCACGGTCGTCGGCGTGCCCGACGTCCCCGGCAAGGCCGCGAGGATCTTCGAGGTGGTCGCCGGCGCCGGCGTCAACATCGACATGATCGTGCAGAACGTCTCGGCTGCGTCGACGGGCCTGACGGACATCTCCTTCACGCTCCCGGCCGCGGACGGCTCCAAGGCGACGGCCGCGCTCACCGAGCACCAGCCCGACATCGGGTTCACGGCGCTGCAGTACGACGACACGATCGGCAAGCTCTCGCTCGTCGGCGCCGGGATGCGCTCGCACCCCGGGGTCTCGGCGAAGCTCTTCGCCGCGCTGTCCGAGGCGGGCATCAACATCGAGATGATCTCGACCTCCGAGATCCGCATCTCCGTGGTGACGAGCTCGGACTCGCTCGACGACGCCGTGCGCGCCGTCCACACGGCGTTCGAGCTGGACTCCACCGAGGACGAGGCCGTCGTGTACGGCGGGACGGGACGGTAGGACTCATGGGACTCAACATCGCGGTGGTCGGTGCGACCGGCCAGGTCGGCGGCGTCATGCGCCGGCTGCTCGACGAGCGCGACTTCCCCGTCGCCTCGATCCGCTACTTCGCCTCGTCGCGCTCGGCCGGCACCACGCTCCCGTGGCGCGGCACGGACGTCGTCGTCGAGGACGTGGAGACGGCCGACCTGTCGGGCATCGACGTCGCGCTGTTCTCGGCCGGAGGGAGCACGTCCAAGGTCCACGCCCCGCGGTTCGCCGCGGCCGGCGCGCTGGTCATCGACAACTCGTCGGCCTGGCGCCGCGACCCCGAGGTCCCGCTGGTCGTCTCCGAGGTCAACCCGGGCGCGATCGCCGACGCCGTCAAGGGCATCATCGCCAACCCGAACTGCACCACGATGGCCGCGATGCCGGTGCTCAAGGTGCTGCACGACGAGGCCGGCCTGCGCCGTCTCGTCGTCTCGACCTACCAGGCCGTGTCCGGCTCGGGTCTGGCGGGGGCCGACGAGCTCGACAGCCAGATCCGCGCGGCGGTCACCCAGGACACCCTCGCGCTGGTCCACGACGGCTCCGCCGTGACGCTGCCCGCCCCGGTCAAGTACGTCGCGCCCATCGCGTTCGACGTCATCCCGTTGGCAGGCTCGCTGGTCGACGACGGCTCGTTCGAGACCGACGAGGAGCAGAAGCTGCGGCACGAGTCGCGCAAGATCCTCGACCTGCCTGCACTCCTCGTCTCGGGCACGTGCGTGCGCGTGCCCGTCTTCACCGGCCACTCGCTGTCGATCAACGCCGAGTTCGACCGCGCGATCACGCCGGAGCGTGCCGCCGATCTGCTCGCCGACGCGCCCGGCGTCCAGCTGACCGACGTCCCGACCCCGCTCGCCGCGGCCGGGCAGGACCCGTCGTTCGTCGGCCGCCTGCGCCAGGACGAGGGCGTCGAGGGCGGCCGCGGGCTGGCCCTGTTCATCAGCAACGACAACCTGCGCAAGGGTGCCGCTCTCAACGCGGTGCAGATCGCCGAGCTGGTCGCCGCGCAGCGGCTCGCCTCGGTCTGACCGCAGCGCACGAGAGCCCGGGCCCGCGAGGACCCGGGCTCTCGTCGCGCTCAGGCCGGCTGACGCGGCACGGCGAACGCTGCGACCAGGGCGAGCGCGGCTGCGAGCGCGGCTCCCCAGAACAGGGCGGTCGTCCCGTCGGTGACCGCGCCGACGACGGCGGTGTGCGCCGCGGCCGAGAGCCCGGCGAGGGCGTCGGGGGTCAGGCTCGAGGCGTCGGCGCCGCCGGGCAGCGCGGTGCCGTCGAGCGACGAGGCGAACGTCGAGGCGAACAGCGCGCCCAGCGCACCGACGCCGATCGCACCACCGATCGTCCGCATGAACGTCCCGGCGCCCGTGGCCGCACCGACCTCGGCCGCCGGCGCGCTGTTCTGCACGAGCACGATCGGGGTCTGGAACAGCAGGCCGATGCCGGCGCCGACGGCGACCATGCACGCCGCGGTGAGCCAGCCGGACGAGCCGGTGCCGACGGTCGCCATGAACGCGCACGCGACGGTCAGCAGGCCGGTGCCGGCGAGCATCACCGGCCGGAACCTCGCGCCGGAGCTGGTCCACGCGCCGGTGGCCAGCGCGACGCCGATCGCGGGGAGCAGCATCGGCAGCAGCAGGAGCCCGCTGCTGCTCGCCGAGCGGCCCTGCACCACCTGCAGGAAGAGCGGCACGAAGTTCAGCGCGGCCATCATCACCGCGCCCATCGCGAGGAACAGCACCGCGAAGCTGGCGACGACCGCCCGGTTGCGGAACAGGTCGAGCGGGAGGACGGGCTGCGCGGCGCGGCGCTCGACGACGAGCAGTACCGCGACGCCCGCCAGCGCGACGAGCGCGGCGCCCAGGACGTGCGCGGACAGCCACGCGTACTCGTGCCCGCCCCACGTCACGGCGAGCACGATCCCGGTGCTGGCGACGGTGATCGCGCACAGACCGGCGACGTCGACCCGTCCGCCGCTCGGCCGCGTCGGCAGGCGCAGCCACAGGAGCACGCCGATCACCGAGACCGCGATCAGGGGCAGGTTCAGCCAGAAGATCCACCGCCAACCGAGGTGCTCGGTGATGACGCCGCCGACCCACGGTCCCAGGATCATCGAGAACGGGGCGACCGCGCCGACGAGGCTCTGGTAGCGGGCGCGCCGGTCGGGCGGGACGACGTCGGCGATCACGGCCATGAGGGTCGTGAACGTCATCCCCGCACCGAGCCCCTGGACGCCACGGGCGGCGACCAACGCGCCCATCGACCCGGCGAGCGCTGCGCACAGCGAACCGGCGAAGAAGACCCCGAGCGCGGCGACCAGCAGCGGGCGCCGCCCGAACATGTCGCCGAGCCGGCCGCTCGTGATCGTCCCGATCGCCATCGTGAGCAGGTAGGCGGTCGTCACCCAGGCGATGCGGTCGAAGCCGCCCAGCGAGCCGGCGATGTCGGGCAGCGCCGTGGCGGCGACGAGGCCGTCGAGCTGCAGCGGGACGAGCGCGAGCATGAGGCTCGCCATGATGAGGCCGAGCCGTGGCGGCGCGGTGCGGACGGGGGACACGGTGGCCATGGAAATCCTCGCTTACTTGTCGACCGGCTAGTTGCTTGCCGTGCGACAGGTAAGCACCGTTGCTAGCCGGTCGTCAAGTAACGTGTCGAGGGAGACGAGGGAGGCGCGCATGCCACGCGGCGGCGGGACACGGGACCAGATCCTCGGCACGGCCATGCGCCTCTTCGTCGAGCAGGGGTACGACAAGACATCCCTGCGCGAGATCGCCGAGGCGGTCGGCGTGACGAAGGCTGCGCTGTACTACCACTTCCGCACCAAGGACGAGCTGGTCGCGAGCGCGCTCGCCGAGTACCGGGACGCGGTCGCCGAGATCGTCACCTGGCTCCGCGCCACGCCGCCCAGCCGCGAGCGCAACGAGGAGTTCGTCGATCGGATGACCGCGCTCATGGCCTCCGACGGCGGGCTAGCCCTGCGGTTCGGGCAGGCCAACCCGACCCTGGCCGACCGCGAGGAGTTCGGGGAGACGCACGTCGACGCGGTCAAGAGCCTCGTCCAGGCCCTCGTCGGGGAGGATCCCGACGCCGAGGCGAGCGTCCGCGGGACGCTGGCGTTCGGCGCGCTCGTGATCGGCGCCCTGGGGAACGCGATCCTCCCGGTCCCCGGCGGACCCGGCGCCGGCGCGGCAGCCGGACGTACGGTCGCGCTGGAGATCCTCGCGCCCCTCGGGGTGTGAGCGCACCGCCGCGCTCCTGCTGACACAACCGTGGTCGCGCTCCCACGCGAATCGTTTAGGACCCTGGACGCCACCTGTGCACGGCCGGAAGGTGATCCCACCCGGCCGACACCTGCCCGGAGTCCCGCACCGGAGCGGGCCCCCGCCAGGCTCGACCAGTCCTTCGTTCCCCGTATTCGCCCTCGCGCGCCTGCGTGCGGGGCGCCGGGTCGTGCCCACGACGTCGCGGGCAGGACCCGTCAGCCAGAAAGGTACGAATGATGTCCTCATCGACCCGCCGGCGGTTCGCCTGGGTGGCTACGGCCACCCTGAGCGCGTCGTCACTCATGGCGGCCTGCCTGATCCAACCCGCGATGGCCGCACCCGCACCCGCAGTCGCGGGCCCGGCCGTCACCATCCAGCTGCCGGGCTCCGCCCCTCTGGCCGTCACCGCGGCGGCCGACGGGGAGTACACGCAGCGCTTCCTGACGATGTACGACAAGATCAAGGACCCCGCCAACGGCTACTTCAGCGCGCAGGGCATCCCGTACCACTCCGTCGAGACCCTCATCGTCGAGGCGCCCGACTACGGCCACGAGACCACGTCCGAGGCCTACTCGTACTGGCTGTGGCTCGAGGCGCTCTACGGCCAGGTCACGCAGGACTGGGCCCCGCTGAACCACGCGTGGGACACGCTCGAGAAGTACATGATCCCGACGAGCGCGGACCAGCCGACGAACTCGTTCTACAACCCGAACAGCCCCGCGACGTACGCGTCGGAGTACAACACCCCCGACAAGTACCCCTCCGCGCTCAACAGCGGCGTGAAGTCGGGCGTCGACCCGATCGCGACCGAGCTGAAGACGACGTACGGCACGTCTGACATCTACGGCATGCACTGGCTCGCCGACGTCGACAACAAGTACGGGTTCGGCGCGACCCCCGGGGCGGGCTGCGAGCTCGGCCCGACCGCGACCGGCACGTCCTACATCAACACCTTCCAGCGCGGCCCGCAGGAGTCGGTCTGGGAGACCGTCCCGCAGCCGTCGTGCGAGGAGTTCAAGTACGGCGGCAAGAACGGCTACCTCGACCTGTTCACGCAGGACTCGAGCTACGCCAAGCAGTGGAAGTACACCAACGCCCCCGACGCCGACGCGCGTTCGGTCGAGGCCGTCTACTGGGCCAACAAGTGGGCCACGGAGCAGGGCAAGCAGGCGGAGATCGCCGGCACGGTGGCGAAGGCCGCCAAGATGGGCGACTACCTGCGCTACGCGCTGTTCGACAAGTACTTCAAGACCGTCGGCTGCACCTCGCCGTCGTGCCCCGCGGGCACCGGCAAGGACAGCGAGCACGGCCTGCTCTCCTGGTACTACGCCTGGGGCGGCGCGCTCGACTCGTCGGCCGGCTGGGCCTGGCGCATCGGCTCGTCGCACGCGCACTTCGGCTACCAGAACCCGCTCGCGGCCTGGGTGCTGTCGACCGACCCGGCCCTGACGCCGAAGTCGCCGACCGCCAAGTCCGACTGGGCCGGCTCGCTGACGCGCCAGCTCGAGTTCTACCAGTGGCTGCAGGCGCCCGAGGGCGGCATCGCCGGTGGCGCGACGAACAGCTGGGACGGCGCGTACGCGACGCCCCCGGCCGGCACGCCGACCTTCTACGGCATGGGCTACACCGAGGCGCCCGTCTACAACGACCCCCCGTCGAACCAGTGGTTCGGCATGCAGGCGTGGGGCATGCAGCGCGTCGCGGAGCTCTACTACGCCTCGGGCGACGCCCGGGCCAAGGCGATCCTCGACAAGTGGGTCCCGTGGGCCGCGGCCAACATCAAGGTCTCGGGCACCACGTGGTCCATCCCCTCGGAGCTCACCTGGACCGGCAAGCCGGACACCTGGAACAAGGCCAACCCGGGCTCGAACTCCGGCCTCAAGGTCGGGATCAAGAGCACCGGCCAGGACGTCGGCGTCGCCGGTGACCTGTCCCGCACGCTGCTCTTCTACGCGGCCAAGGCCGGCGACACCGCCGTCCAGGCCAAGGTGAAGTCGCTGCTCGACGCCATCTGGGCCTCGAACCAGGACCCGCTGGGCGTCTCGGCGCCGGAGACGCGCACGGACTTCGCGCGGTTCGACGACGGCTACACGGCCGGTGGCAACGGGGTGTACATCCCGTCGACCTTCTCCGGCACCATGCCCAACGGCGACGTCATCAAGCCCGGCGTCTCCTTCCTGGACATCCGCTCCTGGTACAAGCAGGACCCGCAGTGGTCCAAGGTCCAGAGCTACCTGGACGGCGGCCCGGCGCCGACGTTCACCTTCCACCGGTTCTGGGCCCAGACGGCCATCGCCGGCGCCATGGCGGACTACGACCGCCTGTTCCCGGGCACGACCACCCCGACCGACACGACGGCGCCCTCGGTGCCGACGGGTCTGACGGCAGGCACCACGACGGCGACGTCCGCGACGATCTCGTGGGCCGCGTCGACCGACAACGCCGGTGGTTCGGGCGTGGCCGGGTACGACGTCTACCGCGGCACGACGAAGGTCGGCAGCTCGACCACCACGTCGTTCACGGAGACCGGCCTCACGGCGTCGACCGCGTACTCGTACACGGTCCGGGCTCGTGACGTCGCCGGGAACGTGTCCGCCTCGTCGGCCGCCGTCACGGCGACGACGAAGCCGGTGTCGACCTCCGACACCACCGCACCGAGCGTCCCCACGGGCCTCGCCGCGGGCACGGTCACGGACACCAGCGTGGCCCTGACCTGGGCCGCGTCGACCGACAACGCCGGTGGTTCGGGCGTGGCCGGGTACGACGTCTACCGCGGGACCACCAAGGTCGGCTCGTCGACCACTGCGTCCTACACCGACACCGGCCTGACCGCCTCGACCGCGTACTCGTACACGGTCCGGGCCAAGGACGTGGCGGGCAACGTGTCGGCCGCGTCGTCGGCCCTCGCGGTGACCACCAAGGCTCCGGCTGCGGACACCACCGCGCCGACCGTCCCCTCGGGGCTCACGGCCGGCACGGTCACGGAGACGAGCGTCGCCCTGACGTGGACCTCGTCGTCCGACACCGGCGGCTCCGGCATGGCCGGGTACGACATCTACCGCGGCACCACCAAGGTGGGCTCGTCGGTCTCGGCGTCCTACACGGACTCCGGTCTGACGGCCGGCACGGCGTACTCGTACACGGTCCGGGCGCGTGACGGGGCGGGCAACGTGTCCGCGGCGTCGTCGGCCCTCGCGGTCACCACCAAGACGGCGTCCTCGAACAGCTCGTGCAAGGTCACCTACACGACCAACGACTGGAACGTGGGCTTCACCGCCTCGGTCAAGGTGACCAACACCGGCACCACCGCGATCAACAACTGGTCCCTCGGCTTCAGCTTCGCCGCGGGCCAGAAGGTGACGCAGGGCTGGAGCGCCAGCTGGACCCAGACCGGCGCGGCCGTCACCGGCACCGGGCTCTCCTGGAACTCGAGCCTGGCACCGGGACAGAGCACGGACATCGGCTTCAACGGCTCCCACACGGGCCAGAACCCGAAGCCCACCGCGTTCACGCTCAACGGCGCCACCTGCACCATCGGCTGACGCCGCACCACAAGCACCACCCGCACCACCCGGAGGCCGGACCCGCACGCGGGCCCGGCCTCCGGCCATCCCCCGCACTCGCGGGTGGGGGACGGGGTCAGGTGAGGGTGCCGACGACGCCGGCGGCCTTGAGGAGGTCGGTGATGGCGAACGTGTCTGCCGTGCCGTAGGTCGGGGTCCAGTCCGGGTCCTGCGACAGGTACGACGAGGGGTCGCCGTCGATGAGGCCGTGGAAGACCTCCGCCACGATGCGCCCGCCGACGGCCCCGAGGTGCTGACCTCCGGCCTGGACCGCGGCTTCGCGCAGCACGTAGAACCACAGCGGCGTGCGCTTGTGCAGGCCCAGCGGCTCGAGGTCGGCCAGGTCGGTCGCCGACAGGGGCGTCTCCTGCATCGCCGCGGCGACCCGCTGCCCGGACGGGACCTCCATGGTCAGCGCCCGGACCAGGTTGCGGATGGCGAGCGAGTCGGGCTCGTCGGTCGGCTGGCCCAGCAGGTGGAACATCGCCGTGGACAGCTTCGTGTCGATGAGCTTGTTGCGCCGCACCCGGCCGTCGCCGAAGTCGAAGAAGGTCTGCCAGTCGATGAACCGGCGTGGTGCCCGGCAGCCGCCGCGCAGGTCGTCGGGATCGGTCCCCGAGGCGGTGTGCACGAAGATCCGCGCGAAGAACTGCTTGCTCGGGTCGGTGGCGGACGTGCCGAAGTTGGCGCGGTACGACGGCCGCACCTGCGAGTGGCCGAACCGGTAGGCGGCCACGGAGAACTCGACCGGGATGTAGGGGGAGTTGTGCCAGTCGTAGAGCTTCCGCCCGTTCGCGAGGATGTCCGCGACGAGAGCGTCGCCGCAGGTCAGCGGCAGGAACTGGTGCAGGATCAGCCACTGGTAGTGCCAGCGGACGATGCGCTGCGCCTCGGTGAACAGCTCCTGCGGTGTGGCGAGCACGCCCAGGTCGCCGCGCACGTCGGCCACCACGCGGTTGTGGAACTTCAGGAAGGCCAGGTGCAGCTGGTCGACGATGAGGTTCTCGTCGTTGCGCGGGTCGCCGATCAGCGCCGTGCCCTGCGCGTTGCGGGGCACGTCGAAGCGAACCTTCTTGTCCACGCAGTGCTTGTCGGACTTGGGGATGGGCTCGACGAGCATCGTCGTGCGGCCGTGGTCGACGCTCTGGTCGTACAGGTGCGGCGATACCCCCGGGCCTCCGCCGTAGACGCTGTCCAGGTCGAGCGCGGGGATGCGGAAGTTCCGGATCGACTCCGGGTCCTGCGCGCGCGCCAGGCTCGACGTGGGGTCGAACGTCATGTCGTGGTCGAGGAACTGGCCGAGGAACGTCATGCCCGCCGTCAGGCGTGGGTTGTCGGGGTTCTCGGCCGAGAGCGTCGCGTCGACGATGAGCGCGATCGGGTCGGTCGACGTCTCCCCGGCGTCCATGATCCCGCCGGGCCTGCCGAGCTCGACGAGCTGCGCGCGGACGGTGGGCGTGTCCGCCGCGAAGGCGGGCAGCGCCGGGAAGAGCCGCCCGAAGCGGCCCTGGTCGTAGAACGTGGATCTCGGTGTCCGGATCCCCTGGTCGGCATCTCCGTGCGGCATGACAAGACCTCCCCGTCGTTGGGTGTGGACACCTGCGAGGAGTGAGCGGCCCCCTGCCAGATACGAGCCAGATACGACCGGTGGTGGGTTCTCCCTACCCCGGACCCGGGGGTGGGCAGGCTGACCGTGGGGGCGGCGGACCTCTAGCGTCGTCCCCATGACCACCGCACCGACGCCCGAGCTCCGCCGGGTCGCCCCTGCCGTCCACGACGTGCGCGCGTTCCTCGCGGCGCCGTGGTCGGGCGCGACGTGGCGGGCCGTGTCGCAGCTGGTGATCGGTGGCGTGGTGATGATCGTCGCCGCGACCCTCGTCGTCGCCCTGGTGTCCGTCGACCTGTCGATCCTGCTGGTGTTCGGCCTGGGCATCCCGACGACGGTCGCGACGCTGCTCGCGGCGCGGCCGTTCGCCCGGTGGGAGCGCGCGCGTCTCGAGCTCCAGCTCGGCGCGCAGATCGACGCCCCGGCGTACCGGGTGGCCGAGCGGCCGGGGTGGTGGGCCTCCTGGGTGGCGGTGCTCGGTGACGGGCGCTCCTGGGCTCACCTCGCCTACCCGTTGGTCGCCGGACTCGTGCTGTGCGGCTCGGTCGTCGCCGGTGCGCTCGGCAGCGTCGGGCTCGCCGCGCTCGCGTACCCGGCGGTGGCGTCCTGGCAGGGCGTCGACCTGACCAGCGCGCGCCTCGCGCTCGCGGTCGGCGGCGGGCTCGTGCTGCTGTGGGCGGGCGCCGTGCTGCTGCAGCTCCTCGCCGCCGCCCAGGTGCGCGTCGGGCGCGCGCTGCTCGGCCCGTCGGCCCGGCAGGCGACCGCCGACGCGACGCTGCGCGCAGCGGTGGCGGAGCAGCGCGCGGAGCACCTGGCGACCACCCGGACGGCTGCGGTCGGAGCGGCCGACGAGGAGCGGCGGCGGATCGAGCGCGACCTGCACGACGGCGCGCAGCAGCGCCTCGTCGCGCTCGGCGTCGAGCTGGGCGCGGCCCGGCGCAACGCCGCTAGCGACCCGCAGGCCGCGGCGGCCGCGCTCGAGCACGCGCACCGCGAGGTCAAGGAGACGCTCGCCGAGCTGCGCGACCTGGTGCGCGGCATCCATCCCGCGGTGCTCACCGACCGGGGCCTGGACGCGGCCCTGTCCGCGCTCGCGGCACGCAGCCCCGTCCCGGTCGAGGTGGTCGTCGACGACCCGCCGGCCGTCGATGCGACCAGCGGGTCCGCGCAGGCCGCCGCGTACTTCGTCGTCGCCGAGGCCCTGACGAACGCCGCCAAGCACGCGTCCGCGCAGCAGGTCGTGGTCCGCGCGGACGTGGTGGGCGACCGGCTGCGGGTCGTGATCGCCGACGACGGCGTGGGCGGGGCGGCCGCAGGCCCGGGCAGCGGGCTCGAGGGCCTGGCCAGCCGCGTCGCCGCGCTCGACGGAACGTTCGACCTGGACAGCCCGGCCGGAGCCGGCACCCGAGTGACCGTGGAGGTGCCGTGCGCATCGTGATCGCCGAGGACTCCGTCCTCCTGCTCGCCGGGCTGACCCGGCTGCTCGAGGCCGAGGGGCACGAGGTGACCGGCTACAAGACCGCCGACGAGCTCGTCGCCGGCATCGTCGAGCCGCTGCCGGACGTGGTCGTCACGGATGTCCGGATGCCCCCGACGCACACCGACGAGGGCCTGCGTGCCGCGGTGCACCTGCGCAGCCTGCACCCCCGGCTGCCCGTGCTGGTGCTCTCCCAGTACGTGGAGCAGCGCTACGCCCGCGAGCTGTTCGCAGGCGACGTGCGCGGCCTGGGCTACGTGCTCAAGGACCGCGTCGCGGACGTGGACGACTTCCTCGACGCCCTGCACCGGGTCGCCTCGCGCGGCACGGTGATCGACCCCGAGGTCGTCGCGCAGATCCTGGCGCGCTCGCGCCGGGACACGCTCGACACCCTGACGCCACGGGAGCGGGAGGTGCTCGGCCTCATGGCCGAGGGCCGGTCCAACGCGGCCATCGCGGAGCGCCTCGTCGTCGGCCTCCCGGCGGTCGAGAAGCACGTGACCTCCATCCTCGCCAAGCTCGACCTGCCGCCCGACGGTGACGACCACCGCCGCGTCCTCGCGGTGCTGAGGTGGCTCGAGCAGGCGCCGACGACCGGAGAGCGACCATGACCACCACCCTCGAACGGCCGACGACCACGCCTCCCCGACGCAGCCGGGGGCTCGTGTGGACCGGCGGCGTGATCGGCGCCGTCATCCTGCTGGGCACCGCGTGGAGCCTCGTCGGGCTGGCCCTGTGGTCCGACGAGGACCACGCCACGACGTCCGCGACCGCGACCTACGCGGCCCGACCGGTCGTCGAGCTGGTCGCCGACGGCGAGGTCGACGTCCGCACGGGCGGTGACGAGGTGGTCGTCGAGCGGATCGCTCGGGCCGCGCTCACCTCGGTGCACTACGCGGTCGACGAGTCCGCCGACCGGCTGACGGTCACGCACGAGTGCGCGTGGTTCGGCTCGTGCCGGGCGTCGCTCGCCGTGACGGTCCCCGCGGGCACCGAGGTCGTCGTGCACGCCAGCGATGGCGACGTCACGGCGCAGGGCCTGAGCGGGGCGCTGGACATCCGCAGCGGGGACGGCCGGACCGAGGTCAGCGACCTCGTCGGCGACCTCACGCTCGCGGCGTCGAACGGGGCCGTGGACGTGCGCTCCGTGCAGGGGGACGTGGACGTCCGCTCGAGCGACGGGTCGACGAGCGTCGACGGCGTCTCGGGCTCGCTGACCGCCACGTCGGGCGACGGCCGCGTGACCGTGTCCGGCGTGGCCGGCGACGTGGACGTGAGCTCGAACGACGGCGACGTCACGGTGTACGGGACGGGCGACCCCGTCGCGCTCGACCTCCAGACGAACGACGGCCGCCAGACGGTCGACGCCCCCACCGACCCAGGTGCGAGCCGGACCGTGCGCATCCACGTGAACGACGGCGACGCGGCCTACCTCGGTCCGCGCTGACGCCACCGCCCGCGCCGGCACCGACGACGAAAGCCCTGGTCAGCGAGAGCTGACCAGGGCTTTCTGGTGTCGGGGTGGCGGGATTCGAACCCACGACCTCTTCGTCCCGAACGAAGCGCGCTACCAAGCTGCGCCACACCCCGTGGAGCCTGGCAAGGATAGCCGACCAGATGCCCGGTCACGAAACCGAGTGCCCGCCGAGAGCGTCAGGGGGCCGTCAGTGTGAGCAGCGTCGCTTCCGGGCGGCACGCGAAGCGCACCGGCGCGTAGGGGGACGTGCCCAGTCCGGCGGACACGTGCAGCCACGTGGAGTCGGCGCCGCCCGGGCGGTCGGGGCGCGGCCCGGGCCAGCCGGACAGGCCCTTGGCGCGGCTCGTGTCGAGGTCGCAGTTGGTCACCAGGGCGCCGTAGAACGGAACCGCGAGCTGGCCGCCGTGCGTGTGCCCGGCGATCGCGAGGTCCACGTCGTCGGCGTGCATGGCGTCGAGCACGCGCCGGTAGGGGGCGTGCGTGACCCCGAGGTGCAGGTCGACAGGCTCCGATCCGGTGCGGGCGTCGTCGGCGCCACCGGCGGGCGGGTAGGCGTCGCGGTCGAGGTGCGCGTCGTCCGTGCCGGCGAGCGAGATGCGGCGGCCGTCCACGGACACCACGTCGCGGCGGTTGGTGAGGTCGATCCACCCGGCCGAGGTCATCCGCGTGACGAGCTCGCGCCACGGCAGCTCGCGGTGCAGCGAGCCGCTGCCCCGACGGGCGTCGGGCAGCAGGTAGCGGGCAGGGTTCTTCGGCACGGGCGCGATGTAGTCGTTCGAGCCGAGGACGAAGGCACCGGGGCGGGCCAGGTGCGGCTCGAGCGCGCGCAGGAGCGCGGGCATCGCGTCCAGGTGCGCCCAGTTGTCGCCCGTGTCGATGACCAGGTGCGGGTCGAGCGAGGCGAGGTCGCGGACCCAGTCGACCTTGCACTGCTGGTTCGGCAGCAGGTGCAGGTCGGACAGGTGCAGGATGCGCAGTGGTGCCTGCCCGGCAGGCAGCACCGGCACGCTCACCTCACGCAGCGTGTACCAGCGGACCTCGACCAGGCTCGCCCACGCGAGCGCGCCGGCTCCGGCCAGGGCCAGGCCGCCGACGGCGCGCGCGATCGTCCGGGGTGCGCTCGCGCGCGATGCGTCGGGCATCAGCCGTTGCCGCGCCCGTTCCCGCCGCCGTTGCCGTTGCCCGGGCCGCCGTTGCCCGGCCCGCCGTTGTCGTTGCCGCCGTCGTCCTGACCGCCGTTGTCCGCGTTCGGGTCCTCGGGCGGCTTGACCTTCGAGCCGTCCGACAGCTTCAGGGAGATGTACGAGTTCTTCGGCGCCGACGACGACGGGTTCTGCTCGGCCACCGTGCCCGCGGGCTTGTCGGACGCGACCGGCGTGGAGTCGACGCGGACCTTGAAGCCGGCCTGTCGCAGGATCGCCTCGGCGTCGCCCTGCGAACGGCCGATGACGTTGGGGACGTAGATCGGCTTGCCGTACACCTCGTCGGTGTCGGCCTTGTCGAAGCCGGGGTCGTCCTTGCCCTTCATGATCGCGTCCATCGTCCGCTTCCACGTGGGCGCTGCGATCGACGCGCCGTACATGTACGGGATGTACTTGCCGGCGACGGTGACGTTCTGGACGGGCTTGAACGCGTTCGGGTAGCCGACCCAGACGGCCGACGCGCGCAGCGGCGTGTAGCCGACGAACCAGGTGTTCTCGTTGCGCGAGGTGGTGCCGGTCTTGCCGGCGGACGTGTAGGTGGGGGCCGGGCGGACGGAGCTCGCCGTGCCCTCCCAGACGTGGCTCAGCGCGAAGTTGAGCGCGTTCGCGTACTTCTTCTCGACCGCGCGGTGGCAGTCGGCGTCCGGGACCGCGAGCTTCTTGCCGTTGGCGTCCGTGACGCTCGAGATGGCGATCGGCTCGCAGTAGATGCCGCCCGAGGCGAACGTGGCGAACGCTGCGGCCATGGTCAGCGGGGCGACCGAGTCGGAGCCGATGACGTTGGCGGGCAGGACCTTGAACGGGCCACCCGCGGCGCCGCTCTGGTGCACGCCGAGCGCCGTGGCGCCGTCGATGATGTTGCACAGGTTCAGCTGGGTCGCCATGGCGATGTACCCGGAGTTGACCGAGTTCTTCGTCGCGTCCAGCACGCTCATGAACGACCGGCTGCCACCCTCCGCGTTGCCGAACTTGTACTCCCCGCCCGCGAGGTTGGTGCAGGGGGCGTTGAAGTCGGACAGCGGGTAGCTGAGCGGGCGGGCGTCGATCTGCTCGTTGAGGCTGTGACCCTCGCGGAGCCACTCGAGCAGGGTGAACGGCTTGAACGTCGAGCCGGGTGCGAAGCCGTTTCCGCCGCCGTAGGCGTTGTCGGTGTTCCAGTTGACGGCGGTCTCGCGCGAGCCGTGGTCGCTCGTGTTGTTGTAGGTCCGGTTCTGGGCCATCGCGGTGATCTTGCCCGTGCCGGGCTCGACGACGACGATCGAGGAGCCGAGCCCGGACTTGTCCTTGACGGGGATGCCGGCCTTGACCTGCTTGTCCGCGGCACGCTGCTCCTTGGGGATCAGCGTGGTCTTGATCGTCAGGCCGCCGCGGTACAGGCGCGCGAGGCGTGCCTCCTGCGTCTTGCCGAAGGCCTTGTTGTTGCGGATGACCTTGGTGACGTAGTCGCAGAAGTAGCCCGAGCCGCGGATCGACGAGGCCGCGGACATGCAGCCGATGTTCGGCTCCTGGGGCTTGAGCGTCTCGGCCAGCGGCGTCGCGATGCCCTTCGTGTACTCGGCGTCGCTGATGTACCCCTGCTGGTGCATGAGCTTGAGCACCGTGTCCCGGCGGTCCTGCGACTCCTTGGGGTTCCGGGTGGGGTCCCAGGCCGACGGCGAGCGCGTGATGCCGGCGATCGTCGCGGACTCGAGGTACGTCAGGTCCTTGGCGGGCTTGCTGAAGTAGCGCTGCGCGGCCGCCTCGACGCCGTACACGGAGACGCCGAACTGCGCGATGTTGAGGTAGCGCTCGAGGATCTCGTCCTTGGAGTACTTCTTCTCCAGCGAGATGGCCAGCTTGGCCTCGCGCAGCTTGCGCGCGTAGCCGTCGGAGCCCTCGTCGTCCCGGGCGTCGAGCAGGGCCTGCTGACGCTCGGCCTCGGTCGGCTTGTTCAGCGCCGCCTCGATCAGGACGTTCTTCACGTACTGCTGCGTCAGCGTGGAGGCGCCCTCCTTGGCGTCGCCGAGCTGGTTGCGCACCGCGGCGCGCAGCATGCCCGCCGGGTCGATGCCCGCGTGCTCGAAGAACCGCTTGTCCTCGGTCGCGACGACCGCGTCCTGCAGCGACTGCGCGATGTCCGTGAGCGGGACGACGACGCGGTCCTGGTCGTAGAACGTCGCGATGACCGTGCCGTCCGCGGCGAGGATCGTCGACTTCTGCGGGAGCGCAGCCTCGTCGAGCTCGGTCGGCAGCTCGTCGAACGCGTCGGTCGTCATGTTGGTGATGCCGTTCGCGACGGCGGCACCCGGCAGGACCAGGCCCGCGGCGAGGACACCACCGACGGAGGCGACGAGGACGAAGGCGAGCAGCAGGGCCAACGCCTGCCCGGCGTTGACCTTGCGACCGCGGGCGCGTGCAGGGTTCGGCATGCCGTCAGGGTAGTGGCGGGTCCTGTCACGATCACGCGTCACGCCGCCGGGTCCGTCGACCTCCACCGGACCTGCACACCCCGCTCCCCGAACGAGGGAATCTTGCCCTGGTAAACCGAAAAGACCCGATCAGGCTCTCGCCACGGGGCCTGACCAGCCGCTACGGTCCGACCGAGAACGTTTGACGCGGACGTCGTGCGCAGCCAGAGGCGCGGGCGTCCGGGCAGGGGGAGAGGCAACGATGATGATGTCAGAGGGGCACTGGACCGCCGCGGCGGCCTGTGGCCAGGGCAACGTGAGTCCCGACGCGCTGTTCGTCGAGGGGTCCGCGCAGCGAGAGGCACGTTCTGTGTGCCTGTCCTGCCCCGTCCGGCTGCAGTGCCTGGCCGACGCGTTGGACAACCGGATGGACTTCGGGGTCTGGGGCGGGATGACGGAGCGGGAGCGGCGCGCGCTGCTGCGCCGGCGCCCGGAGGTGAGCTCGTGGCGCAACGAGCTCGTCGCGGCGGACTCCGCGCTGCTCGCCGCGCGCTGAGCGCCGCACACCGGCACCGACGGGGCCCTCGGCGCGCTCGTCGCCCGTGAGACCCGCGGTGCCGGTGGTGCGCGCGCGGCACTAGGGTGGCGCGCATGGCACAGCAGCAGTGGGAGTACGCGACGATTCCGCTCATCATCCACGCCACCAAGGCGATCCTCGATCAGTGGGGCGCCGACGGCTGGGAGCTCGTCCAGGTGGTGCAGGGCCCCGACGCGGGCCTGGTCGCCTACCTCAAGCGGCCCAAGCAGGCCTGATGGGCGCCGCCGCACGCCTGGCTGACCTCGGCCTGGACCTGCCGGCCGTCGCCGCGCCGGTGGCGGCCTACGTCCCGGCGGTGCGCACGGGCGCGCTGATCCACACCAGCGGCCAGCTCCCGTTCGTCGCGGGCAGCCTCGCGACCACGGGCAAGGTGGGTGCGGGGGTCTCGCCCGACGAGGCCACGGACCTGGCCCGCACGGCGGCCCTCAACGCGCTCGCGGCCGTCGCCGCGCTCGTCGAGGCCGAGGGCGGGCCGGCGGGTGCCGACGCCCTCGACCGCATCGTGCGCGTCGTCAAGGTGGTCGGCTTCGTCGCGAGCGACCCGTCGTTCACCGGCCAGCCGGGCGTCATCAACGGTGCCAGCACGCTGCTGCACGACGTGCTGGGCAGCGCGGGAGTGCACGCCCGGTCCGCCGTCGGCGTGGCCGTCCTGCCGCTCGACTCGCCCGTCGAGGTCGAGATCGTCGTCGAGACGGCCTGACACCTCGGCCGGCCGCACCGCTCAGCGGGCGCGGCGCACGAGGTCAGCGGGCGCGGCGCTCCAGGCGGTCGACGTCCAGCAGCACGACGGCGCGACCCTCGCGGCGCACCCACCCGCGGGCGGCGAAGTCGGCCAGGGCCTTGTTGACGGTCTCCCGCGACGCGCCGACGAGCTGCGCGAGCTCCTCCTGCGTGAGGTCGTGCGCCACGCGGATGCCCTCGTCGACCTGCTCGCCGAACCGGGTCGACAGGTCGAGCAGCGCCTTGGCCACCCGGCCGGGGACGTCGGAGAAGACCAGGTCGGCGAGCGCCTCGTTGGTGCGGCGCAGCCGGCGGGCCAGGGCCTGCAGCAGCTGCTGGGCCACCGCGGGACGCTCCTGCAGCCACTGCACGAGCTCGCTGTGGCCGAGCTCGAGGACGACGGCGTCCGCGACGACCGTGGCGGTCGCGGTGCGCGGGCCCGGGTCGAACAACGACAGCTCACCGAACATCTCACCCGGGCCGAGCACGGCGAGCAGGTTCTCGCGCCCGTCGCTCGAGCGGCGGCCGAGCTTGATCTTGCCCTCGCGCACGACGTAGAGCCGGTCGCCCGGCTCGCCCTCGTGGAACAGCACGTCGCCGCGCGTCAGCTCGAGCGGCTTCATCGTCGCGACGAGGGTCGCCGAGGCGTCCCCGTCGAGACCCGCGAACAGCGGCGCCGAGAGCGCGATGTCGTCCTCCACGATGAACCTCACCTTCCCGGCCGCACACCTGCGTGGCGGCTCCGTCACCGACCGCACGGGGCCGGAGCCGGCCGGGGCGGTGTGCTCGTGCAATCCAGGGCTTCCCGCTGGTCAGCGGGACGCCCTGGTCAAGTGTGCCCCATCGAGGGGTCAGCCGCGGGAGAGCGGCTCGCGCATCCGTGCCGTCGTCGTCGCGGGGTCGGCCGCGAGCCGGGCGATCAGGCGGTCCGTGGCGGCGCCGAGGGCGTCCCGGACGCCCGCCTCGTAGCGCGCCAGCTGCGCGTCGAGGGCCCGGAGCTCGTCGAGGCGACCCACCTCCGCCTGGGGCTCGACGCCGGCGAGGACGCCACCGAGCTCGCTCGGGCGCGGCACGTCGACGCCCACCGTGAGCGGGAGGTGGAACGCGACCTCCTCGCCGAGCGGTTGCGGCCGGGCGGCGCTCGCGACCGCGAGGTCCATCCGCGCCCTGACCAGGCGCCGCCACCAGCCCACCCGGGCCTGCTCGGCGCGCAGGGCCCGGCGGTCGAGGCGGAGGTCCAGGACCCGCTGCTCGACCGGTGGTGTCATGCCTGGAGATTCGGACAGTTCCGGCCTCGACTTGAGGACTCCTGGGCCCGCAGCCTGCGACATCACTGGGAAGGAGCAATGTCGGCGCGTCGCCGTAGGCTGCCCGGGTGATGCTCGACGAGACCGTGCTCGCCCGGACGCGCCGCGCGCGCCGCATCGACCGTGTGCTCGCCGAGCGCTACCCGGACGCACGGTGCGAGCTCGACTTCCGCAACCCGTTCGAGCTGCTCGTGGCGACCGTGCTGTCGGCCCAGACCACCGACGTGCGGGTCAACCTCACGACGCCCGACCTGTTCGCGCGCTTCCCGGACCCCGCCGCGATGGCCGCCGCCGACCCCGAGGTGCTCGAGGAGATCCTCAGGCCCACGGGTTTCTTCCGCGCCAAGGCCCGCTCGGTGCAGGGGTTGTCGCGCGCGCTCGTCGAGGAGCACGGCGGTCAGGTGCCGGGCCGCCTCGTCGACCTGGTCAAGCTCCCGGGCGTCGGGCGCAAGACCGCGAACGTGGTGCTCGGCAACGCGTTCGGCATCCCGGGGATCACCGCCGACACGCACGTGCAGCGGCTGGCGGCCCGGCTCGGGCTCACCGACAGCGAGGACCCCCTCGTCGTCGAGAAGGACCTGTGCGCGCTGCTGCCCCGGCGCGACTGGACCATGGCCTCGCACCGGCTGATCTTCCACGGCCGGCGCACCTGCTTCGCCCGGCGGCCGGCGTGCGGTGCGTGCCCGGTCGCAGCGCTGTGCCCGTCGCGGGGGATGGGCGAGAACGACCCGGTGCGAGCGGAGAAGATGCTCAAGGGGTGAGTCAGGCGGGGGCGACGACCGTCAGCCACTCGAGCAGCAGGTCGTTGACGCGCCCGGGCTCCTGCTCCGCGGGGAAGTGCCCGGCGGCCGGGAGCAGCTCGTACCGGTACGTGCTGGCGACGCGGGCGGCCGTCTCGGCCGTGAGCGGAGCGCGCGCGGGCGGACGCAGGCCGTCGCGGCCGCCTTGGATCTGCAGGGCAGGTCGGGGCGTGGCGCGCTCGAGCCCTGCGGCGTAGCGGCGCCCGTCGAGCCGCGGCGTGGAGCGCAGGAGCCAGCGCAGCTGCTCGAGCTGGCTGTGCGCGGCGAACGGCACGCGCGCGGCGTCCCGGTAGGTGGCGCGCGCGGACGGGTCGCACCACGACGCGCTGCCGCCCCACTCGGTGAGCAGGCGGTCGACGAGGTCGCCCTGCGTCATGGCCCGCTCCGGCCGGGACGGAGTCTGCACGTAGGCCAGCCGGCGCAGCCCGCGCGGGCGCAGCGCGGCGACGGTGTTGGCCCGGACGTCGAGCGGGTGCGGCGCGGCGAGCGCGCCGACGGCCAGCGTGACGTCGGGCTGGAGCGCGCCCATCGCCCACGCGATCTCGCCGCCGGTCCCGGAGCCGACCACCACCGCGGCGGACGAGCCGAGCGAGCGGATCACGCCGGCGACGTCGTTCGTCAGGGTCGGGACGTCGTACCCCTGCGGGGGCTTGTCCGAGCCGCCCGCGCCGCGCACGTCGAGCGCGGCGACGCGGTAGCCCGCCTCCGCCAGTGCCGGGATCTGGTGGCGCCACGCCCACCAGAACTGCGGCACGCCGTGCAGCAGGACGACGAGCGGGGCGTCGCGGTCGTCGGGACCGGCGACGGCCGCGTGGAAGCGGGCGCCGTTCGCGGCGACGAACCGGTGCTGCCAGGGTCCGTCGATCAGTAGCGTGGCGGAGTCGACCGTGCTCATCGGAGCAGAACCTACCGGTTTCCCGTGCCGGCCAGCGCGGCGTGGTGGCGGTCGCGCTGCCAGAGTGCCGCGCCGCCGAGCAGCGCGGCGACCAGGGACGCGAGCAGCACGGAGATGATGATGTGCTCGTCGTGCGCGCTGCCGGCGCCGAAGGCGAGCTCCCCGACGAGGAGCGAGACGGTGAAGCCGATGCCCCCGACGAAGCCCACGGCGACGACGTCTGCCCAGCCCAGGCCCGGGGCGAGGTTCGCGCGCGTGAAGGTGGCCACGAGCAGGGTGGCCGCGACGATGCCCAGCGGCTTGCCGACGACGAGCCCGATGGCGACGCCCTGCGCGACCGGGTCGTGGAGCGCATCGGCCAGCACGCCCGAGCTGAAGGTCACGCCGGCCGCGAAGACGGCGAACACGGGCACCGCGAAGCCCGCGGAGATCGGCCGCCACCGGTGCTCCATCGCCTCGGCGGGGGACTGCTCGGACGCCTCGTCGTCGCGCTGCAGGCCGCGCGCCGTCGCGGGTACGACCAGACCGAGCAGGACACCGGCGATGGTCGCGTGGACGCCCGACGCGTGCACGAACGCCCATGCCACCACGGCGAGCGGCACGAGGAGCCAGCCGCTGGTCCAGCCACGCCGGATCGCGAGGGCGAACACCGCGACGGTCGCGAGCCCCGCGAGGAGCGGGACGAACGAGATGGTGTCGGTGAAGAAGACCGCGATCACGATGATCGCCAGCAGGTCGTCGACGACCGCGAGCGTGAGCAGGAACGCGCGCAGCGCGTTGGGGAGCCTGCGCCCGACGATCGCGAGCACGGAGACCGCGAACGCGATGTCGGTCGCGGTCGGCACGGCCCACCCGCTGAGCTCGCCGCCGTCCTGCAGGTTGACCACCGCGTAGAGCGCGGCGGGCACGACCATGCCGCCGATGGCCGCGAAGATCGGCACGACAGCCGTGTTCAGGTTCCGCAGCTCGCCGGTGACGATCTCGCGCTTGAGCTCGAGGCCGATGACGAAGAAGAAGATGGCCAGGAGGCCGTCGGTCGCCCACGCCGCGATCGAGAGGTCGAGGTGCAGCGCGGCCGGCCCGATGACGGTCTCGGACACGCTCGCGTAGCCCGCCGCGTCGAGGTTGGCCCACAGCAGGGCGATCGCGGTCCCGACGAGCAGCAGGATGCCGCCGGTGCGCTCTTCGCGCAGGGTGTCGGCGAGGTTCCGCTCGCCACCGGGCGTCAGGGTCGAGAACAGCGCGGAGACGGGACGGCGCACGGGCTTCCTCCAGGGCATGGGTCAGGACGTGCCGACCAGGCTTCCCGGCTCACCGGGAGCAACCGTACGGGATCAGGCCTCGGCGGGCTCCGGGACCTGGTCGCGCTCGTCGGCCGCGCCGCGGCGGTCCTTCGGCGGGTCGAAGCGGTAGCCGACGTTGCGGACCGTGCCGATGAGCTGCTCGTGCTCGGGGCCGAGCTTGGCGCGCAGCCGCCGGACGTGGACGTCGACGGTGCGCGTGCCCCCGTAGTAGTCGTAGCCCCAGACCTCCTGGAGCAGCTGGGCCCGCGTGAACACGCGGCCCGGGTGCTGCACCAGGTACTTGAGGAGCTCGAACTCCTTGTAGGTCAGGTCGAGCGGGCGCCCGCGCAGGCGGGCCGTGTAGCCGCCCGCGTCGATGGTGAGCTCGCCCGAGCTGATCTCCTGCGGGGCGTCGTCGTACGACGAGGTCGCCGCGCGCTCCATGACGAGCCGGAAGCGCGTCTCGACCTCGGCCGGGCCCGCGGACTCGAGGACGATGTCGTCGACCCCCCACTCGGCAGTGACGACCGTGAGGCCACCCTCCGTCAGCACGAGGACGAGCGGGACGGTCAGGCCGGTGGCGCGCAGCAGGCGGCAGGTGGTGCGGGCGGTCACGAGGTCGCGGCGCGCGTCGAGCACCACGATGTCGGCGTCCGGGGCGTCCACGAGGGCAGACGGCTCCACGGGCAGGACTCGCACCCGGTGCGACAACAGCCCCAGCGCGGGGAGCACCTGTGCGGAACCGCCCGGGACCGGAGTGAGCAGGAGCAGGTCTGCCACCTGGGAACCTCCCTGAGGGGGGTCGGGGGACGAGCGAGTGGCCACACGGTACAGCCATGTGACGGACACACGGGCTCGCCATCCATGACCTGGCCGTCATCCGACGGTCACGCGGCCGTCATCTGCGACAATCGCCGACGTGAATCCCCGTCGTCCGTCGTCCTCGTCGCGCGCCGCCACCCCGGCGCCGTGCCCGTCGGCGGACCTCCGGTAGCGCCGTGCAGCTCGCCACGCGCGCGGTCGTGACCGCGGTCCTCGCAGCCCTCGTCGCCGTCGCCGGCTACGTGGGCGGCATGCCTGTGACCATCGCGTCGGGGATCCTGGCGGTCGTCTTCGCCGCCGGCTGGCCCACGCTCGCCGGGCTGCCCTTCCCCCCCGGGTCGAGCGCGGTCATCGGCCTGGGTGGCCTCGGGGCGGTCGTCGCCGTGCACGTCACGCCCGACCAGCCCTACCTGCGCTACCTGCCCGTGGTCTTCGCCTGCTCGATCATCCTGGCGTTCGTCAGCGAGCTGCTGCGGCGCGACGGACGTACCCGGCTCGTCGAGTCGGTCGCGGGGACCGTCACCGGGACGCTCGTGGCCGTCGCCGTGGCGGGCTGGGTCGCCATCGGGCGCACGCCGGGCGGCGAGCCGCTGGTCGTCGGCGGGGCGCTCGCCCTGGCGGTCGGCTCGGCCGTCGTCGCGCTGCCGCTCGCTCCGTGGCTCGGGGCCCTCGTCACGGCCGCGGTGTCCGCGGCCGCGGGGGCCGGCGCCGCCGCCGTGGTGCCGGACATCGACGTGGTCGCCGGACTCCTGCTCGGCCTCGCGGTCGGCATCCTCGTCGCGACGCTGCACGTGCTCTTCGACCGGCTCCCCACGCTCGAGCACCGGCTGCCGGCGCTCGCGGCGGTCACGCTGCCCGTCACGGTCACGGGCATCCTCGTGTACGTCGTCGGCCGGGTGCTCGTCGGCTAGAATCCGGACGTGACCCGTCTGCTTTTGATCGTCGCCGTGCTGGCCGTGGCGACCGCGATCGGGCTGTGGTGGCGCGCACGCAACGGGCGCTACACCGCGGTCGACCCGACGGTGCTCGCCGCGGCGTCCCGCGACGACGGTCCCGACGAGGGCGGTGACGTCCTGCGTCCCGACGAGATCGGCGCCCCGCTCGGGTCCCGCGCGACGTTCGTCCAGCTCTCCAGCGAGGTCTGCGCGCCGTGCCGCCGCACCCACGCGGTGCTCGAGACGCTCGTCGCCGAGCAGGGCGACCTCGCCCACGTCGACCTCGACGTCACCGAGCACCTCGACCTCGTGCGCCGGTTCCACGTCCTGCGCACGCCGACCACCCTCCTGCTCGACGCGCGCGGCGTCGTGGTCGGCCGCCTCTCCGGCGGCACCGACCGCCACCACGCGCTCGCCGCGCTCGACCACCTTCCCGTCACCAGCCCCCGGAGCACCCCGTGAGCGACTCCCACGCCCTTGCCGGCATCGACCCGCGTGGCCCGCGCTTCGGCGCCGGCATCACCGCGGTGCTGCTCGTCGTCGTCCTCCTGCTGCCGTCGCCCGCGTCCGTCGTCGTGCTGGCCGTGGTCGTCGCGTCCTTCGCGCTCGGCGCGGTGCGGGGCGTCGGCGGCACGTGGCAGGGCGCGGTCTACCGTCGCCTCGTCCGCCCGCGGGTCGCCGCTCCCACGGAGCTCGAGGACCCGCGCCCGCCGCGGTTCGCGCAGCTCGTCGGGCTCGTCATCACGGGCCTCGGGCTGCTGCTGGCGCTCGCGGGCGTGGGCGCCGCTGTGCCGGTCGCCGCGGCGCTGGCGCTGGTGGCCGCGTTCCTCAACGCGGTGTTCGGCCTGTGCCTCGGGTGCGAGATGTACCTGCTGGGCGTGCGGCTGCGCTCGCGCGCGGCCTGACGGCTCAGTAGACCAGCGCCTGCGCGCCGTCCGCGAGCGACTCCTCGACGAACACCGCGGCCCCGGCGATGCGCACGCCCGGCAGCACGTCGTCGGGCGTGATCCCGCGCCGGGCGGCGCACTGCGTGCACACCGTGACGCGGCCGCCCTCGAGGACGGCGTCCAGCAGGTCGGCCAGCGGGGCCGCGTGCTCCAGCTCCAGCTCGGCGGCCCGGCCCGGCAGGCCGAACCAGGCGGCCTCGCCCGTCAGCCAGAGGGACACCTCGGCCCCGGCGGCCACGGCCGTGGCCGCGACGGTGAAGGCCTGGTTGCAGGCCTCGGGGCGGTCCAGTCCGGACGTGGTCTTGATCACGAGCGCGCGCACCGGAACAGCGTAGGGGTGCGTCCTCGTTAGGATCGGTGCATGACTGCGCTGGAAGGTTTCTTCATCGGCCTGCTCGTCGCGGCGACGCTGACCATCGGTTGGGTCGCGTGCCTCGTCGTCTACAAGCTGTACAAGGGCCAGCGCTGACGCAGCCGGCCCTTGCTCCGGAGCCCGTGAGGAGGCACTGAGATGACGTTCGCCTTGCCCGATCCCGAGGGGCTCGCCCCCGAGGTGTACCCGCTCGCGTGGCTGCTCGGCCGCTGGCGCGGCCAGGGGTTCGTCGACTACCCGGGGATCGAGGAGACGGCCTTCACGCAGGAGGTCGAGTTCGCCAGCGACGGCGGCCCGTACCTGTCCTACACCTCGACCATCCGGCTCGTGGTCGCGCCCGACGACGCCGCGGCCCTGGAGTCTCCCGAGGCCGCCGCGCCCGCTCCCGTGTGGTCCACCGAGTCCGGCTACTGGCGGATCCCCCCCGAGCGCCCCGTGGGCGTCTCGGCGGACAAGTTCCCCGTCGAGGTGCTGCTCAGCGACCCCGCGGGCTTCGTCACGGTCCTCGTCGGCGAGATCGGCAACGGCCGCGTCGACCTGGCCAGCGACCTGGTGGCCCGTGTGCCCGGTGGTGCGGAGGTCAGCGCGAGCAAGCGCCTGTTCGGCCTGGTCAAGGGCCAGCTCATGTGGGCGCACGACCTCGCGGCCTTCGGCCACCCCATGCAGACGTACGCGTCCGCCACGCTCGACCGCGTCGACGCCACCGCGCCGGCGGACGACGACCCCCAGGACTAAGAGATGACGACGACCGCACCGGAGACCGCCCGGCACGCCAGCCCCCTGCTGCGCCGCCACGGCGCGGTCGCGGGGGCGGGGCCGGACGCCGGCGTCGCCTGGCACTACGGCGACCCGACGGCCGAGCAGCGTGCGCTGGCCCGCGGGGGAGCGGTCGTCGACCAGTCCCACCTCGGCGTCGTGACCGTCACCGGCCCGGACCGGCTGACCTGGCTGCACTCGATCACCTCGCAGGACCTCACGGCCCTCGCGCCGCGCACCTCGACCGAGCTGCTGGTGCTCAGCCCGCAGGGGCACGTCGAGCACGTCGCGGGCGTGGTCGACGACGGGGTGACCACCTGGCTGCTCACCGAGACGCCGGTCGAGCTCGCCGCCTGGCTGAACCGGATGAAGTTCATGCTGCGCGTCGAGATCGTCGACGCGACCGACGACTGGGCCGCGATCGGTGAGCCGGTCGACGCCGAGGGCACTGCGGACGAGCCGGTCACGTGGCGCGACCCGTGGCCGACCGTCGCCCCGGGCGGCACCCGCTACGGGCCGGCGGCCGACGAGCACCCCGGCGCCGACCGGGACTGGCGCCTCGTGCTCGTGCCGCGCGCCGACCTGGCCGCGGAGATCGCCGCACGGGAGGCGACCGGCTGGCGGCTGGCCGGCACCTGGGCGAGCGAGGCCCTGCGCGTCGAGGCCTGGCGCCCGCGCGCGAGCCACGAGGCGGACCACCGGACCATCCCGCACGAGCTCGACTGGCTGCGCTCCGCGGTGCACATGAACAAGGGCTGCTACCGGGGGCAGGAGACCGTCGCGCGCGTGCACAACCTCGGGCGGCCGCCGCGCCGGCTCGTCATGCTGCACCTCGACGGCTCGGGGCACCTGATCCCCGTGGCCGGCGCCGAGGTGCGCGAGGTCGTCGACGGCGAGCCGGGGCGTGTCGTCGGGCACGTGACGACCGTCGCGCGGCACCACGAGATCGGACCGGTGGCCCTCGCGGTCGTCAAGCGGTCGGTGCCCGAGGACGCGCTGCTGGTGGTCGACGGTGACGCCGACGTGGTGGCCGCGTCCCAGGAGGTCGTCGTCCCGGGCGAGGGTGTCACCGGGGACAGGCCCGCGGCCCGCGGCCCGCTGACGCGGGGCCTCGGCCAGCACCCGATGCTCTGACGTCGTGAGCGACGCCCGCCCGTCCGACGCGCGCCTCACCGGTCGGCACCTGCGCGTGCTCGGCGAGGCGCGCGTCCGGCAGGGGCTCGCGCGGATGCGCGCCGCCTGGTTCCCGATCCTCCAGGCGGCCGTGGCCGGCGGCGTCGCGTACGCGATCGCGCACTACTGGATCGGTCACCCGATCCCCTTCTTCGCGCCCGTCTGCGCGTGGATCGCGCTCGGCTTCTCGATGGACCGGTCGGTGCGCAAGGTCGCCGAGCTGGCGGTCGGTGTGGCGATCGGCGTCGGGCTCGGCGACCTCGTCGCGCACCTGATCGGGCACGGGATCTGGCAGATCTCGCTCGTGCTGTTCGCATCGGCGATGCTCGCGCGCTTCATCGACCGGGGCGTGATGCTGACGACCCAGGCGGGCGTGCAGGCGATCGTCATCGTGGCGCTGCCGGCCACGTCAGGGGGCCCGTTCGGGCGGTGGGTCGACGCGGCGATCGGTGGCGCGATGGCGCTCGCGTTCGCGCTCCTGACCCCGAGCGACCCGCGGCGCCACCCCCGCGTGCTCGGGCAGCGTGGGCTCGAGGAGCTCTCGGGCGTGCTGCACATGTTCGCGCGCGGGCTCGTCGCGCGGGACCCGGGCGACGTGGAGGACGCACTGCTGCGCGCCCGCGCCACGCAGCCCGTGCTCGACGAGTGGCGCACGATCGCGACGAATGCGCGTGAGCTCGCGCGCGTCGCGCCGACCAGCCGCAAGTACCGGCCCGAGCTCGCGGCGAGCGTCGACGCGGCCGTGCTCGTGGGGCGGGCGATGAACAACGCGCGCGTCATGGTGCGGCGTGCGCTGACGCTGCTGGAGGCGGACGCGCCGCACGACCTGCGCGGGGTGGCCAGCCGCGTGGACACCACGGCGCGCGCGATCGACGAGCTCGCCGCGGCCGTCGGCGCGGGACGCGACCCGCAGCGGGCGCGCATGGCGCTCATGGCCGCCGCCCGCGCGCTCGACCCGTTCGTCGTCGAGCCCGACGACTGGCAGGTGCAGAGCCTGGTGCTGCTGCACCGGTCGCTCGTCGTGGACGTCCTGGAGGCCGCGGGCGCCTCGCCTCGGGACGCCCGCGAGGTGCTTCCCGAGATCTGACCCTGCGCGCGTCCGCGGCCCGGTACGGTCGACGGATGGAGGTCGCGGTCAGCGCTCTGCGCGCGGAGCTGAAGCAGTGGATCGAGGCGGCGCGCTCGGGGCAGGACGTCGTCATCACCGAGCGGGGGATCCCGGTCGCCCGCCTGACGGGCATCGAGTCGGCCGACCTGCTGCAGCGGCTGGAGCGCGACGGGCTGCTGTCGGCCCCCGCGGCGGAGCGCCCGGGCGCGAGCGGCGAGCAGGGCCGCGCGACCCGGCCGGTGTCCGGGCTGGTCCGCCGGCTGCGCCGCTGACCGATGGCGATCGTCTACCTGGACACCAGCGCGCTGGTGAAGCTGTGCGTCGCCGAGCCCGGCTCCGACCTGGTCGCGGCGCTGTGGGACGGGGCCGACCTCGTCGCGACCTCCCGGCTCGCGGACGCCGAGGTGCGTGCCGTGCTGGCCGCAGGTCAGCGGGCCGGCCGCCTCGAGCCGGCGCAGGCGCGCGCGGCTCTCGCCGCCTGGTCCCGCCTCTGGCCCGGCCTGCACGTCGTCGAGCTGCAGGAGGTCATCACGGCGGGGGCGGCGACCCTCGTCGGGACGCATCCCCTGCGGGCGGCCGACGCGCTGCACCTCGCGTCCGCGCTCGTGCTGCGCTCGCCGGACCTGGTGGTCGCGGCGTGGGACGAGCACCTGGTGGCGGCTGCGCGGGCCGAGGGGCTGCGGGTACTGCCCTGAGACGGGCAGCGTCTCGTAGGCTCGCCCCGTGGTCGCGACCCTCCAGGTACTCATCTACTTCGTCTTCATGCTCGCCATCTTCGGCTTGGCGCTGTGGGCGCTGATCGACCTGCTGCGCCGGCCCCCGGCGGCGTTCGTCTCCGCCGGCAAGCGGACCAAGGGCTTCTGGGGCGCGATCGTCGGGGTCGCGACGGCGGTCTCGTTCGCCTCGGTCCCGTTCCCGACCGGCCTGCCGCAGTTCGGGCTGTTCCTCGCCCTGCCGTGCGCGGCGGCCGCGATCATCTACCTCGTCGACGTGCGCCCGGCGGTTGCGCCGTACTCGCGCCGCCGCCCGCCGTCCTCGGGGCCCTCGCGCGGCGGCGGCTGGTGACCACTGCCGGTGACCGACCGATGACGGACATCGACTCCGCGGCCGCCCCGCTCGCGCGGGTGGTGCGCGGCGACCTCGTCGAGTCGGTGCACCGCGGGCACCTCGTCGTGCTCGCACCCGACGGCGGCGTCCGGCTCGCGCTCGGCGACCCCGACTCCGTCATCTGGGCGCGGTCCTCGCTCAAGCCGCTGCAGGCCGTCGGGATGCTCGAGTCCGGGCTGGACGTGGACGGCGCGCTGCTCGCCCTCGTCTGCGCGAGCCACAACGCCGAGCCCGGTCACCTGGTGGTCGTCGACGCGATCCTGTCGTCGTCGGGCGTCACCGCGGGACAGCTGCGCAACACGCCCGACTGGCCGCTCGACCCCGAGTCCGCCGCGCAGCGTCGCGCCGACGGCGAGGGGCCCGCGTCGATCACGCAGAACTGCTCGGGCAAGCACGCCGGGATGCTCGCCACGTGCGTCGCGGCGGGCTGGCCGAACGCGGGCTACCTCGAGGTGGACCACCCGCTCCAGCTCGCGCTCCGCGACGCGGTCGCCGAGCTCACGGGCGTCCCCGTCGCGCACGTCACCGTCGACGGGTGCGGCGCGCCGCTGTTCTCCACGACCCTCGTCGGTCTCGCGCGGTCCTTCGCCGGCCTCGTCGGCGCGTCGGCCGGGCCGCGGGCTCGCGTGGCCCGCTCGATGGCGAGGTTCCCGTGGCACGTCGCCGGGACCGGGCGTGACGCGACCCGGTTCATGGAGGCCGTCCCCGGGCTGATCGCGAAGGACGGGGCCGACGGCGTGTACGCGGCGGGCCTCCCGGACGGTGGCGCGCTCGCGTTCAAGGTCGTCGACGGCTCGTCGCGCCCGCGCCCCGCGGTGCTCGCGGCCGCGCTGGCCGTGGCCGGGTACGACGTGGGGGACCTCGGCGCGACGCCGGTGCTCGGGCACGGCGAGCCCGTCGGGGCCGTGCTGCCGACGTTCGGCCCCGGTGCTGCGTGAGGGCGGTCGTCCAGCGCGTCACGCGTGCGTCGGTGACGGTGGACGGGATCGTGGTCGGCGCGATCGACCGGCCGGGGCTCCTGGCGCTGGTCGGGGTCACCCCGGGCGACGGTCCGGCCCAGGTCGAGCTGATCGCCCGCAAGATCGCGGAGCTGCGCATCCTGCGCGAGGAGGCGTGCGCGGTGGACGTCGGAGCGCCCGTGCTCGTCGTCAGCCAGTTCACGCTCTACGCCGACACCCGCAAGGGCCGCCGTCCCACCTGGAACGCCGCCGCGCCGGGTGCGGTGGCCGAGCCGCTGGTCGAGGCGGTGGTCGCCGACCTGCGCGCTCGCGGCCTCGAGGTGGCGACGGGGATCTTCGGGGCGGACATGGCCGTCGAGCTGGTCAACGACGGCCCCACGACGATCCTGCTGGAGTCGGCCCCCGCCTGACGCTCGTGACCCTCGGCAGAGGGCGCCGCGCCAGGCGTCGTTGCAGGGCTGGTTGCAGCCTTCGCGTCGGCGGTCTCAACCAGTCATCGCAACGAGTGTCTCGTTGAGCTTCTCTGATGGTGTCATCCAGCCAAGGGTTTGGCGGGGTCGGCCGTTGAGCGA
>NZ_RKHX01000003.1 GCF_003755175.1 Cellulomonas sp. PhB150 | reverse complement strand
CTCGCTCAACGGCCGACCCCGCCAAACCCTTGGCTGGATGACACCATCAGAGAAGCTCAACGAGACACTCGTTGCGATGACTGGTTGAGACCGCCGGTCTGCAGAACGGTCCGGTGCGTGTCCCCCGGCAGGCGGCGCCTGTTCAGGTCGGCGTGCGTGCGGACCCAGGCGACCGCCGAGGGCAGGTGCTCCGACCCCTCGGCCGCGAGGGGGCGCTGCGCGCGGGCCGGATCAACGACGACTGTGGAGGGGTCGCGCTTCCACCACCGGCGACGCGCGGGTAGCCACAGGTCCCGCAGGTGCCACGAGCGGACGCCCGAGGCCCCCATGGCCGCGAGCGCGAGCAGGGCGGGCGGCCCCCAGAAGTCGAGGACGAACACCGCGATGGAGAAGGCCACGGCGTAGATCAGTCCCTCGAGAGCCGTCCTGAGGTCCTTGCGCACCGCGCCGATGACGAGCACCAGGTATGCGAGCAGGGGGAAGAAGACAACGACCGCCGCCACCTTGACGACGTTGCCGAGCGTCAGCCGCGACACGGTTCGCTCCTCCCGCGATGCGCTGTGGCGGAGTCCGAGAAGCCATCGCGCTCCAGCTGCAGCCCGACGCGGCTCACCTGCGCCTCGAGCACCGTCACAGTCCGCTTCATCGACACCGTGGCCTCGGTCTCGTCTCGATCGATCTCGTCCGAAGACCGACACACGTCGCCGCCCGCCTGCTCCAGTTCCTCCGCCTCCAAGGTAACCCCAGGGAGCCTGCTGCTGGATGGCGTCGCTCCTCTCGCGCCGAGCGCTGAGGGCGAGGCGGAACTAGGCACCCGCGCGAGTTTGCGCAGCGCCCTGGCGAACGGATGGGCGTGGTCATCGGGGCCGGCGCGGCCCCACTAGTTTCTCTCGTCCTCCGGCGTGAGGTGCTCGATGGTGATGCGCCCCCGGTGCAGCCAAACAAGGGTGGGGCGCGGGTCTCCCTCGTACTCCATGTAGCCCAGGACGATCGGTCGCGGGTCGAATCCCTCGAGATAAGGTCCCAGCCACTGCAGGGCTGGCAGGATCGCGTCGGGCCAGGACTTGATTCCCCACCGACAGCTGAGGACCCACCGGCGCCTTCTCGACCATGCCAGCTGTGCGTGTGGCGTGGTGGAAACGGTCATCGAGCTGCTCAGCCAGCCGGACCAGTCATGGATCCACGGCTGCGGGTCTTCCGCCGGGTTGCTCACTTCGTCCGTTGGTTCCCAGCCGTCGGTCTGGTCAACCCGGTGTGGAGCAGGGAGGGGAGAGGCGTCAGCGGGGACGTACAGGGCAAGCGCGGAGAACGCGGCGAGGACGTAGTCGGGGGTGTCCGGCTTGAACGTGATCTGCAGGACGACCTCTGTGTATGACCCCATGGGGAACGACCTTAGAGATCGAGATGGTCAGACGAGACCGGTTGCGGTCCGGAAGCAGACGACGCGGACCTGGCCCTGGGCGGTGCCCGCCTCAGCCAGTCCGTCGGTCGGGCACGGTCGCGGTGAGACACCCACGCCGCGAGAGCACGGCAGATTGATCGTTGTTGAGCTCTCACCCTGAATACCTGCAGCCGGCTCAGTCGGGGGTCAAAGTACGCTTCGGGCCGTGAGCTTCCAGTTCTGGTTGTGTGCCGTGATCACGGCGATCAGTGCCTACGTCAGCCTCGGCTACTCGATCGCGGCCCTCCGCGGGGCAGACGCTCAGGCGAAGGTCGGATCGATGTACGCGCTCGCTCGTAGCGTCGCCGTGGCAGCCGCGGCCACCATCGCCCCCTTCACGAGCTCGGTCGACTTCGTCGCCGCGGTGGCGCTCGTGATGGTGATCGTGCAGGGCGCCGATGCGGTCGTCGGCGCCCGCATCCACGACAGGCTCAAGACCTACGGACCTGCCGCGACCGCCGTGGTGAACGCCGCCGCACTGGTGTGGCTGCTCGCCACCCGCTGAGCCGCGCGATCGCGCGGCATTCGTCGAGCTCTACACGTCACCCGAGGTCGGGAGCCACGCGGACGGATCACGATCCTGTGAGGTGATCGAACACGCGGGCGTCGAACGCCGTCAGCTCGACCCGGACTCGGCGTCCTCACGGTTGGAGAGGCATCGTCCCGATAGACGGATCAGCCCCGACTGAGTCTGGCGTGCGCTGCGGAGGTGCCAGGACCCAGGCGGCGAAGGCTTCGATTCCGTCCACGACCCTGCAGCCAGCCGGTGTCCGGGTGCTCCACCACGCTCCGCTCACAGGTATGGCGTGAGGTTGGCCAGCACGATGCGGTAGCCGTCTGGGTTCAGGTGCGCCCCGTCGAAGGTCAGCTCCTTCCTCAACTTGCCGCTCTCGTCGGCAAGGCCTGCGTTCACGTCGACGAAGTGGAACCCGAGCTCCTGCGCCAACGCTTCAATCTTGTCCGAGGCTTCCTGGAAGGCAGCGTTGGAGCGCGTCGCGAAGAGCGATCGCTCGTCCTCGTCGTTCTGGAAGTCGACGGTGTTGATCGGGTAGTACCGCAGTGCGTACGTCTCGCAGCCCGGGAGACGCTCGGCGATCTGGCGGAAGATCTCGCGCTCGTTCGCCAGGAACTGTCCCTCTGACACCTCGAACCCGATGTCGTTCGTCCCGATGTTGATAAAGATCTTGGAGGGTGCCAGGTCGAAGATCTGTGCGTCGATGTGAGCCAGGAGGAACGCCGTGGTCGTCGCCCGCACGGCTCGGTTGTAGATGTACTGGTCGAAGTCGACCTCGCCGCTCTCCTCCCATTGCTCGATGGGGAAGATCTCCATGAGGCTCGAACCGACGAAGACGGTCTGACCCTGTCGAGCAGTCTGGTTGGCCTTCTCGTACTTCGCGATCAGCGATTCCTGAAACGCCGCCAGTTCAGGGTTCAACGTCAAAGACTTCGTCTCTTTCGACATCCTGCTGCCTCTTCTCCACTAGGCGTCATCGCGGCAGCGATGCACTCGGTCCGCCCCGAGCCTCGCAACAGGACCTCTAGCCCAGCAATCAGGCGGATAGCGCACGTCCCGCATGCGTTCGGACGTCCCAGCTCCGCGACGACGTCGGGCTGGGCCCAGGTCTGGGTCGATGTCGAGATCCCGGGCTCGAGGCCGGGCCTCGGGGTGCCGCGCACTCCACGGACCCAGTTCGTGAGGACTCCGCATTTAATGTTTCTGTTATTTGAAGTATGCAGCATCTCGACATCGACAGCAGAAGTGTCGAGATGCAGGACAGATTGACCGTTTGCAGGCGGGCTACTTTGACCGCTGGGTGCTTCGTGAGGGTCGGCGTTCAAGGTGCGGCACGCGTAGTCAGGCGTGGCTGGGGTGCTCGTGGTCGCGGTGCGCCGCGGGTTCGACCTGGAAGGTGGAGTGCTCGACGGCGACGTCGAAGTGGGTCGCGACGCACTCTTGGAGCTGGTCGAGGATCCGTCCGGCGTGGCCGTCGTTGAAGCACTCCTCGTCGACGACGACGTGCGCGCTGAGCACGGGCAGCCCGGTGGCGATCAGGGAGGCGTGCATGTCGTGGACCTCGCGCACGTGCTCGAGCTGGAGCAGGTGTGCGCGCACGTCGGCCAGGTCGAGGCCGGGTGGTGTCGACTCCAGCAGGACGGCGCTGGTCTCGAGGAGCAGCTTGAAAGCTCGAGGCAGGATGAGGGCCCCGATGAGAAGGCCGGCGACGGCGTCGGCCTGCTGCCAGCCGGTGGTCGCGATCACGATCGCGGCCACGATGACGGCGACTGACCCGAGGGCGTCGTTGACGACCTCGAGGAACGCGGCGCGCATGTTGAAGTTCGCGGACCGCCCCGAGGAGAGCACCAGGATCGAGGCGATGTTGCCGACCAGGCCGATGATCCCGAACACGATCAGCTCGTTCGACGCGATCTCGGGCGGGTCGAACAGTCGCTGGACGCCTTCGATGAGGACGTACCCGCCGACGGCGAGCAGTACCGCCGCCTGGGCGAGGGCGGCTAGGACCTCTGCGCGGCGGTAGCCCCAGGTGCGTCGTTCCGAGGGTGGGCGCATCGACAGGGAGGCCGCGAAGAGGGCGAGCAGGAGCCCGCCGGCGTCGGTGAGCATGTGGGCGGTGTCGACGAGCAGCGCGAGGCTGCCGGTGATCAGCGCGCCGACGGCCTGGGCGATCAGGATGGCGGTGGTGATGGCGAACGCGATCGTCAGCCGGCCACGGTGATCCGCAGCTCCGGGCGGCGCGTGGTCGTGGTCGTGGCCCATCAGCGGCAGCCTCTCGTAGCGGTGTGGTCAGTCGTCACAGCAGCCGTCGCCACAGTGCTCGTCGTCGCAGTGCGCCGTGTCGCCTCCGACCAGCTGGGAGACCGGCGTGCAGCACGCGTCGCCCTTCCAGGCCTCGATGCCCTCCCGAATCGCGAAGGCGGCGATGACGACGGCGGCGATCGGGTCGGCCCACCACCAGCCCAGGGTGCTGTTCAGGACGAGGCCGACGAGCAGGACCGCGGACAGGTAGGTGCAGATCAGGGTCTGCTTGGAGTCAGCGACGGCAGAGGCGGACCCGAGCTCGCGCCCGGTGCGGCGCTCGAACCAGGACAGGAACGGCATCACCGCGAGGCTGACCGCGGCGAGGATGATGCCGGCGGTGGAGTGCTCCGGCTCGGTGGCGTTCAGCAGGCTGCGGGCGGCGTCGACGGTGACGAAGGCGGCCAGGCCGAAGAAGGACAGCGAGATGGTCCGCATCGCGGCGCGCTCTCGGGTGTGCGGGTTCGGGGCGGAGAACTGCCAGGCGACCGCGGCCGCGGAAAGCACCTCCACGATCGAGTCCAGCCCGAACCCGATCAGCGCCGAGGAGGATGCGAGCCGGCCCGCCACCAAGGCGATGACGGCCTCGATGACGTTGTAGGTGATCGTCGCCGCGACGACCCAGCGGATCCGCCGCTCGAGCAGGGCACGGCGGTCCGGCGCCAGGGGGCGGGGACCGATCGAGATGCTGCTCATGCGCAGGTGCAGTCCGGGCCGCAGCACGTCGGGTCGACCGCGAGCACCAGCTGCAGCAGGTCGCCCAGCGCCGAGGCCAGGTGCGGGTCGGCCAGCCGGTACCAGGTCCGCCGTCCGTCCGGGATCGACTCGACCAGCCCGCAGCCGCGCAGGCAGGCGAGCTGGTTCGACATCACCTGCCGCGAGACGCCGAGCGCATCCGCCAGGTCCGAGGGGTAGGCCGGCGCCTCGCGCAGCGACAGCAGGATCCGCGTGCGGGTCTCGTCGGACAGTGCGTGACCCAGGCGGGCGAGCGCGGAGGTGTGCGTAACGGTGGCCGTCTCCATGGGCGCGACCGTACACGAAACGCTGTATTCAGCGGAAGGTGTACCTGCGCGCCTGGGCTCCCGCAGTCGAAGCGGCGATGGTGCCGTTGCATCGAATCGGACATATCGGGTAGTTAAACTAGGACGCACGTCCAGACCAAACAACCCTGCATCTCGACAACACCTGGTGTCGAGACGCACGACAGATTGATCGCGGCTGAGCGTCGTAGTTTGACCAGTGGACGGTCATGGCCGGAGCCCGATCAATGTCTGAGGCAGCAGCCGCTGCGAGCGAGGTCAACTCGCTCCGGGCCGATTGGTCGGAACTACTGAACCTGCCTGGCCAGATCGAGTTCGCCGGTGAAGTGCAGCTGGACCGCGGGAGCCGCGACTCGGACGAGTTCGTCGAAGGCGATGTCGCGCAGCGGCGGGACCTGGAAGAGGTGGCGCCCAAGGGCGGCACCTAGCAGGTGGCTCATTCCCATCGACCAGCGCAGCTGTGGGTTGTCTGGGGGGAGCACTGCGATGGCAGCACCTGCTGCGGCAGCCATCGCGGCCCGGAGGTTCTCGGTGGCGCTCTCGTTGGTCAGCGATGAGCGAGCGAGTGCGAGCATCTGCCAGCGGGTCTCGTCCTCTTCCCACAAGCTCAGGTACGCCCGCGCGATGCGACCGCCCAGCTGATCCTGTTCGCCTCCCACCGCCTCGATGAGCCGGCGGCTAACAGCGGTTGGCGACTGCAGCGCTGCAGCGAACAGGCCACCCTTGTCACCGAAGTAGTGGTGGATCAGAGCGGAGTCGACGCCAGCCTTGGTCGCAATGGCGCGCATCGTGGCGCCCCGGTACCCGCGCTCACTGAAAACGTCTCGGGCAGCCCGAATGATCTGCTCCGAGGTCGGGTTCGACCCCGGCCGCCTACCCGTGCGGCGAGCACCTGCCTTCTCCACACCGCCAGGCTAGTTCGTTCATCAACCGTTGACTTCATCGCATGATGAGTTTTAGCGTGGCGAGCAGCTACCGGCACTGGTCGGGTACTAGCGAGATCCGGGGAGACGACCATGAGCTACTTCCGCCGCCGCTGGTACGACGTGGGAGCCGTCCTCGGCGTAGGCATCGCAATCTGGGCGCTGGTCGGCGACTGGTCCACCCTGCAGCTGATCCTGCTGTGGAACTTCGTCGCGTTCATGGTCCACCAGTTCGAGGAGTACCACTGGCCCGGCGGTGAAGCCTGGATCACCAACGAGGTCGTCCAGCCCCGCGGCGGGCCCGTCGACCGCTACCCGCTCAACCAGAACAACGCCGCGTTCATCAACGTCATCGCCTGGCCGTTCTACATCATCGGCGCCTTCTTCCCCGACCAGATCTGGCTCGGCATCGGCACCGTGCTGTTCGGCTTCGGGCAGATCGTGGTGCACGGCATCATCACGAACATCCGCCTCAAGACCATCTACAACCCCGGCATGTTCGCCGTGATCGTCGGCCACACACCCTTGGGCATCTGGTACCTCATCGAGATCTACGACCAGGACGTGGTCAGCGGCTGGGACTGGCTATTCGGGGTCCTTTACACCGCGTTCTTCATCGGCGTGATCATGCTGCGCATCGGCTACACCGCCCTGGTCTCCAAGACCTCGCCCTACCCCTTCGAGCCGGCCGAGATGCAGCGCTGGAACCGGGCCGGTCGCCTCGCTCGCATCGGCGTCACCCCCGGTCCAGTTCCCAGCCCGGTGGCCAACGAGCCGGACCTGACGCGCTGACACCTCAAGCTGGAGCCGCTGGTTGGCACTGGTTCTTCGTGTTCTGGCGGCTGCGAAGGATGCCACGACCGGTTGCTGCCCGTCCGGGTTGGCGCCTACTGTCCGAATGGCCGTAAGTGCGTGATCGCGACCGACGGGGGAGCTCATGACAAGGGCCGCTGCGCCATCTCGGACGACGTCGACGAAGGGGACGACGGCGGCGCTGATCGCCCTCACTGCGGCCTCGTGTCTGCAGGTCGTCGATCCGACTGCCAACAACATCGCGATCGTCGGCGCCAGCGTGGACCTCGACATGTCGAGCTCGCAGCGGGCGTTCGCCGCGAGCATCGGGACCCTCGCCCTGGCGGCGTCGATCCTGACGACGGGGGCCCTCGGGGACCGGCTGGGCCGGCGGAAGGTGATGCTGGCCGGTCTGCTCGTGGCGGTCGCCGGCGGAGTCGTCACGGCGGTCGCCCCCAGCACGGGCATCTTCATGCTCGGCCGCGCAGTGACCGGGATCGGGATCGCGGCGTCGTTCGGGCTGAGCTTCGCCCTGCTGCGCGAGGTGCTGCCGGACAAGATCCCCAAGGCGGTCGCGTTCTGGCTCGCCGGCCAGACCGCGGCGGCGCTCGTGCTCGGTGTCGTCGCGGGGTGGATGGCAGGGCTGGGCTGGCGATACGGTTACTTGACCCTGCCGATCGTCGCGGTCGTCGCCTTCCTGATGTGCATGCGCGGCCTCCCCGAGGCCAAGGCCGACACGGTCGGCCCGTTCGACTACCTCGGTCTCAGCTCGGTCGCGGTGGCGCTCATCGGCGTCATCTACGGCCTGAGCAACGCCTCCACGTACGGGTGGGGCTCGTCGCAGGTGATCATCCCCGCGGCGATCGGCGTCGTCGCATTCGTCGTCTTCATCTGGTGGGAGGCGCGGATCCCGGCACCGGCCTTCCCGGTCAAGCTGTTCAAGGACCCCGAGCTCGCGGGCTCGGTCGCGACCGGCTTCTCGTTCAACATGTGGCAGGCCGTGGTGATGATCCAGTTGTCCATGCTGTGGCAGTACGTCTACCGCTACGAACCCTTGCAGGTCAGTCTCGGCCAGCTGCCGATGAGCCTGGCGATGGTCGTGGGAGCGATCGTCGCTGGGCGGTTGCTGTCCAAGGGTGTCTCGGCGGCGACGAACCTGATCGTCGGGCACGTGCTCCTGATCGGCACCATGGTGCTGTTCGGCTTCTCGACGACCTCGTCGCCCTACATCTTCTTCGCGCTGCCGATGATCGTCGGCGGCTTCGCGCGCATGCTCAACGAGACGACCATGGGCCAGTTCTTCGTGTCCAAGCCACCGCCGTCTTTGACGGGCGCGATGGCGTCGTCGAAGACGGCCATCGGGCAGACGAGCTTCGCACTCGGCACGGCCCTGTCGTCCACGCTGCTGTTCGGCGCGTACGGCCGCGGGATCGCCGACGCGTTCGCCCAGGCCAACGTCGAGCCGGCCCAGCAGGGCATCTACACCGGCATCATCCAGACCTACGTGTCGGGCGGCGACCTGTCCGACTACGACCCCGCGCTCGTCCAGCAGGTCGTCGACAAGGCGTCGACGACCTTCGTCGACGCCTTCGACTCGACGATGTTCACCATCGCCGGCTTCCTCGCCATCTTCGCCGTGATCAGCACGATCTTCTTCGCCCGCGCCACCCGCCTGCGCAAGGCGGGCCTGCTGGTCGACGGTCCCATCGCCGCCGACGAGCCGACGCCGTCGACCGGCTCGACGAACACCTAACACCCCGGGGGAACCGACATGACCGCGCCCGACCTGATCCTCACGAACGCGACCGTGCTGACCGTCGACGGCGACGACTCGACCGCCGAGGCCGTCGCAGTCACCGACGGCCTGATCACCGCCGTCGGCTCCGCCTCCGAGGTCACCGCGCTCGCCGGCCCGGGCACCGAGGTCGTCGACCTCGCCGGCCGGACGGTCGTGCCGGGGTTCGTCGACGCGCACAGCCACGTCTCGATGGGCGCGCCGTACGTCAAGCACGCCGACCTGCAGACGCCCCCGGTGGGCGGCACGCGCACGGTCGCCGACGCGCTGCGCCGGCTGCACGAGGCCAAGGACCGCAACGACCCCGCACCGGGCGAGTACGTGGTCGGCTGGGGCTACTTCCCCGACCAGATGGACGACGGCGGCGCCCTGACCGCCGAGCAGCTCGACGCCGAGTTCCCCGACCACCGCGTCGTGATCGTGCACGTCTCAGGCCACGGCGGCTACGTCAACGGCCGGGTGCTCGACGACCTCGGCTACTTGCCGGGCTGCGCCGACCCCCACGGCGGCACCGTGGTGCGGCTGCCCGGCACCGACGTGCCGTCGGGCGAGCTCTGGGAGCAGGCCTGGATGCCGTTCGTGCTCAACCTTCTGCACTACGGGCGCGACGAGTTCGACGCGATGCTCGCCGAGTACGCCCGCTGGGGCGTGACGACCGTGCAGGACGGTGCCGCGACGTGGGCGCAGATCCAGCAGATCCGCGGCTACGCCTCCGAGGGAGCGTTGCCCGTCGACGTCCGCTCGCTCGTCATCTACAGCGACCTCGACAAGGTCATCGATGCAGGCCTCGCGGACACCACCGTCGGCGGCCACACCGTCCAGGGCGTCAAGCTCATCCTCGACGGGTCGCCCCAGGGACGCACCGCCCACGTCACGCAGGAGTACGAGACCGGCGGACCGGGCGGCGAAGCGCACTGGCACGGCATTGCGTCGACCGACGTCCAGACGACGAACACCGTCGTCGCCACCGCGTACCAGCACGACGTCCAGGTGTTCGCGCACGTCAACGGGGACGCCGCCATCGACCAGCTGCTCGACGCGCACCGAGCCGCCAAGGCCGCGGGAATCACACCAACGGGCCGCACGATCGCGATCCACTCCCAGGTCATGCGCCTCGGCCAGCTCGACGACTACGTCGCCGAGGGGTTCGAGCCGTCGATGTTCACGATCCACACCTACCTGTTCGGCGACATCCACGTCACCAACTTCGGCACCGAGCGTGCCTTCGGCATCTCGCCGATGCACAGCGCGCTGGGCAAGGGGCTGCGCCCGTCGAACCACTCGGACTACCCGATCACCCCGATCAACCCGCTGGGCCTGCTCTGGTCCTCCGTGGCCCGGACCTCACTGACGGGTGTCGTCCTCGGCGAGGGCGAGCGCGTCACCCCGCTGCAGGGGCTGCGGGCGCTGACGATCGACGCCGCGTACGAGCACCGCACCGAGCATGACCGTGGCTCGATCGAGGTGGGCAAGCTCGCCGACCTGGTCGTGCTGGACCGCAACCCCCTCGAGGTGCCGACCGACGAGATCCGCGACATCGCCGTCGAGCGGACGATCAAGCGAGGCGTGACCGTGTACGCGGCGCGATGAGCACGTCGCAGGCCGCCGCGTCGACCACCCCGGACGGCGTCGCCCGCCGTCCGGGTGCCGCGATCTTCGCGCTGACCATCGCGGGTGTCGCCCAGGCGACCGACGTGTCGATCCACAACACCGCGATCGCGTCGGCGGCGGCCGAGTTCACGATGTCCGGGTCGCAGCGGTCCTTCGCGGCGTCGGCGGCGACCCTCGCGATGGCGGCCTCGATCCTCACGGTGGGCACGATCGGCGACCGTCGCGGCCGACGGCTGACGCTGATCTGGTGCGCCGCCATCCTCGTGCTCGGCGGCGTAGTGACCGCCACGGCCGGGGGCTATGCGCAGTTCGTGCTCGGCCGGGTCGTGACGGGCGTCGGCCTGGCCGGCACCCTGGCGCTGTCGATGGCGCTGATCCGGACGGTCGCGCCCGATCGCATTCCCCGGGCCATGTCGCTGTACTTCACCGGCCAGGTCGGCTTCGCGCTGCCCCTGACGATCCTCGGCGGAGCGCTCATCGACGTGTCCTGGCGGCTCGGCTACCTTGTCGTCCCCGTCGTCGGGGCGGTCGCACTCGTGCTCAACAAGGTCTACGTGCCGAAGTCGAAGGCCCTGCACCGCCGTCAGTCGGACCCCGTAGGCCTGGTGCTCATCGCTGTCGGGCTCGTCGGTGTCATCTGGGGGGTCAGCGAGGCCAGCGGTGGCTGGTGGACGGCACGCGTCCTGGTCCCGCTCGTCCTGGGCGTCGTCGCGCTCGTGGTGTTCATCCGCTGGGAGCTGCACCACGCCGAGCCCGCGCTGCCCGTGCGGCTGTTCACCAACCGCAACCTCGCCGGGGCGCTGTCGGCCGATGTCTCGTTCAACATGTGGCAGGCCGTCATGGTGCTGCAGCTCTCGCTGCTGTGGCAGTACGTGTACGGGTTCTCGCCCCTCGAGGTCACCGTCGGGCAGCTCCCGGCGACGGTCGCGATGGCCGTCGGCGCCTTCGCGGCGGGGCGGCTCGGTGCGCGTGGTCAGCGCCCCCAGACAGTCGTCGTTGTCGGGTTGATCGGGGTCGCCGTCGCCATGTACGTCTTCGCGATCGGCGGCGCCTCGACACCGTACTGGGTGTTCGCCGTCGGCCTCGTGCTCGGCGGGTTCTCGCGGATGCTGACCGAGACGTCCGCGGGCGAGTTCTTCGTCGAGGTGCCCCCGCCCGACCTCGTCGGGGCGACCGTCGCGAGCAAGCCGGCGATCGGGCAGGCCTCGTTCGCGCTCGGCCTGTCGCTCAGCTCGACGCTGCTGTACAGCGGGTTCGGGCGTGGGTTCGGGCAGCAGCTCGACGCCCTCGGCGTGACGCCGTCGCAGCAGGCCCAGGTCATGGGGTGGTTCTCGACGGGCGACGTCCCCGCGTGGGCGGAGGGGACCGACCTCGTCCACCAGGTCGTCGCGGCCGCGCAGGACTCCTACGTGCACGCGTACCGCACCACGACACTGACGTTCGCGGTGTTCTTCACCATCATGGTCGTCGTCACCGCCGCCCTCCTGAGGGGCCGACGTCACACCGGTTCCGCCGCGGCAGCGATGCCCGGCGACTAGCGATGCTCGGCCCCACTTCGTCCGTGCCGCAAATCGACAGCGCTTCGCGGGTCCGCCGAGCCGCAGACGACAGGAGCCTTCCGATATCCCGCCGAGACCACCTGATCGGCGTACAGCTCGCCCACAGCCCGGCTGCCAATCCCGGAAGAGAGCCCGATGCCTGACCACGTGATCGACATTGCTGGGCTGGACAAGTACTTCGGCAAGTTCCAGGCCCTCAACGACCTGGACCTCACCGTGGAGCCCGGCCAGGTGCATGGGTTCCTGGGACCCAACGGTGCGGGCAAGTCCACGACGATCCGCGTCCTGCTCGGTCTGCTGCACCCCGACGGGGGAAAGGTTCGACTGCTCGGGGGCGACCCGTGGAAAGACGTCGTCGAGCTCCACCGGCGGCTGGCCTACGTCCCAGGCGACGTGTCGTTGTGGCCGGGGATGTCGGGCGGGGAGGCGATCGACCTCCTGGGTGCGCTGCGGGGCGGGCTCCGCGACGAGAGGCGCGCCGAGCTGATCGAGCGGTTCGAGCTCGACCCGACCAAGCGCGGCCGGCAGTACTCGAAGGGCAACCGCCAGAAGGTGGCCCTGGTCGCCGCGCTCGCATCCGACGCCGAGCTGCTGGTGCTCGACGAACCGACCTCCGGCCTCGACCCCCTCATGGAGGCGGTGTTTCAGCAGACCATTGGCGAGGCCAAGCAGCGGGGCGTCACGGTGCTGCTGTCCTCGCACATCCTCACCGAGGTCGAAGCGCTGGCCGACAGGATCAGCATCATCCGCGACGGCCACGTCGCACAGACCGGCACCCTGGCCGACCTGCGTGGCCACGCCCGGACGTCCGTGCACGCCGTGCTCGAGCGCATGCCCGAGACCATCCCCGCGCTGTTCGAGGACGTGTCCGTCGAGGGCTCACGCCTGGTCGCGAACGTCGACTCGTCCCGCATCACCGAGGCCATGACCGCGCTGACGCCGCTCGGCCTGACGAGCCTGACCGTCGCGCCACCCTCCCTGGAGAGTCTCTTCCTCCAGCAGTACGACGACGTCGAAGGCGTCGGTGGTGCTCGGTGACGTCCCGCGTCGTCGGCGTCGGCCCGCTACTGCGGGCATCGCTGCGGCAGGAAGCTCGCTCGTTCGCCCCGTGGATCCTCATCGTCACCGTGCTGTCGACCTCGTCGATCATCGTCTACCCGTGGGTGTTCCCGACCGAGGAGAGCCGTCAGCAGCTCGCCGCCACCATCGGGGCGAATCCGGCCCTCGCGATCATCTTCGGGCCGGCCAACGACCTGAGCACGGCTGACGGCTTCAACACCTGGCGCTGCCTCGCACTCGGCGGGTTCCTGACCGCTCTGATGGCGATCTTCGTCGTGACCAAGGCCAGCCGCGGCCAGGAGGACTCTGGGCAGGCCGAGCTGCTCGCGTCGGGGGTGATGAGCCGCGCGACCCGGCTCAGCGTCGCGGTGTTGATGGCCGCGATCGCATCACTTGTGCTTGGCGTCGTGTGCGCGGTGGCGACCGGTCTGTGCGGCGGTGACTGGCAGGCCGCCTGGCTGCTGTCGGCCACCTTCACCGCCAGCGGTTGGATGTTCGCCGCCCTGACAGCGGTCGCCGCCCAGCTCGGCTCCGATGCGCGCACGACCTCAACCCTTGCGGTCGCGACCCTCGGCACGTTGTTCGTCGCACGCGGGTACTTCGACTCCATCGAGGCGCCGAGCTGGACGAACTGGCTGACCCCCCAGGGCTGGATGGAGTACACCCAACCTGGCATCGACAACATCTGGTGGCCGCTGCTCCTCGCGATCGCCTTCACCGCGGTCGTGCTTGTCGTCGCCTTCACTCTGCAGGCGCGGCGCGACTTCGGTCAGGGCGCGATCTCGCCCCGTCCTGGTCCCGCAGTGGGCCGCGTCCGCTCGTCCTCCGCGCTCGCGTGGCGCATCAACCGCAGCCCGCTGATCTCCTGGACCATCGCTTTCCTGCTGCTGGGCGCGATCTTCGGCACACTGGCGACATCGGTCCCGGATCTGCTCGCCGGTGACGCGACGATCAGCGGTCTGCTCGCCTCCGGCGCGATCACGCCCGACGACATCGTCGGCGAGTTCCTTGTCACGATGCTGAGCATGATCGGCATCATCGCCTCCGTCGGCGGGGTCCAGACGATGCTCAAGGTCCGCAGCGAGGAGATGGATGACCGCGTCGAGCCCCTCCTGGCCGGAGCGGTCGCACGGACCCGCTACTACAGCGCGCACATCGTCGTCGCGCTCGTCGGACCGACCATCGGACTCCTGGTCGCCGGCCTGATGGTTGCGCTCGTGGCCAGTTCCTCCGATCTTGGGGTCTCGTTCGGCGACGTCTGGCTCCAGGCCGCGTCGATCGTCCCGGCGGCATGGACAGTGGTCGCTCTCGCTGTGCTCGTCGTCGGCGCACGCCCTCAGGTCGAGATCGCTGCTTGGGCGGGAGTGCTCGCATCCTTCGGCCTGACCCTGCTCGGGCCCACCTTCGGACTGGACGACTGGGTACTCGGCATCAGCCCGTTCTGGCACGTCCCACACCTCATCGCGGGGCCGACCGACTGGACCGGCCTTGGCTGGATCACCTTGTTCACCATCGGATTCATCGCCATCGGCACCCTTGGCTTCCGCAGGCGAGACCTCGCGCGCGTGTAGGTGGTGCGTCGCGCGCGGTGCCAGCTTGACGGCGCGTGGCCCCAGCGCGCCCGTTCGTACATAAAGTACCCTAGCTCGATTTTCAAACAATCTTGCATCTCGACAATCTTGCATCTCGACATCGACATCTGTCGAGATGCACGACAGATTGATTAGGCCCGAGCGTCGGACTCTGGCCGATCAGCCCATCAGATCGACTCCCGGTCAAACTACGAGTGGTCTCCCTCGGCTGTGGAGGCTCTTGGAGCGTCGGTGCGACGATGGCCCTGTGGACGTCACGCTTCGCTACTTCGATGGATGCCCGAACTGGCGGCTGGCTGAGCAACGACTGCGGGCGGCGCTGGACCACACCGGCCACGCGGATGTTGCGATTGCTCTTGAGCGGGTAGAGACCGCTGAGGACGCGGCGCGCGTCGGCTTCATCGGATCGCCGACGATCCTCCTGGACGGTGCGGACCCCTTCGGGCGCCCGGGTACGCCAGCTGGGCTCAGCTGCAGGCTCTATTCGACGGGCGAAGGGTTGGCAGGGTCGCCCTCCGAGGACCAACTGGTGGAGGTGCTGTCGTGACTGCACTGCCCGAGTCGCCGCTCGAGACGCTCGACACTCTGTGCTGGTGCTGCGGCGGCACGTTCGCACAGGACGAGCTGTCCCATCTTGGCGCGCACCCGGAGGTCGCGGTCTGTGCCGGATGCGCCAGGTACCTGAACCGGCGAGCGACCGAAGCCGCCGACCGCCGACGGCCGTCATTGGCCGGTCGCGGGCGCGCGGTCATCCAGCGGGCCCGCGCCTTCGTGGTGGAGCGTCGTTGGCACGAGCGGCGTGTGATCGGACCAGTCCTCAGCTGGATCGACCGACTTCTGCCCTGACGCGCGTGCATGCGTAGCGCGGCTTGGTGGTTGTCAGATGACGGTGACGAAGCCTCCGATGAGCCCTTGCAGGCCCTGGGTCCACGTGGTCCACAGCCCGGTCATCAGAGCGACGCCGATCAGCACCAGCATCGCCCCGCCGATCCGCATGATCGCGACCCGGTGCTCGCGCAGGAAGGTCACCGCGGCCGTGGAGCGGTGTGCCCCCAGGGCGATCAGCAAGAACGGGATGCCGAGCCCGGCGGCGTATGCCGTAGCCAGGAGTGCGCCTCGTAGGGCGCTCGCCTCGCTGAGGGACAGGGACAAGACGGTCGCCAGGGTGGGCCCGATGCACGGAGCCCACCCGAAGCCGAAGGCGATGCCCAGCAGCGGTGCGCCGAGCACTCCCTTGCGGGGGTTGAGGTGGAGGCGCCGTTCGCGCTGGAGGCTCGGGATCCATCCAAGGAAGGACAGGCCCATCAGCACGACGGCGGCGCCCATCACGGGCATGACCACGGCGAGCCACGGGCGCACCGCGACGCCCAAGGAGCCGAACGCGACCCCGAGCAGAACGAAGACTGCTGAGAAGCCGAGGACGAACAGGCCGACACCGGTGAGCAGGACCCTCTTCGACCGTTGCCCTGTGGCGGCGCCGCTCATCCCGGTGAGGTAGGCGAAGTACCCGGGCAGCAGCGGGATGACGCATGGTGAGGCGAAGGACACCATCCCGGCGAGGATGGCCACGGGCACCGCCAAGAGCATCGGCCCGGAGAACGCCGTCTCCTGGAAGGTGCTGGCCAAGTCCTGCCAGAACCCCGCGCTCACGCAGCCTCCGCGAGGGCGGTGTCGATCAGCTCACGAAGGGTGCTCGGGTCAACCCGTCCGATGATGCGTGCCATCACCCGCCCCTGCCGGTCCAGCACCACGGTCGTGGGAACGGCTTCGACCGGGATCTGTCCCTGCAGGGCGGCGATCGCGGTCCCGTCCGCATCGTGGATGCTCGGGTAGGGGATGTTGAACTGTCGCTCGAAAGCCTGGGCCGATCCGGCGTCGTCGGTCCCGTTGACGCCGATGAAGCGCACCCCTTCGGCGGCGTAGTCCTCCGCGGCGGCGACCAGGTCGGGTGCCTCTACCCGGCACGGCGGGCACGCCGCATACCAGGTGTTGACCACCACGACGTCGCCGGCCCAGTCGCCGGTGTCCACGTCCGTCCCGGTGAAGTCCTTGCCGACTAGGCGGACCGGCTCACCGCGTTCTGCGACCTCCCAGGTGGCGACGGTGCCATCCCCCGAGATGTACCCCGCCTCAGTGCCGTCGGGCGTGCGCCCGCCGCTGGCCGCTGAGGTGCACGCGGCGAGCAAGACCGCTGCGACTGTGCCTACCAACATGAGAACCGCGGCTCTGACAATGGCCGCAGGCCTTCGCTTCGCCGGGGCGGGGTGTCGAGGGATGCCCGGTGTGTGCAAGTCGTTCATGGCACCTCGGTTCCTGGGCCGACAGGTGTGCGTGACACGGCGCCATCGTCGGGTGTGCGGTCACGGACCGTGGTGAGTATCAGCAGGGCTGCGCCGGTCATGATCGCGCTGTCGGCGAGATTGAAGGTGGGCCACCATCCGGTGTGCAGGTAGTCGGTGACCACTCCGTCTCCAGCCCGGTCCACGACGTTCGCGATGGCACCACCGAGGACCAGAGACAGGGCGGCGAGCCGCCCGCGCGAAGCAGTGTTGGCGGTCCGCCAGGCGAACACGCCGACCGCAGTGGTGACGAGCGCGGTCGCCGTCAGCACGAGCCAGGTCGGCGCGCCGGTCCCGACGGAGAAGGCGACGCCGGGGTTGTACGCCAGACGAAGCTCGACCACGCCCAGGTCGATCACCCGGTCGTGCAGCACGTTCACCGCCCATGCCTTCGCGCCCAGGTCGACGGCGGCTACCAGTGCGGCCACAGTGGCTGCCGCCAGGCGTCGCCGGGCGGGGCCACGGTCGGCGCTCGGCCGGAGATGCACGGGCGATACGGTCACCGCGTCACCCCGGCTGGATGCTCGAAGCTCGTAGCCGTTCCCGGGACGGCGTACTGCGGCAGGGGCCGGGTGCGACCGGCGCGGACACCGTTGGCGATGACGAAGACCTCGGCGACCTCGTGCACGAGGACGACGGCGGCCAGACCCAGGACTCCGAACAGGGCCAGCGGCATCAGCACGATGATGATCGCTAGTGATAGTCCGACGTTCTGCAGCATGATGCGCCGGGTCCTGCGGGCGTGGGTGAAGGCTTGGGGTAGGTGGCGCAGGTCTTCGCCCATGAGCGCGACGTCAGCGGTCTCGATCGCGACGTCGGTGCCCATCGCGCCCATCGCGATCCCCAGGTCCGCGGTCGCCAGGGCAGGGGCGTCGTTGACGCCGTCGCCGACCATGGCGGTGCGGCGCTGGGTTCGCAACTGGGCGACCAGTGCGGCCTTGTCCTCGGGTCGCAGGTCGGCGTGCACTTCCTCGATGCCGACCTCGCGGGCAAGAGCGGTGGCGGTCAGGGTGTTGTCGCCGGTGAGCATGGCGACGTGGTAGCCGTCGCGGCGCAGCTGGGCCACGACCTGGGCGGCCTCGGGCCGCAGCTCGTCGCGCACAGCGACGGCCCCCAGGAGCTGACCGTCCTGTTCGATCAGGACCGCGGTCGCACCCGCGTGCTGCATCCGCTCGACCTCAGCTGCCAGTGACCCGACCTGGATCCAGCCGGGCCGGCCCAGACGCACGGGCCGGCCCTCGAACGTTCCGGTGAGCCCGGCGCCGGGCACGGCCTCCACGTCGCTCGCCGGAGTGACCGCGGGCACCGCCGCCAGGATTGCCCTGGCCAGGGGGTGCTCGCTACGGGCCTCGAGGGCAGCAGCGACCTCCAGAACGTCCTCCCTGGTGCGTCCCGGGGCGGGGACGACAGCGACGACCTCGGGGTCGTTGCGGGTCAGCGTTCCGGTCTTGTCGAGGGCGACACCGCGGATCGCCCCGAGGGCCTCCATGGCCGCGCCGCCCTTGATGAGGACGCCCTGCTTGGAGGCGGCACCGATGGCGGCGACCACAGTCACGGGGACAGAGATCGCCAGGGCGCACGGCGAGGCAGCGACCAGCACGACCAGGGCGCGCTCGATCCATGTTCCGGGGTCGCCCAGCAGGCTGCCGGCCACGGCGATGAGTGCGGCGGCGATCATCACACCGGGCACCAGTGGCTTGGCGATGCGGTCCGCCAGGCGCTGGGCTTCGCCCTTGCGGGACTGCTCGGCCTCGACGATCCGCACGATGCGCGCCAGGGAGTTGTCCTCGGCCGTGGTGGTGACCTCGACCTCCAGGACCCCTGATCCGTTGATCGACCCCGCATAGATGCTCTGCCCGGGTCCGGCCTCCACGGGCACCGACTCACCGGTGATGGCCGAGACGTCCAGGGCGGTTCGACCGGTGCGGATGACGCCGTCGGTGGCGACCCGCTCGCCCGGCTTGACCAGCATCAGGTCCCCGATGCGGAGCTCATCGGGAGCCACGGTGTTCTCCGCGCCGTCGCGCAGCACCGTCGCCGTAGCGGGGACGAGGCTGAGTAGCGCCCGCAGGCCGCGGCGGGTGCGGGCCAGGGAGTACTCCTCCAGGCCCTCGCTGATCGAGTACAGGAATGCCAGGGCGGCCGCCTCGGCGACCTCACCCAGCAGCACCGCGCCGATCGCGGCGATGGTCATCAGCGTCCCGACGCCGATCTTGCCCTTGACGAGTCGCCGCAACGTGGTGGGCACGAACGTCCACGCGCCGACCAGCAGCGCCACCCAGTTCAGCAGCGTCGCGGCGGTGGACTGATCCATTGAGCCTGCGACCAAACCCGCCAGGAGCAGCGCGCCAGCGACGGCCGCGAAGCGCAGCTCACTGACCTCCCACAGCCGTTCGGGCTCGTGCTCCTCGGCGTCCTGGCCGGCAGGGGTGGTCTCGTCGTCGCTGCAGCCGCATGCGTCGCTCATCGTGCGTTCTCCTTCGTCATGGCGACCGCGGTCGGGTCAGTGGTGGTGGGGTCGGCGTAGGTGGGGCACAGGGCCACGGCGTTGCCGGTCGCCGCCAGCAGACCCTCGGCCACGGCGAGCAGGTCCATCAGCTCGGGCCGGGTCAGGTGGTAGACCGAGGCACGCCCCTGCGCGCGGTAGTCGACCAACCCGCACTCCCGCAGGCAGGCCAGATGCGAGGACACGGTGGACTGGCTCAAGCCCAGCTCGGTGCACAGGTCCACGACCCGGGCCTCGCCCGACGCCAGGCGGCGGACCAACGCCAGACGCGTCGGGTCGCCCAGCCCCCGGAACAACGCCCCGGCGGGAGCCAACTCGGACCGGCCACTCACATCGGGACTTGCGGCGATCATCGACATAGGTCGATGCTAGCGGCCCTGAGACGTGAAGGCGAACCAGGTCGAAGGATCCCAAGGAGGCTGCTGTGCTGATGAATCCCGTGGAGACGATGCTCGTCGACAGCGCGCCGCGAGCATGGCTGCAGCGCGCGTACGAGCTGCCGCTGCTGCACCGCCTCGGCGCGCGCATCTCCGGCCAACGCGTGGTGGAGGTGGGTTGCGGGCGTGGCGTCGGTGCCGAGCTGCTCCTGGACCGGTGGGATGCTGCGCACGTTTTGGCGGTCGACCTCGACCCGGCGATGGTCGAGCGCGCCCGGCGGCGCCTGGCCCGGTTCGGGCCGCGGGTGGAGGTGCTCGTCGCAGATGTCTGCGAGCTACCCCTGGACGACGGAGTCGTGGACGCCGTGGTCGACTTCGCCGTGATCCACCACGTCCCCGTCTGGCGCGACGCGGTGGCGGAGGCGGTGCGAGTGCTGCGCCCCGGCGGACAGCTCGTCTTCGAGGAGGTCACGCGCCATGCGCTGCAGCGCTGGTCCTACCGCACGTTCCTCGAGCACCCCGAGGTCGACCGGTTCAGCGCCGAGGAGTTCGCCGACGCGCTGGTGGATCACGGGATGCGGCTGCCCGTCCCGCCCGTGACCCGGTTCTTCGGCGACTTCGTCCTCGGCGTCGCCGTCAAGCCGGCGCCCACGGACCCGGTCCCGTCGTGAGCGCGTACTCCATCCTGGGCCTGATCCTGTTCGTGGCGTGGGCGCTGCTGGCAGGAGTGGGCCGCATGATCGTGCAGCGGCGGCGCACGGGCGACAGCGGGTTCCGCTTCGCGACCGCGGCGCCCGGCACCGTGCAGTGGTGGGCCAACCGCATCAACGCAGCGGGCTCGGTCGCGGTGGGCGTCGTCGGCCCGGTCGTCGAGATCCTCGGGCCCGATCCCGGCGCTTCGCCGTTCGGTTCGCCCGTCCTGCGCACGGCAGCGCTCGTGGTCGCCGCTGTCGGGGTGGCCTGCACCTACGCCGCGCAGCTGGCCATGGGCACCGCGTGGCGCATCGGCGTCGACCCCGCCGAGCGCACCACCCTGGTCACGTCAGGGCCGTTCGCGCTGGTCCGCAACCCGATCTTCACTGCCGCGCTGATCACGTTCGCCGGCCTGGCCATGGCTTCCCCGAACCTGGTGTCGCTGCTGGGGTTGGGCGCGGTCTACGCGGGCATCCAGATGCAGGTCCGCGGCGTCGAAGAACCTCACCTGCTCGCTACCCACGGGGTGACCTATGCCGCCTACGCCGCTCGCGTGGGCCGCTTCCTCCCTGGCATCGGCCGTCTCTGACCCCACGGCGAGCAACGCCGCCGCGCCTCGCCTCGCAACCAACCGGAAGGCCCTCGATGGACCTGGCAGTAGCCGCCCTTCAAGCCGTCGGTCTGTTCCTCGTGACCAACATCGACGACATCATCGTGCTCTCACTGTTCTTCGCCCGCGGCGCCGGCGCCCCGGGCACCACCGCCAAGATCATCGCCGGCCAGTACATCGGCTTCGGCGCCATCCTGGTCGCCTCCGTCCTGGTCACACTCGGCGCCAACGCCTTCCTGCCCGAAGACGCCATCGCCTACTTCGGCCTCATCCCCCTGCTCCTGGGCCTGTATGCCGCATGGCAGGCCTGGCGCAACCGCGACGACGATGATGACGACCCCGGCAAAGCCGTCGCCGTCTGGACCGTCGCCGCCGTCACCTTCGCCAACGGCGGAGACAACATCGGCGTCTACGTCCCCGTCTTCCTCACCGTCGGCCCCGCCGCGACCGCCGCCTACGCCGTGGTGTTCCTCGCCCTGGTCGCCGTCCTCGTGCTCGCCGCGCGCTTCGTCGCTACCCGACGACCAGTCGCCGAAGTCCTCGAACGCTGGGAACACGTCCTGTTCCCCCTCGTCCTCATCGGCCTTGGCATCGTCATCCTCATCGAAGGCGGCGCCTTCGGGCTGTAGAGCCAGGCGTCAACCACAAACCCACCGCGAAGCTCGCCTCTAAGGCCAGCTTCACGGCCGCACGCTGCACTGCCAGCCCGCCAAACTGAAGAGCTGGTCAGCCGCACGCTGAAGTGATGCCCGCCACCCGGGCCGGAGAGGAGCCCGCGTTGACCGACAAGTCGGGGACTGGGTACGGCTCGAGCCGGTGAATGCCGACGGGACGCCTACGCCACCCGGAGAGCAGTCGCACAGCGTGCTGCTCAGCAACCTCGCCAACCGCATCCAGCCGATCCTCCGCTACGACCTAAGCGACAGCGTCCTGCAGCACCCCGGTCAATGTGCCTGCGGGAATCGACTCCCCGCCATCCGGGTGCGTAGACGGGCGTCAGACGTGGTGACACTGACGGACGACACAGGTCGCCTCGTCTCCATCCCTCCCTCGCCTTCACTCTCGCCGTCGAACAAACACACGCCGTCGAACGGCATCAGATCGTGCAAACCTCCCCAGACACGTTCTCGGTCCAGCTCCAACCAACTCCCGGCCGCTCACCCGATCAAGCATGGGAAGACGTGCGATCCGCGCTCCAGCGGCTCTTCGAGGAACACGGCGCGTTGCACGTAACGCTTCGGCTGGACGAAACGGCCCCGCAGCCGGCCCGGGGCGGCAAGTTCCGTAGCGTCACACCACTACGTCGGTCAAGTGACTTGGTCGGCCAGCCATGCTGCGCCGTGACTCGGATCGCCAGATGCCCTCAGGCGACGGCGTCGTCCACGAGCCCAGGTCTGGCGCGCCGCAGATGGGACTCGTTGGTTTGCACCTCGAGCGCGCCATCCTTCCCGACACGCGGGTTCAGGGCGGCGCTGGTAGCCAGACCCTCCGGGTGTCCGCCCCACAGCCAGGCCGGAAAGTTCATCGATGCCGAACGAGAAACCGCCGCGCGACCTGCCGGCCGCGCCGACTCCGGCTTGGGCGCCACCGGAGCATCCTCCCCGGGGCCACGACGGCGAGCTGCCGTGCCCGACGACCGCTAGTTTGTAAGGACTCCGTATTTAATGTTTCCGGTGCGGATTTTTAAAGTAGGCCGCATCTCGACAGCCGCATCTCGACAGCAAGGGACGACGAGTCAGGCCTGCATGTCCACGAATCGCGAGTAGTGCCCCTGGAAGGCCACGACCAGCGTGTCCGTCGGCCCGTTTCGGTGCTTGGCCACGATCACGTCGGCCTCGCCGGCGCGCGGGGACTCCTTCTCGTAGGCGTCCTCGCGGTGCAGCAGGATGACGATGTCGGCGTCCTGCTCGATCGAGCCGGATTCGCGCAGGTCGCTCATCTGCGGGCGCTTGTCCGTGCGCTGCTCGGCGCCACGGTTCAGCTGCGAGATCGCGATCACGGGGACCTCGAGCTCCTTGGCCAGCAGCTTGAGCGCTCGGGAGAACTCCGAGACCTCCTGCTGGCGGGACTCGACGCGCTTGCCGGACGTCATCAGCTGGAGGTAGTCGATGACGACGAGCTTGAGGTCGTGGCGCTGCTTGAGACGGCGGCACTTGGCGCGGATCTCCATCAGCGACATGTTGGGCGAGTCGTCGATGAACAGCGGCGCCTCGGAGATCTTGCCCATGGTCGTGGCGATCTTGGCCCAGTCGTCCTCGCCCATCTGACCGTTGCGCAGCTTCTGCAGGTGCACACGCGCCTCGGCCGAAAGCAGACGCATCGCGATCTCGTTGCGGCTCATCTCGAGCGAGAACACCACGGACGTCAGACCGTGCTTGATCGAGGCCGACCGGGCGATGTCGATGCCCATCGTCGAGTTGTGCGTCGGGACCATGGACCGGCCGGCGAGGTAGAGGTGCGACGCGTGAGCGATCTCGACGCAGCGGACAGGCACGCTCTCGATCGGCTCGACGGTCACGATCAGACGCTGCGTCAGGCGAGGAGTCGACGGGCGGCGGCGCTCCTTGTGGACGAGGTTCTTGCGCTCGAGTGCGAAGACCGTGTCGTCCGTGGTGAAGGTCAAGGTGTATGCGGTCGACGAGGCCTCGGAGGGGCCCTGAACCCACTTCGTGGACCACCCCGTGCGGTAGCCCAGCGAGTGGACGAGCTCGCGCACGTCCTGCGCGAGCTGGTGGTTCGTGAGCGCGATCTGCACGCTGCCGGTCGGGTTGACCGTGCCGTCGGTGTCGAGCAGCCCCGCGAGCAGGTCGCGCCGCTGCTGCTCGCTCGCCCGCAGGTAGGACGCCGGGATGTGGCGGTCGTTCAGCACGCCCAGACCGCGAAGACTCGACTCGGCATCATGGTCCGCAAGCTCGTCGAGGCGGCCCTCGATCAGCATCGCGATCTCCGGGTCGGCGCTCGTGAACCGCGCGGAGGCGGAGTGGCCGTCGCCGAGCCAGACGCCGAGCGCGTACGCGTCGATCGGCAGGTCGGCCTCGGGCAGGTGCAGCGGCTGGGCGGTCGCGACGGAGTGGTTGGCGCGCGCGTCCGCGGTCGCGCAACGCACCGTGGCCGCGATCTCCTCGGTCGTGCGGATCGAGGAGTCCCCGCGGCGCAGGCGGCGCTCGGCACGCGTGCTCGTCGCCCACTGGTGCAGCGCATCGGCCACGATCTGCGTGCCGTCGTCGAACGTCACCCGGTAGGTCGGCCGGCCGGTGAGCACGGGGGTCGCGGCGACGACGGTGGTCGGAGTCCCGTCGGCGGCCATGAGCTGGTCGCCGACCTGGACCTCGCCCATGGTCGTCCAGCCGGTGGGGGTGGCCAGCGGGGTGTCGAGCGCGAGCGCCTTCCCGATGGCCGGCCGCGCGGCCAGGACGATCATCTGCCCCGGGTGCAGCCCGTTCGTGAGCCGGTCCAGGTCGGAGAACCCGGTCGGCACGCCGACCATCCCCTCGCCGCGGTGCCCGGCCGCCTCGATCTCGTCGACCGCGCCGCCGATGATGTCGCCGAGCACCAGGTAGTCCTCGGACGAGCGGCGCTCGGTGACGGCGTAGACCTCGGCCTGGGCGTTGTTGACCAGCTCGTCGACGTCGCCGCCGTCGGTGCCGTAGCCGAGCTGGACGATGCGGGTGCCCGCCTCGACGAGCTTGCGCAGGATGGAGCGCTCGCGCACGATCCGCGCGTAGTAGCCCGCGTTCGCGGCGGTGGGGACCGACGAGATGAGGGTGTGCAGGTAGGGGGCGCCGCCGATGCGGCCGATCTCGCCGCGCTTGGTCAGCTCGTCCGCGACCGTGATCGCGTCGGCCGGCTCGCCGCGGCCGTACAGGTCGAGGATGGCGTCGTAGACGACCTCGTGCGCCGGACGGTAGAAGTCGGTGCCCCGCAGCTGCTCGATGACGTCGGCGATCGCGTCCTTCGAGATCATCATGCCGCCGAGCACCGAGCGCTCCGCGTCGAGGTCCTGCGGCGGGGTGCGGTCGTAGCCGCCACCGCCGCGGCTCGCCTCAGAAGGCATGCCGTACTCGAGCTCTTCGATCGTCACCTGGGTCCCCTGTCGTCGCCGTTCGAACACATGTTCCCGAGAGGGTCTGACATCCCCAGCTCGCCGGTCCACAGGACGGCGCCTCGCGGACGCGACGCTAGGCGCCCGACGGCCCCTGACCAAACGTCGCACGCGGCCTGTGCAGGACCCGCGCCAGGCTGGGGAAAGGGACAGCCCACCCTGTGGACAACCGGGGGACTCGATGTGCGCGCGACTGTGGACGATGTCCGTTCTTGTCCACAGACCGTGGACAGTGATGTGGATACTGGTGGGCGCGGCAACCGGGAAAACGGCCCGCCACCCGTGCGTTCGTCATGCACCGGGTGTGGATCGACCGGAGAGTTCGGCCCCATTTCATCTGATGGACACCCGCGCGCGCGTTCGAGCGTCGTCGACCGGCAGATCCTCGCCCTCGCGGTGCCGGCGCTCGGCGCTCTCGTCGCCGAGCCGCTGTTCGTCCTGGTCGACTCGGCCGTCGTCGGGCACCTCGGCACGGCGCCCTTGGCGGGGCTCGCCCTCGCATCCACCATCCTCGTCTCCGCCGTCGGGCTCTGCGTCTTCCTCGCCTACGCGACGACCGCGGCGGTCTCACGACGGCTCGGGGCGGGGGACCGGGCGGGCGCGATGCAGATGGGCGTCGACGGCATGTGGCTCGCGCTCGGCGTCGGCGCGTTGCTCGCCGCCGCGCTGTGGGTAGGCGCGGGCTGGCTCGTCGGCGCGCTGGGTGCGCACGACGAGGTCGCGCGGCAGGCCGTCATCTACCTGCACTGGTCGGCGCCCGGGCTGCCCGGGATGCTCGTCGTCCTCGCCGCCACGGGCGCACTGCGCGGCCTGCAGGACACCCGCACGCCGCTCGGCGTCGCGGCTGGCGGCGCCGTCGTCAACGCGCTGCTCAACATCGCGCTCGTCTACGGCCTCGACCTCGGCATCGCCGGCTCCGGGGCGGGCACGGCCGCGACCCAGCTCGCGATGGGTGCGGTCCTCGCCGTCGTCGTCGCTCGCGGGGCGCGCGACGCCGGGGCGCGACTGACCCCGCACGCCCGGGGGATCGCGGCCAACGCGCGTGCGGGCGGGCCGCTCCTCGTGCGGACGCTGAGCCTGCGGGCCGCGATCCTCGTGACCGTCTGGGTCGCGACGGGCCTCGGCGCGGTCACCCTCGCGGGGCACCAGGTCGTCAACGCCGTCTGGGGGCTCGCGGCCTTCGCGCTCGACGCGTTGGCGATCGCCGCCCAGGCGCTCGTCGGGCACGCCCTTGGCTCGGGTGACGTCGCGCGGACCCGCGCCGTGCTGCGACGCACCCTGCAGTGGGGAGTCGCGGGTGGAGCGGCGCTCGGGCTAGTCGTCGGCGGCACGGCCTGGACGTACGTTCGTCTCTTCTCGCCCGACGACGACGTCCGGGCGGCCGCGATCGCGGCGCTGGTCGTCGCCGCGGTGACCATGCCGATGGCCGGGTGGGTGTTCGTGCTCGACGGCGTGCTGATCGGCGCCGGGGACGGACGCTTCCTCGCGTGGGCGGGAGTGCTGACCTTCGTCGTCTACCTGCCGGCGGCGCTGGCCGTGCGCGCGTGGGCGCCGGACGGAACCGCGGGACTCGTGTGGCTGTGGGTCGCGTTCGCCGGGGTGTTCATGGCGGCGCGTGCGGTCACGACCGGGTGGCGTGCTCGCGGCGGGACCTGGATGGTCACCGGGGCCTGAGCGGCGTGTCGCGGCCCACAGCGCGCGCTCAGCGGCGCGGGCCTGCAGAGTACGCACATGGCAGCGCAGCCAGGTGTCTCACGACCGTCCCGTCCACCTGGTGGCCGTGATGCATCCGTGATGTGGTCGATGCCCAATCGTCACGAACCTTGCGCAGAACGAAACTCACCGGTAACTCTGTCGCTCTACGGTGCGACCAGCCCTGGCACGCACGCGGCCGGGACACGGACGTCGGCAACGACGGATCGTGCTCATTCCACGGAGGTAGCAGCTCATGCGTAGTTCCACCCCCAAGATGGCGGGTACCGCTCTGGTGCTCGTCGCCGGCCTCATGCTGGCCGGCTGTTCGTCGAAGGACGACTCCGGCGACACGCCGACGGCATCGGGCAGCGAGTCGGCCGCAGCGTCCGGCGACCTCAGCATCCAGCCGGTCGTGCAGATCGACACCAAGGGCGAGGAGGTCCCCGCCGCGGACACCTCGAACGCCGCCGACCCGGCCGGTGACGGGTCCGCCAAGTGCGACCCCGTCACGATCGCCATGGCGGGCGCCCTGACCGGCCCCAACGCCGCCCTGGGCATCAACATCCTCAACGGCGCCAAGCTCGCCGTGGACGCGCACAACGCGGCGAACGCCGGCTGCCAGGTCACCGTCAAGGAGTTCGACACCGAGGGCGACCCGCAGAAGGCCACCCAGGTCGCGCCGTCGATCGTCGGCGACAAGAGCGTCATCGGCCTGCTCGGCCCGGCGTTCTCGGGTGAGACCGCGGCCGTCGGCCAGGTGTTCTCCGACGCCGGCCTGCTCTCGCTGACGGCCTCGGCCACCAACCCGGACCTGGTCAAGAACGGCTGGACGAACTTCTACCGCGGCCTCGCCAACGACGCCGTCCAGGGGCCGTCGGTCGCCGCCTACCTCGTCAACACGCTGAAGTTCGCCAAGGTCTGCGTCGTCCAGGACGACTCCGACTACGGCGTGGGCCTGGCCGCCCAGATCACGTCGGGCCTCGGCGACGCCGCGGACTCGTCCTGCGCCGCCAAGGTCAAGGCCGGTGACAAGGACTTCTCCGCCACCGTCCAGATCATCAAGACCGCGGCGCCCGACGCCGTCTTCTACGCCGGCTACTACGCCGAGGGCGCGCCGTTCGCGTCGCAGCTCAAGGAGGCCGGCGTCACGGCGGCCTTCGTCTCGGCCGACGGCACGAACGACCCGCAGTTCGTCAAGCAGGCCGGTTCGGCTGCCAAGGACGCCTACCTCAGCTGCCCCTGCGGCCCGGCGCCCGAGAAGTTCGCCGCGGACTACAAGGCCAAGTTCAACATCGACTCGGGTGTCTACTCGGTCGAGGCCTACGACCTCGCGACGATCATGCTCAAGGGCATCGACTCGGGCGTGAAGGACCGCGCCGGTCTGGTCGACTTCGTCAAGAGCTACGACGGTGACGGCCTGGCCCGCCACTACAAGTGGGACGCCACGGGCGAGCTCGCCTCGGCCCTGATCTGGATCTACCAGGTCAAGTGACGACGACACGGCGGCCGGGTTCCTTCGGGGCCCGGCCGCCGTGCTGCACTGCCCCTCCCACCCACCTAGGAGCACCATGAGCGCCGTCATGTCGGCCGGCCAAGTCCTCGCCGACGGGGTGATCGACTTCAACGTCCAGTCCCTCGTCGACAACTTCTGGGCCCTGACCATCGACGGACTCACCTACGGGTCCATCTACGCACTGGTCGCCGTCGGCTACACCCTCGTGTACGGCGTCCTGCGGCTCATCAACTTCGCCCACTCCGAGATCTTCATGCTCGGCATGTTCGGGCAGTACGCGATGCTCATGCTGCTCGGCTTCACGCCTCGCGGAGACGCGTACACGCAGGGCACGATCATGACGGTCACGTACCTCCTGCTCGCCATGATCGGCGGCATGATCGTCTCCGGCGGCGCCGCCGTCGGGCTCGAGCGGGTCGCCTACAGACCGCTGCGCAAGCGCGGCGCACCGTCGCTGGTCTTCCTCATCACCGCGATCGGCGCCTCGTTCGTCATCCAGGAGTTCGTGCACTTCGTCCTCCCGAAGCTGACCAACAACGAGCTCGGCGGATCGATCGCCCAGCAGCCCATCCGGCTCGTCGTGCCCTCCGTGCAGTTCAGCGTCTTCGGCGCCGAGGTCACGAACGTCGAGATCGTCATCGTCATCGCCGCGCTCCTGCTGGCCTTCGCGACAGAGCGGTTCGTGACGCTGACCAAGTTCGGGCGCGGCATCCGAGCCGTGGCGCAGGACCCCGTGACCGCGACGCTCATGGGCGTCTCGCGCGAGCGCGTCATCATGCTGACGTTCCTCATCGGCGGCCTGCTGGCCGGCGCCGCGGCGATGCTCTACACACTGCGGGTACCCAGCGGCGTCATCTACTCCGGGGGGTTCATCCTCGGGATCAAGGCCTTCAGCGCCGCCGTCCTCGGTGGCATCGGCAACCTGCGCGGCGCCCTGCTCGGTGGCCTGCTGCTCGGCGTGATGGAGCTGTACGGCCAAGCGCTGTTCGGCACGGAGTGGCGTGACGTGGTCGCGTTCGTCGTGCTGATCCTGGTGCTGATGATCCGACCTACCGGCATCCTGGGTGAGTCCCTCGGGAGGGCACGAGCATGAGCACCGAGACCACCAGACCCACGCTGCAGCTCAGCTTCAGCGACAAGCTCCGCCTGTGGTGGGATGCACTCGCCCGCCCCACTCAGTGGCTGATCGGCGTGCCGTTCATTGTCTTCATCGCCCTTCTGCCGGTGATCCGGCCGCCCGTTCTGACCACGGTCGGCACCGACTTCGGTGGCGTCCTGGCGCAGTTCGGCATGTACGCCCTGCTGGCGATCGGCCTCAACGTCGTCGTCGGCCAGACGGGTCTTCTCGACCTCGGCTACGTCGGCTTCTACGCGATCGGCGCCTACACGGTCGGCCTGCTGACCAGCCCCGACAGCCCGTGGAACCTCACCGACGACTGGCTCTCGCGCGACTGGGCGTGGCTGTTCGCCCTCCCGATCGCCATCGCCATCACCGCGATATCCGGGCTCATCCTCGGCACACCGACCCTGCGGCTGCGCGGCGATTACCTGGCCATCGTCACGCTCGGCTTCGGCGAGATCGTCCGCCTCCTGGCCGACAACCTCACCAACCTCACGCGCGGCGGCCAGGGCCTGACCAAGATCGCCTACCCGGTCGCCGGCGTGTCCGAGTCGCGACCCAACGGCGTCTTCTCCGCGGGCAACAGCACGGCACCGTTCAACTCCGGGACCTGGTGGTTCTGGGTGAGCATCGTCTTCATCATCATCGTGCTGCTCATCGTCGGGAACCTCGAGCGGTCCCGCGTGGGCCGCGCGTGGGTGGCGATCCGTGAGGACGAGGACGCGGCCGAGATCATGGGCGTGCCGACGTTCAAGTTCAAGCTCTGGGCGTTCATCATCGGCGCCTCGATCGGCGGGCTCTCCGGCGCGCTGTACGCCGGCCAGGTGCAGTTCGTGGTCCCGACGACGTTCAACGTCATCAACTCGATGCTGTTCCTGTGCGCCGTCGTCCTGGGCGGCCAGGGGAACAAGCTCGGCGTGATCCTGGGCGCGTTCGTCATCGTCTACCTGCCGAACTTCTTCCTCGGGCGCACCGAGCTGCTCGGCATCCCGATCGACGGCAATGAGATCGCCAACTACAAGTACCTGTTCTTCGGCGTCGCGCTCGTCGTGCTGATGATCTTCCGGCCACAAGGGTTGATCCCGGCGCGGCAGAAGCTCCTGGCGTACGGGAGAGCGATCTACGTCGCCACCCGCAAGGCCGCCCTCGCCCTGAACCGCAAGCCCGCGCCCGCTCCCGCGGCCGCCACCGACACCGAGGGAGGTGCCCGATGAGCAGCCCCGGAGGCATCGGAGCAGGCTCCGAGCACGACGAGGAGTTCCGCGGCACCGACGAGATGGTCGGCGGATCCACCCCCGAGGAGTACCTGCCGGACGGCGGGGTCGAGGAAGCGGTCGAGATCGACCTGTCCGCGGTCGACCCGGAGCTGGCCGACGAGTCGCACGTAGCGGAGGTCGTGGCCTCGGACCGGGACATCCACGCGTCAGTCGGCGAGCCGCTGCTGCAGATGAAGGACGTGACCGTGAAGTTCGGCGGCCTCACGGCCCTCGACGGGGTCACGTTCGACATCCGCCGCGGCGAGATCCTCGGGCTGATCGGCCCGAACGGCGCGGGCAAGACGACGTGCTTCAACACGATGTCGGGCATCTACCGGCCGACGTCGGGGGCGGTTATGTTCGACGGCAACCCCATCGGGACGATCAAGCGCAACCAGATCACCCGGCTCGGCATCGCCCGGACGTTCCAGAACATCCGGCTGTTCTCCGACATGACGGCGCTCGAGAACGTCGTCGTGGGCACGGACGCCCGGCACCGCACGTCGGTCCCGGGCGCGGTCTTCCGCAGCCGGCGTCACCGGCACGAGGAGCACGACGCGCTCGAGCGGGCCATGGCCCTGCTGGAGTTCGTCGGGATCGGCAACCGCGCCACCGAGAAGTCGCGCAACCTCTCCTACGGCGACCAGCGCCGCCTGGAGATCGCCCGGGCCCTGGCCACGCAGCCCAAGCTGCTGTGCCTCGACGAGCCCGCCGCCGGGTTCAACCCGGCGGAGAAGCAGTCGCTGATGGACCTGATCCGCAAGATCCGCGACGACGGCTACACCGTCCTGCTGATCGAGCATGACATGCGCCTGGTCATGGGAGTGACCGACCGCGTCGTCGTGCTGGAGTTCGGCCGCAAGATCGCCGACGGCCTGCCGGCGGAGGTCTCCTCCGACCCCGCCGTCATCGCCGCCTACCTGGGGGTGCCCGACGATGCCACTGCTTGAGCTCAAGGACCTGACGGTCTCCTACGACCGCATCGAGGCCGTCCGCGGCATCTCGCTCACCGTCGAGGACGGCGAGCTCGTGACGCTGATCGGCGCCAACGGCGCGGGCAAGACCACGACCATGCGTGCCGTCTCGGGCATCCGCCCGGTGGCGCGCGGGTCGGTCTGGTTCGACGGCAAGGACATCACGCGGATGAAGGCGCACGAGCGCGTCACCGCCGGCATCGTCCAGGCGCCCGAGGGCCGCGGGGTGTTCCCGGGCATGACGGTCGTCGAGAACCTGGAGATGGGCGCCTACGCCCGGACGTTCAAGACGAAGGCGGAGCACGACAAGACCGTCGACCGCGTCTTCGAGCTGTTCCCGCGCCTGCTCGAGCGGCGCACGCAGGTCGGCGGCACGCTGTCCGGCGGTGAGCAGCAGATGCTCGCCATCGGCCGCGCGCTCATGGCCCGCCCGCGGCTCCTGCTGCTCGACGAGCCGTCGATGGGACTCGCCCCGCTGGTGATCCAGCAGATCTTCCGCATCATCACGGAGATCAACACGGAGGGGACCACGATCCTGCTCGTCGAGCAGAACGCGCAGCAGGCGCTGTCCCGGTCCGACCGGGCCTACATCCTGGAGACCGGTGAGGTGACGACCTCAGGCAAGGGGGCGGACCTGCTCGCCGACCCGGCGGTCAAGCAGGCCTACCTCGGCGTCGCCTGATCTCTCCCGTACGACGACAGCGCCCCGCTCCCGATCTCTCGGGGGCGGGGCGCTCTCGTCGTTCTCGAACCTGAGGTCAGGCAGCGACGACCTTGACGGTCACCGTGGCGGAGACGTCCGAGTGCAGACGGACCGACACCTTGTACTCGCCCAGGGACTTGATCGGCTGACCGATCTCGACCTTGCGCTTGTCGATCTGCGGGGCGCCGGAGGCCTTGACGGCCTCGGCGATCTCCGCGGTGGTGACGGCGCCGAACAGGCGACCGGCCTCGCCGGCCTTGGCGGTGACCACGACAGGCTTGGACTGCAGCGAGTCGCGGATCGCCTTGGCGTCGTCGAGCGTGGCGATCTCGCGGGCCTTGCGGGCCTTGCGGATCGCGGTGACGTCCTTCTCCGCACCCTTGGTCCACGGCGTGGCCAGGCTGCGGGGGATGAGGTAGTTCCGGGCGTACCCGTCCTTCACCTCGACGACGTCACCCGGGGCACCGAGTCCGGTGACCTCGTGGGTCAGGATGATCTTGGCCATGAGTGTCTCCTTTCTCAGCGAGCCGACGACGAGTACGGCAGCAGGGCCATCTCGCGGGCGTTCTTGACGGCGCGTGCGATCGCACGCTGCTCCTGGGTGGACACACCGGTCACACGGCGAGCACGGATCTTTCCGCGGTCGGAGATGAACTTGCGCAGCAGCGCGGTGTCCTTGTAGTCGACGACATCGATCTTCGCCGCCTTGAGGGGGTTCTGCTTCTTCTTGGGCTTGCGGACCACGGCCTTAGCCATCGTGGTGCTCCTCCTTGGTGGAGTGGAGCCCCGAGCGTTGCCGTTGCTCGGGGATGGGGGTCTTGTCTGGGAGGGCTAGATCAGAACGGGGGCTCGTCGGAGTAGCCGCCGCCGCCGGAGCCACCTGCGGGCGTGGCCCACGGGTCCTCCTGCTGGCTGCTGCCACCGCCGGCGTTGCCGCCGCCCTGGCCGCCGCTGTAGCCGCCGCCCCCGCCGCCGCCGAAGCTGCCGCCACCCGAACGCTGAGTCCGGGTGACCTTGGCCGTGGCGTAGCGGAGGGACGGGCCGACCTCGTCGACCTGCAGCTCGACCACCGTGCGCTTCTCACCCTCACGGGTTTCGTACGAACGCTGGATGAGCCGGCCGGTCACGATGACGCGGGTGCCCTTGGTGAGCGACTCGGCGACCGACTCGGCCGCCTCCCGCCAGATCGAGCAGCGCATGAACAGCGTGTCGCCGTCCTTCCACTCGTTGCTCTGGCGGTCGAACGTGCGGGGGGTGGATGCGACGGTGAAGTTGGCCACCGCTGCCCCAGACGGGGTGAAGCGCAGCTCGGGGTCCCCCGTGAGGTTCCCGATCACCGTGATGACGGTCTCGCCGGCCATGCCATCTCCTCGTTCGTTCGATGTACGTCGTATGTGGTCAGGCGCACGCTATCCGCATGCAGTGACATGCGTCAGCGGATACGCACAGACTCAGGCGTCGGCGCGAAGGACCTTGGTCCGCAGGACGACCTCGTTGAGGCCGAGCTGACGGTCGAGCTCCTTGGCAGTGGCGGGCGTCGCCTTGAAGTCGACGACGGCGTAGATGCCCTCGGACTTCTTCTTGATGTCGTACGCCAGGCGGCGACGACCCCAGATGTCGACCTTGTCGACGGAGCCACCGTCGGTCGTGATGACCGACAGGTACTTGTCGAGCGAGGGAGCGACGGTGCGCTCCTCGATCTCGGGGTCGAGGATGATCATGATCTCGTACGGACGCAGGCTCATACCCACCTCCTCTGGTCTCGGCGGTCACGGTCGATCCGTGACAGGAGGGTTCTCGTGCGTCGCTGCGGGACGAGGAGACCTCGTCGGGCTCCCGCGTCTCGACCGATGGCGGGCGAGAGGTGCGGGCACAGCAGTGTTCCAGCCTACCGGGCGAGCCCGGTCAGCCTGAAATCGTGGGTCAGCCGCCGGCAGAGTCCTCCGTCGGCTGAGGGTCGGGGGACTCCGTCGGCTTGGGCGGCGTGGTCTTCGTCGGCGCCGGCGTCTGGGTGGGCTTGGGCGTCTGCGTCGGAGCCGGCTTGGGACCGCTCGAGATGACGAGCGTGACGCTCGCACCCGCGTCGACCTTCTTGCCGGGGCCGGGGCTCGCGCTGATCACGCGGCCGACGACGACCGTGTCCGAGTACGCCGACTCGATGACGGGGACCAGGCCGACGGCGTACAGCGCGCTGGTCGCGTCCGCCTGCAGCTTGCCGACGAGGCCGTCGGGGACGACCGCAGTCGTGGGCGCCTCCGTCTTGGTCTCCGTCGGCGAGGGCTTCGGCGTCGCGCTCTTCGTCGGCCGGGCCGTGGGCTTGGGGCCGACGTTCGCGCGGTCGGGGAACTGCTCGATCTTCTTGTAGTCGTCGAGCTCGAAGACCTTGCCCATCGTGGTGGACCAGATCTGCGCGGGAAGCGTCGCGCCGGTGACCTCGGTCAGCGGCAGGCTGGACCCGAACTTGTTGCCGATCGGCGTGATCGTGACCTGCGCCTTGCCGTCCGGGCCGACCTGGCTCATCGCGACAGCGGTGGCGATCTGCGGCGTGAAGCCGACGAACCATGCCGCGCGGTTGTCCTGCGTCGTGCCGGTCTTGCCGGCGATCGGACGGCCGAGCGGCTTGACCCAGTTCTCGCCGGACCCCTCCTCGACGACCTTCGTCATGGCGTAGGTGCTGTCGGCGATGACGTCCTTGTCGAAGACGCGCTTGCCCTCGGACCCGCCGGTCAGGGCCGTCGAGCCGGTCGAGTTCAGGACCGACGCGACGATGTACGGGTCGTGGTGGATGCCGCCCGCAGCCATGGTCGCGTAGGCGCTCGCCATGTCGAGCGGGTGGACGGTCGCGGTGCCGAGCACGTTCGACGGGACCTCGGGGATCGTCGTCGTCACGCCGGCGCGGTCGGCGACGTCGACGGTCTTGTCGGCGCCCACGTCGATGTTCAGCTGGGCGTACACCGTGTTCACGGACTGCGCGGTGGCGGTGACGAGATCGATGTAGCCGAACTGCTCGTCGCCGAAGTTCCGGACCGCCTTGGTCCCGTTCTCCCACTCGGGGAAGGTCTGCGGGGAGTAGCCGGCGTAGCGCGTGTTGAGCGTCTTGCCGTTCTCGAGGCCGGCGATCAGCGTGAACGGCTTGAAGGTCGAGCCCGCCTGGATCGCGTCGACCGTCGCCCGGTTGATCTGGTCGTCGATGAAGTCTCGCCCGCCGTACATCGCCACGATCGCGCCGGTCGCGGGGTCGATCGACGCCATCGCGACCTTGGTGCGCTTGTCCGGCTTGTCGCCGTCGACGAGCTTGCCCTTGAAGAAGTCGCTCGCCGTGGCGTTCATGTCCTTCTGCACGGGCTTCTTGATCGTCGTGATGATCGAGTAGCCGCCTCGCATCAGCTCGTCCTTGGTGAGCTGGAGCGGACCGGCGGCCAGCTCCTTCTCGACGGTCGTCAGCAGGTACCCCTGCGGGCCGCGGTAGAGCTCGGAGCGCTTGTAGTCGATGGTCTCCGGGAAGGTCAGGTCGGCGCGCTCGGCGGCCGGGACCCAGCCCTCCTCCTGCATCGCGTCGAGGATGATGTTCCACCGCTGCTCGGACTTGGCCGCGTCCACCGCGGGGTCCCAGTTGTTGGGGGAGGGGATGACGGCGGCGAGCAGGGCAGCCTGCGAGATCGTCAGGTCCTTGGCGTCGACGCCGAAGTAAGCCTGCGAGGCGGCCTGGACGCCGTAGGAGTCGCGGCCGAAGTAGATCGTGTTGAGGTACCGGCCGAGGATCTCGTCCTTGGACTCCGTCTGCGCGATCTTGATCGCCATCAGCGCCTCGCGGGCCTTGCCCACGTAGTCCGTCGTCGTCTTGTCGACGTAGTACCGCTCCACGTACTGCTGCGTGAGGGTCGAGCCGCCCTGCGTCGTCCCGTCGCTCGCGGTCGCGTTGTGGAAGAACGCGCGCGCCATGCCGGTGACGGAGATGCCGGACTTGCTCTCGAAGAACGAGCGGTCCTCGCCTGCCGCCACGGCCTTGCCGACGTAGTCCGGCAGCGTGTCGTAGTCGACGATCGTGCGCTTCTGAACCGCGTAGGTCCCCATCACGGGGCCGCGGCTGCCGTCGGCGTTGTTCGCGTAGTAGACGGTCGAGGTCTGCGCGCTCGTGTCCTGGCCGCCGGTCGCGGGGATGTCGATCGTCGCGTACGCGGCGACGATCGCACCGAGGCCGAGGAAGCCGGCGCCGAGGATCGTGCCGAGCACGACGCGCCACGACGGCAGCCAGCGGTGCAGACCGTGGTAGCCGGTGCGGGGGTAGTCGAAGAAGCCCTTCTTGCCGTTCTTCCCGCGCGCGGGGGTCGCCGCGCGGGTGCCACGGGAAGAGCCGCGACGGGCCCGCGGGGGAGCGGACCTCGGGTTCGACGTGCCTGCCAACGTGCTGCCTTCCTGACGACGACCTCGGGGGGCGGCCCGCGTCACGGAGGGGTGTCCGGGTACGAGCAGGGCTGCCGCGACCCCAAGTATGGGGGACCGTCCTGCGCCTCTCCCGGGACGGAGGCGGTCTGCGGCGAGCCTTCACACGATCGGCACCGGGCCGACGAGGGGCGGACGCAGATGGGGCCGATCGAGTGATCTGGGCCACGCGAGAACACCCTCGGGCACACGTCACAGCGCGGCGGACTTGTCCCGAGGCACGCATTCGACATACTGTGCGGATGTATCGAGTTGATACATCGACTCGTCTCGCATCGCCCTCCCGGGCTTCGCCAGACTCTAGCCCCACCCGAGGAGGTGCCCCGTGCGCGGTCGTTCCGACGTGCTCGAGCCGGCGATCCTCGGCCTGCTGCACGAGTCGCCCATGCACGGGTACGAGCTGCGCAAGCGCCTCAACCTCGTGCTCGGCTCGTTCCGCGCCCTGTCGTACGGCTCGCTGTACCCGTGCCTGAAGTCGCTCGTCGAGCGGCACTGGATCGTCGGGACCGAGTCGGGCGCGGACAGCGGGCACGGCGTCAGCAAGCGGGCACGCATCGTCTACCAGCTGACGGCCGACGGCAAGGAGCACCTCCAGCAGGTGCTCGCGCAGTCCGGCCCGTCCACCTGGGAGGACGAGAACTTCGACGTCCGGTTCGCGTTCTTCGCGCAGACCGACGCCGAGACCAGGCTTCGGATCCTCGAGGGTCGGCGCACGCGCCTGACCGAACGACTCGACACGATCCGACAGTCCTTCGCCCGCACCCGCGAGCGCATGGACGAGTACACGCTCGAGCTGCAGCGCCATGGCCTCGAACAGGTCGAGCGTGAAGTCCGTTGGCTCGACGGGCTCATCGACAACGAGCGCGGCCGCCGCCGCGTGCGTCCCACAGGCACCGGCCAGCCGGCCGATGCTGCTTCCACCGTCGCGGACGACACCGTCCCGGCGCGAACCACCGAGAAGGAGCGAGGATGACCTCCATCCGCGTCGCCATCGTCGGCGTCGGCAACTGCGCCGCGTCGCTCGTCCAGGGCGTCCACTACTACGCCGACGCCGACCCGAGCGGGACCGTTCCCGGTCTCATGCACGTGCAGTTCGGTGACTACCACGTGCGTGACATCGAGTTCGTCGCCGCGTTCGACGTCGACGCCAAGAAGGTCGGCTTCGACCTCTCGGAGGCCATCGTCGCCTCGGAGAACAACACCATCAAGATCGCGGACGTCCCGCCGCTCGGCGTGACCGTGCAGCGTGGCGTGACCAACGACGGTCTCGGCAAGTACTACCGCGAGACCATCGAGGAGTCGGACGCCGAGCCGGTCGACATCGTCGCCGCCCTGCGCGAGGCCCGTGTCGACGTCCTCATCTGCTACCTGCCCGTCGGCTCCGAGGTCGCGGCGAAGTACTACGCGCAGTGCGCCATCGACGCCGGTGTGGCGTTCGTCAACGCCCTGCCCGTGTTCATCGCGTCCGACCCCGAGTGGGCCGCGAAGTTCGAGGCTGCCGGCGTCCCGATCGTCGGCGACGACATCAAGTCGCAGGTCGGCGCGACCATCACGCACCGTGTCCTCGCGAAGCTCTTCGAGGACCGCGGCGTCGTCCTGGACCGCACGTACCAGCTGAACGTCGGCGGCAACATGGACTTCAAGAACATGCTCGAGCGCGAGCGCCTGGAGTCCAAGAAGCTCTCCAAGACGCAGGCCGTGACCTCCAACCTGACCGGCCCCCTGGGCGGCAAGAAGGAGGACCGCAACGTCCACATCGGCCCGTCGGACTACGTCGCCTGGCTCGACGACCGCAAGTGGGCCTACGTCCGCCTCGAGGGTCGCGCGTTCGGCGAGGTGCCCCTGAACCTCGAGTACAAGCTCGAGGTCTGGGACTCGCCCAACTCGGCCGGCATCATCATCGACGCCCTGCGCGCCGCGAAGATCGCCAAGGACCGTGGCGTCGGTGGCCCGATCCTGTCGGCCTCGACGTACTTCATGAAGTCCCCGCCGGTCCAGATGGAGGACACCCTGGGCCGCGCCCAGCTGGAGGCCTTCATCGCCGGCGAGAACGAGCGCTGACCCAGCACCACCTGCGAAGGGCCCCCGGGATCTCCCGGGGGCCCTTCGCCGTCCCGGCCCGCGCCCGCCCGCCCGCGCCGCGCCCGCCCGCTCGCGCCCCGCCCGCTCGCGCCCGCTCGCGACTGGTTGAAGAGTTGGTCGCGTCAGGCGTGACGAAGTCTTCAACCTCCGCGCTATCCACACCCCCACCCACGGCTGCGGGGATGGTGCGGGACGATCCAGCGCGTGGATGACGTTCGAGCGGGGCGCCCGTTGCCGGGTCGGGTGCCGACCGCACTCGATGCGCGGGCTCGCGCGGTGCTCGCGCGGCAGGACGCCGTGGCGACCACCGCCCAGCTCCAACAGTGGGGCATGACCAGGGCCGCCATCGCCCGACGCGCGGCATCGGGTGAGTGGACCCGCTTGTTCCGAGGCGTGGTCCTGCTCAGCTCCGGTGCCGCCACCTGGCGGCAGCGCGCGCGGGGCGCCCTCCTCTACGCGGGAGATGGCGCGGCCCTCTCGCACCGCTCCGCCGGGTTCGTCCACGGGTTCGTCTCGACGCCCGGGCCGATCGTCGTCATCAGCATCCCCTGCGCGCGCAGCGTCGCCCCGCAGCCCGGCATCCACGTCCGCAGGCGTCGGCCGATGCCTGTCGCAGGCGGTGCGCTCCGTGCGGTCGGCGAGGACAGGACGGTCCTCGATCTCGTCGCCGAGGCCCGATCGACCGACGACGCGATCGGGATCGTCGCCGAGGCCGTCCGCGCCGGCGTGCTCCCGGGTCGCGTCCTCCTCCATGCCGAGGCGAGCACTCGCCTCCCGAACCGGCGGCTCGTGATCGACCTGCTGGGCGAGGCACGTGCCGGTGTCGAGTCGGCCCTCGAGCACCGGTACCTGCACGACGTCGAGCGGGCGCACGCCCTCCCACCGGCGCAGGCGCAGGTACGTGAGGTGATCGACCACCGCTGGATCCGCGCGGACCGCGTGTACCGGGGGTACGACACACGCGTCGAGCTGGACGGTCAGCTCGCACACCCGTACGGCCGGACCGACGAGGACGTGTGGCGCGACAACGCGGTCATCCTCGCCCACCGCGAGCTGACCTTGCGGTACCGGTGGCTCCACGTTGCCGCGCGACCGTGCCGGACGGCGGCCCAGGTGGCCGATGCCCTCCGCGCAGGCGGCTGGCAAGGCACTCCGCGCCGGTGTTCGGACGCATGCGAGGTGATGCTCGGCCGAGCGTGAAGACTTCGTCACGCCACGCGAAACGAAGTCTTCACGCTCGGCACAAGACCTCGTCGGCAGACCGCGTGGATCGGCGGCGCCGGGGTGCGAGGATGGCGCCGTGCAGGTGATCGCGGACCTCAAGGCGCTCGCGCCGGTGCGGGACTTCCGCCGCCTGCTCACCGTCCGGCTCGTGAGCCAGACCGCCGACGGCACCTTCCAGGCCGGCCTGGCCACCCTGTTCTTCTTCTCCCCCGAGCACGCGAGCACCGCCGCGGGCGTCGCGACGGCTTTCGCGGTCCTGCTGCTGCCGTTCACGATCGTCGGACCGTGGGCCGGGGTGCTGCTCGACCGGTGGCGCCGCCGGCAGGTGCTCGTCTACGGCAATGCCCTGCGGGTGCTGCTCACGCTGGCGGTCGGGGTGATCCTCGTGGTCGACGGCGTCGGCCCCGCGGTCTACGTCCTGGCGCTCGTGACCCTGTCCGTGAACCGGTTCCTGCTCGCGGCGATGTCGGCCTCCCTGCCGCAGGTCGTCGACGGGCCGCTGCTGCTCACCGCGAACTCGGTCACGCCGACCCTGGGCACCGCGGCCGCGGGCGTCGGGGCGGGGATCGGCCTGGTCGTCGGGCTCGTGCTCCCGGCGGGCCGCGCGCACGACGGGGGCTCCCTGGCGCTGGCCGCCCTGCTCATGGCGGCCGCGAGCGCGCTGGCCACACGCCTGGGCCGCGATCGGCTCGGGCCCGACGAGAAGGCCGACGCGACGAGGCTCCGCGCCGAGCTGGGCATGCTCGCGCGCGGGCTCGTCGACGGGGCCCGCTACCTCGTCGCCCGCCGGACCCCGGCGCGTGCCCTGGGGATCATGGCGTGGCACCGGTTCCTCTACGGCGTGGTGTTCGTCGCGAGCCTGCTGATCTCCCGCAACCTGCTCAACGACCCGCTCGACACCGACGCCGGCCTCAAGACGTTCGGCACCGTGCTCGCCGCGACGGTCGTCGGCTTCGCGCTGGCCGTCGTCGCGACGCCCGTGATCACACCGCTGATCGGCGCCAACGCGTGGATCGTCGTGTGCCTCGGCATCGCGGCGGCGAGCCAGCTGCTGCTCGTCGCGACGTACGCGCTGCCCGCCGTCATCGTCGCCGCCGTGACGCTCGGGCTCGCCGCGCAGGGCGCGAAGATCGCCGTCGACACCATCGTCCAGCGGGACACCGCCGACGCCTACCGCGGGCGGGCGTTCGCCCTGTACGACGTCCTCTACAACGCGGCGTTCGTCGGCGCGGCGGCCCTCGCCGCGGTGAGCCTGCCGGACACCGGCTACTCGCGTGGCCTGTTCGCGCTGGTCGCGCTCGGCTACGTGGGGGGCGCGGTGGTCTACGGCACGGCCGCCCGACGAGTGCCGGAGCCCCGACCGGTCGAGGTGGTGGTCGCATGACGAGCGACGACCTGCAGGGCCGCGCGGTGCGGGCCAGCGACGTGGCGTTCAGCATCTCCGACGCGACCGCGCCGGACCACCCGCTCATCTGGGTCAACCCTGCGTTCACCGCACTCACCGGCTACACCCCCGAGCAGGTGCTCGGCCGCAACTGCCGGCTCCTGCAGGGGCCCGCCACGGACCCGGCGACGGCCGCGGAGATGCGCGACGCGGTGGACACCGGCAAGACGGTCGCCACCGTCGTCCTCAACTACCGCCGCGACGGGACCCCGTTCTGGAACCAGGTCGTCATCAGCCCGGTGATCGGGCGCGACGGCACGATCACCCACCACGTCGGCGTCCAGGCGGACGTCACGGCCCGGGTCGAGGCGGACCACGCCCGCGACTCCGACCTCAGCTCCCAGCGCCAGGCGACCGCGCGCCTCGACCTGCTGGCCCGCGTCACCGACGAGATGGTCGCCCACCTCGACTACGCCGCGGCGGTCGACTCGCTCGCCGACATCGCCGTGCCCGCGCTCGCCACCTGGGGCTACGTGGCCGTGACCGACGACCGCGGCCGCTTCGAGCACGTGCACGTCGTCGCCTCCGACCACTCCCGCTCGGCGGCGGCGGCCTTCCTGGAGAGCCACGGCGTCGAGTGGCTCCGCCGGTCACCGCGGATGGCGGAGGCGCTCGCCAGCCAGCCGGGGTTCGTGCCCGCGCCCTACGCGATCGACGTGGCCGCACTCCCGGAGCGGTCGACCGACACCCAGCTCGGCGCGCTGCAGGCGCTCGGCCTCGGCAGTGCGCTCGTCGTCCCGCTGCGCGCGCGCGACCGCGTGATCGGCGTGATGTGCCTGGTCCACGAGGAGGTGGGTGGCTTCAGCCCCGACGTCGTCGTCACCGCCGCGCACCTGGGCCGCCGCGCGGGCCTGGCCCTGGACAACGTGCGCCTGTTCCTCGCCGCGCGCGACGCCGCCCTCACGCTCCAGCACAGCCTGCTGCCGGACATCCCCGACGTCCCCGGGCTCGACATCGCCGCGGCGTACATCGCCTCGACGCGCCTGGCCGAGGTCGGCGGCGACTGGTTCGACGTGCTGCAGCTGCCCGACGGCTCCGTCGGGCTGGCCGTCGGCGACGTGGTGGGCCACGACATGCACGCCGCGGCCGCGATGGGCCAGCTCCGGTCGCTGCTGCGCTCGACGGCGTGGGACTGCACGGAGCCGGCGACCGCGCTCGCACGGGTCGACGCGATGGTCCGCGGCATCCCGATCGCCGACATCGCGACCTGCGCGTACGTCCGCTGGGAGACGTCCGGGACCGGCGCGACGCTGACCTACGCGCGAGCCGGGCACCCCCCGCCGCTGCTGCGCCTGCCGGGCGGCGAGGTCGTCCCGCTCGACGACGCGGCGACGACCCCGCTCGGCATCGCCGACCCCGCCGGCCACGCGACGAGCGGCAAGGTCACGATCCCGGCCGGTGCGACGCTGGTCCTGTTCACCGACGGGCTCATCGAGCGCCGGGACCGCGGCCTGCGCGAGGGCATCGCCGGCCTCGTCGCCACGCTGTCAGCGCAGCCCGACGACCTCGACGCGACCGGCGTGCGCGACGCGCTCATCGACGCGTTGCTAACCGGCGACCGTCAGGAGGACGACGTCTGCGTGCTCGTCGTCCGGGCCCACCACGAGAGCAGCTCCTCGCGCGCGGTGTCGGGGCCGAGCGGGCCGCGCTCCATCCGCAGCTCGAGCAGGTAGCGGTAGGCCGTCCCGACCTCGCGCCCCGGGCGCAGCCCGAGGATCTCCATGATCTGCGTGCCGTCCAGGTCCGGCCTGACCGAGTCGAGCTCCTCCTGCTCCTTGAGCCGGGCGATCCGCACCTCGAGGTCGTCGTACGCCGCCGAGAGCCGCGCCGCCTTGCGCGCGTTGCGCGTGGTGCAGTCGGAGCGCGTCAGGCGGTGCAGCCGCTCGAGCAGCGGCCCCGCGTCCGTGACGTACCGGCGCACGGCGGAGTCGGTCCACTCGCCCTCGCCGTACCCGTGGAACCGCAAGTGCAGCTCGGTGAGGCGCGCGACCGCCTGGACGGTCGCCTTGTCGAAGCGCAGCTCGCGCAGCCGCTTCGCGACGAGCTTCGCCCCGACCATCTCGTGGTGGTGGAAGCTGACGCCCCCGCCCTCCTCGTGCCGCTTGGTGCGGGGCTTGCCGATGTCATGCAGCAGGGCCGCGAGACGCAGCACCAGGTCCGGGCCGGGCACGGGACCGTCCGGGCCGGTCTCCAGCGCGATCGCGTTCTCGAGCACGGTCAGCGAGTGCTCGTAGACGTCCTTGTGCCGGTGGTGCTCGTCGATCTCCAGGCGCAGCGCCGGCAGCTCGGGCAGCACGTGGCCCGCCAGCCCGGTCTCCACGAGCACCTGCAGCCCGAGTCGCGGCTGCGCGGCGACGAGCAGCTTGGACAGCTCGTCGCGCACGCGCTCGGCGGACACGATCGCGATCCGCTCCGCCATGTCGACGGTCGCGGCCTCCGCGGCCGGGTCGAGCGTGAAGCCCAGCTGAGCGGCGAACCGTGCGCCGCGCATCATCCGCAGCGGGTCGTCGTCGAACGACTGGCGCGGGTCGACCGGCGTGCGCAGGACGCCGCGCGCGAGGTCCGCCAGGCCGTCGAACGGGTCGACGAAGGTCAGCTCCGGCACCCGGACCGCCATCGAGTTGACCGTGAAGTCGCGCCGCGACAGGTCACCCTCCAGGGAGTCGCCGAACGCGACCTCGGGCTTGCGCGACGTGGGGTCGTACGCGTCGGTGCGATACGTCGTGACCTCGACGACGACGTCCTGCCCGGACCCGCGACGCGACCCGAACCGCCGCGCACCGATCGTGCCGAACTCCCGGCCGATGTCCCAGTGCGCGTCGCCCCACCGCGCGAGGATCGCCTCGGTCTGGTCCGGCGTGGCGTTCGTCGTGAAGTCGAGGTCCGCGCTCAGCCGGCCCAGGAACGCGTCCCGCACGGGCCCCCCGACGAGCGACAGCTCGTGGCCGGCAGCGCGGAACAGCTCGCCCAGCTCCATCGCGTCGGCAGGCAGGCCCGCGAGGACGGCGATCGCCCGCTTCTGCAGGGCGATCAGCGAGGTGGGGTTCGTGGGCTCGACGGGCACTCGTCCGAGTCTAGTTGCGCGAGGACTCCACCCGTCGCGCCGGTTCGAGCCCTGTGGAAGCAGTAGATACAGTGGCCTGCATGTCCAGCCCGGCCCACCCCTCGCCATCGCGGGGTGTCCCGGCGCCTCCAGGGGGTCATGCGCTGCGCATCGACCCCCGGCCCCCGGCTCCGCGGCCGACCGTCGCACACCTGCCCGTCGTCGACGAGACCAGCGCCGGCGGGCTCGTCGTCCGCCAGCGTGACGGCTCGTTCCACGCCGCCGTGATCGCCCGCCGCAACCGCGCGGGCCGCCTCGAGTGGTGCCTGCCCAAGGGGCACCTCGAGGGCGACGAGACGCCCGAGGAGGCCGCGGTCCGCGAGATCGCCGAGGAGACGGGCATCGTGGGTCAGGTGCTGCGCCGCCTGGGCGTCATCGACTACTGGTTCAGCGGCGACGACCGGCGCGTGCACAAGGTCGTCCACCACTTCCTGCTGGGCGCTGTCGGCGGCACCATCTCGGTCGAGGGCGACCCCGACGGCGAGGCCGAGGACGCCGAGTGGGTCGCCGTCGCCGACCTGCCGCAGCGCCTCGCGTACCCGAACGAACGACGACTCGCCGAGGCCGCCCTCGTGGTGCTCGTCGGCGAGGCATGAGCGGGCGCCTGGCACGCAGGGTGCTGAGCGCGACGCTCGCCCTGGTCGCCGGCCTGATCCTGGTCCCCGCCCTGCCCGCGAGCGCCGCGGACGAGCCGCTGCCCGTCCGCGTCGAGATCACGTCGATCTCGCCGGTCGTGCTCCGGCCGGGCGACGACCTCACGGTGCGCGCGACGCTGCACAACGACGGCGCCACCGAGCTGAAGAACGTCGCGGCCGACCTGCGCATCAACTACTTCCGGATGGGCTCGCGCGACGAGGTGGCGGCGTGGACCGACCGCGCGGACTCGGACCTCGCGGGGCAGATCGCGGTGGCACAGGCGCTCGGCGACCCGCTCGCGCCGGGCGCCTCCGCGGACGTGACGCTCACCGTGCCGGCGGCGCGCATGTACTTCACGAACCTCCCCGGCGTCTGGGGCCCGCGGGGCCTCGCGGTCGAGGCCACGGACGGCGGCACCCGTGCGGGGCTCGCTCGGTCGTACGCGCTCTGGTATCCCGAGCAGTCCGTCACGCCGGTCCCCGTCTCGGTGCTGCTGCCCGTCGCCGGGCCCGCCACCAACCCGCTGGCGACGACGCCGGTCACCGGGCTCGACCAGCTCACGGCGCCGACGGGGCGCCTGGGGCGCACCCTCGCCGCCGTGCAGGTCGACGACGCCATCGGGATCGCCGCGGACCCCGCACTGGTCGAGCAGGCACTCTCCGGCGGGACCGGGTCGAAGGCCTGGGCGCAGGCGATGACCGCCGCGTCGACCCGGCACGCCACGTTCACGCTGCCGTGGTCCGACCCCGACGCCGCCGCGGTCGCGCACGCGGACGCCGGCTCGTTGTTCCAGGTCGCCGCCGACCACGCCCGTCGCTCGGACGTGCTGGGGGCCGGGCGGCGCACGGTGGTGTGGGCGGCCCCCGGGCAGAACCTCGACGAGGAGACCGCGACGATGGCCGCCGGCGCGGACGTCGTCGCGGCCGTCACCCGCACGCCCGCGGTCGGCGCGAGCTCCGCGGTCACGCACGCACGGATGAGCACCGACGAGGGCTCCCTCGATCGCCTCGCCCCGGACGGGACGCTGTCCGCCCTCCTGTCCGACCCGAAGGCCGTCGACCCGGACGCCACCGACGCCACGACCGCGCAGCGCACCCTCGCGGAGCTCGCCCTCGTCGCACGCGAGAACGAGAGCTCGCCCGGCCCGGTGCTCCTCGCTCCCGCGCGTGACCAGGTCCCCGACCCGGCCGCGGTGCGCGTCGTCATGACGGCGCTCCGCTCCGCGCCGTGGGTCCAGGTCGACCCTGTCTCCACGCTCCTGGTCGGGACCGCCTCGCAGGTGGACGTCCCGGCGAACGGCAAGGCCGCCGACGACGAGATCCCGCCCGCCGAGGTGGAGACGCTGGCCGCGGCGCGCGACCACGCGGTCGGCTTCTCGGCCGTCACGGCCGACCCCGCCACGCTGCTCTCCGGGGTCGACGCGGAGACGCTCGCCCCGCTCGCCCTCGCCTGGCGCGCCGACCTTGCCGGCCGCACCGACCTGGCCGGCAACGTGGTCAAGGAGGTCGCCGCGCGCACGGTCGGCCTGTCGATCGCGCCGCTGAGCGACATCAACGTCATCAGCGCTGAAGCCCCCATCCGCCCGGTCGTGCGCAACGACCTCGCCGTCCCGGCGACGGTGCAGCTCGTGATGACCCCGCGCAAGGCGTGCCTGCAGGTCGATCCCATCGACCCGGTGACGATCGACGCCGGGTCCAGCGCGACCGTCGTCGTCCACCTCGAGGCGACCGCCAACTGCGACGTCACCGTCACGGCGACCCTCGAGTCGCCCGCGGGTGACGTCGTCGCCGCGCCCCGCGAGTTCACGGCCCGGGTGTCGCCGACGATCGAGAGCGTCGGGACGTACGTGGTCGGCGCGCTGCTCGTCGTCGGGCTGATCCTCGGCATCGTCCGTACCGTCCGGCGCGGCCAGAGTGCCCGGCGGGGAGCGCGCAGCGCCTCCGGCCCCGTCCCGCCACTGCCCGTGCTCGGCGGCGTCCCGGACGAGGACCAGGGGACGTGAGCGAGACCAGCTCGGGGGGTGTGCGTCGCGGTGCCGCGCTCATGGCGTCCGGCACGGCGACCTCCCGCATGCTGGGGCTGCTGCGCCAGATGGTGCTCGCGAGCGCGATCGGTGCCACGGGTCAGGCGGCCGACGCGTTCTCGGTCGCCAACAAGCTGCCGAACATCCTGTACATGCTGCTCGCGGGTGGCGTCCTCAACGCCGTGCTCGTGCCGCAGGTCGTCCAGGCCTACCGACGCAAGGCCGGGCAGGAGTACGTCGACCGGCTGCTGACCTTCGGCTTCGCGGTGCTGGCCGGCGTGACCCTCGTGCTGACGCTGTGCGCGCCCCTCCTGGTCCACCTGTACGCCAAGGGGTTCACCAGCGCGCAGCTCGACCTGGCGACGGCGTTCGCGTTCTGGTGCGTCCCACAGATGTTCTTCTACGGGATGTACGCGCTGCTCGGCCAGGTGCTCAACGCGCGCAGCTCGTTCGGCCCGTACATGTGGGCCCCGGTGGTCAACAACATCGTGTCGATCGCCGGCTTCGCCGTGTTCATCGCGATGTTCGGCGCCGCGAAGGCGGGCCCCGGCGGCATCGAGGTCGCGGCGAACTGGACCACGGGGCAGACGACGCTGCTCGCCGGCTCGGCGACGCTCGGCGTCATCGCGCAGGCCGTGGTCCTCATCCCGGCGCTGCGGGCCTCGGGCGTGCGCGCCCGGGTCCGCTGGGGGCTGCGCGGCTCGGGGCTCGGCCGCGCGGGCAAGGTCGCGAGCTGGACGCTCGTCGGCCTCACGATCGGCCAGCTCGGGTACATCGTCGTCTCGAACGTCGCCGCGGACGCGCCCGGCGCGGCCGGCGGGGGTGTGGTCGCCGGCAACGCCGCGTACGACTGGGCCTTCCTCATCTTCATGCTGCCGCACTCGCTCGTGACGGTCTCGCTGGCCACGGCCCTGTTCACCCGGCTGTCCGGCCAGGCGCACGAGAAGGACGTCGACGGCGTCCGGGCGACGCTGTCCAGCGGCCTGCGCGTCGTCGGGCTCTTCACCGTGCTCGCGACGGCGGTCGTCGCGGTGCTGGCGGTCCCGATCACGCAGATCCTGCTGTGGACCTCGTCCGACGCGCAGGTGCACGCCGTCTCCCCGGTCGTCGTGACGATGATCGTCGGGCTGCCCGCGTTCGGGGCCTGGTCGATGTGCCAGCGCGTCTACTACGCGTACGAGGACGCGCGCGGCATGGTGCCGATCCAGATCGTCATGGCCGTGGTCGTCGTCGGCGGGACGCTGCTGGGCCGCAACCTGCTCGAGCCGCGCTCCTGGGTGGCCGGTGCCGGGCTGGCGATGAGCGTCTCCTACCTCGTCGGCGCCGTGCTCGGCCTGTGGATGCTGCGCGGCAGGCTCCGGACGCTCGACGGCCCGCGCGTGCTGCGCGTCCACGTCCAGGCGCTGCTGGCCGGCGCCGTCGCGGCAGGGTTCGGCCTGGTGGCGCTCGTCGTGCTGCGGGCCGTCCTGTCCGGCGGGAACATCGCCGCGATCATCGAGTGCGTCGTCGTCGGCACCGTGATGGGACTCGCCTACCTGGCTGCGCTGCGGCTCATGCGCGTCTCCGAGCTCGACACCCTGATGGGTCCGCTCCTCGCGAAGGTGCGCGGTCGCGCGTCTAGGCTGCACACAGGGAACCGTCCGCCGGGCGGTCCCGTCGATGCTGGAGGTGCCGTGAGCGAGGTCGTCGGGCGGGGCGCCGTGCTCTCGGGCCGCTACCGGGTCGTCCAGCCCGCCGAGTCCGACCTGCCCGGGGCGACCGCGTGGCAGGCCACCGACCAGATCCTCGACCGACCGGTGCGTGTCCACGTCCTCTCGTCGGGCCACATCTCGCAGGGGCTCGACGGCGCGCGCCGCGCCGCCCTCGTCACCGACGCGCGCCTCGTGCGGGTGCTGGACGTCGGCACGCACGAGGGCCACGGCTACGTCGTCTCCGAGCAGGTCACCGGTCCCTCCCTCGCCGACCTGCTGGCGCGCGGCCCGCTGACGGCCGACCAGGCCCGCGCGATCGCCGGCGAGGCTGCGGCCGCGCTCGAGGTCGCCCGGCGACGCGGCGTCCACCACCTGGCGCTGCGCCCCTCCTCGCTGCACGTCACCGACGACGGCCGCATCGTCGTCTCCGGCCTCGGCCTGGACGCCGGCCTCCTGGGCATCGTCGCGCGCGACGCCCACACGACCACGCGCGCGGACACCGTCGGCCTCGTCCGTGTGCTGTACGCCGCGCTCACCGGCCACTGGCCCGCCGATCCGTCGCTGCCGTCCTTCGGCGTCGACCTGCCCGAGGCGCCGACCGTCGACGGGCTGCCGGTCCCGCCGGCCGAGCTCGTCGCGGACGTCCCGGGCGACCTGGACACCCTCTGCGCGGTGACGCTCGGCCCGAACGACGACGGTCCCCACAGCCCCGGCGAGCTCGTGCGCGAGCTCGAGCCGTGGGGCGCGATCCGGGCCGTGCAGGTCGCGACCGGGCCGGTCCCGGTGGTGGCCGCTCCCGAGGCGCCTGCGGTGCCGGCCGACGACGACTTCGACGTCGACGACATGGAGGACACCGCCCCGATCGCCGTGCAGCGCGAGTCGATCCGCACGTCGTACGACGCGCAGCCGCCGCCCGCCGGGGTCAACCGGCCGGGCACGCCGCCGCCCGCCGCCCCCACGCGCACGTCAGCGTTCGGGGCCGCCGGTGCGGTGGGCGCCGCGGCGACCGCTCGGGCGTGGAACGACGAGCCGCCGGGTGACCCCTCTCCTGCGCCCGAGCCCGCACCGACGCTCGTCGGCGGCTTCGACTTCGACCGCATCGTCGAGGAGCAGGAGTACGACACCGAGCCGCGCCGGCGCTTCAACCCGACCGCGCTCGTCCTGGTCCTGGTCGGGATCGCGGTCGTCATCGGCGTGGTCTTCGCGTTCAAGGCACTCTTCAGCTCGCTCGACACCGGCGCGCCGGCTCCCAGCCCGTCGACGTCGACCTCGGCCAGCCCGGAGCCGACCTCTGACGAGCCCAGCAGCCCGTCGCCGGAGCCGTCGTCTCCCGCGGAGTCGACCGTCCCACCGGTGATCGGCTCGGCGACCTCCGTGGACCCGTCCGACGACGACGGCGAGCACGAGGAGGCCGTCGACCGCGCGTTCGACGGCGACCCGTCGACGTACTGGTACACGATGACGTACAAGCGGGCGGACTTCGCCGGCTTCAAGAACGGCGTCGGATACGTCATGAAGCTCGAGGACCCGACCACGGTCCACACGGTCACGCTGCACGCGAACGGGTCGGGTGGGCACGTCGAGATCCGGGCCACGGGCAAGTCCGACCCGAGCGGCGGCAAGCTGCTCGCCGAGGGCGAGTTCGGCTCTGAGGTCACGTTCACGCTCGACCCCGCCACCGAGACCGAGGAGCTGACGCTGTGGATCACCGAGCTACCGACGGCGAGCGACGGCTCCTTCCGGCTCGAGCTCAACGAGATCGAGCTGTCCTGACGGCTCGCGGAACAGATCCCGCCTAGGATCGGTTGACTGCGACAGCCCCACCGACTCGATCGTTCGCCACACAGAAGGACCATCTCGTGACTCAGGACAGCACCGTGCGCGACCTCGTGATCGTCGGTTCGGGCCCTGCCGGCTACACCGCGGCCATCTACGCAGCACGTGCCGGGCTCGCCCCGCTGATCGTCGCCGGCTCGGTGACCGCGGGCGGCGCCTTGATGAACACGACCGAGGTCGAGAACTTCCCGGGCTTCCCCGACGGCATCCAGGGCCCCGAGCTCATGGAGAACCTGCAGAAGCAGGCCGAGCGCTTCGGTGCCGAGGTGCTGTGGGACGACGCGACGTCGCTCGAGCTCGACGGCCCGGTCAAGAAGATCGTCGTCTCCGGTGGAGAGACCTACCTGGCCCGGTCGGTGATCTTGTCGACCGGGTCGGCGTACCGCGAGCTGGGTCTGGACGACGAGAAGCGTCTGTCCGGTCGCGGCGTGTCCTGGTGCGCGACCTGCGACGGGTTCTTCTTCAAGGACCAGGAGATCATCGTCGTCGGCGGCGGTGACTCCGCGGTCGAGGAGGCCACGTTCCTGACCCGGTTCGGCAAGCGCGTCACGATGGTCCACCGCCGCAACCAGCTGCGCGCCTCGAAGATCATGGCCGACCGCGCCGCGAACGACCCGAAGATCGAGTTCGCGTGGAACTCCGAGATCGTCGGTATCGCCGGCGACGCCAAGGTCACCGGAGTGACGCTGCGCGACACGGTGACGGGCGAGACCCGCGAGCACCCCGCCACGGGCGTGTTCGTCGCGATCGGCCACGTGCCGCGCTCCGAGCTGCTCGTCGGGCAGATCGAGCTCGACGACGCCGGCTACGTCAAGGTCGTGGGCCGCACCACCGCGACCAACCTGCCCGGCGTGTTCGCGTGCGGCGACCTCGTCGACCACACCTACCGCCAGGCCATCACCGCGGCCGGCTCCGGCTGCTCCGCCGCCCTGGACGCCCAGCACTTCCTCGCGGCGCTCGAGGACGGGCTGGCCGACCCGGTCCCCGACCTGGGCCCCGCGCCCGTCCTGGAGGAGGCACGATGAGCTCCGTCACCGAAGTCACCGACGACACGTTCGCCGCGGAGGTGCTCGGCTCCGACATCCCCGTGGTCGTCGACTTCTGGGCGCCGTGGTGCGGCCCGTGCCGCATGGTGGCGCCCGTGCTCGAGGAGCTGTCCAAGACGTACGACGGCCGGGTGAAGATCGTCAAGATCAACTCCGACGAGAACCCCCGCGTGGTCGGCGACTACGGGATCGTGTCGATCCCGACGCTCAACTTCTACGCGGGCGGCGAGCTCGTGCAGTCGGTCATCGGCGCGCGCCCCAAGGCGAGCATCACCGAACAGATCGAGGGCGTGCTCGCCACGGTGTGAGCCTCCGGCCGGTGCGCTCGCCGTGCGTGCGACACTGCACGGATGATCGAGCGCATCGTGCCCGCCGGCGAGACGGCGGGCCCCCCCACGTCCTCCGCTGCCGCCGGCACCCGCCTCGACCCCTGGCTCGGTGCGTACGCCCAGCGCACGCACGGCATGCGTGCCTCGGAGATCCGCGCCCTGTTCGCGGTGGCCAACCGCCCCGAGGTGGTCTCGCTCGCAGGCGGCATGCCCTATCTCGACGGTCTCCCGCTCGACGTGCTGTCCGACGTCGCCTCGCGCGTCGTCTCGCAGCGCGGGCTGCAGGCGCTGCAGTACGGCTCCGGGCAGGGCGACGTCACGCTGCGTGAGCAGATCCTCGACGTCATGCGCCTCGAGGGCATCGACGCCCATCCCGACGACGTGGTCGTCACGACCGGGTCTCAGCAGGCGTTGGACCTGGTCACACGCATCTTCATCGACCCGGGTGACGTCGTCGTCGCGGAGGCGCCGTCCTACGTCGGCGCCCTCGGGGTCTTCCGCGCCTACCAGGCCGACGTCGTGCACACCCCGATCGACGAGCACGGCCTCGTGCCCGCCGCGCTCGAGGAGACGCTCGCCTCCCTCGCCGCAGCCGGCCGGCGCGTCAAGTTCCTCTACACGGTGCCCAACTTCCACAACCCCGCCGGCGTCTCCCTGTCGACCGAGCGCCGCCCCGCCGTCCTGGCGATCGCGCGCAGGTACGGCATGCTCGTCCTGGAGGACAACCCGTACGGCCTGCTCGGCTTCGAGGGCGAGCCGCGCCCGGCGATCCGGTCGATGGACGACGAGGGCGTGCTCTACCTGGGCTCGTTCTCCAAGACCTTCGCGCCGGGCTACCGCGTCGGCTGGGTCGTGGCGCCCCACGCCGTGCGCGAGAAGCTGGTCCTCGCCTCGGAGTCCGCGATCCTGTGCCCGTCGTCGGCGTCGCAGATCGCCATCTCGACCTACCTCTCCACCTGCGACTGGCAGGGTCAGATCAAGTCGTACCGCGAGCTCTACCGTGAACGACGCGACGCGACGGTCTCGGCGCTGGCCGAGCACCTGCCCGAGGCGTCATGGAACGTGCCCGACGGCGGGTTCTACGTCTGGGTCAAGCTGCCCGACGGACTCGACTCCAAGGACATGCTCCCCCGCGCCGTGACCGCCCGGGTGGCGTATGTCCCGGGCACGGCGTTCTACTACGACGGCGGCGGTGCGTCCCACATGCGGTTGTCGTACTGCTTCCCGACGCCCGAACGCATCCGCGAGGGCGTCCGCCGGCTGGCTTCGGTCGTCGCCGGTGAGCGCGAGCTCGTCGAGCTGTTCGGCACGACGTCCTCGATCCCGGACGGTGTCGTGGACGCACCCGGCCCGGACATCTCCTGATGGGCGCTGCTTCCCCGCGGGTCGTCATCCTGGCCGGCGGTCTCTCGCACGAACGCGACGTCTCGTTGCGCTCGGGACGTCGCGTCGCCGAGGCGCTGCGCTCGGTCGGTGTCGACGTCTCGATCCACGACGTCGACGCCGACCTCGTCCCGGCTCTGACGGAGCTGCGGCCGGACCTGGTCTGGCCACTCCTGCACGGCACGTCGGGCGAGGACGGTTCCGTCCGCGACGTCGTCCAGCTGCTCGGCCTGCCACTGCTCGGCACCGGACCGCGCGAGAGCCGGGTGGCGTGGTCCAAGCCGATCGCCAAGACCGTCGTCTCGCGGGCGGGGCTGCGCACGCCGGACTTCGTGACGCTCCCCCAGTCCTTGTTCCGGGAGCTCGGCGCGTCCCGGGTGCTCGCCGCCCTCGTCGCCCGCCTGGGTCTGCCGCTCGTCGTGAAGCCGTCGCGTGGTGGTTCGGCGCTCGGCGTCAACCTCGTCACGTCCGCCGACGAGCTGCCGCGGGCCATGGTCGACTGCTTCGCGTACAGCGACACCGCCCTCATCGAGCGCGCCGTCATCGGCACCGAGGTCGCGGTCTCCGTCGTCGACACCGGCTCCGGACCGACCGCCCTCCCCGCGGTCGAGATCGTGACCGACGGCCCGTACGACTACGACGCCCGGTACAACCCCGGGCGGACCGAGTACTTCGCGCCGGCGCGACTGTCCGCGGCACTCGCCGCCGAGGTGGCGGCGGTCGCCGTCACCGCACACCAGGCCCTGGGACTGGTGCGCATCTCGCGGACCGATCTGATCGTGACGGCCTCCGGCGAGGTGCAGTTCCTCGAGGTCAACGTCGCCCCAGGCATGACCGAAACGTCACTTTTGCCCCAGGCCGCAGAGGCCGCTGGGCACAATCTTGGAGACTTGTACCGATCCCTGGTGCGGGCTTCTCTCGCTGCCTGACGCGACTCGTACACGACGCTTCTGGCGACCGGTACGTCCCGATTTGTCGGCTCTGACCTCACTGTCCTCGCGCACCGGTCCCGGCACCCGCGTCAGCCCTTGAGGAGGCCCGGGTCCTCAGGTGCGAGGCTGCCCAGGATCCGGTTGAGATCCTGGACGGACGCGAACTCGACCGTCAGTCGTCCGCGCGACTTGCCGAGGCTGACCTTCACCCGCGTCTCGAACTTGTCCGAGAGCCTCGAGGCGAGATCATCGAGAGCCTCGTTGCGGATGCCCGCCCGCGGCGCGGGACGCCGACGCGGAGCGTCGTCGGTGCCCATCGCGACGATCTCCTCGACCGCTCGGACGGACAGGCCCTCGGCGACGATGCGCTGAGCGAGCCGCTCGATGGCTGCTCCATCGTTCAGGCCGAGCAGCGCGCGGGCGTGACCCGCGCTCAGGACGCCGGCGGCAACCCGGCGCTGGACCAGCGGCGGCAGCTTCAGCAGCCGCAGCGTGTTCGAGATCTGCGGCCTCGACCGGTGGATCCGGCTCGCGAGCTGCTCGTGGGTGCAGCCGAAGTCGTCGAGCAGCTGCTGGTAGGCCGCGGCCTCCTCGAGCACGTTGAGCTGCGAGCGGTGGAGGTTCTCGAGCAGCGCGTCGCGCAGCAGGTCGCCGTCCTCGGTCTCCCGGACGATCGCCGGGATGGTGTCGAGGCCGGCCTCCTGCGTCGCGCGCCAGCGGCGCTCGCCCATGATCAGCTCGTAGCCGTCGGCGACCTGGCGGACGACGACCGGCTGCAGGACGCCGATCTCCTTGATCGAACCGACCAGCTCGGCGAGCGCATCCTCGTCGAAGACGGTGCGCGGCTGGCGCGGGTTGGGGCGGATCTCCCCGACCGGGAGCTCGGCGAAGCGCGCACCCGGCACGGGTAGCAGGTCGTGCTCGGAGGCCGCTGCGGGAGCGGCGGCAGGCGCTTCGGGAGCAGCGGTCTCGGCGACCTCGCTCTCCGACGATGTGGCTGCCGCAGCGCCATTGCTGCGCGGCTCACCGAAGAACAGGTCGGCCGGTCGGTCTCCGCCGGTCGGACGCTGGTCCCCCTCGGGTGCCGTCGGGATCAGCGCGCCGAGCCCTCGGCCCAGCCCACGTCGCTTCTCGCTCATCGTTCCTCCTGGCCGTCCTGCGTGGCGTCCTGTGAAGCGGTCGCGGCGGCAGCGCCGCGGTCCGCGAGCTCACGGGCAGCCTCGAGGTACGCGAGCGCACCCGAGGATCCCGCGTCGTACGTGATGACCGTCTGGCCGTAGCTCGGCGCTTCCGAGATCCTGACCGAGCGCGGCACGGTCGTCCGCAGGGTCCGCTCCGGGAAGTGCGTGCGCACCTCCTGCGCGACCTGCTGAGCGAGGTTCGTCCGTGCGTCGTACATGGTCAGCAGGATCGTCGAGACGTGCAGGCCCTGGTTCAGGTGCGCCTGGATCAGCTCGATCGTCTTGAGGAGCTGGCTGAGGCCCTCGAGCGCGTAGTACTCGCACTGGATGGGGATGAGCACCTCGCGTCCGACGACGAAGGCGTTGACCGTGAGCAACCCCAGGCTGGGCGGGCAGTCGACGAACACGTAGTCCAGTCGCGCCTGGCCGTTGGCCTCTCGCCAGTCGAGGTACGCGTCGAGCGCGACCCGGAGGCGAGTCTCGCGGGCCACCATCGAGACGAGCTCGATCTCCGCACCCGACAGGTCGATCGTCGCCGGCAGGCACCACAGGGTGGGGATGTCCGGGCAGACCTGCACCGCCTCGTGCATCGGCTTGCTCTCGACGAGGACCTCGTAGATCGACGGCGTTCCGGCACGGTGCTCGATGCCCAGGGCGGTCGACGCGTTGCCCTGCGGGTCGTTGTCCAGCACGAGGACGTTGAGTCCGGACTGCGCGAGGGCGGCCGCGAGGTTGACGGTCGTGGTGGTCTTGCCGACGCCGCCCTTCTGGTTCGCGACGGTGATCACGCGCGTCTCGGGCGGGCTAGGGAATCGCCGGCCGCGGAGCTCGATGCGTCGCTGGGCATCCTGCTTGAGCTCCGCCATCAGCGGCGTGTCATCGCTCACCGACGGCAGGCTCTCGACGAGTGCGGCACGGCGGCGCTCGTCGGGATCGGTCTCATTCACGAGGGCGTGGGCTCCGTCAGGCTGGTTCGTCCGGGGTGGCAACGGTGTTGCCGCGCTCACTGTTTCACGTGAAACGACGTCGGCGGAACTCGTCTCGGGCGCCGGCCCCCGACCGTGCTCGATCGGGTTCCGTGACCCGGGAACCTCGCGATCGTTCGTCCCCTCGCCCACAGCACCCGCGAGCGACACTGTTGCATTTCCACCGTCGTCCCCCGCGTGCGGAGGAACGGTATGAGGGCGGCTCTCCGAGCCGTCCTCGCCCGCCTCGCTGACCCCGCTGAGGCTGCCGGTGTCCGATGACGCGCGCCCCTCTGTTTCACGTGAAACTGGATCGTCGTCGCGAGCATCCCGCAGCGGCGAGCGGTAGGGCTCCGTCCCGCCGGTGTTCGCGTCCTCGACGCCTCGCCCATCGAGGCGGCCGGGAGCTGTTTCACGTGAAACCACCTCCCCATCGCGTGCATCCTCATGCAGGGCGTGGACGGAAGGCGCTGACCTGGCTTCATCGCCGACCGTGCGGGCGGCTCGCTCCTCCACCTTGCGCGTCGTTTCACGTGAAACACGCTCGTGCTCGATCACACCGTCCTGCGCTGGGTGGACCGAGCCGCCAGCAACGGACACGTCATCGCCGCGATCTGGTCCGACGGACTTCTCGGGCCCAGAAGCTGTTGGCGGAAGGGACAACTCGGGAGCCGCGTCCGGTGAGTAGATCGTCGGTTCGACTGACGACACGGCGTCGGGCGCCTGAGCGGCCGACGAGGTTGAGCCTGCTGGCGGGGACCAGGTGCCCGGCTGTGCCGCCGTGGCATCACGGTTCGCCGACGTGGCGGTCTGCGTGCTCGAGGGCTCGGCCTGCGACTCAACGGGCGCTCCCGTCGTGGTCGACGCTTCGCCACCACGCTTCTTCCTACCGAACACGCCGGACGTCCTCTCGGACGACGCGGACGACGCGCGTGATCTCGACGCCGTCCAGTGTCGAAGCCATCAGCACCTCAGCGGGACCTGCGCCGAGCCGGCGGCCGACGTCCCCGGCAGCGTCGACCTCCTCCTGGGCCTTCTCGCCCTTGAGGGCCAGCAGGGCCCCGCCGCGACCGAGCAACGGCAGCGCCCAGCGGTAGAGCTTGTCCAGGGATGCGACCGCGCGAGACGTCACGGCGTCCGCCGTGAGGTCGCCGTGGACGTCCTGAGCGCGCCCACGCCGGACGACGACGTTGTCGAGGTGCAGGCGGTCGGCGACCTCGGTGAGCCAGTCCGTCCGACGCTCCATGGGCTCCAGCAGCACGACCTCGGTGTCAGGCAGCATCGCCGCCACCACGACCCCAGGCAGGCCCGCTCCGCTCCCCAGGTCGACGACCCTCCCGGACGTAGGCAGGTACGGCGTGACGGCCGCGGAGTTCAACAGGTGACGCGTCCACAGACGACCCACCTCACGCGGACCGATCAGGCCTCGAAGGACCCCGTCACTCACGAGCATGTCGCGGAATGCACTGACTGTCCCCCACGCGTCCCCGAAGTAGGCCGGCAGTCTCGGATCACCGTCGAGAGGGTCGATGTCGACCTGCTCGACGTTGCCGTTCTCTCCCACCTGCGCACACTCCCTGTTTCACGTGAAACGACGCGTCCAGAGCTTCCCCAGATCAGGAACGACCGGTCTCGGCCCGCGCGAACGCCCTACCGTATCGCGCCCTTCCCACCCTGATCGGGCCCTCCACAGACGCTGCCCAGACGTCCCCGGTTTGCCACCCCGACGCCGGGGGTGGCATCAAGGATTGGCACTCGCGCAGGGCCGAGGCCCTCGGAGAGCTCAGCCTCGCGAAGTACCCGGCCCTCGCGCACCCAACGAGCCGGCACGTCGACAAAGCGCCACATCGACGCGTGGGCATATCGGCCCAGCGGCAGCCGACTCATCGAACGCGCGAAGCCTTCCGGGACCCGGCCCTTGGCAGGGAGCGGTGAGCTGAGTGAGCAACGTGCCGCGGGTCCCGCGGCAGAACACGTGCCTGAGCAGTGGCGGATGTCATGTCTCGCGATCACCTCCTCCGCGCAGGACCTACGCCAGGGTCTGCCCGCCGAGACCGCCGATCCCGAGGAGCCAGGGAGTCGAGGACCACGGTTCATCCATCGACGCACCCGTGAATGAGGGAGCAGGTGGTACCCGTTGGTGTCTCGGAAACTGCACGTCGGCAAAACCCATCCCGCTGTCCTCGTCCACGTCGAAGGAGCTCACCGGCGTACGCGCAAGCGCCCACAGGGCATCCTCGCCAGTCATCCGTGGAGCACCCATCCGGGCCACCCGCCCTCCCCTCCCGCCACGGCCCCAGCTCCACCCTCGCCTGTCGCCGCACCAGCGCCTGCGTTCCCCGCTCGAGAGTCATCCGTGGCCTACGCGCCCGAGTCACCGGCCCGCCAGGCTTCCCCCCGCCAGGGTCCGAGCTACCCGCTCGCCCATCGCGCCGCCAACGCCTACGTTCTCCGCTCGAGCGCCACCGTGGCCTACCCGCCCGGATCACCGGCGGTCCAGCCCACGCCGACACCACAGCCCGGGCTGCTTCCCACTCGCCCGGGCTGCCACCGCTCCAGCGCCTCGGGCCCCCGTTCGCTCATCCCCGTGGACGCGTGTCGCTCATCGCCGGCTCGCCAAGATTCCATGGCGTCAGGACGTGAGTGCTACCCGGTGATCCGTTTCCCTCGGATGTCAGCCACCCGGGTCCCGCCCCACCGACTCTCACCGCCGCTCGGTGCCAACTGCAAGTGATTCGCTCCGCGCGGTCCGGACCTCACATGTTTCACGTGAAACGGCGCCACCTCTGCCGCGGTGACGACACCTCAAGCGGGCACCTGCCGGCGAGGCACGCTCGGCAAGGACCTCACTGCGGACGGCGAGCCGCACACGGATCGGCACCGTCGAGTGCACCAAGCCATGCGGAGCGCGCAGACCACGGTCCCGCCAGGGCATGCGTGCCTGATCCGCCACGACGCTAGACCGCCGCATGACCAGTGTCGGTAGCGCTGGCCCGCGCGTACCGGCATCGCCGTCCCCTCAGCGCCGTCACCTCCGGAGGGGTCGATCTCCCTGACGCAGCCACGCGACGACCCGGGACAATCCTGGGCCGAGTCGAGCACGCGCCGGTCTGTGTTTCACGTGAAACACGTGCCCGACGCCCCCGTTGAGGCAGTGCACCGGAACAATAAGGACGACGAGCAAGCCGGGTACGAAAGAGCGGGGCGACGGGCCGTAGCCCATCGCCCCGCTCGAGGACAGCACCTACCCGTCAGGCGGGCCGGATCACCACGTGCCGGTTCGGCTCGACGCCGTCGGAGTCGCTCGTCAGGCCGGCGGTCGCCACGGTGTCGTGGACGACCTTGCGCTCGAACGGGTTCATCGCTCCCAGCGCGACGGACGCACCCGACTCGCGCACGCGAGCGATCGCCTCCTCGGCGACAGTGACGAGCTCGGCGCGACGGCCCGCTCGGTAACCAGCGACATCGAGCATCAGCCGGCTGCGCTCACCAGTCTTGGTCTGCACGGCGAGGCGCGTGAGCTCCTGGAGTGCGTCGACGACCTCGCCGTCACGCCCGGCCAGCCGGCGCAGAGAGGTGTCCTTCGGGTCCTCCGAGAGGATCTCGAGGGCGGCCCGGCCGTGGTCGATGTCGATGTCGATGTCTCCGTCGAGGTCCGCGATGTCGAGGAGCTCCTCGAGGTAGTCGGCGGCGATCTCGCCCTCCTCTTCGAGGCGCGAGGTCGTCGGCTCAGCGGGGGCGTCGGGCAAGGGTGACGTCATGGTGGTCTCCGATCAACGAGCGCTGAGCGCTCTACTTCTTCGGCTTCGGCGTGGACTTCCCCGTGCTGCTCCCGGATGCCGGCGGCGTGCTGTCCGCGGGCGGGTCGGGAACGACGGCAGGTGTGGTGGGCTCGGCGAGAGGACGCGGCTTGGCGCGGTCCTTGCGCTTCGGCTGCGTGCGCTGCCCGCGCGGCTTCTCCTCGATGACCTCGACGGGGGCGCTCTCCTCGAGAGCTCCTCCGCCGCGGTGCGCAGCCTTGCGTGCCTTGCGCTCGAGGGCCGCCTTCTCCGCTGCGGAGCCGGGCGCGGGCATGCGTCGGATCGTGTAGAACTGCTGCCCCATCGACCAGAGGTTGGTCGTGGTCCAGTAGATGAGGACACCGATCGGGAAGTTGACGCCCGAGAACGCGAAGATCAGCGGCAGGACGTACAGCAGGACCTTCTGCTGCTGCGCCATGGGCCCCTCGAGGGCGGACGGCGGCATGTTCTTCATGGTCAGCTGGCGCTGCGTGAGGAACGTCGTCGCCGACATCGCGATGATGAGCACGGCGCTGACGATCTGGATGTGGACGTTTCCGTCCGCCCGCATGAACGTGCCCGACAGCGGCGCACCGAAGATCGACGCATTCTCCGCGGAGCTGGCGAGCTCCTGGGTCATCGGGCCAATGTGGTCCTGGTCGCCCCGGTAGATGCCGTCGGCGATCGCCGGCAGCGAGTTCAGCACCCGGAAGAGCGCGAAGAAGATGGGGGACTGCAGCAGGATCGGCAGGCACGACGCGAACGGGTTCGTCCCGTGCTTGCGGTAGAGCGCCATCGTCTCGCGGCTCATCGCCTCGCGGGAGGCGGGGTCAGTCTTGCCCTTGTACTTCTTCTGGATCGCCTTCATCTCCGGCGCCAAGAGCTGCATCCCGCGGGAGGCCTTGATCTGCTTGAAGAAGAGCGGGATCAGCAGGATGCGGATGACGATCACGAGGCCGACGATGGACAGCGTCCAGGCCGCGCCGCCGTCGGGGTCGAGACCGATGCCGGTCCAGACCTTGTGCCACATGACCATGATCCAGGCGACCACGACCATGATCGGGTGAAGCAGGCTATCGAACCAGCCCATGAGCAAAGCTCCTCAGTCGGGTGTCAGTGCGTGGGCTGAGCCACAGAAGCAGGGTGGTGCACGTGATGTCCTGCACGCGCAGGTGGAACGTCGTCGATACCCCCGGGGTTCCAGGGGTGGCACCGCAGCAGGCGGCGGGCCGCGAGCCAGGTGCCGTACGCAGCGCCATGACGCCGGACGGCGATCACCGCGTACTGCGAGCACGACGGGTAGAACCGGCAGGTCGGCGGACGCATCGGCGAGATGAACCGCTGGTAGCCGCGAAGCAGGAGCAGCAGGGCCAGCGCCGGCAGACGCAGCACGAACCGGAGAACGCCCACTAGCCGGCGCTCCGAGCCAGGCGGCGCTGCGCGGTTGCCAGGGCACCGTCCAGGTCGGCTTCGAGCGACCCGTAGGACGCCGCCGCGGATGCGGGCAGTGCGCGGACCACGAGGGACGCCGACGCCGGCACGACAGCGAGCCGTGCGTGCACCAGTGCCCGCAGCCGCCGCTTGACGAGATTGCGCGTCACGGCGTTGCCGACACCCTTGGACACGACGAAACCGACCACCGGGCCAGGCCCGGGGTCGGTCCGTTGCGTCAGGTGCACCACCACCGTGTCGCGTCCGCCACGCGCACCGCGGCGCACCGCCTGCTCGAAATCGGCAGGACGGCGCATCCGGTGCGCGGCAGGCAGCACCGACGCTGGTGTCAGGCCGAGAGCTCCGCGCGGCCCTTACGGCGACGCGCGGCGAGGATCGCGCGACCAGCGCGGGTGCGCATACGCAGACGGAAGCCGTGCGTCTTGGCGCGGCGCCGGTTGTTCGGCTGGAACGTGCGCTTGCTCACGAGGTATCTCCTACTGCTCCATCGGGATGCCGCGCGTATGCGCGCGACCAGGTCTGACTGCCGAGTTCGACCACTCCACGAGCACGTACGAGTACATGTTGGCGTCTGGGCGCGCCGGAAGGAGCCATCGGAAGGCTTCACCACGGTACGCCGCCGTCCAGAGGCGGTCAAATGCCGAGCCGCCGGACAGTACGGGATGTCGGTCACAGCCCGTCGCAACGACACGCCCGATCGAGGTGTACCTCACCCGCTCGGGCCCTCCCCTGGACCAGGAGGCACCACTAGCATCGTGCCACGCCGCGCGCCGCCCACAGCTGTGGATCGTCGCCGTCCGAAGCGTGTCGAGCAGTACACGCCGACCAGCCTCAGCACGCATTCTCGTCGGCCACGCAGCCGTTCTCCGCTCCGCTCACAGGTGTGGACAACTGTGTGGACAACCCGAGCCGTGCGAGACTCGTCGCTCCACGCGATCAAGACAACCCGAGGTAGGACGTGCCGCAGGACGAAGAGCTGACCCGGGTCTGGGGACACGTCGTGACGACCCTCGAGGCCAGCCCCGACATCACGCCGCGACAGCTGGCGTTCGTCCGGCTGGCCAAGCCGCTCGGCCTCCTCGACGGGACCCTCCTGCTCGCCGTCGGCAACGACCTGACCAAGGACTACCTCGAGTCGCGCGTGCGGCCGGAGGTCAGCGACGCCCTGAGCACCGCACTCGGCCGGGACGCGCGGTTCGCGATCACCGTGGATCCCGACCTGGCCGACGACGCCCCTCCGACGCTGCGAGTGGTCCAGCAGACGGAAGCGGTCGTCGAGGAGGCCCAGGAGCCCCCGCGTTCCCAGGCCGTCAGCGACCGGGCGAGCACCGGTGGTGGCCGCCGGCAGCAGGCCGAGCCCGCGCGGCTCAACCCGAAGTACCTGTTCGAGACGTTCGTCATCGGCTCGTCCAACCGGTTCGCGCACGCCGCGGCGGTCGCCGTGGCCGAGGCGCCGGCGAAGGCGTACAACCCGCTGTTCATCTACGGCGATTCGGGCCTGGGCAAGACGCACCTGCTGCACGCCATCGGCCACTACGCGCAGAACCTCTACCCGAGCGTGCGCGTGCGCTACGTGAACTCGGAGGAGTTCACCAACGACTTCATCAACTCGATCTCCGAGGGCAAGGCCGGCGCCTTCCAGCGCCGCTACCGCGAGGTCGACGTGCTCCTCATCGACGACATCCAGTTCCTGCAGGGCAAGGAACAGACGATGGAGGAGTTCTTCCACACCTTCAACACGCTGCACAACGCGAACAAGCAGGTCGTGATCACCTCCGACCTGCCGCCCAAGCAGCTGAACGGCTTCGAGGACCGGATGCGCTCCCGCTTCGAGTGGGGCCTCATCACGGACGTCCAGCCCCCCGACCTCGAGACGCGCATCGCGATCCTGCGGAAGAAGGCCGCGAGCGAGCGCCTCGAGGCGCCGCCGGACGTCCTGGAGTACATCGCCTCGAAGATCTCGACCAACATCCGCGAGCTCGAGGGCGCCCTCATCCGCGTCACGGCGTTCGCGAACCTCAACCGGCAGCAGGTCGACCTGTCGCTCGCGGAGATCGTTCTCAAGGACCTCATCACCGACGACGAGACCGCGGAGATCACCGCCACGCAGATCATCGGCCAGACCGCCGCCTACTTCGGGCTGTCCATCGACGACCTGTGCGGATCCAGCCGCTCCCGCGTCCTCGTCACCGCCCGGCAGATCGCGATGTACCTGTGCCGCGAGCTGACGGACCTCTCGCTGCCCAAGATCGGGCAGGCGTTCGGCGGCCGGGACCACACCACCGTCATGCACGCGAACCGCAAGATCCGCGAGCTGATGGCCGAGCGGCGCTCGATCTACAACCAGGTGACCGAGCTCACCAACCGGATCAAGCAGCAGAGCCGGGGCTGACTTTCCCCAGGTTTATCCACACCCTCGGACATCGACCTGGGGATGTTGTGAAAGTTGTCACCCGTTCGGGGGTGCACCTCACCGTGCACCGCCGTGACCTGCGCATCTACGCGAGATGTGACAAATCGCCCACGTCTGTGCGTCCGCCGTGCGCCGCGATGTCCGCGCTCACATCCTCGCCGCGGAACATTCATCCCCAACCTGAAAGAACCATGGGACGAATGTTCACACCTGTGCACAGCCCTGTGGACGACGGTGGACGACAGCCGATCCTGTGTGGACACGACGGGTACCGCCGGTGGACGGACAGTGGCGCCAGGACGGCCGTCCCCACTCGTCCACCGGAAGTCCGGATCGGGACACACGCCGTGTCCACACGTGAAACGTTTCGTGACCTGCACAGGGACCTGTCATCCACAGTTTCCACACCACCGATGACGACGACGACACTTCTCTGCTGTGCTTGATCCACACACCGCCGTTAGGCCGGCGGGTGGACGACGCAGGCCCAGCCCGGACGACGAACCACATTCGTCCCTCCGGCTGTACCGGCTGTCTGACCACTCGCGTAGTCTTCGCTTGACGTCGCCTGGCCACATCCATGTGATTCGCACCCCGCCTCCCGAGACGGGCGCGCAGGCAGCGTCGGGACAACGGGTCGGCGCCGACGAGCGGTTCCGACCAGCAGCACGACACATGTGCATGACGAGAGGTGAGTCGATGAGGTTCCGGGTCGAACGTGACGTTCTCGCAGACGCCGTCACGTGGACGGCTCGCAGCCTGCCGACACGTCCGCCGGTGCCTGTGCTCGCCGGTGTGCGCATCGAGGCGGACGCGGCCGGCTCCATCCAGCTCTCCAGTTTCGACTACGAGGTCTCGGCCCGCTCCCAGATCCCCGCGGACGTCAGCGAGTCCGGGACGGTCCTCGTCTCCGGCCGACTGCTCGCCGAGATCTCCCGTGCGCTGCCCGCCAAGCCCGTCGACGTGGTGCTCGAGGGCACCAAGGTGGTCGTCACGTGCGGCGCGAGCCGCTTCACGCTCCTGACGATGCCGGTCGAGGACTACCCGAACCTGCCCGCCATGCCCCCGGTGAGCGGAACCGTCGACGGCGAGGAGCTCACCCACGCCGTCGCGCAGGTGTCCGTCGCCGCGAGCCGGGACGACACCCTCCCCCTGCTGACCGGCGTGCGCGTCGAGATCGAGGGCGAGAAGGTCACGCTCCTGGCGACGGACCGCTACCGACTCGCTCTGCGTGAGCTCACGTGGAAGCCCACGAGCCCCGACATCTCGACGGTCGCCCTCGTGCGCGCTCGCACCCTGTCGGATGCCGCGAAGTCCCTCGGCGGGGCGGGCGAGGTCACGGTCGCGCTCTCCACGGGCGGCGGCGTGGACCTCATCGGCTTCGAGGCGGCCGGCCGGCACACCACGAGCCTCCTCGTCGACGGGGACTACCCTGCCGTGCGCCGGCTGTTCCCCGACGAGACCCCCATCCACGCCGTCGTCGGGACCCAGCAGCTCGCCGACGCCGCCAAGCGTGTCGCGCTCGTCGCGGAGCGGAACACCCCGATCCGCCTGTCGTTCACCGAGGGCCAGGTCGTCCTCGACGCCGGCCAGGGTGACGACGCGCAGGCGTCGGAGGCGCTCGAGTCGACGCTCGTCGGCGACGAGATCTCGGTCGCGTTCAACCCGCAGTTCCTGCTCGACGGCCTGGGCGCCCTCGACACCCCGTTCGTGCGCCTGTCGTTCACGCACCCCAACAAGCCCGTGGAGTTCACGGGCCAGGGTTCGCTCGAGGGCGACGACGAGAAGAACTACCGGTACCTGCTCGTGCCGATCCGGTTCGCGAGCTGATCCGGGCCCGTCTCGAACGACGCGGGTGCACGCACGCCCGCACGGGGGCACAGTGAGTCCTGCAGATGCGCCGCACCGGCGCACACGGAACGGAAGAGGCAACGGCATGCACATCGGTCTGGTCGGGCTGGGCAAGATGGGCGCCAACATGCGCGAGCGCATCCGTGCGGCCGGCATCGAGGTCACCGGGTACGACCGCAACCAGGACGTGAGCGACTCCACGAGCCTCGCCGACCTGGTCAGCAAGCTCCCCGAGGGCGAGCGTGTCATCTGGGTCATGGTGCCGTCCGGTGACATCACCGACGGCGTGATCCACGAGCTCGCGGACCTGCTGGCGCCGGGCGACGTCGTCATCGACGGTGGCAACTCGTACTACCAGGACGACCAGCCCCACGCGGACCTGCTGTCCGCCAAGGGCATCGGTTTCCTGGACGCGGGCGTCTCGGGCGGTGTCTGGGGTCTCAAGAACGGCTACGGCCTCATGGTCGGCGGCGAGGCGGACCTCGTCGAGAAGGTCCTGCCTGTCTTCGACGCACTGCGTCCCGAGGGTCCACGCGAGAACGGCTTCGTGCACGCGGGAGCGGTGGGCGCGGGGCACTTCGCCAAGATGGTGCACAACGGCATCGAGTACGGCCTCATGCAGGCCTACGCCGAGGGCTACGAGCTGCTCGCCGCGAAGGACCTGGTCACCGACGTGCACGGCACGATGCGGGCATGGACGAACGGCACGGTCGTGCGGTCCTGGCTCCTCGAGCTCCTCGTCGCCGCGCTCGAGCAGGACCCGGGTCTCGGCGCGATCGACGACTGGGTCGAGGACTCGGGCGAGGGCCGCTGGACGGTCGACGAGGCCATCGACCTCGCCGTCCCGGCGCCGGTCATCTCGGCCGCGCTCTTCGCGCGGTTCGCCAGCCGCCAGGGCGAGTCGCCGGCGATGAAGGCCGTCGCGGCGCTGCGCCAGCAGTTCGGCGGTCACGCGGTGAAGCCCGCCGGGACCACCGGTCCCGTCACGAGCACGACGCCTGCGGCGGGGGCCGCCGTGCCGCCGTCCGCCTGACCGCTCGATGTACGTCGCCCACCTCAACCTGACGGACTTCCGCTCCTACGCGCAGGTCGACCTCGCGCTGGATCCGGGGATCACCGCGCTGGTGGGTCCGAACGGTCAGGGCAAGACGAACCTCGTCGAGGCCATCGGGTACGCCGCGACGCTCGGCAGCCACCGCGTGCCGAGCGACGCGGCGCTCGTCCGGGCGGGCACCAGCCGGGCCGTCGTGCGTGCGCGGGTGATCCGTGAGCTAGACGCCGGAAACCCGCGGGCGACGCTCGTCGAGATCGAGGTCACGCCCGGCAAGGCCAACCGCGCGCGGGTCAACGGCGGGAACCCGGTGCGTGCGCGCGACGTGCTGGGCATCCTGCGCACCGTGCTGTTCGCCCCCGAGGACCTCGCGCTCGTCAAGGGCGACCCGGACGGCCGCCGTCGTTTCCTCGACGACCTGCTCGTGCAGCTCACGCCGAGGATCGCGTCGGTCATCCAGGACTACGACCGGGTGCTGCGTCAGCGGTCCGCGCTGCTGAAGTCCGCAGGTGCCGCGCGCCGCGGCGGGGGCTCGGACCTGCGCACGCTCGACGTGTGGGACGCGAAGCTCGCGCAGGTCGGCGCTCGCCTCGTCGTCGAGCGCCGGCGCCTGGTCGACACCCTCGCGCCGCACGTCGCGCGCGCGTACGAGCAGGTCAGCTCGGGGCAGGGCGCCGCGGTCGTGAGCTACAAGGCGTCCCTCGACGCCGCGTTGGAGGTCGAGGGATCCACCGACGACTCGGTCGAGCTCGTCGAAGCTCAGCTGCTCGAGGCCATGGGACGGTTGCGCGGCAAGGAGCTCGACCGGGGTGTGTGCCTCGTCGGGCCGCACCGCGACGACCTCGTCCTGACCCTGGGTGGCCTGCCGGCCAAGGGGTACGCGAGCCATGGGGAGTCGTGGTCGTTCGCTCTCGCCCTGCGCCTGGCGAGCTACACGGTCCTGTCCGACGGGGGCGACGCCGCGGACTGGGGGCCCGACGGCGAGCCGGTCCTGATCCTCGACGACGTGTTCGCCGAGCTGGACGTCCGCCGGCGCGAGCGCCTGGCCGAGCTCGTCGCCCCCGCACGCCAGGTGCTCATCACGGCGGCGGTGGCGGGCGACGTGCCCGAGCCGCTGAGCGGAGCGCGGGTGGACGTGATGGGCGGCGAGGTCGCTCGTGTCCTTTGAGGGCCTGCCTCCCGAGCGCCCCGCCGAGGGTGCGCCGCTGCGCACGATCGTCGAGCTCGTCCCCGAGCGCCAGGTCGCGGCCGCGGCGCTGAGTCGGGCGCGGGCCGCGGCCGCCAAGCGTGGCATCCGGCCCGGTGACCCGGTCCGCGCGCGGCGACCGCTCGAGACCCAGATGAGCGGCTCGGCTGCCGGTGGACGTGACCCGCTGACACTGTCCACCACGCTCGGTGCCGTCGTCGGCCAGTTCGGGTGGGCGGCCGGGGTGACCGGCGGGACCATGCAGGCGCGGTGGGCGCAGATCCTCGGTGAGCAGGTCGCCGAGCACTCGACCTACGTGTCCTTCGAGCGCGGGGTGCTCACGATGCGTGCCTCGTCGACCGCGTGGGCCACCAACCTCACGTGGAGCGTGCCGGCCATGCTGCGGAACTTCGCCGAGGAGCTGGGAGAGGGAGCGGTCGCCGAGATCGTCGTCCTGGGACCCGGCGGACCAGGCTTCGGCAGGGGTCCGAAGCGGGTCAAGGGCCGCGGTGAGCGGGACACGTTCGGATGATGTGAACGGACCGTCCACAAGTGCCCTCAACAGGGGGGTCTAGCACGTTCTGCCAGGTAGACTGACAAGGTCATTCCTGGCGCCCTGGTGCCCGGAAGTCCAGCGTCATGGAGTGATCCGCCATCCCACCGGCTCGGCGGCGCGCTCGATGGCGTGCGATCTCTTTGAGGAGTACCACCGCCCGTGGCAGAGCAGAGCACCCCGAAGCCTGACATCAACGGCGGTTACGACGCCAGCGCCATCACCGTCCTCGAGGGCCTCGAGGCGGTGCGCAAGCGTCCCGGCATGTACATCGGGTCGACCGGCGAGCGCGGCCTGCACCACCTGGTCTACGAGGTCGTCGACAACTCCGTCGACGAGGCCCTCGCCGGGTACTGCGACCACATCGAGGTGACGCTGCTGGACGACGGCGGAGTGCGTGTCGTCGACAACGGTCGCGGCATCCCCGTGGCGATCCACCCCACCGAGGGCAAGCCCACCGTCGAGGTCGTCATGACGATCCTGCACGCGGGCGGCAAGTTCGGCGGCGCCGGCTACGCGGTCTCGGGCGGACTGCACGGCGTCGGCATCTCGGTCGTCAACGCGCTGTCCAAGCGGGTCGAGACGATCGTCAAGCGCGACGGCTCCGTGTGGGAGATGGACTTCGAGGACGGCGGCAAGCCGGTCGGCGGGCTGCAGCAGCGCGAGGCGACCGAAGAGACCGGCACCCAGCAGACGTTCTGGGCCGACGACACGATCTTCGAGACCGTCCAGTACGACTTCGAGACGCTCCGCGCCCGGTTCCAGCAGATGGCGTTCCTCAACAAGGGCCTGCAGATCACGCTGACCGACGAGCGGAGTGCGCACCTCGGCACCGAGGACGAGGTCGCGGGCGACGAGGACCAGCCGGCGGCACGCGTCGTGACCTACAAGTACGACGACGGCCTGCTCGACTACGTCAAGCACCTCAACTCCGCCAAGAAGGTCGAGCTCGTCCACCCGAGCGTCATCGCGTTCGAGTCGGAGGACACCACGCTGCGGATCTCCGTCGAGATCGCCCTGCAGTGGACCAACGCCTACTCGGAGTCGGTGCACACCTACGCCAACACGATCTCCACGACCGAGGGTGGGACGCACGAGGAGGGCTTCCGTGCGGCCATGACGTCCCTGATCAACCGCTACGCGCGGGACAAGGGCATCCTCAAGGAGAAGGACGAGAACCTCACGGGCGACGACATCCGCGAGGGGCTGACCGCGGTCATCTCGGTCAAGCTCGGCGAGCCTCAGTTCGAGGGCCAGACCAAGACCAAGCTCGGCAACACCATCGCGAAGACGTTCGTCCAGAAGGTCGTCAACGACCAGCTCGGCGACTGGCTCGACTCGCACCCGAACGAGTCGCGCGACGTGATCCGCAAGTCGATCCAGGCGGCCGCGGCGCGCATGGCCGCCCGCAAGGCGCGCGAGGCGACCCGGCGCAAGGGCCTGCTCGAGTCGGGCGGCATGCCCGGCAAGCTCAAGGACTGCCAGTCGAACAACCCCGCCGAGTGCGAGGTGTTCATCGTCGAGGGTGACTCGGCCGGCGGCTCGGCCGTGCGGGGCCGCAACCCCAAGACGCAGGCGATCCTGCCGATCCGAGGCAAGATCCTCAACGTCGAGCGCGCCCGGCTGGACAAGGCCCTGGGCAACCAGGAGGTCCAGGCGCTGATCACCGCGTTCGGCACCGGCATCGGCGAGGACTTCGACATCGCCAAGCTCCGGTACCACAAGATCGTCCTCATGGCGGATGCCGACGTCGACGGCCAGCACATCACGACGCTGCTGCTCACGCTGCTGTTCCGGTACATGCCGGACCTGATCACGCACGGCCATGTGTACCTCGCGCAGCCGCCGCTGTACCGGATCAAGTGGTCGAACGCGTCGCACGACTACGTGTACTCGGACCGTGAGCGGGACGCGGTGATCAAGGACGGCATCGCCGGAGGCAAGCGCCTGCCCAAGGAGAACGGCATCCAGCGCTACAAGGGTCTCGGCGAGATGGACTACCAGGAGCTGTGGGAGACCACGATGTCGCCCGAGCACCGCACCCTGCTGCAGATCACGCTCGACGAGGCCGCCGCGGCCGACGAGATCTTCTCGGTGCTCATGGGCGAGGACGTCGAGTCCCGCCGCTCGTTCATCCAGCGGAACGCGAAGGACGTGCGCTTCCTCGACATCTGAGGACGCATGACCCGAGTCCGTAGCGAACTCAAAGGAACCAAGTGACTGAGACGACTGGCCCCGACGGCATCGAGCACGGCCGCATCGACCAGGTGGACCTGCAGCTCGAGATGCAGCGGTCCTACCTGGACTACGCGATGTCCGTCATCGTCGGACGCGCCCTGCCGGACGTGCGTGACGGGCTCAAGCCCGTGCACAAGCGCGTCCTCTACGCCATGTACGACGGCGGCTACCGGCCCGACCGGCAGTTCTCCAAGTGCAGCCGCGTCGTCGGCGACGTCATGGGCAAGTTCCACCCGCACGGTGACACGGCGATCTACGACGCGCTCGTCCGCCTGGTCCAGGACTGGTCGATGCGCTACCCGCTGGTGTCCGGGCAGGGCAACTTCGGCTCCCCGGGCGACGACCCGGCCGCCGCGCCCCGGTACACCGAGTGCAAGATGGCGCCGCTGGCCATGGAGATGGTCCGGGACATCGACGAGGAGACCGTCGACTTCCAGGACAACTACGACGGCCGCACCCAGGAGCCCGTCGTCCTGCCCTCGCGCTTCCCGAACCTGCTGGTCAACGGCTCGTCGGGCATCGCCGTCGGCATGGCGACCAACATCCCGCCGCACAACCTGCGCGAGGTCGCGGCCGGCGTGCAGTGGCACCTGGCGCACCCCGAGGCGTCCAGCGAGGAGCTGCTCACCGAGCTGCTCACGCGGATCGCGGGACCCGACTTCCCCACCGGGGCGACGATCCTGGGCCACCGCGGCATCGAGGACGCGTACCGCACGGGCCGCGGCTCGATCACGATGCGCGCCGTCGTCGAGGTCGAGGAGATCCAGGGCCGGATCTGCCTCGTCGTCACCGAGCTCCCGTACCAGGTGAACCCGGACACGCTGGCGAAGAAGATCGCGGACCTGGTGCGCGAGAACCGGGTCACCGGCATCGCGGACATCCGTGACGAGACGTCGGGCCGCACGGGCCAGCGCCTGGTGATCGTGCTCAAGCGCGACGCCGTGGCCAAGGTCGTGCTGAACAACCTCTACAAGCACACGCAGCTGCAGGACACGTTCGGCGCCAACATGCTCGCGCTCGTCGACGGGGTGCCGCGCACGCTGTCGATCGACGCCTTCGTCCGGCACTGGACCGCCCACCAGCTCGAGGTCATCCAGCGCCGCACCCGCTTCCGCCTGCGCAAGGCCGAGGAAGCGATCCACATCTTCCGTGGGTACCTGAAGGCGCTCGACGCGCTCGACGAGGTCATCGCGCTGATCCGCCGGTCGCCCGACGTCGACGAGGCCCGCGCCGGCCTGATCGCCCTGCTCGACATCGACGAGGTCCAGGCCAACGCGATCCTGGCGCTGCAGCTGCGCCGGCTCGCGGCCCTCGAGCGCGACAAGATCATGCGCGACCACGCCGAGCTCGAGGAGAAGATCACCGAGCTCAACGCGATCCTCGCCTCCGAGCAGCGGCAGCGGGACATCGTCTCGACCGAGCTCGAGGAGATCGTCGACAAATACGGCGACGAGCGCCGCACCAGGATCCTGCCCTTCGACGGCGAGGTCTCGATCGAGGATCTCATCGCCGAGGAGGAGATGGTCGTCACGATCACCCGCGGCGGCTACGCCAAGCGGACCCGGTCGGACAACTACCGCGCGCAGCGTCGTGGCGGCAAGGGCGTGCGTGGCGCGCAGCTGCGCGAGGACGACCTCGTCGACCACTTCTTCGTCACGACGACGCACCACTGGCTGCTGTTCTTCACGAACCTGGGCCGCGTCTACCGCGCCAAGGCGTACGAGCTGCCCGAGGGCGGCCGTGACGCGAAGGGCCAGCACGTCGCGAACCTGCTCGCGTTCCAGCCGGGCGAGAAGATCGCCCAGGTCCTCGACATCCGCGACTACGAGCAGGCCGAGCACCTGGTGCTCGCGACCAAGCGCGGCCTGGTGAAGAAGACGCGCCTGGCGGAGTACGACTCCAACCGGTCCGGCGGCGTCATCGCGATCAACCTGCGCGAGGACGACGAGGGCCGCGCGGACGAGCTCGTCTCGGCGCGACTCGTCGACTCCGACCAGGACCTCGTGCTCGTCTCGCGCAAGGGGCAGTCGGTGCGGTTCACCGCGTCCGACGAGGCGCTGCGCCCGATGGGCCGCGCCACGTCCGGGGTCACGGGCATGCGGTTCCGCGGGGACGACGAGCTGCTCGCGGCGGACGTCGTGCGCGAGGGCTCGTTCCTGTTCACCGTGACGCAGGGTGGCATCGCCAAGCGCACCGAGCTGTCGATCGACAACTACGCGGTCAAGGGCCGCGGCATCCTCGGCGTCCGGGTGGCGAACCTGCCCGAGGCGAACGGCGACCTCGTGGGAGCCCTCGTCGTGGACGTCGACGACGAGGTCCTGGTGATCATGGAGCGCGGAAAGATCGTGCGCTCGGCGGTCTCCGAGGTCAACGCGACCGGTCGCACGACGCAGGGTGTCATCTTCGCGAAGCCCGACAACGGCGACCGGATCATCGCTGTGGCGCGCAACACTGAGCGACACCTGGCAGACGATGCAGGTACCGTGGGCGACACTGCCGGGACAGATCCGGCACCTGAGACCACCGACGCCGACCCGTCTGCGGAGGATGCATGACCGACTCCACGCCACCGTCGATCCCCCCTCGCCAGCGACCCACCCCGCCGACCACCTCCGGGCGGTCGACGACGTCGTCGCGCGCGAACCCGACGAGCGCGTGGACCGTCACCCCCGTCGAGGCCGGTGCTCCGGCCACCTCGGGACGGTCGACGACCTCGTCGGCCACGTCGAGCGCGAGCACGAGCACCGACGAGACGACGCGCACGGTCACCAAGGCCGCGTCGAACGGCTCGAGCTCCTCGAGCGACCGCGCCAAGCCGCCCGTGCGCTCGTCGTCGAAGGCGCCCGTCGAGACCAAGCCGTCGGAGCCCAGGGCCGCAGAGTCCAAGCCTGCTCAGCCCAACGCGGCAGAGTCGAAGCCGGCGGGTCCGAAGCCCGAGCGCAAGCCGGCCGAGGCGAAGGTCGCCGAGCGCGAGCCGCGCGGCGACGACGGTTCCCTGGACGACGACGAGGACCAGCCCTCCCCCCTGATGGTGGCGGTCGACTCGACCACCTCCTGGCTCAAGAAGGTCGCGGCGTCCACCTCCGCCGCGATCACCACGGCCGCCCGGCCCCGTCCCGAGGACACGCCCATGACCAGCATCCCGGTCGCGACCCCGCCTGCCACCGCGGGCGCCCCTCGCCCGGTCGCCGGCGCGAACCCCGCGGGAGCCGCAGCCCGTCCCAGCACGGGCCGTATCCCCACCGTCCAGTCGAGCTCGGGTCCGCGGCGCGTGCGTCTGGCGATCTCCCGGCTCGACCCCTGGTCGGTCATGAAGCTGTCGTTCCTGCTCTCCGTGGCGATCGGCATCATGCTCGTCGTCGGCGTGGCCGTCGGCTGGTTCACGCTCAACGAGCTGCACGTCTTCACCAAGGTCGACGACCTGGTCACGCAGGTGACGGGCCAGGAGGCCGGCGGGCCGGACATCCTGCAGTACGTCGAGTTCCAGAAGGTCATCTCCGCGGCGACGCTGCTCGCGGTCGTCGACGTCTTCCTGCTGACCGCGCTGTCGACGATCGGCGCGTTCCTCTACAACATCGTGGCGGCGCTCGTCGGCGGCGTGCACGTGACGATGACGGACGAGTGACCAGCGTCTCCTGACCTGCTGAACCGCCGGTTTGGGTGCTGCCCTGCCGCTGGGGTAGTCTCGACCGGCGCGCAGCGCACTCGGGCCTATAGCTCAGACGGTTAGAGCGCTTCCCTGATAAGGAAGAGGTCACAGGTTCAAGTCCTGTTAGGCCCACTCCCGACTCCCGTGGGGGACACGTTGAAGAAGATCCTGCTCCTGGCAGCCGTGGCTGCCGCCGGATACGTCGTGTACACCAAGTTCATCCAGGACCGCGACGAGCGGGACCTGTGGGCAGAGGTCACCGACACCTTCGAGTGACCCGCTCGGGCCCTGTGCCCGCGGGAGCGCCTCGGGGCCATGGCGCAATTGGTAGCGCACCTGCTTTGCAAGCAGGGGGTTAGGGGTTCGAGTCCCCTTGGCTCCACCAACCGGCTTCACGAAGACCCCCGACCAGAGCCCTGGTCGGGGGTCTTCGTCGCCCTGTGCGCGGAGCGGGACGTCAGTGGTGGCCCGCTGCTAGCGTCCGACCATGATGCGACTGGCGCCAGATCCGGGGTCTGCTCCGCCCGAGCTCTGGACCGACGACTGGTGGTCGACGTTCCTCACCTCTCCCGCGGTTGCGGGATTTGCTGCTCTGCTGGCCGCGGTGATCGGCATCTACGTCGCGCGCGGACGAGCGCGTACGGACAGTGACCTGGCTCGGGACCAGCGCACCGAGTCGCAGCGTGCGGCGCTCGACGCTCGACGGGCCGCCGTCGACGACGCGCGCGCCGCACGGTGGTGGCAGATGTACCAGTGGACCCTGGACCGCATCGACGTGCTCGACCCCGATCGCGTGCAGATCCTCCTCGAGGCGCTCGAGAAGCAAGCTCCCGGGGATCCCGAGCGGGCGCTAGTCTCGGTAGCAGGAGACCTGCTCGTGTCGCCGGGAGCGGAGGATGGTGAGACCGATGGCGGATGAACGCATCATCTACGTCGACGCCAAGACCGGGATGACGCTCGGCGTGCAGGCGAAGCGGAAGCCGCTGACTCCCGCCCAGATCGCCCGCGTGCGCCGCATGCAGAGTCGCATCGACACCGACCTGGCTCTCAAGTACGACGTCGAGCTGCCCGCCTCGTCGCGCCGCGTTCAGGCGGACTGACGCCGCGGTTCGTCCACGGGGATGTCCACCGGTGTGGATTCCGCCGCGCGGACGATCGTGCCATTCCCGTGCCTGTTGATGACGTCCCCGGCGGCTCGTGCTGACGGCCGAGCCCGGGCCGCCGCGCCCTGACAGGGAGCGCGGCGACCCGGGCCCGGGTTCGTCCGAGGTCAGCTCACCGCGCAGGCGACCCCGTTGACCGTGATGCTCGTCGGGCGCGTGTTCGTGCCCGTGTGCGAGGCGTTGAACCCGACCTCGGTGCTCGCGCCCGGCGTGAGCGTGCCGTTCCAGCCGAGGTCGGCGCCCGTGAGGACCGCACCCGTCTGGGACCAGGTCGCGCTCCAGCCCTGCTGCAGGACCTGACCGGCCGGGAAGGTGATCGCGACCTTCCACCCGTTGATCACCGAGCTGCTCGTGTTGGTGATCTTGACCGTGCCGGTGAACCCGACGTTCCAGTCGTTGGTGGAGTACTTCACCGCGCAGCCGCCCGTCGGTGCCGTCGGCAGCGTGGTGAAGGTGATCGCGGTGCTGCTCGCCGAGACGTTGCCGGCCGTGTCCTTGGCGCGGACGACGTAGCTGTACGCGGTGCCGGCGGTCAGGCCGGTGAGCGTGGTGGTCGCGGTGGTCGGTGAGGCGACGAGGGTCGTCGTCGTCCCGTTGACGCGCAGCACGTCGTAGCCCGCCAGTCCGCTTCCGCCGGTGTCGGTGGAGGCGGTCCAGGACAGGGTCGCGCCGGTCTGCGTGATCGCCGAGGCCGTGCCGCCGCCCGGCACGGACGGTGCCGTGGTGTCCGGGACGGTGACGGGCGCCGTGGTGAAGGTGACCGGCGTGCTCGACGCCGAGACGTTCCCCGCGCCGTCCTTGGCCCGCACGGCGTAGGTGTACGCGGTGCCGGCGGTGAGGCCGGACAGCGCCGCGGTGGCCGTGGTCGACGAGGCGACGACGGTGCTCGTCGTGCCGGCGACCCGCAGGATCTCGTAGCCGACGAGACCGCTGCCGCCAGTGTCGGTCGAGGCGGTCCAGGTCAGGGTCGCCCCGGTCTGGGTGACTCCTGATGCGGTGATACCGGCCGGGACCGACGGAGCCGTCGTGTCCGGGACCGTGGCGGGCAGCGTGGTGAAGGTGATCGCGGTGCTGCTCGCGGAGACGTTGCCGGCCGTGTCCTTGGCGCGGACGACGTAGCTGTACGCGGTGCCGGCGGTCAGGCCGGTGAGCGTGGTGGTCGCGGTGGTCGGCGAGGCGACGAGCGTGGTCGTCGTCCCGTTGACGCGCAGCACGTCGTAGCCCGCCAGTCCGCTTCCGCCGGTGTCGGTGGAGGCGGTCCAGGACAGGGTCGCGCCGGTCTGCGTCACGGCCGAGGCCGCGCCGCCCGCCGGGACGGACGGCGCCGTGGTGTCGGGCGTCGGCGGGACGGTCGTCGGCTCGGTGCCCCAGATGAGCTTGCCGCCGTCGTAGAGCGTGATCGCCTTCGTCTTGACCAGCGCCGTGCCGTCGAGGCCGGCGAACGACGGGTCGTTCGCCGCGTTCCACGTGGAACCACCGGTCACCCGGAACTGGATCTCACGCCGGTGCTGCGACTGGCCGCCCGGGTAGATGTTCTGCCCGATGCAGCTGACCTCGACGTAGTACAGGCTGCCGCCCGCGGACACGGGCTTGCCGGTCTGCGGCCCGCACTCGCTGTAGTTGGCCGAGAACGCCAGGTTGGCCGCCGAGTCACCGGAGTCGAGCGTGAACCAGTAGCGCAGCGTGCCGTTCTTCAGCGACCGGGCCGGGAACGCCGACTGGTTGCGGATCATGGCCTTGATCTCGGTGAAGTTCGACGTGGCCGGCTGGTTGAGCTTGGCCTCCACGAAGATCTCGTCGCCGTCGGGCTTCTCCGCGACGGGGAAGTTCGTCAGCGCCGTGCCGCCGTACTCCTGGACCAGTCGCGCCAGCGCGCTCGAGAAGCCGGCGTTGTAGTCGGTGGCGACCTCGTTGGACACGTAGTCGGAACGGCTGTCCGTGTACGCGTCGTTCGCCCCGCTGGGTCCGCCGACGAGCGCGCCGTACAGGACGTGGCGCGTCGCGACCGGGTCGGTCAGCGAGTCCAACCACGAGCCGTGCGCCGTGCGGTGGTGGGGGTTCTGCGGGGCGTTGGTCCCGAAGCCGACGACGTAGCTCGACTTGCGGGGGTTGTCGCCGAGCGCGTAGTTGATCTGGCGCACGCCGAAGTCGTGGTACCTGGCCTTGCGCGTCGCGTCGGTGAGCCAGTCGGAGTACACGAGGGCCACGAACGAGGTGTTCGCGGCGTAGCGCAGCGACCCCCAGCTGTCGAGGACCGCCTCACCGCCGGGCGAGTACGGCACGCGCTGCCCGTTCACGCCGACCGTCCAGTAGTCGAGCCAGCGGTTCGCGTCGTCGATGTACTTCTGCTTGCCGGTCTCCATGGCGAGCAGCGCGTACGTCGCGTACGTTTTGTCGTCCCAGGCCACGGTCCACTTGTAGGAGTGCGTGGTCGTCTGGTTCTCCACCGACAGGCCGTCGTACGCGGCCTCGGCCTTGGCCAGGTAGGACGCGTCGCCGGTCGCCTTGTAGAGCCAGTAGGCGCCCCAGACGAGCTCGTCCTGGTAGCCCGACCACGACTTGTAGTAGGCCGCGGCGGCCGTGACGCAGTCGGAGTACTTGCCGCGGTAGGTGTCCGCGAAGCTGTAGAGCTGCTTGGCGTTCGTCAGCAGCTTGGCCGAGTAGGCCGGGTCATCGGTCTTGAAGAGGATCGAGGCGGTGGCCATCGACGCGGCGGTCTCGCCGGCCACGTCCGAGCCGGGGCAGGACGGGTCGATCTTGTACGACGGGCGCGCCATCGTCATGACCTCGGCCGGGCCCCACCACTTGTGGTCGGCCTCGCCGTCGCCCACCTGCACGTACAGCTCGTTGGGAGCGGTGTGCGCCTTGAGGAAGTAGTCGTTGACGTGCCGCAGGCTCGACTTGAGCTCGTCGAGCTGGCCCGACTTCGTGTAGCCCTGCGGGCTGGCGATCGCGCCCCACGCGAGCATCGTCGACGTGAAGGCCATCGGCAGGCCGAACTTCACGTGGTCGCCGGCGTCGTACCAGCCGCCCGTGAGGTCCTTGCCGACGTCGGCACCGTCGGTCATCCCCGAGTCCGCGCGCCAGCTCACGCGGAAGTCGTCGGGCAGGTCGCCCGAGCGCTGCGCGTCGTAGAAGAACATCGACTTCTGCAGCGCCTCGGCGTAGTTGAAGGCGGGGTCGGCGGCGGTCGCGGCGGTCGCGAGCGGCGCGGCGAGCATGCCGGCCGCGAGGGCGAGGGTGGCGCTGACGGCGACGGCCGCGCGGCGGCCGCGCGGCCGCGGTGGGTCGGCGGGCCCGGACAGGGTGCCGGGATCGAGGCGTGACATGGGGATCCCCTTCTGCGTCATCGGAGATGGGCGCGGGCACACGCCCGCTCGCGCATCGTCCAGTGAGGGCGCAGGGGGGTCAACGAGCCGAATCGATTAGGAGTCGCCGTTGGTTCCACGTGAAACGTCAGGTGATCTGCAGGAACTCCCGCACGGCGTCGAGGCCGGTGTACGAGACGTCGAGCCTCTGCTCGTCGGGACGGGCCGCCCACGCCTCGCGGGTCAGCACGTACCGGAGGTTGATCGCCGGCTGGTCCTCACGCAGCAGCACCTCGCTGCCGTTCTCGGCGTAGCCGATGCGCCGGGTGACCGCGTTCGACGCCGGGTTGTCCTGGAAGGCCCCGGTCGTCGCCCGCTCGGCGCCGAGGCCGTCGAACAGGAGGTGCAGGACCAGGAGGCGCATGCGCGTGCCGACGCCCTGGCCCTGGAACCGGCGGCCGAGCCACGAGCCCGACTCCGCCGTGCGCAGCCGGGGGTAGTGGCTGCTGCTGATCGACTGGATGCCCAGCACCTCCCCCCGCCTGAGCACGGCCAGCTCGAGCGCCCAGGCGTCGGGCGCCATGCGGGACCGCGTGCCCCAGTGGTAGGCGAGCACCGAGCGCGCCACCTCGGTGGGTGTCCCGCGCGTCCACGGGAAGAAGAACGGCATCGCGTCGGGCGCGTGCACGCCCGCGGCGGCGAGCTCGGCGAGGGCGACCAGGAGGGCGTCGTCGGCGTAGCGCAGCTCGAGGTCCTCGCAGGTCAGCGCGAGACCGGCGGGTGGCCAGAGGTCGGCGAGCGTCGTCATCTCTGCAGGCTGCTCGACACCGGTTCACGGGTCAAACCGATTCTGCTCGTCGCGTGTGGGGGGCACCGCATAGGTTGTCCGGCGTGAGTGCTCCCGTCATCGCCGCCCAGGGTCTGACCAAGACGTTCGGTGACCTGACCGCCGTCGCCGGCATCGACTTCGAGGTGCCGCCGGGCGAGTCGTTCGGCCTGCTCGGTCCCAACGGAGCCGGCAAGTCGACGACGATGCGCATGGTCGGTGCGGTGTCGTCGCGCACCTCCGGGTCGCTGACCGTGCTCGGTCTCGACCCCGAGACGCACGGGCCGGAGATCCGCTCGCAGCTGGGCGTGGTCCCGCAGGACGACAACCTCGACACCGAGCTGCGCGTGCGCGACAACCTCATCGTCTACGGCCGGTACTTCGGCCTGCCGCGCCGCACGTGCGCCACGCGGGCCGACGAGCTGCTGGCCTTCGCCCAGCTCGAGGACAAGGCCCGGGCCAAGGTCGACGACCTCTCGGGCGGCATGAAGCGCCGGCTCACGATCGCGCGGGCGCTGATCAACGAGCCGCGCATCCTCATGCTCGACGAGCCGACGACCGGCCTCGACCCCCAGGCCCGCCACGTGCTGTGGGACCGGCTGTTCCGGCTCAAGGAGCGCGGCACCACGCTCGTGCTCACCACGCACTACATGGACGAGGCCGAGCAGCTCTGCGACCGCCTCGTCGTCGTCGACCACGGCCGGATCATGGCCGAGGGCAGCCCGGCGTCCCTGATCCGCGAGTACTCGACCCGCGAGGTCGTCGAGCTGCGGTTCGGCTCGGACCACAACGCGTCCGCAGCCGCGCAGCTGGAGGGTGCCGCGCAGCGCGTCGAGGTCCTCCCCGACCGCGTCCTGCTCTACACCGACGACGGCGAGGGCCTGCTCGAGCGCGTCGCGCACCTGGGTCTGCACCCGACGACGAGCCTCGTGCGCCGGTCGAGCCTCGAGGACGTGTTCCTGCGCCTGACCGGGCGGAGCCTCATCGAATGACCGTCGTCGAGCCCATGACCGAGGCCGCGATCCGGGGCGCCGAGCGGCCCCGGCGGTTCGGCGCGCTCTACATCGCCGAGCACCAGCTGCGCGCCATGCGGGCGTACGGCTGGACCATCGTCGTGACCGCCGTGGGGTCGCCGCTCGTCTACCTGCTCGGCATCGGGCTCGGGCTGGCCGCGTTCATCGACGAGCCGGTCGCGAGCGGGACGGCCGGGCCGGTCGACTACGTGTGGTTCGTCGCGCCCGCGCTGCTGGCCACCGCCGCCGTGGGCGTCGCGCTCGACGAGTTCACCTACGTGGTGATGGCGGGGTTCAAGTGGCGCCGGATCTTCTGGGGCATGAACGCCTCACCGGTCTCCCCCGAGCAGATCTGCACGGGCCTGGTCCTGTCGGTCGGCGCCCGCATCCTGTTCACCACGACCGCGTACTACGCGCTGATGCTCGCGTTCGGAGCGGTGGGAAACCCCTGGGCCGGCCTCGCGATGCCGTTCGTCGGGCTGCTCGCCGGCCTCGCGTTCGGGCTCCCGCTGCTCGCCTACTCGGCCAGCCTGAAGGACGACGGCGGGCAGTTCGCGGTGGTGCAGCGGTTCATCTTCACGCCGCTGTTCCTCTTCTCCGGCACCTTCTACCCGCTCGACAGCGTCCCGACCTGGCTCCAGTGGATCGGGTGGGTCTCCCCGCTCTGGCACGCGAGCGAGCTCGGGCGTGACCTGTCCTACGGCACGAGCGGCGGCTGGCCGTGGTGGACCCACCTCGCGGTGCTCCTGGCGATGGCCGGGGTCGGCTGGGTCCTCGCCCGCCGCACGTTCGTCGGGAGGCTGCGCGGGTGAGCATCGTCGAGAAGGCCGTCAACGCGCGCTCCGGCGGTGGGGTGCGCGCGCTGTACTCGGGCAACGCCCGGATCGTCGTCGCGCGCGGGCTGCTCGCCACCAAGAGCACCAACTGGGTCGTCGTGTTCTCCGGGTTCTTCGAGCCCGTGTTCTACCTGCTCGCGATGGGCTGGGGGCTCGGGCAGTTCATCGGCGACGTCACGCTGCCGTCCGGGACCGTGATCTCCTACGCGGCGTTCATCGCGCCCGGCCTGCTGGCGGTCTCCGCCATGAACGGCGCGGTCTACGACTCGACGTGGAACGTGTTCTTCAAGATGCACTTCGGCAAGCTCTACGACTCGATGCTCTCGACGTCGATGGGGCCGCTCGACGTGGCGCTCGGCGAGATCCTCTACGCGCTGCTGCGCGGCGGCGTCTACGCGATCGGGTTCCTCACCGTGATGCAGGTCCTGGGGCTCAACCTGTCGTGGACGGCAGCCCTGGCGATCCCCGCCGTGCTCCTCGTGGCGTTCGGGTTCGCGAGCGTGGGCATGGCGATCACCAGCTACATGAAGACCTTCCAGCAGATGGACTGGATCAACATCGTCATGCTGCCGATGTTCCTGTTCTCCGCCACGTTCTACCCGCTCAGCGTCTACGCCGAGCCGATCCAGTGGCTCATCATGGCGCTGCCGCTGTGGCACGCGGTCGAGCTGGTCCGCTCGTTGACCACCGGCGACCTCACGGGCTCGCTGGCGATCCACGTGGCCTACTTCGTCGCGATGATCACGCTCGGGCTGTCGTTCACCACGGTCCGGCTGCGCGCGCTCTTCCTCGACTGACGCGCAGCCGACGAGGCCGCGGCCTCCCCGGAGGGTGGTCGCGGCCTCGTCGGTCGAGCGGTGGGACTACGCCTCGGCGTCGCCCGACTCGGTGGGCTTCTTCGGTGCGGCGCGGCGGGTGACCTTCTTGGCGGTCTCCGCGGCGGCGTCGGTCGCCTCGCTGATCTTCTCCGCGGCGACGTCCTTGACCTCGGTGACCTTCTCGCCGAGGTGCTCGGCTGCGGCCGAGACGGAGTCGGCGGCCTTGCGGGTCGCCTCGCGGCCCTTGGCGACGGCGCTGCCGGCGGCCTCACCGATCGAGTCCGCGGCGTTGCCGAGGTCCGACTTGGTGCTCGCCGAGCCGAACGTGTCGGTCGGCTCCCACGGCTCGGCCCACGGGTCGACCGTCGTCTGCGACCGGCGCCACGCGGCGAACGCCGCGCCGAGCCCGAGCAGGCCGATGACCAGCACGAACACCTTGCCACCGCGGTGCTTCTTGCCCGCCTTGGCAGCCGCTGCCGCCGCGACGGCGGCTGATCCGGCGTTCGCCTTGTCGGCAGCGGCGTCCGCGGCCTTCTCGACCGCCGCACCCGCACGAGTGGCGGCGTCGTTCATCGCCTGGATGAGGCGCGGCAGCACGTCGTCGACCAGCTTGTCGTGCGCGGTGTCGATGGCGGGGCTCGCCTTCTCGGCTGCCGTCTGCACCTTGGGGGCGGCGACCTTCACGCTCTCCTTGTAGAGGTGCTCGACGCGGGGGACGAGCCAGTCCACGAAGGCTTCGACCTTCGGCGTCGTCCACTCCTTGGCGCTCTCGGCGGCGTCCTGCGCCTTGCCGGCGGCCTGCTTCGCGCCGGCGGCGGCCGACGTGGCGGCGTCGCTGAGGGTCGAGCTCAGGTCGGCAGCCTGTTCCTTGATCTTGTCCGTGTCCACGTCGATCTTCGGGTGGCGGGTGAAGGGCATGTCTACTCCCTGGTCAGTCGGCTGCACTGACTGCCCACTCTGCCATCTAGTGGGTCGGCGCGCAGGGGGGAATCCGCGAGAACGAGGGCACCGCCACACAACCTGCACTCACGGGCGCGGGCGGTGCCCGACAGGTGCGTGACAGACTGGGCGCCATGTTTGCGACCCTGCACACGTCCGCCGGAGACATCCGGATCGAGCTCTACCCCCACCACGCGCCGACGACCGTCGAGAACTTCGTCGGCCTCGCCACGGGCACCAAGCCGTGGAGCGACCCCCAGACGGGCGAGGACCGCACGGACCCGCTCTACAACGGCGTCGTCTTCCACCGCGTGATCCCCGACTTCATGATCCAGGGCGGCGACCCGCTGGGCACCGGCCGCGGCGGCCCGGGCTACCGGTTCGACGACGAGATCCACCCCGAGCTGCGCTTCGACCAGCCCTACCTGCTGGCCATGGCCAACGCGGGCAAGCAGCTGGACCCGGTCACCGGCAAGCCCGGCGGCACCAACGGCTCGCAGTTCTTCATCTCGGTCGCCCCGACCGAGTGGCTCACGGGCAAGCACACGATCTTCGGCAAGGTGGCCGACGACGAGAGCCGCGCCGTGGTCGACGCGATCGCGTCGGTGCGCACCCGCCCGGGTGACCGCCCGGTCGACGACATCACCATCGAGTCCATCGACATCGAGGACTGACATCTCCGAGGAGCTCGCCGCGAGCCGGCCGGCCGCACCTCCGGTGTGCCCGCGACACCCCGACCGGGTGTCGTACGTGCGCTGCCAGAGGTGCGGCCGGCCGGTCTGCGCCGACTGCCAGCGGCCGGCGCCGGTCGGTGTGCAGTGCCCCGACTGCGTCGCCGAGGCCGCCGCGGCGGTGCCCGCCAAGCGCACGACGCTCGGTGGCCAGCTCCGGCAGGGCCCGCCCGTCGTCACGCTGACGTTCGTCGGGCTGTGCGTGGCGAGCTACGTGATCGGGCTGGTCAACCCCGCGTGGGTCGACGAGCTCGCGTTCAACCCCCTGCTCGGCCAGGCCGAGCCGTACCGGTTCCTCACCGCCGCGTTCCTGCACGCCTCGACGATCCACATCGCGTCCAACCTGATCGCGCTGTGGTTCATCGGCCCCTACCTCGAGCAGGCGCTCGGGCGGGCGCGGTTCGCCACGCTCTACCTGCTGTCCGCCGTGGGCGGCCAGGTCGGCGTCGTGCTCCTCGCGGGGCCGACCCACAGCTGGAGCACCTGGGTGGTCGGGGCGTCCGGGGCCGTGTTCGGGCTGTTCGGCGCCATCTTCTTCGTCATGCGCCGGCTCGGCGGGAACGCCTCGGGGATCATCGGCGTGATCGTGCTCAACGTGGTGATCGGCTTCGTCGTGCCCGGCATCGCGTGGCAGGCGCACGCGGGTGGGCTCGTCGTCGGTGCGCTGCTGGGCGCCGCGTACGCGTTCGCACCGCCCGCGCGTCGACGGCTCGTCGCCGTGGCGGCGCCCGTCGCCCTCGTCGTCGTGATGGTCGTGGCCGTGAAGCTCGTCTACGCGAGCGTCAACATCGTCTTCCTGTAGGTCGCGGGGCCGTCCACAGCGGGACTCACACCTGTGGAACTACACCGGTGTAGTTATCCACACTGTGCGTAAGTCCTGTGGACGGACCCGCGAAACCTGTGGGCTAGCGCCAGCGGGTCGTCATGCCGAAACCGGCGACGATGAGCACGCCACCGATCGCCAGGTTCCACGACCCGAGCGACGGGATCGGGTACTGGGACTGCGACAGGTACGTCACGACGATCCACGCCAGGCCGACGAGCATGAGCCCGAGCATGACCGGCACGAACCACGGCGGGTTGACCTTGGGACCGGCCGACTTGGTGGGCGGCGGGATGTACGCGGCCTTCTTGCGGGACCTCGACTCGGGCACGTCCGGTAGCTCCTGTCCGACGGCGGCCGCTCCGCGCTCGTCGCGGGTTGACCGTGGGGCATGGTGGTGGCGCGAGCGCACCTTCGCGCGCGAACCATGGCCTAGCGTAGTGCGCGGGAACAACCGCCTGAGCACCCGGAGACTTCGTGAGCGACCACCCGCACCGCGCGCGGCGTTCCGTGGCGCGCGGAACGGTCTCCGTGGCGGTCGTGCTCGCGCTGTCCGGCGCGCTGTTCGCCGCCAACGCGAAGTTCGCCCAGGCCTCCGGCGGGGACCGGCACCCGCAGGACCTCGACGACCTCGCCCGGGTCGAGCTCGGCCGCGTGGACTCCCTGACCAGCGAGGTCGATGCGCTGCACACGGACGTCGATGCGCTGGCCGCATCCGCGAACGAGGCCACCGGGACGACGGTCGGCACGCCGTCCGCCGGGTACCTGATCGAGTCCGGTTCGACCGAGGTCACCGGTCCGGGCCTGACCGTCCGGCTCGACGACGCACCGTCCGACTCCCCGCGCCGGGACGACATCGCCCCCGACGTGCTCGTCGTGCACCAGCAGGACCTGCAGTCCGTGATGAACGCGCTGTGGGCCGGCGGCGCCGAGGCGATGGCGCTCATGGACCAGCGCGTGATCTCGACGAGCGCCTTCCGTTGCGTGGGCAACGTGCTCCGGCTGCACGGCCTGCTCTACTCCCCGCCGTACGAGGTCCGCGCGATCGGCGACCCGGACGCCCTGCGGGCCGCGCTCGACGCGGACCCCATGGTCGACGCCTACCAGCGCGACGCGTCGGAGGTCGGGCTCGGCTGGGACGTCTCGTCGGGCTCGCTCGACCTGCCCGCCTACGCCGGCGCGACCGAGCTGACGTCGGCGTCCGTCCCGAAGGGCACGCCGATCCTGCCCGGGCTGCCCGCCGCCGGTGACCCGTCGCCCGCACTCGACGCACCGGCGACGACCAGCACGCCAGACGAGCGCACCCGATGACCGAGACCCCCGCCCGGCCGAGGCGGCAGTCGTCGCGGGGTGCCCGCATCGCCTACGGCGTCGTCGGCGTGGTCGGTGAGCTCCTCATCACGCTCGGCGTCCTGCTCTTCGGCTTCCTCGTCTGGCAGCTGTGGTGGACCGACGTGCAGGGCAACCGCGCGCAGGCGGAGGTCGTGCGCGAGCTCGTGCGCGAGACCCCGCCCGCACCCACGGCCGGGGCGACCGACTCCGTGAAGATCGCCGAGCCGCGCCACGACGCCCCGCCGGTCCTCGAGGAGCAGTCGCACGCGACGACGTTCGCGACCATGCAGGTGCCGCGGTGGGACGGCGAGCCCGAGCGGCCGATCAGCGAGGGCACCGACCGAGCCACGGTGCTCGACGTCCTGGGTGTGGGCCACTACGAGGGCACGGCGATGCCCGGCGACGTCGGCAACTTCGCCGTGGCCGGTCACCGGACCACGTACGCCAAGCCGTTCAACCGCGTCGCCGAGCTCAAGAAGGGCGACCCCGTCGTCGTGCGGACCTCCACGCTCGACGGCAGCGCGGGCACCGACACCTGGTACGTCTACCGGGTGGTCTCCACGCAGATCGTCGCGCCGACCGACGTGCAGGTCATCGCACCGGTCCCCAACGAGCCGGACGAGCAGCCGACGAAGCGCATGATGACCATGACGACCTGCCACCCGATGTTCTCCGCGCGCGAGCGCTACATCGTGCACCTCGAGCTCGACTACTGGGCCCCGGTCTCGAGCGGGACCCCGGCCGAGCTCGTCGGGTCGACGACCGCGAAGGGGCGATGATGTACGGATGGTTGTGGCGGCACCTGCCGGGGCCGACCCTCGTGCGGGTGCTGATCTCGCTCGTGCTGCTCGCCGCGGTCGTCGCGGCGTGCTTCGCCTGGCTCTACCCTGCAATCGCCCCGCACATGCCCTTCAACGAGACCACGGTGGGTGAGTGATGACCCGGATCCTCGTGATCGACAACTACGACTCGTTCGTCTACACGATCGTCGGCTACCTGGACCAGCTGGGTGCCGAGACGGTCGTGGTCCGCAACGACGCCGTGCCCCCGCTCGAGGAGCGCGCCGAGTACGACGGCATCCTCGTCTCGCCCGGGCCCGGCACGCCGGCAGAGGCGGGCGCGAGCATGGACGTCATCCGCGACTGCGCCGCGACCGGGACGCCGATGCTCGGCGTCTGCCTGGGCCACCAGGCGCTCGGCGAGGTGTTCGGCGGCACCGTGACGCACGCACCCGAGCTCATGCACGGCAAGACGAGCGAGGTCGCGCACGACGGCGAGGGGGTGCTGACCGGGCTCCCGACGCCGTTCACCGCGACGCGTTACCACTCGCTCGCGGTCGTCGACGGGACGGTGTCCGACGAGCTCGAGGTCACCGCGACCGCGAACGGCATCATCATGGGCCTGCAGCACCGGACGCTGCCGCTGCACGGCGTCCAGTTCCACCCCGAGTCCGTGCTGACCGAGGGTGGGCACCGCCTGCTCGCGAACTGGCTCGAGATCTGCGGGTCGACCGACGCCGTGACCCGCTCGGAGGGGCTGCACCCGCTCGTCCGGCTCTGACGCAGGACCGATCTGGACGCACGAAGGGCCGGTGACCGCGAGGTCACCGGCCCTTCTGCCGTCCTACGGCGCGGGTGGCGCCGGTGTCGTGGCGTTCGGGTCCGGCGCCGCCGGGCCCGAGGAGACGTGGATCTCGATGACGTCGTCGACGCCGACCGTCGCCCCGCCGTCCGGGTTGGTGTAGAGCACGTCACCGGCCGGCGTGTCGTCGGACGGCTCGTCGACGCGGGTCGGCGTACCCGTGATGCCGGCATCCTTGAGCGCGGCGACCGCGTCGTCGTAGGACATGCCCCGCAGGTCGTCCGGGACGGTTGCGGTCGTCGGGGCGGTCGCGACCTGGAGCGTGATCGTGGTGCCCTGCTTGAGCAGGCCGTCGCGGTCCTGGCTCACGACCGTTCCCGGGTCCGCGTCAGCGGTCTCGACCTTCTCGACCACGGGCCTCATGTTGAGGTCGTTGCTGAGCTTGTCAGTCGCTTCCTTCTGGTCCTTGCCCTTGAAGCTGGGCACGTCGACCAGGCCCGTGGAGACCGACAGCTTCACGGAGGTGCCTGAGTTGACGGACTCGTCCGCCGCCGGGTCGGTCTTGGTGACCTGGCCCTCGTCGAACTTGGGGTTGTCGTCGTTGTCGCGGTTGGGGTCGACCGTGAGGCCGAGGCCGGTGAGGATCTCCTCCGCCTCGGCGGCGGTCTTGCCGGTCACGTCGGGGACGTCGACCTTGCCCGTGCCGGTCGAGATGGTGACCGTCACGGTGTCACCGACGGTCGCGGTGGCTCCCTCGGCGGGGTTCGAGGAGATGACGCTGCCCTCGGGGATGCTGTCGGACGTGCCCTCGGCCCCCTTGTAGACGAGGTCGAGGCCTTGCAAGAGGTTCTTCGCCTCGGTCTCGGTCTTGCCGACCAGCGTCGGGACCTTGACCGTCTCGGGCTCCTTCTCCTTGTTCGCGTTCGCGATCAGGAGCGCCACGATGCCGGCGACCGCGAGCACTGCGATGGCCACGAGCAGCCAGATGAGCCAGGGGCGCTTGCGCTCCTCCTCGTCCTCGGCGACGGTCGCGACCTCCGTGAGGCCGGTCGTGCCCCACGGCGGCTGCGTGGGCGGCAGCGCCTGCGTCACGGGCGCCTGGGGCGCGAGCACCTGCGTCGCCTCGGCCGCGGCGACCGCGGGGACGATCGTGCCGACGGCCGGTGCGGCGACGGCACCGCCGCGCAGCACGGCCTCGAGGTCGGAGCGGAACTCGGCGGCGGTCGAGTAGCGCGAGTCGCGCTCCTTGGCCAGCGCCTTGAGCGTGATGCGGTCCAGCGAGTCGGGCACGTCGGAGGCCAGCGTGCTCGGCACCGGCGCGGGCTCGCGCACGTGCTGGTAGGCGACCGAGACGGGCGAGTCGCCGACGAACGGCGGGCGGCCCGTGAGGAGCTCGAAGAGCAGGCACCCGGCGGAGTACAGGTCGGAGCGCGCGTCGACGGTCTCGCCGCGCGCCTGCTCGGGCGACAGGTACTGCGCGGTGCCGATGACGGCCTGCGTCTGCGTCATGGTCGCGGCGGAGTCGGCCACGGCGCGGGCGATGCCGAAGTCCATGACCTTGACCGCGCCCGTGGGCGTGAGCATGACGTTGGCGGGCTTGATGTCGCGGTGGACGATCCCCGCGTGGTGGGAGTACTCGAGCGCCGAGAGGACGCCGGCCGAGATCTCGACGGCCTCCTCGATCGGCACGGCGTGGCCGTCGCGCAGGATGTCCCGCACCGTGTGGCCCTCGACGTACTCCATGACGATGAACGGCACGTGCCCGACGACGCCGGTCGCCTCGGTCGTGACGTCCTCGCCGGTGTCGTACACCGCGACGATCGCCGGGTGGTTGAGGGAGGCCGCCGCCTGCGCCTCACGGCGGAAGCGGTTCTGGAACGAGGGGTCGCGCGCCAGGTCCGAGCGCAGGATCTTGATCGCGACCGTGCGTCCGAGCCGGGTGTCGTGGCCGATGTGCACCTCGGCCATGCCACCACGGCCGATGAGCTCGCCGACCTCGTACCGTCCGGCGAGGATCCGGGATCCGTCGTCCACCACTAGGCGTCCTTCACTTCCGTCGCATGAGGGTCTGCGTCACGCACACCCTGAGGGATCATCGCATCGAACGCACCGTCACGAGGGTACTGACCGGTCACCGGCCCCGCCACGACCTGCGGTGTCGCGCCCGGATCAGCCCCTGAGGCGCCGATCAGCCGGTCGGCGAACGCCGCCCCGAGCAGCCCGACGAGCAGGAGCAGCAGCGCCACGAGCGGCCAGCCGAACCGTCGAGACCCCACCTGGACCCCGGTCTCGCCACGGTCCGTGCGGTGCACGTGCGCGCCGTGGCCGCTCGTGCGCGCCGGCGGGCGGCGGTCGGCAGGCGGCGGGAACGACGGCGGCGGCGCCGGGTTGCGGCGCGTCGGCTGCACGAGGGGGTCGGGTGCGCGCTCCGGCACCGTCGTGACCAGCACGGGCACCCCGCTGGGCGGCGTGCGGGGGACGAGGCGGTCGAGGGTCTCGGCCAGCTCCGCGCCGGACTGCGGGCGCGCGGCGGGATCCTTGGACAGCAGCCGCATCACGAGGTCGGACAGCGCACGGTCCACCGTGGCGGGCAGCGGGGGCACGGGGTTGTTCACGTGCGCGACGGCGATGTCGACGGCCGTCGGCCCGGTGAAGGGCCGGTGCCCGACGAGCGCCTCGTACGCGATGATCCCCAGCGAGTACAGGTCGGACAGCGGCGTGGCGGCCCGGCCGACGGCCTGCTCGGGCGAGAGGTACTGGGCGGTGCCCATGACCATCCCCGTGGCGGTCATCACCATCTGGTTCTGCGCGAGGGACACCCCGAAGTCGGTGATCTTCACGCGCCCGCCGCGGCCCAGCAGGATGTTGCCGGGCTTGACGTCGCGGTGCACGACGCCGGCCTCGTGCGCCGAGTGCAGGCCCCGCGCGGTCTGCGCCAGGATCGGCAGCAGCTTGCGCGTCGGGAGCACGGGCTCGCGCTCGAGCAGGTCGGACAGGGGCTCGCCCACGACGAGCTCGATGACGAGGTAGCTGGACCCGTCCTGCTCGCCGTAGTCGAAGAGCTGGGCGATGTTCGGGTGCGAGAGCGCCGCGGAGTTGCGCGCCTCGGTGCGGAACCGGTCGAGGAAGCCCCGGTCGCCGGCGAACTCCGCCTTGAGCACCTTGACGGCGACCGAGCGCGCGAGGGACTCGTCGTACGCCTCCCACACCTCGCCCATGCCGCCGACGGCGATCTGCCGCACCAGCCGGTAGCGGTCGCCGAGCGCGATCCCGATGGACGTCCTCATGAGCCGAGCACCGCCTCCATGACGGCGCGCGCGATCGGCGCGGCGACGCGACCGCCGGTCGCCTCGCTCCCCGCGTTGCCGCCGTGCTCGACGATCACCGCGACGGCGACCCTCGGGTTGTCGGCAGGAGCGAACCCGGTGAACCAGGCGTGCGGCGCGGCACCCTCGGCGTTCTGGGCGGTGCCGGTCTTGCCGGCCACCTGGACGCCGGAGATCTGCGCCGCCGTGCCGGAGCCGCTCTGCACGACGCCGATCATCATGTCGGTGAGCGTGGCGGCCGTCCCGGGCGAGACGGCGGTCGACTTGAGGGTCGGCTTCGTCTCGGACACCACGCTGAGGTCGGCCGCGCGCACCCGGTCGACGACGTACGGAGTCATGAGGCGGCCGCCGTTGGCGATCGCCGCCGAGACCATCGCCATCTGGATCGGTGTGGCCTGCACGTCGAACTGGCCGATCGCGGCCTGAGCCGTCTGCGGGGCGTTGGCCGTGGCGGGGAAGCGGCTCGTGGCGGTGCCCATCGGGATCACGAGGTCGTCGTCGTCGAACCCGAACCGGTCGGCCTGCTCGCGCAGCGCGTCGGCGCCGACGTCCATGCCGAGCTGGGCGAACGCGGTGTTGCACGAGACGCGCAGCGCGTCCGCGAGGGTGATCGGGTCGGCACCGCACCCGCCGCCGCCGAAGTTGCCGATGCTGGCGGTGGTCTGCGGGAGGTCGAGGCGGACGGGCGCGGGCAGCTCGGTCGACGCCTCGTACTCGCCGCTCTCGAGCGCCGCCGCGGCCGTGACGAGCTTGAACGTCGAGCCCGGCGGGTAGGTCTCGCGGGTCGCGTTGCTGCGCAGCGGGTTGCCGTCCGCGTCGAGCAGCTTGCTGTAGGCCGCGGACGCCTTCTTGCTGCTGTGCGACGCCAGATCGTTGGGGTCGTAGCCCGGGGAGGAGACGAGCGCCAGGATGCGGCCGGTGGACGGCTCGATCGCGACGACCGCGCCCGCCTGGTCGCCGAGACCGTCGAACGCCGCCTTCTGCGCCTTGGCGTCGATCGTCGTCTCGACGGCCGCGCCCTCCGGCTGGCGACCCGTGAGCAGGTCGCGCACGCGGCTGAAGAACAGCTGGTCGCTCTTGCCCGTGAGCTGGTCGTTCTCGGCGTACTCGAGCTCGGTGCTGCCGTTGACGATCGAGTAGAAGCCCGTCAGGGCGGAGTACAGCTCGCCGTCGGTGTACTTGCGCTGGTAGTTGAAGGGGTCGTCGACCTTGACCGACTCCGCGACGGCCTTGCCGTCCACGACGATCGGGCCGCGCGCGTTGCCGAACTCGCGGTACAGGGTGCGCGCGTTGCGGGGGTCGGCGTTGAGGTCCTTGGCGGAGAAGAACTGGACCCACGTGGTCGCGCCCATGAGCGCGATGAACATGACGATGACGACCGTGGCCAGGCGGCGCAGGGGCTGGTTCATCGCACCGTCCTGATCCGCTCGGTGGGCTCGTCGTCGCCCTCCGGCTCGTCGAGGGCGGGGATGCCGCCCGCGGGCGTGAGCGCGGACATCACCGGTGCGGGCCGGCGGGCGTCGTTGGAGATGCGCAGCAGGAGCGCGACGATGACCCAGTTGGCGAGCAGGGAGGAGCCGCCGTAGGCGAGGAACGGCGTGGTCAGGCCGGTCAGCGGGATGAGGCGCGTGACACCGCCGACGACGACGAACGTCTGGAAGGCCACGACGAAGGCGAGGCCGCCCGCGAGGAGCTTGCCGAACCCGTCGCGCACGCCGATCGCGGTCCGGAGGCCGCGCTCCGCGAGCACGAGCGAGATCATCAGCAGGGCCATGAGGCCGGTCAGGCCGAGCTCCTCGCCGAGGGACGCGACGATGAAGTCCGACTCGGCGTACGGCACGATGTCCGGCCGACCCTGCCCCAGGCCCGTGCCGAACAGCCCGCCGGCAGCCATGCCGAACAGGCCCTGCACGAGCTGGCCCGACCCGCCCGGGCTGCGGGAGTAGACGTCGGGGTCGAGCGCGTGAAGCCAGGCCTCGAAGCGCGCGCCGACGTGCGAGAACGCCGTCGCGGCCAGCGCGGCGCCGCCGATGAACAGCACGATGCCGATCACGACCCAGCTGAGCCGCTCGGTCGCGAGGTAGAGCATCGCGACGAACATGCCGAACAGGAGCAGCGAGGTGCCGAGGTCCCGCTCGAAGACGAGGACGGCGAGCGAGGCGGCCCAGACGATGATGATCGGGCCGAGGTCGCGCGCGCGGGGCAGCTGCAGGCCCAGCACCTTGCTGCCGGCCAGCGCGAGGGTGTCGCGGTGGGTGACCAGGTAGCCGGCGAAGAAGATGGCCAGCGCGATCTTGGCGAACTCGGCGGGCTGCATGCCGATCGGGCCGATGCGGACCCAGATGCGCGCGCCGTTGATCTGCTGCCCGATGCCGGGCACGAGCGGCAGCGCGACGAGGGCGAGACCCACGACCATCGCGGTGTAGGTGTAGCGGCGCAGTGTGCGGTGGTCGCGCAGCAGGATCAGCACGATCGCGGCGAGCGCGACCGAGATCGCGGTCCACGCGAGCTGCCGGCCGGCGAAGCCGTGGTCGTGGTTCGGCTTCGCGGCGTAGGCCAGGTCGAGCCGGTAGATCATCGCGAGGCCGACGCCGTTGAGGGCGACGGTCAGCGGCAGGATCACCGGGTCGGCGTAGGGCGCGCGCCAGCGCAGCACCACGTGCATGGCGAGGCCGAGCCCGACGAGGCCGGCGGCGTACCCCACGACGTCGGGCGGGACCTCCCCCTCGACCCCGAGGCCGACCAGCGCGTACGCGCCGATGCCGATGAGGAGCGCGACGGCCAGGAGCCCCAGCTCCGTGCCTCGGCCCGCTCGCACGCGGTGCGGCTCGATGGTGGTCATGACAACCGGCTCACGCGTCGGCCGTGGCGGCCGCCGACGGGGTCGGCGGCGTCGTCGACGGCGTCATCGACGGCGAGGGTGCGGGCGTGATCGTCGGGCTGGGCTCCGGCGGCACCGAGTCCTGCACGAGCAGGTCCACCTGCGTGCGGGCGGCCTCGAGGCTGTCGGCGTGGATGGTCTCGTCGACCCGGACGCGCAGGTACGCCGACTGCAGGTCGTCGACCGCGACGTCGGTGGTCTCGACGACCGTCGAGAGCTCGATCGGGCCGAGGGACTGCGGGATGCCGCGGAAGATAGCGACCTGGCCGTTCTCCGACCCCACGTAGTACTGCGTCTGCGTCCACGCCCACGCGCCGACCCCGACGGCGACGAGCAGCACGACGACGCCCACCGCGACGACCCAGCCGCGCCGGCGACGACGCGGCGGGGCCTCGTCGTCGTGGTCGTCCTCGTCGTCGTCCTCGCCGTCCTCGGACTCGGGCTTGGTCAGGCTCGCGGCGCGGGCGGCGGGGCCGTCGGCCGCGCTCGTCGGCGCGTCGAACGTGGCGGCCGCCGAGCCGACGATCGTCGCGTTCGTCGTCGGGCCTGCGCCGTCCGCGAGGTCGTCGAGCTCGACGACGTCCGCGAGGACCACGGTGACGTTGTCGCCGCCGCCGGCGCGCAGGGCGAGCTGCACCAGGCGGTCCGCGCACTGGTCGACGTCGGTGAGGGTGCGCAACGTCTCGGCGATCGTGTCCGCGCTGACGAAGCCGGACAGCCCGTCGGAGCACAGCAGCCAGCGGTCGCCGACGCGCGCCTCGCGCATCGACATGTCCGGGGTGACCTCGGCGTCGAAGTCGCCGAGCACCCGCATCACGACGGAGCGCTGCGGGTGGTGCTCGGCCTCCTCGGGCGTGATCCGGCCGATGTCGACGAGGTGCTGGACGAACGTGTGGTCGGTGGTGACCTGCGTCAGGACGCCGTCCCGCAGCAGGTAGCCGCGCGAGTCGCCGAGGTGCACCATCGCGAGCTTGTTGCCGGCGCGCAGGATGGCGATGACGGTCGTGCCCATGCCTGCGAGCTCGGGCTCCGCCTCGCTGCGGGCGATGATCTCGTCGCGCGCGTTCTCCAGCGCGGCCTCGAGCTCGTCGAGCGCGTCGTCGGGCCCGTGCGACTCGCCGTCGAGGGGCGCGAACGCGGCGACCGCGACGCTCGACGCGACGTCGCCGCCGGCATGACCGCCCATGCCGTCGGCGACCATGAGCAGGTGCGGGCCGGCGTAGCCCGAGTCCTGGTTGTTGCTGCGGACCAGCCCGACGTCGGACCGGGCCGCGTAACGGAGCGCGACGGTCACCTCTGCAGCTCGATCACGCTCTGGCCCACGCGGACCGGTGTACCGGTCGCGAGCTGCGTGGGCGCCTCGACGCGCTGGTCGCCCACGAAGGTGCCGTTCGTGGAACCGAGGTCCTCGACGAACCAGGCGCCGCCCTGGGGGAAGATCCGAGCGTGCCGCGACGAGGAGTAGTCGTCGTCCAGCACCAGCGTGCAGCCGGGCGCTCGGCCGATGAGGACCGATGACGAGCCGAGCGGGACGATCGTGCCCGTCAGCGGCCCCTCGGTGACGACGAGGCGCAGGTTCTGGGTGCGCTGCTGGCGCGGCGCGGGCGTGCTCTCGGGCGCGCTGGCCTCGGGCGCGGCCGCGCTGCGCTTGCGGGCGGCGCGCCGCTCGACGATCCGCGTCCCGTACAGGTCGCGGCGGAGCACGGCGATGGCGGACAGCACGAAGATCCAGAGCAGCGCCAGGTAGCCCAGCCGCAGCAGGGTGATCGTCAGCTCGCTCATCGCGTCGGCGTCACTCGTCCGGGTCCGGTTCGCCACCCGTCCAGAACAGGATCCGGGTGCGCCCGATGGTGAGGGTGTTGCCGTCCAGCAGCGTCGCGGCCGGGACCTGGTGGCCCTCGACGAACAGCCCGTTGGTGGACCCCATGTCGCTCGCGACGACGCCCTCGGGAGTCACGCGGATCTCGAGGTGCTTCCGCGAGACGCCGGGGTCGTCGACGATGATGTCGGCCTCGCTCCCGCGTCCGATGACCGTGACCGGCCCCGTCAGCAGGTACCGCTGCCCGTCGATGTCGACGAGCGGGTGCCGCGCACTGGGCGCGTTGTTCGCCGCCGGGGCCACCGCGCCGCGCACGGTGGCGCTGTGCACCTTGAACCGGCCGGCCTCCTGCTCGGTGTCCTCGGAGAAGCTCACGGTGACCGGCCCGACGAATGCGTAGCGCTGGCTCGCGGCGTGGTCGGTGACGTTCGCGGCGAACTCGTCCGCCAGCGCCTCCGCTCCCCATGCCTCCACCTGGTCGTAGTCGGCAGTCGAGAGCTCGATCGTGAACTCGTTGGGCACGACAGTTCTGTCGCGGCCCACCACGGCTGCCCGCTCGTCGACCTCGCGGCGCAGCGCGCTCGCGAGCTCGACGGGCTTGAGCTCGCCGCGGAAGGCCTTGGCGAAGGCGTTGTTGACCACGCGCTCCACGCCGTTCTCGAACTTGTCGAGGAAGCCCATGCCCACCTCCTTCTTGCGCCGTCGGCCGTACCGCGGGTGCGGTCGGTGGGATGCGGCCAGCGTGCTCGTCGCGAGACGGCCGCGGTCGATCCGCCTTGATGGTATCCACGTGACCGGTGAACCCGTGGTCAACGGCCCGCGGCGGGCGCGAGTCGTACCCGTGCGGGCGCCCGTTCTCGGCCCTCGTCGGGCCTGCGCCGGCGCGCTCCGGGCGGATTCGGGACCACCCGCGGACCGTGCTAATCTTCTCGGCGCGCGCGAGTGGCGGAACGGCAGACGCGCTGGCTTCAGGTGCCAGTGTCCGAAAGGGCGTGGGGGTTCAAATCCCCCCTCGCGCACACAGGATGTCTTCGCCAGACATCGACGAACAGGCCGGACCCCCAGGGGTCCGGCCTGTTCGCGTCGGTGGGCCGGACGCCGTCCGCTAGGAGGTCACCGCGAGGTCCGGCATCGTGACGTGCTCGCCCGCGGTCGTCCGCACGGTGGTCTGGGACCGCGCGTAGCCACCGCGGTACTCCTCGTCCTCCGCCCAGATCGTGGCGGGGCCGGGAGTCACGGACGAGAACGTGTAACGGCCCCGGCTGTCGGTGACCGCGAAGTCGTAGAAGCGCGGAGCCGTCGACGGCCGGATGTTCACCGTGATCCCGACGACGGGCTTGCCGGCGTGGGTCACGACACCGCTGATCGTCGCGCCCTGGGGTACCACCAGCGACGCGGTGGCGTTCTTGCCCGGGGTCGCCGTCACGGTCGTCGACGTAGGTGCGAGAGAGCCGAGTGCGTGCGAGACGAGCGTGTAGCGACCGGCGACGAGGCCTTTGATCGCGTAGTGACCCGACGCGTCGGTCAGGCCCCCGTTGACCTCGATGCCCCACTGGTCCTGCAGCTCGAGGTAGATGCCGGCGACCGGCTTCTTGGCGACGTCGGTCACCGTGCCGCTCAGGGTCGTGGCTGCCGGGATGCCCAGGGTGCCCAGGTTCGTGTGCTGGCCCGGCCGGAGGGTGACCTTGTGGCCGACGTTGCTGCCGTCGAGCGAGACGACGTAGGTCCCCGACTTGAGGCCGGTGAACGAGAGGTGGTTCGTCGTCGCGCAGTCGCCGTTCTCGTCGTACACGCACCCGTCGTCCGTCGCGATCCGCTCGCCGCTCGTGCTGTGCAGGGTCGCGCCGACGCCGTAGTACCCGTACGGGCGCTTCTGGGTGAGGCTGATGCTGGCGGTGCCGATCTTGGCGACGATGGTCGTGGCGGTCGTCGTCCTGCCCAGCTCGGCGACGGCGTAGGTGCCCGACCTCGTCGGGACGTCGCGCCCGCGGGAGACCCACACCTTGGCCTTCCCGGCCTCCATGCCGTGCAGGTAGTAGACGCCCGCAGCGTTCGTCCGCGCCGGCAGGTTGCCCTCGGTCGAGGAGTTGACGTCGATGCCCGCGATCGGCTTGCCGTGCGAGTCCACGACCTTGCCCGTGATGGTCGCGCTGCGCTTGACCGACACGTCGGCGACCTTCGCGACGTCCGTGGCGAGGGTGATCTGCCGTGCGTCCGGCTGCCGGACCGTGTCGCCGTAGTAGGTGGAGAAGAAGTTGGACGTGAAGCTCCGGTAGACGATCACCGTGACCTTGCCGGGCCGCATCCCCACGACCGAGTACGAGCCGTCCGACGCCGTGATCGCTCGCGCGCCCTGTCCGTGACCGACCCACGACACCCAGACGCTCGCCCCGGCGACGGGCGTGGAGCCCTTCGTCACGACGCCGCGGACCCCCGTCAGCCCGGAGACCTTCACCTGCGCGACCATCGTGTCGTCGACGACGACGGTCGCCGACCCGGTGTGGACCTTCTTGGCCTTGTCGGTCACCGAGGCCTGCGCGCGGTAGCGCCCTTCGGGCACGTTCGAGAAGGTCGCGACGCCGCGCGCGTCGGTGTGCTTCGCGTAGTCCTTCGCTCCGTCCAGTCGGACCGTGACGCCCGGGATGCGGACGCCGGCCGAGGTGACGAGCCGGACCTTCAGGACGTGGTGCTCCGCTGCGACGGCGGGCGGGCCGACGAGCCCCAGCGCGACCATCACGGCCATCGCGAGCAGCACTGCCGCGGACTTCTTCATCGAGACCCTCCAGATCGGCGCCGACGCCTCGGCTTCTCCGATGGTAGGCCGCATCGTCGCGTGCCTCGGGGAACTGACGTAGCCTGATTGCTCGCGACGGCGCGGAGCCACCCGTTCGGAGTGCTCAGTCTCCACCAGGTGGCTGCCGATGCGTTCGGGTAGGTGCGCGGACGCGCACCAGCTGTCACGGAAGAGGTCCCCCGCGGTCATGCAGACGAACCCAGGTACACCCCGGACGCGCCGCTGGCGCGTGGCTCTCGCCGTGCTGGTCGCCTGCGTCGTGGCTCTCGCCGGCCTCGCTGCTCCCGCGCAGGCCGCGACGCCGACCAAGGTGACCAGGGTCGTCGCGACGGCCACCGGCTCCACCTCCCTCCGCGTCACGTGGCGTGCCGTCTCGGGCGCCACGGCCTACGTCGTCGCGGTGTCGACCAAGCCGGGGATGTCCTCCCCGAAGAAGCTGCGCGGCACGGGGACCTCCCTCAAGGTGACCGGTCTGAAGAAGGACGTGCGCTACTACGTCGCCGTACGGGCCAAGGCGGGCTCGAAGGTCGGCGCCCGGTCGGCCGTCGCGACGACGCGGACCTGGAAGACCCGTCCCGCAGCTCCGACGGGCGTGCACCTGACCGGCGTCGGTGTCGCCAAGTTCAAGGTCGCCTGGAGCAAGGCGAAGCGCGCGACTCTCTACCAGGTCGTCGTCTACAGCGACAAGGCGAAGAAGCACGTGGTCCTGAGGACCGCGCTCTCGAGCCGGACGGGCCGGCTCGTGGACTCGTCGACGATCAAGGAGGGGGCCCGCTACTACTACGCGGTCCGGGCCTTCAACACCCGGTCGACGCCCGGACCGTTCAGCAAGCTGTACTCCGTCAAGACCCAGGCGCACCAGGTCAAGCGGGCGACCAACATCGTCGTGCGCCCGCAGACCACCAGCTCGCTCGCGGTGTCGTGGACGAAGGGCGCGCTGGCCACCGGCTACACGGTCTCCGTGAGCAGGACGCGCGACGGCGCCGCCTTCATCTCGAAGCGCACGACGGGCACGTCGACGACAGTCACCGGGGTTCCTCGTGGCGTCTTCTTCGTCTCGGTGACCGCCGATCGCCTCAGGACGACCTTCGCTCCCGCCCGCGCGGTGACCGCGGCTCCGCGCGAGCCGGTCCCGGCAGGGTCGCACTCCTCGATGAAGGTCGGCAGCTACAACGTGCTGCGGGACAGCGCCGAGCGTCCGTTCTACAAGCGGGTGACGGCGATGGCGCACCTCATCAGCGACCTGGACGTCGTCGGGGTGCAGGAGGCGACGTACGGGAAGGTCTCGAAGTACGACGGGACCTCGACGCAGTACCGCCCCGTCGAGCTGCTGGCCCGCTCGAGCGGCCTCAGGCTCGGCACCGGGTGCAGCACCCACTCCGAGCACGTGCTGTACGACGACGCCAAGTTCGACCTCGTCTCGTGCGGCGAGTTCACGTACACGGTCGGTGACGACCGCTACGTGGCGTGGGACCGCCTGCGTGACACCACCGGCCGTCAGGTCGTCGTCGTCAGCACCCACCTCACCAACGGGAAGACCGCGAGCGACGCCGCCAAGCGGCTCAAGCAGGGAACCCAGCTCGCCGCGTGGCTCAAGACCCTGGGGTCGGTCCCCGTGGTCGTGGCCGGGGACTTCAACGCCTGGTACGGCGACGGCAGCAGCACGCCCATGGAGCAGGTGCTGAAGAACGTCTACTACCCGAGCGACCTCGCGGCGCCGTCGATCGTCAACGGCCAGTACGCGAGCTTCCACGCCTGGCTCCCGACGGGCGTGCGGGCGACGCGCATCGACCACATCCTGACGTCGTCGAAGGTCGTGCCGCGCTCGTTCGCCGTGCGTCGGACGACTGAGAAGACCGCGCCGTCCGACCACCACCCGATCTGGGCGGTCGTGGACGTCTACTGACACCGGCGAGCCGTCGCGGCGCGCGGGGCGTCGCGCGCGCACGCCGTGACACACTGCGCGCGTGTTCCGTCGGACCGATGCCGCTTCGCCGCGAGCCGCCACCGTCACGCTCGTCGTCGGGCTGCTCCTCGCGCTGGGCGCGGTCGTCGCCTGGCAGGTCGGCGGCCTGCTCGGGCTGAGCCACACGGCCGCGGACGTCCCGGCGGAGCGGACGTCGGCTCTGCCCGCCCGCGCCGACGTCGCCCCGCCCGCCGTCCGGGCGGTCGTCGCGCCTGACGACCCGGCGCTCCAGCTGGCGGCGCGGTCCGTCGCCGACGCGTACGCGGGTCGGGGGCTGAGCCGCCCGAGCGTGTCCTCGCAGGACGACGGCCGGGGACCGTGCTGCAGCATCGTTGCCGACGTCGACGCCACCTCCGGCCTGACGGGCGAGCAGTTCCGGCTGCACGCGGGGTCCGGGGTGACGATCACCGCAGGGACGCCCGCGGGCGCCCGGGCTGGGCTGACCACGGTGGCCGACCGGGTCCGGTCGGCCACCGCCGTGGTGCCGGCGGACGAGCAGGACGTCACGCAGGGGCCCAGGCTCGGGCTGCGGCTCACGGACGTGGGTGCCGTCGGCCTCGACGACGATCCTGCGCAGTTCGCCTCGGGCGAGAACTACTCGCTCAACTCGGACATCGTCGGTTCCGCGGTCCTTCCCGAGGCGCCGTGGGTCGACGCGGACGCCGTGGCCACCATCTCCCGGCAGTACCGGACCCTCGTCGACCACGCGCTGTCGCAGGGCTACAACGGCATCGTCCTGCAGGGCTTCCTGGAGTACGTGACGTTCGAGGGCCTCGACGTGTACCCGCCGGGCGACCCGCACGTGGCGCGGGCCCGGGCGATGGTCGAGGCGTTCGGCCCGGTCTGGCGGTACGCGCACGCCATGGGCATGAAGGTCTACCTGATGACCGACATGCTCGCCCTCGACCCCGAGCTGGAGGACTACCTCGAGCGCACGGTCGGCAGCCTGGACACGAGCTCGCCCGAGCTCTGGTCGGTGTACCAGGCGGGTCTGGCGGAGCTCTTCGGCAGCATGCCGTTCGTCGACGGTCTGATGGTGCGGATCGGCGAGGGTGGGTCGGCCTACCAGCTGCCGGGCTGGGACTACACCTCGAAGATCGCGGTGACGACGCCGGCGGCGGTGCAGGCGATGCTGCACGCGCTGCTCGCCACGGCCGGCGCGGCGGACAAGGACATCATCTTCCGGTCGTGGACCGTCGGGGTCGGCGCGGTCGGCGACCTGCACACCAACCCCGACTCCTACGAGACCGTGCTGGGTGCGATCGACGACCCGCACCTGGTCGTCTCCACCAAGTACTCCGCCGGGGACTTCTACAGCCACCTCGCCCTCAACCCCACGCTCGAGGTGGGGGACCAGCGGCGGATCGTCGAGCTGCAGGCACGGCGCGAGTTCGAGGGTCAGGGAGTGCTGCCCAACGACCTCGGCGCGCTCGAGCAGCGCGCGCTGCGCGAGCTGCTGGCGGCGAACCCGAACATCGAGGGGATCTGGGACTGGGCGCAGACTGGCGGTCCCCTGTACGCCGGCCCGCGCGCGCTCTACCTGCGGGACGGCCTGTGGCAGACGTGGGACCTCAACGCCTACCTCGCCGCGCGCCTGGCGTCGGACCCGGACCTCGACGTGCCCGGCGCCCGCGCGGACTGGGTCCGGCAGACGTTCTCCTCCGACCCCGGGACGGTCGCGGCGATCTCGCGCGCCTTCGCCCTGTCGCGGACGGCGATCACCCAGGGCCTGTACATCGGGCCGTACGCCGACCGGTCCGTCAAGGCGCTCGGCCTCGAGCCGCCGCCGATGATGTGGATCTTCGAGTGGGACATCGTCTCGGGCGACAGCGCCACGTTCGACACGATCTACGCGCTGGCGAAGGGTCGCGTGGACGAGGCCGTCGCCGAGGGGCACGAGGCCGCACAGGCTGCCGCGACCATGCGGGACGTCATCGCGAGCACACCCTCATCGACGTGGACGGACCCGGCGCAGCGCGAGGCGCTCCTGGCCGCAGCGGAGTACGAGCAGGACCTGCTGACGACCCTCGACGCGTACCGCGAGACGATGCTGCGCCGCGCGCAGTGGCTCGACACCGGCTCGGCCTCCGCGCGCACCGCCTGGCGGGCCGCCGAGGCGCGGTTCGCGGCGGCACGCGCCGGGCACGAGGAGCGCTACGGGAACGACCTCGACCTGCCCGCGTACAACTTCACCGCCGCCGACCTGGGCCTGGAGCGCGCCGACCGGGACGTCGCGATGTCCTGGACCGCGCGCGGTCTGCTCGTCCTCGTCCTGCTCGCGCTGGGTCTGGGGGCGTGGTCTCGGGGCGCCCCGCGGTTCGCCGGCCACCGTGGCCTGCGGGTGCTGTGGATCGGCGCGACGAGACCCTGGCGGCTGGGCGGCGAGCACGCGCTCGGCCGCGTGGACCGCATCGTGGTCGGGGCCCTCCCGCTCCTTGTACTTGTTGCGTCACGGCTTGTGTACACATGGTTCGCGGCGCCCGTGCACGTCGCGGCGACGCTCGGTGCGTGGCTCCTGTTCGCCCTCGTGACCTGGGCGCTCGCCGGGCGGCGGCGCTGGCCCGTGCTGGCGGCGATCGGCGGCGTCGCGCTGCTGCGCACGACGCTGCTGCTCGCCGTGCTCGCCTGGCGAGGGCCGGGGCGCTACTGGTTCGGCTTCTGGACGTTGCCGGGCCAGCGGGCGGCCTACGTGACCGTCGCGTTCGCCGGCTTCTGCTGGCTCTTCGTGGCGACGTGCGCGGCGCTGCGCAGCGGCTCCTCGATGACGCGCCGACGCGCGGTGGGCGTGGTCACGACGGCGGTCGGAACGGTGCTCCTCGTCGGGGGCGTCGTCGTCGCCGGCATCGGCCTCGAGACCGTGCTCAGCACGTGGAACGACCAGATGGTGCTGCTCCCGTGGGGCCTGCACCGCATCCTCGGGTTCACGACCTACCTGGGCATCCCCGCGTCGTTGCCGGTCGACGCCGCGCTGGCGGGAGCCGTGCTCTGCGTCGCGGGAGCCGCGCTGGCGCTGGTGCGTCGGCGCCCGGTCGTGCCGTGAGCCCCGCCGTGAGCCCGGCCTACGACGACGGCTCGAACGTGTGGGTCCACAGCTGCGACCCGTCGGCGTTGACGTACGTGTAGGCCACCTTGGGCTCGATCGTGATCCCGGCTTTCTCCATGGCCGGGACGACCGCCGAGTCCACGACGCCCTGGAGCGCGGGGACCGTGTCGTCCAGGGCATCGGCTGCGGCGGCGTCGACCTGCTCGGCGTACGTGTAGGTGTACTCGATGGTGCTGGGACGCACCGCCGTGAGGGTGATCGCGGAGTACAGCCCGTCGAAGGTGTCGATGAGCCCGTCGAGCTGCGGCTGCACGGCCGTGACGAACTCCTCGAGGTCGTCCCCCTGGGCGGCGAGGTCGGAGGACTCGGCGTCGGCGGGCGCCTCGGTCGCTGCCTCGGTCGCTGCCTCGGTCGCGGTCGTCGAGGGTGCCGACGCCGGCGTCTCGGCGCTGCTGTCGCACCCGGCGGCCAGCGCCGTGACGAGGAGGCCGCCGGCGAGGACGGCGGTGAGGCGGGTCGTGCGGGTCATGGGGGTCCTCCGCTGGTGGTGGCCGAAGGTCACATCGTTGCTGTGCGTCCCCTGTGCGGCGCGCCGTTCGCGGGTGAAATTGCCCGAGGCGCCTGGTGCGGGCTCACCCGACCCTGGTTGCGGCGGCGGCCGCGAACAGGGCCAGGGAGCGCCCCCACTGCCGCGCGCGCTCGACCTCGTCCGACCGGAGCCCGCTGCTGCGGCCCGTCACGGCGAAGGACTCCGGCGGGACGACGAGAGTCGCACCTGCCTTGGTGAACCGGCGGGCGATCGTGTGCGCGGCGGAGCCGGCGAGGCGGCCGGGGAGCGCGGTGTCGAACACGGCGACGGATCGGCCGCGTGCGCCGGCTGCGAGCTCGTCGAGCCACTCACGCACGCCGTCACCGGGCGAGACCGTCGCGTCGACACCGCCCCGGGCGGTCTCACGGGTGCGTGGCGTCGACAGGCCGCGCTGGTGGGTCGGCGCACCGACGATCAGGAGGCTCGGTGCGTCGTCCGTCGGCGCCAGCCCCACCTCGCAGACCGTCGCCGGGACGCGGACGTCGGCCAGGCCCGCGGCGATGGCCTCGGCGATCGCGGCCGTGCTCCCGTACATGGACTCGAAGACGAGCAGCGCAGTCATGGCCCCACCGTGACGCGGCATCGCCTGCCCGGCGCGGGTCGAAGGTCCCTGAGGCGATCTGCCTGCGGACCCTCGTCGTCGGCGCGCCCGGCGCCGACCCAGCCGGGTGACAGCAAAGGACCGACACCCGAGCGCAGGGGGGCAGCTCGAGTGTCGGTCGCCGTCATCTTGCCCCATCGCGGGTCGTCGTGCGCCGCGTTCGGCGGGTGATGTGCCCCGACTGCGACCTGATCGGGACCAGCGCGGCCGCCACCCGATCCCTCCTCGGGTGGCGGCGCGTGGTCGCGGGTCCGGAGACGGCCCCTTGACGCCTCCGATGCGCTCAGTGGGTAAGTCCCCGGGGGGCATCGATTCGTCACGTCCAGACGGTGTGACCTGCATCACACGAGATGCCGCCCGGCGCCGGGTCCTCGACGGTCGTCGGCTAGCCTGCGGAGCACGATCGGACATCGGGGGGCAATTCGTGCGCAGGAGAGTCGTCGTCGCCACCGTCGTCGGAGCGGTGCTCGCGCTCGCGGGCTGCACCGGGGACCGTGACGAGCCGTCGCCGACAGGGTCGACGGGCCCCACCCCCAGTGGGTCTGCGACGGCTGCGACGGTCGGCGACGACGCCGCGTCGCTCGAGGGCGACGGCCTGGCGAGCGCGACGTTCTCCGTCCCGGGCTCGCCGGAGGACACGGTCGACGTGGTGATCCAGTCGCTGGTGGTCTCGGGCAAGACGACCGAGCTGCGCGTGGTCCTCACACCCCACTTCACCTCGGTGGCGGCGGACGACACCGTCACCCTGTCCGACATGACCGACCAGAACCTGCGGCCCGTGCTGAACGACACGATCGGCCTCACGCAGTACTTCGTGCTCTCGAACACCGGGCTCGAGTGGGAGACGGACGTCTCCACCGGGGTCACCAACGGCACGCCCGTGCTCTACCAGGCCTGGTTCGCCGCACCCCAGTCCCGCGCGGAGGTGCTCGACCTGCAGCTCACACCGGCGTGGCCCCCGTTCGAGAACCTCCCGCTGACCTACGAGGGCTGACCCGTGCGCCGCTCGCTCCGCACCGCCGCGCTCGCGGCCGCCCTCGTGCTCGTCGCACCCACGGCGGCGACGGCGGCCGACGACGTCCTCACGCTCGACGACCTCCCGCCGATCACGGACGGGATGCTGACCAGCCTCTTCAACGTCCGCACGTACGACAACCTCACGGGGATCCTCACGACGAGGACCTACGACCCGACGTACGCCGTCAAACAGCTCGGTGACGTCTCCACGGGTTCCGGCGAGACCGTCGTGACGCTCGCCTCCGACATCCTGTTCACCTCGGACAGCGACAAGCTGTCTGCCAACGCGAAGAAGCGCATCGGCCAGCTCGTCGACGACGTGCCGAAGTCGGCGACCCTGCACGTCGACGGGCACACCGACTCCGTGGACACCCCCTCCCACAACCAGGCGCTCTCGGAGCGGAGGGCGAAGGCCGTGGCGGCCGCCGTCGCCGACGCGCGGCCCGACCTCGACCTCGAGGTGCGCGGGTACGGGGAGTCGAAGCTCAAGGAGAGCGAGTCGGGCGACGACGTCGACGCGGCGCGGGCCGCCAACCGGCGGGTCGAGCTCCGTTACGAGGGTTCGGCCACCCCGAGCCCGACCGCCACCGCGACGACGTCGACGACCGCGCCGACCGGGTCGGCGGCCGTGCGTGCCGTGCCGACCTGGGAGGGGGTCCTCGCCGACACGATGGCCGAGTCGCCGGACGTCCCGGGTGCGAAGGTGCGGGTCGGGGTCGAGTCGGTCGTCGTGCGGGGCAACGTCATGCAGGTCAGCGTGCTGGTCGAGCAGGTCGGCGGGGCGCCCGCGCGTGCGCACGACCTGGTGCCGGGCCTGTCGCGACCGTTGGTGGTCGACCGCGAGAACCTCGTGCAGTACTCGGTGCTGTCGAACACCGGCCAGACGTGGTCGACCGACCAGCTGGGCACCGTCGACCTGGTGGCCGGTGCGCCCACGCGGTTCGTGGCGACGTTCCCCGCGCCGGTCGCTCCCGCGTCCGCGGTCGACGTGATCGTCACGCCGGGCTCGTTCGAGCTCGCCGGCGTGCCGGTGACGACCGCGAGCTGATCAGCCGTCTGATCAGCCCAGGAACACCTGCGCGCAGAGCTGCCCCTTCGGGCCCTTCGTGCAGCCGACGCCGATCTTCGTGTAATGCTCGCCGAGGATGTTCGCCTTGTGCCCGGCCGAGCCCATCCAGCCGGCGACGACCGCCGTGGCCGTGGGGTAGCCGAGGGCGAGGTTCTCCCCGACCGTGCCGATCCCGCACGCCTCGACGATCGGGTCGAGCAGGTCGTGCTCGAAGCGGTCCTCGGCGACGAGCACGGCGGTGCGGGACGCGGCCTGCTTCGTGGCGCAGCTCGATACCTTGAGGGCCGGGAGGCCGGCCTTCGCCCGCTCGGCGTTGGTGCGCGTGACGATCTCGTCGACCAGGGACCGGGGTGCTGTCTCAGCCTTGGTGCTGGGCTTCGGGCTTGCGGCCCTGCGGGTGGGCTTGGGCTCGGCCTTGGCCGTGGTCGGCTTCGCGGTGGTCTTCGCGGCGCGCGTGGGGGCGGCGGATGGGCGCGACGACCTCGTCGCTGTCGGAGTCGTTGACGCCCGTGACGAAGCGGACGGCTTCGGAGTCGTCGTCGGGGTCGCCGACGACCTGGAGGGTGACGGAGCGGGGGACGACGGGGCCGCCGACGTCGCTGGCGCGCTCGGCTGCTCGGCGACCGGCGGCTCGACGGTCGGGCTCGGGTCGCCCCGCCCGGCGAGCGCTGCTGCGGCCACGACGCCGACGACGGCGACGATCACTGCGAAGGCGCGGAGCACCGCCGTCGCGCGGGGCGGCCCGGCGGCGCGGTCGTGCTGAGGCGCGGGAGACATGCGGGAACCGTACCGGGCTGCTCACCCGATCGGCCTAACCGCGACCGGCTGTCAGGCGACCGACGGGGTCCTCGCGCGCAGCACGCCGTCCATCGCGGCGCGGAGCCCGATGCGCGGCGCGAGGCCGTCCACCTGCACGAGGGCGGCAGGCCCGAAGGCGCGGTGCAGCCCGACGATCTCCTCGAGCAGGGCACGCTCGAGCGGCCCCGTGTGCTCGAGCAGGGTCGTGGCCCCGTCGTGCACCAAGTACGTCACGTCGCCCGTGAACACGTCGGCAGGAGCGACGCGGAACTGCACGCCGTCGACGGTCACCAGCGGCGGGAGGAGGCGCCCGCGAACGTGCGCGACCTCGAGCAGGTTGCGCAGGCAGCGCGCCTCCTCCTCGTCGAGGCCGTCGGTCGCATCGAGCGCGTCGAGGTCGAGCAGCACCACGCACGCCTCGGATGCGTCGTCCTGCGCGGGGTGCCAGGACGCGTCGACCTCGAGCGTCGCGAACCCCGCGTGGACCGAGTAGGCGGCGCGGACGAGCTCGACCCGGTCCTCGAGGGACAGGCCGCGCAGCGGGTTGCGGCGCGTGGTCGAGACCGAGCCGCAGGAGCAGGAGATCGTCACCATGTCTCCAGGGTGCGCCCGACCACTGACACGACCGCTCCCGGCGCGCCGTGACGGCTCACCCGCGGGTCGCGCGCCTGGTCGCCACCGGGGTGATTTCTGCCACGGGTGTCCGTGGAGATGTCCCCAGGTGTCCTGATTTGCGAGGTCGGTCGCCCAGGGCCCGTGGCTACAGTCGGCCGTTGGTCCCACTCCCGCGCTCCGGCTCGGGGTTCTGATGGAAGTTCCACGCACGAGAGGAGGACGACGATGAGCGAGCAGTCGAACGGCGCCGTCGCCACCGCCGCCCCGGTGAACCACGCGTTCACGGAGCCCAACCTGTTCCTGTCCGAGACTGGTCCCCTGCGCGTCGAGGGGCGCACGACGCCCATGCAGCGCACGATCAACGAGGTCCCCACCCAGCGCGACCAGGCCTGAGGCTGGTCACGCCACCTCACGCGCGAGGCGGCAGCTGCTGGATCGACCACTCGTTGCCGTCCGGGTCCGAGAACCCCGTGAACCGCCCCCACGCCAGCTCCTGGACCTCGGGGGCGTCGACGCCGTTGGCCACGAGGAACGCCCGTGTCTCGTCGGCGTCGTCGACGACCACCTGGATCCCCTTCATCGAGCCGGGGACGGTGTCGATGATCCCCTCGCCGATCGCGATCGAGCAGGCCGACCCCGGCGGCGTCAGCTGGACGAACCGCAGCGTCTCCGAGACGCGCACGTCATGGTCGACGACGAAGCCGACCTGGTCGGCGTAGAACGACTTGGCTCGGTCCACGTCCGTGACGGGGACGAGGATGAGCTCGATGCGGATGTCCATGGCGGTGCCTCTCGTCGATCTGGATCTTCCGGACATCGTCCCGCCGACCACCCACACGTGCGCCTGGCGTCGGGCGAGGGCATGGTGGTGGTCCAGGAAGAGCGACGCGAGGAGACGGCGATGGGGCTCGACGATCTGGTCAACAAGGCGAAGGGTGCGCTCGGAGGCCACGAGGAGCAGGCCAAGGACGCGCTCGACAAGGCGGCCGAGGCCGTGAAGGCGAAGACGGGCGACGGGACCGACACCAAGGTCGACGACGTGGTCGACAAGGCCAAGGAGTACCTGGACCAGCAGAAGGGCTGACCTACTGCTCCGGCGCGTGCCGGTCGAGGAACCGGTACACCTCGGTGGTGTCCACCCCGGGGAACACCCCGACCGGCAGCGCCGCGAGCAGCGACGCGTGCGGCCGGGCCGACGGCCACGACTGCGTCGCCCACCGTGCGGCGAGCTCGGGCGGCGCCTCGCGGCAGCACGTCGGCTCGGGGCAGCGCGACGCGGACCGTTCCGTCGTCTCGCGGCCGCGGAACCAGCGCACGTGCGCGAACGGCACGCCCACCGAGACCGAGAACGCGCCCTGCGAGGAGGTCTGGACCCGGGAGGTGCACCAGTACGTGCCCGACGGGGTGTCGGTGTACTGGTAGTACGGCGTGAACCGGTCGGCGAGCGTGAAGACGACGCGCGCGGTCCACTGCCGGCACACCGGCTGGCCCTCGATCGCGCCCAGCGGGTCCGAGGGGAACACGACGCCGTCGTTCTCGTACGCCTTGTGCAGCGTGCCGCCCTCGTGGACCTTCATGAAGTGCACCCGGATGCCCAGGTGCTGGGTCGCGAGGTTGGTGAAGCGGTGGGCCGCGGTCTCGTACGGCACCGCGAACGCGTCGCGCAGGTCCTCGACGGACAGGCGCCGCTCGTTCTTCGCGGCCTGCAGGAACGGCGCCGCGCCGTCCTCGGGGATCATCAGCGCCGCGGCGAGGTAGTTGGCCTCCACGCGCTGGCGCAGGAAGTCGCCGTAGTCGGCCGGCTCGGCGTGGCCGAGCACGTGGCTGGCGATCGCCTGCAGCAGCGGTGAGCGCCCGTCGCTGAACCCGGGGTTGCCCTGGGGCAGGTAGATCCGGCCGTTGGCCAGGTCGGTGACCGTGCGCGTGGAGTGCGGCAGGTCCTGGACGTAGTGCAGCGAGAAGCCGAGGTGCGCGGCGATGTCCGCGGTCGAGCGCTGCGAGAGCGGACCACCCGGGTGGCCGATGGCGGTCAGCAGGCGCCGTGCGTGGTCCTCGAGCTCGGGGAAGTAGTTGTCCTGCGCGCGCATCCGGGCGCGCAGCTCGGCATTGGCGCGGCGGGCCTCCTCCGGCGTCGCGGCGTTCTCGGTGAGCAGGCGCTGCACCTCGTTCTGCAGCCGGACCAGCGCCTCGAGCGCGTCGGCCGGCAGCGAGCGGCCGACCTTGACCGGCGGGACGGCGAGGTTGGCGAACAGCGGGCCGCGCTGGGCGCGCTCGAGCTCGATCTCCATCGCGGCGCGGCGGCTGGGCGGGTCCGTGCGCAGCAGCTCGGCCAGCGGCACCTCGAGCGCGTCGGCGACGACGGCGAGCAGGGACAGCTTGGGCTCGCGGTGCCCGTTCTCCAGCATCGAGACCTGCGAGGCCGCGCGCCCGACGGCCGCGCCGAGGTCGTCGAGCGTCATGTTCCGCGCCGTGCGCAGGTGCCGGATGCGCCGGCCCAGCACGAGGGTGTCGATGCCCCCGGAGGCCGTGGTGGTGGACGTCGTCGTCATGCCTCCCACCGTCACACGCCGCCAGGCTTCCGTCCAGGAGAAGGAACGCCGATCTTCTGCGCACCCGGCGGGGGAAGAACGTGACTGCGTGCAGGAACGTGGTGGTCAGGCCACAGGGCCGAGAAGAACGCACAGATCGAAGGAGGCAGCCATGACCACGCAGACTCACCCGGCAACGACGTCGGGTGGCACGACGGTCCGCCCCGGCGACCAGACGCAGACGGCCGACGAGCTCGCCGCGGACTGGGAGCTCGACCCGCGGTGGGCCGGCATCCGCCGCACCCACACCGCGCAGGACGTCGTCGCGCTGCGTGGATCGGTGCGCGAGGAGCCGACGCTCGCCCGCAGGGGGGCCGAGCGCCTGTGGGAGCTGCTGCACTCGCGGACCCACGTCCCCGCGCTGGGCGCGCTGACCGGCAACCAGGCGGTCCAGCAGGTCCGGGCTGGCCTCGAGGCGATCTACCTGTCCGGCTGGCAGGTGGCCGCCGACGCGAACCTCTCGGGTCAGACGTACCCGGACCAGTCCCTGTACCCGGTCAACTCCGTGCCGGCCGTCGTGCGGCGGATCAACAACGCGCTGCTGCGCGCCGACCAGATCGACGTCGCCGAGAACGGCCGCCGCAGCCGCGAGTGGCTGGCGCCGATCGTCGCCGACGCGGAGGCCGGCTTCGGCGGGTCGCTCAACGCCTACGAGCTCATGCACGCGATGATCGCGGCCGGTGCCGCGGGGGTGCACTGGGAGGACCAGCTCGCGGCGGAGAAGAAGTGCGGTCACCTGGGCGGCAAGGTGCTGGTCCCGACGTCGCAGCACGTGCGCACGCTGTCCGCGGCGCGGTTGGCCGCCGACGTGGCCGGGGTGCCGACCGTCGTCGTCGCCCGGACCGACTCGCTGGGTGCTGACCTCCTGACGTCCGACGTCGATCCCCGCGACGAGCCCTTCCTCACCGGCGAGCGCACCGCCGAGGGGTACTACCGGGTGCGGCCCGGCCTCGACGCGGTCGTAGCGAGGGCGTCCGCCTACGCGCCGCACGCCGACCTGATCTGGGTGGAGACCTCGACGCCGGACATCGGGCTCGCCATCGAGTTCGCGGAGCGGATCCACGACGAGTTCCCGGGAAAGCTGCTCGCCTACAACTGCTCGCCGTCGTTCAACTGGCGCCAGCACCTGTCCGACCACCAGATCGCGCGGTTCCAGCGCGAGCTCGCCGGCCACGGGTACGCGTTCCAGTTCATCACCCTCGCCGGCTTCCACGCCCTCAACCACTCGATGTTCGCGCTGGCCAGCGGCTACGCGTCGTCGGGCATGTCCGCCTACGTCGAGCTGCAGGAGGCCGAGATCGCCTCCGAGGCCGCCGGGTACACCGCGACGCGACACCAGCGCGAGGTCGGCACCGGCTACTTCGACCGCGTCGCCACCGCCATCAGCCCCGACAGCGCCACCCTCGCGCTCGCGGGCTCCACCGAGACGGCGCAGTTCAGCCACTGACTTTTCGACAGGAGCAGTCCCATGACCGTCATCACCCCGTCGCCCAGCCGCAACCGGCTGACCGACCCGTTCGCCCGCCCGCGCCTCGACATCACCGGCCCGGCCGTCCCCGGCACCGCCGAGATCCTCACGTCGGAGGCGCTCGACTTCCTCACCGACCTGCACACCCGGTTCGCCGGCCGTCGCCACGACCTGCTGCTCGGCCGGCAGCACCGCCGCGACCGGTTCTCGAACGGCATGGACCCCCAGTTCCAGCCCCTGACCGCGGGCATCCGCGCCGACCCGGCGTGGCGCGTTGCCGGTCCCGGTCCCGGGCTCGAGGACCGTCGGGTCGAGATCACCGGCCCGACCGACCGCAAGATGACGGTCAACGCGCTGAACTCGGGCGCGAAGGTGTGGCTCGCGGACCACGAGGACGCGATGAGCCCCACGTGGACGAACGTCGTCGGCGGCCAGCTCAACCTGTTCGACGCGATCCGCGGGCAGGTCGACTTCACGACCGACGAGGGCCGCTCGTACGTCGTGGGCGAGGAGACGCCGACGATCGTCTTCCGCCCCCGCGGTTGGCACCTGACCGAGAAGCACCTCGACTTCGTCGACCGGGCGGGCCAGCACGGCGCCGCCTCCGCGAGCCTCGTCGACGCGGGCCTGTACCTGTTCCACAACGCGCAGGCACTGATCGACTCGGGCCGCGGCCCGTACCTGTACCTGCCCAAGCTGGAGGGCTACCTCGAGGCGCGGCTGTGGGACGAGGTGTTCCGGTTCACCGAGACCTACCTCGGCCTGCGGTACGGCACGATCCGCGCGACGGTCCTCATCGAGACGATCACGGCCGCGTTCGAGATGGAGGAGATCCTCTACGAGCTGCGCGACCACTGCGCCGGCCTGAACGCGGGCCGGTGGGACTACATCTTCAGCGTCATCAAGAACTTCCGGAACCGCGGCCCGCGCTTCGTCCTTCCGGACCGGTCGCAGGTGACGATGACCGTCCCGTTCATGAAGGCGTACACCGAGCTGCTGGTCTCGACCTGCCACCGCCGCGGCGCGCAGGCGATCGGCGGGATGAGCGCGTTCATCCCCAACCGGCGCGATCCCGAGGTCACGGCGCGGGCGCTCGAGCAGGTGCGCGCGGACAAGCGGCGCGAGGCCGGGCAGGGGTACGACGGCACCTGGGTCGCGCACCCGGACCTCGTGCCGGTCGCGCGCGAGGCGTTCGACGCGTTCCTCGGCTCCCGGGTCGACCAGCGCGACCTGCTGCGGTCCGACGTGCACGTCACCGCGGCCGAGCTGCTCGACATCCCGTCGGCCGGCGGAACCGTGACCGACGACGGGCTGCGGGCGAACGTCTCCGTGGCGGTCCGGTACCTCGAGTCGTGGCTGCGCGGCGTGGGGGCGGCGGCGCTCGACAACCTCATGGAGGACGCGGCGACCGCGGAGATCTCGCGGTCGCAGGTGTGGCAGTGGGTGCACCAGGAGGTCGTCACCGCCGAGGGGACGACGATCACCGCCGCGCTGGTGCGCTCCGAGCTCGCCGCCGTCCTCGCCGCGGTCCCGCGCTCCGAGGGTGACCGGTTCGACGACGCGGCCACCCTGTTCGAGCAGGTCGCGCTCGCGGAGGACTTCCCGACGTTCCTCACCGTCCCCGCGTACACGCAGTTCCTGGTGGAGCAGGGGTAGCTCGCGGCCCTCGTCGGGCGCTGCATCGCTGGTTGAACGACACGCCGCAGATCTCGCGGCGTGTCGTTCAACCATGCGTGCAACCGAGGTGCGGGACCGCGGGCAGCGGGTGACGATCGAGGGGTCCCCACCACGAAGGAGCCCCCATGAGCGTCCGCGTCGCGATCGTCTACTACTCCGCCACCGGAAGCCTGCAGGCGATGGCGGAGCGGCTGGAGCAGGCCGCCGCCGGCACGGGGGCTGAGGTCCGACGTCGCCACGTGCGCGAGATCGCGCCGCGCGAGGCGATCGATTCCAACCCGGAGTGGGCCGAGCACGTGGCGGCACTGGCCGACGAGCCCGTCGCGGAGCCGGACGACATCGCCTGGGCCGACGTCGTCCTGCTCGGCTCACCGACCCGGTTCGGCAACGTCACGAGCCAGTTCCAGCAGTTCATCGACCAGCTCGGCCCGCTGTGGTCCGAGGGCAGGCTCGCCGACAAGGTGTACGCGGCGTTCACGTCCTCGCAGACAGCGCACGGCGGCCAGGAGACGACGCTGCTCGCGATCTACCGGATGGTCGCCCACTTCGGCGGCATCGTCGTCGCGCCCGGATACACCGACCCGCTGAAGTTCGCCGACGGCAACCCGTACGGCGTCTCGCACGCGAGCGGCGCGGACAACGACGCACCGCTGGGCGACAAGGAGCTCGCCGCCCTGGACCACCTGGCCCACCGGGCGATCGACATCGCGACCCGGCTCGCCGCTTAGGGTGGCCCGATGCTCGAGTCGATCCCCGGAGGCAAGGCGCCCGGCGCACCGCGTGACCCGATGGTGCAGCCGCGCTACCTGGGCGTCGTGCGCGACGACGGCGTCGAGCTGATCTACGGCACCGACGAGCGCGACGAGGTGCCCGACGCCCTCATTGAGGCCCTCGAGGCGGAGCTCCGCGCCGAGCCTCAGCCGCGCGGGCTCACCCTCGTCCCGGACCAGACCGACTGACGTCGATCGCGATCTGCAGACCGGTCCGGACGAAGCCGAGCCGGTCGGCGACCGCCTTCGACGCGGGGTTATCGACCGACGCGCGCCACTGCGGGACGAGCCCGGGCGCGTGGTCCATCGCGGCCCGCGCCGCGGTGCGTGCGAGTCCGCGGCCACGGGCGTCGGGCACGACGAGGACTCCGAGGTGGGCCACCGCGTCGTCCCAGACCTCGTAGCCGGCGAGCGCGACGGGACGCCCGTCCTCCCGGGCCACGACGCGCGTCGGCATCTCCCGGATGCCGCTCTCGTCCTGGTCCGCCTCGCTGCAGGCCTCCACGACATGTCGGACGTCGTCGTCCGTCGCGAGCTCGGCGGGTGCGCCCGCGGTGGGCTCGGCGTAGGCCAGGCTCGCCGAACCGATCGGGTCCGGCGCATGGTCACGGAGCGCCTGGAGCAGGTCCGGCAGGTCGAGCAGCCGACCCGCACCGAGGGGCGCCAGGGCGCTCAGCGCGGGGACGGGTCCCGTGGCGACGACCGTGTCGCCCAGCGCCACGATGACGACCGCGTCCATGTCGTCCCGCTCGACGAGAACGACCCCGGGCGATGTCAGCGCCTGCTCGTCGACCCGCAGTCGTGCCGCCCAGACGCGCCGCACGACCGCGAGGGTGGCTGGGCTCAGGCTCGGCATCGGCCGAGTCTGGCATCGTGCCGCGTCGCGAGCGCGACCGCGTCGGCCGGGGTCACCCGTTCTCGTCGAAGAAGCAGAAGGGGTGGCCGGCCGGGTCGAGCAGCACGCGCACGTGCTCCTGCGGCTGGTGCTCGGCCAGCCGGGCACCGCGGGCCAGCGCGTGCTCGACGCCGCGCGGCAGGTCGCTGACCAGCACGTCCAGGTGCAGCTGCATCTGCTGGTGCCCGGCGTCCGCGGGCCAGACCGGCGGCTCGTAGAGCGGGTCGCTGCTGAACGAGAGGCCCGTGCCGCCCTGCGGCGGGCGGAGCATCGCCCAGCCGGGCTCGTCGTGGATCCGGACCCAGCCGAGCAGAGACTCGTAGAAGTCGGCCAGGGCGTTGGCGTCGCGGGACTCGAGGACGGTCGCGGAGATCGAGAAGTCGAGGCCCTCGTGCGTGTTCGGGACGGCGCGCGGAGGGGTGTCCATCGCTCCAGGTTCCCGCGCGGCGCCCCGGAACGCGACCGATCCCGCCGCACTTGGTGCAGGAGTGGCCTCCTGAGACCAGATCGAGTGCTCAGGAGGCCACATCCGTCACAAGTGCGGCGGGATGCGTCCGCGTGGACGCGCGACGGCCGCGAGAACGGCCGGCAGGGGGGGCCGGGGTCAGCGGGTGGCGGCGGCCAGGGCCTGCGTCAGGCCGGCCGCGTCGAGCTCCGGGCCGTAGGCGGGCAGGTCGCGCTGGTAGCGCCAGCCCTCGGCGAGGTCGCCGGCGTCCACGACGTCGAAGCCGATCCGGTCGATGAACGCGGCCGCGGTCGACTTGGCAGAGTCAGAGTCGCCCGCGATGGCCAGCGCGCGGCGGCCGGGGGTGCCCGACGGCTTGCCCTGCGAGCCGAGGTGGTCGGACTGGATGTGGTTGAACGCCTTGACGACCTGGTCGCTGCCGAGGTGCTCGGCGAGGACCTCGGCCGAGGTGGTGGCCCCGGAGTCGAGGGCCTCGTGGTGGCCGTCGCGCTCCCAGTAGTAGTTGTTCGTGTCGATCACGACCTTGCCCTGGAGCTGCTCGACGGGCACCTGGTCGACGGCGAGGAACGGGACGCTGACGACGACGAAGTCGCCGGCCTCGGCGGCCTCCGTCGCGGTCGCGGCGCGGGCGCGGTCGCCGAGCTCGCCGACGAGGTCCACGAGGGTCTCGGGCCCGCGGGAGTTGGAGACGACGACGTCGTAGCCGTGCTGGACGGCCAGGTGGGCGAGCGTGCCGCCGATGTGGCCGCTGCCGATGATTCCGATGGTGGTCATGGCACCTCGCAACCCCGCCCGTACGGCACGTGTTCCCTTCTCGGAGAAAACGCTTGGCACGTCACACGGAGCGGACGTACGGTCGAGGAACACTGGAAGGAGGTGGTCTGAGACATGAAGTCTTCTTGGACGCGTGAGGTGACTGCCCGCTAGTCGCCCGAGTACTCGGACGGATTGCTGATCCGCCCGCAGGCTCCGCCGGACCTCCGGCAGGGCGGCGAGCGAATACCCGGCAGTCACCGCAGCCCGTGGGAGCCGCGATCTCGTCCATCGCGGCAGGGCCCCGTCGAGGGGCCCAGCCCACGGGCTGTTTCCTGCCCGAACTCTGGCAGGGTGGGAGCCGTGGCCCTCAAGACCCCTGCCGAAGTCAACGCGATGCGCCCCGCCGGGAAGTTCATCGCGAGCGTCCTGTCCTCCTTGCGCGAGGTCGCGCGCGAGGGCATGACCCTCAAGGACCTGGACCGCCACGCGCACCAGATGATCGACGCGGCCGGCGCGCACTCCGTCTACCTGGGCTACCACCCGTCGTTCGGCGCGATGCCGTACCCGGGCGTGCTGTGCACCTCGGTCAACGACGCCGCGCTGCACGGGCTGCCCAGCGACTACGTCCTGCAGGACGGCGACGTGCTGAGCATCGACTTCGCCGCGCAGCTGCAGGGCTGGGTGGCGGACTCCGCGCTGACCTTCCAGATCGGCACGACGACGCCCGAGGCGACGAAGCTCGTCGAGACGACCGAGCGCGCGCTCGCGGCCGGCATCGCCGCAGCGAAGCCCGGCGGCCGGATGGGCGACGTCTCCGAGGCGATCGGGAAGATCGGCCGCGCCGGCGGCTACGGGATCAACGCGGACTTCGGTGGCCACGGCGTCGGCCGCACGATGCACGAGGACCCGCACGTGCCGAACCTCGGCCGCGCCCGGACCGGGCTCAAGCTCAACCCGGGCCTGGTCATCGCGATCGAGCCGTGGTTCATGGCCGGCGGCGACGGCTACGTGATCGACCCCGACGGCTGGACGATCCGCACCGCGGACGGGTCGATCGCCGCGCACGCCGAGCACACGGTCGCGATCACCCGCGACGGCCCGGTCGTGCTCACCGCGCGGGACTGAGGAACGCGTACATCGCGCGCGTCAGGTACCACGGGTCGACGACCGCGGTCAGCTCGCGCGCCGAGTGCATCGACAGGATCGGCACGCCGACGTCGACCGTCCGCAGGCCCAGCCGCGTCGCGGTGATCGGCCCGATGGTCGAGCCGCAGGGCACGGCGTTGTTGGAGACGAAGCTCTGGCTCGGCACGCCCGCGCGCTCGCACGCGGCGGTCCACAGCGCGATCCCGACCGCGTCGGTCGCGTAGCGCTGGTTCGCGTTGATCTTGAGGATGGGCCCGCCGCCCGCGACCGGGACCGTCGTCGGGTCGTGCCGCTCGGCGTAGTTCGGGTGCACGGAGTGGCCGACGTCGCTCGAGACGCAGACCGACGACGCGAGCGCCCGGTGCGCCTGCTCGGCGTCGGCACCGAGGCCGGAGCGGATGCGCGCCAGCACGTCCGACAGGAACGGGCCGGCCGCGCCCGAGCGGGTCTCCGAGCCGACCTCCTCGTGGTCGAACGCCGCGAGCACCGTGATGTCCTCGGAGTCGGCGAGGAGCAGGGCCGTCAGGGCGGCGTGCGTGGAGAGCAGGTTGTCCAGGCGCGGGGAGGCGAACAGCTCGTCGTCGGCCCCGAACGTCCGCGGCTCCTGCGTGTCGACGAGCGTGAGGTCCCAGCCGAGCACGTCGGCCGGGTCGCACACGTCGCCGACGACGGCTGCGAGCAGCCCGGGCGCGTCACCGAGCCCCCACACCGGCTGGGTGTGGCGCTGCTTGTCGAGCGTGAGGCCATCGTTGACCTGCCGGTCCAGGTGGATCGCGAGCTGCGGGATGCGCAGCAGCGGCCCGGTCCGCACCAGGTGCTCCCCGGAGCGGGTCGCGATCCGGCCGGCGACGGCCAGCTCGCGGTCGAGCCAGGAGTTGAGCAGCGGGCCGCCGTAGACCTCGACCGACGCCTGCCGCCAGCCCGCGCGCGAGGCGTCCGGCGTGGGCTTGAGCTTGAAGCCCGGCGAGTCGGTGTGGGTGCCGAGCACCGTCACGGGCGTCGTCGGGCCGGCGGTCGGCGGGACCACCCAGGCGATGACGGCGCCGTCGCGCACCACGACGTGCCGGCCCGGTCCGGTGGGCCACTCCGCGGACTCGTCGAGCGGGGTGAACCCGGCCGCGACGGCCCGGCGGGCCACCTCGTGGGCGGCATGGAACGACGAGGGCGACGCGGTGACGAAGGCGGCGAGGTCGGCGGCGTGGGCGTGGGCATCGGTGTGAGGCACACCCCGATCGTCTCAGGTGGCGGGGCTCACCGTGCCGTCGTCGGCCCGCCTGCCGCCGTTCACCTGGACGTCCGCCCGACGACACCGGGGCCCGAGAGCCTCGACCGACACCCCCGTCACCTGGAGGAACTCGATGCTGCCTGTGCCCCCGCGTCGTCGCGGCCGCACCCTGACCGCCGTGACGACGACGCTCGCCGTCGCCGCGGTCTCGACCCTCGGCGGAGCGCTCGTCGCGCACGCCGCCGACGCACCTGCCCCCGGGTGGTCCGCCGCGGGCTGGACCGCGCCGGCCGCCGACCAGACGTTCCACCGTCTGGCGACCTACCCCGTCTACCTCAACCGCCCCGCCACCGCCGCGGCCGCCGACCCCACGGTCGCGGAGATCTCCGCGGTGAGCGAGGACGGCAAGACGTTCATCCACACCGACGCCCTCGCGCGCCGGATCGGCTTCGTCGACATCACGGACCCGGCGAACCCCGTCGGGAAGGGCACGCTCGACCTCGCGGCGGACCTGAACGTCGGCGCGCACGCCGAGCCGACCTCGGTCGCCGTCGTCGGCGGATACGTCCTCGTCGTCGTGGACACGTCCGAGTCGTTCACCGCACCGAGCGGCAAGCTCGTCGTCGTCGACCTGGCCACGCAGGGCGTGGTCCGCCGGTTCGACCTCGGCGGCCAGCCCGACTCGATCGCCCTCACGCCGGACAAGAAGCACGCGGCGATCGCCATCGAGAACCAGCGCGACGAGGAGTTCAAGCCTGCCGGCGGCAAGAAGGGCGACCTCCCGCAGGCGCCCGGCGGCTTCGTGCAGCTCGTCGACCTCCCGTCGAAGAACTCGCCGGCCGACTGGGAGCTGCGCAAGGTCGAGCTGACCGAGGCCGACCTCGCGGGCGTCGACACGCCCTCGGACCCCGAGCCCGAGTACGTGGCGATCGACCCCACCGGCTCGACCGTGGCCCTCACGCTGCAGGAGAACAACGGCGTCGTCCTCATCGACATCGCCTCGGGCGCGGTCACGAAGGTGTTCAGCGCCGGGTCGGTCGCGGTCAGCGGCATCGACGTGGCCAAGGACGGCGTGATCAACCAGACCGGGTCCATCCCGGCCACGCCGCGCGAGCCCGACGCGGTCGCGTGGCTCGACGCGACGCACATCGCGACGGCGAACGAGGGCGACTGGAAGGGCGGCACGCGCGGCTGGTCCGTCTTCGACACCACGACCGGGCTGCCGGTGTGGGACGCGGGCAACACGCTCGAGCGCCTCGCCGTGCGCACGGGCCTGCACTCCGAGGACCGCGCCGCGAAGAAGGGCGTCGAGATCGAGGGCCTCGCCGTCGCGACGCTCGGCGGCACGACGTACGCGTTCGTCGGCTCGGAGCGGTCGAACTTCGTGGCCGTGTACGACGTGAGCGACGCGCTGAACCCCGTGTTCGTGCAGGTCCTGGCCACGACCAACGGGCCCGAGGGCATCCTGCCGATCCCGTCGCGTGACCTGCTGCTGGTCTCGAGCGAGACCGATGACGCGACCAAGAACGTGCGCTCGTCCGTGTCGGTCTTCGGCCGCGGAGCCGCCTACGCCGACGCGCCGGCGACGTTCCCGTCGGTCGTCTCGGCCGACGACAGCGCGGGCCACCCCATCGGCTGGGGCGCGCTCGGCGCCCTGACGCCGGACCAGGCCGACCCGACGCACCTGTGGTCCGCCACCGACGCGGCCTACACCGACACGCGCCTGCTCTCGCTCGACGTGAGCACGACGCCCGTGGTCGTCGACGACGCGGTGCGGGTCACCGAGGCCGGCGCGGGCGTCACGCTCGACGTCGAGGGCATCGCCTCTCGCCCGGCGGGCGGCTTCTGGCTCGGCGTCGAGGGCGCGACCGGCGCGGCCAACCAGCTGGTCCGGACGTCCGCGGCCGGCGAGGTGCTCGAGCACGTGGCCCTGCCCGCCGAGGTGGCGGCCGGGCTCGACAAGTGGGGCATCGAGGGTGTCACCACGGTGAATGACGCGGCCGGCGAGCACGTCTGGGTCGCCCTGCAGCGTGGCCTGTCCACCGACCCGGGTGGCCTCGCGGGTTCCGCGCGGCTGGGCCGGTACGACGTGGCGACGCAGGCGTGGGCCTGGTTCGCCTACCCGCTCGAGACGACGTCCGTCACGGGCGACTGGCTCGGCCTCTCGGAGGTCGTCGCGGTCGACGCCGACACCCTGGCGGTCATCGAGCGCGACAAGCTCAACGGTCCGTCCGCGCAGGTCAAGCGCATCTACACGGTCGACGTGCCCGCCGACCCGGCCCCCGGGGCGGTCGCGCCGCTGACCAAGAAGCGCGCGCACGACGTGCTCCCCGACCTGCGGGCCACCGCGGGCTGGACGCAGGAGAAGCTCGAGGGCCTGACCATCGGCATCGACGGCCAGGTCTACGCGATCACCGACAACGACGGCGTGCTCGACGCGACCGGCGAGACGGTCTTCCTCCGCCTGGGCAGCAAGGCCCACGTCTTCGGCGCGGTCGCCACGTCGACCGGCCTGGCCGTCACCGGTGCGCTGACCTACGGGTCGAAGCAGACGCTCACGGCGACGGTGACCCCGGCCGCCGCGGGCACGGTGACGTTCCGGGACGGCACCCGGGTGGTCGGCTCCGCCGCGGTCAAGGCCGGCAAGGCCACGACGAGCGTCGCGCTCGGCGTCGGCACGCACGCGCTGACGGCCACGTTCGTCTCGTCGGCCGAGAACTGGGCGGGGTCGTCGTCGGCCTCCGTCTCCGTCACCGTCGCGAAGGTGACGAGCCGGACGGCCCTGCGGGTGGCGCCGACGAAGGTCACCTACGGCTCTGCCGCGAAGGCCACCGTCACGGTGACGGGGACCGCGTCCGGCACGGTCGCGATCCGCGACGGGAAGAAGAGGATCGCCACCGGTCGCCTCGCCGCCGGCAAGGTCACCGTGACGCTGCCGCGCACGCTCGCGGTCGGCAAGCACGCGCTCAGCGCCGTGTACGCCGGATCGACGACGGTCGCCGGGTCGTCCTCGTCGGCCGCCTCCGTGACCGTCGCCAAGGCCAAGCCGAAGGTCGCGATCACGGCGAAGAGCTGGACCGTGAAGAAGCACGCGAAGCCGGTCGTCACGGTGACGGTCCGCGGCGCCACGACCCCGACCGGGAAGGTGACGGTCAAGGTCAACGGCAAGAAGGTCGCGACGAAGACGGTCCGCAATGGCCGCGTCTCCGTCACGCTGCCGAAGCTCACGAAGTCGTCCACGGTGACGGCGACCTACGAGGGCTCGTCCTCCTACCTCCGCGTGACCGCGACCCACAAGGTCCGGGTGCGCTGAGCGGGGCCGGTGCCGGGCGCGCTCGACCAGGGCGCGCCCGGCACCGGAGGATGGGGCGGTGAGCCGCTTCGCTGCGTACGAGCCGCCCCGGCACGGGGTGCCGGATCCGGCGGTCGTGCTGCGGGCGGCCGCGCCGTCCGACGTCGACGGGATCCTGGCCGTCGCGGCCTCGCGCGGGGCGGTGACGTTCGGGCCCCGCGTGCCGTCGTGGGTCGTCGATCCCGGGCGGGTGGTCCTCGTGGCGGTGCTCGACGGCGTCGTCGTCGGCTGGGGCATGGTGGCCCCGTGGGCGGGGTTCGACGACGTGCCCGACGGGCTCTACGTGTCCGCCCTGACCGTCGCGCCGGCGGTTCGGCGCCGGGGGATCGGGGAGCGGCTGCTCCTCGACCTGATCGGGTGGGCGGCGCCGCGGTCCGCCATGCTGGGCAGCGTGATCAACGCGAGCAATGGCCCGTCCCTCGACCTGCACCTGCGGCACGGCTTCCGCGAGGTGGCCCGCTCCGACGCCTTCGCCGGCATCACGTTCACGGGCGGCGTCGGCGTCCTGCTCGTGCGGAGCGCCGCATGACGTACCGCGTGATGACCGTGTGCACGGGGAACATCTGCCGGTCGCCGATGGCCGAGATCGTGCTGCGGTCCCGGTTCGAGGCCGCCGGGCTGGACGTCGAGGTCGACTCGACCGGGATCAGCGACGAGGAGCACGGGAACCCGGTGGACCCGCGGGCTCGCGCCGTCCTGGCGCGGCACGGGTATCCGACCGGCGATGGGCACCACGCCCGGCAGGTGAGCGCCGCGGACCTGCCGTCGCGGGACCTCGTGCTGGCGATGACGTCGCAGCACTTCCGGGCGCTGTCCCTGCTCGGGGCGGAGCCGGCGATGTTCCGCAGCTTCGACCCGACCGCGGACGCGCCCGACGTCGACGATCCCTGGTACGGCGGGCCGGACGACTTCGAGCGGTGCCTCGCGGAGATCGAGGCGGCGGCGGACGGCATCGTCGAGCACGTGCGGGCCGAGCTGGCCTGAGGGACGACGAAGGGGCCCGCGGACGGGCCCCTTCTGCCGTGCTGGTGGATCGGGTCAGTCGACGAGCGCGAGCTCCGGCTCGTCTGCCGTCCGGTTCGGTGCCGCCTGCGTGGTCTGCGCGGCTCTGCTCGGCCGGATCGTGACCGCCAGCAGGATCACGGTCGCCGCGAGGAACATCGCCGAGACGAAGAACGCCCGGTCTGCCCCCACGACGAACGCGTGCTGCGCGATCTCCGCTGCGGTCGTCCCCGTGGGGGTCGCCCCCCGCGCCCCGGCGCTCGCCACGGTCACGAGGATCGCGAGCCCGAGCGAGCCGCCGACCTGCTGGCTGACGTTCACCAGCCCGGACGCGGCACCCGCGTCCTGCGGGGCGACACCGGCCAGGCCGGCAGCGGTGAGCGGCACGAACGCGAGCCCGTTGCCCGCGCCGAACAGCAGCAGCGGCACGAGCACCGCGAGGTAGCTCGAGTCGGCCGAGATCTGCGACAGGATCAGCAGCCCGGCGGTCGACATGGTCAGGCCACCGACCATGAGGGCCCGCATGCCGATCCGACCCATGAGCGTCGCGCTGACGCGGGACATGACGAACAGCATGACCGTCAGCGGGAGGAACGCGACGCCCGTCGCGAGCAGCGAGTAGCCGAGCACGTCCTGGAGGAACTGGGTGAGGAAGAAGAACATCCCCATCATCCCGGCGACGAGCAGCAGGCGGGCGACGGTGGCCGACGAGCGCGTGCGGTCGGCGAACAGCCGCAGCGGCGTGATCGGCGACTCGGCGCGCAGCTCGACGAGGACGAACGCGGTGAGCAGCAGGACGCCCACCCCGAAGGCCGCGAGGGTCTCGGGGTCGGACCAGCCGGCCGTGGCCGCGCGGACGAAGCCGTAGACGAGGGACGTCATGCCGATCGTCGAGGTGGCCGCGCCGAGCAGGTCGAACCGGCCACGGTGGCGGGGCGTCTCGGGCAGGACGGCCCGGGCGACGACGATCAGCGCGATGCCGATCGGCACGTTGACGAACAGCACCCAGCGCCAGGACACCCACTGCGTGAGCATCCCGCCGGCGATGAGGCCCAGCGCGGACCCGCCGATCGAGACGGCGGAGTAGTAGCCGATGGCGCGGGTGCGCTCGCGGCCCTCGGGGAACCGGGCCATGAGCAGCGCCAGGCCGGACGGGGCGGCGAGCGCCGCGCCCATCCCCTGCACCGCACGGGCGGCGAGGAGCTGGCCGGGCGACTGCGAGAACCCGCCGACGAACGACGCGAGCGTGAACAGCGTGACGCCGGCCAGGAGCACGCGGCGGCGGCCGAGGATGTCGCCGGCGCGGGCGCCGAGCAGGAGCAGCCCGCCGAAGGCGAGCGTGTAGGCGTTCATCACCCAGGAGAGCCCGGTGGCGGTGAAGCCGAGCGAGCGCTGGATGTCGGGGAGAGCGACGTTCACGATCGTCGCGTCGAGCACGAGCATGAGCTGCGTGGTGAGGATGGCGGCCAGCACCAGTCGCGGTGACGCGAGCCGGGCGGCGGAGAGGGAGGGTGCGGACACGAGGGCCTCCGCGGCGTAGGATGGGGGAAGTGGAGAGAGCCTCCGGTTAAAACTATACGGAGGCTGCCTCCGGTTATGCAAGTGTTCTCTGCCAGGAGGTGTGCCGCGTGGGTCAGCAGGGCGCGACGACGACGTCTCGACCGTTGCGCGCGGACGCCGCGCGCAACCGCGAGAAGCTGCTGTCTGCCGCCCGCGTGATGTTCGACGAGCAGGGCACGGACGCGTCGCTCGAGGAGATCGCCCGCCGCGCCGGCGTGGGGGTCGGCACGCTCTACCGGAACTTCCCGACCCGGATCGAGCTCATCGAGGCCGTCTACCGGCACAACGTCGACGAGCTCTGCGCGTCCGGCGCCCGGCTGGCCGACTCCCTGGAGCCTCGTGCGGCGTTCGAGGCCTGGCTCCTCGAGTTCGTCGCGTACGCGGGTTCGAAGCGGGGGCTGGCGGGCGCGTTGCGTGCCGCACTGGGCGACGACGCGTCGCACGTGTTCGCCGACGTCCACGACCGTCTCACCTCGTCGGGCGACCTGATGCTGCACGCGGCCCAGGCCGACGGCACCATCCGGGACGACGTCGAGACGATGGACGTGCTGCGCGCCGTCTCGGGCGTCTGCATGGCGGCGCCGGACTGGCGCGACCCGGCCAAGACGCAGCGTGCGCTGCGGATCGTCCTCGACGGCCTGCGGTACCGCCCGGCCGACTGACGCCCCGGGGTGAACAATGGCGCCCGTGAAGGTCGCCGCGAGAGCCCACGTCCCGCCGTTCGCCGTGATGGAGATCCTGGCCGCCGCCAACGCGCGCCGAGCCGCCGGCGAGCACGTGCTCAACCTGTGCGCCGGCGAGCCGTCGACCGGTGCCTCCGACGTGGTGCGCAACCGGGCCATCGAGCTGCTCACCGCGGGCGACCTCGGGTACACCGAGTCGCTCGGCGCCCCCGGGCTGCGCGCGGCCATCGCCCAGCACTACTCCGACTGGTACGGCGAGGCGGTCGACCCCGCGCGCGTCGCGGTGACCACGGGGTCGTCGGGCGGGTTCGTGCTCGCCTTCCTCGCCGCGTTCGACGTGGGCGACCGGGTCGCCCTGGCCAGGCCGGGATACCCCGCCTACACGAACATCCTCCGCGCCCTCGGCTGCGAGGTCGTCGAGCTGCCGTGCGGGCCGGAGACCCGGTACCAGCCGACCGTCGCGCAGCTCGAGGCCCTCGACGAGCCCATCGAAGGGCTCGTCATCGCGAGCCCGGCCAACCCGACGGGCACGATGATCGACGCCGGCGAGCTGGCCGCACTGGCGCAGTGGTGCGGCGAGCACGGCGTGCGGCTGATCAGCGACGAGATCTACCACGGCATCGTCTACGCCGGCGGTTCCGTCCCGACCGCCGCGTCCTACCTGGACCGCGGGGCGGTCGTCGTGAACTCCTTCTCCAAGTACTGGGCGATGACGGGGTGGCGGCTCGGGTGGCTCGTGCTGCCCGACGACCTCGTCGCGCCCGTCGACGCGCTCGCGGGGAACGTCGCGCTGTGCCCGCCCGCGCTGGCGCAGCACGCCGGGGTCGCCGCGTTCTCGGCGGACGGCATGGCGGCGGCGCGGGACAACGTGACCCGGTACGCGGCCTCGCGCGCGCTCCTGCTCGAACGGTTGCCGGAGCTGGGGTGGACCCGGGTCGCGCCCGCCGACGGCGCGTTCTACCTCTACGCCGACGTCTCGTCGTCCGGCCTCGACTCGATCACCTGGTGCGCGCGGCTGCTCGACGAGGCGGGCGTCGCGCTCACGCCCGGTACGGACTTCGACCCCGTGGACGGGCACCGGTGGGTGCGGCTGTCGTTCGCGTCGTCGGTCGAGGTGGTGCGCGAGGCCGTGGACCGGATCGTCGCGTGGCAGGGGTCGCTGGGTCGTTCGTCGGGCACCTGACGCCGCGTTCGTCCGTTGGGTCCTGGTGACGGCACACGCCGTCGTCTCCTGCGGAAGGACGAACCCATGCGCTGCCCCGTCGACCAGGCCGAGCTGGTGATGTCCGAGCGGCAGGGGGTGGAGATCGACTACTGCCCCACGTGCCGCGGGGTGTGGTTGGACCGCGGCGAGCTGGACAAGATCATCGACCGGGCACCGTCGTCGGCGCCCTCGTCCGTCCCCGCGCCGGCCCGGTACTCCGACGAGCGGCGGTACTCCGAGGACCGGCGCCCATCCGACGACCGGCGCTACGACTCGTCCGGCCAGGCGCCGCGCAAGAAGAAGAAGGAGTCGTGGCTCGGGGACCTGTTCGAGTTCGGCGGCTGACCCGCGCGTCCCTACCCGCCCCCCTTGTGACGAGAGTGGCTGGTGGGACCTCATCGGGTGGTCACGAGTGCGCCACCATTACAAGAGGGGCGGATCCTGAACCGTGCGCGGCCCGCGACGTAGGTTGAGGGCGTGATCCCGCTCGTCGCACCCGGTCCGCCGCTCACGCCCGAGCAGACGGCTCGCGCCTCGCGCCACCTGCTGCTGCCCGGCATCGGCGTCGAGGGGCAGCGGCGGCTGCGGGCGGCGCGGGTGCTCGTCGTCGGGGCCGGGGGGCTCGGAGCGCCCGTGCTGCAGTACCTCGCGGCCGCGGGGATCGGCACGCTCGGCGTGGTCGACGACGACGTGGTCGACGTCAGCAACCTCCAGCGGCAGGTCATCCACGGCACCGCCGACGTCGGCCGGCTCAAGGTCGACAGCGCGCGGGGGGCCATCGCGGACCTCGACCCGTCCGTCGCGGTCGAGACCCATGCCGTGCGCCTCACCGCGGCGAACGCCGACGCGATCCTCGGCGCGTACGACCTCGTCGTCGACGGGACCGACAACTTCCCCACCCGCTACCTCGTCTCCGACGCGTGCGAGCGGCTCGGCCTCCCCGTCGTCTGGGGCTCGGTGCTGCGGTTCGACGCGCAGGTCTCGGTGTTCTGGTCCCGGCCGCCGGCCGGCCCGGGCGTCACCCTGCGCGACCTCTTCCCGACGCCTCCCGCCCCGGACGAGGTGCCGTCGTGCGCCGAGGCCGGGGTGATCGGCGCGTTGTGCGGGCAGGTCGGTTCGGTGCTGGCGACCGAGGTGGTCAAGCTCGTGACGGGCGTCGGCGAGCCGCTGCTCGGGCGGGTGCTGGTGATCGACGCGCTGCGGGCGCGGTGGAGCGAGGTGCCACTGGTGCGGTCGTCGGGCCGGCGCGCCGTCGATGGTCCCGACGCTGTGAGTGGAGCGTCCGTGCCCGACGATGGTGCGGTGACTGCTGACGGTGCACCCGACGACCGCGTCCCGACGATCTCCGCCGCCGCGCTCGCGCTCCGCCTCGCGGACCCGGCCGACCCGCTCGTCCTCGTCGACGTCCGCGAACCGGCCGAGGCCGCGCAGGCGTCGATCCCGGGCGCCCGCCTGATCCCGCTCGGCCGGGTGATGGACGGCAGCGGCATCGCCGACCTCCCGCGGGACCGCGAGGTCGTGGTCCACTGCGCCGTGGGCGGCCGGTCCCTGGTCGCGGCCGAGGTCCTGCGCGCCGCGGGCGTCGACGCCACCAACCTCGAGGGTGGCATCCACGCCTGGCTCGCCCTGCCCTGACCGGCACGAGCACGTGGCAGGATCGCTGCTCACCGTCGAGAGGGACCGTCGAGAGGACCGTCGTGCGACCGTTGGACGAGCACCGCGCGGCAGCCCTCGCGCTCGCCGAGCCGCTGCCCGCGGTCGAGGTGGGGCTGGCGGACGCGCTGGGCCTGGTCCTGGCCACCGACGTGCGCACCGACGAGCTGCTGCCCCGGTGGGACAACTCCGCGATGGACGGCTACGCCGTGCGGCGTGCCGACGTCCTCGCGGTCCCGGTCGTCCTGCGGGTGGTCGCGGACCTGCCGGCAGGATCGCCCGACGAGCCCGCCCTCGAGCCCGGCACCGCGGCCCGGATCATGACGGGCGCGCCGCTGCCGCCCGGGGCAGACGCCGTCGTCCCGGTCGAGGTGACGGACGCCGGCGCCGCGACCGTCGAGATCCGCGTCGCCCCCGAGCCGGCGGCGCACATCCGGCGGGCGGGCGAGGACGCCGTCCCCGGTGACCTCGTCCTCGCGGCGGGTGCGCTGCTGGGTCCGGCTCACGTCGCGGCGCTGGCGTCCACGGGCCGGTCGACGGCCCTCGTCCACCGCCGACCGCGGATCGCGGTCGTCTCCACGGGCGACGAGCTCGTGCCACCCGGTACCGCACTGCGGCGGGGCCAGCTCCCGGACTCCAACTCCTGGCTCCTGGCCGCCGCGGTCACCGAGGCGGGTGCCGTCGCGGTCCGGCTCGGTCCCGTCGGCGACGACCCGGCTGCGCTCCTCGAGCTGCTGCACACGCTCGACGCCGACCCGACGGTCGACGGGATCGTCACGTCGGGAGGCGTGAGCATGGGCGAGTACGACGTGGTCAAGGCCGCGCTCCTGTCCTCTCCGGGCGTCGAGTTCCTGCCCGTCGCCGTGCAGCCCGGCAAGCCGCAGGGACTCGGCCGGTTGCCGGGCGGGACGCCGATCTGGACGCTGCCGGGCAACCCCGTGAGCTCGTTCGCGTCGTTCGAGATGTTCGTGCGGCCCGCCATCGGGCGGATGCGCGGGCTCGCGTCCGTCGAGCGCCCGGCCGTCCGGGCCGTGGTCGACGAGGGCTGGCGGACACCGCCCGGGCGCGCGCAGCTCATGCCGGTCCGCTTCGTCGACTCTGGCCATGTCGTGCCCGCCACCGCGCGCGGGTCCGGTTCCCACCTCGTCGCGCGCCTGGCCCTCGCCGAGGGCCTCGCCGTCGTCCCCGCCGAGGTCGACGAGGTCGTCGTCGGCGCCTCCGTCCACGTCCTGAAGGTGACCTGACATGAGCGACTTCACCCACCTCGACTCGGCCGGCCACGCCCGGATGGTCGACGTGACGAACAAGCAGCCGACCGTCCGCGCGGCCACCGCCTCCGGCCGGGTCGTGTGCGGGCCGGACGTCGTGGCGGCGCTGCGCTCGGGCGACGTGCCCAAGGGCGACGTGCTCGCCGTGGCGCGGATCGCCGGCATCGCCGCCGCCAAGCGCACCGCGGAGCTGCTGCCGCTCGCCCACGTGATCGGCGTGCACGGTGCGGTCGTCGACCTGTCCGTCGAGGACGACGGCGTGCACATCAGCGCGACCGTGCGGACCGCCGACCGGACCGGGGTCGAGATGGAGGCGTTGACCGCGGTGTCCGTGGCCGCGCTGGCCGTGGTGGACATGGTCAAGGGGCTCGACAAGTCCGTGTCGATCGCGGACGTGCGGCTGGAGGCGAAGACCGGCGGGAAGTCGGGCGACTGGCGGCGCCCGGAGTGAGCGCTCCCTTCGACGCCGTCGTCCTCGCCGGCGGGGGCGCTACCCGGTTGGGCGGCGTGGTCAAGGCCGACGTCGAGGTCGGCGGGCGGGCGCTGCTCGACCACGTGCTCGCGGGACTCGCCTCGGCCTCAGCGGTCGTGGTCGTCGGTCCCCCCGCCGTGGCACGGCCCGGGGTCGCGCGCGTGCTCGAGGACCCTCCGGGTGGCGGGCCGGTCGCCGGGCTCGCCGCGGGTCTCGCTCACCTGGACGGGTCGGCCCCGCTCGTCGTCGTCCTGGCCTGCGACATCCCTCGCGGCGCGGCAGCGATCCCGGTCCTGCTCAGCGCCGTGGCCGAGTCCGACGGAGCACGGCTCGTCGCCGACGGCCGGCCGCAGCACCTCGTCGCCGTCTACCGCCGCGACGCGCTGGACGCCGCCCTCGCCCGCCTCGGCGACCCGACCGGTGCCTCGATGCGGGCGCTCGTCGCCGGCCTCGACCTGGTGGACGTGCCCGACCCCGACGACCTCGGAGCCGACGCCGACACCTGGTCCGACGTTCGTCGCCTCGACGCCTCCCTGCGTGGCACGATCGAACCTCCCGACGGCCCCTCGACGCGACGGAGCACGACCATGAGCCAGGACCCACGCCGCGCACCCGGCGCCGACCTGCCGCAGTGGGTCGACCGCCTGACCACCGAGATCGGCGTGGACCGTTCGCTCGTCGACGTCGACCGGATCCTCGAGCTGGCCAGCGACGTCGCGCACCAGGTCGCGCGGCCCGCCGTGCCCGTGACGCTGTTCGTCGCCGGGCTGGCCTCGGCCGGCGGGTCGCCCGAGGACGTCGAGCGGATCCTGCGGATCGTCGAGCAGCACGCCCAGCAGTGGGCCTCCGGGCTGGACGGCTCCGCGTGATCACCGTGCGCTACTTCGCCGCGGCGGCTGAGGCGGCCGGGGTCGACACCGAGCAGGTCGCCGCCGGGTCCGCCGGAGAGGTCGCCGCTGCGCTCGTCGCGCGGCACCCGGCGCTCGGCGCCGTGCTCGGGCGGTGCGCGCTGCTCGCGGACGGGGTGCGGGTCGAGGGCGACGGCCTCGTCGCGGCCGGGGCGACGCTCGACGTCCTGCCGCCGTTCGCGGGCGGCTGACGCCCGGCCGCTGACGCCTGGCCGCTGACGCCCGCCATTGTCAGCCGGTGTGCCGCTCAGCCGCCGATCGCGCTCATCGGCCGGTCCGGCTGGTGGAACCCGGGCTCGCCGATCCCGTGCCCGGCCTTCTTGCCCGCGAGGCACCGCAGGTAGGCGTCGACGAGGTCGGCGTCCGTGCCGCCCTCGCGCAGGATCTGGCGGGTGTCGACCTCGGCCTCGGAGAACAGGCACGCGCGCAGCTGTCCGTCGGCCGTGAGGCGCAGCCGGTCGCACGCACCGCAGAACGGTGCCGTCACGCTCGCGATGACGCCGACGGTCTGCGGCCCCCCGTCGACGTACCAGAGCTCCGCCGGCGCGGCGCCGCGTCCCTCCACCTCGGTCAGCGTGAACTCGCTGCTCAGGCGCTCGAGGATCTCGGCCTGGGTGACCATCTGCACGCGGTCCCAGGTGTGTCCGCCGTCGAGCGGCATCTGCTCGATGAAGCGCATCTGGTAGCCGCGGTCCACGGCGAACCGGGTCAGCGCGACGACCTCGTCGTCGTTGACACCCCGCATGGCCACGGCGTTGATCTTCACCGGGCTCAGTCCTGCGGCGTCGGCCGCGGCGATGCCCGCGAGCGTCTCGACGAGTCGGTCGCGGCGAGTCAGCTCCATGAAGCGGGAGCGGTCGAGGGTGTCGAGGCTGATGTTGACCCTGCTCAGGCCGGCGTCCTTCAGCGGCGCCGCCAGGGCGGGCAGGCGCAGCGCGTTCGTCGTGATCGAGACCTCGGGTGCGTTCGGCAGCGCGGTCAGCCGGCGGACGATGTCGACCACGTCGACCCGCAGCAGCGGCTCTCCGCCGGTCAGCCGGATCTCGGTGATGCCGTTCTCGACGCCCACGCGGGCCACGCGGATGATCTCGTCGGTGCTGAGCATCGTCGAGCGGGCGAGCCACGGGACACCCTCGGCGGGCATGCAGTAGGTGCAGCGCAGCGAGCAGCGGTCGGTCAGCGAGATCCGCAGGTCATGGTGCGGTCGGTTGAAGCGGTCGACGAGCGTCGTCATTGCATCCCCACCCAGACGTGCGATCCGTTCTCGAGGATCTCACGCTTCCAGACGGGCAGCTCGGCCTTGACCATCTCCACCAGCCGACGGCAGGCGTCGAACGCCGCGGCCCGGTGCGCGCTGGACACCGCGGCGACGATCGCGGCCTGCCCGACCTCGAGGTGGCCGACCCGGTGGCTCACGGCGACGCCCAGGACCCTGTCCTCCGCAGCGATCGCGTCGACGATGCTGCGCAGCACGCGCTCGGCGTCGGGGTGGGCCGAGTACTCGAGCGCGACGACCCGGCCCTCGACGGACGGGTCGTGGTCGCGGACCAACCCGGCGAACGTCGCGACGGCGCCGGCGACCGGGGTGCTGACGTGTTCCACGTGAAACAGCAGGTCCAGCGGCTCGTCGGCGATGCGCGCGATCATCCGTGATCGCCCCCGGCGAGCTGGTCGACGAGGTGGGGAAGGAGGGGAAGGACGGCTGCGAGGCCCTCGGTGACGCCGCCGGGTGAGCCGGGCAGGTTCACGACGACCCTGCCGTCGGCCGTGACCCCGGCGAGCCCGCGGGACAGCACTGCGGTCGCGACCGATCCCGAGCGCCGGAGCAGCTCCGGGATGCCGGGCAGCTCACGCACGAGGAGCGGCCGCGTCCCCTCGGGCGTCTCGTCGCGCGGCCCGACGCCCGTGCCCCCGGAGGTCAGGACGACATCGGCACCTACGGCCGCTTCGATCGCGGCTCGCACGGAGGCCGCTCCGTCCGGCACGACGCGGACGTCCACGGCGTACCCCGCGGCCTCGAGCAGCTCGCGCGCGGCGGGCCCGGACCGGTCCTCGCGCACGCCGGCGGCCGAGCGGTCGGAGACGACCACGATGACGGCGCTGCGGGTAGAGGGCACGCGGCCAGAGTAACCACGGGCCGCGACTGTCCTCCGGCCTCGTCCACAGCCCGCCGACCTGGGGACAACCGCCGACGGGCCGGCGCGAGGGCAGCTAGCGTCCCGCCGATCGGAAGGAGGTCGGATGCGGACGAGGCTCACGGTCCTGCGCGGGGACGAGGCGTGCGACGTCGTGGTCACGACGGACGCCGACGCGACCGTCGGCGACGTCGCGGACGCCCTCGCGCGGGCGATGGGGCAGTCGCTCGGGTCGACCCTGCGGGTCGTCCACGCCGGTGAGGTCGACGGCTGGGCGCTGCCTCGCGGCGCGGTGGCGGTCGAGGTGGCGCTGCGCGCCGGCTCCGTCGTCACCCTCGTCGACCCGGCTCACGACGATGCCGTCGCCGGCGCCAGGGTCCAGGTGCTCACCGGGCCGGCGGCGGGGCTCGACGTCGAGGTGCCGCGCGGCCTGGCGACGCTCGGTCGCGGCGAGGACAGCGACGTCGTGATCGACGACCCGATGGTCTCGCGCAGCCACGCGCGCGTGCTCGTCGGGGCGCACGTGGAGATCGTCGACGCGGGATCCTCGAACGGGGTCGTCGTGGGTGGTGGTCGGGTGGACCGGGCCGTCGTCGGCCCGTCCGACTACGTGCTGCTCGGAGACTCCGTGCTCCGTGTGACGCCGCTCGCGCCCGACGACCGCGACGACTCGGCGGTCGTGATGTTCAACCGGTCCCCGCGCCTCGCCGCGGCGTTCGGGGCGCGCACGGTCGAGGCGCCGACCCCGCCCGAGCCGCCGACTCCCGCCAAGCTGCCGCTGCTCGCGCTCGTCGCGCCGCTGCTCCTGGGCGTGGCGCTCTTCGCGGTCATGCGCAGCACCCTCACGCTCGTCTTCCTGGCCCTGAGCCCGGTCATCATGGTCGCGACGTTCGTCGACCGGCGCCGCGGCGACCGCCGGCGCCAGCGCGAGCAGGCTGCGCAGTTCGCGGCGGAGGTTGCCGCGCTGGACCGTGAGCTCGACGCCGACGAGGAACGGGCTGCGCGGCTCGCGGAGATGCCGTCCACCGCCACCGTCGTGGCCGGCGCGCGGGCCCGAAGCCCCGTCCTGTGGTGCCGCCGGCCGGAGCACGCGACGTTCCTGGCCGTGCGTCTCGGCGTCGGGAGCGCCGTGTCGCGCACGACGGTCCGGCTTCCCGGTCGCGGCCGGGCCACGACCGAGCTGTGGTCGATGCTCACCGACGTCCGCGACCGGCACGCCGAGGTCGCGGGCGTGCCGCTCGTGGCTGACCTGCGCGCCGTCGGCGCCGTGGGGGTCGCGGGGCCGGCGTCGAACGAGGTCGCACGGGCCCTCGTCGTGCAGCTCGCCGGGCTGCACTCGCCGGCGGAGCTGGTGATCGCCGCCGTGGCGTCGCCGTCCAGCCAGGTGTCCTGGGAGTGGCTGGCGTGGCTCCCGCACGTCGAGTCCGCGCACAGCCCGCTCGGCGGTCCACACCTGGCCGCGCACCCGGCGGCTGCATCCGTGCTGGTCACGAGCGCGGAGGAAGTGGTCGCGGCGCGTGGGGCGTCGAGCGGGGTGCTGCCAGCGGTCCTGCTGGTCGTCGAGGACGACGCGCTCGCGGACCGAGGCCGGCTCGTCAGGCTCGCCGAGACCGGTCCTGCCGTCGGCGTCCACGTGCTGTGGCGCGCCGACGTCGTCGACCGGCTGCCTGCCGCCTGCCGAGCCTTCGTCGCCGGAGCGGCGGATGGCTCGTGGTGCGTCGGGACCGTCGCGGACGGCGCGCGGGTGGACGCGGCCGTCGAACGGGTCGGGACCGACGAGGCCACCGACTTCGCGCGCGGACTCGCGGCAGTGGTCGACTCGGGCGCCCCGGTGATCGACGAGACCGACCTCCCGCGCAGCGTCGGCTTCGTCGCGCTGGCCGGCGCGGAGGTCGCCGAGAGCCCGGCGGCGGTCCTGGAGGTGTGGCGAGAGACCGGGTCGGTCCTCGATCGGGACGGGCCGCCGGTCCGGCGGCGGCGCGACGCCGGGCTGCGAGCGCTCGTCGGGCTCGGGTCCGGCGGCCAGTTCGTGCTCGACCTGCGTGCCCAGGGGCCGCACGCCCTCGTGGGTGGGACGACCGGCGCGGGCAAGAGCGAGCTCCTGCAGGCGTGGGTGCTCGGGCTGGCGACCGCCCACAGCCCCGACCGGGTGACGTTCCTGCTCGTCGACTACAAGGGCGGCGCAGCTTTCGCCGACTGCGTGGACCTGCCGCACTGCGTCGGCCTCGTCACGGACCTGTCGCCGCCCCTGGTCCGCCGCGCGCTCGCCTCGCTGCGGGCGGAGCTGCGGCGGCGCGAGCACCTGTTCAACCGCAAGGGCGTCAAGGACCTGCTCGAGCTCGAGCGCAGCGGCGACCCGGAGACGCCGCCGGCGCTGGTCATCGTGGTCGACGAGTTCGCCGCGCTGGTCGCCGAGGTGCCGGAGTTCGTCGACGGGGTCGTCGACGTCGCTCAGCGCGGCCGGTCGCTCGGTCTGCACCTGATCCTCGCGACCCAGCGTCCGGCCGGTGTCATCAAGGACAACCTGCGCGCGAACACGAACCTGCGCGTGGCGCTGCGGATGGCCGACGAGCACGACTCGACCGACGTGCTCGGGTCCGCGCTCGCGGCGGGCTTCGACCCCGGGCTCCCCGGGCGCGCGGCGGTGCGGACAGGGCCCGGGCGCGTGTCGATGTTCCAGTCGGCGTACCCGTCCGCGCGCTCCGGTGGCGCCCCCCGGCGGCCGACCGTGCGCATCGAGTCGCTCGCGTTCGGCCCGGCCGTCCCGTGGGACGTCGCGCCCGTCGTCAGCGAGCCCGACGACGACACGCCCACGGACATCGCGAGGGTCGTGGCGACCGTCCGCGCGGCCGCGCTCGACATCCCGCCCCCGCGTCGGCCCTGGCTCCCCGAGCTGCCGGCCGTCGTCGGCCTCGAGGCAGCGCTCGACGGGATCGTGCTGGGCATCGCCGACCGTCCCGCTCAGCAGGAGCAGCACGTCGTGTGCTGGCGGCCCGACGAGGACGGCTGCCTCGCCGTGCTCGGTACGGGAGGATCGGGGAAGTCGACCCTGCTGCGGACCGTTGCCGCGTCCGCGGCCGGCGAGAACGCCCACGTCTACGGCCTCGACCACGGGTCGGGCGGGCTCGCGATGCTCGACGTCCTGCCGCACGTCGGTGCGGTGATCGACGGCGCCGACACCGAGCGCACGGTCCGCCTGCTCCGCCGCCTCCGCGACCAGCTCGACGAGCGGGCCACCCGGTTCGCCGCGGCGCGCGCGGGGACGCTCACCGAGTACCGAGCCCTCGCGGGTCGGCCCGACGAGCCACGGGTGCTGCTCCTCGTGGACGGCCTGGCCGCCTTCCGCGAAGCCTACGAGGCGGATGCCGGGCGCACCGGCGCGTGGGCCGCGTTCCAGCGCATCGTCGTCGAGGGCCGGCCGCTCGGCATCCACGTGGCGATGTCCGCCGAGAGGCCGGGGGCGCTGCCGACCTCGCTGTCGGGCAGCGTGCAGCGCCGGCTCGTGCTCCGGCAGGCCGACGAGTCCGCGTACGGCGTGCTCGGGATCCCCAAGGACGTGCTCGGCCCCGCGTCCCCACCGGGCCGCGGCGTGTTCTCCGGCGAGGTCGACGAGCTCCAGGTGGCCGTCCCCGGCGCGGCCGCGAGCCCCGCGGAGCAGGCCCGGGCACTCGTGGCCCTCGCCGCCCGGGTGCGACGGGATCGCCCGCCGGAGGCCGTGCGTCGCCTTCCGACGTTCGTCGCGCAGGCGGACCTGCCCGTGGAGGTCGACGGCCTGCCGGTCCTCGGCGTCGCCGACGACACCCTGCAGCCGCTGGGATTCACGCCGCGCGGCACCTTCGTGCTCGCGGGACTGCCAGGGAGCGGCAGGACGACGGCCCTCGGCGCGATCGCCGAGGCGCTGCGCCGCTGGTCGCCGGGCACGCCGCGTTACTACGTGGGCAACCGGCGGTCGCCCGTGCACGCGGCGGCGGGCTGGACCGACGTGGCGCTCGACGCCGACGACGCGGCCGCGCTCGCCCGCGCGATCCTGCCCTCGCTGTCGAGGCCGGACCGGCTCGTCGTCATCATCGTCGAGGGTCTGGGCGACTTCCTCGGCGGCCCGGCCGAGCAGCCGCTCACGGACGTCGTCCGCGCTGCCCGGCGGGGTGACCACCTGGTCGTCGCCGAGGCCGAGACGAGCGCGTGGGGATCATCGTGGCCGCTCGTCGCGGACGTGCGCGCCGGCCGCCGGGGCCTCGTCCTGCAGCCCGACTCGCTGGACGGCGACGCCCTGTTCCGCACGGCTTTCCCGCGCATCGCCCGCGCCGAGTTCCCCCCGGGACGCGGCGTCTACGTCGAGGCCGGGCGCCAGCACCGGGTGCAGGTGGCCGTCCCCGGGTAGGGCTGTGGAAAACCGGGACGAAGCGGACGCGAACTCTCCTACGGTGCAGCCAGGCGGAGACCTCCGCCGCACGGACCACCGGGAGGAACCATGGCCAACCTCGACGTCTCCTACTCCGAGATGCGTGACGCGGCGACGCGGCTCAGCACGGGTCAGGACGACATCACCACCAAGCTCAACGAGCTCAAGGGCTTCATCGAGGGGCTGATCTCCTCGGGATTCGTCACCGACCAGGCCTCGGTGACGTTCGGGGAGTCCTACCGGAAGTTCACGCACGGGGCGACCGAGCTGATGGGCGGTCTGTCGAGCCTCGGCGACTACCTGCGCAAGGCGTCGGACGCCCTCGAGGACACGGACAAGCAGCTCGCGTCCGCACTGCGCGGCTGACGCACGGCCGACGAGGGGGCGAGGCATGGGCGACCGGTTGATCGTCGACACCGACGGCCTGCGCGAGGCCGGCACGGCGCTGCGGTCCGTCGCGGAGGAGTTCGACGCCGCGGACGCACGCAGCGACGCAGTCGCTGAGGATGTCGGGCACGACGAGCTGGCCGGCGCGATCCGGGACTTCGCGCACGGCTGGGACGACCGGCGCGCGGACATGGTCCAGGGCGTGGCCGAGCTGGCACGGTCGTGCGAGGGGATCGGCGGCGCGTTCGAGGACCTCGACCTGCAGTTCGCCGCGGTGCTGCGGGGGGACGCGTGAGCGAGTCGTGGTTCCCCCTCGCGCCCGCCGATCCCGTGCCGGGTGACCCGCGCGTCGTGCGCCGGGCGTCGGAGCGGTACGAGGACGTCGCGCTCGCCATCGCCACTGCGGCGGGCCGACTGCGAGAGATCGCCGCACAGCGCCACGACGTCTCCGAGGCGGTCGAGGCCATCGCGACCAAGGCCGGTGACGTCGCCGACCAGATCGGCCGCGCCCGTGGGCGGTACGCAGTCGTCGGGCGGGCCCTGGGTGCGTACGCCGTCCGGCTGGACGCGGCACAGGGTGCTGCCCACGCCGCGTTGCGGGCCGGGCGGAGCGCCGACGAGGACCGCCAGGACGCCGATGCTCGCGTCGTCGCGGCCCGGGCCGCCCTCGAGGTGTCCACACCCGACGACCTGCCCGCCAGGACCCGGGACCTCGAGCGAGCACGGGCCGACCAGGACGGCGCCGACCGTGCCCTGGATGCAGCGCGAGCCGACCTCGAGCGCGCGGTGCTGGCGCGCGACGCGGCCGCCGAGACCGCGGCGACCGCGATCCGCGGTGCCCTGCACGACGGGCTCGACGACGGGTGGTGGCAGGACTGGGGCAAGGCGGTGCTGACGACGATCGCCGCGGTCGCCGACGTGGTCGCCAACGTCTGCGGACTGCTGGCACTGGTGTTCTGCTGGGTGCCGGGGCTCGGCGAGCTGTTCGCGCTCGCGGCCCTCTTGGCGGCGGCGGTGAAGCTGGCAGCGGACATCGTCCTGGCCATCTCGGACGACGACGTGACCTGGGGAGACGTCGTCTGGGATGCGGCCGGCCTGATCCCCGGTGGTCTGGGCAAGGGCGTGGGGACGATGGCGCGCACCACCACGCGAGCCGCGGCCGGGACGGCCCGGCGAGAAGCCGGCCTGATCGCCTCGAGGCCCCCGGGGTCGCGCCCGCCCGGTGCTCCGGGCGGCGGCAGCTCGTGGGACGTCATCCAGAACCTGGCCGGCGGCCCCGCGTCCACCCTGAGCCGCCACGAGGCCACCGAAGCGATGGGGTCGGCGAGCGGTCGAGCCGCCTTCAAGGACGCACTGGATCCACGCATCGAGTTCAGGGCCTACCGCGACGGCCGCTCGATCACCGGGTCCAAGACCCTGCGCGAGTGGTGGGCCGACAGCCGCGGGGCGACGTTCGCCGTCCGCATGCTCGGCGACCCCGCGCTCGCGAAGGACCTCCACGCGGTCAACGCGATCTCGCCGAACCTCCTGGATGTCTCTGCCAGTACGGCAGACGCGGTCCGACGATCCCTGCGCTGGCGACGCGCGGCCGCCGGGGCCTACGGCGTGACCGCGTCCGACGCATTGTTCGGTCCGCAGGACTTCTCCGACTGGGCGTTCGACACCGACAACTACGCCCCGGGTGGCTACCACGCGGGGCAGAGCCTGTGGAACGTCCACCAGGACGGCGACGCCCGACGGGTCCTCGACGTGGCGCCGGGCCGATGACCGGGAGCGCGCTGGAGCCGACACCGATCGCCCTGTACCTCCCGGACGACTGGTGGATCGTCGACGTGGCCTCCGAGCCCGCCCGTGAGCGCTCGATCGCCGCGCTGGTCGCCCGGCAGGTGGGCCGCGCTGACGACCGGGCCGCGCTGCGCGCCGAGATTCGCACCGCGCTGGGCAAGCAGGCGAGGGACGCGGCCCGGGCGGGCGCGTTCCTGCTCGCGATCTCGCTCATGCAGGTCGGCGAGGCTCGCCTCCCCGCGGCGCTCGCGGCGTACCGGCTCCCGCGCTCGGGGGGCGGCGAGCTGCACTCGCTTGAGCGAGCCTTCGCGCCGTTGCCGTCGGACGGCCTCGAGCTGGTGGTCGCCGATCGGGGGTCCGTGCTGCGCCGGACGTGGGTCGATCGCGCGACCGCCCGCGAACCTGCGCCTGACACCCGGGTCTTCCGCGCCGACTACTGGCTCGACCTTCCCGGCGCCGCCGAGATCGTCCTGCTCACGTTCAGCACCCCTCTCGTCGAGGCGGCCGACGCGTTCCTCGAGCTCTTCGACACCATCGTCGACACGGTCGACGCCTCCACCGGGGCCAGCGCCCGCGAGGTCGACACTCTCGTGGAGCACCTGCGGCGCGCCGGCGGATCCGTGCCACGGCGCTGATCCGGTGGCGGCGCGTGACGACAGACGCGACAGCTTCCCCGCGTACCGTGACCAGGCCCGACGTGGGTGACGCGACGTGAGGAGTGACGATGGGCAAGGCACGTCCGCCCTGGCTGCTTCCGGCCGCGCTCGTGAGCGCGATCGGCCTGGTGACCCTAGCGGTGTCCGTCGGTCGCGCGGCGCCCGACGAGCGGGCTCACGCGCTGCTCGTCGCGGCGATCACGGTCGTGGTCCTCGCGGTGATCGTGACGGCGATCGTCGTGCCGATCACCCGCGCGAACCATCGCCGGGTGCGCCGCGTCGCCCAGGAGCGCCCGGGGTGGGACCTGGCCGCCGCGTGGGCCGACGGGACGCTGGGCGATGCCCTGCGGGAGCTCGGCGCGACCAAGCCGCTCCCCCAGGGGTCGGGCGACGCGATCGTGCTTGCCTGGTCGGGCGAGGGCGTCGAGCTCTGGGACGGCGGCAAGCCGCCGGTCCGCCTGCTCGCCCTGCCGTGGCGGGACGTGGTGCAGGTGACGGGCACGCGCGCCCAGGCGGGCACCATGGTCATGAACGGCCTCGCGGTGACCGTCCACAGTGGCGTGGCGCTCGTCCTGTGCCCGAGCCGCCAGCTCTCGGGCGGGATCGCCGGCGCGAGCGAGCTCCAGGTCGAGCAGCTGGCGGATCGCCTGCGAGCGCACGCAACCACCCACTGACACACCCGCGACGGCCGGCGCCCGCGCCCGGTACCCTGGCCGGACAACTGAACACGCTGCTCGAACCGCGGCGGGAGAGATCCCGCGCGTGTAGCGGGACGCCGAAGGAGAAACCTCCCCGGGAAACTCTCAGGCCCCTGTACCGCCGCGGCGAGGCAACTCTGGAAAGCGGCCCGGCGACGGGCCCACCGACGGTGCAAGCCGGCGCGCCCCGAAGCCCCGAGAGGGCGTGGCGGACCGGCAAAACTCTCAGGTCGTGTGCCCGCACACGGATGACAGAGCGGGGAGCCCACCGTCCGCCCCGACGTCAGTCGGGCGAGCCCCCAGCGGAGCAGCACGTGACGAATCCTCAGTTCATCTCGGGTATCAACGTCGGCACAGCCGAGTCGGTCCCCACGACCGCCGTCGAGCACACGCCCGCCGCCGTCGAGTTCGCCGACCGCCACATCGGTCCGCGCGGGACCGAGACCGCGCGGATGCTCGCGACGGTCGGCTACGAGAGCCTCGATGCGCTCATCGACGCCGCCGTTCCCGAGTCGATCCGCAGCGGCCGCCCGCTGGACCTGCCCGCCGCGCGCAGCGAGGTCGAGGTGCTCGCCGCGCTGCGCACCATCGCGGGCAAGAACAAGGTCCTCACCTCGATGATCGGCCAGGGCTACTCGGACACGATCACGCCGGCGGTGATCCGCCGCAACGTGCTCGAGTCGCCCGCCTGGTACACCGCCTACACGCCGTACCAGCCGGAGATCAGCCAGGGTCGCCTCGAGGCGCTGCTCAACTTCCAGACGATGGTCACCGACCTCACCGGCCTGGACATCGCCAATGCCTCGCTCCTCGACGAGGCCACCGCGGTCGCCGAGGCCGTCGCCCTCATGTGGCGCGGCCAGCGCAACAAGGCCGGCACCGTGATCCTCGACGACCAGCTGTTCGGCCAGTCGCTCGCCGTGACGCTCGGGCGCGCGCACGCCATCGGGCTGCCCGTCGTCGTCGCCGACCTGTCCCAGGGGCTGCCCGAGGTCGAGGGCGACCTGATCGGCGTCGTCGTCCAGCAGGTCGCCGCCTCGGGCGAGGTCCGCGACCTGACGTCGGTGATCGCTGCCGCGAAGGCCCGCGGCGCGCTCGTCACCGTCGCCGCCGACCTGCTCGCCCTCACGCTCCTGACCAGCCCCGGCACGCTCGGCGCCGACGTCTCGGTCGGGTCCGCGCAGCGGTTCGGCGTCCCGCTGTTCGGCGGCGGCCCGCACGCCGCGTTCATGGCGGTCCGCACCGGCCTCGAGCGCATGCTGCCCGGCCGCCTCGTCGGCGTCTCGATCGACGCCGACGGCGCCGCCGCGTACCGGCTCGCGCTGCAGACCCGCGAGCAGCACATCCGCCGCGAGAAGGCGACGAGCAACATCTGCACCGCGCAGGCGCTGCTCGCGATCGTCGCGTCGATGTACGCGGTCTACCACGGTCCCGACGGCCTGCGGGCGATCGGCGAGCGCGTGCACGGCTACGCCCGCTGGATCGCGAAGGCGCTCGAGGACCACGGCGTCGAGGTCGAGCACGCGGCGTACTTCGACACCATCCGTGCCGTCGTCCCGGGTCGTGCGCGCGACGTCGTCGCTGCGGGTGTGCGCCAGGGGGTCAACCTGTGGGCGCCCGACGACGACCACGTCCAGATCTCGTGCGACGAGGCGACCGACGAGGCAGCCGCGCAGGCGGCGTTCTGCGCGTTCGTCGTCAGCGGGGTGACCGACATCGAGTCCGACGGGAGCGGCAACCGCCACTTCGTCCTGACCAGCGCCCAGGCCGCACCGCTCCCGGACGCGCTCCGCCGCACGGACGCCTACCTCACGCACCCGGTCTTCCACCTGCACCGCTCCGAGACCGCGATGCTGCGCTACCTGCGCAAGCTCTCCGACAAGGACCTGGCCCTCGACCGCACGATGATCCCGCTCGGCTCGTGCACGATGAAGCTCAACGCCACGGTCGAGATGGAGCCTATCTCCTGGCCCGAGTTCGCGAGCATCCACCCGTACGCCCCGGCCGACCAGACGCAGGGCTACGCCGAGCTCGTCACGCAGCTGCAGGACTGGCTCGCCGAGATCACCGGCTACGCAGCCGTCAGCGTCCAGCCGAACGGCGGCTCGCAGGGTGAGTTCGCCGGCCTGCTCGCGATCAAGGCGTTCCACGCGGCCAACGGCGAGGCGCGCGACATCTGCCTCATCCCGGCCAGCGCGCACGGCACCAACGCGGCGTCGGCGGCGCTCGCGGGCATGCGCGTCGTGGTGGTCGCCACGGCCGACGACGGCGAGATCCAGCTCGACGACCTGCGCGCCAAGCTCGAGCAGCACGGCCCGGCGGTCGCCGCGATCATGATCACCTACCCCTCCACGCACGGTGTGTACGAGGAGCACGTCCGCGAGGTGTGCGACCTGGTCCACGCCGCGGGCGGGCAGGTCTACATCGACGGCGCCAACCTCAACGCGCTCGTCGGCCTCGCACGGCCCGGCGAGTTCGGCGGCGACGTCAGCCACCTCAACCTGCACAAGACGTTCTGCATCCCGCACGGCGGCGGCGGCCCAGGCGTCGGCCCGGTCGCGGTCGCGGCGCACCTCGCGCCCTACCTGCCCGGCGACCCGACGCCCGGCGCGACCAACGCGGTCGCTCCGGTCAGCGCCGCGCCGTGGGGCTCCGCCAGCATCCTGCCGATCTCGTGGGCGTACGTCGCGCTCATGGGCCCGGACGGGCTGCGGACCGCGACCGAGACCGCGGTGCTCGGCGCCAACTACCTGGCCACGCGCCTGCACGAGCACTTCCCCGTGCTCTACACCGGCCCGGCCGGCCTCGTCGCGCACGAGTGCATCCTCGACATCCGCGAGATCACCAAGGCCACGGGCGTCACGGCCGAGGACGTGGCCAAGCGGCTCATGGACTACGGCTTCCACGCCCCGACGCTCAGCTTCCCGGTCGCGGGCACGTTGATGATCGAGCCGACCGAGTCCGAGGACCTGGGCGAGCTGGACCGCTTCGTGGACGCGCTGGTCGCGATCCGCGGCGAGATCGACCAGATCGCCGCGGGCGTCTGGCCGGTCGAGGACTCCCCCCTGCGGGGTGCCCCGCACACGGCCGCCTCGGTGTCGTCGGACGTCTGGGAGCACGCGTACGGCCGCCAGACCGCCGCCTTCCCCGTCGCGAGCCTGCGCGCCGGCAAGTACTGGCCGCCCGTGCGCCGCATCGACGGAGCCCGCGGCGACCGCAACCTCGTCTGCTCGTGCCCGCCGGTCGAGGCGTACGCGGAATGACCGACGCTGTGAAGGAGACCGAGATGACCGACGTCCTGTCCCCGCTGCACGACGAGCACGTCGCGCTGGGTGCCGCGCTGACGAGCTTCGCCGGCTGGCAGATGCCGCTGCGCTACTCCTCGGACATCGCCGAGCACCAGGCGGTGCGCACCGCGGCCGGCCTGTTCGACCTGTCGCACATGGGTGAGCTCGAGATCAGCGGCCCTGACGCCGGGCGCGCGCTGGACGGCGCTCTCGTCGGGAACCTCTCGGCGCTCGCGCCGGGTCGCGCCCGCTACACGATGATCTGCGCGGAGGACGGGGGCGTCATCGACGACCTCGTCGTCTACCGGCTCACGCAGGACCGCTACCTCGTCGTCGCCAACGCCTCCAACGTCGACGTCGTCCGCGACGCGCTCGTCGAGCGGCTGGCCGGCGACGCGACGCTGGACGACCAGTCGCTCACCACCGCGCTCGTCGCCGTGCAGGGCCCGCTCGCCGAGCAGATCGTCACGTCCCTGACCCCGCAGGCCGACGCCGTGAGCGCGCTGAAGTACTACGCCGCGGTCGACGCGACGGTCGCGGGCATCGACGCGCTCGTCGCCCGCACCGGGTACACGGGCGAGGACGGCTTCGAGCTGTTCGTGCCCGCCGAGCAGGCTCCCACGCTGTGGGCCGCGCTCCTCGAGGCCGGCACGCCGCTCGGCCTGGTCCCCGCCGGGCTCTCGGCGCGCGACAGCCTGCGCCTCGAGGCCGGGATGCCGTTGTACGGCAACGAGCTCGACCGCACGACCACCCCGCACGACGCCGGGCTGGGCCGCGTGGTCAAGCTCGACAAGGTGGACGACGAGGGGAACCCCGTGCCCTTCGTCGGCCGCGAGGCCCTCGCCGCGCGCGGCGAGGCGCAGCCCACGCGCCAGCTCGTCGGGCTGCAGGGCCTGGGCCGACGAGCGGCCAGGCACGGCTACCCCGTCACCACGCCGGCCGGCGAGGTGGTCGGCGAGGTCACGTCCGGCGCCCCCTCGCCCACGCTCGGCCACCCGGTCGCCATGGCCTACGTCTCCCCGAAGCACTCGGCCGAGGGCACCGAGCTGCTCGTCGACGTGCGCGGCCGTGGAGAACAGGTGCGCGTGGTGCCCCTTCCCTTCTACCGTCGTCCTCGGTAGAACCGAGTCACACCCAGCCCAGCCCGCACGCCGAGAGAGAAGCCCCATGACCGTCGAGCTGCCCGCCCACCTGCACTACACCGTCGAGCACGAGTGGCTCGACGACGCGTCGCCCGCCACGATCGGCATCACCTCGGTGGCCGCCGACGCGCTCGGCGACATCGTCTACCTCGAGCTGCCGGCCGTCGGCGAGTCCCTCACGGCGGGCTCGGTCATCGGCGAGATCGAGTCGACCAAGTCGGTCTCCGAGCTCTTCTCCCCCGTGAGCGGCACGGTCGCCGAGGTCAACCAGGCCGCGATCGACGACCCGTCGCTGGTCAACTCCGACCCCTTCGGCGCCGGGTGGCTGCTCAAGGTCGAGGTCACCGAGACCGGACCCGTCCTGACGGCCGAGGCCTACGCGGCCCAGTCCGCGGGCTGAGACCTCCCTCGGCAGATTGCGGCCATACGGGGGAATCGTGACGGCCCGATAGAGTGAATGGCCGCAGGATCCAGGGCTCGGTGTATCTACCTCGAGGTACTCGGTTCATTGTTGACGGCAGAACACACGCCGCGGTGGGGGCAGCGAGGCACGACGAGACAGGTTTCGAAAGTGGCGTCATAACCACTCTCGGGCCCGCTCTCATCCGGTACTCAGCCCCATCGTGGGCCCGGCGCAGACCGGGAACACGTCAGAACCGGAGGACATCATGACCATCCTGGACACGAGCGAGCAGGCCACCTCGGCCGTCACCGTCTCCCTCACGCGCCGCGAGCGCGTCGTCCTGGCCGAGCTGGGCGAGGACGTCACGCTCGAGGAGATCGCCACCCGCCTGTTCGTCACGCGCAACACCGTGAAGTCGCAGGTCCGGAGCGTCTACCGCAAGATCGGCGTGTCGACCCGCTCCGAGGCCGTGGCCTGGGCGATCGAGCACGGCATCCGCTGACCGACTCCGAGCCGGGCCGAGCGCCTGGCAGACTCGCGCGCATGACCGAACCGGTGCTCGTCGTCGCGGCCGCCATCGTGGACGACCTCGACGACCCCCGAGCACTGCTCGCCGCTCGTCGCGCCGTGCCCGCGTCGCTCGCGGGCCGGTGGGAGTTCCCGGGCGGGAAGGTCGAGGTCGACGAGGACCCCGTGGACGCGCTGCACCGTGAGCTCCGTGAAGAGCTCGGGGTCCGGGTCGAGCTGGGCGCCGAGATCGTCGGGCCCGACGACGGTGCGTGGCGACTCACCGAGACGTACGTGATGCGCCTCTGGTACGCGGAGCTGGCCGAGGGCGTGCCCGCTCCGCTCGTCGAGCACGACGAGGTCCGGTGGCTGGCCGCGGGGCGGTGGCTGACGGTGCCGTGGCTGGACGCCGACGTGCGGATCGTCGAGGCGATCAGCAGCATCAGCCCGGCCGCCGTCAGCCCAGCGCGAGCCGCATCCGCCGCACCGCCTCCGTGAGCGTCGCCGTCGACGCCGCGAGGTTGAGGCGCACGTACCCCTCGGCGGCAGCGCCGAACGTCGCACCGTCGTTGACCGCCAGGCGACCGTGCTGCAGCAGGCGCCTCGACGGCTCGGCACCGTAGGCGCGCAGGTCGATCCACGCGAAGTAGGTCGCGGCGGGCGGCTCCCACCGGGCCTTCGGGACCTGTGCCGCGAGCAGGTCCTCGACGAGAGCCTGGTTCGCACGCAGCCCGTCGAGCACCTCTGCCAGCCATGACCGCCCTTCCGCGTACGCGGCGGCGTGCGCGATCGTGCCGAGGTGGCTCACCCCGTGCCGGATGATCTCGGGCAGGCGCGCCAGGTCGTCGACCGCGTCGGGGCCGGGCACCGCGACCGCGGACTTCAGGCCCGCGAGGTTGAACGCCTTCGACGCCGAGTGCAGCGCGATGGCGTCGGGGATGACGGTCGTCGTCGGGGTGAAGGCGCCGCGCAGGACGAGCGGGGCGTGGATCTCGTCGGCCACCACACGCACCCGGTGCCGCCGCGCGAGGTCTCCGACCGCCCCGAGCTCGTCGGAGGTGTGCACCGCGCCCGTCGGGTTGTGCGGGTGGCAGAGCAGGTACGCGCCGCCGCTGGCCCGGGCGAAGGCCGAGTCGAGCACGTCGAGGTCGAGCCGGCCGTCGTCGCCGAGCGGCGCGCGGACCACTCGTCGGCCCGCGTGCTCGATGAACTGCGCGAACGGCGGGTAGACGGGCGGGTTGATGACCACCGGGGCGCCCCTCTCGGTGACGAGCGACAGCACCTCCGCGGCGCCGATCATCACGTCCGGCACCGACCGAGTCGTGGCGGCGTCGATCTCCCACCCGTACAGCTCCTGGACGAACGGGGCCAGCGCCTCGCCGTTGAGGCCCTCGGCGTCGTATCCCGTGTCGCCGAGCCGCATCGCCTCGGTGACCGCGCGGACCACCGGCGCGGGTTGCGGCACGTCCATCTCCGCGACCCAGCAGGGCAGCACGTCCGGCGGGTACTGGCTCCACTTGATGCTGGTGCGCTCGCGGAGCTCGACGAGGGGGACGGTGTCGAAGATCGTCACCGGTCCGACGCTAGCCGACCCATCCCGCCGCACTTGGTGCGGGAGTTGCCCCCCGGGGCGGCGGACGGCCTCAGGGGTCGACTCCCGCCACAAGTGCGGCGGGATGCGTCGTGTCGACGAGCCGAGCGGGGGCGGATCGAGCGGGGACGAGCCGAGCGGGGCGGGCCGGCCGGAGCGGGGACGACGAAGGCCCCGGCCGCGCATGGCGGGCCGGGGCCTTCGGGGACGCGTCAGAGCGTGGCGCGGACCGTGCGGGTCGCCGCCAGGATGCGCTCGAGCGAGGGGGTGACCTCCTCGTAGCGGCGGGTCTTCAGGCCGCAGTCCGGGTTGACCCAGAGCTGGTCGACCGCGATGGCCTTGACCGCGTCGGCGAGCAGCTCGGTGACCTCGGCCTCCGAGGGGACGCGCGGCGAGTGGATGTCGTAGACGCCCGGGCCGACGGCGCGCGGGTAGCCCGCCGCGGCGATGTCGCCGAGAATCTCCATCTTCGAGCGCGCGGCCTCGATGGACGTCACGTCGGCGTCGAGGCCGTCGATCGCGCCCATGATCTGGCCGAACTCCGAGTAGCACAGGTGCGTGTGGATCTGGGTGTCCTCGCGCACGCCCGCCGTCGAGAGGCGGAACGAGCGGACCGACCAGTCCAGGTACGCCGCGTGGTCCTCGGCGCGCAGGGGCAGCAGCTCGCGCAGGGCGGGCTCGTCGACCTGGATGATCGCGATGCCGGCGGCCTCGAGGTCGTTGATCTCGTCGCGCAGCGCGAGCCCGACCTGGTTGGCGGTGTCCCCGAGCGGCTGGTCGTCGCGGACGAAGGACCAGGCCAGGATCGTCACCGGGCCGGTGAGCATGCCCTTCATGTGCTTCTGGGTCAGCGACTGCGCGTACTGCGCCCAGGCCACCGTGATCGGCGCCGGGCGGGACACGTCGCCCCACAGGATCGAGGGGCGGGTGCAGCGCGAGCCGTACGACTGGACCCAGCCGTTCTCGGTCACGGCGAACCCGTCGAGGTTCTCCGCGAAGTACTGCACCATGTCGTTGCGCTCGGGCTCGCCGTGCACCAGCACGTCGAGGCCGATCTGCTCCTGCAGCTCGACGACGCGGGCGATCTCCGCCTTCATCTCGTCCTCGTACTGCCCCGCCGTCAGCTCGCCCTTGACGAAGGCCGCGCGGGCCTTGCGGATCTCGGGCGTCTGGGGGAACGAGCCGATCGTCGTGGTCGGCAGCGGCGGGAGGTCGAGGCGCTCGGCCTGGGCCTTCTTGCGCGTCTCGAAGTCGCCGCGGTTGAACGCGTCCTCGGTGAGGGCGGCCACCCGGTCACGGACCTCGGGACGCACCACGCCGGGGGCGGTCTTGCGGGAGTTCACCGCGTCGGAGGCCTCGAGCAGCTGCTCGTGGATGGCCTCGCGGCCCTCGGTCAGGCCCTCGGCGAGCACGACGACCTCGCGGACCTTCTGGTCCGCGAACGCGAGCCAGCTCTTCAGGGTCGCGTCGAGGTTCGGCTCGTCCTCGGTGGTGTGCGGGACGTGGAAGAGGCTCGTCGACGTGCCGACGGTGACCGCGGCGGCGCCGAGGTTCTCCAGGCGCTCGAGGATCGCGAGCTTCGCGTCGAGGTCGGCGCGCCAGATGTTGTGGCCGTCGATCACGCCGGCCACCAGCGTCTTGGTCTCCAGGCCGGGGACGGCCTCGGCGGGGACGTCGCCGCGGACCAGGTCGATGCCGATGGCCTCGACGTCGGTCGCCGCGAGCACGGGCAGCGCCGCGCCCAGGTCGCCGTAGGGGGCCGCGACGAAGATCGCCGGGCGGCTCTCCGCGCCGGTCAGCACGCCGTAGGCCTCGACGACGGCCGCGAGCAGACGCTCGGCGGGAACTTCGATCGAGTCGGAGACGAGCGCCGGCTCCTCGAGCTGCACCCACGTGGCGCCCGCGGCGGCGAGCTCGGCCAGCAGCTGCACGTAGACCGGCAGGATGTCCTGCAGGCGGTCGATGGGTGCGAAGTCCTCGGGCGAGCCCTCGGTGGCCTTCGCCAGCGCGAGGTAGGTGACCGGGCCGACGATGACGGGCCGCGTGACGACGCCCTCGGCGAGGGCCTCCGCGAACTCACGGACCGGGCGGTCGCTCGAGTAGCTGAACACGGTCTCGGGGCCGATCTCCGGCACCAGGTAGTGGTAGTTGGTGTCGAACCACTTGGTCATCTCGAGCGGCAGGTCGTCGCCGCGGCCGCGGGCGACCGTCGAGTAGCCGGCGAGGTCCAGGCCGCCGTCGGTGACGAGGTCGGCGAAGCGGGCCGGCACGGCGCCGACGACGGCCGTCGCGTCGAGCACGTGGTCGTAGAACGAGAAGGCGCTCGGGATGGCCGGGACGTCGGTGGGCAGGCCGAGCTCGGCCAGGCGGGTGCGGGTGCGGCGGCGCAGGTCGGCGGCGGTGGCCTCGACCTCGTCGGCCGACGTCTTGCCGGCCCAGAACGCCTCGATGGCCTTCTTGAGCTCGCGACGCGGCCCGATGCGCGGGTAGCCGAGGACGGAGCCGGCCGGGAACTGGGGGACGTTGCTCATGGGAGATCAGCCTTCGGGGGTAGTCGGTACTGAGGGCACGGGGTCAGGGGCTGCACCGGTGCGGGACGAGGTGCCCGCTCCGCCGTGCAGCTGCGCGCCCTCGAGGAGGTCGAGGGCCGCGTGGTGCTTGTTGAACGTGTAGACGTGGACGCCGGGCGCCCCACCGTCGAGCACGCCGTTGATCAGGTCGATGCCGGCGCGGATGCCGCGCCGGTGCTGGTCGGCCTCGCCGTCGGCGTTGCCCAGCAGGTCGAGGAGCGACCGTGGCACCGGGACGCCGGTGAGCTCCTGCACGCGCAGCAGGCGGGCCGGGTCGGTCGTCGGGATGATGCCCGGGATGATCGGGATCACGACGCCGGCCTCGCGCGCCTCGGCGACCAGACCGAGGTAGGCGTCGGCGTCGAAGAACACCTGCGTGATGGCGAAGTCGGCGCCGGCCTCCTGCTTGGCCAGCAGCGAGGCGACGTCCTGCGCACGGGTGCCCCCGGTCGCGGCGTTGCCCCGCGGGAAGGCCGCCACCGAGATCGACAGGGGACGCACGCGGGCGCGCACGGCCTGCGACGGGCTGGCGATGCAGCGCTGCGACTCGATCTCGCGCAGCAGCTCGACCAGCTCCCCGGCGGTGTTCAGGCCCTCCGGGTGCGGCTGCCAGTCGGGCTGGTCCACGGGCGGGTCGCCGCGCAGCGCGAGGAACGAGCGCACGCCCTCGTCGAGGAACTCCTCGACGATCGCGGTCACCTCGGCGCGGCTGGTCCCCACGCAGGTCAGGTGCGCGATCGGGTTGAGGGTCGTCTCGCGCAGCAGCTGGGTGACGAGCGTGCGGCTGGTCTCCCGCGTCTTGCCCGAGGCGCCGTACGTCACCGAGACGAAGTCCGGACGGACGTCCTCGATGGCGCGGATGGTCTCCCACAGCCGGGGTGCGGCGTGCGGGTTGCGGGGCGGGAACAGCTCGAACGAGACCGTCGGCCGGTCCACCGACGCCAACGGGCGCAGTGCGGGCGCGGCGTGCACGGCCGGGGTGCGCGGTTCCACGGTCGCGGCGCTCACGCGGCGGACCCGAGGGTGCTCAGACACGAGGTCTGCGACATGGTTCACTCCATCGGTCCTGGCGGAAGCACCCACACCCTCGTCGCGAAGGGGGTTGCTGCGGCGTCAATGAGCCAGGTCTCTCGGCCGCTCTGGATGGTTGGCTGAAGATTAGCCACGCTCTCGCATCGTGGGCAAGGTTTCCCAGTCAGTGAGACGACGGAGTCCGCACCACGGCTGCTGGCAACGCAAGAGCCGATCCGACGCGCTTGTGCTCAGCGTTGGTCGCGCCTGGCGGCAGGAACGCTGAACGCAGCGGTGCCGGGACCAGCCGGACGCGAGCGGGGCGGGCCGGGCTGGGGGGCCGGCCTCTGCGGATCAGCCGCGGCGGCGGGGCGGCGTGAAGGGCTGGGGGCGCTGGCGCTGCGACGGGACGTCGAACCACGAGCTCGGCGCGGGCGCAGGGACGGACATCAGGCCGTCCTGGACCGCCGCGAGGATGGACGCGTCCGGGGCGGCCGATCCGACCAGCGCCTCGCGTGCGGCACGTGCGGCGTCGTCGCCGGGCTCGCTGCGGGGCAGATCGGTCATGCGCGGCAGAGTAGCCCGTTAGGGGGACGTGGCAGAACTCCGCACGGGCAACGTCACCCGCCAGGAGCAACGCGCGGCAGCCACCTGCACCGGGTGCGGCGGTCAGGCGGTGGTGGGCGTGCGCGCGAGGACGACGGGGCACCCTGCGAGGTGGTCGTCGACGACGCCGCAGGCCTGCATCGCGGCGTAGGCCGTGGTCGGGCCGACGAACCGGAAACCGCGGGCCTTGAGCTCCTTGGCGAGTGCCTTCGACTCGGGTGTCGTCGCCGCCAGGCCGGCCCACGTGGACGGGCGGACCCAGTCGGAGCGGTCGGGTGCGAACGACCACAGGATCTGGTCGAGCGTGCCGCCGGCTGCGTGCAGGTCCCGCAGGGCGCGGGCGTTGGCGATCGCGGCGTCGATCTTGGCGCGGTTGCGGACGATCGACGCGTCGGCCATGAGGCGGGCCACGTCGGTGTCGTCGTACTCAGCCACGACCTCGGGGTCGAAGTCGGCGAACGCCTCGCGGAACGCGGGGCGCTTGCGCAGGACGGTGATCCAGGCGAGGCCGGACTGGAACGCCTCGAGGGTGAACCGCTCGTACAGGGCGTGCTCGCCGTGCACCGGCACGCCCCACTCCTCGTCGTGGTAGCGCTCGTACAGCGGGTTGCCGTCGCCGAAGCAGCGCCGGGCGGTGAGGGTGCTGGCGGGGGCGGCGGCAGGATCCACGGAGGTGGTCCCCGCGGCGGCGTTGCCCAGGGCGACATCGGTCATGGGGTGAGTCTGCCGCTGCGCTCCGACATCGGGGCAGGGTTCCGGGGCGAATTGTGGACGCGGGCGCCCGGCCCCGGGGCTGTGGTCGGCTCGAGGCTCAGGCGGGCCGTGGGGTCCGGGCTCAGGCGCGGGCGATCATCGCCTCGATCCCGTCGAGGATCACCCGCGTCCCGAACGGCAGCGCGCCCTCGTCGGGCGCGGCGAACGCCCCCGCGCGCGCGGCGGCCACGAGGGCGGGGTGCGTCTGCTCGTCGGCGAGCAGCAGGACGAGCTCGTCGGGCGACGCGGCGAGGTCCTCCTCCACCAGCTCGGTGCGCCGGGCAGCGATCGCCGACGCGACGCGCGCCTCGTCGAGCATGTGCGCGGCGAGCGTGCCGGTGACGGCGAGCCGGTCCGCCGGGGACAGCGGCGTGTCGTCGAGCGCCGCGAGCATCGCCTCCATCCAGGCGAGCCGGTTGGGGCCGAGCGCGTGCAGCACGGACGTGGTCTGCGCGAGCCAGGGGTGCGCCGCGATGACCGGGCGCTGCTCGCCGAGCAGCACCTCGAGCCGCGCCCTCCAGTCCCCCACCTTGGGACCCACGAGCGGCGGCCGCCCGCCCGCACGGTCGGACATCAGCGCGAGCACCTCGTCCTTCGACGACACGTACCGGTAGAGCGACATCGTCGTGAAGCCGAGCGACTCGGCGAGCCGCGCCATCGAGACGCTGGCGATCCCCTCGGTGTCCGCCAGCGCGATGCCGGCGTCGGCGATCTGCTCGACGGTCAGGCCCGGTCGCCGCCCGCGTCGGCCCGGCGCCGGTGCCCGCCACAGCACCGCGAGGTCGCGTGGGAGCCCGGCGAGGTCCGGGCCCGGTCCGTCGCCGGCCCGCTCGGCCTCCGCGCGCGCCTTCTCCGCCTCGCGCGCGGCCCGCTGCTGCGCCAGTGCTGCGGCGCGCTCGGCCTTCGCCGCGTCGCGCAGTGCCCTGCCCGCCTCGCGGGCGGCGTCGCGGGCTGCCCGCTCGCGCTCGCGCTGCGCGTTCTGGTCCGCCTTGGCCCGGTCGCGCTCGGTCCGCTCCTGGTCGCGCCGGGCGGCGTCGGCCGCCTTCGCCGCGTCCTGCTCGCGCTCGTCCTCCGACCGCCGCGCCTGCTCGGCGTCCTTCGCGCGGGTGCGGTCGATCTTCTCGGCGTCGCGTCGAGCCCGCTCGGCCTCCTTCTGCGCCGCCCGCTCGTCGCGCTCGCGGTCGCGTCGCAACGCGTCGGCCTCGCGGCGTGCGTCCTCGGCCTCGCGCTGCTCGCGCGCCTCGGCGCTGGGGTCCAGCTCGTCGTGCTCGGTCACAGCAACCTCCTTGACGTCCGATCCTATAAGTGTGTATGACATACACACACAGTTTACGACGTACGCAGAAAGGAACCACGATGACCGCTCCGATCATCGCCGTGCAGGGGCTGCGCAAGTCCTACGGTGACGTGACCGTCCTCGACGGCGTCGACCTCGAGGTCGCACGCGGCGAGGTGCTCGCCCTGCTCGGCCCCAACGGCGCCGGCAAGACGACGACGGTCCGCATCCTGTCCACGCTGCTCCGCCCCGACGCGGGCACGGTGACCGTCGCCGGCTACGACGTCGTCCGCAGCCCGGGCCGCGTCCGGGCCGCGATCAGCCTCACGGGGCAGTTCGCGGCGGTCGACGAGCTGCTCACGGGCGAGGAGAACCTGCGCCTCATGGCCCGGCTGTCGCACCTGGGCCGCACCGAGGCGCGAACCCGCCCCGCGGCGCTGCTCGAGCTGTTCGACCTCACCGACGCGGCACGCCGTCCGGTCAAGACGTACTCGGGCGGCATGCGACGCCGGCTGGACCTCGCGGCGAGCCTGCTCAGCCGCCCGCAGGTGCTCGTCCTCGACGAGCCGACGACGGGTCTCGACCCCCGCAGCCGCAACGACCTGTGGACCGTCATCGGCGACGCCGTCCGGGCGGGCACGACCGTGCTGCTCACGACGCAGTACCTCGAGGAGGCCGACCAGCTCGCCGACCGGGTCGCGGTGATCGACCACGGCCGCGTCATCGCCAGCGGGACGGCGGCCGAGCTCAAGGGCCAGGTCGGCGCCGCGCACGTCGAGCTGACGACGCCCACGGGGATCGAGCGCATCGAGACCGACGGCTCGGTCGGCGACGTGCACCGCATCCTCGGCGACGTCGAGCGCCGCGGCCTGCCCGTCGAGAGCTGGGCCGTGCGCACCCCGACCCTCGACGACGTCTTCCTCACCCTGACCGGCCAGCCCGCCGATGCCGCCACCACCGAGGCCCGAGAGCTCCAGGAGACCCGATGACCACCCTCGACCTGACCCCCCGCGTCGACCAGTCGCCCACGGGGAGCCTCGGCGACACGCTCGCACTCGTCGGCCGGTGCCTGCGCCGGTCCACCCGCCAGCTCGACACCCTGCTGCTCGCGGTCATGCTCCCCGTGATGCTGCTGCTGATGTTCGTGTACGTGTTCGGCGGGGCCATCCAGTCGGGCATGGACTACGTCGACTTCGTCGTCCCTGGCATCCTGCTGCTCACCGCCGGCTACGGCGCCTCGACGACGGCTGTGGACGTGGCGAGCGACATCACCGCCGGGATCATGGACCGGTTCCGGTCGATGCCGATCCGCGCGACGGGCGTGATGACGGGCCACGTGGCGGCGAGCATGGCGCGCAACGCCGTCTCCACCGCGCTCGTGGTCGGCATCGCACTGCTCATCGGCTTCGACGCGAAGGCCTCGGTGCTCGACTGGTGCGCGGCGATCGGCCTCATCGCCCTGTACGTCGCCGCGCTGACCTGGATCGCGGTCGCCATCGGCGTCGTCGCGTCCGGTCCGGAGGCGGCGAGCGGGTTCTCGTTCGCCATCCTGTTCCTCCCCTACGTCTCCAGCGCGTTCGTCCCGGTCGAGTCCATGCCGTCGGTCCTCTCGTCGATCGCCGCGTGGAACCCGGTGACGCCCGTCGCGGACACCCTGCGCGGGCTGCTGCTGGGCACCCCCGTGGGCTCGTCGGCCGCCCAGGCGGTCGCCTGGTGCGTGGGCCTGCTGCTCGTCGGCTGGGTCGCGTCGAGCGTGCTGTTCCGGCGGCAGCGGTGAGGCGCGCGGGGTAGGAAGGAGGGGTGAGCACACCAGAGCCGAACCCGACCGCGTCCCGCCGCACCTGGGCCTGGGTGATCGTGGCGTGCGTCGTCGTGGTGGCGGTCGTCGTCGCGGTGATCGTCGCGACGAGGCCCGACGACGACGACGCGGCGGCGCCGCAGCCGACGACGAGCACGACGAGCACGACGAGCACCCCGGCTGCGACGCCGTCGGACACACCGACCGCGACCACCACCACGACCGCTGCCCCCGCGGGCTGCGCCGCGACGGACGACACCACGCCGGAGGACGCCGGTGTCGCCGAGGTCGCGGACGTGGACGGCGACGGCCGCGAGGACCAGGGGTGGATCACCGGCGGCGCCGACCGGCGGTTCGGGATCACGACCGCGTCCGGCGCGACGTTCTCCGCCGCGATCGACAGCGCGAGCCCGGAGCCGGCGTCGGCGGTCGTGCAGGTCGTCCAGACGGACGAGGTGCCGATCGCGCTCGTCGACCTAGGCCGTGAGGCGCTGCTCTTCTCGCTGTCGGGGTGCGCGGTGACGCCGGTGCAGAACGCGCAGGGCGAGCCGTACACGTTCGACCGCGGGTTCGGCGACGCCGGTACGGGTGTGGGCTGCACGTCGGACGGCGGGGTCCTGCGGCTGGCCGGGCTGAACGCGGTGTCGGCCGACGACGGCGCGACGTTCGACGTCACGCGGACGTTCGTGGACCTGTCCGCCGACGGGAGGACGGCGACGAACGGCGATGCCGAGCAGGTCGCGACCGGCGCCGCGAAGGACGACCCCGTGGTGACCACGGCGCAGGAGGTCAGCTGCGGGGACCTCGTGGCCGGCGAGGACGGGCCGAGCGAGCCGCGGTCCTGACGATCAGAGCGCGGCGATCGCCTTGCGGATACGCGTCGGCGAGACCGGGACCGGCGTGCCGAGCTGCTGGGCGAACAGGCTGACGCGCAGCTCCTCGAGCAGCCAGCGGACCTCGTCGACCTTCTCCGGGTCGGCACCCGGCCGGACGTTCTCCAGCTGCTCGGCCGCGTCGCGCACCTGCCAGCCGAGGTCGGCGTCGCGCTGCGGGTTGTCCGCGGCCTTGGACAGCCGGTACTGCGCCGCGCGCAGGTAGCGGGTCAGCTGCGGCAGGCGGGCCGCTCCCGTGGCCGCGACGAACCCGTCGTGCACGAGCCGGTTCGCCTGCGCTCGCACGTCCTGGGCGGTGGCCAGCAGGGCCAGGCTCGTCGCGCCGCGCAGGTCGACGTCGAGCTCGCGCCACGCGGTCAGCACGGTGACGAGGGCGCCGACCACCTGGTGCACCGCGTCCTCGAGCCCGTCGCGGACCCTCGCGCGCAGGGCGGCGTACGCCTCGGCGTCGCGGACGACCGTCGGGCCGACGAGGGCGTCGATCGCCGCGAGCTGCACGTCGGTGACCAGCGCCGCGGTGCTCGGGTAGGGGCTCGCCGCGAGCGTGAGGGCCTGCGTGCCGGTCCAGCGGGACGTGATGCGGGCCGCCGGGAGGCCGACGTCGAGCAGCAGCAGCCGGCGCAGGCCGGCGCGTGCGGCGGCCGGCACGGCGGACTCGTCGGCCAGCGCGCGCACCGCGACGGACCGGTCGGGCTCCTCGACGAGCGTCGGGTACGCCCGCACGACGACCCCACCGGAGCCGGTCGCCTCGAGGACCTCGGGCAGCGCGGGCAGGTCGGCGGGCCAGGTCGTGAGCCCGGTACGCACGAGGTCGAGCGCGGGCGCCGCGCCGGCCGCCGGCGCGGATGGTGAAGCCTTCGGCCCGCTCAGGGGGACGAGTGCTTCACGAACCGCCGACGAGGGCAACGAGGGCTGGACGGCCGCGCGGGCCTCGGCCATCGCCGCCTGGACCGCCGTGCGCACCGCGTCGTCCACCGCGCGCTGCGCCCGGGACGCGAGCCGGTCCTGCAGCACCGCGAGCTCCTTGCCCTCGTCGATCACCCCGCCCTTGTCCCCCACGACGCGGAACGTCATGCGCAGGTGGCTCGGCAGGCGGTCGTCGCCGAAGTCGTCGTCGGCGACCTCCACGTCCCGCAGCGCGCGGACGGCGGAGGCGAACGCGTCGTGGAACGAGGGCGCGGAGTCGCCGGCGCGCACGGTGTCGGTCCAGGCGGCCATGTTCGTCCGCATCCAGGCGGCTACCTGGCGCGCGACGTCCGGGGCCGGCACCAGCTGCACGCGCACGGGCTTGGGCAGCGCGCGGATCGTCGCGGTGACGAGCTCGTCGAGCAGCCCCGGCACCATCCAGCCGAAGCCGTCGGGCTGCACGCGCGTGAGCTGGCCGATGGGCACGTGCACGGTCACGCCGTCCGCCTCGGTGCCGGGCTGGAACTGGTAGGTCAGGGGGAGCGACAGGTCGCCCTGCGGCCAGCGCGAGGGGAACGCCGACTCGTCGATCTGGTCCGCGTCGGACGCCACGAGCAGCTCACGGCTGAACGACAGCAGGTCCGGCGTGGCGCGCCGGGCGGTCTTCCACCACTGGTCGAAGTGGCGCGCGGAGACGACGTCGTCGGGCACCCGCTCGTCGTAGAAGTCGAACAGCACGTCGTCGTCCACCAGCAGGTCACGGCGGCGGGCGCGAGCCTCGAGCGCCTCGGCCTCGGCGAGCAGGCGGCGGTTCTCGTGGAAGAACTGGTGGTGGGTGGTCCACTCGCCCTGGACGAGCGCGTGCCGGACGAACAGCTCGCGTGCCTGCGCCGGGTCGACCTTGGCGAACAGCACGCGGCGCTGCGCGACGATCGGCACGCCGTACAGCAGCACCTTCTCGAACGCGGTGGCGGCACCCTGCTTCGTCGACCAGGCCGGCTCGGAGTACGTGCGCCTGACCAGGTGCGCGCCGACCTCCTCGGCCCACTCGGGCTGGATGCGCGCGGCGTCGCGCCCCCACAGGCGCGAGGTCTCGACGAGCTCGGCGGCCATCACCCAGGCGGGGGGCTTGCGGGACAGGCCGGAGCCGGGGAACAGCGCGAACCGCGCACCGCGCGCGCCGAGGTACTCGTTGCGCGGTCGCCGCCCGCCGCGCGCGTCGGGCTTCTTGCCGCGGGTGGAGACCTCGGTGGCCTCCTGCATCCCGATGTGCGACAGGAGCCCGGCCAGGATCGCGATGTGGATGCGGTCGCCGTCCCAGCTGAGCGCGAACTGGCCCGTGCGCACGGTCTCGTCGACCTCGCCCTCCGGCTCGTCCTTCGGGCGGGGGGCGCCGACGACGATGTCGAGCGGCTTGGCGAGCTCGCGCAGCTGCGTGACCACGTCCTGCCACTCGCGGATCCGCAGGTAGTTGAGGTGCTCCGCGCGGCACATCCGGCGGAATGCCGAGCCGGACAGGTCGCGCTGCTGGTCGCGCAGGTAGTGCCACAGGTTGAGGTAGGACAGCAGGTCGGACGTGGGGTCGGCGAATCGCGCGTGCATCTGGTCGGCGCGCTCGCGCTCCTCGGCCGGGCGCTCGCGGGGGTCCTGGATGGACAGCGCGGCGGCGATGATCATGACCTCGCGCGCCACGCCGCGGTGGCCGCCCTCGACGATCATCCGAGCCAGGCGGGGGTCCATCGGGAGCTGGGCCAGCGCGCGGCCGGTGGTGGTCAGGCGCGTGGCGCCGTCGCGGTGCTCGAGCGCGCCGAGCTCGGTGAGGAGCTGGACGCCGTCGCGCACCGAGCGGTCGTCGGGCGGGTCGACGAACGGGAAGTCGTTGACGTCCTCGGGGGTCGTCGCGACACCCACCGCGATCATCTGCAGGATGACCGACGCGAGTGATGTACGGAGGATCTCCGGCTCGGTGTACAACGGCCGGGACGCGAAGTCCTCCTCGGAGTACAGCCGGATCGCGATGCCGTCCGCGACGCGGCCGCAGCGGCCCGAGCGCTGGTTCGCCGACGCCTGGCTGATGGGCTCGATCGGCAGCCGCTGCACCTTCGTGGCCTTGGACCACCGGCTGATCCGCGCGGTGCCGGGGTCGATCACGTAGCGGATGCCGGGCACCGTGAGGGACGTCTCGGCGACGTTGGTCGACAGGACGATCCGTCGGTGCTGGTGGCGCTCGAACACGCGGTGCTGCTCCGCCGCGGACAGCCGGCTGTACAGCGGGAGCAGCTCGACGTGCTGAGGGTGGCGCGGGTCGGTGACCCGCGGGCCGAGCGAGCCGCGCAGCGCGTCCTCGGCGTCGCGGATCTCCCGCTCGCCCGAGAAGAACACCAGGATGTCGCCCGGGCCCTCGACCATGAGCTCGTCGACGGCCTCGATCAGCGCGGTCGGCAGGTCGCGGTCCTTGGCGCCCTTGACGGGCGCGCCGTCGGTGCCGAGCTCGTCGGGCGACAGGGGCCGGTACCGCACCTCGACCGGGTACGTGCGGCCGCTGACCTCGACGACCGGCGCGGGGACGCCGTCCGCGTCGGCGAAGTGCGCGGCGAAGCGCGCCGAGTCGATGGTGGCCGAGGTGATGACGACCTTGAGGTCCGGCCGGCGCGGCAGCAACCGCGTGAGGTAGCCGAGGATGAAGTCGATGTTCAGCGAGCGCTCATGCGCCTCGTCGATGATCAGCGTGTCGTAGGACCACAGCATCGGGTCGCGCTGGATCTGGGCGAGCAGGATGCCGTCCGTCATCACCTTGACGAGGGTCGACTCCGACGACTGGTCCGTGAACCGGACCTGGTAGCCGACGATCTCGCCGAGCGTGGTGCCGACCTCCTCGGCGATCCGCTCGGCGACGCTGCGCGCCGCGATGCGCCGGGGCTGGGTGTGGCCGATCTGGCCGGCCCTGCCGCGGCCCAGCTCCAGGGCGATCTTCGGCAGCTGGGTGGTCTTGCCCGAGCCCGTCTCGCCCGCGACGACGACGACCTGGTGGTCGCGGATCGCCGCGGCGATCTCGTCGCGCCGGGCGCTGACGGGCAGCTGCTCCGGGAAGCTCAGCGGCGGCAGGACGACGGCCGCACGGCGCTCGGCGTCCCGCGCGCGGCGGGCGGCACGGCGCTGCTCGTCGGCCTCGCCCGCCCCCGTGCCCCCGCGCGGGCGGCGGGCGCCCGTCGTCGGCGCGCCCTCTCGTCGGGCGGCTCCGCCCCGACCGCGACCGCGGCGGCCGCGCGAGGCGGGGGACGCCGGGCTCGGCGGGGTGGTGGTCACGATCCACGATTCTCCCAGGCCCGGCGGCCTGCACGCGCCTTGAAATGTCGGCGGCCCACGGGCGGCACGTCGGTCATCCGCCCGGCACGGGTCGTACGGTGATCCGGTGGAGACCACGGAGGGTGAGCAGCGCGCGGTGGCGGCGCTGGACGCGAGCGGACTGGCCTACCAGCTGACCCGGCACGGGCGGGTGGGGTCGTTGGCCGAGGCCGCCGCAGCGCGCGGCGTGGAGCCGGCCCGGATCGTCAAGACGATCGTGGTGCGGCGCGGCGAGGGCGACTACGTGTTCGTCCTGGTGCCGGGCGACCGCACGATCAGCTGGCCCAAGCTGCGCGAGCTCCTCGACGTCAACCGGATCTCGATGCCGGACGCCGCGGTCGCCCGCGACGTCACCGGGTACGAGCGCGGCACGATCACGCCGTTCGGGTCGCTGCAGCCGTGGCCGGTGGTCGCGGACGCGCGCGTGCCGGGCGGGTACGTGTCGATCGGAGCGGGCGCGCACGGTGTCGCGGCCGGCCTCGACGGGTCCGCGCTGGTGCGTGCGCTCGGGGCGACGGTCGCCGACGTGACCGACCCCGAGAGCCCCGCGTGAGGCACGCCACGCCGGGAACGTCCGGTACGCCCGGCCCGTTGGTCCTCTCGAGTGGCGCTCGGTGGCGACCGGCGTACGGTCTTGTCGCCGAGCCGAGAACGTGACCGGCAGACGAGCGGCACACGACGACGAGGGGCGCACGTGATCGACCTGGCAGAAGCGGGCAGCATCCGCATCGAGGCGGGCCCGGAGACGACTGTCGTGCGCCTGGTCGGGGAGATCGACGCTGCGCTGCGGGCGCAGGCGAGCGAGTCCATGGCGCTGGCCCTGACGGCGGACGCGCCCGTGCTCATCGAGGCGACCGAGGCGACGTTCATCGACTCCTCGGGCATCGCCTTCGTCATGCAGCTGCACCATGCCGCGACCGAGGCGGGCATCGACGTCGCGCTGCGTGACCCGAGCCGCGTGCTGCGCGAGGTGCTCGAGATCATCGGCTACTCCGACCAGCTCCGGGACGCCGACGGCGTACCCGCGCAGTAGGCCGCGGCCTGCCTTCGAGGTCGTGTCGGACCCCCGGGATACGGTCCGGGCATGCGGTTCTTGCACACCTCCGACTGGCACCTGGGCCGGACGCTGCACGGGGTCGACCTCCTCGACCACCAGGCGGCGTACCTCGCGCACCTGGTCGACGTGGTGCGCTCCGAGCAGGTCGACGCGGTGGTCGTCGCGGGTGACGTGTACGACCGCGCGATCCCGCCCGTCGAGGCCGTGACGCTCCTGTCCGAGACGCTCGCGCAGCTGTCCGAGCACGCGACCGTCGTGGTGACGTCCGGCAACCACGACTCCGCGACGCGGCTGGGGTTCGGCTCCGCGCTGATGCGCGACCGGGTCCGGCTGCGCACCCGGGTGGCGGGGCTTGCCGAGCCCGTCGAGCTCCCCGACGGCGTGCTCGTCTACGGGATCCCGTACCTGGACCCGGACTCGGTGCGGCACGCGCTCGCGGACGACGAGGGCACGGTGCCCGCGCGCTCGCACGAGGCCGTGACCGTCGCCGCGATGAACCGTGTCCGCGCCGATCTCGCCGCTCGCCCGGGCCGCCACCGGGCGGTCGTGGCGGCACACGCGTTCGTCATCGGGGGCGAGGCCTCCGAGTCCGAGCGGGACATCCGCGTCGGCGGCGTCGACCACGTGCCCGCCGGCGTGTTCGCGGGCGCGGAGTACGTGGCGCTCGGGCACCTGCACGGGCCGCAGCGCGTCTCGGGGCCGGACGGCGCGACGGTGCGGTACTCGGGCTCGCCCCTGGCCTACTCCTTCTCCGAGCAGCACCACGCGAAGTCCTCGGTCCTCGTGGACCTGGCGGACGGCGGGGTGCGCACCGAGCTCGTCGCGGCGCCCGTGCCCCGTCGCCTCGCGGACGTCACGGGCACGCTCGAGGAGCTGCTCGGCGCGGCGGGCGAGCCGCACGTCGACGCCTGGACGCGGGTGACCGTCACGGACGCGCACCGGCCGGCGGACCTGTACCGCCGCGTGCGTGACCGGTTCCCGCACGCGCTCGTGGTCCAGCACCGGTCGTCGTCCGACGCGGTCGCCGCGCGTGCCGTCGCCGTGACGGCCGCGCACGACCCGGTCGCCGTCGGGGCGGACTTCGTCCAGCACGTCACGGGTCACGCGCCCACGGTCGACGAGCTCGCGGTGCTGCGCGCCGCGTACGAGCACGTCGCCGCGGCGGAGCGGAGCGCCTGATGCACCTGCGCACCATGACCCTGCAGGCCATCGGCCCGATCGCGGGCGAGCACACGGTCGACTTCGAGGCCGTGTCCGCCTCCGGGCTGTTCCTGCTCGACGGCCCGACGGGCTCCGGGAAGTCGACGCTGATCGACGCGGTCGTCTTCGCGCTGTACGGCAAGGTCGCGTCCGCCGAGGCGAGCGACGACCGGCTGCGCTCGGCGTACGCGGCCGAGGACGTCGAGAGCTTCGTCGACCTCACGTTCGAGGTCGGGTCGGGGACCTACCGGGTGCGGCGCACGCCCGCGTACGACCGGCCGAAGAAGCGCGGCGCGGGGACGGTCAAGCAGCAGGCGTCGGTCCGCATGTGGCGCGTCCAGCCCGACGACCCGACGGGCGCGATCCCCGGCAGCGAGCCGATCACCCGGCTCGACGAGGCGGGGCTCGAGATCGAGCGGGTCGTCGGCCTCTCGCGCACCCAGTTCGTGCAGACGATCGTGCTGCCGCAGGGCGAGTTCGCGCGGTTCCTGCGCGCCAACCCCGAGGACCGCCGCGGGCTGCTGCAGAAGATCTTCGGCACCGAGGTGTACGAGCGGATGCAGCAGCGGCTCGCGGAGATGCGCGCCGAGGCGAACCGCGAGATCGAGGCCGCACGCTCCGCGCTGGGCACGGCCGCCGCGCACCTGATCGGCGCGGCGCGCCTCGGCGAGGACGACGCTCTGGCCGTGCGGGCCTCGGTCGAGGCGGCCGGCGCCTCCGCGGGGATCGACGAGGTCACGGCGCTCGTGGGCGCGCACGCGGTCGCGCTGGGTGCGGCTGCCGAGGGTGCTGTGACGACGGCCGCGGCGGCCGAGCTCGCGCGGGCCGGTGCCGGCGTGGCACTGGACGACGCCGTCCGCACCGAGCGGCTCATCGCCCGCCGGACGCGGCTGCTCGCCGACCAGGCAGCCCTCGACGCCGCGCTCTCCCAGCACGCCGAGGCGGTGCTCGTGCTCGAGCGGGCGCGGGCCGCCGCAGCCGTGCGCCCCCTGCTCGAGGGCGCCGACCGCGCGCTCGCCGATGTCGCGACGGCGCGCAAGACCGTCGTGGCCGCGCTCGACGCCGCGCCGCCCGCGCTCGCCGCCGTTGTGACCGGGGGCAGTGACGGCACGGACCACCCGGGTGACGTCGACCCCGCCGTCCTCGGACCGCTGCGCGACGTCCGCGAGGACGCGGTGCGCGACGCCGCGGCCCTCACCAGGGTCGTCAGCCTCGAGGCCGAGCTCAACGACAAGCGCCGGGCCGTGCGGGACGCACGCGACCTGGTCGAGACGCTGCGCGACGAGATCGCGGCCGACGACCGGTGGCTCGCCGCTCGCCCGGCCCTGAGTGCGACGCTCGCGGAGCAGTCCGCGGCCGCGGAGGCGCTGGCCGCACGGGTGCCGGAGCACTCCGCGACCCTGGCCGCGCTCGAGTCGTCGGCATCCGCCCACCTCGCCCTCGCCGCCTCCCGGAGCGAGCTCGCGGCAGCCGCCGAGGGTCAGGGCGCCGCAGCCACGGCGGCGGCCGCCACGGTCGCGCACGAGGCCGCGCTGCGCACCGCGCGGATCGCCGGGCTGGCCGGCGAGCTCGCGACCGCGCTCCGGGACGGCGAGTCGTGCCCGGTCTGCGGCTCGGGAGACCACCCCGCCAAGGCTTCGCTCGCCCCCGACCACGTGTCCGCTGCCGACGTCGCGGCGGCCGAGCGTCAGCGCTCGGCCGCGGAGGAGGCGCTCGGCCAGGCGCGCGACCTGCACGGCAGGCTGGCCGAGCGGGTCGCCGTGGCGCAGGACGCGCTCTCCGGGTCGACCCCCGAGCAGGTCGCCGCCGACCTCGCGAGCACGCGCGACCTGCTCATGGCTGCCCGCGCGGCGGCCGCGGACGCCGAGCGGTTGACGGCCGAGTGCGTCGCCCACGACGAGGCGACCGCGGCCCGCCGAGCGGCCAGGCAGGAGACCGTGACCCGCCAGGCCGACGTCACGGGTCGCGTCGAGGTCCTGCAGCAGGCGCTCGGTGCCGACGAGGCCGAGGTCGCGCTCGCCAGCACCGGGTTCCCGACCGTCGTCGCGCGGCAGTCGGTGCTCCTCGCCCTGGTCGAGGCCGCGACCGAGCTGCTGGCGGCCATCACCGACCGCCAGGACGCGGAGCGGCACGCCGCGGACCGGCGCGCCGAGCTCGAGGGCGCCCTCGCGGAGCGTGACTTCGCCGACGCGGCCGCCGCACGTGCGGCGCTGCTCGGCCGCTCCGACCTCGCCGAGCTCGAGCGGGGGGTCACCGCGTACACCGCCGCCGTCGAGCGGGTGCGGGCCGACCTCGCCGAGGACGAGATCAATGCGCTCGCGCCCGACGCCGCGGTCGACCTGCCCGCCGCCCGCGAGGCCGAGCGCGTCGCCCGCGAGGCGGCGACCGCGGCCGAGGGGCACGCCCGGGTCGCGGTCGAGCGCGCCGCAGCCGCGCAGGACGCCGCCGACGACGTCCTCGAGGCCGCGCGCCGGCTCGCTTCCGCGTGGGCCGCCGGCGGACCGGTGACGCGGCTCGCGGGACTGGCCTCCGGCACCGGTGGCGACAACGGCAAGGGCCTGTCGCTCGCGACGTACGTGCTCGCGCGCCGGTTCGAGGACGTGGTCGCCGCCGCCAACGAGCGGCTGCTGGCGATGTCGGACGGTCGCTACGAGCTCACGCGTTCCGAGCAGAAGGAGGACGTCAGCTCGCGACGCACCGGCTTGTCGATGCGGGTCGTCGACCACCGCACGCAGCAGCAGCGGGACCCCCGGACGCTGTCGGGCGGCGAGAGCTTCTACGTCTCGCTGTGCCTCGCGCTCGGCATGGCGGACGTCGTCACGGCGGAGGCCGGCGGCATCGACCTGGGGACGCTGTTCGTCGACGAGGGCTTCGGCACGCTCGACGCGCACACGCTCGACCAGGTGCTGCTCGAGCTCGGCAAGCTGCGCGCCGGCGGCCGCGTGGTCGGTGTCGTGTCCCACGTGGACGCGCTCAAGCAGTCCATCGCCGACCGCATCGAGGTGCGGCCGCTGCCCGAGGGACCGAGCACCCTGCGCGTCCTGGCGTCGTGAGGCCGGCGGCTACCAGGACCACCCGCGGGACGTGAGCTCGACCTCCTCGCGGAACCGCTCGCCCGGGTCGCCGAGCGCGCACGGCAGCACCTCGACACCGGCCATCTGGCACGCCTCGGCGAGCAGCTGGTCGTACGCGAGCTGCGACGCGATGATCCGCTCCGCCCGCGCGTACAGGTGCGGGTCGAGCTCGAGGGCACGCACGTGGTCCGCGACGACGCTCAGCCGCTCCTGCACGCGCAGCGCGTCGAACGGGTCGGTCAGGGGCGGGTGCCGGTGGCGCAGCTGGTCTGCCAGCTCCTCCAGCCGGGCGGCGAGGGCCGTCCGCCATCGCGGCGGCTCGTCGGGCGACGGGATGCACATCACCGCCAGCCAGAACAGCACCCCCGGGAGGATGAGGACGAAGATCAGGAGAAGCCACGTCATCGGGCGTCCTTCGTCGTGCAGGTCTCGCCAGGCTAGGTCCGCACTGTGACGCACGCCAGGGGTGCGGGCCTCAGGACCGGGGTGATCCGCGCCGATGTGAGGGGGGTGAGGGCACTGACGAGGAGGCGCGTCGCCGCGGTCGGCGTCGTCGCAGTCTTCGCGGTCGCCGGCCTGACCGGGTGCGACGCGGCGGTGCAGACGCCGGGAGCCTCGTCGGTGACGAGCACGCCCGCTCCGGCCGCCACGGCGACCACGCCGGCACCAAGCCTCGTGCCGAGCCCGTCGCGTACGCCGGTCCCGTCGCCCACACCCGCCCCGTCCAGCACAGCCGGTACCGCGCTCGCCGCGGTCGAGGCCCTCGACGTCAAGGGCCGCGCGCCGCGCACGGGCTACGACCGCGACGAGTTCGGCCCGGCGTGGCAGGACGTCGACCGCAACGGCTGCGACACGCGCAACGACATCCTCGGGCGCGACCTCGTCGACGTCGCCTACAAGGCCCGGACGCGTGAGTGCGTCGTCGCCTCCGGCACGCTGCACGACCGCTACTCGGGCGACGACATCGACTTCGTCCGCGGCCAGGACACCTCCACCGCCGTCCAGATCGACCACGTCGTCGCGCTCTCGGACGCCTGGCAGAAGGGCGCGCAGCGCTGGGACGACGCGCGCCGCACGGCGTTCGCGAACGACCCGCTCAACCTGCTCGCCGCCGACGGCCCGCTCAACCAGTCCAAGGGCGACGGCGACGCCGCCACGTGGCTGCCGCCGAACAAGGCGTTCCGCTGCGAGTACGTCGCGCGGCAGGTCGCGGTGAAGCTCGACTACGACCTGTGGGTGACGGCAGCCGAGCATGACGCGATGGTTCGCGTGCTCTCGACGTGCCCGGCGCAGCAGCTGCCCACCTCGGACCCGGTGCCCGGGCCGGGCGGGGCGGATCTCGGCGCCTTGAAGGAACCGACCAAGTCGCCGACCAAGGCACCGACGAAGGCGCCGACGAAGAAGCCCGCGCCGCGCGACGCCGACGTGACGTACGCGAACTGCGCGGCGGCCTGGGCGGCCGGCGCCGCACCGGTGCACGAGGGCGACCCCGGCTACAGCCGCAAGCTCGACCGGGACGGCGACGGCGTGGGCTGCGAGTGGGCGCCCTGACCCGTCTCGCCTACGGTGGGCCGGTGACTCGGAACAGGACCAGCAGCCGGCGGTGGGACGCGTGAGCGCGCGGGGCGTGGTGATCGGCGTCGTCGTGGGCGTCGTCGTCCTCGGCGCGGGCGCGGTCGGCGCCGACCGGTGGGCGGCCGGCGAGACCCAGGACCGTGCGGTGGACGCGATCGAGCAGAACCTCGAAGGCGTCGTCGGCACCCCGTCGGTGGACGTCGGCAGCTTCCCGTTCCTCACCCAGGTGTGGGCAGGCTCGATCGATGACGTGACCGGCCACGTGCAGGGCGCCACGCTCGGCGGGCTCGATGCGACGGACGTCGACGTCGAGGCCACGGGCGTCTCCACGAGCGAGCCGTACACCGCCGACCACGCGACCATCTCCGCGACTCTGCCGACCGCGTCGATCGAGAAGGTCGTGGCCGACCGGTCGGGGCTCGACCTCAAGGTCACGCTGGTCGACGACAAGCTCAAGGTCTCCGGGACGGTCCTCGGGCTGACCCTCGCGGCGCAGATCGACCCGCGCGTCACCGAGGGCAAGCTCCTGGCCGACGTCGCCGAGCTCTCGCTCGGCGGGCTCAAGGTCGACCCGAGCGACATCCCCGGCGGCGGCGGTGCGCGGCTCGAGGGCATCGAGATCCCCGTCGAGGGGCTGCCGAAGGGCCTCGTCCTGACGGACGCGAAGGTCACGGACGACGGTCTGCGGATCACGGCCGAGGGCGACGACGTCGTCCTGACCGTCCAGAGCTGACGGGTGGACTGGCTCTCCGACGTCTGGCACGACGTCACCACCCCGCAGCCCGCGCCCTCCACGACCGCCACGCTCGTCACGGCCGCCGTCGTGCTCGTCTGCCTGGTGGTCCCCACGGTGTGGCACATCGCCCGGCACGCCCTGACGATCGTGCACGAGGCGGCCCACGCGTTCGTGGCCGTCCTCGTCGGGCGGCGCCTGTCCGGCATCCGCGTGCACTCCGACACCTCCGGGCTGACCGTCTCGGTCGGCAAGCCGCGTGGGCCGGGCATGGTCGCGACCGCCGCGGCCGGCTACCCCGGCCCGGCGATCGTCGGCCTGGCGGCGGCCTGGTTCCTCTCGCTCGGGTACACGGTCGGGGTGCTGTGGGCGCTGCTGGTGCTCGTGGTCCTCGTGCTCGTGCAGATCCGGAACTGGTACGGGCTGTGGGCGGTGCTCGTCAGCGGCGCCGTGCTCGTCGTGGTCACCGTGTGGGGCTCGTCGGACGTGCAGGGCATCACCGCGCACGCCGTGACCTGGTTCCTGCTGCTGGGCGCGCCGCGCGCGGTGCTCGAGATGCAGTCGCAGCGCCGTGGCCTGCGCCGCGGCGGTCGTCAGGACACGTCCGACGCGGGCGCGCTCGGCCGCCTCACGCACCTGCCGGGCGGGTTCTGGGTCGCGGTGCTGCTGCTCGTCTGCCTGGGCGCGCTGGCGCTCGGCGGCTGGTGGCTGCTCAGCGCCCGATGACGCACCGGCCGAGCTCGCGCGCCAGCGCCGACCTCTCGTCGGGCGTGACCCACAGCCCGTAGGCCGCCTTCACGCGCACCTGCCGCACCGCGTACACGCAGCGGTACCCGACGGCCGGCGGCAGCCACGCGGACGCGTCGGACGCGCCCTTGTCCTGGTTGGCGCCCCCGTCCACCGCGAGCAGGTTCGCCGGGTCGTTGGCGAAGGACCGGCGTCGGGCGGCGCTCCACGACGCGGCCCCGGTCTGCCACGCGTCGGCGAGCGCGACGACGTGGTCGATCTGCACCGCGGCCGAGGCCGCGCCGCGTGCGAAGGCGATCTGCGTCCCGGTGTACGGGTCGTCGAGCGTGCCGCGCAGGACGACGCAGTCCTGCGTGACAGGCGCGGCCAGGTCCCGGGTCAGGACGTCGTTGCGCGTGTCGCAGCCGTTGCGGTCCTCGTCGGCCCACGCGGCGCCGAACTGCTCGCGCTCGTAGCCGTCGGACGAGCCGGGAGCTCGGACGGGCAGCGCGGCGAGCGCGGCACGGGCCGCGGCGAGGTCGGCCGCCGCGACGGGGAACTGCGCGGACGCGCGCGTGCGCGACCACCACGGACCGCCGAGCCCGACGACGAGGCAGCAGACCAGCAGCGCGGCCCACACCCAGCGCGCTCGCATGCCCCGACGATGCCGCGCGACGGCCGCCGCAGAGGCGCGGATCCACCTGTGGACGGCTCAAGGTCCTGGCCGGGCCGCGCCGCACCTGACAGGCTGACCTGCATGGACCCGTCCTACGACCTGTGGACCCGAGTCGCCTGCGAGTTCATCGGGACGGCGATCCTCATCATCCTCGGCAACGGCGCGGTCGCCAACGTGCACCTCAAGGGATCCAAGGGCTACGGCGGCGGCTGGTCGCTCATCGCGATGGGCTACGGGTTCGGCGTGATGATCCCCGCGGTGATGTTCGGAGGGATCAGCGGCAACCACATCAACCCGGCGTTCACGATCGGCCTGGCGACCTGGGGCCTGTTCCCGTGGTCGAACGTGGCTCCGTACATCGCGGCGCAGATGCTCGGCGCGATGGCGGGACAGGTGGCGATCGTCCTGACCCACAAGCCGTACTACGACCGGACGACGAGCACCGACGACGTGCTCGCCACGTTCTCGACGGTCAACGCCGCCCGCTCGCGCGTGAACGGCTTCGCCAACGAGCTGCTCGGGTCGGTCGTGCTGTTCTCCTGCGCGCTCGCCCTCGTGCACTCCCCGCTGACCGCGACCGAGCCCGCCGTCGCGCACGTCGCGATCGGCTTCCTGGTCTGGGGGCTGGTCGCCGGGCTGGGCGGCCCCACGGGACCTGCGCTCAACCCGGCGCGTGACCTGGGGCCGCGCATCGTGCACGCGCTGCTCCCGCTCAAGCACAAGGGCGGCTCAGACTTCCGCTACGGGTGGGTGCCCGTGGCCGCGCCGATCGTCGCCGGCGTGATCGGCGTCGGGGGCTGGAAGCTGCTACTCGGCTGACTCGACCGGCGTCAGCACGAACACGGGGATGAGCCGGTCGGTCTTGGTCTGGTAGCTCGCGTAGTCGGGCCAGCTCGCCACCGACCGTGCCCACCACTCGTCGCGCTCGGCGCCGGACGCCTCGTGCGCGAGGTAGTCGCGCTTGTCCGCGCCGTCCTGCAGCTCGACCAGCGGGTTCGCCACGAGGTTGTGGTACCAGAGCGGGTGCTCGGGCGCGCCGCCCTTGGACGCGACGACCGCGTAGGAGCCCTCGTGCTCGACGCGCATCAGCGCGGTCTTGCGGAGCTTCCCGCTCGTGGCGCCGAGGGTCGTGAGGACGATGATCGGCACGCCGCGCATCGTGTTGGCCTCGCGGCCGTCGGTGGCCTCGTAGGTCTCTGCCTGCGTGCGGGCGTGCTCGGACGTGCTGGGTGCGTACTCTCCGGTCAGCGGCATGCCGTCAGCAACGGATCGCCCGGGGCATGCATTCCCGTCAAGGCCGAGCCCGCACGTGCCGATGGATGCGCATGCGCTTCAACCCGCCCCCGAACTGGCCCGCCCCTCCCGAGGGCTGGGTCCCTCCCGCCGGCTGGACGCCGGACCCCTCGCTGCCGCCCCCGCCCCCGGGCTGGCGGCTGTGGATCGAGGGTGAGCCGCTGTCCTCCGTCACGGAGACCGACCACCAGCGCAAGCACGCCGTCCGGTCGTTCTGGATCGGCATCGCGTTCTTCGTCGCGAGCTCGGTGGCGATCTTCATCGCCTCGCGCAACGGCGGCGGCGTGATCTGGTACGGCGGGCTGATCGTCGGCATCGCGTCGCTCGTGCGTGCCGTCCTGAGCTACCGCGCCTCGCGCGCGTCCGGCGGCCCGGCCCTGACGAGCCGCTCGATGGCGGTCGTCGGCATCGCGGTGCTCGTCAGCGTGGTGGCGGCCGGCGTCGCCGCGAGCTCCTGGGTGGAGTCGGCGAACCTCACCGCGACCGTCGGCTCGTGCTGGAAGCTCGACGGGGACGACGCCGTCGCCGTGCCGTGCTCGGCGTCGCACTCCTACCGCGCGATCGCCGAGGTCACGGACGAGTCGCAGTGCCCGCAGCAGTACGTCGGCACGGTCGAGGGTGACGCCGGCAAGCTCCTGTGCATGGCCGACGACTGACGGTCAGGCGCCCTCCGACAGCGCGCGAGCCCGCAGCAGCACGGCGTCGAGCATGTCCGGGGTCAGGCGGCCGGTGAAGGTGTTCTGCTGGCTCACGTGGAAGCAGCCCAGCAGCGTGAGCCTCGTCGCGCCGCGGGTGACCACCAGCTCGACGCCGTGCCCGAACGCGGGACGCGGCCGTGGCACGTCCCAGCCGAGGTCGCGCAGCGTGGCGAGCAGCGCCTGCCAGCCGAAGCCGCCCAGGACCACGACGACCGCCGGGTCGACGATCTCGAGCTCGCGGGCGAGGAACGGCGCGCACGTGCGGCGCTCGTCGGGCGTCGGTGCGTTGTCCGGCGGGGCGCAGCGCACCGGGGCCGTCGCGCGGATGTCGGTGAGGGTCAGGCCGTCACCGACGCGCGTCGACGTCGCCTGCGAGGCGAAGCCGGTGCGGTGCATCGCGGCGAACAGGAAGTCCCCCGAGCGGTCGCCGGTGAACATCCGGCCGGTCCGGTTCGCGCCGTGCGCTGCCGGAGCGAGGCCGACGACGAGCACCCGGGCGTGCGGGTCGCCGAAGCCCGGGACGGGGCGCGCCCAGTAGGTCTCGTCGCGGAAGGCGGCCCGGCGCACCCCGCCGACCTCCTCGCGCCACGCGACCAGCCGCGGGCACCTGCGGCAGGCGACGACCTCGGCGTCGAGGTCGGCCAGCGCGTCGGGCATCAGAACCGGTCGGGGTCGCCCGCCCCGACGCGCACCACCTCGGGCGTGCCGTCGGTCCAGTCGACGACGGTGGTCGGCGCCGTCCCGCAGTCACCGGCGTCGACGACCGCGTCGAGCGCGTCGTCCAGCTCCTCCTTGATCTGCCAGCCCTCGGTCATCGGCCAGTCGTGGCCGGGCATCAGCAGCGTGCTCGACAGGAGGGGCTCGCCGAGCTCCCGCAGGATCGCGGACACCACGGGGTGGTCCGGGATGCGCACCCCGACGGAGCGCTTCTTCGCATGCGCGAGCCGGCGCGGCACCTCGGGCGTCGCGAGCAGGATGAACGTGTACGGGCCGGGCGTCGCGGCCTTGATCGCGCGGAACGCGCTGTTGTCGAGGTGCACCAGCTGGCCGAGCTGGGCGAAGTCCGCGCACACGAGCGTGAAGTGGTGGCGGTCGTCGAGGTGGCGGATCTTGCGGATCCGCTCGGCGCCCTGGTGGTTGTCGATCCGCGTGCCCAGCGCGTAGCAGGAGTCCGTCGGGTAGGCGATGACGCCGTCCTTGCGCAGGATGTCGACCACATGGGCGATCGATCGCGGCTGGGGGTTCTCGGGGTGGACGTCCAGGTAGCGCGCCATGCTGCGAGCGTACGAGCACCCGCGGGCGGCCGCGACCAGGCATGCGAACGGCCCGCGGCCCCACCCCGTGCAGGGGCGGGCCCGCGGGCCGTGGTGCAGCGTGGGTCAGCTGGCGTCGAGGATGTCGACGACGAAGACGAGCGTCGAGTTCGCCGGGATGCTCCCCTGGGCGGTGTCGCCGTAGCCCTTGTCCGGCGGCACGACCAGCAGCACCTGGCTGCCGACGGTCTGGCCGACGAGGCCCTCGTTCCAGCCCGCGATGACGCTGGCCTCGCCGATGTTGGTCACGTCGTACGTGTCCGGCGTGCGCGTCCAGGAGGAGTCGAACGCCGTGCCGTCCCAGGTCCAGCCCGAGTACTTGACGGTGACGGTCTGGCCCTTCTTGACCTCGGCACCCTTGCCCTTGATGAGCGGCTGGGCGACGAGCGTCGTCGGCGCCTTCTCCGTCGAGGCCTTGATGGTGGGCTCGCCGGTGTCGCTCAGCGTGACGGTCGGCAGACCCGCCTTGGGGGCGACCGCGTCGCCCTCGGCGCGGGTCGGGATCGTCTTGGCCCCGACGACCTCGAGCGCGAACACCTGGGTCGCGGCGGCGGTCGTGGCCGTGGCCGCGGACGGGGCCGCGAAGGTCAGGCGGACGCCGACGTGCGTGCCCTTGAGGGCGGCGTCGAGCTCGGGGATCTGCGTCGCGCCGGCCGTGAACGACTCCGCGCTGTCGGGGTAGCTCGACTGCAGGACCGAGCCGTCGGCACCCGAGATCGCCACGATCTGCACGCTCAGGTGCTGACCGTCCTTGATCTCGTCGCCGTCGCCGTCCTTGACGACGTTCACGACGAGGCCGCCCACGGAGAAGGGCTTCTCGGGGAGCGTGACCTTCGGCTCCTTGCCGGCGTCACCCACGACCGTGATCTTCTTCACCGAGGCGACGTCCGCGGCGCTCGCTGTCGCGGTCGTCGGCTGCGGGGAGCTGCTCGACGAGGCCGTCGGCGAAGCGGTCGACCCGTCACCGGAGTCGGTGCCGCACGCGGCGAGCGTGGCGGCGAGGGTCAGGGCGAGGGCACCGGCGGCCAGGCCGCGGGCTCGTGTCGTGCTGCGCACGAGGTACTCCGTCGTTTCGGGGGCTCCACCCCGGCGACGAGGCGGCGGACCACGGAACCGTACGCGATGAACCTGGACGTGCGCTGAGCGAGCCGCATGATGACGCGGTTCGCTCACGCCGCCGGGCTGCCCAGCCCGAGGAAGGCGCCGAGCTCCGCGAGCTGCTCGGGGCGCGTCGGGAGGTAGTCCGTCAGCGTGCGGGACCGGACGACGACGGCGCACCACTGGGCGCGGGAGATCGCCACGTTGACGCGGTTGCGGTTGATGAGGAACTCCATGCCCCGGGGTACGTCGTCGGGCGACGAGGCAGCCGTGGTCAGCAGGGCGACGGGAGCCTCCTGACCCTGGAACTTGTCGACGGTGCCGACCCTCACCCCTCCCAGGCCCGCGTCCCGCAGAGCGCGAGCCACCGTGGCCACCTGTGCGTTGTAGGGGGCGACGACGAGAACGTCCGCGCTGGTCAGCGGCCGGTCGACGCCCCTCGCCGGGTCGCGCCAGCGGCGGCCGACGACCGCCCGGACCTGCTCGACGACGACAGCCGCCTCCGCCGCGGAGCTCACCGCGTCGCCGTCGTGGTCGACGAGCAGCACCCGGACTCCCGGCTCGATCCCCTCGAGCTCGCGGTCCGCGGTCTGGGGCACGCAGGTCAGGCGGTCCTCGTAGGACAGCCGGCTCACGGCGGCCGTGAGCGCGGGGTGCATCCGCCAGGTGCGGTCGAGGAAGTAGCCGAGCTCGTCGGGCAGGGTGTCGTGGCCGTCCGCGAGCCAGCCGAGGGCCGAGCGGTCGACGGGGAACGGGTGCGAGCCCTGGCTGACCTGCGGCAGCTGCTGCGGGTCGCCGAGCAGCAGGAGGTTGCGCGCGGCGCCCGAGACGGCCACCACGTTCGCCAGCGCGAACTGCCCGGCCTCGTCGACGACGAGCAGGTCGAGGGGCTCGTCGGGCAGGCGTTTGGCGTTGACGAAGTCCCAGGTCGTGCCGCCGACGACGTACCCGGCACCCGCGGCCGACGCGTAGAACGTGCCGTAGTCCGAGTCGGTCGGGACCGGCCGCCACGGGACGTCCGCGTCCTTGTCCTTGCTCCGCTTCGCGATCCGCTCCGGCGGGAAGCCGGCCGCGATGACCGACTCGAGCATGTTCGCGATGACCGCGTGCGACTGCGCGACGACGCCGACGCGCCACCCCTGCATCGCGAGCTGCGCGATCACGTGCCCGCCCGTGTAGGTCTTGCCCGTCCCGGGCGGGCCCTGCACGGCGAGGTAGGAGCGGTCGAGGTCCAGGACCGCGGCCGTGATCGCCTCGGTGGTGCCCTCGGCGTCCTCCGGGCGAGGCAGCGGGAGGCCGGACAGGGTGCGGGGCGGGACGCGGCGCAGGATGTCGAGCGCCGCGTGCTGCGGCAGCCGCGGGAGGCCGTCCGCGACGCGGGCCGCGAGCTCGCGGATCGCGGCGGCGATCCCCGTCGTGACGGGTGGCGAGCCGGGGGTGAGCGCCATGGGCAGCTCGTCGCCTCGCTCGGCGTCGGGGGCGATCGACTCACGGATCGTGACGACGTCCCACGCGCCGTTCGGCGCACGGTGATCGTCGACGGTCTCCACGCTCAGGACCTCGGAGCCGGTCGCGCCGCGCAACCCGTTGCTCGGCACGTTCGTGAACGACGGTGGCCCGTCGTAGAGCGCGAAGGGCTTGGCTCCGGCCTTGATCTCGCTCCCGGGCTCGAGCGTCCCGCGGATGCTGAGCTCGCGTCGGGGCCGCTTGGCCCTCGCCGTCGTGTGCCAGTCGGCGACCACCTCGACCGGACCGGTGACCAGCAGCGTCGACCGGGCGTCCGACCACTCGTCGACCGGGTCCCGGAACCGCGCGAAGTGCGCCCACCAGAACGGCTTGTCGTCGCGCCGGTGGTAGGCCAGGCACGCGCCGAGCAGCTCGAGCGCGTGCGCGTCGCGCTCGCGGGCGGCCGGTTCGACAGTCCCCGTGCCCGCCCCGCCGCGCAGCCCCGCCGCCGCGGCCAGCAGGCGCTCCTCGAGCTCGTCGACCTCCGGGTCGGCTCCGTCACCAGGCCCGGCCTGGCCGTCGTCGTCGCTCCCCGACGTCCCGCTCCCGGGCGGCCGGTCGACCTGCTCGAGCAGGAAGTTCCGCAGCCGCAGCGTCGAGACGCAGTCGTACTCGTTGTAGTCGGCGATCTCCCCGAGCCGACGCCGCCACTCGTCGTCGTGCCCGGCGTCGCGCTCGGCGCAGGCCTCGGCGTACTCGACGATCGAGGCCGCTGCGTTGGTCACGTCGCTCTCGCGCAGGTGGTCACCCATGTACAGCGGCTCGAGCTTCTTCAGCGAGTACGAGGCGGCGCCCACCCGCAGCGAGTGCCGCACGGTCGCATACAGGTCGACGAGCAGGCCGGTCCTCGCCCAGCCGTCGATGACGTCCTCGTACACGCCGTGCCGGCCGGCCAGCCGGTGCAGCGCCGTCTTCTCGTACGGCGCGTAGTGGTAGACGTGCAGATCAGGGTGCTGGGCGAGGCGAGCCTGCACGTACTGGACGAACTCCACCAGGGCGGCGCGCTCCTGCGCGCGGTCGTGCGCCCAGAAAGGCACGAACCTCGGCTCCTCCTCGCCGGCAGGGGCCTCGACCACGCCGAACAGGTACTCGAGGCCCCAGTCCGCGGGCGAGTCGGCGGGCACCGAGTCGTCGGTCCACAGGGGGTCGCCCTCGAAGTCGAAGAAGATGTCGCCCGCACTCGGGGCCGGCAGCGAGACGATCGCCGCGGGGTCGATCACCTCGAACGCGAGCGGGGCCCGGTCCGGGTCCTCGCGCGTCGCGCCGCCCGGGCCGACCTGCAGGCGCGCCTGCAGCCGCAGCGCTCCGAGCGTCGTGGCGCTGAGCCCGTCGACCGGCTCGGTGGACGCGGCGAGCGTGTCGATGGTGTCGATGCCGGCGGCAGCGAGCCGCGCCCGCTGCGTCCTGCGCATGCCCGCGACCAGCAGGACGTCGCGCGACGCGGCGACCTCGGGAGCGCACACGTCGCAGGTCCCGCACGCGGCGTACCGCTCGTCGCGCCACCGCAGCGGCGACTCGTCCGCCCGTCGTTCGGCGAGCAGGGCCTCCAGCCGCGCGCGCCGGTCCCGGTAGACGGGCAGCAGGTCGGCGAGCCGGTGGCTGGAGACCGTGCGGTCGCCGAGCACCAGGTGGACCTCGTCGGCCGTCGGGACGCCGGCACGCACCAGCTGGTCCGCGTACGCGGCGAGCTGGACGAGGGCCGTCGTCTTCGCGCTGCGGGCGAGCTTGGTGTCGTGCACCGCGTAGCGGCCGTCGGCCTGCCGGACGACGAAGTCGGCCCACCCGCTGAACGTGCCGTCGAAGAACCCCGCCTGGTAGACGACGGGAGCGCCGGACCGCAGGGCCGCGAGCGTCCGCTCCTGGACGTCGACCAGCGCGGCGCGCTCGGTCGCGTGCTCCCACGTCGGCCGGGCGATCCGGACCACGTCCGAGCCGTACCCGGCGAGCACCTGCTGCTCGTGGACCTCGCCGAGCGTGGCGACCCGCGCCAGCATCGCGTCCGCCCCGAGCTGCACAGGAGCCGCGCGTCCCAGGCGCGCGTCGAGCGCGCGCACGACCGCGAACTCGCAGGTCGCGGCGTGGGTGAGGTCGCTGGGGCTCAGGACGAGCCCGCCGTCATCGAGGAGGAGCACACCGCGACCGTATCGGCGCCCACCGACGTGCGGCCCGGGCCGTCACGCCCCGAGCGCCCTCGTCGTCGACGGGTCGACCTTGCGCCCCGAGACCGCGATGTCCGCCCGCGCACCGGCGGCGGCGCCGGCGGACCAGCCCACCCCGCTCAGCCGGCGCCGGGACGTGCGCACCTGCGGGAACGCCTCCGACAGGGCGGCGTCGACCCGGGTGTCGCGCGCCGCCACGACGAGCGCGCTCGACGTGCCCTCCGCCTCGGCCTCGGTGAGCACCTCGGCGTAGAACGCCGTGAGCCGGTCCGCGACGACGATCGTGAACCCGGCGGCGAACGCTCGCTTGTCGCTCGCCGTCCCCCCGTGCGCGTACATCTCCGCGAGCATCTGCGGCTCGAGGGAGTCGGCGAGCACCGCGGCCATCGACATGTCCGACGCGAACCCGAACGCCACGTGCTCGGTCGCACCGCCGCGCCGCACCCGCAGCGAGCGGCACCCGAACGCCCCGTAGACCGCGGACCGCAGCGCGAGCCGGTCCAGCACCCACGAGCCGACGATCTCGGTGTCGGTGCGGATCGGCTCGTGCGCCTCCTCGCGCGTCATCCGCACGCTCGCCTCGTCGATGCTGTGCCGCAGCATGAGCTTCTCCGCGCGGCTGCGGGCCAGCTCGCGCTCGGCCTCGTGCGGAGACCCGCCGTCGGCGATGGCCAGCAGCGTGCGGATCAGGGCCTGCGTCTGGTCGAACGACTTCGGCATCGGGTACTCCTCGGGTCTGCGAGAGCGTCACGGTACGAGCCGGGTCCGACACGTGGCCCGGCGGGCAGCAGTGGGTGGGCGGCGGGAGTCAGACCGCCGGGATCACGTCCACGATCCCCTCGAGCCCGACGAGGTCGACGGTGTGGTGCGTGACGAGCGCGGCGCCGTGCGCGTGCGCCGTGGCGGCGATCAACAGGTCGAGGCTGCGCGCTCGCGGTTGCCTGCCGGCAGCAACGACCGCTGCGGAGATCAGCCCAAAGCTCGAGGCCACCTCCGCGTCGACAGGAAGCGGATCGAACCGGCGCTCGACGTAGCTCAGCACGCGGAGTCGCCGAGCGCGCGCGGCACTGCTGTCCGCGGCGAGGACGCCGAAGTTCAGCTCCGCAAGGCTGACCACGCTGACGGCGAGCTCTGCATCGATGGCGTCGAGTCGGCCCTCGATCAGGACACTCGTGTCGAGGACGACCCTCATGCGGAGGCGAAGGGGTCGCGCAGACCGTGGTCGAGCTGGTCGCTCTCGGCCCGGAGGCTGTCGTCGGCTTCGTGACCGAACAGGTCCGCCACCTCGTCGTAGTGCAACCACGTCCGACGGCCCAGCGGTGCGAGTTCGGCGACCTCACGGCCGTTGACCGAGACGCGGAGTCGTTCGCCTGCCTCCACGCGCCGGAGCACCGCGCTCGCGTTCTGGCGTAGCTCGCGTACTCCGACGACGTCCATGGTCAGCGACGGTAGCACTTGTGCTACATCTGGGCTTGGCGCTCGAATTCTCATGGCTTGAGACTGCCCTCAGCTCGAGCCTTGCCGATGCCGAGCGCGGAATCTGTGGAAGGCAGAGCCCGCGGCGGGGGCTGTGGTCGGCTCGACGACGTGCGACGGATAGCCTCGCAGGACTGGTACGACCGACGACGAGGACGGTTCATGGCTCCCATCAGGTTCGGCGTGGTCGGCAGCGGCTGGCGCGCAGAGTTCTTCGTGCGGATGGCACGGCTCCTGCCCGAGCAGCTCGCCTGCGTGGGCGTCGTGACGCGCACCGCCGAGCGCGGCGCCGAGGTCGAGCGCCTGTGGGGCGTGCCGACCGTGCGCACCGCGGCGGAGCTGGCGGCGCCCGAGCTCGTCGTCGTCGCGACGCCGTGGCCCGTGACGCCCGACGCGATCCGCGAGCTGGTCGCCCGCGGCGTTCCGGTCCTGGCCGAGACGCCCCCGGCGCCGGACGCCGACGGCCTGCGCGCGCTGTGGGGCGACGTGGGCGCGTCAGGCCTCGTGCAGGTCGCCGAGCACAGCCCGTTCATGCCGGCGCACGCGGCGCGGCTCGCCGCGGTGCTGGGTGGGATCCTCGGTGAGGCGAGCAGCGTACAGATCTCGTCGACGCACCTGTACCACGCGGTCGGGCTGATCCGTCGGTTCCTCGGGGTGGGCTTCGACGAGGTCACCGTCCGCGCGACGACGACGACCGAACGGCTGCTCGACCCGGTCGGCCGGGACGGCTTCACCGGCGCGAGCGAGCCCCGCGAGGCATGGAACATCCTGGCCACGCTCGACTTCGGCCAGGGCCGCAGCGCGCTGTACGACTTCACCGACAACCAGTGGCACAACCCGCTGCGCACCAACCGGATCGTGGTCCGCGGCTCGCACGGCGAGCTGGTCGACGACGCCGTCACGCGCTGGGTCGACGAGCGCACCATCCTCACGTCGACGTTCAACCGCAGGGTCTCCGGCCTCGAGCAGAACCTCGACGGGTTCGACCTCGAGCACATCAGCCTCGACGGGCGAGTCCTGTACCGGAACGAGTTCCACGGTGCGCGCCTCGCCGACGACGACCTCGCGGTCGCCGGCATCCTGGCCGCCACCGGGGCGTGGGTCCGCGGCGAGGCCGAGCAGCCCTACCCGCTGGCGGACGGCTGCCAGGACCACCTGCTCGGCCTGGCGATCGAGGAGGCCGGCCGCACCGGTGAGCCGGTCACCACCGCGCGCGAAGCGTGGGCGAGCTGATGCCCTGGTTCGACCTGCTGGGCTGGGTCGGGTCGCTCCTGGTGATCCTGTCCCTCATGCAGGCGCGCGTGCTGCGGTTCCGCTGGATGAACCTCGTCGGCGCGGCGCTCGCGACGGGCTACAACGCCGCCATCGGCGTGTGGCCCTTCGCGGTCATGAACGGCGTCATCACGATCATCGACGTCTACTGGGTGATCCGGCTGCAGCGCGAGCGCAACGACGACGTGACCTACGAGGTCATCGAGGTGGGCACCGACGACGCGCTGTGGCGCCACATCCTGGCCGTGCACCGCGACGACATCGCCACGTTCGGCCCCGACACCCTCGACCCGGTGGGCGACGACCGTTCGGTGTGGGTCGTCGCGCGCAAGGACGAGGCGGTCGGGATGGTCGTCGTGCGCGACGCGGGCAACGGTGTCGGCCGCGTCGAGATGGACTACGTGACGCCCCGGTTCCGCGACTTCACCCCGGGGCAGTACGTCTACCAGCGCAGCGGGGTGTTCGCGGCGAAGGGCTTCCAGACGCTCGAGCACGGCGACAACGCCCAGGCCCGCACGTACCTGACGCGGGTGGGCTTCCACCGCGAGGGCGAGGTGTGGACCCGCCCGGTCGCGGCCTAGGAAGCCAGCCGGCCCGACGCCGCGGGATCGCTGATCTCGGCCCACACCGCGTCGAGCGACAGCCCGAGCACGTCGGCGATCGCCGCGATCGTCGGGAACGCGGGGGTGGCGACGCGGCCCGACTCGATCTTGCGCAGCGTCTCGGGCGAGACTCCCGCGTCGAGCGCGGTCTCCAGGATGGAGCGCGAGCCGCGGGCCCGGCGCAGCAGGGCGCCCAGGCGCTGCCCGCGCTCGAGCTCGGCAGTGGTGAGCGGCAGTCGAACCATGAGCCGATAGTAATACCGGGATAGTATGGCCGGGATAGTTATTGGTAGGACGACGAAGAAGGCACCATGATCGAGATCCTCAGCCCCGCCGAGCTGCTCCGAGCCAAGGACACGGGCGCGCTCGTCGCCCAGATCCTGCAGACCCTCAAGGGTCGCAGCACGGTGGGCACCAACCTCCTGGACATCGACCGCTGGGCCCGGCAGATGATCGCCGACGCGGGCGCGCTGTCCTGCTACGTCGACTACGCGCCGTCGTTCGGCAGCGGCCCGTTCGGGCACCACATCTGCACGTCGGTCAACGACGCGGTCCTGCACGGGCTGCCGCACGACTACACGCTCGCGGACGGCGACCTGCTCTCGCTCGACCTCGCCGTCTCGCTCAAGGGCGTCGTCGCCGACTCGGCGATCAGCTTCGTCGTCGGGTCCGCGAGCCCGCAGGACGAGGCCATGATCGACGCGACCGAGCGGGCCCTGCGCGCGGGGATCGCGGTGGCGATGCCCGGTGCGCGCGTCGGCGACCTCTCGCACGCGATCGGCGAGGTGCTGACCGCGGCGGGCTACCCGATCAACGGCGACTTCGGCGGCCACGGCGTCGGGTCGACGATGCACCAGGACCCGCACATCGCCAACGACGGGCGCGCGGGCCGCGGCTACACGCTGCGCCCCGGCCTGCTCCTGGCGCTCGAGCCGTGGGTCATGGCCGACACCGACGAGCTCGTCACCGACGCCGACGGCTGGACGCTGCGCAGCGCGACGGGCTGCCGGACCGCGCACAGCGAGCACACCATCGCGATCACCGACGACGGTGCCGAGGTCATGACCCTGCCCTGACCGCCTGAGACACCTGCGCGGAGCGACCGTCGCCGGTGAGCAGCGAGACCCGGAGCGTGAACGGCGGCGCCACCCGGACGACCACGTCGTACTCGTGCGGCTGCTCGAGGGTCGCCCGCGTCACGACGATCGGTGCGGTGCTGATCCGGGCGCGGCGGGGGACGTCCGGCAGCGCGATCGACAGCGAGACGGGCAGCGTGACCGGCCCCGGCAGGCCCGGCAGGCGGATGTCCTTCACGGCGTCGGAGCTCAGCGCGTCGGGCAGGTCGAGCCGCTGCAGCGCCTCGCGGACCGCCCGCGCACCGGACGGGTCCGCCGCAGGCACCCGCAGGGGCAGGCGGATCGGCGGGAAGGTCCGGCGCGACGCCGAGACCAGCACGGTGAGGACGGTCGGAGGCAGGTCCTCGAGCGGCGCGTCCGACGCGACCCGCGCGAGCACGTAGCCGGACAGCAGCTGGACCGAGACAAGGTCGAGCGAGGGCGGGTCCGGCACCCATGCGGGCACGGTCACGGCCTGGGCCGACGAGCGTCCGGCCGGGTCGACGAGCGTCACGGCCACCCCGACCGCCGAGGTGGCCACGGGTCGCGTGAACCACAGGGCCAGAGGCGTGCGCCCGGCCGCGCGCGGTCCGGCGACGAGAGCGAACGCGGCAGGCGGCGAGGTCCCGGTCACGGGCCCGGCCGGCACGAGACCCAGCGCGAGCGGGTCCGCAGTCCCGATGCCGTCCGCGACGGCAGAGACCCGGAAGACCCCGTCAGCCAGCGTCCGGGAGGTCGACGACGTCGACGTGGTCACGAGCACCCCGTCGTGACCCCCGCCGAACACGGTCGCGACGAGCGGCGCGAGGTCCGGCGGGCCGGCCGGCCGGACGCGGACGACGACGTCGTCGCTGGCCGGCGAGGGCAGGCCCCGAACCGCCTCGACGGGCACGGTGAGCACGGGCACGGCGACTGCCCGCACGTGCCAGTCGTCCCACGACTCGTCGAACGCCCCCGACCACGACCCCGAGTACAGGGCAAGCCCGGACGCCGGGTCGACGGGCGCGCCGGGGCCGGGTGCGACGGCGGGCACCGTCGCGAAGGCGGGTCCCATCGTCTCCGGGCGCAGGGCGGCCTCGGCGGAGCGGGTGCGGTAGAGCAGGAACGAGGCGACGGGCACGTCGGAGTCGGCGGACAGCGACACCGAGACCGTGCCGGCGGCGCCGAGCACCGTCCGCACGCGCGGCGGCCCGGGGTGGCGCAGGCGCGGCGCGGCCACGGACTGCAGGACGGCGTGCGCGGGCGAGCCGGTGGGCCAGTCGGACGCGACGCCCGTCGGGGACAGCGTGGTGACGGTGAACAGGTGGATGTCGGTCGACCCCGCGGGCAGCGCGACGTCGGCCTCGCGGGCGGTGCCGGGCAGCTCGAGCAGGCGGCGGAAGGCCGCGCGCCTCGCCGTCGGCGTCATCCCGTCGTACGCGGCCCACAGCTGCGCGAGCCGCACGCCCGGCAGGGTCCCGTCGGGCGCCTTCTGCGCGAGGCCGGCAGCCTGCCGCAGCGACGTCTCGGCCGCCTCCCACACGGCGATGCCCTTGCGGCCGTCGAGCGCCGCACCCGCCGCGACCGACCAGTGCACGCGCACGTGGCTGCGTCCCTGGGCGTCGGGGGTCGAGCCGATCGGCACCCCGGGCGGGGCCGGCGGCAGGATCGGGGGGACGGGCACCGGGCTCGCGACGTTCGCGATGGCGGGGTGCGCGGGGTCGGGGAGCCAGCCCGCGTCGCCCACGGCGACGAGCGGCACGCGCGCCCAGACCTGCACGCCCCAGCGCGGGGTGGCGGAGAAGTCGAGCGTCGGCACCGGGATCGTCACCCGGTAGCGACGGCCGTACGCGCCCTGCGCGGAGCCGGGCGCGACGACCGCGTCGCCCTCCTCGTCCAGGTGCTCGATCGTCACGTCGCCGGGGCCGGTCAGCGTCTCGCCCACGAAGGGCAGGGTGACGTCGCGCCGGAACGCCCCGGCGGGCGCGGCGGCGACGGGGTCGACGCCCGCGGGCGGGGGTGCAGCCGCCGTGGGGGTGCGGAACAGCACGGCGGCGAGCGCGACCGACGAGGGCGTGCGGTCGCGCCACTCCACGGAGATCTCGACGGCCAGGGTCGCAGGGCACGTCGTCGAGCCGGTGTAGCTGCTGGTCAGCGAGACGCCGACGACGTGCGGCCCGGGCGGCCCGGGCTCGTCGCCGTCCCAGGGCACGTCGGCCCACGGGGACCAGACGCCGAACACGTCCTGCACCGCGATGGGGTAGCCGACGTGCCGACCGCCGCTGCCGAGCGGGATCTCCTGGTCGGCGTCGACCATCGACGTGCGGGTGGAGGCAGGCGTGGGGGCCGGCCCGTCGGGCACGAGCACGAGCGCGCGGCGGTCGCCCGCGAGCCGCTCGTCGACCAGCACCTCGGCGGCCGAGGCCCCCGTGTACCGGGCGATGACCCCGGACGTCGGTCGGCCCATCGCGACCGACCCGGGCACGCGGTCCCACTGCACCTGCACCGACTCGCGCCACGCGCCGTCGCGCGACTCCGGCGCCAGCAGGCCCGAGCGGCGGGTGGTCAGCGCGTGCGGGGTGGTGGTGGCGATGTGCGGCTCGGGCTCGGGGACGTACGCGGCGACCTGGACCGGCCCGGTGCGGGCCGGGGTGTCGGGGTAGTCGGCCGTGACCATGAACTCGAGACCCTCGCCGCGGGGCAGCTGCGTGGCCGGGTAGGCGGTGCCGAAGCCGGTGGCCAGCGCGAGGAACGGGTCGGCCGACGCAGGCAGGGTCAGCAGGGACAGCGGCGAGAGCGTCGCGGTCGTCGCGAGCGACGACGTCCGGCCGCCCGACGAGGGCGGGTCGACCGGCGGGGAGTCCGCGAGCGCCGCCTGGTCTGCCGGGGTGCGGCCGGGCCGGTAGAGCCGGTCGATCCGGGGCAGCAGGTCCCCGACGACCTCCTTGAGCAGCGCGGTCGGGTCCGGCGCGCGCCACGCGGGCGAGACGGCGTGCCCGGTCGAGGTCACCGGCGCCCAGCCGAGCGGCGGGCCGCCACGGTCGAGGCGCTGCTGGGCCGCGGTCACCGGGTCGGTGAGCGCCGAGATGATGCCCTGCTTCGAGGTGTCGTAGTCGGTGCCCGGCCACGTGGCGTCGACGGGCAGCCCGACGAGCTCGATCGGCTTCCAGCCGGGGTCGTCGATCATCTCCTGCAGGGGCACGATCTGGACCTGGGGGTCGGTGCCGTTGCTCAGCAGGACGCGGGTGATACCCGCCGTCTTGAGCCGCAGGATCGCGCGCCCGCCGCCGGGCACGGTCACGGCCGCGGCGCCCATCGCCTCGGTGAGCCCGCCGCCCCGGTAGGTCCCGACGATGCCGACGGGCTGGGTCGCGTCGACGACCTGGCAGTCGACGACGACGATCGCGGCGATCGTCGGCAGCCGCAGGACGAGCCCGTCGTCGTGCTCGCGCACCACCACGTCGACCTTGCCGACCTTCGGCCGCGGCCGGCCCACCCACACGGTGAACGGTCCGAACGGCACGCCCAGCAGCGGGTTGCACTGCCAGCGCAGCTGCACGTCGACGGCCCGCTCCTTGAGCTCGGCCGCGGCGTTGCGGATCCACGGCGCGACCGAGTCCGACACGTGCGTGGTCGCGTGCAGGCCGCGCACGCCGACGAGCTGCCCACGCAGCACCGTCGCCCACGGCACCTGCGACCCGGTCGCCCGCAGCCAGTACGGACGGGAGATGCGATCCATCAGTCCTCCACCTCCCAGGGGGCCCGCTCGAGCAGCACCTGCACGGCGGTCACGGCCGCCGCGGCGGTGCCGGACAGGTCGTCGGCCTCCCGCCGCAGCTGCACGGTCAGCTGCTTGCCGCGCGCACCCGCGCCCAGCAGGATCACGGCCCGGGTGTCGCCGGGTGCGCGCACGACGCGCGTCACCGGTGCGCCGCCGCCCGCCACGGCCAGCGTCATCCAGTCGCCTGGCCTCGGCGCCCACCACTCGTGCGTCGGGTCGTCGGCGTCGACCGGTCCCGTGACGCGCGTCGCGACCAGCCGCGAGCGCCACAGGGCCTCGCTGCCCTCGACGACCACGGCGACGGGCTGCGGCACCGCGTCGGGCGACCACAGCACCTGGACCGCGGGGTACCGGGGCACCTGCGGCACGGGGAGCCCGGCCGCCTGGAACGCCTCGTCGAGCTGGCCGCCGGTCGGCCGCTCCGCGAGGGTCGCGAGCCCGGCGGGGACCGGGACCAGCGCGTGCAGGGGGCGCGTCGCGGCGAGCAGGCGGGCGAGCTCGGGCACGTCGTGGAACCGCGACGTGGTGAACGGCACGCGGTAGAGCCGTCGGCCCTCCGCGTTCTCGGGGGCGCCCTTGGTCACGGCGAGCACGTCGAGCAGGTAGTCGGTCAGCGGCTCGAGCGGGTAGTCGAGCGTGATGACCGAGTGGTAGGTCGTCGACCCGGCATCGGGCGTGCACGGCAGGGTGTCGAGCAGCGCGGTCACCGTCTCCTGCCACGGCGTCATCACCGCGACCCCCTCGACCGCGGCGAGCAGCGTGCCGTCGACCTCGGCGGGGATCGTCAGGGGCACGCCGGGGCCACCGCCGCCGGGGGGCGACGGGTGCCGGCCGGACGCGGACCGCACGACGACCCGGATCTCCTCGCCGTACGCGTCGAACAGCGCGCCGACCTTCTGGGTGGCCAGCGCGATGCGCAGCGGCTCGCCGAGCAGCACGCCCGCCTCCCCGACGCCCGGCGCGGTGGTCAGCAGCCACGGCTCGAGCCGCTCGGGAGCCTTGTCCGTGCCGTCGGCGCGGAAGCGGAACTCCTGCGGGGTGCCCGCGGTGTACGACTCGGGGACGGTGGCGGCCGGCTTGGCCTCCTGCTTGATCGACTGCGCCTCCCAGCTCACGCGCACGGTGTACTCGCGGCCGGGCAGCAGCAGGGCGTGGTCGTCGGGGTCGTCGGTCACGGCCGTGACGACGGCGCCCTTGTCCGTGGTGATCGTCGTGGTGTCCCAGTCCTCGCGGTGCAGCTCGGCCGCCGTGGTCCCCGCGGCGGCGACGACCCAGAAGGCGAGGCCGAGGAGGTCCTTCGCGTCACGGTCCCAGCCGATCTCGATCTCCACCGTGCCGTCCGGCACCTTCGGCGTGAGCAGCACCGGCAGCAGCCCCCCGCCGGCGGCCATGACGCGCGCCGCGATCTGGGCCGCACGCTGCACGGGGTCGGACCACGGGTCGGCCAGCCACTGCGGCGGGATGGGGTGGCTCGAGGTGATCATGTCCGCGCCGCTCGCGCGGTACTCGTCGATGACGTTCCCGTCGGCGTCGCGTGAGCGCAGCACCAGCCCCTTCTCGATGCCGCGACGAGGCACGAGCAGCAGCGCGTCGAACGACGCGAGCCCCGCCTCGACCCGCAGCGTGACGCTGTCCGCGAGCTCGCTCGGGGAGAACCGCAGCGCGTCCCACGCCTGCTTGACCTGCTCGATCTCGAGGTCGTCGGCGCCCGGGGCGGGCTCGGGCTCGTCGCCGGTGGGCGAGCGCAGGATGCGCCCCTCGCACTGGCTCTGGCCGTCCCCGGTCGCGACGCGCCCCCACGCGGCCTGCGCGTCCTGCAGCGAGACGCCCCCCGCGAGCAGCGCAAGCACGTCGGGGGTCCCGGCGCCCGCGGCCGGCAGCGAGCCAGGCCCGAAGGTCGCGGCGGAGCCGTTCGTGGCGGCCAGCGCCTCGCGGCGGGTCCCGAGGACCCCGCCCTTGCGCGGGCAGGTCACGCGGTCGCCGACGACGACGGCCGGGTCCGTGCCCTGCAGGAGGTCGACGAACGCGTCGCCGGTCCGCCACGGCTCGCGCACCACGGCCTGGGAGTCGGGCGGTGCCGAGCGCCAGGTGCCGGGCTCGTCGGGCCACGCCACCCCGGTCAGCGTCCAGCCCGCCGCGGAGGGGCCGGTGGCCTGCTCGTCGAAGGTCCACAGCACCGGGACGGCCTTGGCGACGGGCGTGCAGATCGTGCCCCAGCGCTCCTCGACGGTCGTCGTGAGCTCGCGGCCGAGCGTCACGGCACGCGGGGTCGCGGTCGGCAGCCACGACAGCAGGGCGAGCGCGGGCCCGACCAGCGGGTCGCCGACGAGTGCGCGCGCCCACCAGGTCGCCGGGGTCTTGCCGGCCGTGAGGTCGCCGACGAGCTCGACCTTCGTGACGCGGTAGCGGAACCAGGAGTCGCCCCGCTGGACCCACGGGTTGGCGGGCAGCCCGTTGGCGCCGCGCGCGACCCCGCCGAGCACGACGTCCCCCGCCTTGACGCCCGGCGCGGTCTCGAACAGCACGACCGGGATCGCGTCGAGCGGCACGCTCGGCAGCTCGTCGGCCGACCCCGCCTCGACCGCCCGGCCGATGACCCCGTCGACGGCCCGGTCCACCGCGGACCCGTCCACCAGCGCGGGCGAGCGCGAGACCAGGCTGACGCCCGAGACCAGCGGCGGTGGGACGAGCGGCAGCGGGGTCGGGTCGCCGATGGTCAGCTCGACGCAGCCCTTGACGCTGAAGAAGAAGAAGTCGACCTCGCCGCACACCTGGCCGTGCACGTACGTCCGGTCGACGACGTGCTCGGTCGGCAGCCCCTGGTCGACGACCTGGCGCCCGACGAGGACGGTCAGCTCGGCGCTCGCGGAGATGCCGATGATCCACAGCCGCAGCTCGCCGGAGACGTAGATGCGCCCGCCGATCGCGAACGGGGAGAACGAGACGATCGCGTCGAAGCCCGCGGCCACCTCCAGGTACAGGCCGACGGCCTTGGAGCCCATCAGCACGACGCTGATGTGGAACCCGACGGCGACCGTGATGCCCGTGGTCACGAGCGGGAGGCCCTCGATGTGGATCGTCGTGCCGTCGCCGTGGACCATGAGGTAGCCGGTGCCCTCGAAGACGTCCAGGACGTTGACGGTCACCGGGTTGGTGTTCGTGCCGAGGTCGACGAACCACTGGTCGAGGTGGTTGACGTCGAAGAACGCGGTCACCGGGACGCGGATGGTCAGCAGGCTCGGCACCTCGTAGGACGCGACCAGGCCGATGGTGATCGTGCCGCGGCCGAAGTCGAGGTCGAGCACCGCGAGGAACGTGGCCTGCTCGCTCGGGTTCTTCAGGGCCGGGGGCGCCTTGATGACGTCGGCCTTCATGGCGAACAGCAGTCGCGGGCCGGGCACCTCGACGAGCACGAGCCCCTTGAGGTGGACGATGTAGCCGCCCTCGGACGTGCCGAGCAGGATGCCGCCGGCCACCGCGAAGGCACCGGGCTGCACCTTCCAGCCGGAGGGCTTCATGACCGAGCCGTTGGGGTCGGTGAGCTGGGACTGCAGCCACGCCAGGGCGGGGACCTGGACGCCCGTGGGCTCGTCGCGCGCGAAGTTGACGGCGATGCCGCCGAGGAAGCCGTAGATCGCCAGCCCGGAGTTGGCCAGCGGGATCGGCACGGGGAACTCGACCTCGGCGCCGATGAGGACCCCGGTCACGCCGTCCTTCTGCTTGACCGCGATCTGCGCGGCGATGCGCAGCTTCACGGGCGTCAGGGTCGCGTCGAACGCCCCCTCGAACCCGGACTCGTCGATCTTGACGTACCCGGAGCCGTGGATGACGTTCGGCACGTCGATGCTCGCGCCCAGCGCGGTGAGCTGGGGGAACTCGGCCTGGTCGAGCCGGATCCGCACGCGCGCCGAGTCGACGGTGACGATGCCGAGGTCGATGCCGAGGCCGACCTCGACCTCGAGGTAGAGCGGGTTGTCGCGGCTGATCCGGCCGCCGATGACGCGCAGGATGTCCTTGAGCGCGTCGGGCCCGATGAGCGAGCCCATCGGGATGTCGAGCGAGTAGCCCGCCGACGGGTCGAACACGGGGAGCGGCACGTACTGGACGGTCCCGTCCGGCTGCGGGTCGGAGCGCCACTGCGAGCGCAGGCCGACCGCCTTGTAGCGCGCGGTCAGCGGCTTGGTCGGCTCGACCTTGAGGATGCCGATGTCGAACGTGAACGCCGTCTCGACGTCGAGCAGCACGCTGACGCTCGTGCTGCGTGGACCGTCGCCGGTGGCGGGGTCGACGAGCCCGCTCGTGACGACCAGCTGCCCGCCGTGCAGCGTGATCTTCTGGGTCTTGATGACCCCGGCCGCGCCGACGCCGACAGCGAGCCCGCCGGCGATGACCATCGGCACGAGCTCGCCCGCGGTGGGGGAAGGCGGCGTGACGGCGGCCAGCAGCGGGGACAGCACCGCGACGGCCCCGAGGATGTCGAGGCCGGTCTGGTCGCCGGCGCCGCGGACCTGCTGCCACAGGCCGTCCTTGTCCGCGTCGATGGCCTTGAACTGCGCGGTGACGTCCCAGCTCGAGCGGTCCTCGGCGATGCGCAGCCGCAGCAGGAACTGGCTGATCCCGTCGTTCGGGTTGTCGCGCGGCGGGATGGTCGCGCCGGGCTTGACCGAGCCGATCTGGTTCTCGGCCGCGGTCTGGATGTCGATCTCGCCGTAGATCTCCGCGCGCACGAACGTCGAGCGGACGAGCTCCACCGTGACGCCGAGCTTGCGGAAGCACGCCGGGACCGGGGTGCGGGTGGGAGCCGGGTCGGTGGTCTGCGGCGGCGGGTCGGCGGCCGGGCGCTCGAGGTGGGCGGTGACGTCGATGGTCTGGTCGACCGCGGCGCTGGCCCGGGCGTGCCACCAGTCGGGGGCGTCCTGCGCGGGCGTTCCGGTCGGGCCGCTGGCCTGGGCGTCGGTCTCGCCGTGCCCCGGGTCGACCGGGGTGACGTCCGTGAAGTGCAGCTCCGTGCGGGAGGTGTCCTCGAGCAGCGCGATCAGGGCGTCGCGGCGGCGCTCGGACAGCTCGCGGTTGTAGCCCGCGGTGCCGGAGTGCCCCTCGTAGGAGGCCCATCCCTCGACGGTCCAGTGCACGTTCTTCGGCAGCGCACCGAGGCGGGCCAGGCCGTCCGGGCTGAGCAGGTTCGGCGCCGTGCCGGGATCGGTGCGGGTGCGGAAGCGCTGCGAGCGGAGGTTGCCGGGCGCCATCCACCAGGGCGTGGACGGGCCGCTGCGCATCTCGTCGGGGGTCGGGTGGTCGAACGAGTAGTAGGCGTCGATCGTCGTCGTCGCCCCGCCGCCCGTGCGCGTGATCCGGGCCTGGACGTCGACGGGCGTGCCGGTGGCGACGTCGACCTGGGCGGTCGGGCCGGTGACCGGCGCGTGCCCGGCCCAGGTCCAGGTCACCGTTCCGTGCGGGTCCTCGTTCAGCGAGACGGTCACGGCGTTGCCGGTCGCGGCCTGCGTGCGGACCCGGAAGCCGACGTTCGACGTGGTGGTGGGCACGACGTCGCGCGCGGACGACGAACCGTGGGCCGCACCCGTGCGGCGGTGGGCGTCGAAGGTCCTCGTCGTCGCGTGCGACCCCGCGTCCGTGACGGTGACCTCGACGTGCACGGTGCCCGTGTCGGGGACGGTCAGCGCGACGCGGTCGGAGAGGGTCTCGGTGCCGTCGACGAGCAGCCGGATGCGCAGGGGAGCGATGCCTCCGCCGCCGTCGACGAACATCGTCACGTCCTCGGGCAGCTCGACCGCGGAGATCGGGTCGGTGTCCGGGACGCCGATCCACTCGCCCGCCGGCGTCTGGAAGCGGATCCGCACGGTCGGCGCGGACCCGCGGTTGACGACCTCGGCGTTGAGCTCCCCGGTCACGCCGGCGTGCGCCCCGAACCCGATCCACAGGTTGCGCACGCCCGCGCTCACGGCGAGCCCCTCGAGCCCGTTCGGCGCGACGAACAGCCGCACCTCGGGCAGGTAGAGCCCCTGCCACTCGTCGGGCATCGTGCGCGCACCCGCCGGGACGCCGGACGGCCCGGCCGTGCCGGACAGGTCGAGCACCGCGGCCCGGAACGCGAACCCGACCACGTCGCCCGGCCCGACGAGCGCGTACGGCGGCTCCATCCGCACCAGGTCGACCACGGGGTCCTCGGGCGTCCCGGCGCTCGGCACGGGGATGAGGTCGACGCTCACTGACCCGCCGGCCGGGCGCAGCACGCGGACCTTGACGCTGGGGAGCCTGAACCGCACGAGGGGATGCGCCGGGTCGGCGCGCAGCTGTCCCTGGGCGTCGAGCATCGCGCCGCGCAGGTACGGCATGCGGATCGCCGAGCTCGGGACGGTCAGGGTGACGCGCACCGTGCCGTCGGGATCGCCACCGGGGCCGGTCAGCCGCAGCCCCAGCTCGATCCCGAAGCCGGACGAGAGCTCGATCGCTCCCCCGTCGCCGGTCGACCCGCCGTGCGTGACCGCGCCGCTGCTCAGGTCCATCTCGAGCGACCGGTCACCGCCGATCGTCGTCGACCAGATCTTCCACGTGCCATCGTCCTCGGCGCGCTCGGTCGAGGTCGGGGTGTCGACCGAGTCGAGCAGCGGGCGCAGGGTGTCGAGCGCCCCACCGGAGGTGGTCGAGCCGGGCAGGTCGTCCCAGAGCGTCATCGCCTGGCCTTCCGCGCGGGAATCCGTGTCACCCGAAAGGGGGACAAACCAGGCATAGAGATACATGCCCATCCGCGTCAAGGGCTCCACCGCCCCACCCACCGGCCCGAGATAGCCGCACTTGTGACAGGAGTTGTCTGGTGGGGCGCGACGGCTGCGTCAGGAGTGCACTCCCGTCACAAGTGCGGCGGGATGCGTCGCCGACGTGCGCGCGGGGCCGCCCGGTGTGACCGTCAGGGGGTGACCCGATTCGGATACACCCTCATGACCGAGCAGTCCGGCCCCCGCGAGCTGGTCGGCTACGCCGTCGACGCCGAGAAGGCGGGCTTCGACCTGCTCGTCTCCTCCGACCACTACTTCCCGTGGCTGGACAGCCAGGGGCACGCGCCGAACGCCTGGACGCTGCTCGGCGCGGTCGCGCAGGCGACCAGCACCGTCGAGCTCATGACGTACGTGACCTGCCCGACCATGCGCTACCACCCGACGGTCGTCGCGCAGCAGGCCGCCACCCTCGCGGTGCTGTCGGGCGGGCGTTTCCAGCTCAACCTCGGTTCGGGCGAGAACCTCAACGAGCACGTGGTCGGCGAGGGCTGGCCGGCGGTCGGGGAGCGGCAGGACATGCTCGAGGAGGCGATCTCGATCATCCGCTCGCTGCTCGACGGCGAGGTCGTGACCTGGGAGGGCAACCACTTCCGGGCGGACCAGGCCAAGCTGTGGGACCTGCCCGAGAACCCGGTCGAGCTCGGCGTCGCGGTCAGCGGTGACCACTCGGTCGAGCGGTTTGCTCCGCTCGTCGACCACCTCGTGGCCGTCGAGCCGGACGCCGACCTCGTGACGAGCTGGGACAAGGCACGCGGCGGGGAGGCCTCCCGCAAGATCGGCCAGGTGCCGATCTGCTGGGACCCGTCGCGCGAGCGCGCGATCGAGCGCGCGCACGACCAGTTCCGGTGGTTCAGCGGCGGCTGGAAGGTCAACGCGGACCTGCCGATGCCGGCCGGGTTCGAGGCCGCGAGCCAGTTCGTCCGGCCCGAGGACGTCGCCGAGTCCATCTCGTGCGGGCCGGACATCGACGCGCACGTCGAGGCCGTCGCCGCCTACTGGGAGGCCGGCTTCACCGACGTGGCCATCGTCCAGATCGGGGACGACGGCCAGCAGCGGTTCCTCGACGAGGCTGCCGCTCCCCTGCTCGAGGCCCTGCGGGCCGCGGCGAAGACGACGGAGGACTGACCATGGCCGTGACGAGCTTCGGCGACCTGCCCCTGGCGGACCGCGACCGCGCGTGGGACGGCGCCGGCGCCGAGAAGCGGGTCCGCGCGTGGGCCGACGCCCAGGACGAGCCGAACGCGAAGTACCGCGACGCCCACGTCTGGTACGACGCGGACGCCAAGGAGAACTTCACCGGCTACAAGCTGCTCATCGCCGACGTGATCGACGGCAGGCTCAAGGCCGTCCCGCGCGGGGTCTTCGCCGCCGCTGCGGTGATGCAGGGCTCGCGCGGCGGCGTGGACCTGCCGGACAAGGACCGCGACCGGGTCAAGAGCCACCTGGCCAAGTACTACGCGAAGCTGGACGAGACGCCGCCCTGGGAGGACTGAGCGCTACGCGCCGAAGGCGGCGACGCGCTACGCGCCGAAGGCGGCGACGCCGGCGTGGTCGTCGGTGCGCAGCTCGAACCAGACGGTCTTGCAGTCGCCTGCAGCGTCGAGGTCGGACCCCCAGTCGCTCGCGAGCCTGTCGATGAGCCACACGCCGCGGCCCCCGCCGTCGGTCGGCGGGGCGTCACGGAGCACCGGCTCGTCGCGGTGGCTGTCGGTCGCCTCGACGCGGATGCGCTCGTCGTCCACGTCGACCCGCAGGATCACGGGCGGCCACGCGTGCTCGACCGCGTTGGTGACGAGCTCGCTGACGAGCAGGACCAGGAGCTCGCGGCGCTCGGCCGGGATGCCGGCCTCGGCGAGCTTGTCGGCGGCCCAGTGGCGTGCAGGAGCGACGGCCCTGTAGTGCGGGTCCACCGTCCGTTCGGCGCGCATCGCCGGCCCCCAGTCCTGTTCTCGTGACATGCGACGGTCCAACGGACCCACCGATTCGGCAACTCGAACTCGGCTCGATGTCCGAGATGTCCGAATACTGCCTGCCACCATGGGTGCCATGACCTCCTCGCCGCCTTCCCGCGCTCAGGTCCGACGGTGGCGGCAGTACCTGGCCGACGAGCGTGCCGAGGCGGCCGTCTACCGCGATCTCGCGTCGCGTCGCGCGGGTGAGGAGCGCGAGATCCTGCTCGCGCTCGCGGACGCCGAGAAGCGCCACGAGCAGCACTGGCTCGACCTGCTGGGGCCCGACGTGGGGCGGCCCGTGCGCGGCGACATCCGCACGCGCACGCTCGGCTGGCTCGCGCGCCGGTTCGGGTCCGTGTTCGTCCTCGCCCTCGCGCAGCGTGCGGAGGCCCGCTCGGAGTACGACGACGACGAGGACGCCACCGCTCAGATGGCGGCCGACGAGCGCATCCACGAGGAGGTCGTCCGCGGCCTGGCCGCGCGCGGCCGCAACCGGATGTCGGGCACGTTCCGCGCTGCCGTGTTCGGCGCCAACGACGGCCTGGTCTCCAACCTCGCGCTGGTGCTCGGCATCGGCGCGAGCGGCGCGTCGCCGCACACCGTGCTGCTCACCGGCCTGGCCGGCCTGCTCGCCGGAGCGCTGTCCATGGGCGCGGGCGAGTACGTCTCGGTGCGCTCCCAGCGCGAGCTGCTCGAGGCCTCCCGCCCCGGGCCGGCCGCGCGCGCCGCGCTGCCGCACCTGGACGTCGACGCCAACGAGCTGGCGCTGGTCTACCGGGCGCGCGGCATGGCGCCCGGCGACGCGCAGGCCCGCGCGGACCTCGTCCTCGCGTCGCTGACCGAGTCCACGTCGTCGGCCTTCGGGGTGCCGGGGAGCGACGAAGCCGCGCCGGACGTCGACGAGCACGAGACGGTCGGCAGCGCGATGGGTGCCGCAGGCGCGAGCTTCTGCTTCTTCGCGTCGGGGGCGCTCATCCCCGTCCTTCCGTACCTGCTCGGCGCCGAGGGTCTGGTCGCGGTGGCGTGGGCGTCCGGGCTCGTCGGCCTCGCGCTGCTCGGCACGGGCGCGACCGTCGGCCTGCTGTCCGGCGCCTCCCCCGGCAGGCGCGCGCTGCGCCAGCTCGCGATCGGCTTCGGCGCCGCCGCGGCGACCTACCTGCTGGGCCTCGCGTTCGGCGCGTAGCGCGGCCGCGCAAGCGGCCATCGTGCCGTGGCTCACGTGGACAGGGGGTTTAGGTAAGCCTCACCTTGTGCTTATCCTGGCCGCGTGACGACGACGACCGCCACCGACACGGTGACCGCGACCGAGCCGACCTTCCGCATGTTCGCGGTCCAGGTCGCCGCCGTGCAGCGCCTGTGCCCCAGCGTGCTGCGCCTGACGTTCACGGGCGACGACCTCGACCGGTTCGCCGACAACGGGTTCGACCAGCGGATCAAGTTCTTCCTGCCACTGGCCGACGCCCCGTACGACGAGCTGCTCGAGCTGGGCGCGTCCGCCGACTGGTACGGGCACTGGCGCGCGCTGCCCGACGAGCGCCGCCACCCCATGCGCACCTACACGGCCCGCTCCGTGCGCACCGACCGCCGCGAGGTCGATGTCGACATCGTGCTGCACGGCGACCTCGGCCCGGCCTCGCGCTGGGCGACGACCGCGGCCCCCGGCGACGAGCTCGTCATCTGCGGCCCGAACGGCGCGGCCGTCGGCCCGCACGGCGGCGTCGACTTCGTCCCGCCCGCCGTCACCGACCGCCTGCTCATCGCGGGCGACGAGACCGCGCTGCCCGCCATCGCCGGCATCCTCGAGCGCCTGCCCGCCGACTCGCGCGGCGAGGTCCTCATCGAGATGCCCTCGAGCGACGACCGCCTCGACCTGCTCGCCCCCGCCGGCGTGACCGTCCGCTGGTTCGGCCGCGACGGCTTGGCGCACGGCACCCTGCTGATCCCCGCCGTCCGCGCCGCCGCCGCCCGCATGCTGCCCGGCCAGGCGCCGGCCGCCGACATCGAGCTCGAGGACGTCGACGAGGACATGCTCTGGGAGGTCCCGGTCGACGAGCACGGCCAGCCCCTGCGCGAGATGGCCGCGATGTACGCGTGGCTGGCCGGTGAGTCCGGTGTCATCAAGACCCTGCGGCGCCACCTGGTGACCGAGTGCGGCGTGGACCGGAAGGCCGTCGCGTTCATGGGGTACTGGCGGCAGGGGAAGTCGGAGATCAACTGATCCCGACAGGCCCGAGCTCGTTGGTTCGATCCGCTCGTTCAGGGCGATAGCCTCCACGCACCGGCCAAGGCTGTGGCAATCGCGGCCTCGCTGCCACCTTTGATCCTGATCGGCGTCGCCAAGCTCGACGTGATCAGTGGGACACCAGACGGTGGACTGGCGAGCGCATCCCTCCTCAACCTCCGGCTCCTGCTCGGCACGAGATTCGACCCACTTCGCGCAGTCGTGCACTGGAACGACCGGCTGGCGCTTCAGGACGGTGCAGTCGACCACGCCCACGGCGAACCGACCGCCGCGGTTGACGTCCGGCCGCGCAGCGCACGAGCAGCCATCTTGTTCTTCCTGTGCGGCACGTGCGTCATTGCCGTGCTGCAGCCGTCGTGGTTCCTCGGGGAGTGGTGACTCGGATCAGCGGTTGCGGGTCGCTGGTCGGTCCAGCCTTGCGGTGACCTGCGAAGACGCCAGCAGTCGGCCGGCGTCTCCGCAGGTCACGCGCGGGTCACCTGACGTGCAGCGTCACCACCTTGCTCGTGACGGTGCCCTGGGCGTTGCGCACGACGACCTTCGCCTGCAACCCGTCCCGCGCGTGCGTGGCTGCCAGCTTCAGGCTCGTGTGCCTGCCGCCGGAACGCACCCAGGTGTGGGAGCCCGCCGCCTTGGTCCACCACTGGTAGGTGGCCTTCGGTGAGGCGGCAGCGGTGACGCGGAAGGTCGCGGCCCTACCGGCCTTCGCGCTCACCGACACGGGCTGCTTGGTGATGACCGGCTTGGCGGCCTTGACCGAGATCGTCGCCGCCTTGCTGGTCGTCGTGCCGACGGCATTCGTGAACACCGCCCGGTACTTCGCGCCCTTCAGCCCGGCGCTGACCTTGACCTTGAGGGTCGTGGACCGTGCACCCGAGACCGCCTTCCAGGTGCGGTCGCCGGCCAGCTGACGCTGCCAGGTCACCGTCGGGGCCGGGTAGCCCGACGCCTTGGCCGACAGGCTGACGGTCGAGGTCAGCCCGCCTGCGACCGACTTCGGCTGTGTCGACACCTTCGGTGCGACGCGGGTCACGTGGACGACGGCCGTCGTCGACGTGGCGGTGCCGGCGGCGTTCCTGAACACCGCGCGGTAGGCCGCGCCGTCGTTGGCAGCGGTGACCGCCACCCCGAGCGACGTTGACGTGCCCGCGGTGGCCACCCACGCGGTCGACCCGGGAGCCCGCCGCTGCCACGCGACGGTCGGTGCCGGGTAGCCGCTCGCAGCGGCACGCAGGGTTGCCGTGCTGCCGAGTGCCTTCGTCGTCGACGCCGGCTGCGTGGTCACCGCCGGGGCCGCCTGCGGGGTCGCCCTGACGACGACCGAGAAGGTCGCGCTGCCCACGTTGCCGGCCTTGTCCCGCGCAGTCGCGGTCACCTTCGTCGTGCCGACGGCGAAGGACGAGCCGGGCCGCACGGAGTACCTGACCGGGACGGAACCGTCGCGGTCGTCCGTGGCCATGGCGGTGAAGTCGACCTGCACACGGCTCGCGCCCTGCGGCAGGGTGGCGACCCGCGTCGAGGGCGGGTACACCTTCGGCGCGAGCTTGTCCGCGAGGGAGACGCCCTGCACGCCGTCCAGGTCCTGGCGGTGCTTGGTGATCACGAAGCCGTCGTCGGTCACGTCGACCTGGTAGATCTCACCGCGCACGGTCCCTTCGGACATGTGGTTGTGCTCGACCATGAGAGTCGTGCCGTCGAAGGCGGTGAACACCATCGAGTGGCCCTTGTCGGCGTAGTCGAGCTCGGGGAGCTGCTCCCACGGGCCCTCGAGGGAGCCGGTGCGGGAGATGGCCTGGGCGAGCACGTACCGGTCGTCGCGGTAGGTCGTCCACATCGTCAGGAGCGAACCGTCGGGCGTGGTCTTCATGAAGGCGCCATCAGTGACGTAGCCGGGCAGCTGCTTCTTGGACAGCAGCTTGTCGTCGGTGACCGAGGTGTACCGGCCGCCGTAGAGCGGGTCGCTGTAGAACGGCACCTCGGAGGCGCGCCACAGCAGGATGGGATCGCCGGCGGCGCCCGAGAGATCGTCCTTGAGCGGGATGGCCTCCATCGTCCCGTCCTGCTTCTGCACCCACTCGTGGGCGTAGATCATGTAGGGCTTGCCCGCGGGATCGACGTAGAACGTCCCGTCGAGCGTCATGAAGTCCTCCGGCGTCACCGGGGCGTCAGGGCTCAGGTCGACGAAGGGGCCGGTGGCCGTGTCGGAGACGGCGATGATCGTCGCCCGCCGGGTCGAGGCGACCCATCGGTTCGAGTCCTCGCTGGTGTCGACCGGGTGGGTGACGCTCGTGTTGTTGTGCAGCGTCGTGAACAGGTAGTACTTCCCCTTGTAGGCGTGCACCTCGGGTGCCCACGGGCTGGTGTTCGCGTTCCACTGCGTCCCGCCGGTCGGCACCGTGTAGACGATCGTCGGCACCGACCAGTGGACGAGGTCGAGCGACTGGTACGCCATCGTCCCCGACGCCTGGACGCCGCTCCCGCACGCGCCGGTGCGGCTGTTGCTGGTGTAGAGGAAGTAGCGCTTCGACGCCTGGTCGGCCACGATGAACGGGTCGTGCAGACCCATGTCCGGCATCGTGCACGGGAAGCTCGTCGCGAGCGCCTCGGTGGCCGGTGCGGCGGGCGGGGCGGTGGCGGCCGACGGGTTGCGGACGATCACGTCGAACGACGCCGTCGCGGTGTTGCCGGCCTTGTCCTTCGCCGTGACGGTGACCGTGCTCGTGCCTCGGGAGAAGTACGAGCCGGGCGTGCGCGAGTACGTCACCGCGACGTCGCCGTCGACGGCATCGACGGCGCTCGCGCGGTAGGACACGGACGCAGGCGAGCTCGAGGTCTCGACGACACGGGTGGACGGCACGTAGATGACCGGCGCCGTCGTGTCTGCGATCGTCACGCCGCTCACGCCGTCGAGGTCCTTGAGGTGCGCCGCGACCGTCAGGGCGCCCGAGTCGGCGTAGCCCGCCTCGTACAGCTCGGCGTGCGGACTCGCCGCCGGCCCCGCCTCGGCGAGCACCAGGGTCCGCCCGTCGAACGCGGTGAACGTGCTGGCCTCGCCACGGTCGCGAGGCAGCAGCTGAGGCTGCTGGACCCACGGCCCACGGATGTTGCCGGTCGGCGAGATCGCCTGCATCTGTGCGCGCTGCCCCTCGCGCTGCGTCGTCCAGAGCATGACCAGCGCGCCGTTCGGAGCGGTGATGACCTCGGGGTCCGACGCGACGTAGGGCGCCTGCTGATCGCTGTTCGCGGAGTTGAAGTCGGGGTCCTGGCTGCCGAAGTTCTTCTCCTTCCAGAACTTCGCGTCCGAACCCTTGAACAGGAAGAACTGGTCACCGACCGGCTCGTCGAGCGCGGCGTTCAGCTGGACGGCCTCGAACGTCCCGTCGATCTTCTGGTGCCAGTCGTGCGCGTACGCCAGGTACGGGGTGCCGTCGGGGTCGACGTAGAGCGTGCCGTCCCCTGTCGTCAGGACCAGGTCGGTCACCGGGTCCGCCAGATCGACCGGGGCGAACGGGCCCTGCGGCGTCGACGCCGACAGCACGACGGTCGCCTCGGGGTGCGTGCTGAAGTACCGGTTGCCGGAGCTGTCCCAGCCCGAGCCGGTCGTCCCTGTCTCCAGGACCGCGTCGGGGTCGGTCAGGGTGACGGTCATGTAGTAGGTGGCGCCGACCTTCTGCACCTCGGGCGAGGACGGGTTGGCCGGCGTGGCCGTCAGAGGATTGTCGGTCGCAGGGTTCTGGTCCGGGTCCGGGATCTGCCAGGCACCCGTGGTGCCGGTTGCCGTGTACGCCGCGGCGGGCATGCTCCAGTGCTCGAGGTCCTTGCTCGTCTGGACCTTGACCTGTGAGCTCCCCGATCCGACGCCTGCCGTATACAGGTAGTAGGTCTTCGTCGTCGCGTCGGCATAGATGGAGGGGTCCCGCGCGGTGATCGCATCGAGGGCGACGGGGTAACCCGGCGCGACGGGCGGCGCAGCGAGTGCCGGGCTCGCGGCGGCGAGACCGGCGGCAGCAACGGCGAGAGAGCTCAGCAGGCCGACGGCCCGGGCTCTCCTGGTTGCGTGGTGCGTGTGACGTGGCATGTGGCTTGCACTCCTTGTCCTGCAGGCGAGCCCCGTGGAGGCATGTCGGCACCGTGGACGGGACGTCAGGCGACGTCTCGCGCGGTTCGGGCATGACGACAACTGCACTCGGCGTGCGCTCGGCTGTCTGTGTTCGTCCGCCCGCGCCTGGGCTCTGAGCTCTGGGCGCCGGCGGACCTGATGGACTGTTCTCGGTCTCCGGTGACCGATCTGGCATCAAGATGGTTACGTAACCATTGCCACACTTGCTCGCGCGCTCGGACCTGTCAAGGGTCTGCGGGTGGCCAATCTGTTTCCGGGAGCAATCGTTATGGTGACGTGACCATTTGCGTGGGTACGTGCCGGGGAGTCCCACTGCGAGGGCGGCCGGGGACTCGACTGCTTCGAGCGCGCCGCCCGGGTCTGCCGCCGCGAGCGGCCACGTACGATCGCCGCGTGCCCCCCGAATCGCCGCTGCCGGCGCGGCACGGCCTGAGCGCCGCCCGGCTGCGCACCCCCGACCGCGACCGGTCCCGCGATGACGAGTGGCCGACGATGGGCGCGTGGCTCCGGGACCGGCTGCCCGAGCACGTCGACGTGCCGGGGATGCTGGCGGACGGCAGGTTCGTCGACGCCGGTGGACGGGCGGTCCGCGAGGACGACCCGTTCGCCCCGCACCAGTACGTCTGGTTCCACCGCGACCTGCGTGACGAGCCCGAGGTCACCGCGCCGATCCACGTCGTGCACCGCGACGAGCGTCTCGTCGTCGTCGACAAGCCAGCCTTCCTCTCATCCATCCCGCGCGGCCGGCACGTCATGCAGAGCGTCGTCGTCCGCCTCCGCGCCGAGCTCGGCCTGCCCGAGCTGTCGCCGCTGCACCGCCTCGACCGGGTGACCTCCGGACTGCTGATGCTGGCGACCGAGCAGCGGTGGCGCGGGCCTTACCAGACGCTGTTCGAGCGGCGGGAGGTCAGCAAGACGTACTGGGCGCTGGCGCCGCTGCGCGAGGAGCTCGAGCTCCCGGTCGTCGTGCGCAACCACATCCACAAGGAGCGGGGCTCGTGGCAGGCCGAGGTGGTGCCGGACGCTCCGGTCAACGCCGAGACGCTGGTCGAGCTCGAGTCGGAGGTCGACGGGCGCGGGATCTACCGGCTGACGCCGCGGACCGGTCGCACCCACCAGCTCAGGCTTCATCTGGCCGGGCTCGGCATCCCGATCGTCGACGACCCGCTCTACCCGGTCGTCCGGGACGTCGAGGTCGACGACTTCCGCCACCCGCTGCAGCTGCTGGCCGGGCGGGTCGCGTTCACGGACCCGGTCGACGGGAGTGCGCGCGAGTTCCGCAGCGTGCGGCGGCTGCCGCTGGCCGGGGCGGGCTGAGTCAGCGACCCAGGTCCGGCGAGCGGCCCTCGGTGCTCTCTCGGACGACGAGCGTGTGGGGCGCCGTCAGCTGGACGGCCGGCGTCTCAGGGTCGGCGATGCGCGCCGTGATGCGGGCGATGGCCTCCCGGGCGATGAACGGCGTGTCCAGCGAGACCGTGCTGAGGGAGGGGCGCGAGTACCGCCCCTCCTCGATGTCGTCGACGCCGATGACGGCGACGTCCTCCGGGGCGCGCAGCCCCGCGTCGTAGACCGCGCGCAGTGCACCCATGGCGAGCAGGTCGGAGTAGCAGAAGATCGCGTCGGGACGCTCGGCGCCCTCGAGCAGCTCGCGGGCCGCCTGGTAGCCATCCGCGCGGCTGTAGTGGACCGCGGGGCGGAGGTAGTCCTCCAGCGGAGTCATCCCCGCCGCGCGCAGCGCCCGCTCGTAGCCGGCCGTGCGCTGCTGCGGCGTGGCGTAGTCCTCCTGCGGCTGCGCACCGATCGCCGCGATCCGCGTGCGGCCGATCGCGATCAGGTGAGCGGTGGCGTCGTGCGCGGCCTGCACGTTGTCGATCGCGACGTGGTCGTAACGGCCGTCGAACTCGTGCTCCCCCAGGAGCACCAGCGGCATCGTGCGGCTGTCCTGCATCGCGAGCAGCTCCGCCCGGGTCACCAGGGGGCTGAACAGCACGCCGTCGAAGAGCATCCCGCGGTCACCGCCGGTGAGCAGCTCGCGCTCGCGGTCGTGGTCGTGGCCGGTCTGGTCGATCATCACGCGGTAGCCGACGTCCGCCGCTGCGGTGATCACCTCGCGCGCGAGCTCGGCGAAGTACGGGACGTCGATCTCGGGGACGACGAGCGCGAGGACCCCGGTCCGGCCCGTGCGCAGCGTGCGGGCGACGGGGTTGGGGCGGTAGTCCAGCTCGTCGATCGCCCGCTCGACGCGGGCGCGCATCTGGGCGCTGACGTGCTCGTACCCGCTGACCACGTTGGACACCGTGCGCACGGACACCTTCGCCCGCAGCGCGACGTCTCGGAGCGTTGCCGCCACGTTTCACCCTCCCGGCTTCGCGATTCCCCTGATCATAGGGCTTGCAACGTGTGCAAACCAGGGCTACGTTTGCACACGTTGGCAAAGCGTTGCGGAGAAGCCGCGCCTGGCCACCCGAGTGCACAAGGGAGTGCTCCATGCACCAGCTACGAACTGGCCCCCGCCAGAGTTTCCGCCGGTCGACCGCCGCGGTCGTCGGCGCGCTTCTCGCCACCTCGGCACTGGCCGCGTGCGGCCCCTCGATCACCTCCGGCGACCCCAAGCCATCCGGGGGCTCGACGCCGGGTGACACGACCGCCGCCGCCGACCCGAACGTCCTGCAGGCGCCGAGCGAAGCCTCGCCCAGCGGTGAGATCACCATCTGGGACCGCTCCGGCGACCTGTTCAAGGTCTTCGACGCCGTGATCAAGGACTTCAACGCGAAGTACCCGGACATCAAGGTCAACCACGAGGCCGTCGACATCGACGCCAAGCTGCAGAACACGCTGATCACCGGCACGGACGTGCCCGACGGGGTCTTCCTGGACGACGCCAAGGTGGCCGGCTACTCGCAGTACCTGTGGAACCTCAACGACGTGCTCAAGCCGTACTCGGGCGACATCGCCCAGCAGAAGCTCGACGTGAACTCGCTCGACGGCGGGATCTACGGCGTCCCCTTCGACCTCGACCCCGGCCTGCTCTACTACAACGCCACGGCGCTGGAGAAGGCGGGCATCGACGCCACAAAGATCGAGACGTACGACGACCTGCTCGAGGCCGCCAAGCAGTACAAGGCGAAGGTGCCCGACTCGGCACCCATCCACCTCGAGCAGAGCGCGTTCCTCGGCCAGCTCCAGCTCGAGATGTACGCGAGCCAGCTCGGCACGAGCATCGCCGACGAGAAGGGCCAGCTGCGCCTGGACTCCCCGGAGTACAAGCAGATCCTGACCTGGCTGGACACCGTGCAGAAGGAGAAGCTCGGCACGCGTGCGGAGTACCTGAGCCCGAGCGACATCAAGCCGCTCGACTCGGCCAGGGAGGTCTTCTACCCCTGGGCGATCTGGTTCGACTTCGCGCCGCAGCAGCTGCTCCCGAAGACCAAGGGCGACTGGCGGGCGATGCCGCTGCCGGCTTGGACGCCGGGTGGCGCCCGCAGCGGTGCGATGGGCGGCTCGTCGTTCGCGCTGCCCAAGGACGGCAAGAACTCGCAGCTCGCGTGGCTGTTCTACGAGTTCCTCATGTTCGACCCGCAGGGCTACCAGTCCGTGTGGGGCCCGAACGAGGTCTATCCCGACGGCCTGAACACCTCGATCCCGAGCTACGAGCCGGCCGCCGACCCGGCCAAGCCGCTCTTCGGGCCCGTCGAGGCGCTGGGCGGCCAGGACCTGTGGGCCACCGCGGTCGACGCAGGCGCGCAGATCCCGGGCGGCGCGCCCATCCCCGCATGGTGGGCGGGCGCCGTCGACTACCTGGGCAACAACATCCAGCTGATGCTCGACGGGAAGATGACGCCCGACCAGGTCATCGAGCAGTCCACCAAGGACATCCAGAAGAACCTCGTGGACCGTCAGTAGCCGTCCTGCACTCTGCGCACCTGAGGACACTCCGTTGACACTCGCACCAGCCCCCCCGCGGGCGCAGGCGCCGTCGGCCACGTCGCGACGGAGACCGCACCGGTCTCCGTCGCGACGGAAGCTGGCGCCCTACGTCTTCGTCTTCCCCTTCATCGCCCTGTTCCTGGCGTTCGGCGTCTACCCGATGCTGTTCACGCTCCAGCTCAGCTTCACCGACTGGCGCGGCTCGGGATCGGCGCAGTGGGTCGGGTGGGGGAACTACACCTATCTGCTCACCAACCCGGCGTTCTGGTCGTCGCTCGGCAACTCGGCGGTCATGTGGCTGCTGATCGTGCCGGTGCAGATCGTCGTCGCCCTGCTCGTCGCGGTCCTCCTGGACAACGCGAAGACCCGGATGCGCGGCTTCTACCGCGTCGCGTTCCTGGTGCCGTTCGTGACGCCGCTCGTCGCGGTGGCGCAGATCTGGGTCGTCGTCTTCGACCAGCAGTACGGCGCCGTGAACTCGGTGCTGAACGCGCTCGGGCTGCCGGACGTCGGGTGGCTGACCACGAGCGTGTGGGCCAAGCCCACGCTCGCGCTGCTGTTCCTGTGGAAGACGACGGGGTTCATCGTCATCATCCTGCTCTCGGGGCTGCAGTCCATCGATTCCACGGTCTACGAGGCGTCATCCATCGACGGTGCGTCGCGGTTCCGGCAGCTGCGGAGCATGACGCTGCCGCTCGTCCGTCGGACCCTGATGTTCGCCGTGGTGCTCCAGACGCTGGCCATCTTCCAGATGTTCGCCGAGCCGTACGTGGTCACGGACGGCGGCCCCTACGGGTCGACGACGACTGCAGGCCTGTACCTCTACGACCACATCACCCGCGCCGACCTGGGGACGGGTGCCGCCAACTCGTTCCTGCTCGTGATCGTCGTCATGGTGCTCTCGCTCGGCTTCGTGCGCCTGCTCCGGTCGGAGGACTGACATGACCACTCCATCCGTCACCATCCGGCGACGCCTGCCGGGCGTCGTCACCCAGGTGTTCCTCGTCGTCCTGGCGCTCGCCTTCCTGGCGCCGGTCGCGTGGGCGGTGCTCTCGGCGTTCAAGCCCGCGGCGCAGATCATCAACGACCCGCTCGGTTTCGACCCGTCGAGCGCCACGCTCGACAACTTCACGCGGATGTTCGCGGACGTTCCGATCGTGCGCGGGTTCGTGAACACGGCGATCGTCCTGCTGCTCAAGGGCAGCCTGACGCTCTTCTTCGCGCCGCTCGCTGCCTACGGGTTCGCCAAGTACGACTTCCGGTTCAAGGGCGTGCTGTTCGGCACCGTGCTGATCACGCTGATGCTCCCGACGATCGTGCTGATCATCCCACTCCTGCTGGAGATGAAGGAGCTGGGCTGGGTCAACACGTACCAGGCGCTCGTGCTGCCGGGGGCGGTCGACGCCTTCGCCATCTTCTGGATGCGGCAGGTGATCACGGCCGTCCCGAACGAGCTGCTCGATGCAGCCCGCGTCGACGGCTGCACCGAGTTCGGCATCTTCTGGCGGATCATCCTGCCGGTCATCCGGCCTGCTCTCGCCGGCCTCGCGGTGCTGACGGTGATGAACATCTACAACGACTTCGTCTGGCCGGTCGTGATCGCCAGCTCCGACCGGATGGCGACCCTCCAGGTGGTCCTGTCGTCGCTCGCGCAGAACATCACCGGCAACCGGATCGGCGCCGACTACGCGACGGTCACGGGCGAGCTCCTCGCCGCGGCGTCCATCGCCCTCGTCCCGCTCCTGCTCATCTTCATCGTGCTCCAGAAGCACTTCATCAACGGCATCCTCGCCGGCAGCGTCAAGGGCTGAAGCCCGCACATGAAAGGCACCACCATGACCTCAGCCCTCCCGCGCGCCGAGTACCCGCGCCCGGACCGCGACCGTTCGGCGTCGTGGCTGACCCTCAACGGCGAGTGGGACCTCGAGTCCGAGGCCGGCTCCGCGACGATCGTCGTCCCGTTCGCCTGGGAGACCGCCGCGTCGGGCGTGGCCCGGACCTGGATGGAGCGCGGCGTCTACCGCCGGACCGCCACGGTGCCCGCCGCGTGGGGCGAGGCCCGCGTCGTGCTGTGCTTCGGCGCGGTCCACCACAGTGCGCGAGTCCTGGTGGACGGGCACGAGGTGGGCAGCCACGTGGGGGGCTACGACTCCTTCGAGATCGACGTCACCGACCACGTCCGCCCAGGTCACGCGTTCGAGCTCGTCGTCGAGGTGGTCGCACCCGCCGACAAGCGGGAGATCCCGCACGGCAAGCAGCGCTCGATCCCGCGCGACGACTACGACGGGGTCTCGTTCACACCGACGTCGGGCATCTGGCAGAGCGTCTGGCTCGAGGCCCGGGGGCGGACCTACCTGGCCGAGGTGGCCGTCCGCGGCGACTCGCTGACGGGCTTCGCCATCTCCGGCCGCCTCGCGGGCGACGCCCCCGCGTCGGCCTCGGTGGTCGCGCGGCTGGGCGTGACGTCCGTCCAGCTCGAGCGGGCCGACGACGGCAGCGTGACGGGCTCACTCGCCGTGCCCGAGCCCCGCCTGTGGTCGCCGGCCGACCCGTTCCTGTACGAGATCGAGCTGGTGACGGACGGGCAGCCCGACGACCGTGTCCTCGTCACCGCGGGACTTCGCCGGATCGAGACGCGCGGCGAGCAGCTGTTCCTCAACGGCGAGCGGCTCTACGTCCGCGGCGTGCTCGACCAGGGCTACTGGCCCGGCACGGGCCTCACCGCCCCGAGCGAGGAGGCGCTGCTCGCGGACATCGACCTGGCCGCCGAGCTCGGCTACAACCTCGTGCGCAAGCACATCAAGCTCGAGGAGCCGCGCTGGCTGCACCACGCCGACCGCGTCGGCATGCTCGTGTGGGCCGAGCCGCCGGCCCCGAGCCGGTTCACACCAGCCGCCGCCGACGCGTTCGAGGCGCAGCTCGCCCCGATGGTCGAGCGCGACGGGAACCACTCGTCGATCGTCGTCTGGGGCCTGTGGAACGAGGAGTGGGGCCTCGACTGGGACATCCCGGGCAGCCCGGACCGGGCGGCCGCGGCGGCGCACTCGTACGACACGCTGCGCGCCCTCGACGACACCCGGCCGATCGTCGAGAACTCGGGCTGGTCGCACGTGCGGACCGACCTCGTGGACTGGCACTACTACGACGAGGACCCGCAGCGCTGGGCCGACAACCTGGCCGCGATGGCCACGGGTGCGCTCGAGCACTTCGAGGTCCGGCTCGGCCCGGACTTCGTCGTCGACAAGTCGCTGTACGGCTCTGCGGACCACCCGAGATCCGGCGTCCCGATCCTCAACAGCGAGTACGGCGCGGGCTTCACGAGCCTCGAGCGCGCCTGGAGCATGCGCTGGCAGACCCAGGAGCTGCGCCGCCACGACCGGTTCGCGGGCTACGTGTACACCGAGCTCGCCGACGTCGAGCACGAGATGGCCGGCGTCGTCGACGCCGACCGTCGCCCCAAGGACCGCGGCGGGCTCGTCCCCGCGCACGTGAACGCGACGACGACGCTCGTCGTGGACCTCGTACCCGCGCACGCAGGGGCGGACATCCCGCTGCCGACCGAGCCGCTCGTGCTCGACGTCCACGTCTCGCACCACGGACCGTCCACCGTCGCCGGGCGGGTCCGTGCCGCGTGGTCGACGCCGGGGTCGCCGTCGCCCGGCGGGGCCGAGGTGGTGGCCGAGTCTGACACGGTCAAGGCCGAGCCGTTCGTGCTCTCCGAGGCCGTGACGCTGCGCGTCCCCGCGCCGACCGGAGTTCCCTCGGCTCGGCTCCACCTCTGGTTCGTCGACGACGCGGACGCCCCGCAGGCCTGGACGTACGTCGACGCGGCACCGATCGAGGCGCCGAACCGGCGGGGAGCGCGCACGGAGCGCTAGGAATTCCGTCCACATCGAGATCGCAGGGGGACGAGACGGTCGAGCCGGAGCTGCCGGGCTACATGGTCGCGTTCTTCGTGCTGTTCGGGATCCTGTTCGACGAGCATGCCGCCGCCCGCGCGCGGATCCTCGCCGGCTAGCTCGCTCGAGCCTTCCGCAGCGCCCGCAGCGTGCGGATGCTGTCGCACGCCACCAGGGCCCCGGCGACGAGCGCCGGCTGGAACACCAGCCGCACCGCGCGCTTGGTGTCCGTGTCGAGGCCGAACCCGTCCTTGTGCTCGACGAGCTGCGCGATGTTGCCGGGGAAGACCCCGATGAAGAACGCGGCCGCGGCCACGCCCACCCAGGCGCGGGCCGGCTGCCGCCAGGTCGCGACGAGCGCCGCGCCGAGGGCGATCTCGGCGACGCCGGAGACAAGCACGACCGCGTCCGGGTCGGCGGGGAACCAGGACGGGACCTGCGCCTGGAACTCCTCGCGCGCGGTGGTCAGGTGCGACGTGCCGGCGAACAGCAGGCCGGCGCCGAGGGCGACCTGACCGGCCGCGCGGGCGACGGAGGCGGGGGTGGTGGTCATGGGTCCGATCCTCGCCCCCCGACGACGACCCCGCAGGTCGACGACCCCGCAGACCGACGACCGGTGGCTTGCGCACGCCTCCGGCCCGGGAAGCGTGCGCAACCGACCGGTCGGGCGGAGGTCAGGCCTCCGGGCGCGGGGCGTGGCGGTCGAGGAACGCGTAGACCTCGCGCGCGTCCACGCCCGGGAAGGCGCCCGTCGGCAGAGCGGTGAACACCTGCTGGTGGATGCGCGCGCTCGGCCAGGACGCGTCCTGCCAGCGGGCGGCCGACGACGCGGCCGGGCGGCGGCAGCACGCCTCGTCGGGGCACGTCGAGGTGTGCCGGACGCTCGTGTCGCGGCCGCGGAACCACGAGGCCGACGAGAACGGCACGCCGACCGCCAGCGCCATCTGTCCCGTGGTGCCCGAGCCGGTCTGCGTCGAGCACCAGAACGTGCCGGCCGGGGTGTCGGTGTACTGGTAGGACTCCGACGAGCGGTCGCGGCGGGTCAGTGCGCGGCGCACGCCCCAGTTCCGGCACACCAGCTGGCCCTCGATCGCGCCCGTCACGTCAGTCGGCAGCGGCAGGCCGTCGTTGGCGTACGCGCGGTAGATCGCGCCGTCGCCGCCGATCCGCACGAAGTGCACCGGGATGCCGAGGTGGTGGGTGGCCAGGCTGGTGAACCGCTGCGCCGCGGCCTCGTGCGTCACGCCGAACGCGTCGCGCAGGTCCTCGATCGCGAGGTCCTTCTCGCGCTTGGCCTGCTGCAGGTGCTCGACCGTGGCCGTCTCGGGCATGAGCGCGCACGAGGCGAAGTAGGTGATCTCCATGCGCTGGCGCAGGAAGTCGTCGTACGACGAGGGGCGCTCGTGGCCCAGCACCCGGTGGGCGATCGCCTGCAGGGCGAGCGAGCGCAGGCCGTGCCCGCCGGGCGTCGACGCGGGCGGCAGGTAGATGCGGCCGTTCGCCAGGTCCGTGACCGTGCGGGTCGAGCTCGGCAGGTCGTCGACGTGGATGATCGCGAACCCCAGCTGCTCGGCCATCCGGGACACGGCGCGGTGCGTGAGGGCGCCCGACGTGTAGCCGGCCTTGCGCACCATGGCCTCGGCGGCCTGCTCGATCTCGGGCAGGTAGTTGTCCCGCTCCTGGCGCTCGACTCGGATCTGCGTGTTGGCCCGACGAGCCTCCTCGGGGGTCGCCACCGACTCGAGGTCGCGCCGCGCGAGCTCGGCGTGCAGGCCGACGAGGTGCTCGAGGACCGGCAGCGGCAGCGACTTCCCGGCGCGCACGGTCGGCAGCGCGAGGCGCTCGAAGCCTGCGGACCGCTGGGCGCGGTCGAGCGCGATCTCGAGGGCGGCCCGGCGTGAGGGCGGCTCGGCGTCGAGCAGGTCGGCGACGGTGACGTCGAGCGCGTCGGCGATGCTCCGCAGCAGCGCGAGGCGGGGCTCGCGGTGCCCGTTCTCGACCAGGGACAGCAGGCTCGGCGTCACGCCGACCCGCTCCCCCAGCGCGTCGAGCGTCAGCCCGCGCGCCGTGCGCAGGTGCCGCACACGGCGACCGAGCACCAGGGAGTCGCCGTCGTCGTCCGATGTGGTCACATCCTGACCGTACGTCAAGAACCGCGATGCTTGACACCCGAACGGGCCCGCATTCCGGCCAGGCTTGACGACACGATGGTTCTCACGCACAGGACGTGGGCCGCCCGAGGCCTGCGGAAGGAGCTCGAGGACATGACCACGCTGGCCGACGCACCCACCCGCACCTCTCTCGCCGACGTCTCCGCCGCTGCCCGCACGGGGGTCCACGCCTGGGTCGCCGCCGTCGCCGAGCTCACCGAGCCCGACGCGGTCGTGTGGTGCGACGGCTCGGACGACGAGCGCCGCGCCCTGATCGCGCAGATGGTCGGCACCGGCACGCTCCTTCCCCTCGACCCGACGCTGCGCCCCGGCAGCTACCTGGCGCGCTCGGACCCCGACGACGTGGCCCGCGTCGAGTCGCGCACGTTCATCTGCTCGCAGGACCAGTCGGACGCCGGCCCGACGAACAACTGGCGCGAGCCGGGTGCGATGCGCACCGAGCTCGACGAGGTGCTCGTCGGGAGCATGCGCGGCCGGACGATGTACGTCGTGCCCTTCTCGATGGGTCCGGTCGGGGGGCCGCTGTCCCAGATCGGCGTGCAGGTCACCGACTCTCCCTACGTCGTCGTGAGCATGGGCGTGATGACGCGCGTCGGCACCGCCGTCCGCGAGCTCGTCGAGGCGGGCGCCCCGTTCGTCCCGGCGGTGCACTCGCTCGGCATGCCGCTCGTCGACGGTGCGACGGACGTGCCGTGGCCCTGCAGCACCACGAAGTACATCGCGCACTTCCCGGAGACGCGCGAGATCTGGTCGTTCGGCTCCGGCTACGGCGGCAACGCGCTGCTCGGCAAGAAGTGCTTCGCGCTGCGCATCGCCTCGGTCATGGGCCGCGACGAGGGCTGGCTCGCCGAGCACATGCTGCTGATCCGCCTGACCGCGCCGACCGGCCGCCGCTACCACGTGGCCGCGGCGTTCCCCTCGGCGTGCGGCAAGACGAACCTCGCGATGCTGCGCCCCACGCTGCCGGGCTGGCGGGTGGAGACCATCGGCGACGACATCGCCTGGCTGCGGCCCGGCCCCGACGGCACGCTGCGCGCGATCAACCCCGAGGCCGGCTTCTTCGGCGTCGCACCCGGCACGGGCGAGGCCACCAATCCCGCTGCCATCGAGACCCTGAGCCACGACACGATCTTCACCAACGTCGCGCTCACGCCCGAGGGCGACGTCTGGTGGGAGGGCCTGACCGACGAGGCCCCCGCGCACCTGACCGACTGGACCGGCCGCCCCTGGACGCCCGACTCCCCGACCCCGGCCGCGCACCCCAACTCGCGCTTCACGGTCGCAGCCGCCCAGTGCCCGACGATCGCCGACGGCTGGGACGACCCGGAGGGCGTCGCGCTCGACGCGATCGTCTTCGGCGGGCGCCGGGCCACCAACGTGCCGCTCGTCGCGCAGGCGGAGAGCTGGGAGCACGGGGTGTTCATGGGCGCGACGATCTCCTCGGAGCGGACCGCCGCCGCGGAGGGCCTGGTCGGCGAGCTGCGCCGCGACCCGTTCGCGATGATGCCGTTCTGCGGGTACGACATGGCCGACCACTGGGAGCACTGGCTGGAGGTCGGGGCCGCGCTGGAGCACAAGCCGCTCGTGTTCCAGGTGAACTGGTTCCGCAAGGACGAGTCGGGGCAGTTCATCTGGCCCGGGTTCGGGGAGAACTCGCGCGTGCTGGCGTGGGTCGTCGACCAGGTCGACCGCTCCCGCGGGTTGCGCACGGACGTCGGGGCCGTGACGAGCCCCGTCGGGCTGCTGCCCGCACCCGGCGCGCTCGACACCGACGGCCTCGACCTGTCCGTCGACGCGCTCGCGGCGCTGTTCGAGGTCGACCGCGACTCGTGGGCGCTCGAGGCCGATCTCACGCAGGAGTTCTTCGCGACCTTCGGGGACCGCGTGCCGCCCGCGCTGCACTCCCGTCTCGCGCACCTGCGTGCCGCGCTCGACGACTGACGCCGTCGTCGTGCTCAGCGTTCCTCACACATGTCGGCAGGAACGCTGAACGCAGGCCGCCGACGGGTAGAACGCGGCGACTCGGGGCACGATCGGAGGGTGCCTACCCACGAAGCTGAGTCCGACCTGCTGGCCCGCGTCCCCGACGGACTGTTCATCGGTGGCCGCTGGCGCCCTGCCCAGGACGGCGCGACGCTGACCGTCACGGACCCGTCGTCGGGCGAGACCGTCAAGACGATCGCGTCGGCGACGGCCGACGACGGCATCGCCGCGCTGGACGCCGCGTCGGCGGCGTTCCCCGCGTGGGCGGCGACGCCCCCACGCGAGCGCGCCGAGATCCTGCGTCGCGCGTTCGACCTCCTGCAGGAGCGCGCCGACGACGTCGCGCTGCTCATGACGATCGAGATGGGCAAGCCCCTGGCCGAGTCGCGCGGGGAGGTCACCTACGGCGGCGAGTTCCTGCGCTGGTTCAGCGAGGAGGCGCCGCGGATCCAGGGGCGCTACGGCATCAACCCCGAGGGCACCGGGCGGACGATCGTCTCGGAGCACCCCGTCGGGCCGTGCTTCCTCATCACCCCGTGGAACTTCCCCCTCGCGATGGCGACCCGCAAGATCGCGCCCGCGCTCGCGGCTGGCTGCACGGTGGTCGTGAAGCCCGCCGCACTCACGCCGCTGACCACGCTGTTCCTCGCGCAGATCCTGCACGACGCGGGGCTGCCCGCGGGCGTGCTCAACGTCGTGACGACCTCGTCGTCCGGGCCGGTGTCGGAGGCGATCATCGCCGACCCGCGGCTGCGCAAGCTCTCGTTCACGGGATCGACGCCGGTGGGGCAGCAGCTGCTCAAGCAGGCCGCAGACGGGGTGCTGCGCACGTCGATGGAGCTCGGCGGCAACGCGCCCTTCCTGGTGTTCGACGACGCCGACCTGGACCGGGCCGTCGAGGGCGCGATCGCAGCCAAGTTCCGCAACATCGGGCAGGCGTGCACCGCGGCGAACCGGTTCATCGTGCACCGGTCGGTCGCCGAGGAGTTCTCCCGCCGCGTGACCGAGAAGGTCGCCGGCTTCGTCGTCGGGCGCGGCACCGAGGAGGGCGTGACCGTCGGGCCGCTCATCGACGACCGCGCGGTGGAGAAGGCCGAGACGCTGGTCCGCGACGCCGTGGACCGCGGCGCCACCGTCCGCACGGGGGGCTCGGCGATCGACCGGCCCGGCTCGTACTTCGAGGCGACCGTGCTCGACGACGTCCAGCCGGGGAGCAAGATCCTGCGCGAGGAGATCTTCGGGCCGGTGCTGGCGATCGCCACGTTCGACGACGAGGACGAGGCGATCCGGCTCGCGAACGACACCGAGTACGGCCTGGTCTCCTACGCCTACACGCAGAGCCTGACGCGCGGGCAGCGCCTCGTCGAGCGCCTGGAGACCGGGATGATGGGCCTCAACGTGGGTGTCGTCTCCAACGCGTCGGCGCCCTTCGGCGGCTGGAAGCAGTCCGGGCTGGGCCGCGAGGGCGGGGCCGAGGGGATCCACGAGTACCTCGAGACGAAGTACACGCTGACCCCCGACCCGTTCGCGTAGTCGTCGGCCCCTGCCTAGGCTCGCGGCAGGACGGACAACCTAGGGAGAGCGCATGAAGGGCAAGGTCGCATTCGTCGCCGGAGCCGGGCTGGGCTACCTGCTGGGCACCCGCGCGGGACGCAGTCGGTTCGACAAGATCCAGGTGTGGGCCGGGGACGTGTGGAAGGACCCGCGCGTCCAGGGGTACGTCCAGGACTTCGAGGTTCAGGCCCGGCAGTTCGCCCGCGACCAGGGCGCAGTGCTCAAGGACCGTGCGGTCGACGCGGCGTGGTCGGCGATGGGGCAGACGTCCAAGAAGCCCGCCTCGGACCCCGACGAGATCGTGGTCGAGGACGAGCTGGACCCGAACGCCCGGCGGTTCTGAGGGTCGGGTCAGGCTCGCTCGGCCCGGCCGACCGCCCAGCGGTTGACGAGGTAGAGGACGACGCCGATCGCGAGCAGGATCCCGGCGCGCAGGTAGACCGAGCCCTCGCGCCCGGTCAGCGGCGACGCGAGGACGAGCGACACGATCGCGCCGAGGACCGGCGCCCATGTGGGCGCGCGGAACGGTTTCGCGTCGTCGCCCTCGACCTTCTCGGCCGCCTCGTCGTCCTCGTCGGCGCTGCGGCGCAGCACCAGCACGGAGACGTTCACGGTCGCGAACACCAGCAGCAGGAGCAGCACCGTGGTGTCCGCGAGCCCGGCCAGGTCGCCGGTCGCGACGAGCGTCATCGCGATCAGCACCGTGAACGCGATCGCGACGTACGGCGTCTGGCGGCCCGCGTGCACGCGCGAGAAGATCTTCGGCACGATGCCCTCGTTGCTCATCCCGTAGACGAGCCGCGACGCCATGATCATGTTGATCAGCGCGGTGTTCGTGACGGCCAGCAGGGCGATGAGCGCGAACAGCTTGGGCGGGAACGTCAGCCCGGCGACCTTGACCACTTCGAGCAGCGGTCCGGTCGAGCCGGCGAGGGTCTCGGTGTCGACGAGCATCGTCGAGGTGAAGGCCACGCCCAGGTAGATCAGGCCGGCGATGATCAGGCCCCCGAAGAGGGCGCGCGGGAAGTCGCGGCGCGGGTGCTGGGTCTCCTCGGCGAGGTTGACCGAGTCCTCGAAGCCGAGCAGCGCGTAGAAGGCCAGCCCGGTGGCGCCCAGGATGGCGATCCACGGCGTGCCCTCGGTCGTGATCTCCATGGCCCGCGACGGGTCGCCGTCGCCCTGGACGAGCGCGACCACGCCGATCGCGAGGATCACGATCAGGCCGGACGCCTCGACGATCGTCAGCACCACGTTGACCTTCACCGACTCCGAGATGCCGATGACGTTGATCGCGGTGATGACCAGCAGGAAGAACCAGGCGGCGATCAGCGTCGGCACGGTGATGAACTCGGCGAGGTAGTCGCCGCCGAACGCCCGTGCCGCCGCGCCCGCGCTGGTGATGCCCGACATCAGCACCGCGAAGGCGACGAGGAACGTGACGAAGGGTCGCTCGAACGCTCGCTGCGCGTAGAGGGCGGCCCCCGCGGCCTGCGGGTAGCGGCCGACGAGCTCCGCGTACGCTGCCGCCGTGAGCGTGGCCAGCACGAACGCGCACAGGAACGGGATCCAGATCGCGCCGCCGACCTCGCCGGCGACCTTCCCGGTCAGCGCATAGATGCCCGCGCCGAGGATGTCCCCGACGACGAAGAGCAGGAGCACCTTGCGGCCGATGGCCCGGCGCAGGGTGGGGTTGGCGGTGTCGGCATCGGCGCTCACGTGCACCTCCTGGACGGACCCGGCGTGCTGGTTCGGGCCAGTCTGGCCTGGGTGGGGACTATGCGCGCGCTGTGAGCGCCTCGTCCGTCACGGCCTCGGGGGTCCCGGCGACGAGGACGTCGACGCCGTCCTCGTCGGGCTCCAGGTCCTCGAGGGTCGCGAGCTGCGAGGCCAGGAGCGTCGCGGGCATGAAGTGGCCGGCGCGGGCCTCGAGGCGGCGGGTGAGCTCGTCGGGCGGGACGACCAGGTGCACGAACCGGACGCGGCCGTGCGCCCCGCGCAGCACGTCCCGGTAGGCCCGGCGCAGGGCCGAGCAGGCCACGACCGTGTCGCCGCCGGCGGCGTCCATCGCGTCGCGGATCAATGCCAGCCACGGGGCGCGCTGCGCGTCGGTCAGCGGGATGCCTGCGCGCATCGACTCGACGTTCGCCGCGGGGTGCAGGTCGTCGCCCTCGATGAACGTCGCGCCCAGCCGCTCGGCGATCAGCCGGCCGACCGTCGTCTTGCCCGTCCCGGACACCCCCATGACCACCACGTGCTCGCTCACGCCCGCCACCCTGACAGATCCCGCCCCACTTGTGGCACGAGTCGCCTCCTGGGGCCCGTTCCGGTCTCACCGGTGCACTCCCGTCACAAGAGGGGCGGGATGCGTCGGGGATCTGGCCGACCGCGGCGGAAGTCGTGAGCAAGGGCAACTAAACTCGCGCGGTGCCATCCCTCGTCGTCGACACGACGCCGCTCCGCATCAGTCCCGCCTTCCGGCGCCTCTGGTTCGGTCTGTCGATCTCGAACCTCGGCACCCAGCTCACGGTCGTCGCGGTCGGTCTGCAGGTCTACGACATCACCGGCTCGACGTTCACCGTCGGCATCCTGGGCCTGTTCGCGCTGGTCCCGCTGATCATCTTCGGGCTGTACGGCGGCGCGATCGTCGACCACTACGACCGCCGCAAGGTCGCGCTCTACGCGTCGCTGGTCAGCTGGGCCGTGATCCTCGTGCTGGCGATCCAGGGCTGGGCGGACAACGAGCACGTCGGGCTGCTGTTCGCCCTGGTGGCCGTGCAGTCCGGGGCCAACGCGGTGAACGCGCCGGCCCGCAGCGCGATCATCCCCCGGTTGCTCGAGCCGCGGCTCATGCCGGCCGCCAACGCGCTGCAGGCGATCGGCTTCCAGACGGCGCTGACCGTGGGCCCGCTGATCGGCGCCGCGCTGGTCGCCGCGTTCGACTACGGCCTGGCGTACACGGTCGACTTCGTGCTGTTCACCTTCGCGCTCGCGGCGGTGTTCCGCCTGCCGCCGGTGCTGCCCGAGGCCTCCTCGACCCGCCGCGCGCGAGTCGGGATCGGGTCGATCGTCGACGGCCTGAAGTACCTCGGCACGCAGAAGAACGTGCGCATGACGTTCGCCGTGGACCTGATCGCGATGGTCGTGGCGATGCCGCGCGTCGTGTTCCCGGCCGTCGGCATCTGGTACCTGGGCGGCGGCGCGACGACGACCGGCATCCTCACGGCGGCGCTCGCGGTCGGGGCCGTGCTGTCCGGCACGTTCTCCGGCGGGCTGGCGCGCGTGCGGTGGCAGGCGCGCGTCATCACGTTCGCGATCACCGGGTGGGGGCTGTCGATCGTCGCGTTCGGGCTCGTGCTCGTGGCCGTCGGGCGGGACAAGCCGGACCACGTGCTGTGGGCCGCGCTCGCGATCGCGTGCTGCACCCTGGTCGCGGCCGGCGGGGCCGACGAGATCAGCGCGATCTTCCGCCAGACCATCCTGCAGACCGCCACGCCCGACGACATGCGCGGCCGGCTGCAGGGCGTGTTCATCGTCGTCGTCGCGGGCGGTCCGCGCCTGGGCGACCTGTGGATCGGGTCGATGTCGGAGTGGGTCGGCGAGGCGTGGGCGGTCGTCATCGGCGGGTCGCTGTGCGTGGTGCTGCTCTGGCTGCTGGTGCGCTGGCAGCGCTCCTTCTGGGACTACGACGGGCGGAACCCGGTCGCCTGAAGACCCACCCACGGGTGGACGGGGTCGATCCCGGAGGCTGATGTGCCGCGAGCCGCGGTCGACGAGCCTGGGGTGGTGACGACCTACATCCATGGCCGGCCCGAACGGGCGGTCCGCCGCCGACGCCGGTCGGCGATCGTGCTCACCGTCGTGCTGCTCGCGGCGACGCTCGTCGGGCTGCACCTGGCCGACGCGACGGATGCCGCCTCCGCGCAGTCCCCGACGGCCGCACCCGTCCTGGACGAGGACCCCGCGCTCGCGGGCGTCGACGACGAGCTGGCCCGCCGGTTCACCGCGGCGCAGGCCGCGGCGGCCGACGACGGGGTGGTCCTCACGCTCACGTCGGGCCGGCGCACCGCCAAGGAGCAGCGTGCGCTGGTCGAGGCCGCGGAGAAGAAGTACGGCTCGAAGGCCGAGGCGCACCGCTGGGTGCTGCCCGCGCGCTCGTCGGCGCACGTCAAGGGGTTGGCGCTCGACGTCGGCCCGACCTCCGGCGCGCTCTGGCTCGGGGAGCACGGGCTCGCCTACGGGCTGTGCCGGACCTACGCGAACGAGGTGTGGCACTTCGAGAAGCTGCCCGGCGACCGCGACGAGTGCGCGCCGATGCACCCGGACTCCTCGTCGGGCTGGTGACCGGTCCGCGACCCCCCTGGCCGCGGACCGGTCGCCGGGTCACGCCGTGGTGCAGAGCGTGCCGTTGAGGCGGAAGGCCGTCGGCGCCGGGTTGGCGCCGCTGTACCCGCCGTTGAAGCCGAACGACGTGCTGCCGCCCGCCGGGATGCTCGCGTTGTAGCCGGCGTCCTTGGCCGAGACGTCGGCGCCGCTCTGGCTGGCGACCGCGTTCCAGGCCTGCTGGACCGTCTGGCCCCCGGGGAACGACCAGGTCAGGGTCCAGCCGTTGATCGCGGCGCCCTGGTTCTTGACCGTCACGTTGGCGGTGAAGCCGACGTTCCACGATCCCGGCACCGCGTAGGTGACCGTGCAGCCGCCCGCGGGGGGCGGGGTGGTGACCGTCGGGGTGGGGGTCGGCGTGGGGGTGACGGTCGGCGTCGGGGTGGGTGTGACCGTCGGTGTCGGGGTGGTCGGCGGCGTCGTCGGGGTGGCCGTGTTGAGTGCGGCCAGCGTCGAGGTGTACGCCGCCTTCGGGTTGCCGCTGTTGTCGAAGAGCAGCGGGTTCTCGCCCGTGCGCCACGAGTCGGAGTCGCGCACGCCCCACACGGTGATGCCGGTGCAGCGGGTCACCGCGAGGCAGGCCTTGGTGACGGTCGAGTAGACCGAGGGCTGCGAGCTGCCCTGCGCGACGTCGAGCTCCGTGATCTGCACGTCGACACCGAGGTCGGCGAAGCGCTGCAGGTTGGCCTGGTAGTCGCCCGGGACACCGGTGCCGAGGTGGCTCTGGAAGCCGACGCAGTCGATCGGGACGCCCCGGGACTTGAAGTCCTTGACCATGTTGTAGACGCCCGTGGACTTCGCGTTGACGCCGTCGGTGTTGTAGTCGTTGTAGCAGAGCTTGGCGCCCGGGTCGGCGGCGCGGGCGGCGCGGAAGGCGGCCTCGATCCAGTCGTTGCCGGTGCGCTGCAGGTTGGAGTCGCGGCGGCTGCCCCGGCCGTCGTCGGCGAAGGCCTCGTTGACGACGTCCCAGGCGTAGATCTTGCCCTTGAAGTGCGTCGCGACCTGGGTGACGTGGTTGATGAGCGCGGTGCGCAGGGCCGTCCCGGACAGGTTCTGCATCCAGCCCGGCTGCTGCTGGTGCCACGCCAACGTGTGGCCACGCACCTGCTTGCCCCCGTTGGCGGCGGCCCACGCGACGAGCCGGTCGCCCTGCGTGTAGTTGAACTGCCCCTGAGACGGCTCGGTCGCGTCCATCTTCATCTCGTTCTCGGGCGTGACCGAGCTGAACTCGCGTGCGGCGACGGCCGCGTAGGTCGCGTCGGACAGCTTCGACGGTGCGATCGCCGCACCGAAGTACCGTCCGCTCTGCGCGGCCGCGGCGCCGAGCGTGCTCGCCGCCGCCTGGGCGGGGGCCATGACGGCCAGGCACGTGCCGGCCGTCGCCATCGCGAGCGTGGCAGCGATCAACGCCTGCCGCCCGCGTCGTGGTGTGCTGCTCATGGGGTCACCTCTCTCGGGTACCCGCCGTCGTTGGCGGGTGGGCGGCTCCCCTGCGGCGGGGGCGTGCGCACATCCGCGTGCGCGCGCTCGGTCCCGACCAAGCCGTTACGGCCCACCGTGGCAGGGATCCGATAACGATGTCGAAGCCTGAAACGATTCGCACCGCCGATTGCCGCGCGTGGCCGGCTGATCGATCGCCGGGCGCTGCTGGCCGATCGTCTCGCCGATTCGGCATCGTCTCGCCGATCGGAACCGACGAGACGATGCCGAACCGGCGAGACGTGGGCCGGCCCGGACTCTGCTCCTCGCCGGAGACGACCCCAGGCGGGTCAGCGGGGGACGTTGCGGATGTTGGAGCGGGCCATCGCGACCACGTCCGCCACGCCGCCCCCGATCACCTGCTTGGCCATCGCGCGCGTGAAGCCGGAGACCTGCGCGCGCGTGATCTTGGGCGGCAGGGACAGGGCGCGCGGGTCGGTGACCAGGTCGACGAGGGCCGGGCCGTCGTGCGAGAAGGCCTCGCGCAGGGCGGACCGGATCTGGCGCGGGTCCTCGACGCGGACCGACGGGATGCCGACGGCGGCGGCGATCGCCGCGTAGTCGACGGCCGGGGAGTCGGTCGCGTAGGACGGCACGCCCGCGACGAGCATCTCCAGGCGGACCATCGCGAGCGACGCGTTGTCGAAGACGATCACCTTGACCGGCAGGTCGAGCGCCCGCAGCGTGATGAGCTCGCCGAGCAGCATCGACAGGCCGCCGTCTCCGGCGATCGCGACGACGGCGCGCGGCCGGGCCGCCTCGTCCCCCGTGCCGCCCGGTCCGGCAGGGTCGCCCGACGAGGTCGACGACGGCTGCGCCAGCGCCGCACCGATCGCGTGCGGGAGCGCGTTGGCCATCGAGCCGTGCAGGAACGAGCCGATCACCCGGCGCCGGCCGTTGGGCGTGATGTAGCGCGCCGCCCACACGTTGCCCATGCCGGTGTCGACCGCGAACACCGCGTCCTCGGGCGCCTCCTCGTCGAGGATCGAGGCCGCCAGCTCGGGATGGATCGGGGTGAGGTCCTCGGCGTCCTTCGTGTACGCGCCGACGACACCGGACATCGCCTTGTCCTGCCGGGAGAGCATCTTCTCGAGGAAGCGCCGGTCGTCCCGGGCCCGGACCAGGGGGAGCACCGCGCGGAGGGTCTCGCCCACGTCGCCGAGCACGGCGAGGTCGTTGCGCGTCCGGCGGCCCAACCTCGTCGGCTCGATGTCGACCTGCGCGGTCGGCACGTCGGGCAGGAACTCCGGGTACGGGAAGTCGGTGCCGAGCAGCAGGATCAGGTCGGCGCCCTCCAGCGCCGCCGCGCACGCGCCGTAGCCGAGCAGGCCGGTCATCCCGACGTCGAACGGGTTGTCGTACTGGATGACCTCCTTGCCGCGCAGCGAGTGGCCGATCGGGGCCGCGAGCTTCTCGGCCAGCGCGAGCACCTCGTCGCGCGAGCCGCGCACGCCGGCCCCGGCGAAGATGGTCACGCGGTCCGCGGCGTCGATCGCGGCGGCCAGCGCCCGGACGGACTCGTCGGCCGGGACCACCCGAGGGGCAGGCGCCGGGGTCAGCACGTCGATGCCGTCGTCGGCCGCCTCCAGCTCCGCGACGTCACCCGGCAGCGTGAGGACCGCGACGCCCGGTGCCCCGTACGCGTGGTGGATGGCCGAGCGGATGACACGAGGCGCCTGCGCTGCCGACGTGATCATCTCGCTGTACGCCGAGCACTCGAGGAACAGCCGGTCGGGGTGGGTCTCCTGGAAGAACTGCGTGCCGATCTGCGCGCTCGGGATGTGGCTCGCGATCGCCAGGACGGGGACCCGCGAGCGGTGCGCGTCGTACAGGCCGTTGATGAGGTGCAGGTTGCCGGGCCCGCACGAGCCCGCGCACACCGCGAGCCGTCCGGTCAGCTCCGCCTCGGCGGCGGCCGCGAACGCGCCGGCCTCCTCGTGGCGGACGTGCACCCAGGCGATGTCGACGCCGTCGTCCGCCGCCCTCCGCACCGCGTCGACCACGGGGTTGAGGCTGTCCCCGACGATCCCGTAGACGTGCCGCGCCCCCGCGGCGACGATCTGGGCGACGAGCTGGTCGGCAATCGTGCGATGGGCCATCCCCCCATCGTGTGCGCGGGATCGGCGTCCCGCACCTGCTCAGGCCAGGCCGGCCAGCGCCCGGTCGAGGATCGCCCGCAGCCGGGGCACGTACTCGTCGAGCCAGTCGCCCTCGTAGGCGCGTGGGGTGATCTCGACGAGCATCACGAGCGCGAGCTGCACGCGGTAGAGCAGCAGCCGGGTCGCCGCGGCCGGCTCGTCGACCGCCCACGGCTCGCCCGCCTCGGCGGCGTAGCCCGCGAGCAGGTGCGCGGAGGTGCCGTTCCACATCGCGTCGGAGCCGACCAGGTCGAACAGCGGGTCGCCCCACACCGCGCGCTCCGGGTCGATGACGCCGAGCAGCTCGCCCGACGCAGGGTCGACGAACAGGTTGCCGGGCCACAGGTCGGTGTGGACCAGGCGCGGGGTGGTGACCTCGGCGAGCGCGTCGGCGTGGCGGGCGACGGCGGCGCGGATCTCGTCGTCGGGCAGGACGGTGCCCCACCGCCGTCCGTCCGCCAGCAGCGCCTCGACGATCAGCCCGAAGGCCTCCGGCCACGTGTCCGCGAGCAGGCCGGGGCCGTGCGGGTACCCGAACCGCGGGCCGGTGACCGTCCCCTGCCGCGCGAGGTGCGCGCCGAGCTCGGTCTCGACGCGCATGAGCCGCGGGTCGCCGGGCTCGAACCCCGCCTCGTTCAGCGGGACGCCGTCGAGGTGGCTGACGACGACCACGTCGGCGGGCAGCAGCGTGCGGCTGAAGTCCGTGAGCAGCAGGGTCGGCATGCGCAGCTCGGGGCGGCCGTCGGCCAGTGCGTAGACGAGCGCCTCGGTGCGTAGCACGTCGTGCTCGTAGGTGAGCAGGCGGTCGGTCTCGTCGGGCGCGGCCTTGACGATCACCCGACGCCCGTCCTCCAGCGTGACCCGATGGGTGGTGGCGAACATGCCGCCCGTGAGCAGCTCCGCGGACGTCAGCGTCCCCAGGGGTGCGACGATCCGCGACAGGGCATCGGTGCTGGTCACCGCTCTACGGTAGCGCTCCGGCCGTCGTCATCGAAACGATTTGACTCGACGCACTCGGCGAGCTCGGCGGCCGAGACCGACGCGCCCGCGGAGGCGGACACGGACTGGTCCTCGAGCTGGTCGTGGACGTGCCCGGTGTGCTTGCCGCGCAGGGTCCGGTAGGACAGGAGCACCGCGACGACGGCGACGACCGCCGAGACGACGACCACCCGGAACCCGGCGCGCGACCCGTTCTCGTCGATCTGCGCGCCGGCGATGGACGAGCCGACCGAGACGCCGACGCCGAGCGCGGTGCCGACCCAGGTCAGGCCCTCGGTCAGCCGCTCCGGCGGGACCAGCTGCTGCACGAGCGCGTTGCCGTTGATGAGCGTCGGCGCGATCGCGAAGCCGGTGACGAACATGACCGCGGCGAGCATCCACAGCGAGTCGACGAGGAAGAACAGCGAGACGCCGACGGCGAGCGCGATCATCCCGTTCGCGAACCGCTGGTGCAGCGGGCGCTTCCAGTGCCGCGTGCCGTAGAGCAGGCCGGAGACGAGCGAGCCCGCGGCGAACACGGCGAGCACCGGCCCGGCGAGGTTCTTCTGGCCGGCCTCGTCGGCGAACGCGACGGTCGAGACGTCGTTGGCGCCGAAGATCGAGCCCATCGCGACGAACACCAGGACCAGCACGAGCATGGCCGGGGTGCGCAGCACCGAGCCGGTCGGGCGGGGCTGGTCCTTGGGGGCGACGGGCGGCTCGGTGGCCCGCAGCGCGCAGAACCAGTACCCGCCGATGATCATCGCGACGAGGGGGACGATCAGGCCGGCGGTCGGCTCGACGCCGGTGGCCAGCAGCGTCGCGGCCACGGGCCCGACGACGAAGACCAGCTCGTCGACCGCCGACTCCAGGGCGTACGCGGTGTGCAGCTGGCGCGGGTCGCTCAACGTGTTCGACCAGCGGGCGCGGACCAGCGACCCGAAGGACCCGATCGCCGCACCGGTCACCGCGGCCGTCACGTAGAGGACGGCCTCGGGGGCCTCGACGATCGCGGCGACGATCAGCCCGACGAGCCCCGCGGCCGACACGGCCACGGCGGGCCGCATGATCCGCGCCTGCCCGTGCCGGTCCACCAGCCGCGACAGCTGCGGCGAGCACACGGCCTGCGCGATGACGTAGACGGCCGAGACGCGGCCGGCCAGGCCGTAGGAGTCGTAGATCGCGGAGACCATGAGCACGATCCCGATGCCCACCATCGACATCGGCAGCCGCGCGAGCGCGCCGGACGCGGAGAAGGCGAGCGCTCCGGGCCGCTTCAGCACATCTCCGTAGGGCCCCAGCACCCGCCCAGTCTGTCACCCCGCGCGCGGCCGGCCGGTCGGGGGATGATCGGCGCATGACGGTTCACGTGACGGATGTGCCCGACGAGCAGCGCTACGAGGCGCGCGACGAGTCCGGGGAGCTGATGGGGGTGTCCTACTACGACGTCGTCGGGTCGACGGTGGCGTTCACCCACACCGAGGTCGACGAGCGCTTCGAGGGCCAGGGGGTCGCCGGCGCCCTGACCCGCTTCGCGCTGGACGCGGTCCGGGAGCAGGGCGACCGCACCGTCGCGCCCCTGTGCCCGTACGTGAAGGGCTGGATCGCCCGCCACGAGGACTACCAGGACCTGCTGGCCCCCTCCTGACAGCTCCGACCGGTGGGTTGCGCGCGGTTCCGCGGCGGGATGCGTGCGCAACCCACCGTTCGGGCACCGGACGGTGTCAGTGAGGGGTGAGTGCGGGGTCAGTGGGGGGTGCGGACCACGCGGACCTCGCCCGCGCCGAGCTTCAGCGTGCCCGTGACGCGGTCGCCCGTGAGGAGCTCGACGCCGTCGGCCGGCACGGCGACCGGCTCGTCGAGGTGGTTGATCGCGACGACGTAGGTGGCGGACGCTCCCGCGCGGCGGACGACCTCGACCCCCTCCGGCAGGTCCGGCGGCGTGATCCCCGCGTCGGCGTACGCGAGCCGCATCAGGGGGGCGAGCCCGTCGACGTCCAGGCGGGTCGAGAGGTACCAGCCGTGCCCGTCGCCGAGCGCGTGCCGGGTGATCGCGGGCCGCCCGGCGGCCGGGCCGTCGTCGTAGGCGCCGACCACGGACGCGCCCGCGAGCACGATGTCGTCGGCCCACACGTCCCCGGAGACCGGGGTCCCGGACAGGTCGACGCGCACGGACTGACCCGCGCGCAGGGGCAGGAACTCCTCGACGCTCATGCCGAGCGCCTCGCGCAGCGGAGCCCCGTAGCCGCCCACGTGCACCGCGTCGAACTCGTCGACCACGGCCGAGAAGTACGAGACCAGGAGGGTGCCGCCGCCGGCGACGTAGCGCGTGAGGTTGGCTGCGCCCGCCTCGGTGAGCAGGTAGGACGCCGGGGCGACGACCAGCGGGTAAGCCGACAGGTCGGCCTCGGGGTGCGCCATGTCGACCGTCAGGCCGTCGCGCCAGAGCCGCTCGTGGAACGCGGCGAGGCGCTCGCGGTGGTCGAGGTCGTCCGAGGGGCGCCACTCGAGGTCCTGCGCCCAGAACGACTCCCAGTCCCACAGGATCGCCGCGTCGGCGACGGTCCGGGACCCCCGCAGCTCGGCGAGCCGGCCGAGGTCGGCCCCCAGGGAGACGACCTCGCGCCACACGCGCGACGACGTCCCGGTGTGCGGCAGCATCGCCGAGTGGAACTTCTCCGCGCCCGAGCGGGAGGCCCGCCACTGGAAGAACAGGATCGCGTCGGCCCCGCGGGCCAGGTGCGACAGCGAGTTGCGGTGCATCTCGCCGGCCCGCTTCGCGACGTTCCGCGGCTGCCAGTTCACCGCCGACGTGGAGTGCTCCATGAGCATCCAGGGGCGCCCGCCGGCCACCGAGCGGGTGAGGTCCGCGGCGAGCGCCAGGCCGACCTCGGGGTGCTCGTCGGCCGCGGTGAGGTAGTGGTCGTTCGAGACGACGTCGACCTCGCGGCCCCAGGCCCACAGGTCGGTCGACGGGCAGGCGCCCGCCATGAAGTTCGTCGTGATCGGGACCGAGGAGTGCGCGCGGATCGCGTCGCGCTCGGCGACGAAGCACTCGCGCAGCGCGTGGTCGGTGAACCGCGCGAAGTCGAGGCGCTGGGCCGGGTTGACCACGCTCGCGGCGACCGCCGGGACGCCCACGTGGTCCCACGAGCCGTAGCGCTGGCCCCAGAAGGCCGTGCCCCACGCGGCGTTGAGCGCGTCGAGCGTGCCGTACCGGTCCTGCAGCCAGGCGCGGAAGGCCGCGGCCGACGACGGGGAGTAGTCCTCCGAGACCGGGGCGCCGTACTCGTTGTGCACGTGCCACAGCGCGAGCGCGGGGTGCGACCCGTAGCGACGGGCCAGCTCGGTGGCGATCCGGACGGAGGCGGAGCGGTACTCCGGCGAGCTCGGCCCGGCCATGCCGCGCGAGCCGAAGCCCAGCGCCGTCCCGTCCCGCGTGACGACTCGCGCGGCGGGGTAGGTCGCGAAGAACCACGCGGGGGGAGAGGCTGTGGGGGTACCGAGGTCCACCCGGATCCCCGCGGCGTGCAGGAGCTCGACGAGCTCGTCGAGCCAGCCGAAGTCGAACTCGCCCTCGCTCGGCTCGAGCAGCGCCCAGGAGAAGATGCCGATGCTCACCAGGTTGACGCCGGCCTCGTGCATGAGGGCGATGTCCTGGTCCCAGACCTCGCGCGGCCACTGCTCGGGGTTGTAGTCCCCGCCGTAGGCGATGGCGTCCAGGCCGAGCGGCCAGGACGGCGAGGTGGGACCGGGATCGGCGAACATGACGCTCCATCGAGTCAGTGAAGTGTGTGCGAATGCTGTGCACGCTCACAGTCACTGTGACCGCGCACAACGACCAGATAACACTGTGGACACGGTGGTTGACAAGTCCTTGAACGCTGAGGCACTGTGACCGGGCACAGGCAGGCGTCGCTGGGACGCCAACCGTTCGTCGCAGAGCTGCGACGGATCTCGACGAGGAGGTCAGATGCGCCTGCACCCAGGCATCAGAGCCGCAGCGATCATCGCTGCAACCACGCTTCTTGCCGCCGGCTGCACGTCCGGCGACGACACGTCCGGCACGCCGTCGGCGGGCAGCACGGAGAAGGCCGAGAAGGTCGACCTCACGTTCTGGACGTGGGCACCGGGCATGGACGACGTGGTCAAGGCGTGGAACGCCGAGAACCCGGACATCCAGGTGACGGTGAACAAGCAGGACGGCGGTGACCCCGCGGTCACCAAGCTGCTGACGGCCATCAAGGCCGGTTCCGGCGCACCCGACCTGATGCAGACCGAGTACCAGAAGATCCCGACGCTCGTCGCGGCCGACGCCCTGGCCGACATCTCCGGCTCGGTCGACTCGAGCATCGCGGGCCACTTCGCGGACGGCACCTGGCAGTCCGTGACGCTCGGCGGCGACGCCGTCTACGGCATCCCGCAGGACTCCGGCCCCATGGAGTTCTACTACCGCGAGGACATCTTCAAGAAGTACGACCTCACGGTCCCGACGACGTGGGCCGAGTACGCCGACGTCGCCACCAAGCTGCACGAGGCCGACCCCAAGGCCTACCTCGGCACGTTCTCGGCCACCGACGCGGGCTGGTTCACCGGCCTCACTCAGCAGGCCGGTGCCTCGTGGTGGGGCATCAACGGCGACGCGTGGTCGGTCGACATCGACTCCGCCGCGTCGCAGAAGGTCGCCTCCTACTGGGGCGACCTCGTCGAGAAGGGCGTCATCGACAACAAGCCGATGTACACCCCGGAGTGGAACGCCGCGCTGAACGACGGCACGCAGGCCGGCTGGGTCTCCGCGATCTGGGCCCCCGGCGTCCTCGCGGGCAACGCCGCCGACACCCAGGGCAAGTGGAAGATGGCGCCCATGCCGCAGTGGAACGCGGGCGACGACGCCACGGGCAACTGGGGTGGCTCGGCCACGTCGGTGACCTCGCAGTCGAAGAACGTCGAGGCCGCGACCAAGTTCGCCACCTGGATGAACACGAGCCAGGAGGCCGTCAACATCCTGGTCGCCAAGGGTGGCCTCTACCCGGCCGACCTCCCGGCCCAGGCCGAGGCGCTCTCCGCCCCGCCGGCCTTCTTCCCGAACCAGCCGGACTTCTACACGACGGCCACGGACATCGCGAAGACGGTGCAGCCGTTCTCCTACGGCCCGAACGTGAACGTCGCGTTCTCGGCGTACAACGACGAGTTCGGCAAGGCCGCCGAGTCGAAGAAGGCGTCCGCCTTCCTCACCGCGCTCACGGGCATGCAGAAGGCCACCGTCGACGACCTGAAGAACTCCGGCTTCACGGTCGACGAGTAAGGCACCCGGGCGGCCACCCGCACCCCCCCTCGCGGGTGGCCGCCCACCCCATCACCTTCGACAGGAGACCGGACGATGACCGTCCAGACGCCTCCCCGCGCCCGTCGCCGCCGCAGCGGCCGGTTCGCGCCGTACGTCTACCTCGCCCCGGCGATGACCCTCTTCGCGCTGTTCCTCGCGCTGCCCATCGGCTACGCCCTGTACCTGAGCTTCCGCACCGTCAAGGTCAGCGGGCTCGGGCTCGGCAAGGGCGCCCGCACCGAGGTGTGGGCGGGCTTCGACAACTACGCCCGGTCGCTGACCGACCCCGACTTCATCGACTCGGTCATCCGGGTCGCGCTGTACGGGCTCGTGCTCGTGCCCGTGATGCTCGGCCTCGCGCTGCTGTTCGCGCTGCTGCTGGACTCGCGCCGGACCCGGGCGCGTGGCTTCTCGCGGGTCTCGATCTTCCTGCCGTACGCGGTGCCCGCGGTGATCGCCTCGCTGCTGTGGGGCTTCCTCTACCTGCCGCGCGTCAGCCCGTTCTACTACGTGTTCGACAAGATCGGCTGGGACGCCCCGGACATCCTGTCCTCGCAGTGGGTGCTGTTCGCGATCGCCAACATCGGCCTGTGGGGCGGTGTCGGCTTCAACATGATCGTCATCTACACCGCACTCAAGGCCATCCCGTCCGAGCTCTACGAGGCCGCGCGCCTCGACGGCGCGACCGAGGTGCAGATCGCCTGGCGGATCAAGATCCCCGTGGTCACGCCCTCGCTCATCCTCACGTTCCTGTTCTCGATGATCGCGACGCTGCAGGTGTTCGCCGAGCCGATGACGCTGCGGCCGCTGACCAACACGATCTCGTCGACCTGGAGCCCGCTCATGAAGGTCTACCGGGACGCCTTCACGCGCGACGACATCTACTCCGCCGCCGCGACCTCGGTGATCATCGCGCTCGCCACGTTCGCGCTCTCGTTCGGCTTCCTGCGCCTGGTGCAGCGCCGTGCCTTCAGCCAGGAGAACAGCTGACATGACTGCCACCCTCGCTCCGACCAAGCCGCCGACCGTCGTCCGCGCGACCACGGGCGCCACGGGCCCGACGAACAAGCGCAGCACGCTGTCCACCGTGGTGCTGCTCGTCGGCGCCGCCTACTGCCTGCTGCCCGTGCTGTGGGTGCTCGTCGCGTCGACCAAGAGCGCCGGCCAGCTGTTCACGACGTTCACCTTCACGCCGTCCACCCACCTCTGGGACAACATCACCGACCTGTCGGCCTACCGCGGCGGCCTGTTCTGGCGCTGGATGGTGAACACCGCCCTGTACGCGGGCGTCGGCGCGCTGCTCTCGGTGGTCGTCTCCGCGATGGCCGGCTTCGGGCTGGCGAAGTTCAGCTTCGCGGGCAAGAAGGCGATCTTCAACGTCATCCTCGCGGGCGTGCTGGTGCCCGGCGTGGTGCTCGCGATCCCGCAGTACCTGCTGCTCGCGCAGGTCGGCCTGACCAACACCTACTGGTCGGTGCTGCTGCCGAGCATCATCAGCCCGTACGGCATCTACCTCGCCCGGATCTACGCGGCCGCGTCGGTGCCCGACGACGTCCTCGAGGCGGCCCGCACGGACGGCGCCGGCGAGGCGCGGATCTTCACGCGCATCGCGGTCCCGATGATGGTCCCGGGCCTGGTCACGGTGTTCCTGTTCCAGTTCGTCGCGATCTGGAACAACTACATGCTGCCGTACATCATGCTCGGCAACGACCGTCTGTTCCCCATCACGGTGGGCCTGTCCGGCCTGCTCAACCAGGGTGCGTCGCAGCCCGCGATGTACACCGCCGTGATCACCGGGGCCCTGCTGTCGATCATCCCGCTGATCGCCCTGTTCCTGCTCCTGCAGCGGTACTGGCAGGTCGACCTCGCCGCCGGCGCGGTCAAGGCCTGAGCGGCCCCCTAGAGTTCGCTGTGATGGAACCCCAAGGACAGGCGCGCAAGCGCCCGACGATCCGCGACGTCGCGGCCGCCGCCGGCGTCTCGCGCGGCACGGTGTCCCGCGTCATCAACGGAGGCCACTGGGTGTCCCCGGGCGCCCTCGCGGCCGTCGAGGAGGCCATCAAGACCACCGGCTACTCGATGAACCAGCACGCCCGCAGCCTCGCGACCGGCCGCTCCAACTCGGTCGCGTTCCTGCTCACCGAGGCGCAGCACCTGCTGTTCGAGGACCCCAACTTCTCGATCCTGCTGCGGGGGGCGGCCCAGGCGCTGGCCGCGCGCGGCATGCCGCTGCTGCTCATGGTGGCGGGCACGCCCGACGAGCAGAAGCAGGTGCTCGACTACGTCGGCGCCGGTCACGTGGACGGCGTGCTGCTCATCTCCTCGCACGCGGGCAGCCCCGTGCTGCGGTCCCTGCTGCGCCAGGAGATCCCGACCATCGCGTGCGGCATCCCGCTCGGCTTCGAGTCGACCGTCGGGCACGTCGCGGCCGACGACCTGGGCGGCGGCCGTCGCATGACCCGCCACCTGCTCGACACCGGGCGCACCCGCGTCGCCACGATCACCGGCCCGCTCGACACCCCCGGCGGGCGGCTCCGGCTCGAGGGCTACCGCACCGAGCTCGGCGACGCGTACGACGAGAGCCTCGTCGCGCACGGCGACTACACGCGCCAGGGCGGGACGTCCGCGATGCGCGAGCTGCTCGAGCGACGGCCCGACCTCGACGCGGTGTTCGTCGCCTCCGACCTCATGGCCACCGGCGCGATGCAGGTGCTGCGCGAGACGGGCCGGCGGATCCCCGAGGACGTGGCGGTGGGCGGCTTCGACGACTCCGGCCTCGCGGCGACCCTCGACCCGGCCCTGACCACGATGCGGCAGCCGTTCGAGCGGATCAGCTCGGAGATGGTCCGCCTCCTGCTGGACGTCGTCGACGGCGCCGACCCGGCCACCATCACCCTTCCGACCTCCCTGGTCATCCGCGCCTCCGCCTGACCCCCCGCGACCAGGTGGCTCTGCCCGCCTCGCCCGTGTTGGGCGTGCGCAACCACCTCCTCGCGGGCGACCGGCCCGCCGACCGGTGGACGACGCACGCTTCCCGGCCGGGTGGCGTGCTCAACCCACCGGTCGTCCGGCCGGCGACCTCGCGGGCCGGTCAGCCGCGGTGAGCGACCATCGCCGCGGGTCAGCCCCCCCGCGACCAGGTGGTTCCGCACGCCTCGACCTCGTTGAGGGTGCGCAACCACCTCCTCGCGAGCCAGCGGCTCGGCGAACGGTGGATGACGCACGCTTCCCGACCGGTTGGCGTGCTCAACCCACCGGTCGGGGAGGCGGGGGTTACGCGCCGAGGGCTGCCGAGACGACGTCCTTGGCCTCCGCCTGGACCTGGGCGAGGTGGTCGGCGGAGACGAAGGACTCGGCGTAGATCTTGTAGACGTCCTCCGTGCCGGACGGGCGGGCCGCGAACCAGGCGTTGGCGGTGGTGACCTTGAGGCCGCCGATCGCCTCGTCGTTGCCGGGCGCGCGGGTCAGGCGGTCGACGATCGGGTCGCCCGCGAGAGTCGTCGCGGAGACCTGCTCGGGGGACAGGGCCGCGAGGGTGGCCTTCTGCTCGCGCGTCGCCTCGGCGTCGATCCGCTCGTACCAGGACTCGCCGAACTCCTCGACGAGCTCGCGGTGCCGCTGCGAGGGGGACTTCCCGGTCGTCGCGAGGATCTCGGAGGCCAGCAGCGCCGCGATCGGCCCGTCCTTGTCGGTGGTCCAGACCGTGCCGTCCTTGCGCAGGAACGAGGCGCCCGCGGACTCCTCCCCGCCGAACCCGATCGACGAGTCGATCAGCCCGGGCACGAACCACTTGAACCCGACCGGCACCTCGATGACGCGCCGCCCGAGCCGGGCACCCACGCGGCTGATCAGGTCGGAGGAGACCAGGGTCTTGCCGATGCCCGCGTCGGACGGCCACTGCGGGCGCGCACCGGAGTACAGGTAGTCGATCATCACGGCGAGGTAGTGGTTCGGGTTCATCAGCCCGCCGTCGGGCGTGACGATGCCGTGCCGGTCGGAGTCGGCGTCGTTGCCCGTCGCGATGTCGTACGGCGCGGGGCCGTCGCCGGCCGTCATGCGGTTGACCAGCGAGGCCATCGCGTACGGCGACGAGCAGTCCATCCGGATCTTGCCGTCCCAGTCGAGGGTCATGAACGGCCAGCGCGGGTCGGCCTCGGGGTTCACCACCGTCAGGTCCAGGCCGTACCGCTCGCCGATCGCGCCCCAGTAGTCGACGACCGCACCGCCCAGCGGGTCCGCGCCGATGCGCACGCCGGCGGACCGGATCGCGTCGAAGTCGATCATGTTCGACAGGTCGTCGACGTACGACGAGAGGTAGTCGTGCTTGCGGATGTGCTCGGAGGCGATCGCGCGCTCGTACGGGATGCGCGGCACCGAGCGCCACCCGGACGCGAGGATCTGGTTCGCGCGGTCCGCGATCCAGCCGGTCGAGTCGGACCCCGCGGGGCCGCCGTGCGGCGGGTTGTACTTGAACCCGCCGTCGGTGGGCGGGTTGTGCGAGGGGGTCACGACGATGCCGTCGGCGAGGCCGGGACCCTGCGTGCGCACGCCCTCGGACGTGCCCGCGCCGTTGTGCCGCAGGATGGCCAGCGAGACGGCGGGCGTGGGGGTGAACGAGTCGCGCGCGTCGACGTGCACCTCGACGCCGGCGGCGACCAGCACCTCGATCGCCGTGCGCTGCGCGGGCTCGGACAGCCCGTGGGTGTCCCGCCCGATGAACAGCGGCCCGTCGGTGCCCGCGCCGCGGCGGTACTCGACGATCGCCGCGGTGATCGCGACGATGTGCGCCTCGTTGAACGCCCGCTTGAACGCGCCCCCGCGGTGGCCGCTCGTGCCGAAGACCACCTTCTGGTCCGGGTCGGTGACGTCCGGCTCGAGGTCGTAGTACGCGGCGAGGAGGGCGTCGATGTCGACGAGGTCCTCGGGCAGGGCGGGTGTTCCGGCGCGCGGGTGCATACCTCGATCCTTCCTCAGGCGCGACGACAATGCACGGGCCCTGGTCCCGGTAGCCTGGACCCATGGCCAAGAACACCACCGACTTCGTGCTGCGCCCCTTCGAGGGACTCCCGGGCGAGCCCGACTGGGTCGCCCTCAAGGAGGTCGTCCCGGCCGCCACGGGCACCGCGCGCACGACGAAGGAGTACGGCTCCCACGAGGTCCTCGTCACCACGGTCCTGCCGCAGGCCTGGCCCGCGCTGCACCGCGCCGACGGTGTGATGCTCCTGGCCCTGCAGACCACGACCAGCTCGGGCGACTCCAGCCGCGACCTGGCCGCCGCCCTGCTCGAGGCGATCGACGCCGAGCCCGGCACCGCGATCGAGCTGACCGGTCTGCCCGAGGCCGGCCCCCGCCTGCAGGACGTGCTCGACCTGTCGGTCCCCTTCGAGGTCACCGTCCAGGACTCGTTCGCGTACTGGCTCGCGCCCGACGTCGAGCGCACCGACGACCTCGCCGCGGCGATCGAGGAGGCCGACGCCGGCATCATCGACACCCGCAAGCTCGACGGCGTGGACTCGGCGTACTGGTGCCGCATGGGCGCGCGCGAGTTCCTGCGCTGGGCGCAGCCCCACGAGGAGCAGGTGGTCCTCGACGGCCTGGCCCGCCTCCACGCGAAGCGCGCCTCCGGGTTCGACGGCGCCAAGTTCGTCGGCTACTTCCGCTCGAGCGGCCTCGTCGTCCCCGTCTGGGAGCTGCCGCGCGGCACCGAGGCCGAGGACATCGCGGACGCCGTCGTCGCGTTCGCGCCCGCGTTCGCCGAGGCGCTGGACAGCACCGAGCCCCTCGACGCGAACGAGCGACGCGCGCGCGCCGGCCTCGTCGCACGCCAGGTCACGCTGCGCTGACCCCCCACGACCTCGCTAGGCTGACGCCGTGACGGCCCAGGGCACGCAGACCCCCGACGACGACGCGGGGGCCTCGAAGCCCCGCGCCCGCGGCCGGTCCCGCGCCGCGACGACCACCCCCGCGCCGGCACGCGCCCCCCGTGTGCGCCAGCGCGTCGCGGTCGTCATCCCCGCCAAGGACGAGTCACGGCGGATCGCGGCCACGGTCCGGTCGGCCAAGTCGATCCCGCACGTCGACCTGGTGCTCGTGGTCGACGACGGGTCGGAGGACGACACCCAGCACGTGGCCCGCGAGGCCGGGGCCGTGGTCGTGCGGCACTCGCACAACCGCGGCAAGGCCGCCGCGATGGAGACGGGCGCGGCCGTCGTCGCGATGCGCGACGCCCCGGACCGCCTGCCCCGCATCCTGCTGTTCATCGACGGCGACCTGGGCGAGACGGCGGTCAACACCGCGCCGCTCGTGCCCCCGGTGGTCGAGGGCCACACCGACCTCGCGATCGCGCTGATCCCGCCGCAGCCCGGCGCGGGCGGCCGCGGCATCGTCGTCGGTGCCGCTCGTCGGGCCATCCAGTCGCTGACGGGCTGGACCCCGACGCAGCCCCTGTCCGGCATGCGCTGCCTGACGCGTGAGGCGTTCGAGGCCGCCACCCCGCTCGCGCACGGGTGGGGTGTCGAGACCGGCATGACCATCGACCTGCTGCGGCGGGGCTTCCGCGTCGTCGAGGTGCCGTGCGAGCTGCGGCACCGGCCGTCCGGCTCGGACCTCAAGGGCCAGCTGCACCGCGCCGCGCAGTACCGGGACGTGCAGCTCGCGGTCAACGCGCGCCGGCTGCGGTCCGCGGCGGGCGCCGTGAAGCGCAAGGTCACACCGAAGCCGGGCAGCCAGACCCACCGCTGACGGGCCACCCCCGTACCCTGGGGCCGTGCCCCTGACGTCCCGCTGGCCTGCCCGCGCCCTGATCACGGCGCTCGTGGCGTGCCTCGCGGTCGCCCTGGGGGCCGGGTCCGCGTCGGCCGACGAGGACACCGCGCCCGCCGAGCCCGTCGTCCTCGTCGGCGTCGGCGGCCTGCACTGGTCGGACGTCGACCGCACCGCGACCCCCACGCTCTGGCGGATGATCACCGGCGGCTCGGTCGGATCCATCTCGGTGCACACGGCCAACCCCGTCACGTGCCCGGTCGACGCCTGGCTGACCATCTCCGCCGGGCGGCGCGTCGCGGTCCCCACGCCCGACGAGGGCACCGTCGACTCGTCGGACGACTCGACCGCCGACGATGCGGTCCCGGTGGAGTGCGAGCCGCTCCCCACGATCACGCCGACGACCGGTGACGCCGAGCCCACCCCGCACCGGGTCTCCGGCTGGGCGGCGCTGTCCGACGAGGGCAGCGAGGGCTTCGGCGCTCCCGGGACGATCGGCCAGCGGATCGACGACGTCGGCACCTGCACCACGGCCGCCGGACCGGGCGGCGCGATCGCGCTGGCGGACCTCGGCGGGGACGTCGCGCGCTACGCGCAGGACCCCGGCGCCCTGTCCACCGCGGACCTGACCGCCTGCCCCGTGACCGTGCTCGACGCCGGCGAGCTCCCGGCCGACCGGACGCAGCGCGCCGACGCGCTCACGCTGCTCGACCTGCGCCTCGGCCAGGTCATCCGCTCGGTGCCGGTCGGCACCCGCGTGCTCGTCGCCGGGGTCTCGGACAGCCCCGCGGGTGAGACGGGCCTGCAGGTCGTCGTCGAGTGGCGGCGCGGCGGGGGAGAGGTCGGCTGGCTCTCGTCGGGCTCGACGCGCCGGCCGGGCATCGTCACGCTCGCCGACCTCGGCGCGACGCTCGCGCAGGCCGGCGGCGCCGACACGAGCGACCTCGACGGGTCCCCGCTGGTGGTCAGCTCCGAGCGGCGGATGAGCACCGACCGCACGGTCGAGAACCGCCGCTACCTCACCGAGATGACGACGATCAGCCCGCAGCTGCTGCCCGTCCTGCTGCTCACGGCCGCCGGGGCCGCCCTCGTCGCTCTCGTCACGGTCGCGGTCGCCCGACGCCGGCGCCGCACGCCCGCTCCCGCGACGCGCCGAGCGGTGCTCGCGGTCCTGCTCCTCGGCGTCTGCACCCCGGTCGGCGCGCACCTCGCCGCGCTCTCGCGCTGGTGGGGCTCGCCGGCACCGCTGTTCGCGGCGACCGGCTGGTACGTGCTGGCGACGACGCTCGTCGCGCTGGTCGCCTGGCTCGTCTCCCGCGCCCTGCCCGCGGGCCGGTGGCGCCTGGCCGCTGCCGCCGCCGGCGCGACGTGGCTGGTCCTGACGATCGACGGCGTGACCGGCACGGTCCTGCAGCAGGGCTCGATCCTCGGCGTCGCGCCCACCGCCGGTGCCCGGTACTACGGGTTCGGCAACACGACGTTCGGCGTCTACGCCGCCGCGGCGCTGGTGCTGGCCGGGGCGATCGGCGCCTGGCTGCGGTCGGCCGGTCGGCGCACGGCCGCCATCGTCGCGGTGTCCGTGGTCGGGGTCGTGTCGGTGGTCGTGGACGGCTGGCCCACGTTCGGCGCGGACTTCGGCGGCGTGCTGGCCCTCGTGCCCGCCTTCGCGGTGCTGGTCGTCGCCGTCGCGGGCGCCGTCGTGACGGTCCGGCGCGCGGTCGCGATCCTCGTCGGCGCGGTCGTCGTCGTCAGCGTCGTCGCGGTCGTCGACTGGGCCCGACCCGGGCGCAGCTCCCACCTCGGCCTGTTCGTCCAGCGGGTCATCGACGGCGACGCCTGGGGCGTGGTCTCGGGCAAGGCCCAGGGGGCCTGGGCGACGATCGACCAGCCGGCCGGCGCGTTCGCCGCCCTCGCGTGCCTCGCGGTGTGCGCGGTGCTCGTCGGCCCGGACCGTTGGCGTCCCGCGTTCCTGCGGCGGGCGTACGCGTCGTGGCCGCTGCTGCGCGGGGTGCTCCTCGCGGTCGTCGTGGCGGCGCTGCTCGGCGCGCTCGTCAACGACAGCGGCGTCGTCGTCGCCATCGCGGTCCTCGGCCTGGCGGGCGTGTCCCTCGTGGTCTCCGCGCTGGCCAGCGCCTGGGACCGGCTGCCCGCGACGACCACCCCGCGCGAGGCCGACGCCCCGCTGCGTCGGATGCCCGCGGTCCTGGTCGCGACCGGCGGCGCCCTGCTCGCGGTCCTGCTCCTGGTCACCGTCACCGTGCCCACCCAGGCCGTCGCGGCCGGCGCCGTGACCTCGGGCACCGGGCAGGTCGCGGTGAGCGCGGACAGGCCGGTCGTCGTGCTCGGCACCGCGGGTCTGACCTGGGCCGACGTGGACCGCGCGGCGACCCCGACGCTGTGGGGGCTGCTGCGCGACGGCGCGGCCGCGGGCGCGGTGTCCGCAGGCGTGACCGGGCGCCCCTCGTGGTGCGACTCCGCGGGGTGGCTCGCGCTGAGCGCGGGCCGGGCGCCCGTCACGGGCGAGCCGGTCGACGGCGAGTACCGGTGCGCACCGTGGTCGGTCACCCCGGACGGCGACGGCGCGCGGGTCGAGGGCTGGGACGCGATCGCCGCGCTGCAGTCCCGCTCCGAGTTCCGCCCGACGATCGGCGAGCTGGGTGACACGCTCGCGGACGGCGGCGTGTGCGCGACGGCCGTCGGCCCGGAGGCGGCGCTCGCGCTGGCCGGCACCGACGCGAGCGTCGGCCGCTACCGGACGCTCGAGGACGCGACGGCCGACCCCGCCGACGTGTTCTCGTGCCCGCTGACCGTCGTCGACGCGGGCTCCGCGCCGCACTCGGTGGACATCGACCCCACCGTGCGCGCCGCCGAGCTGACCGCGCTCGACTCCCAGGTCCGCAGCCTCCTGCGCGTGATCCCCACGGGCTCGACCGTGATGCTCGTCGAGACCGGCAACCCCGCCCCGAGCCGCCCGTCGCTGGGCGTGGGCATGCTCGACTCCGCCGACGTCACCGGCACGCGGTACTGGTCCACGCCGTCGACCCGCTGGGTGGGGGTGGTGCGCCTGCTCGACCTGCCCGCGACGCTGCTGACCGCCGTCGGCATCACCCCGCCGGACGTGTTCACCGGCTCCGCGATCACCGTGGGCGAGGACCGGCCCGCGGACGCCGCGACCGCCGTGCGGCAGCTCGCGGACCTCACCACCCGGGACCAGGCGCTGCGCGGCACCGCCGGCAAGGTCACCACGACGCCGATGATCATCGGCCTCGCGCTCATCCTGCTCTCGACGTTCGTCGCGCCCCTGCTGGCCCGCCGCCGGCCGCGCACCGAGCTCGTCACGCGGCGGGTCGTCGACGCGGTCCAGCTGTTCCTCGCGAGCCTGCCCGCGGGCGTCTTCCTCATGACGGCGACCTCGTGGTGGCGGTTCGCGTCACCGTCGGCGGTCATGTGGTGGTCGGTGCTCGGCTGCACGCTCGCGATCGCGGCCGCCGCCGCGCTCGTGCCCTGGCGACCGGTCGCCGGCGGCCCGGGCCTCGTCGCGCTGCTCACGTTCGGCCTGCTGACGCTCGACGCGGTGCTCGGCACGCCGCTGCACCGCGGGAGCCTGCTCGGCCCCGCGCCGACGCTGGGCGGCCGGTTCTACGGCTTCGGCAACCCGACCTACTCGGTGTACGTCGTCGCCGGGCTGCTCGGCGCAGCGGCGCTCGGCACCTGGCTGCGTCGCTACGGCCGGTGGGTCGCGGGGGCCGGTGCCGCGCTGGTCTGCGGCACGGCGCTCGTCGTCGACCTGTGGCCGAGCCTGGGCGCCGACGTGGGCGGCGGCCTGGTGCTGCTGCCCGCCGGGGCGATCGTCGTGCTGGCCGTCGTCGGCATCCGGGTGACGTGGCAGAAGCTGCTCGTCGCGGGCGTGGCCGGCGTGCTGCTCGTCGCCGGGATCGGCGTCCTCGACTGGCTGCGGCCCGCGCCGGAGCGCACCCACCTGGGCATCTTCGTGCAGTCGGTGGTCGACGGGACGGCGTGGGAGACGATCAGCCGCAAGCTCGGCTACGCCGTGCGGACCGTCAACGGCGGCTGGGTCACCTGGACCACGCTGGCCGTGCTCGTCGTGGGCGTCGTCCTGCTGTGGAAGGGCTCGCCGCTGCGCTGGACCGCGTGGGAGCGCCTGGAGCGGCAGTGGCCGATGGTCCGGCCGGCGATGTTCGCGCTGCTGCTCGCCGCGGTGGGCGGCTCGGTGGTCAACGACTACGGGATCAAGATCGCGACGGCTGTGCTCGCCGCCCTCCTGCCCCTGCTGGGGATGCTGCTGGTCCGCAGCACGCCCCTGCCCGGCGAGGACGACGGGATGCCGGCGCCCGACGAGGCGGCGCAGCACTACCCTGCGGAGCAGCGCACCACCTGACGGGAGACCCCATGGCACTGCCCCGCTACGCCTACCTCGGTCCGGCGGGCACGTTCACCGAGGCCGCGCTGCGCCAGGTGGTCTCGCCCGACGACGCGCAGTACCTGCCGCAGAGCGACGTGACCTCCGCGATCGCCGCGGTCCGCGCCGGCCGGGCCGACTTCGCGGTGGTCGCCATCGAGAGCACCGCCGAGGGCGGCGTGACCGCGACGCTCGACAGCCTGGCCACGGGCGAGCCGCTCGTGCTGCTGCGCGAGGTGCTCGTCCCGGTGCAGTTCACGCTCGCCGCTGCTCCCGGTGTCGCGCTCGGCGACGTCCACCGCGTCTCCGCGCACCCCCACGCGTGGGTGCAGTGCCGCCGCTGGCTCGCCGCGCACCTGCCGGACGCGGTGCACGTCCCCGCGACGTCGAACACCGCGCCGGCCGCGCTCATCGCCTCCGGCTCGACGGCGCTTCCCTTCGACGCCGCGCTGGTGCCGCCGCCCGCCGTGGCGACCTACGGCCTGACGGCGCTCGCGGAGCACGTCGCCGACAACGCCACCGCGGTCACGCGCTTCGTCGTCATCGGCCACCCCGGCGACGTCCCGCCGCCCACCGGGGCGGACAAGACGACCCTCGTCGTGCACCTGCCGGACAACGAGGCCGGCGCGCTGCTCTCGATGCTCGAGCAGTTCGCGGCGCGCGGCGTGAACCTCTCGCGCATCGAGTCCCGTCCGATCGGCGACTCGCTGGGCCGGTACTCGTTCTCCATCGACGCCGAGGGGCACATCCTCGACGAGCGGGTCGGCGAGGCGATCATGGGCCTGCACCGCCGGTGCCCGTTCGTGCGGTTCCTGGGTTCCTACCCCCGGGCCGACGAGGTCGCGCCGACCGTCCACCTCGGCACGGCCGACACCGACTTCGTCGAGGCCCGCGCGTGGCTGCGCGCGGTGCGGGACGGCGCGGCGACCTAGCCCGCGAGCATCACGAGCCGCTGCGTCGCGCGGGTCATCGCGACGTAGCGGTCGACCGCCCCCTCGATCCCCTCCCCGAACGCGTCGGGCTCGACGAGCACCACGAGGTCGAACTCGAGCCCCTTGGCCAGGGTCGGCGTGAGCGACCGGACGCGGTCCGTCCCGACGAACGCCGGGTCGCCGATGACGCACGCGACCCCGTCCCCGTGCTCGGCGAGCCAGCCGTCGACCACGGCGTGCAGCTCCGCGACGGGACCGTGCGTGACCGGGATCCCGCTGCTCCGGATCGACAGCGGCACGTTCGCGTCGGGCAGCGCCGCCCGGATCACCGGCTCGGCCTCGGCCATGACCTCCGACGGCGTCCGGTAGTTGACGCTCAGCGGCGCGAGCGTGATCCGGTCGAGCCCGACCCGCTCCAGGCGCGCCTGCCACGACTCGGTGAACCCGTGCCGCGCCTGCGCGCGGTCGCCCACGATCGTGAGGCTGCGCGACGGGCAGCGCGCCAGGAGCATCTGCCACTCGGCGTCGGTGAGCTCCTGGGCCTCGTCGACCACGACGTGCGCGAACGGTCCGGCGAGCAGGTCGGGGTCCGCGGTCGGCACGGCCGCCTGGTCGACGAGGGCGTGCTGCAGGTCCGCGCCGCGGAGCATGGACATGAGGTGCATCTCGGAGTCGTCGGTCTCGATGAGGTGGTCGACGACGTCCGCCATCTGCGCCTGCTGGGCCGCGACCGCCGCGGCCTGGCGCCGCGCCCGGCGGGACGCCTCGGGGTCGCCGAGCCGCTGCCGCGCGGCGTCCAGGAGCGGCAGGTCGGCCACGGTCCAGGCCTGGGCGTCGGCCCGCTGCAGCGCGTGGACCTCGTCGGGCTCCAGCCACGGGGCGCACAGCCGCAGGTAGGCCGGGACGGACCACAGGTCGGCGACGAGGTCGGTGGGCTCCAGGAGCGGCCAGGCGCGGTCGAGGATCTCGCGCAGCTCGCGGTTGGCCTCGAGCGAGCGCCGCAGCTGGTCGGCCGTGACCTCGTCGTCCTCGTTCTTGTCCAGCACGATCGCGAGCAGGGCCTCCCAGATCTCGTCGCGGGCCTCGTTGTGCGGGGTGCCGGCCTCGGGGGCGTCGAACGCCTCCGCCCAGTCCTCCGCGCTCAGCCACAGGTCCGCCCACGGCGTCTCGACGAGCGTCCCCGCGGTCGGTGGCCGCTCGGAGAACCGCACGGCCGGCTCGATCGCTGCGACCATCGCGGCGGACGACTTCAGGCGCGCCACGCGCGGGTCGGCCTCCGGCACCGCGGCGGCTCCCTCGGGCACCAGGTCGCGCAGCGTGCACGTCTGGACGCCCTCCTCGCCGAGGCTCGGCAGCACGTCGGACACGTAGTCCAGGTACGGCTCGTGCGGGCCGACGAACAGCACGCCGCCACGGCGGTGACCCAGGCGGGGGTCGGAGTAGAGCAGGTAGGCGGTGCGGTGCAGCGCGACGACGGTCTTGCCCGTGCCCGGACCGCCGTCGACGACGAGCGCGCCCTGCGACCCCGCGCGGATGATCGTGTCCTGGTCCGCGGCGATGGTGCCGAGCACGTCGCGCATCCGGGCGGAGCGGTTGGCGCCCAGGCTCGCGATGAACGCGGACTCGTCGTCGAGCGCGGCGCCGGGCTCGACGTCCCCGAACGCCTCGTCCCAGTAGTCGGAGACCCGCCCGCCGGTCCAGCGGTAGCGCCGACGACTGGCCAGGCCCATCGGGTTCGCCAGGGTCGCCCCGAAGAACGGCTCGGCCGCGGGCGAGCGCCAGTCGAGCAGCAGGCGCCGGCCGTCCGCGTCGGTCAGGCCCAGGCGGCCGACGTAGACGACCGAGCCGTCCTCCCCGACCATCCGGCCCAGGCACAGGTCGAGCCCGAACCGGCGCAGCGTGCGCAGGCGGGCGGTGAGGCGGTGGACCTCCTGGTCGCGCTCGAGCGCGGCGGTGCCGTGCCCGCCGGGCGCGCGCCGGGCCGCGTCGAGCCGGCCGGTGAGCTCCGCGATCGTGGCCTCGAGGCTGGCCGCGATGGCCGCGAAGTGCTCCTCGTCGCGCTCGACGAGGGCGGGGTCCGCCTTGGCGGCGAGCCGCTCGGGCAGGTGGAAGGCGGTCAGGGGGAAGGGCATCGGGTCTCCGCTCGCCGGTCGGGCTTCGGCGGGCGATTCTTCGCCACGAGGGGGGCCTTGCGGCAAGCCCCCCCGGTGCTCTATATCTTGGAAGCGGAAGGTCAGACCGCCGCGACCCGGACCACCAGGGCACCGGGGTCCACGCGAGCCGCGACCTCCACGACGCGCCCCACGACGTCGCCGTCGACCTGCGCGTGCTCGCCGCCCGGGACCACGATCCGCACCTCGCGCGCGCGCCGGTGGTCGATGCGGCCGATCTTCGGCGCCCGGCTGCTCGGCACGCCCCAGCCCTGCAGCACCACCTCGCCGAAGAGCTGCGCCCAGCCCGCGATCCCGCCGCGGGCGTCGATCGCGGCGAGGTCGAGCCAGCCGTCGTCCAGCTGCGCGTCGGGCAGCAGGACCAGGCCGCCGGGGAGCTTGCCGCAGTTGCCCACGAGCAGGCTGCGCAACCGGGTCGTGGTCGCCTTCTCGTCGTCGACCCGCACGTGCACGCGGGTCCGGTCGCCGCGCAGGTGGCGGATCCCCGCGACGAAGTAGGCGATCCAGCCGACCTTGGCCTTGAGGGTGGGGTCCGCGTCGGCGACCATCGCGGCGTCGAAGCCGAGCCCGGCGATGACCAGGAAGATGTGGTCGCGCGGCTGGTCGGAGTCGGGCGGCAGCTCGTCGGCCGCCTCGGCGACCTTGTCCTTGACCTCGGACTCGAACCGCAGCACGCGCAGCCAGCCCACGTCGATGGTCCGGTCCCGGCCGGTCAGCGCGATGCGGAGCGCGGCGAGCGGGTCTCCCAGGGGCAGGTCGAGGTTGCGCGCGAGCAGGTTGCCCGTGCCGATCGGCACCAGCCCCATCGGGACCCGCGTGCCGACGAGCCCCTCGGCCACGGCCCGGACTGTGCCGTCCCCCCCGACGGCGACCACGACGTCCGCGCCCGCCGCCACGGCCTGGCGGGTCTGGCCCACGCCCGGGTCCTCGATCGTCGTCTCGAGCCACATGGGCTCGGCGAGGCCCAGCTCCTGGGCGGTGCGGCGGACGCCGGCGTGCAGGTCGGCGGCGTCGGGCTTGGAGGGGTTGGCGACGAACGCGACGAGCGCGCCGCCCTCGTCGACCTCCTGCGCGAGGCCGCGGGCGGCCGGGCTCACCCCGGACTCGAGGCGGCGGTGCAGGGACCCCTGCCGGCGGTAGACGACCACGGCGATGCAGATGGCAGCCACGGCCAGCACTCCGGCGGCGATCGACACCCATCCGACCCAGGTCACAGGCGCAATCTACGGGGCGGGCGCGATCTGGGCGAGGGCCCACCTCCGGGCGCTCTGGGGCCTAAGGTCGGTTTGACCAGCCGCACCACCTTGGAGGAGCCATGTCAGACGCAGTCAGCGCTGCGGTCCGGGCGACGCACGACGCCGCTCGCGAGTCCCTGCCGTTCGACGACACGCGGGACGCCGAAGCCGCCTCGCGTGGCCTCCTCGTCCCCGCACCACCGCAGGTCGTCGACGGCGACGGTCGCGTGCTCTGGGACGTCGCCGGCTACGGGTTCCTCGAGGGCGAGAACCCCGGCACCGTCCACCCGAGCCTGTGGCGGCAGAGCGGCCTGGTCGCCCAGGCGGGCCTCTACGAGGTCGTCGAGGGGATCTACCAGGTCCGGGGTCTGGACCTGTCGAACATCACGTTCGTCGAGGGGGAGACGGGTGTCATCGTCATCGACCCGTTGATCTCGGTGGAGACCGCGGCAGCGGCGCTCGAGATGTACCGCGGCAACCGCGGTGACCGGCCGGTGACCGCGGTGATCTACACGCACTCGCACGTCGACCACTTCGGCGGCGTCAAGGGCGTCACGACGCTCGAGGACGTCGAGGCGGGCCGCTGCCCGATCCTGGCGCCGTCCGGATTCATGGAGCACGCCGTCGCGGAGAACGTCTACGCCGGCACTGCGATGTCCCGCCGCGCCGGCTACATGTACGGCGCCGCCCTCGAGAAGGGCGCCGACGGCCAGGTCGGCGCCGGGCTCGGCCAGACGACGAGCACCGGCACGATCTCGCTCATCGCTCCCACCTTGGACATCACGAGCACCGGCCAGACCGAGACGGTCGACGGCGTGGAGATCGTCTTCCAGATGACGCCCGGCACCGAGGCGCCGAGCGAGATGAACTTCTTCTTCCCCGGGTTCAAGGCGCTCTGCATGGCCGAGAACGCGACGCACACCCTGCACAACCTGCTGACGCTGCGCGGCGCGGTCGTCCGCGACCCGCACGTGTGGTCGGCCTACCTCACCGAGGCGATCAACCTCCACGGCTACCAGAGCGAGGTCGTGTTCGCGTCGCACCACTGGCCGACGTGGGGGCGCGACGAGCTCGTCGCGTTCCTGTCCACCCAGCGCGACCTCTACGCCTACCTGCACGACCAGACCCTGCGACGCATCAACCAGGGCTGGGTCGGCGCGGAGATCGCGGAGTCCATCGTCATGCCGCCCGCGCTCGAGAAGGCGTGGGGGACGCACGGCTACTACGGCTCGGTCAGCCACAACGTCAAGGCGATCTACCAGCGCTACATGGGCTGGTTCGACGGCAACCCCGCCCACCTGTGGGAGCACCCGCCGGTCGAGCTGGCGACGCGCTACGTCGCGGCGTTCGGCGGGGCGCAGGCTGCCGTCGCCACGGCCCAGGCGGCGTTCGACGACGGCGACTACCGCTGGGCGGCGACCGTGCTCAACCACGTGCTGTTCGCCGACCCGGCCGACCCCGCCGCCTCCGCCGCCTCCGCCCTGCTCGCCGACACCTACACCCAGCTCGGGTACGGCTCCGAGAACGGCACGTGGCGGAACTTCTTCCTCTCGGGTGCCGTCGAGCTGCGCTCGGGCAACTTCGGCACGCCGGCCCAGACCGCCTCGGCGGACATCCTCGCGGCCCTGACGATCGACCAGGTCTTCGACGCCCTCGCCATCCGCGTCGACGGCCCCGGCTCGTGGGACGAGAAGCTGCTGACGGACTGGGTCATCGACGGCACGGCGTACCGGGTGCGCCTCGCCAACGGTGTGCTCTCGCACGAGCTGCCGAGCCCGCACGACCCGGCCGTGCCTGACCTGACGCTGACGGCCGACCGGCTCAGCTTCACGCTCGCGGCGGTCGTGCCCGGGAAGTTCGAGGCGTCGGTCGCCGACGGCTCGATCACCGCCGACGGCGACTCCGGCCGCTGGTCGAGCCTGCTGGGCTCGCTCGACGACCCGGACCCCGCGTTCGACATCGTCCTGCCCTGATCGCGTCGCGGGTGGCCCTGACCGGGTATGAGGTCGGGGCCACCTGCTCGCGTCGGTAGGGTGACGCAGGTGATCGATCTCCGTCTGCTCCGTGATGATCCCGACGTCGTGCGCGCCAGCCAGGTCGCGCGGGGCGACGACCCCGGCCTCGTCGACCAGGTCCTCGACGCCGACGCGCTGCGTCGCTCGTCCCTGACCGAGTACGAGACCCTGCGCGCCGAGCAGAAGTCCCACGGCAAGCTCGTCGCCGCCGCCAAGGGCGACGAGAAGCAGGCGCTGCTCGCGCACGGCCGGGCGCTGTCGGAGCGGGTCAAGGCCCTGCAGGCCGATGCGGACGCCGCCGAGGAGCGCTCCACCGAGCTGGCCCGCCGGATCGGCAACGTCATCGAGGACGGCGTCCCCGCGGGCGGCGAGAACGACTTCGTGGTGCTCGAGCACGTCGGCACGCCCCGCGACTTCGCGGCCGAGTACGGCGCGGACTTCGTCGTGCGCGACCACCTGGACCTCGGCGAGAGCCTCAAGGCGATCGACACCGAGCGTGGCGCCAAGGTGTCCGGCGCGCGGTTCTACTACCTCACTGGCATCGGCGCGCGCCTCGAGCTCGCGCTGCTCAACGCCGCCGTCGACCGCGCGCTCGCGGCCGGCTTCACCCCGGTCATCACCCCCACGCTCGTCAAGCCCGAGGTCATGGCGGGCACCGGGTTCCTGGGTGCGCACGCCGACGAGATCTACCGGCTCGAGGCCGACGACCTCTACCTGGTCGGCACCTCGGAGGTGGCCCTCGCGGGCTACCACAGCGGCGAGATCCTGGACCTGTCGGGCGGCCCGCTGCGGTACGCGGGCTGGTCGGCCTGCTACCGGCGCGAGGCCGGCTCGTACGGCAAGGACACCCGCGGCATCATCCGCGTGCACCAGTTCCACAAGGTCGAGGCGTTCGTCTACACGACGGTCGAGGACGCGGCCGACGAGCACCGCCGCCTGCTGGGCTGGGAGCAGGAGATGCTCGCGCTCGCGGAGCTGCCCTACCGGGTCATCGACACCGCCGCGGGCGACCTCGGCTCGAGCGCGGCCCGCAAGTTCGACTGCGAGGCGTGGCTGCCGAGCCAGCAGCGCTACCTCGAGCTGACCTCCACCTCGAACTGCACCACGTACCAGGCCCGCCGCCTGGGGGTGCGCGAGCGGACGGCCGACGGGTCCGTGCGGCCCGTCGCCACGCTCAACGGCACGCTGGCCACCACCCGCTGGCTCGTCGCGCTGCTGGAGAACCACCAGCAGGAGGACGGCTCGATCTATGTGCCGGTGGGGCTGCGGCCCTACCTCGGCGGCCTCGAGGTGCTGGAGCCGGTGAAGTGAGCCGCGCTCGGATGATCGCCCTGGACATCGACGGCACGCTGATGTCGTACGACGGGGTGATCACCGAGGCCGTCCATGAGGCGGTGGGTGCCCTGCGCGACGCCGGTCGGCACGTGGTGCTGGCCACGGGCCGCGGGGTGCACGCCACGATCCCGATCGCCCGCGAGCTGGGCCTGTCCACCGGGTGGGCGGTCAGCTCCAACGGCGCGGTGACCTCGCGCCTCGACCCCGCCCTGCCGGACGGGTACGAGATCACCGACGTCGTCACCTTCGACCCCGCGCCCGCCCTGCGCGCTCTCGCGCTCGAGCTGCCGGACGCGCTGTACGCGGTCGAGGACCTCGGGGTGGGGTTCCGGCTCACGGGCGAGTTCCCCGAGGGCGAGCTGTCCGGTACCAAGCAGGTCGTCTCGTTCGACGAGCTGCTGACGACCCCGGCCACCCGCGTCGTGATCCGAGCGCCCGGCGCCAGCCCCGAGGAGTTCCACGAGCTCGTCGAGCGCGTCGGCCTGCAGGAGGTCGAGTACGCGGTCGGCTACAGCGCCTGGCTCGACCTGACGCCCGGCGGGGTCTCCAAGGCGAGCGCGCTCGAGGCGATCCGGCGGACCCTCGGGGTCGAGCCGTTCGAGACCGCGGCGATCGGCGACGGCGGCAACGATGTGCAGATGCTGCGCTGGGCCGCCCGCGGCGTCGCCATGGGCCACGCGACGGCGTCGGTCCGGGCCGCGGCCGACGAGGTCACCGGGACGATCGACGACGACGGCGCGCTCGAGGTGCTGCGGAGCTTCCTGGTCTGACCCCGATCAGGGTGCGCTGAAGCCGATCGCCTTGTGGGTGCCGTCGCAGAACGGTCTGATCGCCGAGGCGCCGCACCGGCACAGCGCGATCGTCGCCCGCCGCCGCTCGACCGGCTTGCCGTCCTCGTCGACGAGACGCGCGTCGCCGCGGACCAAGATCGGTCCGTCCGGGCACGCGACGATCGTCGTCGGGCGCGTGCCCGTCACGCGATCCCTCGCAGGGCCGAGCGCCCGGCAGTCCACGCGGACAGCGTGTGCTCGCCGCCGAGGTCGTCCAGGTAGAGGCAGGCCGCCGCGCCGAACAGGATGTCCTCGCACAGCTCGGGCTCCTGCTGGGCCAGCGCTCCGGCCAGGTCGCGGCCGGCGATCTGCTCGTGCACCGCGTCCGCCTCGACGTGCTCGTCGAAGTACTCCGTGGTGCCCTCGTCGAACCCGTGCCGCCGGAACCCGTCGCCGTAAAGGCGGTTCGGCAGGGAGGACGTCATCTCGAACGCCGCGAGGTGCCCGGCGGTCGCGCCGCGCAGGCGGCGGTGCAGGCCGAACAGGGACATGAGGTTCAGCGTGGCGAGGGTGATCGCGGGGATCCGCTCGACGTAGGCGCCGTACTCCGCGTCGAGCCCGGCGCCGCGCATCGTGCGTGCGAACAGCTCGCAGTGCATCCGCTCCGGGTCGCCGCCGCCGTACTCGTCGGCCTGGATCTCGACGAGTGCCGCCTTGGGGCCGCCGGTCAGCCGGGGGATGGCCCACGTGTGGGGGTCCGCCTCCTTGAGCTGGTAGATCGAGCGCAGGACGAGGAGCTCGTCGAGCTGTTCGCGCGTCGCGCGCTTGGCGACGTATCGGGCGACGCTCGGCCCCGGGGTGGGGGCGGTCATCGCGAACAGGGTGGTCGCGACGGCGGCACGCTCCGGCGCGACGTCGGTGGGCACCTGCACGCGGCTTCGCACCGCCGCTTCGAAGGCATCCTCGAGCACGCGGCGAGCCCGCAGCAGCTCAGGGTCCCACTCCCAGTCGTCGTCGACGCCGTCGAAGCCCCGGTAGGAGAGCTCGTACATGACGTAGAGCGCGATCTGGAGGTCGTCGTCGGTCACGATGTCCGACGTCGCCCCCACCGCGGTGGAGGCCTCGTCCGCCAGCCGCGGCTGGTTCGAGGTAGCGACCGGGGAGCTCAGCAGGTCGATCACGGCATGGCTGAGGGAGCCGCGAGGGTGGGGCAGTTTCATCGTCACTCTTTCGTGCGCGTGTGGCGCGCCCCTGTCCTGAGCGGCCTCCCGCTCACTTTCGCACGGCACGCAGTCCGCGCAACCGGGGCGGGGGTGACGTCATCGCCGCCCCCGGGACTACCCGATCGCGAGATCCTGACGGGAGTGCTCAACGACCACGGCAGCCGTGGCGTGCGCGGCCGTGTGCTGGACGAGATGCCGGTGGCGGGGGATCTCCACGAGTGTGCCTGCCGGCGCCGCACCCGCCAGGTGCGCACACCACGGGCCCCGGGCGACGGGATCGTTACCTCCGCGGAGCACGAGCGTGGGCGCCGTGACGCGCCGCAACCTCTCGTCCGTGCGGTACTCCAGCATCGGCGCCAGCTCGGTCAGGTACCAGCGCGGACCGCACCGAAGGTAGTCGGTCACGGTGAGCGCGTTGCCCGACGGCGACTCCCGGAGGGAGTTCCGCGTCAGGTCGAGGGCCTGGGCCAGCGGTCGGGCGCGGGCGCGGTCGGTCACGGGGCCGACGAGGACGAGGTGCGTGACCAGGGACGGCCGCTGCACCGCGAGCTCGGTGACGAACTGGGCGCCCATGGAGTGGCCGACGAGGACGGCGCAGGCGATGCCCAGCGCATCCAGCGCTTCCCCCAGGAGCGCTGCTCCGTCAGGGACGGACATCACGCCGGAGGGTTTGCGCGTTCCCCCGAAGCCTGGCAGGACGACGCTGTGGACTGCTCCCTCACGAACGAGCTCCCGGTGGAGACGGGCGAGATAGCGGTGCGACATGCCCAGTCCGTGGACCAGGACGCGACGTGGTAGGTCAAGGGGATCCGATCGTGAGGCGGTCGGACGCGACGGTCGCGCCCGAGCAGGTGTCGGGCGCGACCGGAGCGTGTCAGGTGGTGGGTGTCTCCGGCGGCACCGGCGCGTAGAGCGGCGGCATCATGTCTGCCATCTCGAGGTCGGCTGTGGCCTGGATGAGCGCGAGCAGCTCGGTGTCCAGGCCGGGGGAGAACTCCTCGAACCGCTCCTCGGCGATCGTCGAGGGAACACCAGCCGGCGCCTGCTCGCTCGCGTCGAGCGTGGTGCCGTCCTTCGACGGCGACATGCCCTGGAAGATCTTCCCGGCCTCGGAGGAGGCGGTCAGGTCGAACGAGTACTGCTTGCTCTGCAGGCCGAGGTCCACCAGCTTCTTCACCTCGGGGAAGCGCTCCGCGTTCGTCTTCGGGATCGGCAGCAGCTTGCCCCAGTCGACGCCGAGCGTCTCGAGCGCCCTCGCGTACGCGTTCTCGTGCGCCTGGTCACGCACGATCAGGTAGGCGATCGTCGAGCGCGCCGTCTTGTTGTCCGTCATCTCGTAGATCCGGCACTTCTGCAGCCGGCCCGTGGACTCGAGCATCAGGTTGTACAGCAGGTCGAGGACCAGGTTGCCCGAGTTGTAGACGTAGGAGCCGCTCCACGGGTTGCCGGCCGAGTCGACCGGGAGCGCACCCTGCGAGGCCACGAGCCAGTGGTGGATGTTGCCCTGGTCGAGGGCCAGGCTCAGGGGGACGTCGCCGCCGGCGCCCGGCTTGTCGAGCGGGTCGGTCTTCTTGCCGTTGTAGCGCGGGGACCCGTCGAGCAGCCGGGCGATCGTCGTGCCGATGAGCTCGACGTGGCTGATCTCCTCCGTGCCGATCCCCTGCAGCAGGTCGCGGTACGGCTTGGCGGCCGGGCCGCGGAAGTTGATGCTCTGGAACAGGTACTGCATCATCGTGCGCATCTCGCCGAACTGCCCGCCCAGACCCTCCTGGAGCGCGTTGGCAGCTGCGGGATCGGGCTCGTCGGCGACGATGTCGTGGATGAGACGTTGGACGTGCAGGTACATGGTCGGTCCCTCACTCGTGGTGGGCGCGGAGCTCGGATGAGTCCGCGGAGCGCAGGTGCGTCGGCGTCGTCGCACCTTGGAGGAAGGTCGGGCGCACGATGGTGCGCGGCTCAGGCCCGACGGACGTTTCCTGCCCCGGACCTCGGGAGAGATCCCAGGGACTCAGACAGCGACAGCGGGGTCGAGCACGACCTTGATGCAGCCCTCGTCCTTCTTCTGGAACATCTCGTAGGCGGCAGGGGCCTGCTCGAGCGGGAGGCGGTGGGTGCGCAGGTCGAGCACGCCGAGCGGGTCGGACGGGTCCTGGACCAGGGGGAGCAGGTCGTCGATCCAGCGCTTGACGTTGGCCTGCCCCATCCGGAGCGTCAGGCCCTTGTCGAACAGCTGCATCATCGGCAGCCCGTCGATCGCGCCGCCGTAGACCCCGGCGATCGAGACCGTGCCACCGCGGCGCACGAGGTCGAACGCGGTGAGCAGCGCCGCGAGGCGGTCCACGCCCGCCTTCTCGATGAACGGCCGCGCGACGGCGTCGGGGAGCAGCCCCGCCAGCTTCTGGGCGGCGGACGCCGCGGGCGAGCCGTGGGCCTCCATGCCGACAGCGTCGATCGTGGAGTCCGGTCCGCGGCCGCCGGTCAGGTCCCGGACCGCCTCGGCGAGGTCGTCGACGGTGCTGATGTCGATGACGTCGATGCCGTGGCGGCGGGCCATCTCGAGCCGCTCGGGCACCAGGTCCAGGCCGATGACCTTCGAGGCTCCCCGGTGCGCGGCGATACGGGCCGCCATCTGGCCGATCGGGCCGAGGCCGACCACGACGACCGTGCCGCCGGGCGGAACCTGGGCGTACTCGACGGCCTGCCATGCGGTAGGTGCGACGTCGGACAGGTAGAGGTAGCGCTCGTCGGGGCTGCCGTCGTCGGGCACGACGATCGGGCCGAACTGCGCCTGGGGCACGCGCAGGTACTCGGCCTGCCCACCCGGGACCTGGCCGTAGAGCTTGGTGAACCCGAACAGGGAGGCGCCGGTGCCCTGCGAGCGGACCTGCGTGGTCTCGCACTGCGCGAACAGCCCGCGTGAGCACATCCAGCACGTGCCGCAGGAGATGTTGAACGGGATGACGACGCGGTCGCCGACGGCGAGGCTGCCCGCAGCGGAGCCGACCTCCTCGACGACGCCCATGGCTTCGTGGCCCAGGATGTCGCCCGCATCCAGGTACATGCCCAGGACCTTGTACAGGTGCAGGTCGGACCCGCAGATCGCGGTCGATGTGACCTTGATGATCGCGTCGGTGGGTTCCTCGATGCGCGGGTCGGGGACCGTCTCCACGCTCACGTTCTCGGTTCCCTGCCAGGTCAGTGCGCGCATCGTCCGCTCCTCGTGTCGTCGGTGGCGCACCTGTACGCGCCCGAACCCAGGGTGCGCCGAACGCGTCGATCGGGCGACCGGAGGCGGTCGCCGCGGGCCATGCTTAGCCTGGGCGGGCGGTCCGGCAGCGGGCCGAATCCCTCCCCACGAAGGGTGTGACTGCGATGGCCGACCCCCGATCCACCGATCCCCGGCTGCCCGACCCCACGGCGGGCCCGGGACCGCGTCGCGTCCTGGTGACCGGCGCCGACTCGGGCATCGGCAAAGCCTGTGCCGTCGCGCTCGCCGACGACGCGGAGCACGTCGCGCTGACGTGGCACGCCGACGAGGAGGGAGCCCGCCGCACGGCCGAGGAGGTCACCGCGCGTGGCGCCCGACCGCACCTCCTGCACCTGGACCTGACCGACCCGACGTCAGCTCCTGGCGTCGTCGACGAGGCCGTGGGAGCGATGGGCGGGCTCGACGCGGTCGTGCTCAGTGCCGGCACGGGCACGGCGACGCCCTTCCTGGAGGTGACGTGGCAGGAGTGGCGTGACGTCCTCGCCGTCGACCTCGACGGCGCGTTCCTGTGCCTGCAGCGCAGTGCCCACCACCTCGTCCAGCAGGGCAGCGGCGGCCGCATCGTGGCCATCACGAGCGTCCACGAGCACGCGCCGCGCGTGGGTGCGGCGCCGTACTGCGCGGCGAAGGGCGGGCTCGGCCTCCTGGTGAAGGTGGCAGCACTCGAGCTCGCCGAGCACGGGATCACCGTCAACGCCGTCGCGCCGGGCGAGATCGCGACGCCGATGACCGGGCAGGAGGACGAGTCGCCCCTCGAGGCCGCCCGCCCGGGCGTCCCGCTGGGTCGTCCGGGAGACGCGCGGGAGGTCGCCTCCGTCGTCCGCCTCCTGTGCCGGCCCGACGGCGGCTACGTCACGGGGGCGTCCTGGGCCGTGGACGGCGGCATGCTCACGATGGGCCCGATGGCCGGCTCTCACCTCGTCACCGACGCGTGGCGCCGCGCCTGACGCCGGCGGGCCAGCGGGCCCGTCCGGTGAGTCCGGACGGCGGGCGATGGCTCGTCGCGACGCCCGAGTACGAGGGGCTGACCACCTACACGGGCGGGATCGGCACCCACTACGCCGGCCTGCTGCCCGCGCTGGTGGCGGCTGGCGCGGACGTCGACCTGCTGGTCCTGGCCGGCGAGCCGCTCACGTCCACCTCGGCCCCCGGGGGTGTCGCGCTGCTCGGGACCGCACCCATCCGCGGCCGCGGCGTGCTGGCCGTAGCGCAGCGTGCTCGCGCTGTCGCCCGCGCGTCGCGCGCCCGTTCCTACGACCGTGTCTTCCTCCCCGAGTGGGGCGCGCTCGGCGCATCGCTGGCACGCCGCACGCCGTTGCTGACCAACCTGGCGACCAGCACCGCGTTGCAGAACCAGGTGTCGGGCTACTCGCCGGCGTCGTTCGGTTGGCGCCGGGGCGCGGTCCAGGTGGTGCAGTCGCACCTGGAGGTACGCCAGATCCGTCGATCCGCCGGGGTCATCGCCATCTCGCGGGCCATGGCCGCGCGCAGCGGGCAGATGCTCGGCCGACTCCCACCGTCGAGGGTCGTGCCGAACACGGTCGACCTGGCGCGAATCCGGTCCCTGGCGCAGGCCGGATCGGTGCCCGGGTGGTGGCCCCGCACGGGCCCGACCATCCTCTTCGTCGGCCGGCTGGAGCGGCGCAAGGGTGTGCTCGAGGCGGCCGCCGCGTTCGGGCGGTTGTGCCGCACGCATCCGGACGCCCACCTGGTCCTCGCCGGGTCGAGCGGCGACGCGCGGTTCGAGCCTGACAAGCGGGACCTGCTCGATCTCGTCCCGGCGGACGCACGCGGCCGCGTGCACCTCGTGGGCCACGTGCCCGCGGAGCAGCTGCACGCGTGGGTGCGCGCCGCGGCGGTCGTGACGTGCCCGTCGCTGTGGGAGGGCTTCGGCAACGCCGCGCTCGAGGCAAAGGCACTCGGTGCGGCCGTCGTCGTCACGCGCGGCAGCGGGTTCGACGACTTCTGCGCGGACGAGGAGGACTGCCTGATGGTCGCTCCCGGCGATGCCGATGGTCTGGCTCGCGCCGTGGCGCGGCTGCTGGACGACGCGACCCTCCGCGACCGACTCGGCCAGGCGGCGGCCCGTTCCGCGGACGCCTACGCCCCGGAGCGGGTCGCGCCCTTGCTCCTGACCGCCGCCGACGAGCTGCTCGGGCCGGTCAGGCGGGAGCGGACCGGCGCCACGTCGAGCCGTCCCAGCTGATCGCGCCCGCGGCGGCGAAGGCGTCCAGCCAGCCGCTCATCGGCCACGTGCCCCAGCGCGCCGCGAACCGAGCCCCGTTGCGCAGGATGTCGTCGAGGTGCTGCCACGGCGGGGACTGCGTCGGATGGTGCTGGTGGTAGGCGTGCGCGCCACCGACCCACACCAGCGGTGTGCCGCTCGCACGCATCTGGAACGCGAGGTCGGTGTCCTCGGCGCCGTAGCCCTCGTACTTCTCGTCGAAGCGCGGACCGGATCGCCACGTGGCCGCGGTGACGGCGAACGAGAGCGACCAGAACAGCGGGTACTCCTCGGGCAGGGCGTCGCGCAACGCGCCGTCGGCCGGTGCCGGGCGGGCCGGGTGCGGATCGGTGCGGCTGACGAGCTCGGCGGGCTCGTCGACGTCGACGTCCGGTGGCAGGTAGGTGACAGGTCCGCACAGCACCGCCTCGGGCCGGGCACGGGCCGCTGCCGCGTACCGGTCGAGAAGCTCCGCGCCGGGGACGCAGTCGGCATCCAGGAAGACGAGCACGTCAGCGCCGAGGCGCACGGCGAGGTCCGCGCCCGCGTTGCGGGCCGCGGCGACACGGAGCCCGTCGTGGCCGGGCGCGACGTGCACCACGTGGTCGGCATCGAGCGGCCCCGGGGGGTCCTCGCCGACCCAGGTGACGACGTAGAGGTCCGCACCTTGGCGCCGCACCCCGATCGCCTGGTGCCGCAGGTGCGCCAGCCGGCCGTCGGAGCAGACCGTGATGACGGCTGTGCTCACCGCGCCGCCCCGGTCGCGACCGCGTGGACGACGGCCGCGGCGCGACGGGCCGCCCCGTCGACCTCCCACTGCTCCCAGCTGGGCGTGAGCCGGTCCGCCTCATCGAGGACCTCGGCCCAGCGTTCCGGCTCCGGCCAGGCCGGCTGGACCACGGCGAGCCGGGCGTCCCGCAGCGCGCGGGCGGTCGTGTGCTGCTCGTCGAACGGACGGGACTGCGGGACGACGACCGCCCGCGCGCTCGCAGCCGCGACGTCGGCGATCGCGTTCTGCCCGGCCCAGGTGACGACGACCTCGGCTGACGACAGGTCCGGCCAGGGGTCCGCGCTCCATGCGCCCGACGCGTCCCCGAGGGTCCCTGCCAGCTTCCAGGTGCGGTCAGGGCTCGCCTCCTGGGCTCGTGCCAGGTCCCCGGCACCGACGGCGGCCCCGCCTCCGCCCGCCAGCACCAGCACGCTGCCGGGCCGCGGTGGATCCGGCTGGCACCCCTCGAACCGGCTGATGCCGCCGGTGAAGACCACGGACTCCTGCACCGGCGCCAGGTGGTCCGGCCTGAGCAGCCGCTCGGGCCATGGCGCGATGATCCGGGTCGCCGCCGCGAACCCGAGCGCGTGCGCGGCGTCGTCCCGCCGGCCCGGCTGCGTCACGACCACGGTCGGGACGCCGAGCAGCCGGCCCAGCAGGGCGACCTCGACGGAGGTGTCGACCACGAGGGCTCCGGCTGCGTGGTGTGTGAGCTCCTCCGCCAGGCGGGCGAGCCGGCGTCGGTGCCCCTGGTGCCCGAGCGGCGCCCAGTGCAGGAGCCCGCCCACGGTCGGGTCGAGCTCAGCCGGCGGGGCGAGGCCCGGCTCCTGCTCGTCGTCGCGCTCCAGCCTCACCCATGCCACGTGATCGGGCAGCTCCGGGGGTCGGTCCATCGAACCGAGCGCCACCACCGGCTCGTCGAGGTGGGCGGCGATGGCGCGCAACCGAGTGGCGTGGCCCGATCCGTGGTGGTGCACGTACCAGGCGACAGTCGGTCGGGTCACGCGACCTCCTGCCCCGCGGTGGCCACGGCGCGCTGGAGGACCGCCTCGAGGCGGTGCACCCGAGCGTCCAGGGAGAACGACTCCCGAGTGGCATCGTGCACCGCTCGGCGGAAGGATGGTGCTCGGCCGCGGGCGGCGAGGACGGCGGCGGCATCGACGAGGGCGTCGAGGTCGTCGGCCGGCCCAAGGGCCATGCCGACGCTCTTGTGCTGCACCTCGGGCAGGCCGCCGACGGCGAAGCCGGTCACCGGCGTCCCGCAGCACAGCGACTCCGGTGCGACGAGGCCGAAGGGTTCCGCCCACACCGAGGTGACCAGCGTGACCGCGCTCCTCCCGACCAAACTCGCCAGTGCCGCCTGGTCGAGGTGACCGCTCCACCGTGCGTCGGGGCCGAGCATCGGCCCAACTACGCCGCGCATGTATCGTTCGTCGCCCACCCTGCCCGCGAGGACGATGCGTCGACCGAGCCGCCGGGCGACCTCGATCGCGAGGTGCGGGGCCTTCTCGGGCACGATCCGACCGAACCACACGAGGTCGTCGCCGCCCGGGCCGAGCGGCCAGTCGTCGACGCACACGCCGTTGTGCAGGAGGGTGGCGGCGACGCCCGCGTGGGCCCACGCCGCCCGGGTGTGCTCACTCACCGCGAGGAAGGTCGCCGACTCGGGCGCCGCGCGCGCGGCGGACACGAGCGAGGTCTCCGGCGGCGTGTGCAACGTCGTGACCATGGGCGCGCCGAGCTCGTGGGCCCGACGTAGCGGCAGCGGGTGCAGGCAGTGGTTGAGCACGACGTCCCACCTCCGGGCTGCCCCGACCTCGTCGAGCGCGTCGTCGAGCGCCGCGACCGTGCGGCCCAAAGAGGCTGCCGGCCAGGTCGCGTCGGTGGCCTCGGCGGACGATCCCCAGATGACCCGCGGCAGACGGAACTCGGGATGCCCGGGATCGAGCTGGTCCGAGCCCTCGACGGCGATCAGGTCCACCCGGTTCCCGCGGTCGCGCAGGGCGCGCACCTCGTTCCACACCATCGACTCGAGCCCGCCGGCGTGCGGGGGGCCGAGCGGGAAGCGCAGCGGCGCGACGACCAGGATGTCGAGGGACGTGGTCATCGCGCGCCCTCGACGAGCCGGCTGTAGAGCGCGCGATGGGTCTCGACGACGATCCTGTCGGCCACCGCGCGCTCCTGGGCCCGGCGCGCGACGATCTCGCGCCGGTCAGTGCTCCGTGCGGAGGGCATACGAAGCGCCAGGTCAAGCGCATGTTCCAGGTCACCGACCGCCTCGGGCTGGTCGAACGGCGCGATCGAGAGCACGCTGCCGTCCTCGTGCTGCTCTGCCAGGAAGCCGATCCGCGGGACGATGACGGGGACGCCCAGGTCCCAGCACAGCTCGAGCCAGCCGGAGTGCGTGCCGTGGCCGTAGGGCAGGAGGCACGCGTCGAGCGTCGCGAGGTGCGCGGCGAGCTCGTCGTCGTCCAACCGCGCGTGCTCGACCAGGGTCAGCCCTTCGGACGCGCACTGCGCGCGCAGCGCTGCCGCGAGAGGGTCGTCGCGCGTCCGGTCCCGCAGGTGCACCTCGACGTCCGCACCCGCCGTGACCAGGCCCCGGGACGCGTCGGCCAGGGCACGGACCGCTGAGGGGGCGTCGATGCCCGGCCGGAGGTCCTTGAGGTGCGTCGCGACCTTGCGCGCGCCCGGAGCGGCCCGGTCGGGATGGGGAGCGGACCAACCCGGTGGCAGCACCCGGGGGTGGGGGACGACCGTCGCGTGCCTGCCCCACCGGCGCCAGACCTCGTCGGCGGCTCCGGGGGTGAGGGTCAGGACGGCGTCGGCCAGCTCGAGCAAGATGCCCAGTTGTGCGACGTAGTGGTCCTGGTCGCGGAGCTGCGGGTGCTCGAGGTCGTGGACGGTCATGACGACCGGCCACCCGACCCGGTGCGCCGCATCGAGCGCCGCGCGGAGTTCGGCGAGCCCGAACGACTCGGTGCCGAAGTGGACGTGCACGACGTCAGCGTCCTCCGCGTGCCGCTCGACCCAGGCCGCGTCGAGCACGACGGGGGGCCACCACTGGCCCGGTGCGCCGCCGGGAACGGGCGGGTCGGGCAGGACCACGATGTCGGGGTCGGCAGTCACCGCGCGGACGTAGGGGTGGCTCGCCGGGACGGACGCGACGCGGATCATGCGGGCACCGGCACGGGTGGCGAGGTGGGTCGGTGCCCCCAAGGTTGCCTCCATGTCGTCGATCCGGGTCTGCGGTGGCGTCAGTCTGTCCCGGTCGCCCCGGACCCGCGACTGGACGACGATGCCTCCATGCCGACGCCCTGCCCCGACCTCGTCATCCTCGGCCCGCCTGGGCACGGCGTGAGCGGCTACGCCGCCGATCTGGCGTCGGCGGTGGCCGGGCTGGTGCCGGTTGCGCGGATCGTCCCGGTCGCTGACGCCGCGGAGCTCGTCGGCCTGGCGTCGGGCGGGCGGCCGCTGCACGTCCACGTCACCGACCACCTGCTCGGCAGCTCGCCGTCCGCGGCAGCGGACGTCCTGGACGAGGTGGCGGCGCGCTGCGACGTCTCGATCACCCTGCATGACGTTCCGCAGCCGTCCGACGGGCCGGGCCGTCTCGAGCGCCGGGCTGCGGGCTACGGCCGGATGGCGCGTGCGGCCCGACGCGTCGTGGTGAGCAGCGAGCACGAGCGCGCGCTGCTTCGCGACCATGTGGGCGCGGACGTCAGTGCCGATGCGTACGTGGTCCCCCTCGGATCGGCGCGCGCCGTCGCCCCGGCGCCCGGAGCGCGCGCCGCGCGTGGCGGTGAGCTCCGCGTCCTGGTCGCGGGCTGGGTCTACCCCGGCAAGGGCCACCTCGAGGCCGCTCATGCGGCGGTGCGGGCCGCGGTCACGACGCCCGGCGGAACCGGCGCGGTGCAGGTGGTCGCGATCGGCGGCTCGTCCCCTGGCCACGAGCAAGAGCTCAGTGACCTGCGAGACGCCATCGCTGCGGCCGGCGCGTCGCTCGAGGTGACTGGAGTGCTCGATCGGCCGGAGTACCGCGCACAGCTCGCGGGCAACGGCGTCCCCGTCGTCGCCCACCAGCACGTGTCCGCGTCGCGCACCTTGCTCGAGTGGGCTGAGCACGGGCGTCGGGCGATCGTGCTCCGCTCCCGGTACAGCGAGGAGATGGACCGGCTGCGACCGGGGCTGGTCGAGCTCGTCGAGCCCGAGCAGCTGTGGGCGGCCGTCGGAGCGGCGTGGCGTGACCCGAGCTCGACGTGGCTGACCGAGTCGGCGGACCTGCGACCCGACCTCACCGATGCCGCCAGGTCCTACCTCGCGGTCTGGCAGACGGCGTGACGCCCGGACCTCGCGCGCTCCCGCAGAACCGGTGGGACCTGCTCGACGGCCTCTACCCGGATCCCCTGCCCCCGATCTCCGTCGTGATCGCTCACTACGACCAGCCCGCGCAGCTGGCCCGCACCCTGGCGGCCGTCGGGGCGCAGGACTATCCGCCTGACCTGCTGGACGTGGTGGTCGTGGACGACGGATCTCCGGTCGCCCCCGAGGTCCCCCCGGGGGTCCGACTCGCGCGTCAGGCGGACCGGGGCTTCCGGCTCGCGGCGGCCCGCAACCTCGGGATCGCCGCCGCGCGGCACGACCTGATCGTGCAGCTGGACGCGGACACCGCGCCCGAGCCCGGTTACGTCCGGGCCCTGACGCGCCTGCCCGCACTCTCCCCCGACTGCGTGACCGTCGGGCGACGGCGCCACGCGAACCTCGCCGACGTGCTCGCCGAGGATCCCGTCGAGCTGGCCGGCCCGGCGCACGAGCTGCCCGAACCCCGATGGCTGCGAGAGGCATACCAACGGTCCCGTGACCTGCTCGACGCCGACGACCGCAGCTATCGCTACGTCATCGGAGCCGTCACGGCGTGCTCGCGCAGCCTGCTGGAGGCCAGCGGCGGGTACGACGAGAGCTTCACCTCGTACGGCGGCGAGGACTGGGAGTGGGCCTACCGCGCGTGGCTCGCCGGCGCGGTCTTCGCGCACGTGCCGGGTGCGGTGGCCTGGCACGACGGGCCTGACGCGTCCGCTCGACCGGAGGGCCTGCTCGCCGCGAGGAACGACGAGGCGCTTCGCCTGGCTGAGCTCGTGCCGCTGCCGGGTTCCGGTCCGCGAGGTGAGGTGCCGCGGCACGTCGACGTGCTGGTCCAGCTGCCGCACGGCCTCGACGAGGCCGCGCGGTTCGTGCTCGCCGACCAGGTCCTGGCGGACCTGCCGCAGGCTGCGATCGACGGCCGGGCCGCGGACGCCGGCCGGATCTACGACCGGGTGCGCCTCGACGTCGAGATCGTGGTGCCTGCGTACCTGAGCCCTGGCGCCCTGCGGAGGGCGGTCGAGCGGGTCGCGGCCGAGCAGCTGGGGGTGCTGACACTGTCCGACGCCGCGGGCACGCCGTGCGTGCGCGTGGTCTCGCGTCGCGCGGTGGCGAGGTCCGAGCGCCACAACGACCAGGGCCTCTTCCCGGTTCGGGAGGCCCGGACCGCCGACTGCAGGGTCATCACACAGGCGCCCGACGTCGCCGCGTATGTGGGCGGATGGGCCTGACCTGACGCGTGCCGCTTCGGGTGGCGGGCACGAACGGGTCGACATACCGTCCCATTTGTCGGGCCCAGCGCAGGGTCCGTCCAACCGCCCGGGGGGGCAGGAAACGTCACCCGGCGCCGACCAGCGCGACGCTCGCGATCGCGCGTGACACCGCCCTGAGTGCCGTACCGGCGGGCAGCGCCCGCGGTGCAGGCCATCCCATCCAGAAGACGAGGCCACCTCATGACTGACGACTACACCCGCGCGGTCCCTGCGGCAGGCGAAGCACCCAGCGAGCCGATCCGGACCAGTGCCCTGCACGCGCCCGCCCTCGACGACGCATCCACCAGTGGCGCAGGTGCCGGCACGGAGTCCGGTGGCGCCGCTGAGAAGGCCAAGAACGTCGCCGGATCCGCGGGCGACGCCGCCAGCTCCCTGCTGGGCGAGGCGCGCAGCGGCGCGAGCGACGTCAAGCAGGAGGCGCAGCGCCAAGTTCGCGACCTGTGGGACCAGACGCGCAGCGAGCTGGCCGACCAGACCAGCGGCCAGCAGCAGCGCCTCGCGACGGGCCTGCGCTCGTTCGGCGACCAGCTCGGCGAGATGGCCTCCGCACCGGCGGAGCCCGGCGTGGCGAGCGACCTCGCCCGGGACCTCGGCCGGCGTGCCGGAGAGGTCGGGGACTGGCTCGAGGGACACGGGCCGCAGGACGTCCTCGAGGAGGTGCGGTCGTTCGCGCGTCGTCGCCCGGGCACGTTCCTGCTCGTCGCTGCGGGCGCCGGTCTGCTCGTCGGTCGCCTGACCCGCGCGCTGAAGGACAGCCCGTCGCAGACCGACGCGCCGTCGCAGGCCGGACCGACTCCCGCGGACCGCGAGTACCCGTCGCCGCCCGTGTCGTCGTACGAGAGCACGCCGACGGCCGCCACCTACGGCGGTGGTGGGCTGTGAGCGACTCGGTGCCGGGCGAGGCCCCGCCCCGCGCGTCGGTCGGTGACCTGCTCGGTGACGTGACGCGTGACCTGTCGACGCTGCTGCGCCAAGAGGTCGAGCTCGCCAAGGCCGAGGTGCGCCAGTCCGCGCAGCAGGCCGCCAAGGGCGGATCGATGTTCGCCGGCGCAGGCGTGGCCGGGCACATGGTCCTGCTGTTCCTCAGCGTCGGGCTGTGGTGGGCGCTCGGGAACGCGATGGGCCGGTCCTGGGCCGCGCTCGTCGTCGCCGTGGTGTGGGGCGTGATCGGCGCCGTGCTCTTCGTCCGAGGCCGGGCCGAGGCCCGCCGCGTCAAGGGACTGCCGCGCACCGCGGAGTCCGTCAAGAAGATCCCGAACGCCCTGCAAGGACACGAGGAGAAGAACTGATGAGCACCGATCCCGACCAGATCCGCGCCGACATCGAGCGCACCCGCTCCGAGCTGAGCTCCGACGTCGACGCCCTGTCCGACAAGGTCAGCCCCAGCCAGGCGGCCCACCGTCAGGCCGACAAGCTGAAGTCCGCGGCGTCCGGCGTCAAGGACCGCGTCATCGGCAGCGTGTCCGACGGCACAGACTCGGCCAGCTCGGCGGCCTCTTCGCTCGCGGGCAAGACCTCTGCGCTGCCGGGGACGGCGCGCGAACGAGCTCGCGGCAACCCGCTCGCCGCGGGCTTGATCGCCTTCGGCGCCGGGTGGCTCGTCGCCTCCCTGCTGCCCTCGACGCGTCAGGAGCAGGACCTCGCGACGTCGGCCAAGGACCAGGCCGCTCCGTTCGTCGAGGACGTCAAGGGCGCGGCGCAGGATGTCGCAGCGAACCTCAAGGCGCCCGCGCAGGACGCCGCGGCGGCGGTGAAGGACACGGCCACCGAGGCGGCCGCGCACGTGCAGGAGGAGGGCCGATCGGCGGTTCAGGACGTCAAGGCGCAGGCCACGGGTTCTGAGCACGACGACGACGGGCCGACCGACGGCGGGGGTGCGCACGTCGCCGACGACCCGTTCAGCGGGGAGAGCCGGGGCCTGTAGGACGTGCGGGGCGAGGCACGACGGCGTGCCTCGCCCCGCACCCGGAGCTGGAGGATGATCTGTGTCCCAGGAAGACACCGCCACCGCGAAGGCCGACGCGCCCGACCCGGAGGACCCGCGCAAGCCCGACTCGCCCGGGGACCTGAGCAAGCGCTCGTGGCTCTACGTCGTGCGCAAGACCCTGCGCGAGTTCGGCAAGGACCAGTGCACCGACCTCGCCGCGGCCCTGACCTACTACGCCGTGCTGGCGATCGCGCCGGCCCTGCTGGCCGTCGTGTCGCTCTTCGGGCTGGTCGGGGATCCGCAGGCGATGGTCGACAACGTGGCGAAGATCGTCGAGGACGTCGGCGGGACCTCCGCGGCCGACAGCGTCACTCCCGTTCTCGAACGCCTCACCCAGGCTCCGTCCGCGGGGCTCGCACTGGTCATCGGCCTCGTGCTGGCCCTCTGGTCCGCGTCGGGTTACGTCGCCGCGTTCAGCCGCGGAATGAACCGGGTCTACGAGGTCGACGAGGGCCGGCCCATCTGGAAGCTGCGGCCCGCTCTGCTGCTCGTCACGCTCGTGCTCGTCGTCATCGCCGTCCTCATCGTCGCCATGGTGGTCCTCTCCGGCGGGGTGGCGAGCTCGGTGGGGCAGACCATCGGGCTCAGCGACGCTTTCGTCACGGTGTGGAACATCGCCAAGTGGCCGGTCGTCGTGGTCCTCGTCGTCGCCGCCGTCGCGATCCTGTTCCACTCCACCCCGAACGTGAAGCAGCCGAAGTTCCGGTGGGTCAGCCTCGGTGCGGTCGTCGCGATCCTCGTCTGGGTGCTCGCCTCGGCAGCCTTCGCCTTCTACGTCGCGACCTTCTCCAGCTACGACAAGACCTACGGGTCGCTCGCGGGCGTCATCGTCCTGCTGCTGTGGCTGTGGATCACCAACCTGGCGCTGCTGTTCGGCGCCGAGCTCGACGCCGAGGTCGAACGAGGACGTGAGCTGCAGGGCGGCATCGCCGCCGAGGAGACCATTCAGCTCCCCCCGCGCGACACCAAAGCGAGCGACAAGAAGCAGGCCAAGCTCGACAAGGACATCGAGCGGGGGAAGGCACTGCGCGAGCAGGCGGACCCGCCCCGCGACCACACGGAAGGGCACTGAGGGTGAAGGGGCGAGAGGCACAGGGCATCGCGACCGACGCGGGAGCCAGGTCGGCGACCTCCACGAGCGGGGAGCGCGAGTTCCCGGCCGCCGGAGGGCACGTCACGGTCCGGGTCGTCGACTTCCGCGAGTCCGAGCACGACGTCAGCGACTGGCGCCGGGACCTCCTCGGGAGGTTTCGTGTGGTGCTGGCGCGAGAACCCGAGAGTCAGGTCTCGGTGCGAACCCGGGAGGGGACGACGCTAGGCCGACTGCCGGCGTCGTGGGCGCGGATCGCCGACAGGGAGCTGTGGATGTTCGAGGTGGCAGGGGTGCGAGCAGTAGCCAGGGCCACACTGACCGGTACCAGCGGCGACCGCGATCTGTGCGTGCTGCTGGCCTGGCCCGCCAGGGCGAGGGACGCCTCGTGAGTACGGCGTCCGGAGCGAGCCGGCTCGTCCTCGTCCGGCACGGGGAGAGCGTCGGGAATCTGGCCGCCGCGGCGGCGGAGAGAGCAGGCGCCGACGTCCTGGAGATCGAGACTCGCGACGCGGACACGCCGCTCAGCGAGCGCGGCACCGCTCAGGCCCGCGCGCTGGGCGCCTGGCTCGCGGCCGTCCCGCGGGCCGAGCGTCCCGACGTGGTCTGGTGCTCGCCGTACCTGCGGGCTCGGCAGACGGCAGCCGCTGCGCTGGACGCCGCCGGCGTGGACGTGCCGGTGCGGCTCGACGAGCGGTTGCGAGACCGCGAGCTCGGCATCACCGATCGGCTGACCTCTCGCGGGATCGCCCACCTGTTCCCCGACGAGGCTGCTCGGCGTGCGCTGCTGGGCAAGTTCTACTACCGGCCGCCCGGGGGCGAGTCATGGGCCGACGTCGCCCTGAGGCTGCGTTCCTTCCTTGCCGACACCGAACGGCGCGAGGACGGCCGGCGAGTCCTCGTCGTCACGCACGACGCGGTCGTGGCACTCGTCCGTTACGTCTTGGAGGGCCTGACCGAGGAGGGGCTGTTCGAGCTCGTCCGCGCCCACGGCGTGCGCAACGCTTCGGTGAGCATCATCGACCGCGCCGACGAGGGCTGGCGGACCAGCTCCTTCGACGACGTGGCCCACCTCGCGGAGCTCGACGTCCCGATCACGCGCCACGAGGGAGACACGGACCATGTCCGCTGAGCCGATCACGCCGGCGCTCCTGCGTTCGTGGCCGCTGCCGGACCGCAGGGGTTCGAAGGACGATCGCGGAGGGGTGCTGGTCGTGGGCGGCTCGCTGACCACGCCCGGTGCGGCGATGCTCGCGGGAGAGGCGGCGCTCCGGGTGGGGGCGGGCCGGCTGACCCTTGCCGTGGCGTCGTCGGCAGCCGCCGGCGTTGCCACCGCTGTACCTGAGGCGGGCGTCGTCGGGCTGCCCGAATCCCGCTCGGGCTCGGTGACGGGAGCGTCGGGACCGCGTCTGGCCGAGGAGGTCGAGCGTGCGGACGTCGTCGTCATCGGACCGGGTCTGGACCACCCCGACGGCTCCCGGGCCGTCATCGAGGACATCTGCTCGATGCTGCCCGCCGATACGCCGGTCCTCCTCGACGCCTTCGCGCTCGGCGTCCTGCCCGATGTGCCGGCCGCGCAGCGCGTGCTCGCCGGCAGGGTGGTCCTCACCCCGAACGCTGCGGAGGCGGCCAGGTTGCTCGACGGGCCGGAACGTGCCGCACCGGCGGCAGCAGCAGCCGTCGCCGTGAGGTACGGCGCCGTCGTCGTCCTGTCGGGGCACGTCGCCGCACCGGACGGTCGGGCGTGGGCCTCGGGCAGCGGTCACTCGGGCCTCGGGACGTCGGGCAGCGGCGACGTGCTGGCCGGCGCCGTCGCCGGCATCGTCGCGAGCGGGACCGACCTGCCCCGGGCCGCCTGCTGGGGCCTCGCGCTGCACTCCGGCGCCGGTGATCGGCTGGCGGCGTCGGTGGGTCCCGTCGGCTTCCTGGCTCGGGAGCTCGTCTCGACGCTGCCGAGTGTGCTGCTCGAGTATCAGGTCGCCTGAGCGGCACCGTCAGCCCGTGGGCCGGCGATCCGGTGCCACCACCGTCGCCACGGGGGTGCCTGACGCCAGTTCAGCCGCAAGGTCCGCCAGGCTCGGTCCAGCCGGCGGCGACGCTGTGCCCGGCCGCGCAAGGAGCGAGCGGAGACCCCGACGGTCAGCGCTCGGTCGAAGCGGATCCGCCTGTGCGGGCCGAGCGCGAAGGCGAGGTCGAGGTCGTCGTGCACGTCCTCCAGGCTCACGTCCTCGCGGACCGCCAGCCACGCCTCGCGCCGCACGGCCATGCTCGAGCCCCACAGCGGTGCGTGCCCGAGCGCGAGGTAGGCGAACAGGTAGTACGCACCTAGGTAAGCGGCGGACATGACCGTCCGCGACCACGCGGGCAGGTCGACGAAGCGGCCCGTGCCTGTCAGGGCGACGAGCTCCGGGTCGGCGTTCATCCGCGCGGCGATCCGCTCCACCCACCCCTCGTCCGGGCGGGAGTCGGCGTCCAGGCGAGCGATCACGTCCCCTTTCGCCGCGTCGTACCCCGCGGCCGCCGCGGCGGGGATCCCGACGCGCAGCTCGGAGACGACCCGCGCGCCCCACGCCGCGGCGATGGCAGCACTCTCGTCCGAGGAGCCGTTGTCGACGACGACGACCTCCCACGGCGCGACGGTCTGCCGGCGCAGTGCGGCGAGGCACACGGCGAGAGCCTCGGCGTCGTCGCGGGTGGGGATCACGACCGAGACGGTCACCGCACTCATCGGCGGGCGCTCCGGGCGACGACCACTCCGGCGACGACGCTACCGGCGAACCCCGCCGCGAGGTCGCCGATCGTGTCGGTGTAGCCGACCTGGATGCGGTCGTCGAGCCAGGTGTGGCCGAACCACTCGCCCAGCTCCCACAGCACAGCCAGTGCGGCGCCCGTGGACGCGACAGCGATGCCGCTGAGCCACCCACCCAGGACGTCCCGGTCCAGCCCGCCCCACCGCGCGAGCGCCAGGCAGGTGACGACGGCGATGAGCGCCGTCGCCACTGCGTGCACCGCGACGTCGAGCCACCCGATGGCGACGTACCAGTCGAGCTGGGCCGCGTAGGCGGCGAGGAGCAGGACCGCGCAGTACGCCACGTCGAGAGCGGTGGGCGCGCCGATCGCCCGTGGGACGAGGGTCCCTCCCAGCACCAGGAGGAACAGGGCGGCCCCGACCGGGCCCCACTGCCACGCGGCGACGACGACGCTCGCCGCGGCGAGCGCACGCAGGGCGTCCCCGACCATGAGGCGCGCGGGCGCGACGGTCAGTGTCATCGTGCCTCCCTGTCGCGCGTGCGCGACGGCTCCCCGGCGCATCGTCGGGCCGTGGTCTCGACCGCTCGCGCCGGGCGTTCCCATGGTGCGGTGTCGGGCCCGCGAGCGCAGCCCGAACGGGCAGGTCAGCGCTCGGTGGTCGAACCCGTCAGGGTCGGCGACCACCTGCGATGGTCGGCCGCGAGGTCCACCCGCCCGTCGGCTACCGACGCGACATCGGTCCAGTGGACCAGGAACGTGCCGCGGTGCCGCCACGCGAACCAGCGCGCGAGGAACGCCGGTGAGCGCACGCCGGAGCGCTCGTACCCGAGGAACGACGTCCCGGTCCGCGGGCTGACGAGCAGGCCGTGCAGGCGGGGTGCGGCGAGCAGGCCGTCGGGCGGCCCGTCCAGGACGAACCGCACGTCGATCACGTAACCGACCCGCGTCCCGTCGGCGTCGGTCACGGGCGTGTCGAGCAGGTCACTCAGGATCATGGCGCCCTCCCGGGATGCGGCCGATGATGTGGTCGCGGACCCACCGCTCGACCCAGGTCGCGTCGAGCTCCTCACCATGGATGCCCAGGCGCACCGCCGTCCCGACGTCAGCGACGTGGGACCAGCGGATCCGTTCCAGCCGCGAGGACGGCGGGCGTCCGCCGAACAGGCGCGTCCCCAGGACGGGCCCGGTGAGCAGGCTCGTGAGGACCGCGTGGCCGCCGGAGGGGTCGGGGTCGCCGTCTGTGCCGAGCACCTCCAGGTCGTCGATCGTGGTGATCGGGACGTCGTCGACGTCGAGCAGCTGGCGGTCGAGCAGGTGCAGTCGCGCGTCGAGGACGCGCCCGGCCTGCGGTGGGTCCTGCGCGTACGTCATGAGCCGGCTCCCGTCGCGATCATGAGGGGGATCGCCGCGAGCGACGCGACGAGGATGATGACGAGGTAGACCATGGCCAGCGCATTGGTCGCCCGGCCGTTGACGTGCTTGCCCATGTACTCGGGGTCGTTCGCGACGACGAGGATCGGCAGGTAGGTCAGCGGCAGGGCGATGGCCGAGAAAACGACCGAGAACTCGGTGACCTTGACCGGGTCCACGCTCGTCATGAGGATCGCGACGCCGATCAGCAGCGCGACGATCATCGTGAGGTGGAAGCGCGCCGCCTGGGTGGGCCGGCGGAACTTGCCCCACGACCAGCCCAGGAACTGCGCCAGCGTGTAGCCGCTGGAGAGCGACGTCTCGAGCGCCGCCCCGAAGGTCGCGGCGACGATGCCGACGATCACCACGGCCAGGGCGAGCTTGCCGCCGGCGAGCGCGACCGGCAGCACGATCTGGGACAGGGAGTCGACCTCGATCGCCTGCGGCAGGAACACGACCGCGGCGCAGGCGGCGATCGCGATGGACAGCACGCCCCCGAAGGGGAAGCCGATCAGGACGTTCAGGCGCGACTGCCCGACGTCCTTGGCCGTCCACTTCTCCTCGACGGCGCCCGAGGAGAAGAAGAACACCTCGTAGGGCGTCATCGCCGCTCCGAAGAGCGCGATCGCGTAGTACCAGTACGTGGGCCACGTCTCGGTGCTGGTGGGGGCGAGCGTCATCGCCTGCTGCGCGAGGTCGCCCCAGTCAGGTCCCAGCTTGAACAGGGCGACGGCGAAGACGACGAGCGTCAGGCCGACGAGGCCGGTGACGTTCTCCATGATCGAGAACTTCACGCGCCACAGGACGAACCAGACTGCGAGTGCGGCGACGGGCACCCACAGCCGAGGCTCGACGCTGCTGGCCAGCTGCAGGGCGAGCGCGATGCCGCCGACCTCCGCGGTCAGGGTCAGGACGTTGATGAGGAACGACGCGGCGAGGTTCGCTCCGGCGGCCCGGGGTCCGAGCCGCTCGCGGATGATCTCGAACGTCGCCCGTCCGCTGACGGCGGCCACCCGGCCGGACATCTGGGCGAAGAGGCAGATCCCGACGACCCCCACGACGACCACCCAGGCCAACGACAGGCCGAACCGGGACCCGACGACGGCGTTCGTGACGAGGTCCCCGATGTCCAGGAACCCGCCGATCGCCGTGAGAACGCCGAGAGCGACGCCGAGGAGCCGTTTCACGAGCCCTCGATCGCTGCGGAGACCTCGTCGAGGGCGTCCGCGCTGTCATCGAGCGACCCGACCACCCCGGCTGTCCGTGCAGGTGAGGTGCGAGCGCTGTTCGTCCAGGCGCGCGCGTCCGCGACCGCCGCCGCCGCGTCGGCGACCGCCTGGATCGCGTCGCCGCGCAGATCGATCGCGGCCGGGTCACCCGGCAGGGCCGTCATGAGCGCGAACGTCGAGGAGTCGAGGACGTGGATCTGGTCGAGCAAGGCGGTGTCGACGACGGTCGCGGTGGCGCGGTGGCGGACCAGCAGGTCGGTCGCCAGCTGCGACGTCGCGACCGCCGAGGATGCGGCATCGACGGCGTCGCCGAGCGGTTGTGTCGCCTCGGTCCCGGTAGCGCCCCCCAGTGAGCAGCTGGCGAGCGACGCGACCGCCACAGCGGCGGCAGCTGGGCCGGCGACCCGGCGCACAAGAGTCATGCGCGCATCGTCGCGCCTCGAGAAGGCGCGCGCATCACGAACCGCGAGGGTGCCGTGACCAGTGCGAACACCATGATCAACCTGCCACACTGGTCACCATGGTCTCTGCAGCGATCGCTCCCTCGGTCCTCCTCGTCGAGGACGACCCCGGGGATCGGCTCCTGGTTCAAGAAGTCTTCGAGCAGCACGGCGCGGCCAGCGCCCTCGCGAGCGTGGAGGACGGCCAGGAGGCGCTCGACTACCTCTACCACCGGGACACCCACGCTGGTGCACCGCGGCCGACGCTGATCCTGCTGGACCTCAACCTGCCGAAGGTGAACGGGCGCGAGGTCCTCGAGCGCATCAAGGCTGACGCGGACCTCGCGCCGATCCCCGTCGTGGTGCTGACGACCTCCGACGCCGAGGAGGACATCGTCCGTGCGTACTCGGCGCACGCGAACGCCTACGTCTCCAAGCCGCTCGACTGGGACGCGTTCACCGGCGCCGTGCGGCGGATCAGCACCTTCTACCTCGACGTCGCCCGCCTCCCCGCGAGCTCGTAGCCCTAGCCTGGGCCGGTGCCCGCACCCCTGCTGTTCGTCCTGTCGGGGCTCGCGCAGTACGCCGGTGCGGCGCTCGCGGTCGGGCTGTTCGCGACGCTCGCCGCGCCCACGGTCGCGTGGCTGCGCATCCTCGTGGCGGCCGTGGTGCTCGTCGTCTGGCGTCGTCCCTGGCGCACCCGCTGGACGCGGCGCGACCTGGGTACCGTCCTGCTGTTCGGCGTGGTGCTCGCGGCGATGAACGTGTCGTTCTACGTCGCCATCGACCACCTGCCGCTCGGCACCGCGGTGGCGATCGAGTTCGCCGGGCCGGTGGCCGTGGCGGCGCTGACCGGGCACGGGTGGCGGGACCGGGTGGCGATCGGGGTCGCGGCCGTCGGGGTCGTGCTGCTCGCGGGCGTCAGCCTGGACGGCGGTGCGGACGCGCGGACCGGGCTCGTCGCGGCGCTGCTCGCCGCCGCGCTGTGGGCCGGCTACATCCTGCTCGGCCGGCGCGTGGCCACCGCAGCGAGCGGGGGAGTGACCGGGTTGGCCGTCGCGATGACCGCGGGGGCGCTCGCGTTCGCACCGTTCCTGGCGGCGGGGGCGGCGCCGGTGCTCGACGACCCGGCGCTCCTGGTGGCCGTCGTCGGCGTGGGCGTGCTGTCCTCGGTCATCCCGTACGCGATCGAGCAGGTGGTGCTGCGGCGGATGCGGCCGGCCACGTTCGCGGTCCTGCTGGCGCTGCTGCCCGCGACCGCGGCGGTGGTCGGCGCCGTCGCGCTGCACCAGGTCCCGCACGGGCTGGAGGTCGTCGGCCTGCTGCTGGTCTCCGGTGCGATCGCGCTCACCGCCCGCGCCTCCGACGCGCCTGACGAGGCGCCCCCGCCGGCGTAGGTGGCCCGACCTAGCCGCACTTGTGTCGCGAGTGAACTCCTGAGCACTCGCGGGTGCCACAGGAGTGAGCACCAGTCACAAGTGCGGCTATCTCGGTTCGAGCAGGAGCTTGCCGAACACCTCGCCGGAGTCGAGCAGCCGGTGCGCGGCGGGCGCCTGGTCCAGCGGGAGGGCCGCGTGCACGATCGGCCGGATCCGCCCCTCGGCCACGAGCGGCCACAGGTGCTCGCGGACGCCGGCCATGATGCGCGCCTTGTCCGGCGCCGCACGCGATCGCAGGGTGGTGCCGATGACCGACAGCCGCCGGCTCAGCAGCAGGCCGAGGTCGATCTCCGCCCTCCGCCCGCGCTGCATGCCGATGACCACCAGCCGCCCGCCGTCGGCGAGCATCGCGAGGTTGTCGGCCAGGCCGCCGGCGCCGAGCACGTCGAGGATCACGTCGACGCCCCGGCCGCCGGTCGCGGCGAGCACCTGCGCGACCAGGTCGTCGGCGCGGTGGTCGAGGGGGACGTCGGTGCCGAGCTCCGCGAGCCTGGCTACGCGGGCGGGTCCGCCGGCCGTCGCCAGGGTGCGCGCGCCGTACGCCTCGCGGGCCACCTGGACGGCCACGGAGCCGACGCCGCCGGACCCGCCGCGGACCAGCACGGTCTCGCCGGCCGCGAGGTGGGCGGCCTCGAAGTTGGACCACACCGTCGCGAGCGCCTCGGGCAGTGCCGCCGCGTCCCTCGTCGTGAGGCCGTCGGGGACGGCGAGCGCGAGCGCGGCCGGGACGACGACGCGCTCCGCGTAGCCGCCCCCCGCGAGCAGGGCCGCGGAGCGGGAACCGACGGGGAACCCCGGCTGGCCGACCAGCACCTCGCCGGCGACCTCCATGCCGGGCCACGCGGGCGCGCCGGGCGGCGGAGGGTAGTTCCCACTTCTTTGCAGGAGATCGGCGCGGTTGACCCCCGCGGAGGCCACCTGGATGAGAAGATCCGCGGGCCCGAGGATCGGCTCGTCGACCTCGTCCACCACCATGACGTCCGGATCGCCCGGTTCGGAGATCACCACTGCTCGCACGATGACGACCGTATCGTCCGTGACGAACTACCACAGGCCCGGACCAAACCGGCGTATCCGCCGGGGTGAGGTCCATGGCAAACTCTGCCGCGGGCTAATGGTCCTCCGTCCAAGAGCCGATGAGTTGCGAACGGGGACTCCACGGATCGATCAGATCGCTGATCGAACGCGGGTGACACCCAGAGTCGGGTGAAGGAAGGGATCGACATGCTGCGACGGCTTGGCATTCGCGCCAAGGTGATGGCGGTTCTCGCCGTCCCCATGATCGTGCTGCTCGTCGCCGGTGCGTACATCTCGTACGGTTCGGTGAAGACCTACCAGTCGGCCTCGGCCGCTGCTGAGGTCATCAAGACCCTCGAGGCGTACAAGCCCCTCTCGAGCGCGATCGAGACCGAGCGTGTCGCGACCCTGACCGGTGCGAAGAAGGAAGAGCTCGCGGCGGCGCGGGCCCAGACGGACGCCGCGCTCGCGGAGGTCCGCAAGGTCACCGGCGACCTCGACCTGAGCCTCTTCCCCGACCGCATCGTCAACAGCTTCGAAGACGTCCAGATGAGCTACAACACGAACCTCGTCGCCGCGCGCAACGGGTCGTCGTTGGCCGCTGGTACCGGTACGGCGGCGTTCAACTACGCGGAGATCACCAACGGTGAGCTCGAGCTCGTCGCGCAGATCGCCACCTACCTCGACAACCGCGACGTCGGTGCCTCGCTCAACGCCTTCGGGTCGATCCAGGGCCTGTCGAACAAGCTCGTCACCGAGATGATCCAGGGCCTCGTGATGTCCGGCGGCGGCTCGATCAACGCGATCACGGCCGCCGCGTACGACGAGGCCGCGCGTAACACCGAGACGGCCCGGTCGCAGTCCGCGGACTACGTCAACCGCCTCGACACCGACATCGCGATGCCCGCCGGCCAGCCCACGTCGCGGTTCTCGCAGGAGCGGCTCCGCCTGACCTCGGGCAGCGAGACGCTGGTCAACCAGCTCGTCGTCCCCGAGTACGTCGAGGATGTCAACTCCCAGCTCGCCGGCATCGTCGAGACGAGCGACGCGGTCCTGCAGCGCGCCGACGACCTCGCCTCGAACGACGTGTCCAGCGCCCGCCAGACCGCCATCCTGACCATCGGCATCACCATCGCCGCCGTCATCCTGTCGCTGCTGTTCGCGCTGTTCGTCGCCCGTGGCATCGTGAACCCGCTGCGTCGCCTGACCTCGGCCGCCTCGAACGTCCGCGAGCAGCTGCCGCGACTCGTCGAGCAGGTGGCCACCCCGGGTGAGGGCCCGGAGATCACGCTCGCGCCGATCCCCGTGACGTCGATGGACGAGGTCGGCCGACTGGCCGCAGCGTTCAACTCGGTGAACGCGACGACCGTCGCGGTCGCCCAGGAGCAGGCCGCCCTGCGTGGCTCCATCGCTGAGATGTTCGTCAACGTCGCCCGCCGCGACCAGGTCCTGCTCAACCGCCAGCTGTCGTTCATCGACTCGCTCGAGCGCGCCGAGGAAGACCCGAGCACGCTGGCCAACCTGTTCCGCCTCGACCACCTCGCCACCCGGATGCGTCGTAACGCGGAGTCCCTCCTCGTGCTCGCCGGCATCGACTCCGGTCGCCGCCTGCGCGACGCCATGCCGCTGTCCGACGTGATCCGCACGGCCTCCTCGGAGATCGAGCAGTACGACCGCATCGAGCTCGACCTGCAGGTCGACCCCCACATGCTCGGCTTCAACGCCCTGGGTGCCGCGCACCTGCTCGCCGAGCTGCTGGAGAACGCCACCGTGTTCTCCGAGCCGGAGACGGCCGTCACGGTCTCCACCGGCGTCGTGGGCCAGTTCGTGGCCGTCAAGGTCGTCGACAGCGGACTGGGCATGTCGGACGCCGAGATCGAGGCCGCCAACGCCAAGATCGCGTCGACCGGTGCCGGCGAGATGCTCGGCGCCCAGCGCCTCGGCCTCTTCGTCGTCGGCCGCATCGCCCACCGCCTCGGCGCGGCGGTGCAGCTCGCGAAGGCGCCCAACGGCACCGGCACGGAGACCACGGTCCTGTTCCCGGCGCACCTGTTCGCCGCGACCGAGACCGCGCTCTACGGCACGGCCCCCGACTCGCCCGCCGAGCTGGCCGCCCTCGTCGAGAGCGAGGCGCCCGTCGCCGAGGCCGTCGACCTGGCCGCGCTCACCGATGGCGAGACGTCGCTCGGCCTGCCGCGTCGTCGTCGTGGCGAGGGTGACGAGGCGTCCGACGAGTCCGCCGCGATCCCCGTCGTCGGCCTGCCCTCGCGTCCCCGCAAGACGTTCGACGAGGACAACCTGGTCCTGCCCGACGCCCCGAGCGGCAACCTGACGGCCGACATCTCCACCCCCGGTGCCGACTGGTCCCCCGAGACCGTCAACCCCGGTGCCGGTGGACTGCCGAGCCGCACCCGTGCGGGCACCGCCGCGTGGCAGCAGCCGGACGCCGAGGCCCCCGCCGCGACGACGCCGGCCTCGCCCGCGGCCCGCGCCGGCCTGTTCTCCGGCTTCCGCGGCCGCACGGCCGCCGAGGTCGCCGCCGACGAGGACGTCGCGTCCGAGTCCGCCTCCGCGCCGGCCGCCGACCCGGTGCGCGCCCCGTGGATGGCGCTCGGCGGTGCGCACGCCGCGCCAGTCGCGCCGATCGTGGTGCCGTCGCTGGTCGACGAGGACGACGAGCCCTGGGCTCCCGTCCACGCCGACGCGGCCGCCGACGAGGTCCCCGGCCTGGTCTCCGACGAGGAGCCCGCCGGCGAGTGGGCGGCTCCGGCCGCCGAGTGGACTGCTCCCGCTGTGGAGGAGCCTGCTGCTGAGTGGACTGCTCCCGAGTGGACTGCTCCGGAGGCCGCCGCCGAGCCCGCCGCCGAGTGGACTGCTCCTGTCGTGGAGGACCCTGCTGCTGAGTGGACTGCTCCCGTCGTGGAGGAGCCTGCTGCTGAGTGGACTGCTCCTGTGGTGGAGGAGCCCGCTGCCGAGTGGACTGCTCCCGAGTGGACCGCTCCGGAGGTCGCCGAGCCCGCCGCCGAGTGGACCGCCCCTGTCGTGGAGGAGCCCGCCGCCGCATGGGCAGCTCCCGAGGTCGCCGAGTGGACTGCTCCGGCCGTCGAGGAGCCTGCCGCTGAGTGGACCGCTCCGACCGTCGAGGAGCCCGCCGCTGAGTGGACCGCTCCCGCCGTGGAGGAGCCCGTCGTCGAGGAGCCCGCCGCGGAGTGGGCCGAGCCCGCTGCCGAGTGGACCGCTCCGGTCGTCGAGGAGCCGGTCGTCGAGGAGCCCGTCGTGGAGACGCCGGCCGCCGAGTGGACCGCCCCCGAGGTGGCCCAGCCCGCCGCCGAGCCCGCCCGCGCGTTCACGTCGTACAGCGGCTACGCCGGCTGGTCCGCAGCGGCCGCTGCTGCTGCCGCCCCGGCGTCGAGCGACTTCGAGCGCACGCTCGACGAGGCTCGCGCCTGGCACACGGGTGCGATCCCCGCGATCCCCGAGCCGTACACGGCCCCCGCCGCCGAGGCCGCACCGGCCTGGCCCACGCCCACCTGGGACGCCGTCCCGTCCTGGGACGAGCCGGCCGAGGTCGTCCCGCAGCTCGAGGCGGAGCCCGAGGTCGAGGCCGCGCCCGAGCCCGTCCTGGAGCCCGTCGCCGAGACCGCAGCCGCGCCGGAGATCGAGCCCGTCGTGGAGGAGCCCGAGTGGGCTCCCACCACGCCGGCCTGGGGTGACCACGCGTGGTCGACGCCCGAGCTCGTCGCCGACGAGGACACGCAGCTGTTCACGCCGGTCGAGGCCGCGGGTGCCGTCGAGCCGCTGACGCGCCGTGGCGCGGACGTCGAGCCGGTCGCCGAGCCGGTCGCCGAGCCCGTCGCAGCCCCCGTCGCCGAGTGGTCCGCCCCCGAGGTCGCCCAGCCCGCCGCCGAGGTCGCTCCCGAGCAGGCCGCGTTCGCGCAGCCGGCCTGGGCCCCGACGACGGTCGCGACGACCCAGGCGCCCGAGGGCTTCGCGGACGTCGTCCAGACCGCTCCCGCCGAGAAGGGCCGCAAGCGTTTCGGCCTGTTCGGCAAGCGCAAGGGCGACGAGGTCGCCGCCGAGGCGCCCGCGCCGCAGCAGCAGCCCGCCGCTCCCGCCGAGCCCGTCCGCTCGTCGGCCTGGGCCCAGCCGGCGCAGGTGGCCCCGGTCGCCGAGCAGCCCGCAGCCCCGTCGTGGGCGGCATCGTGGAACGCGCCGCAGGCGCCCGAGCCCACCCCGGTGGCGCCCGAGCCCGTCGCGCCCCACGCCTCCTGGTCCGCACCGGAGTGGGCGCGTCCCGCCACCGGTGGCGCAGCCCCGCTGTCGTCGGTCCCCCACCCCTCGCTGCCGCCGTCGGTGGCACCGCGGGTCGGGACGCTGGATGACGACGTCGCGGCCATGCTCGCGCTCCGCTCCGACATCCAGGAGCAGGCGCTGTCGGAGCTCAGCCAGCTGTCGGCCTACCGCCCTGCGGCGGTCGGCGGTCAGGCGGAGCGCCTCACCAAGCGCGTGCCGACGGCCATGCCGGCTGCCGCGCCCGGTCCCGAGGAGTCCGCCGCACCCGTGCAGCGCGACGCCGCCGAGCTGCGTTCGCGCCTCTCGAACTTCCAGTCGGGCACCTCTCGCGGCCGTCGCGCCGCGGGCGACCCGGCGGATCAGAACAGCACCACACCGTGAACGACCACCCGACCGTCGCCTCCACCACGGAGACGTCTGACCCCGCAGTCTTCGACTGCACCAGCAAGGAGGAAGTGTGACCGCGCTCAGCACCGAGGCAGCCAACTTCGGCTGGCTCCTGGACAACTTCGTCCGGACCGTGCCCGGCACTCGCCACACACTCGTGGTGTCGGCGGACGGTCTGCTCATGGCGATGTCCGAGCAGCTCGACCGCACCAGCGGCGACCAGCTCGCCGCCATTGTGTCCGGCATGTCGAGCCTGACCCGTGGAGCGGCCCGCCAGCTGCGTGCAGGGGAGGTGCGTCAGGCGATCATCGAGATGGACAACTTGTTCCTCTTCCTCATGAGCGTCTCGAACGGCTCCGTCCTTGCCGTGGTCGCCGAGTCGACCTGCGACGTCGGGCTCATCGGCTACGAGATGGCGATGCTCGTCTCTCGCACCGAGGCGACGTTGACCCCGCAGCTCATCTCTGAGATGCGTGGCCAGCTCCCCGTCGACGGTGCGGTCCGAGCACCGGTCGCCTGAGACGGGGCATCCACATGAGTGAGCACATCGAGTACGAGGCCAGAACGGTCCGGCCCTATGCCGTGACCGGTGGCCGCGTGCGCTCGGCGCGCTCCGACCTGCCTCTCGAGGCGCTGGTCGAAGCCATGCCGGACGCCGTGATCAGTCAGGGTCTGACGCCCGAGAAGCGCGCGATCCTGCAGCACGCCACGAGCACGTTCATCTCTGTCGCCGAGCTCTCGGCCCTTCTTCACCTGCCTCTCGGCGTGATCCGGATTCTCGTGTCCGATCTCTCCGAGCAGCAGTACGTGCGCGTGCACGCCTCACAGCCGGTCGAGGTCAACACCGGTGAGTCCCCCGCCCTGTCCCTGAGCGTGCTGGAGAGTGTTCTCAATGGCATTTCCGCCCTCTGACGCCGCGGTGGCCGCTCCGGCCGGAACCGCCTCGTCTGTCGCCCCCACCGTCGTCAAGATCGTCGTCGCCGGCGGTTTCGCCGTCGGCAAGACGACCTTCATCGGGTCCATCTCGGACATCGAGCCCCTCAACACCGAGGCCGCGATGACCGAGCACTCTGTCGGCGTCGACGACGCCGGTGGCGTGTCGGACCGCAAGACCACCACCACGGTGGCGATGGACTTCGGTCGCATCGCCCTGCCGGGGTCGCTCTGGCTCTACCTGTTCGGCACCCCTGGCCAGGACCGGTTCCTGTTCATGTGGGACGACCTGGTCCGCGGCGCCATCGGTGCCGTCGTCCTGGTCGACACCGACCGGCTCGACCAGTGCTTCCCGGCCGTGGACTACTTCGAGAGCCGTGGCATCCCGTTCGTCGTGGGTGTCAACTGCTTCGACGGAGTCGCCAAGCACCAGCTCGAGGACGTGCGCGAGGCCCTCGCGATCCCGCCGCACGTGCCGGTGCTGTACACGGACGCGCGCTCGCGTGCGGCCACCAAGCAGGCTCTCATCTCGCTCGTGCAGCTCGCGATGGAGCGTCTGCGCAGCCGCTGAGGCTCCGCTCGACGACCGACGGCCGGCACCCCCTTCGCGGGGGAGCCGGCCGTCGTCGTCCTGCGGTTCAGAGCGTGCGGAGGGTCTCCGCGAGGGGCGTCGTCGGGCGGCCGATGAGCGTCCGGAGGTCCGCCGTCGCGTCCGCGAGGTCGCCGCGCGCGATGCCCTGGTCGAGGCCGACGACGAACCCGACGGTGCCCTCGTCGAGCCCGGCGCCGCCAAGGATCTCCGCGTGCTCGTCGGCCGAGACCGCCTGGTGCACGACGGGCGTCCCGAGCACCTCGGCCACGGCGGCCGCGAACTCGTCGAACGTCCACGCGACGTCACCGGTCAGCTCGTAGACGCGGCCCTCGTGCCCCTCGCCCGCGGCGACGGCTGCCGCGCCCGCGGCGTAGTCGGCCCGGCTCGCGCTGGCGACCCGGCCGGTGCCGGTGCTCGTGAGGATGACTCCGGTCTCCCGTGCCTGGGCCACGGTCTGGGCGTAGTTCTCCGTGTACCAGTTGTTGCGGACGATGGTCCACGCGAGCCCGGACGCGCGCAGGAGCTCCTCGGTGGCGCGGTGCTCGGGGACCAGCAGCAGGTCCGAGGTGTCCGCGTGCGGGGCGCTCGTGTAGACGACGCGCGTGACGCCCGCGGCCTTCGCGGCCTCGATCGCGTTGGTGTGCTGCGGCACCCGCTGGCCCACCTCGGAGCCGGACACCAGGACGAGGGTGTCGACCCCCTCGAACGCGGCGGTCAAGGCCGCGACATCCTCGTACGACGCGACGGCGGTGCGGACGGGCAGGCCGGCCAGGCGCTCGGCGCTGCGACCGACGGCGACGATCTGGTCCGGCGCGACGCCGGCCTCGATCAGGTCCTCGACGATGAGGCGGCCCAGCTGGCCGGTGGCTCCGGTGACGGCGATGGTCATGACGTTCCTCTCGGTGGTGCAGGCGGGTACACCCGGGCACAACCTGCGCTACCGTCGGTACGTTCCCTCTACCAGGTACCCACTTCGAGGTCAGGTACGCACGTGACGGTAAGTAACCAGGTCAGCCTGCTGGATCGGATGATGACGGACGGCAAGCTCGCCGCCGGCTGCCCGACCCGGGTCGTCCTCGACCACGTGATGAGCCGCTGGGGGGTGCTGCTGCTGCTCGCGCTGTCGGAGCGGACGATGCGCTGGGGCGAGCTGCGCCGGGTGGTCGAGGGGATCAGCGAGAAGATGCTCGCGCAGACGCTGCGCACCCTGGAGGGCGACGGGATCGTGCACCGCGAGGTGACCGCGTCGATCCCGCCGCGCGTCGACTACTCGCTCACCCCGACAGGCCGCGAGCTCGTCGACCGCCTGCTCCCGTTGATGGAGTGGGTGGCGGACAACGCCGAGGCGATCGTCGGCCCCCGCTAGCCCGACCCGGCGACGACGACGGCCGTCGTGGCGACCATGACCGCGGTCATGGCCCCGTCCATGGCCTGGATCGCCTGGCGTACCGCCACCCCGACGGCCTCGCCCTCGGCCAGTGCCTTGGCGCGTCGGCGGAGCTCGCGCGCGGGCACGCCGGCCTCGCCGAGCACCCGCGGGACCTGGTCCACGGACTGCAGCACGGAGACCACCGCCACCTCGCGCTCGGTCGGGGTGCGGCCGACGACGAGAACGTCGTGGACCGCGGCGCGCAGCGACCGCTCGTAGCCCTCGTCGCCCGGGAGGTGAGCCCGGGTGGGGAAGAGGCCCAGGATCTTGGACTCCTCGAGACGCAGCAGCCCGTTCCTCGTCAGGCGGTCCAGCAGTGCCGGCCGCAGGTCCTTGGTGAGGCGGGGCAGCGCATCCTTGGCCTTGCGCGGCTTCTCGGCGAGGCGTGCCACGGCCTCGTCGAGCACGGGGTCGCCCGTCGGCGCCGGGTCCAGGATGACGACGCGGTCCTTGCCCGCTGGGTGCCCTGCTCCCGCGACGGCCACGCGCCCGGTCATCAGCAGCTCGAGCAGGAGGCCGCCGGCGAGCGCGAGGTCCACGCGCTGGCTGCTCGTCGTGGGCCGGCCGGACTCGTCGTCCGTGAGCAGCAGGGCGAGATCCTCCGCGATCAGCATCGCTCCACCGTAGGCGCGCCACCGGAGCCCGGCGATGCGGGATCATGTGCGCGTGCCCACCGATCCGACCGCGCGCGTGTACGCGGACGGGTCCGCGCTCTCGCGCTACCTGCCCGGTGCGCCGCACGGGTCGCAGTGGCAGCAGTGGGCCTCGGAGAACCTCGCGTCGCTGGTCACGTCCCCGCTGGGGATCAGCGAGCTGCGCGGCATCGCGCGGATGCGCGGCGGCGAGGCGCCCGGGATCGCGGCCGACCTGGCCTTCGAGATCCCCGTCGCGCGCTTCTCCGACCAGGCCGTCCGCCGGGCCACCGACGTGGCGGGGGTCCTGCCGCCGTTCGTCGCGCTGCACGTCGGCACGGCCCTCGCGGACCCGGACGTCAGCGCGGTCGCGACGTACGACGTGCACCTGGCCCGCGTCGCCGCCCTCTACGGGCTGACGATCGTCTCCCCGGGCCGCGTCGACCGCTGGTGGGAGCGCGACCCGGCCCCCTGGGTGCGCTGACCCCCACTGCGTTCAGCGTTGCTCGCACCTGGCGGCATCAACGCTGAGCACGACGCCCGCGCGAGCGTCTTCACGACTCACAGGTGCGGGGCCGTGCGGGCGGGGGGATCGCGGGAGACCATGGGGGAGTGGTCCTCTCCGCACTGCGCCGGCGTGCCGGTGACTCCCTGTTCGCCCGCGTCGCCGGGCCGGACGGACCCGCCGCGCGTGCGCGGATCCACGAGACGCCCGGGCCGCGCTGGTTCGAGCCCGGGTCGCCGGTGCGGATCGTGCACGGCGACGCGTCGATGTTCGTCGGCGGCCTGCGTGCCCTGCTGCTGCAGGCGCTGCACCCGGCCGCGATGGCGGGCGTCGCAGGGCACTCCGGCTACAAGAGCGACCCGTGGGGGCGCCTGGCACGGACCAGCACGTTCCTCGCCGTGACCGCGTTCGGCACGGCCGACGACGCGCAGGCCGCGGTCGACCGGGTGCGGGCGATCCACGAGCGGGTGCGCGGTACGTCCCCCGAGGGCGTCAAGTACCGCGCGAGCGATCCCGACCTGCTGCGCTGGGTGCACGTGGCCGAGATCGACAGCTTCGTCGCGGCGCACCGGATGGTCGGTGCCTCGCCGCTCGACGCGGCCGGGTACGACGAGTACGTCGCGCAGATGGCGACCGTCGCGGAGCGGCTCGGCGTGGTCGGGGCGCCGACGACGACGGCCGAGCTGGCCCAGCAGATCGAGGCCTACCGCGCCGAGCTGCGCGTGAGCCCGCAGGCCCGCGACACGATCGACTTCCTGCTCCACCAGCCACCGGTCCCGTGGACCCTGCGGCTGCCCTACCGCGGGCTGACCGACAGCGCGGTGGTCAGCATGCAGCCGTGGGCGCGCGCGATGGTGCGGCCCGGGGCGGTGAGCCCGCGGCGCGATGCCGCGGCGCGCGCGGCCGGACGTGGGGTGACCCGGCTCATCCGGTGGTCCCTCGCGGCCACGCCGGACGCGCCCCGGCCGGCGGTCGAGCCGACGCCGGCCTGAGGACGAGTCTGGCGGAGGGCGCGGGATTCGAACCCGCGAGGACGGGGTCACCGCCCCACCCGCTTTCAAGGCGGGCGCCTTCGGCCACTCAGCCAGCCCTCCGTGCCGACGGATCGGCGCGCTGAGTCTCCCACACCGGGGTGCGGTGCCCCGTGCCGTGGCCAACGGGGTCGTCCGGGCGCTAGCGTTCAGGTGTCCCGCACGACGGGCGAGCGCGACGACGCGCTGCTGCATCCACCGAGGAGCTGAGATGGTCGCGTTCCTGATCCGGGCCCTGATCTTCCTGCTGTCCGCCGCCCTGGGCCTGTGGGTGGCGTCGCTGGTCCTCGACGACTTCGACCTCGACTGGTCGGGGCTGCTCGTCGCGGTGGTGATCTTCGCCGTGCTGCAGAGCGTGCTGGCGCCGTGGATCCTGCGCATGGCACGCCGGTACGCCGGTGCGCTCACGGGGGCGGTCGGCCTCATCTCGACGTTCATCGCCCTCCTGATCACCACGCTCGTGTCCGACGGGCTGTCGATCACGGGTGCGTCGACGTGGCTCTTCGGCACGCTCATCGTCTGGCTCGTGACGATGCTCGGTGCCCTGCTCCTCCCGCTGGTGCTCGTCCGCAAGGGCGTGGAGGCGTCCCGCGCCTGAGCGATGCCCCCTCTGGGCGCTCTACGCTCGATGCCCATGAGCGAAGACACCCGATCGCAGTACGAGCGCGTGCTGGCCGGCGACTGGTACGAGGGGGACGCCGAGATCGCGGCCCTGACCCGTGCCGCGCAAGGCCGCGCCGAGAGGTTCGCCGAGCTGGCCCGGGGCGACGACGAGGCGGCGGCGCTCGAGGCGCTGCGCGACCTGCTCGGCTCGGTGGGCGAGGGCGGGTGGATCAGGCCGCCGCTGTACGTCGACTTCGGCCGGCACACGCACATCGGTGCCCGGACGTTCGTCAACTTCGGCCTGGTGCTGCTCGACGTCGCGCCGATCCGCATCGGCGAGGACTGCCAGATCGGCCCCAACGTGCAGCTGCTCACGCCGATCCACCCGGTGGAGCCCGAGCCCCGCCGCGCCAAGCTCGAGTCGGCCGAGCCGATCACGATCGGCGACAACGTCTGGCTCGGTGGCGGCGTGATCGTCTGCCCCGGGGTGACCATCGGCGACAACACGGTCGTCGGCGCGGGTGCCGTCGTGACCAAGGACCTGCCCGCCAACGTGGTCGCCGTGGGCAACCCGGCGCGCGTGATCAAGGAGATCTGACCGCCACCGGGCGCGACCGCACCGGAACGTGAGGCAGACTCGGGGTGTGCAGAACGCTGGGCAGGGTGCAGGGCAGGTCCGGACGTACGACGAGCGCGACCAGCAGGCGGTGACGTTCGAGGACGCCGTCAGCATGTGGTCCCTCGCCGCACGGGAGGTGCTGCTCGAGACCGCGGCGGACTACCACGCGGTGGTCACGTACCCGCAGCTCGGTGACGCGGTCCAGGAGTCGACCGGCGTGCGCACGACCAAGTCGGTCTTCCAGTGGGTCGACGAGGTCCTCGGCCGCGTGACCGCGGAGTGCGCGGCGCGCGACGAGCCCTTGCTGTCCGCCTTGTGCGTGCGCGCCGACGGCAGCGTCGGCCCGGGCTACGCGCGTGCCGTCGTCGCCGCGACAGGTCGCCGTCCCACGGATCCCGACGAGCACGCCGCGCGCGAGCGCCTGCGCTGCCACGAGACCTTCGGCGCCGAGCTCCCCCCCGGCGGTGGTGTGGCCGCCATGCCGACGACGACCCTGCGGCGTGCCACCACCCGGCACACGTCCCGCGGCTCTGCCACGACCACGAGCCGCTCGCCGAGCGCGTCGGGCACGTCGACGACCCGCCCCACCCCACCGCCGCGTCCTGCGCGCGCCGCCGCTCGTGTCCCGGGATCTCCGGCCACGCCGGTCACCGCTCCGGCGCCCAAGGCCGCCGCCGAGCCCGCGCCCGCCGTGTGCCCCACGTGCTTCACGCAGCTCCCCGCGACGGGCCGCTGCGACAACTGCGACTGAGCTGCGTGCGCGCGGGCGGCACGCGTGGCAGGTTGGACCCGTGCCCACCTTCCGAACCGTCCTCGCCCAGATCGGCAACAACGTCGGCATCGAGGTGCCCGACGACGTCGTGCTCTCGTTCGGCGTGGGCAAGCGGCCGCCCGTCGTCGTGACCCTCAACGGGTACACCTACCGCTCGACCGTCGCGCAGATGGGCGGGCGGAACCTCGTCTCGGTCTCCGCGGCGGTCCGCAAGGAGGCCGGTGTCGCGGGCGGTGAGGAGCACGACGTGACGCTCGAGCTCGACGACCAGCCGCGCGTGTTCGAGGTGCCCGACGAGCTGGCCCGCGCGCTCGACGACGCCGGCCTGCGCGCCGCGTTCGACTCCGCCGCCCCCTCCCGTCGCAAGGAGTGGGTCCGCAGCGTCTCGGAGGCGAAGGCCGAGGCCACCCGCGACCGCCGCATCGCCGCAGTCCTCACCGCCCTCCGCTGACCCGTCCCCCTCCTCTGACGCCGAACGGTGGATCGCGCACGCCCCCGCCCGCTGAAGCGCGCACAACCCCCCGCTCGCCGTCCGACGTCGAGGTGGCGGCCGTCCCAACCGTCGGGTTCGGCCGCGAGGGTGCTGGCCAACAGGGTGTTGTGCACGGTTGCCGCCGTGGAAGCGTGCGTGACGACCTGCTCGCGCCCGTCGGCGGCGACAGCGGGCGCGCGAGGGGTGGGCGACCTACGCTCGGCGCGTGCCCCGACGACGTGTCCACCTGGTCCCTGCGCCGTCCGTCGATGCCGACGGCGCGATCCGCGAGGGCCTCGCCGCCCTGCGCGCCGAGCTCGAGATCCCTACGGCGTTCCCTGCCGCCGTGCTGGCCGAGGCGGCCGAGCGGATCCGATCCGGGCCGCTGCCCGGGGAGCGCCGCGACGCCACCGACGTGCCGTTCGTGACGATCGACCCCGAGGGGTCGAAGGACCTCGACCAGGCCGTCCACCTCGAGCGCCGCGGTGCGGGGTTCCGGGTGCGGTACGCGATCGCGGACGTGGCGGCGTGGGTCGTCCCCGGCGGTGCCATCGACACCGAGGCGCGTCGCCGCGTCGTCACCCTCTACGCCCCGGACCAGCGCACGCCCTTGCACCCGCCCGAGCTGTCGGAGGGCGCCGCGAGCCTGCTCCCCGGCCAGGACGCTCCGGCCGTGCTGTGGACGATCGACCTCGACGCCGACGGGTCGCCCCAGCACGTCGACGTCGTTGCGGCGACGGTCCGCAGCCGTGCCCAGCTGACCTACGCGGGCGTCCAGCGGTCCATCGACGACGGCACGGCCGACCCGTCGTCGGCCCTCCTGAAGGACATCGGCCGGCTCCGCGAGCAGGCCGAGCGTGATCGCGGGGGCATCACCCTCCCGAGCCCCGAGCAGGTCGTCGAGCACGACGGCGACGGCGGCTGGGTCCTGCGGAGCCGGACGACCCTGCCGGTGGAGGACTGGAACGCGCAGATCTCGCTCCTCACGGGGATGAGCGCGGCGCAGCTGATGCTCGAGGCGAAGATCGGGGTGCTGCGGACGCTGCCCGCCTCCCAGGACCGCGACGTCGAGCGGCTGCGGCGCACCGCCCTCGCCCTCGGGGTCGCGTGGCCGGACGGCGCGAGCCCGGGCGAGGTGATCCGCGCCCTCGACGCCGGCATCCCCGCGCAGGCGGCCCTGCTCACCGAGGCGACCAGCCTGCTGCGAGGTGCGGCGTACGTCGCCTTCGACGGCGACGTGCCCGACGCCCCGCTGCACGCGGCGATCGCGGCTCCCTACGCGCACGCGACCGCCCCGCTGCGCCGGCTCGTCGACAGGTTCGCCGAGGCGACCTGCGTGGCGATCGCCGCCGGTCGTGAGCCGGACGCGTGGGTCCGCGAGGCGCTGCCGCAGCTGCCCGAGCTCATGGCGGGCGGCGACCGGCGGGCGTCGGCCTACGAGCGCGGGTGCCTCGACCTGGTCGAGGCCGTGCTGCTGCGCGACCGCGTCGGCGAGACCTTCGACGGGGTCGTCGTCGACCTGGCGGACAAGGACCGCGGGGGCGTCGTCCAGCTCGCCGACCCGGTGGTGCGGGCGAAGGTCGACGGGGCGGGGCTGCCGCTGGGGCAACGGGTCCGGGTGCGCCTCACCGAGGCGTCGGTGGCCGAGCGCACCGTGCGCTTCGCCGTCGACTGAGGCGAGGGGCACGCGTGGCGTGGCGTGGCCGGGCCGTGTCGTCGACGCCGTCCGGCCCGCCTGGCAGGCTGGGCGGATGTCCCGCGAGAACGCGCCCCGCGTGCTCGTCGAGTCGGTCGCCCAGTGGCGCGACTGGCTGGCCGAGCACCATGCCGACGAGCCGCCGGGCGTGTGGTCGGTCCGGTGGCGGTACGCCTCGGGCGGGCCGGTCGTCACGTACGAGGAGCTCGTCGAGGCTGCCCTCTGCTTCGGCTGGATCGACTCCAGCGGCCGCACGCTCGACGACCAGCAGACCATGCTGTGGTTCACCCGCCGGAAGAAGGGCAGCGGCTGGGCGCGGACCAACAAGGCTCGCATCGAGCGGCTCGAGGCCGAGGGGTTGATGGCTCCCGCGGGCCGGGCGATGATCGAGGCCGCCCGCGCGGACGGGTCGTGGACGCTGCTCGACGACGTGGAGAACCTCGTCGTCCCGCCCGACCTGGCCGCCGCCTTCGAGCAGCACCCGGGCTCGCGCGCGCAGTGGGACGCCTTCCCGCCGAGCGCCCGGCGCGCACACCTGGAGTGGTTGGTGCAGGCCAAGCGGGCGGCGACGCGCGAGGCGCGGATGCAGGACATCGCGAGCAGCGCGGCCCGGGGCGTCCGTGCCAACGAGTGGGTGAGGAAGCCTCAGCCGCCTGCTGCGGACGCCTGACGTCTGACGTCTGACAGCAGCTTGGGCGGAGCGTCACGGGACCAACCTGCCCGGCACGACGTAGGGGCCGGCACCGGGCGAGGAACGCCCAGCACCGGCCCCCACGGACCGAACGGGATCAGGCGGCGATGGCGCCCTCGGACGGCAGGTCGTCCTTCTTCGCGCTGATCATGACGATCGCGATCAGCAGGGCCAGGATCAGCATCACTGCCGACCCGATGTAGGCCACATGGAAACCGGCCACCTCGGCCGTCGCCTGCAGCGAGGCCGACTTCGGGTCGCCGCCCGCGCCGATCAGCTCGCCGAGCTTGTCGGCCGTGGCCGTCAGCGCGAACGTGTTGAGCAGGGCGAGGCCCAGCGAGCCACCCACCTGCTGCGACGTGTTGAGGACGGCGCTGGCGATGCCGGCGTCATGCCCGCCGACCCCCACCAGCGCTGTGCTCGACGCCGGGATGAACACCGCGGCCATGCCGAGGCTCATCACGACCAGGGCCGGGAAGACCGAGCCGAAGTACGACGACGTGGGCGTCGTGCGCAGCAGCAGGAGCAGGCCGGTGGTGGCCAGCGTCAGGCCGACGATCATCAGCGGCTTGGGCCCGACGCGAGGCAGCAGCTGCGCGACGACGCCGGCCGTGATGATGAGCCCGATCGAGAACGGCAGGAAGGCGAAACCGGCCTTGAGCGGCTCGTAGCCGAGCACCCGCTGCAGGTACAGGGTCATGAACAGGAACATGCCGAACAGGCCGGCGCCGACCAGCAGGAACACGAGGTACGAGCCACCGCGGTTGCGGTTGAGCAGGATGCGCAGCGGGAGCAGCGGGTTGCGGACCCGGCTCTCGACGACGACGAACAGGACCAGCGAGACCACCGCGACGAGGAGCAGCGCGACGACCGTGGGGTCGGTCCAGCCGCGGGTCGTCGGGATGCCGTCGGCTCCGACCTCCTGCTTCGCAGCCTCGGTGAACCCGTAGACGAGCGCGACCAGCCCGACGATCGACAGCAGCGCACCGGGGATGTCGAACCGGGTGTCGCCCTTCGCCTTCGACTCCTTGAGGACCCGGATGGCGAACGCGCCGGTGATCAGGGCGATCGGGAGGTTCACCAGGAGGCACCAGCGCCAGTTGAGGTACTCCGTCAGCGCGCCGCCGGCGATGAGGCCGATGGCTGCGCCACCACCCGAGATCGCACCGAACACGCCGAACGCCTTGGCGCGCTCGTGGCTCTCGGTGAACGTGACGGTGATGAGCGCGAGCGCAGCGGGCGCGAGCAGCGCGGCGAAGACGCCCTGCAGCGCACGGGCGCCGAACAGCATGCCCTGGGTCGTGGCGAGGCCGCCGAGCGCGGACGCCGCGGCGAAGCCGAGCAGACCGATGATGAAGGCACGCTTGCGCCCGAGGTAGTCGGCGACGCGACCGCCCAGCAGCAGCAGACCACCGAAGGCGAGCGTGTAGGCCGTGATGGCCCACTGCAGGTTCGCGGGGTCGATGTCGAGGTCGTCCGCTGCGGCAGGCAGCGCGATGTTCATGATCGACGAGTCGAGGACGATGATCAGCTGCGCGATCGCGATGACCGCGAGCATCGCCCAGCGGCGGGGGTCCTGCCCGGGGGCATGCTCCTCCGCGTGAGGCTTGGTGACGGCGACTGCCGCTAGGGGTTCGGACACAGTTGCTCCAGGGCACAAGAGAAGAGGGGTTGGCGACGTCGCCACGTGGGGATCTGCGGTGGCCCGGACGCTACCCGGGCCCTCTGACACGACCTGCGCGTCGCTCGTGCCGCCGGCTGACCCCGGCGACGAGGGTTAGCACATCGCTCGATGCCTTACGAAGTCAAGTGGATTGGCTGTGAGCAGAATCGCCTGGCGGGTCCCACGAACAGCGGCTGTGTCGCAGGTCATGATGGGACCGTGCCGACGACCCCGGACGACGACGAGCTCGACCTCATCCGCCGCTCGGGCGCAGCCCTGCGCGTGGGTCGGCTGAGCCTGTCCGCCGGCACCGGCTCCTACCGCGTCAAGGCCTCGATGGCGCGGCTCGCACACGCGATGGGCGTCGACCGCCACGAGGCGCACGTGACCCTCACCGAGATCACGACGACCTCGCACCGCGGCGTCTCGTTCCGCACCGAGGTGGCCGAGGTCCGCACGGTCGGCATCAACGCCGACCGGCTCGCCAAGCTCGAGGTCATGGTGACCGACGTCGAGCAGGAGGCCCGGCGCACGGGCGTGACCGCGACACCGGCCGACGTCGAGGCGCGCCTGGACGCCATCGCCGCGACCCCGCCGCTCTACCCCGCGCTGCTGAACGCCCTGTGGTCGAGCATCGCCTGCGCCGCGTTCGCGTTCCTCAACAACGGCGGCCCGGTCGAGATCATCGGGGTCTTCGTCGCGGCCGGCCTCGGCCAGGGCGTGCGCCGCGCGCTGCTGCACCGCGGCTGGAACCAGTTCGGCGTGACGATGCTTGCGGCCGCCGTCGCCTGCTTCACCTACCTGGGACTGGTCACCGCGCTGCACAGCGCCGACGTGATCACCACGCGCCACGAGGCCGGGTACGTCTCCGCGGTCCTGTTCCTCATCCCCGGGTTCGCGCTGGTCACGGGCGCGCTGGACCTGGCCCGGCTCGACTTCTCGGCGGGTCTGTCCCGGCTGACGTACGCGCTGATGATCCTGACGTCGGCGGCTCTCGCCGTCTGGGGCGTCTCGAGCATCGTCGGCCTCGCCCCGGTGCCGCCCGCCCCGCTGGACCTGTCCGAGCCCGTGCTCTACCTCCTGCGCGCGGCCGCGAGCTTCCTCGGAGTGCTCGGCTTCGCGCTGATGTTCAACAGCCCGTGGCGGATGGCTCTCGCCGCCGCCGGCATCGGGATGGTCGCCAACGTGGGGCGTCTGGCGCTCGTCGACGCGGGGGCGGCCGTGCAGGCGGCCGCGGCGGCCGCGGCCCTCGTCGTCGGCCTGCTCGCGGCCTTCGTCGCCCCTCGCATCTCGGTGCCGCGCGTGACGGTCGCCGTGCCGGCCGTCGTCATCATGGTCCCGGGCGTCGTCGCCTACCGCGCGGTCTTCTGGCTGTCGGAGGGGGACACGGTCCAGGCCCTCGCGTACGGCGTGCAGGCGGCCCTCGTCGTCGTCGCGCTGTCGATCGGGCTGGCCGTCGCCCGCATGCTCACGGACCCGACCTGGGGCTTCGAGCGGTAGTGCCGTCGCTGGTCAGAGCCCGTTTTGCTGCCCGACGACGCACCCAGGTACCCTGTGCTGGCCTGGAGACGTCGCATAGCCAGGTCTAGTGCGCGACCCTGCTAAGGTCGTGAAGGGGCAACCCTTCCGTGGGTTCAAATCCCACCGTCTCCGCTTCACGAGAGCCCGGTCCACGACGGACCGGGCTCTCGTCGTCTGCTCACACCGAGGCCCGCACCGCGGGAGCGCTCGCGCGGCGGCGCTCGAGCAGCACGTCGCCCAGGATGACGCCCACCATCACCGCGTTCGCCAGCCAGCTCAGCGCCAGGGGAGTCACCGCGCCGTGCAGCGCGAAGGCGGCGAGCACGACGAGCGTGCCGACGAGGTGCGGCACCGACCAGCGCCCGCCCGTCGCGCGCCGGAACAGCGCGTTGCCCAGCAGGTAGACCGCCGTCGCCCCGCAGATCAGCCCCGCGGTCCAGGGCTCGGTCTCGCCGCCCGGGTGCTGGAGCACGAGCTCGTCGGCCACCGCGGTCAGCACGATGCCCGCCACGAGCAGGAACGGGACGTAGGTGTAGGCGGTCTGGGCCACCATCCCGGGCTGGTCGCGGGACTCGAAGTAGGCCGTGCTGCTGTGCTCGGAACGGTCGAAGAACAGCAGCCACATGAGCACCGTCGAGGCGAAGGCCGCGAGGAACGCCCACACCGCCGTCGCGGTGACCTCGAGCTCGGCGAACGCCCCGCCGGTCACGATGATCGACTCACCCAGGCTGATGATGAGGAACAGCGAGACCCGCTCGGCCATGTGCGCGCCGCGGACCTCCCACGTGTTCGGGTCGGTCGCGCCGAGGCCCGGGACGGCGAACAGCGCGCGCGGGCCGACCACGTCGATGAGTGCGGCGACGACCCAGAGCCACAGCCGCGTCTCGTCGTGCGCGAACGCCCCGACGACCCAGAACGCCCCCGAGACCGACAGCCACACCGCGATCCGGATGAAGTTCATCGCGTTCGCCGGCCAGTGCCGGCCCATCGCCCAGACGGTGAACAGCGTGCGGCCCACCTGGATGACGACGTACGGCACCGCGAACAGCAGCGCCTTGTCCTCGAACGCCTCGGGCACCGCGCTCGACATCAGCAGGCCCAGCAGCATCAGGACCAGCAGCATCGTCCGCACCGGGACGCGCTCGGGATCGAGCCAACCCGTGACCCAGGTGGTGTCGATCCACAGCCACCAGATCGCCCAGCCCAGGATCACCGTGTGCAGGAACGTGGTGCCGTCGGGGTGCGCGATGAGGCTGTGCGAGAGCTGCGTGACCGCGAAGACGAACACGAGGTCGAAGAACAGCTCGATGTACCCGACCCTGCTCGAGTCGTGCCCGTCGCCGTGACGCAGCACGTTGGTCCGCATGCCCCAGCGCCCGCTCAGCGTGTCCATGCCGGGGATCCTGCCAGGGGGAGTGCCGCGGGTCACGTGCATCCAGTTTGGGCTGCGGCGCTCTGACCCGGTATCGTCTACCGCGGCCCGCAAGGCCATGCGCCCGTAGCTCAATGGATAGAGCATCTGACTACGGATCAGAAGGTTGGGGGTTCGAGTCCCTTCGGGCGCACATCGAGGAGAAGACCCGGTCCGCCTCGGCGGTCCGGGTCTTCTTGCGTCTGCGGCTTGACTCGAACGGCCGGGATGCCGTTGACAGCCCTGTGAGCAAGCACCACATCGCGTTCCTCGAGATCCGCGTCCTGCCGTGGCGCCCGCGCCGGCGGACGATCAACCCCGACGACCTGCGCGACGCCGCGCCCGACAGCCTCGACTTCTTCGACGACGTCGCGGGCCTGGTGATCGGCGTCGTCATGATGATCGTGCTCTACGTCGCCGCCCCGGTCGTCGCGGTCGTCCTGGCGATCCTGTTCCTGCCCGTCGAGCTCGGGCTGGTGCTCGCGATCGCGGTCCTGCTGCTGCTGGCGCGCTTCACCGGCCTGATCCCGTGGACGGTGCTCGTCGCGGACGGCATGGAGGAGGAGCGGCGGGAGAAGTTCCGCCTCCTGCACCGGGCCGTGCGCCGGGTGCGCGAGCTCAACGGCGGCGGGACGCCGCGGGTCGTGTGGACCTGGAGCTGACGCTCACCACGTCGTGAGGTCGGCCGCGTACCAGGTGTGGTACTTCGTGCGCAGCCAGATCCGCCCCTCCCGGTAGGCGACCTCGACGAACCGGATGCGGAAGCCCTTGGTCCGCAGGAACTTGATCGGGGCGGTCGTCGACGGCTTGCTGCGGCCGTTGAGGAAGTCCGAGGAGACGGTGACCCAGCCGGTCGTGAGGCGGGCGGCCGCGCGCGAGACCGCCGTCGCGCTCGCCTTCACCTCGAAGTGCATCGCGTCGCGGAAGCCCGGGCCGTAGTCCAGCCCCCACTTCACGGTGCCGCTCGTCGCCTCGAGGATGGTGCGGATGGCCTTCTGGTCGCTCGCGCTCCAGCCCGAGGTCCAGTGGTGCGGGCGGGTCGCCTCGTACGGGTGGCGCCCGCCGTTGTAGTCGATGGCCGTGCCCGACAGGTGGTTGGACGTCGGGATCCCGCCCGCGGCCGCGTTGACGGCGGGGTCGCGCCACCCGAAGACGGTGGAGGCCCGCTCGACCCCGCCGGAGTGGACCTGCTTCGCCACCCAGCGCAGCAGAGTCGCCGCGTCGCCGGTGCGGACCTTCGTCGAGCAGCCGCCGACCGTGATCGTCGTGAGAGACGGCGACAGGCGCGACGCGATGCGCGCGTAGCCGTTGTTCGTCGTCCTGACCATGCCCGCCTCCTCGACCTCAGGACGTACCGAGCGTGCACCTGATACACCCGCAGGTCACGTGCCCGTGATGACCTGGACACGCAGCGCGGCTACGGTGTCGAAGGTGACCGAGAACCCGACCCCCATCGCCGCCACGCGTGAGCGCACCGTCGACGGCTTCGTGCGCGAGTTCCTGCGCGAGCTGAACTTCGGGCAGGGAGTGGACCTGTCCCGAGCATCCGTGAACGACCAGTACCTCGCGATGGCGCGCACCGTGCGCCACTACCTCATGGTGCGCTGGCTGGAGACCCTGCGTCGACAGGGTGAGCTGCAGGCGAAGTCGGTCGCGTACCTCTCGGCCGAGTTCCTGCTCGGGCGCCAGCTCGACAACGCGCTCCTCGCCTCCGGGCTCGAGGAGATCGTCGACGAGGGGCTCTCGAGCCTCGGCATCGACCTGGCCACGCTGCGCGAGGCGGAGGTCGAGCCCGGCCTGGGCAACGGCGGTCTCGGCCGGCTGGCTGCGTGCTTCATCGACTCGCTCGCGACGATGAACGTGCCCTGCATCGGCTACGGGATCCGGTACGAGTACGGCATCTTCCAGCAGACGTTCGTCGACGGCTGGCAGGTCGAGAAGCCCGACGACTGGCTGTCGCTCGGCTCGCCGTGGGAGTTCCCCCACCCGGAGGCCGCGGTCCGCGTGAGCTTCGGCGGCACGGTCGAGCAGTACCAGGCCGACGACGGCGTCATCCGGCGCCGCTGGGCGCCGGGCTGGTCCGTGCTGGCGGTGCCCTACAACTACATGGTCCCCGGCTTCGAGAACGGTCGCGTCAACACGCTGCGGCTGTGGAGCGCCGAGGCCACGCACGCGTTCGACCTCGGGATCTTCAACTCGGGCGACTACGCGGAGGCCGTGCGCGCGCAGACGTTCGCCGAGAACATCACGAAGGTCCTCTACCCCGAGGACTCGACGCCCCAGGGCAAGGAGCTGCGCCTGCAGCAGCAGTACTTCTTCGTCGCGGCCTCGCTGAAGAACTTCATCGACGAGGTCCTGCCCGACGGCTACGACCTGCACAACCTGCCCGACCGGATCAACTTCCAGCTCAACGACACCCACCCCGTCATCGCGATCCCCGAGCTCATGCGGATCCTGGTCGACGAGAAGGGCTGGGACTGGGACGACGCCTGGTCGGTCACCAGCAAGTGCTTCGCCTACACCTGCCACACGCTGCTGCCCGAAGCGCTCGAGGTCTGGCCGGTCGACCTGCTCGGCCGCCTGCTGCCGCGGCACCTGGAGATCATCTACCGCATCAACGACGCGTTCCTCGCCGAGCTGCGCGAGACCTACCCGGACGACGAGCTGCGCGTGCGCCGCATGTCGATCATCGCCGAGTACCCCGTGCGCGCGGTCCGGATGGCCTACCTCGCCACCGTCGCGGGCACCAAGGTCAACGGCGTCGCCGAGCTGCACTCCCAGCTGCTGCGGGACAAGGTGCTCAACGACTTCTCCGAGTACTACCCGGACAAGTTCACCAACGTCACCAACGGCGTCACGCCGCGCCGGTTCGTCCGCCTGGCCAACCCGGGCCTGTCCGGGCTGATCACCGAGGCGATCGGCGACGGCTGGATCACGGACCTCGACCGCCTCCAGGGCCTCGAGCCGCTGGCCGACGACGCCGAGTTCCGCCGCCGGTTCCGCGAGATCAAGACCGCCAACAAGCACCGCATCGCTGACGTCCTGGTGCACCGCGACGGCATCGTCGTGAACCCCGACACGATGTTCGACGTCATGGTCAAGCGCCTGCACGAGTACAAGCGCCAGACCCTCAAGCTGCTGCACATCGTCTCGCTGTACGAGCAGGTCAAGTCCGGGAAGCTGGACATCGCGCAGGTCACCCCGCGGACGTTCGCGTTCGGCGCGAAGGCCGCGCCCGGCTACCTGCTGGCCAAGCAGATCATCGGGCTGATCAACGCCGTGGGACGCACCATCAACGACGACCCGGCGCTCGAGGGGCGACTGACCGTCGCCTTCCCCGCCAACTACAACGTCACGCTCGCCGAGACGCTGATCCCCGCGGCCGACCTGTCCGAGCAGATCTCGCTCGCCGGCAAGGAGGCGTCGGGCACGGGCAACATGAAGTTCACGCTCAACGGTGCCCTGACGATCGGGACCGACGACGGCGCGAACGTCGAGATCCGCCGCCTGGTCGGCGACGACCACTTCTTCCTGTTCGGTCTCACGGAGCCGGAGGTCTCCGACCTCGTCGACCGCGGCTACCACCCGTCGGCCTACTACGAGACGAACGCCGACCTGCGCCACGCGCTGGACCTCATCGCCTCGGGCGCGTTCTCGCGCGGCGACCGGACGGTCTTCGAGCCGATCGTCTCGAACCTCCTGCACGAGGACCGGTTCCTCGCGCTCGCGGACTTCCAGGCGTACGTCGACGCGCAGGCCCGGGTGGACACCGCCTACGCCGACACCGACCAGTGGACGCGGTCCGCGGTGCTCAACGTCGCGCGCTCCGGGTTCTTCTCCTCCGACCGGTCGATGCGCGACTACATCGAGAAGATCTGGCACACGCCGCCCGTGCTGCCCTGATCCGCTGCGCGGACCGCCCCCGTCCCGGTTCCTCGGGCCGGGGGCGGTCGCGCGTTCACCGCCTGGGAAGTCGTCCAGCACGTCGGTCGGGCAGTCGCTCGCGAGAGGTTCGAGTGTCCCCCAGTGGCCGCGGGGAACTACGGTGAGCCCGTGAGCACCAAGAAGTCGCAGGAGATGAAGGCGTCCACCGCCGCCGCCAAGCTGGACGTGTACCTCCCGGCGACCCCGGAGGAGTTCCAGAGCAGCACCGTCACGCGCGACGAGCTGACCGAGCTGCAGCGGACGCCGCCGCAGTGGCTGGTCGACCTGCGCCGCAACGGTCCCCACCCGCGCGGCGTCGTCGCCGCCCGGCTGCGGGTCTCGACGAGCGGCCTCGCCCGCGCCGGCATCACCGACCCGCTGACCACCGACGAGATCTCCGCGCTCATCGCCGACCCGCCCGAGTGGCTGGTCCAGGAGCGCGCGACGTACGAGGAGGTCCGCCGCGAGGAGCGCCGCCTCGAGTCCCGCGAGGCCGACCGCCGCGCCGCCCAGGCCGCCAAGGACTGACTCAGCGTTTGCGGGGGCGGCGGGTGGCCTTGGTGCCCAGGGGGGTGCGGCCTGAGGCGCCCGGGGTGGGCTTGGCCTTCGGGGCCGGGCGGGGCTTCTTCTTCTCCTTGGCCGGTGCCTCGGGGGTGGCTCCGCGGCCGCGCGACGAGGTCGCCCTGCGGCCCTTGACGATGCCGATGAACTCCTCGGTGAGGTCGTCGTACCGCTCGTCGACCCAGACCAGCGCGACCGACGAGGTCGGCGCCTCGGGCACCGCGCGGACCGTGAGCCCGCGGCGCTGGTGCAGGCGCGCGACCGACTGGGGCAGGTAGAGCACCCCGACGCCGGCCGCCACGAGCTCGATCGCGTCCGCGGTGGTCGCCACCTCGCCGCCGCTGAACGGCGTCCCCGGTGCGGCGGTCCAGCCGAGCAGGTCGTCGGCCGGGAGGATGACCGTCTCGTCGGCCAGGTCCGCGACGGGGACCTCCTCGACCACGGTGACGACGTGGTCCTTCGGCACGACGACCACGGTGGTCTCGTCGTACAGCGGGATCACCGCGAGGCCGTCGCGGTCGACCGGCAGCCGGACGAGCGCCACGTCGGCCTCGCCGGCGCGCAGGCGCCCGATCGCGTCGACCGGCTCGGCGTGCACGAGCGTGGCGGGCACGTCGCGCAGGCGCTCGGCCCACACGCGCAGCCACCGGTCGGGGTTGACCCCGGGGACCAGCAGGATGCGGAAGCTCATCGGATCCTCCGGGCGACGACGTCGTTCACGACATGGCCCAGGTCCAGGCCGCGCTGCTCGAACTTGGTGACCGGGCGGTGGGCTGGCCGCTCGACCAGCCCGCTGCTCTCGAACGCGGGGTCCGCCTCGAGCACGTCACGCATCTGCTCGGCGTAGTCGACCCAGTCGGTCGCGCAGTGCAGCGTGCCGCCCACGCGCAGCCGGCTGCGCAGCAGGTCCACGTGCGCCGGCTGGATGAGCCGGCGCTTGTGGTGCTTGTTCTTGGGCCACGGGTCCGGGAAGAACACGTGCACCGCGTCGAGGCTGTCGGGGCCGACGACGCGGCGCAGCAGGTCGAGCGCGTCACCGTGCCCGACGCGCACGTTGGTCAGACCCGCCTGCCCGACGAAGCCCAGCAGGCTGGCGATGCCCGGCAGGTGCGCCTCGAGCGCGAGGTAGTTGCGGCCGGGGTCGGCGGCGGCCATCGCGACCGTGGTCTCGCCCATGCCGGAGCCGATCTCGACGACGAGCGGCGCCTCGCGGCCGAACAGGGCGGCCGTGTCGAGCAGCCCGTCGGGCGTCGTCGGGTACGGGTGCGCGTCGTCGTGGACGGAGAAGCCGAACAGGGGCCACAGGCGCTCGAGCGAGTCCTCGCGGTCCTGGCTGAGCGGCGAGCGGCGCGGTGCGTAGGTCCGCAGCGGCTCGTGCGCGCGGATCGCGGTGAGGCGGAACGCGTCGGAGGGCAGGGTCACGAGGACCCAGCGTACGGACGTCAGCGGGGCGTGATGATCGCGAACGTCTCGCCGAACGGGCCGCGGACCCGGGCGACGCGGCCGTGGGGGGAGTCGGCGGCTGCGGCGGCGACCGTGCCCCCGAGCGTGACGGCGGCCTCGAGCACGGCGTCGACGTCGGCGACCGCGAAGTACAGCGTCCACGCCGCGGGCTCGTCGGAGTGGCCGACGCCCGCGACGGACAGCCCGTCGCGCTGCAGGACGGCGAACACGAAACCGTCAGCGCTGATGTCCATCACGTCCAGCTCGAGGACGTGCTGGTAGAACGCCAGCGACAAGGGCTGGTCGCCGGACATCACCTCGGTCCATGCGACCGCGCCGGGCTCGCCGGCCACGTCCCAGCCGGTGTGCTGCGCGCTCTGCCACAGCCCGAACGACGCGCCGGTCGGGTCGGCGACGATCGCCATGGTGCCCATGCCGGGGATCGGGGTAGGGCTGACGACGAGCCGTCCACCCGCGACGCCCGCGCGGGCCGCCGCGGCCGAGGCGTCGTCGGCGGCGAAGTACACGCACCACTGCGGCTCGGGCACCTCGCCGACGGGGGACTCGCCGAGGCCGACGACGCGGCGGCCGCCCACGGTGGCGGTGGTGTACCCGCCGGCCGCCGGGCCGCCGTCCTCGAACTCCCAGCCGAGCAGCGGTCCGTAGAACGCGCGGGCCGCGTCCAGCGACGGGACGGTGATGTCGGCCCAGGCGGGCGTCCCGGCCGGCCAGTGCGCGGAGTGCGTCGTCATGCCCCCATCCCACACCCCGCGGCACCGCATCCGCGACCGATCCCGCCGCACTTGTGACTCGTGTGCACTTCTGGGGCTCGATTCGGCCCCAGGAGGCGACTCCCGTCACAAGTGCGGCTAGATGGGTCGTGCGTCGCGAGCGTGCGGCGGGGAGGGGCGGAGGGGGAGCGAGCAGGGAGGCCGCCGCGGCAGAGCGCAGGGGCTGTCCGGGGTGGGCAGGCGCTGACACCGAGGGCGCCGGTGTGCTACTCACGTCACATGACCTCGGACGACGCCCCTCCTGCCGACGCGAAGCACGGCGGCGAGAGCGGCCTGACGGTCGTCGTCGCGCTCGCGGCCAACCTGCTGATCGCCCTCGCCAAGACTGCTGCGGCGATCGTCACCGGCGCCGCGTCGATGCTCGCCGAGGCCGCGCACTCCTGGGCGGACACCGGCAACGAGATCTTCCTGCTCATCGCGCAGCGCAAGGCGGCCAAGCCGGCTGACACGACGCACCCGCTCGGCTACGGCCGGGAGGTCTACGTCTGGTCGATGTTCGCCGCGATCGGGCTCTTCGCGGTCGGCGCCGGCGTCTCGATCACGCACGGCGTCCAGGAGCTCATCCATCCCGAGCCCGCGAGCGACTTCCTCGTCGCCTACGTCGTGCTGGCCGTCTCGTTCCTGCTCGAGGGCACCTCGTTCCTGCAGGCGAACCGTCAGGCGCGGCGCGAGGCCAAGGCGCGCGAGACCGAGCTCCTCGACCACATCCTCGCCACGTCGGACCCGACGGTCCGAGCCGTGTTCTTCGAGGACGCGGCGGCCCTGGTCGGCATCCTCATCGCTGCGGCGGGCATCGGGCTGCACCAGGCCACCGGCTCGGCGATCCCGGACGCGGTCGGGTCGATCCTCGTCGGCGTCCTGCTCGGCGTCGTCGCGGTGGTGCTGATCCAGCGCAACCGGCGGTTCCTGGTGGGGGAGTACGCCGACTCCCGGGTCAGCGCCGCGGTGGTCGGCCAGCTGCTCGAGCAGCCCGAGATCGCGCGCGTCACGTCGCTGAGCCTGCAGTACGTCGGCGCGCAGCAGCTGTCGCTCGTGGCCGCGGTCGACCTGCAGGGCGACCCCGGCGAGACCGAGGCGTCGCACCTGCTCGCCCAGCTCGAGCGGCGGATCGCGACCCACCCCGCGATCGTCCGCGCCATCCTGTCCCTGTCCGAGCCCGAAGAGGCCTCCCTCGAACCCGGCGGTGCCGCATGACCGAACGACCCGCCGACGAGCACGTCGTCGATCGTCCCCTGCACATCCCCGTGCAGCAGCTGCTGCGGATGGTCGTCCCTGCCGTTCTCGTCGGTGTGGTGTGCGCGCTCCTGCTGATCGCGCTGTCGTGGCTCGCGGAGCAGCTCCAGCACCTGGTGTGGGACGACCTGAGCTCGGCGATGGGCGTGGACCCCGACTCCGCCTGGTGGATCATCAGCGTGCTGACCCTGACCGGCGTGCTCGTCGGTCTCGTCGTCAAGTACGTGCCGGGCCACGCGGGGCCGGACCCGGCGGCGCACGGGCTGGTCGAGGCGCCGCTGAGGCCCTCCGTCACGCCGGGGCTCGCGCTGGCCCTCGTGCTCATGCTCGCGGGCGGCGTCAGCCTCGGGCCGGAGAACCCGATCATGGCGATCAACGGCGCGCTCGTGGTCTGGCTCGGGTCGCGGTACCTGCCGCGCGTCGGCACCGGCCAGTGGGTCGCGCTCGCGACCGCCGGGACCATCGGCGCGATGTTCGGCACCCCGGTCGCGGCCGCGCTGATGTTCTCCGAGCTCAACGTCGGCAACCCCAAGATCCCGCTGTGGGACCGCCTGTTCTCGCCGCTGGTCTCGGCGACGGCCGGCTCGATCGTCATGCTGTCGCTGTCGGACCTCGACCTGGCCATCGACCTGCCCGGGTACGAGTTCCACCCGGGCGACCTGGCGATCGGCCTCCTGATCGCGGTGGTGACCGCAGGCATCGGGCTGCTCGGGGTGACGGTCTTCGCGCCCCTGCACCGCCTGTTCCGGCGGATCAAGGACCCGCTGGTCATGCTCACCGTCGGCGGCCTCGCGCTCGGCGTGATCGGCGCGATCGGCGGCCCGCTCTCGCTGTTCAAGGGCCTGCACGAGATGCAGGAGCTGCCGGCGCAGATCGGCACGCTGACCGCGCTCGGGTTCCTGGGGCTCGGGCTGGTCAAGATCGTCGCGCTGCTGGTGGCCTCGACGTCGGGCTTCCGCGGCGGACGCATCTTCCCGGCGCTGTTCGCCGGCGTGGCCCTCGGGTTCGGCGTGCACGAGGCCTTCCCGTCGGTGTCCCTGCCGCTGGCGGTCGCGACGGCCAGCGTCGGCATCCTGGTGGTCGTCAGCCGCAGCGGGTGGCTGAGCATCTTCATGGCGCTGGCCACCGTGCCGGACCCGGCGCTGCTGCCGGTGCTCGTGCTGTCCTCGCTCGGCGCGTGGCTCGTGGTCGCCAACCGGCGCGAGCTGATCGACCCCGACCCCGAGCCGGAGCAGGACGAGGCGCCGAGCCCGCGGGACGCCCCGGAGGTCAGGCCGGCGTAGGGGCCCCTCGGACCACCCGTCCGAGCGGCCCGTCCGACTCCGCGCACGCCCGGCCGATCACCGTGGTGGCGACGATGACGAGCGCGATGGCGAACAGCCAGCCGATGTAGGCGAAGACCAGCCCGAGGATGCCGAACTGGTGGGCGCCGGACTCCATGACGATCGGCAGGTAGATCCCGCCCGCGACCCCCAGCACACCCATGCAGACCGCGGTGAGGGCGGCGGTCCACACGAGCACGCGCGGCGCGACCTGGCGTTGCAGCAGCAACCACGGCACGACCGTCCAGACGGCCGTCCACACGACGGTCTGGAACACCGCGACCAGCACGTCAGCCCAGATCGCGCCGGAGAGCGCGGACTTGGTGAACGCGATGACCAGGACGGCGACGATCACCGCGAGGATCACGACGAGCCACCGCCAGGCGGTCCGGACGCTCGGCTTCGGCACGTCCCACGTGCGCAGGTAGACGCGCTCGAGCGCCCGCGAGAACGAGGTCGCGGAGAAGATCGCGACGACGATGCTGAAGAAGCCGATCGACCCCAGCGCCGTGGCCGAGGCCGGGACGGCGCCGGCCAGCGACGCGCGCGTCTCGTCGGACAGGCCGAGCGAGTCCGCCACGATCGACCCGAAGCCGGGGTGCTGGGGCCGCAGGGTCGAGGCGACCAGCATGAGCGGCACGATCGACGTGAACGCCTGCGCTGCCAGCGTCATCGCCCGGTCGAACACCTCGAGCCGGGCCAGGTCCCGCACGATGCGCTCGAGCAGCCGGCCCACCCAGGTGTCGCGGATCGACTCCCAGAACCGCACGCCCTGCTCGCGCCAGTCGGCGACGCGCTCCACGATGCCCATCACGTGAGCCGGGAGTCGAGGAACCGCAGCACGTCGTCGAGGTACCGCTCGCGCGTCGGGCTCGGGGACAGCGCCAGGTCGTGCGCGCCGCCCGGGACCTCGACGAACGTGACGTCCGGCCCGAGCAGCACGGCGCGGGCCGCGATGTGCGCGACGTCGAGCACCGAGTCGGTGGTGACCAGCTGCTCGTGCCACCGGTCGTCGGGCCCGTTCGCGTCCGAGGCGAGGACCAGCACGGGCGCGTCGATGGCCAGGCCTCGGGCGACCCGCGCGTGCCCGCGGCGCACGGTCCGGATGAAGCCCGCCGTGACCGGGAAGCCCTCGAACGGCTTCCACGCCAGGTCGTAGTCCCACTCGCCGCCGGTGCTGGCGTGCAGCGCCGGTCCGTAGTGGGGCCCGAGCTTCGCGACGGGCAGGGACGGCGCCACGCGCCCGACGAGGTCCAGCAGGCGGGTCGCCACCGTGCGCTCGAACCAGTTCCCCCGCAGGTCGAGCCACGGGCTGTTGAGCACCACGGCGTCGAGCAGCCCGGGGCGCACGTCGGCCCACAGGGAGCACACCAGTCCGCCCATCGAGTGGCCCATCAGGACGACCTCGTCGTGGTCTGCGCGCAGGATGCGGATGGCCGCGTCGATCTCCTCGGCGAACCGGCCGAGGTCGGTGGGGGCGTTGGGCCGGCGGCCGGGGCGGATCGAGCGGCCGAAGTCGCGCAGGTCGAGCGCGGCGAAGTCGTAGCCTGCGCCGACGAAGGCGTCGCCCACGTGCGTCTGGAAGAAGTAGTCGACGAAGCCGTGGACGTACAGGACGGCCCGACGAGAGCGCGGTGCGACCCGTCGCACGAGCGTGGCGACCGGGTCCGGCTCGACCCCGTCGGGCCGCAACGGCAGGGTGGTGGCGGTCCAGCCCGGGCCCAGCACGTCCACGTCGTCAGCCATGACCGGATCGTGCCATGCGGGGGCCGGGGACGCTCCAGTTTCACCCGGTCGCCAGAGTTGAGCGGAATACACTCAAGTCTGACTAGGGTTGCACCAGGTAGTCATCCGTTCCCGACCTTCAGGAGCTCATGTGGACGCCAAGTTCACCACCCGGTCCCAGGAGGCCATCGGCGACGCCATCCAGCAGGCGTCGGCCGCCGGCAACCCCCAGCTCGAGCCCGCCCACCTGCTCAACGCACTGCTGCAGCAGGAGGGTGGCGTCGCGGGCGCCCTGCTCGACGCCGTCGGCGCCGACCGCTCGGCGCTCGGTCGGTCCACCCGCGCGGTCCTCGTCGGCCTGCCCACCAGCTCGGGCTCGACCGTCGCCCAGCCCACCGCCTCACGCGCCACGTCGCAGGCCCTCGAGGCCGCGAGCACCGAGGCCCGCGCGCTCGGCGACGACTACGTCTCCACCGAGCACCTGCTGCTCGGCCTCGCCGCGGGCCAGTCCGGCGTCGCCGACGCCCTGCGCGCCGCCGGTGCCTCGCGCGACGCGCTCGCCGCCGCGCTGCCGTCCGTGCGCGGCAACACCCGCGTGACCAGCCCCAACCCCGAGGGCACCTTCAAGTCGCTCGAGAAGTACGGCGTCGACCTGACCGAGCGCGCCCGCGACGGCAAGCTCGACCCCGTCATCGGCCGCGACTCGGAGATCCGCCGCGTGGTGCAGGTGCTCTCGCGCCGCACCAAGAACAACCCGGTGCTGATCGGCGAGCCGGGCGTCGGCAAGACCGCCGTCGTCGAGGGGCTCGCCCAGCGCATCGTCGCGGGCGACGTCCCGGAGTCCCTGCGCGGCAAGCGCCTCATCTCCCTCGACCTGGCCGCGATGGTGGCCGGCGCGAAGTACCGCGGCGAGTTCGAGGAGCGGCTCAAGGCCGTCCTGCAGGAGATCACCAGCTCCGACGGCGAGGTCGTCACCTTCATCGACGAGCTGCACACGGTCGTCGGCGCGGGCGCCGGCGGCGAGGGCGCGATGGACGCGGGCAACATGCTCAAGCCCATGCTGGCCCGCGGCGAGCTGCGCCTGGTGGGTGCGACGACGCTCGACGAGTACCGCGAGCGGATCGAGAAGGACCCCGCCCTGGAGCGCCGGTTCCAGCAGGTCTACGTCGGCGAGCCGTCCGTCGAGGACACCGTCGCGATCCTGCGCGGCCTCAAGGAGCGCTACGAGGCGCACCACAAGGTGACGATCTCCGACGCGGCGCTCGTCGCGGCCGCGAGCCTGTCCGACCGGTACATCCCCGGCCGCCAGCTGCCGGACAAGGCCATCGACCTGATCGACGAGGCCGCCTCCCGGCTGCGGATGGAGCTCGACTCCTCGCCCGTCGAGGTGGACGAGCTCCAGCGAGCCGTCACGCGCCTGGAGATGGAGGAGGTCGTGCTCTCGGAGTCCGACGACGAGGCCTCCGCCGAGCGGCTCGAGCGCCTGCGCGCCGACCTCGCCGACCGGCGCGAGGAGCTCGCCTCGCTCACCGCGCGCTGGGAGAAGGAGAAGGCGGGGCACAACCTCGTCGGCGACCTCAAGGCCAAGCTCGACACCCTCCGCACCGACGCCGACCGGCTGCTGCGCGAGGGGTCGCTCGAGGCCGCCGCGCGCCTGCAGTACGGGGAGATCCCGGCGCTCCAGGCCGAGATCCAGCGCGCCGAGGAGTCCGAGGCCGCGGTCGACGAGGAGGTCGCCCCGCAGGGGACCCCGATGATCGCGGAGAAGGTCGGGCCCGACGAGATCGCCGAGGTCGTGGCGATGTGGACGGGCATCCCCGCGGGCCGGCTGCTCGAGGGTGAGACCGCCAAGCTGCTGCGCATGGAGGACGTGATCGGCGAGCGGCTGATCGGTCAGCGCACGGCCGTCGCCGCGGTGTCCGACGCGGTCCGCCGCGCCCGCACCGGCATCTCCGACCCGAACCGGCCGACCGGCTCGTTCCTGTTCCTCGGCCCCACCGGCGTCGGCAAGACCGAGCTGGCCAAGGCGCTCGCGGACTTCCTGTTCGACGACGAGCGCGCCATGGTCCGCATCGACATGTCCGAGTACGCCGAGAAGCACTCGGTCGCCCGGCTCGTCGGTGCCCCTCCCGGCTACGTCGGGTACGAGGAGGGCGGCCAGCTCACCGAGGCCGTCCGCCGGCGCCCGTACTCCGTCGTGCTGCTCGACGAGGTGGAGAAGGCGCACCCCGAGGTGTTCGACGTGCTGCTCCAGGTGCTCGACGACGGCCGCCTGACCGACGGCCAGGGCCGCACCGTCGACTTCCGCAACGTGATCCTGGTGCTCACGTCGAACCTGGGCTCGCAGTTCCTCGTCGACCCGACGCTGTCCGACGAGACCAAGCGCGACGCCGTGATGAGCGCGGTGCGCTCCGCCTTCAAGCCGGAGTTCCTCAACCGGCTCGACGACGTGGTGCTGTTCGACCCGCTGTCGATCGGCGAGCTCGGGCACATCGTGGAGATCCAGGTCGCGTCGCTCGCGGCCCGGCTGCGCGAGCGCCGGCTGACCCTCGAGGTCTCGCCGAGCGCCCGCGAGTGGCTGGCGCTCGAGGGGTACGACCCGGCCTACGGGGCGCGCCCGCTGCGGAGGCTGGTGCAGCGGGAGATCGGCGACCGCCTCGCGCGGGCGCTGCTGTCCGGCGACATCCGCGACGGCCAGACGGTGACCGTCGACCGCACCGACGAGCACCTCTCGATCACCGCGAGCTGACGCCCCGCAGGCTCCGCAGGCCCTCGCGCAGCTCGGCCACGAGGATGTCGGGCTGCTCGAGGGCGGCGAAGTGCCCGCCTCGCTCCGCCTCGCCGTAGTGGATCAGGTCGCTGTAGGCGTCCTCGATCCAGGTCTGCGGCAGGCGGGGGATGTCGCGCGGGAACACGGTCACGGCGACCGGCAGGCTCAGCCTCGGCCCCGCCATCGTCGCCGCCCGGTTCTCCCAGTAGATCCGGGCGGACGACGCGGCGCTGTTGGTGAACCAGGCCAGCGAGATCCCGTCCAGCATGGCGTCCGTGCTCAGGGCGTCCTCGGCGAGCCCGGTGTTGTCCGTCTTGGACTGGAACTTCTCGTAGATCCAGGCCGCCTGTCCGGCGGGCGAGTCCGCCAGGGCGAGACCCACGGTCTGCGGCTTGGTGCCCTGCACGTGGTTCGACCCGCCGAGCGGCCCGGCGTAGTACGCCAGCCCGTCCATCGCGCGGCGCTCCTCAGGGGTCAGCGTCTCGGGGATGTGCTCCGGGAACGCGTACGGCGTGCTCAGGTGGATCCCGAGGAGCCCGGGCGGCCGCATCGCACCCAGTGCGGTGGTCACGGCCGCGCCCCAGTCGCCGCCGTGCGCGGCCCAGTCGGTGTAGCCGAGCCGGCGCATCAGCTCCACCCACGCCCGGGCGATCCGGTCCGTGTCCCAGCCGGGCTCGGTCGGCTTGCCGGAGAACCCGAAGCCGGGCAGCGACGGGATGATGACGTCGAAGGAGTCGGCGGCGTCCCCGCCGAACGCCACGGGATCCGTGAGCGGCCCGACCAGTGCCAGGAAGTCCGCGACCGAGCTCGGCCACCCGTGCGTCAGGACCAGGGGAAGTGCGCCGGGGTTCGGGGACCTGACGTGCAGGGCGTGGATGTCGAGCCCGTCGATCGTGGTCAGGACCTGCGGGTGGGCGTTGAGCTCGGACTCGAAGCGGCGCCAGTCGTACTCGTGCTCCCAGTACGCGACGAGCGATCGCGCGTTCTCGAGGCGGACGCCCTGCGACCAGTCCGGGACGGTCTCACGATCGGGCCAGCGGGTCCGGGCGAGCCGCTGCTTGAGGTCGTCGATCTCGGCGTCCGGGATCGCGACGCGGAACGGGCGGAGGTCGGTCATGGGTCTGTCCTCTCGAAGACGTTGCACACTGGTGTGCAATCTAGACCCGTTGCACACGCGTGTGCAATGCTTGCGCCATGCAGAACGAGACCCCGCCGAGGGCAGGTGACACGCGCGAGCGGCTCCTCGACGTGGCGATCGAGGTCCTCGGCAGGACCCCGGACGCGGGCATGGGCGAGGTGGCAGCGGCCGCCGGCGTGGTCAGGCGCACCGTCTACGGCCACTTCCCCTCCCGGTCCGATCTCGTGCGGGCGCTCGCCCAGCGGGCGGTGGGCGAGATCGCGACGGTCCTGGCCGACGACGCTCCGCCAGACAAGCCGGCCGACGAGGCGTGGGCCGACTTCATCGCCCACCTCTGGCCCCTCGCTCATCGGTACCGCGTGCTCGTGGTCCTGCGACGTGGCGAGTTCGGCGCGGACATCCACGCCCTGCTGGGGACGGTCGAGCGCGCGCTGGCCGAGCTGGTCGAACGCGGCCAGGCCGACGGCGCGTTCGGGCGTCACCTTCCCGCCGGCGTGCTGAGCCAGGCGGCCTGGTCGGCCGTGTTCACCATCGCCGACGACGACCTGAGGGGGCCGGGCGTGGACGCGTCCTCGGTGATCCTCACGAGCCTGCTCATGCTGGGCGTCCCCGCCCCCCGCGCGCACCTCCTGGTCGAGGGCCGCGCCTAGGTCACCCGAAAGGTCTGGACGCCCGGCTCACAGCGGGAGCACAGTGTTCGGTGCCCGCCTTCGGGCGGTTTGTCCGGTTCTGGACGGGCGTCGACGAGACGCCGCAGGCCGGACGCCCTCGACGAGGAGGAACACATGCGCGTCCGTACCTGCGCCGTCGCAGCGCTCGCTGTGGCCGGTCTGGTCGTCGCCGGCACTCCGGCCACCGCCCGCTCGTCCGACCACCCCACGCCGAGCCACGCGCGCGTGGCCCACTACGGGCACGGCGTCTCGCTGCCCGACCACCGCCACCCGGTGAAGTCCCACCACACGCCGAAGGCCGGCACGCCGAAGACGGTCGCCACGGGGCTCGTCGGGCCCCTGACGTTCGGCGTCGGCGCGAAGGCGCTGTACGTCGGGCAGGCGTTCGCGGGGATCGTCTCCAAGGTCCCGACGACCGGCGCCCCGACCGTCGTCGGCGCCGCCGCACCCGGAGCCGACGCCGCGGGCGTCGAGGTCTCCCGCGGTGCGCTGACCTGGACGGAGCGCTCGGGCGACCCGGGCGACCCGGGTGCCCCGCCGACCGCCTCGCTGCTGCACCGCCAGACCCGGGACGGCGCGACGACGGTCGACCTGCTCGCCTACGAGCAGACCGCCAACCCGGACAAGGTGAACACCTACGGCTTCCGCAACCTCGACCCGGCCTGCGCAGCCCAGCTCGACCCCATGTTCCAGAGCTACACCGGAGCGGTCGACTCCCACGCGTACGGCACGCTGCACGCCCGCGGCGCCACGTACGTCGCGGACGCCGGCGCGAACGCGCTGTTCAAGGTGTCGGCGAAGGGCAAGATCAGCACCGTCGCGGTGCTCAAGCCGATCCCCGTCGTCGTCCCGGCGGAGGCCGCGGCCGGCCTCGGCCTGCCGGACTGCGTCGTCGGCAAGAAGTACTGGTTCGAGCCGGTCCCGACCGATGTCGAGCAGGGCCGCGACGGCTGGCTCTACGTCTCGCTCCTGCCCGGCGGCCCGGAGGACGGCAGCCTCGGCGCCAACGGCCAGGTCGTGAAGGTCAACCCGCACACGGGCAAGGTCGTCACGGTCGCCAAGGGCCTCGCGGGCGCCACCGGCCTCGCGGTCGGCCCGAAGGGCACCATCTACGTCGCGCAGCTGAACGGCAACGCGGTCTCGTCGATCGACAAGCACGGCAAGGTCCGTCCGCTGCTCACGCTCACCCAGCCCGCGGGCGTCGAGTGGGCCCACGGCAAGCTCTGGATCTCGACCGACGTGTTCGGGGCGGGGAACATCGTCTCCGTCACCGTGCGCTGATCACCGCCTGGGCGGGCGCAGCGGCTGGGGAAAGCCGCTGCGCCTGCCCCGGCCGACGAGGATGATGGGCGCATGAGCACCCTCGACCAGCTGACTGCCGACCTCACCACCGCCATGAAGGCGCGCGACTCCGTGCGCACCAACACGATCCGCCAGGCCATCGGCGCCGTGCGGGCCGAGGCGAAGGCCGGACCCGTCGAGAAGGAGCTCTCCGAGGACGACGTCCTCAAGGTGCTGTCCCGCGAGGTCAAGAAGCGCCGCGACAGCGCGCAGATCTACACCGACGCCGGCGCCGACGAGCGCGCGGCGATCGAGACCGCCGAGGCCGACCTCTTCGAGACCTACCTCCCGGCGCGGCTCTCCGACGACGACCTCGCCGCGCTGGTCGCGTCCGTGATCGCCGACACCGGAGCGACGTCGATGCGGGACATGGGCGGCGTGATGAAGGAGGCCACGGCGCGGGCCGGAGCCGCAGCGGACGGCAAGAAGCTCTCGACGCTGGTGCGCGCGGCCCTGGCCTGACGCGACTCGCCGGCCGTTGGTCGTCGGCCGCAGGTGCAAGCGACGTGCCCGTGGTCTGCCGCAGACGCAGGATGCGTCCACGAGCGCGCCCGCTCCCAAGTCCGCGGAGCGCCTGGTGGGGTCAGAGGATCGTGACGGCGAGTGTGCCGGTCTGCTGGGTGACCGACGAGGTGAGGCAGCTGACGAGGTCGAGGTCGACGTAGACGGCTACACGAACCGAGGCCGCTCCTAGGCCGTAGCCCGCTGTGACGGTCCCGATCGAGGTGACGGTCTCCTGGCCCGCTGCGTGCGCCACCGTGGTGACGGGGTAGGTGATGGTGCTGTACTGGCCGCCGCCCCACACGTAGGTCACGACGTTCTGGACGAGGGTGTCACCCAGCCCCTGGAGCAGACAGCTGACTTGCTGCTGAAACGTCGTCGATGCGAGGCCCGAGGTGAACGGGCCAGAGCAACTGCCGCCACCGGCGGAGCCGAGCGTCTCGGTGACCTGCTGGGTGGTCTGCCGAGGTAGCGCTCCCAGGGCCGGCGAGTACTGGACCGTCACGGAACCGGTGCAGGCAACAAGCTCACTGCTGTCCGCCCAAGCGGGCACGCTGAATCCAGCGGTTGTGGCCAGAGCGAGGGCGAATGCGCCCAGGCTCGCGAGAACACGCGTCTTGAGGTGGCGCACCGTTGCAGCCCTTCGAAGCAGGGTGGACGTCGCAGCCCACACCCTGTGGCCCCGGACCGGGGCATGAAGTCAGTCGGGCGACAGTGCCCGACCGGATCGCGCCACGAACGAACACGCCTCAGCGCCCTCATTCTCTGCGCGTCGCTCACTCGATCGAGTGTGCGCTCGAGGTCCGCGGTGCACAAGGGGCCGCGGCATGACGCGAACCGGCCATGGGTGGTGCCGCGAGCCCGCGCTGCGCCATCGCTGGCACGAGAACGACGACGGGCGGCCCCCGGAGAGGGACCGCCCGTCGTCGTCAAGAGCCGGGGAGCACGGGGCAGGGTGGGAGTCGCCCGTGCCCCCCGGCGGTCTGGATCAGCGGCGCTTCACCTTCAGCACCGCCGAGTGGGACGTGACCGACCCGGCCTTGTTCTTCACGACGACGCGGTAGGCGTTGCCGCTCTTGCCGGTGGTCGCCTTCACGACGAGCGTGCGGCCTGTCGCCCCGGTCACGGCCTTCCACTTCGAGGACCCGGCGACTCGCTGGTACCACCGGATCGTCGGCGCCGGGGTCCCCGTCACGGAGACCGAGAACCGCACCGACTTCCCGGCGGCCACCGTGGCGGACCGCGGCTGGGCCGTGATCCGCGGCTTGACCGGGGTCGGCGTGACCGTGGCCGTCCTCGTGGTGGCCGTGCCGCCGCGGTTGGTGAACACCGCCCGGTAGGCGACCGGCTTGGCGCCGACCTTCACCGTGAGCGACGTCCGGGTTGCCCCGGACACCGTACGCCAGGTCGACGACCCGGAGGCCCGCTGCTGCCAGCGGACGGTCGGCGTCGGGTAGCCGCTGGCCACGGCCTTGAGCGTGACCGACTTCCCGGTCCTGGCCTGTGTCGACCCGGGCTGGGTCGTCACGCGCGGAGCCTGCGCCTTGACGGTCACGGTGGCGGTCGACGTCGTGGCGACGCCGGTCGCGTTGGTGAACACTGCCCGGTACCGGGCGCCGTCCGTCGTCGCCGACAGCTTCACCGCGAGCGAGGTGCTCGTCGCGCCCGGCACGTCGGTCCAGGTCGAGCCGAGCCGCTGCCAGCGGACGGTCGGGGCCGGGATGCCCGAGGCGGCCGCCGTGAGGGTCACGGTCGCGCCGAGCGCACCGGTCACGGAGGCCGGCTGCTTCGTGACGGCCGGCGCCGTCGGCTGCGGGCCGACGGGCTCCACGAGCTCGCCGACGCCCCACCGGCTGGTGTCCTGGTAGGAGCGGCCGGTCGGGTCGGACCACGTCCGCACCGCGTCCCGCACGCCCGCGGTGGCGTCGTTGACCTGGAAGTCCAGGCCCGCGAGGTCACCCGGCGTCACCGTGTGGCCGAGCTTCAGCGAGGCCTCGACGACGTACCCACCGTCGACGACCTTCGCCGCGCTCGTGAGCCGGTCACCGATCACCGACAGGTCGCCGCTGACCGACTGAGCACCGAGGTAGTTGATCCGGTACTGGCCGTCGACGGGGTGGTAGGCGCCGGACTTGGCGTTCGCCGGGTCGAGGAAGATCTCGACCGAGTCCTGCTCCCACGCGTTCGAGCTGGTGGCGTCGAGGTGCGGGTCGGTGACCTCGGCGAGCACGTCGACCGAGTCGCCGTGCCAGAGCAGCCGGACCTTGGCCGTCGCTCCGCCCGAGCCCTCGACCTGCACGTCCGTCCGGACGCTCGGTGCGGAGGCCCAGGCGGCGTCGATGACGCCGTCGATCGTCGGGGTCGTCGCCGCGCGGGGCACGGAGACGAACGCGATCGGCTCGACGAGCGTGACCACGCCCAGCGCCCCACCGGTCTCCTGGTGGTTCGACAGGTCGTTCCACGAGGTGGTGCTCCCGCTGCCGTCGGCGACGCGGACGTCGAACGGCACCGTGGTGCCGACCGACCCCGCCGCTGCCAGCGGGAGGGTCGCCGTGACCTCGTAGCCGTCGTCCGTCGCGGTCCCCGCCGCGCGGGACACGACCACGGGGTCGCCCGAGCTGAAGAGCGTCACCGAGTCGTCGGCGTCGTCCGTCGCGTCGACCACGTGCACGCGGGCGGTCAGGTGGTCGCCGGACCAGCGCAGCTGGAACCCGGTCCCCCCGCTGATCTCCACGTCGGGCAGGAGCCGCCAGTCGGCGGCCCCGGAGGACTGCTGCGCGTTCGCCGCACGCGTCAGGGTCGGCAGCTCGGTCGGGTCGACGATGCCCCAGTACGCGGGCTTGGCCTGCAGGTCGTCGTCGAACACGAGCGGCGCGCCCGTGCGCCAGCTGCGGCTGTCGTACGGACCCCAGACCGTCACGGAGAACAGGTCGGGGAAGTCGCGCAGCATCGAGAACACGTTCGCGAAGTAGTAGCCCTGCGCGACGAGCTTCTCCTGCGTCACCGTGCCGTCGATCTGCACGTCGAGCTCGGAGACGTCCTGCAGGACACCCAGCGTCGCGAACTTCTCGAGCGTGGTCCGCATCTGGTCCACAGGCTGCGCGAGGCTGACGTGGAACTGGTGCCCCACGCCGTTGATCGGCACGCCGGCCTTGAGCAGCCCGTCCACGACGTCGAACATCGCCTGCCGCTTGGCGGGCAGCTCGGTGTTGTAGTCGTTGATGAACAGCTTCACCGGGCCGTCGACGTCGCCGCCGTTGAACGCCTGCGAGGCGATCTCGAACGCGTCCTTGATGTAGTCCGGGCCCAGGGTCCGGTACCACTCGCTGCGGCGCAGGCCGTCGCTCTCGCTCTCGGCGATGACCTCGTTGACCACGTCGAACCCGACGATCGGGTTGCCGGCCGTGCCGTACTCGCCGTACTTGGTGCGGAAGTGGTCGGCCACCGTCTCGATGTGCGTCGTCATCCGCGCCAGCAGCACCGCCTGGTCGTCGGCGCTGTCCGTCAGTGGCGTGCCGTCCTCGTGCTGGAAGAACCACGCGGGCGTCTGGCTGTGCCACACGAGCGTGTGCCCGTAGACGCGCAGGCCGTTGGCGATCGCGAAGTCGACGAGCTGGTCCGCGGCCTCGAAGGTGAAGTTCCCCTCGGTCGGCTGGATGGCCTCCGGCTTCATGACGTTCTCGGGCGTGAACTGGTCGAAGTGCTTGGTGACCAGCTCCTTGCCAGGGCCGGCCGTCTCCCGCTCGTCGATCGCGACGCCGACGGGCCACGGGAGCTCGTCCTTGAGCGAGGGGATGTCCTGCTGGACCGGCGGGGCGGTCGAGCCGGTGACGACGACGTCGTCGACCAGGAAGGACGCGGTGCCGGACGCGGTCTCGAAGTACAGCAGCGCCGAGTCGGCCGAGGTCATCGTGTAGCTGCCGGTCAGCTGGACCCAGCCGTCGGCGGTGACGCCCGCGGCCGTGGTGACGGTGTCGTACGACGAGGTGCCGCCGGTGTCCCGCTGCACGCTGACGCGCACGTCGGCGGGGGCGGTCTCGCCGGCCGCGAGCCGGACCCAGGCGGAGATCTGGTAGGTCCGACCGCTGACGAACGCGTCCGTGACCGAGGTGCCCAGGCCGTGCCAGCCGTCGGTGCGGCCGGTCACGCTCGCGGACTGCACGCCGCCGTGCGCGACCTCGGAGATGGCGACCACCGGGGCGGTGCCGTTGCCGCGCGCGGCCCAGACGCCGAGGCCGTCCTCGAAGCCGGTGGACAGCGACGTCGGCGCGGGGCCGTCGTCGGCCGCGCCGCCCGCGGGCAGCGTGAACGACCAGCCGGCCGCGAGCCGCTCGGTCACCACGGTGCGGACCGCGGCGAGCGTGCCGGAGCGGTCGCCGCCGCCGTCGTGCGTGAGGACGACCTGGCCGGGCTTCATGGCCGCGCGCAGGTTCGTCGTCAGCGTCGGGACGTCCTGGGTCTCCCAGTCGCTGATGGTGTTCGTGACCGCGAGCGGCTGCATGCCGAGCGACACCGCGACCGCGGCCGTCTGGCCCCAGCTGCCGTTGGGTGCGCGGAAGAACGGCACCTTGGCCTGCGGGTCGCCGAGCGCGGTCCGGATGATGGCGAGGTTCTCGACGAGGTCCGCGCGCACCTGGGCCGGGGTCCAGCTGCCCATGTCCGCGTACGACGTCGAGTGGTTGCAGAGGGTGTGCCCGTCCGCGACGATTCGGCGGAGCACCTCGGCGCCGCCCGGTGCCTGGATGTTCTGGCCGATCACGCAGAACGTCGCGTGGATGCCCTGCTCCTGGAGGAAGTCCAGCAGTGCGCCGGTGGTGGCGCCGTTGGGGCCGTCGTCGAACGTCAGCGCGGCGACGTCACCGGTGCCGCGGGCTGCCGAGACGGGAGTCGTGGTCGGGTCCACGGCACCTCCGGGGACGACGTCGGGATCGGGGTCCGGGTCGGGGTCGCCCGCGCCCGGGGTCGTGACGAGCACGTCGTCGACGAGGAAGCTGGGGTTGGCGCCCGCGATCGGGGCGGCCTCGAGGTACAGCGTCGCCGCGGTGACCGAGGCGGCGCGCGTGTAGGTGCCGGTCAGCTCGACCCAGCCGTCGGCCGTGGCCGTGACCGGGGAACCCACCCACGTGTACTCGTTGTCGGCCGGGCTCTGCTGCACGGTGAAGTGCATCGCCGACGAACCGGCGGTACCGGGCGCGAGCTTGACCCACGCCGAGACGGTCACGGGGGAGCCGGCCGGGAACGCGATCGCGTCCGTGGCCGGTCCGTTCCAGTCGCCCGTGCGGCCGCTGACCAGCAGGCTGCGTGCGCCGCCGTGCGCGTCGGTGTCGACCGTCGCCAGCGTGACGGGTCCGCGCGGGTCCCACGGCGCGGTCGTGCCGGACTCGAAGTCGTTCGAGACGAGCGTCGTCGGGCCGTCGTCGGCCGCTGCCGTCACGGCCGTCAGGCCACCTGTCCCCACCGCGACGGCCAGCACCACTGCTGCCGTCCCGATCCTCCTGAGCGAACGTACCGATCTCATCAGCGCTCCTTTGCGCGATTCGGGTCCCACCCCGACCGGGAGGTTACGTGTGATCCGGACAGAGTTCGATAACGTTACCCATAACGTTATCGAACTGACACCAACCGACCCGGTCGCACAGAGGGGACGTCGGCGGTCGGCGCGGTGCAACGGTTCGATAACGTTATCGCTAACGATTGACAGAACGCCTGGACGGCTGTCAACGTTGCGTCGTCCATCCCTCTCAGTGACGACGAGGAGTTCAACGATGAAGAGGACGCCAGTCCTGCGTGCCCTGGCCGTCGCCACGGGTCTCGCACTGCTCGCAGCGTGCAGCTCGGGCGACAACAACGAAGGTTCCGACCCGAGCTCGTCCGGCTCCGGCGGCGCCAAGGACGTCACCATCACCTGGTGGCACAACTCGAACACGGACCCGGGCAAGGCCTACTACGAGAAGGTCGCCAAGGACTTCGAGGCAGCCAACCCCGGCGTGACCGTCGAGATCAGCGCCATGCAGCACGAGGACATGCTCACCAAGCTCGACGCGGCGTTCCAGAGCGACGACGCCCCGGACGTCTACATGGAGCGTGGCGGCGGCGAGCTCGCCGACCACGTCGAGGCGGGCCTCACCAAGGACATCTCCGACGCCGCCAAGGACGAGATCGCGAAGATCGGCGGCTCGGTCGCGGGCTGGCAGGTCGACGGCAAGACCTACGCGCTGCCGTTCTCCGTCGGCGTCGTGGGCTTCTGGTACAACAAGGCGCTCTTCGAGCAGGCCGGCATCACGGACACCCCCACCTCGTGGGACGACCTGTACACGGACATCGACAAGATCAAGGCCGCGGGCATCGAGCCCATCTCCGTGGGCGCCGGCGACAAGTGGCCCGCCGCGCACTACTGGTACCAGTTCGCGCTGCGCGAGTGCTCGCAGCAGGTGCTGACCGACGCGGTCAAGAGCCTCGAGTTCTCGGACCCGTGCTTCATCAAGGCGGGCGAGGACCTCGAGAAGGTCATCGCGGCCAAGCCGTTCAACAAGGGCTTCCTGTCCACCCCCGCCCAGACGGGCGCGACCAGCGCCTCGGGCCTGCTCGCCACCGGCAAGGTTGCGATGGAGATGCAGGGACACTGGGAGCCCGGCGTGATGCAGGGCCTCACCGAGGACAAGAAGGGCCTCGGCGAGAACACCGGCTGGTTCTCGTTCCCGAGCGTCGCGGGTGGTCAGGGTGACCCGGCCGCCCAGCTCGGTGGCGGCGACGCGTGGGCCGTCTCGCAGAAGGCGCCCGACCAGGCCGTCGACTTCGTCAAGTACCTGCTGTCCGACGAGGTCCAGAAGGGCTTCGCCGAGCAGGACATGGGTCTGCCGACGAACTCGTCCGCCTCGCAGTACGTCAAGGACCCGGCGCTCGCCGGCCTGCTCAAGGTGCGTGACTCGGCGCCGTACGTCCAGCTCTACTTCGACACCGCCTTCGGTGCCTCGGTGGGCGGCGCGATGAACGACGAGATCGCCCTGATGTTCGCCGGCAAGGCGACCCCGCAGGACATCGTCGACGCCACCCAGGCAGCGGCTGACGCGGAGAAGTGACCGACGTGGCAGACGACACGACCGCCGTGCGCGGCGAACCCGTCTCGCCTGCGACGTCCAAGCCCCAGGCCCCGGCCGCCGGTCGCGCTTCGGTGCGGCCGGCCGGCCCGGGCCCGGGTGGGCGCCGCCGGTCGAGGTCCTCGGTCCGCATGCGCCTCGAGATCCTGTTCTTCGTGGCGCCGGCCCTGCTGGTGTTCCTGTTCTTCGTGGTGTGGCCGATCATCAAGGCCGTCCAGTTCTCCGTGTACCGCTGGAAGGGCTACGGCCCGCTGGTCGACTTCGTCGGCCTGAAGAACTACGCCAGCGTGCTGCAGAACGACGTCTTCACCGGCGCCTTCACGCACAACATCATCATCGTGGTGCTCTCGATCCTCATCCAGCTGCCGCTGGGCCTGGCGATCGCGCTCCTGCTCAACCGCAAGATGTGGGGCCAGGGCGTCCTGCGCACGATCATCTTCGTCCCGTACGTGCTGGCCGAGGTCATCGCCGGCGTCGTGTGGTTCCAGCTGCTCCAGCCCGAGTACGGCGTGATCGACACGATCCTGTCCGCGGTCGGGATCAGCGGGCCCGAGGAGGGCTGGCTCGGCACGCCCGACGTCGCGCTCTACACCGTGATCGCCGTGCTGACCTGGAAGTACCTGGGCCTGGCCGTGATCCTGTTCCTCGCCGGCCTGCAGGGCGTGCCCGAGGAGCTGTACGAGGCCGCGCAGATCGACGGCGCCACCTGGTGGCAGGTGCAGCGCAAGATCACCATCCCGCTGCTGGGCCCGACGGTCCGCACCTGGGCCTTCCTGTCGATGATCGGCTCGCTGCAGCTGTTCGACATGGTCTGGATCCTCACCGGCGGCGGCCCCGCGAACGCCACGACGACCATGGCGACCTTCCTCGTCAACGAAGGCACCAAGCGCTCGAACTACGGCATCGCCTCCGCGGCCTCGGTGATCCTCTTCGTCGTCGCGCTCGTGATGGCGCTCCTGTACCAGTTCTTCATCCTGCGGCGTGACTCGCAGGACGCTCCCCGGAAGAAGGCCAAGCGATGAGCGCGGGCACGATGACCGGGGCTCCGATCGCCCCGACCAAGCGGCAGGCGACGCACACGCCCCGGCGCAAGCGGCAGGGCGGCGGCAACCCGCTGGTCTACCTCATCGCGCTCGTGGTCGTCGCGTTCACCGTCGGCCCCGTGCTGTACGGCGTGCTCGGCGGCTTCCGGACCAACGCGCAGCTCGCGGACAAGCCCGCCGGGCTGCCGAGCCCCTGGGTGCTGAGCAACTACACCGGCGTCCTGACGAACCCGAGCTTCTGGCAGTACGCGCTGAACTCGGCCGTCATCGCGATCCTGACCACGGCCATCGTCGTCGTCTTCGGGATGATGGCGGCCTACCCGCTGGCCCGGTACCAGTTCCGCTGGCGCGAGCCGCTGTTCATGGTGTTCGTCCTGGGCCTGCTGTTCCCCGCGACGGTCGCGATCATCCCGCTGTTCATCCTCATCACCAAGGACCTCCACATGGGGAACACCTGGTGGGGGGTGGCGCTGCCGCAGGCCGCGTTCGCGCTGCCGATGACGGTGGTGATCCTGCGCCCGTTCCTCATGGCGCTGCCCAAGGAGCTCGAGGAGGCGGCCCTGCTCGACGGGGCGTCCCGGATCGGCTTCTTCTGGCGGATCCTCGTGCCGCTGTCCGGCCCGGGCATGGTCACCGTCGGCGTGCTCGCGTTCGTCGGCTCGTGGAACGCCTACCTGCTCCCGCTGCTCCTGCTGCAGGACGACATGAAGACCCTGCCCCTGGGTGTCGCCGACTTCTCGTCGGAGCACGCCTCGGACACCGCGGGGGTGTTCGCCTTCACGACCCTGGCGATGATCCCCGCGCTGATCTTCTTCCTCGCCCTGCAGAAGCGCATCGTCGGCGGGCTCCAGGGCGCCGTCAAGGGCTGAGCCCGCCCTCTCGCTTCCCGTCATTCCCCAGAAGGAGAACGATCCCGTGACGGATCTTCAGACGTCCCGCCCCACCGGGATCCCGGTTCCCAGCGCCGACGGCCGAGCCGCCGAGCTGCTCGCGCAGATGACCCTCGAGGAGAAGCTCGCGCAGCTCGTCGGCTTCTGGGAGAAGGGCGACGGCGAGGCCGTCGCCCCGCTGCAGGGCGTGTTCGAGGTCGAGCAGGGTCTCGACGAGGTGAGCCGGCACGGCCTGGGCCACCTCACGCGGCCCTACGGCACCCGGCCGGTCGACGCGGACGAGCGCGCGCAGTGGCTCTGGGGCCAGCAGCGGCGCCTGGTCCGCGAGACGCGGCTCGGCATCCCGGCGCTCGTGCACGAGGAGTGCCTCACCGGGCTGTCGGCGTGGCGGGCGGCCACGTTCCCGACGCCGCTGGCGTGGGGGGCGTCGTTCGACCCCGACCTGGTGGCCGAGATGGGCGCCGCCGTCGGCGGGTCGATGCGTGCGCTGGGGATCCACCAGGGGCTGGCGCCCGTGCTCGACGTCATCCGCGACCCCCGGTGGGGGCGGGTCGACGAGTGCATCTCCGAGGACCCCTACGTCGTCGGGACCCTCGGCACGTCGTACGTGCGCGGTGTGCAGTCCGCGGGCGTGCACGCGACGCTCAAGCACTTCGTCGGCTACTCCGCCTCGCAGTCGGGCCGCAACTTCGCGCCCGTGCACGCCGGCCCGCGCGAGATCGCGGACGTGCTGCTGCCGCCGTTCGAGATGGCCGTGCTCGACGGCGGCGTCCGCTCGGTCATGCACTCCTACGCGGAGATCGACGGCGTGCCCGTCGCCGCGAACGCCGAGCTGCTGACCGGGGTCCTGCGTGACCGGTGGGGGTTCGACGGGACCGTCGTCGCCGACTACTTCGGCGTCGCGTTCCTGCACCTGCTGCACGGCGTCGCGGCCGACCTCGGCGACGCGGCCGGACAGGCCCTCGCCGCGGGCGTCGACATCGAGCTGCCCACGGGTGACGCCTTCCTCGCGCCGCTCGCGGAGGCGGTGCGCGCGGGCAGGGTCGACGAGGCGCTCGTCGACCGGGCCGTGCTGCGCGCGCTGCTGCAGAAGGCGGAGCTCGGCCTGCTCGACGCGACGTTCGACGAGGAGCCGCCCACGGGTGTCGATCTCGACAGCCCCGAGCACCGACGGATCGCGGCCCGCCTGGCCGAGGAGTCCGTGGTCCTGCTCACCAACGACGGCACCCTGCCGCTGGCCGCTCCCGGCCGCGTCGCGGTGATCGGCCCGAACGCGGACCGGTACGCCGCGCTGTTCGGGTGCTACTCGTTCGTCAACCACGTCCTCGCGCACCACCCCGACGCCGAGGTCGGCCTCGAGATCCCGACCGTGCGCGACGCGCTCGCCGCGGAGCTGCCCGGGTCCGCGGTCGTCTACGAGCGCGGCTGCGCGGTCGACGACGACGACACGTCGGGCATCGCCGCAGCGGTCGACGCCGCGGCGTCCTCTGACGTCGCCGTCGTGGTCGTCGGCGACCACGCCGGGCTGTTCGGGCGGGGGACCGTGGGCGAGGGCTGCGACCGTGACGACCTCGAGCTGCCGGGCGTGCAGCGCGCGCTCGTCGACGCGGTGCTCGCGACGGGCACCCCGGTCGTGCTCGTGCTCGTGACCGGCCGGCCCTACGCGGTGGACTGGGCGCTGTCCCGCTGCGCCGCCGTGGTCCAGGCCTTCTTCCCCGGCGAGGAGGGCGGCTCGGCGATCGCCGGCGTGCTCTCCGGCCGCGTCAACCCGTCCGGCCACCTGCCGGTCAGCATGCCGCGCTCGGCCGGCGCGCAGCCCTACTCCTACCTGCACCCCGCGCTCGGCGGCGACGGCGACGTCACCAACCTGAGCAGCGTCCCGGCGCTCCCGTTCGGCCACGGCCTGTCGTACACGACGTTCGCGCACGACGACCTCAGGGTCGAGCCCGGCGCGTGCACCGACGGCCCGATCCGCACCTCGGTCCGCGTCACGAATACGGGCGACCGGGCGGGCGACGACGTCGTCCAGCTCTACGGGCGCGACGTCGTGGCGAGCGTGACCCGGCCGGTCGCGCAGCTGCTCGGCTACCGCCGGGTGCACCTCGAGCCGGGGCAGAGCGTCGTCGTCGACCTCGTCGTGCCGACCACGCGCCTCGCCTTCTCGGGCCGTGCGGGCGTGCGGGTCGTCGAGCCGGGCGAGGTCCAGCTGTGGGTCGGGCCGTCGTGCGAGCAGCGCGAGACCGAGACGACCGTGACCCTGGCCGGCGCGGTGCACCAGGTGGGCGTCGCCGACGAGCGGTGGACCTCGACGTCCGTGCGCTGAGGTGTCAGATCCGGCGGCAGGACGCGCGCTCGACCATGGCCGTGGGCAGGCGCACGTGCGTCGACTCGGGCTCGCGGCCCTCGATGAGCTCGACGAGCATGTGCAGCGCGCGGGCGCCGATGTCCTGCAGCGGCTGGTCGATCGTCGTCAGCGGCGGGTGGGCCAGTGCCGACTCGGGCACGTTGTCGAAGCCGATCACGGACACGTCGTCGGGCACCCGCAGGCCGAGCTCGTGCGCGACCTCCATGGTGCGGATGGCCGACAGGTCGTTCGCGGCGAAGATCGCGGTGGGCCGGTCGTCGAGCGTGAGGAGCTCGCGCGCCGGGGCCGTGGCGGTCTCGGGGCGGTAGCCACCGACGCGGACCAGGTTCTCGTCGACCTCCACGCCCGCGGCGGCCATCGCGTGCCGGAACCCGTCCTCGCGCAGCCGGGCGGACTCGAGGTCGGTGCGTCCGCCGAGCAGCGCGATGCGCCGGTGACCCAGGCCGAGCAGGTACTCGGTGGCCAGCACGGCGCCGGCGAAGTTGTCGGAGTCGACCGTGGGGACGCCGGACGGCCCGGTGTGCGGGTCGACGGCGACCACGGGCACGCCGTTGGACGCGCCGACGACGGTCGGGGTCACGATGATCGCGCCGTCGATGAGGGTCCCGCCGAGGCGGGACAGCGAGCGCCGTTCCCAGCCGACCGCGCCGCCCTTGTGCCCGCCGGAGTAGGCGAGCAGCTCGTAGCCGGTCGAGCCGATCGCGTCGGAGGCCCCCTTGAGGAGCTCGGTGCTGAACGGCTCGAACTCCGCGACGAGCACGCCGATGACGTTCGTCTTGTGGCTGCGCAGGCTCTGCGCGCCCAGGCTGGTCTCGTAGCCGAGCTCGTCGATCACCGTCGAGACGCGCTCGAAGGTGGACCGCGAGACGCCGTACCGGCCGTTGACGACCTTCGACACCGTCGCCACCGAGACGCCCGCTGCGCGTGCGACGTCCTCCATCTTCACGCGCGCCCCGGTCTCCACGTCCCGGAGCCTACCGCGCAGATAACGTTATCGATAACGACGACTCGGCGTTTTCCATCCGCCAGGACGGGGTGCACCACATGACGTACACGCATCGGCAGGGTTCGTGCGAGGTGACCGTCCTGCGCGCGGACGGCACGCCGGCCGCCGGCTGCCCCGTGACGGTCGAGCAGGTCAGGCACGCGTTCGGGTTCGGCAACATCGGGTTCGACCTCATCGCGCTGGCGAACGGCGAGGACCGCGCGCCCGACGGCGTGTTCGGGGGAGCGTCGGCCGAGCACGGCGCGCACCTCGCCGAGCTCTGGCTCGACCTGTTCGACACCGCGACGCTGCCGTTCTACTGGGCAGGCTTCGAACCGGTCCGAGGCGAGCCGGACACCCTCCGGCTGCAACGGGCCGCGCGCTGGTTCGTCGAGCGCGGCGTGCGGGTCAAGGGCCACCCGCTCGTCTGGCACACGCTCACCCCGCCGTGGCTGTCCGCCGTGCCCGACGACGAGGTGGAGCCGGTGCTCCGCGAGCGGGTCCGCCGCGAGGTCGGCGACTTCGTCGGCCTCGTCGACCAGTGGGACGCGATCAACGAGGTGGTGATCCTGCCCGTGTTCACGGCGGAGGAGAACGCGGTGACCCGCCTCGCGCAGCGCCTCGGGCGCGTGGAGATGGTCCGGCTCGCGTTCTCGTCGGCCCGTTCCGCGGATCCCCACGCGCGGCTCGTGCTCAACGACTTCGACCTGGGGCCCGACTACGAGCGCCTCATCGAGGAGTGCCTGGCGGCGGGCATCGCGATCGACGCCATCGGGCTGCAGACCCACATGCACCAGGGGTACCGCGGCGAGGACGCGATCCTGGCGATCGTCGACCGGTTCGCGCGCTTCGGCCTGCCCCTGCAGCTGACCGAGACGACGCTGCTGTCCGGCGACCTCATGCCGGCGCACGTCGTCGACCTCAACGACTACCAGGTGCCCACGTGGCCGTCGACCCCGGCTGGCGAGGCCCGGCAGGCCGACGAGGTGGTGCGGCACTACCGCTCGCTCGTCGGGCACCCGGCCGTCGAGTCGATCACCTACTGGGGGCTGACCGACGAGGGCGCCTGGCTGGGCGCGCCGGCCGGGCTGGTGCGCGCCGACGGCACGCCCAAGCCCGCATACGACGCGCTGCACGGGCTGGTGCGCGGCGAGTGGTGGACGGCGCCGACCTCGATGCGCACCGACGAGGCCGGCCGGCTCGTCGTCCGCGGCTTCGCCGGCGACTACCGCGTCACGCTCCCGGGCGGCCCGACTGCCGGCCTCACCCTGACTGCGGCAGGATCGACGGCGACGCTCACCCTCTGACCGGGACGAAACGGGCGCGTTCGCGTGGGGTCGCTGGCATCATGGGGCGCACTGACGGGGCAGTGACGGGGAGATCGCGCGTGGGGCTCGCGGAGCAGCAGGGGCAGGTCGAGGTGGTCGTGCGCCGGTTCGCGGCTATCGCGCCCGTCGGCTGGGCACGCCTGGTCGGCAACTGGGAGGCGACCGGGGACGACGAGGTCACGCTCAACTGGATCACCACGGCCGTGGTGGACGGCGGCGACCGCTGGCAGTACGGCCAGGTGGGCTACGACGAGCCGCTCTACGACGCCGTCGCCCGGCTCAACCAGCTCTCCGCGGACCCCGGCCCGCGCTGGACGACGCTCGACCTGGTCGTCGACGCGGACGGCTCGTTCCGGCTGACCCCCGGCTACGAGCCACCCAAGCGCAGCCAGGGGATCCACGACGAGGAGTCGCTCGGCCGGTTCGAGCGCTACCTCGACACGTGGGTCGCCGAGCGCGGCCCCGTCCCGGGCGCGTGAGACCGCCGTGGCTGACGAGATCCCCAACCCGTACCTGGCGGCGATCCGCGTCCGGCGCGGCCAGGCGGTCCCGGTGGCCGCGGACCTGCGGGACGACCTCGACGGCGTCATCCGGGCGATGGACGCCGGCGCGTGGATCAGCAGCACGGCGGACGACTTCTACACCGACCTCACGGGCCACCACCGCAGCGTGACCACGGCGGCCGACGGCGCGATCGCCACGTTCGACGATGCCATCCGCCGCCAGCCGGAGAAGGTCGAGCCCGACGCGTGGCAGACCCGCTGGCGGAACCTGCGGTGAGCGTCGCCTCGATCGACCTCGCGCAGATGGCGGCGCTCGTGCGCGCGCTGGAGGACGCCTCGCACGACGTGATGTCGCACGCGTCCTCGCTGCAGTCGGGGCTCGAGGGCGTGATGCTCGGGTCCGAGGACCTGCGCCGGCTCGACGCGGTGCGCGGGTGGATCGACGGGCAGCTGCCGGGCGTGCGGCGGCGCCTCGCACTGGCCCGCCACATCGAGGCGCAGACCCCGGGCATCCAGGGCTACGTCCAGCTCGACGAGTCCACGCTGCCGACGACCACGCCCGCCGAGGCGCGCGAGCTCGCCGACCGGGCCGCGAAGCTCATCGACGAGTACGGCGACGGGGAGGACATCCCGCCCGAGCTCCTCGACCTGCTGGCGAAGAACGGCTCCGACCCCTACTTCGCCTACCAGCTCGCCACGCAGGTGTCCCCGGAGGACGTCGCCGACCTGGTGATCGACGCGTCGAGCACGCGGCGGGTGATCGCGCAGAACAGCATGGGGATGCACCTCGACGACGTCGAGAAGTTCGACGAGGCCTACGAGGCGCTGCTCGACGGGCTGGGCACGACGTTCGGCACGGCGACCCAGGGGACCGGCGACCAGTCGCTGCCGCCCGGGTACGCCACGCAGTGGTCGTCGGCCATCACGGACGAGAACCCGCACACGCTCGGGCAGGCCAGCGCGCTCGGCCTCGTCGTCTCGCGCGGCACGTTCTCGGCCGACTTCCTCACGACCCTCGCGAACGACGTCTACCTCTACGAGCGCGAGGTCGACACGCGGGACATGTGGTACGACCGCTCGCACTCGATGGGTGAGCCGTACGGGGCGCTCGACCCGGTTCAGGGCGACGACGAGGGAGCGCCCGACGGCTACACCGACTACTACGACCCGCTCGCCGGGATCCTCGCCGCGGTCGGCCGCACCCCGGAGGCCGCGCACAACCTGTTCGGCAGCGGCGAGCTCATCACGATCGAGGCCGGCGGGAAGTCGGCGAGCGTCAACGGCTTCCTCGACTACGTGCTCTCCCGGCGGCGGTGGCCGGTCGACGACGGCGCGGGCTCGAACGCCGCCATCGCCGCGGCGATCACCCCGTTCGAGGGCGGCGACACGATCAGCGCCGACATCGCGGCCGACGCGCGCGAGGTCTTCGACATCAAGGCCGCCGAGATCGAGGAGCGGCGCAAGGACTCCAACCCCTTCTCGGACATCGGGCACCTGGTCTTCGACGGGCTGGGGCTCATCCCGGTCGTCGGGGAGCCGGCCGACGCGATCAACGCGATCTGGTACGCGGCCGAGGGCAACGCGGTCGACGCCGCGCTCTCGTCGGCCTCACTCATCCCGTTCCTCGGCTGGGGCGCCACGGGCGGGAAGTGGACGCGGCGCGCGCTCTCGGCCGAGGACATCGCGTCGTTCGCGGCGCGGGGGATCGACATCGAGAAGCTCCGCAGCGCCGGCGCCACGCTCGACGTGGTGGCGCACCTCGACGGGGTGTCGCTGCCGATCCTCAGGTTCGACAACCTCGCCGACTTCAACCGCGCCGCGAACGCCCCCCACCCGAACGCCGTCTACGAGTTCAACGGCATGCGGTGGACCACCGACGAGTTCAAGCGGACGAACGGGGTGTCGGGCACGCTGAACCTGGGCGACGGCGGCCGCGACGCCGCACTGACGGCTCAGATCGGCAAGGAGGGACTGCCGCACGACATCGGGTTCCACCTCATCGCGGACTCCCTGGGCGGCCCGACGAACCGCCTCAACGTGCTGCCCGGCAACGGCAAGCCGTACGACGGCCTGGTCAACCTCAACCAGGGCGAGTGGGCGCGGATGGAGAACAAGATCCGCCAGGCGCTCCGCAACGAGACGCCCGGCAAGGTCGACATCGAGATCAAGCCGAAGTACCGGGAGAACGGTCCCGACGCGACGCGGCCGGACACGTTCGACGTGAAGCTCACCATCGATGGTGAGGTGTTCCGCTACCGATGGGAGAACAGTGCCCAACCACCCCGAAGATGACGCGACCGTGGAGCTGACCGCCGAGCAGGTCGCCCTCGTCGACCGCATCGCCCGCAGCTACGCCTCCGCCGTGCCGGCCGGGTGGCTCCGCATCGTCGTGCGCCACGAGTGCTCCGTCGCCGAGGGCCCGTCCGGGATCGCCACCGTCCAGGTCGTGATCGTCGAGACGTCGGCAGGGCTCGAGCAGCGGGACTTCGACGCTCCCGACGACGTGTACTGGGACGAGTCCGATCTGCTGAAGGACCTGGCGACGGCTTCGCCGACGAAGGCGATCGCGTTCGTCCTCGTCGTCGAGCGCTCCGGCACCCACGACGTGACCGTGACGCAGGACGGTGCGGCGCTGCTGGCCGGCGAGCGGGACCAGGACCCGACCCGCGAGGTGCTCGACCACCTCGAGCGCCACCGCGAGGAGCTCACCGCGCTGCTGGGCTGAGACCACCATCGCGGGTGACAGACTCTCGCCATGTCTCTCGAGGTGCCCCGGACCGGCTACGCCAAGGGCCGCACGACGCGCGCGGAGATCCTCGACGAGGCCATGAAGCTGTTCGGGGAGGTCGGCTACCGCAACGCGTCCCTGCGGGAGGTCGCCTCGCGCGTCGGGATCTCCCACCCCGGGCTCATGCACCACTTCGCGAACAAGGCCGTCCTGCTCGCGGCGGTGCTCGAGCGGCGCGATGAGGTCGACGGCCTCGAGCTGCAGTCCGACCTCGACGGCGGGCTCGACTTCTTCGCCGCCCTGGCGCGGGTGGCGGAGCGCAACGCGTCCCGTGCCGGGATCGTCGAGCTGTACGTGAACCTGTCCGCCGAGGCGACGGCGACCGATCACCCGGCGCACGAGTACTTCCAGCGCCGGTACGCGGACCTGCTGGGCCACGCGGCGACGGCGTTCTCCGCGCTGCGGGACGCCGGCCGGCTGCGCCCGGGCGTCGACCCGGCGACCGCCGCGCGGCTGACCATCGCCGCGATGGACGGGCTGCAGGTGCAGTGGCTCCTCGAGGTGGACGGCGCCGGCGAGCGCGTCGACATGTCCGCGGCGCTCGGCGCCCTGCACCGCAGCCTCCTGCTCGACTGACGGTGCGCGGCCGCGTGGCGCGGGTCAGCCGCCGCCGAGCGAGCGGACCATGCTCCGTAGAGCCTGGAACGCGGCCGACTGCTCGGACGCGGTCATGCCGGCCAGCATCCTGAGCTCGACCGACCGGACCGCGACGGTCGCCTTCTCGAGGCTGCGTCGCCCTCGGGGCGTGAGCCGCGTGGGAAGGGCCTTGCCGACCGCGGCCGCCGCCGGCCTGGTCACGTAGCCGTCCCGCTCCAGGGCCTGGAGCAGCACGTTCATCGACTGCCGCGTCACGAACGCTCCGCGCGCGAGCTCCGAGCTCGACAGGCCGGGGCGCTGCGCCAGCAGCTCGAGGCAGGAGTAGTGCGTCACCGTCATCCCGAGTGGCCGCAGCACCTCCTCCATCGCCGCGCGCAGCGCGCTCGAGGCCTCCTTCAGCAGGTAGCCCAACGACGTCTCCAGGTCGACGCCGGCATCGTGTTGACTCATGTCAGTATTCTGACATACGGTGCTGCGTGTCAGAAGACTGACACGCAGACAAGGAGCAGCCCCATGCCCGTCACCGGCCCCGACTTCCTCTCCCTCCAGGCACGCGACCTCGACGCCTCGCGGGCGTTCTACGAGCACTACCTCGGCCTCGTCCGCTCGCCGGCCGGACCGCCGCACGCCGTGGTCTTCCAGACCGCGCCGATCGCGTTCGCGCTGCGCGACGTCGTCCCCGGCACCGACCTGGCGTCGGTCGCCCAGCCCGGCGTCGGCGCCGCGATCTGGCTGCACGCCACCGACGTCCAGGCCATCCACGACGCCCTGGACGCCGACGGCCACACCATCGTCTCGGCGCCGATCGACGGCCCGTTCGGCCGGACCTTCACGTTCGCCGACCCGGACGGCTACCAGATCACGCTCCACGACCGCGCCTGACGCGCACGTCCGCGGTCAGCCGCGGTCAGCCGCAGTCAGCCGCGCGACTGCACCACGAGCCGGTCGAGGACCTCACGGTCGAACCCGGCGATCCCGAAGTCGGCGAGCGTCTTGGCGGGCATCCCGAGCATCATCGCCTGCATCGTCTCGTCGAGCTGGACATCGGCCGGCGGCGTGAGCGCCTCCTGGAGCAACGGACCGCCGACGGGGTGGGCGAACCACTCCTCGACCGTCGACATCGCCTCGAGCGGCGCCCACGTGGGCTCGCCCTCGACCTCGATCTCGGCGGCGCCGCGCAGGTCGCGCGAGGAGGCGCCGACCTCGACGACGAACGCGCCCCCCTCGACGACCCAGCGGTGCAGCCCGGGGTGCCAGTAGGCCAGCGCGCGCGAGTCGAGAGTGATCGCCACCTCCTGCGAGGCGCCCGGCTCGAGCGTGACCTTCGCGAAGCCCTTGAGCTCGCGGACCGGGCGCAGGACCGACGCCTCGGGGTCGCGGACGTACACCTGCACGACCTCGGCACCGGCGCGATCGCCCGTGTTGGTCACCGTGGCGCGGACGTCGACGGCCACGTCCGCCCCGGTCCCCGTGACGGTCGCCGTGACGTCGGAGTACGCGAAGGTCGTGTACGACAGGCCGTGCCCGAACGGGTAGGCGACGTCGAGCTCGCGCGCGTCGTACCAGCGGTAGCCGACCAGGACGCCCTCGCCGTAGCGGACGTGGCCCGCCTCGCCGGGGAAGTTGCCGAAGGCAGGGGTGTCGGTGATCCGGTGGGGGATCGTCTCGGTGAGCCGGCCGGACGGCGTGCGGGTGCCGCGCAGCAGGTCGGCCACCGCGCTGCCGCCCGCCTGGCCGCCGAGCCACGTCTCGAGGATCGCCGCGGCGTGCCCGCGCCAGGGCACGGAGACGGCCGAGCCGTTCGCGAGCACGACGACGACGCGCGGGTTGACCGCCGCGACGGCCTCGAGCAGCGCCACCTGGTTGTCCGGCAGCCCGAGCCGCGGGCGGTCGTAGCCCTCCGACTCGTCCGGACCGGGCAGCCCGAGGAACACGACGACGGTCGCCGCCTCGCGTGCCGCGGCGACGGCCGCCGCGCTCAACGCCTCGTCGTCGCCGTCGGGCCCGCCGGCGATGGTGAAGCCGGGCTCGAACGGGACGTCGCCGAGCGCGTCGAGGGCGGTGTCGAGGCGGGTGGGGTTGACCTGCGAGGAGCCGGCGCCCTGGTAGCGCGGGGTGCGGGCGAACTCGCCGACGACGAGGAAGTCGCCGGTCAGCGGCAGCAGCGGGGCACCGTCGACCGGGTCGTTCTTGAGCAGGACCGAGCCGTCGGCCGCGGCCTCGCGGGCCAGCGCGTGGTGCTCGTCGACGTCGAATGAGTCCTGGCTGCGCACGCCCGGGAGCGACCGCTCGACGAGGCGGAGCACGCGGCGGACGGCGACGTCGAGCGCGGCCTCGTCCAGCGTCCCGGCGCGCACGGCAGCGACCACCTCGTCGTCGGGCCGCGACCCGGCCGAGGGCATCTGGAGGTCGAGCCCGGCGCTCAGCGCGGGGACCCGGTCGTGGACCGCGCCCCAGTCGGACATCACCAGGCCCTCGAACGCCCACTCGTCGCGCAGCAGCTCGGTGAGCAGCCAGTGGTTCTCGGACGCGTACGTGCCGTTGACCTTGTTGTACGAGCACATCACGGTCCACGGCTGGGCGTTCTTCACGATCGCCTCGAACGCGGGCAGGTAGATCTCCCGCAGCGTGCGCTCGTCGACGTCCGCGGAGACCCGCATGCGGTCGGTCTCCTGGTTGTTCGCCGCGAAGTGCTTGAGCGAGGTGCCCACGCCCTGGCTCTGGATGCCGGCGACGATGGCCGTGCCCAGCACGCCCGCGACGAACGGGTCCTCGGAGACGTACTCGAAGTTGCGCCCGCACAGCGGGGTGCGCTTGATGTTGACGCCCGGCCCGAGCAGCACGGCGACGTCGTTGGCGCGGGTCTCGCGGCCCAGCGCCTCCCCGACGCGGTGCAGCAGCTCCGGGTCCCAGGTCGAGCCGAGCGCGGCGGCGGGCGGGAAGCAGGTGGCAGGGACGGAGGCGCCCAGACCCAGGTGGTCGGCGTCCTCCGCCTGCTTGCGCAGCCCGTGCGGGCCGTCGGTCACCATGACGGCCGGGACGCCGGCGCGCTCGACGCCCTGCGTGTGCCAGAAGTCGGATCCGGACGTCAGCGACGCCTTCTCCTCCAGGGTCAGACCGGCCAGGACGCGTTCGACGTCGAACACCATGCGGCACCTCCTCGTGCGTACTGCGGAGCCTTCAGGGTAACGCAATACCTACCACGTGGTAAGAGGGCCTCACGGCGCGCGCACCAGGCACAGCCCGGTGCGGTCCCCCGAGTCCCAGCCGTCCTTCGTCGGCGCCCACGTCACGATCGTCGCGCCCACCGACTGCTCCTCCTCGGTGAGCACGCAGGCACGCGCGACGCGCGCGTCGGCACCGTCCTGGCCGGGCCACACCGCGTCCTCGTCGAAGTCGTACTCCGAGGAGACCCGGGCCTCGTGGTCCTGCGCGCACGGGACCACGTCGACCGAGTCGACCGTGCCGTCGGCGGGCAGGGAGGCCAGGCAGTTGCCGACGACGAGCTGGCTCACGTGGGCGCTGCGGGGCTCGCTCACGTCCGCCGGCAGGGGCCGGGTCTGGACGAGCGTAACGACGAGCACCACGACGAGGACGGTCCAGCCGATCGTCGCGAGCACGCCGAGGACGACGCCGGTCAGCGCGAGCCCTCGCCCGCGGGTACCGCGCTTCGCCGTGCGGTACAGGCCGAGGAGACCCAGGACGAGCGCGACCGGGCCGAGCGCGAGCAGGCCCGTGACGAGTGCGGCGACGGAGACGCCGTCGGTGCCGGGTCGGGGCTGCTGGTCCCAGCCCGGGGCGTAGTAGGCCTCGGGGTAGGCGGCCTGAGGGTCAGACACCGACGTCGAGCCCGGGGACCACCTGCGCGGTGGTGCTCACGTCGTCGACGTCCCACTGGAAGTCGGGGTCGTCCGGGTGGTTGGCCGCGAAGATGATCGCGAAGACGACGAACGCGACGAACGCGAGCAGCAGCAGCGTGCCGACGGCGCCCACGACGATGCCGGCGATGGCCAGGCCGCGCCCTTCCGCGCCCGACTTCTTGATGCGCCGCAGCGAGGCAATGCCCAGGCCGAGGCCGACCGGGCACGGGACCCCGGCCAGCACGACCAGCCCGACCCCGCTCGTGACGAGCGAGGCGATGGCCAGGCCGTCCGTCTTGCGCGGCGCCCCGTAGGCGGCCGGGCCGTACGCGGCCGAGCCGTACCCCGGGGGCACGGGCTGGCCCGGGCCGTAGGTCGGTGCCCCGTACGCGGGCGCGCCGTAGGGCGACTGCGGCGGCGGCGGGTACTGGCCCTGGCCGTAGGGCGGCGCTGCTGGCGGCTGGCCGTAGCCGGGCTGGCCGGCCGGCGGCTGGCCGTAGGGCTGCTGGCCGTAGGGCTGCTGACCGTAGCCGGGCTGGCCGTACGGACCCTGCTGCCCGGGCTCCGGCTGGCCGGGGGGCTGCTGCCCGTACTGACCCTGCGGCGCCGGCGGTGGAGGGACGGCCTCGTACCCGCTCGGTGGCGGGCCGGCGGGCATCGCGGACGGCGCCGGAGCGCCGGTCTCGGGCTGCTTGGCCAGCGAGGGCGGGGCGAACGGGTTCGGCTCGGGCGACTCGCCGCGGTCGGAGCTCATGACGGCAACCTACCGAACCCGGGGCCGCTCAGTCGGCCAGCTGCAGGATGACCGGCACGTGGTCGGAGGGCTGCTTGCCCTTGCGCTCGTTCCGCTCGATGGTCACACCTTGCACGCGGGCGGCCAGCGCGGGCGAGGCGTAGGTCAGGTCGATCCGCATCCCCATGTTCTTGGGGAAGCGCAGCTGCTGGTAGTCCCAGTACGTGTAGGTGTGCTCGGCGGGGATGTGCTCGCGTGAGACCTCGGTGAAACCGGCGGCGGCGAACGCGGTGAAGGCGTCGCGCTCGGCGGGCGTCACGTGCGTGCGGCCGGCGAAGAAGCCGATGTCCCACACGTCGGTGTCCAGCGGAGCGATGTTCCAGTCGCCCACGAGCGCGACCTGCGCGGCCGGGTCCTTCTCGAGCCAGCCGCCCGCGGTCTCCCGCAGCCGCGCGAGCCACTCCAGCTTGTAGGCGTAGTGCGGGTCGTCGATCTCGCGGCCGTTGGGCACGTACAGGCTCCACACCCGCACGCCGTTGCAGGTCGCCCCGATGGCACGGGCCTCCGCGGCGGCCGGGTCGCCCCACGTGGGCATGCCTTCGAAGCCGACCTCGACGTCCTCGATGCCGACCTTCGAGACGATCGCCACGCCGTTCCACTGGCTGAACCCGCTGGTCACGACCTCGTAGCCGAGCGCCTCGAACTCGGCGCGCGGGAACTGCTCGTCCTTGCACTTGGTCTCCTGCAGCGCGAGGACGTCCACCCCGGTGCGCTCGAGGAACGCCAGGGCGCGGTCGGTGCGGGCACGGATCGAGTTGATGTTCCACGTGGCGACGAGCATGCCGCGAACGCTACCCGGCGCCACCGACGCTCCGCGCGCAGTGCCCGTGGGAGGTCAGTGCCCGTCAGTGCCAGTCAGTGCCAGTCAGTGCCCAGCGCCCAGGTGGCCCGAGAGGCGTGCGTGCCGCGAGGCGCTGTCCGTGTTCAGCCCGACCAGCTCGACGACGGCTCCCTGCTGCTCGAAGCGCGAGGTCACGCCGTCGAGCGCCGCGACCGTGGAGGCGTCCCACAGGTGCGCGCCGGACAGGTCGAGCACCACGCGCGCCGGAGCCTCGTCGTACTCGAAGCGGTGCACGAGGTCGCTCGCCGAGGCGAAGAACAGCGCGCCCGTCAGGACGTAGCGATGGGCCCCGTCGGGCTCGTCGGGCATCCGCTCGACGCCCGTCTGGTGCGCGACCCGGACCGCGAACAGCACCGAGGCGACCACGACGCCTGCGCCGACGCCCCAGGCCAGGTTGTGCGTCGCGATCGTCACCGCGACGGTCGCGAGCATGACCGCCGTCTCCGAGCGGGGCATCCGCCGCAGCGTGCTCGGCCGCACCGAGTGCCAGTCGAACGTGCCGACGGACACCATGACCATGACGGCGACCAGGGCAGCCATGGGGATCTTCGCCACGACGTCGCCGAGGCCGACGACGAGCGCGAGCAGGAAGGCTCCCGCCAGGAACGTCGAGATCCGCGTGCGGGCCCGCGACTCCTTCACGTTGATCATCGTCTGGCCGATCATCGCGCAGCCGCCCATCCCGCCGAACGCGCCGGTGACGATGTTCGCGACGCCCTGGCCCCAGGCCTCGCGACGCTTGTCCGAGCGCGTCCGGGTCACCTCGTCGACGAGCGTCGCGGTCATCATCGACTCCATGAGCCCGACGAGGGCCATCGCGATCGCGTACGGCGCGATGATCCGCAGCGTCTCGAGGCTGACCGGCACGTCGGGCAGGAGCAGGTGCGGCAGGGAGTCGGGCAGGGCGCCCTCGTCACCGACGGTCGGCACCGCGATCGAGGCACCGACCGTGAGCAGCGTGAGCCCGACGATCGCGACGAGCGGAGCCGGCACGGCGGTGGTGAGCCGCGGCAGCAGCACGATCACGGCGATCCCCGCGGCGACGAGCGGGTAGACCACCCAGGAGACGCCGACGAGATGGGGCAGCTGCGCGACGAAGATCAGGATCGCGAGCGCGTTGACGAAGCCCACCATGACCGAGCGTGGGACGTAGCGCATGAGCCGGGCGAAGCCGGCCAGCCCCAGGACGACCTGCAGCACACCCGCGAGCAGGACCGTCGCGACGAGGTAGTCCAGTCCGTGCGTGCGCACGATCGGCGCGACGACCAGCGCGACCGCGCCCGTCGCGGCGGAGATCATCGCCGGACGGCCGCCCACGAACGCGATGGTCACCGCCATCGTCGTGGACGCGAAGAGACCGACCCTCGGGTCGACGCCCGCGATGATCGAGAACGAGATCGCCTCGGGGATCAGCGCCAGCGCCACGACGAGCCCGGCGAGGACCTCGGTGCGCAGCCGGCGCGGCGAGCGCAGCGCGGCACGCACGGAATCGGGAACGGGCGTGGCGGTGACGGACATGGAGCTCCAGGGTTCAGACGACGCGCGACCGTTCCACGCGGGGGTCAGAACGGGAGCGGAGCCGGGGACAGGACACCCGGCGGCCCATGGATCCTACGCGCGCGCCGAGGCGCGGATCGCCCTCCGCCCCCCGCCGAGAACGACCCTCCGGTGCGAGAACGACCCCCCGGAACCCTCGATCTCGGACCGGAGGGTCGGTCTCGGCGACAGGCGGGGGGCGTGGGGGGGCAGGGGGCGGACGCGACGGCGGCCGCCCCCCGAGGCAGGGGAGCGGCCGCCGTGGTCGAGCGGTGGGTCAGGACACGTCGTCGTCGACCCAGTCGAAGGTCTTCGTGACGGCCTTCTTCCACAGCCGGTACTGGCGGTCCCGCTCGTCGTCCTCCATCGAGGGCTCCCAGCGCTTGTCCTCGGCCCAGTTGTCGATGACGTCCTGCTCGCCGGACCAGAACCCGACCGCGATGCCGGCCGCGTAGGCGGCGCCCAGCGCGGTGGTCTCCGCCACCTTGGGTCGGACGACCGGGACGCCGAGGATGTCGGCCTGGAACTGCATGAGCAGCTCGTCCTGCACCATGCCGCCGTCGACCTTGAGCTCGGTGAGGTCCACGCCGGAGTCGGCGTTCATGGCGTCGAGCACCTCGCGGGTCTGGAAGGCGGTGGCCTCCAGTGCGGCCCGCGCGATGTGGCCCTTGTTGACGAACCGCGTGAGCCCGACGAGCGCACCGCGCGCGTCCGAGCGCCAGTACGGCGCGAACAGGCCCGAGAACGCCGGCACGAAGTAGGCGCCGCCGTTGTCGTCGACCGTCTTGGCCAGCTCCTCGATCTCCGGCGCGGACTTGATGATGCCCAGGTTGTCGCGCAGCCACTGCACCAGCGAGCCCGAGACGGCGATCGAGCCCTCGAGCGCGTACACCGCGTCCTGGTCGCCGATCTTGTAGCAGACCGTCGTCAGCAGCCCGTTCTTCGACGGGATCGGGGTGGTGCCCGTGTTCAGCAGCATGAAGTTGCCGGTGCCGTAGGTGTTCTTGGCGTGGCCCACCTCGAAGCAGGCCTGGCCGAACGTCGCGGCCTGCTGGTCGCCGAGGATGCCGGCGATCGGCACACCTGCCAGGAGGCCGCCCTCACGGCCCTTTCCGTAGACCTCGGACGACGACCGGATCTCGGGGAGCATCGACACGGGGATGCCCATCTCGCCGGCGATCTCCTCGTTCCACGTGAGGGTGTCGAGGTTCATCAGCATGGTGCGTGACGCGTTGGTGACGTCGGTGACGTGGATGCCGCCCTCGACCCCGCCCGTCATGTTCCACAGCACCCACGAGTCGGTGTTGCCGAACGCCAGGTCGCCGGCCTCCGCGGCCTCGCGCGCGCCGTCGACGTTGTCGAGGATCCAGCGCACCTTCGGGCCCGAGAAGTAGGTGGCCAGGGGCAGGCCGACCTTCTCCTTGTAGCGGTCCGCGCCCCCGCCGAGCGCCCCCAGCTCGTCGGCGATCTTCTGCGTGCGCGTGTCCTGCCAGACGATCGCGTTGTAGACCGGCTCGCCCGTCTTGCGGTTCCACACCACCGCGGTCTCGCGCTGGTTGGTGATCCCGACCGCCGCGATGGCGCGCGACGTGAGGTTGGCCTTCGCGAGGGCCAGGCCGACGACCTCGCGGACGTTGACCCAGATCTCCGCGGCGTCGTGCTCCACCCACCCGGCTCGCGGGAAGATCTGCTCGTGCTCCTTCTGGCCGGTGGCGACGATCTGCCCGCCGTGGTCGAAGATGATCGCCCGGCTGCTGGTGGTGCCCTGGTCGATCGCGAGGACGTACTTGCTGTCCGCCATGGTGGCTTCCTCCGTGTGAAAGGTCTGCTGGGGGCCGGACGGGCCGCGCGCCTGCCTGCGGCGCGGCCCGTCCGGTGTCGATCAGTGGTGCGTCAGGGTCAGAAGACGTACGCGGTGGCCAGGAGGCCGGCGAGCAGGCCGCCGACGATCGGGCCGAACACGGGCACCCAGGAGTACGCCCAGTCGCTCGAGCCCTTGCCCTTGATGGGCAGCAGGGCGTGCGCGATGCGCGGGCCGAGGTCACGCGCCGGGTTGATCGCGTAGCCCGTGGGTCCACCGATCGACGCGCCGATGGCAACCACGAGGAGCGCCACCGCGAGCGGGCCCATGCCGGACGGCGTCTTGCCGAAGCACAGGATGACGAACACCAGGACGAAGGTCGCGATGACCTCCGTGATGAAGTTCCACGCGTAGGAGCGCAGCTCCGGGCCGGTCGAGAAGACGGCGAGCTTGATGCCGGGCTCGGCGTCCTCGTCGAAGTGCTTCTTGTACGCCAGGTAGGCCAGCACGGCACCGATGATCGCGCCGATCATCTGGGCCAGGAAGTACCACATGGCGTTGCCGAACGTCGGGTTGATCGTCGCGGTGACGACGCCGTTGGGGCCGGTGACGCTGTAGAACGGCTGGTCGGCGGTCCAGAGGCCGACCGTCACGGCAGGGTTCAGGTGCGCGCCCGACTTGAAGGCGACGAACACACCGGAGAACACGGCGAGGCCCCAGCCGAAGTTGATCAGCAACCAGCCGCCGCCGAAGCCCTTGGTCTTCGGCAGGATCACGTTGGCGACCACTCCAGCACCCAGCAGGATCAGCATCGCTGTTCCCAGGATCTCGGAGATGAACGCGTGAGACATCAGTGTGCTCACTGAGGTATCCCTTCTGTACGGACGACGGTGTCACGTGCGCCCCGCGCACCGGGCGCGGGGAGTCTTCTCAGGTGCCGGCAGGTCCGACGGACCCCTTCCCAGCGGGTGAGCCGGGCTTGGTCCCCGCGCTGACGCTCGCACCCAGGTCGTGCATCGGCGCCACGTCGGCCGCCTCGAGGCGGACCTGCTCGGCGCTGACGTCGTCGGGCTGGGCGGCCGCGGCCTCCTCGGCCTCGGCCCGGGCGCGGTAGGACGCGATCTCGGCCGCACGGGTCTCGGCGTCCCAGCCGAGGATCGGGGCGACCAGGTCGGCGATCTCGTCGATCGCGCCCACGCCCTTGTCCAGCTGCTCGTAGTTGAGCCGCGTCCGGTGCATGAAGATGTCGTCGAGGTGCAGCGCGCCCTCGTGGCTGGCGGCGTAGACGATCTCGGCCCCGATGTAGGCATCGGCGTTCGCGAGCGGCTTGGCCAGCTCCGGGTTGGCGTCGCACAGGTCGATCAGCTCACCGAGCAGCGACCCGTACCGGTGCAGGAGGTGGTCCATGCGCGGGCGGTCCCAGTCGTACTTCGCGCCGATGGCGCGCGCCTGGCGCTGGAAGACGCGCAGGCCCTCGGCGCCGACGAGCTGCACCTCGTGAGTGATCGACGGCAGCGTCGTGGCGCGCGAGCCGATCGCGAAGTCGACCGCGTCCTTGGCCATCACGCGGTACGTCGTCAGCTTGCCGCCGGCGATGACCGTGAGGCCCGGCGTGGGGGAGGCAACCGTGTGCTCGCGGGACACCTTGGCGGACGAGGTGCCCTCCTTGGTGCCGGGCTGCAGCAGCGGACGCAGGCCGGCCCACGTGCCGATGATGTCCTCGCGCGTGATCGGGCGGCTGAGCACCGCGTTGGCGTGCTCCATGACGTAGTCGATGTCCGCACTGGTCGCGACGGGGTGGGTCAGCTCCTGCTCCCACGGGGTGTCCGTGGTGCCGATGACCCAGTAGCGCGACCACGGGATGATGAACAGGACGGACTTCTCGGTCTGCAGGATCAGGCCCACGTCGCCCGAGATCCGCGAGCGCGGCACGACGATGTGGACGCCCTTGCTGGCCAGCACCTTGAGGCCGCCGTCGGACCCCGCGAGCGACTCGGTCGCCTCGGTCCACACGCCGGTCGCGTTGATGACGTGGCGGGCGCGGACGTCGAAGTGCTCACCCGTCTCGAGGTCGACGAGCTCGGCACCGGTGACCGCGCCGCCGCTGGTGGTGTGCAGGTCGACGAGCTGGGTGCGGCTGGCCGCGTGCGCGCCGTAGCTGACCGCCGTGCGGACCAGGGTCTCGACCAGGCGCGCGTCGTCGACGCTCGCGTCCCAGTACCGGACCGCGCCGATCGCGGCGTCGTGGCGCAGGTCGGGGAAGAGGCGCTCCATGCCCTTGCGGGACAGGTGCCGGTGGATGGGCAGCGCGCGCTTGCCGCCGTTCACCGAGGCGAGCGTGTCGTACAGCGCGACGCCGGCGCCGACGTAGGCCCGCTCCCACACCCGGTTCTCGAGCGGGTAGAGGAAGCTCACGGGCTTGACCAGGTGCGGTGCGAGGCGGTTGATGAGCAGGTCGCGCTCGGTGAGCGCCTCGCGCACCAGGTGGAAGTCGAGCATCTGCAGGTAGCGCAGCCCGCCGTGAACGAGCTTGGACGAGCGCGACGAGGTGCCCGAGGCCCAGTCCTGCGCCTCGACGATCGCGGTCGAGAGCCCGCGCGTGACCGCGTCGACGGCGACGCCCGCGCCGGTCACGCCACCGCCGATCACCAGCACGTCGAGCTCGTCCTCGCGAGCTGCGCTGCCGCGCAGGGCGGCGAGTGCGTCGGTCCGAGCCTGGGCGGTGAGCGGGGCGGTCCTCATGGGTCGATCTCTCCTCAGGTGCGCGATCCGCTGTGGTTCGCGCCATTCGGGTGCGATGGCTATCGTCGTCACCAACGAACGAACGCGCAACCGGGGCGCACATATGTGCACAGGAGGGCTCATGGAGTACGACCGCGAGCAGGACATGCTCAGAGCCGCATCCATGTACTACCTGCAGGACCTCAAGATGGAGGTCATCGCGCGGCACCTCGGCACGTCGCGCTCGACGGTGTCACGGATGCTCAAGCAGGCCCGGGCCTCCGGTCTCGTCGAGATCAACCTGCGCCCGTCCAGCACCCGGGCCCCCGGCCTGGGACGGTCGGTCGCCGCCGCCTTCGGGATCGACTCCTACGTCGTCCCTGTCCCCGACTCCGCGAGCCACCTCGAGCGGCTCACGCAGGTGTCGATGACAGCCGCGCGGCTGCTCTCGTCGTGGTTCGACTCGGACATGGTGATGGGCGTCGCGTGGGGGACCACGCTCGCGTCGGTCTCCCGGTTCCTCGTCCCCAAGCCGACGCGTGGCGCGGCGGTCGTCCAGCTCAACGGCGCCGCCAACATGCGCACGAGCGGCGTCGAGTACGCCTCGGACCTCATCTCGTCGTTCGGGACCGCGTTCGGCGCCGCCGTGCACCATTTCTCGGTACCGGCGTTCTTCGACTACCCGGACACGAAGGCCGCGATGTGGCGGGAGCGCTCGGTGCGCCGCGTGCTCGACATGCAGGAGCGCGCGGACATCGCGGTGTTCTCCGTCGGTGCCGTCGCGGGGGCCGTCCCGTCGCACGTGTACTCGGCCGGCTACCTCGACGACTCGGACATCGAGGTGCTGCACGACGAGGGCGTCGTCGGGGACGTCTGCACCGTCTTCCTGCGCGCGGACGGGTCCTGGAAGGACATCGCCGTCAACACCCGCGCGACAGGCCCGGACCCCCACCAGCTCGAGCACGTGCCGCGCCGGCTGTGCGTCGTCGCGGGCGACAACAAGGTCGCGCCGCTGCTCGCCGCACTGCGCGCCGGGGTCGTCACGGACCTGGTCGTCGACGAGATCACGGCGGGCCTGCTGCTCGAGCAGGTCGAGCAGCCGCGCCCGCACCGGGCCCGCGCGCGGACCTGACCTACGCCGCGGTCGTCACCGCCTCGGGCTCGACGATGACGAGCACCTGCCCCGGCCCGACCTGGTCGCCTGGCGTGACGACCACCTCGAGGACGATGCCCGAGACGGTCGCGGTCACGGGCGCCTCCATCTTCATCGCCTCGAGCGCCAGCAGCTGCTGGCCACGCACCACCCGGTCGCCCGGCCGTGCGTCGACGCGGAACACGGTGGCCACGAACGGGGCCTCGACCCCCTCGCACCCGTCGGGCACGGCCACACCGGGGCCGACGACGGGCGGTGCGTCGGGCTCGGCGCGGCGGTCGAACTCGCCCGCGGCCTCCCATGCGTCCCGCTCGGCGCCGAACGCGCGCGCCTGCTGCGCACGGAAGGCGTCGATCGACCCGGCGTTGTCCGCGAGGAAGCGCTCGTGCTCCGCGATGGAGAACTCGCCCTCGTCGATCGCCAGGTCGAGTCGACCGGCCGCCATGTCGGCACGCATGTCCAGCAGCTCGTCGGCGCCGACCGGGTACCAGCTGATCCGGTCGAAGAACCGCAGCAGCCAGGGGGTGCCCGGCTCGAAGGGCTTGCGGCGCGCGTGGGTGTCCCAGACCTGGACGGTCCGGCCGACGAACTGGTAACCGCCCGGCCCCTCCATGCCGTAGATGCACAGGTAGGCGCCGCCGATGCCGACCGCGTTCTGCGGCGTCCAGGTGCGCGCGGGGTTGTACTTGGTGGTGACCAGGCGGTGCCGGGGGTCCAGCGGCGTGGCCACAGGGGCGCCGAGGTACACGTCGCCCAGGCCCATGACCAGGTACTGCGCGTCGAAGACGGTGCGGTAGACGTCGTCGACCGACGCCAGGCCGTTGATCCGCCGGATGAACTCGATGTTCCACGGGCACCACGGGGCGTCGTCGCGCACCCCGGCCATGTACCGCTCGATCGCCTCGCGCGTGGCCGGGTCGTCCCAGCTCAGCGGGAGGTGGACGGTGCGGCTCGGCACGACGAGGTCGGTGGTGGCCGGCAGGGTGTCCTCGATCTCGCGCACCAGGTCGAGCGCGGTGCGCAGGGGCAGCCGGTCGGGGTCGACGTGCAGCTGCAGCGAGCGGATGCCGGGGGTGAGGTCGACGATGCCGCGCAGTCCGTCCTCGTCGACCCGTGCCTGCACCTCCTGCGCGAGGGCGTGCACGCGCATGCGCGAGGCGAGGTCGAGCGTCATCGCCCCGTACTCGACGAGCAGGTTGTCGTCGCCGCTGCGGCGGTAGGTGACCCCGTCCTCGTGGCGGGCGAGGATGCCGCCGTCGGTGTGCGCGGCCCGGGAGACCTGCGGGACCGCCTGCGGTCGGCGGCGCAGCTCGTCGGCCCCCGCCTCGTCGACCGGGACGAACCGCACGCTGTCCCCGGGCCGCAGCTGGCCGAGCTTCCACAGCTGGCCGAGCGCGACCGTCGCCGGGCACGTGAAGCCGCCGAGCGACGGGCCGTCCGGGCCGAGCAGGATCGGCAGGTCGCCGGTGTAGTCGACGGCCCCGACCGCGTAGGGGGTGTCGTGGATGTTGGACGGGTGCAGGCCCGCCTCGCCGCCGTCGGGGCGGGCCCAGGTGGGCTTGGGGCCGACGAGGCGCACGCCCGTGCGGGCCGAGTTGAAGTGCACCGCCCACGTCGCGGCGTAGAACTCGGTGACGTCGTCGGGCGTGAAGAACTCGGGCGCGGCGTGCGGACCCTCGAGCGCGCCGATCGCCCACGTGCCGGAGATCGTCGGCCGGTCGGCCGGCGGGACCGGGCGCGGCTCACCCGGGCCGGCCGGCGCGAGCGTGAGCAGGTCGCCGGGGCGCAGGGGCAGGCCGGTGGTGCCGCCGATCTTGCCCAGGTCGAACGTCGCCGCCGAGCCCAGGACGCGCGGGACGTCCAGGCCGCCGCGCACGAGCACGTAGGTGCGCATGCCCGCGGTGGGGGCGCCGATCGCGAGCACGCCGCCCGCGGGGACCTCGACGGGCTCCCACTGGGGGACCGGCTGGTCGTCGACCGTGACCGGTGCGGGCGCCCCGGCGACGAGGACGGTGGCCCCGGTGACGAACCGCAGCTCGGGCCCGCCCATCGTGCACTCGAGGCCGGGTGCCCCCTCCGGGTTGCCGAGCGCGACGTTGCCCAGGCGGAAGGACAGGTCGTCCATCGGTCCCGACGGCGGGATGCCGACGTGCCACAGCCCGGTGCGGCCCGGCCAGTCCTGGATGGTGGTGAGCAGGCCAGCGCGGAGCACGTCGATGCGCGGCGTCTCGTCGTGCAGGTGCGCCAGCGTCCCGGTGTGGTGCAGAGCCGCCGCGACGGCGGGTGCGTGCACGATCGTGCGCAGCAGGCCCAGGTTGGTCGCGACGCCGTCGAGGCGCGTCCCGGCCAGCGCCTCGCCCATCGCGTGCCAGGCGGCGGCGCGGTCCCCGCCCGCGGTGACGACTTTCGCGAGCAGCGGGTCGTAGTGGGTGGAGACCTCGACGCCCGGCTCGATCCACGTGTCGACGCGTGCGCTCGCGGGTGCCTCGAACGCGACGACCGTGCCCGCGCTCGGCAAGTGGTCGCGGTCCGGGTTCTCGGCGTAGACACGGGCCTCGACGGCCGCCCCGCGCGCGACGAGCGGCGTCTCGACCACGGAGGTGTCGCCCTGCGCGAGGCGGATCATCCAGGCCACGAGGTCGACGCCGTAGACGGCCTCGGTGACGGGGTGCTCGACCTGCAGGCGCGTGTTCACCTCGAGGAAGGCGGCCTCCTCGCGCTCGGCGTCGTAGACGTACTCCACGGTGCCCGCGGAGCGGTAGTCGACCGACTCCGCCAAGGTGCGGGCCGCGGTGCCGATCTGCTCGCGGACCTCGTCGGGCAGACCCGGCGCGGGCGCCTCCTCGACGACCTTCTGGTGGCGGCGCTGCAGCGAGCAGTCGCGGTCGCCGAGCGTGACGACGCGGCCCAGGCCGTCGCCGAAGACCTGTACCTCGACGTGCCGCGCCGCGGTGATGAGCCGCTCCAGGTACACGCCGGCCGACCCGAAGGCGGCTCCCGCGGTGCGTCGCACGGCCTCCCACGCGGCGACGAGCTCGTCCGGTCCGGCGCAGGCGCGCATGCCGATGCCGCCGCCGCCCGCCGTCGCCTTGAGCATGACGGGGAAGCCGATCGACTCGGCCGCGGCGAGCGCCTCCTCGAGGGTGTCGAGCAGGCCGGTGCCAGCGAGCATCGGCATCCGCACGGCCCGCGCCGCGTCGCGCGCGGTGTGCTTGGCGCCGAACAGCTCGAGCTGCGCGGGGGTCGGGCCGACGAACGCCACGCCGGCCGCCTCGGCGGCGCGGGCGAAGTCGGCGTTCTCCGAGAGGAAGCCATAGCCGGGGTGCACCGCGCCGGCGTCGGTGGCGGCGGCAGCCTCGAGGATGAGGTCGGCGCGCAGGTACGACTGGGTGGCGGGGGCGGGTCCCAGGCGTACGGCCGCGTCGGCGAGGTGCACGTGGGCGGCGCCCGCGTCGGCGTCGGAGTAGACCGCGACGGTGCGCAGGCCCCGCTCCTTCGCGGTGCGCAGGATGCGGACGGCGATCTCGCCGCGGTTGGCGACCAGCAGCGTGTCGAAAGTCATCGGGACTCCCCGCTCGTGACGACCATGCGCACCGGCGTCGGGTCGAAGCCGTTGCACGGGTTGTTGATCTGCGGGCAGTTGCTGACCACCACGAGGACGTCGCGCTCCGCGCGCAGGGAGAGCGAGAGGCCGGGGGCGGAGATGCCGTCGACGATCCCGAGCGCGCCGTCCGGGTCCACCGGCACGTTCATGTACCAGTTGATGTTCGAGACCAGGTCGCGCTTGCCCAGGCCGTGCCGGCCCCCCTCGGCGAGGAAGTTCTCGGCGCACGCGTGCTGCGCCCACGTGTGCTGGCCGTAGCGCAGGGTGTTCGACTCCTTGGAGCACGCGCCGCCGAGCGTGTCGTGCCGCCCCACCTCGTCGGCGACGACGGTCATCAACGGGCCGTACTCGCAGTCGCGCAGGACCGAGCCCGTGGTGAGGAACACCGAGTCCTGCCCCTGGATGGTGTCCGGCGCGCTGTACCGCAGGCTCGTGTCCGCGGCGTCGAAGACGAGGAAGTCGACGGCCTGGTTGCCGCGCAGGTCGATGATCGTCAGCACCTCGCCGGCGTGGACCACCCCCGACCACGGGGCGCGGGCGGGGACGACGGTGTCGATCAGGTTCATGCGATCCCCCGGGCGGTGAGGTCGGCGACGGTGTTGACGAACGCGCGGCGGCCCTCGGGCGTGGCGCTCCAGGACGGGTCCTCCTCGCTCGTGGGGGCGCCGCGCCAGGCGAGCACCTCGAGCGGTGTGCTCGTGAACGGGCGGGGGTCGAGCGGGTGGGCCGTGTTGGCCACGAGCAGCAGCAGCGGCACCTCGGCGCGCAGCGTGACTGCCGTGCCCTGCCCGGCCGAGCCCTCGAACACCGGGCGGCCCTCGTCGTCGATCCGGACGCCCTGGAAGAAGGAGATGCTCGGCGGCAGGTCGCGACGCGCCAGGTCGTGCTTGGCGGCAGCGAGGGCGAACAGCTCACGGCCCGCCGGGGTCGCGCCGTGGGCGGCGCCGTCGCCGTAGCGCTCCTCGTTACGTGCCCTCGTCGTCGTCCCGTACAGCGCGTCCTGGCGGGTGGAGGTGTCGCCGACGATGCTCGCGAGCACCCGGCCCTGGTCGCTGAGCAGCAGGTGACCGGTCGTCAGGTAGACCTGCCACTGCACCTTGACGGTGTCCGCGACGTTGAGGCGCTCCCAGGGGCGGTCCAGGCGGTAGGCCAGCACGTGCGCGCACGCGTCACCGAGCAGGTCGGTCAGCCGCACGTGCGTGCCGCGCGCCACGGCGAGGTGCGTGTAGCCGCCGCCCGCGACGACCTCGGCATGCACCAGGTCGTCGGCGTCGACGCCGTCAGGCGGGGCCGGCCAGGCCGAGGCCGGGCGGGTCGGCAGGGTTGCGGTCCTGCCGAGCGCGTCCGCCTCCTGAGCGCGTGCGTGGGCGCGCGCCCCGGCCGTGGTGCCGGTTCCCGTGCTGGTGGTCGTCATGGCGTCCTCGATTTCTGTCGACTGACAGAAACAGGGTCCGTGCCCGAGGTTCCGCCCCCGTCACCCCGAGGTAAACCTTGTGTAACGCGGGCGCTGGTACGTTCGGCTCGCTATGGCACGCAGACCAGGTCGACCGCGCGCGAGCGGCGACCCGCACGGTGAGCGGGACACCCGCCAGGACGTGCTCGACGCTGCCGCGGCCCTCTTCTGCTCGGTGGGTTTCACCTCCACGAGCACGCGTGCCATCGCGGACGCTGCCGGCGTCCGGCAGGCCTCGATCTACCACCACTTCGCCGGCAAGGACGCGATCCTGCTCGAGCTGCTGCTCGGCACCGTGCAGCCGTCGCTCGAGCTCGCCGACGCCCTCGTCGCCGCGCCCGAGCCCGCCGCCGCGCGGCTGTGGTCGCTGGTGCACGCCGACGTCGCGCTCCTCGCTGGCGGCCCGGTGAACCTCGGCGTGCTGTACGTGCTGCCCGAGGTCACGGCCGAGCAGTTCGCGCCCTTCCACGCCCTGCGTGCCCGGCTGCGCGCGCGGTACTCCGAGCTCGCCGACGCGGCGGCGGCGCGCAGCGAGGCCGACGACCGTGGCGCGCTCGTGCTCGGCCTGGTCGAGTCGGTCATCCTGCGACGGCGCGACACCCCCGACCTCGACGTCCCGGTGGTCCAACGCTCCGTCGCGGACGGCGTCCTGCGCCTGATCGGCTGCCCCCCCGACCAGATCGCCGCACCCTCCACCCCCTGACCCCGCCCCCTCCCGCGCGCGCGGGCGTGGGTGCGCTCGTGGCGCGAGTGCTGCAGGGGCGGATTTAACACAAGCGTTTCGTGCGCGCCTCAGGGCGGACACGGGTCGGGTGGTCAATGAACCTGTCGGCCGACAGAAACTCGGCCCGCTGCGTCCGCCCCCCCTGACCCGCTGGCCCGCCGCCCGCCGCGGCCCTCCCCTCGGAGCCTCCATGATCATCGCCGGAGTCGGTCTGACCGTCCTCGCCGTCGTCCTCGTCGGCATCTTCGTCGCCCGCAAGGTGGACGGCGACAGCGCCAACTACCTCGTCGCGGGCCGCCGCCTGGGGGTGCCGCTCGTCGCGGCGTCGCTCATGGCGGCCGCCGTCGACTCCAACGCGACGGTGGGCAACACCGACCTGACCGCGTCGTTCGGGTTCTGGGCCGGCGCGTCGCTCGCCCTGGGGCTGGCGCTCTGCCTGCTGCTCACCGGGCTGTTCCTGGCCAAGCCGATGAACCGGATGAAGCTGTTCACGCTCGCCGACTTCTACCGGCTGCGCTACGGGCGGGGGGTCGAGGTCGCGTCGTCGGTGTTCATGATCTTCGCGTTCGCGATCCTCATGGCCGGCAACCTGGTGGCCTGCGGGTTCCTGCTCGAGCGGTTCCTGGGCATGGACTACACGGTCGGTGTGCTCGTCGCGGTGGGCCTGGTCCTGGCCTACACGATCGGTGGCGGCATGTTCTCCGACGCCTACACCGCCGCGATCCAGATCGTCATCACCATCGTCGCGACCGTCAGCCTCGTCGTCTGGTTCGGCGTCACCTACGGGTTCCACGTCGACGAGGGCATGGGGCCGTTCGACCTCGAGCAGCTGACGCAGACCAGCGCCGGGGCTCCCATCAACTGGGCCACGCTCATCGCCCTCGGCATCGGCGACATCGTCGCGATCGACTTCATGCAGCGCATCTTCGCCGCGCGCAACCCCGAGACCGCCCGCCGGTCGTGCCTGACCGGCGCGGCGGGCACCGCCATCATCGGCGTCGCGTTCGCGATGGTCGCGCTGTCCGCCTCGTCGGTGCTCGGCCTGACCACCGACGCGGGCCCGATCCTGTTCCAGCTGCTCGACGACTACGCGCCCTCGGGGCTGACGGTCCTCGTGCTGTCCGGCATCGTGGCCGCGTCCTTCTCCACGGCGTCAGGCGCGATCCTGGCGACGTCCGCCGTGGCCGTCCGCAACATCTTCGGCGTGCGCCGCGTGGTGTCCGCCAAGGAGGAGGGCGTGCGCGACCCGCTGCTGCTGTGGACCCGCGTCGCGATGGTCCCGATCGTCGCACTGGGCATCGCGATCGCGCTCAAGGTCGCCCAGACCGGCATCCTGCTCACGCTCGCGTTCGACCTCATGCTCGCGGGTCTGCTCGTGCCGTTCATCCTCGGCCTGTTCTGGAAGCGCGGCGGCACGCGCGCGGCCGTCGCGGCACTGACCGTCGGCGTCGGCGTGCGGATCGTGCTGTTCGTCCTGACGCCGACGATCTACGGCGTGCCCAACGACGTCTGGTACATCGAGAACTCGCTGGTGGACGCCTCGTTCGACGGCTGGCCGACGTTCTGGGCCTTCGGCGCCTCGATCCTCGCGTACGTCGTCGCCGCGATGATCTGGCCGCGCACCGTGACCGAGGAGGCGTGGGCGATCGCCGACGGCATGCCCGACGAGACCGTCCCCGCGCCCCGCGAGCCGGAGCCCGCGGTCTGAGCCCCGCCGTGCGGGACCGGCCCGGCGCCATCTCGGCGACCGGGCCGGTCCGCTGCGCGCGCCCCTGCCGCCACTAGGTTGGCCCGGTGGCGACCCCAACCTTCCGCGTGCGGCCCGCGCTGCCGGCCGACGTCCGCGCCATCCGCGGGCTCGTCGAGCCGTACGCCGCCGAGCGGATCCTGCTGGCCAAGGAGTGGGTCGGGTACTACGAGGCGGTGCAGGAGTTCCAGGTCGTCGAGGCCGAGGACGGCACCGTCATCGGCTGCGGCGCGCTGCACGTGATGTGGCAGGACCTGGCCGAGATCCGGACCCTCGCGGCCGACCGCGCGTGGCGGGGGACCGGGGTGGGGCACGCGCTGCTCGACGCGTTGCTGGAGCGCGCGCGGGAGCTCGGCCTGCGCCGGGTGTTCTGCCTGACCTTCGAGGTGCCCTTCTTCGAGGCCCACGGCTTCCACGTCATCGAGGGCACGCCGGTCACGCAGGACGTCTACCTGGAGCTGCTGCGCTCGCACGACGACGGCGTCGCCGAGTTCCTCGACCTCGCCCGCGTGAAGCCCAACACCCTGGGCAACACGCGCATGCTCATCGAGCTCTAGCCACCGCCGCCCGGCCGCGCCGCCCGGCCGCGTCCCTACGGCGTGGTTGAAGTACTCGTCGCAGCGAACGCGCTGGTCAGCGGCGCATCCGCTGCAACCATCCCTGCAGCGACGCGGGCGGGGACGCGGGTGGGTCAGGGCAGCGGGGTGTGGTGGGTGAGGTCGAAGGTGCCGTCGGTCTCGACGACGACCGCCACGAGGTCGGTCAGCGCCCACGTCTGGTGGTCCTCGCCGGGCTGCCAGACGACCACCGCGCCGGGCTCCACGTCGCGGCTCTCGTCGGCCGCCCCGACCCGCGCGCGGCCGCTGACGATCGCGAACGCCTGGCTGCGTACGGCGGGGTGACGGCCGATGGTCCCGCCCGCCGCAACCCGGGCGACGTGCACCTGCGTGGACGCCCCGCCCACGGTCGGAGGCAGCGCGTCCATGACAACCCCCACGCTCGAGAACCGCTCGACGGCGTACGCGGGCATCGCGGCGATCTCCATCCCGCCATCCTGCCGCGCCGGCCCGGCCGCGCGTCAGTGGGGCAGCGAGTACGTCGGGTCGGCGTCGGGGCTCGGGGGGGCGTGGCGCGCGACGAGGCCGTCCGCGACGAGCGAGTCGAGGCAGCGGGTGCGCTGGGCGGCGTCGGGCCAGGTGTCGTCGATCGCGTGCTGCGGGACGGGGCCGAGCGCGTCGCGCAGGACGGCCATGATCCGGCCGCGCACCTGGCGGTCGGTGCCGGCCCAGGCCTGGGTGCGACGGCGGGCGTGGTGCTCGTCGGCCGGGCGGCCCGCGGCCAGCCACGCGCACGACGAGGCCACCGGGCACTGGTCGCACCGCGGTGAGCGAGCGGTGCAGACGAGCGCGCCGAGCTCCATCGACGCCGCCGCCCATCGCGCGGCCTCGTCGGCCTCCGCAGGGACGAGGGCCGAGGCGGTGCGCACCTCCGCGGCGGTGAGCGAGGGCGCGGGCAGGGCCGCCCCGCCGACCGCGCGCGCCAAGACGCGGCGCACGTTGGTATCGAGCACCACCGAGCGCCGCCCGAACGCGAAGGCCCGCACGGCCGCCGCGGTGTAGGAGCCGATGCCGGGCAGGGCGAGCAGCGCGTCCTCGTCGTCGGGGACCTCGCCGTCGTGCCGGGCGACGATCGCCCGCGCGCACTCCTGCAGCCGCAGCGCACGACGCGGGTAGCCGAGCCGGTCCCAGGCCCGCAGCACGTCGGCGGTGGGGGCCGCGGCCAGGTCCGCGGGGGTCGGCCAGGCGGTCATCCACGCGCGCCACGCGGGCAGGACACGGACGACGGGGGTCTGCTGCAGCATCACCTCGCTGACCAGCACGCCCCACGGGGTCCGGTCCGGGGCTCGCCAGGGCAGGTCCCGCGCGTGCTCGTCGAACCACGCGACGACCGTCCCGACGAGGGCGGAGGCGGGGGGAGCGGTCGGCACGGGAGCATCGTGCCCCGCCCGACGGTCGTCGGCGAACCGATCCCGCGGCGCGCCGACCGTGCTCGCCCTGCTGGCCCCTCGCCCCTCGTACCGTGGAGGCGGTCCATTCGACGCAGGAGGTGGAACGTGTCCGCACCCAGGCCCACGGCCCGCCCCTCGGCGGCCGTGTACCGCCGCCGACGGCTCGTCGTGCTCGGGATCCCGCTGCTGATCATCGTGCTGGTGGTCTGGCTCGTCGCCGGGCGCGGGTCCGCCGACGAGCCCTCGTCCGGTGCCCAGACCACGGCGACGAAGACCGCGAAGGCGACGCCCAAGGCCACCACGAAGGCCACCCCGAAGCCCTCGCTGACACCCACCGCCACCAGCGGCGTCCCCGACTGCACGGACCTGAAGCTCAAGGTCAGCGCCGACGACGCGTCCTACGCGGCCGGCCAGAACCCCAAGCTCACGACGACGATCACGAACCAGGGCACGGAGGCATGCCTGGTCGACGCGGGAACGGACAAGGCCGCGCTCGTCATCACCTCGGGCGACGACCGCGTCTGGTCGAGCCAGGACTGCGCGAGCGAGGCCTCCGGGTACCGGCCGCTGCTGCTCTCGGCGGGCGAGAGCGTCAAGGACTCGGTCACCTGGAAGCGGGTGCGCTCCGAGGAGAAGTGCCCGAAGGACCTGCCGGCGCCGAAGTCCGGGACCTACGCCGCGACGTACTCGGTCGGCGGCGTGAACGCGGCACCCGAGGTCTTCACCCTGGGCTGAGCCCGAGCGTCAGACGTACCGCTCGAGGATCGACGACTCCGCCAGGCGGGACAGCCCCTCGCGGACCGCACGGGCGCGCTGCTCGCCCACGCCGTCGACGGCCATGAGGTCGTCGATGCCCGCGGCGAGCAGCTTCTGCAGGCCGCCGAAGTGGGAGACGAGGCGGTCGACGATCGCACCCGGCAGGCGAGGCACCTTCGACAGCAGGCGGTAGCCGCGGGGCCCGGCGGCCGCGTCGAGCGCGTCGCCACCGCCCGGCAGGCCGAGCACGCGCGCGATGTGCGCGATGTCGAGCAGCTCCGTCGAGTCGAGCTCGGCCAGCTCCGCCTGCACGGAGTCGAGGTCGCGCCTGATGGTGTCGACGTAGTCGCGGATGACGAGCTCGCGGTCCGATCCGATGCCGCCGACGAGCTCGTCGAGCTGCAGCGTCAGCAGACGACCGTCGGTGCCGAGCTCGACGACGTAGCCCTCGATCTCCTCGGAGATGCGGCGCACCATCTCGAGCCGCTGGACGACGGCGGAGACGTCGCGGACGGTGACGAGGTCCTCGATCTCGAGCGCCGAGAGCGTGCCGCTGACCTCGTCGAGGCGCGACTTGTAGCGCTCGAGCGTGGCCAGGGCCTGGTTGGCGCGGGACAGGATGGTGGTCGAGCCCTCGAGCACGTAGCGCTGGTCGCCGACGTACAGCGCGATGATCCGCATCGAGGCGGACACCGAGATGACGGGCAGGCCGGTCTGCTTGGCGACGCGCTCGGCTGTCCGGTGGCGCGTGCCGGACTCGGTGGTCTCGATCGTCACGTCGGGGAGCAGCTGCACCGCGGCGCGGACGATCTTGGTGATGTCCTGGTCGACGACCACGGCGCCGTCCATCTTGGCCAGCTCACGCAGCCGGGTCGCCGAGAACTCGACGTCGAGCACGAAGCCGCCCGAGCAGATGGACTCGACCGTCTTGTCGAAGCCGAGGACGATCAGCGCGCCGGTCCGTCCGCGCAGGATCCGCTCGAGCCCGTCGCGAAGGTCGCCGCCGGGCGCGACGGCGGCGAGCGTGGACCTCATGAGGTCGTCGGGGGCGTGCGGGGTGGTCGGCACGCGAGCATCGTAACGAGGCCCGGCGACGCAGCGGGCCTGCGACCCGCGACGAAGGGGTGAGAACGGCGTGCCCGTGGTGTGAAGGACGGCCTACGGGGCGACGCCCAGCGTGTACCGGACCTGCTGGCCCAGGGCGAGGCGGCCGGTGTCGTCGGTGAGGGACGCCGCCAGGTCGACGACCCGCGCGTGCATGGCGTCGCGCTCGTCCGGCGGGACCGCGTCCCACATGGCCCGCTGCCCGTGGGACCGGGTGAACGCCACGAGGTGCTCGGCGTCGCGGAACACCGCCTCCACGTCCCGCGTCACGGTGCGGACCTCGGTGAGGCCCGCACCGACGAACAGCGCCTCCATCCCGGCGTCCGAGGCGAACGGGCCGCCGCGGCCGCTGGTCCGGGCGTCGAGCAGTGCCGGCGGGAGGTACGGGAAGAACAGCTCGTCGACACTCCGCCAGCGCTCGTCCTGGGCGCCGAAGGTCGTGGTCCCGAGCCGGCCACCCGGGACGACGAGCGACGCCCACGTGCCCAGGGTCGTCGCGGGCTCGGGCAGGAAGAACAGCACCAGCGAGGCCGACACGACGTCGAACGAGCCCGGCGGGAACTCGGGCTCGCGGGCGTCGCCCACGGCGACCGTGACCTGGGGGAGGTCGGCCAGGTCACGCGCGGTCAGCTCGACCATCCGCGGGGCGAGGTCGATGCCGACGGCTCGCCCGCCGGGACCGGTGGCGAGCGCGAGGGGACGCAGCGCGGCACCCCGCCCGCAGCCGATGTCGAGCACGTGCTCGCCCGGCCCGACGGCGAGCTCCTCGACCAGCCCGGCGGCGATCGGCTCGAACCACGGGACGCCCACCGCGTCGTAGGTGTCGGCGACGCGGTCGAAGATCCCTGCGGGCCCCTCGGGGTGTGCCATCGGCCCACCCTTGCACCGGGGGAGGGGGCGAACAAGGGATCTCGCCGCGCGGGACCGGCCTGCGGGGCGCACTGTGAAGGTGCGCCGACACTCCGGGCGCAGACATCGAGATCGAGGAACCGCGATGAGCACCGACAACAGCCACGGCACCCCCGACGTCCTGGACGACGGCGAGACCTCCCGGGTCGTCGAGGGCGAGACCACCTCCCACGAGCACCACGAGCACCACGAGCACGGCAAGCACGAGGTCCTCGACGACGGCGAGACGTCCGAGGTCGTCGAGGGCGACGAGTCCGTCTGACGCCCGACGAGGCGGCCCGCGACGTCGCGGGCCGCCTCGACGCTGCCCCCCCGACACTGCTCCGCACCACAGGTAACGCAGTCGTTACCGGACCGAGACGCCACGGAAGCCTCGACCCCGTTTACTGTTAGGAAAGTTACCTATTAGTTTGACGGAGGTCGCGCAGAGCACTGCGCACCCCTCGGTCAACGGTGATCGGAGCACGATGGCAGGCACGGCGAACCAGCCCGGGACCCCCGGGCTGCTGCGCGCGATGAACGACCGCGCGGCCCTCGCCCTGCTGCTCGACCACGGTCCGCTGACGCGCGCGCAGATCGGCGAGCTCACGGGCCTGTCCAAGCCGACGGCCTCCCAGGTCGTCTCGCGGCTGGAGGCCGCCGAGCTCATCGAGGTCGTCGGGACGGTCGCTGCCACGCGCGGTCCCAGCGCGGTGACGTACGGCCTGCGCGGGGGTCGCCTGCACGCCGTCGCGGTGGACGTCCGCCCGCACCAGGTGGTCTCCACGGTCGTGGACCTCGTCGGCTCCGAGCACCCGGTGGCCGACGTGCCGCTCGCGAAGGTCGCCTCCGGCCGCTCGGCCGTCGGTGACATCCGGGCCGCGATCGATGCCGCGTGCGCGGCCGCGGGCACGCCCCCGCGGTCGGTGGTCACCGCGATGGTCGGCCTGCAGGGCGCGGTCGACCCGCGCACCGACGACCTCGCGTTCACGGGCCTCATGCCCGGATGGCCGCGCCGCAACGTGCGCGCCGAGCTCGAGGCGGGCCTCGGCATCCCCGTCCGCATCGACAACGACGTGAACCTCGCCGCGGTCGCCGAGCGCAACGACGGCGCGGTCGCGCCCGACGAGGACTTCGCGCTGCTCTGGCTCGGCGACGGGCTCGGCGTCGCGCTGCACCTGCGCGGCGAGCTGCACCGCGGGGCGGCCGGCGGCGCCGGCGAGATCGGCTACCTGCCGGTCTCGCGGTCCGCGGCGCTGCTCGACCCGGCGGCCGACGACCTGCAGGACGTGGCCGGCGGCATCGCGGTGGCGCGCGTCGCGCGTGCCCACGGGATCCGCGGCCGGCGCCTCGTCGACGCGCTCGCCGCCCTGCCCACGAGCCCGGCGCGTGACGCCGTCCTCGCCGAGCTGGCCCCCCGCGTCGCGGAGGCCGTGCTCCCCGTACTCGCCGTGCTCGAGCCCCATCGGGTCGTGCTCGGTGGACCGACCGGCATGGCCGGCGGTCAGGCTCTGGCCGACCTGGTCAAGAGCCACATCCGCAGGACCACCCGGTGGTCCCCGTCCATCTCCGCGAGCTCCGTGCCTGATCAGCCGGTCCTCCGCGGTGCCCGTGCCGTGATCGGCGCCGACCTGCGAGACCGGCTGCTCGACCTCGTCACCTAGCGACCCACCTAGCGCCCCACCCAGCACCCCACATCCCGCACCGCCCGCGCCCAGCGCCGGACGTCTCTTCGTCGTACCCGAGACCCGGCGCACCACCCAGATCGGAGTACCGCAGTGAGATCACGACGTGCGCTCCTCGTCGTCCCCGCCCTCGTGTCGCTCGCACTGGCCACCGCCTCGTGCAGCGGCTCGCCCTCGGACGGCCCGACGGCGGCCGCCTCGGCACCCGCCACGGTGTCCGGCACGATCCAGTTCTGGCACTTCTTCACCGACCGCGAGGCCGACGTCATCCAGTCGGTCGTCGACGACTTCGAGGCCGCCAACCCCGGCGTCAAGGTCGTCGTGAAGTCGGGCCAGGACGACCAGAAGATGCGCCAGGCGATCTCCGCCGGCCAGCCCATCGACGTCGGCCTGAGCTACTCCACGGACCAGGTGGGCCCGCTGTGCTCGTCGGGCGACTTCACGGACCTGTCCAGCTTCATCACGCGCGACAAGGTCGACCTGACGCAGATCCCCGACACCGTGCTCGGCTACACCGAGTACGACGGCAAGCGCTGCACGATGCCGGCCCTGGCCGACGTCTACGGGCTCTACTACAACAAGAAGCTGCTGGCCGCGGCCGGCTACACCGAGCCGCCCAAGACGCTCGCCGAGCTGACCGACATGGCCGTCAAGCTCACGACCTTCAAGAAGGACGGCTCGATCGACACGCTCGGCTTCATGCCGCTGCTCGGCTACTACGAGAACGCGGAGGCGCACTGGGCGCCGTCGGCCGACGCGCAGTGGCTCAACGACGACGGCACGTCGGCGATCTCCGGCTCGGCGGGCTGGACCACGCTGCTGAACTGGCAGAAGGACCTCATCGCCAAGCTCGGCGGCTACGACAAGCTCGCCAAGTTCCAGGCCGGCCTCGGCGAGGAGTTCTCCGCGCAGAACGACTTCCAGACCGGCCGGGTCGCGATGAACCTCGACGGCGAGTACCGCACCGCGTTCATCGCCGACCAGGCCAAGGACCTCGACTACGGCACCGCGCCGTTCCCGTCCGCCGACGGGTTCGAGGACACCTACGGCGGCGGCTACATCACCGGCAACATCGTCGGCATCGGCAAGGGCTCGACGAACCCCGAGGCGGCCTGGGCGTTCATCAAGTACCTGACGACGGACACGGGCGCGCAGGTCAAGCTCTCGAACGGGCTGAAGAACGTGCCGACGATGCACGACGCGATCACGTCGCCCGACCTCGAGGTCTCGCCGCAGTTCCAGACGTTCCTCGACGTCTTCGAGAACGAGCACTCCTCGACGACCCCGCCCAGCGGCATCGGCGCGGAGTACCAGACGATCTTCGGCACCCACACGGCCAAGTGGCAGCAGGGTGACGTCGACGACCTCGGCGCGATGCTGAAGACGGTCGACTCCGAGATCGACGCAGCGGTCAAGCTGCAGGCCGGGAGCTGAGTCATGGGCCCGGCGATCCGCCGCCGTCGCACCTGGACGGCGTTCGCGTTCCTCGCACCGTCGTTGCTCGGCATGATCATCTTCTTCGTCTTCCCGCTGATCATGACCGTCGTCTACTCGTTCACCGCGTTCGACCTGTCGAACGCGCCACGGTGGAACAACTTCGCGAACTGGAAGTTCCTGTTCGGCGGGGACCCGCTCATCGGCCAGGCCGCGCTGAACACGTTGTGGTTCGTCGCGATCCTCGTGCCGGTGCGGATCGCCGGGGCCATGCTCGTCGCCTGGGCGCTGACCCGCGCCCGGCGCTCGTCGGGCGCCCTGCGCACCCTCTACTACCTGCCGGCGCTCGTCCCGCCGGTGGCCTCCACGATCGCCTTCGTCTTCCTGCTCAACCCCGCCACCGGCCCGGTGAACAGGTTGCTCGAGGCGGTCGGCATCCAGGGCCCCGGGTGGTTCACCGACCCGTCGTGGTCCAAGCCGGCCCTCGTCATGCTCGGGCTCTGGGTGCTGGGCGACATCATGGTGATCTTCCTGGCCGCGCTGCTCGACGTCCCCACCGAGCAGTACGAGGCCGCCGAGCTCGACGGCGCGAACGGGCTGCAGCGCTTCCGGCACATCACCATCCCCAACATGGCGCCGGTGCTGCTGTTCGCCCTGATCACGGGCGTGATCGCCGCGCTGCAGTACTTCACCGAGCCCGCGGTGGCCTCGTCGACCGCGATGGGCAAGTCGTCCGTCGGGGCCGGTACCTCGACCACGCTCGGCTGGCCGGACGGCTCGACGCTGACCTACGGCCAGCTCCTGTACTCCAAGGCGTTCGGCGCCAACCTGTTCGGCTACGCCTCGGCGATGGCGGTCGTGCTGCTCGTCGTCGCCGGCGCCGTCACGTTCGTGCTGCTGCGCCGCTTCTCCTCGTTCAGCCCGGAGGTGGCCAGTTGACCGCGCCGACCCTGACCCGCCCGCCGGTCCGTGCCTCGCGCGCCGGCGTCGACGGCGCGAGCCTGCGCAAGCGGACTCCGCTCGTCTTCGTCGCGGACCACGCGCTGCTCATCGCGCTCGCGGTGATCTTCGTGGCGCCCTTCGTGTTCGTGCTGCTCACGTCCGTGATGTCGCCCGCCCAGGCAGGGACCGCGTTCGCGTGGCCGACGTCGTGGCACTGGGAGAACTTCGCGGAGGTGTTCGAGAAGCTGCCGATGCTCAAGTACTTCGGCAACTCGTTCCTCTACGCCGGCGCGGCGACGCTCTTCATGCTGCTCTCGTCGGTCCCGGCCGCGTACGCCCTGGCGCGCATCCAGTTCCGCGGCTCGCGGTTCATCATGTTCGCGATCATCGGCGCGATGCTGCTCCCGCCGCAGGTCACGTCGGTGCCGCTGTACGTCATGTGGTCGAACCTGGGCCTGACCGGGAGCCTGTGGCCGCTCATCCTGCCCAACCTGCTGGGCGACGCGTTCTCGATCTTCCTGCTGCGCCAGTTCTTCCTGACGATCCCGCGCGAGTACACCGAGGCCGCCCGGATCGACGGGTGCGGCGAGGTCCGCACCCTGTGGAAGGTCGTGCTCCCGATGGCCCGCCCCGGCATCGCGGCCACGTCGATCTTCTTGTTCTTCGCGTCCTGGAACGACTACTACGGGCCGCTGCTCTACACGTCCGAGAACGAGAACGCCTGGCCGGTCTCCTACGCGCTCGCGCAGTTCCGCGGGTCGCGGTCGGTGGACTGGAACCTGACGATGGCGGCCACGCTCATCGCGATGGTGCCGGTCGTGCTCGTCTTCCTGCTCGCGCAACGGTCCTTCGTGCGCGGCGTGACCCTGACGGGGGTGAAGGGATGAAGCTCACCGTCGTCGGCGGAGGGTCGACGTACACGCCCGAGCTGGTCGACGGCTTCGCGCGCCTGCGTTCGTTGTTGCCCCTGACCGAGCTCTGCCTCGTCGACCCCGATGCCTCGCGGCTCTCGCTCGTCTCGGGGGTGTCGCGGCGGATGTTCGCCCGGGCCGGGTACGACGTGACCGTCACGACGACGTCCGACGTCGCCGCCGGTGTCGCGGACGCGTCCGTCGTGCTGCTGCAGCTGCGGATCGGCGGCCAGGCCGCGCGGCACTCCGACGAGACCTTCCCGCACGCGTGCGGCTGCCTCGGCCAGGAGACCACCGGTCCGGGCGGGCTCGCCAAGGCGCTGCGGACGGTGCCCGTGGTGCTGTCGGTGGCGGACCTGGTGCGCCGGCACGCCGCACCCGACGCGTGGATCGTCGACTTCACCAACCCCGTCGGGATCGTCACCCGGGCGCTGCTCGACGACGGCCACCGCGCCGTGGGGCTGTGCAACGTGGCGATCGGGTTCCAGCGGCGGTTCGCGGCGATGCTCGACGTCGCGCCGTCGGCCGTCCAGCTCGACCATGTGGGCCTCAACCACCTCACGTGGGAGCGCGGCGCGTTCGTCGACGGGGTCGACCGGCTCCCGTCGCTCCTGGCGTCGCACCGATCCGAGCTGGCCGAGGAGGTCGAGCTCGACCCCGCGGTGCTCGACCTGCTGGGCTGCGTGCCGTCGTACTACCTGCGGTACTACTACGCGCACGACGAGGTCCTCGCGGAGCAGCTCGCAGGTGGTCCCAGCCGCGCGCAGGCCGTCATGGAGGTCGAGGCCGAGCTGCTCGCGCAGTACGCCGACCCGTCGGTCGACACCAAGCCCGAGGCGCTGTCCCGCCGCGGCGGGGCGTTCTACTCCGAGGCCGCCGTCGACCTGCTCGCGTCCCTGACGGCCGACCGCGGCGACGTGCAGGTCGTCAACGTCCGCAACGACGGCGTCCTGCCGTTCCTGCCCGACGACCACGTCATCGAGGTCCCCGCCGTCGTCGGTGCTGCCGGCGTCCAGCCGCTGCCGGCCGCGCCGCTCGCCTCCCCGGCGGCGGGCCTCGTCGCGCACGTCGCCGACTACGAGCGGCTCGCGCTCGAGGCGGCGCTGCACGGCGGCCGGGCTCGCGTGGAGCGCGCGCTGCTCGCGCACCCGCTCGTCGGGCAGCACGCGCGAGCCGCCCGCCTGACGGACCTGCTGCTCGACGCGAACCGCGACCACCTCGCGTGGGTCCGATGACGATCCTGCTCGCCGTGGACGGGGGCGGCTCGAAGACGGACGTGCTCGCCCTCGCGCCCGACGGCACCGTGCTCGGGCACGCTCGCGGGGGCGGCTCGTGCCCCCAGATCATCGGGGTGGAGCCGGCGCTCGCGGTGATCGACTCCCTGGTGCGCTCGGTGCTCGGTTCCCTGCCGGGGTCGACGGTGACCCGGGCGGGCATCTACCTCTCGGGCCTGGACCTGCCCGTGGAGATCGCGACCTTCCGCGCCGCGCTGGCCACCCTGCCGTGGCTGCCGGCCGCGCTCGTCGTCGACAACGACACGTTCGCCCTGCTCCGGGCGGGCACCCCGTCGGACGAGGGCGTCGCCGTCGTCTGCGGGACGGGCATCAACTGCGTCGGCCGACGAGCCGACGGCGCCACCGCCCGCTTCCCGGCCCTCGGCCGCATCTCGGGCGACTGGGGCGGGGGCTGGGAGCTGGGGGAGCAGGCCGTGTGGCACGCGGCCCGAGCCGTCGACGGCCGTGGCCCTTCGACGGACCTGTCCGTGCTGGTCCCCTCGGCGCTCGACCGGCCCGACATGTCGGCCGTCATCGAGGACCTGCACTTCGGCCGCCTGTCCGACCGCGCCTACACGCTGCTCGCGCCCGTCCTGCTCGCCGCGTCGGCGGCCGGGGACCCGGTCGCGCGTTCCGTCGTCGAGCGGCAGGCCGACGAGATCGCGGCCCTCGCGCTCACCGCCCTGACGCGGCTGGACCTGCTCGACGTGGCCGTGCCCGTGGTGCTCGGAGGCGGAGTGCTGGCCGCCCGTGACGCGGTGCTCACCGAGGCGATCCGCACGCGCCTGCTCGCGGGTGCGCCGCGCGCCGCGCTCACCTTCCTGTCCGAGCGGCCCGTGCTCGGTGCGGCGCTGCTCGTCCTCGAGGCCGCCGGCGCCGACCCGTCCGCCGCCGACCGCCTGCGGGCGACCATCGGCGGACACCCCGTCCTGGCAACGTGATCGTCTCCGGAGGCTCCTGATGGCTGCACGCATGCTCGTCGCCCTGCCGTTCGCCCTGCCGTTCGCCCTGCCGTTCGCGCTGGTGCTCGCGTGCGCCGGGTGCTCGTCCACGCCGACCGCCCCGGCCCCGCCGGCGGCTCCGTCGTCGGCCGCGTCGGCCGCCTCGGTCGCGGCCCGCGTCGGCCTCGAGGACCCCGCGCACAAGGAGATGGCGATGGAGCTCGTCTCCAGCGCCGAGAACTCCTCGCTCGACTGGAAGGCCCAGTACGCCTACATCGAGGACATCGGCGACGGCCGCGGCTACACCGCGGGGATCATCGGCTTCTGCTCGGGGACGTCGGACATGCTCGAGCTCGTCGAGGCGTACACGAGGACCGAGCCCGACAACCCGTTGGCGGCCTACCTCCCGGCGCTGCGCGCGGTCGACGGCTCCGACTCGCACGAGGGCCTGGACCCCGGCTACGTCGCCGCGTGGGCGCAGGCCGCGGGCGACCCGACCTTCCAGGCAGCCCAGGACCACGAGCGCGACACGGTCTACTTCGACCCGTCGGTCGCGGACGCCCAGGCCGACGGGCTCGGCGCCCTGGGCCAGTTCGCCTACTACGACGCCGCGGTGATGCACGGGTACGACGGCATGCAGGGCATCCGCACCCGCGCGCTCGCCACGGCCGCGACGCCTGCGGCTGGTGGGGACGAGACCGCTTACCTCAACGCGTTCCTCGACGAACGGGTCGTCGAGATGGACAAGGAGGAGGCGCACAGCGACACGAGCCGGGTCGACGACGCGCAGCGGGTGTTCCTCGACGCGGGCAACCTCGACCTCGACCCGCCGCTGCGGTGGCACGTCTACGGGGACCCGTTCGAGATCCTCACCCTGCCGAGTGCCCGCTGACGCCCACCCACGTGTGGGACGCGGGCGTCTGCGCGGTACCAGGACGTCGCGCTGCGCCACGAGAACGTGCTGCTCGGGACGTCGGACATCCGTCGCGGTTCATCGTCGACCCTGGCCCGTGAGGTGGGCGCCGAGGCGCTCGACGGCGTGCACGAGGTCGTCGGGTTCGATCACGCGCACGGACGTGGTGAGAGCGATGCGGGCCACCGTCATGGCCAGCCGCCCGTCGTCCTCGCCACGGATCTGGATCACCGTGCCCCCGCTCGTGGCCTCGACCACCTCGTGGTCCACCCACCGCAGCACCTCTGCGAGGTCGTCGAGCGCGGCGCCCAGGGCGAGGGTGGCAACCCGCTCACGGGGGATCGAGCCGATGGCGCCGGCGACGTACGCCGCCGCGTCCCCGCCGGGGATCTGGCGGGGCGTGAAGTGCCCCGAGGTCGCCCACGGGCGCGCGAGCCGGTCGAGCCGGAAGGTGCGCCAGTCGTCGCGGTCCCGGTCCCACGCGACGAGGTACCACCGGCGGCCGGCGGTGAGGCTCCAGCGGCAGGACGCCGCTGACGTCGTCGGATCTGGCGACGTCATCGCCGGGACCTGAGGCTCACCGGCGGATCGGCACCACGTTGTCTGTCATGTTCGCCACCTGCACGGCCTGCGCCAGGTCGGAGGCGCCGAGGACGGTCATCCCCTTCGGCACCGCCAGCCCGGCGACGGAGGCGTGCGGCACGATCGCGCGCGTGAACCCGAGCCGCGCGGCCTCGGCGAGCCGGCGCCCCACGCCGGACACGTTCCGGATCTCCCCGGCCAGGCCGACCTCGCCGATCGCGACGAGCCCGCGCGGCAGCGAGGTGTTCTCGCGCGAGCCCACCGCGGCCAGCGCGAGGGCGAGGTCGGCGGCGGGCTCGACGACGCGCGCGCCGCCGACGGTCGAGACGTAGACGTCCTGGTCCGCGAGGCGGGCACCGAGGCGGCGCTGCAGGACCGCGAGCACCATGGCCAGCCGGGAGGAGTCGACGCCGCTCGTCGTGCGGCGGGGGTTCGGCACCTGTGAGGGGGCGACGAGCGCCTGGATCTCGGTGGCCAGCGGACGGCGGCCCTCGAGCGTCACGGTGAGGCACGTGCCCGGGACGGGGTTGTGGGACTGCGACATGAACAACCCCGAGGGGTCGGCGAGGCCGACGATGCCCTGCTCGGACAGGTCGAAGCAGCCCACCTCGTCGGTGGGTCCGTAGCGGTTCTTGGTCGCGCGGAGCATCCGCAGGCGCGAGTGGCGGTCGCCCTCGAACTGGCAGACCACGTCGACCAGGTGCTCGAGCGTGCGGGGGCCGGCGACGGAGCCGTCCTTGGTGACGTGACCGACGAGCACCACGGGCATGTCCCGCGACTTGGCCGCCTGGATCACCGCGGCGCTGACCTCGCGGACCTGCGCGACGCCGCCTGCGGTGCCCTCGACGGCCGCGGAGGCGATGGTCTGGACGGAGTCGAGGACGAACAGGTCCGGGTCGACCTGCTCGATGTGGCCGAGGACGGTCGCCAGGTCGGTCTCGTCGGCGATCAGCAGGTTCGGGTCCAGCGCGCCGATGCGGCCGGCACGTAGCCGGATCTGGGCGACGGACTCCTCGCCCGTCACGTACAGGACCCGCCGGCCACCGCGCGCCGCGCGGGCGGCCACGTCGAGCAGCAGGGTCGACTTGCCGACACCCGGCTCGCCCGCCAGGAGCACCACGGCCCCGGGGACCAGGCCTCCGCCGAGCACGCGGTCCAGCTCGTCGACCCCGGTGGCCCGGGCGAGCGCGGACTCGACCGAGATCTCGCTGATCGGCCGCGCGGGCGCCCGCGTCGGGGCGGCTGCCACCGTCTTCGGAGCGCCGCCGCCGGGGCCCGAGTCCTCGAGCACCGTGCCCCACGCCTGGCACTCGCCGCAGCGGCCGGCCCACTTGGCAGCGGTCCAGCCGCACTCGGTGCAGCGGAAGCCCGGACGGGCCGCCTTCTCGGCGCGGCGGGCGGCGGTGGTACTCATGCCCTGGACGGTAGCCGCCGACACCGACACGACCGGCCAGGGCGCTCCGGAGGGGTCTTGTCACGGCGGCTGAACGGGTGTTTAGTCGAGGGGTGGACATGGACGCCCGGGAGCGGATCCGGGACGCGGCGATCGCGCGGTTCGGGCGCGAGGGGTTCGGGGTCGGCCTGCGGGCCATCGCCCAGGACGCCCAGGTCAGCGCCGCGCTGGTGATCCATCACTACGGCTCGAAGGACGCCCTGCGTGCCGCGTGCGACGCGCACGTCCACGCGACGATCCGGCAGGCGAAGAGCGAGGCGATGAGCGAGCAGTCGCCCGCCCAGGTCATCGGGCAGCTCGCGACGATCGAGCAGTACGCGCCCGTGTTCGCCTACATCGTCCGCAGCCTCATGGACGGCGGACCCGCGGCGGCCGAGTTCGTCGACGGCCTCGTCGCGGACGCCGAGGCGTACCTGGCGGCCGGAGTCGAGGCCGGCACCGTCCGGCCCAGCCGGGACCCGCACGGCCGGGCGCGCACTCTCGTCGCGAGCAGCGTGGGGACCCTGCTGATGACCCAGCTCGACGCCGCAGCCGGTCGGGCGGTCGCGCCCACGGACCGCCCGGCCGAGGCGATCGTCGGGATGGCCGAGGCGACCATGCTCCCCGGCCTCGAGCTCTACACCTACGGCCTGTTCACCGACTCGGCCTACCTGGACGCGTACCTGGAGGGGCAACCATGACCGACGCCATCACCGCGGCCGCACTCGTCAAGACGTTCGGCCCCCAGCGCGCGCTCGACGGCTTCGACCTGCGGGTCGCGACCGGCGAGGTGCACGGGTTCCTCGGGCCGAACGGCGCGGGGAAGTCGACGACGATCCGCGTGCTGCTCGGCCTGCTCAAGGCGGACGGCGGCGAGGTGAGCCTGCTCGGCGGCGACCCGTGGCGCGACGCGGTAGCGCTGCACCGTCGCCTCGCCTACGTCCCGGGCGACGTCACGCTGTGGCCGACGCTCTCCGGTGGCGAGTCGATCGACCTGCTCGGCCGGCTGCGCGGTGGCATCGACCCGCGGCGGCGCGCGGACCTCGTCGACCGGTTCGAGCTCGACACCAAGGTCAAGGGCCGCGCGTACTCGAAGGGGAACCGGCAGAAGGTTGCGCTCGTCGCGGCGCTCGCGGCCGACGTCGAGCTGCTGCTCATGGACGAGCCGACCAGCGGGCTCGACCCCCTGATGGAGGCCCTGTTCCAGGAGGTCGTCCGCGAGGCCGCGGCCGACGGGCGCACCGTGCTGCTGTCGAGCCACATCCTGGCGGAGGTGGAGGCGCTGGCCCAGCGCGTCACCATCATCCGCGCCGGCAGGGCGGTGCTCAGCGGGTCGCTCGAGGAGCTGCGCTCCCTCACCCGCACGACCGTGTCGATCGGGCTCCGGGACCCGGACGCGGCGGTGCAGGCGCTGGGGACGACGACCGGGGTGCACGACCCGCGGCGCGACGACAGCCACGTGACGTTCGACGTCGACACGGACGCCCTCGACGCGGTCCTCGCCGCCCTGCCGGCGTTCGGGGTCTCGTCGCTCGTGGCCCACCCGCCCACGCTCGAGGACCTCTTCCTGCGCCAGTACGGCGAGGAGCTGGCCGAGATCAAGGCCGCCCGATGACCACCGCCGTGGCGACCGTGCCCGGCGGGGCGCTCGCGGGCACGCGCGGCCTCGTCCGGCTGGCCCTGCGTGCCGACCGGTGGCGCATCGTCATCTGGTCGGTGGCGGTCGCGTGGCTGACCGTCGTCTCGGTCCGCGCGCTCGACGACCTGTACGCGAGCGACACCTCCCGGGCAGCACGCGCCGAGCTCATCGCCTCGCCCGCGGCGACCGCACTGGCCGGGCCGGGGTACGGGCTCGACGACTACACGATCGGCGCGATGACGGCGAACGAGCTCGCGCTGTGGATCATGCTGCCGGTCGGGATCATGGCGGTCCTCGCCGTCACCCGGCACCTGCGCGCACCCGAGGAGGACGGCCGGCTCGAGCTGGTCCGCTCCCAGCCGGTCGGGGCCGCCGCGCCCGTCGTCGCGGGGCTCGTCGCGGCGGCGGTCGCCGTGGTCGCGGTCGGTGCGCTCACGTTCGTCGGGCTCCTCACGACGTCCCTGGACCCGGCCGGCTCGGCGCTGATGTGCGCGGCGGTCGTCGTCGTCGCACTCGTCCTGGCGGGGGCGTCCGCGGTGGCGAGCCAGCTCTCCGCGCACGCCCGCACGGCCTCGTCGCTGGGCATGGCGGCGATCGGGGTGGCGTTCCTGCTGCGCGCGGTCGGTGACGTGCAGGGTCCGCAGAGCACGAGCGTGTGGACCTGGCTGTCCCCGTTCGGGTGGTCGCAGGCCACGGCTCCGTACACCGAGGACCGGTGGTGGCCGCTGCTCGTCGGCCTCGCGGCCACGGCGGTGAGCGTCGCGCTCGCGTTCGCGCTGGCCGGCCGACGAGACCTCGGGACCGGCCTGCTCGCCGAGCGGCCCGGCCGCGAGCACGGGCGGATCGGCGGCGTCGTCGGGCTGACCTGGCGGCGGCAGCGCACGGCGATCTGGTCCTGGGGCGCGGCCATCGTGCTGTGCGGCGCGCTCGTCGGGGTGCTCGCCGCACAGATCGCCGACTTCGTGGCCGACCAGCCCGCGCTCGAGGACCTGTTCCCCGGCGGGGTGGGTGGCGCGACGGCGGCGGCGTTCGCGCTGTACAGCGTGTTCCTCGCGGTGCTCGCGTTCGCGTACGTGACGACGGCCGTCGGTGCCGCTCGGCACGAGGAGAGCGCTGGGCGCGCCGAGACGCTGCTCGCGCTGCCGGTCTCCCGCGGGCGCTGGCTCGGGTCGCAGCTCGCGCTCGCGGGGACGGCCGCGGTGGTGATGCTCCTCGTCGCGGGTCTCGTCATGGGCGTCACGGCGGCCGCCAGCCTCGACGACCCGTCGCAGGTGTGGACCCTCGTCGGCGCGGCGGCCGTGACGATTCCCGGGGTGCTGGTCGTGCTCGGCGTCGGGGTCGTCGTGCTCGGGTTCGTCCCGCGGGCGTTCGCCGCGGTGTGGGCGTACGTCGCGTACGTGGGCGTGATGGCGATGTTCGGCGACCTGCTGCCCGACGGCGCCGACGCGGCCTCGCCGTTCACCTACCTGCCGGCCCTTCCGGCCGAGCCGATGACCTGGGCGCCGGTCGTCGGCTGCACCGTCGTGGGGGTGCTGCTCGTGCTCGTCGGCACGGAGGGTTTCCGGCGGCGAGACCTGCAGGGCTGAGCGCCCCACGCTGGATAGGCTGCCGACGTCCGGGACGCGCCGGGCGTCACGACGACGGGGGACAGCGATGAGCGAGACCGACGGACCCGAGTCGACCTCCGCCGACAAGCCGGCGTGGGCGACGACGGGCGCGACCGCCGCGACCCCGAGCCCTGCCGCGGACGGCGACGCCCCGCCCGCCGAGAAGAAGGCTCGCCCCGCCTGGCTCCTCCCCGCGGCGATCGTCGCGGGCGTCGTGGTCGTCGGCGGCATCGTCGTCGCGATCGTGACCTCGGGCGGCGACGACGAGACCGCGGCCCCGGTCGCCACGCCGACCGTCGTCGTCCCGAGCCCGACGCCCACGGCGACGCCCGCCGAGCGCCCGGACCCCACCGGGTTCACCTCCGCGCTGCCCGCGAGCGTGCTGCAGTACGCGTTCGTCGAGGAGAAGGCGGCCGGCGACTGGCTCAAGGCCGACGCCCTCGAGGCCGTGACCGACACCTACTCCGACGGCGGGACCGGCACGCTCGTGGTCGACGCGGGCCAGTTCGCGACCGCCAAGGAGGCGACCGCGTTCGCGAAGGCGCTGCTCGAGGGCGACGGCACCGCGAACGCCGGCCTGGGCCTGCCCGCCGCCGGCGAGGTCTCGGCGGGCGGCGAGAAGGCCGGGGCGTTCGTGCTCCAGGACGCGGGCGACGGCACCGGCGTCGCGGTCTGGACCAACGGCACGTCCGTCTTCCGCCTCACGACGGCGGTCGCCGACGTCACCAACGCCTACAACGCGTTCCCGCTGTAGCCCACGTCCGGGAGCAAGCCGTCGAGACCGACCCTCGCGGGTGAGACCGACCCTCCGGGAGGGTCGGTCTCACTCCGAGCGGTCGATCTCGGCGAGGGTGATCAGGCGGCGGCTGCCGGGAGGCGGACCGTGAAGGTGGTGCCGCCGTCCGGGCCGGGGTCCGCCGTGATCGTGCCGTCGTGCGCGCCGACGACGGCGTCGACGATCGCCAGCCCGAGGCCGGTCGAGCCGGTGCCGCGCGTGCGCGACTCGTCGCCGCGGGTGAACCGCTGGAACAGCCGGTCGCGCAGGTCCTCGGGGATGCCGGGGCCGTCGTCGGTCACCCGCACCTCGACGTCGGGGCCGACAGTCCGGACCTGCACCGTGACCGTGGTGCCGGGCGGGGTGTGCAGGCGGGCGTTGGTGAGCAGGTTCGCGAACACCTGGCGCAGGCGGTGCTCGTCGCCCACGACGACGGGCTCGGCGTCGTGCTCGATGTCGGGCAGGTCGAGGCGCCACTGGTGGTCGCGGCCCGCGGCGTGCGCGTCGCCGACCGCGTCGATCGCGAGCATGCCGAGGTCGACGGGCTCGGTATCGAGCGTGCGGCCCGCGTCGAGGCGGGCCAGGAGCAGCATGTCCTCGACGAGCCCGGTCATCCGGGCGGCCTCCGACTCGATGCGGCTCAGCGACGTGACGGCGCCGTCGGGCAGCACCTCGGGGGAGCGACGGACCAGCTCGGCGTAGCCGCGGATCGAGGCCAGCGGCGTGCGCAGCTCGTGGCTCGCGTCGGCGACGAACTGGCGGACCTGCGACTCGGACTCGTGCCGTGCGGTGAGCGCGGCGCTGACGTGCCCGAGCAGCTCGTTGAGCGCGGAGCCGACCTGGCCGACCTCGGTCGAGGGGTCGGTGTCCTGCTCGGCGACGCGTTCGGCCAGGACGACCTCGCCGCGGTCGAGCGGCAGGTGGCTCACGCGCGTGGCCGTGGCGGCCATCCGGTCCAGCGGGCGCAGCTCGCGGCGCACCAGGACGAGGCCGACCGTCGCGGCGACGAGCAGCGCGAGCACGCCGACGACGATCTCGACGACGACGAATCGGGTGACGGTGCTGGTCAGGGCCTCGGTGGGGAGCGCGGTGACCACGATGGCGCCGTCGGCCGTGGTCGTCGACATCGCGCGGTACGTGCCCAGGTCGCCGAGCGCGACGGGGTGCGCGTCGCGGTCCTGCGGCACGGCGAGCAGCGTCTCGGCCTGGTCGTCGTCGAGGTACTTCCGCTGGCCGTCCTCGTCGATGTAGTCGGCGCGGACGACGCCGTCGAGCTTGAACAGGTTGATGGTGTTGATGCCCTGGCCGGGTGCGAGGTTCCCGGGGGACGGGCGGTCGTCGTCGCCGCCCGGGTTCGTCGTGCCCTCGCCCGGCGGGAAGCGCATCGACGCGTTCGCGGCGCGCCCGTTGGCGGCGCTCAGCTGCTCGTCGACCTGCGTCACGAGCGAGCCCCGCAGGGCGAGCGCCGAGACGGCACCCATCCCGAGGGCGACGACCGCGACCAGCGCGACCAGGACGACGACGAGCCGCCGGCGCAGCGTCCAGCGCGACGGCCGGCGCATCAGGCGGGCTTCAGCACGTACCCGACGCCGCGCAGCGTGTGCAGCATCGGCTCGCGGCCCTTGTCGATCTTGCGGCGCAGGTAGGAGACGTAGAGCTCGACGATGTTGGCCTGGCCGCCGAAGTCGTACTGCCAGACGCGGTCGAGGATCTGCGCCTTGGACAGCACGCGACGCGGGTTGCGCATGAAGTAGCGCAGCAGCTCGAACTCGGTGGCGGTCAGGCGCACGTCGTCGCCCCCGCGGGACACCTCGTGGCTGTCCTCGTCCAGCACGAGGTCACCGACGACGAGCACGGCGTCGTCGCGGGCCGTCGTCGCACCCGTGCGGCGCAGCAGCGCACGCAGCCGGGCGACGACCTCCTCCAGGCTGAACGGCTTGGTCACGTAGTCGTCACCGCCGGCGGTCAGACCGGCGATGCGGTCCTCGACCGCGTCGCGCGCGGTGAGGAACAGGACGGGCACGTTGGGGTGCGTGGCGCGCACCCGGCGCAGCACCTCGAGGCCCGACAGGTCGGGGAGCATGACGTCGAGCACGATGACGTCGGGGTCGGTCTCCTTGACCTGCTTGACGGCGGCGATGCCGGTGAGCGCGTGCTCGACCTGCCAGCCCTCGTAGCGCAGCGCGGTGGAGAGGAGCTCGGCGAGGGTGGGCTCGTCGTCGACCACCAGGGCACGGACGGGCGAGCCGTCGGCGCGCGTGAGGGCCTGCGGTCGGGTGCCTGCGGTGATCGTCATGAGAGCAGCGTGGACCGCCTCGCTTGCGAACCCTTGGGAAAAGCCTGTGAACCTCCTGAGAAGGCTACTCCGGCAGGTGCGTGGTCTCGGCGGGGTTGAGCACGGCGGACAGGATCGCCTCGATCGCGAAGGTCGTGGACTCGGCGAGGTCGACCGTCCCGTCGAGCAGCCACTGCACCTGCAGGCCGTCCATGACGCCGATGATCGCGCTCGCGGCCCGGGTCGCCTGCTCGTCGCTGACCTCGTGTTCGCCGATCTCCTGGATGGCGTGCGCGATCTCGCCGCGCAGCACGGCGAACCGGTTCTCGACCCAGCTCCGCGCCGGGTGGTCCTCGGTGACCGACTCGGCGGTGAGCACGGTGTAGCCCTGCACGATGCCGCGGCGGTCCACGTTCGCGCGGGCGGTGCGCACGAGGTGGGTGAACAGCTCCATCCCGTCGGGGATGTGCTGGCCCTCGAGGTCGCGCACGTCCTCCAGGTCCCGGTACTCGAGCACCTCGATGAGCAGCTGCTCCTTGGTGCCGAAGTGGTGCAGCACGCCCGCGTGGGTGATCCCGACCTGTTCGGCGACGTCGGCGAGCGACCCCGTCTTGTACCCCTTCGAGCCGAAGGTGTGGGCGGCCGCGCGCAAGATCTCCGCACGTCGTTCGGCCGTTCCCTTGCGCGGTCTACGCACCGCGGGGCGCCGGCTCGTGCCCGCAGGCACCGGTGGCACGTCGTCGTCCATGACCGAAACCATACTGTGACCCAATGGCTTACTGACAAGTCAGCAAGATGTGCTTGTATATCGAGCAGCAGACAACGACGTCCTGGATGGAGCACCACCCCTGTGTCACTCGACACCGCTTCTCAGCCCACCGCCGACCGGCCGGTGACCGCCCTCGCGGAGCTGCGTGCGCAGCTCACGCTCGAGGAGAAGGTCCGCCTCCTGGTCGGTGCCGGGCTCTGGGACACCACCGCGATCGACCGCATCGGCCTGCGCTCCGTGCTGGTCTCCGACGGCCCCGCCGGCGTGCGTGGCGTCGACGAGTCAGGCCGCGAGACGTCCGCCTCCTTCCCCGCGCCGAGCGCGCTCGCCGCGACGTGGGACGTCGACCTGGCCGACGAGGTGGGCGCGGCGTTCGCCTCCGAGGCCCGCCGCCACGGCGTCGACGTGGTCCTCGCCCCGCAGGTCAACCTGCAGCGCACGCCCGTCGGCGGCCGGCACTTCGAGTGCTACTCCGAGGACCCCGTGCTCACGGGCGAGATCGCGGTCCACGTGGTCCGCGCCGCCCAGGACCGCGGCGTCGGGATGTGCGTCAAGCACTTCGTCGCCAACGACTCCGAGACCGAGCGCACCTCCTACCTCTCCCGCGTCGACGAGCGCACGCTGCGCGAGGTCTACCTCGCGCCGTTCGAGCGCCTGGTGCACGAGGCGCAGGCGTGGTCAGTGATGGGTGCGTACTCGGGCATCGACGACGGCACGACCGCGGCGCCGGCGCTCGAGCACCGGCCGCTGCTGACCGGCGTCCTCAAGGACGAGTGGGGCTTCGACGGCGTCGTCGTCAGCGACTGGGTCGCGACCAAGTCGGTCGCCGCGGCCCTCGAGGGCGGGCTCGACCTGCAGATGCCCGGGCCGGACGGGGTCTGGGGCGACGGCCTGCTCGACGCCGTGCGCACGGGCCTGGTCGACGAGGCACTGGTCGACGAGAAGGTCGACCGCGTGCTGCTCATGGCGCAGCGGGTCGGCGCGCTCCAGGGGCACGAGCCGGCGGGTCGGCTGCGCGACGAGGTCTTCGCGGTGGACGTCCCCGCGGTGCTGCGCCGCCTCGTCGCCCGGTCCATGGTCGTGCTCCGCGACGACGAGCACGCGCTGCCCGTTGCCGCCGACACGGTCTCGCGGATCGCGCTCGTCGGCCCCAACGCCGTCTCGCCGTTCGTGCAGGGCGGTGGCTCCGCGTACGTCCGCCCCGACCGCACGTCGACCCCCGCCGACGCGCTCGCCGCGGCCTTCGGCGCCGAGGTCACCGTCCACGCCGGCGCGGTCTCGCGCATGCTGCCCCCGCAGCTCGACCTCGCGGGCCGCTGCCGCACGCCGGACGGCGCGACGGGCGCACTGGTCGAGGTGCTCGACGCCGACGGCGCCGTCATCGACTCGCGCGTCGTCACGCAGTGGCACGGCTGGCTGCGCGAGCCCGCCGAGCACGCGGCCTCCGTCCGCATCCGCACCACGGTCGCCCTCACCGAGCCCGGCCACCACGAGGTCGGCGTCGGCACGGTCGGCCGGCACCGCATCGAGGTCGGCGGCCAGGTGCTCTCGACGGGCGAGAAGGTGGTCGGCGCCGAGGTCATCCTCGACTCGAGCGTGAACGCGCCGGCCCCCGCGGTGCTGACGATCGAGGTCACCGAGCCGACGACGGTCCTCGTCGACGCCCTCGTCCAGGCCGTGCACCCCGTCGGCTACGCGTCGTTCGCCCGTGCCGAGCTCGTGCACCGCACGCCCGGCACCTCGCCCGACGAGCTGCTCGCCGCGGCCGTCGAGGCAGCCGCGGCCGCCGACCTCGCGGTCGTCGTCGTCGGGACCAACGAGGAGATCGAGTCCGAGGGCTACGACCGCACCTCGCTGGCCCTGCCGGGCACGCAGGACCAGATGGTCAAGGAGATCCTCGCGGCGAACCCGAGGACGATCGTCGTCGTCAACGCCGGCGCCCCGGTGCTCCTGCCGTGGCTCGACGAGGTTCCGTGCGTGGTGTGGGCGTGGCTCGGCGGCCAGGAGTGGCCGGAGGCCCTGGGCGACGTGCTCGCCGGCCGCACCGAGCCGTCGGGCCGCCTGCCGTGGACCCTGCCGGCGAACGAGACCGACGTCCCCGTGCCGCACGCCGTCCCGGTGGACGGCGTCATCGACTACCACGAGGGCGTCCACGTGGGGTACCGCTCGTGGCTCCGCCTGGACCGCACCCCCGCTGCGCCGTTCGGGCACGGCCTGGGCTGGACCGCGTGGGAGCACGACTCCGCGACGGCGACGCTCGCCGCCGACGGCGGCCTCACCGTGGACGTCACGGTCTGCAACACCGGCCCGCGCGCAGGTCGCGAGGTCGTCCAGGTCTACGTCGAGCCCCCGGCAGGGTCGCCCTCGGGCGACCGGCCGGTGCGCTGGCTCGGCGGATTCGCTGTCGTGCACGCCGAGCCCGGCGAGCGCACGACAGTCCCCGTCCGGGTGGACGCGCAGGCGTTCCGGACCTGGGACACGGCACGGTCCGGCTGGGTCACCCCGCCCGGCACGTACCGGATCCGCGTCGGCCGCTCCTCGAGCGACCTGCGCCACACCGTCGAGGTGAGCCACCCCGGCTCGTCCGCGACGGACGCGGACAGCTCGTCCGGCACGACCGCACGCCCGTAGTACTCGACGCGATCCGCAGTCACGTCGATCGGTTCCGTCCCAGCAGTCCCGTAGGTTCCTGACAGTGCAAGGAGGCACTCGTGAGAAAGCACAAGCTCGCAGGCATCGTCGCCGGTGTGGCGACGATCGCCCTGCTCGCCACCGCATGCTCGGGGTCCGACGACCCCAAGGGCAGCGACCCGTCCAGCACGGACAAGTCGTCCGGCGGGGCCGCCCAGGTCTCGGACAAGGTCCTGACCATCGGCATGCCGAACGGCCCGCAGAAGGAGAACAACAACCCGATCGGCCCGAACTCCTCGGCCCTGTCGCTCGGGTACGCGTTCGCCGTCTACGAGTCGCTCATGCAGGTCAACGAGATCAAGCCGACCGACCCCCCGACCCCCTGGCTCGCCCAGTCGGTCGAGTGGAACGCCGACTCGACCCAGGCCGTCATCACCGCCCGCGACGGCGTGAAGTGGTCGGACGGCACGCCGTTCACCGCGGACGACATCGCGTTCTCGCTCGAGATCCGCAGGGACCACGACGAGATCAACGCGGACTTCCCCGGCCAGTACAAGGACATCAAGGTCGACGGCAACAAGGTCACGGTGACGTTCACCGACGGCCAGTTCGTCAACCAGGCCAAGCTCTACAAGCTGCTGATCCTGCCCAAGCACGTCTGGGAGTCGCAGGACCCGGTGAACTGGTCCGACCCGAAGATGGTCGGCACCGGCCCGTTCGTGCTGAAGTCGTTCACCGCGCAGTCGGTGACGCTGACGCCGAACGCGTCGTACTGGGGCACCAAGCCGCTCGTCGGCCAGCTCCGCTACGACACGTTCAACGACAACGCCGGCCTGACGACGGCGCTCACCACGGGTGAGGCGCAGTGGGGCTGGACGTTCATCCCGGACTACGAGAACGTCTTCATCGCGCAGGACAAGGACCACTTCCACCAGGTGGCCGGCGGTGGCTTCGGCGTCGACGTGCTGTTCCTCAACAACGAGAAGGCACCGTTCGACAACGTCGCCTTCCGCAAGGCGCTCAACCTGGTCGTCGACCGCGCGGACATCTCGACGACCGCCGGCTACGGCGTGTGGCCGCAGATCAAGAGCGTGACCGGCCTGCCCCAGCCGTCGGGTGACGCGTTCATCTCGCCCGACTACCAGGGCAAGGAGCTGTCGGTCGACCTCGACGCGGCGAAGCAGGTCCTCACGGACGCCGGCTACACGTGGGACTCGGGCAACAAGCTGCTCGACCCGAGCGGCAAGAAGGTCTCCTTCACGCTGACCAACCCGGCCGGCTGGACGGACTACATCGACGCGCTGAACATCGTCAAGGAGGGCGCGCAGTCCCTCGGCGCCGAGGCCAAGGTCGAGACGCCCCCCGTCGACACCTGGCAGAACCAGCAGATCAACATGGGCGACTTCGACGCCTCGCTGCACTGGACCGACGGTGGCTCCACGCCGTGGAACATGTACTCCAACATCATGGACGGCGCTTCGTACGTGAAGGCCGGCGAGTCGGCGAACTGGAACTTCGGTCGCTACAAGAACGACGACGTCACGAAGGCCCTCGCCGACTTCAAGAGCGGGACGAACGACGCTGACCGCCAGGCGGCGCTCGACATCGTCCAGAAGCACTTCGTCGAGGACGTCCCGGGCCTGGTCATCTGGTCGCGCCCGGCCGTCGCGCAGTACTCGACGAAGAACTACACGGGCTTCCCCACCGACGAGGACCCGTACGCGAACCCGCAGCCGACGGGCCCGCAGGCGGCTCTCATCCTGTCGAAGCTCACGCCGTCCGACAGCTGATCCAGGCAGTCAGACGAGAGTGACACCGGGTGCGGCAGGCGACTCGCCTGCCGCACCCGGCGTCCGGCCGAACACTTCCCCCCAAGGTGAACCGATGAGCGCACCACAGCCCACGCCCCCACCGGCGCCGGCCGCACGCCCGCCCGTCGACGGCGAGGCACCCGTCCTCCAGGCCGTCAAGATGCAGAAGCGCTTCCCCGTCCGCGGCTTCCGGTCGCACGACGTGGTGCACGCGGTCGACGACGTCGACATCGACCTGTACCGGGGGCGCGTCGTCGCCCTCGTCGGCGAGTCGGGCTCCGGCAAGTCCACGATCGCGCGCCTGCTCGCGCAGCTGATGCCCGTGACGGGCGGCCAGGTGCTGCTGCACGGCGAGGACGCGACCGTGAAGAACCGCCGGGCCTTCCGCCGGTACGTCCGCCGCGTGCAGATGATCTTCCAGGACCCCTTCGGGTCGCTGAACCCGATCCACACCGTGCGCTACATGCTCTCCCGCTCGCTGCGGATCCACCGCGGCCGGCTGCGCGGGCCCGAGCTGGAGTCCGCGCTCGAGGAGCTCCTCACGCGCGTGCAGCTGACGCCGCCGTCGCGCTACATCGACAAGTTCCCGCACGAGCTGTCCGGCGGGCAGCGCCAGCGCGTCGCGATCGCCCGCGCCCTGGCCGCGGACCCCGAGGTCCTGCTGGCCGACGAGCCCATCTCGATGCTCGACGTCTCCATCCGCCTCGGGATCCTCAACCTGCTGCGCGACCTGCGCGACCGGATGCACATCGCCATCCTCTACATCACGCACGACATCGCCTCGGCCCGCTACTTCGCCGACCGCACGATGGTCATGTACGCCGGCCGTGTCGTCGAGAGCGGCGACTCGGAGTCCGTGACGCAGGACCCGAAGCACCCCTACACGCAGCTGCTCGTGCGGTCCGCACCGGACCCGGACGACCTGGACGCCCGCGCCCGCGGCGCGCGCGGCGAGGCACCGAGCCTCGTGCGGCCCCCCACCGGGTGCCGGTTCAACCCGCGCTGCCCGTTCGCCACCGACCTGTGCAGGACCGAGACGCCGCCGCTGCTCGCCGTGGGCGAGGGCCGTCAGGCCGCCTGCTGGGGCTACTCGGACCGTGCGGACCGCCCGGTCCTCGGCTCGGTGCTCGACGCATACGGCGAGCGCCCCGCGGCGGACGACGAGCTGCTGCGCGCCGTCGCCGCCGGACCCACCCCAGCACCCGCGAAGGAGGACGACCGATGAGGTTCTTCGGCCGCCGGCTGGTCTTCTACGCCATCACCTTCTGGGCAGCGGTGACGATCAACTTCTTCCTGCCCCGTCTCCTGCCGGGCGACCCGGTCTCGGCACTCATCGCCAAGAAGCAGGGTCAGCTGAGCACCGACGCGATCGCCTCGCTCAAGGCGATGTTCGGCCTCGACTCGAACCAGTCGCTGTGGCAGCAGTACCTGCACTACTGGGGCGACCTGCTGCACGGTGACCTGGGCACGTCGATCAGCTACTACCCGGCGCCGGTGACGAGCATCATCAAGCAGGGCCTGCCGTGGACGATCGGCCTGGTCGGCATCTCGACGATCATCGCGTTCACGCTCGGCACGCTCATCGGCGTGGCCATCGGCTGGCGCCGCGGGACGTGGGCCGACGCGCTGCTGCCGATCTCGACGTTCTTCTCGTCGGTGCCCTACTTCTGGCTCGCCCTGATCGTCATCACGATCTTCTCGGTGAACCTCGAGTGGTTCCCGTCGAGCGGCTCCTACGACCGGGACATGGTGCCCAACCTGTCCTGGGACTTCATCGGCTCGGTGATCTACTACGGGACGTTGCCGGCGTTGACGATCATCCTGACGTCGATCGCCGGCTGGATCCTCGGGATGCGCAACATGTCGGTGACCGTCTCCTCGGAGGACTACGTCACCGTCGCCCAGGCGAAGGGCCTCTCGGAGCGCCGCGTGATGTTCGGCTACGCCGCGCGCAACGCGATCCTCCCGCAGATCTCGAGCTTCGCGCTGTCCCTCGGCTTCATCGTCGGCGGCACGATCGTCATGGAGCAGGTCTTCAGCTACCAGGGCATCGGGTTCTACCTGCTGTCGGCCACCTCGGCGCACGACTACCCCCTCATGCAGGGGTGCTTCCTCGTGATCACGATGGCGGTGCTGCTCGCCAACATCGTGGCCGACTTCGTCTACGGCGTGCTCGACCCGCGCACGCGTCAGGAGGGCTGACCATGTCCGCCGAACTTCTCGACCTCGACGAGAGCATCGACCTCGGGATCGCGCCGACGGCCCCGAGCGGCAAGAAGCGCCGCTTCCTGTTCATGCGCAACGCCAAGGCCCTCACCGGCCTGGGCATCCTCGGGTTCTTCGTCGTCATCGCGATCATCGGGGAGTGGATCGCTCCCTACGACCCCGACGCCCGCAGCAAGGACCTGCTCCAGCCGCCGTCGTGGGACCACCTCATGGGGACCACGCACACCGGCCAGGACGTGTTCTCGCAGGTGGTGCTCGGGACGCGCAGCGTGCTGCTGATCGCGTTCGTCGCGGGCTTCGCGGCCACGCTGCTCGGCATCGTCGTCGGCATCACCGCCGGGTACATCGGGGGAGTGGGCGACGAGAGCCTGTCGGCGCTGTCCAACGTGTTCCTCGTCATCCCGCAGCTGCCGCTCATCATCATCATCACGGGCTCGCTGCCGTCCGCGGGCGGGCTGTCGGTGGCGTTCGTCATCGCGATCACCGGCTGGGCCTGGGGCGCGCGCGTGCTCAGAGCCCAGACGCTCTCGTTGCGCAGACGCGACTTCGTGGAGGCCGCGCGCGCCAACGGCGAGAAGACGTGGCGCATCGTGATGGCCGAGATCCTGCCCAACCTGACCGCGATCATCGCGGCCGGCTTCATCGGCACGGTCGGCTTCGCGGTGCTCTCGCAGATCACGCTGTCGTTCCTCGGCCTGACGCCGACCGACGAGTGGAACTGGGGCACGGTCCTGTACTGGGCGCAGTCGCAGCTCGCGCTGCAGCGGCACGCCTGGTGGTGGTTCGTGTTCCCCGGTGCGTGCATCGCGCTGCTGGGCATGGCCCTGACGCTGATCAACTTCGGCATCGACGAGTTCGTCAACCCGCGCCTGCGGAGCACCGGCATGAACGCCCGTGGCCTGCGCAAGCGCGGCATCCGCCCCCGCATCGGGTTCACCCCGGTGGTCCACGAGGCCAAGGAGGACCGGGCATGAGCGCCCTCGCTGAGTCCCGTGGGCGCGTACGCCCCGTGCACGACCCCGTGCTGGAGATCAAGAACCTCTCCGTCGACTACGGGTACGACGAGCCGACGCATGTGCTGCGGCAGATCTCGCTGACCCTCAACCGCGGCGAGGTCCTGGGCCTGGCCGGCGAGTCGGGCTGCGGGAAGTCGACGCTCGCCTACGCGGCGACGCGCCTGCTGCCGCCCCCGGGCCTCATCACGGGCGGCGAGGTCATCTTCACCGACCGCGACGGCGGGAGGTCGGACATCCTGGCGCTGAACGACAAGGACCTGCGGGCCTCGCGCTGGCAGGACATGGCGATCGTGTTCCAGGGCGCGATGAACTCGCTCAACCCGGTGTTCCGCATCGGACGGCAGATCGCCGACGCGATCACCGCGCACGAGCCCGCGACGTCCAAGAAGGACGCGCTCGCCCGGGCGGCCGACCTGCTCGACCTGGTCGGCATCAACCCGGACCGTGCGCGGGACTTCCCGCACCAGCTCTCGGGCGGCATGCGCCAGCGCGTGATGATCGCGATGGCGCTCGCGCTCGACCCGCAGGTGCTGATCATGGACGAGCCGACGACCGCGCTCGACGTGGTGATGCAGCGGCAGATCGTCGAGCAGATCGCGGACCTGCGCGACCGGCTCGGGTTCTCGGTCATCTTCATCACGCACGACGTGTCGCTGCTCATCGAGATCGCCGACCGCATCGCGATCATGTACGCGGGCGAGATCGTCGAGGACGCGGTCGCGCAGGACGTGTACCGCCGCCCCCGGCACCCGTACTCCGACGGGCTGCTGCACTCGTTCCCGCCCCTGCGCGGGGCGCGTCGCGAGCTCGGCGGCATCCCGGGGTCGCCCCCGGACATGGCCAACCTGCCGACCGGCTGCCCGTTCCGGGACCGCTGCGCGTTCGCGTTCGACGCGTGCGCGCACATCCGGCCCGAGCTCGTGGCCCCGGCGGTTCCGGGCGACGACCCGCGCCGGTCGGTCGCCTGCCTGCGCCACGACCCCGAGCGCGTCGCGGCGGGCGGGTTCGAGCCGGCGCCCGTGCCGGACCGGCTGGCGCTGCACTGAGCCTCGCGCCGGACGCTGGCCGGTGCTGACCTGTCAGCCGCGTGACCTACCGTGTTGCCGGTGAGCGACCGCCGACCCGTCCCCCTCGTGGCCGTGTCGGCGGTCGTCACCGTCGTGTCGGTCGTCGGCGTCTACGTGCTGTGGCGCGTGTTCGTCGACACCTATGCCGGGCAGTCGGTCGACCAGGCCGCGATCGAGGGGGCCGCGTACGGGCAGACCCAGCTGTGGCGCGTCGCCGAGAAGGTCCTCGACGTCGTCTCGGTGGGCCTCATCGCCGCGGTCCTGCTCGGCGCGGTGGTCATCGCGGTCGTGCGCCGGCGGTGGGAGCTCGCGGTCCAGGCGGCGGTCGTCATGATCGGCGCCAACCTGACCACCCGCGTGCTCAAGGAGTACGTCTTCGAGCGGCCCGAGCTCGGCGTCCCGGGCGGGTACGGCAACACGCTGCCGTCGGGCCACACGACCGCGGCCGCGTCGATCTCGGTCGTGCTCATGCTCGTCGTCCCGCCGCGCGTGCGTCCCTGGGCGGCGGCCCTCGGCGCGGCGTACACGACGGCGACGGGCGTCTCGACGCTCATCGGGCGCTGGCACCGGCCGTCGGACGTCGTGGCGGCCGTGCTCGTCGTGCTGGCGTGGACGGCCGCGACCTGTGCGCTGGCGGTGCTGGTGCCGCGGTGGGCCAACCCTGTGGACCGGTCCTCGGTCCCGCGGGCCACCCGTGCGACGCTCGTCTCGCTCGTCGTGGTGGGCGCCGTCGCCGGGGCCGTCGCGGTCGTCGCGCTGTCCGCGACGTGGTCCCGGGTGCCCGACGTGACGAGCCGCTCGGACCTGCTGACCGCCTACCTGGGCGGTGCCGCGGGGACGGCTGCTGCCGCGTGCCTGGCGTTCGCGCTCATGCTCGGGCTGCGGCAGGCGGCGGCGTCCGGATTGCCACGCACGTGACGGATGGTCGTAGAGTCCGCCTCGACGGAGAGTTGCCACGGGTCGACCGGCCCGTGAGTCGGTAGGGAAGGCCGTGGGCATGTCTGCAGGGCGCAAGCTCGTCATCGTGGAGTCGCCTGCCAAGGCGCGCACGATCGCGGGATACCTGGGTGAGGGCTACGACGTCGAGGCGAGCGTCGGCCACATCCGTGACCTGCCGCAGCCCTCCGAGCTGCCCGCGGACATGAAGAAGGGCCCCTTCGGCAAGTTCGCCGTCGACGTGGACAACGGCTTCGCGCCGTACTACGTGGTCGACGCGGACAAGCGCAAGAAGGTCAGCGAGCTCAAGAAGCTGCTCAAGGAGTCCGACGAGCTCTTCCTGGCCACCGATGAGGACCGCGAGGGCGAGGCCATCGCCTGGCACCTGCTCGCGGAGCTCAAGCCCAAGGTCCCCGTCAAGCGCATGGTGTTCCACGAGATCACCCGTGAGGCCATCGGCCGCGCGCTGGAGAACACCCGCGAGATCGACGACCGCATGGTCGACGCGCAGGAGACCCGCCGCATCCTCGACCGCCTCTACGGCTACGAGGTCAGCCCCGTGCTGTGGCGCAAGGTCCGCCAGGGCCTGTCCGCCGGGCGCGTCCAGTCGGTCGCGACGCGACTCGTCGTCGAGCGCGAGCGTGAGCGCATGGCGTTCGTCGCCGCCGACTACTGGGACGTCAACGGCACCTTCGCGGTCGCCGACGCCGACCAGCCGGTCTTCCCGGCCCGTCTCACCGCGCTCGACGGCCACCGCGTCGCCAGCGGCCGCGACTTCGACGACCGGGGCGTGCTGCGCTCCGCCGAGACGACGCACCTCACCGAGGAGGCCGCCACCGCACTGGTCGCCGGCCTCGCCGAGGCGTCGTTCGAGGTCCGCTCGCTCGAGACCAAGCCGTACACGCGCCGCCCGGCCGCGCCGTTCACGACCTCGACGCTGCAGCAGGAGTCGTCGCGCAAGCTGCGGATGGCCTCGCGCCAGACGATGCGCACCGCGCAGTCGCTGTACGAGAACGGCTACATCACCTACATGCGTACCGACTCGCCGGTGCTCTCGACGCAGGCGATCGACGCCGCGCGCCGGCAGGCCGCCGAGCTGTACGGGCCCGAGTACGTGCCGGACGCGCCCCGCGTGTACACGAGCAAGGCCAAGGGCGCCCAGGAGGCGCACGAGGCCATCCGCCCCGCGGGTGACCACTTCCGCACGCCGGCCCAGGTCGCCAAGGAGCTCTCGGGCGACCAGTTCCGGCTGTACGAGCTGATCTGGAAGCGCACCGTCGCCTCGCAGATGGGCGACGCGCGCGGCTCGACCGCCTCGGTCCGGATCGGCGCCGTCGCGACGACCGGCCAGGACGCCGTGTTCTCCGCCTCCGGCACGGTCATCACGTTCCGCGGCTTCCTCGCCGCGTACGAGGAGGGCCGCGACGAGTCGCGCGACGACGGCCCGGCCGAGGACGAGAAGGGCGACGCGCGCCTGCCGCGCATGGCCGAGGGCGACCCGCTGACCGGGTCCGACCTGGCTGCCGCCGGCCACCGCACGTCCCCGCCGCCCCGCTACACCGAGGCATCGCTGGTCAAGGCGCTCGAGGAGCGCGGGATCGGCCGCCCCTCGACGTACGCGGCCACGATCTCCGTGATCCAGGACCGGGGCTACGTCACGTCCCGCGGCCAGGCCCTCGTGCCCTCGTGGCTCGCCTTCGCGGTGACCCGGCTGCTCGAGGAGAACTTCGACTGGCTGGTCGACTACGACTTCACCGCCGAGATGGAGCTGGACCTCGACGCGATCGCGGCCGGCGACAAGGACCGCGTGACGTGGCTGTCGCGGTTCTACTTCGGCGACGGCACCGGGACCGAGGAGGGCGGGGGTCTGCGCGACCTGGTCGCCAACCTCGGCGACATCGACGCCCGCGAGGTCAACTCGATCCCGATCGGCGACGGCATCACGCTGCGCGTCGGCCGGTACGGCCCCTACCTCGAGGACGCGTCCGCGCCGCTCGGCGAGGACGGCACGCCGCTGCGCGCCTCGGTCCCCGAGGAGCTGGCGCCCGACGAGCTCACCGTCGCCAAGGCGCGCGAGCTCCTGGAGACCCAGCCCGACGGCGACCTGGTGCTCGGCCAGGACCCGGAGACCGGCACGACGATCGTCGCGAAGAACGGCCGCTACGGCCCGTACGTGACCGAGCTGCTGCCCGAGCCCGAGCTGGACCCCTCGCTGTCCGCCGCCGCCAAGAAGCGCGCGCTCGCCGCCGCCCCCAAGCCGCGGACCGGCTCGCTGTTCAAGTCGATGAGCCTGCAGACGATCACGCTCGAGGACGCCCTCAAGCTGCTGTCGCTGCCGCGCGTGGTCGGCGTGGACCCCGAGTCCGGCACGGAGATCACCGCGCAGAACGGCCGCTACGGCCCGTACCTGAAGAAGGGCACGGACTCGCGGACGATCGCCTCGGAGGAGGCGCTGTTCACGACGACGCTCGACGAGGCGCTCGCCATCTACGCGCAGCCCAAGCGCGGGCGCGGGGCCACCGCGACGCCGCCGCTGCGCGAGCTCGGCGACGACCCCACGTCGGGCAAGCCGATCGTCGTCAAGGACGGCCGGTTCGGCGCGTACGTGACCGACGGGACCACCAACCGGACCCTGCCGCGTGACGTGACGCCCGAGTCGATCACGCCCGAGCAGGCGATCGAGCTGCTCGCCGAGAAGCGCGCGTCGGCCCCCGCGAAGAAGAAGGCACCCGCCCGCAAGGCTCCCGCCCGTGCGAAGGCCGCGACGAAGAAGTAGCCAGGCCGCTGGCGTGCGCCGTGCGGCGGTGTGCGCTGCCCGCTGCCCCCCGCGTGCTCGCGCCGGGCCGTTAGGTGCAGCGTTAGTCACGCATAGCGGCACTAACGCTGCACCTAAGGCGGAGCGCTGGGCAGATGCGCGGGGCCGAGTGCTGGCTGTGCGGCTGGCGGAGGACCGTCAGGCGGTGGCGGTCAGGACTGCCCAGCCGCGGGGCGGGACCTGCGGGCCCGCTCCAGCGAGCACCTGCGCGTCGGCGACCGGGGGGTCCCACGGCTCGTCGGCCAGGTTCAGGGCGACCAGCAGGGCGTCGTCGCCCGCGCGGGCCTCGTAGAGCAGGTGCTCGTTGGTCAGCTCGATCGTGCGCGTGGTGGCCCGGTGCAGCCACGGGTGCCGGCGACGCAGCCCGATGAGCTCCTGGTGCAGCCGGTAGGCCCACCAGCCGTCGGGCGCCAGCTCGGCCGGAGAGGCAGGGAAGGCGGGTCGGATCGCGTCGTCCCCGCCGAACCGCTCCTCCTTCACGCCGCGGAACGCCTGCTCGTCGCCGTAGTAGACCGCCGGTGTGCCGCCCACGGTGAAGAGCACCGCGAGCGCGTGGCCGAGCAGCGCGTCGTCGTCCAGCTGCGAGGCGATCCGGGTGACGTCGTGGTTCCCGACGAAGGTCCACGGCGCGAACACCTCGACGAACGCCGAGTGCCGGTCCAGGGTCCAGGCGAGCTCCCACCAGTTCCGGGTGGCGATCGCGGACCAGGTCGCCTTCCACAGCTCGTACTGGGTGACCGAGTCGAAGCCCGACTCCGCGACGATCGCCGGGTAGTCGCCGTGGATGACCTCGCCGACGACGTAGACGTCCGGGTGGCGCTCGCGCACCGCGGCGAGGACCGGCTCCCAGAACGACGGGGGCACCGCGTAGGCCGCGTCGAGCCGCCAGCCGTCCGCGCCCAGGTCGAGCCAGTGGTTCATCACGCCCGTGACGAGCTCGGCGACGGCGGGGGAGCCGTGGTCGAAGGTGACGAGCGCGTCGTGCCCCTCGAAGACGGCGAACGAGCCGTCGTCGGCCCGGGCGAACAGCGACGGGTCGCTCGCGACGAGCGGGTGCGCGCGGCCCACGTGGTTGAAGACGCCGTCGAGCAGCACGCGCAGCCCGCGCTCGTGCGCTGCGTCGACCAGCGTGCGGAAGTCGTCGAGCGTGCCGAGGCGCGGGTCGATCGCGAGGTGGTCGGTCGTGTCGTAGCCGTGCGTGCTCGACGCGAAGACCGGCCCGAGCGCGATGCCGGAGACGCCCAGGTCGCGCGCGTAGTCGAGCCAGTCGACGAGCCGGCGCAGGCGGTGGCTGTCGACGGGTGCGTCGGCGGGGGCTTCGTCGGCCGCCCCGACGAAGCCCAGGGGGTACACCTGCCACCACACCGCGTGCTCGACCCAGCCCATCTCCCCACCGTACGGCTACGGCGACGCCCCACCGGATGCCGGAGAGCTCGCTCCCAGCCCCGGCTCCCGCGGAGGCAAGCCGACGAGCAGGCGGTTGCGCATGGTTCTGGCCCCGGAACCGTGCGCAACCCCCTGGTCGACCCCGGGCTGCACGGAAGCCGGGGGGATCAGCGCATGCGGAGGGTCACCGTGCGGCTCGTGGTCGTGCCGGCCGCGTTCTTCACGACGACGCGGAGCTTGGTCCGGTCGGCAGAGGCGGTCGCCGTGAGCGAGTACGAGGCGGACGTGGCGCCGCTGACCTTGACCCACGAGCCCGCCTTGGCGCGGTACCACTGGTAGGTCGGCGCCGGGTAGCCGGTGGCGGTCACGCGGAAGGTCGCCCGGTGGTGGCGGTGCACGGACACCGACGACGGCTGCTTGGTGATCCGCGGTGCCACGCGCGTGACCGTGACCTTGGCAGCGCTGGTCGTCGTGCTGCCCGCCGCGTTGCGGAACACCGCGCGCACCTGGGACCCGTCGAGCGCCTTCGTGAGCTCGAGCCGCAGCGTCGTCGACGTGGCGCCCGGGATCTTCTTCCAGGCCGTCGAGCCCGTGGCCCTGCGCTCCCAGGTGACGGTCGGCTCGGGGTAGCCCGTGGCCCTGGCCGTCACCTTCACCGTGGTGCCGAGCCTGCCGGACACCGCCCTCGGCTGGGTGGTGACGACGGGCTTGGTGCGGGTGACGCTGACGGTCGCCGTGTTCGTCGTCGCCGAGCCCGCGGCGTTGGTGAATACCGCGCGGTACGACGTCCCGTCCGTGGCACTGCTCAGCGCGACCTTCAGCGCCGCCGCGGTGGCCCCGCTGACGGTCGCCCACGTCGAGGAGCCTGCCTTCCTGGACTCCCAGCGCACGGTCGGTGCGGGCTCGCCGGTCGCCGCCGCGGTGAGAGTCACCGTGGCGCCCAGCTTGCCGGACACCGACGCGGGCTGCGTGGTGACGGCAGGGGCCACCTGGACCGGCTCGGCGGGGAAGTCGCCGACCGCGAGGTCGTCGAGGAAGAACGAGCCGGTTGCGGGCAGTGCGGGGTTCGCCTGCGTCGCCATGAGGATGACCTCGTTGACCTGGGCGAGCTGGGCCCTGGTCGGCCGCAGCGTCGACGAGAGCCCGGACGGGTAGGTCACGACCGCGTCGTCGAACGCGAGGTGGACCGTGCGGGCCGAGCCCGTCAGCGGCACCGGCAGGTCCCAGAACCAGTCGTCGCCCGTGCCGTCGGCCGAGACCGTGCGGAACCGCAGCGAGACGGACTGGCCCGAGCCGTTCGGGTCGATCCACGCCGTGATGCCGTCCAGCCCGGCCCACGAGTGGCCACCGAGCCAGCGCGACTCCTGCTGGTACGTCGTCGACCCGAAGTCGTAGTCGAACCGGCCCGCCTTGGAGCCCGCGGACCCCTTGCCCGGCGCGAGGGACAGCTGCCACCCGTCGCCCCACGCCTGGTCGGCGTTGTTGCTCCACGACGCGCGCAGGTCCGTCGTGGTGGCGTACGGGTCGAACGTGTCGAGCACCTCGGGCGTGCCGTCGGGCACCTCGGGGGCGACCTCGCCGCCGACGACGCGGAGGTCGTCGACGCCGAACGTGCCGGACCCGCTGGTCGAGCTCGACGCGAGGACGAGCTCGTTGACCACGCCCAGCGCAGCGTCGTCGAGCGGGTCCGTCAGGTCGGCCGGCCAGGACGGCGCGAACGACGAGAACGGGATCTCGACCGTGTGCCACGAGGCGTCCGCGAGCGGGACCTGCGCGAGGTAGTAGCGACCGCCTCCGACGCCGAGCTGGATGGCGAGCTGGTTGCCCGACCCGTCGCCCTTGACCCGCAGCGACAGCGCGTCACGGCCGGCCCAGCTCTGCCCGCCGAGCCAGCGGGCGACGTCCTGCCAGCCCCCGTTCGCGTTGTCGTAGGCGAAGGACAGCGCCTGCTCGCCCTGGCCGGCGTCCGCGGACAGCGAGATCAGGTCGGTCTTGCTGCGGTTGCCCCACGCCGCGTCGAAGGCCGCCTCGTCCGCGTAGGTCTCGAAGTCGTCGACGAGGATCGGCTCGGCCGACGGCTCGGGGTCGACGTACTCGCCCTCGCCGGACGCCCTGACGTCGTCGACGAGGATCGAGCCGGTCAGCGGTGCGGCGCCGCCCGCGTCGTTGAGGTAGACGAAGAACTGGCTGACCGCCGCCAGCCGCTCCCAGGTGAGCGTGGCACCCGCGTTGGCCGTGTCCCACGGGGCGGGGGCGAACTGCGTCCACGGGATGTGCGCGACGTAGGGCTCGTCGCCCGCGAGCGACGGGTACGCCTCGAAGGTGACCCCGCCGGCCTGGACCTGGATCACGAGCTTGTGGCCCGACGCGTCCGGATCGATCCACAGGTCGAGCTGGCCGAAGCCGGACCAGTTCTGCGCGGGCGCGTAGGACTTGCCGAACCCGAGGTAGCCGGTCCGTGACGCGGGGTAGTCGTACGTCAGCCGCGCGGCCTTGCCGTCGCCGTGGTCGGCGAGCGTGAGGGACGACGAGGTCGCGTTGGTCACCGTGTACGCGGCGCGCAGCGCGACGTCGTCCCCGTACCCGTCGAAGTCGTCCACCGTGCCGACGGGGAGCACCGGTGCCGCACCGAGGATGACGGAGACGTCCGCGGACAGGGGTGTGGCGCCGCCGGTCGCGGTGACCGAGGCGGCCATCGTGCGGTTGGTGAGCGCGTCCTGGCCGATCTCCCACGTGCCGGACCAGTAGCCGTCGTCGTCGGGCGTGAGCGTCACCGGGTCGAAGCCGTCGGCCGTGAAGGTCACCGAGTCGACCCCGGGCGCCGCGGTGACCTTGGCGCGCACGGTCGTCGATGCTGTGGTGATCCGCGTGCCGTCGGCAGGCGTGACCAGCCGGAGGTCCGGGGCCGGCGTGCCGGCGGTGGCGCTCAGCGAGTACGGGGACCCCGTCTGGCTCGCGAACACCGAGCCCGGGTCGTCGTACAGCGCCTGGAAGTCGGCGGCCATCTCGTGACCCGCGTAGGGCACGTAGATCTGGCCGGAGCCGAAGTTGGCCCACGTGAGCATCCACGCGACCCGGCTCGCCTTCTCGCTCGCGCGCAGGCCGGACAGCAGCTCGGTGAAGTAGTGCAGCGACTTGTTGCCGGTCGGCTTGATGGTCCGGTCGCCGTTGCGGCCGAACTCGGTGAACGCCGGCACCTTGTGGCGCGCGGCCGCCAGGTCGACGACCATCTCGAGGTCGGTCACGACGGCGTCGACGTAGGCGGACGAGTCGTCGGCCGCGTTGGAGTTCTCGTAGTTGTCGTAGCCGAGGACGTCGACCCACTGGTCGCCCGGGTAGGTCTCGAGGTAGCGGCTCGCGTCACCGTCGAACGAGCCGTTCGGCGAGAACGCGTAGAGCAGGTTGTGCACGCCCTTGACGTCGCGCAGGTACTCGACCGTGTAGCGGAAGATCTCCTTGTACTCGCCGGTCGTCGCGTGCGCGGCGCCCCACCAGAACCACGAGCCGGTGTTCTCGTGGAACGGCCGGAAGATCACCGGCACCAGCGAACCGTCCGGACGCTCTGCCTCCGTCGCGGCCAGCGCGACGAGGTCGAGGTACGCGCGGTAGGTCGCGTTCTTGTCGCCGCCCGGCAGGATGTGGCTGACCACGCGGCCGCTGGTGTCGTAGAAGTCCTTGCCCGTGACGAAGTTCGGCATGTGCGCCGACAGCGTGACGATCGCCCCGAGCCGGTCGGCGCGGACGAGCTGCGCGGCCAGGGCGGCCGCGTTCTGCTCGTCGGTGTTGTCGTGCGAGCCGGGCTTCTCGTCGCCCTTGAGCGCGAGCGTGTCGAAGCCGAAGACGCCGGGCAGGTCGCCCGTGACGCTGTGGGCGTCGGACTCGATCGGCAGGCCGTCCGGCCCCGTGTAGGGCTCCGAGATGGCCTCGTCGAGGGGGTGCTGCTGGCCGAAGAGGATGCCGTCGGCCTGCTGGTCGCGCAGGTAGCGGAACAGCGACCGGGTCTGCGGGGCGGCGCCGGTGTCGGCGATCGCGACGACGTCGTCGTCGGCAGCGTGCGTCGCGGTGGCGAGGCTCGTCAGACCGGTGAGGGCCAGGGCCGCTGCGGCCACGGTCGCGACCGCTCGCGACAGCCGGGTGTGCGTAGCTGGGGTCATCGTGCTCTCCGTTGAACATCCCCGCGTCTGCAGGGCGACCGCGCGGCCCGTCGTTGGGCCGATCGGGCACGAGGGTAACTAAATTAGGTGAGTGAAGAAAGGGACATAAGCGATTCAGAGCGACGAATCGACCGGCGCGCGGAACCCTCGGCCGCGGTGTGGGGGGCGCCGTGGCGCGGCGTGCTCGAGGTCGCACGCTCCCCGGACGCAGGTAGGTTGGCGCCATGGCTCGCACCCCCGATCCCCGCACCGCACCCCCGATCCGCTGGGGCATCCTCGGCGCCGGCGGCATCGCCTCGACGTTCGCGTCCGCCGTCACCCAGCACACGCGCGCGCAGCTCGTCGCCGTGGGCTCCCGCAACCGCGACCGCGCCGAGCGGTTCGCCACGGCGCACGGCATCCCGACGACGCACGTCGGCTACCGCGAGCTCGTCGAGGACCCGCAGGTCGACGCCGTCTACGTCGCGACCCCGCACTCCGAGCACCGCGACCAGGCCCTCCTCGCGATCAAGGCCGGCAAGCACGTGCTCGTCGAGAAGGCCTTCACGCGCAACGAGGGCGAGGCGCGCGAGGTGTTCGACGCCGCACGCGAGGCCGGCGTGTTCGTCATGGAGGCCATGTGGACGCGGTTCCTGCCGCACGTCGACGCGCTGCACCAGGTCATCGACGCGGGCGAGGTGGGCGAGATCATCAACCTCAGCGCCGACCACGGCCAGCCCTTCGCGTACGACCCGAGGTCGCGCCTGTTCGACCCCGCGCTCGCGGGCGGCGCGCTGCTGGACCTCGGGGTGTACCCGGTGGCGTTCGCGCACGACTTCCTCGGCGTCCCTGACCGCGTGACCGCCGTGGGCACCCTGACCGACACGGGCGTCGACGGGCAGATCTCGATGGTGCTGTCCTACGGGCAGCGCACGCAGGCGACGCTGTCGACGACGCTGTGGGCCAAGACGCCGACGATCGCGACGATCTCCGGCACCGAGGGCCACATCGCGGTGGCCGGCAACTTCTACGGGCCGACCTCGTTCCGCGTGCAGCGCACCGACGGCCGGGTCTGGGAGTTCGACCACCCGGGCGCCAAGGGCCTGCAGTACGAGGCCGCCGAGGTCGCCCGCCGAGTCGCCGAGGGCGCGACCGAGAGCGAGCGGATGCCCTGGCAGGGCACGCTCGAGGTGCTGCACACCATGGACGAGATCCGCGCGCAGGTGGGTGTCGTCTACCCGGGTGAGTGAGGTGCCGGCCGGCGTGTCACCGGGCACGGATACCCTGGCGCACGTGACTCCACCCGGCCTGTTCGTCTCCCTCGAGGGCGGTGACGGCGCGGGCAAGTCCACGCAGGCCCGGTTGCTGCGCGACTGGCTCGTGGCGGCGGGCCGCGAGGTGGTCCTGACGCGCGAGCCGGGGGGCACCGAGCTCGGCCAGCTGCTGCGGGACGCGGTCCTGCACGGCGACCACGTCGACCCGCGCACCGAGGCGCTGCTGTACGCCACCGACCGCGCGCACCACGTCGCGTCGCTGGTCCGCCCGGCGCTCGCGCGCGGGGCGGTCGTCGTCACCGACCGCTACCTCGACTCGTCGGTCGCCTACCAGGGCAGCGGCAGGGACCTCGGGGCCGACGAGGTGGAGGCCCTGTCCCTGTGGGCCACGGACGGCCTGCTCCCCGCGCTCACCGTGCTGCTCGACCTCGACCCCGTGCTGGGCCAGGCGCGCCTGACGGGTGCGCCCGACCGGCTCGAGCGCGCGGGCGACGAGTTCCACCGGCGTACCCGTGCGGCCTTCCTGTCCCGTGCCGAGGCCGATCCCGGACGCTGGCTAGTGCTCGACGCGACCCTCGCCGCGGACGAGCTGGCCGCCGCGATCCGCGTGCGCGTCGAGGAGCTGGTCGCGTGAGCGTCTGGGACGAGGTGGTGGGGCAGGAGCCCACGGTCGAGGTGCTGCGGACCGCGGTCGCCGACCCGGCGGCCATGACGCACGCCTGGCTGCTGACCGGGCCCCCGGGTTCCGGGCGGTCCAACGCGGCGCGGGCGTTCGCCGCCGCGCTGCAGTGCGTCGACGGCGGCTGCGGGCACTGCCACGACTGCCTGACCACGCTGCACGGCGCCCATCCGGACGTCACGGTCGTCGCGACCGAGGGTGTGTTCATCCGGGCCGAGGTCGCTCGCCCGCTCGTCGAGCTCGCGCAGCGGTCGCCGTCGCAGGGCCGCTGGCGCGTGATCATCGTCGAGGACGCCGATCGGCTCAACGACACCAGCGGCAACGCGCTGCTCAAGGCCATCGAGGAGCCCGCGCCGCGCACGGTGTGGGTGCTGTGCGCGCCGAGCCCGCAGGACGTCCTGATCACGCTGCGCTCGCGCAGCCGGTCGGTCGCGCTCCGGGTGCCGCCGGTCGATGCGGTGGCCGCGCTGCTGGTCAGCAGGGACGGGATCGAGCCCGGGGTCGCGGCTGTGGCCGCGCGCGCCGCCCAGTCGCACGTCGGCATCGCCCGCCGGCTGGCCCGGGACCCGCAGGCGCGGGCTCGCCGCGACGCGGTGCTGTCCGTCGCGGCGCGGATCCGCGGCGTGGGCGACGCGGTGCTCGCGGCCGGGGACCTCGTCGCGACCGCGCAGGCCGACGCGAAGGCGGCGACCGAGGAGCGCGACGCCGACGAGCGGGCCTCGCTGCTCCGCTCGCTCGGCGCGGAGGGCGCCGCGACGCTGCCGCCCGCCATCCGCTCGCAGATCAAGACCCTCGAGGAGGAGCAGAAGCGCCGTGCCACCCGCGCGCAGCGTGACGTGCTCGACCGCGCGATGGTGGACCTGCTCTCGCTGTACCGCGACGTGCTCGTCGTCCAGCTCGGTGCCGAGGTGGAGCTCGTCAACGTCGAGCACGGCGACGACGTGCGGGCGCTGGCCTCGGCCAGCACCGCCGAGCAGACGCTGCGGCGGATGGACGCCGTCGGGCAGGCACGCACGCGGCTCGCCGGGAACGTGGCTCCGCTGCTCGCGGTCGAGGCCATGACGATCGCGCTGCGGCCGCAGGGCTGACATCGGCTGACATCGGCTGACCCGTCTTCCAGATTTGCCGATTACCCTCGTCGCATGCCGACAGCCCGCCTCCTGCGTCCCGTCGTCGTCCTGGTCGGCATCGCTGCCCTCGTCCTGTCCGGCTGCGCGCCCGACAAGAACCAGGTCACCGCGCCCACGTCGTCCGCGAGCGGTCCGTCGGCCGACGTCGACTACGGCGAGCTGAGCGACTTCTACGACCAGCAGCTCGACTGGAAGAAGTGCGACGCGGGCCAGTGCTCGACGCTGACCGTCCCGCTCGACTACGACGACCCGTCGGGCGAGACGATCGAGCTCGCGCTGGCGCGGCACGAGGCGGACGGCACCGCCGTCGGCTCGCTGCTCATCAACCCGGGCGGCCCCGGGGCATCGGGGGTCGACTTCCTCCAGTCGTTCCTCGGCGAGGCGACCTCCACGCTGAAGAAGAACTTCGACCTCGTCGGGTTCGACCCGCGCGGCATCCAGCGCTCGTCGCCGATCGAGTGCGTCGACGCCGCGGAGATGGACCGCATCACCGCGCTCGACCCCGACACCTCCACGGACGCCGGGCTGCAGGACATGATCGACGAGAGCGCGAAGTTCTCGAAGGAGTGCCTGAACCGCTCCGGCGCCGTGTTCGGCCACGTCGACACGATCAGCGCCGCCAAGGACCTCGACGTCATGCGGGCCGTGCTCGGCGACGACGTCCTGCACTACCTCGGGTTCTCCTACGGCACCAAGCTCGGCGCGACCTACGCGGCCCTCTTCCCGGACCGCGCGGGCCGGCTCGTGCTCGACGGCGCGCTCGACCCGACCCTCTCCGAGGGTGACATCGAGTCCGGTCAGGCGGCGGGCTTCGAGGGCGCGCTGCGCGCGTACGTCGCCGACTGCCTGCAGGGCAGCGGCTGCCCGCTGACGGGCTCGGTGGACGACGGCATGAAGCAGATCCGCGCCCTGCTCGACCGGGCGAGGACGAGCCCGCTGGACACGGGCACCGACCGCGAGCTGACCCAGGCGCTGGCGTTCTCCGGCATCGCGGTGACGCTCTACTCGCAGAGCTTCTGGTCGGCGCTGACCCAGGGCCTGACCGCCGCGATCCGCCAGGGCGACGGCTCGATCCTGCTGTCGTTCTCCGACGTCTACTACGACCGCGCCGAGGACGGCACGTACTCGACGAACTCGACCGAGGCGTTCCGCGCGGTCAACTGCCTCGACGACCGCAGCTCGACGGACGTCGACGAGATGCGCGCCCAGGCCGCCGAGATCTTGAAGGTCGCCCCGACCGTGGGCTCGTTCTTCTCCTACGGCGGCACGTCGTGCGGCGACTGGTCCGTGCCCGAGGTCGGCGCGCTCGACGACTACAGCGCGCAGGGCGCCCCGCCGATCCTCGTCGTCGGCACGACCAACGACCCCGCGACGCCGTACAAGTGGGCGCAGTCGCTGGCCACGACCCTCTCGTCGGGCGTGCTGCTCACGTACGAGGGCGAGGGGCACACCGCCTACCGCGCGGAGAACTCGTGCATCGCGAAGGTGGTCGACGCGTACCTCGTCGAGGGGACCGTGCCCGACGACGGCACCCGCTGCTGAAAGGTTTCGCGCGGTGGTCCGCCGGGTGATCGCCACCTAGCGTCCCTCCTGGCTCACCCGACATCGTCGTCGGGCCGCACTGCCAGGAGGCACGCCATGACCCGTCCCCGCACCGCGCTCCCGTGGCTGATGGCCGCGACGCTGGCCGCCGGCGCTGCCGTCGCCCTCGCGCAACCGGCCGCGGCGGCCCCCGGGTGCCGCGTCGACTACACCGTGACCAGCTCGTGGGGCGGCGGCTTCGGGGCGGACGTCAAGGTCACCAACCTCGGCGACGCCGTGACGGGCTGGACGCTGACCTGGGCGTTCGGTGCCGGCCAGAGCGTCACGCAGGCGTGGAACGCGACGACGACGCAGAGCGGGGCGGTCGTCACCGCGAGGAACGTGTCGTACAACGGCGGCCTCGCGACCGGGGCCAGCACGTCGTTCGGGTTCAACGGGTCGTGGTCGGGCAGCAACCCGGTGCCGTCGTCGTTCGCGCTCAACGGGACGACCTGCACGGGCGGGACCGCCCCGACCCCCACGCCCACCCCGACGCCCACGCCCACCCCCACTCCCACCCCCACGCCCACCGCCACGACGCCGCCCGCCGCGGGCGCGTGGCAGGCGGAGAAGCTCGACCGCGGCCTCATCAGCGTCCGCTCCGGCAGTGGCAACCTGGTGCAGTGGCGGCTGCTCGGCACCGAGGCCGCGACCACCGGGTTCAACGTCTACCGCTCCGGCACCAAGATCGCGGGCCCGATCACGGCGTCGACGAACTACCTCGACGCCGGTGCCGCGGCCAGCGCCACGTACACGGTCCGGGCCGTCGTGAACGGCGTGGAGCAGGCCGCGTCGGAGACGTCGCTGACCTTCGGCAGCGGCTACCTCGACGTGCCCATCTCGAAGCCGGGCGCGGACTACACCGCGAACGACGGCAGCGTCGGGGACGTCGACGGCGACGGCCGGCTCGAGGTCGTCCTCAAGTGGGACCCGACCAACGCGAAGGACAACTCGCAGTCCGGGGTGACGGGCAACGTCTACCTCGACGCGTACGAGCTGGACGGCACGCGGCTGTGGCGCATCGACCTGGGCCGCAACATCCGGGCCGGCGCGCACTACACGCAGTTCCAGGTCTACGACTACGACGGCGACGGCAGGGCCGAGGTCGCCGTGAAGACGGCGGACGGGACGCGCTCCGGCACGGGACAGGTGATCGGCGACGCGAACGCCGACCACCGCAACGCGTCGGGCTACGTGCTGAGCGGGCCGGAGTACTTCACGGTCTTCAACGGCCGCACGGGTGCGATCCTGGCCACGACGAGCTTCGTCCCGCCGCGCGGCACGGTGTCCAGCTGGGGCGACAGCTACGGCAACCGCGTGGACCGGTTCCTCGCGGGCACCGCCTACCTCGATGGCAAGCGCCCGTCGATCATCATGGCGCGCGGCTACTACACGCGGGCTGTCGTCACCGCGTGGGACTACCGCGACGGCAAGCTCACCCAGCGGTGGTCGTTCGACTCCAACGCCTCGGGGAACAGCACCTACGCAGGCCAGGGCAACCACGCGCTCGTCACGGCCGACGTCGACCAGGACGGCAAGCAGGAGATCGTCTACGGAGCGGCCGCGATCGACGACGACGGCAGGCCGCTGTGGAACACCCGGACGGGGCACGGCGACGCCGCCCACCTCGGCGACCTGATCCCGAGCCGCCCTGGCCTGGAGTACTTCAAGGTGACGGAGGACGCGAGCCAGCCCGACTCGTGGATGGCGGACGCGAGGACGGGCCAGATCCTGTGGAAGACCGCGGCCACCGGTGACAACGGACGCGGCGTCTCCGACGACGTCTACCCCGGGAGCCCGGGGGCGGAGTCCTGGTCGTCGAGCGACTCCCAGCTGCGCGACACCACTGGCGCCGCGATCGGTCGCAAGCCGAGCTCGACGAACTTCCTGGCCTACTGGGACGCCGACACGTCGCGCGAGCTGCTCGACGGCACGCGCATCGACAAGTACGGCACCGGCGGCGACACCCGCCTGCTGACCGCGTCGGGGGTGCACTCGAACAACTCGACGAAGGCGACCCCCGTGCTCTCGGGCGACCTGTTCGGCGACTGGCGCGAGGAGGTCGTCTGGGCGACCTCCGACGACTCGGCGCTGCGGATCTACGCGACGCCGATCGCCACCACGACGCGCGTGTGGACCCTCCTGCACGACCAGCAGTACCGGACCGCCATCGCCTGGCAGAACACCGCGTACAACCAGCCGCCGCACCCCGGGTTCTTCCTCGGGACGCCGTTCGCGCTGCCGGCCAAGCCGAACGTCTACACGCCCTGACGCTCGCTTTGGAGTGCCGGGGGTCGGCCAGGTACAGTAAGCGGGCTCGCCGAGGTCCACGGATCCCGACGATGCCGCCTTAGCTCAGTCGGCAGAGCGTCTCACTCGTAATGAGAAGGTCAAGAGTTCGATTCTCTTAGGCGGCTCCACCACGAAGGCCCCGTACCAGCAGCAACGCTGGTGCGGGGCCTTCGTCGACACCGAGAATGACCCGCGGATGCGACCGGTCACCAGGCGCCGCTACCGGTCGGAGCGTGCGTCCGGCCGCTCGAGGTAGGCCCACAGGTTGTCCACGCAGACCAGCCGCCACCCGTCCGCGGCGTGCTCACCCAAGGTCGCGGCGACGGTCTGCGCGAACACCAAGTCGTCGTCGTGCGCGGCGAGCTTGACGACCGTGTACTCGACCACGAGCGGCGTCGCGACGGGCTCCGGGACCAGCAGCGGGGTGAGCTGGTCCGCGACGGAGACCAGCGACGCGAAGATCTGGACCGCCGAGCGCGTGCCCGCGAGTGCCGGGTCGAACCCGGTCAGCAGGGTGGTGTCGTCGTCCGCGTCCCGGACGGTCCACTCACCAGCGAGCGCGCCGGTGGCGTCACCCGCGAAGGTCACCAGGACGTCGACGTCCGCGATCGTCGTGGTGAACGCGCGACCGCCCTGGACGGCCTCGGCGGGCTTCCACGCGGGTGTGCTGGCCAAAGGGTGCTCCCACGGTTCGTGGTCAGTCGTCGATGTCCTCCGAGCCTAGGCGAGCGAGATCCGCCACGCGGTCGCGCATGGCCTGCACCTGCTCCGCCGGGTGCCCCACCCAGCCCTCGACCTCGCCGACGACCCGCACGGGAGCCTTCGAGCGGTAGGACCGCGTCGGGTTGCCCGGGAACTTCTTGTCGGTCACGTTGGGGTCGTCCTCGAGGGGGCCGGTGGGCTCGACGACGTAGATCCGCCCCCGGCCCTCGCCCTGGGCGAGCTCGGCCCCCCAGGAGGCGGCGTCGAGCGTCATGGTCACGTACACGTGCCCGGCGGTGCGCCCACCGCCGAAGTTGGAGCGTCGGCCGGGCACGAGCAGGTCGCCGACGCTGAGGTCGGCCTTCGTCCCGTGGAAGTACGCACCCGACTCGTGCACCTCGAACGGCGTCGGTCCCTCGCTCATACGTCCCCCCGTGCGTCGCCGTCGTTCCTCTGCCATCCTCCCGCGAACCGTGCCCCGCTCGCAGTCGCCGTGGCCCGCAGAACCGACGAGCCGGCTCTGCGGGGGAGGATGAGCGCGTGCCGTCCTACCGAGTCCGTGCTGCCGTCGGGCTGCTGCAGCCGGGCACCGACCCGGCCGACGTGCTGCCCGAGGCGGTCGCGGTCGCGCAGGAGCGAGTGGTCGTGGAGGCGTTCGACCTCGGCGTCGTGCGCGGCGAGGCGCGCGTGACGATCCGGTTCGACGCGCCCGACGACCCCACGGCCCGCCAGGTCGGCTGGGCGGTGCTCGCGCGGCTCGACGAGCTCGCCGACATCAGCGGCCGCAGCGTCACCCGTCGCTTCGGCGCCCGTTGGTACGCCCTGCGCCACTGACCCGACGGGGCTACAGCAGCGGCGCGCCCTGGCCGACGATGACGAGGTCTTCGACCGGCGTGGTCGTGAAGCGGTGGCCGACGACGAGCGTCGCGACACCGATCTCGCCGGCCTCGACCAGGACCGCCGGGGGCGCGTCGGCCACGTGGCCCTCGTCGTCCAGGCCCGCGACCCAGATCACCGCGGCACGGTCGGCGCCCGACGCGGTCACCGCGGCGCGGGCGGCCGGCAGGTCGGCGACCGGGCGCAGGATGCCGTCGGTCTCGAGCGCGTAGAAGGCGAGGCGCGTCGGGTCGGCGCTCGCGCACGCGACCTCGAGCGCGCGGTCGAGCGACCGGAGCGCGAGGATCTGCACGGGCACGGAGGGGGGCACCGGCAGGTCGGCGGGGATGCGCGGTCGGGGGATGCGCGACGCGCGGCGGCTCGGCATCGCGGTGCTCTGCGGCGCGTGCACCGGCAGCGGCGCGGGGCCGGCGTCGGGAGCGGAGGCGACGCCGGCAGGCGCGTCGGCGACGGACCCGGCCAGGTGCTGCGCGGCGGCGGAGACGTAGCCCGGTACCCAGTCGCGCGTCCCGGCCGCCCAGCGCGAGCGCACGTCGTCGAGCGGCACGACGGCGGCGCTGCCCTCGGCGGCAAGCAGGGCGGGGCCGGGTCGCTCGGCGGAGGTGCGCAGCACCCAGTGGGCACCGGGCGCCGCGGCACGGACCAGGTCGCCGATGCCGACGCCGAACGCCGCGAGCATCCCGTCGGGCAGCTCGCCCGCGCCGGCGGACTGCCAGCGGGAGAGCTGTGCGTCGACCAGGGCGCCGAGCGCGCGGGGGTCCGTGACGTCGACGCGGCTGGCGGTCAGGAAGTCACGGAGTCGGTCGAGGTGTGCCTCCTCGGACGCTGCGAGGGGGCGCATTCCCACGACGACGGGAGCGGGCACCATGGACTAAGGATCGGCGTCCTGGACGCCGGTCTTGAGCGGCGCGCCGGTGGTTCCACCGGACGGGCGATGGCGCAGCGTCTGACCTGCGCCGCAGCGCGGAACTCACTCGGTCGGTCGGACCGCCGCGGCCGTGCGGGGGATCGTGGCGAAGGCGACGAGGGCGCCCGAGACGAGCAGCCCGGCGCACACGATCATCGCCGTGCGGTGGGCCGGGGCGAGCGTCACCGGGTCGGTCAGCGAGGAGCCGACGCCCGCGGCGAGCGGCAGGACCGCGATCGCCAGCAGGCTGGCGATGCGCGCGACGGCGTTGTTGACGCCGCTGGCCACGCCCGCCAGGTGGTCGGGCGCGGCGGCCAGGGCCGTGGTGGTCAGCGGCGCCACGGTGAACGAGAGCCCGAGCCCGAACAGCGCGACGCCGGGCAGCACCGCGGTCAGGTAGGGCGCCGACGTGGAGATGCCGGCGAGCAGCACCGCTCCGACCCCGCAGATCACGGGCCCGACGGTCATCGGCAGCCGGGGCCCGAGCCGTACCCCCAGTGCCCCCATCCGTGGCGAGAGCAGCCACATGAGGACCGTCACGGGCAGCGGCGCGAGCCCGGCGGCGAGCGGCGAGTAGCCGGCGACCACCTGCAGCGTCACGACGAGGAAGAAGAACAGCCCGGACACCGCGGCGTAGATGAGCAGCGTCGCCCCGTTGACCCCGGCGAACGGGCGCCAGCGGAACAGCGCGGGCGGGAGCAGCGGCGCGGGGTGGTGGTCCTCGACGACGACGAACGCCGCCAGCGCGAGCAGGCCGCCGACGAGGGTGACGACGACGACCGCGTCCGCCGAGCCGTGGTCGGTCCACGCTGTGAACCCGTAGGTCAGCCCGGCGAGCCCCAGCGCCCCCAGCACCGTCCCGCCGATGTCGAGCCGCCTGACCGCGGTCGGGTCCATCGACTCCGGCACGTGGCGCACCGCGACGACCACGACGAGCAGCACGAGGGGGACGTTGATCGCGAAGATCCACCGCCACGACGCGAGCTCGACGATCCAGCCGCCCAGGAACGGAGCGATGGCGCCGGCGACGCCGGACAACCCGGACCACGCGCCGATGGCCCGGGCCCGGTCCTCGCCGACGAACGTCGACTGGATGATCGCGAGCGATCCGGGCGTGAGCAGCGCGCCGCCGACGCCCTGCAGCACGCGCGCGGCGATCAGCGCACCGATCCCGGGCGCCACCGCGCAGAGCACCGACGCGACGCCGAACCACACGACGCCCACCAGGAAGACCCGTCGCCGCCCGAACCGGTCGCCGAGCGACCCGCCGAGCAGCAGGAAGGCGGCCAGGGTCAGGGCGTACCCGTTGACCGTCCACTGCAGGTCGCCGGTCGACGCGTCCAGGTCCTCGGCGATGCGCGGCAGCGCGATCGTGACGACGGTCGCGTCGATGAACGCGATCGCCGAGCCGAGCACGGTGGCCAGCAGCACCCAGCGCCCCCGGGCGGAGGCGTAGGCCGGCGCCTCAGCGGGGTCGGTCACGGTCCTTGCTCGGCTGGACCCGCTTGGGCTCGCCCGGCATCTTCGGGTACTCCGGCGGGTAGGGCAGGTCGCCGTGACCGTCGTCCGTCTCCTGCCGGTCGGCGAGCTCGAGCGCGGACTCCAGCGAGCAGCGCGGGGCGGCGTGCGCGACCAGCGGGGCGAACAGGTCGCCCACCGCGGCGAACCGGGCCGGCATGGACAGCACGTCGAAGTCGTCCGGGTGGACGTCCGCGACCTCGTCCCAGGTCAGGGGCGCGGAGACGGTCGCTCGGGGGTTGGAGCGGATGGAGTACGCCGAGGCGATCGTCCGGTCGCGCGCCATCTGGTTGTAGTCGACGAAGATCTTGACCCCCCGCTCCTCCTTCCACCACTTCATCGTGACCTCGTCGGGCATCCGCCGCTCCAGCTCGCGGCCGAGCGCGATGGTGGCGCGGCGCGCGTCGACGAACGACCAGCGTGGCTCGATGGGGACGAAGATGTGGATCCCGCGCCCGCCCGACGTCTTGGGCGTCCCTTCCATGCCGTGCTCCGCGAGCAGCTCGCGCACGTGCGGCGCGACGCGCGCGGCGTCGGAGAAGTCCGTACCGGGCTGCGGGTCGAGGTCGATGCGCAGCTGGTCGGGGGAGTCGACGTCGTCCGACGTCACGGGCCACGGGTGGAAGGTGAGGGTGCCGAGGTTGGCGGCCCACGCGACGACGGCGACCTCGCTGGGCGCCACCTCGTCGGCCGTGCGGCCGCTCGGGAACCCGATGCGCGCGGTCTTCACGTAGTCCGGAGCGCCCGCGGGGACGCGCTTCTGGTAGAACGCGTCGCCCGACGAGTCCATCCGGGTGGCCAGCTTCGCGCCCTCGAACACGCCCTTGGGCCACCGCTCGAGCGTCGTCGGCCGGTCCAGCAGCGCACCGAGGATCCCGTCGCCCACGCTGAGGAAGTACTCGACGACCTGCAGCTTGGTGATCCCGCGCTCGGGGAAGTAGACCTTGTCCGGGCTGCTCACGCGCACGGTCCGGCCGTTCACGTCCAGCTCCACCGCGGGCGTCTTCGTCGGCATGGTGCCCACCGTAGGCCCACGGACCGACACGGTCACGAGCTGCCGATGAGTCCTCGCTGGTGGGCGATCGAGACGGCCTCCGCGCGCCCCGACGCGCCGAGCTTCGCGAGCAGGTTCGAGACGTGCACCGAGACGGTCTTGCCGGAGATGAACAGCTTGTCGCCGATCTGCCGGTTGGACAGTCCCTGCGCGACGAGCGTGAGCACCTCGGCCTCGCGGGAGGTCAGCACGTCGGTCCCCGACTCGCGCATGCCCGCGAGCGAGAGCCGCCCGCGCCGCGACAGTCCCCGGAGCGCGGCCTCGAGCGGCGCGGCGCCCATCGCGGACGCGTCCTCCAGTGCCGCCGCCGCGTGCGACCGTGCGGCGTCCCGGTCGCCCTGCTCGAGCAGGGCCTCCGCGAGCCGGTAGCGCGTGCGCGCCACCTCGTACCGGTAGCCGTAGTCGAACTCGTGGAGCGTCGCCGTCCACAGGGCCGGGTCGTTGCCCGCCGGGCCGAGCAGCCGCCCGTGCTCCGCGTGCGCGCGGGCCAGCCAGGCCCGCCCCTCGGGCCCGAGCGTCCCGCCGCGCGGCCGCCCCCGCTCGGCGGTCTCCTGCGCGCGCTCGAGCAGCGCCGTGCCGAGCGTGACCCGCGCGGAGGCGTCCCGGCCCTGCAGCCGGTCCTCGGCCGCGGCCTCCGCGAGCGCGGCGATGCCGAGGGCCGAGAGCCAGATGCCCCCGAGGAAGTAGTCGTCCCACGCGCGGTTGAGGAACTCGATGACCCGCACCGCGAGGGCCGCGGCGTCCTCGTGGTCGCCGCGCCAGGTCAGCGCGTCGACAGCGCAGCCGCCCGCGACGAGCGCGTGGAAGCCGTCCCGGGCCCACAGCGGCTCGAGCGCGGCCGCGCGCGCCACCACGTCCTCGTCGCCGCGTGCCGTCGCCGCGTACAGGTCGACCGCGGCCAGCGGACCGGTCCGGTCGTCGGGCGCGTCCGTCACCGGCGGCGCTGCGGACAGGTCGCCGCGCGTGTAGTCGATGAGCCGGACGGTCAGGGCCAGCTCCAGACCGTAGGAGCTGTTGCCCATGCCGACCGCTCGCGCGCGTTCCAGGCCGGCCTCCGCGAGCGTCTGCGCGGCCTCGAGGTGGCCGGAGTAGAAGCGGTTGAGCGCGAGGTTGTAGGTGGTGCGCAGCTCGGTGTCGAGGTCGCACGCCTCGCGGGCGCGCTCCAGCGCTGCCGCGAGCAGGGTGGCGGCACGGTCGGCGTCGTCGACCACGAGCACCGCGAGCGTCGTCAGCGCGTCGGACTCGGCGTCGCCCGCCCCCACGGCCCGCGCGACCTCGACGGCCTGCTCGCCGGCGGTCACGGCCGGCTCGTCCTGGTCGACGTTGAGCGCGCACCGGGCGTAGGTCGCCAGGGCCCACGCCCGCGCCGCGGACGGCTCCTCGCCCACGTCGTGCAGGGCGCGCTCCGCCTCGCCGAGCGCGTCCTCGAGCCGCTCGGCCGCGAGCAGGTGCCGGGCGAGCCGCGTCCGCAGCCCCGCCTGGCGGCCGGGGTCGTCCGCGGTGTCCTCGACGGCGGCGCGGGCCAGCTGGACGCAGCGGTCGAACAGGCCCGCCGCGCTCGCTGCGGACGCCGCCGCGGACAGCACGTCGGCGTGGTCCTCGTCGTCCGCCGTGGCGTCCTGACCGACGGACTGCCACAGCCTCAGGACGACCTCGAGGTGGCGCAGCTCCTCGGCAGGGGCGAGCACCTCGTGCGCCTGGTGGGCCGCCTCCCGGGACGCGGCCCACGCGACCGGGAGGTCGGGGGCGCGCAGCGCGTGCGAGGCCAGCTGGGACGACGGCCCGAGCGTCGGGTCCGCCTGCAGCGCGCGCAGGTAGGCGCGGTGCAGCGACGAGATCTCGCCGGGCAGGAGGTCGGCGGCGACGGCCTCGGCGAGCAGCGCGTGCCGGAAGGCCAGGTGGTCGTCGTCCTCGACGCCCAGCACGTGGTGCGCGACGGCTTCGCGCAGTGCGGCGTCGAAGCCGACGAACGCGTCCCCCACCGCCGCGCGCAGGAGCCGCTCGTCGACCCGACGCCCGGCGACCGACGCGACGCGCACGAGCTGCTGCACCTCGGGGTCCAGGCCCTCGAGGCGCGCGCGCAGCACCTCCGCGAGCGACCAGGGCAGCTCGTCGGCGTCCGTGCCGGCCTCGAGGAGCTCCTGCGCGAAGTAGGCGTTGCCCTCGGACCGGTCGACGACGCGGCGCAGCGCCTGCTCGGGCACGGAGGCACCGGTCACGGCGACGGTGAACTCGCGCAGCTCGTCGGGCGTGAACGGGCGCAGGTCGAGCCGCTGCACCCGCGGGTGACGCGCGAGCTCGGCAGCGACCGGTCGCCACGGGTGGCGCCGGTGCAGGTCGTCGGTGCGGTAGCTCGCGACGAGCAGCAGGTGCTGGTCCCGCAGCCGCGAGACGAGGAAGCGCAGCACGTCCCGGCTCGAGGAGTCCGCCCAGTGCACGTCCTCGACCACCAGCAGCAGCGGGTGCCCGGCCGTCCCGACGGCACCCAGCACCTCGACGAGCCCCTCGAACAGCTGCAGCCGGTTCGCCGAGCCGTCGGCCGCCGCGGGCTGCCCGGGCATCAGGCGCGCGAGCGCGGGGCGGGCCGCGACGATCTCGTCGACCACCTCCGGCGCCAGGACCCTCAGCTGGGCGAGCGTCTCCGCGAACGGCAGGTACGGCAGGCCCACGTCACCCAGGTCCACGCAGTGCGTGACCACGACGTGCGCCCCTGCGGCCGTCGCCTGCGCCGCGACGTGCTGGACCAGCCGCGTCTTGCCGACCCCGGCGTCGGCCGCGAGGAGCACCGCACCGGCCACGCCGCTGCCCGCCCGGCCGAGGGCCTCGTCGAGCAGGGCCACCTCGTCCGCGCGGGCGACGAAGGGTGCGTTCATCGGGCCACGTGCCATGCCCCCGATCCTCGCAGCAGCCACCGACGCGCGGCAGCCGCCGACGCGTGGCGGTGCCCGTCGGGGTGCTTGGCCTGGCGTCGGGCGCCCCTGCGTGCTCGGGTGTCGGCCAGGTCGGCGCGCAGGGTCTCGCGTCGGTAGGCCAGCTCGGCGTCGAGCCCGGGTCCCCAGATCTCGCTCATCACTGTCTCCTCTGCTCGGCGGGGGAGGGCTCCCCCGGCGTCGGTGACGACTTTTCCTCTGAGGTGACGTGCCCCGGATCCGTCGTTCGACGGGTTGTGGCGACCGATCCCGCCTGAGGCGGTCTGAGGTGCCTCAGACGGGTGAGGTCGCGTGCGTGTCGTGGCTCCCACCCGGCGGATCGCCGGTTGGTCGGGCACCCTGGTCAGGTGGGCGACGTCAGAGATCTGCGCAGCGCGCCGAGCGCGCGCCGCGCCGAGCAGGAGGCTGCCCGGTTCGACGAGGAGCTCGTCGTGACGGCCGAGCCGCGTGCACCGCGCGCCGTCCGGCACTGGGTGATGAGGACGATCGCCGAGCTCGGGGTGACCGGCGCGACCAACCAGGTCGTCGAGCTGCTGACCGCCGAGATCGTCTCGAACGCCGTCGTGCACGGCCCCACCGGTGGGCAGGTGCGGGTGAGGCTGCGCGTCGCCGGCCCCTACGTGCGCGTCGAGGTGATCGACACCGGCCACGGTGCGCCCACCGTCCGCCACCCCGAGCCCACCGCCCCCAGCGGGCGTGGCCTGGCCCTCGTGGAGGCCCTCGCCGAGTCCTGGGGCACCCGGCCGCGGGACGGCGGGACGTCCGTCTGGTTCCAGGTGGACACCGAGGCCTGACCGCTCTGGCCTGGACATTCGGCCCGATTCGCGTAGTTTCGGCTCGGGACGTGGCGTGAGCTGAGGAGTGGATCGGGATGGCCGAGGACGAGCAGGGCGTGGCGACGAAGACGCGCGACCCGGAGATCAGCGCCGAGGTGCGCGAGGACGGGACCGGCGAGATCTCGGTCGACGGCGTCGTCGAGCGGGTCGAGCGCGAGAGCCTCCAGGAGGCCGGCGCGGCCATCACGAGCCGCATCGCCGAGCTCGCCGAGGGTCTGGGTCACCCGGTCCCGGTGCAGGTGCGGGACCCCGAGGGGGTCTGGTCGCTGCTGATACACCCGGACGGCTCGGTCGACGAGGCCCCGAAGGACGGCGCGCCCGACGAGCCCGCCCCGGCCCCCGCCGCCACCGCGCCGGAGACCACCCCCGAGACCACCCCCGAGGCCGCCAGGCCGGACCCGCTCGCCGCGACGAGCCCCCCGTCCGGCCTCATCGCCGCATCCGCCCCCGCGCGTGACCGCTCCTCGACGACGCTCCCGACCCTCGACGACCTGCTCGCCGCCCGGCACCCGGTCACGCCCGGCCCCGCCGAGCGTGGCGTCCGGGTGGGGATCCGGCGGGTGACCTTCGGAGCCGTCTCGCCCGGCCCGGGCCGCAAGGAGCAGCGCCGGCGCGTGCAGCAGGCGGCCGTGCGCCGCGGCTTCGACGGCCCCAAGACGATCGTCGTCATCAACCCCAAGGGCGGGGCGCACAAGACGACCGCGACGATGATGCTCGCGGCCACGTTCGGGCTCGAGCGCGGCGGCTACACGCTCGCGTGGGACAACAACGAGACCCGCGGCACGCTCGGCTGGCGCTCCGCCCACACGGAGCACGCCCGCACCGCGGTGGACCTGCTGCACGCGCTGCCGACCCTGGGCGACGAGGGGACCGTCCGCGTCGGCGACCTCGACGCGTTCGTCCGCACCCAGTCCACGCAGCAGTTCGACGTGCTGGCCTCCGACGAGGACTCGGCGTCGGCCGCGTCGGTCGACGCCGCCTCGTTCACCGCGCTGCACGACGTGCTCTCCCGCTTCTACCGGGTGCTCGTCGTCGACACCGGCAACAACATGCGCGCCTCGAACTGGCAGGCCGCGGTCAAGGCGGCCGACCAGATCGTCGTCGTCTCGACCATCCGCGAGGACACCGCCCAGTCCGCCGCCTGGGCTCTCGACGCCCTGCGCTCGACGGGCCACGAGGACGCGGTCCGCCGGGCCGTCACCGTGCTGTCCGAGCCGGACCGCAAGGTCGACAAGGACCTGCGTCGCCGGCTGCGCAGCCACTTCGGGGCCCTGACCCGCGCGATCGTGGAGGTCCCGCACGACGCGGCCCTCGTCGCCGGTGGACCCATCGACTTCGAGAGCCTGCGCCCGGACACCCGGGACGCGTGGCTGCGGGCGACCGCCGTCGTCGCGGACGGCCTGTAGGAAGTCGCCTGCGCGCCTCGTGCAAGATCGGCGCTCGCCGTGACACAAAGCAGGTGGGGCGTCGTGTGTCGCCCGACCTGAGCAAGGGGGCGCTGTGGGTGTGCAGACGGACGAGCCGGTGGTGGCGGTGAGCGAGCAGGAGCCGGTGCCGACCCGCGGGGCACCGTGGTTCGAGCAGCTCGTGCGCGAGCACGCGACACCCGTGCACCGCTACCTGTCCCGCCGCGTCGCCACCGACGACGTCGAGGACCTCAGCGCCGACGTCCTGACCATCGCGTGGCGCCGCCGCGACGAGGTCCCCGAGGGCGCCGAGCTGCCCTGGCTCTACCGGACCGCCGGGTTCGTCGTCGCGAACCACCGCCGCAAGTCGCGTCCGGTCCCGGTCAGCGAGGTCCCCGAGCACCCGGACGACGACGACCCCGCGCTGCTCGCCGTCCGCGACGACGAGGCCCGCCGCGCGCTCGCCGCCCTCAGCGCTCGCGACCGGCAGATCATCCTGCTGCACGCCTGGGAGGGGCTTTCGGGCGACGGGCTCGCGGGGGTGCTCGGCATCAGCCGGGGCGGCGCGGACGCGGCCCTGAGCCGGGCGCGCTCGCGGCTCGCGGCGGCGTGGGCGGCACAGGACCCGGCGTAGGACTGCAAGGTCGTCGGCCGTGACGACATAGACGGGGTGGAAGCAGTTCCCGCCTCGCCACCCCGGAGCCCATCGTGACCACGCCCGAGCAGGACCAGCCCGACGCCCAGCGCGCGGTCGACGCCGTGCGCGCGGCCGACCCCGCGGCCGCCGCCACCCCGGACCTGGCCCGGCTGCACGCCGCGCTCGCCGAGTCCACGGGCGTGCAGCTCACGGGTGACGAGCTCGCTGCCCGCCGCGCCCGCCGGACACCGCGCTGGATCCAGGTCGCCGCGGCGGTCGCCGGTGTGGCCGTCGTCGGCGGGGCCAGCTACGCCCTCGGCACGCAGCACGACGGCTCGGACCAGGTGGCCGACGGAGGCTCGTCGGCCGCTGCGCCCATCTCGCTCGGCGAGGGCTCGTCCGACGCCGCCGGAGCCGTGCCGCAGGCGGGTGCCGTGCCGCAGGCCGGTGCCGAGATCGGCCGCTCGTCGGGCCTCGCCGCCGGAGACAAGGTCGGCGCGGCCTCGATGCCGTTCTACGGCGGGTACGGCCACACGACGTTCACGGCCAAGGGACTGTCGACGGCCGGCCGCTCCTTCGACGCGTGGGCGTACGACGCGGCGTCGGTGTACTCGTCGGACACCGCCGCCCGCCTCGCCGAGGCGCTCGGCGTCCCGGGCAAGCCGACGCAGGACTGGGGCTGGACGGTCGGGCCCAACGACGGCACCGGCGCGACCGTCACGCTCAGCCCGGACGGCATGGCGAGCATGAGCTACTACGACCCGTCCAAGGACCCGTGGGCGTGCGGCGTGAAGTCCGCGCCGGACTCGATCTCCGGGACCGACGACGCCGGCACCGACCAGAAGGCTCCGGACTGCGACGTGGCCGACGCCCCGAAGAGCAAGGCGGCGATCGCCGCCGCCACGGACGTCCTGGCCTCGCTCGGTGTCGACACCGGCACGCTCGAGCTCGAGACCCAGCAGACGGGCGACGACAAGACGGCGAGCGTCGTCGGCTACACGGTGGTCGACGGCCAGCGCACGGACGCGACCTGGTACGTGACCGTCGTCGCGGCCGGCGTCTCGGCCGTGAACGGTCCCGTCGCACCGCTGGTCGCGCTCGGCAGCTACGACGTGGTCAGCCCCGCGCAGGCCGTCGAGCGCCTGGGTGACCCGCGGTTCGGCTCGTCGGCCGGGGGCGTGACGCCCTTCGCGGCGCGTGCGGAGTCCGACGACTCGGTCATCTCCGCCTCGACCGAGGCGCCGACCCCGCCGGCTGTCCCGACGACGGCCGAGCCGGGCGACGCCATCGCGTGGCCCGTCACGCGGGTGACCATCGACGACGCCCGCCTCGGCCTGGCGACCCACACCACGGCCGACGGCGCGACGCTGCTCGTGCCGACGTACGAGCTCACCGGGACCGACGGCTCCGTGTGGTCCGTCATCGCGGTCGTCGACCAGCAGCTGGACTTCGCCGGCTGACACGAGCTCGAGCAGGACCGGCCGGCGCGGAGGGGCGCCTGCCGGTCCTTCTCGTCTCCCGCGCCTCGTGACGCGCGACGCCCTCGCCGGGCCGTCCGTGCGACGCGGGCCTACCGTGGCCAGATGGTGTCCGGGCTGATCGTCGTCGTCGCAGGGCTCGTGCTGTGCTTCGCCGGGATCGCGTCGATCAACCTGGCGCTGCTGCTGTCCGGGTTCGGCGGCACGTACCTGCTCGCGGAGGCGTTCGGCGCGACCGACTGGGACGCGATCTGGATCTCCGTCGGGGCGACGATCATCATCTGGCTCGTCGCCGCCTACGTCTTCCGGCTCGCCCCGTTCGTCATCGGGGCCGTGACCGGAGCCGTGATCGGCGCGAAGCTGTGGTCCGCCCTCGGCAACCGCGGGACGAACGTGATCCTTGCCGTGGTGCTGGTCGTGGCGGTCGCCGCGTCGGCCGCGCTGCTCGCGGACCGGTACGGGCGGCGGGTCGTCCTGTGGGTCACGCCGCTGGGCGGTGCGAGCATCGCGATGACCGGCGTCGCGGTGCTGTGGCCGGACCAGATGGGCGCGCTGGACCACCCGGACCAGGGGTGGGAGCAGACGCTCATGTTCGTCGTGTGGATCGCGCTGGCCGCCTCGGGGTTCTACGTGCAGCGGCGGGTCTTCGGGCGGCGCCTGGTCAGCAGCCCGGCGACGAGGGAGCCCACGCCGCCGCGCAAGGCCCCTGCGGCGGAGGCGCCGGGCCTGACAGACTCGTCGGCATGACTGCGCCGACCGGACGCCTGCTCCTGCTCGACACCGCCTCGCTCTACTTCCGCGCCTACTTCGGCGTCCCCGACTCGGTGAAGGCGCCGGACGGGACGCCGGTCAACGCGGTCCGCGGCCTGCTCGACATGATCGCCCGCCTCGTCGCCGACCACCGGCCCACGCGGTTGGTCGCGTGCTGGGACGACGACTGGCGGCCGGCCTTCCGGGTCGACGCGATCCCCTCGTACAAGGCGCACCGCGTGGCCGAGGAGCGGACCGGGGGAGACCTCGAGGAGATCCCCGACACGCTCGCCCCGCAGGTGCCGGTCATCGCCGAGGTGCTCAAGGCGTTCGGGATCGCCCGGCTCGGTGCGCCGGGGTACGAGGCCGACGACGTCATCGGCACCCTCGTCGCACGCGAGCGGGACAAGCCCGCGGGCCAGCGAGATGCGATCGACGTGATCACCGGCGACCGCGACCTGTTCCAGCTGGTCGACGACGAGGCCCACGTGCGCGTCCTGTACACGGTGCGCGGCATCAAGGACCTCGAGGTCGTCGACCAGGCGCGCCTCGCGGAGCGCTACTCGGTGCAGACGGGCCAGGGCTATGCCGACATGGCCGTGCTGCGCGGGGACCCGAGCGACGGGCTTCCCGGCGTGCCGGGCATCGGCGAGAAGACGGCAGCGGTTCTCGTGCACCGGTACGGGTCGCTCGAGGGGATCCTCGCCGCGCGCGACGCGGGCGACAAGGGCCTGACCGCGACGCAGCTGCGTCGGCTCACGGAGGCGGCGGACTACCTGCGGGTCGCGCCAGGCGTGGTGCAGGTCGCGCCCGATGCGCCCGTCGAGAAGGTCGACGATCGACTGCCCAAGACGCCGGTCGACCCCGAGGCACTCGTCGCGCTGGCCGAGCGGTGGGGGCTGTCGTCGAGCGTGAAGCGCGTCGTGGACGTGCTCGCGTCCTGAGGGCGGCTCAGGCGGCGGGGGCGGTCCAGAGACCCGACGGCGTCTGCGTCCACCCGTCGTCGGCGCTCGGGGCCTCGCCACCCTCGGTGACCAGCGCGACGGCGGGGCCGTCGGCGACCGGCCGCAGCACGATGACCGAGCCGGTCTTCGGCTTGACGCACGAGGTCGACGACAGGTCGCCCTCGGGAACGGCCAGCAGGCACACCTGGCCGCCCGCTCCGGTGCCGACGTAGATCGCGCCGAGCTCGGAGCGCGCGACGAAGCGGGTGCTCGAGGCGCGGATGCCGGTGCCGTCGAGGCTCGAGGCCTCGACCTGGTCGGCGGCGGTCTGGGTCTCGGCGAGGGCCGGGACGAGCACGGCAGGGGCGACGACGGTCGCCGTGGGGGTGGTGTCGCGGCTGAGGGCCAGCCAGGCGAGACCGCCGCCGACGAGCAGCACGGCGAGGGTCAGCACGACCGCGGTGATCCAGCCCGCGCGTCGACGCGGGGGCTGCTCCTGCGGCTCGAAGTCGCCGAACGCCTCGGCGAGGTCAAGATCCTCGAACGTCGTCATACGAGGAAGTATCGGACGTCCGGGTGGGTGACCTTGAGTCATTCGGTCCGACGAGCCGCCGGGCGTGTCGGCCGGACGGGTGAGCGGGCGTGCGAGCAGGGCAGAATGACGCCCGTGATCACGGTCAGCACGGACGGCTCCTGCCTGCGCAACCCCGGTGGGGCGATCGGCTGGGCGTGGGCCAACCACGACGGCACGCACGGCAGCGGCGCGGTCGCGGCAGGCACGAACCAGATCGCCGAGCTCATGGCCGTGCTCGAGGCGATCACCGCGCACCCGGGCGACGAGCCGCTGTGCATCGAGGCCGACTCGCAGTACGCGATCAAGTGCGCCTCGCTGTGGGTGCACGGCTGGCGGCGCAAGGGCTGGCGGACCGCGAGCGGGAGCCCGGTGCAGAACCTGGAGCTCGTGCAGGGGATCGAACGCGCGATCGCCGCTCGGCCCGGGCCGGTGACCTTCGTGTGGGTGCGTGGGCACCAGGGCGACCAGTTCAACGAGCGGGCCGACGAGCTCGCCGGCATCGCCGCGCGCGCGATGCGCGACGGCACGTACGTCCCGGTGCCGGTCGCGCCGCTGGCGCCGCCGGTCGACGTGCTGTTCTGACTCAGCTCCAGCCGTCGGCGCCCTGCTCCGAGCGGCCCGAGTGCCGCAGCTGCCGGACGGTCTCGTCGACCACGGCCTGCACGTGCGTCGTGAACCATCCCTCGACGACCACGCCCCAGTGCTCCTCGACCGACGCGATGGGGAACACCACGAGGGGGTCACCGGCGCGCGCGAGGGCCAGGGCCATGGCGTCGTCCTCCCGGTAGGAGACCCAGGCCATGCCTGGGACGTCGCGCGCGACGAGGTCACCCAGCGCCACGCCGAACGCGTGCACGAGCGGTGTCGGGTCGGGACGCTCGTCGGACTCGAGCCAGGTGGTGTGCACCCGGTCGAACAGGTCGCCCACGGTCCACTCGTCGACGTCCCCGTCGCACAGCTCCGAGACCAGCTCGCGGTGCTGTGCGGTCCACACCTGCTCGGCGGGGTTGAGGGCCGTCGTGCGGCCGGTGCGCTCGTCGTCCCCGGGCGTGTGGGGAGACGGGAGCAGGTCCATGACCTGCGCATCGACCCTCGAGCCTGCACGCTTGACCGACCCGGGCGGGATTCCCCCGTTCGGCCCGTTTTGGGCACCCGGACGTGCCGAGGGCCGCGCCGACCGGGTGGTCGACGCGGCCCTCGGGGCTCTGCTCAGATCACTTCAGCTTGAGCTTGTGCGTCGCAGTCGCCGAGGAGTAGCTGCTGCTCCCCTTGTAGGTGACCGAGACGGTCGTCGCCTTCGTGACCTTCGGGAGGCGGACGGTGACCTTGCCGCTGCTGAGCGTCGCGGAGACCGACTTGGAGCCGACCTTCACGACGACCTTGCCGGTCGGGGCCGGGGCGCCCGAGGAGCCCTTGACGCTGACCGTCAGCTTCGGCGTGCTGTTCTTCTTCACGGTCCACGACGAGGTGGACAGCGACACCTTCGGCTTCGCCTTGGCGACCGTCAGCGTGGCGGTGCCCTTCGACGTCGCCACCCCCGTGCTGCCGAGGTAGACGGCCGTCAGGGTGTGCTTGCCGACCTTGAGCGACTTCGGCAGCGTGACCGTCGCCTTGCCGACCTTGCCGCTGACCGAGAGGTTCGCCGTGGCGAGCACCTTGGCGCCCTCGCGGAACTCGACCTTGCCGGTCGGTGCGGCAGATCCGGTCACCGTGGCGGTGGCCTTGGCTGCCGTGCCGAACTTCACCGAGGTCGGGCTGATCGCGAGCTTGGTGGACGACGTCGTCTTGATGTCGACGACCTGGGCACGCGTGCTCGGGTCGGAGTTCTGCGGCGTCAGGACGAGCAGCTTGCCCGACGTCACCCCGGCCGCCTTGTAGGTCAGGATCGAGTTGACGTCGCCGTCGATCCAGGTGTTGACGAGGTCGTCCGCCGCGAACCAGAACGGCGGCGCGAACGGGTCGACGGTGAAGGCCGGCGTGGTGTCGACCTCGCCGTCCTCGGCTGCGGCGTACGACGAGTACGTCGAGACCGTGATGGACGGCTTGTCGCCGGCCTTGATGCCGTTGTCGGCGAGGTTGATCGGGGCGACCAGGACGCTGTTGTCGAAGATCCCAGAGTCGACGTCGCCGGCCTGCTCGTTGACGAGCTCGAGCCCGACGTTCTTGTTGGTCTTCAGGTCGTAGGTCGCGACGACCGTCAGGTCGCTGTCGTCGTTGAGCTTGACGACGTCGGCCTCGATGTCGGGCGTGCCGTCCTTGTTGATGTCGATGTAGATGACGGGGATCGTCACGCGACCAAGAGAGGCCCAATCCCCGTAGACGGCGAGGCCGACCTCGAGCTTGTTGTTGAGCACCGGGTCGATCGGCTTCGTCGGTCCGGTCGCGTTGTACGCCTTGACGAACGGCACGGTCGACGACCAGCCGACGTACTTGATGTCACCCGAGGCGAGCGCGGACGGCGAGGTGCGCAGCGCCGGGTTGACGGCGATCTTGGGGCTCGTCGCCGCGAGGATGAGACCGGCGCTGATGGAGTCGAAGCCACCCTTGGTGACCGCACGACCCGTGACGGGGATCTCGCCGAAGCCGGCGGCAGCAGAGTCGAAGACCGGGGCCGACGCGGTGAGCGCGCTGACCAGCTTCGGAGCCGCCTGGACCGGGACCCGGAGCTCGGTGCCCGTGGCGGGCTTGAGCACCAGGCGACCGGCCACCTCGGAGACGAACTCACGCCCGAGGCCGCTGACCGTGTCGCTTGACGTCGGGTCGATCTCCTTCTTCAGCGTGGCCGGATCCGCCGTCAGCGTCAGCGTCACGTCGACGCTGCCGCCCTTCGGCACCGTGATGGAGGCCGGGGACGCGGTGATGGTCGCGCCGCCGGACTTCGTCGCGAGCGAGACGCTCGTGGCGTAGGTCTTGGCGTTCAGCGTGTCGAAGTTCTTGACGGTCACGACCTGCTTCTGCACGACCTTGGACGCGCCAACCTTGACGACGCCGAACGTCACTGACGTGAGCGCCGGCTTGGCCTTGTTGTAGGCGATGACCTTGGCGTTGACGGCGTCGAGCGCGTCGACGCGACCCGAGCCGACACGCTGCGGCCCGTACTTGAGGCCGCCCCCGTCGGGCTTGGTCGTGACGTCGTGCGTGGCCGTGTTCATGACCGCGGCCTTGACCTGCGAGCTGCTCCAGGCCGGGTGGGCGCGGACCACGAGGGCGGCGATGCCGGCCACGTGGGGGGTGGCCATCGACGTGCCGGAGAGCACGTGCGGGGCGTCGCCCTCGCCGGACGCCGCCGAGCTGATGCCCGTACCGGGTGCGGCGACGTCGGGCTTGATCACGCCGAGCGAGCCGTGCACACCGCGCGAGGAGCTGCCGTTGAGGAGGTCACCGGCGCCGTCCTGAGAGCCCTGCATGGCCAGGCTCGGGCCGATGTGCAGCGAGAGCGTGCCGGCCATGATCTCCGGGAGGAGCTCGTCGGTCGCCGAGGCGATCAGCTGCGCGCCGGGGATGCTGGCGACGCCGGAGATGCCGGCGACGAACACCGGGACCTCGGTGGGAAGCACGACACCTGCGGCGCCCGCGGCTGCGGCGTTGCCGAATCGCACGGCCGAGCCGCACGCGCGGGTCGCGTCGTTGTCGTCCCACCACAGGTAGGCGATCTTGCCGGCGACGGCGGTCTTCTGGTCGTTGGTGAAGGCAGTGCAGCCGTCGAACTTGGCGTCGCCCGAGTACCAGACCGGGGCCGTGACGTCCGCGGTGCCCGTGTACGCGATGGAGTTCTGCGCACCGAACTTCTCGCCCACGAGCGAGTCGTCACCGGCGGCCGTGACCTCCACGGCGTCCAGCACGGGGGCGGCGACGGAGTTGGCGACCGTCAGGGCGCTGGCCGCGTTGCCCGGGCCACCGCCGATGTCGGTGATGTCGCCGGCGTTGCCCGACGCGATCGCGACGACCGTGCCCAGCGCGCTCAGCTTGTCGATGACGATGTTGTCCGGGTCGTCGGCGGGCGAGCCGTCGCTGCCGAGGGACAGGTTGACCACGTCGAGGCGATCGGAGAAGTCGCCGTCGTTGTTCGGGTCGGCCGCGCGGTCGAGCGCGAGCGCCGTCACGTCGGTCGAGCCGCCGACGTCGCCGAACACCTTCAGGGAGAAGAGCTGGGCCTCGGGCGCGGTGCCCGGCCCGATCTCCCAGCCGGCGAGCGAGTCGATGGCGGAGTAGTCGCCGGTGAACGTCTTGCCGTCACCGTCGACACCGTAGCCCGCCGCGCTGCCCGCGACGTGGGTGCCGTGACCCGAGTTCGCGGACGTCGCCAGCGAGTCGATCGGGTTGGCGTCCGGGTGCGGCACGGGGTCGTAGGTGGCCGCCGCGGGATCGGCGTTGTACTTCGGTCCCGCGAAGTCGTAGCCGCCGATGAACTTGGTGCGGTCGAACGAGCCGGCCAGGATCGGGCCCGTGCCGTCGGTGCCGTACGCCGCGTTGTACGCGGCGACCGTGCCGGGGCCGCCGAAGTCGGCGTGCGTGTAGTCGAGGCCGGTGTCGATGATGCCGATGCGAACGCCGTAGCCCGTGTTGCCGGTCTCCTTCCACGTGGCCAGCGCCTTGGTGAACGCGTCGGAGTTGGCGTTCTCCAGCTTCTTGCGGGCGACGCGGTAGATGGCGACGACGTCGGGGTTGGACGCCAGTGCGCGGATCTTGGAGGCGTCGCCGGTGACCAGCGTGGCCGAGACGAGGTTGGTGAGCGTCCCGATCCGCTTGAGCCCGGAGGTGTCGGCGTTCGCCTCGGTCAGCGTGGAGGGGACCACGTCGGCGGCGAGCGCCTTCGTGTCCTTCGCCGCTGCCTTGACGTCGGCGTCGTCGGTCCCAGCCTTCTTGGCCACGTCCACGCCGGCGGGAGACTTGAGCTGGACGAACGCCGTGACGTTACCCGTCGCGTCGAGCAGGTCCGTGACCTTGGCCGCGTCCTTCGCCACCTTGTCGCGCAGGGCGGGCGAGACGTGGCTGAGCTTGCTCGGCGACGGGATGTCCGGTGGCGGTGCCGCCGTCGCTGGGGCGGCCAGCATGGCCGTGCTCAGTACCACCGCTGCGGCGGTAACGGACGCGAGGATCGGACGACGGGTCATGCGCACACCTCTGGGCTCTCGAACGAATCGGTGCGCCCATGGATGAGTCACAGGTGTGACCTGCTTCACCCATAGGCGCCAGGGGCACGTTACTTACCAGTACGGTCATAAGGAAGACTTCGGACGTTTCGGTCTTGTTGCGGCATTGCAACGCGACTCGGACATCCGGTCCATCCTGCGTCCGCCCGGTCGGAACCGCTCGACGAGCGGCGTCGCCCTGAGGAGTGATTCAGCGAGAGATCGCCTGCGCGCCCCAGCCCCGGGTGCGCGCGACGACGTAGAGCGTCACGGCCGACCCGACGAGCAGGACACCCAGGGCGGCCCACGGCCACGGGCTCCACATGTCGGTGCACTCCTGCCCGCCGCCACCCAGTGCGTGGCAGTACTCGCCCGGGCCCTGCCGGTTCAGCCAGGCGACGTAGAACAGGGGCAGCGCCCCGCCCGCGACGACGCCGCTGGCGGCGTACGGCTCCTTGAGGCGGAAGAAGAGCACGAGGGCGACGGTGCCGACGATCACGGCCGCGACGAGCCCCGGCAGGACGAGCGTCAGGAGGCCGAGCGCGCCGACGGCGCCGGCGAGCGCCCAGCCGACGAAAGCAAGGATCGAGTTGCGACGAGCGACCATGATCAGCCCCCAGTGCGGGCCGCCTCTGTGGGTGCCCTGTGCGACCCACGCTAGAGCTGCGGCGCGGCCGGCGACAGGGGGCTCGGTGTGACCCGCACCGCCGTGCGTCAGCCCCGCCGGTGTGCTTGACGGTGCTGGGAGAGTGGCAGCGTGAACGACGTGATGCCGCGGTGGGCCGTGTGGGGCGTGGGTGTGCTGGCCGCGGTTGGCGCGGTGGTCGTCTACGCCGTGCGGGTCGCCGACGGCGCGTCGACCGGCAGCGCAGTCGTCAGCGCGGTGGGGTTCGCGGCGATCGTCGTCGTCGGCCCGGCCGTCAACCGGTGGTCTCGGCGGCGGCGCGCGTAGCGAGTCTCAGACCGCGTCGACCGGGACGCGGGGCTTGGGCCCGGGGCGGCCCTTCACGCGGCGCTGCTCGATGCCCTCGAGCGTGGTGGCGCGCCAGACGGCGCCGCCGTTGAGCCGGCCGTCCGGGCGGGGCAGCCACGGGACGCCGCGGGACAGCCAGACGCGGATGGTCGCGTTCTCGACGCCGAGCCGCCGGGCGAGCCGGGCGATGTCGTAGAGGTCGTCGAGCTGGTCGTCGTGCACGGGTCGAACTGTAGCCGCGCACAACTTCTCCAGATGTGTCACGCAGACGTGACGACCGTCACGTCCGCAACGTCCTGATCAGGCAGAATGTCCGATTGGACGCCTGTCCGGCTCGCCTACGGTGTCACGGATGAGTGACGGAACCCGGCCCGCCGAGCGGCTTGCAGTGCGCCTGACCAAGGGCGCACTCGTCGCCGTGCTCGCGGGCGGGCTCACCGCGACGGCCGCCGCCGCGAAGATGACGAGCACCGATCCCGTGGCCGCCGGCTCGGGCACGAGCGCCGTCACCGCCGCCCAGCAGACGGCCGACCCGGTCGCGGTCAAGGTCGCCGAGGCGCGGACCGCCGTCGTGGACGTCGCCGCGGACGCCGTGACCGTCGCGCACACCGCGCAGTCGGTCGGCAAGGCCACGGACGTCGACGACGACGACCTGAGCAAGCTCGCGAAGGCGACGGACAAGCTCGAGGACCTCGTCGAGGAGGCCAAGACGATCAAGGCGCCGACCCCCGTGGCCTCGTCGGCCGACGAGGTGGACGGCACCACCCCGCAGACCGAGCCGACGCCGACCGACGACGGGCTCGCGACGAGCCCGAGCGCGGCTCCCAGCGCGCCGGCCGTCGACGGCCCGCTCACGTCCGCGGCCGAGACCCCGGACATGCCCGCCACCGAGTCGGTCGACGAGGGCGCGGATGCCGCGACGATCGACGGCCTCGACGACATCGTCGTCCCGGAGGCCAACGGGCCCGAGGACGCGACCACCGCCGAGCTGCGCAAGGCGGTCGCGACGATCGTCACGCTCAGCACCGCCGTGGAGGACTCGGCGCAGGAGGCGGCCGAGGCCGCCGAGAAGAAGGCGGCCGCCGCGAAGGCCGCCGCCCAGCGTGCGGCGTGGAAGAAGTCGTTGCTCGGCTACGCCAACGGCCAGATCCCGGCGAGCGCGCTGTGCAACCTGGCCTTCGCCCCCAGCGCGGAGCTGCGCTGCGACGCCGCCGAGGACATCGAGAAGCTCGACACCGCGTACCGCAAGGCGTTCGGCACGGACCTGTCGGTCACCGACTCCTACCGCTCCTACGCGGGCCAGGTCGCGTGCCGCATCCACAAGGGCTACCTGTGCGCGACGCCGGGCACGTCCAACCACGGCACCGGCATCGCGCTCGACCTGGGCGGCGGCATCCAGACGTTCGGCAGCGTGCAGCACCAGTGGATGGTCGACCACGCCGCCGAGTACGGCTGGGTGCACCCCTCCTGGGCCGAGCCGGGCAGCAGCAAGCCCGAGGCGTGGCACTGGGAGTACGCGGGCTGAGCCCTCGCGCGTGTGGGCGGGTGCTCCTAGCGTGGGTCCGGGCGGTCGATCGACCGCCGCACCCGTATGGAGGAGCCGGCATGCCCACGCGTTCTGCACACACCGCCTGGAAGGGCACCCTCGCCGACGGATCCGGCCTGACCGCGCTCACGAGCTCGGGTGTGGCCACGTTCGACGTCTCGTTCCCCAAGCGCGCGGCCGACGAGGCCGGCGGCGTGACGAGCCCCGAGGAGCTCATCGCCGCCGCGCACTCGTCCTGCTACGCCATGCAGCTGTCCGCCGTCCTCGCGGAGGCCGGCGGCACACCCGTCTCGCTCGACGTCACCGCCGACGTGACGCTGCGCCCGGACCCCGCGGGCGGCTTCCGCATCTCCGGGATCGCGCTCAAGGTCAGCGGCGAGGTCGAGGGCCTCGACGCCGACGGCTTCAAGGCGGCGGCCGAGAACGCCAAGGCCACCTGCCCGGTCAGCAAGGCGCTCACCGGGACGGAGATCACCCTGGAGGTGTCGTGAGATGACGATCCTCAACCCGTACCTCGGGTTCAGGGACGAGGCCCGGGCCGCGCTCGAGTTCTACGAGGGCGTGTTCGGCGGCGAGCTCGCCATCAGCACGTTCGGCGAGTTCCACGCGAGCGAGGACCCGGCCGAGGCGGACAAGGTCATGCACGGGCAGCTCACGGCGCCCGGTGGCCTCGTCCTCATGGCGTCGGACACCCCGAACTCCATGGGCTACACCCCGGGCAGCTCGCACTCGGTGTCGCTCAGCGGCGGACCGGCCGACCAGGCCGAGCTGACCGGCTTCTGGGACGGGCTCGCGGACGGCGCGACGATCACGATGCCGCTCGGGGTCGCCCCGTGGGGTGACACGTTCGGGATGCTCGTCGACAAGTTCGGCGTGAGCTGGTTGGTGAACATCACCTCGTCGTGACGCCTGTCGCGTCGGGCTCGCACAGCGGGCCTCGGCATGATGTGCGACGACGCGGACGGGCGGGTCACTGCGGAACCGCCCGTCCGCGTCGTTCACCGTGCGATCAGCAGAGGGGGGCGCGGCTCGAGCTGCCGCCGTCCTGCTTGGTGAGCTTGAGGTCGCAGGCGTCGTAGCCGTTCGCGGCCAGCGTGGCGCGGACGTCGGCGAGCTGCGTCGCCGTCAGAGCCGGGGTCCGGCTCAGGACGAAGCCGCTGGCACGGCTCGGGTCGCCGACCACGGCCCAGTCGTACTGCGCGCCGAGGCCGAGCACCTGGTAGTTGGGGCCGCCGAAGTACAGCCAGCTGCCCCCGAGCTTGAGGAAGGAGACGGTCAGCGAGCTGTTCGCCGGGGCGTTCTCCGACCGGGCGTTGCCCTTGACCGTGCTGGTGCCGCCGAACCACGTCTTGCACGTGTTCGTCACGGAGATCGTGCCGTCGGCGTTGAGCCCGTACGTCGCGGTGACGTTCTTCGCGCACTGCAGCTCGTAGATCGCCGGCACGGCCGCCACCTGGTACCAGGACCCGACGTACTTCGCGACGTCCACGGACGCGACGGGCCGCGGGGGCGCCTCGGCGGCGTTGGCTGGGGCGGCGAGCGAGACGCCGAGCACGGCGACGGCGGCGATGGCTGCGGCTCTGGCGAGCAGACGACGGGTCACGAGGACCTCCGTGGGTCAGGGGCGAGCACCGGGTGTGCGCCCTCACGTCGTCTTCCGCTCCGGACGCCGCCACGGATGCACCTGGATGCGGTGCGAAGATGCGCGGGTGGCTGCCGTGACCGACGACCTGCGAACCCGGACCGACGTCGTGGCCGCGCTGCGCTCGTCCGTGCGCGGTGCGGTCGACGACTCGACGCGCCGGCGCGCGGAGTACTCGACCGACGCGTCGAACTACCGCGTGGTCCCGCAGGTCGTGGTGTTCCCGCAGGACCCCGACGACGTGCAGGCCGCGCTGGCCGTGGCGCGGGACGCGGGCGTGCCCATCACCTCGCGCGGTGGCGGCACGTCCGTGGCCGGCAACGCGGTGGGGACCGGCGTCGTCCTCGACTTCTCGCGGCACGTGAACCGGATCCTGTCGATCGACCCCGAGGGCCAGACCGCCCGGGTCGAGCCCGGGGTCGTGATGGCGTCGCTGCAGAAGGCGGCCGCCCCGCACGGGCTGCGGTTCGGCCCCGACCCGTCCACGCAGGCCCGGGCCACGCTCGGCGGGATGATCGGCAACAACGCCTGTGGGCCGCGCGCCGTGGCCTACGGGCGGACCGCGGACAACGTGCTCGCGCTCGACGTCGTCGATGGCACGGGCCGCCGCTTCACCGCGGGCGCGGGCTCGCTCGATCCCGTACCGGGCCTGGCCGAGCTGGTCCGCGGCAACCTCGACGTCATCCGCACCGAGCTCGGCCGGTTCGGCCGGCAGGTGTCCGGCTACTCGCTCGAGCACCTGCTGCCCGAGCGCGGCGCCGATCTCGCCAAGGCGCTGGTGGGGACCGAGGGCACCGTCGGCACCCTGCTCGAGGCGACCGTCCGACTGGTCCCTGTGGCCGCCGCGCCGGTGCTCGTCGTGCTCGGCTACCCGGACATGCCCTCGGCCGCCGACGCGGTCCCCGCGCTGCTCGCGCACGCGCCGCTCGCGATCGAGGGGATGGACTCGCGGCTCGTCGACGTGGTGCGCCGTGTGCGCGGGGCGTCGGCCGTCCCGGACCTGCCGCCGGGCGCCGGCTGGCTCATGGTCGAGGTGGGCGGGGCATCGTTGGACGAGGCGATGGACGCCGCGCGTGCGCTCGTCGCGTCCGCCGGGACGCAGGCCGTGGCCGTCTTCCCGCCCGGACCGTCGGCGACCGCCATGTGGCGCATCCGCGAGGACGGCGCCGGGCTCGGCGGCCGGACCCCGTCGGGCGCCCAGGCCTGGCCAGGCTTCGAGGACTCGGCCGTGCCGCCCGAGCGCCTCGGCGCCTACCTGCGCGAGCTCGAGGCGCTCATGGCCTCCCACCAGGTCGACGGCCTGGCGTACGGCCACTTCGGCGACGGGTGCGTGCACCTGCGGCTCGACATCCCGCTCGAGCGCTCGGGCGACCCGCTGCGGGCGTTCATGACGGACGCCGCCCACCTGGTCGCGTCGCACGGCGGCTCGATGTCCGGCGAGCACGGCGACGGCCGCGCCCGCTCCGAGCTGCTGCCGGTCATGTACTCGGAGCGCGCGATCTCCCTGTTCGGCCAGTTCAAGGCGCTGCTCGACCCGCGCGACCTGCTCAACCCCGGGATCCTGGTCCGCCCGGCCGCGCTGGACGCCGACCTTCGCCGCCCGCACGCCCGCCCGCTGCTGGCGACCACCGGCTTCTCGTTCTCGCACGACGCCGGCGACCTGACCACCGCGGTGCACCGGTGCGTCGGCGTCGGCAAGTGCCGCGCGGACAACACGGCCGCCGGCGGGTTCATGTGCCCGTCGTACCTGGCGACGAAGGACGAGAAGGACTCGACGCGCGGGCGCGCCCGCGTGCTGCAGGAGATGGCCAACGGGTCGCTCGTCTCGCGCGGCTGGTCCTCGCCCGAGGTGCACGAGGCCCTCGACCTGTGCCTCTCGTGCAAGGCGTGCTCGTCGGACTGCCCGGCCGGCGTGGACATGGCGCAGTACAAGTCCGAGGTGCTGCACCAGACCTACCGGCGCCGCCTGCGGCCCATGTCGCACTACGCGCTGGGCTGGCTGCCGCGCTGGGCTCGGCTCGTGACCTCGTCGCGCGCGCTGGCGACCATCGCGAACGCCGTGCTTCGGGTCCGCCCGATCGCGAAGGCCGTGCTGGCCGGCGGCGGGATGGACACGCGCCGGTCCATGGTGACCTTCGCGCCCGAGCCGTTCCGCGCGTGGGTCCGCCGGTCCGGCGCGGACCAGGTGACGGTGACCGGGCGGGCCGCGGACCACGCGTCCGCCCCGCGGACCGGCGTCGACGAGCCTCAGGCGCCCCGGCCACCCGTGCTGCTGTGGACCGACTCGTTCTCCGACGCGCTCTCGCCGTCGGTCGCGCGCGCGGCGGTCACGGTGCTGCGCGACGCCGGCTACGAGGTGCTCGTCCCCGACCACCAGGCCTGCTGCGGCCTGACCTGGATCAGCACCGGCCAGCTCGACGGCGCCCGCGCCCAGCTGACCCACCTGCTCGAGGTGCTCGGGCCGTTCGCGGTCAACGGCATCCCCATCGTCGGGCTCGAGCCGTCCTGCACCGCGGTGCTGCGCTCGGACCTGCTCGACCTGCTGCCCGACGACCCGCGTGCCGCGGCTGTCGCACGCGAGACCCGCACGCTCGCCGAGCTGCTGACCGCACCCGCGCCCGTCGGCCCCGGCGACCGCTGGCAGGTGCCGGACCTGTCCGACGTGACGGCCGTCGTGCAGCCGCACTGCCACCACTACTCGGTGATGACCTGGAACGCGGACCGCGAGCTGCTGACCGACGCGGGCGCGAACTTCTCCGCGCTCGCGGGCTGCTGCGGCCTGGCCGGCAACTTCGGGATGGAGAAGGGGCACTACGACGTGTCGGTCGCCGTCGCGGAGAACGCGCTGCTCCCTGCGCTGCGCGACGCCGAGCCCGGGGACGTCTACCTGGCCGACGGCTTCTCGTGCCGGACGCAGGGCGAGCAGCTGGCCGGGGCCGAGGGCATCCACCTCGCCGAGCTGCTGGCGAGCCGGATCACCGCGGACTGACGGTCCGTCCGGTGCCACTGCGCTGCGCGCAGCTGGCCGATGGAGATTGCATGGGGATGATGCGCGGGTGCGAAGCCGCCCGCGATTAAACGCCATGGCGCGCTTACGGTGCGGGAATGAACTTGCGGGGGGTCCCACGCGCGGCGCCCGGTGTCGCCTACGCGTGCGCCGCGGTGCTGATGGTCGGCTACGTCGTGGTCCGCGTGCAGGCATACATCGTGTTCGAGCGACTGATGGTCGGCGAGCAGTTTCGGGGTGCGGCACCGCTCGAGGCGCTCCTTCTGGGGCTGTCCGGCATTGCACTGGCTGTCGGGTTCGCAGCGCATGGGGCGCTCGCCGTGCAGTCCCACCGGGTGGCGCGCTGGACCCCGGTCGGAGGCGCACTCTGTGGTGTCGCAGCCTTCACGACCTGGTACGCGCTGGCAGTCGTCCAGTGGTGGCAGATGATCGACTCGTTGTCCGAGCCGCACACCATGCACCGCGATCCCACCCCTCTGGAGGGACTCCTCGGCATCGGGCTGGTCACGACTCTTGCTGCCACCATCGCTCTCAGGATGAGCGTGATTCGTGCCAGCCGAGACTGACCTCGGCGCCATGATCGTCGAGTGACGGTCGTAGCTTCCCAACGCCTGGTTGATCAGCGCGTGCGCAACAGAGTGATCGAGGTCCTCGAGGTCCTCGCCGACGGTGATGCCGGCCTCCACGCCGTAGGCGAGAAGGAGTACTTCAACTACTTCTTCGACTACATCGACGACAGCTCGCCACACCAGTGGCGAGCGCTCTCGACCTACACCGGCGCCGAGGTCGCCAGAATCGAGCTGGTCCTCGAGCAGATGCTTGCGGCACTCGAGGCAACGGCAGATCTGAGGACCGACCGGGAGGTCGCTGCGACGGGATGGCCGAAGCGCGTCGCACCCGTCGCACGCGACGCACTCGAGGTCATGACCGCGCGCGGAAGGTTCGACGAGGAGAGTGAGGAGATCGAGCCGTCCCACCCTTGAACTGGGCCCGGACCTGGCGGCGTGCTGGCCGCACGGATGCCGGGATCCAACACGAATGCGATCCAGTCGCGCCGGTGACACGGCCGCTCAGTCCCGCGGGTCCGCGAAGCCCAGGCCGCGCGCCTGGAGCTCGGCCTCCAGGACCCGGATCGCCTGGGGCCCGACGCCGTGCAGCGCGAGCAGCTCGGCGGCGGTGCGGCTCGTGAGCTGGTCGAACCGGGTGACGCCCTGTGCCGCGAGCGCGCGCGTCGCCGGCTGGCCCAGCGCGCGCGGGAGCTCGGTGGGTTCGTCGGCCATCAGGTCCTCGACACCCGCTGCACCTCGTGGCCAGGGCGCCACCACTCGATGACGAGCTCGTCGTTCGCCATCGAGGTGACCACCAGCTCGGTGAGGTCGAGTGCGAAGTACGACCCGGGCAGCCCGCCCTCCGGCTGATCGATCGGGACGAGCCGGCCCGCGACCTTGGCCTCACCCGCCCACAGGTTCCACTCCTTGGGCGGCTCGAGGGTGGGGGAGTGGATGGCGACGCGGGGGTCGCGCAGCACGTCGGCGAGCTTGCGGGAGTGGGGCATCATCCCGAGCGTCAGGTCCTCGGCGATCACGAGCTCCGTGCCGCTGATGCGCGGCGAGCCGTCGGCCCGCAGGCTCGCGAGGGTCTTGTTGGTCCCGGAGTCGAACAGGGTCGCGGCCTTGGCGGCCAGCTCGGGTGCCTCGCGGACGACGTCGGCCCATCGGGTGCGCTCGCTCATGCGACTTTTCTACCGGGTGCTACCGACACGGTCACCCCACCGGGGCGTAGCCGCTGATGCGGTAGCACTCCTCGTCGTCGATGGCGTTCGGGTCACCCTCGAAGCGGATGGTCGTCGGGACGCCGGTGTCGCGGTCCACGTGGAACTCGCTCGGTGCGGCGAGGCCGTCGGCCTGGGCGCGCTGCAGGAGGTCGGCGATCGTCGGGAGGTCCCCGTCGACGACATGGGCCGCGCGGTCGTCGACGGGGACGACTGTGGTGATCCGGCCGTTCGTGACCGTGACGTGGAAGGTCCCCAGGAACGCCCGCTCCCCGCAGCTCGACTCGATCGTGTAGCGGTAGGACGCCGTGGACCAGTCGGGCTGGGCGGTCGTCGTCGACACGGCCGGGCCGGGCGGGCTCGTCGACCCGCCGCCGGACGAGCAGCCGCCGACCAGGACGACGCCGAGGCCGAGCACACGCAGGATCTTCCCCATGTCAGGTAGACGCGCGGCGGCCCGCGCAGGTTGACACCCGATCGGGTGGACATCGGCGCCCGCGACGGGTCAGGGTGGAGGCATGCTCGTCGCCTTCTCCGTCGCCCCGCTCGGTGCGGGTGAGCCCGTCACCGAGGCCGTCGTCGACGCCGTGCGCGTGGTCCGCGAGTCCGGGCTCCCGCACCGCACCGACTCGATGTTCACCACGATCGAGGGCGAGTGGGACGAGGTGATGGACGTGGTCAAGCGCGCGACCGAAGCCGTGAGCCGGCACGGGAACCGCGTGAGCCTCGTGCTCAAGGCGGACATCCGGCCTGGCTACACGGGGCAGCTGGACGCGAAGGTAGCGCGCGTCGAGGAGGGTCTCGCCGACGCCTGACCCGAGGTGTGACGGATCTCGTCCCGCCGGTACCCATCCGGCGGGCTGACTCCGGTGGCGCGCTGTGCCAGAGTGTGCTTCGCCGGGTTCGCGACGACGAGCTGACGGGCGACCGAGGCGCGCGAGCACCCGCGCAGGAAGGCCAGGACTGCATGCCGATCTTCGAGCTCGACGAGGGCCGTCCGCGCCTCGTCCAGCCGATGCAGCCGCTGGCCGGGTCGTTCACGCAGGAGTGCGAGTCCCTGCTCACCCACCACCTCACGGCGATCGCCGGGGAGCCCCTGTTCCCCGTGCGCTCGCGGACCGGCGCGCCGGAGCACGCGTCCCTGCCGGCACTGCTCGCGCTCGACGCGACGGGTCGGCCCGTCGTCGTCGAGATCGTGCAGGTCGTCGACGACGACGCCGTGGTGAGCGCGCTGCGGCACGCGGGCTCCGCCGCCCGGATGACCACGACGGACCTCACCCGGGCCTACCACGCGGACCCGAGCCGGTTCGGGGTCGAGTTCGCCGCCTTCCGCGAGCAGGTCGCCTTCGGCGCCCAGACCAGCCGTCGCGAGGGCGTGCGGCTCATCCTGCTGTGCTCCGAGGTCGCCGCCGAGGCGTCGGACACGCTCGGCTTCCTGCGCGGCCCGGGCCGCCACGTCGACATCCTGCAGGTCGGGGTGGTGCGCGGCGGTGACGACCGTCGGCTCATCGACGTGTCCCCGCTCGCGCAGCACGAGGGGAGCCGTCGCGCCGTCGAGCCGACCGCCCTGCGCCTCGTCCGTGCGAGCGAGTCGACCTTCGCGTCCGCGATGGCCTACGAGCCCGAGCGTCGTGCGCTCCCGCCCAACCCGAGCCGGCCGTGGGCCGACCCGGTGTCCTCCGGTGAGCTGCGGGCTGTCCCGTCCGCGCCCCCGATGCCGCGCCCCGCAGCCCCGACCGTGATGACGCCCCGGACGACGAGCACGCAGCCGACGGCCGTCGTGGCGGCGGCGGCCCCCGCCGCCGCGTCCGCGCCGGACCCCCAGCCGGTCGACCAGCCGGTCGTCACCGGCGCGCCCGAGCCCACGCCCTCCCGGCCCACGCCGTCCGGGCCGATGAACTCGGCCCCCACGGCCGCGGCGACGACCAACCCCGCGCCCACCGCGCCGGCACCGCCGGTGCACGAGCTCGTCGAGCCCGCACCGGTCAACCGCGCGCCCAAGCCGGCCCTCCCGCCGAACTCGCCCGCAGGCCTCGTCGACGTCCCGCACCCGCAGCTGGCCACGCTGGCGAAGCAGCGACGGGCGATGACGACGCTCGTCTGGTACCGCGAGCGCCGCAACCAGCGCGTCGTGGCGATGCTCCGCAACGACGGCCTCATCCAGCTGACGGCCGGCCAGGTCTTTGCCGACCCGAGCCACGCGGCGTCGGCGGCGATCGGGTCGGACAGCGGCGTCGACGGCTGGCGCGCGTGGCGCATCGGCGACGGCGGCCCGACACTGGGTGAGGCGACGGGCTTCACCACGAGCTGAGCCCGGCGCCTTCCCGTCATCGTCCGGAGGTCTGCTGTGCCCGTCGTCGTCCCTGCCCTGTCCGTCCCCACCGCCGGCGCGCCGTTCGAGCGCACGACGATCGAGCGCCGCGACGTGCGCGAGCACGACGTCCGGATCGACATCGCGTACGCGGGCATCTGCCACTCGGACATCCACCAGGCGCGCGCGGAGTGGGGCGCCGGGATCTTCCCCATGGTCCCCGGGCACGAGATCGCGGGCGTGGTGAGCGAGGTCGGCTCCTCCGTCACGCGCTACTCGGTGGGCGACCGGGTGGGCGTCGGCTGCTTCGTCGACTCCTGCCGGGAGTGCGAGAACTGCCTCGCCGGCGAGGAGCAGTTCTGCCTGCGCGGCATGGTGGCCACCTACAACGGCAAGTTCTACGACGGCGAGCACACGTTCGGCGGGTACAGCACGCAGATCGTCGTCGACGAGGCCTACACGCTGCGCATCCCCGACGCGCTCGAGCTCGACGTGGCCGCGCCGCTGCTGTGCGCCGGCATCACCACCTACTCGCCGCTGCGCCACCACGAGGTCGGGCCGGGGTCGCGCGTGGCCGTCGTCGGCATGGGCGGGCTGGGGCACATGGCCGTGCAGATCGCGCACGCGATGGGCGCCGAGGTCACGGTGCTGAGCCAGTCGCTGTCCAAGCAGGAGGACGGCCTCCGGCTGGGCGCGGACCACTACTTCGCGACGAGCGAGAGGGCCACGTTCCGGGAGCTGCGCCGCTCGTTCGACCTCATCATCTCGACCGTCTCGGCCGACCTGGACCTCGACGCGTACCTGGGCCTGCTGCGACTGGATGGCTCGTTCGTCTTCGTCGGGCTGCCCGAGAAGCCGCAGGACTTCCGGGTGTTCTCGCTCACCGGTGCGCGCCGGTCGCTGGCGGGCTCGAACATCGGCGGCATCGCGGAGACCCAGGAGATGCTCGACTTCTGCGCCGAGCACGGCATCGGCTCCGTCATCGAGACGATCTCGGCCGACGAGGTGGGCGACGCCTACGAGCGCGTCGTGGCCAGCAAGGTGCGCTACCGCTTCGTGATCGACACCGCGACGATCTGACGCCGTGCCCCGCACGTCGGCCGCACTGCTGCTCTACCGTCCCGCGGAGGAGGGCATCGAGGTGCTCGTCGGGCACATGGGCGGACCCTTCTGGGCGCGCAAGGAGGCCGGCGCGTGGACGATCCCCAAGGGCGAGATCGAGCCCGACGAGGATGCTCACGCCGCGGCCCTGCGCGAGTTCGCCGAGGAGATTGGCGTCGCCGCTCCCTCGTCGTCCGAGCCGGACATCGACCTCGGCGAGATCCGGCAGCGCAGCGGAAAGATCGTGCGCTGCTGGGCCCGCCGGGGCTCGCTCGACGTGGCGACCATCGTCAGCAACGTCGCGGTCGTCGAGTGGCCACCCCGCTCGGGCCGCCAGCTCGAGGTCCCCGAGCTCGACCGCGCCGCCTGGCTGACCCCGGAGGTGGCTGCCCCCCTCCTGGTCACGGGCCAGTCCACCTTCCTCACCCGCCTCGCCACCCACCTGGCCTGACGGGTTCCAGCCGCCGCGTCGGGCTCGGCGAGCAGGTGGTTGTGCACGATTCGCGGGCTGGAAGCGTGCGCAGCGGCCAGGTCGCCGCGCGGGCCGCTGCCGAGGGGTGGGTTGTGCCCGGAAGCCAGGGCGGAAGCGTGCGTAGGCCACCGGTCGACGCCGCGATGGTCGACCTGCGGCGGCCGAGGCCGAAGTTGGGGGCCGGCAACCGCCCGCAACCTCGGGTTCGGCGGGGGCGAGGGCTGTCGACCAGGTGGTTGTGCACGTTTCGCGGGCTGGAAGCGTGCGCCACGACCTGGTCGCCGCCCGGGCCGCTGCCGAGGGGTGGGTTGCGCGTGGTTGGCGGCCCGGAAGCGTGCGTGGGCCACCGGTCGTCGCCGGGATGTCGACCGGCGGCGGTTGGGGTCGAGGGTGGACATGGCTGCGGCGCCCAGCCCTGGTGGGGTGGGCGCCGCGGCGGTGGGACTAGGAGTCCGTGGGGGTGGAGGGCTCGCCGGCCAGGATGAGGTAGAGGTCGCGGCGGGCGCGGTCGAGGACCGCCAGGGCCGCCGTGGCCTGCTCGTCCGTGCCGGTGCGGCCGACCTGGCCCGCAGCGGCGCCGAGAGCCTCGAGCGCCTCGCGCAGGGGGCGGCCGGGGTGGCCCGGGCGGGTCTGCGCGTCCTCGAACGGGGAGCCGAGCTCGGCGGCGTTCTCGGTGACGTAGGCCGTGCCGGCCTCGGTGAGGGAGGCGAGCTTGCGGCCGGCGTCGGCGGTGATGACGACGAGGCCCTCGTCCTCCAGCAGGGCCAACGCCGGGTAGATGGCGCCCGGCGAGGGGCGCCAGCGACCGTCGGACCGCTGCGCGATCTCCTGGATCAGCTGGTAGCCGTGCATGGGCTGCTCGGAGAGCAGGATCAGGACGGCGGCGCGGATGTCGCCGCGCCCAGCTCGTCGGCCGGGTCCGCGACCGGGGCCGCGGCCACGACCGCGGGGACCGAACGCGTGCTCGAGGTCCTCCTGGATGCCGTCGAACCCGCCGGAGCGCGAGCCATGGGGGCCGCGCGGGCCGCCGAAGCCGGGGCCGAAGCCGAAGCCCAACCCGGGACCGGAGCCCTCGGGCCGCCAGCGGCGACCGTCCTGGCGGCCGGTGATCGGGTCGGTGACGTCGGGACGACGCGGGCCGCGCTCGCGGCGGTCGCCCGGGATGTGGGGGTAGTGGTCGTGCTTCATGGTGTGTCTCCTCGGAAGTGTGTGGGGCGCTCGATACGCGCCTCGCTACGGGGGTCCGGGATGCCCCGAGATGCGGGGTCGATACGTCTTTGACAACCCCGAAAGATAAGAGGCTCTCAGCCCCAGCCGTACGCCGCCGTCCACCGGTCGATCTCGGCGTAGAACCGCTCGCGCGCAGGCCGCGCCGACAGCGTCAGGTCGTGCAGCCCGCCGTCGATCCGCACGACGGTCACGTGCGAGCCGAGCTGGACGGCCCGCCGCGCGAGCTGGTCGACCTCCAGCACGATGTCCGCACCGCGCATCTCCTCGCTCCACCGCGGGCTGATGAGCGACCGGGCGGACGCGAGCATGAGGATCGGCACCTGGATGCTCAGCCCACGGGCGACCTGCGCGTGCCCCGTCATCACCGCGCGCAGCCACCCCGCGCGCACGGGGAACGACGGCGTGGGTCGCCATGTGGTGTCGAACGTCCACTCGCCGCCGCTGTCGAGGCTGAGCGTGCGGTTGTAGTACCCCGGGTCGATGTTCGGCAGCGGCGTCTTGGGCTGGAAGCGCGCGAGCTGGGCGACGGCAGGGCCGGACAGGTGGCGCAGGACCGAGGAGCCCTGCAGCTCCAGCCAGGGGCTGTTCAGGACGAGCCCGTCGACGGTGCCGGGGTAGTGGTGCGCCCACAGCACCGCGACCAGCCCGCCGGTCGAGTGGCCGTTGAGCATGATCCGCCCGTAGTGGCCGACCTCGGCGCGCACGACGGACAGCGCGGCACCGATGTCCTCGCGGTAGGCCGACAGGTCGTCGACGTACCCGGGCGTCTGGTGCGGGCGCAGGCTGCGGCCGTACTTGCGCAGGTCCAGCGCGTAGAACGCGGCGCCCCGCGCGTGCCAGTACTCGGCGAGGCCCGTCTGGAAGAAGTAGTCGGACCAGCCGTGGATGTAGACGACGGCGCGCGAGGGCCGCACGGGCTCGGGTGCGGACGGCACGTAGCGCACGAGGCTCGCGACGACGGCGCCCTCGTCGTCCGGCGCGAGGTCGAGCGTCGCTACCTCGTAGCCGTCGCCCAGGACGTCCGGCTTCCACTCCAGCGGCACGGCTCCTCCGGGTTTGCTAGGGCGTCACGACGATCTTGCCGAACTGCTCGCCCTTCGCCAGCTTCCCGAGCGCCGCGCGCGCGTCGGCCAGGGCGTACGTCGAGTCGACGAGGGGTCGGACGCCGGTGCGCGCGAGGAACGCAAGCAGGTGCGCCAGGTCGTCGCGCGAGCCCATCGTGGCGCCCTTGATCGTGATCTCCGTGAAGAAGATGCGGGTCAGCTCGGCCGGCGAGGCGTCGCCGCTCGTGGCGCCCGCGACGACGATCGTGCCGCCTGGCTTCACCGAGCGGACCGAGTGCGACCACGTCGCCTGCCCGACGCTCTCGAGCACGAGGTCCACGCGCGGCACCCGCGCCCCGGACTCGACGGCGGCCGCGGCGCCCAGCGCGAGCGCGCGCTCGCGGCGCTCGGGGGACCGCGACGTGACGATCACCTCGAGGCCCGCAGCGGCGCCGAGCAGGATCGCCGCGGTGGCCAGCCCGCCGCCCGCACCCTGGACCAGCACGCGGTGCCCCGGAGCCGCGCCGCCGGACGTGAACAGCATCCGGTACGCGGTGAGCCAGGCCGTGGGCAGGCACGCGGCCTCGACGAACGAGAGCTCGGCCGGCTTGTCGACGAGGTTCCAGGTGGGGACCGCGACCCGCTCGGCGAGGGTGCCGTCGTACCGCTCGGACAGCAGCGAGCGCGGCTCGTCGGTCCCGACGCCGCCGATCACACCGTGCACGACGACCTCGCGCCCGTCGGCGGTGACCCCGGCGGCATCGGTCCCCAGGACCATCGGCAGCTGCTCGGCGCGCAGGCCGACGCCGCGCAGCGACCACAGGTCGTGGTGGTTGAGGGCGGCGGCGCGCACGTCCACGACGCTCCACCCCTCGCGCGCGACGGGATCCGGACGCGAGCCCACCTCCAGACCCGAGACGGCATCGTCGGCGAACCTGGCGGCGTAGGCAGCGATCACGCTCCCCAACCTAACGGGCCCAGCCCCTGGTCGCGGGGCCGCCGAGTCGGCATGGTGGGTCCATGGGGAAGGTCGTGGGGTCGGCGGCAGTCGGGCAGGTCGTCGTGACGATGGATCAGGTCCGGGCGGGGTGGTCGCGCGACGACGGCCTCGGCGTGTTCCTCGACGTCTACCGGCGGGTCACCGCGCTCGTCGCGCTGCGGGTCACCGACACCACCTTCGGCGATCCGGCCTTCGTCGAGGACCTCGACGTGCGGTTCGCCGGCCTGTTCCTCGACGTCCCGCGCGACCTGGACGCGGGCCGGCGCGTGAACCGGGCGTGGGCGCCGCTCGTCGAGCGCCGCGGCACGCGGGGGATCCTGCCCGTGCAGTTCGCGCTCGCGGGGATGAACGCGCACATCAACCACGACCTCGCGCTCGCGGTCGTGGCCACGTGCGAGGCCCGCGGCACCCACCCGACGAGCCCGGGCATCCACGCGGACTTCGAGCGGGTGAATGACGTCCTGGCCGAGGTGGTGCGCCCGATCCGCCAGTCGTTCCTCGACCAGCACGTCGTCCGCGCGGGCGCGCCGCTGTCGCCCGTGGCCGACCTCGTCTCGAACTTCTCGATCGACAAGGCGCGCGACGCCGCGTGGGCCTCCGCGCTCACGCTGTGGGCGGTGCGGGACATGGGGTTCGTGGCCGACGCCGCGCGCGACGCGCTGTCGCGGACGGTGGGCCTCGTCGGTCGCCAGCTGCTGGTCGCGGCCTAGAGGACGGGCAGCATCCGGCCGAGGTCCGGGACGCCCTCGGAGGTGTACCGGGCCTGCAGCGCGCGGGCCAGCTCGTCGACGTCGTACGGGGTCCGGCCCGCGGCCAGCCGCAGCCAGCGCCGCTCGTCGGCGACCTCGAGGTCCCAGCCGCCGCGCGCGACGACGATGCCGAGCAGCGTGTCCGCGACGAGGGTCAGCGCGGCGGGGTCGATCGGGTCGGGACCCGAGCCTGACCCGGCGACGCGGTGGACGGACCGCGCGAGGTCGTCGGCGTGCACGACGAGCTCGATGACACGGGAGACCGTCATCGTCGAGAGCGTGACCGGGCCGCGGCGCGCCTGGACGACGACGTCCGCGGGGCCGAGCGCGTCGAGCTGCCGGAACGCGTTCGCGGCCTGCTCGTCGACCCATCGCAGCGGGTCGTCGGCGATCTGGGTGGCCAGCTCGCGGGTGGTCTCGGCGATGTCGGCGGCGCGTGCGACGTAGGTGCCCAGGTACTCGGCGAGCGTGAACGGGATCGTGTCGGCGGGCAGCGGCGTGCACACGGCGAGCGCGTCCATCGCCCGGCCCAGGTGGGCGACGAGCTCGGCGACGGTCCAGCCCTCGAGCACGGACGGCTCGGCGGCGACGTCCTCGTCGACGACCGCACCGACCCACGTGCGCAGACGGTCCCACTGGGCATGAAGGGCCGACGAGGCCTCGGCGATGGTGACGCTCACGGCACTCATCCTGCACGGCGGACGGGCTCCGCGCGGGGTGAAAGGGGTCAGCGGCTGCGGACGGAGTCCCGCAGGAACTCCGAGACGTGCCGTCCCACCTGGTCCTCCTCGATGAGGAAGCCGTCGTGCCCGTAGTCCGAGTGGACGGTGCGCACCGGGCCGGCGCCGGGCACGCCCGCGGCGATCCGCTCCGACTGCGCGGGCGGGAAGAGCCGGTCGGAGTCGACCGCGATGACCAGGCCGCGCGCCGTGATCGCCGCGAGCGCGGCGTCGACCCCGCCGCGGTCGCGGCCCAGGTCGTGCGTGATCATCGAGCGCGTCAGGGTCACGTAGGTGTTGGCGTCGAAGCGTCGCGTGATCTTGTCGCCGTGGTGGTCGAGGTAGGACTGGACGGCGAACCGGCCGCCCTCGAGCGGGTCCTCGCCGCCCTGCGGGATGCGGCCGAACCGCTGGTCGAGCTCGTAGGCGCTGCGGTACGTCTGGTGCGCGATCTGCCGCGCGAGGCCGAGGCCCGCGTGGGGGCCGTCGCCGTCCTCGGCGTCGTAGTAGTCGCCGCCGCGGAACTGGGGGTCGGCCTGGATCGCGGCCAGCTGGGTGTGGAAGCCGGCGATCTGGTCGCCCGACGTCTGCGCCGCGGTCGCGATCGCGGCGAACGCCTCGACCCGACGAGGCTCGGACGCGGCCCACTCCAGCACGCGCAGCCCGCCCATGGACGCGCCGATGACCAGCGCCCACGCGTCGATGCCGAGCAGGTCGGCGAGACGCACCTCGGCCGCGACCTGGTCGCGGACCGTGAGCATCGGGAAGCGGCTGCCCCAGGGGCGGCCGTCCGGCGCGGGCGAGGCGGGGCCGGTCGAGCCCTGGCACCCGCCGAGCACGTTGGGGGCGACGACGAACCACTCGTCGGTGTCGATCGGGGCGGCGGGGCCGACCATCGACGACCACCAGCCGGGGGTCGGGTGCGCCGCGTCGGCGTCGCCGATCACGTGCGAGTCGCCCGTCAGCGCGTGCAGGACGAGGACCGCGTTCGAGCCGTCCTCGTTGAGCGTCCCCCACGTCTCGTACGCGAGCCGCACGGCGGGCAGCCGGCCGCCCGACTCGAGCGCGAACGGTCCGAGGTCGGCGAACTGGCGCCGGCCGACGGGGTCGCCCGAGCGCCAGGCCGACGACGCCGGCACCGGCGCGCGCGAGGGCACCGGCACGCGGCTCGCGCGCGTGCTGGCCCGGGCGCGAGAGGGCGCGAAGGCGGGGAAGTCGTCGGACACGGCGACCAATCTACGTGGGGGACGGTGCCGGCCAGGCGGCCGACCGGTGGGCGGGACGGCCGCAGCCGCCCCGCCCGGAGGAGGTCAGGCGCCCTTGGCGGCGCGGAAGCCCGCATCCAGGTCGGCCAGGATGTCGTCGATGTGCTCGATGCCGACCGACAGGCGCACGAGCCCGGGCGTGACGCCGGACAGCGCCTGCTCCTCGGGCGTGAGCTGGCTGTGGGTCGTCGACGCCGGGTGGATGACGAGCGAGCGCACGTCGCCGATGTTGGCCACGTTGGAGTGCAGCTCGAGCGCGGAGACGAACGCCTGGCCCGCCTCGGTCCCGCCCTCGAGCTCGAACGCCAGCACCGCACCGCCACCGCGCGGCGCGTACTTGACCTGGTTGGCGTGCCACGGCGAGGACTCCAGCCCGGCGTAGTGCACCGCGAGCACGTCGTCGCGCGCCTCGAGCCACGCCGCGACCTTCGCCGCGTTCTCGACGTGCCGCTCGACGCGCAGCGACAGCGTCTCGATGCCCTGCGCGATGAGGAACGCGTTGAACGGCGACAGCGCCGAGCCGAGGTCGCGCAGCAGCTGCACGCGCGCCTTGAGGATGAACGAAAGGTTGATGCCGAACAGCCCGCCGACGCCCAGGTCCCGCCCGAACACGAGCCCGTTGTAGGACGGGTCGGGGGTGTTGTAGTTGGGGAACCTCTCGGGGTGCTGCGCGTAGTCGAACGAGCCCCCGTCGACGATCACGCCGCCGATCGCCGAGCCGTGGCCACCGAGGTACTTGGTGGCCGAGTGCACGACCACGTCCGCGCCCCACTGCAGCGGGTTGATCAGGTAGGGCGTGGCGACGGTGTTGTCGACGATGAGCGGCACGCCGTGCTCGTGCGCGACGCCGGCGACGAGCTCGATGTCGAGCACGTCGGCCTTCGGGTTCGGGATGGTCTCGGCGAAGAACAGCTTGGTGTTCGGCTGGATCGCGTCCTGCCAGGCCTGCGCGTCGTGCGGGTCGGTGACGAACGTCGTCTGGATGCCGAGCTTGGGCAGCGTGTAGTGCAGGAGGTTGTACGTGCCGCCGTACAGCGACGGGCTCGCGACGATGTGGTCACCGGCCTCGGCGATGTTGAGGATCGCGAGGGTCTCCGCGGCCTGGCCCGACGAGACGAGCAGCGCACCCACGCCGCCCTCGAGCGAGGCGATGCGGTTCTCGACGACCTCCTGGGTCGGGTTGCCGATGCGCGTGTAGATGGGTCCGAGGTCCTTGAGCGCGAAGCGGTCGGCGGCGACCTGCGCGTCGGGGAAGACGAAGGACGTCGTCTGGTAGATCGGCAGGGCGCGGGCGCCGGTGGCCGGGTCGGGCTCCTGGCCGGCGTGGATCTGGCGGGTCTCGAAGTTCCAGCTCTCGTTGCTCATGACGGTGCTCCTTGGCGGGGGTCAACAGGTGGGGTGGTCACCGCGAGAGCGCGCGCACAGCAGCACGTCCCGCGGGGGGATCGGTGGGGCGCACGGGTCGAGCCGGGGCTCGTGGCGGGGCTTCGTCGTCGGGATCCACCCGGACGACGACCTGCCCGCGGGCACAGCCGAGGTGCGCTTGGTCAGCGACACATTCGGCAGGTCATGGCCCGAGAGTAGGACGGCCGTCCCTGTGGGTGGAACGACCGTCCCGACATGTGGGACGAGTGCCCCGGGCTGCGGCGTATCAGGCGCGACGGCCGTCGTCCCCTTGAGGCCATGACCGCGACGCACCGGTGCGTCGCTCGACGAGGGGATCGCCATGCAGACCATCAGGACCGGCCCGGGGCTGCGGCGCGCGAGCGTCGCCCTGCTCGCGGCCGCAGCACTCACGTTCACCGCGCTCGTCCCCGCGGCTCAGGCCGTCCCGGAAGGCACCCGTGCCTCGAGCGGGGGCGACGTCGTCGGCTGGGGGCTCAACAGCGGCGGCAGCACGGTCGCGCCGGCGCTCCCGGACGGGGTCGCGTACCGCGCGATCAGCGGCGGGAACTCCGCGAGCCTCGCGCTCCGCAGCGACGGCCAGGTCGTCAGCTTCGGGACGTCGGCACCGGTCACGCCCCCGCTGGCGGGCACGCAGAAGTACGTCGCGGTCGCGGCGGGCTACAACCACTACCTCTACCTGCGCTCCGACGGCCAGATCGCCAGCGCCGGCGACAACAGCCAGGGGCAGCGCTCGTTCCCCGCTCTCCCGGCGGGCGTGCGCTACACCGCGATCGCGGCGAACTACTACTACAGCCTGGCGCTGCGCTCCGACGGCAAGATCGAGGCCGTCGGCTACAACAGCTACGGGGAGACCACCGTCCCCGCGCTGCCCGCGGGCCTGCGCTACACCGCGATCTCGGCCGGGTACATCCACGCGGTCGCGCTGCGGAGCGATGGCCGCATCGTCGGGTGGGGTGATGCCTCCTACGGGGCGACGGCCGCACCGTCGCTGCCCAGCGGCGTCACGTACAAGGCGATCGCGACGGGCTACGCGTTCACGCTCGCGTCACGCTCCGACGGCAAGGTGGCCGGCTTCGGGTACAACGCCTCGGGTCAGGCCACGCCGCCGAACCCGCCGAGCGGGTCGACGTTCGTCGAGGTCGCCGCGTCGTACTACACCGGTGCCGCCCTGACGAACAAGGGGCGCATCGTGACCTGGGGGAGCTCGTCGAACGGGGCGCTCGACGTCCCCGAGTCCGCTCCCGGCACGACGTACGCGACCATCGCGGCCGGCGGGTCTCACTTCCTCGCCCTCTCCGTCCGCACGACGAAGACCACCGCGACCCCGCCCAGCGTCTGGCGCTACGGCTCCACGGCCAAGCTGTCCGCCAAGGTCACGGCCGTCGGCGTCACGCCGGCAGGCAAGGTCACGGTCAGCAAGGGCTCGACGGTCGTCGGGACCGCGACGCTCGCCGCCGGCAAGGCGACCGTGACCCTCAAGGCCAAGGCGCTCAAGCCCGGCACCCACAGCCTGACGGTGAAGTACTCGGGGGCCACCGCGCTCGCGACCTCGTCGGCCACCGTGAAGGTCAAGGTCGTCAAGGCCACGGCGACGACCAAGGCGAAGCTGGTCTCGGCGAAGGTCGCCAGGTCGGCGCACGCCAAGGTCAAGGTCACGGTCACCGCCCCGGGCGTCACGCCCACGGGCAAGGTCCGCGTCTACGACGGGAAGAAGACCCTCGTCACCGTGACGCTCAAGGCCGGCCACCACGGCAAGATCACGGCCACGCTGCCCAAGCTCGCGAAGGGCAAGCACGCCATCAAGGTCGTCTACCTGGGCTCGTCGCTCGTGGCGAAGGACGCCGCGCCGACGACGACCCTGACGGTCAAGTAGTCACCCTCCGAGGGGCGGGGCGACGAGGTCGCCCCGCCCCTCGGCGCGTTCGTCGGCCGATCGTCGCCTCACGTTCGTCCATCCGTCGCCCGGGCGACGCCTGTGCACCGGCTGAGCAGGGTGGACTTCGTCGTCGGAGCCGCGCACGGCGGCCGTGACGAGGGGGTCCCACGCGGTGCCGGCAACGTTCCAGCTCTACCGGTTCTCGGACGACGACCTCTTCTGGTGGCGGCTCGTCAGCCCGAACGGGCGCGGGATCGCCCGGATGCCGCACGGGCTCGCCGACATCGAGCACGCCCGGACGGCGGTCGCCGACCTCGTCGCGCGGATCGGCGACCTCAACGCCGTCCTGCGCCTGACGGACAGCTACCGGTGGCACTGGGTCCTGCAGGCCGACGGGGTGCCCGTCGCCGAGGGGATCGGCGACCAGGACCGTCGCGTGCGGTGCGAGTACGCGTGCCGGACGTTCGAGGTGCTCGCCTCGACGGCCCGGATCGACCCGTCGCTGGTCACGTTCCGCCGGGTCGGGGCGCCGTCGCGACCGCGCTGAGGCGCGGCGAACGGGTGATCCAGGGGTCGCGTTGTCCGCTTTGACCCTGTTCTGCTGTGTGTGACGCATGTGACTCGTGTGACTGGTGTTCACTTCTGGGACTGACGCCGGTAGCGTCCCTCGGGGCGGCCGCGACGGCGGACCGCCGGACCGAGCAGGACCGACGCACGATCGACGCAGGGAGAACCGGGTGACGCACGGCAACGGATCGCGCCGCCGCCCGCTCGCGGGTGGCCTCGTGACGGCGGTCGCGCTCGCCGCGATGCTCGTCGGGAGCGCGCCGCTGGCCAGTGCCGACCCGACGCCGCCCTCGGACCAGGCCGTCCAGGACGCGCGCGCCGCGGTGCAGGACGCGTCGCAGTCCGTCGCCGCGATGGAGGTCCGCCTCGCCGAGCTCAGCGTGAGCAGCGACGCCGCGGAGCTGCGCGTGCAGCAGGCCGGCGAGGCCTACACGCAGGCGCTCGTCGACGCGCAGGACGCGAAGGACTCGGCCGACGAGGCCGCGGACGCCGCGAAGAAGGCGGCGGACGACGCGGAGGCGGCCCGCCGCACGCTCGTCGCGATCGCCCGGGAGATGGCCCGCTCCGGCGGCTCCGTCGACATGATCGAGTCGCTGCTGTCCGCCGACGGCTTCCAGGACGTCGCCCAGCGCACGAGCGCGCTCGACCGTGTCAGCGGCAAGGCGGACGAGGCCGTGCAGGAGTTCCGTGCCGCGACCCTCGTCGCGGGGACGCTGCAGGAGCACGCCGCAGCGTCGGCCGCGACCGCGACCCAGAAGTCGAAGGACGCCGCCGCGTCGCTGAAGTCGGCGGAGAAGACGCAGAAGGACGCCGACCAGGCCGTCGCCGACGCCGGCGTGGAGCGCGACGCGCTCATCGGCGACCTCGCCGACGCCCGCAGCACGAGCGTCGCGGTGGAGCGGGCCCGCCAGGACCAGCTCGACGCCGACCGTCGGCAGCGCGCGGACGACGAGGCCCGCGAGGCGCACAAGCAGGACGACCACCCGTCGGGCAACGGCGGCAGCACCGACGACCCGCCGCCCACGACCGACCCGGGGACGACCGACGACCCGCCGAGCCCGCCGGCGAGCGACCCGGACCCCGAGCCCACGGATCAGCCGACGGCGACCACGCCGCCGACCACCCCCAAGCCGACGTCGAGCCCGCGGCCCACGTCGAACCCCCAGCCGACGTCGCCGCCCAAGCCGACGACGAAGCCGACGCCCAAGCCCACGCCGACCCCCAAGCCGACGCCCAAGCCGACCCCGGCCTACGGGCTGGGCACGGGCACGTCGAGCGGGTCCGCGGCGAAGGGCCGCGCCGCGCTGGCGGAGGCCAAGGACAAGATCGGGCTGCCCTACATCTGGGGCGGCACCGGCCCCAAGGGCTACGACTGCTCCGGCCTGACGATGACGTCGTGGAAGTCCGCCGGCGTCTACCTCAACCGCACGTCGCGGGACCAGTACAAGCAGGTGCTGAAGATCAGCTACGACAACCTGCGGGTCGGCGACCTCGTGTTCTGGTCCACGGACCCGAGCAACCCGAACGCGATCTACCACGTGGCGATGTGGGCCGGGAACGGCCAGATCATGGAGGCGCCGCGCCCGGGAGTGCCGCTGCGGATCACCTCGATGCGCTGGTCGGGCACCATGCCGTACGCCGGCCGCCCCTGACCTCAGGTGCGACGAAGGCCGCCATCGCGACGATGGCGGCCTTCGGCGTGCGACCTCAGTGGTTGTAGCCGGAGTCGATCGCTCGCTGGCGGGACCGCTCGATCTCGGCCTCGGCCTCGGCGCGACCCGTCCAGTGGGCGCCCTCGACCGACTTGCCCGGCTCGAGGTCCTTGTAGACCTCGAAGAAGTGCTGGATCTCCAGGCGGTGGAAGTCGGAGACGTCGTCGATGTCCTGGCGCCACGCGGCGCGCTGGTCGCCCGTCGGGACGCAGAGCACCTTGTCGTCGCCGCCGGCCTCGTCGCGCATGCGGAACATGCCGAGCGCGCGGCAGCGGATGAGGCAGCCGGGGAACGTCGGCTCCTCGAGCAGGACGAGCGCGTCCAGCGGGTCGCCGTCCTCGCCGAGGGTGCCCTCGATGAAGCCGTAGTCGTCGGGGTAGCGCGTCGAGGTGAACAGCATCCGGTCCAGCCGGATGCGGCCGGTGGCGTGGTCCACCTCGTACTTGTTGCGCTGGCCCTTGGGGATCTCGATCGTGACGTCGAACTCCACAGCTCTCCTCCACCGCGCTGACGGCGACCGGGTCCCGGGGCCTGTGCGACGCGCGACACATGTCGTGGTGACGGCGCGCCTGGGTGTCGGGGGCGCCTTTGTCTCGGACAGTAGTCTGACGCACCGCCGGGGGGATCGCTCCGGTGATCTCGACCGAGACGGGTGATCATGGCCACAGGAGCGCGCGTCGCAGGCACGTTCGCGCTCGTCGTGGTGCTCGCCGCAGGTGCGTACGTGACCGCGGATGCCCACGATGTGGTCCCCGGTCCGCTCACCCTGGCCCCCTCGCAGGCCCCGCCCCCGGCCTTCCCGACCGCACCCGGTGCCGTCGAGGCTCCCGACGCGGCCGCCGCGCTGCCGGCCCTGGACCCCCAGGCGCCCCTGCCGGCGGTGAGCAGGATCCAGTCCCTGGTCGACGACCTCGCGGGCGACGAGCGTCTCGGCAAGGCCTCCCACGTCGGCGTCGTCGTCACCGACCGCCTCACGGGCGACGTCCTGGGCTCGCACCTGCCCGCCGAGGGCCGCACGCCCGCCTCGACGGCCAAGCTCGTCACCGCGATCGCCGCGCTCGACACCCTCCCGACCGGCACGACGCTGCCGACGCGCGCGGTCCGGGGATCGGGTGACGACGTCGTGCTCGTCGGCGGCGGCGACATGATGCTCAACGCGGACAAGGGCGACGACGACGCGGTGCTCGGCCACGCCGGCCTGGGCGACCTCGCCCGCGCGACCGCCGCGAAGCTCAAGCTCGCCGGGACGACGACGGTCCGGCTGCGGTTCGACGACACGCTCTTCTCCGGACCGCGCCTGAGCCCCGGCTGGGACGCCAACGACATCGCGGCCGGCTACGTCGCGCCCGTGACGCCGCTCGCGGTGCAGATCGGCGTGACCCGGCCGTTCCGGGGCGTCGAGGACTACCCGCCGCGCTACCCGGACCCGGCCCTCGAGGCGGCGCGCACGTTCGCCACCCGGCTCGCCGAGGCCGGCATCACGGTCGACGGGGCGCCGACGCGGGGCACGGCGCCGGCCGAGGGCCTCGAGCTCGGCGTGGTGCGCAGCGCGCCGCTCGACCAGATCGTGCACTTCTTCCTCGACACCTCCGACAACACGATCACCGAGGTGGTCTCCCGGCTCGTCGCGATCCAGGCGGGCCTGCCGGCGAGCTTCGAGGGCGGCACGCAGGCGGTGCTGCGCGCGGTCCAGCTCGCGGGGGTGAGCACGGCGGGCGCGCACCTGTCCGACGCGTCCGGGCTCGGCTACGACTCGAAGATCCCGCCCGCGATGCTCGCCGACCTCGTCCGGCTCTCGACCGACCCCGAGGAGCCGACGCTGCGCTCGGTCGCGATCGGGATGCCCATCGCCGGGCTGACGGGAACGCTGACCGACCGCTTCACGCAGTCGCCCGCGCGCGGGCTGCTCCGGGCCAAGACCGGGAGCCTCAAGTCGGTCACCGCGCTGTCCGGCACCGTGATGGACTCCGAGGGGCGCCAGCTCGTGTTCGCGGTGATCGCCGACGACACCGGCGCGATCGGCCAGTACGCCCCGCGGCAGGCGATCGACGCCTTCGCCACCACCCTCGCCGGCTGCGGCTGCCGCTAGGCGACGGGTGAAGCGCGTGGATTGCGCGCTCGGCGCAACGCGGGGGCAACCGGGGCCGCGCGGGTTAGCGTCTTCGCATGGAGCAGCCGCCGGTCGACTGGGATGCCGCAGCCAAGGTCGCGGGTCGCCTCGCGCCGCCCGGGCCGCGGGCGGACCGGGCCGAGCTCGAGGACCTCGTCGGGCAGCTGCGCGACGTGGCCGGCCCGGCCGCCGAGCACATCGCGGGCAGCACCGGGCTGAGGCCGTCCGACGGCCGCGCGCCGGGCGACGTGTCACGCGTGCTCGTCGTCGACCGCCCCGGCTGGGCCCGCGCCAACACCCAGATGTTCGCCGTCATGGCCGAGCCGCTGACCGCCGTGGTCGGCGAGCACCGCTCGAGCGCGGCGTCGCGGCTCGCCGCGGCCACGCAGGTGGGCGGCGTGCTCGCGCTGCTGGCCGGCAAGGTGCTCGGCCAGTTCGACCCCTTCACGGCGGCCGACGACGGCCGGGGCAGGCTGCTGCTCGTCGCGCCCAACATCCTGCACCTGGAGCGGACGCTCGGCGTCGAGCCCGCCGACTTCCGCCTCTGGGTCGCCCTGCACGAGCAGACCCACGCCCTGCAGTTCGCGCACGCGCCGTTCCTGGCCGCGCACCTGCGCGAGCGGTCGGCGTCGCTGCTGAACGACTTCACCGAGGAGCGGCGCAACGAGCTGGTCTCGTCCGTCGGGAACATCGTGCGGGGCGGGTCGGTCATCGACGTCCTGACCGACGAGCAGCGGGCCGTGTTCGAGCAGGTCGGCGCCGTCATGGCGCTGCTCGAGGGGCACGCGGACGTCGCGATGGACGAGGTCGGCCCCTCCGTGGTCCCCAGCGTCAAGGCCATCCGCAGGAAGTTCGAGGCCAAGCGGGACCAGGGCGCCTCCGCCGGCGGAGCGCCGCGCGTGCTGCGGCGGCTGCTCGGGCTCGACACCAAGCTCGCGCAGTACCGCGACGGCGCCGCCTTCGTCCGGGCCGTCCGCACCGACGTCGGCCAGGACGACTTCAACGCCGTGTGGGCCTCGAGCGAGAACCTGCCGACCGCCACCGAGATCGCCGACCCGCCCTCCTGGGTGCGTCGGGTGCACGGCTGAGCCGATGAGCGGGCCGCACCTCGCGGTGGCCGCGGCACGGACCGCGGTGTCGTCCGCGACCGCCGACCTCCCGGCCGGGTCGCTCGTGCTCGTGGCGTGCTCCGGGGGCACCGACTCGCTCGCGCTCGCGTCGGCCGCGGCCTTCGTCGCACGACGTGGCGAGCTCCGAGCGGGCGCGGTGGTCGTGGACCACGGGCTCCAGGACGGGTCCGCCGAGGTCGCCGAGCGGGCCGCGGCGACGTGCCGCCGGCTCGGGCTGGACCCCGTGCTCGTCGTGCGGGTGTCCGTCGACGCCGCGGGTGGTCCCGAGGCCGCCGCCCGTGCGGCGCGGTACGCCGCGCTGGAGGACGCGGCCGAGCGCGAGGGGGCCGCAGCCGTGCTGCTCGGGCACACGCTCGACGACCAGGCGGAGACCGTGCTGCTGGGGCTGGCGCGCGGCTCGGGGGCGCGGTCGCTGGCCGGGATGCCGGCGGTCCGTGGGGTGCTTCGTCGGCCCGTCCTCGGCCTGCGCCGGGCGGACACCGCGGCGGCCTGCGAGGCCCAGGGGCTGGTCCCGTGGCACGACCCGACCAACGACGGCGGCCCCGGCGACCCCCTGCGCAGCCGCGTGCGCGCCGAGGTGATGCCGCTGCTCGACCGCGTGCTCGGCTCGGGTGTCCCCGAGGCGCTGTCCCGCACGGCCGAGCAGCTCGCCGAGGACGCGGCCGCGCTCGACGCGCTCGCGGCGGACCTCGTGGCGACGGCCCGCCGGGCGGCCGGCGCGAGCCGCGCCGCGGACCCGCGCCGCACCGCTGGTCCCGGCCGACCGGTCGGCCCCACGTCGGCTCGTCCCGACGACGCGACCGATCGACGCGACGCGTCGGCGAGTGGCGTCGAGCTCGACGTCGGGGTGCTCGCCGGGGCGCTCACCGCGGTGCGCCGCCGGGCGCTGCGCGCGGCCGCCGTGGCCGCCGGGTCGCCCGCGGGTTCGACGCACCGCGTGCACGTGCTGGCGCTCGACGCGCTCGTCGTCGACTGGCACGGGCAGGGGCCCGTCGCGCTGCCGGGCGGGCTCGCGGGCTCACGGGCGTATGGCACGCTAGTCATCGGCCCGCCGAGGCCGTCGTCCGTCGCCGTCGCGGCCGGGGACGACGAGGGCGGAAGCCCCATCGAGCACACGAACGAGGAGTAGCTGTGGATCCTGCGGACATGGGCGACGACCTGGAGAAGGTCCTGCTCAGCGAGGAGCAGCTGCACACGCGGCTCGACGAGATCGCGGCACAGATCGACGTCGACTACGCCGGCAAGGACCTGCTGCTCGTCGGCGTCCTCAAGGGCGCGGTCATGGTCATGGCCGACCTGGCCCGCCGCCTGCACACGTCGGTCCAGATGGACTGGATGGCCGTCTCGTCGTACGGGTCGGGCACCAAGTCCTCGGGCGTGGTCCGGATCCTCAAGGACCTGGACGCGGACCTGACCGGCCGCCACGTGCTCGTCGTCGAGGACATCATCGACTCCGGTCTCACGCTGTCCTGGCTGCTGTCGAACCTGCGCAGCCGCGGCCCGGAGAGCGTCGAGATCGCCACGATGCTCCGCAAGCCCGAGGCCGCGAAGGTCGAGGTGGACGTGCGCTACGTCGGCTTCGACATCCCGCCGGAGTTCGTCGTCGGCTACGGCCTGGACTACGCCGAGAAGTACCGGAACCTGCCGTTCGTCGGGACCCTCGCACCGCACGTCTACGGGGCCTGAGCCTCGCCGGTGCCCGTCTGTGCCCTGGGCGAACAGCGGCCGGAGCCGACAGGTTCACCGTGTAGTTTCGAGCCGACCAGCCCTGCGAACACAGGAGGAAGGGCTCGCCCCGACCGCCGATGAACCTCAAACGCCTGACCCGTGGCCCCTTCCTCTGGGTGCTCCTTGCCGTCGTCCTGATCTGGATCGGCATGAGCACGCTGGCTTCCCCCAAGATCTCCAAGATCGACACCTCCGACGGCTTCGCGCTGCTCAAGGGGACGACGGTCGAGCAGGCCAAGATGACGGACGGCGACCAGCGGGTCGACCTCACGCTCACCAAGGACTTCGTCGTCGGTGACGACAACCTCGGCAAGCGCGTCTACTTCAGCTACACGCAGCCGCAGGGCGAGACGGTCGCCGAGGCGATCACCGCGGCGGACCCGCCCAAGGGCTACAACTCGGTCAACCCGCAGCCGTCGTGGTGGTCCGGGCTGCTCGGGATCGTCATCCCGTTCGTCATCATCCTGGCCATCTTCTGGTTCCTGATGTCGAACATGCAGGGCGGCGGCTCGAAGGTGATGAGCTTCGGCAAGTCGCGCGCCAAGCTCGCCAACAAGGAGTCCCCGCAGGTCACGTTCGCCGACGTGGCCGGGGTCGACGAGGCCCTCGACGAGCTCCAGGAGATCAAGGAGTTCCTCGCGGAGCCCGCCAAGTTCCTGGCCGTCGGCGCCAAGATCCCCAAGGGCGTGCTGCTCTACGGCCCCCCGGGAACCGGCAAGACGCTGCTGGCCCGCGCGGTCGCCGGTGAGGCGGGCGTGCCCTTCTACTCGATCTCCGGCTCGGACTTCGTCGAGATGTTCGTCGGCGTCGGCGCGAGCCGTGTGCGGGACCTGTTCCAGCAGGCCAAGGAGAACAGCCCCGCCATCATCTTCGTCGACGAGATCGACGCGGTCGGCCGCCACCGCGGAGCCGGCCTGGGCGGCGGGCACGACGAGCGCGAGCAGACCCTCAACCAGATGCTGGTCGAGATGGACGGCTTCGACGTCAAGACGAACGTCATCCTCATCGCGGCGACCAACCGCCCCGACATCCTGGACCCCGCGCTGCTGCGCCCGGGCCGCTTCGACCGCCAGGTCGCCGTGGACCCGCCGGACCTCAAGGGCCGCGAGCGGATCCTCACCGTGCACGCCAAGGGCAAGCCCATGGCCCCGCACGTGGACCTGCTCGCCGTCGCCCGGCGCACGCCCGGCTTCACGGGTGCCGACCTGGCGAACGTGCTCAACGAGGCCGCGCTGCTGACCGCCCGCAACAACGCGCAGGTCATCGACGACAAGGCTCTCGACGAGGCCATCGACCGTGTCATCGCCGGCCCGCAGAAGCGCTCGCGTGCGATGAACATCAAGGAGCAGAAGATCACCGCGTACCACGAGGGCGGTCACGCCCTGGTGGCGGCGGCCCTGCGGTACACCGACCCGGTGACCAAGGTGACGATCCTGCCCCGCGGCCGTGCGCTCGGCTACACGATGGTCATGCCGCTCGAGGACAAGTACTCCACGACGCGCAACGAGCTGCTCGACACGCTCGCCTACGCGATGGGCGGCCGCGTCGCCGAGGAGCTCGTCTTCCACGACCCCACCACGGGCGCGAGCAACGACATCGAGAAGGCCACCGCCACGGCCCGCCGCATGGTCACGCAGTTCGGCATGAGCGCCCGCCTCGGCGCCATCCGCCTGGGTGCCGAGTCGTCGGAGATGTTCCTGGGCCGCGACGTCGGCCACCAGCGGGACTACTCCGAGGACGTCGCCGGGTCGATCGACCTCGAGGTGCGGGCGCTCATCGAGCACGCGCACGACGAGGCGTGGGAGATCCTGGTCCAGTACCGGGACGTGCTCGACCACCTGGTGCTCGAGCTGCTCGAGAAGGAGACGCTCAACGCCGCCGAGCTGGCCGAGATCTTCGGCCCGGTCGTCAAGCGCGACGCCCGCACGGTGTGGCTCTCGAGCGACCAGCGCGCCGTCTCCGACCGTCCGCCGGTGCGCGGGCGCAACGAGAAGTCGCTGAGCAACGGCCACGCCGTGATCCCCGAGGACGAGGCCGCCGCCGCGCACGAGGAGCACCCCGTGACCGAGGTCATCGAGGTCCCGCCGACGCAGTCGCCCGACGCCTGATGGTCGACCCCGTGCACGTCCGGGCGCCAGGTCAGGGCCGCGCGGTCGGCGACTACGACCAGCCGCGCGCCGAGGCGGCGATCCGCGAGCTGCTGATCGCCGTCGGCGAGGACCCCGAGCGCGAGGGCCTCCTGGAGACACCGGCCCGGGTGGCGCGTGCCTACCGTGAGATCTTCGCGGGCCTCTACCAGGAGCCCGCCGACGTCCTGACCACCACCTTCGACCTCGGTCACGAGGAGATGGTGCTGGTCAAGGACATCGAGGTCTACTCCACGTGCGAGCACCACCTGGTGCCGTTCCACGGGGTGGCGCACGTCGGGTACATCCCCGGTGCGGACGGCCGCATCACGGGGCTGTCGAAGCTGGCGCGTCTCGTCGACGTCTACGCCCGCCGGCCGCAGGTCCAGGAGCGGCTCACGTCGCAGGTCGCGGACGCCATGGTCGAGATCCTCAAGCCCCGCGGCGTCATCGTCGTGGTCGAGTGCGAGCACCTCTGCATGTCGATGCGTGGCGTGCGCAAGCCCGGCTCGCGCACGGTCACGTCGGCCGTCCGCGGTCAGATGCGGGACGTCGCGACGCGCGCCGAGGCCATGAGCCTCGTCCTCGGACGCTGACGCACCCGACCCGCCCGGCCCTACGATCGCTCCCGTGAGTCCCCTGCGACCGCCCCGGCTGCCGGAGCACCTGAGCTCCGAGCGCACCCTGGTGATGGGCGTCGTCAACGTGACGCCCGACTCGTTCTCCGACGGCGGCCGCTGGTACACCCCCGCCGCGGCGGTCGCGCACGGGCTCACGCTGCTCGAGCAGGGCGCCGACCTCCTGGACGTCGGCGGGGAGTCCACCCGCCCCGGTGCCCGCCGCGTGCCGGTCGCCGAGGAGCTGGACCGCGTCCTGCCGGTCATCGAGGCGCTCGCGGCGCGCGGCGCGGCCGTGAGCGTCGACACGACGCGCGCCCGGGTGGCCGAGGCCGCCGTCGAGCGCGGCGCGGTGCTGGTCAACGACGTGTCGGGCGGACTGGCCGACGACGAGATGGCGGGCGTGGTCGCGGCGACGGGCGTCACCTACGTCGCGATGCACTGGCGCGGCCACGCCGACGTGATGGACGAGCTGGCCGCGTACGGCGACGTGGTGGCCGACGTCCGCCGCGAGCTCGCCGAGCGACGCGTGCAGCTGCGCGCGGCCGGCGTCCACGACGACCAGCTCGTGCTCGACCCCGGACTCGGCTTCGCCAAGCCCGGTGCCGCGAACTGGCCGTTGCTGGCCCGCCTGCCGGAGCTCGTCGCCGACGGCTTCCCGGTGCTGGTCGGGGCGAGCCGCAAGCGGTTCCTCGGCCACCTGCTCGCCGGTCCGGACGGGACCCCGGCGCCCCCGCTCGCGCGCGACGGTGCGACCGCCGCGATCAGCGCGCTCGCCGCGTCGCACGGCGCGTGGTGCGTGCGGGTCCATGATGTTCCCGCGTCGGTCGATGCCGTGCGCGTGGCGGCGGCGTGGCAGTCTGCACAGGTGCCGCGCGACGACGACGAGCTCGCCGTCGACGACGACGCGAGGACAGGAGGGACGGGCCGGTGAGCCATTTCGACGAGGGGGCCGTGGTCGACGACCAGCGGCGCCGCCTGGACCAGATCCGGCTCACGGGCATCACCGCCACGGGGTACCACGGGGTGTTCGAGCACGAGCGCCGCGAGGGGCAGGTGTTCGTCGCGGACGTGATCGTGCACCTCGACACCCGCCGGGCCGCCGCGCGCGACGACCTCGCCCACACGCTCAACTACGGCGAGCTCGCCCTGCAGGTCTCGGCCGTGCTCAGCGGCGAGCCCGTGGACCTGATCGAGACCGTCGCCGAGCGGATCGCCGCGACCGTGCTCGCGCACGCGATCGTCCAGGCCGTCGACGTCGCGGTGCACAAGCCGCAGGCGCCGATCGAGGTGCCGTTCGGCGACGTCGTGGTCGCCGTCCGGCGTGACCGCACCAAGCTGCCCGCCGCCGAGCCCTACGTCGCGCAGGCGCCCGCGCTGGCGGCCCCTGCCGGTCCGCCGCCCACCGCGGCCCTCCCGGTCGCCCCGAACCCCAGCGCGCCCGTCATCGTCGCGCCGGCCCCGACGGGCGCGCTGCCGACCGGCGTCACCCCCAGCGCACCGCCCGCGGCCGCGAGCCCCGTCGATGGCGAGCTCGTCGTCGACGCCTTCGACCGCACCCCGGACGCGCCCGTGGACGTGGTCCTCGCGCTCGGCTCCAACCTCGGTGCGCCGCAGGACACGCTGCGCCGGGCGGTCGGCGACCTCGGCGACATCCCGGGCGTCCAGGTGGTCGACGTCTCGCCCCTGGCGCGCACGGCTCCCGTCGGCGGCCCGGAGCAGCCGGACTTCCTCAACGCGGTGGTCCTCGCCCGCACCTCGCTGTCGGCGCGGGACCTGCTGCGCGCGACCCAGTCGGTCGAGCAGGCGCACGGGCGCGAGCGCCACGAGCACTGGGGCCCGCGGACCCTGGACGTCGACATCATCGTGTACGGCTCCCTGACCGCCGTGTCCGACGACCTCGAGGTCCCGCACCCCCGGGCGCACGAGCGCGCCTTCGTGCTGCAGCCGTGGGCGCAGGTCTCTCCCGACGCGGTGCTGCCCGGCCTCGGCGGCGGCCCGGTCGCCGCGCTCGCCGCGACCGCGCCGGACCGCGACGGCGTGCGCTGGCTCGCGCTCGACTGGCTGACCGCGCCCGTGCCCGCGGCGTCGCCCGACCCGGCCGGCGAGCTCGGTGGCTCGGTGCAGCCGGCGTGATCGGTCGCACCCACGCGCGCCACCTCGTCGCGATCGCCCTCGGCGTCGGGGCGATCACGTGGTGGCTGCTGACCTCGTTGCGCGACCGGGGCACCACGCTGCCCGAGGTGTCGTGGCTCGTGGGTCCGGTCGAGCTGCTCATCGCGGGGGTCGTCTTCTCGATGGGCTGGGCGGTGCGCCAGTTCCTGCGAGGCAAGCGGCCGACGCTCGACCCGATCCGGGCCGCGCGCACGGCGGTGCTGGCCAAGGCCGCCGCGTACACGGGTGCGCTGCTCGTGGGCTGGTACGGCGGGCAGCTGGTCATCTGGCTCGGCGAGCTCGACCTGCCGGCAGGCGGTGACCGGGCGTGGGCTAGCGGCGCGGCCGCGGCGGGTGCGCTCGCGATGTCGGTCGTCGGGGTGGTGGTCGAGGGGTTCTGCCGGATCCCTCCCGCGGAGCCCAAGGCCGAGGTCGGCAAGACCGTTTCCTAGCCGGTGCGAGGATGGGCGCATGAGCGAACCGTTCGACCCCGCGGACGTCACCTGGAGCCGCGTCTCGCCGCGGCTGGCCGCCGCCCGGATCACGACGACCTGCATCGTCTTCGCCCTGCCGCTGGCGGTCCTCGTCGTCATCGCGGTCCTGACAGGTGAGCCATGGGTGTGGGCGTCCGCCGCGGCCGTCGCCCTCCTCGTCCTCTGGCTCGTGCTGCTCACCCGGCGCCAGGTCCGCGCGATCGGCTACGCCGAGCGGTCCGACGACCTGCTGGTCCGCAAGGGTCTGATGTTCCGCCAGCTCGTCGTCGTGCCCTACGGACGCATGCAGTACGTCGACGTGACGGCCGGCCCGCTCGCGCGGAAGTTCGGCATCGCGTCCGTGCAGCTGCACACCGCGTCGCCCGCGACGACCGCCACGATCGACGGCCTCCCGCCGCACGAGGCCGCGCGCCTGCGCGAGCGCCTCGCGTCGCGGGGCGAGGCGAGGCTGGCGGGCCTGTGAAGGCCACCGACGAGGAGATCGCCGCGGAGACGGTCGATGCCACGGCGTGGCGCCGGATGCACCCGGTCACGCCTGCGATCAAGGGCTGGAAGGTGCTCGTCGCCGTCCTGGCCGTGTCCTGGTACCAGCTCGGCGAGAACCTGCGCGAGGTCGTGAACCTGCGGGACGGGCACGTCTGGCTGTGGGTCGTCGGCGGGCTCGCGGTCGTCGCGCTCGTCGGGTTCGGCTACTCGGCCCTGGCCTGGCGGGCCACCCGGTTCGCGGTGACCGACGACGCGGTGCACCTGCAGACCGGCGTCCTGTTCCGGCAGCAGCGTCAGGCGCGGCTCGACCGGCTGCAGGCGGTCGACGTGGTGCAGCCGCTGCTGGCGCGCCTCGTCGGGCTCGCCGAGCTCAAGCTCGAGGTGGCGGGCGGGTCCGGCTCGGCCGTGTCGCTCGCGTTCCTCAAGGAGGCCGACGCGGACGCGTTGCGCACCGAGCTCCTCGCGCTCGCCGCGGGTCTGCGCCGGCCGCAGGGCGAGCAGCCCGCGGCTCGGGCCGACCAGCCCGCCGGTGCGGACGTCGAGCCGACCATCGACCCGTACGCGAAGCCGACGACGGTCCTCGACGACCAGACCCCGCTCAGCACGACGTTCGTCGACGCGCCGGAGCGGCCGGTCTACGAGGTCCCGATGCCGCGCCTGCTGATCGCGACGCTGCGCTCCGGCGCGATGGTCGCCGTGGTGGTGTTCGCGATCGCCGCCGTCGTCATCAGCGTCGTCTCGCGTGACGTCGGTGCCGCGTTCGTGCTGGTCCCGGCCCTGCTCGCGTCGGGCGGCTTCATCTGGACCCGGGTCAACCAGGGCGCGAGCTTCCGGGCCGCGATCTCGCCCGACGGCATCCGGCTGCGCCACGGGCTGACGGAGTCGCGCGCGCAGACGGTGCCGCCCGGGCGAGTGCAGGCCATCCGCCTGAGCCAGAGCCCGTGGTGGCGCGGGCCCGACTGGTGGCGCGTCGAGATCAACGTCGCGGGCTACGGCCACGGCGAGGACCAGGCGCGCGAGACGGTGCTGCACCCGGTCGCCACGCTGGACGAGGCGATGGCCGCCGTCTGGCTGGTGCTGCCGGACCTGGGCGTCGACGACCCGCAGGCCACGCTCGACGCGGCCCTGCACGGCCGCGACCAGGACGGCGGCTTCACGGGCTCGCCCCGGTCGGCGCGGTGGGTCGACCCCATCGGCTGGCGGCGGCACGGCGTCCTCGTGACGCAGCGCGCGCTGCTCGCGCGCTCGGGCCGGGTGTTCCGGCAGCTCGACATCGTGCCGCACGAGCGCACCCAGTCCCTCGGCCTGGCCCAGGGGCCGCTGCAGCGCCGGCTCGGCCTCGCGTCGTTCGTCGTGCACTCCACGCCGGGACCGGTGAGCCCGTCGGTCGCGCACCTCGACGGCAAGGTCGCGGCCGCGCTGCTCGACGAGCAGTCCGCGCGCGCCCGCAGCGCCCGGGCGGCGGCCACGCCCGAGCGGTGGATGACGACCGAGCCGCCCGCATGAGCGACCCTGCGCACCGGCCCGGACGCCTCGGCGTCGGCGTGGTCGGGGCCGGCCGTGTCGGGGCCGTGCTCGGCAACGCGCTGCGCGCCGCCGGGCACCCGGTCGTCGCGGTCAGCGCCATCTCGCGGGCCTCGCTCGAGCGCGCCGAGTCCCTGCTGCCCGGCGTGCCCGTCGTCGACGTCCCCGAGGTCGTGCGCCGCTCCGAGCTCGTGCTGCTCGCGGTGCCCGACGACGTGCTGCCGGGGCTGGTGCAGGGCCTGGCCGACCTGGGGGCGTGGCAGGCCGGCCAGATCGTCGCGCACACCTCGGGCCGCTTCGGCACCGACGTCCTCGCCCCGGCCCGGCCCGCGGGCGTGATCCCGCTCGCGCTGCACCCCGCGATGACGTTCTCCGGCACGTCGCTCGACCTCGCCCGGATCGTGGGCGCCTCGTTCGCCGTCACCGCACCCGCGCCCGTGCTGCCCATCGGCCAGGCGCTCGTCGTCGAGATCGGCGCCGAGCCGGTCGTCGTCGCCGAGGCCGACCGCGGGCTCTACCACGCGGCCCTCGCGCACGGGGCGAACCACCTCGTCGTGCTCGTCGCGCAGGCCGCCCAGGCGCTGGCCGCGGCCGGCGTCGACGACCCCGGCCGCATGCTCACGCCGCTGCTCGAGGCGGCGCTCGACGGCGCGCTCCGGGCCGAGACCACGGCGACCGAGCGGGGCACGGGTGCGATCGGCTCGCTGACCGGTCCGGTCCGCCGTGGGGACGCCGGCACGGTGCGCGAGCACCAGAGCGCGCTCACCGCGTTCGCCGCGGCCACGGGAGCGGTCGACGTGGTGACCGACTACCGCGCGCTGGCGCGCTCGGCTGCTGGTCGCGCGCTCGCCGCCGGCCTCATCACCGACGCCGCCGCGACGCAGGTGCTGGATGCGATCCACGACACCCCGGTCGCGGGCATGGAGCTCGGCGCGGGATCGTTGCAGGAGAAGGTAGAGCAGCAGGACGACGAGCAGGAGGACGGCGCATGACCACCCGGACCACGACGCTCGCGCGCTCGCGCGACGAGCTCGCGGCTGCCCTCGTCGGGCAGGATCTGGCTCCGACGCGCGGGCGGCCCTACCGCCGCGCCGTCGTCATGACGATGGGCGCGCTGCACGCCGGGCACCTCTCGCTCGTCGAGCGGGCCCGCGAGCTGGCCGACACCGTGGTCGTGACGATCTTCGTCAACCCCCTGCAGTTCGCCCCGACCGAGGACCTCGCGCGCTACCCGCGCGACCTCGACGCCGACCTCGACCTGCTCACCGGCCCAGGCCTGCTCGGCGAGGACGACCTGGTGTTCGCGCCCGACGTCGCGGTCATGTACCCCGGCGGCGACCCGGTCGTGCGCGTCACGGCCGGCGCGATCGGCGAGGTGCTCGAGGGTGCCGTGCGGCCCGGGCACCTCGACGGCGTCGTGACGGTCGTGCTCAAGCTGCTCCACCTGACCCAGCCGGACGTCGCGATCTTCGGGCGCAAGGACGCCCAGCAGTTCGCCGCGATCCGCCGGATGGCGCGCGACCTCGAGGTGCCGGTCGAGATCGTCGGCGCCCCGCTCGTGCGCGACGACGACGGCCTGGCCCTGTCCAGCCGCAACGCCTACCTCTCGGCCGGCGAGCGCGCCGACGCCCTGGCGCTGCCCGCCGCGCTGCACGCCGGCGTCGCCGCCGCCGACGAGGGCGCCGAGGCGGTCCGCGCCGCGGCGCGGGCCCGGCTCGCCGGGCTCGACGTGGACTACGTCGCGCTCGTCGACCCCGACACGTTCGACGAGGTGCCCGACGACCACGCCGGCGAGGTGCTGCTGCTGCTCGCAGCCCGCGTCGGCACGACCCGACTGATCGACAACACCGCGCTCGTGCTGGGCGCGGACCGACGGGAGGAGCGCGCGTGACCACGCTGCAGCGCACCATGATGACCGGCAAGATCCACCGGGCCACCGTGACCCAGGCCGACCTGCACTACGTGGGCTCGGTGACGATCGACGCGGACCTGCTCGCGGCGGCGGACCTGCTGCCCGGACAGCAGGTCGACATCGTCGACGTGACCAACGGGTCGCGGCTGACCACCTACGCGATCGCAGGCGAGGCCGGCTCGGGCCAGATCTGCATCAACGGCGCGGCCGCGCACCTGGTCCACCCGGGCGACGTCGTCATCGTCATCGCCTACGGCACGATGTCCGACGCCGAGGCCCGCACCTACGCGCCGCACGTCGTGCTCGTCGACTCCGAGAACCGGATCGTCGACCTGTCCGAGGACCCGGGCCAGGTGCCCGAGGAGTGGACCGAGCGGTCCGGGCTGGTGGCGAGCGGGGTCCCTTTCGCCCGCGGGCGTGACCTCGTGGACCACCCCCACGAGTTCGTCGCGCCGTCCTCCGCAGGTTCCGAGCCCGGCTCCGCTCGGTGAGCCGCCCGCCCGTCGCCCCTGTGCTGGCCACCCGACTCGCAGCACCGCAGCCCGGCTGGACCGTGCAGGCGGACGCGGTCGTCGTCGGCTCCGGCATCGCCGGCCTGACTGCCGCCCTGGAGCTGCGCACCCGCGTCCCGCGCGTCCTGCTCGTCACCAAGGACACGCTCGCGTCCGGCTCGACCGTCTGGGCGCAGGGCGGCATCGCCGCGGCGCTCGACCCGTCGGACTCGCCGGCCGCCCACCTGCAGGACACCCTCGACGCGGGCGCGGGCCTGTGCGACCCGCGCGCGGTCGAGGTTCTGGTCACCGAGGGCCCGGCGCGCGTGCGCGAGCTCGTCGCCCGCGGTGCGGTGTTCGACACGGCGCCCGACGGCCGGATCTCCCTGACCCGCGAGGGCGGCCACCACGCCGACCGCATCGCCCACGCGGGCGGCGACGCGACCGGTGCCGAGATCTCCCGCGCGCTCGTCGCGCAGATCGAGGCCGTGCGCGACGACCCGGGCATCGAGGTCATCGAGCACGCCCTGGTGCTGGACGTCCTGACCGGCCCGCCCGGGCCTGACGGCCGCCCCGGTCCCGCGTGCGGTGTCACGCTGCACGTCATCGGCGAGGGGCAGCGCGACGGCGTCGGCGCGGCGCTCGGGCGCGCGGTCGTGCTCGCCACGGGCGGCATCGGCCAGGTGTTCCGGTCGTCGACCAACCCTGCGCAGGCGACCGGCGACGGCATCGCCGCCGCGCTGCGTGCCGGCGCGGTGCTCGGCGACGTCGAGTTCGTGCAGTTCCACCCGACCGTGCTGTGGCTCGGCTCCGGCGTGAAGGGGCAGCTCACGCTCGTCTCCGAGGCCGTCCGCGGCGAGGGTGCGCTGCTGCTCGACACCGACGGCGTGCGGTTCATGCCCGACGTCCACCCCATGGCCGAGCTCGCCCCGCGCGACGTCGTCGCCCACGCGATCGTCCGCCGGATGGCCGAGACCGGCTCCGACCACGTCTGGCTCGACACGCGGCACCTGGGCGCGGAGTTCCTGCGCAAGCGGTTCCCGACGATCCACGAGCGGCTGTCCGCCTCGGGCATCGACATGGCGACCGAGCTCATCCCGGTGGCCCCCGCGCAGCACTACCACTCGGGCGGGATCGTCGCGGACCTCGTCGGGCGGACCTCGATCACGGGCCTGTACGCGGTCGGCGAGGTGGCCTGCACGGGCGTGCACGGCGCGAACCGGCTGGCGTCCAACTCGCTGCTCGAGGGCCTCGTCTTCGCGACGCGCGCGGCGCGGCACATCGCCTCGCGGGTCGCCGACGGCTCGCTGCCCCAGCTGACGCCCGTCCCGCGGCCGGGCCCGGAGGCGCTCGTCGCCGCGGCGTCCCGCGCGCGCGTCCAGCGGATCGCGAGCGACGGGCCGGGCGTGCTGCGCTCGGGCGACGGCCTGCGCGGCGCGCTCGCCGCCCTCGACCGGGTCCCGACCGACGCCCACGACCGCCACGACGACGGCCGCCGCCTGGCCGCGCCGCAGGTCGCCGAGTGGGAGACGACGAACATCCACCAGGTCGCCACCGCCCTGACGCTCGCGGCGCTGACGCGCGAGGAGAGCCGCGGCGGCCACGTCCGCACCGACTTCCCGGTCCCGGTCGACTCCTGGCGCGAGCGCCTGGACCTCTCCCTCGACCCCGCCGGCCACCTCACCACCCGCCGCGCGCCCCTGGGCTGATCGGGCGCAACCCGCCACCGCCCGCGCCCGCCCACCGCCCCCGCCCGCCCGCCGCCCGCCGCGCTGGCCGTCATCACGCCGATCTCGCCTCATCACGCTGGTTGCAATCGGCGTGATGATGCGGAATCGGCGTGATGATCGCCAGTCGACCCAGGTCGACCCAGACCGGGCGGGACCGGGCGGCCCGAGGAGGGGGCGGGCGACCGGTAGCCTCGGGGGCGTGCGTGAGGTGGCGGCCGGGTTGCCCGGCGATCCCGGTCCCGACCCTGCAGCGATCGCCCGGGTGGTGGCCGCGGCGCTCGACGAGGACCTCGGCCCCGAGCCCGGCAGGGACGTCACGTCGCAGTCGACGATCCCGCCCGACGAGCAGGGGAGCGCGGACCTCGTCGCCCGCGCGGACGGCGTGCTCGCCGGCCTCGTCTGCGTCCCCGTGGTGCTCGACGCCGTGGCCGACCGGCTCGGGCTGGACCGGGCGAGCGTCGAGGTCGTCGTCCCCGACGGCACCCGCGTCGCCCGCGGCGACGTCCTGGCCCGCCTGACCGGTCCGGTCCAGGTGCTGCTGGTCTCCGAGCGCACGCTGCTCAACCTCGCCTCGCGCGCGTCCGGCGTCGCGACCCACACCCGCCGCTGGGCCGACGCGCTCGCGGGCACCGGCGCCCTGGTCCTCGACACCCGCAAGACCACGCCCGGCCTGCGCGCGCTCGAGAAGTACGCCGTGCGCTGCGGCGGCGGGACGAACAAGCGGATGGGCCTCTACGACGTCGCGATGGTCAAGGACAACCACGTCGCGGCGGCCGGATCGGTCACGGCCGCGGTCGGGGCCGTGCGCGCGCGGTTCCCCGAGGTGGCCATCCAGGTCGAGGCAGACACGGCCGACCAGGCGCTCGAGGCGGTCGCCGCCGGCGCGACGTTCCTGCTGCTCGACAACATGCCCACGGAGACGCTGCGCGAGGTCGTCGCCGCGGTCCGCGCCGGCGAGGCGACGAGCGGCCGCATCGAGCTCGAGGCCACCGGCAACCTCACGCTCGACCGTGCCCGCGAGGTCGCGACGACGGGAGTCGACTACCTGTCCGTCGGCGGGCTGACCCACTCCTCGCCGATCCTCGACCTGGCGCTCGACCTGACCGCGTGACCGGACAGACACCGCGCAGGCGCCGCCCGCGGCCGGCACGCCCAGGCGGCCTCGGTAGGATCGCCCGGTGAGCGACGCACCCCAGGATCTGGCCGACGACACCCCGGAGCAGATCCGCATCCGCCGCGACAAGCGCACGCGGCTCCTCGCGGAGGGCACCGAGGCCTACCCGGTGTCCGTCCCGCGCACCCACACCATCGCCCAGGTCCGTGCCGAGCACCCGGACCTCGAGGCGGGCACGGAGACGGACGACGAGGTCGGCGTGGCCGGCCGGGTCGTGTTCCTGCGCAACACCGGCAAGCTCTGCTTCGCGACGCTGCAGGACGGCGAGGGCAACCGCCTGCAGGCGATGCTCAGCCTGGCAGCGGTCGGCGAGGAGCGGCTCGCGGCGTTCAAGACCGACATCGACCTCGGGGACCACCTGTTCGTGCACGGCAAGGTCATCGCCTCGCGCCGCGGCGAGCTGTCGGTGTTCGCGGACGCCTGGCAGCTCGCGGCCAAGGCGATCCGGCCGCTGCCCAACCTCTACGAGGGCACCGAGCTCTCCGAGGAGGCCCGCGTGCGCCAACGCTACGTGGACCTCGTCGTCAGCCAGCGCTCGCGGGACATGGTGCGCCAGCGCGCTGCCGTCCTGCGCTCGGTGCGCGAGAACCTGCACCGTCGCAGCTTCGTCGAGGTCGAGACCCCGATGCTGCAGGTGCGTCCCGAGGGTGCCGCCGCCCGCCAGTTCGAGACGCACATGAATGCATTCGACATCCCGCTCTTCCTGAGAATTGCCCCTGAGCTTTTCCTGAAGCGTGCCGCGGTCGGTGGCGTGGAGCGCGTGTTCGAGATCAACCGCAACTTCCGGAACGAGGGCGTCGACGCGACTCACTCTCCTGAGTTCGCGATGCTCGAGGCGTACGAGGCCTACGGCGATTACCACACGATGGCCGACCTCACGCAGGATCTCGTCCAGACCGCCGCCGCTGACGCGTTCGGCTCGACGGTCGTGACTCTCGCCGACGGCTCGGAATATGACCTGGGAGGCGAGTGGACGCGCCTGCCGATGTATGACTCGTTGGGCGAGGCAATCGGCCAGGAGATCACGCACGACACCCCGGACGACGTATTGCTGCGACTTCTCGAGAAGGCCGAGATCGAGCTCGCCCCTGCGCAGCGCAACCACGGCAAGATGATCGAGGAGCTCTGGGAGCACCACGTGGGCAACGGCCTCGTGGCCCCGACGTTCGTCGTCGACTTCCCGGTCGAGACCTCGCCGCTGACGCGCGACCACCGCACCAAGCGCGGCCTGGTCGAGAAGTGGGACCTGTACGTGCGCGGCATGGAGCTCGCCACGGCCTACTCCGAGCTCGTGGACCCGGTGATCCAGCGCGAGCGCTTCGAGGCGCAGGCGGCACTGGCCGCGCGAGGGGACGACGAGGCCATGCGGATCGACGAGGACTTCCTGACCGCGATGGAGTTCGCGATGCCGCCGTCGGGCGGGATGGGCATGGGCATCGATCGCCTTCTCATCGCGCTGACGGGCCGCGGAATCCGCGACACCATCCTTTTCCCGCTCGTGAAGCCGCAGGTCTGAGCGCCATGGGTGCATGGGGACCGGCTCTTGCCGCATTGCTTCCGTCGATCGGCGTGGGCCTGCTGTTCTGGTTCGGGATGCGTGCGGTCATCAATGCGGACCGCACGGAACGCCAGGCGCTGGCCCGAATGGACAAGGCCGAGCAGCAGGCGAAGGACGCGGCAAATACCGACTAGCGTTTGACCATTGTTGACGCGCGGTGCGATGCTGACCACATCGGGCAATTGGCCCACGGGGGCACACCTCTGACCGCACCGCGCAAATGGAGCCCACAATGGCACAGAAGGTCCAGGTCCTGCTCGTCGACGACGTCGACGGCGGCCCGGCCGACGAGACCGTCACATTCGGTCTCGACGGCGTGACGTACGAGATCGACCTCACCACCGCGCACGCCGGCGAGCTGCGCGACGCGCTCGCCCAGTGGGTCGGCCACGCCCGCAAGGTGGGCGCGCGCACGTCGTCGGGACGCCCGGCCGCCCCGCGCGCCAGCCGCCGCTCCGACTCGGACGCGCACGCGATCCGCGAGTGGGCCAAGGGCCGCGGCCTGGCCGTCTCGGAGCGCGGTCGCATCTCGGCCGAGGTGCGGCAGGCGTACGAAGCCGCCAACTGACCCCAGCAGCACCCCGCACGACGCGAGAGCCCGGCCCCCCGCAGTGGAGGCCGGGCTCTCGCGCGCGAGCGGTCAGGCGGGACGCACCCCCGTCAGCTCACGGACCGCCGCGTACTGCGCCCGCACGTGCGGCGCGTCCGGGGCGGAGTGCACGGCCGCCTCGGCGGCGGCGTTCCAGGCGGGGGCCGACGAGGCACCGGAGAGCACCCAGGCGGCCTGCCGGGCGGCGCCGTCGGCGACGTACTCGCCGGGCGTGGGCACGTGCACGTCGAGGCCGAGGACCGCTGGCGCGATCTCGCGCACGGCCTGCGACTGCGCGCCGCCGCCGATGAGGAACAGCCGCTGCACGGGCACTCCCTGCGCCCGCAGCGCGTCGATGCCGTCGGCCAGCGCGCACAGCATCCCCTCGACGGATGCGCGGGCCAGGTGCGCGGGGGTGGTGTTGGCCAGGCGCAGGCCGTGCAGGGCGCCCGTGGCGTCCGGCTTGTTCGGGGTGCGCTCGCCCTCGAGGTACGGGACCAGGACGAGGCCGTCGGCGCCCGACGGGGCGGACAGGGCGAGGGCGGACAGGCCGGCGTGGTCCACGCCGAGCATCCGCGCGGCCGCGTCGAGCACGCGCGAGGCGTTCAGCGTGCAGGCCAGCGGCAGGAACGCGCCCGTCGCGTCGGCGAAGCCGGTCACGAGGCCGGAGCCGTCGGCGGTGGGGGCCGACGAGATCGCGCTGACGACGCCCGACGTCCCGATCGAGACCGCGACGTCGCCGGGCCCCAGGCCCAGGGCGAGCGCGGCCGCGGCGTTGTCGCCGGCGCCGGGGCCGAGCAGGGGCCGACGAGCGCCGACGACCGAGCGGGGGCCCGCCTCGGACGGGCCCAGCACGCGCGGCAGCACCGCGTCGTGGCCCAGGCCCAGCGAGAGCAGGTCGCGGCGGTAGTCCTCGGACGCCGGCGACCAGTAGCCCGTGCCGGACGCGTCCGACCGGTCGGTGACGAGGGTGTCGAGCCCCGCGGCACCGGACAGCTTCCAGGTCAGCCAGTCGTGCGGCAGGGCGACCGCGGCCGCGCGCGCGGCGTTGGCCGGCTCCGCGTCGCGCAGCCAGCGCAGCTTGGTCACGGTGAGCGACGCGACGGGCACCGAGCCCACGGCGTCGGCCCACGCCTGGGGCCCGCCGAGCTCCTCGATCAGGTCCAGCGCAGCCTGGGCGGAGCGGGTGTCGTTCCACAGCAGCGCGTCCCGGACCACCTCGCCCGAGGAGTCGAGCGCGACCATGCCGTGCTGCTGGCCGCCGACCGATATCGCTTCGACGTCGTCGAGCCCGCCCGCGTCGGCGATGGCGGTCTGGAGTGCGTCCCACCAGTGGCGGGGGTCGACCGACGTGCCGTCAGGGTGCGACGCCCGACCGGAGCGCACGAGCGCGCCGGTCTCGGCGTCGCGCACGACGACCTTGCTGGACTGCGTGGACGAGTCGACGCCGGCGACGAGCGGCACGACGCACCTCCAGGGAGGACAGCGGCGTCCGGGCGGCAGGTGGCCGCCCGGACGCCGGGTGGGAGTGGGTCAGCGGGCGCCGAGCGCGTGCTCGAGCGCGAGCTGGTTGAGCCGGACGAAGCCGAAGCCGCGGGCGGCGACCGCGTCGACGTCCAGGTCCTCGTACGCGCTGCGGTCGGCCAGCAGGTCGGCGAGCGTCTCGCCCTCGGCCAGCGTCGGCTGCGAGAGCTCGAGCACGCCCGACTCCTCGAGCGCGGCCTGCACCTCGGGGTCGGCGCGGAACGCGAGCGCCCGCTCCTTGAGCAGCAGGTACGTGGACATGTTGGCCGCGGCCGAGTCCCACACGCCCTGGAAGTCCTCGGTGCGCGAGGGCTTGTAGTCGAAGTGGCGCGGGCCGTCGTACCGCGGGCCGCCCGAGGGGAAGCCGTTCTCGATCAGGTCGACGGTCGCGAACGCGGAGAACAGGTCGCCGTGGCCGAACACCAGGTCCTGGTCGTACTTGATGGACCGCTGGCCGTTGAGGTCGATGTGGAACAGCTTCTCGGCCCACAGCGCCTGGGCGATGCCCGAGGTGTAGTTGAGGCCGGCCATCTGCTCGTGGCCCGTCTCCGGGTTGAGGCCGACGATGTCGCCGTGCTCGAGCTTGGCGATGAGCGCCAGCGCGTGCCCGACCGTCGGCAGCAGGATGTCGCCGCGGGGCTCGTTGGGCTTGGGCTCGATCGCGATGCGCAGGCCGTAGCCCTTGTCCTTGATGTACGCGGCGACGGTGTCGATGCCCTCGGCGTAGCGGTCGTGCGCGGCGTTGAGGTCCTTGGCGGAGTCGTACTCCGCGCCCTCGCGCCCGCCCCACATGACGAACGTGTCGGCGCCCAGCGACGCGGCGAGGTCCACGTTGCGGATGACCTTGCGCAGGCCGTAGCGGCGCACGCGACGGTCGTTCGACGTGAAGCCGCCGTCCTTGAAGATCGGGTGGCTGAACGTGTTCGTCGTGACCATCTCGACCGTGATGCCGGTCTCGGCCAGCGCGCCGCGGAAGCGGTCGAGGATCTTGTCGCGCTCGGCGTCCGACGAGCCGAACGGGACGACGTCGTCGTCGTGGAACGTCACGTGCGAGGCGCCCAGCTCGGCGAGCTTGTGCACGGACTCGACCGGGTCGAGCCACGGGCGGGACGCGGAACCGAACTGGTCCTGCGCGTTCCAGCCCACGGTCCACAGGCCGAAGGAGAACTTGTCATCGGGGGTGGGCTTGCGCACCATCACGCGACCTCTCAACGTTGAGACGGGATTAGTTGTATGAATGAACTTATGCCCGGGAACGGCTAGGGTCAAGTCCCATGAGAGCGACAGCGGCGCGGCAGGGCAGCCTGCGCGAGCACAACCTGGGCCTCGTGCTGCGCACGGTCCTGGACGTGCGCGCCGCCCACCAGCTCCCACCCTCGCGCGCCGACGTGGCGGCCGCGACCGGGCTGGCGAAGGCCACGGTGTCGGCGCTCGTCGACCGGCTCGTCGCCGGGGGACTGCTCGCCGAGCTCGCCCCCGCCGCACCCCAGCGAGCCGGCCGCCCTGCCGTGCCGCTGACCGCCCCCACGGGCACGCTCGCCGCGATCGGCACCGAGATCAACGTCGACTACCTGGGCGTGCGCGTCGTCGACCTCGCCGGCACCGTGCTCGACGAGCGCATCCGGCGCACCGACCTGCGCGGCAGCGACCCGGCCGCCACCCTGGCGCTCCTCGGCGCGCTCGTCGAGGACGTGGCGGGCGGCCCACGCCTCGTCGGGACCGCGCTCGCGCTCCCAGGTCTGGTCGACCGCTCGTCGGGCGTCCTGCGCCTGGCCCCCAACCTCGGCTGGCGCGACGTCGACGTGACCCGCGCGCTCGCGGACGCGTCGCCCACGTTCGCAGCCCACCCGCCGATGCTCGCGAACGAGGCCGACCTCGCCGCGCGCGCGGAGTCGGCCGCGCGGCACGTGGCCGGCCAGGACCGCCCCAGCTTCCTGTACGTCTCGGGCGAGATCGGCATCGGCTCGGCGCTCGTGCTCGGCGGCGAGCTGTTCGGCGGCCGGCACGGGTGGGCGGGCGAGGTCGGGCACACCGTCGTCGCCGACGGGCGCACCCTGGAGCAGGTCGCCGGCCAGGACGCGATGCTCCGCGCGGCCGGCCTGGACCCGGACGCGGGCCTCGACGCGCTCGTCGCGGCGGCCGGGCGCGGCGAGGTGAGCGCGACGGCGGCCCTCGAGGCGGCGGGCGCGGCGCTCGGGCTCGGGCTCGCGAACGTCGTCAACGTCGTCGACGTCTCCGAGCTCGTCCTGGGCGGCACGTACGCGCGCCTCGCCCCGTGGCTGCGCGAGCCGGTCCTGGCCGCGCTGCGGACGCACGTCCTGGCCGCCCCCTGGGCCGAGCCGCGCGTCGACGTCGCGCTCGCAGGCGAGCTGCCGGCGATGACGGGCGGCGCGCTCGCCCAGCTGGCGCGCGTGCTCGCCGACCCCGCCGACTGGCTGGCGGAACCGCGGGCCTGACAGACACGGGTGGGTCCGCCCTGGCATGCTCGCGAGCGTGACCACCGAGGAGCCGGCCCCGCGCCCCGCGACGAAGCAGAAGCTCGGGCGCCCGACCCCCCGCGACGCGGTCTCGGGCTTCGTCACCGGGCTGTTCAGCATCCCCGAGGGGATGGCCTACGCGAGCATCGGCGGCTTCGCGGCGCCGCTGGGCCTGTACTCGGGCATCGTGCCGACGATCGTCGGGTCGGTCTTCGCCCGCACGGTGCTCATGGTCACGACGCTCACCAGCGCCATCGCGCTGTCGTCGCAGAGCGTGATGGCCTCGGCCGGGCTGCAGCCGGGCGACCTCGGCGCGCTGGCCACGCTCGCCGTCCTCGTCGGCCTCGTGATGCTGATCCTCGGGCTGCTCAAGCTCGGGTCGGTCATGTCGTTCGTCTCGACCGCGGTGATGACCGGGTTCACCACCGGCATCGCGCTGCAGATCATCACGGGCGTGCTCAAGGACGCCACGGGCTACGCGCCGCAGAGCTCGAACACCCTCGGCAAGGTGGTCGACTCGTTCGCCCACATCGGGTCCTGGGACCCCCTGACCACGGCGGTCGCCGTGGGGACCGTCGTCATCTGGGCGCTCGCGCGCCTCGTCAAGCGGCTCGAGTCGCTCGCGACCCTCGTCGCGCTCGTGGTCGCGACCGTCGTCGCCGTCGCGGCGGGCTTCGACATCGAGCGCGTCTCCGACATCGCCGCGATCACGCGAACGCTGCCCCCGTTCAGCCTCCCCGACCTGTCGACGATCCCCGACCTCGCCACGGGTGCCATCGCGATCGCGCTCGTCGCGCTCGCGCAGTCCGCGGGCATCGGCGCGGCCGTGCCGAACCCGGACGGTTCGCGGCCCGACGCGTCCAAGGACTTCACCGCGCAGGGCCTGGCCAACATCGCCGGCGGGTTCTTCTCCGCGCTGCCGACCGGCGGCTCGCTGTCCCGCACGGGCGTCGGCACGAGCGCGGGCGCGCAGACCCGGTGGTCGGGCATCTTCGCCGGCATCTGGCTGCTGGTGCTCGTCCTGGCCGTCGGCCCGGTCGCCGGGATCATCCCGATGGCCGTCATCGGCGGGCTGCTGCTCGTCATCGGCGGCGAGCTCGTCTGGGGCCGCAAGGCCGACATCGTGCTCGTCGTGCGGACGTCGTGGCTGTCCGCGCTCGCGATGCTCGTGACGTTCCTGGCCACCACCGCGCTGCCGCTGCAGGACGCGATCTTCCTGGGCGCCGGGCTCTCGATCCTGCTGTACGCGGTCGAGGTGTCCAAGCAGGCGCGGATCGTCGCACTGGTGCCGGACGACGAGGGTGGGTGGCGCATCGAGGACGCCCCGGCGACCCTGCCGAGCGGCCGCACCACGGTGCTGCACGTGTTCGGCTCCGGGTTCTTCGCCGAGGTGGGCCGGTTCGAGGAGGAGTGGCCGGACACGACCGGCGCGCACGACGCCGCTGTGGTCCTGTCCGTGCGCGGGGCGACCGGCATCCCGTCCTCCACGCTCCTCAAGGCGCTCGAGCGGGTGGCGCGCCAGCTGCGCGACGAGGGCAACGTGCTGGTCCTGGCGGGCGTCTCGCCGACGACCCGTGAGGTGCTCGCCCGCAGCGGGCTGGTCGATGTGCTCGGGGACGCCGTCGTCGAGCAGTCCTCGGTGGTGCTCGGAGCGGTCCGCGAGGCCTACGAGCTGGCCGAGCGGCGCCGGCTCGAACGTTCGGCACCGTAGGCTCGTCCGCCGTGACCCACCTCTGGATCGGTACCTACCCGTCGGCCGGTGCCGGCACGCCCGTCGGCCTCGGCGAGGGCGTCTGGACCGTCGAGCTCGACCCCGCGACCGGCGAGCTGCGCGCTCCGCGCCAGGTCGCCACGACCCCGTCGCCGTCGTTCGTCGCGGCGCACCCGAACGGCCGGGTGGTCTACGCGGTCAACGAGCACACCGACGGCACCGTCACCGCGTTCGACGTGACGCACGACGGGCTCGTCGAGCGCGCGGTGGTCCCGTCCGGCGGCGACGACCCGTGCCACGTCGTCGTCGACGGCCGCACCCTGCTGGTCGCCAACTACAGCTCGGGCACCCTGGCCGCGATCCCGCTCGACGAGGACGGTGCGTTCGCCGGAGAGGCAGCGGTCTTCGGGCACGAGGGGAGCGGGCCGGTCACCGAGCGGCAGGAGGGTCCGCACGCGCACTTCGTCGCGCTCGACCCGGGCGGCGACCACGTGCTGGTCGTCGACCTCGGCACCGACGAGATCCGCCGCTACGCCCGCACGGCCGGCGGTCTGCGACCGGACGGGACCGCGGCGACGTTCGCGCCCGGCACCGGCCCGCGGCACGTCGCGTTCGCGGCCGACGGGCGGCACGCGTACGTCGTGGGAGAGCTCGACAACTCGATGCACGTCCTGGCCTGGCCCGCGGGCACCGAGCTGCAGCGCGTGCCGGTCGCCACGGACTCCCTGCTCGCGCACGTCCTGCTCGACGGTGACCGCCTGCTGGTCGGCGTCCGCGGCGGCGACGTGATCGCGCGCCTGGCCGTCGGCGCCGACGGTCTCCTCGCGACGGTCGCCGACGACGAGCTGCCGGGCTCCTGGCCGCGGCACCACGAGGTCGTCGACGGCTGGACGGTCGTCGCCGAGCAGATCGGTGGCGCGCTGACGGTGATGGCGCCGGACGGGTCCGTCGTCTCACGGCTCCCGCTCCCGGCCCCCGCCTGCATCGTGCCCATTCCCTGAGACGCCCGGAGGTCCCGGAGCGAGCACGGCCGCACTGCGGGAGAATGGCGGGAGAAGACCACCCGCCGACAGGAGCCCACGTGACCCGCGCACCCCGCGTCGCCATGCTCTCGGTGCACACCTCGCCGCTCGAGCAGCCCGGCACCGGCGACGCCGGCGGCATGAACGTCTACGTCCTCGAGCTGTCCCGCGCGCTCGCAGCCCGCGGCGCACGCGTCGAGGTGTTCACGCGCGCGACCTCCTCGGAGCTGCCCGAGACCGTGGTGCTGCCGGGCGCCGATGCGTCGGGGGAGGCGTTGTCGCCCGACGAGAGCCGCGCGGTGCTCCTGGCCGACGACGTCCCGGCCGGCGTCGTGCCGCCGGTGCTCGTGCACCACGTCCCGGCCGGGCCGTTCGAGCGCCTCGACAAGAACGACCTGCCCGGTGTCCTGTGCGGGATGGCGGCCGGCGTCCTGCGCACCGAGTCGGCCCGCCGGCCCGGCTGGTACGACGTCGTGCACTCGCACTACTGGCTCTCCGGCCAGGTCGGTCGCATCGCGGCCGACCGCTGGGAGGTCCCGCTCGTGCACACCGCGCACACCCTCGCGCGGGTCAAGAACGCCGCTCTCGCACCGGGCGACGAGGCCGAGCCGGCCGCGCGCGAGCTGGGCGAGGAGCAGGTGGTCGCCGAGGCCGACGCGTTGGTCGCCTCGACCCCGGCCGAGGCGCGCGAGCTCGTCGAGCTCTACGGCGCCGACCCCTCCCGTGTGCACGTCGTGGAGCCCGGTGTGGACCTGCGCCGCTTCGCACCCGTGCCTGCGGCCGGGCGGGTCGCCGCCCGCCGCACGCTCGGGCTGCCCGTCGACCGCGACATCGTGCTGTTCGCCGGCCGTGTGCAGGCCCTCAAGGCCCCCGACGTGCTCGTCCGCGCGCTCGGCGTGCTCCGCGCCGCGGGCCGTCCCGTGCCGCTGCTCGTCGTCCTCGGTGGGCCGTCCGGCCGCTCGACGTCGGTCCGTGAGCTGCTCGCCCTGGCTGCGGTGACGGGCGTGGCCGACGACGTCATGGTCCGCCCGCCCGCCGACCGCGACACCCTCGCCACCTGGTACCACGCGGCCGACCTCGTCGCGATGCCCTCGCGCTCGGAGTCGTTCGGGCTCGTCGCTGCGGAGGCCCAGGCGGCCGGCGTGCCCGTCGTCGCCGCGGCCGTGGGCGGCCTGCGCTCGATCGTCGACGACGGGGTCTCGGGTCGGCTGGTCCGCGGCCACGACCCGGCACGCTGGGCCGACGAGCTCGCCGACCTGCTCGCCGACCGCCCACGCCTGCTCGCCTACGGGGACGCCGCGCGCCCGGTCGCGGAGCGGTTCGGCTGGGACACGGCGGCCGACCAGCTGCTCAAGGTCTACTCGGTCGCCCGGGAGCCCCACCGACCGTCCAGGGACTGACGTCCCTGCGACGGGGGACACCCGCTGCGGCAGGATGGACCCATGACCTACACCCTCGTGCTGCTCCGCCACGGCGAGAGCGAGTGGAATGCGAAGAACCTGTTCACCGGCTGGGTCGACGTGGCCCTCTCGGAGAAGGGCGTCGCGGAGGCCAAGCGCGGCGGGACGCTGCTCACGGACGCGGGCGTGCTGCCCGACGTCGTGCACACGTCGCTGCTGCGCCGGGCCATCACGACCGCCAACCTGGCGCTCGACGCCGCCGACCGGCACTGGATCCCCGTCAAGCGCTCCTGGCGCCTGAACGAGCGCCACTACGGCGCGCTGCAGGGCAAGGACAAGAAGCAGACGCTCGACGAGTACGGCGAGGAGCAGTTCATGCTCTGGCGCCGCTCGTACGACTTCCCGCCGCCGGACATCGAGCTCGGCTCGGAGTTCTCGCAGGACACGGACCCCCGCTACGCCGGCGAGCCGATCCCGCGCGCCGAGGCGCTCGAGCAGGTGCTCGTCCGCGCGCTGCCCTACTGGGAGTCGGAGATCGTCCCCGACCTCAAGACCGGCAAGACCGTCCTGGTCGCCGCGCACGGCAACTCGATCCGCGCCCTGGTCAAGCACCTGGACGACGTCGACTCCGGCACGATCGCCGGGATCAACATCCCGACGGGCATCCCGCTGCTCTACACGCTCGACGAGGAGACGCTCAAGCCCACCAACCCGGGCGGCACGTACCTCGACCCCGAGGCCGCGGCCGAGGCCATCAAGGCCGTCGCCAACCAGGGTCGCTGACCTTCTCGCGCACGCCCCGGTCGCCCTGTCCCAGGGTGGCCGGGGCGTCGTCGTCCGCGCCTCAGAGGTAGGTGTCCCGCGGCCACCACGCGACCGCGAGCACGGACGCGACGGCGAGGACGGCGAGCCCCGCGCGAGCGCTCCATCGCGCCCGGGGGGTATACCGGCGGGCGCCCAGGGCCACGACCACGCCAACCGCCACCAGGATCAGGAGCAGCGGCAACGAGACTGCCGCGTCGTCGAGCTCCGGTCCGCCACAGCTGGGCGTGATGTCGACGCCGTCCGTGGTGAACGTGGGGTCAGCGAGGCAGGGCGGATGGCCGAAGTAGCCCCACCACATCCAGCCCAGTCCCGCACTGACGACGAGGGCGCCGACGATCGTGCCGATCGACGCCCGTCGGCCGGACCTCTGCTCCAGCGGTGCGGTGGCGGTGGTCATGCCGGGAGTCAAGCAGGTTCGGGACGTGCGGGTGCCGGGATCGTCCGGTCAGTGCTCCTCGAGGAGCGTGACAGCGACACCTTCCGGTCCGGCGAGGCGCGAGTTGAGCGAGTCCCACGGGGTGCGGACGGGCGGCGCGACGACGACGGTTCCGGCCGCCTCGAGCCGCCGGGTGGTGCCGTCGGCGACGGTCAGGACCACGCGGAGCTGGCGGACGGCGGGATCGCTCATGCGACCCGACCGTACGCCGCGTCCGCGGGGCTCAGGAGACCGAGCGGTCCAGCTCGTCGGCGTTGACGCCGGTGACCAGGTACACGACGCGCTTGGCGACGGACACCGCGTGGTCGCCGAAGCGCTCGTAGTAGCGGCCGAGCAGGGTGACATCGATCGTCTCCTGCGGGTTGCCGGCCCACGAGCCGCCCAGGAGGGCGGTGAAGGTGTCCTCGTGCAGCTCGTCGAGCAGGTCGTCGTCCGTCTCGATGCTCTCCGCGAGCGCGAGCTCGCGGTTGGTCAGCAGGGTCGACGTGCGACGCGCGACCCGGACGGCCGCGTCGTGCATCTCGGCGAACGTGCCCGACATGCTCTGGGGGACGGCCTGGCGCGGGTAGCGGCCGCGCGCCACCTGGGCGACGTGGCGGGCGAGGTCGCCCATCCGCTCGAGCGAGGCGCTGATGCGCAGCGACGTGACGACGACGCGCAGGTCGGTCGCCACGGGGGCCTGCTGCGCGAGCAGCTGCACGCAGCGCTCGTCGATGTCTGCCTCGATGGCGTCGATCGCGGCGTCGTCCACGATCACGGACTCGGCCAGTGCGAGGTCGGCGGTCAGGAGCGCGATGCCCGCGTTCGTGATGGCGTGCTCGACCAGGCGGCTCATGGCCGCGAGGTCCTCGCCGAGCTGGGTGAGCTCGGCCTCGAAGATGTCCCGCATTGGATCCCTCTCGTGCTGGTGCCGGATGGCGATGGTCAGGCTCGCACCGGCAGGTGAACGGTTGGGCGCTGCCAGGTGAACGCGCGGCGGCAGTTGGATGTGCAGGCGCTGATCTGCGCCAACGCTCCCCACGGTCGGGGCGAAAGGTGCAGACTGACCATCATCGCGCAGGTCAGACGTCGGAGCAGGTTCAACAGGGAGGTCGCTCGATGCCCACGAACAAGGTCACTGCCTGGGTCGGGTGGGTGTGGTTCGCTGCCTTCGCCCTCATCACGGTCGGCCTCTTCAACGTCGTCGCGGGGCTCGTCGCGATCTTCAGCTCGGAGAAGGTCCTGGCGTGGACCAACTCGGGCCTGGCGATCATCGACGTCTCGACGTGGGGGTGGGTGCACCTGATCCTGGGCGCGATCATCACCCTCGTCGGGTTCGTGCTGTTCGGCGGGGCGCCGTGGGTGCGCGCGACCGCGGTCGTGCTGGTCGTCCTCAACCTTCTCGCGCAGTTCGTGTCCCTGCCTGTGACACCGTGGTGGTCGATCGTCGTCATCGCCCTCGACCTGGTCATCCTGTGGGCGCTGATCGTGCACGGCGACGAGGCCGAGCGCGCAGCGGCCTGACGCATCCCCAAGGTTTCATCCCCTACCGAGGAGAGTAGAAGTGGCACCGTCATTCGGTCCGGTCGAGCTCATCGCGCTCGCGTTCCCGCACGATCGCATCCCGGACGAGGTCAAGGCGCAGGTCGCCCTCCTCGTCGCCACGGAGCAGGTCCGCATCGTCGACCTCGTCGTGGTGCGCCATCCCGACGCCGAGACCCTCGACATCATCGAGCTGGACGACCTGGGCGGTGAGCTCGAGTTCATCGAGACCGAGCTCGAGGGCACGGGCCTCGCGGGCGAGGAGGACATCGACGCGATCGCGGGCGACCTCGAGATCGGCTCGTCCGCCCTGATCCTCGTCATCGAGCACCTGTGGTCGGTCGGGATCGCCGACGCCATCCGTGCGAGCGGTGGCGTGCTCGTGGCCTCCGAGCGGATCCCCGCCGAGGTCGTCGCCTCCGTCGCCGAGCTCGCTGAGCTCGACGCCAACCCCGAGAACTGAGGAGATCACCATGCCCCCCATGCGCAGGATGGGACGACCCGGCCTGATCGGGCTCGCCGCGCGCACCGCCGTCGTCGCCGGCACCGTGAACGCCACGACCGGTGCGATGAACCGCCGCCAGGCCGGCAAGCAGCAGGCCTCGGCCGAGCAGCAGGCCTGGGAGGCGCAGCAGCAGCAGCTCGCGATGCAGGAGGCGGCCCGCCAGGCCGCCGCGGAGCAGGCCGCGTACGCCGCGCCGGCTGCGGTCGCGCCCGCCGCCGCTCCCGCGCAGGACGACCTCATGGCCAAGCTCACGCAGCTCGGCCAGCTGCACGCCCAGGGGATCCTCGACGACGCGGAGTTCGCCGCGGCGAAGGCGAAGATCCTCAGCTGACGACGCCGGTTCCGCCCGCCCGGGTGAACTGCCGGTGAATGCTCGTCGGCGGGTGGCCGACGTGAGGCCCGATCCGTGCGGATCGGGCCTCACGTGCGCTCTAGGGTTGGGCTCGTGGACGCGCAGGGCTGGCAGCTCATCGTCGCGGGGTGCCTCGGCATCCTCGTCGGCGCCTTCGCCGTCGCCGCGTACTGGCTGAGCCAGCGCGAGCTGCACAGCGTTCCCCAGGCCCCGGCCCGCGAGCTCGACGACGGGCTCGTGCGCATGCTGGCCGTGCTGCGGTCCGCAGCGGTGGTGCTCGACGAGGACGAGCGGGTGGTCCGCGCGAGCGCGCCCGCCTACGCGCTCGGCCTGGTCCGCGACGGCGCCGTGGTCCCGCCCGCGATCCGCGAGCTCATCGCCGGGGTCCGGCGCGACGGCGTGATCCGCGACGAGGAGCTCGAGGTCCCTCGCGGCCCGCTCGGCGCCGGCACGCTGCTCATGCAGGTCCGCGTCGCCCAGGTCACGCCCGACCACCTCGTCGTGCTCGCCGAGGACCAGACCCAGGCCAAGCGGCTCGAGGCGATCCGCCGCGACTTCGTCGTCAACATCTCCCACGAGCTCAAGACCCCGGTCGGCGCGCTGACGCTGCTGGCCGAGACCGTGCAGGACGCGGCCGACGACCCCGAGGCGGTGCGCCGGTTCGCCGGACGCATGCAGACCGAGGCGGTCCGGCTCTCCGCGCTCGTGCACGAGATCATCGAGCTGTCCCGGCTGCAGGTGGCCGGCGCACTCACCGAGCTCGCGACCGTCGAGGTCGACCAGGTGGTGCAGGAGGCCGTCGACCGCGCCCGGACCACCGCCGACGGCAAGCGCGTGCGCCTGAGCGTGGGCGGCCAGCACGGCGTCCAGGTGTTCGGCCAGCACGACCTGCTCGTGACCGCGGTGCGCAACCTCGTCGACAACGCCGTGGCCTACTCGGGCGAGGCGTCGCACGTCGGCGTCGGCGTCCGGCTGCAGGACGACATCGTCGAGATCGCCGTGGTCGACGAGGGCATCGGCATCTCGCAGACCGACCAGGAGCGCGTCTTCGAGCGCTTCTACCGCGTCGACCCGGCGCGCTCGCGCGCGACCGGCGGGACCGGTCTCGGCCTGTCCATCGTCAAGCACGTCGCGGCCGACCACGGCGGCGACGTGACCGTCTGGTCGCAACCCGGCCGCGGTTCCACCTTCACGCTGCGCCTCCCCCGCGCGGCTGCCCCTGCTGTACCCGACGCTGCACCCGACGAAGGAGCTCACGTGCACAGGAGCGCGTCATGACGCGGATCCTCGTGGTCGAGGACGAGGAGTCCTACCGCGACCCCCTGACCTACCAGCTCGAGCGGGAGGGGTTCGAGGTCGTCGAGGCCGCCACCGGCCCCGACGCCCTGGACCGCTTCCACGAGGGCGGTGTGGACCTGGTCCTGCTGGACCTCATGCTGCCCGGCCTGTCCGGCACCGAGGTGTGCCGCACGATCCGGCTCACGTCCGACGTGCCGGTCATCATGCTCACGGCCAAGGACGACGAGATCGACAAGGTGGTCGGCCTGGAGCTGGGCGCCGACGACTACATCACCAAGCCGTACTCGTCGCGCGAGCTGCTGGCCCGCGTGCGCGCCGTGCTGCGCCGGCGGGCCGTCGCGGTCGTCGCGCCCGGCGGGGGAGAGGTCCCCGAGGTCGACGACGAGGACGACGACCTGCTCGTCGCCGGGCCGATCCGGATGGACGTGGAGCGGCACACCGTGCGCGTGCACGACCAGCTGGTCTCGTTCCCCCTCAAGGAGTTCGAGCTGCTCGAGCTCCTGCTGCGCAACGCGGGCCGGGTGCTGACCCGCGGGCAGCTCATCGACCGGATCTGGGGCTCCGACTACGTCGGGGACACCAAGACGCTCGACGTCCACGTCAAGCGCGTCCGGGCGAAGGTCGAGCCCGACCCGGCCAACCCGACCCTGCTGGTCACGGTCCGCGGCCTCGGCTACAAGCTCACCCCCGAGGGCTGACCCGGAGCGCAGCGACCACGCTCGTCATCTCGCCGATTCCGCATGATCTCGGGGATTCAAACCCCCGAGATCATGCGGATTCGGCGTTCTGATGTATCCAGCGGGGCGGTGGCCCGACCTGGACGCGTGCGCAACTGTCGGCCAGCGTTCACCCGGGGTTCAACTTGCACCGACCGGCTGGTCACATCCGCTTCCTAGCGTCCTTCTCGTTGCGCACGATCCCCAGTGCGCACAGATGACGACAGGACGGAATCTCACAGTGAAGCTCTCCCTTCCCAGCCGCGTCGGTGCGGTCGCCCTTGCCGGTGTGCTCGCCCTCTCGCTGACGGCGTGCGGATCGGACGACCCGGTCGGAGACGCCCCCAGCGCGAGCGGTGGCTCGACCGACATGGCGGGTGCCATGAGCGGCGAGCTCAACGGCGTCGGCTCCTCCGCGCAGGAGAAGGCCATGGACGCCTGGCGCGCCGGCTTCCAGACGGCCAACCCCGACGTGACCGTCAACTACGACCCCGCGGGCTCCTCCGCCGGCCGCACCCAGTTCATCGAGGGTGGCGCGGACTGGGCCGGTTCCGACTCGGCACTCAAGCCGGAGGAGCTGACGTCGGCCAAGGAGACGTGCAAGAGCGACGCCATCGACATCCCCGTCTACGTGAGCCCGATCGCGGTCGTGTTCAACCTGGACGGCGTCACCTCGCTCAACCTCTCGGCCGAGACCATCGCGAACATCTTCGCGGGCAAGGTCAAGACCTGGGACGACGCGGCCATCAAGGCCGACAACCCCGACGCGAAGCTCCCGTCGACCGCGATCACCCCGGTCCACCGCCAGGACGGCTCGGGCACCACGAAGAACTTCACCGACTACCTCAACAAGGCCGCCAACGGCGCCTGGACCGCCGAGGGTGCTGACGACTGGCCGCTGCAGGGTGGCGAGTCGGGCACCGGCACGTCGGGCCTGATCCAGGCCGTGCAGGGTGGCCAGGGCACGATCGGCTACGCCGACGAGTCGGCCGCCGGGACGCTCGGCAAGGTCAGCATCAAGGTCGGCGACGCGTTCGTCGGCCCGACGGCCGAGGCCGCCGCCATCGCGGTGGACGCCTCGCCGCGTGACGAGGAGCGCGGTGCGAACGACGTCGTCGTGAAGGTCGACCGCACCACGACCGTCGCGGGCGCCTACCCGCTGATCCTGGTCTCCTACGCCGTCGCGTGCAGCACCTACGCCGACGACGCCAAGGCGAACCTGGTCAAGGGCCTGCTCGGCTACATCGTCAGCGCCGAGGGCCAGTCTGCCGCGCAGTCGGCCGCCGGCTCTGCTCCGCTGCCGGAGAAGCTCGCCGCTGACGCGAAGACCGCGGTCGACGCCATCGCAGGCGCCTGACCGCTTCATCAGCCGGTGGTCGGCCCGTCCCGGGGGGGACCCGGGCCGACCACCGGCGGCCGTCCCCCCCACCCCCTGATTCACGCAGGAGCATCGTGTCCACCACCAAGAGCCCGCCGGCTCGGAGCTCGACCGCTGACAGCGGTCCGGAGCCCACCAGCGCGCGCCGCCTCAAGAGCCGCCGCCGTGCCACCGACCGCGGTGCGAGCCGCGTGTTCCGCTGGTTCACCACGGGTGCCGGCGCCCTCATCCTCGTCCTGCTCGCGGCCGTCGCGCTCTTCCTCGTCGTCAAGGCGTGGCCCGCGCTGACGACGCCGTACGACGAGCTGGCCGAGCAGGTCGGCCTGCTGCGCAACTCGAGCTCGCTGCTCGACTACGTCGGGCCCCTGATCTTCGGCACGGTCCTCGCTGCGGCACTCGCACTGGCGATCGCCGTGCCGGTCGCCATCGGCATCGCGCTCTTCATCTCGCACTACGCACCCCGCCGGCTCGCGAACGGCCTCGGCTACGTGATCGACCTCCTGGCCGCCGTGCCGTCGGTCGTCTACGGCCTGTGGGGCGCCCTGGTCCTCTCGCCCCTCGTCCAGCCCGTGTGGGCCTGGCTCAACGAGAACCTCGGCTGGTTCCCGCTGTTCTCCGGCACCGTCTCGCCGACGGCGCGCGTGCTGCTCACCGTCGCCATCGTCCTGGCCGTCATGATCCTGCCGATCATCACCGCGGTCAGCCGCGAGGTGTTCCTCCAGACGCCCCGCCTGCACGAGGAGGCCGCCCTGGCCCTCGGCGCGACGCGCTGGGAGATGATCCGCACCGCGGTCCTCCCGTTCGGCCGCTCCGGTGTCATCTCGGCCGCGATGCTCGGCCTGGGCCGCGCGCTCGGCGAGACGATGGCCGTGCTGATGATCCTGTCGCCCGGCTTCCTCTACTCGTTCCGCATCCTCGAGGCCGGCCAGCAGCAGTCGATCGCCGCGAACATCGCCGCGCAGTTCCCCGAGGCCAACCCGATGGGCGTCTCGACGCTCATCGCGACCGGCCTGGCGCTGTTCGTCATCACCCTGCTGGTCAACATGGCCGCCCGCGCGATCGTCGCGCGCCGCAAGGACTTCTCGGGAGCCAACTGATGACCACCGTCGCCCCCGAGGCCCTGGCCGGGAACGCCGAGCTGCGCACCCTGCTCCAGCAGGTCGACAAGCGCCGCCACCGCAAGGACCGCCTCATGCGCGGCCTGATCATCGGCGCGTTCGTCCTCGCTGTCATCCCGCTCGTGTCCGTCGCCTGGACCGTGGTCAAGCACGGCATCGAGCGCTTCAACGTCTACTTCCTCACGCACTCGATGCGCGGCGTGTTCGGCGGGATGGACGCCGGCGGCGTCTACCACGCGATCGTCGGCACGGTGGAGATCACGCTGTTCGCAGCCCTGATCTCGGTGCCGATCGGCCTGCTGACCGCCATCTACCTGGTCGAGTACGGCCGCGGCCACCTGGCCCGTGCGGTCACGTTCTTCGTCGACGTCATGACGGGCATCCCGTCCATCGTCGCCGGCCTGTTCGCCTACGCGCTGTTCGCCGTGTTCTTCGGGCCCGGCGTCCGGATGGGCGTGGTCGGCTCGGTGGCGCTCTCGGTGCTGATGATCCCGGTCGTCGTGCGGTCCTCGGAGGAGATGCTGCGGCTCGTGCCGAACGAGCTGCGCGAGGCAGCGCTCGCCCTGGGCGTCCCGCGCTGGCTCGTGGTCATCAAGGTCGTGCTCCGCACCGCCGTGGCCGGCATCGTGACCGGCGTGATGATCGCCGTCTCCCGCGTGATCGGCGAGACCGCCCCGCTGCTCATCACGGTCGGCGTCATCGACTCGATCAACTTCAACCTCTTCGACGGTCGCATGATGACACTGCCGGTGTACGTCTACCGGCAGTTCCAGCAGGGCCTCGTGCCGTGCACGCCCGACCAGGCGGACTGCATCGCGACCATCGCCTACGACCGGGCCTGGGCCGGAGCCCTGACGCTGATCCTCATCGTCATGCTGCTCAACCTCATCGCCCGCCTCGTCACCCGCTTCTTCGCTCCCAAGAACCTCGGCTAAGGACCCCCCCATGGCTCAGCGCATCGACGTCAAGGACCTGAACATCTTCTACCGCGACTTCAAGGCGGTCGCGGACATCGAGATGGCCGTCGAGCCTCGCTCGGTGACGGCCTTCATCGGCCCCTCCGGCTGCGGCAAGTCGACCTTCCTGCGCACGCTCAACCGCATGCACGAGGTGATCCCGGGCGCGCACGTCCAGGGCAGCGTGACGATGGACGGCGTGGACCTGTACGGCAACGACATCGACCCGGTCGCCGTGCGCCGCCAGGTCGGCATGGTCTTCCAGCGCCCCAACCCGTTCCCGACGATGTCCATCGCCGAGAACGTGCTCGCGGGTGTCCGCCTCAACAACAAGCGGATCTCCAAGGGCGACGCGCAGGACATGGTCGAGCAGTCGCTGCAGGGCGCCAACCTCTGGAACGAGGTCAAGGACCGCCTCGACCGTCCCGGCTCCGGCCTCTCGGGCGGTCAGCAGCAGCGGCTGTGCATCGCCCGCGCCATCGCGGTCAAGCCGCAGGTGCTGCTGATGGACGAGCCCTGCTCCGCGCTCGACCCCATCTCGACGCTCGCGATCGAGGACCTCATCGCCGAGCTCAAGTCGCAGTACACGATCGTCATCGTGACCCACAACATGCAGCAGGCCGCCCGCGTCTCGGACCGCACGGCCTTCTTCAACCTGGCGGGCACCGGCCAGCCGGGCCGCCTCATCGAGATCGACGACACCGCGACGATCTTCTCCTCGCCGCGCGAGCAGGCCACGGAGGACTACATCTCCGGCCGCTTCGGGTGAGCTGAGGGTGCTCTGAGCGCTGAACGACGAGAGGCCCCGGACCAGCACGGTCCGGGGCCTCTCGTGCACCTGCGTCAGGAGGCGGGCGGCGTGGGGACCAGCGTCGCGTAGTCCGGCTGCGAGCCGTCCAGGACGGGGATCGACACGTCCTGGCTGCCCGCGACGTCCGTGGCGACCGTCGTCGGCAGCACGGCGCCCGGGGGGACCGAGACGGACGTGACGCGCACGTCGGCGTGGCCGTCCGCCGTCGTGCCGTCCAGCAGCACGGTGGCCTTGCCGTCGACCTGCACGGTGGCCTGCTGGTCGCCGAACGTCAGGGTCACGGTGCGCGGGTCGACGCCGTCGTTCGTCAGGCCGCCGATGAGCAGGCCCTCTGACCCCTTCGCGCTCGAGAGCACGATGAGGTTCGAGGCGCGCACGTCGCCGACCGTGGCGCGCACGCCGTCGGACGCGCTGTACTCGTGCTCGGTGGTGATGGGGTTGGTCGCGGAGCAACCAGCCAGCACGACGCCGGCGACGCACAGGCCCGCGGCGATCAGGAGCCGGCGGGAGCGGGGGCGGGGCGAGGTCACGATGACTCCTCGGGGGCGACGGGACGGCTGGTGCGTCCGGACGTCGGCCCGGGGCCGGCGCGGTCGCACCGCAAGACTAGCCGGAGCCGCCCCGTGCGCGCGCCGCTGTGCCCGTCCTCGGGACGACCGGACGGGGGCGGTCTGACCAGCGCTGACGGCGCCGGTGCACCGGATTCGGGTGAAATGCGGCGTGATAAGATACGCCTCTGCGAAAGGGGACACCTGCAGATGACTTTCACTGTTGGGGAGACCGTTGTCTACCCGCACCACGGTGCAGCCTTGATCGAAGAGATCAAGACCAGAACCATCCGCGGAGAGGCCAAGCTCTACCTGAAGCTCAAGGTAGCTCAGGGTGATCTGACCATCGAAGTTCCCGCTGAGAACGTCGACCTCGTGGGCGTCCGCGACGTCGTCGGCCAGGAAGGCCTGGACCGCGTGTTCGAGGTCCTGCGGGCGCCGTACACCGAAGAGCCGACCAACTGGTCGCGTCGTTACAAGGCCAACCTCGAGAAGCTCGCCTCCGGCGACGTCATCAAGGTGGCCGAGGTCGTCCGTGACCTCTCGCGTCGTGACGCCGACCGCGGCCTGTCCGCGGGCGAGAAGCGCATGCTCGCCAAGGCCCGCCAGATCCTCGTCTCGGAGCTCGCACTCGCCGAGCACACCGAGGAGGAGAAGGCGGAAGCCATCCTCGACGAGGTCCTCGCGTCCTGACGCGAGCGCACGCCAGCCACACACACGTGCTCGACCGCACCCCGGTACCCACCGCGGTGCGGTCGATCCGTCTGTGGGGTCGGTCATGACGACCGCGGCGATCCTCACGGCCGCGGGCAGCGGCACCCGTCTCGGTCATGCCCTGCCCAAGGCGCTCGTGCCGGTGCTGGGCGAGCCCGTCGTCGTGCACGCCGCGCGCCGGCTGCTGGCGGCGCGGCCCGGCGGTGCGCCGCTGGCGGCCCTGGTCGTCTCCGCGCCGCCCGGCCACCTCGAGCAGTTCCGCACCCTGCTGGGCCCGGACGTCGTCGTGGTCCCCGGCGGGCCCACGCGGCAGGCGTCCGTGGCCGCTGCGCTCGCGGCGCTGCCCGACGAGGGCATCGACGTGGTGCTCGTGCACGACGCCGCCCGCCCCTTCGCCCCCGCCGACCTGGTCGAGCGCGTGGTGGCGGCGGTGACGGCCGGGCACGACGCGGTGGTCCCCGGCCTGGCCGTGACGGACACCATCAAGCGGGTCGGCCCCGGCACCGGCGGGTGGCCCGTCGAGGCCACCGTCGACCGGGCCGAGCTGCGCGCGGTCCAGACCCCGCAGGGCTTCGCGCGGGCGACCCTCGAGCGCGCGCACGCCGCGGCCGCCCAGGACGCCGCCGACGAGTCCGTGGCCGCCTCCGACGACGCCGGGCTGGTCGAGCGGCTCGGGCTGCCGGTCTGGGTGGTCCCGGGCGACGAGCGGGCCGCGAAGATCACCACGGCACGGGACCTCGCGGTCGCCGAGCTGCTCGCGAGCGACACGAAGGGCACCTGACATGGCCATCCCGCGCACCGGCATCGGCGTCGACGTGCACGCCTACGACGAGCACCCCGCCCCGGACGCAGTCCTGCACCTGGCCGGCCTGGCCTGGCCGGGGGAGCGGCCGCTGGCGGGCCACTCCGACGCCGACGTCGCGGCGCACGCGGCGGCCGACGCGCTCCTGTCCGCGGCGGGCCTCGGTGACCTCGGCTCGAACTTCGGGACCTCCGAGCCGCAGTGGGCCGGTGCCGCCGGAGCGACGCTCCTCGCCGAGGCGGCCCGGCGGGTGCGCGACGCGGGCTTCGAGATCGGCAACGTCGCGGTCCAGGTGATCGGGAACCGGCCCAAGGTCGGTCAGCGCCGCGCGGAGGCCGAGGCGGCCCTCTCGTCGGCCGCAGGGGCGCCCGTGTCGGTCTCCGCGACCACGACCGACGGGCTCGGGCTCACCGGGCGCGGCGAGGGCGTCGCGGCGATCGCGTCGGCGATCGTCGTCGCGCGCGGCTGACGCCGCAGGCTCCCCAGCAGCACGCCGGCGACCACCAAGGCCCCCCAGGCCAGCTCGGCGGGCGACGTCCGCTCGCGCAGCAGCAGCCAGGACGACGCGATCCCGACCACCGGCACGAGCATCGAGAACGGCGCGACGACACTCGACGCGTTCCGGCTCATCAGCGCGGTCCACAGCCCGGAGCCCAGCAGCGTGGCGACCACGACGGTGAACGCGAGCCCGGCCAGGGCGAGCAGCCCGGTGCGGCTTCCCAGCCCGGTGAAGGACCGGGCGATCCGGTCCGGTCCCTCGACCGCCAGGGACAGCGCCAGCATGGGCAGCGGCGGCACGACCGACATCCACAGCAGGAGGCGGAACGACTCGCCGGGCGCCTCCCGCACCGCGAGGCGGCTGCCGAGGTTGCCGAACGCCCAACCCAGCCCGCCGCACAGCGTGAGCAGCACGGGCACCAGGGTCGCGCCGCCGTCGACGCCCGCCCGGTGCAGCGCGATGCCCGCGAGCCCGGTGACCGCGACGAGCACGCCCAGCCCCTGGCGGCCCGTGAGCCGCTCACGCAGCAGGACGGCCGCCAGGACCACGGTGAACGGCGCCGAGGACTGCAGGACGAGCGAGGCGAGCCCCGTGGGCATGCCCACGGTCATCGCCCAGTAGAGGAAGACGAACTGCACGACGCCAAACCCGAACCCGTAGGCGAGCAGCCACCGCCAGGGCACCGCAGGGCGGCGGACCAGGACGAGGGTCGGCAGCGCGATCAGGGCGAAACGCAGGGCGACGAGGAAGAACGGCGGGAACTGCTCGAGCGAGAGGTGGATCGCCGGGAAGTTCAGCCCCCAGCACACGGCGACGAGGGCGGCGAGCAGGCGGTCGTGGCGGTTCACGTGACCGAGCATCGCCCGCCGGAAGATCCAGCACCATCGAAATGTCCTGCACGGACGATGTAGCGTCGCTGCATGGATCCCCGCGCGCTCGAGACGTTGCGGGCCGTCCGCACCCAGGGCGGCGTGACGGCCGCGGCCGACGTGCTCCACCTGACGCCGTCGGCGGTCTCCCAGCAGGTGGCCGTCCTGCAGCGGGAGGTCGGCGTCGCACTGACCGAGCGCGTCGGGCGCGGGCTGCGGCTCACGCCCGCCGGGGAGGCGCTCGCGGACGCGGCGCTCGACGTGGCGGTCGCGCTCGAGCGCGCGCAGGCGGCCTGCGACGGGTTCCTCGCCGCGCCGCGGGGGACCGTGCGCGTCAGTGCGTTCGCGAGCGCGGCGCAGGTGCTGCTGCCAGGGCTGCTCGGCCGGGCACCGGACGGGATCGACATCGAGTGCGCCGACGAGGACGTCGCGCAGGCGGACTTCGTCGGGCTGACCGACCGGATCGACATCGTCGTCGCGCACCGCCCGGACGGCGCCGGCTCCTGGGGCGACCGGGTCCGCGTCGTCCCGCTGCTGCGCGAGCCGCTCGACGTGGCCGTGCCGGCGGGGCACCGGCTGGCCGGGCAGACGAGCGTGCACCCGGCGGACCTCGCGGGGGAGGCGTGGATCTCGGTGCGCGAGGGGTTCCCCGTCTCGACGGTGCTGGCGGCGGTCGCGGCCGCGTCGGGGAGCGAGCCGCGGATCGTGCACCGGATCAACGACTTCCACGTCGCCGCCTCGCTCGTCGCGGCCGGGCACGGGGTCTCGCTGCTGCCCCGGCACTCCCACGGGAGCGGCGACGACGTGCGTCTCCTGCCGCTCACCGGCGTGCGTGCGGGGCGGCGCATCGACGCGCTGCTGCGGCCCGACCGGGCCGAGCGGCTCGTGGTGCGCAGCGTGCTGGGGGAGCTGCGCGCGCTGGCGGCCGAGATCGACCGTCAGGGCAGCAGGACGAGCTTCCCGCCCGGGTGACCGCCGCGACCCTCGCGGTGGGCGTCGGCGACCTGGTCGAGCGGGTACGTCCGGGCGACACGCACGTCGAGGACGCCGTCCGCCGCGAGGTCGACGAGCTGCGCACGAGCGGCCTCGCGCACGGCCGTGCCCGGGTCCGCGCCCGGGCCGCCGCCGAGCAGCTGGATGCCGAGCGAGGGGCCGCGCCCGAACCCGGCGATCGAGACGATGCGGGACCGATCGGCGACGAGCTCCACGGACGTGTCGAGCGCCTCGTCGGTGCCGACCGTGTCGATCGCGACGGTCACGGGCGACGGGGCGGCCGCGCGCACGCGCTCGACGAGCCCGGGCCCGTACTCCACGGGGATCGCACCGAGGGCGCGCAGGTCGTCGTGCGCGTGCGGCGAGGCGGTCGCGACCACGGCAGCGCCGCGCAGCTCGGCGAGCTGGACGATCATCCGGCCCACGCCGCCGGACCCGCCGTGCACGAGCACGACGTCGCCGGTGCGCACGTTGGACGCGGTCAGGGTGTGCACCGCCGTCGCGCCGGTCAGCATCAGGCCCGACGCAGCCGCCCACCCGAGCTCCGCGGGGCGACGGACCGTGACCAGCTCCGAGACCTCCAGGCGGTCGGCGTACCCGCCGTGCACGCGCCAGGCGATGACCTCGTCGCCCTCGGCGAGCCAGCGCACGGACGGCCCGACCGCGCTCACCACGCCGGCCACCTCGAACCCGAGGCGCAGCGGGAGGCGCGAGCGGTCGGTGCCCGGCCCCTCGGCGTACGTCTTCCAGTCGATCGGGTTGATGCCTGCGGCTCTGACGTCGACGACGACGTTGCCCGGGCCCGGCTCGACGGCCGGGACGTCGATGAGCTGAAGGACCTCGGGGCCACCGAATGCGGTGGCCACCACGACGCGGTTGCTCGCTGTCACCCGCACAGAGTGCACCGGGCATCTGTGAGAAGCCAGGGCGCGCTCGCCAATCACCCGTGCGAGTGACGGTCCCCGAAGACGTGGTCGGTGTACGGGTTGCCGAACACGCCGTCCGGGTCGGCCTGCGCGCGGACCCGCTGCGCGTCGGCGAACCGCGGGTAGAGCTGGCCGAAGCGCTCGGCGTCGAGCCAGTGCATCTTGCCCCAGTGCGGGCGCCCGTCGACCTGGCCCATGATCTGCTCGACCGCGTCGAAGTAGCGCTTGAACGGCATCTTCACGTACTGGTGCGCGGCGACGTAGGCCGTCTCGCGGCCGTGGGCGGTGGACAGCCACAGGTCGTCGGCCGCGGCGAAGCGCACCTCGAGCGGGAAGGGCACGTGCTCGCCCGACGAACGCAGCCACGACTCGATCTCCGCGAGCACACCCGGCAGCTCCGCGCGGGGGACCGCGTACTCCATCTCGCGGAACACGATCCGGCGCGGGGAGATGAACACCTCGGCGGACGGGGCGATGAACCGGCGGGCGCTCAGCGCGCGGGCCGCGATCGCGTTGATCCGTGGTGTGATCGGCGGCACGAGGGTGGCGATGTTGTTCGTCAGCCCGAACAGCGCGTTGGACAGCAGCTCGTCGTCCACCCACGCACGCACGCGGTTGAGCTCGGCGACCTCGCCGTCGGCCACGCGGTTGTTGCGCTTGGTCAGCGCCCGGCGCGTGTGCGGGAACCAGTAGAACTCGAAGTGGTCGTTGCCGTCGACGAGCCCGTCGAGCCCGTCGAGCACGTCGTCGAGGGCCCACGGCTCCTCGACCGCCTCGAGTCGGAACGCGGGGACGACCTCGATCGTCACGGCGGCGAGCACGCCCACGGAGCCGAGGCCGAGGCGCGCGAGCTCGAACAGCTCGGGACGCTCGTCACGCGACACGTCGACGACCTCACCCGTCGCCGTGACCAGGCGGACGGCGACGACCTGGGTCGCGAGGCCGCCCAGACGGGCACCCGTGCCGTGCGTCCCGGTGGAGATCGCGCCGGCCACCGTCTGCTTGTCGATGTCGCCGAGGTTGCGCATCGCGAGGCCGTGGGCGGCCAGCAGGGAGTTGAGCGCGTACAGGTGCGTCCCGGCGCCGACCGTCACGTGGGCCGTGCCGTCAGCGAAGCGCTCGATGCTCTCGAGGCCGGTCAGGTGGTCCAGGTGCAGGTGGATGCCCTCGGTGACCGCCGCGGGGGTGAACGAGTGGCCACCGCCGACGGCGCGGACCCGGCGGCCGTCGGCCGCGGCGCGCTGGACCGTCGCCGACAATTCCTGCAGGTCACGAGGCGTGTCGCTACGGTAAGGGGAGGCAGCAGCAGTGCGTGCCCAGTTGCGCCAGGTTGCGCGCTGCATGTGTGCCATGAGAACAGACATTGACTTGGGCGGTTGTCCAAGTCAAGTCGAGCACGTGCTTCACTTGGGCGTGATCGCAGGGGCGCGTGCCCGGTCATCGGGGTCGGTGCACGTGAGGGAGGGGACCCGCATGAATCGCATGCCCGTTGCCGAACGTCGCGAACAGCTCGTCGAGGCCGCTCTGGCCGTCGCGAGCCGCGACGGGATCGAGGCCGCCACCGTGCGCGCCGTGGCGGCCGAAGCCGGCGTCTCGCTCGGCGTCGTCCACTACTGCTTCCAGGACAAGGACGAGCTCCTGCGTGCCATGGCGCACGCCATCACGGAGCGCAACGCGGTGCAGGGCCTCGACCAGATCCCCTCCGGTCTCCCGGTGGCGACCGTGCTCGAGGCGGCGATCGGTGCGCTGTGGGCGTCGATCTCCGGGACCCGCGGCTCGCAGCTGCTCAGCTACGAGCTCACCACGTCGTCGCTGCGCCATCCGGAGCTCAACCAGGTCGCGGCCGAGCAGTACCGCGGCCAGTGGTCCACGGCCCAGCAGGTCCTCGAGGTCGTCGGGCGCGCCGGGAACGTGCGGTGGGTCGTGCCGATCGAGGACCTCGCCCGGGTCGTCGTCGCGGTCGTCGACGGCTACTCGCTCGCGTGGCTCGTCGACGGGAACGCCGACGCCGCGCTCACGGGGCTGCAGGGGTTCGGCACCTACCTCGCCACGCTCACCACCCCCAACGACGGCTCGGCGGACGACGCCGTGCTCCCCGCCCCGGTCGGCGCGTGAGCGCCGACGCCCGCGCGCGGGTCGCGACCAGCGGCGCCTTCGCCGCGCAGGGCTTCGCCCTGATGCTGCTGCTGACCAACCTCGGCAGCGTGCAGGACCGGTACGGGGTCGACGACGACACCATCAGCTACGCCATCCTCGGCGTGCTCCTCGCCGCGGCACTCGGCACCTGGATCGCCGACCGCGTCGCGCGCTCGCGCGGCGGCAGCCGGGCCGCGCTCGCCGCCGGGCTCGCACTCATCGCGCTCTTCGTCCCGCTGATCGCGCTCGCGCCGACGTTCGCGCTCGGGGTGGCGTCCTTCGCCCTCTACGGCGTCGCGCTCGGCATGGTCGACGCGGCGTCCAACATGCAGGCCGTCGCGGTGCAGCGCGCCTACGGCCGGCCGTTGCTGTCCAGCTTCTACGCCGCCTGGTCCGCCGGTGGCATCGCGGCGGCGCTGCTGTCGGCCGTCGACGGCAACCGGCTCGCGATCGAGCCGGTCACGCTCATCTTCCTGGCGGCCACGCCGGTGGCGCTCGTCGCCGCAGCGCTCGTCTCGCGCGACGGTCGGCGCTCGCACGACGCCGCGCCCGTCGCGGTCGACGACACCCCCGGGTCGCACGTGCCGTGGCGCTCCGTGGGCGTGCTCGCCATCGCCGTGATCGCCTACTTCGCGATCGACAACGGCACGCAGTCCTGGAGCACCACGTACCTGGAGAAGACCCTCGACTCCGCGTCGTGGATGGCGCCGCTGGGTGCCGCGGCCTACCTCGGTACGACGCTGGCGTCGCGGCTCGTCGGCGACGCGAGCGTGCGCCGCTGGGGCAGGGTCCGCGTGGTCCGCGCGGCCGCGCTGGTGGGCGCCGGCGGCTTCCTGGTCGTCGTCGCGGCTCCCGTCGCGTTCGTCGCGGTCATCGGGTTCGCGATCGCGGGCGCGGGGCTCGGCCTCGTCGCGCCCCTGTGCTTCGCGACCGCCGGCGTGCTCGCACCGGACCACGCCGACGCCGTCGTGGCTCGGCTCAACGTCTTCAACTACGTCGGCACGCTGCTCGGCGCCGTGCTGCTGCCCCTGATCGGCACGGCGACCAGCTATCGCGTTGCCTTCACGCTGCCGCTCGTCCTGGCGCTCGTGATCGCCGCGGTCGCCGGCGGCTTCGCCGGCCGCAGGACCACGTCCACGGACGCGTCCGACCCCGCGTCCGACCCTGCACCCGACCCTGCACCGCGCAAGGAGATCCCGGCATGACCCTCGGAGCCCGTCTCGACGCCGCCACCGGCCACCTCCCGGCCCCGCTCGCGGTCGTCGACCTCGACGCGCTCGAAGCCAACGCGGACGACCTCGTGCGCCGCGCCGGCGGCATGCCCATCCGGGTCGCGAGCAAGTCGGTGCGCGTGCGCGAGGTGCTCACGCGCGTGCTCGCCCGGCCGGGCTTCGCGGGCGTCATGGGCTACTCGCTGCGCGAGGCGCTCTGGCTCGTCTCGCAGGGCGTCGACGACGTCCTGCTCGGCTACCCGACGGTCGACACCGCCGCGCTCGACGACCTCGCGCGCGACCCCCGCGCCGCGGCGGCCGTCACGCTCATGGTCGACGACCTCGCGCAGGTCGACCTCGCCGCGAAGGCTGCCGCCGCGCACGGCGCGACGCTGCGCGTCTGCCTCGACATCGACGCCTCGCTGCAGATCGGGCGCGGCAGGTTCCGCACCCACCTGGGCGTGCGCCGCTCGCCGATCCACACCGCCGAGCAGGCCGGCGAGCTCGCCGCGGCGATCGTCCGACGCGACGGCATCGACGTCCGCGGCGTCATGTTCTACGAGGCGCAGGTCGCCGGGCTGCCCGACTCGTCGCCCGCCGTCCGCCTGGTCAAGCGGCTCTCCATCGCCGACCTGGCCACCCGCCGGACCGCGGTCGTCGACGCGGTGGCCGCAGCCGTGGGCCACCCGCTCGAGCTCGTGAACTCCGGCGGCTCGGGGTCGATCCAGAGCAGCGCGCAGGCGGCCTCCGTCACGGAGGTGACCGCCGGCTCGGGCCTGTTCGTGCCCACGCTGTTCGACTCCTACCGCTCGTTCGAGCCGCGTCCGGCCGCGTTCTTCGGCCTCGACGTGGTGCGGATCCCGGCGCCCGGGTACGCCACGGCGTTCGGCGGCGGCTACATCGCGTCGGGTCCCGCCACCAAGTCCCGCCAGCCGCGACCCGTGTGGCCGGCCGGGCTGACGCTCACGGACCGGGAGGGCGCCGGCGAGGTGCAGACCCCGCTGCTGGTGCCCCGCGGCGGCGACGTGCGTGTCGGGGACAGGGTCTGGTTCCGGCACGCCAAGTCGGGCGAGGTCATGGAGCGCTTCTCGACCGTGCACCTGGTGCGCGGCGAGGCCGTCGAGGCGAGCGTGCCGACGTACCGGGGCGAGGGCGGCACGTTCGGCTGATCCGGCCGCGGGTCGCGTGCGCGAGTGCGCGGGCGCTGACCAGCGCGGCCGGTAACCTTGCCCGGTGACCCTGCGCCTGTTCGACTCCGCCACCCGCCAGGTGACCGACTTCGTCCCGCTCGTCGCGGGCGAGGTCGGCATCTACCTGTGCGGTGCCACGGTCCAGGCGCCCCCGCACATCGGGCACATGCGCTCGAGCGTCGCGTTCGACGTGCTGGTGCGCTGGCTGCGCCGCACGGGCCACCGCGTGACCCTGGTCCGCAACGTCACCGACATCGACGACAAGATCCTGGCCAAGGCCGCCGACGCCGGCGAGCAGTGGTGGGCGTGGGCCGCGATCAACGAGCGCGCGTTCACCGCCGCGTACGACGCGCTCGGCGTCCTGCCGCCGTCGTACGAGCCGCGCGCCACCGGGCACATCCCCGGGATGGTCGAGCTCATGGAGCGCCTCGTCGAGCGCGGGCACGCCTACGCGCTCGACTCGGGGGACGTGTACTTCGACGTCGCCTCGTTCGCCGAGTACGGCGCCCTGACCAACCAGCGGGTCGAGGACATGGTCCCCGCGCCGGACAGCGCTCCGGCCGGCGACGACAAGCGCGACGATCGCGACTTCGCGCTGTGGAAGGCGCCGAAGCCGGGCGAGCCCGAGACCGCGTCCTGGGACACCCCGTTCGGTCGCGGCCGGCCCGGCTGGCACCTCGAGTGCTCCGCGATGGCGCTGCGGTACCTCGGCGAGTCGTTCGACATCCACGGCGGCGGCCTGGACCTGCGCTTCCCGCACCACGAGAACGAGCAGGCGCAGTCCCGGGCGGCCGGCTACGGCTTCGCCGGTCACTGGCTGCACAACGGCTGGGTCACGCAGGGCGGCGCCAAGATGAGCAAGTCGCTCGGCAACGGGCTGCTCGTCTCCACCGTCCTGGCCAACGTCCGCCCCGCCGTGCTCCGCTACGCGATGACCGCCGTGCAGTACCGCTCGATGCTCGAGTGGACCGACGCGACGCTCGCCGAGGCGGAGACGACGTGGGACCGCCTCGCAGGGTTCGTCGAGCGAGCCGTGGAGAAGGTCGGCGCCGCGGACGACGACGAGGTCGCGAAGGTCGAGCTGCCTGCGGAGTTCGTCGCCGCGATGGACGACGACCTCAACGTGCCGGCCGCCCTCGCGGTGGTCTTCGAGCACCTGCGGGCCGGGAACTCCGCGCTCGCGGCGCGTGATCTGGACGGCGCGCGTTCGGCGATGGTCGTCCTGCGTGCCATGCTCGACGTGCTCGGTCTCGACCCGGGCAGCGTCCAGTGGCGTTCCAAGGGCGCCGACGAGCGGTACGCCACGGCCCTCGAGGCCGTCGTGGCCGCCGAGCTCGAGGCACGGGCCGCGGCCCGCGCCGCACGCGACTTCGCCACCTCGGACGCGATCCGGGACCGCCTCGCGGCGGCCGGCATCGTGGTCGAGGACTCGCCGACCGGCGCACGCTGGTCGCTCGCCGCACCCTGATCTCTGGCCCCCACGCGGGGCGTCGCACCACCTCATACGTAGAAACGAAGGAAGTCATCTCATGGCCGGCAACTCCCAGCGCCGAGGCGCCACCCGCAAGGCGGGCACCAAGAAGGGCGCCAAGGTCGGCACGGGCGGTCACGGCCGCAAGTCGCTCGAGGGCAAGGGCCCGACGCCCAAGGCCGAGGAGCGCACGTACCACAAGGCGTACAAGAAGCCGGTCTCGGCCGAGAAGAGCGCCACCTCCGGCCGTCCCTCGTCGGGATCGTCGCGCAGCGCCTCGGGCAGCCGCGGCGGGCGCGGGTCGTCGACCCACGAGATCGTCTCCGGGCGCAACTCCGTGGTCGAGGCGCTGCGCGCGGGCATCCCCGTCTCGACGGTGTACCTGGCCTCCAAGCTCGAGGCCGACGACCGCACGCGCGAGATCATCTCCGCCGCGGGCAACGAGGGCTACCCCCTGCTCGAGGTGAGCCGCGCCGAGCTCGACCGCCTCACCGACGGCTCCGTCCACCAGGGCGTGGCCATCCAGGTGCCGCCGTACGCCTACGCGGACGACGAGGACCTCCTCGACATCGCCGAGAGCCTCGGCCAGGCGCCGCTCATCGTCGCGCTCGACGGCGTGACCGACCCCCGCAACCTCGGCGCCGTGCTGCGCTCCGCGGGCGCGTTCGGTGCCCACGGCGTGCTCGTCCCCGAGCGCCGGGCCGCGGGCGTCACCGCCTCCGCGTGGAAGGTCTCGGCCGGTGCCGCGGCGCGGGTGCCGGTGGCGCGCGTGACCAACCTGACCCGCACGCTGCAGGCCTACAAGCAGGCCGGCGCGTTCGTGGTCGGGCTCGACGGCGGCGGCGACGTCGCGATCGCCGACCTGCCGTACGCGACCGACCCGCTCGTGCTGGTCGTCGGCTCCGAGGGCAAGGGGCTGTCGCGCCTGGTCCGCGAGCAGTGCGACGCGATCGCCTCGATCCCGATCGCCTCGGCGGTCGAGTCGCTCAACGCCGGCGTGGCCGCGGGCATCGCGCTGTACGAGGTCAGCCGGCAGCGCGCCTGACGGTGAGCACGCGGGACTCGCTCACGGCTCGGCAGGCGGCTGCGGCGCTTGCCGTCGGCCTGCTCGTGTGCGCTGGAGCGTGGGCCGTCGGCGGGGCCGATCGACCGTGGTGGTTGTCGGTTCCGCTGTCCGTCATGGGCTGGCTCGGAGCGATGTCGCTGCTGGGCGGGCTCGTGGGACTGATCGCGATCGCCTGGGCGCGGCTTCGTTGGTGGACGCCGCGGCCCGAGGTGTTCTACCGCGTCGAGGCCAGCCGACTCCGGCACGTCCGCGCCCATCGGCGGGAGTACGTGCTGGGCGAGCTCGGCCTCACGGGCGACGCGGCGCGCAGTGCGATCGACGAGCACCTGGACGACTACCGGAGCAAGCCGATCGCCCGGCACGATGCCCAGATCATCGCCTGGATCGTGCGGCGGTGCGGTGGGCAGGCGCGAGCCGTGCCGGACGTCGAGCGCACGGACGAGCTCGCCATCGGCTGACCGGCATCAGCCGATGATCTCGTCCTCGTCGACGGGCGGCTGCTGAGAGCCCTCGCGCAGGTCGCCGGCCTGGACACCCAGGATCGACTGCTCGTCGGGCCGGTTGGGCAGGATGTTCTTCACGTAGCTCTTCGCGGCCTCCTTCATCGGGACGTCGCGGTTCTGCTGCTCCGAGAGGTACCAGCGGTGGTCGAGCAGCTCGTGGAAGATCTGCGCGGGCTCGAGCTTGCCGCGCAGCTCGCGCGGGACGCGGCGGACGGCGGGCTCGAAGACGCCGGTGAGCCAGTCGTGCGCGACGAAGGACTCGTCCTCGGCCTGCCGGTCGGTCGCGGCCCGGTACTCGTCGAGGTCGTTGAGCAGGCGGCGGGCCTGGTTCTCGCCCACGTCGAGGCCGGTCAGACGCATGAGCCGGCGCGAGTGGTGCCCGGCGTCGACGACCTTGGGCTGGATGCGCACCGTGGTGCCGTCGACGTCCGTGGTGATGTCGAGCTCACCCACGTCGAAGCCGAGGTCGTTGAGGCGGTCGATGCGGGCCTGCACCCGCCAGCGGTCGCCGTACCCGAACGACTCGACCTCGGTGAGGGCGCGCCACAGGTCGGTGTACCGCTCGGCGAGCGCGTTGCCGATCGCGACGGCGTCGACGTCGGCCTCGAGGAACTCGCCGGCCTGCAGGTCCATGAGCTCGCCGATGATGTTCACGCGCGCGACCTCGAGGTCGTACGCGCGCTGGCCCTCGGACAGCTCGTCGTGCAGGTCACCCGTCTCGGCGTCCACGAGGTAGGCCTCGAACGTCTCGGCGTCACGGCGGAACAACGTGTTCGACAGCGACACGTCGCCCCAGTAGAAGCCCGCCAGGTGCAGGCGCACGAGAAGCACGGCGAGTGCGTCGATGAGGCGCGTGGCGGTGTCCGGGCGCAGCGACTGGCTGAACAGCGCGCGGTACGGCAGCGAGAACTGCAGGTGCTTGGTGATGAGCACAGCCTCGAGCGGCTCGCCCTCGGGGCTGCGTCGGCCGGTGATGACCCCGACGGGCTCGACGGACGGCACGTCGATGCGTTCGAGCTGGCGCAGCAGCTCGTACTCGCGGTGCGCGACGGTCTCGCCGATCTCCTTGATCGCGACGACCCGTCCCGACAGGCGCGCGAACCGCACGATGTGCCGGCTGATGCCGCGGGGGAGGGCGGCGAGCGTCTCGGCCGGCCAGTCCTCGAGCGGGATGTGCCAGGGCAGGTCCAGCAGTGCAGGATCCGGCCGCGCTGCCGTGATCTGCAATCGCTGGGGTGTGGGGCTCATGGGGTCATCCTCGCAGGCCCGTCTGACGCGGGCACGGCATCGCTGGGGACAGCACGACGGCGGGCCCGGAAACCCGAGCCCGCCGTCGTGTGCGTGGTGCGGTGGATCAGAAGCGCTCGCCCGAGCCGGCGTGGAACAGGTGCTGCTCGCCGTTGCGGATCCGGATGCCGATGGTCTCGCCCTTGGCGGGGACCTGACGGGGGTCGACGCGCACGATGACCTGCGCGTCGCCAGCGCCCGAGTGGACGGACGACGCAGCGCCGAACTCGTTGGTCAGCGAGCCGTAGACGAAGGCGTCGGAGCCGAGCTCCTCGACGAGGTTCACGATCACGGGGATCGCGTGCGGGTCGGTGGCGGGGATGACGTCCACGGCCTCCGGGCGGAAGCCCATCGTCACGTGGTTGCGGTCCTCCTCGGTGAACTGGTCGATGACCGAGCGCTCGACCGGGAGGCGCGTGCGACCGAGGGCCGCGTGACCGTCGAGGACCGGGAAGGTCGCGATGTTCATGGCCGGCGAGCCGATGAAGCCGGCGACGAACACGTTCTGCGGGGTGTCGTACATCTCGCGCGGCGTGCCGACCTGCTGCAGGATGCCGTCCTTGAGGACAGCGATGCGGTCGCCCATCGTCAGGGCCTCGGTCTGGTCGTGCGTGACGTAGACCGTGGTGACGCCGAGCCGGCGCTGCAGCGACGCGATCTGCGTACGCGTCTGGACGCGGAGCTTGGCGTCGAGGTTCGACAGCGGCTCGTCCATGAGGAACACCTGGGGCTCACGCACGATGGCGCGGCCCATCGCGACGCGCTGGCGCTGGCCACCCGAGAGGGCCTTCGGCTTGCGGTCGAGGTACTGGGTGAGGTCGAGGATCTTGGCGGCCTCCTCGACACGCTGGCGGATGTCCGCCTTCGGCGTGCCGGCGATCTTCAGCGCGAAGCCCATGTTGTCGGCGACCGACATGTGCGGGTACAGCGCGTAGTTCTGGAAGACCATCGCGATGTCGCGGTCCTTCGGCTGGACGTCCGTGACGTCGCGGTCGCCGATGAGGATGCGGCCGGCGTTGACGTCCTCGAGGCCCGCGAGCATGCGCAGGGAGGTCGACTTGCCGCAGCCGGAGGGGCCGACGAGGACGAGGAACTCGCCGTCCTCGACGTGCAGGTTGAGCGCGTCCACGGCGGGGCGCTCCGTGCCGGGGTAGACCCGGGTGGCGTTGTCGAACGTGACTGTGGCCATGGTGGAACCAGTCCCTTCACCGGCAGGTACGTGCCGGACGATCCGTTGTGAAAGGTGTCGAGTGTCTTCACTGACACAGATCGAGGCGGGCCACGAAGGCCCCCCTCGGTCTGGTGCCATGATGCCACACCCCGCACGCGGTCGTGGTCACGGTGGGGTATCGATGCTGGTCAGGCCGCTTCGATTCAACCGATGACGGCGGCGCTCCGGTCGTCGTCGGTCCCCGAGTACACCGAGAGCATCCCGAGACCGGTGCTGATCGACGCGTCCTGGGTCAGACCGGTCAGGTCGCGGTCGGGGAGGGTGGTGCCGTCGTCGAGGGCGAAAGCGCGCAGGCTGGTGGTGGCGTCGACGTAGACCGCGCGCCCGTCGGTCATGGGCCAGCCGCCGACGTTCGTCGGCCGGGCCCAGCGGATCTCGCCGGTGCGCGCGTCGAGCGCGACGACCGAGGTGGTGGACGCGGGCGTGACGCCGAAGCCGTCCGAGGCGGTGAGGTACACGACGCCGTCGAGGACCAGGTCGCCACCCAGCGGCGTGCCGGGCTGCGACCACAGGGGCCGGCCCGACGAGGCGTCGCGCGCGACGAGCGAGCCGGGGCGCTCCATCGTGAGGACGACGTCGTCCGCCGAGCCGTCGTCGACCATCGCGTAGACCGGCCCACCCTCGACGGCGCGGGTCGTCCCGTCGGCGAAGAACAGCGTCGTGTCGGCGGTGTCGGGGCCCAGGTTCCAGGGGGTGCTGCGGATCAGGCCGCGCGGCCCGAGCTCGATCGACGTCTCGGACGGGATCTCGAGCTCGTCGATGACGGCGCCGTCGCGCAGGCGCCAGACCGCACCCTGGTCGGTGAACGCGGTGTAGCCGTCGACCGCCTGGACGCCGATGTCGTAGCCCGGGGCGTCGTCGGTTCCGGGTGGCGCCGCGACGCTGCCCAGCTCCTGCCGGGCCCTGCGCTGACCCGCGGTGTCGAACGTCGTCAGCGTCCAGGTGACGACGTCGCCCGCGGTGCGCGACGACGCGGTCTGGACCTCCCCGTCGCCGGCCGTCCACGTGCGCAGCGGCGTCACCCAGGTCGCGACCAGCTCGCCCGTGCCGGCGTCGACCACGACGAGCTGGGTGCTCATGTTCTCGGCCGGGATCCAGTTCGGTCCGATGGGGCCGACGGCGCACACCGCCAGGTCGTCCGCTCCCGCGGGGACGCAGAAGGACTGCGTGCCCCCGTCGGTGCGCGCGTCGTCGTCCACCGGAACGGCCGTCGTCCACACGGCCGCCCCCGACGCCCGGTCGATCTCCCGGACCGTGAAGACCTCGTCGGACGTCGTCACGGCCACCAGGTGCCGGCCGACCTGCGTCGCACCGTCCAGCTCGGTCCCGTCGGCCTTCGTGGTCCACAGCGCCGAGGGGCGCTGAGGCAGGGGGAGCAGCACGCCCGGGACGTCGTCGAACCGGGTCTCGTGCCGGACGTGCCGGGCGTCGAGCGCGACCTGGCCCCCGACCAGAAGACCGACGACGGCCACGAGACCGCCCGTCGCCCATGCCCAGCGCCGGCGCGAGGGGCGTGGCCCGGCGGGCGCGACGTCGAGCGGCCCGTCCTCGACCAGCTCGACCTGCTGCAGCCCCGCCATGGCGCCCGACCCTAGCCTCAGCCCAGGATCGGAGCGGGGTCGCCGACGTACACGCTGAGCACGCCGTAGGACGCGCTGGGCGAGTCGCCGCCGTACTCGTCGGGCAGGACCCGGTCCGGGAGGCGGTGCCCGTCGGACACCGCGTACGCGCGCAGCCGCCCGGGCACCGGGACGTAGACGTTGGCCCCGTCGGTGCTGAGCGCGACGGCCGGGTCCATGACCGAGCGGGTGCGCCACACGACGTGGCCGTCGCCCGCGTCGACGGCGACGAGGTCGTCGCCGCTGCGCACGACGACCCGCCCGGCCAGCACGAGCGCCTGTGCGCCGGCCTGCGGCACCTCCCACCGGACCACGCCGGTGCGCGGGTCCCGGGCCTGGAGCGTCGGGCCCTTCCAGGCGCGGACGAGCACGAGGTTCGAGGCGGTGCCGTCGTCGACGGGGAGGTCGACCTGCTGGGCGGCCACGTCGACGATGCTGCCGTCGGTGAGGACGAGCTGCGAGGCGGTCGCCGACGTCGCCTCGCCGAGCGCGAGCTGCGCCACGCCGGACCGGTCGAGCGTCGCGGTCCAGCTGGCCTTCACGCGGACGGTCGTCGTCAGCGCCCCCTCGTCGACCACCCAGACGTGACCCTGGTCCATCAGGACGACCCGGCCGAGCGTCCCTTCGAGCGACGAGAAGAAGAACCCGCCGGTGAGGAACCCGTTCGCGTCGGTGTCCGGGGGCTCGACCGGCACCGTGGGCAGCACGAGCGACCACGTCGGTGCGCCGCTCGTGGCGTCGATCGTCCGCAGCGACCACGTGACGTCGTCGCCGTCCCGCTCGGAGGTGGCCGTGACGATCTTGTCGCCCGCGACGGCCCACGCGGCCAGGGTGGTGTCGGTGGTCGAGACGACCTCACCCGTCGCCGCGACGAGCACGACGATCCGCACGTCCGTGGACTCGGTCGGGAGCAGGCCGGTGGCTTGTTCCGCGCCGATCGCGCACGCAGCGAACGTCGGAGGGCCACCGGTGACGGAGACGCCGCGGCACTCGACGCCGGTGGTGGAGCCCGCGGGCCTCGTCCCGGTCACGCTCCACCCGGGTTCGCCCGTGTGCCGGTCGACCTCGTGGATCTCGTAGGTCGAGCCGTCGTCGGCCGTGCTGCCCGCGAGCAGGTGCGGGCCGACGGCGGAGCCGCCGACGTAGGCGTTCGCCCGGGTCGGCGCCGTCCAGAGGACGTGGAGCTGCTCGGGCACGGGCAGGAGCACGTCGGACGCCTGCGCCACGCGGTCCTGCGCGGACTGCTCGCGATGGTTCACCACGAGCTGCCACGTCACGAGCACGGCGGCGACGGCGACCACGGCGCCGGCGACCCACGGCCACCGCCGCCGGTGGCGCCGGGGCGGGTCGGCCCCCGGCGTGCCGTCGTCCAGCTCGACCGTCCGCATGTCCCCCATGCGCGGGATCGTAGACCTGCCGCTCAGCCGACGACCTGGACCGTGCGGTCGTCGGAGGCAGCGAGCATGCCGAGGCGTGCGTCCAGCGGCGAGTAGCCGCCGTCCTCGTGCGGGACCAGGTCGGTGACGTCGCGTGCCGGCAGGGCGCTGCCGTCGTCGAGCGCGAAGCCCTGCAACGACGTCTCGCCGCTCGCCCAGACCCCACGGCCATCGGTCACGAGCGACGGAGCAGAGGAGGACGGCTCGCGCCAGAGGACGTCGCCCGTGCGGAGGTCGAACGCACCGAGCATCGTGTCCATCCCCAGGTAGGCCCGGCCTCCCAGGACCACCGCCGACGACCCGTTCGTCAGCGTCGACCACAGCACCGCGCCCGTCGTGGCGTCGCGCGCCGAGACCCGTCCGAGCTCCTGGACGAGCAGGACGTCCGAGTCGCTCCCGTCGTCGACCGGCAGGTAGAGGGTCGTACCGGGGATGGAGACCGCACGGCCCGTGCCGGTCACGAGGGTGGAGGTGGAGAGGTCCTCGTAGTCGTGGAGCACCACCGCGCCACGCTCCAGTCGTGGCCAGAGCCCCCGACCGACGTCGAGGGAGGCCGTCACGACTGCGTCGTCGAGCACGAACAGGTGGCCCTGGTCCGCGAGCACCGTCCGCGAGCCCGCGGCCTCCATGTCGGTCGAGAAGTACTGCGACTGCGCGATGACGCCGTCGTCGTCGGCCTCGGGCTCGGGCTGGACGTCCACCGGGGGGAGCGTGCGCGCCCAGGTCTCGTGCCCACGCGGGTCGGTCGCTCGGAGCGTCCACGTCACCGTGGTGCCCGTGGTCACCGGCCGGGCGGTGACGAGGCGGCCGCCGGCGGCGTCCCACTGGGCCCACCGGCCGACGACGGACCCGCGGTTCGACCCGTCCGCGGCGTCCAGCGTGACGATCTGCCCCTGCTCCGCGTCGATGCCCTCCACGCCGCCGCTGTCCTGGCCCAGCGCGCAGGCGACGAGCGACGAGTGGCCCTCGTCGAGCGGTCGGCACACGGCGTAGGCCTCGGTGCCCAGGTCGACCGATGGGTCGACCGTGCCTCGTGCGCTCCAGACCGTCGCCCCGGTCGCCCGGTCGATCTGCCGGATCCGGTACTCCCTGGTCGCCGCGGAGACCGTGCCCGCGACGAGGCGGGAACCGACCTCGGTCGCACCGTCCATCTCCGAGCCGTAGGGCTGGTAGGTCCAGAGCTTGGCCGGGTGCTCGGGGATGGGCGGCACCACGCCGGCGACGTCGTCGAACCGCGCGAGGTGCGCGGCGTGCCGCGCATCGGCCCACGCCTGCCCGCCGACGAGCAGCCCCGCCACGGCGACCGCCGCAGCGACCAGCCACCACCAGCGCCGTCGCCGCACCGGCGGCGTCCCCTCGCCGGCGACGTCCTCCTCGACCAGCTCCACGTCCCGCAGTGCCCCCATGCCGCCGAAGCGTAGGGGACTCAGCCCACCGCGGTGACGGAACCGTCCAGCCCCCACGCGACGACGTGCCGCGTGCCGGGCGCGAAGCCGACCGACGCGAGCCCGCTGAGCTCGTCGGCCAGGTCCGAGCTCCACGCCGGGTGGCCGTCGTGCCGGGAGTAGGCGACGACGGTCGTCGGGGGCGCGACGACCACGAGGTCGTCGCCGTCGGTGCTCATCTGGTCCACGGCGTGGCCGACGTCTCGCCGCCAGCGCACGTCACCGCTCGCGGGGTCGAGCGCGATGATGCTGTCGGACGTGCCGATGTAGAGCGTGCCCTCGACGAGCAGCGACGTGAGCGCGTTCTCGCGGAGCGTCCACCGCTGCGTGCCGGTAGCCGCCGAGCGGCCGACGAGCCACGTGCCGTCGGCGCGGGTGTCGAGCGTGAACAGGGCGTCGGGTGCGGTGCCGTCGTCGGGGAAGACGTAGACCGGCTGCTCGCTGATCGGGACGGTCGCGTGGTCGGGCAGGAGGGCGACCCCGTCGGCCCCACCGCTGGAGAACGAGCGGCCCAGCGACGTCCCGGCCCGGAGCGTGACCCACCAGGTGCCGTCCGTCGTCGTGCGGTCGACCAGCGCCCTGCCCGTGCTGTCGAGCAGCCAGAGGTGGCCGCCGAGCGAGACGAGCACGTTGCCCGTGCCCTCGTCGAGCAGCTGCGGCTGGGAGAAGTCGGCGTGGGTGCGGGGGATGGGCGGCGTGAAGGTCCAGCGCGGCTCGCCCGACGACGGGTCGAGCGACTGGACCCGCCACACGCCCGTGTCCGGGCTCTCGGCGACGACGAGCTGGTCGGCGGTGACCAGCACCGTCGAGTCGCCGCGCACGCGGCGGCTCGTGAGGATCTCGCCCGTGCGCGGCTCGACGGTCCAGACCGTCCGCGACGACAGCGCGATCGAGGCCGCCGGCGCGTCCGGCCCTGCTGTGCACACGGCCAGGTCGCGGCCGCCGTCGTCCCGCACCGGGTTGCACCAGGACCACAGGGTCTCGTCGACAGGCACGTCCACCGGCGTGCGCCACAGCACCTCGCCGCTCACCGCGTCGACGCCGTGCAGGTCGAAGCCGTCGCCCGACGACGTCCCGCCGAGCAGGACGCCGTCCGCGGCACCGCCGTAGGTCACGGCGGCCTCGGTCTGCTCGAGCCGCCACAGCGCGCGCAGGGAGCCGTCGGCGGGGGCGAGGACGCCGGGCACCAGCTCGAGCTTCGCGGCGCGCTCGTCGGCTGCGGCGTCGCTGCGGTGCTGGACGGCCACGGCTCCGCCCACGACGAGCGCCGCGGCGACCCCCACCGCCCACCACGTCCGTGCGCGGCGCGGTCGCGACGGGCCGGCGTCCTCGTCGGGTGGCACGTCTCCCTCGAGCAGCTCCACGTCGTGCATCGCGGACCGGCTCATCGCAGGGCCACCACCGCTCCGTCGGGCAGGGAGGCCAGCAGGAACCGCGTCGCGCCGAAGAAGCCCACGGATCCGAGCGTCTCGGTGTGCAGCACGTCGCGCAGGTCCACGGACCAGGCGCGCGTGCCGTCGTGCATCGCGTACGCGTCCACCTCGGAGGACCCGTCGGTCGCGGCGAGGTAGCGCCCGTCGGTCGAGAGCTGGGCGACGGGGTGGTCGACGGAGCGGCGCCACCGCTGGTCGCCGCTGCCCGCGTCGAGGGCGACGAGCGCGTCGGCCGTCCCGGCGTACAGGGTGCCGGCGACCAGCACGGCGGAGGTCGGCGCGACTCGCGAGCGCCACACGACCGAGCCGTCGACCGCGGATCTGGCGACCAGGCTCCCGCCGTCCGCGCGGTCGGTCGTGAAGAACAGGTCCGGGTCCGAGCCGTCGTCGGGGAACACGGCGAGCTCGCCCTCGGTGCTCGCGAACCGGGTGCCGTCGGCGAGCACCACGGTGCTGCGGTAGCCCTCGTCGCCCTGCTCGGTGAACCCCATCGCGGCGCCCGCACGCAGGCCCGTCCACCACGCCTCGTCCCCGTCCGCGACCGAGGCGACCAGCTGTCCGTCCCCGTCGATCGACCACATGTGGCCCGGCACGACGAGCAGGACGCCGTCCTGCACGGGGGTCAGCTGGGGCGAGTCCAGGACGTGCGCGCCGCCCGGGACCCGCTCCGACGTGTACGTCCAGGCCGGTTCGCCCGACACGGGGTCGACGGCCTGGACCTGCCAGTGGTCGTCGTCGGCCGGCTCGGCGACGAGCAGGTGGCCGTCGAGCGCAGCGATCTGGGCGGTCATCGGCAGCGTTCGCTGGGTCAGCACGCCACCGGTGCGCGGCTGGACGACCCACAGCACGCGGTCCGGCGCGGTGACCTCCCAGAGGCCCGAGTTGTTGCCGGCCGTGCACACCGCGACGGCGCTCGCTCCCGTGCCGACGGGCAGGCACCACGCCCACGCGTTCGGGCCGGGGTCGGGGGTGACCGGGGTGGTCCAGACCTGGCCGCCGGTCGTCACGTCGGTGCCGCGCAGGACGAACCCGCCCTGCTGGGACGCCCCCGAGACGAGCACGCCGTCGGCCGGGCCGCTCCAGATCGCGCTCGAGTGCGCGAAGTCGAGCTGCCAGGCGACCTCGAGGGTCCCGTCGAGCGGAGCCAGGACGCCCGGGACGGTCGCGAGGGCTGCCACCCGGGCCCGGTCGTGCGCGGCCGACGACGTCTGGACGGTGACGACGACGGCGACGACGACGGCCGCGGCCGCCGCCCCCCAGCCGGCGTGCCGGCGGAGCCAGGACGGGCGGGGCGCAGGCTCGTCGACGAGCGGCGCGTCCGCCTCGACGAGCTCCACCGACCGCATCGTCGACATGCTCCGACGGTAGTCCCGGGAACGCGCGAGCGCCGGGTGCCCAGGGGGCTACCCGGCGCTCGCAGGGGGTGATTCTGGGGCGGTCAGGCCCGACGGCGGCGAGCCACGACGAGCAGCCCAGCGCCGACCAGCAGCAGGAGCGCACCGAGACCGAGCATCGGCGCCACGTTCGAGCCGGTCACCGCGAGCGCGTCGCCCGGGTCCGCCGCGACGACGACCGTCAGGGCGACCTTCTGCACGTGGACGTCGCCGAGCGCGTCCGTCGCCGTGACGACGAGCATGTGCGAGCCGGCGGTGGCGTCCTTCGGGATCGTCACCGCGGCGACCGCGATGCCGTCCTCGTCGGCCGTGGCCGAGCCGAGGTCGGTGGGCGTCGAGTGCAGCTCGAAGCCCACCTTCGTCCCCGGGAGCAGGCCCGCTGCGGCGGCGTGGAGCGTGTCGCCCGGGTGGATCGTGGTGACGGGATTGCCCGCGTCGTCGAGCAGCGCGGCGTCGAAGGTGCTCGGCGCGACGGTGAAGTGGCGGACCTTCGAGGCGCTGTAGAACGTCGGCTCGGTCGCCTCGATGATCGCCTGGACCGTGTGGTCGCCGGGCGTCGTCGGTGCGGCGAACGTCAGCACGGCCGTCTCGTCGTCGGCCGCGTCGGCGTCGATGTCCCGCGGGTCGACGACGTCGCCGTCGACGCGCAGCGTGAGCTGGCCCTGGTCGAGCATGTCGACGATGTCGTCCACGCTCGCGGCCACGAGGTCCTCGTCGAACCAGGTGATCGTGACCTTGACCGCGTTGTCGACGCCGTCGCCCGCGCGGTAGGGGCCGGGGTCGACCTGCAGGTCGATGGGCATCTTGACGCCCGGGACGGTCACGGTCTTCGACGTGCTGGCCAGGTCGCCGGACGAGCCGAACGGGGACTCGGCGACGAGCCGGACCTCGACGGCGTGGTCGGCCGCGATGTCCTCGTCGACGAGCGCGAAGAGCAGGGGCGTGACGAGGGCGATCTCGACGGTGCCGTCGGCTCCGACCTCACCCTCCTCGTCGAACCCGACGACCCACTCGCCGTCGACCTTGACCTCGGCGTGCACCGTCGCGCCCGGCAGCTGGCCGGTCGCGCGGGCGAACACCTCGGGCGAGGCGAGCGGCGAGGTGGCCGGACGGCCCTTCGCGTCGACGATCGTCCACGGCAGGGTCGCGGGCAGCACGGTGAAGGCGGCCGTGCCCGCGGTCGAGGCGAGGTCCGCGTCGTCCGCGCCGAAGGACGCGGAGACCTGGTGCACGCCGACGCTCGTGGCCGGGACCGTGAGGGTCGCCGTGGCCGTGGTGCCGTCGACCGTGGCCGGGACGGGAGCGCCCGACTTCTTGCCGTCGACGAGGAGCTGGACCGTGCCGCCGGCGAGGTCGGTCTCACCGTGGGCCGTGATCGTGACCTTCGCCGTCGTCGCCTTGCCTGCGACGGCGTGGTCGGAGCCGAGCGCGATGGTCGCCGTCGTGGTCGCCGAGGGCTCGTCCCACGTGATCGTGATCGAGCCGTCGCCGGAGTGGAGCGCCGTGGTCGCCTCGGGCGTGATCCCGGCCGCTGCGTACCCCGAGCCGCCGCCTGCTCCGCCGGTGACCGTCGCGACGAGGCCGCCTCCGCCGCCGCCGAGGTACCCGCCGCCGCCGTTGCCGGCGCCGGTCGCACCGATGCCTCCGACGCCGAAGGCGGTCGTGGTCGCCGGGCCGGTCGCGGCCGTCGCGCCGTCGCCGGCCGTCCCCACCGCCGTCGTCGTCGCGCCGCCGCCCGCGGCCGGTCCGGTGCCGGGAGCGCCCGCGAGCGACTGCCCGCCGCCACCGTTGCCGCCCTGGCCGCCGTCACCCGCACCGCCGCCTCCGCCGGCCACGAGGAGCAGGCCGTCGGCGTCGGCGAGGAACGTGCCGCCCCCGCCACCGCTGGTCGTGCCGTCGCTGCCCCCGCCGTAGCCGCCGCCGTCGCCCTTGGCGCCGACGCGGAGGGTGAGGGTCTCGCCCGGGGTCACGGCCAGGTCGGCCGCGACGACGCCGCCGCGGCCGCCGGACCCGTCGGTGCCCGCGCCCGAGCCGCCGGCCAGGACCGCGTGCACGGACGTGACGTCCGCGGGGACCGTCCACGTGCCCGGCCCGTTGCGGTAGCCGTCGGTGTACGTGCAGGTGCCGTCGGCGCAGGGCGCGACGGCTCCCGCCGCCGGGGCCACCGCCGCGCCCGCGGCGAGCGTGGCGAGGGTCGCGGTGATCGCGAGAAGACGCCGCATCGGGCGAGGGGTGGTGACAGGCACAGGTGCTCCAGGGTCGAGATCGTGTGCGCACTCTTCCACACGCACGAGGCCCCGCAGGCCGGAATCACGCGCCAGCCGGGCTCGCCCCGGGCGATGCGTCCGAAAGGTCCGAAGTGCCGCTCAGGCGAGAGCGGAGAGGGCCTCGACGAGCTCGTCGGGCGAGTCCACGCGGTGGCGCGCGATCGTCTCGCCCGGGCCCACCTTGATCGCCACGTCGCCCCCGCGCAGCACCTCGAACGCGCGCTCGTCGGTGGTGTCGTCACCCGCGAACACGACGGCGTGCGCGCCGAGCTCGTCGCGCAGCGCGGCCAGGGCCTCGCCCTTGCTCGCGTGCAGCACGGAGATCTCGACCACGTCCTTGCCGTGCAGCACGCCGGAGCCGAGCTCGGCGCCCAGCGCGAGCGCCGCGGCCTCCGCCTCGTGCCGGTCCTCGTCCTGCGCGAGCCGCGTGTGCACCACGACGGCGGTCGGCTTGGTCTCCACCCACACGCCGTCCTTGCCGCGCACGATGCCGGCGGCGCGGGCACCGAGAGCGGCGAGCCGGTCGGCCTCGTCGTCGGTCAGCTGCACCACGTCGCGGTCGAGCCCGAACCGGGTGACCCGCGCACGCTCGGCGCCGTGGCTGCCGATCAGGTACGTCCCGGCGGGGACCTCGGCGAGAGCGTGCAGGTCGTGCAGCGCGCGGCCCGAGACGAGCGCGAGCGACACCTCCGGCTGCGCGGCGACCCGGGCCAGGACGTCCACGCCCGCGGGGATGATCCGCGAGGCGCTCGGGTCGTCCTGGAGCGGGGCGAGCGTGCCGTCGAAGTCGAGCGCGACGAGCAGCGGCCGGTCGGTGGCCGCGATGGCGGTGGTGAGGTCAGACATGTCCACCTCGTCCTTCCCGGTTCGGGACCGCCGTCAGCACCGCGAGGAACTCCTGCGACCAGGCGTTCACGTCGTGGCCGAGCACGCGGCGGCGCAGACGGCGCATGCGCTTGCGGGACTCACGGGGGTCGATGTGCACGGCGTAGGTGATCGCGTCCTTCATGCCGTCGATGTCGTGCGGGTTGACGAGGATCGCGCCGGTCAGCTCGTCGGCCGCACCTGTGAACTCGGACAGCACCAGCGCGCCTCGGTCGTCGGACCGGGCGGCGACGTACTCCTTGGCCACGAGGTTCATGCCGTCACGCAGGGCGGTGACGAGCATGACGTCGGCCGCCAGGTACAGGGCCGCCATCTCCTCCATGGGGAACGACTGGTGCAGGTACTGCACGGGCGCGTGGCCCACCTGGCCGTAGTCGCCGTTGATCCGGCCGACCAGCTGCTCGACCTCGTCGCGCAGCTGGGCGTAGGCGTCCACGTTCTCGCGGCTCGGGCTGGCCACCTGGACCAGGGTCGTCGACGTCGCCGAGAGCCGGCCGTCGTGCAGGAGCTCGCCGTACGCCTTGATCCGGTGGCGGATCCCCTTGGTGTAGTCGAGCCGGTCGACGCCGAGCAGGAGCACCTCGGGGTCGCCGAGCTCGGTGCGGATCTGCTTGGCGCGGGCCTGCACCTCGGGGGTGCGCGCCAGCTCGTCGAACGCGCCCGAGTCGATCGAGATCGGGAAGGCGGCCGCACGCACGTGCCGCTCGACCTTGCCGTGCTTGGACAGCGTGATGACCTGCCCGCGCGTGGTCAGGCCGGTGAGGCGGCGGACGACGCGGACGAAGTTGGCGGCGTCGCCACCGCGCTGGAAGCCGATGAGGTCCGCGCCGAGCAGGCCCTCGACGACCTGCTTGCGCCACGGGAGCTGGATGAACAGCTCGAGCGGCGGCCACGGGATGTGGTGGAAGTACCCGATCCTCAGGTCCGGCCGCAGGTCGCGCAGCATCTTGGGGACCAGCTGCAGCTGGTAGTCGTGCACCCAGACCGTCGCGCCGTGCGCGGCCTGGCCGGCGGCGGCCTCCGCGAACCGGCGGTTGACCCGCTGGTAGGCCTCCCACCAGGTGCGGTGGAACGTGGGCGGGGAGATGACGTCGTGGTAGAGCGGCCACAGGGTGTCGTTGGAGAAGCCCTCGTAGAACTTCTCGATGTCCTCCGCGGACAGGGTCACGGGGATCAGCTCGGTCCCGTCGACCTCGAACGGCTCGACGTCGTGGTCCGGCGCGCCGGACCAGCCCACCCACGCGCCCTCGGCCTTCGCCATGACGGGGTTGAGGGCGGTCACCAGGCCACCGGGAGAGCGGGTCCAGGTCGGCTCACCGTCCTCGCCGATGGTCACGTCCACGGGCAGACGGTTGGCGACGACGACCAGGTCGTAGCCGCGATCGGGCACAGCGCTCGGCACAGCATCAACTCCTCGGGATCTGGCTCGACCCTAGTCGCGGTTGCCGCGGCACGCCCGGGGGTGAGCGCTCGGATCGCAGGTCGGACGGCTAGCGTGGCTGCGCATGGAGCGGATCGGGCTGGCACCGGGGTCGGAGATCGGCGGGTACACCGTCGTGGCGCCGCTGGGCTCGGGCGGCATGGGGACCGTGTACCGCGCGGTCGACGGGGGCGGCAGCACCGTCGCGCTCAAGCTGCTGCACCCGCACATCGGTGCCGACGCCGCCGGTCGCGAGCGCCTGCGTCGTGAGGTCGCCGCGCTGCAGCGCCTGCGCCACCCTGCAGTCGCCGCCGTGCTCGACGCGGAGGCGGACTCGACCGAGGCGTTCATCGTCACCGAGCTGGTCGACGGCGAGAACCTCGCCGACCACGTGCGCGAGCGGGGGCCGCTGGACGCCGACGACCTGCTCGCGCTCGCCGCGGGGCTGCTCGACGCGCTGCACGCCGTGCACGGCGCCGGCGTGGTGCACCGCGACCTCAAGCCGTCGAACGTCCTCGTCACCGACGACGGCCCGGTGCTCATCGACTTCGGCATCGCGCAGGCGGCCGACGACGGCGTGCCGCTGACCTCGACGGGCCTCGTCGTGGGCACCCCCGGCTACCTCGCGCCCGAGCTGCTCGACGGCGACGAGCCGTCGCCCGCGAGCGACCTGTGGGGCTGGGCCGCCGTGCTGGTGTTCGCCGCGACCGGGCGGGCGCCGTTCGGGACCCGACCCGTCGAGGCGGTCCTCGCCCGCGCACGGTCCGGCGAGGTGGACGTCGACGGCCTCGGCGCGCTGACCGCCGCGGCCCTCGTCGGCGCGCTGGACCCGGACGTCGACGCGCGCACCTCGCCCGACGACGTCGTGCTCGCGCTGACCACCGTCGCTGCGGAGGGGGACCTGCCGCCCGACGAGGACGGGACCGTGGTGCTCGACGCCGGGATGGCCTCGGCCGTGCCGATGGCCGGGGCGACGACCGTGATCGCGCCCGCCGAGCCGGCGTCCACGCGTGCGCTCGCGCCCGCCGCCCAGGACGGGAACACCGTCGCGATGCCGGCGAGCCTCGTGAAGGTCGCGCCGGACGAGGACGAGGACGACCTGGACGACGACCCCGACGGGGTGGACTGGATCGAGGACGACCTCGACGCGTCCGAGGGTGACGCGGGTGAGGGGTCCGGCTACGAGCGCCCACCGGCGCGGCGGCGCTGGGGCTCGCTGCTCGCGCTCGCGCTCGTCGTCGGCACCGCCGCGGCGCTGTTCCCGCTGGTCACGCTCATCGTCGTCGGGGTGCTCCTGCTCGTGGAGCGGGCGATCGGCTCGACCGTGGAGTCCATGCACACGCGGCGTGAGCGGTCGGGCGTGCGGCGCGGGGACACGGCCCGGGCCGTGGCCACCGGGCCGTGGCACCTCCTGCGCGCAGCGGCGGGGCTGATCCCGGCGCTCATGGTGAGCGCGAGCGTCGTCGTCATCGTCGTCGGCGTGATCTGGTGGCTGTTCTCCGAGGGCACCTGGGTGCTCGGCGACCTGACCACGGGCGACGAGCTGCAGGGCACGGCCGCCTCGATCCTGGTCGGCTCGGTCGCGCTGCTCGGGGTGCTCATCGTGTGGTTCGGGCCGTTGTCGGGGATGACCCGGACCGGTGCCCGGCGGGTGCTCGCCGTCGTCGCGCCCGGACGGCTGGGCGCGGCGATCCTCGTCGTGCTGTGCCTCGTCGTGTCGGTCGTGCTCGTCGCGCTGGTGATGAACGACGTGGAGATCGTGTGGTGGCCGCTCACGCCGCCCACGTACCCGTGACCCGCCGCACACCTTCGACCTCTACCCTGTGCCCATGACCGCGCGACGCCGCCCCGTGGCCGCTGCCGCGCGCCCGGCGTTCGCCGTGGCGCTCGGCGCGCTCGCGCTGCTCGTCGGCACGCTCGCGACGGTGTCCTCGCGGCTGCTGCTGCAGGGGTGCGTGGACGCCCACGGCGCCGCGGGCGTCATGGGCATGCGGCTCGCCGTCCTGCGCCGCGCGGCCGACTGCCCCGACGGCACGCTCGGGGCCGGTCCGACGTCGACGAGCGCGGTCCTGCTGCTCAGCATCGCCCTGCCGATGCTCCTCGCCTACGCGGCGCTCGGGATCGGCGGCTTCGGCGCGCTGACGGTCGTCGCCCGCGTGGGAGCCGTCCTGCGGCAGCTGGTCCGCCGTGCCGTCGCCCGCACCTCGCGCGTGCACGTGGTCGTCGCGCGGCCGCTGAACTTCCCCGGTCATCTCGTGGCCCGTCCCGTGGGACGGGTGCTCGTCGCGGGCATCGCCCGGCGCGGGCCTCCCGTGGCGGCCTGACCCCCCGCCACCCTTCGCCCCACCCGACCCAGGAGCACCCATGCCCACGAACGACCCCAAGCCGAGCAAGAACCAGCGCCGTGACGAGGCGCGCGAGAAGGCCCGCCTCCTCCGCATCGAGCAGGAGCGCAAGGCCAAGCGCACCCGCATCGCCGTGATCGCCTTCGGTGCGGTCATCGTCGTCGCCCTCGCGGGCGTCGTCGGCTTCATCGTCAAGACGAACAACGACAAGGCCGAGCAGTACGGGAACGTCGCCTACGGCGGCGGTGGCAGCGACGTCGTGCCGCCCGCGCTCGCGGACGTGACGGCACCCTCGACCGCGACGGGCGCCTTCATCCCCGTGAGCAAGGCGGGCGTCGGCGAGGCCGGCGACGGCGACACCACGGTGAGCGTCTACTTCGACACCCAGTGCCCGATCTGCCAGCAGTTCGACGCGATCAACGGCGCCGACCTCGACGCGCTCGCGAAGGAGGACGGCATCACGGTCAAGTACTTCCCGGTGTCCTTCCTCGACAGCGTCTCGAGCGGCACCTACTACTCCTCGCGCGCCGCCAACGCGGTGTCGATCGTCGCGGACAAGGACCCGGAGCACTTCACGCCGTTCCTCACCGCGCTGTACGCCGACCAGCCCGCCGAGAACAGCGACGGCCTGCCCGACGAGAAGATCGCCGAGATCGCCACGAGCGCGGGCGTGCCGACGTCCGTGTCCGACACGTTCACCGACACGGTCACCGGGACCTACAAGGTCAACGGCTCGGACGCGGAGAAGTCCGGCACGTGGCGGACCTTCTCCCCCTGGATCGCCGCGAACACCGAGGAGATGAAGACGGTCATCGGCAAGGTCTCCACGCCGACGATCCTCATCGACGACAAGGAGTTCGCGGGCTCCTGGCAGAACCCGGGCGAGCTCAAGGCCGCCGTCGAGGCCGCTGCCGCCAAGTGACCGCCGGCCCGGCCCCCGCTGCGTCCGCGGGGGCCGGGCCTCGGTACGCTGTTCCCGCCCGCCTCCTTAGCTCAGTCGGCCAGAGCACCTGTCTTGTAAACAGGGGGTCATCGGTTCGAATCCGATAGGGGGCTCCACGTCTCACCCGGACAGAAGCTCGAGGAGCGTCAGTGCGCCGGGCCGGACTCCTCGAGGAGGCGCAGCGCGGCGCTGACGCGGGGGTTGCGCTGCGGGTCGGCGTCGATGCCGAGCGTCGCGTAGGTCGCGTTGACGTGGTTCTGGACCGACTTCTCGGTGATGCCGAGCTTCTCGCCGATTCCCGCGTTGGACAGCCCGGCGGCCAGCAGGCGCAGGACCTCGTACTGCCGGTCCGTGAGGCGGGCGACGTCCGACCCGGCGCGCGGCTTGACCTTCGCGAGCAGGGCCGGGTCGAGGACGGTCTCGCCGACGGCGGCGGCCTGGACGGCGCCGATCAGCACCTCCTCGCTCGTCGTGGACGTCTTCGACAGGTAGCCCCAGCCCGAGGCGACGTCCTGGGGGAGGTCCAGCAGCAGGTCCATCGCGTCGTGCGCCGAGAGCAGCAGGATGCCGAGGTTCGGCTGGCGGCGGCGCAGCGTGACGCCGAGCGCGATGCCGTTGCCGTCGGGCAGGTCGATGTCGAGGACGACCACGTCGGCGAACCCGGGGCGCAGCAGGCGCATCGCCTCGGTCGTCGTCCCGACCGCCGCCACGACGTGCAGACCCGTGGCGCCCGCCAGGGTCCGTTCGAGCATGGTGCGGAACAGCGGCTGGTCCTCGACCAGGGCGACGCGGACGGGGCCGGTGGCTGGCTTGATCATCGGGTCCAGTATGGTCTGCCCCGTCTTTCCGTCGCGTGACACGCTCACGAGCGTGCCGACCCGGCCGATGGGGACCACGACGGCCAGAGGGAGGCAGCCCGTGCCGGAGACCGCTCTCGCCGTCGCGCAGCGCGCGAAGGACATCGCCGGCGACCGCCGGGCGATCGTGCGGGCGACCGCGATCGTGGCCCTCGGGTACGCGATCGGCGCGTCGCTGCAGAGCACCTACATCTACAGCACCTTCGTGCCGGGATGGCAGGGGATCTCGCTGTGGCGGCGGGTCCTGGCCAACATCATCGGCGTCACGGCGCTGCTCGTCGGGCTCGTCGTCATGCGCGTGCACCGGGCCCAGCACCTCGGGACCTTCGCGGTCGGCGTCATCGCGTCCGCGGCCGTGTGCTCGGTCGTGCGCGTCGTCGCGCAGGCCGCGCTCGACGTCTACGCCGACCCGCAGCAGAGCACCTTCGAGGCGGAGCTGCTGGGCGGCTTCATCATCGGGGTGGTGTCCGCCGCCATCGGGTGCTGGGCGATCGTCGTCCGACGGGGCAACCGCCGCTCGACGCGGGCCGCCGAGCGCCACGCCGTCGAGGTGGAGATGGCCGTCCACGCGCTCGAGCAGGAGGAGATCCGCGTGCGCCGCGAGGTGGCCGAGGGCCTGCACGGCACCCTCCAGGGCAAGCTCGTGGTGATCGACGCGCGCATCGACGAGGTCCTGGCCGCCGGCCGGCTCGACCCCGACGACGCGAAGACCCTCGCGTGGGTGCGCGACGAGCTGGCGGAGGCGAGCGAGGTCGACGTCCGGCAGATGAGCCGGCTGCTGTACCCCGAGCGCATCGAGCTGGGCCTCGTGCCCGCCGTCCGCGCGCTGTTCGGCCGTATCCCCGCGAGCATCGCCACCCGGCTGACCGCGTCCGACGCGGTGCGGTCGCTCGACGACCCCGCGTCGAGCTGCATCGGCGTCGCCGACCGCCTCCTCGCTGTCCGGGTGGTCGAGGAGGGCGTGACCAACGCGCTCAAGTACGGTCCCGCCGGGTCGATCCAGGTCGAGCTCGACCTCGTCGACGGCTGGCTGATCGTCGCCGTCCAGAACGACGGACCCCTGTTCGACCCCGAGCTCGCGGGCATCGCGTCCGGGACGGCCCGCCTGCGTCGCCGGCTCGAGATGCAGGGCGGGACGGTGTCGCTGACGCCCGGTGAGGTCCGCGGCGCGCGCCTCGAGGCCCGCATGAAGCTGGGCGCGCCGCCCGAGTAGCACGCGCCTCTCACCTGGACGGGTGACGGAGACCGCGTCCATCCGTGGCGCCCGGATCGGCCGAGTTGGGCGCCTGATGAGGATTTGCTCCGGGTGAAAGAAAACGGCATCCCGGACGCCCTGGGTGCAGCCACCCACCGCGCGAAGGGGTGCCTTGCCGATACCACATACGTTCGCGATCGGCCTCACGGCCACACCAACGTGAACGGGTCTTCGGCGGGGAGTCGAGGGCTCAGTCCCCTCGCTACGCACCCCCAGGAGAACATCATGGCTTCCACGAAGTCGAAGAAGACCCGCAAGGCGCTCGCAGTCGGCCTGGCCGTCGTCGGCGTGGCAGGCATGTCGCTCGCCGCCGCGTCGCAGCTGAGCCTGACGAACAACACCAAGTTCCAGGCCGGTTCGACGACCATCACCGCCGACTGCCAGGGCACGACGGCCATCCCCGTCACGTTCGGCACGCCGACGCTCAACTCGACGACCGGTGTCTACTCGGCGCAGAGCGTGATCTTCAGCGGCGTGAAGTCGCTGGCTGCCGAGTGCGGCGGCCTCACCTACAAGGTCGCGGTCAAGACGCCGAGCGGCTGGTCCGAGGTCACCACCGGCACGCCCACGGTCCCGACGACCACCGCGGCCGGCTCGACGTCCGTCCTCACCGTCGCGATCCCCGCCGGCGTCGTCGCGAACGACATCTCGGGTGTCAGCCTGACGATCTACAGCTGACCCACCCTCGCCTGTGACGACCGAGACGCCACCCGCAGCACCCGCCGGCACCCGCCGGCGGGTGCTGCGTGCTGGCGTCTCGGTCCTGTTCTACGGCGCGATCGCCCTGGCCGCGTGGTTCCTGTGGCCGACGAGCCTCGGCGGCTGCACGACGATGACCGTCGTGTCCGGGCACTCGATGGAGCCCACGTTCTACACCGGTGACATCGTGCTCGCGCGGTGCGGCCAGCCGGCCGTCGGCGACATCGTCGTCTACTCGCCCCCGGGCATCGGCGGCGACGCCCGCATCATCCACCGCATCGTCGACGGGACGCCGGACGGCTGGACGCTGCAGGGCGACAACAACGACTTCATCGACGCGTTCACGCCCACGGACGCCGACGTCGTGGGCATCGCGAAGATCCGCATCCCCAAGCTCGCGCTCCTCGGGTCTGCGCTCACGAGCCCGTACGTCTGGTGCGGGATGATCGCGCTGTCGCTCGCCCTCCTGATGTGGCCGCGCAACGACGACGAGGACGCCGCGCCTGTTTCGGGCGGTTCGGCTGAGGCGCCCGAGGACGAGGCGCCCGCCGACCCCGTCGAGCAGCCGGACTCCCTCGCGCTGCCGTCCCAGAAGCAGGACGAGCCCGAGCTCGGTGCGACCGACCCGGACGCGCTCCAGGAAGCGGCGCGGTCGTGACGGGGCGCGTCCTGCGACCGCGCGTCGTCGTCGCCGTGGCCATCGCGCTGGTCGCGATGCTCACGGCCTCGGTCGCGAGCGCGTCCGCGATGTCGCTGACCACCTCGAAGCGGCAGTACCTGACGTCCGTGGCCCGGTGCTCGGGCCAGACGGTCACCGCGTCCACCCCCAGCACGTCGGGCACGTCCACCAGCGTCGTCGTGAGCAACCTGGACGCGTCGGCGTGCGCCGGCAAGGCGCTCGTCGTGACGGTCTACGAGCCCACCGCCTCGACCTGGACCGCCGCCAAGCGGTTCGAGGCGACGACCACGGTGTCGGCCGCGACGGCCACCCTGACGTCGTCGGCCTTCACGGCCACCACCACCGAGAAGGTCTACGTGACCATCGGCGGCTGGCCCGTCCCGGCGACCTGGAGCTACACCCCGCTCGCGGCGACGCCCGACGGCCCCGTGACCCCGGGGACCAACGTGGTCCTGCCGCCGAACACGCCCGTCTGGGCCCCGACCGGCAACGGCAAGCAGGTCTGCGTGACGATCTCGGTCACCGGCACCTCGACGACCCCGACCTCGTGGACCGCGGACCTGCACGTCAACCAGCGTCCGTTCAACGGCGAGGGAAGCGCGAGCGCCTACCAGCTGGACACGTGGAACGGCTACCAGTGGACCACCGCGAACGCCGTCGGCGGTCTGCTCAAGATCACGGGCACCGGCAGCAAGGCGACGATCACGTCCGGGCAGACGTACACGATCTCGGTCTGCAACTACGCGGCGCCCGCCCCGGCCTACGACCCGACCCTGACCTACTCGCAGAGCTCCACCGTCAGCTCCGACGCCAACAACGCGTGCATCACGACGACGGTGGCCGTCACCGGCGCCTATCCCTTCTACGCAGGCTGGCGGGCCGACGTCGACATGTCGGCGGCGATCGCCCTGCGGACGAGCGCGGGCCTGAGCGCGGCCACGGTCGAGGTGCGCACGGGCGGCATCCTGCTCGCGCCGCTGTCCGGGAGCACGTACCGGTTCACGCCGAACGACTGGGGCACGTACGGCGTGCGCGACGCGGGCGGCGGTGACGCCGCGCGGACCGTGACGTTCGTCGCGTGCGTCAAGTAGCGGTCACTCGACTGGGCTGATCTCCGGGCGCTTCGGCACCCGCAGGTCCCCCGAGGACTTCCCGCGCAGGCGGCGCGTCGCCCAGGGGTAGAGGTGCTCGCGCACCCACGCCGCGTCCTCGCGCGCCTGCTGCATCCGCGGGGTCGGGGGCAGGGGCGTGAGCGGGTCGTCCCACGCGGCGTCGTCGGGCGTCAGCCCCAGCCCGACGAGCGCGCCCTGCGCGACCCGGGCGTGGCCGTCGGTGGTGAGGTGGATGCGGTCCTCGGCCCACATGCGCCAGTCCTGCAGCGCACGCATGCCCCACAGGTCCACGACGTAGGCGCCGTGGCGGCGGGCCATCGACCAGATGAGCGCGTTGTAGATTGCGACGCGGTTGCGCGTGGCCTTGACCAGGGGGCTGCCCGCCGCGTCGACACCCGTGCCGAGCAGCACGTCCACGCCCGCCTCGCGCAGCCGGACCACGCCGGCCTCGAGGTTGCGGGCCATCCGGTCGACGTCGGCGGTCGGGCGCAGGATGTCGTTGCCGCCGCCGACGAGGCTCACGAGGTCGGGCTTCATCGCGAGCGCGGCCGGGACCTGCTCGACGAGGATCGGGCGCAGCAGCCGGCCGCGGATCGCGAGGTTCGCGTACTCGAGCGGTGCCTCGCCCGCGGCCGTGCGGCGTGCGGAGAGGTGGGAGGCGAGCAGGTCCGCCCAGCCGCGCTGCGGTGCGTCGGGCCCGTCCGGGCCGTCCCAGAGCCCTTCGGTGAAGGAGTCGCCGATGGCGACGTAGCGGGACCAGCGGGGGGCGTCGGACGTCGTGCTCACCGCAGCATTCTGCACTCCTTCCCACCCGAGGGCTCGACGGTCGTGTCAGTGGTCGGTCGTACAGTTGTTCGAAGAGCCGCACGACGACGAGAGGGGGCAGCCGTGGCCAAGGAACGAGCCGGTGGCTTCGTGACGTCCAGCCGTGCGGTCTCGGCGGACGTCGACGGGGACCCCTTCGCCCCCGGGGACCCCGAGATGACGCAGCCGATCTTCCCCGTACGGGCCTCGGTGGCGGAGATCGCCCGTCACGTCGAGCGGCTCGCCATCGACGAGCTCTCCCCGCGGGACTCGCTCGAGGTCGTCGCGGCCTGGCAGCAGGTCATCAGCATGGCGATCGCGGGGCAGTCGGCGGCGATCGCCCACATGATCGACCGCCCCGGTCCGATGCGTGGCTACGTCGAGGACGAGATAGCGGCGGCGCTCACCCTCACCTCGTACTCGGCCGGTGTCCTCGCCGACCGTGCCGTGGGCGTCGCCGCGCACCCCGTGCTGCGAGACGCGCTGCGCGCGGGAAGGATCGACGCCCGCAAGGTCGACCTGATTCTTAAGGAGACCCTCCCGCTCGCCGAGGGCGAGGTGCGGGACGACGTCATCGCTCGGGCGGTCGAGGAGTCCGAGGGGCTGACCGCGCCGCAGCTGACGCGGGTCGTCCGCCGGGAGTGCCTCGCGGCGGACCCGAGCACCGCGAAGGTGCGCCACGAGCGGGCCAAGGAGGACCGTGGGATCGACCTCACCTGGCGTCCTGACTCCATGGCCTCGTTCGGTGCCTTCCTCCCGGCCGCCGACGCGGTCGCCGCGTACACCGCGCTCGACGCGCTCGCCGAGGCGGCGAAGTCCCCGGGCGACACCCGCACCGTCGACCAGCGCCGAGCGGATGCGTTCGCGGACATCTTCCGCCACGTCCTCGACACCGGCCGGACCGCCGCAGGCGCGCACCTGGCGACCCGGCACGGGCGCAAGGTCGCGCTCCACGTGACCGTCGCCGCCACGACTCTGCTGGGCCTCGACGAGCTGCCCGGCGAGCTCGAGAGCTACGGGCCGATCCCGGCGTACGTCGCGCGTGAGCTCGCGCAGGACGGCACCTGGCGTCGGATCCTCACGGACCCGCGCAACGGGACGTTCGTGGAGCGCGGTCGGGTCACCTACCGCCCCGGAGCCGACCTCACGGGCACGGTCCTGGCCCGCGACGTCACCTGCACCGCACCGGGTTGCCGCCAGCCGGCGGCTCGGTGCGAGATCGACCACCTCGTGCCGTACGACCACGCCCGTCCCGCGGACGGCCAGACCACCGACGACAACCTCGGGGCGGGCTGCAAGCACCACCACCAGTCGAAGACCGACAAGGTGTGGAACGCGACCAGAGACCCGGTCACCGGGACGTGCACCTGGACGAGCCCGCTCGGCATCACGTACTCACGCGCACCGATCAGGTTGCTGGTCGGATCGAGCCTGCTCGAGCACCGCCCGCCCGTGCCGCGTCCGCCGGGCGAGGACGTCCCGCCACCGTTCTGACCCCCGCACGCTTCTGACCCCCGCACGCTTCTGACCCCGCACGCTTCTGACCTGCATGCTTCTGACCTGCATACTCGGCGGTCGTCGGTCGGGGCGTCGATCAGCGGTCGATGAGCCGTCGATGAGCCGTCGATCAGGGGAGGGACCAGTCGATCGGTGCTGCCCCTTGCGCGACGAGGAGCTCGTTGACGCGGCTGAACGGGCGCGACCCGAAGAAGCCGCGGCTCGCCGAGAGCGGGCTCGGGTGCACGCTCTCGACGTACGGAATGTCGCCGAGCGACGGCTTGAGCGACTGCGCGTCACGACCCCACAGCAGCGCGACGAGGGGCCCGCCCCGGTCCACGAGGGCGGCGATCGCGCGCTCGGTCACGGCCTCCCAGCCCTGCCTTCGGTGCGATGCGGGCTCGCCGGGCCGGACGGTCAGGACCCGGTTGAGCAGCATGACGCCGCGGTCGGCCCACGGGGACAGGTCGCCGGTCGTCGGCATCGCGACGCCGGTGTCCTCGACGAGCTCGCGGAAGATGTTCGCGAGGGAGCGGGGGATCGGGCGCACGTCGGGCTGGACGGAGAACGACAGCCCCATCGGGTGCCCGGGAGTCGGGTAGGGGTCCTGCCCGACGACGAGGACGCGGACGTCGGACATCGGGCGGGAGAAGGCCCGCAGGATCGACTCGCTCGCGGGCAGGTACGTCCTGCCTGCGGCGACCTCGTCCCGCAGGAACTCGCCGGCCGCCCGGATCTGCGGCTCGACGGGGGCGAGGGCCGCGGCCCAGTCGGGTGCGACGAGCTCGTCCAGCGCAGAGGCGTTCACGGCGACGAACGCTACCGGGGGCCGAGGGGCCCAGATCCACCCGGACGGCGAATGACACGAGTGTCATTACGGTCGTACGATGTCGCTCGGCGCCCTCGCGGTGCCGGGCTCGGACAGCACGACCACCGCACGACCACCGCACGACCACTGCAGGACAGCAGCAGGACACCAGGAGGACGCATGGACGCCGCGACGATGACGCTCGAGTCGCTGCCCACCACCGGCGCACCCTCCGGCCTCGCCGAGCGCGACGAGCAGGTTCTCGCGTTCGAGCGCCAGTGGTGGAAGTACGCGGGCGCCAAGGAGCAGGCGATCCGCGAGCTGTTCGACATGTCGGCCACGCGGTACTACCAGGTGCTCAACGCCCTGATCGACGACCCGGCCGCCCTCGCCCACGACCCCATGCTCGTCAAGCGGCTCCGCCGGATGCGCTCGTCGCGCCAGCGTGCCCGCACGGCTCGTCGCCTCAGCACCCAGGGCTGACCGGGTCCACGCCGCCGCGTGACGGATCTCTCCCGCTCGCGGTGATCGACGCACCTCCTGGGCGAAAAGCGTGCGTATCGACCCCTCTCGCCGCGCGCCGCGCGTCCCGATCCGTGCGGCCTGACGCGGGTAGAGCAGCGCAGACGTTAGCCTTGCGGCCGTGAGCAAGGCCGACTACCCCTACGCCGATGACGAGTTCGACGCGCCGACGGGCCCCGACGTCCCCCGAGGTGTGCACCGCGCGCCGCGGTCGGCGTGGAGCCGGTGGTGGCCCTTCCTCGTCGTCATCCTCGTCGTGCCGGCGATCGCCTACGGGCTCGTGACCTTCGCGTCGCGCGACAACTCGCCGAGCACGCCGACCTCGAGCACGACGAGCAAGGCCCCGAGCGCGTCGGCGTCGAAGCCGTCGACGTCGCCCTCGGCCGAGTCGTCGAGCGAGCCGTCGGAGCCGGCTGAGTCCGCCTCCGAGGAGCCCACCGCCGAGGTCGCCCTGGCGACGCCGGTGACCGTGTTCAACGCGGCCGGCATCAGCGGCCTGGCGGCCAGCACCGTCACCGATCTCAAGGGCGCCGGGTTCACGAACGTGACGGCAGCCAACTACGTGGGCACCAAGCCGGGCGAGTCGACGGTCTACTACGCGAGCGACGACCTCAAGGCCACGGCCGACCTCGTCGCCCGGACGATCGGCATCGACACCGTCACTCTCTCGGAGAGCGACGCGGAGGACGGCGTCAGCGCGGTCCTCATCACGCAGCCGTAGCCCGCAGCAGCCCCGCCCGCAGCAGTTCGCCCCCAGCAGCCCGCCTGCGGTCTCAGCCCAGGGCGTCGACCGCGAGCACCACGCACGCCGCGCTCCACGACAGGGGCGCGACGGACGCGGGCGACCCGTCGGCGAGGATCTTCTCGGGGATCGCACCCGACGGTGTCCGGTGGCTGTCGACGACGTCGAGCCAGCGGGCCGCGAGCGCCGCGTCGCCCTGCTCGGCGGCGACCCACGCGTACAGCGTGGTCTGCGGCGTCCAGCTGATGCCGTCGTCGCGCCACGCGGCGCCGGGCGCGAGGCCGCCGGCGGGGCGGCGCATGGCCCCGGCGGACGAACGCCAGGTCAGCTGCGCGCTCGCGGCCGGCTCGCGCCAGAACGGGGCGAGCGTGAAGGCGACCGCGGCGTCGACGTGGCCGCCCCGGGCGTAGCGCGCCCAGCCCGTCGGCTCGAAGCCCGAGACGACCGCCGCGCGCAGGCGGTCGCCGGCCCGCGACGCGGTGCGGGCGAGGTCGTCGTCGTGCGCCAGGCCGGCGAGGCCGGTGGCCGACTGCAGGCCCGCCACCAGCGGAGCGGCGGTCCCGAGCGTGAGCTCGGACTCGGCGACCTCCCAGTAGTCGGGCGACACCGGCGGCAGGCCGTCGGCCCCGATCAGGCCGTCGAGGTACTGGGTCGAGCGCTCGACGAGAGGATGCAGGTCCCGGACGGCGCGCGCCCGGGCGTCGCCGTCGGAGATCTGGTCGACGACGAGCCCCGCGGCCCACAGCGCCCAGCCGGCGCCGTCCACCTGGACGCCCCGGTCGTCGGGCGGGCCGGAGCCGTCGGGCAGGTACCGCGCCTGGAACGAGCCGTCGGGCGACTGCACCCGCGCGAGGAAGGTGAGCACGTCGAGCGCGTCGTCGACGTGCCCCGTGCGGGCGAGGGCGACCGCCACGAACGAGGCGTCGCGCGGCCAGACATAGCGCCAGTACGGCGACCAGCCGGCGACGGTCGCGCCGTCGTCGAGCAGGAGCGTGCGGAGGTCGAGGAGCGCGTCCCGTGCGAGGTCCTCGTACGGCCCACCGGCCCCGGGCACGGTGCCGGAGTCCAGCCAAGCGCGCTGCTCGGCGGCCGCGGACCGCGCCCCCGCGGTGTCGGTGACCGCGGCGGCGGGTGCGCCGAGCGCCTGCGCGGCCCGCTGGACCGCCGGGTCGAGCACGCGGCTGCCGGGGAGGAACGCGGGGATCAGGTCGTCGGCGATCCCCGCGCGGGTGCCGTCGGCGAGCAGCGCGACACCGTCCTGGTGCAGGGGGAGCGGCGCGTCGAGCGCCGGGGCCGGGGCGCTCGCCCGGGCGGGGACAGCGTGCGGCAGCAGGGCCACGGCGACGACGGTCGCGGCGCCGACGAGCGCCCCGAGGCGAGCTCGTGCCCGCCGACGCGGTCCGGACTGCGGGCGCGTCGAAGGCCCTGCGGGCGGGACGACGACCTCGTCGACCGCGGCGTCATCACCGGGCACGCGCGAAACCCTAGCGGCGCACCGGGCCACACCGGGCCGCGCCGCGGCGACTCCGGCGGCGCCGACGCCCGGGAGGGTCTCGGGCGGCCTCGTCGGGCACCGCTCTGAGCGAACCCTGCTTGCACTCTCGGGTGCCGAGTGCTAACCATTGACTTAGCACTCTCGGGTTGAGAGTGACAGAACCACCTCGGCCGTCCGATGAGGTTCGGTGCTTCGCGGGACATGACCGCGGGCGCCGGGCCGTCCGTCGCGGGCATCGTCGGCCCACCCACGAACACAGTGAAGGATCACAGCCCCATGGCCAAGATCATTGCCTTCAACGAGGAGGCCCGCCGCGGCATCGAGCGGGGACTCAACATCCTCGCCGACACCGTCAAGGTCACCCTCGGCCCGAAGGGCCGCAACGTCGTCCTGGACAAGAAGTGGGGCGCCCCCACGATCACCAACGACGGCGTCTCCATCGCCAAGGAGATCGACCTCGAGGACCCCTTCGAGAAGATCGGTGCCGAGCTCGTCAAGGAGGTCGCCAAGAAGACGGACGACGTCGCTGGCGACGGCACCACCACCGCCACCGTCCTGGCCCAGGCGCTCGTGCGCGAGGGTCTGCGCAACGTGGCCGCCGGCGCCAACCCGATCGCCCTGAAGAAGGGCATCGAGGCCGCCGTGGCCGCCGTCACGACCGCGCTGCTCTCGCAGGCGCGCGACGTCGAGACCAAGGAGCAGATCGCTGCCACGGCCGCGATCTCCGCCGGTGACACCGCGATCGGCGAGCTCATCGCCGAGGCCCTCGACAAGGTGGGCAAGGAAGGCGTCATCACCGTCGAGGAGTCCAGCGCGCTGGGCCTCGAGCTCGAGCTCACCGAGGGCATGCGCTTCGACAAGGGCTTCCTGTCGGCGTACTTCGTGACCGACCCCGAGCGTCAGGAGGCCGTCCTCGAGGACGCGTACGTCCTGCTCGTCGAGGGCAAGATCTCGAACGTCAAGGACCTGCTGCCGCTGCTGGAGAAGGTCATCCAGGCCGGCAAGCCGCTGTTCATCGTCGCCGAGGACGTCGAGGGCGAGGCCCTGGCCACGCTCGTCGTCAACAAGATCCGTGGCCTGTTCAAGTCGGCCGCCGTCAAGGCGCCCGGCTTCGGCGACCGCCGCAAGGCGATGCTGCAGGACATCGCCGTCCTCACGGGCGGTCAGGTCGTCTCCGAGACCGTCGGTCTCAAGCTCGACACCGTGGGCCTCGAGGTCCTGGGCACGGCCCGCAAGGTCGTCGTGACCAAGGACGAGACCACCATCGTGGAGGGCTCTGGCGATGCGAAGCTCATCGCCGGCCGCGTCTCGCAGATCCGTGCCGAGATCGAGAACTCCGACTCGGACTACGACCGCGAGAAGCTCCAGGAGCGCCTCGCCAAGCTCGCCGGCGGCGTCGCCGTCATCAAGGCGGGCGCGGCGACCGAGGTCGAGCTCAAGGAGCGCAAGCACCGCATCGAGGACGCCGTTCGCAACGCGAAGGCGGCCGTCGAGGAGGGCATCGTCGCCGGTGGTGGCGTCGCGCTCATCCAGGCCGGCAAGACGGCGTTCGAGGGCCTCAAGCTCGAGGGCGACGAGGCGACCGGTGCCGCGATCGTGAAGCTCGCGATCGAGGCCCCGCTCAAGCAGATCGCGATCAACGCCGGCCTCGAGGGTGGCGTCGTCGCGGAGAAGGTGCGCAACCTCCCCGTGGGTCACGGCCTCAACGCCGCGACCAACACGTACGAGGACCTGCTCGCCGCGGGCGTCAACGACCCGGTGAAGGTCACGCGCTCCGCCCTGCAGAACGCGGCGTCCATCGCCGCGCTGTTCCTCACCACGGAGGCCGTCGTGGCCGACAAGCCGGAGCGCAACCCCGCGCCGGCCGGTGGCGGCGGCGAGGACTTCGGCGGCGGCTTCTGATCCGCAGCTGAACCCCCGGCGGCCCTGAGCCGCTGAGCCAGCCAGGACGGGCCGGTCACCTTCGGGTGACCGGCCCGTTCGCGTCCCCGCGCGCCCCGCACCCGCGAGTGCTGTCCTTACCGCCCGAGTGCGGCGCTCAAAGACGGGCGCACTCGCCGGGTGTCGGGGGTGGGGTGGGGTCGGGGTCAGGCGAGGTGGCGGAGCATGAAGTCGCGGTCCGTGTCGCGGCCCATCTCCGGGTCGCGGGCCTCGACGGTCTCCACCAGGGGGATCGTGTCCTCGAGCCGGACGGGCTCGGGGAGCGTGCGGTACTGCGCCGTCGGGTCCTGCCGCGGCGTCCCGGCGTCCGCCGGCGTCTGCGTGGCCATGGTCGGAGCCTGGCACGCGCCGGGGGGACGGGTCCAGGGCGCGCCGTGGCGGTAGCGTGCCGTCCGTGGACCAGACCGTGATCACCGTGGAGGGCCGCTTCGACCACCACCACCGCGCCGAGCGCGGCACCGTCTCGCTCACGGCGGGTTTCGAGGGTGGCGACCGGGCGGCAGTCGTGCGGCGCACGACGGAGCTGCACGCGGCGCTCAGCGGCGAGGTGCAGGCGATGCACGTGCCGAGCGCGGGGCCGGTCACCTGGTGGTCGTCGGACCGCATGCGCGTGTGGAGCTCGCGGCCCTGGAACAAGGACGGCAAGCAGCTCCCGCTCGTGCACCACTGCTCGGTCACCCTCGACGTGAAGTTCAGCGACCTCGACCGGCTCGCGTCCTGGCTCGAGGGCGTCTCGGTGCGCGACGGCGTCAGGGTCGGCGGGATCGAATGGGCGCTGACCGTCGCGACGCGCACCCGGCTCGTCGCCGACTCCCGGCACCGCGCGGTGCAGGACGCGGTCGCCAAGGCCGGCGCGTACGCGACGAGCCTGGGCCTCACCCAGGTCCGGCCGCTCGCGGTCGCCGACCCCGGCATGCTGGGCGACGAGAGCCGCCCGACGAGCGACGCCGGCGGCGGCGCGATGCTCCGCTCGGCGGCGGCCGGTGGTCCCGAGCTCCAGCTCAAGCCCGCCGACATCACCATCGAGGCCCGCGTCCACGCCCGCTTCGCCGCCTCGTAGGTGCCGTAGCGCCGGTGGCGGGCCGGGTGGCGTGCCGGGTGGTGCGGCGGTGCCCGACGACCGAGGGGTGGGCTGCGGTTGCCCGGGGCGGTCGCGGGACGTTGAGTGGGCGGGTGCCCCTCCACGAGCCAGCCCGGTGAGCGTCCCCGTCGAGCGGTCGGTCGTCGGCTTCCGGTCCGAGCGGGGACCGGTGCTCGTCGCGCTCATGGTCACGACCGGCCTCGTCGCGATCGACTCGACGATCCTCGCGACGGCGGTCCCGACGATCGTGCGCGAGCTCGGCGGCTTCTCGTCGTTCCCGTGGCTCTTCTCGCTGTACCTGCTCACGCAGGCCGTGACCGTGCCCATCTACTCCAAGCTGGCCGACACGTGGGGCCGCAAGCCCGTGGTCCTGATCGGCATCGGGCTGTTCGGCGTGGGCTCGGTGCTGTGCGGGTTCGCTTGGTCGATGCCGGCCCTCATCGCGTTCCGTGCGGTGCAGGGCCTCGGCGCGGGGGCGGTGCAGCCGATGGCCGTGACGATCGCGGGCGACATCTACACGGTGGCCGAGCGCGCGAAGGTGCAGGGGTACATCGCGAGCGTCTGGGCGATCTCGTCGGTGGTCGGTCCCACGCTCGGGGGCGTGTTCAGCCAGTTCCTGTCCTGGCGGTGGATCTTCTTCGTCAACGTGCCGCTCTGCGTCGTCGCCGCGTGGCTGCTGTGGCGTCGGCTGCACGAGCAGGTCGAGCGACGGCCGCACCGCGTCGACTGGCTCGGGGGCGCGCTGCTCACGGCCTCGCTCAGCCTGCTCATCCTGGGCATCCTCGAGGGCGGCAACGCGTGGGCCTGGCTGTCCGGTGAGAGCCTCGCCGTGCTCGGCGGCGGGCTCGTGCTCCTGGTCGCCTTCCTGCGGGTCGAGATGCGCGCCGAGGAGCCGGTCCTGCCGCTCGCGCTCCTCTCCCGCCGCCTGCTCGCGACCGCGGCGCTCGTCTCGGTGGGGGTCGGCGTCATCCTCATCGGGCTGACCTCCTACGTGCCCTCGTTCCTCGAGGCGCTGCTCGGGGTCTCGCCGCTCCAGTCGGGCCTCACCCTCGCGCTGCTGACCATCGGCTGGCCGATCTCGGCCTCGCAGTCCGGCCGGCTCTACCTGCGGGTCGGCTTCCGGATCACCGCGCTGATCGGCACGACGATCGTCGTGCTCGGCTGCCTGGGGCTGCTGCTCGCCTCCTCGCACCCGTCGCTCGTGTCGGTCGGGGCGGCGTGCCTCGTCGTCGGGCTGGGGCTCGGGCTGACCGCCTCACCGACGCTCATCGCCGCGCAGTCGAGCGTGGACTGGGGGGAGCGCGGCGTGGTGACGGGCGCGAACCTGTTCGCGCGGTCGATGGGCTCCGCGGTGGGCGTCGCCGTGCTGGGCGCGATCGTCAACGCGTCGCTGCGCGGGCTCGACGGTGACACCCACCCGGCGCTGCTGAAGGTGGCGGTGCACGACGTCGTGATAGCGCTCGTGGTGGTCGCGGTGCTGACCGTGGTCGCCGCGGCGGCCATGCCCCGTGACCGGGGCCAGACCTCCTGACCGGCCCTACTGCCGGTACGACGACAGGAAATTGCCCAACCGCTCGATCGCCTCGGACAGCACCCGCGCCTCGGGCAGGGTGACGATCCGCAGGTGGTCCGGCGACGGCCAGTTGAAGCCCGTGCCCTGCACCAGCAGGATGTGCTCGCTCACCAGCAGGTCGTAGACCAGGCGGGCGTCGTCGCGGATCTCGTGCACCTCGGGATCCAGGCGTGGGAACAGGTACAGCGCGCCGTCGGGGCGGACGCACGTGACCCCGGGGATGGACGTCAGCCCGCGGTGGGCGACGTCGCGCTGCTCGTGCAGCCTGCCGCCGGGGGCGACGAGGCCCTCGATCGACTGCACCCCGCCGAGCGCCGCCTGCACGGCGTGCTGCGCGGGGACGTTCGGGCACAGCCGGGTCGACGCGAGCAGCGTGATGCCCTCGAGGAAGCCGGTGGCGTGGTCGCGGGGACCGGTCACGACCATCCACCCGGACCGGTAGCCCGCCACGCGGTACGTCTTGGACAGCCCGTTGAACGTCAGGCACAGCAGGTCGGGGGCGACCGTGGCCATCGGGGTGTGGGTCGCGCCGTCGAACAGGATCCGGTCGTAGATCTCGTCGGACAGCAGGAGCAGGGAGTGCTCGCGCGCGATCGCGGCGATGCCCTCGAGGACCTCGCGTGAGTAGACCGCGCCGGTCGGGTTGTTCGGGTTGATGACGACGATCGCCTTGGTGCGCGGCGTGACGAGCGAGCGGATGTGCTCGAGGTCGGGCTCCCAGCCGGCGGACTCGTCGCACCGGTAGTGCACCGGCTTGCCGTCGGACAGCGACGTCATCGCGGTCCACAACGGGTAGTCCGGTGAGGGGATGAGCACCTCGTCGCCCTCGTCGAGCAGCGCCTGCATGACCATCGTGATGAGCTCGGACACGCCGTTGCCCAGGTAGACGTCGTCGACGTCGATCTGCGGGAAGCCGGGCTCGGTCTCGTAGCGCGTGACGACGGCCCGACGAGCGGACAGGATGCCGCGGCTGTCGGTGTACCCGTGCGCGGTGGGGATCGCGGCCACCACGTCGCGCACGATCTGGTGCGGGGCGTCGAACCCGAACGCGGCCGGGTTGCCGGTGTTGAGCTTGAGCACGCTGTAGCCGTCGGCCTCGAGCCGGGCGACCTCGTCGAGGGCCTTGCCGCGGATCTCGTAGAGGACGTTCTTCAGCTTGGACGACTGGTCCAGCGCGCGCAGGGGCATGTCCGCAGGGTATCCGGGCGGGCCCGAGCGACGCCGAATCGGGACCAGGGCGAAACGAGGCGTTTACCGGAGGTCGTGCCTGTCCGAAACACCCGGTCCCTAGCGTCATCGGGCATGGGCACAGGGATGTATACAGCACGGGACACAGCGCGGTGCGCGTGCTGCCTGAGCCTGCCCGTCCGGATCTGCTCCGCTCGTCCCCAGCGAAAGGCACTTCGTTGACCAGACCTCTCACGCGCGCACTCGCACTCGTTGCCGCGCTCACCGTGTCCGTCGGCCTGACCGGCTGCGGCTCCAAGACCGACGACACCCCGGGCGCCGCCGCCGGCGGCGGGACGGGCGGCGCGTCCTGCGTCGACACGTCGGGAGACTCGATCAAGATCGGGTTCCTCAACTCCCTGTCCGGCACGATGGCCATCTCCGAGCAGACGGTCCGCGACTCGCTCGACATGGCGGCCGACGAGATCAACGCGGCCGGCGGCGTGCTCGGCAAGAAGCTCACCATCGTGGCGGAGGACGGCGCGTCCGAGCCGACGGTGTTCGCCGAGAAGGCGGAGAAGCTCATCACGTCCGACTGCGTCGCGGCCGTCTTCGGCGGCTGGACCTCGTCGTCCCGCAAGGCGATGCTGCCCGTCTTCGAGGGCCACGACTCGCTGCTGTTCTACCCCGTGCAGTACGAGGGCCTCGAGGCGTCGAAGAACATCTTCTACACCGGCGCGACGACCAACCAGCAGATCATCCCCGCGATGGACTACCTCAAGGAGCAGGGCAAGAAGAAGGTCTTCCTGGTCGGCTCGGACTACGTGTTCCCGCGCACGGCCAACAAGGAGATCATCGCCTACGCCAAGGCGAACGGGATCGAGATCGTCGGCGAGGAGTACGCCCCGCTCGGCCACACCGACTTCGCGACGATCGTCAACAAGCTCAAGGGCTCGGGCGCCGACGCGGTGTTCAACACCCTCAACGGCGACTCCAACGTCGCGTTCTTCAAGGAGTACAAGAACGCCGGCATGTCGGCCGACGCGATGCCGGTCGTCTCGGTGTCGATCGCCGAGGAGGAGGTCGGCGGCATCGGTGTCGACAACGTCGAGGGCCAGCTCACGGCGTGGAACTACTACCAGACGGTCGACAGCCCGGCGAACAAGAAGTTCGTCGCGGACTTCAAGGCCAAGTACGGCGACGACCGCGTCACCTCCGACCCGATGGAGGCCGCGTACACGTCGCTCTACCTGTGGAAGGGCATGGTCGAGAAGGCCAAGTCGTTCGCGGTCCCCGACATCCAGGCGGCAGCCGGCGGCGTGAGCTTCGACGCCCCCGAGGGCACGGTCACGGTGAACGGCGACAACCACCACATCGCCAAGACCGCCCTCATCGGCAAGATCGCCGCCGACGGCCTCATCTACACCGAGTGGTCGTCCGACGGTCCCATCGAGCCGGACCCGTTCCTCAAGGGCTACGACTGGGCCGCGGGCCTGTCCTGATCCGCTGCGGTGGCCCGGCGGCGTCGTCCGCCGGGCCACCGCCCCACGCAGGAAGGGGACGGCCGTGGATGCCGTGATCTCCCAGCTGTTCGCCGGGCTCAGCCTCGGCTCGGTGCTGCTGCTCGCGGCGCTCGGACTCGCCCTGACGTTCGGTCAGATGGGCGTCATCAACATGGCGCACGGCGAGTTCATGATGGCCGGCGCCTACACGGCCTACGCCGTGCAGAAGGTCGTCTCCGACGCGGGCGTCTCGCTCCTCGTCTCCCTGGTCATCGGCTTCGTCGTCGGCGGCCTGCTCGGCCTGGTCCTCGAGATCACCCTCATCTCTCGGATGTACACCAGACCGCTGGACACCCTGCTCGTGACGTTCGGCGTGGCCCTCGTGCTGCAGCAGCTCGCGCGCGACGTGTTCGGCGCCCCGAACGTCGACGTGCGCGCGCCGGAGTGGTTGTCGGGCGCGGTGCAGATCCTCGGCGTCGGGGTTCCCAAGACGCGCGTCTTCATCCTGGCGCTCTCGATCCTCTGCGTCGTCGCGCTGTCGCTCGTCGTCAAGCTCACCCCGCTCGGCCGGCGGATCCGCGCGACCGTGCAGAACCGCGACCTGGCCGAGACGTCCGGGGTCTCGACGCGGGCCACCGACCGGCTCACGTTCTTCATCGGCTCGGGCGTCGCGGGCGTCGCCGGGGTCGCGCTGACCCTGCTCGGGTCGATCGGTCCGACCCTCGGCACCAACTACATCGTCGACGCCTTCCTCGTGGTGGTCGTCGGCGGCATCGGGCAGCTCAAGGGAGCGGTGATCGCGGCGTTCGCGCTCGGCCTGCTCCAGGCGACCATCGAGTACAGCTCGACCGCGAGCCTGGCCAAGGTGCTCGTCTTCGTCATCATCGTCGCGTTCCTGCAGGTCAGGCCGCAGGGCATCGTCTCGGTCCGGACCAGGAGCCTCGCATGAGCGCGGTATGGCGCAGCCCTCGGGCGCGCGTGATCGTCGGGACGGGCATCGCCGCCGTCGTGCTGTTCGTCGTCGCGCCGGGCATGCTCTCGAGCTTCCGGCTCAACCTCCTGGCCAAGTTCCTGTGCCTGGCCATGGTGGCCGTCGGCATCGGGCTGGCCTGGGGCCGCGGCGGGATGCTCACGCTCGGCCAGGGGGTCTTCTTCGGCCTCGGCGGCTACATGATGGCCATGCACCTCAAGCTCGAGGACGCCGGGCCCGGTGGCGTGCCGGACTTCATGACCCTCTACGGCGACGGCGTGGTCCCGGGGTGGTGGGAGCCGTTCCGCGATCCCGTGTTCACCCTCGTGGCCATCGTCGTCCTGCCGACCGTCCTGGCCGCCCTGCTCGGCCTGGCCGTGTTCACGCGGCGGGTCCGGGGCGCGTACTTCGCGATCCTGTCCCAGGCGCTCGCGGCCGCGTTCGCGATCCTGCTCATCGGGCAGCAGAAGGTCACCGGCGGCACCAACGGGCTCAACGGCTTCCGCTCGTTCTTCGGCTTCGACCTGGCCGACCCGGTGAACAAGAAGATGCTCTACTTCATCGCCGCCGGCACCCTGCTCGTCATGGTGCTGCTGGTGCGGCTGCTCATGCGGTCGCGGTGGGGCGAGCTCCTCGTGGCGGTGCGGGACCAGGAGAACCGCGTGCGGTTCCTGGGCTACAACCCGGCCGTGGTCAAGGCCGGTGCGTTCGCGGTGGCCGCGTGCTTCGCGTCGATCGGCGGCGCCCTGTTCACGCCGATCGTCGGGATCATCTCGCCCGCCGACGTGGGCGTCGTGCCGTCGATCGTCTTCCTGGTCGGCGTCGCCATCGGCGGCCGCGCGACGCTGCTGGGTCCCGTGCTCGGGGCCGTCGCGGTCTCGTGGGCGGAGTCGAGCCTGTCGGAGTCGTTCCCGTCGTTCTGGACCTACTTCCAGGGCGCGCTGTTCATCGTCGTCGTCGCGTTCCTGCCCAACGGGATCGCGACGCTGGGCCAGGTCCGGCTGCGCCGCCGCGCCCGGGCGGAAGCGCCGCCCGACGAGCCGACGGCCGAGCCGCCGCACGACGAGGTAGCCGTCGAGCCGAGCACCTCCGGGAGGACCGCATGAGCGAGCAGACCCCGCCGACCCCCGCCGCCCTGCTCGGCGAGGGGCAGCTCGACCCGGATGCCCTCGAGGCCGTCCTGGCCGCGCCCGTCGAGCGGTTCCGGCACGACTACCTGGAGATCCGCGGCCTGCGGGTGTCGTTCGACGGCTTCGTCGCCGTCGACGGCGTGGACCTCACGGTCACCCAGGGTGACCTGCGGTTCCTCATCGGGCCCAACGGCGCCGGCAAGACGACGATCGTCGACGCGATCACCGGCCTGGCCGCGGCCACCGGCTCGGTGCGGTTCGGCGGGGTAGACCTGCTCGGCAAGCCGTCGCACCGGATCGCCCGCGCGGGCGTCGGGCGGACGTTCCAGACGGCGAGCGTGTTCGACGAGCTGTCGGTGCTGCAGAACCTCGACATCGCGGCAGGCGCCTCCCGCCGCGCGCACACGCTGCTGCGTCGGCGCTCCGGCATCCCCGACGACGTCGAGGCCGCGATGGAGACAGTCGGGCTCGCCCACCTGCGCGACGTCACCGCCGGCGTGCTCGCGCACGGGCAGAAGCAGTGGCTCGAGATCGGGATGCTGCTGGTCCAGGACGCCCACCTGCTCCTCCTCGACGAGCCCGTCGCGGGCATGAGCCAGGCCGAGCGCGAGGAGACCGGGCTGCTGCTGCAGCGCATCGGCGCGCAGCGGACCGTCGTGGTGGTCGAGCACGACATGGAGTTCCTGCGCTCGTTCGCCTCGTCGGTCACCGTGCTCCACCAGGGCCGCGTGCTGTCCGAGGGGACGGTCGCCGAGGTGCAGGCGGACCCGCGCGTGGTCGAGGTGTACCTGGGGACGGCGTCGACGTCCACCACGACGAAGGAGGCGTGATGCTCGAGCTCACCGGGATCCACGTGGGCTACGGCCGCACGTCGGTCGTGCACGGGGTCGACGTGTCCGTCGGCCGGGGGACCGTCACCGCGGTGATGGGCCACAACGGCGCCGGCAAGACGACGCTCCTGCGGGCCGCCGTCGGCCTGCTGCCCGTGCGCAGCGGGCGCATCACGCTCGACGGCGCCGACGTCACCAAGATGCGTCCCCACCAGCGGGTCCGCCGCGGCCTGGCGTACGTGCCGCAGGGGCAGCAGTCGTTCGGGCAGCTCACCGCACGCGAGAACCTGCAGCTCGTCGCGGACGGCGTCGGCTCGGCCGGTGCCGGCCGGGTCGACGAGGCCCTCGACCTGTTCCCCGCGCTGCGCGGGCTACTCGGCCGCCGCGCCGGCCTGCTCTCGGGCGGGCAGCGCCAGCAGCTGGCGATCGCGCGGGCCCTGATCACCGGCCCGCGCGTCATGGTGCTCGACGAGCCGACCGAGGGGATCCAGCCGTCGGTGGTCGCCGAGATCCAGGCTGCGATCGTCGCGCTGTCCGCGGCGAACGGACTCTCGGTGCTGCTCGTCGAGCAGCACGTCGGCTTCGCGCTCGGTGCGGCCGAGCGGTACTACGTGCTCGAGTCGGGCCGGGTCACGGCGCAGGGCGCGGGCGGCGCCGAGCAGGAGTCGTCGGTGCGGGCCGCGATGGCGCTGTGAGCCCGTGCTGAGCCTGGCCGAGCCGCACGACCGAGAGGACTACGCTTCGTGACCATGAGCACGGGCCTGACCACGGGGCCGATCCCCGGGCCGACGGAGGGGCCGACGACCTCGTCGGACGCCCTCTCGCTGCGCGAGATGGTCTACCACCGGCTGCGCGACGAGATCCTCAACGGCCGCATCTCGCCGCGGGAGCGGCTCACCGAGCCCAAGCTGGGCAAGACGTACGACGTGTCCCGGACCCCGGTGCGCGAGGCGCTCTCGCGCCTGCTGTCCGACGGGCTCGTCGAGCGGACGGACTTCGGCTACGCCGTCGTCGTGCCGAGCCTGGAGGACCTGCGCAACCTGTACGAGCTGCGCATCACGCTCGAGCTGCGCGGCATCGCGCGCGCGATCGAGAACCCCGAGGTCCGGCACGACGTGGCCCTCCTCGGCACCGAGCTCGAGCGCTGGCAGGAGATGCGCGACACGCCTCCCGAGCCGGACCCGAGCTTCGTGGTCAAGGACGAGGGCTTCCACCAGGTGCTCTCCCGCTCGTCGGGCAACACCCAGCTCACCGACGCGCTGGTGACGGTCAACCAGAAGATCCGGGCCGTGCGCATGCACGACTTCGTCGAGACGGGGCGCATCACCGCGACGATCGACGAGCACATCGAGATCCTCGAGCTCGTGATCGCCCGCCGGCTGCCCGAGTCGCTCACCGCGCTGCACAAGCACGTGGGGGAGTCGCTCGAGGTCGTCATGGAGCGCGCGACGCACGCCATGACGCGCATGGCGCTCGCGGGCTGAGCCTCCCGTAACGCACCGTTTACCCCCCGACGCAGGGCGGGAAACACGGCCTGCATAGCGTGCTGGATACCGGGGTGTATACGCCCTGTGACCAGCGACTGCTCGGGGGAACGCCGTGTTCGACACGCTGCTCGTGGCCAACCGTGGCGAGATCGCGGTGCGCATCCTGCGCACCGCTCGCGCGATGGGGCTCAAGACGGTCGCCGTCTACTCGGACGCCGACGCCGCGGCGCCGCACGTGCGGCTCGCGGACCTCGCCGTCCGGCTCGGCCCGGCGCCCGCCGCGGAGAGCTACCTGCGCCCGGAGCTGGTGCTCGCCGCCGCCGCAGCCAGCGGTGCGGGCGCGATCCACCCCGGGTACGGGTTCCTGTCCGAGAACGCGACGTTCGCCGCGGAGGTCGAGGCGGCCGGGATGGCGTTCGTCGGCCCGGCGCCGGCCCACCTGTCGGTGTTCGGCGACAAGCACCAGGCCCGCGAGGCCGCACGGGCCGCGGGGGTGCCGCTCGTGGCAGGGTCCGGGCTGCTGGGCTCGGTCGACGAGGCGCTCGCCGCGGCGGCGGTCGTCGGGTACCCGGTGATGGTCAAGGCGGTCGGCGGGGGCGGCGGGATCGGCATGCAGGCCTGTGCGGACGCCGACCAGCTGGTCGCGGCGTTCGACCGTGTGCAGCGGCTCGCCGCCGCGAGCTTCGGCAGCGCCGGCGTCTTCCTCGAGCGGTTCGTCTCCCGGGCCCGGCACCTCGAGGTGCAGGTGTTCGGCGACGGGCTGGGCCGCGTCGTCAGCCTCGCGGACCGCGACTGCTCGCTGCAGCGCCGCAACCAGAAGGTGGTGGAGGAGGCGCCGGCTCCCGGCCTGACCGACGAGATCCGCACCCGGCTGCGCGCCTCCGCGCGGGACCTGACCGCGTCCGTGGGCTACCGGTCGGCGGGCACGGTCGAGTACGTCTACGACGTCGAGCGCGGCGAGATCTCGTTCCTCGAGGTCAACACCCGCCTCCAGGTCGAGCACCCCGTGACGGAGGCGATCACGGGCGTCGACCTCGTCGAGTGGATGCTGCGGCTCGCGCAGGGCGATCCCTCGTTCCTCGAGTCCGTGCCCGACGCCGGGCCCGCGCTCACGGGCCACGCCGTCGAGGTCCGGGTGTACGCCGAGGACCCGCGCAAGGACTACCAGCCGAGCGCCGGCCTGCTCACCGAGGTCGTCTACCCGGCCGGTGCCCGCGTCGACGCCTGGGCAGAGACCGGCCAGGAGGTCAGCAGCCACTACGACCCGATGCTCGCCAAGATCATCACGCACGCGCCGACCCGCACCGCCGCGTTCGAGGCCCAGACCGCGGCGCTCGCCGAGACGCGGATGAGCGGCCTGCAGACGAACCTGCCGCTGCTGCGGACCATCGTCGGGCTGCCGACCGTCCTCGAGGCGACCCATACGACCGGCACGCTCGCCCACGTCGGCGACGACGAGCCCTACGTCGACGTCCTGCGCGGCGGCGTCATGACCACGGTCCAGGACTGGCCCGGGCGGCTCGGGTTCTGGGACGTGGGCATCAGCCCGTCCGGGCCGATGGACGACCTGTCCTTCCGGCTCGGCAACCTCGCGGTCGGCAACCCCGAGGGGGCTCCCGGGCTCGAGTGCACGCTGGCCGGGCCACGCCTGCGGTTCAGCCACGCCGCCGTCGTCTGCGTGACCGGCGCCGACGCACCCGTGACCGTCGACGGCTCGCCGGTCGCGCAGTGGGAGCCGATCACCGTCCCGGCCGGGTCCGTGCTCGACGTGGGGACGCCGCACGAGGCGGGGCTGCGCACGTACGTGCTGATCCGTGGCGGGCTCGACGTGCCGTCGTACCTGGGGTCGGCCGCGACGTTCTCGCTCGGCGGGTTCGGCGGGTACACCGGCCGCGCGCTCGTCGTCGGCGACACCCTCGTCCCCGGCGCCGTGCCCGACGACGCGCCGGCGCCCGCGCCCGTCCCGCGCGACGTGCGGCCCGAGCTCGTGCACGCGTGGGAGGTCGCGGTCCAGGAGGGGCCGCAGCCCGCGCCGTCGTACTTCACGCACGACGACATGGACATGCTGTTCTCCGCGACCTGGCAGGTGCAGACGCACGCGAACCGCACGGGCATCCGCCTGACCGGGCCCAAGCCGCAGTGGGCGCGGCCCGACGGCGGGGAGGCCGGCCTGCACCCGTCCAACCTGCACGACAACCCGTACTCGGTGGGCGCGCTCAACGTCTCGGGAGACACCCCGATCCTGCTCGGCCCGGACGGGCCCAGCCTGGGCGGGTTCGCCTGCCCCGTGACCGTCGTGGTGGGGCACCGCTGGAAGATGGGTCAGATCCGACCCGGGGACACCGTGCGCCTCGTGCCGGTGCCCGACGAGACCGCGGCGCTGCTGCGCACGTCGGACGCGCTGCGGTCCGCCGCTCACCTGGGCGCGCACGTCGCCTCGGGCACCGACGGCGACGACGGCGTGCTCGCCCGCGTGGCCGGCGACCCCGCCGACCCGCTCGGCGTCCCCGACGTGGTGTACCTGCGCGGGGGCGACGACAACGTGCTCGTCGAGTACGGGCCGATGGTGCTCGACCTCGGGCTGCGGATGCGGGTGCACGCCCTCGGCGAGGCGTTGCGTGCCGCGGGCACACCGGGCGTCGTCGACATCACCCCCGGCGTGCGGAGCCTGCACGTGCACGTGGACCCGGCTGTGCTGACCGTGCGCGCGCTCGTTGACGTGCTCGTCGGCCTGGAGTCGGAGCTGCCCGCGACCGCCGACCTCGTGGTCCCGTCGCGGCGGGTCCACCTGCCGTTCTCGTTCGACGACCCGGTGATCGGCGAGGCCGTCGCGCGCTACCAGGCGGGCGTGCGGCCCGAGGCGCCGTGGCTGCCGTCGAACATCGAGTTCATCCGCCGGGTCAACGGGCTGGCGTCGACCGACGACGTCTTCGACACGATGCTGCGCGCCGAGTACCTCGTGCTCGGCCTCGGCGACGTGTACCTCGGGGCGCCCCTAGCGGTGCCGCTCGACCCGCGCGACCGGCTGATGACCACCAAGTACAACCCCGCTCGTACGTGGACCGCCGCCGACACCGTCGGCCTCGGTGGGCAGTACCTGTGCGTGTACGGGATGGACTCGCCGGGCGGATACCAGCTCGTCGGGCGCACCGTGCCGATCTGGTCCGGGCACCGCCAGCGGGGCGTGTTCGAGCCCGGCAAGCCGTGGCTGCTGCGGTTCTTCGACCGGGTGGTGTGGCACGCGGTCTCGGCGGAGGACCTGCTCGAGCAGCGCGCGGCGTTCGCCGCCGGACGGCTCGACGTCGAGGTGGAGCACGGCACGTTCTCCTACCGCGAGCACCTGGCGCTGCTGGCCGAGCACGCCGACGACATCGCCGCGTTCCAGGGCCGGCAGGCCACGGCGTTCGCCGCCGAGCGCGCGGCCTGGGAGGCGGCGGGCGAGTTCGACGCGCCCGACGAGCCCGCGCACTCCGGCGACCTCGGCGCCGGACCGGGTGAGATCGAGCTGCTGGACGGCTGCGTGCTCGTCGAGGCGCCCATGGTCGGCAGCGTGTGGCGCATCGAGGCCCGAGCCGGGGAGCAGGTCCGCGAGGGTGACCTGCTCGTCGCCCTCGAGGCGATGAAGCTCGAGCTGGGCGTCACGGCCCCGTCCGACGGGCGCGTGGTGCAGGTGCTCGTCACGCCCGGGCAGCTCGTCGCGCCCGGCGCCCCGCTCGCGATCCTGGAGGTGGGTGCATGAGCGACGTGCTCGTGGAGACCATGGCCGAGCAGCGCGTGCGCGACGCGTACGCGCGGATCGCGGCGGCCGACCGGCCCGAGGTCTGGATCGCGCTGGTGCCCGAGGCCGACGCGCTCGCGGCCGCACGGGTGGTCGACGCCCGGGTCGCCGCCGGCGCCGACCTCCCGCTCGCCGGGCTCACGCTCGCGGTCAAGGACAACATCGACGTCGCCGGGATGCTCACCACGGCCGGCTGCCCGTCGTACGCGACCTCGCCCGCCGGCCGCCCCGGGCCGGCCCCCGTCACCGCGCCCGCGGTCGAACGCCTCGTCGCCGCGGGCGCGGTACTGCTCGGCAAGACCAACCTCGACCAGTTCGCGACCGGGCTCGTCGGGACGCGCAGCCCGTTCGGCGCCGTCCGGCACGCGACGCTGCCCGACCGGGTGTCGGGAGGGTCGAGCTCGGGGTCCGCCGTGGCGGTCGCGCTGGGGATCGCCGACATCGGCCTCGGCACCGACACCGCGGGCTCCGGTCGGGTGCCGGCCGCGTTCGGCGGGATCGTCGGGATCAAGACCACGGTCGGCCTCGTGCCGACGTCGGGCGTCATCCCCGCCTGCCGCACGTACGACGTGGTCACGACCTTCACGCGCGACCTCGCCCTCGGCGTGCTCGCCACGCGGCTCATGGTCGGGACCGATCCGACCGACCCGTCGGGGCGGCCGTGGCCCGCCGACGTGCGGCTCGGGCTGCGGGCCGCGCCCGTCGTCGCGGTGCCCCGGCCCGACGACCTGCTCCCGCTGTCCCCGACCTGGCGCGCCGCCTTCGCCGCCGCCGTCGCCTCCGTGCGGGCGACCGGCGCGTCCACCGTCGAGGTCGACGTCTCGCCGATGCTCGAGGCCGCCCGCCTGCTGTACGACGGCGCGATCGTCGCCGAGCGGTACGAGGCTGTCGGCGCGTTCCTCGACACCGCACCACCCGACGCCGACCCGACGGTCGCCGCGATCATCGCGGCCGGCCGTGACGTCGCCGCGCACGCCTACGTCGCCGACCGGGCGACGCTCGCCGCCGCGGCCGCCCGGACCGAGGAGATCCTCGCCGGGGCGGACCTGCTCCTGCTGCCCACGACGACCGAGCACCCGACGATCGCCGCGGTGCAGGCCGACCCGGTCGCGATCAACCGGCGCCTCGGGACCTACACGAACTTCGTCAACATGCTCGACCTCGCGGCGGTCGCGGTTCCCGCGGGCACCGTCGACGGCGGACCGTTCGGCGTGACCGTGCTGGCCCGGGCGTTCGACGACCAGCTCGCCCTCGACCTGTCCGCGCGGCTGCTGCGTGAGTCCGTCGGGTCGGTGGTCGAGGCGGGCGTGGACGTCCTCGTCGTGGGCGCCCACCTGCGCGGGCAGCCGCTGCACCCCGAGCTCGAGGCGCTGGGCGCGCGGTTCGTCGCGAGCGTGCGGACGAGCGCCGCCTACCGGCTCGTCGCGCTCGACACCGTGCCCCGCAAGCCGGGGCTGGTGCGGACCGGCTCCGGGTCCCCGATCGCGGGAGAGGTGTGGCGGATGTCGGCGGGCGCGCTCGGGTCCTTCCTGGCGGCGCTGCCCGCACCGATGTCGCTCGGCCGCGCCGAGCTCGAGGACGGGAGCTGGGTCGTCGGGTTCGGGTGCACGGCCGAGGCGGGGGCCGCCGGCGTGGACGTGACCGACGCCGGGGGATGGGTCGCCGCGCTCGCCCGCGGGATCGACGCGCCGGCCGGGTGAGGCCGCGCTCCCGGGTCACGGTTCAGCGCTCCTTCCGCGTGATCCTGCGGGACAGCCCGACCGAGCCCGGTCGGGTAAACGCTGTCATCGTGTCGGAGGTCGGCGGTACGGTCCCGGAAAGGACTCGACGGCTGGGGGCCGACGATGCGACGAGCGGTGCTGTGGGGCGTGGGTGCGGGGGTGCTTGCGATCCTGATCTGGGTGGTCGAGGCGCGCAGCTTCTTCCGGCCCCTGCTCGCCGTCGCGCCCGTGGTGGTCTACGCGGTCGTGCTGCTGGTGCGGGTGGTGATGGAGCCCACCGGTGAGCGGCCCGCGCTCATCCCGCTCGCGTCCGCCCGCCGGGCTCCGCGCGACGACTCCCCGACCGTGCTCCCGTCGGCTGCGGACTCGCGAGTGGTGCTCCCGTCAGCCCCGCAGCCGGTCGCGCTGCCGCCGGACTGACGCCGGGCTCAGTGCGGGTGCGGCTCCCGGTCCCGTGCGGGGATGCGCAGACCTGACGCGCGCAGCCGGCGGATGAGGTCACCAGCGCTGACCGGGACGGCGCCGAGGCCGACGAGCTCGTCGTACCGCGCGTCCGGGATGTCGTAGTGGTCGAGGTCGAAGCTGCGCTCGGGCAGACCGGCGCGCTCGGCGAAGGCGTGCAGCTCCGCGAGGGACGAGTCGCTCACGAGGTGGGCCCAGAGGCGGTCGTGCCGCGGCCACATCGGCGGGTCGACGAGCACGGTCATCCCTCGAGCGTAGGTGCCCGCACCGCGCACCGGCGCGCGCTCACCTCGGCTCTCGACTCCGCCGATCCGTCGCGGAGACCTGGGCGGCGCAGACCGCGCGTGGCCCGACGGCTCGCGAGCTCCGGGTCACGACGGCGTGAACATGCGGGCCGCCTGGGTCTCGGCCTCCGCGTAGGTCTGCCCGGCCGCCTGCATCGCGTGGCTGATCTGGCCGAGCGCGTGGTCGAGCCGCGTGGACGCGGCGGACCACTCGTGCAGGACCGCCGCGAACTGGGTCGCGGCCGACCCGCGCCAGCTGTCCTGCAGCGCCGTGAGCTGGCGCTGCATCCCGGCGACCTCCGTCCGGATCGTCGCCGCCCGCGTCTGGACCGCGGCTGCCGCTGCGGTGACCTGGGTGCTGTCGACCTCGTACCTGCTCATGCTGCCTCCTCACCGGCCGCGCCCGGTCGGCGCGTCCCTCGGATCGACGCTAGGCGGGGCCGACGTCGTCCGGACGCGGTCGCCCGACATCGGTGGACGGGCAGCGCCCCGCGGCAGGCTGTGGTCGGCTCGACGGCCGACCGGGGCCACCAGGGTCAGGATCCGGTGGCGGTCTGCTGCGGTGCCTCGTCGGCCAGCTGGGCCTCGAACTTCGCCTGCTCCTTCTCGAGCCGCTGCAGCTCGGCGGACACGTTCTGCCGCGCGGGCTCCTCCCACGCCGCACCGAGCGGCGAGGAGAACAGGGTCGGGCGTGCCAGCAGCTTCTTCAGGATGCGGATGCGGGCCCGGACGTAGTCCTCGACGGGCAGGTGCGCGTACTCGGCGCGCACGTCGTGCAGGTACGCCTTGTAGCGCTGCGGCTCGGCGGCGAGCATCGCGAGGTCGGCGTCGCACAGGACGGCGCAGTCGAAGTCGTTGGGGTCCGGCGAGTGCCGCACCAGCGCCACCACGAGGTCGTGCACACGCTCCGCGCGCTCGTCGGGCACGCCGAGCCCGACGAGCTCGGACCGGGCGAAGCCGGCGCTCGCGGCCTCGTCCTCGCCGCCCTTGTTCGCGTAGGACTTGGAGCCGGCCGAGTCGAAGACGACGCCGTGGTACCAGGCCGCGAGGCGCACCAGGTCCGGCTCGTGCGTCTCCTCGGCGAGCTCGTCGACGCGGACCAGCACGTCGACGAGGTGCTTGAGGTTGTGGAACTCGCGGCCGGGCTCCGACCAGCGGTCGACGAGCACCTGCCCTACGTCACGGATCTGCTCGTCCGGCGCGGTGGCACCGGCTCCGCGTGCGCTGCGCTGGAAGGCCGACAGCAACCACTGCGGTGCGTCATGGACGCCCATGGAAAAACCTCACGACGGTGACTAGGACGCGCCATCGTAGCCCCGGCCGCGCGGCGATGTGAGCCGGTTCGGGCGTCGCGCGGCGCTCGACGACGCGGATCAGAAGCCGGGGCTCGCGGTCGACGGTCGGTCGGGCACCGGTGCTCCCCCGATCGGGAGCGCGACCCGGACGGTGGTGCCGCCGCCGGGCGTCTCGAACAGCGCGACCGAGCCCTCGTGCGCGGCGACGATCGCGGCCACGATCGCCATGCCGAGCCCCGAGCCGCCCGACGAGCGCCCGCGCGAGGCGTCGACGCGGTAGAACCGCTCGAACACCCGGGCGGCGTGCTCGGGGTCGATCCCGGGGCCGTGGTCGCGGACCTCAAGGACGCCGTGCTCGCCGTCCGTGCCGACCGCGATCTCCACCGCGGTGCCGGGCGGCGTGTGCCGGGCCGCGTTGCCGACGAGGTTGCTCAGCACCTGGCGCAGGCGCGGCTCGTCGCCGACCACGACGCACGGTCCGGTCGACGCGCCCTCGACGAGCGGCACGAGTCGCGGGGTCCGGCTCGGGTCCAGGGCGTGCAGGTCGCTGAGCGCGTCCGCGGCCAGCACGGTGAGGTCGACCGGCGTGCTCTGCAGCGGTCGGCCCTCGTCGAGCCGGGCCAGGGAGAGCAGGTCCTCGACGAGCCCGCCCATGCGGGTCGCGGAGTCCTCGATCCGGCGCATCGTGTCGTCGACCTGCTCGCGCTCGGTCAGGGCGCCCATCCGGTACAGCTCGCCGTAGCCGCGGATGCTCGCGAGTGGCGTGCGCAGCTCGTGCGAGGCGTCGGCGACGAACCGGCGCATGCGGGCCTCGGAGGTCGTGCGCGCGTCGAAGGCCTGCTCGATCTGGGCGAGCATCGTGTTGAGGGCCGCGCCCAGGCGGCCGACCTCGGTCGAGGCCGGCGCCGCGGGGACGCGCTGGGTCAGGTCGCCGTCGGCGATGGCCTCGGCGGTCGCCTCGATCTCGCGCAGCGGGCGCAGCGAGCGGCGGACCGCCCAGCGCCCGGCGAGCGCGCCGGCCGCGACGATCGCGATGCCGCTGAACACCAGGACGAGGAGCATCGTCCGCACGGTCTCCTGGACGCCCCCGAGCGGCAGCCCGACGGCGATCGTGCCGACGAGCTGCTGACCCTGCGTCACCGGGTAGACGACGACGCGCCACGACGAGCCCGCCTGGTCGGAGTCGACCGTGAACGGCTCGCCGTGACGGGCGAGCGCCTCGTCGACCGTGTAGGCCGGGACCTTCGGAGTGCCCCAGGTGTCGCTCACGCTCTCGCGGACGTAGTGCGCGGGCACCCCGTCGAGGTCGGTGAGCTGCAGGTAGTAGTCCGTCGGCACGTGGGACTCGTCGCTGCCGGCGCCGAACGGGTTGAACGTCGACTTCGCCGACGCCACGCCCTCGGTCTGCAGCTTGCTGTCGATCTGGTCGATCAGGCTGCGCTGGAGCAGGGTCGTCGCGACCGCCCCCGCGACGAGCAGGCCGACGGCCAGCAGCACGGTGGTGATGCTGATCAGGCGGCCGACGAGCGGCATCCGGTCCCACCGCGCGCGGGTCCGCGCGAACCGGCGGGTCCTGGCGGCGGGTGGGGCCGGCGCGAGCGGGGCCTCCGCCGTCATGCCGTCGCGCGCAGCAGGTAGCCCACGCCCCGCTTGGTGTGGATCAGGGGAGGCAGCCGCTCGCCGGACGGGCCGTCGACCTGGTCCACCTTGCGGCGCAGGTAGGAGATGTAGGACTCGACGATGTTCGCGTCGCCGCCCCAGTCGTACTGCCACACGTGGTCGAGGATCTGCGCCTTCGACAGGACGCGGCCGGGGTTGAGCATGAGGTAGCGCAGGAGCTTGAACTCGGTGGGGGACAGCTCGATCTCCTGGCCCGCGCGGCGCACCTCGTGCGAGTCGTCGTCCAGCTCGAGGTCCGCGTACCGCAGGATGCGCGCGTCGTCGTCGCGGTCGGGGCCGGTGCGCCGCAGGATCGCGCGGATCCGGGCGACGACCTCCTCCAGGCTGAACGGCTTGGTGACGTAGTCGTCGCCCCCGACCGTCAGGCCCTGCACCTTGTCCGCGGTGTCGTCGCGCGCCGTGAGGAACAGGACCGGCGTGTGCTGGCCCTTCTCGCGCAGGCGCCGCGTGACCGTGAAGCCGTCCATGTCCGGGAGCATCACGTCGAGCACCAGGAGGTCGGGCTCGACCTCGCGTGCGAGACGCAGCGCGGAGGCGCCGTCGGCGGCGGAGTGGACGTCGAACCCGGCGAACCGCAGCGACGTCGCCAGCAGCTCGCGGATGTTCGGCTCGTCGTCGACGACCAGGAGCGTCGCCTCGGGCTCGTGCGCAGTCATGCACCGATCATGGCCCGGGACGCTGAGAGTTTCCTGGACGCCACCCGGACATGAATGGCTTCCGGCATTTCGGACGAGGGCCACCCCGGCGGTACCGTCGAACGGTGACTTTCGTGCTGACCGTGGTGCAGAACGCGCCGGACGTGCCGCTCGACCGCCTCGAGGGCTGGCTGCAGGACGCGACCCTCCGAGTGGTCCGCGCCGACCTCGGCGAGACCCTTCCCTCCGTGGCCGAGCTGGGCGACGGCCTCGTCGTCCTCGGCGGGCACCAGAACGCGTACGACGACGAGGTGGCCCCGTGGCTGCCCACCCTGCGCGCGCTGCTCGCCGACGCCTCGCGCTCCGGCGTCCCCACGCTCGGCATCTGCCTCGGCGCGCAGCTGCTCGCGGTCGCCCGCGGCGGCCAGGTGGCCGTGGCCGCCCCGCCCGGGACCGAGGCCGGCGTCGTGCCGATCTTCTGGCGCCACGAGGCGGTGTCCGACGCCGTGCTCGGGCCGCTCGTCGCGGGGCTGTCCGAGCGCCGCGTCACGTGGCAGCCGACGCTCCACTCCGACGCGGTCGTGGACCTGCCGGCCGGTGCGGTGTGGCTCGCGTCGTCCAACCAGTACCCGTACCAGGCGTTCCGGATCGGCTCGGCGTGGGGCGTGCAGTTCCACCCCGAGGCCTCGACGACGACGCTGCGCGACTGGGCGACGTGGGACGGCGGCGTCGACACCGAGGCGCTCCTGGCCGACTACGCCGCGCGCGAGGCGGAGCTCGTCGAGATCGGCGAGACGCTGGTCGGCGGCTTCGTCGACCACGTGCGCGCGACGGCCGAGCAGCGCGTCGACGCCTGACAGCCCTACCCCTCGTCGGGCGTCACCTCGGTGACGGAGCCGTCCTCGACGTGCCAGCGGCGCGTGAGCCGGACGGTCTCGAGCATCCGCCGGTCGTGCGTGACCAGCAGGATCGTGCCCTCGAACGCCTCCAGCGCGGCCTCGAGCTGCTCGATCGCGGGCAGGTCGAGGTGGTTGGTCGGCTCGTCGAGCACCAGCAGGTTGACCCCGCGCGCCTGCAGCAGCGCGAGGGCCGCACGCGTGCGCTCGCCGGGTGACAGCGACGCCGCGGTGCGGTGCACCTGGTGGCCCGCGAGGCCGAACTTGGCCAGCAGCGTGCGCACGTCGGCCGTCGGCCAGTCGGGCACCTGCGCGGCGAACGCGTCGACCAGGGTGTCGTCGCCCTCGAACGCCCGCCGGGCCTGGTCCACCTCGCCGACGAGCACGCCGGCGCCGAGCTGCGCGGTGCCCTCGTCGGGCGCGAGGCGGCCCAGCAGCAGGGCCAGGAGCGTGGACTTGCCCGAGCCGTTCGGCCCCGTGACCGCGACCCGGTCCTGCCAGTCGAGCTGGAGGTCGACGGGCCCGAGCGTGAACCCGCCGCGCCGGACGACGGCCGCACGCGCCGTGGCGACCACCGCACCCGAGCGCGGCGCGCTCGCGATGCTCATCTGCAGCTGCCACTCCTTGCGCGGCTCCTCGACGCTCTCGAGGCGCTCGATGGCCTTGTCCGTCTGGCGGGCCTTGGCGGCCTGCTTCTCCGAGGTCTCGCCGCGGAAGTGCTTGATGTGCTTGTCGTTGTCCGTGGCCTTGCGCCGGGCGTTGCGCACGCCCTTCTCCATCCACGCGCGCTGCGTGCGGGCCCGCTTCTGCAGGGTCTCGAGCCGCGCGGCGTAGCCCTCGTAGGCGGCGCGGGCCTGCTCGCGGGCGATCGAGCGTTCCTCCAGGTAGGCGTCGTAGCTGCCGCCGTACACCCGCACCTGGCGCAGGCTGCGGTCGAGCTCGACCACGGACGTGACCGTGCGGCTGAGGAACTCGCGGTCGTGGCTGACGACGACGATCGGGGCGTCGGCGCGCTGCACGAAGTCCTCGAGCAGCGCGATGCCGTCGGCGTCCAGGTCGTTCGTCGGCTCGTCGAGCAGGTACAGGTCGAACCGGGACAGCAGCAGCGCCGCGAGGCCGACCCGCGCGGCCTGGCCGCCGGACAGCGCCGTCATCGGCAGGTCGAGGTCGACGTCGAGGCCGAGGTCGTCGACCACGGTGCCGACTCGGGAGTCCAGGTCGGCGCCGCCGAGGGCCAGCCAGCGCTCGAGCGCCTGGCCGTACTCGTCGTCGGAGCCGGGGGTGCCCACCGCGAGCGCGTCGGCCGCGGCGTCCATCGCGGCCTGCGCGGCGGTCACGCCCGTGCGGCGCTCCAGGTGCGCGGCGACGCTCTCGTCGGGCCGCCGCTCGACCTCCTGGGCCAGCAGCCCGAGGGCGGCGTCGGGCGGCGCGACCTGCACGGTCCCCGCCTCCGGCGCGCGCAGCCCCGCGAGGATGTGCAGGAGCGTGGACTTGCCCGAGCCGTTCGGCCCGACGAGCCCGACCACGTCACCGGGCGCGACCACGAGGTCAGCCCCGGTGAACAGCTCCCGGTCGCCGAAGCCGGCGGCGACCCCCTTCGCCTGCACCGTCGCCGTCATGCCACCCATTCTCCCTGACGTGCGCCACTCGTTTCCCGCGGCGATCAGCAGCTCGGCGCCGAGCAGGTGTGCGCGTGGGTGTGCGACACGCCGCACCGGGCGCGGCGCGTCGCACACCCACGGGTGCGCAGCGGGGGCAGCCGTCAGTCGGTGGCGGGCTCGCCGATGCCCAGGTCCTCCGCGTCCACGATCGTGTACGCGTAGCCCTGCTCCGCGAGGAAGCGCTGGCGGTGGGCGGCGAACTCCTGGTCCACGGTGTCGCGCGCGACGACCGTGTAGAAGTGCGCGGTGCGGCCGTCGCCCTTGGGGCGCATGATCCGGCCGAGCCGCTGCGCCTCCTCCTGGCGCGAGCCGAACGAGCCGGACACCTGGATCGCGACGGACGCCTCGGGCAGGTCGATCGAGAAGTTCGCGACCTTGGACACCACCAGCTTGTGGATCTCCCCGGTGCGGAACGCGTCGAACAGCCGCTGCCGCTCGCCCACGGGGGTCTGGCCCGTGATGAGGTCGGCCTGCAGGTGCTCGGCGAGCTCGTCGAGCTGGTCGAGGTACTGCCCGATGACGAGGATCTGGTCGCCCGCGTGCTTCGCGACGAGCTTCTCCACCACGTGGTTCTTGCCCGGAGCGGTGGCGGCGAGGCGGTACTTGTCCTCGGGCTCGGCGGTCGCGTAGAGCATGCGGTCGCGGTCGGGGAGCGTCAGGCGCACCTCGACGCAGTCGGCGGGCGCGATGTACCCCTGCGCCTCGATGTCCTTCCACGGCGCGTCGAACCGCTTGGGCCCGATGAGCGAGAACACCTCGTCCTCGCGGCCGTCCTCGCGGACGAGCGTCGCGGTCAGCCCGAGGCGCCGACGAGCCTGCAGGTCGGCCGTCATGCGGAAGATCGGCGCCGGCAGCAGGTGCACCTCGTCGTAGACGACCAGGCCCCAGTCGCGGGCGTCGAGCAGCTCGAGGTGCGTGTAGACGCCCTTCCGCTTGGTGGTCAGGACCTGGTAGGTCGCGATCGTGACCGGCCGGATCTCCTTGCGGGCGCCGGAGTACTCGCCGATCTCGTCCTCGGTCAGCGACGTGCGCTTGATCAGCTCGTCGCGCCACTGCCGCGCGGAGACCGTGTTGGTCACGAGGATGAGCGTCGTGGTCGACGACTTGGCCATCGCACCCGCGCCGACGAGCGTCTTGCCGGCCCCGCAGGGGAGCACCACGACCCCCGAGCCCCCGTGCCAGAACCCCTCGACGGCCTGCTTCTGGTACGGCCGCAGCTGCCAGCCGGCCTCGTCGAGCGAGATCGCGTGCGCCTCGCCGTCGACGTAGCCCGCCAGGTCCTCGGCGGGCCAGCCGAGCTTGAGCAGCACCTGCTTGAGGTGGCCGCGCTCGGAGGGGTGGACGACGACGTCGGTGTCGTCCAGCCGCGTGCCGAGCAGGCCCGCGGTCCGCTTGGAGCGGGTGACCTCGGCGAGCACCGCGGCGTCCAGGGCGTGCAGGACGAGGCCGTGCACCGGGTCCTGCACGAGCTGCAGGCGCCCGTAGCGGGACATGATGTCGGCGACGTCGACGAGCAGCGCGTGCGGGACCGGGTAGCGGCTGTACTGCAGCAGCACGTCGACGACCTGCTCGGCGTCGTGGCCCGCGGCGCGCGCGTTCCACAGGCCGAGCGGGGTCAGTCGGTAGGTGTGGACGTGCTCGGGCGCACGCTCGAGCTCGGCGAACGGGGCGATCGCGCGGCGGCAGGCGTCTGCCTGGTCGTGGTCGACCTCCAGCAGCAGGGTCTTGTCGCTCTGCACGATCAGCGGGCCGTTGGTCACGCGGTCTCCTCGTCTGCGATGCCGTCGTCGCTCTCGGGCGCGGCGACGGGTCGGGCGCGGCGGACGGACGCGATGCGGTGCACCGCGACGGTCAGCTCGGACTCGCGCTGCACGTCGGCGGCGCGCAGCCGTCCTCCGTCGATGCGCAGGGGCCGCAGCAGCCGGCGTTCCGGTCTGCCCGTGGGGCCCACCAGCTCGACCCACACGTCCGCCTTCTCGGCGACCGCCTCGCGCAGGAGCAGCAACGCGTCGCCGGGCTCGTCTGTTCCGTCGTCGGCGGCCGGGGCGGGCGCGCGTGCCGGCGCGACGGGCTCGGGTGCCCGCAGCCGGGCGACCAGAGCAGTGAGCTCGGCGGCGGTGGCCTGGGCCGGTGCCTCGGTGCCGGCGCGCCGGCTCGCGGCGGCCCGGCCGCGCCGGCCGACCCGCCGCACCTCCCGCGCCACGTGCAGGACGTGCCCGTCGGGCGTCTCGGCGGCGGGCGCGAGCCCCTGCGCGCGCAGGGCGTCGATGAGCTCGCGCGTCGGCGCCTGCGCGGCGAGCACCGTCGGCGCGAGCGTGAACAGGCCGAGCCCGGACAGCTTGGGGTTGTCGACCAGCCCGGCCAGCAGCGCGGGGTCGTCGCTGCGCAGGTAGCTCGAGGCGGCGCCCGCACGCAGGCGGCCGTGCCGGCGCGCGGCGTCGCGCACCAGGTACTCGAGCGGCTGGGGCACGGGCCCGCGCGCGAACCGTGCGAGCTCGGCCAGGAGCCCCTCGGCGGTCGCGCCGTCGTCGAACGCGAGGCGCACGGTGTCCGCCGTGAAGCGGACGGTCACCGCGCCGCCGCGGGACTCGACGCGCGCCGTGCGGGCGATGAGGGACTCGAGCTCGTCGCTCGGCCGGCCCGGGACGATGCCGGTGAGGTCGCCCTGCAGCAGGATCTCGTCGAGCGAGGGGGGCAGCGTCGCCTCGAAGGTCGCCGCCGCCTCGTCGGCCGACGAGAGCAGGGCCCGGCCGGCGTCCGAGAGCGCACCCGCGCCCAGCACGCCTACGTCGGCGGCCTCGGCCAGCACGGCGGCCACGGCGGACACCGGCGGCACCGACCGCGGCGTGCGCCACGCCAGCACCTCGAGCACGGCGTCGGCGTCGGGCGCGGCGCCGGCGGGCTGGGCCGCGAGCATGCCGAGCACCGACCGGCGCAGGCGGGGGGCCCACGCGCGGTGCAGGTCCGGGCTCAGCGCCGGGCGGACCGTGCCGGCCTCGTCGCGCCCGCCGACGAGCCACGGCGTGCGGCTGGTCGCGAGCCACGTCGAGGCGAGCAGCGCCCACCGGGTGGCGACGGGCGCGAGCGACCACTCGTCCATCGCGACGGTGGGGACGAACGACGGCAGCTCCTCGCCGTCGTCGCCCACGAGCCCGGCGGCGGCGGCCAGCTCGACGACCAGCGCGGCCAGCCGCTCGTCGACCTCGAGCTCGGCGGCCACGCGACGCAGCTCGCGCACGCCCAGACCTCCCGAGCGGAGCACCCCGGCGGGGCTCTCCTCCCAGACGCGGCCGAGCTGGGCGACGAGGCGGACGATGCGCTCGCCCGCGTCGGTCGACTCCGCCGCGACGGTCGCGGGCAGCCGGGTGGCGAAGTGCGGCTGCGGCGCGAGGGCGGCGGCGCGGTGCGTGCGGCCCGAGCGCAGCGCCAGCGCCACGGTGCGGGGGAGCACGACGTGCCGGCCGTCGCCCATCACGAGCAGGCGGCGGCGGACCATCCAGTCGACCGCCGCGGCGGTCGCGGTGGCGTTGGACGGAGCCAGGCCCACGGGCGGTCCCCACGTGAGCGCCTCGAGGACCGGGGCGACGCCGGCCGGTGCGTCGGGCAGCACGTCGACGACGTCGCCCGGTGGGTCGGTCGGTGACGCGGGCGCCAGGCCGGCGGGGTACGGGCCGAGCAGCTCGGCCAGGCCCGGGGCCGGGTGCAGGCCGTCTTCGTCGCGGAACAGCAGGGCGAGCTCGCCGGCGCGCTCGAGCGCGGAGTCGACGAGCACCACGCCCGCGGGGGTGTCCGCGATCGCCGCCCGGACGTCTGCGTCGGGCCCGAGTGCGACGACGGCCTCGAGCACCTGCAGCACCCCGGCGTCGACCGAGGCCAGCGCGCGCTCCAGGCTCCCGCGGCTCGTCGCGCGCACTCCCAGCGAGGCGATGGTCGTCGGCGAGGGGGTGGCGAGGTCCGGGCGGCCACGCAGCAGCGCGACGAGATCGTCGTCGGAGCGCGACCGCAGGAAGCCGGTGAAGGTGGACATCCGTCCCACGATACGTGGGCGGGTGTGAGCCGGGTAACGTCCAGGAGTTGAACCACCGACGATCGGAGTCCGGCGTGCCCCTGTCCGAGCAGATCCTGGCCGGCCTGCGGGCCGACGCGTCCGCCCAGCTCCCGCAGGTCGCCGAGCTGCGGCACGCGCTGCACCGCGTCCCCGAGATCGGGCTGGACCTGCCGCTCACGCAGCAGATCGTGCTCGACGCGCTCGCGGACCTGGACCTCGAGGTCAGCACGGGCACGGCGCTCTCGTCGGTCACCGCCGTCCTGCGCGGGGCCCGACCCGGGCCGGCCGTGCTGCTGCGGGGCGACATGGACGCGCTGCCCGTGACCGAGGACAGCGGCGAGGACTTCACGTCCGAGCACGTGGGCGTCATGCACGCGTGCGGGCACGACCTGCACGTCGCGGGCCTCGTGGCCGCGGCCCGGCTGCTGGCCGCCCGCCGCGACGAGATCGCCGGGTCGGTCGTCCTCATGTTCCAGCCTGGCGAGGAGGGCGACGGCGGGGCCGAGCAGATGATCGCCGAGGGCGTGCTGGACGCCGCGGGCGAGCGCGTCGTCGCGGCGTACGGCGTGCACGTGGCCTCGGCGCTGCTGCCGACCGGCGTGGTGTCCGGCCGAGCGGGCACGGAGATGGCGGCCGCCGACTCGTTGCGGGTCACGGTGCACGGCAAGGGCGGCCACGGCTCGGCACCGCACCGCGCTCTCGACCCGGTGCCGGTCGCGGCGGAGATCGTGCTCGCCCTCCAGGCGATGGTCACGCGCCGGTTTGACGCGTTCGACCCGGTCGTCGTCACCGTCGGGGCGATCCTGGCCGGCACGACGAACAACGTGATCCCGGAGCAGGCCGAGCTCCAGGTCACCGTCCGCACCTTCTCGCACGCGACGTGGGAGGTGGTGCCCGCCATGATCACGACGCTGTGCGAGAGCATCGCCGCCGCGCACGGCCTCACCGCGACGGTCGACTACCTGCGCGGCTACCCGGTCACGGTGAACGACTCCGACGAGCTCGACCGCACCGCGCGCCTCACGCGCGAGCTGTTCGGCGAGCAGGCGTGGCAGACGATGCCGCAGCCGCTGGCCGGCGCCGAGGACTTCTCCTACGTGCTCGAGCAGGTGCCGGGCTCGTTCGTCTTCGTCAGCGCGACGCCCGCGGGCGTGGACGCGCGCACCGCCCCCTACAACCACTCGGCGCAGGCCGTGTTCTCCGACGACGCGCTCGTCATCGGCCCCGCGCTGCTCGCCGCGCTCGCGCTCGACCGGCTCGGTGACGCGGCCGCCAGGTGATGAACGCGGGCCAGGGCCGGTAACCTGGACCCAGACGTCTCCCAGCACACCCAGAGAACGAGGTACGCCGTGCCCACCGGCAAGGTCAAGTGGTTCGATGCCGAGCGCGGGTTCGGGTTCATCGCCGGCGACGACGGCGGCGAGGTCTTCCTGCACGCCTCGGCCCTCCCCGACGGCGTGACGCCGTCGGTCGGCACCAAGGTCGACTTCGGCGTGGCCGACGGCCGCCGCGGCCCCCAGGCGCTGTCCGTGAAGATCCTCGACCCGCTGCCCACGGTCGCGAAGGTCGTGCGCAAGCCGGTCGACGACATGGCCGTGATCATCGAGGACCTCATCAAGGTGCTGGACCGCGTCGGCAACGACCTGCGCCGCGGCCGCTACCCGGAGAAGGCCCGCGCCGTGCAGTACGGCACGCTCCTGCGGGCCGTCGCCGCCGACCTCGAGGCCTGACGTGGCCACCGCCACCAAGGACGCCGTTCTCGGCTCGGCCGTCGACCTCGCCCGCAAGGTCGCGATCGAGCTCGCCGGCAACCCCGCGGACGTCGGCGAGCACCTCGGCGTCGTCGTCGAGGGCGAGCGCCTCGTCTCCCACCGGTTCGCCTCCCTGGCCCGCGGCTACCGCGGCTGGGAGTGGACGGTCACCGTCTCGCGCGTGCCGCGCGGCCGCATCGCGACCGTGTGCGAGGCCGAGCTGCTGCCCGGCGACGACGCGATCCTCGGCACCGACTGGGTGCCGTGGTCCGAGCGCCTGCGCCCGGGCGACGTCGGCCCCGGCGACGTCCTGCCCTTCCGCGCCGACGACCCGCGCCTCGAGCCCGGCTGGACGCCCTCGGGCGACCCCGAGCTCGACGAGGTCGCGATCGACGAGCTCGCGCTGGCGCGCGTGCGCGTGCTCTCGCCGCAGGGACGCGACGAGGCCGCCGAGCGCTGGTTCCGCGGGTCGAACGGCCCGACGAGCCCCGGCTCGCTCGCCTCGGCAGCGGCGTGCCAGACCTGCGGCTTCCTCGTCCCGCTGCAGGGTGCGCTGGGCACCGTGTTCGGGGTGTGCGCCAACGAGTGGTCGCCCGACGACGGCAAGGTGGTCAGCCTGGAGCACGGGTGCGGCGCGCACTCGGAGACCGGCAGCGAGCCCGTCCCGACCGAGTGGCCCGAGTCCGCGCCGCTGATCGACGAGCTGCGGATCGACGTGATCCCCGCGCTGTCGACGCTGCCGCACGCGACGCCGGAGGTGGACGTGGCCGTCGAGGCCCAGGCCGACGAGGCCGAGCCCGCCGACGACTCCGCACCGGCCGACGACGTGGCACCGGCCGACGACGTCCTCGACGGTCCGACCGAGGTGGCGCCAGCCGCCGACGACGAGCCGGTGGCACACTCGGAGCCGTGACGGTCGACCCCTTCGGCACTGCCGCGCTCCGTGCGGCCGCCCTCGGGGCCTGGAAGGCGTCGCCCGCGCGACTGCGCGAGGACGCCAACGTCGAGGAGGACCACGCCCGCGGCTACTACCGCGACCGCGTGGTCGTCGAGCTCGCGCAGAACGCCGCCGACGCCGCCGTGCGCGCGGGCGTGCCCGGCCGGCTCCTGCTGCGCCTCGCGCGCACCGGCGAGGGCACGACCTTCGTCGCGGCGAACACGGGCGCCCCGCTCGACGAGGCGGGCGTCGCGTCGCTGGCCTCGATGCGCGCGTCCTCGAAGCGGGACGCGGGCACGCACGCGGTCGGCCGGTTCGGGGTCGGGTTCGCGGCCGTCCGGGCGGTCGCCGACGAGGTCAGCGTGCTGTCCACGACCGGCGGCGCCCGCTTCAGCCTGCGCGACACGGCGGCCCTGCTCGCCCAGGCGGGCGCCGACGTCCCGTCGCTGGCCGACGAGGTCCGGCGCCGCGACGGCTCGCTGCCGGCCCTGCGGCTGCCCCTGCCGGCCGACGGTCGCCCCCCGACGGGCTACGACACCGCCGTGGTCCTCGAGCTGCGCGACGAGGTCGCCGCCGACGAGGTCCGCGCGCTGCTCCGCGCGGTCGGCGACCCGCTGCTGCTCGCGCTGCCCGGCCTCGTCGAGATCCTGGTCGAGGACGGCGACGAGGCTCCCCGGCGGCTCGCGCACGTCGAGGACCGCTGGACGGTCGCGTCCGACGAGGGTGAGCTGCCGCTCGCGCTGCTCGCCGACCGCCCCGTGGAGGAGCGGTCCGCACGCGCGTGGCGCGTCACGTGGGCGGTCCCCGCGCCGCAGGGCTGGGCCGACGAGCGACGCAGGGCTGCCGACCGCGTGGTGCACGCGCCCACGCCGACCGACGACCCGCTCGACCTGCCCGCCCTGCTGGTCGCGACCCTGCCGCTCGACCCCACCCGCCGCCACGTCGCCCCGGGACCGCTGACCGACGCGGTGCTCGACCACGCCGCCGACGTCTACGCCGACCTCGCCCGCCGGCTGGCCGAGGCCGACGGCGACCCGCTCGCCCTGGTCCCGACCGGCCTCGGCGCGGGCCCGATCGACGCCGCGCTGCGCCCCCGCCTCGTCGCCGCGCTCGCTCGCACCCCGCTGCTCGCGGCGGCGGCCGACCCCGGCCGCCGGGTCGCGGCCGGCATGGCGGTCGCCCTCGCGGGCGCGGTGCAGCCGGCCGCGCTCGCCGCCCTCGGTCGTCGCGTCGCGGGCCTCGTCGTGCTGCCGCCGGGGCGCGAGACCCAGGCGCGCGCGCTGGGCGTCGACGTCCGGACGCTCGCCGACCTGGTCGAGGAGCTGCCCGCCGCCGAGCCGGGCGAGTGGCCCGCCCTCTACGAGGCGCTCGCGTCCCTCGCCCAGGACGGCCCGCAGCGCGAGGCCCTCGGGTCGCTGCCGGTGCCGCTCGTCGACGGTCGGGTCGTGCGCGGCGCGCGCGGGCTGGTCGTGCCGACCGGGGAGGTCGACGCCGAGGCGCTCGCGGTCGTCGCGGGCTGGGGCGTGCGGATCGTCGACCCCGGGGCCGTGCACCCGCTGCTCGAGCGGGTCGGCGCGCAGCCCGCGGATGCGCTCGCGCTGCTGCGCCGCCCGGAGGTCCGGCGGGCCGTGCTCGACGAGCCCGACGCCGGCACGACCGTGGCGACCGTCCTGGCGCTCGCCGCCGCCGCCGGGCGCCTCCCCGACGACGTCCGCGCCTGGACCGGGCTCCTCGAGCTCGAGGCCGCCGACGGCGAGCCGACCCCAGCCGACGGGCTCGTCCTGCCGGGATCGCCTGCGGCCGAGCTCCTGGACCCCCGGGTCGTGGCTCCGCTCGCGCGCGACCTGCTGGACCGCTGGGGCGCCGAGGTGCTCGTCGCGGTGGGCGTGCGCGGTGACCTCGTCGTGCTCACGGTCGAGGACGTGCTGGCGGACCCCGCCTCGGTGGGTGAGGGCGACGACCCGGCAGCGCTGCAGGCGCAGTCGCTGGACGGCTGGGAGGACTACCTCGAGGACCTGGGCGAGGTGCTCGGCGCGGGCGCGTACGTGGGGCAGGTCGCCGCGGTCGCCGACCTCGACGCGGTGGGTGACGGGCGCTGGCCGGCGGTCCTCGCGCGGCTCGCGGGCGACCCGGACCTGCGTCGTGCCCTGCTCGACCCCGTGCGCTCCGAGACCGGCACCGTGGGGCCGTCGTACACGGCCTGGTGGCTGCGCGAGCGCGGTGACCTGGACCTGCGGGAGCCGTTCGTCGTGGGCGGAGAGCCGGACGCGCTGGTGCGCGCCGCCCCGGCGTCCGTGCGCGGGCTCGACGAGGAGGTGCAGCGGGCGCTCGGCGGGATCGGCGGTCCGGGTGACCTCGACGGACCCACGTGGATGCGGGTGCTCGCGCGCTGGGGCGATGGGTCCCGCGAGGTCGACGTGCGGGTCGCGACGTCGGTGTGGCGGTGGGCGGCGCCCGACGAGCCGCCCGACCGGCTGCCGGCGCTCGTGGACCTCGGGCGGATCGAGATCGTCGCCGCGGCGCGGGCCGCCGTCGCCGACTCGCCCATGTGGTGGCAGCGGACGGACGTCGCCGCGATGGTGCCCGCGACCGACGTCGACCGGGCGGTCGAGGCGTTCGACCTGCCGCGCGCCTCCGAGCTGGCGGCGGGCCTCGTCGACGACGGCGGCACGACCTCGACCGTGCCCGCCGCGGTGGCACCGGTGCTGCCGGGCGCACCCCGGACGTGGACCGAGCACGACGAGCTGACGGTCGACGGCGTGCCGGTGGACTGGTGGGTCGAGGACGGCCACCCGCACGCCGTGCACCTGTCCGGGCTCGCGTCGGCCCTCGCGCAGGCGGCCGGTCGGTGGGACCTGCGCTACGCGCTCGAGGCCGTCCTCGTCGACCCGGAGCGGGCCGTGGAGGTGGCGGTCGACGTGCTGGCGTGACGCGTCAGGACTCGGTCGTCGTCCGGTGCCGGCGCGCCCAGTCCCAGCCCACGACGCCCAGCACCGCCCCCGTCGCGCAGACCGCGACCGGGATGCCGCCGATCGTGTCGGTCAGCCACAGCACGGCGGCGACCACGAGGGCGACGAGCCACAGACCCGTGCCGATCGTCATGACGCGGCCGAGGTCCACGTCGAGCGGCGCCACGGGGGCGTCGTCGGGGGACCTGCGCCGGGAGGGGGAAGCCACGCCCGAAGCCTACGCGGCCCGCTCCCCGCCCATGGCCGTCGCGGCCGTGAGGGCCTCGGGCATCACGTGCAGGTAGATGCGCGCGACGTCGACCGGGTCGAACCCCGTCGCGACGACCGCGGCGGTGTCGTCGGCCTCGTGGGCGAGCACCGCGTCGAGCACGCCACCGTAGAAGCCGCCGCCGCCCCGGAGCCCGCGGGCCAGCTCGGCCGAGACGCCGGAGCGCTCGACGACCGAGTCGACGGACAGGTCGAGGGCGCCGGCGAGGCCCGAGAGCATGCCGACCGTGTACGCGGCGTCGTCGTCGCCGGCGAGCCGCCAGCAGGCGAGCGCGCGCGTGATGACCGACCACAGGACGTCGACCGCGGCCGGGTGACCGCTCACGACCATCGACGTGACCAGGGCGGACAGGCGGCGGGGCCCGAGCAGGCCGACCGCGCGCGGCAGCGAGTCGATGTGGTGGCTGAGCCCGGTCGCCGAGGCGTTGACGACCTGCAGCACGCGCATGGACAGCTCGGGGTCGAACGAGACCGCGCGGACGACCTTGCCGTGGTCCGGGACCTCGGCCGAGAGCAGGCGCAGGAGCTGCAGGTGCTGCACCTCGCCGGCCGAGACGGCGCGACCCTCGTCGGGGTCCTGGCGACGGACGAGCGCGCGCTGCATGAGGTCCATCGACAGCTCGTGCGCGAGGCTCGCCCGCTCACGGGTGTCGGCGTGCTCGCCGACCGCCCACGCGCCGCCCTCGTGGATGCGCTCGACGAGGAGCGCCAGGCGGTCCGGGTCGCTGCGCAGGTCGACCTTGACGAGGTCGGCGAACGGCAGCAGCGCGTCCTGCGCGGGGGTCGCGGCGTAGCCGGACAGCGCGAGGCCCGCGCCACGCTCGCGCAGCTGGGCGAGGAGCTCGTCGGCGTCGTCCTGGCGGGCGACGGCCGCGGGCACCTCGGCGACGAGCGCGCGCGGGGTCACCGGCAGCGGCAGGTCGCCGCGCAGCATGCGCGCCCCGATCCGGAGCACCACGGGGCGGTCGCCCACGAGCTGGCCGAAGTCGGTCGCCGCGTACTGCTCGTCGGCGAGACGCTCCTCGGCCGCGGGCGTGATCAGCGCGTCCTGCGGGTCCGCCACGTCGGCACGCACCGCGTATCCGAACAGGGATCCGTCCGGGTGGACGACGGCCTGCCGCCGGATGGCGACACGGCTGGATGATGACATCGACTGCCTCCTCGACTGAGCACTCCACCCGCCCATCGGCCGGGAGCGCCCAGGTGTGAGGCGTCTAGGAGATCGGCGCGCGCAGGGGCCAGTCGCCGTCGAGCACGGTCTGCACGGTCCGGCCGGTCGCCACCTCGACGACGAGGGGCGCGAGCAGGTTCGCCGTCGGGGCGTCGCCCACCGTGGACGGGTGCACGACGACGAGCAGCGCCCGCTCGCCGTCGGTCGCGTCGAGCTCCGGCGCGTAGTCCGGGAAGTGTGCCGTCGGGTCGACGACGAACAGCCGCGCCTGCGGCTCGTCGCCCTGCGAGCGCAGGGCGAACAGGACGCCGGCGTCGTCGAGGGGCTCGAGGCGGTACGACGAGCGACCGGGCAGCCCGGGCAGCGGCTCGAGCATCTCGAGGTCGGCCGGGATGTCGCGTGCCCCGACGCGCACGGTCGCGACGGTCATCGCAGGAAGTCCAGCAGCGTCGGCTGCAGCACCTTGGCGGCCGCACCGAGCGCGCCGTTGTAGGCGACCTCCTGCGTCTGCAGCTCGAGGATCACCTCGGCCAGGTCGATGTCCTCGATGCCGGACAGGTGCGACTTCACGTCGAGCTCGTTGCTCAGCAGCGCGCTCTGGGTGTCCAGCACCTGCTTGTGCCGGGCACCGACGCCCGAGAGCTGGCTGAGCATGGCGTCCATCCGGGTGTCGATCGCGTCGAGCTTCGTCGTGGGGTCGCCCCCGGCGCGCAGGGTGGCCGAGATGTCGTCCAGGAGCGCGAACACCGAGTCGGAGCCGGTGCCGAAGACCGCGGCGCCGTCAGCGTCGACGCGGACCGTGGACGTGGCCCCGACGCGGCGGTCGACGCTCGCCCCGGTGCCGGTCCAGGCGTACGACGCGTCGAACGCGACCCCGGCGTCGGACGTGCCCGCGAAGACCGTCCGGCCCACGTAGGTGGTGTTGGCCTGGCCGAGGAGCGTGGCCCGCAGGCCGTCGATCTCGGTGGCGAGCGCCTCGCGCGAGGTGCTGCCGAGCGCGCCGTCGCCGCCCTGCATCGTCAGGTCGCGGGCCCGCCGGAGCGTCGCGAGCGAGCCGGTCAGCGCGGTGTCGACCGTCGTGAGCCAGGAGTCGGCGTCCGAGGCGTTGCGCTTGTACTGGCCGATCGCCCGCTGGTCGCCGCGCAGGCGCAGCATGTCCGAGGCGGCCGCGGGGTCGTCGGACGGGACCGAGACGTTCTTGCCGCTGGACATCTTCGACTGCAGCGCGGCCATCGCCGACAGGCTGCCCTGCAGGTTGGCCAGCGTGCTGTGCTGGATGGTCTGGTGCGTCACGCGGGGGATCACGATGGTTCCTACCTTCCGACCAGGCCGGTGCGGTTGATGAGCGTGTCGAGCATCTCGTCGATCGCCGAGAGCACCCGGGCCGCGCCCTCGTAGGCGCGCTGGAACGCCAGCATGTTGACGGTCTCCTCGTCGGTGTCGACGCTCGCCTGGGCCAGCTGCTGGCCTGCGGCGCTCGCGCGGGCCGACTCTGCCACGCCGGCCCGCGCCTGCGCGCTGGCCGTGCGCACGCCGAGGTCGACGACGAGGTGGTTCCACGCCGCGTCGGGGCCGTCGTTCCTGCCCGCGAGCGACGCGATCGCGTCGGCGACCGAGCTGTCGAGCGCGCCCGCGCCCGGGGCCGCGACCGCGATGCCCGCGGGGTCGGTGACCGCGACGTGCAGGCCGAGCGCGGCGGGGCGGCCGGCGGTGAAGGCGAAGAAGTCGCCGCCCGCCGTGCCGCTCGTCGTGAGCGCCGTGCCGTGCAGGGCGTTCACCTGCGTGGCGAGCGTCTGGGCGAAGGTGTCGTAGCCGGCGGCGGCCTGGGCCAGGACGCCGCCCGTGCCGTCGGCCTCGGCCGGGGCGAGCACCGAGAGCAGGCCGGCGACGCGGCCGCCGTCGAGCCCGACGTTCTGCGCGGGGCGGTCGGCCCACACGACGGAGACCGCCGTGGCCGGCGTCGTGGTGACCTGGTCGAACGACGTGGCGCCCGTGACCGCGAGGGCCGACGAGCGGTTGCCGGAGACGAGCGCGTTGCCCGCGACGAACACGTCGAGGCGGCCGTCGGCGCGTAGCTCGGTCGACGCGCCGACGAGGCTGGAGAGCTGGGTCGCGAGCAGGTCGCGCTGGTCGGTCAGCTCGTGGGCGGTGCCGCCCGCGTTGGTGATCTCCAGGATGCGCGCGTTGAGGTCGGCGACGCCGGCCGCGGCCGTGTTCACCTGGTCGACGAGCGCGACCGCGGTCGAGCGGGTCTGGGTCCACTGCGTCTGCGCGGCCGTGTACAGGGTGCCGAGGCGGTCGGCGACGGCCTTGGCGTCCTCGAGCAGGACGGCCCGCGACGACGCCTTGTCGGGTGAGTTCGCCACGTCGTGCCACGCGGCCCACATGGTCGACAGCTGCGACGCGAGGCCCGTGGAGGCGGGCTCGCCGACACCCTGCTCGAGCTGGACGAGGGCGTCGGCGCGGGCCGCCAGGTACGCCGAGCTGGACGTGCTGGTGCGCACCTTGGCGTCGAGGAAGATGTCACCGAGGCGGTCGATGCTGCCGACGCGGGTGCCCTGGCCGGTGCCGGTCGTCGTCGAGAACATCGACGGCACCTGCGCGGCGGGAAGCGACGACAGCGTCGCGCGCTGCCGGGTGTAGCCGACGGTGTTGGCGTTGGCGATGTTCTGACCCGAGACCTCGAGCGCCTGCCGCTGGGCGACCAGCGAGCTCAGCGCGGTGCCGAGCCCGGAAAAGGTGCTCACGTGGATCGTCCTCCTACGGGTGTCAGTCGTGCGGGCGTCAGAGCGTGCGGTCGACGAGGCGGGCGGCGGGCTCGGTGGCCGCGCTCTGGCCGCTGCCGTCGTACGTGTGCACGTCGTGCAGGGACGCCAGGGTCTCCTGGGTCGCGCGGTGCGACATCGCGAGGAGCTCGCGGTTGCCGTCGGCGAGCTGGGAGATCTGGGTGGTGAGCGAGGCGAACGCCTCGCGGTGCGCGCGGAGCAGGTCCGACCAGGGCTCGGGGGCGCGGTCGGCCAGGTCGGCCAGGCTCGCGCCCTCGGGCAGGCCGAGCTCGGCGCTCACGGTCGTCGCCTCGACGGCGCGACCCAGCTCGGCGTCGCGGATCTGCGAGAGCACGGTCTCGACCTCGCGGGTCGCGTGGGCGAGCCATCGGGTCTTGCCGCTCGTGAGGAGCAGCTGCTCCTCCTCGAGCTTGAAGAGCAGCAGCTCGAGCAGGTTCCGCTCGTGCCACAGCACCTCGGACAGCCTGTTGTAGGCCATCGTTTCCTCCTGTCGTCCGTCGCGGGCCGTCGTGGACCAGGCAGCAGGTTCACCGGCTCGCGTCCGCCCTGGACTATCGGCAGGCGCTCGGCAGTGCTGAAGCATCCGGGTGGAGCGTCCGGGGCATTCTGGCGTGGTGCGGCTCCGATGGCTAGACCGGGCCGCTCTGCGGGTGGGCCCCTGAACTGGACGAACGTTCAAGAGAACGGTTTCGTTCGTGGGAGCGCGTCCACTCCAATGTGAGGTATGTCACACTCTAACGGCTGGGGTGGTGGCACCCAAGGGTGTCCACGAGAACGATGGCCCTGGTAAATCGTCGAAATCTAGGACCAAGGTCCTCGAAACGCTTCGATGATGCTGTGAGCGCTCACAACTTTCTTCGGAAAGTTCGCTCAAGCCAGCGTGCCGAAGCGCCGAGCGACATCCTGTGAACACCGCTCCGACCTCCGTCGACGACCTCGTCGTCAGCAACCTGGCCCTCGTCGGGTACGCCGTCTCCGAGCTCCTGCGTCGGGTCCCGCCGACCGTGGCGCGCGACGACCTGGCGTCCGCCGGCAGCCTCGCGCTCGTCCTCGCGGCGCGGTCGTACGACCCGTCGACGGGCGTCCCGTTCGCGCGGTACGCGTCGCTGCGGATCCGTGGGGCGCTGCTCGACGAGCTCCGCTCGATGGACTGGGCGACCCGGGGCTCCCGCACCCGGGTGCGGGAGCTCGCCGCCACGACCGAGCAGCTCGCCGCCGCGCTGGGGCGTCCCGCGACGCGCGACGAGATCGCGACCGCGCTCGGCGTCGAGGTGCGCGCAGTCGACCAGATCCGCGCCGACGCGGACAGGCGGGTGCTCAGCATCGACGCGAGCGAGGGCGTCATCGCGGACATGATCATCGACGGCACGAGCACGCCGGAGGAGGCGGTCCTCGCGTCCGAGCGCGTGCACTGGCTGCGCGCCGCCGTCGACACGCTGCCCGAGCGTCTGCAGGTCGTCGTCCGGGCGATCTTCCTCGAGGACCGGTCCGTCGCGGACCTGGCCGAGGACCTCGGCGTGACGCAGTCGCGGATCAGCCAGCTGCGGACCGAGGCGCTCGCGATGCTGCGCGACGGGCTCAACACCCACTTCGAGCCCACCCTGGTCCCGGTGGCGGAGCGGCCCGACGGCGTGGCCGAGCGGCGCCGGCAGACGTACTTCGCCTCGATCGCCTCGCGAGCCGCGCTCAGCGCGCAACGCACGAGCGATCGCCTGTCCTACGTGCCGGAGCCCGCGGTCTCCGACGAGGACGCCGTCTCGCGTCAGGTGCTCGCCTGACAGATCCGTCCGCAGAACTCCTCACACCCCCCGGGGTGCGGTCGATGGGAGGGAGGTAGCCCACGGATGGGCTTTCCTGACCCGACTCAAGGAGGAAGAGAACGATGGGTCTCTCGATCAACCAGAACATCGCGGCCGTGAACTCGTACCGCAACCTGTCCAACACGCAGAACGACCTGAGCAAGTCGCTCGAGAAGCTCTCGTCCGGCTTCCGGATCAACCGTGCGGCCGACGACGCCGCCGGTCTGGCCATCTCCGAGGGCCTGCGCTCGCAGGTCGGCGGGCTGAAGGTCGCCGCCCGCAACGCGCAGGACGGCATCTCCGTCGTGCAGACCGCGGAAGGCGCGCTCACCGAGGTCCACTCCATCCTGCAGCGTGTGCGTGACCTGGCCGTCCAGGCCGGTAACGACTCGAACAACACCGAGGCGCGCGCCAACATCAAGACGGAGTCGGACAGCCTCGTCTCCGAGCTCGACCGCATCTCGAAGTCCACCAACTTCAACGGCACCAAGCTGCTCGACGGCTCGGCCGGGACGCTCAAGTTCCAGGTCGGCGCGGACGGCAACGCGGACAGCCAGATCTCGGTCGACCTGTCCGGCGCCAACGTCAAGGCGATCGCCGACTCGCTCGGCGCCGCGGCCTCGGGCACGACCCTCTCGGTCGACACCCCGACGCTCGTCGCGGGTGCGCAGTCGTTCAGCATCACGACCCCGGGCGCCACCAAGACCGTCACCACGGCGTCGGTCGGCACCGCGGGCGACATCAAGACGGTCCAGCAGCTGGCCGACAAGCTCAACTCCGACAGCGCCTTCTCGGCCGACCTCACGGCGTCGGTGGACAAGGACAACAAGCTCGTCGTCCAGGCCAAGAACGGTGGCACCGTCGTCGGTGGCGCCACGGCCGGCACGGACGCGAGCTCGGGCACCGGCGTCGGCACCAGCGCCGCCGTCACGGGCACGACGGGCCTGGACTTCAGCTCCGCCGCGAACGCGCAGAACTCGATCACGCGCATCGACGCCCAGATCAAGTCGGTCTCGACGGCTCGTGCCGGGCTCGGTGCCCTGCAGAACCGGTTCGAGCACACGATCAAGAACGTCAACGTCGCGGTGGAGAACCTGTCCGCGTCGGAGTCCCGCATCCGCGACACGGACATGGCGTCGGAGATGGTCTCGTTCACGCGGGCCCAGATCCTGTCGCAGGCCGGCACCGCGATGCTCGCGCAGGCCAACCAGATCCCCCAGGGCGTGCTCTCGCTCCTGCGGTGATCGACGCGGCTGAGCCGCTCGCACCACGACCCCGCCCCGGACCGCACCACCTCGACCAGGTGTGCGGCCCGGGGCCGGGGTCGGCACGACCGCCCGGTGGCGGCCCGACGATCGTCGGCCGCCCCGGGCGCTCCCACACACGGACGGAGGGGCCATGGCGACCCTGGGCATCGACGGGCTGGTCAGCGGCCTCGACACCACGAGCCTCATCAACCAGCTCATGCAGGTCGAGTCGGGACCGCAGACCCTGCTCAAGACGAAGCAGACGGCGACGACCTCGCTCGTGACCGCGCTGCAGGCGCTGAACACTAAGGTGTCCTCGCTCGCGGACGCCGCGACCAAGGCCGCGACCGCGTCGTCGTGGCAGGTCGCGAAGGCGACCTCGTCGGCGTCCTCGGTGACGGCGACGACGTCCGCCGGCGCGACCGCCGCGGCCCTCAGCTTCACGGTCGACGAGGTCGCGACGAGCCAGGTCTCGCTCGCCTCCTACGACGACCTCGTCGCCGGCCTCGGGGGCGCCACGACGCTCACGCTGCGCCGCCCCGACGGCACCACCACCGAGGTCGCGGTCGGCGAGAGCGCCGCGGACCTCGCGAAGAACATCTCCGCGTCGGGCGCCGGGGTCTCCGCGGCGGTCGTGACCGCGAACGGGACGACCCGCCTCCAGCTGACCGGCACCGCGCCCGGCGCCGCGAACGCCTTCGAGCTGCTCGCCGGCAAGGCTGCCGACGTCGCGGACGGGCAGCCGCCCCTCACGACCACCTCCCTGCGCGCTGCGGGCGACGCGGCCATCACGCTGTGGGCCGGCACGTCGGGCGCCCAGCAGGTGACGTCCTCGACCAACACGTTCGCCGACGTCCTGACCGGGGTCTCGATCTCGGTCTCCGCGGTCGAGGCTGCGCCGGTCACGCTCACCGTCGGCCGCGACACCTCGGCGGTCACCGCGCTCGCGTCGGGCCTCGTCGGCTCGCTCGGCGTGGTGCTCTCCGAGATCACCTCCCGCACCACGGCCACCACGACGACCGACACCGACGGGCGCACGGTCGTCTCGGGCGGGCTGTTCGCCGGCGAGAGCGCCACGCGGGACCTGCAGCAGCGCCTCCAGCAGGCGGCCTCCTACCCGGTCGACGGCATCTCGCCCTCGACCGTGGGGATCGTCGTCGGGCGCGACGGCACCTTCACCTTCGACCAGACGACCTTCGAGGCCGCGCTCGCCGCGGACCCCGCGAAGGTGCAGAAGGTCGTCTCGGGTCTCGCCCAGCGCGTCGCGGACGTCGCGACCCGCACGTCGGACAAGGTCGACGGCTCGCTCACGCTGCAGATCGCCGGGCAGCAGACGCTCGTCTCGGACATGGGCGACCAGATCGCGAACTGGGACGTCCGCCTCGCGCTGCGGCGGGAGTCGCTGCAGCGCACGTACTCCGCCCTCGAGGTCACCCTCTCGGGCCTGCAGTCGCAGTCGAGCTGGCTGTCGAGCCAGCTCGCGTCGTTGTCGACCTCCTCCAGCTGACCGGTAAGGAACCGCCATGATCGACGCACGCTCCCGCTACGTCACCGACGCCGTGGCCACGGTCGGCCCGGCCCGGCTGCTGACGATGCTGTACGACCGCCTGCTGCTCGACGTCGACCGTGCGGCCGAGGCACTGGCCGCGGGCGACCGGGCCGCCGGTGCGAGCCAGCTCCAGCACGCGCAGGACATCGTGGCCGAGCTGATGTCGAGCCTCGACGAGCGCGTGTGGGACGGCGGTGCCCAGCTCATGGAGATCTACCGCTACCTGTTCACGGCGCTCGTGGACGCGGCCGTGCGGGCGGACCCCGAGCGGGTCACCGAGTGCCGGGCCGTCATCGAGCCGCTGCGCGAGGCGTGGCACGAGGCCGCGCTCGCCGGTGCGGCGCCGAGCCCGTCGCCGGTCGTCGCCGCCACGCCCGGTGCGGGCCTGTTGGGCGTGGGCTGACGTGCCCGACGGGCAGGACTGGGACGCGTCCTGGCGCGGCGCGCTCGACGCGCTCGAGCTGGACGTGGCCTGGGTCGAGGAGGCGCTGAGGGCCGCGCACCTGCCGGCGGCCGACGAGGTCGCCCGTCTGGCCGCCTGGGTGCCGCCCACCGGCCTCGGCCCGCTGCCGGCCGACCTGGTCGTGCGTGCGACCGCGCTCCTCGACCGGCAGACGCAGGTGGCGCGCGCGACGATCGAGGCGATCACCCGCAGCAGGCGCCACGTCGCGGCCCTCGACGCGCTGCGCCCCCACCGCGGCGACGTCGCCGTCTACGTGGACACGCAGGCCTGACCGCCGCCCTCGACCCCGTCGGTGCACGGGCCGGTGCTCGGCCGGTGCTCGGGCCGGTGCTCCGATCGGGTGACGAGCGATTGACCGGCCGGAAACCCTTACAGGGCCGCCGAACTCTCCGATGGGGACAGCGAGCACGGATCGCTCACCCCGCAGGCCATGGACAGGCCGCACCTTTCACGTTCGCATGAGGTGGCCCTGTCATGGGTGTGTTCGACTCCGTGAGCTCCGTCGCGCTGAGCAGCGCCCTGGACGGGCTCGCCCTGCGCCAGCGCGCGATCGCCGACAACGTCGCCAACCTGCAGACGCCCGGCTACCACGCGCGCGTCGTCGAGTTCGAGGGCGCGCTCGCCTCCGCGGTGCGTGACGGCGACGGTGCGGCCCGCGCGACCCTGAGCCGGTCCGACGCGGCGACCCGCGAGGACGGCAACAACGTCAACCTCGACGAGCAGACGCTGCTCAACGTGGAGACGAACCTGCGGTACCAGCTCGCCAGCCAGGCCGTCACGGGGACCTTCTCCTCCGTGCGCGCCGCGATGCGGACCTCCTGATGGGGATCTTCGGCGCGATCGGCATCGCGCAGAGCGGTCTCACGGTGCACCGCACGTGGCTCGACGCCGTCAGCGACAACCTCGCGAACCTCTCCACGGTGCGTCCCACGTCCGAGGACGCGTTCCGCGCGCGCTACGTCGTGGCGCAGGAGACCCCCGGCGCCGAGGGCGGCGTGCAGGTCGCGGGCGTCGCGTTCGGCGACGCGGCGGGCCGGCTGGTGTACGAGCCGGACAACCCGCTGGCCGACGAGACGGGCTACGTGCGCTACCCCGACATCGACATGTCGAGCCAGATGGCGCAGCTGATCATGGCGCAGCGCGGCTACCAGGCGAACGCCGCCGTGGTCGACCGCGCCAAGGAGACCTACCAGGCAGCACTGCAGATCGGACGTTCCTGATGACCATCCCCGTCGCCGCCGTCGGCGCCCCCACCGCCGTCCTGCCCACCGGCTCGGTGGGCGCCACCGCCGCCGTGCCCGCGGGCCACGGTGCCGCGTTCGACTCCGTGCTCGGGTCCGTGGACGGCCTCCAGCAGCTCCAGTCCACGTCGAGCGACCTCGCCGTGCAGGCCGCGACGGGCTCGCTCGAGAACGTCCACGACTACACGATCGCGGCCGCGAAGTCGTCGCTCGCGATCGAGCTGACCGCCGCGGTGCGCAACAAGGCCGTCGAGGCGTTCTCCGAGATCATGCGGATGCAGGCCTGATGCCCGCGCAGGTGCAGGCCGCGCTCGACCGGCTGACCGGTGCGGTCAAGCAGTTCTCGATGGCGCAGCGGACGCTCGCGATCATCGGCGTCGCCGTGCTCGTGCTCGGTGCCGTGGGCCTGAGCAGCTGGATGTCGCGGCCGACGATGAGCCCGCTGTTCACGAGCCTGTCCGGTGCCGACGCGAGCGCCGTGGTCGACGAGCTCGACGCGCAGGGCGTGGCCTACCAGCTCGCCGACGGGGGATCGACCGTGCTGGTCCCCGCCAAGAACCTCTACAGCCAGCGCATCCACCTGGCCGCGGAGGGCATCCCGGCCAACGCGGACGGCGCCGGCTACTCGCTGCTGGACGACATGCCGATGACGTCGAGCGAGTTCCAGCAGGAGAAGACCTACCAGCGGGCGCTCGAGGGCGAGCTGGCCAAGACCATCGGCGCGATCGACGGGATCGACGCCGCCACCGTCAAGCTCGCGATCCCCGAGGACACCGTCTTCGTGGCCACCAAGCAGGACCCGACGGCCTCCGTCTTCGTCCGGACCCGTGCCGGGGTCACGCTCTCGGTCGACCAGGTCGACTCGATCGTGCACCTCGTCTCGGCGGGCATCCCGGACATGGTGCCCACCGACGTCTCCGTGGTGGACGCGACCGGCAAGGTCCTGTCCGCCGTCGGCACCGGCACCACGGGCGCGTCCGGCGGGCGCGAGACCGACTACGAGGCGCGTGTCCAGGCGTCCGTGCAGACGCTGCTCGACCGCGTGATCGGCGTGGGCAAGTCGGCGGTGACGGTCACCGCCGCCCTGAACTTCGACGAGACGCAGCGGACCACCGAGAAGTTCGACGCGACGCCGAACACCCCGCCGCTGGCGTCGTCGACCAAGAAGGAGTCGTACACCGGCACCGGCTCGTCGGCGACCGGCGTGCTCGGTCCGGACCAGACGGTCGTGGGGCCCACAGCGGGCGACGACCCCGGCAAGTACAGCTCGACCACCGAGGACGTGACGAACTCCGTCAACAAGACGACCGAGGTCGTCACGGCCGCGCCGGGGGCCGTCGAGCGGCAGTCCGTGGCCGTCGTCGTGGACGAGAAGGCGGCAGCCGCGCTCGACATGGCCCAGCTGCAGGCCACGATCGCCGCCGCGGCGGGCATCGACACGACGCGCGGCGACACCCTCGCGGTGCAGGCGGCGGCGTTCGACACCTCGCAGGCGGACGCCGCGGCCACGGCCCTCGCGGCCGCCGACGCCGCGGCCAAGACCGACAAGGCGAACGCGCAGGTGCGTCAGCTCGCGACCGTCGGCGGCGTCGTCCTGCTCGTGGTCGTCCTCATCATCCTGCTGGCCCGCCGCTCCGGCCGGTCCCGGCGGACGGCCGTCGACCTGGGCGAGCTGCCCGTGCTCGGCGGCCCGGACGGCGCCGCGCTCGGCATCGAGGGGTCGGGCGCCGACGAGCTCCCGGTCCTGCCGCCCGCGCCGCGGCCGCTCGAGCCGGACCCGATCGCGCTCAAGCGTGCCGAGATCACCGCGCTCGCCGACGACCAGCCCGAGGAGGTCGCGGACCTGCTGCGCTCGTGGCTCAGCACCCCGGCCGGGGCGCGGCGCTGATGGCCGCCACCCTGACCGGCTCGCAGAAGGCCGCGATGCTGCTCATCCAGCTCGGGCGCGAGCGCGCCGCGCGCGTGATGTCCTCGCTCGACGTGGCAGAGATCGAGGAGCTCACGGCCGAGATCCTGCGCCTGGACCGCGTGGACCAGCAGCTGGCCGACGAGGTGCTCGAGGAGTTCTACGCTGCCTCGGTCATCGGCCCCGGGGTCGGTGGCGGGCTGGGTCTGGCGCAGCAGCTGCTCGAGGCGTCCCTCGGCGCCGACGAGGCGGCCTCCGTCCTGGAGCGCCTCCAGGTCAGCATGGCCGGCCAGCCGTTCGAGTTCCTCCAGCACGCCGACGCGCGCCAGGTCGTCTCGCTCCTGTCCGGGGAGCACCCGCAGGCGATCGCCCTCGTGCTCGCGCACCTGCGCCCCGACCACGCGTCCGCGATCCTGGCGGGCCTCGAGCCGAACCTGCAGGGCGACGTCGCGCACCGCATCGCCCTCATGGAGCGGGCCTCGCCGGACGTCGTGACGGTCGTCGCGGAGTCGCTGCAGCGCAAGGCGTCGACGGTCCTCGCCCCGCGCGAGCTCGCCGCGGTGGGCGGCGTCCAGCCGCTCGTCGAGATCATCAACCGCGCGGACCCGACCACGGAGAAGGCGATCCTCGAGGGTCTGGCGACCCGCGACGAGGAGCTGGCCGAGGAGGTCCGCAGCCGGATGTTCGTGTTCGGCGACATCGTGCTGCTCGAGGACCGCGCGATGCAGCTCGTCCTGCGCCAGGTCGAGACGGCCGAGCTCTCGGTCGCGCTCAAGGGCGTGGCCGACGAGGTGCGCGAGACCGTGCTCCGCAACCTGTCCGAGCGGGCGCGCGAGAACCTCGTCGAGGAGATCGACCTGCTCGGGCCCGTGCGCCTCTCGCAGGTCGAGGAGGCACGCGCGGGCATCGTCCAGGCGATCCGCCGCCTCGAGGAGAGCGGGCAGATCACCGTGCGGCGCGAGGGCGAGGACGAGTTCGTTGCCTGACTTCCGCAGCGCTCCCGTCGAGCCCGTGCGCGCGTTCCACCCCGCCGCGCTGGGCAGCACCGCCGCGCGCGACGAGGCCTACGAGGACGCCCGGTCCGCGGGCTTCGCCGCCGGCTACGCCGCGGGTGCCCGGCGGGCTGCCCAGGAGGCCGACGCCCAGGCCGCGCGCGTCGTGCGGGCCGCGGCGGCGGACGCCGAGGACGCCGCGCGCCAGGTCGCCGAGGTGCTCGTCGCGCTCGACCGCGCGGCCGCCGCGGTGCGGGCGATCGTCGCACCCGTCCTGGCGGACGCGACCCTCGCGCTGCACGAGGGCGCGCTCACGCTGGCCGAGGCCGTGCTGGGCGTCGAGCTCGCGGACGACGAGCGGTCCGCGTCCGCGGCCCTCGCGCGCGTCCGCGCCGCCGAGCCCGGGCCGGGACCCGTGACGGTCCGGCTCCACCCGCGGGACCTCGCCGCCCTGCTCACGAGCGATGCCGACGTCACCGACCTCCGGCTCGAGGCCGACGCGGGCCTGGCCCCGGGTGACGCCGTCGCCGAGCACGCCGAGGGCCACCTCGACGCACGCGTCGGCGCCGCCCTCGGGCGCGCCCGCGCCGCCCTGACCGACGCGGGGGACGGCCGATGAGCCCCCTGACGGCCGAGCGACCCCGCATCAGCCTGCCCCCGACCGTCCTGGCCGCCGCCCGCCCCGAGGCGGTCGGGCGGCTGCGCGCGGTCGTCGGCCTCACGCTGGACGTCGTCGGCACGAAGGCGGCCGTCGGCGAGCTCGTGCAGGTCGGGACCGGGCCGGGCTCGGTGCTGGCCGAGGTGGCCGCGACGACGGCCGGGACCGCGCGCTGCATGCCGCTGGGCCCGACCCGCGGGCTGCGCGCCGGCATGCCCGTGCACCCCGCCGGGTCGTTCCGCGTGCCGGTCGGCGCCGGCCTGCTCGGCCGCGTGCTGGACGGGCTCGGGCGCCCCATCGACGGACGCGGCCCGCTGCACGCCCAGGCCTGGGTGCCGGTCGACGGCCGCGCGCCGCACCCCCTCGAGCGAGCCCGGGTGGACGCCCAGCTCGGGCTCGGGGTGCGTGCGCTGGACACGCTGGTCAGCGCCGGTCGCGGGCAGCGGCTCGGGCTGTTCGCCGGGTCCGGGGTCGGCAAGTCGAGCCTGCTGTCGATGATCGCCCGTGGCACCGAGGCGGAGGTCTCGGTGATCGCCCTGGTCGGCGAGCGCGGCCGCGAGGTGCGCGAGTTCCTCGAGGACGACCTCGGCGCCGAGGGACTGGCGCGCAGCGTCGTCGTCGTCGCGACCTCCGACGAGCCGGCGCTGGTGCGCCTGCGCTCGGCCTTCGTCGCGACCCGCATCGCCGAGCACCTGCGCGACGAGGGGCGGCACGCGGTGCTGATGATGGACTCCCTGACGCGGGTGGCCATGGCGCAGCGCGAGATCGGGCTCTCCGTGGGGGAGCCGCCCGCGACCCGGGGCTACCCGCCGAGCACGTTCGCGCTGCTCGCCCAGCTCCTCGAGCGCGCCGGTACCGGGCCCACCGGCTCCGTGACCGGCCTGTACACCGTCCTGGTCGACGGCGACGACCACAACGAGCCGATCGCCGACGCCGCGCGGTCGATCCTCGACGGCCACGTGGTCCTGGACCGGCGGCTGGCGGTCGCCGGGCACTTCCCGTCCGTCGACGCGCTCGGCTCGGTGAGCCGCGTCGCGACCCGGGTGACCTCGCCCGAGCAGCGCGAGGCGGCACGCCGGCTGCGTTCCGTGCTCGCCGCGCGCCGCCAGGCGCAGGACCTGCTCGACGTGGGCGCCTACGTGGCGGGCTCGAACCCGCTCGTCGACGCCGCCGTGACGCACGGGCGGCAGATCGACCAGTTCCTGCAGCAGTCCATGGACGAGCGGGCGCTGCCCGCCGAGTCCTGGCAGCGCCTCGCGGCGCTCGTCCACACCCTGGGAGACCTGACATGACGCGTGCGTTCCCTCTCGCCGGACTGCTGCGCATGCGCGGCCGGGCCGAGGAGCAGGCCGTCGCCGACCTCGCGACCGCGCGGCGCGACGAGGCACGCGCCGCCGACCTGCGCCGGGCGACCGCTGCGGCGCTGGCCGGAGCGGGCATGCCCGCCACGGGCGACGACATCGCGTGGATGGCCGCGGTCGCGAGCCGCTCGACGCTCGCCGCGCTGCTCTCCGAGCGCGACCACCAGCTCGGCCGGGCGGCCGAGACCGTGCAGGACTGCAGCGAGGCGTGGTCGGTCGCTCGACGCGACGCGCGCGCCCTCGAGCTCCTCGAGGAGCGGCACGTGGCGACAGAGCGCGCCGAGGAGCTGCACGCCGAGCAGGTCGTGCTCGACGAGGTCGCGGCACGCGGAGCGGCCCCGGCCCGGATCGGAGCGACGTCGTGAGCAATGAGTCCATCGCCGCCGTCCAGTCCCGCGTGCAGGAGCTGCGCGCGCTGGTCGCCCCCGCGTCGGCGAGCCCGGCGACCTCCGCCTCCACCTCCCTCTCCACCTCCGGGGCCGCGGGCTCCGGCGGCTCGGCGGCCGCCTTCCAGACGGCGCTCGCCGAGGCGACCGGCACGACCGCGTCGACCGCCGCGGCCGCCGCCGCGTCCTCTCTGGCCGGCGCGGCCGGCGCGGCCAGCGCCAGCGGCGTCCCGACGGGTGCGGGCATCGCCCCGGAGACCGACGTCACCGCGCAGGACCTCATCGCGACCGCGAAGACGTACCTCGGGGTCCCGTACGTGTGGGGCGGCGAGTCGCTCTCCGAGGGCGGCCTCGACTGCTCGGGCCTGGTGCTGCGGTCGCTCACGGACCTGGGCGTCGACGGCGTCCCGCGGACCGCGCGGGAGCAGATGCACCTCGGCACCAAGGTTCCCTCGATGGACGAGGCCCAGCCCGGTGACCTGCTCGTCTTCGGCGGCGGCACGCACATCGCGATCTACCTGGGGGACGGGAAGATGATCGACGCACCCAAGCCCGGCGGCCACGTGAACATCCGGGACGTCTACACGACGCCGACGGCGATCCGGCGGATCCTGCCGCAGGAGGGCGCTGCCGCAGCCGCGGTGCCCGCCGCGATCACGTCGCTCGGCGCCGACGCGACGTCGCTGGCCGCGCTGCTCGGATCGGGCACGACCTCGTCGTCGTCGGTCGGTGGCGTGTCGTCGCTGGCCGGCCTGTCGTCGCTGTCCGGCCTGTCCTCGCTGTCCGGCCTGTCGGCGCTGTCCGGACTCGGCGCCGTCTCGGGCGCGTCCTCGTCGGCCGGCGCGACGTCGTCCGCCGACGCGCAGCGCCTCGCGTGGGAGCTGTTCGCCGGGGTCGCCTCGTGATGCCGGCCGCGGTCGCACCGACCGCCGCCCCCGTCGCACCCGCGCGAGCCTCGTCGGGGCAGCGGCCGGACGCGGGCGACCCGTTCGCGAGCGCCCTGCGCGCGGCGGGCGTGCGCGACCAGGAGCCCGCCACCCCGACCGCCCGCCCCGGCCGTGACCGCGGCGAGCGCACGACGGAGCCCGACGACCCGTCGGCGACCCCGACCGCTGCTGCGTCGACGACCGCGGCGCCCGGCGCCGTCGACCCCACCGCTGCCGCCCCGACGACGCCCCCGGGTGCCGTCGTGCCCACGGCACCCGGCGACTCGGCGGCCCCCGGAGCGGCAGCCGCGGCCGCCGCGCCGCTCGTCGCCGCGGCCGAGCCGGCCCCGGCCGTCCTCTCGGCGGGCGCGACCGCGCTCGCGGCACTCACCGCGGCGACCCCGACCACGGCGACCCCGACCGCGGCGACCCCGACCGCTGGGGCGGCGACCACCGTCGTCGCGACCACGGCGGCACCCGCCACGGGCGACGCGGTGCCCGTGCCCGCGACTCCGGCGCCGGCTCCGACGGATGCCCCGGCGCAGCCGGCACCGACCGGACCCCCCGCGCAGCCGAGCACGGTGGCGACGGTGCCTGCGCCGACCGCGGGCCCGCAGCAGCCGTCGCGCCCCGACCAGGCCGCGCCGGCCCAGCCGGCCACGCCCGCGGTCGGCGACCCGGCACCGCCCGCGGCGGGCGCGCCGCACCCGGCCGCCGCGGCGACCGCGGACGTCGGCCCCACCGCGACCCCAGCCACCGTGCCTGCACTGCCTGCTGTGCCCGCGGCGGGGGCCGGTGCCGCGGGCGTGGTCCCGGTGCCGGTCACCCCGGCGGCGACGGCACCCGCGCCGGCGACGCCCGCACAGCCCGCCCCAGCCACGCCCGCGCCGCTCGCCGAGCAGCTCGGTGCGCGCCTCACGTCGCTGCACGGGCTCGCGCGGGGCACGCACGTCCTCACCGTCCCGGTCGACCCCGAGCACCTCGGGCCGGTCCGGATCGTCGCGCACATCGGACCCGAGTCGGTCCGCGTCGAGCTCGTCGGCGCGACGGACGCCTCGCGCGAGGCCCTCCGCTCGTCGCTCGCGGACCTGCGCCGCGACCTCACCGCCGCCGGCGTCCAGGTGGACGTCGGGTCCCGCGGCTCCGGGCAGGCCGGTGCCCAGGGCGCGGACGGCCAGTCGGGCGACGCCCCAGCGGCCCGCACCGGCCGCGGCGGCGGGACGACGTCGGGCGACGACCCCGGCGGCTCCGCACCCGCCCCGGACACACCCCGCGCGGCCCCCGGCCGCATCGACCTGCTCGTCTGACCGCACTCGTCCGACCGCACGACCTTGAAGGAGGCACCCATGTCCATCGACACCTCGTACGTCACCGGCACGTCCGGCACGTCCGGCACGTCGACCACCGCCGCGAGCGGCGACCTCGACAAGCAGGCGTTCCTCAACCTGCTCGTCACGCAGCTGCGCAACCAGGACCCCAGCAGCCCCATGGACTCCTCGCAGCTCATGGCGCAGACCACGCAGCTGACCACGATGGAGAAGCTCGTCGAGCTCAGCGACACGTCCCGCGAGTCGTTCGCGCTCCAGATGCGCGTCGCCGCGTCCTCGCTCGTCGGCAAGCAGGTCTCGTGGACCGACGACGCCGGTGCCGCGCACACGGGCACCGCGGAGTCGGTCTCGTTCGCCGGCCCGGTCCCGACGGTCTCCGTCGACGGCCACGACGTCCCGCTCGACGTGGTCGCCGCCGTCACCGAGACGAAGCCGACCACCCCCTGACCAGCTGCAGCGGCAGCACCCGAAGCACCCGCAGCACAGACCGATCACCGAACCGCCGCGCCGACCACCGGTCCGGCCCCCCGAAGGGAACCCGCCATGCTCCGCTCGCTCTTCTCCGGCATCAGCGGTCTGCGTAGCCACCAGACCATGCTCGACGTCACGGGCAACAACATCGCCAACGTCAACACCACGGGCTTCAAGTCCTCGCAGGTGCAGTTCCAGGACACGCTGAGCCAGGTGCTCATCAACGCGGGCGGCGCGCAGGGCGGCGTCGGCGGCACCAACCCCGCGCAGGTCGGCCTGGGCGTGCGCGTCGCGGGCATCACGACCAACTTCACGCAGGGCGCCTCGCAGTCCACCGGCCGCAGCACCGACATGATGATCCAGGGCGACGGGTTCTTCGTCGTGCGCAAGGGCACCGACACCTTCTACACGCGCGCCGGGTCGTTCGACTTCGACGCGACCGGCCAGATGGTGCTGCCCGGCGAGGGCGCGCTCGTGCAGGGCTGGGCCGCCGTCAACGGCGTGATCGACACCAACGCCCCGCTCACGGACCTCAAGGTGCCCGCGGGCACGCTGATGGCTGCCGTGGCCTCGACGAAGGCCGGCTACACCGGCAACCTCGACTCGGCTGCGGCGGACGGCACGGTCCTGAACCGCACGGTGGACGTGTACGACGCGAAGGGCAACGAGCGCACGCTCACGCTGACCTTCACCAAGTCGGCGACGGGCTGGACGGTGGGCGCGGGGGACGGCTCCTCCACGGTCCCGCCCGCGGCGATGACGTTCGCGGCGGACGGCTCCCTGACCACCCCGACGACCCTGACGGTCGGCGCGGTCAGCGTCGACATCTCCAAGCTCACGGGCTTCTCCGGCCTGGACACGGTCAAGGCCCAGAGCCAGGACGGTCAGGCGGCCGGGACGCTGCAGTCGTTCTCGCTGGGCGCGGACGGCACCATCACGGGCGCGTTCAGCAACGGCCTCAAGCAGACCATCGGCCGCATCGCGCTCGGCTCGTTCACCAACCCCTCGGGGCTGGAGAAGGCCGGCGGCTCGCTGTTCCAGACCACGGTGAACTCGGGCGACCCGGCGATCGGCACCGCGGGCACGGGCGGCCGCGGCTCGCTGCAGGGCGGCGCGCTCGAGATGTCGAACGTCGACCTCTCGAGCGAGTTCACCAGCCTGATCATCGCGCAGCGCGGCTTCCAGGCGAACTCGCGCGTCATCACCACGTCCGACGAGGTGCTCCAGGAGCTCGTCAACCTCAAGCGCTGACCCGGTCCGGTGTGAGGGAGCACGCGAACCCTCACACCGGCGGGCGCGTGACCGATGGGTAGGACATCGAGGGCCCACGGACGGGCCCTGCGGCACCAGCCGCACCGCACCAAGGACGGGTACCTGCCGTGATCGTCGTGACGCGCCTGACGGGCGCCCAGTTCGGGGTCAACCCCGACCTCATCCAGCGTGTCGACAGCGCGCCGGACACGATCCTGACGCTCATCGACGGCACCAAGTACATCGTCGCGGAGCCGATGCTCGAGGTCATCGGCCGCATCAACGAGCACCGCGCGGCCGTGCTGGCCCGCTCCCAGGACATCCGGACCGCTCCCCGCATGGAGCTGGTCCCTGACCCGAGCGACGAGTCCGACGACCACGACGACGAGCTCGCCCCGCCCCTGCCCCTGCGACCGAGGAGTGTGTGATGGATCCGGCCGGCCTGATCGGCATCGGCATCGCGTTCGTCGCGATCTTCGGTGCGCTGTTCCTCGAGGGCGCGGACCCGATGTCCATCATGCTGCCCGCGCCGCTGATGCTCGTCTGGCTGGGCACGATCGGCGTCGGCATCGCCGGGCACACGCTCAAGGACGTCAAGGGCTCCTTCGCGGCCGTGCCGCGCGCGCTGCGGAGCAAGGCGCCCGACCCGGCGACCACCGTCGAGACCGTCGTCGGCCTGGCCGACCGCGCACGCCGCGAGGGGCTGCTCTCGCTCGAGGACGCGGCACGCACCATCGACGACGAGTTCCTGCGCAACGGGTTGCAGGCCGCGATCGACGGCACGGACCCCGAGGACCTGCGGATCATCCTCGAGGACCGGATCGCGACCAAGCGCGCGAGCGACCGGGTGCACTCCAAGTACTTCGCCGACATGGGCGGCTACGCGCCGACGATCGGGATCATCGGCACGGTCATCTCCCTCGTGCACGTGCTCGAGAACCTGTCCGAGCCCGCCGAGCTGGGCCACTCCATCGCCGCGGCCTTCGTCGCGACGCTGTGGGGCATCCTGTCCGCCAACGTCATCTGGCTGCCCCTGGGCGCCCGCATCAAGCGGATCTCCGACCTCGAGTGCCAGCAGATGGAGGTCACCCTCGAGGGCCTGCTGGCCGTCCAGGCCGGCGCCAACCCCCGCCTGGTGGGGGAGCGGCTGCGCAGCCTGCTGCCGCCCGCGGCGGCCGAGAAGAAGGCCGCGGCGTGAGCGCGCACGCGGGCCGGGGCCGCGGACGGCGCAGCGGTGGCCACGAGGAGGAGCACGTCAACCACGAGCGGTGGCTCGTGTCCTACTCGGACATGATCACGGTGCTCATGGCGCTGTTCATCGTGCTGTTCGCGATCAGCCAGGTGGACCAGGACAAGTACATCGCGCTGCGGGACTCGCTCAGCGCCGGCTTCCAGGACCAGACCGGCACCGAGTCCGTCCTGGACGGCTCCAACGGCACGCTCACCGGGGACAGCGTCGTGCCCGACGCGACCCAGGTGCAGGGCACCGCCGGACTGGTCACCGCGGACGCCGAGCTCGGGACGCAGGGCGCCAGCCCCACGACCGCGCCGGACGACGCCGTCGACCCTGACGTGCTCGCCGCCGCCCAGAAGGAGGCGGCGCACCTGAAGGACCTGCGCGACAAGATCGAGGCGCAGCTCGCCGCGAGCCACCTGGGCGACGCCGTGCGCTTCCGGATCGACGAGCGCGGCCTGGTGCTGGGGCTCGTCGCCGACGACGTGTTCTTCGCCGCCGCGAGCGCCGACCTGACCCCCGTGGCCCGCGAGGTGCTCGACGTGGCGGGCCCGATGCTGCGCCGCGTCGACGAGCAGATCTCGGTCGAGGGCCACGCCAACGTGCTCCCCGTCTCCGGGCGCTACGCGACCAACTGGGAGCTCTCGGCGGACCGCGCCACCCAGGTGCTGCGGCACCTGGTGGAGAAGGACCGCCTGCCCGGCAAGCGGATCATGGCCGTCGGCTACGGCGACGAGCGCCCGCTCCAGGCCGGTCACGACGACGAGGCCCTCGAGGCCAACCGCCGCGTCGACCTCGTCGTCCTGTCCAGCGCCCCCGAGGCCGTCCGGGCCCTGCTGCCCGCCCTGAGCAAGGAGTAGTCGGATGCCCATCGAGCAGCGCGTCGTGTCCGGTCCGAAGATCGGCGGCAAGATCGGCGGCGGGGCGGGTGCCCCGCAGACCGAGGCGGAGCCGGCCGCGGAGACGAAGAAGTCGAAGAAGAAGCTCGTCCTGGTGCTCGTGCCGGTCGTGCTCGTCGTCCTCGCCGCGGCGTGGTTCTTCCTGCTGCGCCCGTCCGGCCCCGCCGAGCCCGCCGCCGAGCCCACGCCCGAGCCCGGCGAGGTGCTGACCGTCGAGCCCGTGAGCCTCAACCTCGAGGGCGGCCACTACCTGCGCCTGGGCCTGGCCCTCCAGCTGACCACCGACGTGACCGAGGCACCGGACCCGTCGAAGGCGGTCGACCACGCGATCGCGCTGTTCTCCGGACGCTCCGTCGAGGAGGTCTCGGACCCGAAGTCCCGCGAGAAGCTGCGCGACCAGCTCGCCCACGAGCTGTCCGAGGCGTACGAGGGCGAGGTGATGGGGGTCTACCTGACGAACTACGTCACGCAGTAGCCGGCACGGCCGGTCGTTCACTGGCGCCACGGAGGGCGCCGCACCGCTCCGCCGGGTCCCGCACCGGGACCCGAACCCACCCATGGAGGGTGGGCCGGAGAAGAAGTCCCGAGCGATCGCTCACAACGCCCGCGCGCCCGCCGATGGGTGGCTCGTGACCGACCAGGACGCCCCCGCCGTGACCGCCAACGGCGTACCCGATGCCGGCGGCGTGCCCACGCCCCGCCGCGCGCGCAGCACGCAGGTCGACACCTACGACTTCCGCCGCCCGCTCACGCTCGTGCGCGAGCACGCGCGCCACCTCGAGATGGCCTTCGAGCGGTTCGCGCGCCAGTTCGGCAACCAGCTGACCGCGCGCCTGCGCGTGGTCAGCCACCTCGCGTTCGAGCAGGTCGCGCTCCAGACGTACGACGAGTACGTCAACCTCCTGCCGAGCCCCACCGCGATGGTCCTCTGCACCGTCGAGCACAGCCGCCAGACCGCCGTGGTGCAGCTTCCCGTGGGCGCCACGATGGTGTGGATCGACTACCTCTTCGGCGGGGACGGTCGCGGCGACGAGCGCGAGGGCCGCGAGCTCACCGAGATCGAGCTCACGCTCGTCCGTGACCTCCTGCAGCACTCGCTGGCCGACCTCGAGTACGCGTTCGCGGGCCTGACCCGGCTCGGCGTCACCGTGCAGGGCGTGCAGTACAACCCCCAGTTCGTGCAGGCCACGGGCGCCTCGGAGACCGTGCTCGTCGCCTCGTTCACGCTGCGCGTGGGCGAGCGCGAGGACGCCGTCACGTTCATGCTGCCCGCCGACACGATGCTCGCCGCGCTGCACGCGGCCGACGGCGCCATCGCCCACTCCGCCGAGGACCGGCAGGCGGCCGCGGCCGCGCACGCCGACCTCGAGCTCGCCGTGCAGGGCGTGCCGGTCCGCGTCGGCGTGCAGTTCGCCCCCGTGACCGTCCACCCCCGCGACGTCCTGTCGCTGCAGGTCGGCGACGTCCTGCCCCTGTCCCACCCGTCGTCGACCCCGCTGGACGTGGTCGTCGACGGGGTCGTGCTCGCCCGGGCCGCCATCGGCAGCCACGGACCACGGCTCGCGTGCCGTGTCGTCACCGTCGAGGAGATCCCCGCATGAACACCCTCAGCCCCGCCGTCGCCCCCGGCGACCTCGGTACCGCCCAGCTCGCCGAGCGCGCCGCTCGTGCCGCGGCCGCGCTCGTGCCGTCGACCATGCCGCTGACGGTCGTCGTCGCGCGCGACGCCGACGTCCCGGCGGGAGCCGTGGCCGTCGTCGCGACCCTGGTCGGCGCCCCGAGCGCGGACCTCGTGCTCGTGGCCTCGGACGTGCTCGGCGACGTCACGGCCGCCGCCGGCGGCTCGCTCACGGTGCTCGACGCCCTGCGCCCCGCGCTCGAGGCCGCCGGCCGCGAGGTCGGCGCGGGCGTGCTCGAGGCGAGCCGCACCGAGGAGGCGGGTGCCGCGACCGGCGGCGCCGAGGTGCTCGCGCTGCAGGACGACGGCCGGACGGTCGCGTGGTTCGCGCTGCGCGTGCGCGGCCAGGCCCCCGCCCCCGCCCGCGCCGCGGTGCCCTCCCAGCGCGGCACCAGCATGCGGATGCTCTACGACGTCGAGATGACGCTGACGGCCGAGATCGGCCGCACGACGCTGCCCGTCCGCCAGGTGCTCGAGCTCACGCCCGGCACCGTCCTCGAGCTCGACCGTGCGGCCGGTGCGGCCGCCGACGTCATGGTCAACGGCCGGCTCATCGCCCGCGGCGAGGTCGTCGTCGTCGACGAGGCCTACGGCATCCGCGTCACGGAGATCGTGTACGACGAGGACGCCGCGCGCTGATGGACACCGTCATGCTCGCCGCGCGGGTCCTCCTGTCGCTCGCGTGCGTGATCGGGCTCATCTGGTTCGCCGGTCGGCGGCTGGGCGGGCCGCGACGCGTCCGTGCCCAGCGCGAGGCCGAGGTGCGCCTGGTGGGCAAGCAGTCCGTGAGCCGCCACTCGGGTGTCGCGGTCGTCGCGGTGGGCAACCGCCGCCTGCTGGTCGGCTACGGCGACCAGCAGGTCACGATGCTCACCGAGCTCGCGCCCGTCGTCGAGGCCGCACCGGCACCGGCGCCGGCGCCGGCCAAGCCCCGCGTCCCGGCCGTCCCCGTCCCGCGCGCCGCGCTCGACGCCGGCCCGACCGCTGTGCCGACCGGCGCGACCGCCGGCCCGCTGCACGGCTCGGTGCTGTCGCCCGAGACCTGGCGCACCCTGGTCAAGACCCTGCAGGACCGGACGGTCCGGCGGTGAGCGCGCGTGCAGCCGCACGCCGGCTGACGGTCGTCGCCGCGCTCGTCGGGATCACCCTGCTGGCCGGGGCGAGCGCCTCGTCGGCCGCACCCACCGACCCGGCCACCCCGACGCCGCCCAGCGCGCCGACGGGCCTCGGCGACAGCGTGACCGTCTCCGTCAACGGCGTGAACGGCACGCCCAGCTCCTCGATCGTCGTCCTGATCGCGATCACGCTCCTGTCCGTCGCCCCGGCGTTCATCCTCATGACGACGAGCTTCACCAAGATCTTCGTCGTCCTGGCCTTCACGCGGAACGCGCTCGGCCTGCAGGGCGTGCCGCCCAACCAGGTCCTCGCCGGGCTCGCGCTCTTCCTCAGCCTGTTCGTCATGTCGCCCGTGCTCTCGGACGTCAACACCGACGGGGTGCAGCCCTACCTCGACGGCACGATGACGTTCTCCCAGGCGGTCGACGCCGGGTCGGCGCCGCTGCGCGAGTTCATGGCGTCGCACACCCGCGAGCAGGACCTCGCGCTGCTCACGCGCGCCGCGGACCGCCCCAACCCGGAGACGCCGCAGGACGTCCCGATGGTCACGCTGGTCCCCGCGTTCCTGCTCTCGGAGCTGCGCTCGGCGTTCATCATGGGCTTCGTCATCTTCGTGCCGTTCCTGGTCATCGACCTGGTGGTCTCGGCGTCGCTGATGTCGATGGGCATGATGATGCTGCCGCCGGTGATGATCTCGCTCCCGTTCAAGCTGCTGCTGTTCGTGCTCGTCGACGGCTGGGGCCTGGTGGTCACCTCGCTCGTCGGCTCGTACACGGGCGGTGGCTAGTGGACACCGCGGCGGTCCTCGACGTGGGCCTCGACGCGCTCGTGCTCGCGGCCAAGCTGTCCGCGCCCGTGCTGGTCACGGCGCTGGTCGTCGGCTTCATCGTCTCGCTCGTGCAGTCGGTGACGCAGATCCAGGAGGTCACGCTCAGCTTCGTGCCCAAGGCGCTGGCCGCGGGCGTCGCGCTGCTGGTCTGCGGGCACTGGATGATCTCCGAGCTCGTGAGCTTCACGCACGACCTGTTCGCGCGCATCCCGTCCCTGGTGGGCGGCTGACGTGGGACCCGTGGCGCTGACGCTCCCGCTGGCCGGGATCGAGACGGTGATGCTCGCGAGCGTGCGGTTCGCCGCGTTCCTCGTCATCGCGCCGCCGTTCGCGCACCGCGCGGTGCCGGGCACCGTCAAGGTGGGGCTCGCGATGGCGCTCGCGCTCGCGGTCTCGCCCCGGCTCGACCCGCTGCCCTCGGACACCACGGGGGCGTTCCTCGGCGCGCTCGTCGTGCAGGCCGTCGTCGGCGGCGCGCTCGGCTTCCTCGTCTCGCTCGTGTTCTCCGCCGTGCAGTCGGCGGGTGCGCTCATCGACCTGGCGGGCGGGTTCCAGATGGCCACCGCCTTCGACCCGCTGGGCATGACCAGCGGCGCACCCTTCCAGCGGCTCTACCAGATGGCCGCGCTCGTGCTGCTGTTCGCGACCGATGCCTACCAGGTCGTCATCGCCGGGATGGTCCGCTCGTTCGACGCCCTGCCGCTGGGCGCGATGCTCGACACGGCGGCGCTCGCCGACGCGCTCACCACCGGGATCACCCAGATGTTCCTGTCCGCGCTGCAGATCGCCGGCCCGCTCGTCGTCGTGCTCTTCCTCGCCGACGCCGGGCTCGGCCTGCTCACGCGCGTCGCGCCCGCGCTCAACGCCTTCGCCCTCGGCTTCCCGCTGAAGATCCTGCTGACCCTCACGCTCGGCGGCTTCGCGTTCGTCGGGCTGCCGGCCGTGGTCCAGGGCCTTACCGGCCGCTCCGTCACCCAGATGCTGGGGGTGCTGCCGTGAGCGAGGACAAGTCGGAGAAGGCGACCCCGCAGCGGATGAAGGAGGTCCACCGCAAGGGTCAGCTGGGACGCTCGCAGGACCTCGCGGCGTGGCTCGGACTCGGTGCGGCCGTCCTGATGATCCCGACGACCATCTCGCGCGGGCAGGCGGCCGCGGTCGACCAGCTCGCGCAGGTGCGGGACGTGGCACGCGACCCCAGCGCGGCCGCGGCCGTCGCGGTGCTGCGCGACGGGCTCGCGAGCGTGCTCACCACGCTCGCACCGCTGTTCGTGGTCGCCGTGCTCGTGACGCTCGCGGTCGGCCTGGCCCAGGGCGGCTGGCGCCCGCGCCGGTTCCGCCTGCACGTCGACCAGCTCAACCCCGTCAAGGGCGTCAAGCGGCTCGTCGGCGCGCAGGCGTGGTGGCAGGGGATCAAGACGCTGCTCAAGACGGCCGTTGTCGGCGTCGTCCTGTACGTGTCCGTGCAGGCGCTGGTGCCCCTCGTCGTCGGCTCGGGACGGCTGCCGCTGTCGCACCTGCTCGGTGAGGCCGCCCGCGGCACGCAGGCCCTGCTGCGCTGGGGCATCGCGGCCGGCGTCCTGCTGGCCGTGCTCGACGTCGTCGTCGTCATGCGCCGCAACCGCAAGCAGACCCGCATGTCGCTCAAAGAGGTCAAGGACGAGCACAAGCGCACCGAGGGGGACCCCATGCTCAAGGGCGCGATCCGCTCCAAGCAGATGGCGATGAGCCGCAACCGGATGATGGCCGAGGTGGCCGGCGCGGACGTCGTGCTCGTCAACCCCACGCACGTCGCCGTCGCGCTGCGGTACGAGCCCGGCACGGGCGCCCCGCGCGTCGTGGCCAAGGGCGCGGGCGTGGTGGCCGCCAAGATGCGCGCCGCCGCGTCGGAGAACCAGGTCCCGATGGTCGAGGACGTGCCGCTGGCGCGCGCGCTGCACGCGGCCTGCGAGCTCGGGCAGGAGATCCCCGCCCACCTGTTCACCGCCGTGGCCCGCGTGCTCGCGTTCGTCATGGCGCTGCGCCGACGCGGCGCGGCCACCGGCCAGCACCGCCTGCAGGGCGGCTCCGCGCTCCCCGCCGACGACACCACCGACCACCGGGCCGCCGCACGCGCGGCCCGCCGCACGCCGGCCCGCGCCGGCGCGACCCCGAAGGCCCAGCCATGAAGAACCGGTCCCTCGCCCCCATGGCCGTGCCCGCGGGCGTCGTCGGCATCGTGCTCATGCTCGTCGTGCCGCTGCCGGCAGCCCTGCTCGACGTCCTCATCGCGGTGAACATCACCGCGTCGCTCGTCATCCTCCTGACCAGCATGTACGTCAAGCGGCCGCTCGACTTCTCGGTGTTCCCGTCGCTGATCCTGGTGTTCACCCTGTTCCGGCTCGGGCTCAACGTCGCCTCGACCCGGCTGGTCCTGCGCGACGGGTACGCGGGTCAGGTCATCGACGCGTTCGGCCACTTCGTGGTGGGCGGCTCGCTCGTGATCGGCCTCGTGATCTTCCTGATCCTCGTGGTCATCCAGTTCGTCGTCATCACCAACGGCGCAGGCCGCGTCGCGGAGGTCGGCGCGCGGTTCACGCTCGACGCGATGCCCGGCAAGCAGATGGCCATCGACGCCGACCTCAACTCCGGCCTCATCGACGAGGACCAGGCCCGCCGCCGACGTGCCGACGTCGCCGCGGAGGCCGACTTCTACGGCGCGATGGACGGCGGGTCGAAGTTCGTCAAGGGCGACGCGATCGCCGGCATCGTCATCACCGTCATCAACCTCATCGGCGGCTTCGTCATCGGCATGCTGCAGATGGGCATGTCGCCGGCCGAGGCGCTCGAGCGGTTCAGCCTGCTCACGATCGGCGACGGCCTGGTCACGCAGATCCCGGCGCTCCTGCTGTCCGTGTCCACGGGCATCGTCGTGACGCGCGCGACCGCCGAGGGCGACATGGGCTCGGCCGCGGCCAAGCAGCTCACGCAGTCGCGCAACGCCCTGCTGATCGCCGGCGGCGGCGCGGTCAGCCTCGCGCTGCTGCCCGGCATGCCCAAGCTCCCGTTCCTGCTGGTCGGCTGCCTCCTGATCGTCGTCGCGCAGCGCACCAAGGCGACCCAGGCGCGCGAGGAGAGGGCGGCCCTCACGCCCGCCGCCCCCGCGGCCGCGCCGTCCGCCGACACCCCCGAGCAGCTCATCGAGCAGATGCGGGTGCACACGCTGGAGATCCTGCTCGCACCGGACCTCGTCGACCTCGTCGGCGAGGGACCGGAGCAGGACCTGCTCGCCCGCGTGCGGGGGCTGCGGCGCAAGACGGCGCTCGAGCTCGGCATCGTCGTCCCGCCCGTCCGGACGCGCGACAGCGTGGACCTGCCGCCCGCGACCTACGCCGTGCGGATCGCCGGCGTCGAGGTCGGCCGCGGCCAGGCGCCCGCGGGTCGCGTCCTCGCGCTGGGCGACGACCTCGCCGCGCTGCCCGGCTCCGTGGTGCAGGAGCCCGTGTTCGGCCTGGCCGGCAAGTGGGTGCCGGCCGAGCTGCGGCACGCGGCGGAGATGACGGGGGCGACCGTCGTCGACCGGGTGTCCGTGCTCATCACGCACCTGGGGGCACTCATCAACCAGAACGCGGCGCGCCTGCTGGGCCGCGAGGACGTGCGGGTGCTGACCGAGGGGATCAAGCGCGTGAACCCCTCGGTCGTCGAGGAGCTCGTCCCCACGCTGCTCTCGCTCGGCGAGGTGCAGCGCGTGCTGCAGGGGCTGCTCACCGAGGAGGTGCCGATCCGCGACCTCGGCCGGATCTACGAGGCGCTCACGCTCCGCGCCCGCGCCGGGACGGACCCCGAGGGGCTCGTCGAGGCGGCCCGCGGCGCGCTCGGACCCGCGCTGTCCGCGCCCTACGTGCAGGACGGCGCGCTGCGGGTCGTCACGCTCGAGCCGATGCTCGAGCAGCAGCTCGTCGAGTCCGTCCGACCCGCCGAGCACGGCACGCAGCTGCTCGTGGACCCGTCGCGCGTCGAGCTCGTGCTCGCCCAGCTGCGCGAGGCCGTCGCGCACGCCGAGGCCGCCGGGCGGACGGTCGTCCTGGTGTGCGCGCCGACCATCCGGCCCGCGCTGCGCCGCCTGGTCGCGCTCGGGCTGCCGCGCCTGCCGGTGCTGTCCTACGGCGAGGTCACCGGCGCGGGCGTCACGATGGAGACCGTCGGGGTGGTGAGCAGTGGGCACGCGGTTGCTGCTTGAGGGCACCGACCTGGCCGCGCTCATGGCCCACGTCCGGGAGGAGCTCGGGGCCGGTGCGAAGGTGGTCCGGGCCGAGCGGGTGCGTACGGGCGGCGTGGCCGGGTTCTTCGCGCGCGAGCACTTCGAGCTCACGGTCGAGGTGCCCGAGCCGGTCGCACCGCGTCCGCGCGCGAGCCGGGTCGACGCCGGGCTCGAGGACCTGCTGGACGCCGCCGACGCGTCGGACTCCGCCGCGTCCGCCGACGACGGCCGGCCCGAGGTCTCCACGGGCGGACCAGCCTTCGCGGACGTGCTCGAGCAGGTCCGCGCGCTCGTCGGCGAGTCCCGCACGGAGCCGCGCCCCGCGCCGCCCGAGGTGCTCCGTGCAGCTCCCGACGAGCCCCCGACCGACCTGGCGGACCGGCTGACCACCCTGGGCGTGCCGCCGCGCCTGCTCGTCGACAGGCCGCGCACGCTCTCGCAGGCCCTCGCGGCCGTCCCGGTGGCAGCCGACCCCGACCGCAGCCCCGGCTCCGTGCTCGCGGTCGTCGGCGCGGCCGGGGACGTCGACGCGGTCGCGACGCTGCTCGCCGAGCGCCTGCACCTCGACGCCGCCGCGGTCGTCCCCGCGGGCACCCCGACCGCCCGGCCCGCCGTGCCCCGCCCGCGCAGCGGCGCCGGCCGGGTGCGGCCGACGGGGCCCGACGAGGCCGCGCGCTGGCGCGAGGTGGCGGCGCGCGCACCCCACCCGTGGGTGGTCGCGCTCGCGGTGGCGCCCGACGCGGACGAGCGGTCGACCGCCGCCGAAATCCTGCGCGTCCTCGGCCCGGACCAGGCGTGGGCGGTCGTCGACGCGCGCACCAAGACCGTCGACGCGCGCGCGTGGATGGCGTCGCTCGGCGTGTTCGACGCGGTCGCCGTGCGCGGCGCGTTCGACACCACCGAGCCGGGCAGCGTGCTCGACCTCGGGGTCCCGGTCGCCTGGCTCGACGGCATCCCGGCGTCGACCGCCGCGTGGGCCGCGCTCCTCGACCGCGCGCTGGGCGGCCTGGGACGCTGGGACTGAGTCCGGGCGGTAGTGTCGCGGCATGCTCGTGCTCAGCCGCCGCGTCGGCGAACGCCTGGTGATCGGTGACGGGATCGTCGTCACGGTCATCGAGGTCCGAGGCGACGGCGTCCGGCTCGGCATCGACGCCCCCCGCTCGGTCCGCGTCCACCGCGCCGAGGTGCTCGAGGCCGTCGAGGCCGCGAACGTCGACGCCGCCGCTGCCGACGACGACGCGGTCGCGGACCTGCGCCGCCTCGTGGCGCCCACCCTCCCCGACTCCTCAGGAGACCCCCTCCCCGACCGATGAGGGGATAGCCGGAGCGGTACCCGTCAACGCCCGGTGGGGAGGGCGTTGTGGAGGACATCGACGAGATCGTCCGCGAGTTCCTGGTCGAGAGTCACGAGAATCTCGACCAGCTGGACCGTGACCTCGTGGCGCTCGAGGAGCACCCGGGATCGCGCGAGCTGCTGAGCAGCGTGTTCCGCACGATCCACACCATCAAGGGCACGAGCGGCTTCCTCGCGTTCGGCCGGCTGGAGCAGCTCACCCACGTGGGCGAGAACCTGCTGGTCGAACTGCGGGACGGCAAGCGTTCCATGGACCAGCCGACGACCGACGTGCTGCTGCGCATGGTCGACACCGTGCGCGACCTGCTGGGCGCGATCGAGCGCACCGGCGGCGAGGGCGACGTCGACGTCGAGGCGGCCCGTGCCGCGCTCGTCGCGGTGCAGGAGGGCGTGCTGCCGGAGGCGACTGCTGCGGCGGTAGCCGAGCCGGAGCCGGTCGCCGAGCCGGAGCCGGTGGCCGTGCCCACCCCGACGCCCGCCCCCGCCGCCGTCCTGCCCACCCCCCGCGCGCCCGAGCCGCCGGCCCCGGCGGCGCCGCCCACCGCGGCCCCGTCGAGCCTCGACGACACCGGCACCCTGCGCGGCGCGGCCGACTCCTCGATCCGGGTGGACGTCGAGCTGCTCGACTCGCTCATGCGGCAGGTCGGCGAGCTGGTGCTGGCACGCAACCGGATCAGCCGCCTCGCGTCGTCGGCCCAGGACGTCGACCTGGCGCGGTCCGCGCAGCAGCTCAACCTCATCGCCTCGGAGCTGCAGGAGGGCGTCATGCGCACCCGCATGCAGCCCATCGAGCACGTGTGGTCGAAGATGCCGCGCGTCGTGCGTGACCTGGCGGCGCTGTGCGGCCGCGAGGTGCGCCTCGAGATGGTCGGCGGCGACACCGAGCTCGACCGCGGCCTGCTCGAGGCCGTCAAGGACCCGCTCACGCACCTGGTCCGCAACGCGGTCGACCACGGCATCGAGTCGCCCGCGGACCGCGTCGCCACCGGCAAGGCGCCCGCCGGCCTGCTCGAGCTGCGTGCCTCGCACGCCGGTGGCCAGGTGTCGGTCGAGGTCCGCGACGACGGCCGGGGCATCGACCCCGAGGTCGTCGCCGCGAAGGCCGTCGCCAAGGGCCTGCGAACCGCCGACCAGGTGGCCGCGATGAGCGCGAACGAGCTGCTCCAGCTGCTGTTCCTGCCCGGTTTCTCGACGGCCGAGAAGGTCACCAACGTCTCCGGCCGCGGCGTCGGCATGGACGTGGTCCGCACCCGGATCGAGTCGATCGGCGGGACGGTCGACGTCGAGTCCACCGTCGGCGCCGGGACCGTGTGGCGGCTGCGCATCCCGCTGACGCTGGCGATCATGCCGTCGCTGTCCGTGGAGTGCTCCGGGGACCTGTACGCGCTGCCGCAGGTGCACGTGGTCGAGCTCGTCGCGCTGGACACCCAGCGCTCGGACGCGGGCGTCGAGTACGTGCACGCGGCTCCGGTCTACCGGCTGCGCGGCGAGCTGCTGCCGCTGGTGTCGCTGGCCGGTGCGCTGGGCGTCGAGGCGACCACGCCCGAGGCGGAGTCCGTGATCGCGGTCGTGCAGGCGGACCAGCAGCGCTTCGGCCTGCTCGTCGACCGCGTGCTGACCACCGAGGAGATCGTCGTCACGCCGCTCGCCAGCCGCCTCAAGGCGATCGGCGTCTACTCCGGCGCCACCGTGCTGGGTGACGGGCGGGTCGCGCTCATCCTCGACGTGCAGGCCATCGCCCGCCGCTCGCTGGTGCGTGACCCGGAGCTCGCCGCGCGCGTCGCGGCGGAGAGCCGGGCCGCCGTGAAGGTGCAGACCGAGCAGGTGCTGGTCGCCGGGATCGGGGGCGGGCGCCGCGTGGCGATGCCCCTTGCGTCGGTCGCGCGGCTCGAGCACGTGCGGGCCGACCAGGTCGAGCTCGTCGGCGGTCGCGAGGTCGTCCAGTACCGCGGCACGATCCTCCCGCTCGCGCGGCTGGACCGCGTGCTCGGCACCTACGCCCGCGAGTCCGACGAGCTGCTGCTCGTGGTCTACACGCGCGCCGGCCGGTCGGTCGGCCTCGTGGTCGAGGAGATCGTCGACATCGTCGAGGACGAGGTCGGGCGGCACTCGAGCATCGACGACGCGGGCCTGACCGGCTCGACCGTGCTGGGCGACCGTGTCACCGAGCTGCTCGACGTCCGCGCAGCCGTGCTGGCCGCCGACCGCGACTTCTACGCCGAGGACCCGTTCCTCGCGCTCGCCGACACCGCCGACCTCGTGGGAGCCACCCGATGAGCAGCTACGTCACGTTCACGGTCGACGACGGGCTCTACGGCGTCGACGTCCAGCGGGTCCAGGAGGCGCTGCGGGCCCAGACGCGCACGCGCGTGCCGCTCGCCCCGGAGGGCGTCTCCGGCCTCGTGAACCTGCGCGGCCAGGTGGTGCTCACCGTCGACCTGCGGCCCCGGCTGGGGCTGCCGCCGCTGGGGGAGGGGGCCGAGCAGATGATGGTCGTCGTCCAGGTGGGCGGGGAGACCGTGAGCCTCCTGGTCGACGAGATCGGCGACGTCGTCGACGTCGAGCCGGGACGCGTGGAGGCGCCGCCGGACACCCTCGACGTCGCCATCAGGCCCCTCATCCGCTCGGCCTGCACGCTCGACGACCGGCTCCTGCTGGTCCTCGACGTCGACGAGGCCGCCGCAGCCTGATCTCACCCGTCGTCCCGCGTGATCACGCGGCACGACCCCTCACACCCGCGTCGCGACGACCGATCGGTCGGTCGACGACGGACCTTGGAGAAGGAGCCACTTCCATGAGCACCACGACCACCGCACCCGGCGGACCCGCGCAGCACCGGCGGGCCGCCTGGTTCTCCGACCGTTCGGTCCAGACCAAGATCCTCACGGTCTTCGCCCTCCTGGGCGCGGTCGCCGTGGCGTCGGGCCTCTACGCGATCTCGTCGCTCAACTCCTCCAAGAGCGACCTGCAGACGCTGTCGTCGATCCAGGAGAGCATCTCCGACGTCCGCAACGCGATCCACCAGGACCAGCTCAAGGTGCGGATGATCATCGCGCAGATCGGCGCGTCGACCACGAACGAGGACCGACGCAGCTGGAACAACCAGCTCGACGCGACCGACTCGGCGATCAACGACAACATCGACGCCTACTCCGCCACGGAGGCCGGGTCCTCGGAGTCGTGGAAGGCGTTCGAGACGGACTACGCGGCGTGGATCAAGATCCGCGACGAGCAGTACGTGCCGGCCGCGATGAGCGGCAATGACGTCGCCTACAGCGACATCCGCGACGACATCGCACAGCCGGCCATCGAGGCGTACGTCGCCGACCTGGACGCCGTCGCGACCGAGATCACCGCGTACGTCGCGGACGTCGCCGACACCGCGACGACGCGCACCGCCCACGCCACCACGATCCTGACAGTGAGCCTCGCGGTCGCGCTCCTGGTCTCGCTCGCGCTCGGCTACGTCGTGACCCGCAACATCCGCCGTGCCGTGGCCCGCGTGCAGGTCTCGCTCGAGGCGATGGCCGCCGGCGACTTCACCGTCAGGGCCGAGGCCACGTCGCGCGACGAGCTCGGCCGGATGGCCGAGGCCCTCGGCGCGGCCCAGGCCGCGGTCCGCGAGACGCTCGCGGGCGTGGTGGACACCGCGCAGACGGTCGCCGCGGCGGCCGAGGAGCTGTCGGCGGCGTCCAACCAGGTCGGCTCCTCGCAGGAGGAGACGAGTGCGCAGGCGGGTGTGGTGGCTGCTGCTGCGGAGCAGGTGTCGCGCAACGTGCAGGCGGTTGCTGCGGGTGCGGAGCAGATGGGTGCCTCGATCCGGGAGATCGCGCAGAACGCGACGGATGCGGCGAAGGTGGCGGGTCAGGCGACGGTGGTTGCTGCCTCGACGAATGACACGGTGGCGAAGCTGGGTGCGTCCTCGCAGGAGATCGGGAACGTGGTGAAGGTGATCACGTCGATCGCGGAGCAGACGAACTTGTTGGCGTTGAACGCGACGATCGAGGCTGCTCGTGC
>NZ_RKHX01000002.1 GCF_003755175.1 Cellulomonas sp. PhB150 | reverse complement strand
GGGCGGAACCAATCAGATTCGGCTGAATCGGAACCCAGAACCTCACGGGGTGAGGACCGAGCTCCAGTCTCAACCAAGACCCGCACGATGGCGGGCCATATGGCATCGACTACTTGGCACACTGTTGAGTTCTCAAGGAACAGACGCTCTTTCGTCCAGACCCGCAGGTCCTTCTCGAGAGGCTTTCCGTTTTCCAGCCTACCAGATTGTTTTTCCTGGTCTGCCGGGCACTTCCAGCGAATCGTTTTTCCCGATTCCCTTTCGGCTTTCACTACTCTAGCGGGCTTTTCCAGCCCCCCAGACCATCCGGTCTGTGACGCTCGTTGCCCTGGCCCGTCCGGTTCCGAGGCGCACGAAGCACCTGGATCTCGTTCGGGGGCGGCCGCCTGCGGGACCAGCCACCGAGGTTCGATCCTCGGTGTCCGTTCCTCCCTGCCGGGCGACCTCGAGAACATTACGCGGGCAGGACCGGCCTGGCAAATCCCCTGGCGGTGACGCCGGTCACCACGCTCAGGCGGCGGTGTCGACGACCCCGAGCGTGCGCTTGCCGCGACGGATGACCGCCCACCGGCCGTGCAGGAGGTCCTCGGCGCGCAGGACCGCGTCGTCGCCGGCGACGCGGACGTTGTTGACCGACGCGCCCCCCTCCTTCACCGCGCGACGGGCCTCCGACTTGCTCGCGACCAGGCCCGCCGAGGCGAACAGGTCCACCACGAGGTCGCCCACCGCGCCGGCTGCCGTCGGGAGCTCGGCCACGGCGGCACCGAGCGTCGCTGCGTCCAGGTCCTCGAGCGAGCCGCGGCCGAACAGCGCCTGGCTCGCGGCGACCACCGAGTCGGCGGCGTCCGCGCCGTGAACCAGCGAGGTGACGTCGTGCGCGAGGGCGCGCTGCGCCTCCCGCGCCGCGGGTCGCTCCGCGACGGCGGCCTCGAGGGCCGCGATCTCCTCCCGGCTCCTGAACGTGAACACCTTGAGGTAGCGGGCCACGTCGGCGTCGTCGGCGTTGAGCCAGAACTGGAAGAAGGCGTACGGCGTCGTCATCTCCGGGTCGAGCCACACCGTGCCTGACTCGGTCTTGCCGAACTTGGTGCCGTCGGCCTTGGTGATCAGCGGTGTCGTCAGCGCGTGCACGGCGACGCCCTCGGCCTTGCGGATGAGCTCGACGCCCGACAGGAGGTTCCCCCACTGGTCGGAGCCCCCGGTCTGCAGCGAGATCCCGTGCCGGCGGTGCAGCTCGAGGAAGTCCATGCCCTGCAGGATCTGGTAGCTGAACTCGGTGAAGCTGATGCCCGCGTCGCTGCTCAGGCGCCGGGCGACGGTGTCCTTGGCGAGCATCGTGCCCAGGCGGTAGTGCTTGCCGACGTCCCGCAGGAAGTCGATGGCCGACATCGGCGCGGTCCAGTCGAGGTTGTTGACCATCGTGGCCGCGTTCTCGCCGTCGAAGCGGAGCAGGGGCGCGATCTGGTCGTGGATCCGCGTGACCCAGCCCGCGACCACCTCGGGCGAGTTCAGAGTCCGCTCGCCCGCCATCTTCGGGTCACCGATCAGGCCGGTCGCGCCCCCGACGAGCGCGAAGGGCCGGTGGCCGGCGTCCTGCAGGCGGCGCACGGTGAGGATCTGCACCAGGTTGCCGATGTGCAGGCTCGGCGCCGTGGGGTCGAAGCCGCAGTAGAGGTTCACGGTTCCGTCGGACAGCGCCGTGCGCAGCGCGTCCAGGTCGGTCGTCTGCGCGATCAGGCCGCGCCACTCGAGCTCGTCGAGGATGTGGTTCACGGGGTTCTCCAGAAGATGAGGGCATGGGCGAGGGGGCGCTGCCGACGTCGTCGCCTCAGGGGGCGTCTACCGACGTCGGCGGCGGATACGCCGGCCGGTACGCGGACACGGTGCGCTCGTTGGTCAGCCAGTAGCGCCACGGGAACCGGTTGCCCTCGCCGCCCGCACCGGACACGCCCACGCGTGGGCCGCTGGCGTGCGCGGGCTGCACGGCCGTCTCGTGCCGGTGCAGCACCACGCTCCCCCCGGCCTCGGTCACGTCGGCGCCGTTGGCGTCCCGGTCCAGTCCCAGGCACACGGCCAGGCGGGCGGGGCCGCGCGCGAGCTGGCGCTCGGAGTCCACGACCCCGACCCGCTCGCGGCGGGACCACGCCAGCGCGGAGCCCTCGACGATCTCGCCGCCGCGCAGCAGGACGGCGGCCGCGCTGCCGGTGGGCTCGGCCACGATGTTGAGGCAGTGGTGCAGGCCCAGGTGGCGGTAAACGTACAGGCGACCGGGCTCGGCGAACATGACCGCGTTGCGCGCGGTGCGGCCGCGGAAGGCGTGGGAGCCCGGATCCGCGTCGCCGCCGTACGCCTCGACCTCGGTGATGCGGACGGTCACGTCGCCCTCGGGCGAGCGGGCCGTCAGGTACGTGCCGAGCAGGTCCCGGGCGACGAGGTGGACGTCGCGGGCGTACCAGACGCGCGCGGGGACCTGGACGAAGGCCGCCGGCTCGGCTGCGTCCGGCGGCCGCGGGACGTCCCCGGGCCAGGTGCTCACGCGCTCATCCTGCCGCACCGGGCAGTCCGCGCGCTCCGGAGTCCACCAGCCGCGCCGAGGACACGAGCCACCGGTCGGCCTACGGGAGCGACCCGCCGACGACATCTCCCAGCGAGTCGAGGCACACGTCCGCCCTCGCACGCGTGCGCTCACGGGCGAAGTGCGCGGACTCGTCGCGCATCCACTGCTCCCAGTGGCTGCGGGCCGCGGCGCCGTCCCGGGCGAGCCCGCGGGCCAGGCGGAGGTCGTCGGGCGCCTCGACCCAGACGCGCACCGACGCGAACGGGTCGACGAGGCGCCGCGCCGATCCGCAGCCCTCGAGGACCAGCAGGCCGGGGAGGGGCAGGTCCACCCACTCGGCGAACCCGCCCTGCCCCCAGTCGTAGCGCTGGTAGCGCGCGGGCCAGCCGCGGCGCAGCGGCTCCAGGACCTGAGCCGAGAGGCGTGGCCACAGCGAGCCGTCGAGCCCGGACCAGCCTTCGTACAGGTCGTCCAGGTGCAGGACGGCGGCCTGCGCGGACTCCGCGGCGAGCGCGGCGGCGAACGTCGTCTTGCCCGAGCCGGCGGGGCCGTCGACGCACACGACGCGGACCGGCCCCAGCCCCGGCGGGCGCGCACGGGCCGAGTCGACGACCCGGCGCGCCGGCGTGGTCAGCGTGTCGTCCACGCCCGGAGGTTCTGGACCTGGCTGCGGGCGTTGCCGAGCTGGTTCGCGACGGCCGACGGCGCGGTGCCGCCGATCGCGGAGCGGGACGCGAGGGAGCCCTCCACGGTCAGCACGTCCCGCACCCCGGGGGTCAGGTGCGGCGAGATCGCAGCGAGCTCGTCGTCGGTCAGGTCCCACAGCTCGATCGCCGGCTCGTGCTCCTCGCAGGCCCGGACGCAGGCACCCGCGACCTCGTGCGCCACGCGGAACGGCACTCCCTGACGGACGAGCCACTCGGCGATGTCGGTCGCCAGCGAGAAGCCCTGGGGCGCGAGAGCCGCCAGGCGCTCGTAGTCGAACGTGAGCGTCGCGACCATCCCCGCGAACGCGGGCAGCAGCACCGTGAGCTGGTCGACCTGGTCGAAGACGGGCTCCTTGTCCTCCTGCAGGTCGCGGTTGTACGCGAGCGGCAGGCCCTTGAGCGTGGCGAGCAGGCCGGTCAGGTCCCCGATGAGGCGCCCCGCCTTCCCGCGAGCGAGCTCGGCGATGTCCGGGTTCTTCTTCTGCGGCATGATGCTCGACCCGGTCGAGAACGAGTCGTGCAGACGCACGAAGCCGAACTCCTTGGTCGACCAGAGGACGACCTCCTCCGCCAGCCGCGAGATGTCGACGGCGAGCATCGCCGCGACGAAGGCGAACTCGGCGACGACGTCCCGCGACGCCGTGCCGTCGATCGAGTTCTCGACCGGGCCGCTGAACCCGAGCTCCTCGGCGACGGCAGCGGGGTCGAGCCCGAGCGACGACCCGGCGAGCGCACCCGAGCCGTAGGGCGAGAGCGCGGCGCGGCCGTCCCAGGAGATCCACCGGTCGACGTCGCGCATGAGCGGCCACGCGTGGGCGAGCAGGTGGTGCGCGAGCAGGACCGGCTGCGCGTGCTGCAGGTGCGTGCGCCCGGGCATGGGTGCGTCGCCGGCCGCCTCCGCCTGCGCGACGAGTGCGTCGACGACGTCGAGCACCGCGCCGGCGAGCGAGCGGGCCTCGCGGCGCAGGTACATCCGCACGAGGGTCGCGATCTGGTCGTTGCGCGAGCGGCCGGCGCGCAGCTTGCCGCCCAGGTCCGAGCCGGCACGCTCGATCAGGCCCCGCTCCAGGGCGGTGTGCACGTCCTCGTCGTCGGGCGCGGGGCCGAACGCCCCGGACGCCACGTCGGCACGCAGCACCTCGAGCGCCGCGACCATGCCCGCGACCTCGTCGTCCGACAGCAGGCCGGCCGTGTGCAGCACGTGGGCGTGCGCGACCGATCCGGAGATGTCGACGTCCGCGAGCCGCCAGTCGAACTGGGTGGACCGGGACAGCTCGACGAGCGCCGAGGCCGGCCCCGACGCGAACCTGCCGCCCCACAGGGCGAGAGGCTCAGGCATCGATGCCGCCCTGGCTGCCGAGGTCCACGCCGTTGCCGAAGCGGACGTCGCGCGCGGCGGCCAGCTTGGAGGACAGGCCGTAGATCTCGATGAAGCCGCGGGCGGCCGCCTGGTCGAACGTGTCGCCCGTGTCGTACGTCGCGAGGTTGAAGTCGTAGAGCGAGGCGTCCGAGCGGCGGCCGGTCACGGTCGCGCGGCCGCCGTGCAGGACGAGGCGGACGTCGCCGGAGACGTAGCGCTGCGTGTCGTCGATGAACACGTCGAGCGACTTCTTCAGCGGGCTGAACCACTGACCGTCGTAGACGAGCTCCGACCAGCGCTGCTCGACGTTCCGCTTGAAGCGGGCCTGCTCGCGCTCGATCGTGACGTTCTCGAGCTCCTGGTGCGCCGCGATGAGCGCGATCGCGCCCGGGGCCTCGTAGACCTCGCGGCTCTTGATGCCGACGAGGCGGTCCTCGACGATGTCGATGCGGCCGACTCCCTGGGCGCCCGCGCGGCGGTTCATCTCCTGGATCGCCTGCAGCGGGGTGACCGGCACGCCGTCGAGCGCGACGGGCACACCCTGCTCGAACGTGATGACGACCTCGTCGGCGACGGGCGGGAACGTCGGGTCGTCGGTGTAGGTGTAGACGTCCTTGGTCGGGCCGTTCCAGATGTCCTCGAGGAAGCCGGTCTCGACGGCGCGGCCCCACACGTTCTGGTCGATCGAGAACGGGTTGTGCTTGGTCGTCTCGATGGGGAGCTTGTGCTTCTCCGCGAAGTCGATGGCCTTGTCGCGCGTCAGGGCCAGGTCGCGGACCGGCGCGAGGCACGTCAGGTCGGGCGCGAGCGAGGTGATGCCGACCTCGAAGCGGACCTGGTCGTTGCCCTTGCCCGTGCAGCCGTGCGCGACGGTCGTGGCACCGAACTGGCGGGCCGCGCGGACCAGGTGCTTGACGATGACGGGGCGCGAGATCGCCGAGACTAGCGGGTAGCGGTCGAGGTACATGCCGTTCGCGCGCAGCGCGGGCATGCAGTACTCGGAGGCGAACTCGTCGCGCGCGTCGGCGACGTAGGCCTCGACGGCGCCGCAGTCGAGCGCGCGCCGACGGATGACCTCGAGGTCCTCGCCGCCCTGGCCGACGTCGACGGCGACGGCGATCACCTCGGCGCCGGTGGCCTCGGCGATCCAGCCGATGCCGACGGAGGTGTCCAGGCCGCCGGAGTAGGCGAGGACGACGCGCTCAGTCATGGTTCTTCCTTCTGTTCTGCGGGGTGATGGGTTCAGTGTCGCGCGTCGGGCCGCGCGTCGGAGGCAAGCGCGAGGAAGCGCGCCGCCAGGGCTGTGCCGGCCTCGGGCCGGTCGTCGCGGGCGATCACCAGCACGGTGTCGTCGCCGGCGATGGTGCCCAGCACGCTGGGCAGCACGGAGTGGTCGATCGCGGACGCGAAGAACTGGGCGGCGCCCGGCGGGGTCCGCAGCACGACGAGGTTGCCCGACGACTCCGCGGTGAGCAGGAGCTCCTCGCACAGGCGCGCGAGACGGGCCGCGAGCATCTCCGTGTCGGGCGGCGCGGACCGGACCTCACCCTCGGCGGGGACCGAGTACACGAGGCCACCGGTGGGCGTGCGCACCTTGACCGCGCGCAGCTCGACGAGGTCGCGGGAGAGCGTGGCCTGCGTGACGGTCACACCTTCGGCGACGAGCAGGTCGGCGAGCTGCTGCTGGGACGCCACGGCGCCGCGGGCCAGCAGCGCGCCGATGAGGGCGTGGCGCGCGGCCTTCGTCTGCGGGACCGTCGCCGTGCTCATGCTCGCTCCAGCAGCCAGGACAGCAGTGCCTTCTGGGCGTGCAGCCGGAACTCGGCCTCGTCCCACACGACCGACTGCGGCCCGTCGATCACGTCGGCGGTGATCTCCTTGCCGCGGTAGGCGGGCAGGCAGTGCAGGACGATCGCGTCGGGCTTGGCGAGCGCGAGCGCCGCGCCGTCCAGGCGGAACGGCACGAACGGCGTCTCGCGCTCGTCGGCCTGGTCCTCCTGGCCCATCGAGACCCACGTGTCGGTCGCGACGACGTCCGCACCGGCCACGGCCGCGTCGCGGTCGTGCAGGACGGTCACGGAGCCGCCGGTCTCGGCGGCGATGCGCGCGGCGTCGGCGAGGATGCCCGCGTCGGGCAGGTAGCCGTCGGGCGTCCCGATCCGCACGTGCAGACCGGCCGTCGCCCCGCCGAGCAGGTAGGAGTGCGCCATGTTGTTGGCGCCGTCGCCGACGTATGCGAGCGTCTGGCCGGCCAGCCGGCCGGTCCCGCCGCGGTGCAGGGCGATGGTGGCGAGGTCCGCGAGAACCTGGCACGGGTGGAAGTCGTCGGTCAGGGCGTTCACGACGGGCACGCCGGCGTGCTCGGCCATCTGCTGCAGGCGCTCCTGCGCGTGGGTCCGCCACACGACGGCCGCGACCTGGCGCCCGAGCACGTGCGCCGTGTCCGGGATCGACTCGCGCGTGCCGATCTGCGCGAGCTTGCCGTCGACGACGAGCGGGAAGCCGCCGAGCTCGGCGATCCCGGTGCTGAAGGAGACCTGCGTGCGCAGCGTCGGCTTGTCGAAGATGACGGCGACCGCGTGCGGGCCGGACAGCGGAGTGCGGATGTACCGGTCGGAGCGGAAGGCGAGCGCGAGCTCGAGGACGTCGCGCTGCTCGCTCGGCGACAGGTCGTCGTCGCGCAGGAAGTGCCGCGTCACGCGTTCGCCTCCAGCTCGTGCGGGAGCGCCGCGAGGAAGTCGACGAACGTGCCGGCCTGGTCGTCGGTCAGGACGAACGGCGGTGCGAGCCGGATCGTCGTCGGACGGCACGGGTTGACGACGAAGCCGGCCTCGAGCGCCCGCGCCGCGACCTGCGGGGCGACCGGGGCGGTGAGCTCGATGCCGATGAGCAGGCCCTCACCGCGTGCCGTCTCGATCAGCGGGTGACCGAGCCCGGAGATCCGGGTGCGCAGCCGCTCCCCCAGGCCGGTGACGTGCTCGAGCAGCCCGTCGCGCTCGATGACGCCGATCGTGGCGAGCGCGGCCGCCGAGGCGACGGGGTTCCCCCCGAACGTCGTGCCGTGCTGGCCCCGCCCGATGAGCGTCGCGACGGCGTCGCCGTAGGCGATGAGCGCACCCACCGGGAACCCGCCGCCGAGGCCCTTCGCGACGGTGACGGCGTCAGGCACGACTCCCCCGCCGACGTGCGGGAGCTGGTGGGCGAACCACGTGCCGGTGCGTCCCATCCCGGTCTGCACCTCGTCGAGGACGAGCAGCGCGCCGTGCTCGCGGGTCAGCTCGCGTGCCCGGGCCAGGTAGCCCGGGGGCAGCGGCAGCACGCCGGCCTCGCCCTGGATCGGCTCGACGAAGAACGCGGCCACCGGCTCGCCCTCGAAGGCGGCCTCGAGCGCCGCGGTGTCCCCGAACGGCACGAACTCCACGCCGCCGGGCAGGGGCTCGAACGGCTCGCGGTAGGCGAGCTTGTGCGTCAGCGCGAGCGCGCCCATCGAGCGACCGTGGAACGCACCCTCGAGCGCGAGGATCCGGGTGCGGCCGGTGCGACGGGCGAGCTTGAAGGCCGCCTCGTTCGCCTCGGTGCCCGAGTTCGTGAGGAACACGCGCGAGCCCGCCGGGGCACCCGCGAGGCCCAGGAGCCGCTCGGCGAACGCGATCTGCGTCGGGCTCGCGAAGAAGTTCGAGATGTGGCCGAGCGTTCCCAGCTGCGCGCTGATCGCGGCCGTCAGCGTCGGGTGTGCGTGCCCGAGGGCGTTGACGGCGATGCCGCCGAGCAGGTCGAGGTAGCGCGTGCCGTCCGCGTCCCACACGTAGGGGCCCTCGCCGCGCACGAGCACGCGCTGCGGGGCGCCGAACGTGTCCATCACGGCGTGCGTGTACCGGTCCGTCCACTGGGCGACGGAACCGTCGACCGTCGGCGTCAGGCCGCCGTCGACGGGGGCGGCCGCGCGGTGGCGACCCGTGCTGAGCTCGGTCATGCGGTCACCTCGGGGGTCGGCACCTGGGGGATCGGCGCGGTGTAGAACGTGGCGGCGGGCTCATCGCCTGGGGAGTCGCTGTCGGGGAGCACCATCGTCCCGATCCCGTCGGACGTGAAGACCTCGACGAGGATCGAGTGGGGCGCCCGGCCGTCGATCACGTGGGCGCGGCCGACACCGCCCTCGACCGCACGCCAGCAGGCCTCCATCTTGGGCCGCATGCCGGAGTCCAGGCCCGGCAGCACCTCGGCGAGCGCGCCGGCCCGCAGGCGGCGCACGAGCGAGGACCTGTCGGGCCAGCTGAGGTAGAGGCCCTCGACGTCGGTCAGGACGATGAGCTTGCGGGCGCCCAGCGCGATGGCGAGCGCGGCCGCGGCCGTGTCGGCGTTGACGTTGAGCACCTGCGTGGGGTCGTCGATGTCGGGCGCGACCGTGCTGACCACGGGGATCCGGCCCGCGTCGAGCAGGTCCTGCACCGCCCCCGGGTTGACGTGCACCACGTCGCCGACGAGCCCGACGTCGACCTCGACGCCGTCCACGACCGCCGTGCGGCGCCGCGCCTGGAACAGGCCGCCGTCCTCGCCGGACAGGCCCACGGCGTGCGGGCCGTGCGCGTTGAGCAGGCCGACGAGCTCACGGGAGACCTGGCCCGTGAGCACCATGCGCACGACGTCCATCGCCTCGGGGGTCGTGACGCGCAGGCCGCCGCGGAACTCGGACTCGATCCCGAGCCGGTCGAGCATCGCGTTGATCTGCGGGCCCCCGCCGTGCACGACGACCGGCTTGAGGCCGACCTGGCGCAGGAACACCATGTCCTCGGCGAACGCCCGCTTGAGGTCCTCGTCGACCATCGCGTTGCCGCCGTACTTCACGACGACGAGCGCGCCGGCGAACTTCTGCAGCCAGGGCAGCGCCTGGATGAGGACCTCCGCCTTCTGGTCGGGGCGCAGGTCGGTCAGCGTGTTGAAGACGAACTCGTCGCTCACGTGGAGTACTCGCTGTTCTCGGTGACGTAGGCGTGCGTGAGGTCGTTGGTCCAGACCGTGACCACCTCGCCGCCTGCGTGCAGGTCGATGAGGACGTGGATCTCGCGCTGCGCGGCGAGGTCGACGCTCGAGCGGGGCTCGTGGGCGCCGCCCGCCCGGCACACCATGACGCCGTTGATCGTGACGTCGAGAGCCTCAGGGTCGAAGGCGGCCACGCTCTCCGGGACGGTGCCCACCTGGGCGAGCACGCGACCCCAGTTCGGGTCGTTGCCGAACATCGCCGCCTTGAACAGGTTCGAGCGGGTCACGGCGCGGGCGACAGCAAGGCCCGCGGCCTGCGTCTCGGCGCCGGTGACGGTCACCGCGATGTCGTGCGAGGCGCCCTCGGCGTCGGCGACGAGCTGACGCGCGAGATCGGCCGCGACCGCCGTGACCGCGGCGGCGAAGCCCTCGGGGTCGGGTGTCGCGCCGCTCGCGCCGCTGACCAGGAGCGTCACGGTGTCGGACGTCGACATGCAGCCGTCGGAGTCCACGCGGTCGAAGGTCTGCGAGGTCGCGGCGCGCAGCGCTGCCTCGGCCGTGGCGGCGTCGACGACCGCGTCGGTCGTGATGACGCACAGCATCGTCGCGAGGGCCGGCGCGAGCATGCCAGCGCCCTTGGCCATGCCACCGACCGTCCACGTCCCCCGGTCGCCGTCGATCGTGATCTCGGCGGTCTTCGGCACGGTGTCCGTCGTCATGATGGCGACCGCGGCGTCGTGCCCGCCGGTGGTGGTCAGGGCCGCGGCAGCGACGTCGACGCCGGCCAGCAGCGTCTCGATGGGCAGCCGCTCCCCGATCAGGCCGGTCGACGCGACGACCACGTCGCCCGCCGAGACGTCCAGCGCGGCACCGACCTTCTCCGCGGTCCGGTGCACGTCCAGGAAGCCGTCGGGTCCCGTGCAGACGTTCGCGCCGCCGGAGTTGAGCACGACCGCGCTGACCACGCCGTCGCTGACGACCTGCCGCGACCAGACGACCGGGTGGCCGACGACGCGGTTGCTGGTGAAGACCCCGGCCGCGACCTGGAGCGGGCCGTCGTTGACGACGAGCGCCAGGTCGGGACGGCCGGAGGCCTTGAGGCCCGCGGTGACGCCGCTCGCGCGGAAGCCGGCCGGCGCGGTGACGCCGGCCGATTGCTGGTCCGTCGTGGTGCTCACGGTGCGACTCCGTCCAGGGGAAGGCCGAGCGTCTCGGGCAGCCCGAGCGCGAGGTTGAGCGACTGCAGGGCGCCACCAGCGGTGCCCTTGACCAGGTTGTCGATCGCCGTGACCGTCACGACCCGGCCCGCGGCCTCGTCGACCGCGACCTGCACGAGCGCCGTGTTGGCGCCCAGCGTCGAGGCGGTCGTCGGCCACTGACCCTCGGGCAGCAGGTGGACGAAGGGCTCGTCGGCGTAGGTCTGCTCCCAGGCCGCCCGGACCGACGCGGGGTCGGTCCCCGGCACCAGGCGGGCGGTGGCGGTCGCGAGGATGCCGCGCGCCATCGGGACCAGGGTCGGCGTGAACGAGATCGAGACCGCGTCGGCCCCCGCGGAGCGCAGGTTCTGCGCGATCTCGGGGATGTGCCGGTGCGTGCCGCCGACCGCGTACGGCTGCACGGAGCCGAGCGCCTCGGAGGCGAGCAGGTGGGTCTTGAGGCTGCGCCCGGCGCCGGAGTAGCCGTTGGCCAGCACCGCGACGAGGTCCTGCGGCTCGATCAGGCCCGCGGCGACGCCCGGCTGCAGCCCGAGCGTGACGGCGGTGACGTTGCAGCCGGGCACCGCGATCCGGCGGGTGTCCGCGAGCGCGGCACGCTGTGCGGCTGCGGTCCGCTCGCCCGGGTGCAGCAGCTCGGGCAGGCCGTACGGCCAGGTCCCGGCGTGCTCGCTGCCGTAGAACTGCTCCCAGGCGGCCGGGTCGACGAGCCGGTGGTCGGCGCCGAGGTCGACGACGATCGCGTCGTCGCCCCGCGACGCGAGCTCGGCGGCGATCGCGCCGCTCGCACCGTGCGGCAGCGCGAGGACGACCACGTCGTGCCCGGCGAGGTTCTCGGTGCTCGTGGCGGCCAGCACGCGGCCCGCGAGCGAGCGCAGGTGCGGCTGGTGCGCACCCAGCGGCGTGCCGGCGTTGGAGTGGGCGGTGAGTGCGCCGATGCTGGCCTCGGGGTGCGCCAGGAGGACCCGGAGCATCTCCCCCCCGGCGTACCCGCTGGCTCCCGCGATCGCGACCGAGAACGTCATGTGCATGAACATACACAGGACTGCACGAAGATACGAACCTGGTGCTCGGAATGTCCCGCACCAGTATGGGCGTTCCGGCTGACGTGCGCGCTGTCACCGCCTCCGCCCCCGGAGGCCCCGAGGTCCTGTCCGTCGTCGACTCGCCGGAGCCCGTCCCGGCTGCCGACGAGGTGCTCGTCCGGGTCGCTGCCGCGGGCGTGAACTTCATCGACACCTACCGCCGCTCGGGCACGTACCCGATGCCGTTCCCGCACGTCGTGGGGTCGGAGGGTGCGGGCATGGTCGAGGCCGTCGGCGCCGACGTCACGACCATCGCGGTCGGCGACCGCGTGGCGTGGTCCGCCGCCCCCGGTTCCTACGCGGAGCTCGTGGCCGTCAAGGCCGGCTCCGCACTGGTCGTCCCCCGGGGCGTGAGCGACCAGGTGGCCGCCGCCGTCCCGCTGCAGGGGATGACCGCCCACTACCTCGTGACCTCGTCCTACCGGGTCGAGCCTGGAGCGACCGTGCTGCTGCACGCCGGCGCCGGCGGGGTCGGCCTGCTGCTCACCCAGCTCGCCGTGGCGCACGGTGCCCGGGTGATCTCGACCGTCGGGTCGGCGGAGAAGGAGACGCTCGCGCGCCAGGCCGGCGCGGCCGAGGTCATCCGCTACCGCGAGCTGTCCGACCTCACCGCCGAGCTGCCCGCGATCGTCCGCGAGCTCACGGAGGGCCGCGGCGTCGACGCCGTCTACGACTCCGTGGGCCGCGACACCTTCGACGCGTCGCTGGCCTCGCTCTCGCGACGCGGCACGCTGGTGCTGTTCGGCGCCTCGTCCGGCCCCGTGCCGCCCGTCGACCCGCAGCGGCTCAACGGCGCCGGGTCCGTGTTCCTCACGCGCCCCAAGCTCGACGACCACGTCGCCGATCGCGACGAGCTGGACTGGAGGGCCGCCGAGGTGTTCGGCGCCGTCCTCGACGGTTCGCTCGACGTCCGCATCGGCGCCACCTACCCGCTGGCCGAAGCGGCCGACGCCCACCGCGCGCTCGAGTCGCGCTCCACGACCGGAAAGGTCCTGCTGATCCCGTGACGAACCTCCTGACAACTCCCTCCGCACTGGCCCCCGTCCGCACCCTGCAGGTCGAGGTGTGGTCCGACGTGGCGTGCCCGTGGTGCTACATCGGCAAGCGACGCTTCGCTGCCGCGCTGGCGGAGTTCCCCCACCGCGACCACGTCGAGGTGACCTGGCGCTCCTACCAGCTCTCCCCCGAGACGCCGGTCGGGCCCGGGCGTCCGGAGGCGCAGGCGCTGGCCGAGATGAAGGGCATCGCGCTCCCCCAGGTGCAGCAGATGTTCGCCCAGGTCACCGCGGTCGCCGCGGGCGTCGGCCTGGCCTACGACTTCGACCGGACGCTCACGTTCAACACCTTCGACGCGCACCGCCTGCTGCACCTCGCGGCACGCGTCGGCGGCAGCGAGCTCGTCGAGGCGACGATGGAGGCGCTGTTCTCGGCGCACTTCGAGCACGGCGCGGACCTCGGTCTGACCGCGGCCCTCGTCGACCTGGCTCACACGGCCGGGTTCGGCGAGCGCGGCTGGGACGACGACGAGGTCCTGGCGTTCCTCGACGGGGACGACGAGTCCGACGCTGTGCGGACCGACATCGCCGACGCCCGCGCCATCGGCGTGACCGGTGTGCCGTTCTTCGTCGTCGACCGCCGCGTCGCCGTCTCCGGTGCCCAGCCTGCAGAGGTCTTCACGCAGCTGCTCGAGACGAGCTGGCGCGACGCGAACCCGCTCGTCACCCTCGGCGCTTCGGACGCGCAGGCGTGCGTCGACGACTCGTGCGCGATCTGATGGACGCGCCCGTCCGTCTGCGCGTCATGCGCGAGTCCGACCTCGAGGCCGTCGCGGCGATGAACGACGCCGCCGCTCCCGCGGTCAACGTGCTGGGTGCCGACGGGATGGCGGAGCACCTGCCGCGGTGCTCGGCGGCGCTCGTCGCGCACGACTCGACCGGCGTCATCGGCTTCCTCATGGCCCTGTCCCCCGGCGCCGAGTACTCCAGCGAGAACTACCGGTGGTTCTCGACGAACGTGCCCGGCTCGCTGTACGTCGACCGGATCGTCGTCACGCCCTCCGCGAAGGCCCGCGGCGTGGGCCGGGCGCTGTACGCGGCGGCGAGCGAGCAGGCCCGGGTCCTCGGCCTGTCGCGCATCACGGCCGAGGTCAACCTCGACCCGCCGAACCCGGGCTCGTCGGCGTTCCACGCCCGGCTCGGGTTCGCGCGCGTCGGCGAGCAGGTCACCAAGGGCGGCTCCGTGCGGGTGGAGCTGCTGGCGCTGACGGTCTAGGTCAGGACGTCTCGGCAGGCGCCGGTCCCGTGCTCGCCCGCACGACGAGCTCGGTGGGCACGAGGACGTGCTCGGGACTGGTCGGCGCGCCGGACTCGCCCCTCGACCGCGCGATCGCGCGCGTCAGGGTCGTCGCGGCCGCATGGCCCTTCGCCGCGAGGTCCTGGCGGACCGTGGTGAGCTGCGGCTGCGCGTTGCGGGCGACGGCACTGTCGTCGTACCCGACGACCGAGAGGTCCTCGGGGACCCGCAGGCCCCGCTCGCGCGCGACCTGCTCGACGGTCCAGGCCACCAGGTCGGAGAAGCACAGCACGGCGGTGGGCCGGTCGGGCAGCGCCAGGAGCGTGCGGATGCCCTCGGCGGCGTCCTCCTCGTTGTTGTCCGTGATGTTCACCGCGGTGACCTCGGCGCCCGCCGGGCCCAGCGCGCTCATCCACCCGGCGACGCGCTCGCGCGAGACGTACCCGGTCCCGGCACCGGCCGGGTCGGGCGCGACGCCGGGCGGAAGGCCGAAGCCCGTCGTCAGGATGCCGATCCGGCGGTGCCCGAGGTCGAGCAGGTGCTGCGCGGCGGCGCGTGCCCCCGGACGGTCGTCGAGCAGCACGCTCGAGGCGCCCTCGACGGGGGCCTGGTCGACGAACACGAGCGGAAGCTTGCGGCGCAGGAGCCACGACACCGCGGCCTTGTCGCCCGCGCAGGCGTAGACGAGAGCGCCGTCCATGGGGATGTCGCGCGCCGGGATCATCGCGGCGGACCCCGAGCTGGGCAGCAGTGCCACGGCCAGCCCCGTCGGCGCGAGCTCCTCGGCGACCGCGCCGAAGAACGCCGCCGCGATGGGGTCCTGGAACGCGGTGCCGACCGACTCGGTGAGCAGCACTCCGACGGCCCCCGTGGTGCCGCGGGCCAGGACGCGAGCGGCGGGGTCGGGGCCGGCGTAGCCGAGCTCCTCGGCGGTCGCCAGCACTCGCTCGCGCAGCTCGGTCGAGAGCTGGTCGGGGCGCGAGAACGCGTTCGAGACCGTCATGCGACTCACGCCGACCTGGTCGGCGATCGTCTGCAACGTCACGCGCCCCACGGCGCCACCCTCGTTCGACCCATAGAGGTCAGGGTAGGCGCCCGCGAGGCGCGCGGCCGCCTCGCTCATGTCGCGGCGTGGCCCATGCCGCGCGGGGCGTCGTGCCGCACCGCCGTGGGTTCGACGGAGGTCGCGAGCCGGGCGAGCAGTCCGGCGACGGCCGACCGGATGCGGAAGGCGCGCGGTCGGCGCTGCTCGACCACGGGGGCGTCCGGCTCGGCGCTGTGCGCCGCGTGCACCGTGGAAGCGCGGGCCATCGCCAGGGCAAAGGGTGGTGCGTCCATGATCGTTCCCTCCTTGAGGCCTTCTGTACCGCTACAGTAGCGGTGCCGGCTTTACCGGTCAAGAGTAGGAGCGAAAGGACGCCCCACCCCGCACGGATGCTGGGTGGGGCGTCCCGGACGATCAGCGGACGGTGAGCTTGTGGCTCGCCTTCGCCGAGGTGTAGCTCGCACTGCCGGCGTAGGTCACCGTGACCGTTGCCGTCTTCTTCGCCTTCGGCAGCGTGATCGTGGCCTTGCCGCCCGAGAGCGCCGCGGTCCCGACGGTCGTGCCGCCGACCTTGACGGTCACCTTGCCCGACGGCTTCGGCGCACCCGGCTCACCCTTGACGGTGATCGTCAGGCTGACGCGAGCGCCCTGCTTGACCGACCACTTCGCGGTCGAGAGCTTCACGGCGGCGGCGGCCTTGGCGACCTTGAGCGTCGCCGTGCCCTTCGAGGTGTCCACCGTCGAGGAACCGAGGTAGACCGCCGTCAGGGTGTGCTTGCCGACCTTCAGGAACGACGGCAGCGTGACCTTGGCTGTCCCCTTGGTGCCCGTCGTCGACAGGACCGTCGTCAGGAGCACGGTCTTGCCGTCGCGGATCTCGACCTTGCCCTTGGGCGCGGAGGTCGAGCCGATGACCGTCACCGTGGCCTTGACCGGCGACCCGAAGGTCGTCGACGTCGGCTTGAGGGTGAGCGAGGTCGCGGACGTCGACTTCGCGATGGTCACCGAGACGACCGGCGACGTCGACCCCACGGACGTGGTGGTGCCAGTCGGCGTGAACACCGCCTTGAGGGCGTGCGTCCCCACCGCGAGCGAGGTCGTCGTGCTGGCCTTGCCGGACGTGACGGGCACGGTCTTGAGGACCTTCGCGCCGTCGTAGAACGTCACGGACCCGGCCACCGTCGCCGGCGACACCGTGGCGGTGAGCGTCTGCGTCTGCCCGACGCGCTTGCCACCCGAGACCGCGAGGGTCGTCGATGTGGCCTGCGCGATCGCGACCGTCACGGTGTTCGACGTCGAGCCGGAGAACGCCACGCTCGACGGCACGAACTCGGCCGTGAACGTGTGCTCCCCCGCGCCGAGCTCGTCGACCGTGGTGGTCGCCTCGCCGTCGGTGACCGCCACGTCCTGGGCGATGACCGTGGTGCCGTCACGGAAGGTGACGGTGCCGGCCGCGTCGGACGGGGCGACGGTCGCGGTGAGCGTGAGCTCGCCCGCGGTCGTCGGGGTGCCCGACGAGACCAGGTGCGTGCTCGTCTCGACCGCAGCCTTGGCCTCGACCGTGAGCGGGAGGGTCACCGTGGTGCCGCTCGGGGCGGCCACGAGCGTGAGCACGTGGTCACCCGCCGTGGTGGCCGCCGGGATCGTGACGGACACGGTGGCGTTGCCGTCCGTGACCGTCGCGGTCCCGATCGACGTGCCGTCCAGCTTCACGTCCAGGGACGTGTTGAGCGGCGCGCCGAGGCTGGTCAGGTTGAGCTTCGAGACCGTGGTCTCGAAGACCTCGCCGGCCGTGACGGTGTCCGGGAGGGCCGGGACGCCGACCGAGTGCCGGGCGAAGCTCGGTGCGAGCTTCTCGTGGTCTTGCAGGTAGGCGATCCAGCCGTCCCGGTCGATCAGACCCGAGTCCTTGGTGTCCGTGCCGCTGCTGAAGACCCGGAAGTTGTCCCCGCCCTGGGCGAGGAACGAGAACGTCCCGATCCGGTAGTCGGCGCTCGGGTCGAGCGGCTGCCCGTCCACGGTCACCGACGTGATGTGGTGCCCCTGCGCCGCCGTGGCGTCGTAGGTGTAGGCCACGTTGTCCGACAGGCCCAGCTGCAGGTACGGGCGCGAGGGGACGGTGCCGTCCGCGTTCGTCTGCCACTGCTGCTCGAGCATCGTGATCACCTGGGCGCCCGTGAGGGTGGTCGTCCAGAGGTTGTTGACGAACGGCAGGACGCCGTTCGCCTCGGCCGTCGTGACCACGCCGTCCGGGGCGTAGAACAGCTCGGCCCGCAGGCCGCCCGGGTTGACGACGCCGATCTGCGCGCCGCCGAGGGTCTCCGGCTCGAGCGTGTCCCGCAGCGCGTTCGCGACGAGGTTCCCCAGGCTGGACTCGTTCGCCCGGTCGTCGCGGGTGCCGCCGGTGTACTTGCCGTCGACATAGGTGCCGCCGCTGTACGCGGTGGTGATGTCCGCCGTGACCGAGCCGACCGGCACCGAGCCGACCGTGTTGGCGTAGGCGAGCGCGTTGTCGACGATCGTCTTGACCTGGGCGACGCGCGGGTAGGCGGCCACCAGGTCGGCGTCGGCCAGCATGGAACGGGCCACGTTCGACTGCGTGTGGGCCGTGACGTCACGCGTCGTCGGGTCGTACGTCAGCACGATCTTGCCGACGAACTCGCCGTAGGACCCGGTCTGCAGGATCGGCCGCGTCTTGCCGGCCTCGCCCGGGACGGGCGCCTCCCACGCGTACTGCTTGTGGGTGTGGCCGGTGAAGATCGCGTCGACCTTCGCCGACGTCTTGGTCACGATGTCGGCGAACGCTCCGCCGGCCGCGATCTCCTGGTCGAGCGAGGCGCCGTCGGGCGTACCCGCGCCGGCCCCCTCGTGGTACTCGGCGACGAGCACGTCGGCCTCGCCGTTCGAGTCGTCGCCGTCCGTCAGCTGGGCGGCCACGCGGTTCACCGCGGCGACCGGGTCGCCGAAGTCGAGGTCCGCGATCCCGCCGGGCGTCACGAGCGTGGGGGTCTCCTGCGTGATGGCGCCGATGACGCCGACGCGCACGCCGCCCATGTCGATGATCGTGTACTCGTCGAGAGCGGGGTTCGTGGTGCCCTTGTCGTAGACGTTGGCACCCAGGTAGTCCCAGTCGGCTGCGTCGCTGACGCGGTCGGTCAGGTCGGCGTAGCCCTTGTCGAACTCGTGGTTGCCGACCGCGGAGGCCTGCAGGTCGAGCGCGTTGAGCACGTCGATCGTCGGCTTGTCCTGCGCGGTCGCCGAGGCGAACAGCGACGCGCCGATGTTGTCGCCCGCGGACAGGAACGCGACCGGACCGGTGGCGTCCTTCCGGAGCTTCTCCACCGTGCCGGCGAACTTCACCGTGTTGGCGTCGATGCGCCCGTGGAAGTCGTTGATGTTCAGCAGGGTCAGGTCGACAGGGTCTGCCTTCGCCTTGAGCCCGACGACCACCGGGTCGTGGTCGGAGGAGCGGTACTCGTCGGGCGCGTAGTAGAGGGCGCCGTGGTAGTTGTACCGGCTGTACTCCAGCGCGATGGACTCCTCGGCGTTGATCTCCCAGATGTCCGCACCGGTGGCCCGCTCGAGCGCGGGACCGTTGAGCAGGACGTGGTCGAGCGAGCCGGACAGGCCGCTGAACGAGTACGAGTACTGGCCGTCGGCCAGGGTCGACGCCGCGTCGGTGTAACCCGCGTCGTACAGCACCTGCAGCGGGTCCTCGTGCGTGTAGGAGTTGAAGTCGCCGAGGAGCGCGACCGACTTCGTGTCGCCCTGGATCGTCGGGACCCAGTTCTTCAGCGCCGTGGCCTGGGCGATGCGCGACGCGTTGGACGCGCCCTGCCCGTCACCCGTGTCGGCGTCGCCCGCGAGCGGTCCTGCCGAGCCCTTGGACTTGAAGTGGTTGACGACGACGAGGAACGGCTCGCCGCCCCCGACCGGCGTGAAGGTCTGCGCGATCGGCTCGCGCGCGTTGCTGAACGCCGCGTCGCCCGAGCTGAGCGTGCCCAGCGCGTGCGAGGCACCCGTGCGCTCGACGGCGGCCTTGCGGTAGATGATCGCGTTGGTGATGACGTCCATCTGCGAGGCGGGCGGCAGGTCGGCCGACGAGGGGACGAACGCCCACACGTCGGAGCCGGCGGCCGCGTTGAGCGCGGCGACCAGCGTCGCGAGGGCCTCGTCGGCGTCGTTGTCGACGACCAGCGAGTTCTCGATCTCGAGCAGGCCCACGACGTCCGCGTCCAGGTCGTTGATCGCCGCGACGATCTTGGCCTGCTGCCGCGTCAGGTCGGCCGGGTCCCACGCCCCGCGGGGGTCGCACCCGGTGTTGACGGTCACGCCGTCACCCGCACGGTCCTTGTACGACGAGCAGCCCGAGGTGGTGGCACCGAGAGTCGTGAAGTAGTTCAGGACGTTGAACGAGGCGATCTTGAGGTCACCCCCGACGTTCTCGGGAGCATCCGTGCGGTCGTTCTCGAACGTCGCCGGCGAGCCCCCCGTGGAGACGGGGGCGGTCGGGTTGAGCTTCCACACGTCGTTGCGGTAGTCGACGATCACCGGCTGGGTGAACGTCGCCGCCGCGCCCACGCGGACCGGGTTCGTCAGAGAGATGTACGGCGGGACCAGGTTCTGGTTCGCCGCAGACAGGAAGTTGGTGGTCGCACCGTCGTCCAGGACGACGCCGCGCGCGGCGTTGTCGGCCTCGACGGCTGCTGCCGCGGGCGTGCCCGGGCGAGCGGCGTCGGTGGGCTGGATGAGCGGCTTGGTGCCGCTCGCCAGGCCGACCTCGCCGTACTGGTTCGTCGAGTACGTGTTCGAGATCGTCCAGTCACCGGTCGGGGCGAACAGCATCGACTCGAGCGCCTCGCGGCCGGCGGCCGTCGTCGGCCATGCACCCGTCGTCGGGGTGACCGCGGCGTCGTCGTCGATCGCCTTCAGGCCCGCGGCCGACGTGACCGTCAGCTCCGTGAGGCCGGCGAACTCGCTGACCGCACCGGTGACCTCGACGTGGTCGCCGATCGTCACGGAGGCGACCGTGCTCGGGGAGTAGACGAACAGCGCCTGGGACGCGGTCGCGTCGCCGAGCGGGCCGCCCGTGCTCTTCGTCTGGATGACGTAGCCGTTGATCCCGCCGGTCGGGTACGCCGCGGTGACGACGCCGTCCGTGGTGACCGTCTGGCCGACGAGCGGCGAGGCCGCGCCGGTGCCCTGGATCTCGGCGATCGTCTTCGGGGTGCCGGGAGTGGGGTCGGTCGGGTCGACGGGCGTCGAGCCACTGTTCTGCGGGGTGGGCGTACCCGTGGTGAAGTCCGCGCCGTTGTCCGCCGTGTTCACGTGCTGGGCGTTCCGGGAGGCCGAGTTCGTGGCCGAGGTCGCCGGGGTCGGCGCGGTACCAGCCTTGTCGTTGGCCGCCCCGAACCCGACGAAGTCGATGACGCTGGCCGCGGTCGAGCACGTGCTCCCGCAGGCCAGGGCGGTCGTGGCGTTCACGAGAGCGACCTTGCCCGCCGAAGCGCCCATGGCGATCGTGCCGACCGCGTCGGGAGTCGGCAGATCGACGGAGCCACCCGCACCGACCGCCTCGGCCACGAGGTAGTGGCTGTGCGCCGGGATCGACCCGGTCAGCGCGGTCGTCGCCCAGGACGTGCCGGAGGCCGATGCGTACTGCACCGACCACCCCGCCAGCGACACCGGGGAGGCACCGGGGTTGTACAGCTCGATGAAGTCCTGCTTGAGCGTGGCCCCGCCGTTCCCTCCCCCGCCGTACACCTCGTTGATGATCACGGGCGCTGAGGGCGAGACGGCGGCCGAGGCCGCCCCCGCCCCTGCGACCGAGCCGGCCAGCACCACGGCGAGAGCCGTGAGGCCCCCCACCGATCTCACAGCAGCACGCACGTCGGACAACTCCTTCGTCGGGAACGTCGAAGGCCGCGCGAGGCGGCCTGGGCAACCTTCGCCCGTTGTCCGTTTTGCCGCAACTACTCCCCGGTAACAATGGTGTGAACTCGTCCCACGACCCGTGAACCGTGGATGACGAAGGCCCCCGATCCGGACGGATCGGGGGCCTTCGTCGGTGCAGGTCAGCCGCTTACGCGCGCAGCGTGGCCCCGAACCGGCGGCTGGCCTCCGCGACGACGGCCTCGCGCACGGCGGCGGTCTCCGCGGCGGTCAGCGTGCGGTCGCCCGCGCGCAGCCGCAAGGAGAAGGCGAGCGACCTGTTGCCCTCGCCCACCTGCTCGCCCGTGTACACGTCGAACAGCCGCAGGTCCTCGAGCACGGCACCGGCCTCGCTCGCGTCGGCACCGATCCGGACGGCCTCGAGCACGTCGTGCGCGGGGACGTCGGAGGCCACGACGAGCGCGACGTCCTCCTTGGCGATCGGGAACGTCGAGAGCTCGCTCGCCTGCAGCGGCTCGTCCGGGGCCGCGGCGAGCAGCACGTCGAGGTCGACCTCGAAGGCGGCCGCCCGGGTGGGCAGGCCGTGCGCGGCGACGACGTTCGGGTGCAGCTCGCCGGCGTGCCCGACGAGCACCCCGTCGAGCGTCTCGAGACGCGCGCAGCGACCGGGGTGCCACGGCGCGTGGTCGTGGTCGGCGGTCACGACGACCGGCACCCCGACCACGCCCGCGACGAGCCGTGCGGCCGCGATCGCGTCGGTGTGGTCGACCCGGCGGCCGCTCCCCCACCAGCCGGCGGGCTCGCGCAGACCGGTGAGCACACCCGCGACGCGACGCGGCTGCGGGGGGACCGCCGCGGCGATCGCCGCGAGGTCCTCGTCGGACGGCCGGACGCCGCCGGGCAGCCGGGGCGCGGACGGCGCGCCCGGGACCGGCCGCGTGACGAGGCCGATCTCGAACAGCGCGAGGTCGCTCTCGCCGCGGTTGACGTTCCGCCTGGCCGTGTCCAGGAGCGTGACCAGCAGGTTCGTCCGCATGAACGGCTGCGCGTCGGACAGTGGGTTGAGCAGCCGGACGGCGTGCCGCCGGTCGTCGTCCGGCGCCAGGCCGAGCGCGTCCACCTGGTCCAGGCCGACGAACGGGTAGCTGAGCACCTCGACCAGGCCGGACTCGGCGAGCGCGCGGGCCACCGATCGCCGCGAGCGCTGCGCCTCGGTCAGCCCGCGGCCGGCGGGCGCCGACGGCAGGATCGACGGGATCGCGTCGTAGCCGCGCAGGCGTGCGACCTCCTCGACCAGGTCGACGCCGACGGTCAGGTCGGGACGCCACGACGGCGGGACCACGGTCAGCGGGTCCTCGCCCGTGACGGTGCACCCGATGGCTGTGAGCGTCTCGCGCACCTCGTCGGCCGTGTACGGCACGCCGACGAGTCGCGCCGGCAGGTCGACGTCGAGCGTGATGGCCTCGGGCGACGTCGTCGTGTCCAGATCGGTCACGGCCTCGTCGGCCTCGCCTCCGCCGTGCTCCGTGAGCAGCGCGACGACGCGGTCGACGGCCACCCGCGCGAGCTGCGGGTCGACGCCACGCTCGTACCTCTTGGCCGCCTCGGTGGGCAGCTTGTGGCGCCGGGCGGTCCTCGCGACGGTGATCGGGTCCCAGCGCGCGGCCTCGACCAGCACGTCGGTCGTCGTCGGGCCGACCTCGCTGTCGCCGCCACCCATCACGCCGGCGAGACCGATGATCCGCTCACCGCGCGCGGCGGGGCTGTCGGTGACGAGCAGGTCCTCGGGGTCGAGGGTGCGCACCACGTCGTCGAGCGTCCGCAGGGTCTCGCCCGGCTTCGCGCGGCGCACGACGATCGGCTCGGCGACCCGCGCCAGGTCGTAGGCGTGCAGCGGTTGGCCCAGGTCGAGCATCACGTAGTTCGTCGCGTCGACCGCGAGGTTGATCGCGCGCATGCCGGCCTGCTGCAGCCGGCGCTGCATCCACGTCGGCGACGGGTCGGTCGCCCGGACGCCGCGCACGACGCGCGCGACGAAGCGGTCCGCGCCGACGACGCCGTGGATGGGCGCCTGGTCGTCGATCTCGACGGTGAACCCCGCCGCGGGCGCGTCGGTCGGCACCGGCAGCGCCGGGTCGGTGAACGTCGCACCCGTGGAGTGGGCGTACTCGCGGGCGACGCCGCGCATCGAGAAGCAGTAGCCCCGGTCCGGGGTCACGTTGATCTCGAGGACCTCCTCGCCGAGCCCGAGCAGCTCGCGCGCGTCGGTGCCCACCGGGGCGTCGATGCCGATCGACGCCAGCACGATGATGCCGTCGTGGTCCTCGCCGAGGCCGAGCTCGCGCGCCGAGCAGATCATGCCGTCGGACACGTGACCGTAGGTCTTGCGCGATGCGATCGGGAACGGCCCGGGCAGGACCGCCCCGGGCAGCGCGACGACGACGCGGTCGCCCACGTCGAAGTTGTGCGCGCCGCACACGATGCCCCGAGGCATGCCGCCGGGCTCGTTGTGGTCAGGCCCGACGTCGACACGGCACCAGTTGATCGTCTTGCCGTTCTTCTGCGGCTCGGGAGTGCGCTCCACGACCTCGCCGACGACGAGCGGACCGCTCACCGCCGCCGCGTGGATGGCCTCCTCCTCGAGCCCCACCCGGACGAGGTCCGCGGCGAGCTGCTCGGCCGTGAGGCCGTCGGGCGTGGAGACGTGCTCGGCGAGCCACGTCAGGGGGATGCGAGGCATCAGATCACCGCCTGGAACTGGGTGGAGAAGCGGACGTCGCCCTCGACCATGTCGTGCATGTCAGCGATCCCGTGGCGCAGCATGAGCGTCCGCTCGATGCCCATGCCGAACGCGAAGCCGGAGTACACCTCGGGGTCGACGCCACACGCGCGCAGCACGTTCGGGTTGACCATGCCGCACCCGCCCCACTCGATCCAGCCGGCCCCGCCCTTCTTCTGCGGGAACCACAGGTCCATCTCGGCGGACGGCTCGGTGAACGGGAAGAACGCCGGGCGCAGGCGCGTGCGCGCCTCCGGACCGAAGATCGCGCGCGCGAAGTGGTCGAGCGTGCCCTTGAGGTTGGCCATCGTCAGGCCCTTGTCGACGGCCAGGCCCTCGATCTGGTGGAACACGGGCGTGTGCGTGGCGTCGAGCTCGTCGGTGCGGAACACCTTGCCCGGGCACGCGATGTAGACGGGCAGGTCGCGCTCGAGCAGCGTGCGTGCCTGGACCGGGCTGGTGTGCGTGCGCAGCACCAGTCCTGCTTCCTTCCCCGGCTCGCCCTCGACGAAGAACGTGTCCTGCATCTGCCGTGCCGGGTGGTCGACGCCGAAGTTGAGCGCGTCGAAGTTGAACCACTCCGACTCGAGCTCGGGGCCTTCGGCGATCTCCCAGCCCATCGACACGAAGATGTCGGCGACCCGCTCCTGCAGCGTCTCCAGGGGGTGGCGCGCGCCGCGCGGGTGGCGGTCGCTCGGGAGCGTGACGTCGAGGGTCTCCTCGACCAGGACGCGCGCGTCGCGCTCGGCCTCGAGCACGGTCTGGCGGGCGGCGAGCGCCTGCTGCACGCGGCCGCGGGCGGCGCCGAGCAGCTTGCCGGCCGTGCCCTTGTCGGCCGGCGCGAGCGCGCCGATGCCGCGGTTGGCCAGCGCGAGCGGGCTGCGCTCGCCGGTGTGCGCCAGGCGGGCGGACTTGAGCTCGTCGAGCGTGCGCGCGGCCTCGACCGCGGCGAGGGCGGCGTCGACGGCGGCGGCGATGCCGCTCTCGTCGAGCGGGGACAGCACAGGGGTGTCGTCGGACATCCGGACCTTCCAGGGAGGTGCTGGGCGACCCACGCCGGCGTTCGGCGGGCGGGGCCGTGGCCGGGCGCGCATGGAGCGGCCGACCAGCGGACGAGTCTATCGGCGCCCGCTCCGGGTCCGTTCCGTGGTCCACCGCCCGCGAGGGCGGTTCCGCACGTGCGCGTCAGACGTCAGTCGTCAGCAGAGCCCGGGAACGGGCCGGCTAAATCGGCGACCACTGCCGCCCAGGATGCGCATGACCCCGATCCTGCCATCGCTGTCGAGCCGATTCCACGCCGGACGGTGGCTCCCGCACGCTTCCGGGCCGGGTTGCGTGCGTGAACCACCGCTCGGAGCGGCGAGACTGAGGCGGGGCGGACGGGCCGCCGGGAAGCGAGGGTGACGTGAGCGGGACCGGGCCGAAGGACGACGCCGTCGGGGTCATGCTGCCGCGGGACCTGCCCGCCGGCCGCGTGCTCGAGTACGCACGGCGCGCGGAGGAGCTCGGGTTCGACGAGCTGTGGGTGGTCGAGGACCTCGGCTTCCGCGGCGGAGTCGCGCAGGCCGCAGCCGTGCTCGCCGTGACGTCCCGGATCCGCGTGGGCGTCGGCATCCTGCCCACCGCGGCCCGCAACGTCGCGTTCGCCGCGATGGAGGTCGCGAGCCTCGCCGAGCTGTTCCCCGGCCGCGTCGACGTCGGCGTCGGCCACGGCATGCCGCACTGGATGCGGTCCGTCGGCGCGTGGCCCGCGAGCCCGCTGACCCTCCTCGACGAGTACGTGAGCACGCTGCGCGCGTTGCTGCGCGGCGAGCGGGTCACGATCGACGGCCGGTACGTGCAGCTGACCGGCGTCGAGCTGGAGACGCGTCCCGACGTCGTCCCGCCGCTGCTCACCGGGGTGCGCGGGCCGCGCTCGCTGGCCGTCTCCGGTGCCGTGGCCGACGGGACGATCCTGGCTGAGCCGGTCACGCCGGAGTACGTCGCCTCCACGCTCGCGCACGTCGCCGCCGAGGGGCCCCACCGCCTGGTCGGCTACAACGTTGCGGCCGTGGGCGACGACTCCGAGGCGACCTTCGCCGCCGCGCGGGCCGGGCTCGAGTGGATCGGCGAGCCCGACTGGGCGCCGCACATCGCTCCCCTGCCGTTCGCGGCAGCGCTCGCCGAGCTCCGCGCCGCCAGCGCGAGCCGCGAGGCGTTCGTGGCAGCCATGCCCGACGAGTGGGTGTCGACCCTGGCCGTCGTCGGGCCCGCGGCGACCGCACGCGCCCGGATCGACGAGCTGCACGCCGCCGGGCTCGGCAGCGTGGTGCTCGTGCCCGTCGGGCCGGACCCGTTCGCGGCGCTCAGCTCGCTCGCGGCGGTCCTGCGAGGCTGATCCGCCCGACGGGTTCGTACAGCGGCCCGCCGCCGCGACCGGCACCAGGTCGGGACTCGACCAGCAGGAGCTCGTCGACCTGCCACGTCGGGCCGTCGTACACGGCGAGTGCGTGCACGAGGATCGCCGCCGCGTCCTCGTCGGCGCCCGGTCCTCGTCGGCCGGCCGGCGCGCTGGCCGACGACGAGCCCCGGCGGCGCGGAGGCCCGCTGCCCGGTCGCACGCGGGCGACGGTCAGGTGCGGCCGATCCCGCGCGCGCTGGTCGGGCCAGGCTCCCGCCGCCTCGCCGGCGTCGACGCACGCTGCCGTCAGCTGCCGCTGGGCGGTCACGTCACCGCCGACGCCCACCCACAGCGTGCGGTGGGCGAAGACGCCCGCGCCGTGCAGCCTGAGCGAGTACGGCTGCACGCCGGTGGCGAGCGCCGCGAGGTCGGCCGTCAGACCGGGCGCCGCGCCGTCGGGCAGGTCACCGTAGAACGCCGCGGTGAGGTGCCACGTCTCCCGCGCGGACCAGCGCAGCGCCGACGACAGCCCGGACGGCCCGCCCCGCACGGAGGCCAGCGCGATGTCGAGGTGGTCGAGCACCTCGTCGGGCGGCCACACGGCAGCGAAGAGCCTCATGCGCGCCACCCTGCCACCAGGGTCCGACTCACCGGTGGGCGCGGCTGCTCGCGTACAGGCACACGGTGGCCGCGGTCGCGAGGTTGAGCGACTCGGCACGTCCCCGCAGCGGCACGCGCACGACAGCGTCGGCGAGCGCGCGGTCCTCGTCGCGCAGCCCCCATGCCTCGTTGCCGAAGATCCATGCGGTCGGCGCGGCGAGGTCCGGCATCCCGTCCGGCGCCTGACCCACGACGTCGAGCAGGTCGTCGAGGTCGTGCTCCCCCGCGCCGTCGGCTGCCAGCACGGTCAGGCCAGCCGCACGCAGTGCCGCGACACCGCCCTTGAGGTCGATCCCGGTGGCGACCGGCAGGTGGAACAGCGACCCTGCCGTCGAGCGGACCACCTTGGGGTTGTGGATGTCCACGCTCTCGGGCGTCAGCAGCGCGGCGTCGGCCCCGGACGCATCCGCGGCGCGGATCACGGCGCCGGCGTTCCCAGGGTCACGCACGTTCGACAGCACGGCGACGAGCCGCGGCGGCCCGGCCAGCACCTCGCCGAGCGAGCTGTCGAGCAGGTCGACGACGGCGATCATCTGCTGGGCGTCCGGGCTCATCGCGTCCAGCACCTCCGGCGAGCCCCGGTGCACCCGGATCCCTCGCGCGGCGGCGGCCTTGACGATGTCCGCGTACCGGGCCGTCGCCGTCGCGGTCACGTACAGGTCGTGGACCGCCAGCTCCGTGGCGGCCACCGCCTCACGCACCGCCTGCGGCCCCTCGACGAGGAACCGCCCGGCCCGCTGGCGCGCCGATCGACCGGCCAGGGCCTTGACGGCCTTGACCCGCTCGGCGCGGAGGTTGTCGAGGTACGGGGTTTCGCTCACGGGGACATGATCCCCCGTCCGAGCCTGGTCGCCTCGACCACCTCGGACAGGTCGGTCCAGAACGGCACGCGCGCCGCGCTCCTGGCGTCGGCGTCGGACGGGTTGAGGTCCATCGAGAACTCGCGGCCGATGAACTCCACGAGGCTACGGCCGGACACGAGCACCTCGCTCCGGTGCACCGACAGCACGGGAAGGGTCGGCAGAGGATCATCCGCCGGGAGGTACCGCTGCCCGAACAGCGGGACGAGCACGGGCACGCCGGCCAGCTCGTCGCGGGCGACGGCCTCTCGCTCGGCCAGGTCGGTCGGCCGTGGCCCCCAGCGGGCGGGCCAGAGGTCGTGCTCGAGCACGTCCGCGACCACGCCATCGACGGGCAGCCGCAGCCGCGCCCGCAGGACGCGCGCCGAGCCCGACCGCCAGCTCGGCCACTGCGGTCCTCGCGGGAGACCCAGCGCGAGGAACGCCCGGTGCACGGGGGCGAAGCGGAAGCCGAAGCGCTCCTCGACGGCTTCCCGCTCGTCTGCCGTGAGGCCAGGCCCGACCGGCTCGCCGGCGTGAGTCAGCAGCTCGTGCGCCTCCTCCGCGACCTCCCATGCCGACCGAGGGACGCGGATCTGCTCGCCCGGCCGCCGTCGTCGCAGGGTCATCTCACGGACGCTAGCGGGTACGACGAAGTCCCCGGGTCGGAACGACCCGGGGACTTCGGAAAGCCGTCACCTCACGAGGAGGCGGAGATCACGCAGCCTTCGGCGCGTTGACGTCGGCCGGCAGGGCCTTCTTCGCGACGGCGACGAGGGCGTTGAACGCCACCGCGTCCGTCACGGCGAGGTCGGCGAGGACGCGACGGTCCACCTCGACGCCCGCGAGCTTGAGGCCCTGGATGAGGCGGTTGTACGTCAGGCCCTGCGCACGCGAGGCCGCGTTGATGCGCTGGATCCACAGACGACGGAAGTCGCCCTTGCGCGCCTTGCGGTCGCGGTAGGCGTAGACGAGGGAGTGGGTGACCTGCTCCTTCGCCTTGCGGTAGAGGCGCGAGCGCTGCCCGCGGTAACCACTGGCGCGCTCGAGAGTTGCCCGGCGCTTCTTGTGGGCGTTGACCGCCCGCTTCACGCGTGCCACGTGATGCTCCTTGCTGGTCTAGGGCTCAGGTGCCCCGGGGGCGCTTGCGCGCCCGCCGGATCACTTACCGAGCAGCTTCTTGATCTTGGGGGTGTCGGCGGCGGAGACGACCACGTCGCCGGCGATGCGGCGGGTCTGGCGGCTCGACTTGTGCTCCAGCAGGTGGCGGCCGCCGGCCTGCTCGCGCATGACCTTGCCGGTCCCGGTGACCCGGAAGCGCTTCTTGGCACCGGAGTGCGTCTTGTTCTTCGGCATGGCTGCCGTGTCTCCTTGTCGTTCGCATCGCACGGGCTCGTACGACTCGTCTGGTGCGGGCCGGCCGAATGAGTCGGCCCGTCCGTGGTTCTGGCAAGCAGTGCTGGTCAGGCTGTGGGGTCCGAAGGGGTCGCGCGGGGCTTCGGAGCCGGTCGCGGTGCGGGCTTGGTGGCCGTGGTGGCCGCCGGGCGCGCTGCCGCGGGACGGGGGGCGGCCGGTCGCGGAGCGGCCGGTCGGGGCGTGGCTGCCGGGCGCGGCGCGGGTGCCGGAGCCGCCTTGGGCTCAGCGGCCTTGGCCGGTGCGGCCGGCGCGGCAGGTGCGGCCTTCGGGGCGGCGGCCCGGGGAGCAGCAGCCTTGGGGGCCGCGGCCTTCGGAGCAGCCTTCGGTGCGGGAGCAGCCTTCGGTGCGGGAGCCGCCTTCGGGGCAGGTGCCTCGACCGGCTCGGGCGCCGACTCGGCGACGACCTCGACGGGCGTCTCCTCGACGACGGGCTCCGCGGGAGCCTCGGCGGCCGGCGTCTCGACCGCGGGGGTCTCGACGGCGGGTGCCTCGGCAGCAGGCGCATCGACGGGAGCAGGCGCGGCGGGCTCGTCGGCCGGAGCGTCGTCGCCCTGGGCTGCCTTGGCGGCGGCCTTCGCGGCGTTCTCCTCACGGGCAGCGGCGGCCTGGGCGGCGCGGCGCTGCTCGAGCTTCTGGTCGGCCTTCTTGTGCGTCGGCCCCAGCACCATGACCATGTTGCGGCCATCCTGCTTGGGCATGCTCTCGATGAAGCCCAGCTCGGTCACGTCGTCGGCGAGGCGCTGCAGCAGCCGCACGCCCATCTCCGGGCGCGACTGCTCGCGGCCACGGAACATGATCATGACCTTGACCTTGTCGCCGGCCTTGAGGAACCGCTCGACGTGGCCCTTCTTGGTGCCGTAGTCGTGCGGGTCGATCTTCAGCCGGAAACGAATCTCCTTGAGGACCGTGTTGGTCTGGTTGCGCCGTGCCTCACGCGCCTTCATGTCGGCTTCGTACTTGTACTTGCCGTAGTCCATGATCTTGCAGACGGGCGGGCGGGCGTCAGGTGCGACCTCGACCAGGTCGAGGTCTGCGTCCTGCGCCAGGCGCAGTGCGTCTTCCACGCGGACGATGCCGACCTGCTCGCCGTTGGGGCCGACCAGGCGGACCTCGGCTACGCGGATCCGATCGTTGATGCGGGGCTCGCTGATGTGGTGCTCCTCGGTTGTCGTCTCGGGTGACATCGCAGGAACGAAGAAGGCCTCCGTCGTGCGATCGCACGAGCGGAGGCCTGGTCGTCCGAGCGGGACGACCCCGAGGTCGGCCACACGTTCTCGTCGGCGGGCCGACGAGCCGGACTGGAACCCGGTCCCGGTTGAGCGGCTGTGCCGCGCGGTCGGTACCCAGGTGGGATGGACTCCGCTTGTGCATCCGGTCCCCCGCACCCACCTACCCGAAGGCGTGAAGGCGTGCGAGACCGAATCAGTCGAGTGAAAGGTTACCAGAGGATCGCTGGCCAGCCGACGGGACGTGCCTCACACCGACCCGCACCCCGCGCGCACCGCAGGTCACGCGTCGTAGGCCTCCAGGGCGACCGGCAGGGCGGAGACCACCCCGTTGCCCACGGCTGGCAGCCCGACGAGCACCGCCGAGACGACCTCCTCGCGCGTCGCGCCCAGCTCGCGCAGCCGCTGCACGTGGAACGGGAGGCCGGAGTGCAGGCCCGTCGCCGCGAGCACCGCGACGTAGGCGAGTTCGTCCGTGCGCTCGTCGAGCGTGCTGGCCCCTGCGAGCGAGCGCACGGCGGTCATCCAGGCCGTGTGGTGCGCGGGGGCCTGCGTGGCGAACGTCTGGAACGCGGTGCTGACCGACATGGTGCCTCCTGAGCTGGACGGGCCGACGTGCACGACCGTAGGACCGGTCGGCTCCGCGCGAGGGGGACCTTCGGCCGGTGGGAGAATCGAGGCATGAGCGAGCCCGCAGACCCGACCGCAGCCACCTCCGCCACCCGTGACATCGCGGACGTCGCCGCCGTCGAGGTCATCACCACGGCAGCCGTCCACCTCATGAGCGCCGCCGCCGTCAAGTGCGGCCTGTCCGTCGACGAGGGCGACGGCAGCGAGTACCTGGACCTGGACGAGGCCCGCAAGCTCATCACGGCGCTCGCCGCGCTGGTCACCGCGTCGGCTCCCGACATCGGCAACCAGCACGCCCGCTCGCTGCGCGACGGGCTGCGCTCGCTGCAGCTGGCGTTCCGCGAGGCGTCCGCGTTCCCCGACGCCCCCGGCGAGGGGCCCGGCGAGAAGTACACGGGCTCGGTGGTCTGACCCCTACGCGTCGACGAGTGCTGGCGCGTCAGCAGCACGGCCGGCGCGCCGGCGCCGGGTCAGGCGCAGGGTCGCGAGACCGCCGAGCGCCACCCCGCCTCCGACGACTCCCGCGGCCAGGAAGCCGGCGCCCGGGTGCGTGCGGTCGATGACGAAGCCGACGACGGGCGCGCCCAGCGCGTTGCCGACGGTCGACATGGTCCCGCTCCAGCCCATCACCTCGCCGCGACGCCCCTCCTCCACCAGCGAGACGAGCGTCGCGTTGATCGCCGACAGCGCCGGGGCGCACGGCAGGCCGGCGAGGACGACGGCGAGCGCGAGCCACAGCGGCGCGGGCGCGAACGCCGCCGGCACGGTGGCCAGCCCCAGGACGGCGACGAGGACGAGCGGCGGCACCGCGCGCTTGCTCGCGCCGTAGACGAGGCCGCCGACGACCGAGCCGCCGGCCCACAGCGCGATCATCCAGCCGACGTCGCCGGCCCGGTCGACCTCGTTGAGGGCGGCGACGAGCGCGACGTCCGTCCCGACGAGCACGAAGCTCGCGGCGAGGCCGGCCAGCAGCACGACGAGCAGCGGCGGCGTGAGCAGGCGGGTGCGCACGACCTCGGTGGCCGGCGCACCGGCCTGGGTCGGGACCTGCGAGCGCGTCGGCGGGTTCGCCCACATGAGCAGGACTCCCGCGGCCACGGTGATGCAGCCGACCACGGTCAGCGCAGCCGTCGTCGAGACCTGCGTGGCCAGCACGACGCCGAGCACGGGCGCGAGCATGAACGTCAGCTCGACGCAGACCGAGTCGAGCGCGAAGGCGGAACGCTGCAGGGGGAAGGGCACGAGCACCGACAGCGACTGGCGGGTCACGGAGAAGACGGGCACCAGGAAGAGACCGGCGACGAACGACGCCGCGATGAGCGCCTCGTAGCCGAGGTGCGGCGCGGTCAGCCACACGGCCGACTCGACGACGATCGACGGTGCGATCGCCCGCCGCAGCCCGACGCGGTCGACGAGCCGTCCTCGCCACGGGGCGCCGATCGCGGCCCCGACGGTCGCAGCCCCGGCGACGAGGCCCGCCTGCGCGTAGCCACGGTCCAGGGTGGTGACGACGTGCAGCGTCAGGACCACGCCGACCATCGACGCGGGCATCCGTGCGACGAATCCGACCAGGTAGAGCCGGGCGACGCCGGGCAGGCGCAGCACGGGTCCGTAGGTCGAGAGCATGGGCTCCATTCTCCCCGGCGCGCGCGGGCTCCTCGACGTGATCTCCGTCGCCCTGCCCGGGTCCCGGCCTCGGCGCGCCGCCCTATCCTGGGCCGGTGCTGTCCCCCGAGGAGCCACCCGCCGCCGAGGCCGACCCCGGCGCGGAGCCGGTCGAGCCGGCGGCCCGCCGCCGCGGGCGCGCCGCACCGGCCGTGATCGCCGTGCTGGCCGTCCTGCTCGTCGCCGCGATCGTCGTCGGGGCCGTGCTCGTGACCCGCCTGCAGGCACGCAACGACGAGTGGCAGGCCGCGAGCGCGAGCTGGGAGGCGCTCGCGAAGGACGCGGGCGAGCAGGCCGCGAGCGCGCAGGCCGCCGCGGCCCAGGCCGAGGCGGACCTCGCGACCACGAAGAAGCAGCTGGCGACGGCGAAGAAGCGCATCACCGCGCTGGCCGACGAGAAGGCCGAGCTCGCCGACTCCGACGCGAGCCGCCAGCAGCTCGCCGCCTACCAGTCGCGCGTGTCGGCGGCGGCCGGTGACGTCGCGGCCGCGCTGACCCGGTGCGTCGACAGCCAGCAGCAGCTCATCACCTACCTCGACGACGCCGACAGCTACGACGCCGCCGACCTGGCGCGGTATCGCGACGACGTGTCGAGCGTGTGCGGCGCGGCGACGGACGCCAACGACGCGCTTCAGCGCGCGCTGGACGCGGGATGAGGCGGGGGGCCGCCGCGCTCCTGCTCGTCGGCGTGCTCGCGGCGTGCGGCGTGGTCCCGGACCCGCCGCCCCCGGTGCCGACGTCCGTCGTCCCACCGGTCGCCTCGGCCACCACGGCGGCCGACGACTCCCCCGACGGGTTCGACACCGCGCACCGCATCGCCCTGCGGCTGCGCGCGGTCGACTGCGACGGTCTGGCCACCGGCTCGGGCTTCGCGATCGACGCCCACACCCTGGTCACCGCGCGGCACGTGGTCGACGAGTCGTCGTCGGTGCAGGTCAGCACGTACGACGGGCACGACGTCGTCACGACGACCGCCGAGATCGCGCGCGACGCCGACCTCGCGATCGTCCGGACCCGCGACGCGCTGCCCGCGGCGCCCGAGCTCGCGGACGCCGACCCGGCCGTCGGCGACCGGGTCACGGTCGTCGGCTACCCCCTCGGCAAGGCGCTGAGCGTCACGACCGGGCACGTCACCCGGGGGCGCGACGACCCGCTGCACGAGAACGCGGCGCCGGTCCTGGTGACCGACGCGCCCGTGGAGCCCGGCTCGTCGGGCTCCCCCGTCCTGGACGACGACGGCCACGTGGTGGGCGTCGTCTATGCCAAGGGGCAGGACGACACGACGTACTTCGTGCCTGTGAGCACGTTGCGGTCCATGCTGGACGACGGGGACGCGCTCGTCCCCGCACCCGGCTGCAGCTGACCACCCGGAGGACACGATGACCGACAACCCGCGCTTCGACGCCGCCCACCTGACCAACGCCGTGAGCGACACCGTCACCGTCCGCCGCGTGTTCGGCGAGGCGTACGAGTCGAACGGCTCGACTGTGATCCCCGTGGCCCGGGTGTGGGCCGCGACGGGCATGGGCCTGGGCGACGGCGAGGGAGGCCTGCCGACCTACCGGGCCGCCGCCGAGGACGGTGGCGTCGGTGGCGGGCACGGCGGCGGGCACGGGGGCGGCGGCGGGTACGGCGTGCACGTCAAGGCCGTCGGCGTCTACGTGATCGACGACGCCGGGGTGCACTGGCAGCCGTCGCTCGACGTCAACCGCGTGATCCTCGGCGGTCAGGCCGCGGCCGCGGCCGTGCTCTCGGCCGGCGCGATCGCCTGGGCGATCCGCGGGATCGCGCAGAGCTTCCGCAAGTAGGTCAGGCGGCGCGCAGCCGCAGCTCGAGGCCGTCGACGCGGTTCGCGATCGTGTCGTCGGCCGCGAGCGCGCCGTTGACGCGCGCGAGGACGGCATCGAGGCCGGCACGGTCCAGGCCCGCCACGAGCGTGACCACGACGGCGACCTCCGCACGCGCGCCGGGCACCGCGTCGGTCGCGACGACCTCCGGGATCGGCGCGAGCGCCGCGGCGACCGCGGAGCGGACCTCGTCGTCCACCGCGCCGTCCACGACGGCCGGGCGCCAGGCCTGCTCCTGCGCGAGCGCCCAGACCGCGGGCCGGGGCACGAGCACGGTCACGGGGCCGCCCGGATCGACGACCATGACCTCCCACCCCTCCTGCACCGCGGACAGCGCCGCGCGCGCCACGCCCGAGGGCACCGGGCGCGCGGCGGGTCGCCACAGCCCCAGGCTCGCGACGCTCGTGAACACGGGCAGTGCGGTGCGGCCGTCGGGCGCCTGCAGCGCGACGATCCCGGCCGAGGCCTCCTTGTCGACCGTGTGCTCGTGCCCGTCGTGGACGACGACGTCCGCGACCTCGAGCTCGGCGACCACGGGGACGAGCACGCGCGTCCCGGCGAGCGCGGCGACGACCCCGGCGACCGAGCCGGTGCCCTGCGCGTAGCCGTCCAGGGCTGCGGCGAGCGCGGGGTCGGCGGTCCCGTCGTCGCCCGCGAACGGGGACGACGGCGGCAGCTCGCGACCGGCCACGGTCAGGGCCGTCCGGCCACGTCCAGCGCCTCGGGCAGCGTGAACGCTCCCGCGTAGAGCGCCTTGCCGACGATGGTGCCCTCGACGCCGATCGGCACGAGGGTGCGCAGCACGCGCAGGTCGTCCAGGCTCGAGATGCCGCCGGAGGCGACGACCGGCGCGTCGGTGCGGGCGCAGACCTCGCGCAGCAGCTCGACGTTGGGGCCGCGCAGGGTGCCGTCCTTGGTCACGTCGGTCACCACGTAGCGCGAGCAGCCGGCCTCCTCGAGGCGCGCGAGCACGTCCCACAGGTCGCCGCCCTCCTGCGTCCAGCCGCGCGCGGCCAGCGTGGTGCCGCGCACGTCCAGGCCGACCGCGACCTGCTCGCGGTGCGCCTCGATGACGCGGGCGGTCCAGTCGGGGTTCTCCAGCGCCGCGGTGCCGAGGTTGACGCGCGTGGCCCCCATGGCGATCGCACGCTCGAGCGAGGCGTCGTCGCGGATGCCGCCCGAGAGCTCGATCTTGACGCCCTTGCCGGCGAGCTCGGCGGTGACCTCGGCCAGCAGCCCCGCGTTGGAGCCGCGGCCGAAGGCGGCGTCGAGGTCGACGAGGTGGATCCACTCGGCACCGCCCTCGTACCAGTCGAGCGCGGCGGCGAGCGGGTCGCCGTACCCGGTCTCGGAGCCGGCCTCGCCCTGGACCAGGCGCACGGCCTGCCCGTCGGCGACGTCGACGGCGGGCAGCAGCTCGAGGCGCGCCTCGGTGGTGGTGCTCATGGCTGGTGGTGCTCCGTTCATCGGATCCGGCGAGGGACTCAGCGCAGGGAGGCGACCCAGTTGGTCAGCAGCTGCGCGCCGGCGTCGCCGGACTTCTCGGGGTGGAACTGGGTCGCGGACAGCGGGCCGTTCTCGACCGCGGCGACGAACGGGCCGCCGTGGTCCGCCCACGTGACCAGCGGGCGGTTGATCGGCGAGTCGGTGGGGATGTCGTCGGTCAGGGGGAACGAGCGCGCCGCGTAGGAGTGCACGAAGTAGAAGCGCTCGTCGGCGATGCCGTCGAACAGCGTGGAGCCCTGCGGCGCCTCGACGGTCGCCCAGCCCATGTGCGGGACGATCGGCGCGTCCAGACGGTCCACGACGCCCGGCCACTCCCCCAGGCCCTCGGCGCGCTCGCCGTGCTCGACGCCCTCGGCGAACATCACCTGCATGCCGACGCAGATCCCCAGCACCGGGCGGCCGCCCGCCAGCCGTCGGTCGACGACCTGGTGCCCGTCGACGCCCTGCAGACCGGACATGACCGCCGCGAAGGCCCCGACCCCGGGGACGACGAGCCCGTCGGCCTCGGCCGCGGCGCGCTTGTCGGCCGTGAGCTCGACCTGGGCGCCCACCCGCTCGAGCGCGCGCACGGCGGAGCGGACGTTGCCGAAGCCGTAGTCGAGGACGACGACGCGCGCGGGGGTGCTCACGCGGCCCAGGTTACCGGCGGGCGCCCACCGGTCCGGCCTGGTCCCGGGGTGCGAGACGTGCGCGTCAGTGCCCGCCCTGCCCCCGGGCTCGCCGCCGAGCACCGCGCAGCGCGAGGCCCGGCAGCGCGAGCCGCGCGTACCGGCGTGCCTGCGCCCGGCGACCACCGACGGGCGGGCCCGGCCGGACCGGCGGCAGCGTCCCGAGCGACGCGAGCACGGCCGGGAGCTCGTCGGGCTCGGGGTGGAAGTAGTTCTCGGACCGCCACCGCGGCGCCGCGGCGAAGAACCGTCCGGCCTCGAGGTCACGCAACGTGCCCAGCAGCCCGCTGCCCTCGTACACCGTGGTGAGGTTCTCGTCCCCGACGCCGAAGTCGGCGAGCACCAGCCCCCGCAGCCCGGCGGCCAACGCCTCGAGCAGCGCTGTCGAGCTGACCGTCACGAGCGCCGTGCCGGGCGTGAGGTGCGCCGCGAGCGGCCCGGTCGCCAGGTGCACCGGGGCGTCGTCGCGCAGCCCGCGCCACAGGACGTCGTAGGGATGGGGCTCGTCGTGCGTCTGCACCTGGCCCGCCACGGCGCGCAGCTTCACGACGACCTCGAGGTCCGGGCGCGAGCGCGCGAGGGTCGCGAGGGAGCGCAGCACCGCGCGGCGCTCGTCGGGCGCGGTGGGGAACTTGGCCTGCGGCGCGAACACGACCCGGGACAGCGGAGCCTCGTCGGGTGCGGCGTCCACGTCGGCGGAGCCGTCGAGGAACGGGAGCCGGTTCACGGCCAGCACGGGGTCCACGCCCACCGTGGCGGCCGCGAGCGCGAAGGCTTCGCGCTCGTGCCGCGAGTGCACGACGAACACGTCGGCACCCGAGCGGAACCGCAGCGCCCGCTCGGTCGCGGGGATGGACATGCCGGGCAGGCCCGTCACGACGACCGGCCGGTAGGGCAGGCCCGCGATCATCCGGATCAGCGCCTCGGCGGCCGGGCCGGTCGTCGCGACGAGGACCGCGTCGGGGCGCGTGCGCCGCAACCGCGCGGCCAGGCCGATCAGCGAGTGGTCGTCGACGACCCGGCCGGCCCAGCCCGTGCCCGCCACGGCGGCCGTGGTCTGCGCGTCGTCGGGGCGGATCGGCGTGCGCAGGACCGCGAGCTCGCGCCGCGGGACCGCTTCGAGCCGGTCGAGCGTGGCGGCCGCCCACTTCACGTACGAGTCGGAGTCGGCGACGGCGAGGACGGAGCCCAGGGTCATCGGGCGGCGACCACGCGGGTGTCGAGCGCGGGCAGCACCTGCGCGGCGAGGTCCATCATCCAGCGGTGCTCGTCGTTGGCGTGCGTGCGCAGGACGTCGAGCAGGTCGTCGGGGTAGCGGCTCACGGGCACGTCGGTCAGCTCGTGCAGGTAGAACAGGCACGACGAGGTGGCGCCCACGGTCAGCGCCGGGGGCGCCTGCGGGTCCAGGAGCACCTCCACCGGCAGCATCGGCTCATCGTCCCAGACGACCACGCGCGGGTCGTCGTCCCACTGCGGCCCCCAGGTGCGGGACCCGGCCCGCGGGTGCGGCCGGATCACGACCCGCCGGCCCGCCGCCAGGAGCTGTGCGACGACGGCGTCGTTGACGCCGCGCTCGGCCTCGGCCACGACGGACCGCGGCACCAGGTGGTCCGCGAAGTTCTGGGCGACGAGCAGGACCTCGTCGGGCGCGAACGCGCGGCCGTGCGCTCCGAGGACGCGGTGGAAGTGGGCGTAGTCGATCCGGTACCCCCCGACCGTGACGGGCGGGAACGTGACGCGCGGCAGGTCCGCGTCGTACTGGGGCGGCACGGGGATGCTCGCGAGCATCAGGTCGACCGACGCGATGCCCGCGATGTGCCGGGCCTCGGCGCAGTCGCGGCTCGTGACGCGGTCCATGAGGCCGACGTCGTGCTGCTTGATCGACTTGGGGACGTACGAGCCGACGCCGTCCTCGAACAGCCGCACCGGCACCGCGCCGGCCGTCTCGTAGAGGAACTTCTGGCCGCGCGCGGACATGTACGCCGAGACGTAGATCGCGTGCACGGCTCCCCCGCCCCACGCGTCACGCAGCCGGTCGCCGAACGCGCGCACGGACGCGACGCTCGGCCGCGCGGCGTACACCTCGCGGTAGGTCTCGGTGATGTCGACGACCGCGTCGAACCGGCCGGTCCGGCGGCACAGGTCGACGAGGCGCGCGCCGAAGCCGGGTGCGCCGTTCGTCGAGTGCACCAGCGCGACCAGGCGCGCGGCGGGCAGCGTCGGCGCGTGGTCCCACAGGGACAGGACGGCCATGAGCTGCATCGGGCTGTTGAACATCATCACCACGGTCGGCGCCGTCGGGACCGGGGGCGCCACGGGCGCGACCGGCGGTCGGGGCCGCATCACCCGGCGCGCCCAACGGCGGGCCCGCCGGGTCAACGACGCCGGAGCCGGTGCGGCCGGGACGGGCTCGGCGGCCGCGTCCGCGAGGGTCTTGGCGCGGGCCCGACGGCGGGCCGCGGCGCGCACGTGCTCGGCGTAGGCCGCCTCGTGCGCCGGCCGTCCGACCAGGTCCAGCACGTCCGCGGTCGGCACGAGCGCCGACCCGTCGTCGGGCGCGCACACCACCCGGCCGGCCGACGAATCCAGCGCGGCGACCGCCAGGCCGAGGCGGGCGAGCGGTGCCGCCGCGGCGAGCACCGGCACCAGCGCGGCCCCCGGCGCGGCGAGCTTCACCCGCGTCAGCGGTTCCTGCGCGTGCCGGGCCGCCAGCGCGGCGCGCCACGGGCGTCCGGACACGGGTCCCGTCACGGTGAGCGCCCCCGGCCGGCCGGACCGGAGGACCGGACCGCCCGGCACGCCCAGGGGCGGGGACGCGAGGCCCGCGTCGGCGGCCATCGCGGCGAGCGCCTCGTCGAACCTCGCCCGGAAGCGCGCGTTGGAGAACTGCGCCCAGTAGCGGTCCGCAGCTGCGGCCGCCGACCGTCGGGCCCAGGCAGGGTCGTCGCCGACCCGCTCGACCTGCGCGGCGATCGCCTCGACGTCCGCGACGTCGACGAACGACTCGAACCCGTCGCCGAGCATCTCGGGGGCCCCGCCGACCGCGGTCGTGACGATCGGCGTGCGCAGCAGCATGGCCTCGAGCAGGACGAGCGGCATCGCCTCGGTGTGCGACGCGAGCACGAGGACGTCGGCCGCGGCGATGTGCGCGAGCGCCTGGGGCTTGGCCACCTCGCCCACGACGGTCACCACGTCGGCGAGGTCGTGCTCGACGACGTACGCGGCGAGCTCGTCGCCGTAGAGGGGCTCGCGCGGGCGGCCCACGATGCGCAGGTGGACCGGCAGGTCCGGGCGGCGGGCCCGGAGCCGGCGCACCGCGTCCACCACGTCGAGCTGGGCCTTGCGGCGCTGCACGGTGCCGACCACGACGACGTTGAGCACGTCCGGGTCGATCCCGAGCCCGCGCGCGACGTCGGCCCGGTCGCGGTGCGCGAGCGTCGCCTCGATGAGCGCCTCCTCGGCGCACGTGTTCGGCAGCACGTGCAGCGGAGCGTCGTGCAGGCCCGCCTCCTCGACCCACAGGTCGCGGCTCCGGGCCGAGACGAACACGAACCCGTCCTGCGCGGCCATGAGCGTGTCGCGCACGTGCGCGCGGTTCCACACGTCGGTCGAGTAGAAGTCGAAGGCCTGCGGCTCGTCGTGCATGATCGCGACCTTGTGCCCCGCCCGGTGCTCCGGGAGGTAGCCCTGGCGCAGGTGGCTGACGAACGAGCCGAGCCCGTTGACGAGGTGCAGCAGCGGGTCGCGCCGCCGGTACTCCGCGAGCGACGTGGTGTACGCGAGGCCGTCCCCGGGGTACTGCGGCGTCAGGCTGTTCCCGAGCACCAGCGTCGAGTACGCCGAGCCCGCGAGCGCGGCGAGGTACGCCCGGTCCGTGAACGCGATCCCGGTGTCGAGCTTGCCGAGGTAGTTCGTCAGGTAGGCGATGTCGTACGTCTCGTCGACGGCCGGGCCGTCGACGAGCAGGGGCGGGTTGCGCAGCTCCATCAGTCCTTCGTCCGAGTCCTGCGGCACCGCCTCGGTGCCGCTCTCACCCCCGGAGGATGCCCGCCCCGTCGGGCCACTCACCACCGCCGCGCGCTCGGCGCCAGCCAATGTTCACCTCGCGTTCCACCAGGCGTCAGGCGCGGCATCCGGACGACCCCCTCGCGTCACCTGGCCCTCCTAGGGTCCGGTCCAACGGCACGTGAGACCACGGGCCGGACCACCGGGAGGAAGTCGCGTGAACAACGTCAGGCGCCGCGCACGGCGTGCCGTCACCGGGGTCGCCCGCCGGACGGCGACCACGGTCGCCCCGTCGCTGCGGCTCAACCGCCGGTACGCCGCGGTCGTCTCGTCCGTCTCCGCCACCGCGACCGGCGTGTCGTCGAGCTCGCAGTGGCAGCGCATCGTGCTGACCCAGGCCGTGCTCGCGCACGCCCAGGCGCTCGCCGACCTGCGCCGCAACGCCGCCCGGTCGCTCGCGGTCGAGGCCGGCGTGCGACCGTGGCACGGCGCGTGGCCGGCGCTGTTCACGTCGCTGCTCGACGTCGCGCGACGCGCGCAGTCCGCCGGGGAGACCGAGCTGGCGGTCGAGGTCTACCGCCTGCTCGTCGAGTCCCGCCCCGCCTCGCAGGGCAGCTGGCGCGGGCTGGCCACGAGCCTCGACGCGCTCGGCGACTACACCGGCGCCCGCACGGCGGCGCAGCGCTACCGCGACCTCACCGGCCAGGACCTCGCCCTGCCCAACGACGGCGCGCAGGGCTGGGACTCCGGCGCCGGCGCCGCCCAGCTCGACGCGTCGCTGGCCGCGCTCGCGGGCGGGCTCGAGGCTCCCGACGCCGTCGACGCGTGGGTGCACGCCGAGCAGCTGGTGGCGGCCGGGAGCGCCGGCCTGCCGACCTTCGCCGCCGCCCTCGCCGCCACCCGCGCCGCGGGGACCGGGTTCGGCGCGGGGTACGAGGCGCTCGTCGCCCGGACCGTCAGCGCCGGTGAGCCGCTCGCACCGCTCGCGCCGCTCGTGGCCGCCGTCAACGGGGCCCGCCGCCTGCCCACCCGCGGCCGGCTCACCGCCGACGAGGCCGTCGCGCTGCGCACCCTCGACATGTCCGGCCTGCGCCAGTACCTCGCCGGGAAGTCCGTCTGCCTGGTCGCGAACTCGGCGCGCCTGCTCGAGCACGACGCCGGGCCCCTCATCGACTCCTACGACGTCGTCGTGCGGTTCAACTCGTTCGCGATCGACGCGCCGCACACGGGCACCAAGACGGACGTGCACGCCACGATCCACCTGCACAGCTTCAACTGGTCGCGCCCCGTCGACGTGCGGCTCGTGTTCAGCGGCAAGCGCGACCTGTGGCGCTCGTCGGTGCTCGAGCACGTCGAGCCCGGCGCCCAGACCTACCTCGGCGACGAGTCGCTGCGCTGGCCCGCGCTGAGCCTGTTCACGCCCGCGGAGCGCGAGGACCTCAAGGTCCCGACGACGGGCTTCAACACCCTGCGGCTCGTCGACTACCTCGACGTCAGCACGGCCATCGACCTCGTCGGCTTCGACTTCTACGACGGGGGCGCCTACCGGGTCCCCGAGGCGATGCACCTGCCCGTCGCGGCGGCCCACAGCTACGAGAACGAGCGGCGCTGGGTCATGGACCGCGCCGTGTCCACCACCGACATCACGATCAGCCTGAGGTGAGCACCCCCATGACCGGACCCACCCACGACAGAGCGTTCGTCGCCTTCGTCGACGACAACTACTTCCCGGGCTTCGTCGTGCTGCTCAAGAGCCTGACGCTGACGAACCCGGACGTCGAGGCGGACGTCGTCGTGCTGCACGACGGGTTGTCCCTGGCGAACATCTCGCGCGCGGTCTCGCTGCGGCCCGACCTGCGCTTCGTGCGCGTGGGGACCGAGCGCTACGAGCGGTACACCAAGGGGTCGGCCGCGAACTACCTGTACACCAAGGCGTACTACATCCTCGACGCGTTCCGGCTGACGGGGTACCGCAGGATCGTCACGCTCGACACCGACATGGTGGTGCTCGACCGGATCGACGACCTGTTCGCGCTCGACGCCCCGTTCGCCGCCGTCCCGCAGTTCTTCGACTCCGACGGCGGCCGCAAGCTCAACAGCGGGTTGCTGGCGTTCGACGAGACGTACACCGACGGCACGTTCGCGGCGCGGCTGGACGCCATCGGCGAGAGCGGCGAGTACGAGCTCGAGCGGCACGACCAGGGCGTCATCACCGCGGCGCTCGACGGGGACTACCTGCACCTGCCGCGGCGCTACAACTGGGTCAAGCGCGCCACCCGCCGCGGCGGGGTGCCGCCGCAGGACACGGCGATCCTGCACTTCACGGGCAAGTTCAAGCCGTGGGACGGCGGCGAGCACGGCTACGCGCGCCTCGAGGCGCTGTGGCACCAGTACGACGTGAGCGACGCCGCGTTCCTCACCGCGTGCGCGCGGCTCGCGGAGCAGGGGCAGATCGCGGACCCCACCGCGGCGACCGCGTACAAGGCGCGCGGCGCGGGCGTGCCCGAGACCGACGCGCGCGGGCCCGTGGCCGCGCAGCGCGAGGCCACCCGGTTGCGCGGCGCGGGCGACTTCGCCGGGGCCGTCGCGCTGCTCGAGTCGCACGCGCTCGAGGCCGGCCAGCTCGACACCGGCTACGCGCTCGACCTCGCGGCCTCCTACCGAGCGGTCTCGCGGTACGACGACGCCGCCGTCCTGGCCTCCACGGCGCTCGCCTCGAACCGTGCGGGCGAGGCGCACGTCGCGCTCGCCGAGGTCGCGTGGATCGTCGGCGACCTCGACGGGGCCCGCGAGCACGCCCGCTCGGCGCTGGCCCTCGAGCCGCTGCGCCACAAGGCACGCCTCGTGCACGCCCGTGCCGTCCGCACGACGCCGGACGCCGAGGTGGTGGCCACGAGCGACCCCGCCGGCATCACGCTGTCGCACGCCGCGTTCTACGTCGACCCGCTCGGCAACTACGGCGACGTGCTCCTGCCCGCCGCGGTCCGCGAGGCGGTCACGCACGTGCGCGGGGTCGCCGACTGGCACGGCGTGCACGTGCACCAGGTGTTCGACGAGGCCGCCGTCGACGCGGTCAACGCGACGAGCGGCCTGCTGGTAGGCGGCGGCGGGCTGTTCCTGCCGGACACCTCGCCCAACGGCAACTCCGGCTGGCAGTGGAACGTGCCCGACGCGAGCCTCGACCGGTTGACCGTGCCGCTGGGGCTCGTGGCCGTCGGCTACAACCTCTTCCCCGGCCAGGAGTTCCTCGGCTCACGGTTCCGCGAGTCCCTCACGCACGTCGTCGACCGCGCGCAGTTCGTCGGGCTGCGCAACCGCGGGTCGATCGAGCGCGTGCGCGCGCTGCTGCCCGCGGACCTCGCCGATCGCGTGACGTACCTGCCGTGCCCGACGACGATCCTCGGGCTGCTGCCCGGCACGGCGTACACCGACCCGGTCGAGGACACCGCCACGCGCGACGTCGTCTACCTCAACGTCGCCTACGACCGCTCCGCGCTGCGGTTCAAGGACGAGTACCCGGCGTTCCTGGCCGAGATCGACGCCTTCGTGCGGGGCCTGTCCGGCGTCGCGCAGGTGCGGATCGGGGCGCACACGATCCCCGACGAGCGCATCGCGGTCGACCTGTTCCGCGAGCACGGGACGCGCGTGGGCGTCGACAGCTTCTTCCGGCTCGGCGTCGAGGAGACCACCCGGCTCTACCGCGAGGCGGCCCTCGTGGTCGGCATGCGCGGGCACGCCGGGATGATCCCGTTCGGCCTCGGGACGCCGATCCTCAGCCTGGTCTCGCACGCCAAGCTGCGCTACTTCCTCGAGGACGTCGGCCGGCCCGAGTGGGGCGTGGACGTCGCGGAGCGCCACCTCGGCGCGCGGCTGCTCGAGCTGTCGACCGACGTGCTCGGCGCGCAGGACCGGTACCGCTCGCAGGTCGCCGACGCCCGGCAGGGGCTCTACGACACCAGCGTCGCGGCACTGCGACCGTTCCTCGAGGCGCTGTAGGCACGCTCGGGACAGGACGACGCCCGCACCAGGGGGCCAGTGCGGGCGTCGGAAGGCCCATCATCGCGGGCCGCGCGTCGTGGCCGCAAGGGGGAAGTTCTGTGAACGCGCTGTGAAGGTCAGCGCTTGCGCGCCGACGCGGCCAGCAGCCGCGTGGCCTTCCAGCGGGACATGCCGACGCTCGTGACGACACCCTCGAGCTCGGACGCCTCGACGGACCCGAGCAGCAGGTCCTCGAGGACGCCCGGACCGTTGGCGAGCAGGAGCCCGGACGCGATCTCCTCGCCCGCCTCGCCCCCCGACCACCGCACGGCGCGGACGTTGCCCTCGCGCCGTTCGAGCAGCACCACGGGCGTGGCGCGCAGCAGCTTGGAGATGGCGGTCGCGCCGTCCGTGGCGCTGGCGGGCTCGCGGAGCACGGCGATCGCGCCCGACGACGAGGGCACGACGTCGACGGCCACGCCGGCGAGCACGCACGCCGCGGCGAGCGGCGCGGGGACGGCCACCGGGGTCACGACGAGCGCGACGGACGGGTCCTCGTCGACCGGGGCGAACAGCGACGACAGGTCGTCGGGGACGACGATCTCGTCGTCGTCGGCCATCAGAGCGCGCCCTTCGTGGACGGGATGCCCTCCACGCGGGGGTCGAGCGCCACGGCGAACCGCAGCGCACGCGCCAGCGCCTTGAACTGGGCCTCGACGATGTGGTGCGGGTCCCGGCCGGCGAGCACGCGGACGTGGATGCTGAACGCCGCGTGGTGCGCGATCGACTCCAGGACGTGCCGCGTCAGCGCGCCGGTGAAGTGACCGCCGATGAGGTGGTACTCCTGGCCGATCGGCTCGCCGGTGTGCACGAGGTAGGGGCGGCCCGACACGTCGACCACGGCCTGCGCGAGCGCCTCGTCGAGCGGGACGGTCGCGTCGCCGAACCGGGAGATCCCGCGCTTGTCCCCCAGCGCCTCGCGCAGCGCCTCGCCGATGACGATGGCCACGTCCTCGACCGTGTGGTGCGCGTCGATGTGGGTGTCGCCGGTCGCCTTGACCGTGAGGTCGATCAGCGAGTGCTTGCCCAGCGCGGTGAGCATGTGGTCGTAGAACGGCACCGTCGTCGAGATGTCCGTGCGGCCCGTGCCGTCCAGGTCCAGCTCGACCAGCACGCTCGACTCGCTCGTCGCGCGCTCGATGCGGGCGACGCGCTTCTTCGTCGGGCTCATAGTGATGCGACCTCCACCAGGGCGTCCTTGAACGCCGCCGTCTCCTGCGGTGTGCCGACCGACACCCGCAACCATCCGTCCGGGCCGACCTCGCGGATCAGGACCCCCCGGTCGAGCAGACCCTGCCAGATCGCGTGCCGGTCGTCGAACAGGCCGAACAGCACGAAGTTCGCGTCGGACTCCGCGACGGTCAGGCCCCTGCCCCGCAGCCACCCCACCAGGGCGTCGCGCTCGTCGCGCAGCGAGCCGACCTGCGCCATCAGCTCGGCGCTGTGGGCGAGCGCGGCCCGCGCGACCGCCTGCGTCACGCCGGACAGGTGGTACGGCAGGCGGACCACGCGCAGCGCGTCCACGAGCTCGCTCGCCGCGGCGAGGTAGCCGACGCGCGCGCCGGCCAGCCCGAAGGCCTTGGACATCGTGCGGCTCACGGCCAGGTGCGGGTGCTCGGCGAGCAGCTCGAGCGCGCTCGGGACGCCGCGGCGGCGGAACTCGCCGTAGGCCTCGTCGACCACGACGACGCACCCGCCGGGCACCTCGGCGGCCGCGTCGAGCACCGCGAGCACCGTCGATGCCGGCAGCGCCGTGCCCGTGGGGTTGTTGGGGCTCGCGAGCAGCACCACCGAGGGCGCGTGCTCGGCGATCGCCGCGCGGGCCGCGTCGGGGTCGAGGCTGAAGTCCTCCGCGCGCCGCCCGGCGACCCAGGCCGTGGAGGTGTCCCGGGCGTACTCGGGGTACATCGAGTACGTGGGCGCGAACGACAGCGCGGTGCGGCCGGGGCCGCCGAACGCCTGCAGCACGTGCAGCATGATCTCGTTCGAGCCGTTGGCGGCCCACAGCTGGGCGACGTCGAGCCGCACGCCCGACTCGGTGGCCAGGTAGTCCGCCAGGTCGGCCCGCAGCGCCTCGAAGTCGCGGTCGGGGTACCGGTTGAGGCCACGGGCCGCCTCCGCGACGGCGGCCGCGATGTCCGCGACGACCTGCTCCGAGGGGGCGTACGGGTTCTCGTTGACGTTGAGCAGGTGCGGGACGTCGAGCTGCGGCGCCCCGTAGGGCTCGAGCCCGACGAGCTCCGGCCGCAGCGGCAACGCGGGACGGGCGATGTCGGCAGTCACGGGTCCGAGTCTAGGGACGTGCGCGTCCGTGCCGGTCAGGCGTCCACAGCCGCGCGCGCGTGCGCCGCCAGCCGCGCGATGCCCTCGTCGACGCTCACGCGCGGCTCCCACCCGAGCGCCTCGCGCGTGCGCCGCTGGTCGAACCAGTGCGCGGTGGACAGCTGCTCGGCGACGAACCGCGTCAGAGGCGGCTCGCCGGGCAGCGGGAGGTGCGCCCACGCGGCGTCGAGGCCCGCACCGGCGGCGCGAGCGAGCGCGGCGGGCACGCGTCGCCGCGGGACCGGGACGCCGCTGGCGGCGCAGATCGCGTCGATCAGCTCGCGGACCGGGCGCGGCTCGCCGTTCGTCACGACGTACGCCTGACCGTAGGAGTCGGCGGGAGCGACCAGGGCCGCGACGAGCGCGTCGACGGCGTTGTCCACGTAGGTCGTGTCGATGAGGGGGGCACCCGTGCCGAGGATCGGCAGCCGGCCCGCGCGGGCGCGGTCGACGATGCGGCCGACGAGCTGGGTGTCCCCCGGCCCCCACACGACGTGCGGGCGGACGGCGACGACCCGGAACCCGGGCTGGTCGGCGGCGAGCGCGAGCTGCTCGGCGGCGGCCTTGGTGCGCGCGTAGGGTCCGCGCGCGTGGGCCGGCTCGGCGGGGCCGGCACCGGCGCCGACGAGCGACGCGCCCGTGTGGGCGACCGACGGCGAGGAGACGTAGACGACACGGGCCACGCCCGCGGCACGCGCGGCGTCGAGCACCGTCCGGGTGCCCTCGACGTTGATCATGCGGTACTCGTCCTCGGGCCCGACGATGTCGACCTTCGCGGCGAGGTGGACGACCGCCTCGGCGCCGGTGACCGCACGGGCGACGGCCTCCGCGTCGGTGACCGACCCGAGCTCGTCGTGCGCGCCTGCCACGCCCGAGGGGCGGCGCTGCAGCGTGCGGACGTCCCACCCGTCGGCCACGAGCCGCGCGGCGACCGCGCCGCCGAGCATGCCGCTCGCGCCGGTGACCAGCACGGTCCTCACAGGCGGGCCCGCCGTCCGGCGAGCACCGCGGCGGCCCAGCCGGCCAGCCGGGTGCGGTCGATCTTCGAGTTGTGCCGCAGGTCGGTGGGCAGCCCTGGGACGACGAGCACCGCGGCGACCGGCACGGGCAGGCCGGCCAGCGCCCGCCTGACGCGCCCCGCGAGGTCCGGGTCGGCCAGGCCGGCCCGCGCGGGCTCGTCGGGCTCGACGACCACGACGAGCTGCTGGGTGCCCCGCGGGCCCACCCCGACGACCGCCGAGCGGGCGACGCCGTCGAGCGCGTCGACGAGCCGCTCGGGCGCGACGGGCGTCACCACGCCGCGGTCGCTCGCGACGACGTGCGCGAGCCGGCCCTCGACCCAGAGCCGCCCCTCGGCGTCGAGCCGCCCGACGTCGCCCGTGCGGTGCCAGCCGGCGTCGCGCGCGGACGCGTCCTGCGTGAACCACAGCCGGTCGTAGCGGTCCTTGAGGTGCGGGCCGGTCACGAGGATCTCGCCGAGCACGTCCGCGGTGCCGTCCGGGACGCCGACCGCTACGCCCTCGTCGGACAGCGCGCTGATCGCGACGCGCGCGCCCTCGACCGGCCGACCGACGCACACGCCCGGGCCGTCGCCGGCCGCGAGGATCTCGTCGAGCTCGATGTCGGTGACCGGCAGCATCTCGGTCATGCCGTACGGCGTGTGCAGGCGGGCCGCGGGCAGCACCTCGCGCACGGCCAGCAGCAGGTCGGCGGGCACGGGCGCGCCCGCCGACAGCAGCGTCTCGACGCCGGCCAGCGCGGCACGGTCGTCGTCGGACGCCTCGTCCTGCGTGGCCAGGATGCCCGCGAGCGCGGCCGGCGAGGCGAACACGACGGCGCCGTCCACGGCGCGCACGGCCGCGGCCAGCGCGGCGGCGGTCAGCGTGCGCGGTGCGGTCACGTCCATGTCCGGGCTGACGCTCGTGGCCCCGAGCGCCGGGCCGAGCAGCGCGAAGGGCGCGAACGCGGCGACGAACGAGCGCTCGGCCGAGATCCCGTAGGTCCGCGCGACGGCGTCGCGCATGCCCGCCAGGCCGCGCTGCGTGTAGACGACTCCCTTGGCCGGCCCGGTCGATCCCGAGGTGAACAGCACCGCGGCCTCGTCGTCGCCGTCGGGCCACGCGAGCTCCACGTCGGAGACGGCACCCAGGTCGGCCAGCTCCACCAGGGTCGCCTCCACACCGAGCGCGGCGCGGGCCCGGCGGTGGATCGGACCTGCGGCGACGAGCGTGGGAGCCCACCGGAACGCCTTCGCGGCGAGCAGCGCCCGCTCGATGCCGATCACGGCCACGGGCTCGGCCGCCTTGACCGCGCGCGAGAGCGCGCCGACACCCAGCCCCGCGTCCGCCACCACGACGACCGCACCGAGCCGCAGGCACGCGTAGAGGACCGCGGTCAGGTCGGCACCGGGCGGCACGAGCACCGCGACGCGGTCCCCCGGGCGGACGCCGATCACGGCCAGGCCGCGCGCGATCTCCTCGGTACGGCGCGCCAGGGCGCGCCACGAGACGGTGCGGGAGGTGTCGCCGTGCAGCTCGACGAGCGCCGGGCCGTCGTCGTCCGCGCGCTCGGTCAGGGTCGCGCCGAGCAGGCGGACGGGGGCAGGCTCGGGCGCCGGCGGCTGGACGGCGGGCGCGGCGACGCGGGCGTCGAGCCAGCGCAGCACGCCGGTCGCGACGTCCTCGTCCTCCGCGACCAGGTGGCCCGCGGTCGGGTACCGGTGCACGTCGGCGTGCGGGAGGCGATCCTGCAGGTCGCGCAGGAAGCGGTCGGAGAACACCGGGTCGCGCGCGCCCCATGCCAGCAGCGCGGGCACGTCGAGCTCGCTGACGCCGGCCGCGATCCGCTCCAGCTCGGGGCGGCTGGGGTGGTCGGCGACCGCCGGGATGTCCGCGACGAAGTCGCCGACCGCGGTACGGCGCGCGGCGGTGCGGTACGGCGCGCGGAAGGCGTGGCGCACAGCGCCGTCGAGGCGCGGGTGGGCCAGCGCGAGCGTGGTGTCGATGAAGCCGGTGGTCGTGACCGTCGCGGCCTGCCGCACGCCCGGGACCATGACGGGACGCAGGGCGGCGGGGGCGCGCTCGGCGAGCGGCTGGAAGACCGCGGTGTTCAGCAGGACCACGCCGGCGAGCAGCTCGGGGTGGTCGACGGCCCAGCCGAGGCTGATCGAGCCTCCCCAGTCGTGCCCGGCGGTGACGACCGGGCCGGCCAGTCCGAGCGTGTCCGTGAGCTCGCCGAGCTCGCGCACGCGGTCGGCAAGCAGGTGCGTGTCTCCGGTGCGCTGCGAGAAGCCCATGTCGAGCTGGTCCACCGCGATCACGCGCCACGGCCGCTCGGCCGCCGTGGCGGCCGCGACGAACGTCCGCCACAGGTACGACCAGGTGGGGTTGCCGTGCACGCACAGCAGGGTCCCGACGGGCTCGGCCGTGAGGTGCGCGGCGTTGTCTAGCACGTGCCAGGCGCCCGAGGGCGTCCGGACCACGCGCGACCAGGCAGGGTCGAGCCCCGGCAGCCCGCTCGGTGCGAGCGTGGCCACCGTCGTCGCCGGCATCACCAGACGATCTCCGTCATCGCGGTGTTCAGCCCGGAGCCGACGCCCATGCAGACCACGCGGTCGCCCGCGCTGAGCGAGTCCGCCTCGGCGGCCAGGGTCATCGGCAGCGACGCGGGGCCGACGTTGCCCCAGCGCGGGTACGTCGTCGGCACGCGGCGCCGGTCGAGGCCCAGGGCGTCGACGATCGACGTGGTGTGCACGGTGGAGACCTGGTGCGTGATGAACCGGTCGGCGGCGTTCCAGTTCCAGCGCGGCTCGGCCTCGTTCCACGCCTCGACGACGAGCTCGAGCCCGCCGTCGAGCAGGCCCTGCGGGTCCGTCGACATGCCGTCGGGGCCGCCGACGCACAGCGTGTGGTGCTGCGTCGCGGCGCGCGAGACCCCGCCGAGCACGCGGTGCGCGCCCGGGTGCAGGCTCGCCGGGCCGAGCACCGCGGCCGCGGCGCCCGCTCCGAGCGTCAGCGTCGCGAACTCCCGCAGGAAGTCGTCGCGCGTGGAGTCCTCGCGCGACAGGCGCCGGATCGTCGCCTCCTGCGTGGGGCGCGGGTCCTCGCCGTCGACGATCACGGCGTAGCGGATCTGACCGGCGTCGATGAGCTGGGCGGCGAGCGTCAGCCCGTTGACGAAGCCGAGGCACGCGTTGGTGATGTCGAAGTTCAGCGCGCTCGACGGCAGGCCGAGCCCGTCGTGGATGCGCGAGGCGACCGACGGCTCGAGATGGGTGCGGGTCACCGAGGTGTTGATGAGCAGCCCGACCTCGCCGGGGTCGACGCCCGACTCGGCGAGCGCCTTGGCGGCGGCCTGGGTGGCGGCGTCGTCGAACGTCGTCCCGTCATCCCACCAGCGGCGCTCGGTCACGCCGGCGACGCGGCGCAGCAGGCCCTTGGGCAGCCGGAGCCGCTTGAGGGTGCTCGCGAGCTGCTCGTCGAACCGCTGCGAGGGCATGACGACGGGCGCCTCGACGGCCGTCACCGCCAGCAGCGCGACGTCTCGGTGCTCGAACATGGCATTACCGGTCACTGGATGCGCCCACTTCCCTCGCGCTGCACGGGCGCGTTCGTCCTGCTCCTACTGTGCTACTCCCCGGGCGACGGTGCAGGCCAACGGCCCGCACCGTCAGAAGCGCGCGCGTACCGCCTCGCCGTGTGCGGGGAGACCCTCGGCCTCCGCCAGCGCGACGATCCGGTCCGCCACCTCGCCCAGCGCGTCCGCGTCGTACTCGATGACCTGCACGGCGCGCAGGAACGAGTGGACACCGAGCCCGCTGGTGAAGTGTGCGCAGCCCCCGGTGGGGAGCACGTGGTTCGAGCCGGCCATGTAGTCGCCCAACGACACGGGCGAGTACGGACCGACGAAGATGGCGCCCGCGCTCGTGACGCGCTCCGCCACCTCCGCGGCGTCCGCCGTCTGGATCTCGAGGTGCTCGGCGCCGTAGGCGTTGACCACGGCCAGCCCCTGCTCGAGGTCGTCGACGAGCACGATCGCGGACTGCGAGCCGTCCAGCGCCTGCGCGACGCGGCCGCGGTGGAAGGTCGCCTCGGTGCGGTCGGCCAGCTTGGCCTCGACCGCGCCCGCGAGCTCCGCGCTCGGCGTCACGAGGACGGCCGCGGCGAGCGGGTCGTGCTCGGCCTGCGAGACCAGGTCCGCGGCGACGTGGCCCGCGTCGGCGGTGCCGTCGGCCAGGATCGCGATCTCGGTCGGGCCGGCCTCGGAGTCGATGCCGACGACGCCGCGCACGAGCCTCTTGGCCGCGGCGACGTAGACGTTGCCCGGGCCGGTCACGACGTCGACGGGCTCGCACAGCGTCTCGCCGTCGACCTCGTCGGAGCCTGCCGCGCCGTAGGCGAACATGCCGACCGCCTGCGCGCCGCCGACGGCGTACACCTCGTCGACACCGAGCAGCGCGCACGTGGCCAGCACGACCGCGTCCGGGAGGCCGTCGCGGTCCTTCTGCGGCGGGGACGCGACCGCGAGCGAGCCGACGCCCGCGGCCTGGGCCGCGACGACGTTCATGATCACCGAGGACGGGTAGACGGCCAGCCCACCGGGCACGTAGAGGCCCACGCGGCGGACGGGGATCCAGCGCTGGCGGACCTGCGCGCCGGGGGCGACCTGCACGGTGAAGCCCTGCGGGACCTGTGCGGCGTGCACGGCCCGGACGCGGCTGATCGTCTCGTCCAGCGCGGCCCGCACGTCCGGGTCGAGGACGTCGACCGCCGCGGCGATGGTCTTCGCGGGCACGCGCAGGTGCTCGGGTCGCACGCCGTCGAACCGCTCGGCCAGGTCACGCAGGGCGGCGGCCCCGCGCCGGCGGACGTCGTCCAGCAGGGGCGCGACGACCTCGCCCGCGTGCTCGACGTCGACCTCGGCGCGCGGGAGCTCGGCGAGGAGCTCGCGGCGCGACAGGGCGCGACCGCGCAGGTCGATGCGGGAGATCACCGGCCGAGTGTATGCCGCTGGGCTGGACGCGGGCCCGGCAGGGCCGCATCACGGGCAGACTGTGCGCATGATCACGGTGCCCATCACGGACGACTCGATCCGCCTCGGTCAGTTCCTCAAGCTGGCCAACCTCGCCGAGTCGGGCGCCCACGCCCGCGCCCTGCTCGACGACGGCGCGGTGACCGTCAACGGCGAGGACGAGACCCGCCGCGGCCGCCAGCTGGTCAAGGGAGACGTCGTCGAGGTCGACCTGCCCGGCGGCTACGAGGAGGCCACGGTCGGCTGACCGCCGCCCGTGTCACCGGTCTCGCCCTCCCGGTAGAGCGGCAGCGCCGCGTCGAACGCCTCCTGCCAGGACCGCACCGGCACGCCGGCCACGTGGTCCGTCAGCTGGTCGAGGCTCGCGTGCCACCCACCGGCGTACCCGCGCGCACCCGCCGGGGTCAGGCCGTAGTGCTGGAGCTGGAGCACGGCACCGTCGTCGTCCGGGCTGACGCTCACGATGACGAAGGTCTGCTCCTCTCCGGGGAAGCGCCACGTCACGGAGAACATGTGCGGGGCGTCGCAGTCCCGGATCTCGCCGACGGCGTTCTCGGCCGCGCCCGGGAGGTCCTCCCCCATGCGCAGCTCGTAGGAGCCGCCGGCCCGGAGGTCGCCGTAGACGGGACCCAGCCATCGCGCGAGCCGCTCGGGGGTGGTGACGGCGTCCCACAGGTCGTCGGTCGTCGTGGCGTACCGCCGCTCGAACAGCACGGCGGTGCCGTCCCGGAACGGGCTGAGCGTGGCTCGGACGTCGTTCGTCATCTCGGGTCCTCCGCTGCAGTCGGGCCGGCGGCCGCTTGTCGGCCGGCGGGTGCGGGTCGACCGGCGGAAGCCCGCCGACCCCGGGCGATCTCGGTGTCCAAGGCGTCCAGGCGCGTCGACCAGAACCGGCGCACGTCGTCGACCCACGCCGCGAGGTCGTCGAGCGGCTCGGAACGCACCGCGTACAGCCGTACGGGCCCGCGCACCTCGGCCTCGACCACGCCCGCCTCCCGCAGCACGCGCAGGTGGCGCGAGGTGGCGGGCTGGCTGATGCCGAACTCCGCCCCCACGGCGGCGGCGAGCTCGCCCGCGGGCCGCCGGCCGTCGGCCAGCAGCTCGACCAGCCGGCGTCGGACCGGGTCCCCCAGCGCGTCCATCGGGTGCATCACCCGATGTTTGCACCCCAGGTTATATAACGCAAGAGTTAAGACGCGAGGCAGCTCGGACCGAGCAGCGCCTTGAGGTCGCCGAACAGCGAGGGCGACCGCTCGACGCGCAGGCCGTCGTCGAGCCGCATGACCGTCGCCCGCCCCGGCTGCGTCAGGCGCAGGTGGACCTCGGTGACGCCGGGGTGCGTGGACAGCACCTCGCGCAGTCGCTCGACGAGCGGCGGCGTGCAGCGGGCGACCGCCATCGAGACGACGACGGGTGAGTCCGCGGTGACCGACACGTCGGGCAGCGAGACCTCCATGGCCTGCAGCTGCATCGTCTCGTCCCGACGGCGCACCCGGCCGCGCACGACGACCACGGCGTCCTCGGCGAGCACCGTGGAGTAGGCCAGGTAGGTCTCGCCGAAGAACATGATCTCGACGGAGCCCTCCATGTCCTCGATCGTCACCGCGGCCCACGGGTTGCCCTGCTTCGACATCTTGCGCTGCAGCGACGTGATGAGCCCGGCGATGACGACCGTCGAGCCGTCCGGCCGCTGCTCGTCGGCCATCAGGGTGGCGATCGAGACGTCCGCGGCCGCCGCGAGCACGTGCTCGATGCCGGACAGCGGGTGGTCGGAGACGTACAGGCCGAGCATCTCGCGCTCGAAGGCCAGCCGCTGCTTCTTGTCCCAGTCGGGCAGGTCCGGGATCGCGACCGCGAACCCGGGGTCGTCGTCACCGCCGAACACGTCGGCGAACAGGTCGAACTGCCCCTCGGCCTCCTTGCGCTTGACGCCGATCACGGCGTCCACGGCCTGCTCGTGCACCAGCAGGAGCGCGCGGCGTGGGTGTCCGAGGGAGTCGAACGCCCCCGCCTTGATGAGCGACTCGATGGTCCGCTTGTTGCAGACGACGGCCGGCACCTTGTCGAGGAAGTCCGTGAACGAGGCGAACTCGCCCTTCTCCTCGCGCGAGCGCACGATCGCGTCGACGACGTTGGCGCCGACGTTGCGCACCGCGGTCAGGCCGAACCGGATGTCGGTGCCGACGGCCGTGAAGTTGGCCGCCGACGAGTTGACGTCGGGCGGCAGGACCGTGATGCCCATGTGCCGGCACTCGCCGAGGTACAGCGCCGACTTGTCCTTGTCGTCGCGCACGCTGGTCAGCAGCGCGGCCATGTACTCGGTCGGGTAGTTGGCCTTGAGGTAGGCCGTCCAGTAGGAGATGACGCCGTACGCGGCCGAGTGCGCCTTGTTGAAGGCGTAGTCGGAGAACGGCAGCAGGATGTCCCACAGCGTCTGCACCGCGGCCATCGAGTAGCCGCGCTCGATCATGCCGCCCGAGAAGCCCTCGAACTGCTTGTCCAGCTCCGACTTCTTCTTCTTGCCCATCGCGCGGCGCAGGATGTCGGCCTGCCCGAGCGAGTACCCGGCGACGCGCTGGGCGATCGCCATGACCTGCTCCTGGTACACGATCAGGCCGTACGTCGTGCCGAGGATCTCCGCGAGCGGCTCCTCGAGCTCGGGATGGATCGGCGTGACCTGCTGCGCGCCGGTCTTGCGCAGCGCGTAGTTCGTGTGCGAGTTCGCGCCCATCGGTCCGGGCCGGTACAGCGCACCGACGGCCGAGATGTCCTCGAAGTTGTCGGGGCGCATGAGCCGCAGCAGGGACCGCATGCCGCCGCCGTCGAGCTGGAACACGCCCAGCGTGTCACCGCGGCCCAGCAGCTCGTAGGTCGAGCGGTCGGTGAGCTCGAGGTCCTCGAGGACCACCGGCTCCTTGCCGTTCATCACGATGTTCTCGAGCGCGTCGTCGAGGATCGTCAGGTTGCGCAGCCCGAGGAAGTCCATCTTGATCAGGCCGAGGCCCTCGGACGTCGGGTAGTCGAACTGCGTGATGACCGCGCCGTCCTGCGGGCGGCGCATGATCGGGATGATGTCGATCAGCGGGTCGCTGGACATGATGACGCCGGCGGCGTGCACGCCCCACTGGCGCTTCAGCCCCTCGATGCCCTTGGCCAGCTCGACCACGCGCTGCGCGTCCGGGTCCGCCGCGTGCACCTGGCGGAACTCCTCGGCCTCGGAGTACCGCTTGTCCGACGGGTCGAAGATGCCCGTGAGCGAGATGTCCTTGCCCATGATCGCGGGCGGCATCGCCTTGGTGAGCTTCTCCCCCATCGCGAACGGCATGCCGAGCAGCCGGGCGGAGTCCTTGAGCGCCTGCTTTGCCTTGATGGTGCCGTAGGTGACGATCTGGGCGACGCGGTCCTCGCCGTACTTGTCCGTCACGTACCGGATGACCTCGCCACGACGGCGCTCGTCGAAGTCGACGTCGAAGTCGGGCATGGAGACGCGGTCCGGGTTGAGGAACCGCTCGAAGATCAGGCCGTGCTGGAGCGGGTCCAGGTCGGTGATGCGCATCGCGTACGCGGCCATCGAGCCGGCGCCCGAACCACGGCCCGGGCCGACGCGGATGCCGTTGTCCTTGGCCCAGTTGATGAAGTCGGCGACCACGAGGAAGTAGCCCGGGAAGCCCATCGAGGTGATGACCTCGGTCTCGAACTCCGCCTGCTGGCGCACGTCGTCGGGGATGCCGTCCGGGTAGCGCACGTGCAGGCCGGTCTCGACCTCCTTCACGAACCAGCTGGTCTCGTCCTCCCCGGCCGGGACCGGGTAGTTCGGCATGTAGTTGGCCGAGGTGTTGAACGAGACCTCGCACTGCTCGGCGATGCGCAGCGTGTTGTCGCAGGCCTCGGGCAGCTCGGACCAGACGCGGCGCATCTCGTCGGCGGACTTGACGTAGTAGCCCGAGCCCTCGAACGCGAAGCGGTTGCCGCCCTGCTCGTAGCTCGGCTCGGTGAGCGCGGACCCCGAGTTGATGGCGAGCAGCGCCTCCTGCGAGCCGGCGTCCTCCTCGCGCACGTAGTGCAGGTCGTTGGTCGCGACGACCGGCGCGCCGATCGTCTCCGCCAGACGCAGCAGGTCCTTGATGACGCGCGTCTCGATGTCGAGCCCGTGGTCCATGAGCTCGACGTAGTAGAAGTCCTTGCCGAACAGGTCCTGCAGCTCGCCTGCGGCGCGCACGGCCTCGTCCCACTGGCCCAGGCGGAGGCGGGTCTGCACCTCGCCCGACGGGCACCCGGTGGTCGCGATCAGGCCCTTGCCGTAGCGCTCGAGCAGGTCGCGGTCCATGCGCGGCCACTTGCCCATCTGGCCCTCGAGCGAGGCCAGCGACGAGGCGCGCATGAGGTTGTGCAGGCCCTCGTTGTTCCGGGCCAGCAGCGTCATGTGCGTGTACGAGCCGCGGGCCGAGACGTCGTCCTTCTCCTGGCCCTGCTGGCCGAACCGCACACGGGTCTGGTCGAACCGGCTGGTGCCCGGCGTGACGTACGCCTCGACGCCGATGATGGGCTTGATCCCGGCGGCCGTGGCCTTGGCCCAGAAGTCGAACGCGCCGAACAGGTAGCCGTGGTCCGTGGTCGCGATCGCGGTCTGGCCGACGCGCTCGACCTCGGTGAACAGGTCGCCCAGACGGGCCGCGCCGTCGAGCATCGAGTACTCGGTGTGCACGTGGAGGTGGACGAAGTCGGAACCCCCAGCAGCAGCCATGCGGGCGATCCTACGTGCCCGCGCCGACACTCCCGGGCGACCCGCGACCTGTGTCCGAGGACGTGACGATCTTCACCGCGTCGCGGTGCCAGATGTCCTCGTCGAGGTACCGCTCCGGCCGGGCGACGTACCCCAGTCGGGCGTAGAAGCCGAGCGCCTGCTCCTGCGCGCTGAGCTCGACGGCGACCGCCCGGACGCCGTCGAGGGGCGCACCGAACAGGTCCAGCGCCCGCGCCTCGAGATCCGTCATGAGCATCGCGCCGACGCCGAGCCCGCGCGCCGCGGCGCTGACCGCGACACGGCCGATGTGGGCTGGCTCGCCGCCGTGGTGCGGCGCGAGCAGCCGAGCCGTGCCCAGCGGGGTGCCGTCGTCGGCGAGCGCCAGGACGTGCACCGTCGTCGGGTCGTCGTCCAGCGCGTCGATCTCGCGCGCCGGGTCGACGTGCTGCTCCTCGACGAACACGGTCATCCGGATCGCAGTCATCGCGGCGCGCCGCTCGGGCGAGTCCACCCGGACGACGGTGGTCACACGTACCCGTCCTGCAGCACCGCCAGCGACCGCGCGAGGTCCTCGGGGTACTCGCTGGTCAGCTCGAGCCACTCCCCCGTGCTGGGGTGGTGGAAGCCGAGCCGCATGGCGTGCAGCCACTGCCGCGTCAGCCCGACGCGGGCCGCGAGCGACGGGTCCGCGCCGTAGGTCAGGTCGCCGACGCACGGGTGCCGCGTCGCCGCGAAGTGCACCCGGATCTGGTGCGTGCGGCCCGTCTCCAGGTGCACCTCCACGAGGGAGGCGGACGGGAGCATCTCGAGCACCTCGTAGTGGGTGATCGACGGCTTGCCGTCGGCCACCACCGCGAACTTCCAGTCCGAGCTCGGGTGCCGGCCGATGGGCGCGTCGATGGTGCCCGTCGTCGGCTCCGGGTGGCCCTGGACGAGCGCGTGGTAGACCTTCTCGACCGTGCGCTCCTTGAACGCGCGCTTGAGCACCGTGTAGGCGTGCTCGCTCTTCGCGACGACCATCAGTCCGCTCGTGCCGGCGTCGAGCCGGTGGACGATGCCCTGCCGCTCCGCCGAGCCCGACGTCGAGATGCGGTAGCCCACCGCAGCCAGCGCGCCGACGACCGTGGGCCCGGTCCAGCCGGGCGAGGGGTGCGCCGCGACGCCGACGGGCTTGTTGACGACCACGAGGTCGTCGTCGTCATACACGACGACCATCCCGGGCACGGGCTCGGCGACCACCTCGAGGGAGACGGGCGCGACGTCCGGGATCTCCACCTCGAGCCACGCGCCCGCGACGAGGCGGTCGGACTTGCCGACCTCGCGACCGTCCACGCGCACGCCACCGGCCGCGGCGATCTCGGCCGCGCGGGTGCGGGACAGGCCCAGGAGGCGCGCGAGGGCGGCGTCGACGCGCTCGCCGGCCAGCCCGTCGGGCACGGGCAGCGCGCGGGTGTCAGGCACCGGCCTGCGCCTCGTCCTCGGTGCGTGCCGGCGCGGGGGCGGCCGGGGCGGGGGCGGCGGGCGCGGGCTCGTCGGCCGCATGGTCGGTCGTCTCGAGGTCGCGCGCACCGTCCCGCGTCCCGTCGAGGTGGATGCCGAGCACCACCGCGAGGACGATCAGCACGGCCGCCACGACGATGGCGATGTCGGCGACGTTCCCGACGAAGAAGTCCGCGTACGCGATGAAGTCGACGACGTGACCGCGCGCGACCCCGGGGTCACGGACCATGCGGTCGACGAGGTTGCCGAGCGCACCGCCGAGCAGCAGCCCGAGCGCGACGGCCCACAGCGCCGAGCCGATCTTCCGCGACGCGCGCGCGATGACGACGACCACCACGATCGCGACGATCGTCAGCACCCACGTCATGCCCGTGGCGATCGAGAGCGCGGCACCCGGGTTGAACACGAGCTGGAAGCCGAGCAGGTCACCGATGATGTCGGTGCGCTCGCCGGGCGTCAGCGAGCGCAGCGCCCAGGCCTTGGTGAGCTGGTCGACGACGAGCACGACGACCGTCACGACGACGAGCGTGGCGATCAGGCGTCGGCGCGCCACGGAGGAACGGGTGGTCGGGCTGCTGGAGGGCACCGCAGGAGTCTACGGGCGCCTCAGCGCCGCTCCTCCCGCTGCTTGCACACCACGCAGAGCGTCGCGCGCGGGAAGGCCTGCACGCGGGCCTTGCCGATGGCCAGCCCGCAGGACTCGCAGGTGCCGAACGTGCCGACCTGGATCCGGGCGAGCGCCCGACGGGTCTGGCCCAGCATGTCGCGCGTGCTGTTGACGAGCGCGAGCTCCTGCTCGCGCTCGAGCGCCGACGAGCCGGAGTCCGCCTGGTCGTCACCCGCACCGTCACCGGAGTTGCGCAGCAGGTCGGAGAGCTCCGCGTCCGCCGCGGCGAGCTCCGAGGTCAGGCGGTCGATGTCCGAGGTGAGCTCGTCGGCGACGTCGCGCACCTCTCGTACGGTCCATGCCTTCTCACCGTCCCGGACGGGGAAGCCGCGCACGAGCTTGGCGAAGTCCTTGGAGTCGGTCAGGTCGACGGTGCTGAGCGAGTCGTTGGCCACGACGGTGCCCCCTGTCTGTCAAGGTCACGTGACTGTAGGCGTGCGGGACTAGGGACACAACACGCCACGCCGGGTGAATCCGGCGTGGCGTGCTGCTGCTGACCTGGTGCGACGCGTCCCGCGGGGCGCGTCGGCGTCAGAGGTTGTGAGCCTCGGTGCCCGGCTGGGACTGACCCGAACGCGGCGGCAGCGCGCTGCCCCGGTTGTCCAGGTCGCCGAGCAGGTTCTCGAGGTAGCTCTTCAGGCGCGTGCGGTAGTCGCGCTCGAAGACCCGCAGCTCGTCGATCTTGCGCTCGAGGAGCGACCGCTCCTGCTCGAGCTGGCCGAGCGTGCGCTGCGACGTCTCCTCGGCCTCCCGCACGATGCGCGTGGCCTGGTTCTTCGCGTCCGCGACGAGCCGCTCGGACTCCTCCTGGCCGCTGCGCACGTAGTCGTCGTGCAGCTTCTGGGCGAGCGCGAGCATGCCGGTCGCCGACTCGGGCTCGTTGCCGCGCTGGGGCGCCGCCACCGGGGCGACGATCGGCGCGGCCACAGGGGCCGGCGCGGCCGCGACCGGCGCGGGGGCCGGGACGGGCTCGGGCGTCGGCTCGGGCGTCGGCTCCGGCTTGGGGGCCGGCGCGGCCTGCTGGGCACCCGCGCGGCTCAGCTCGGCGATGCGGCGCTCCGCGGCGGCCAGCTTGGTCTTCAGGTCGTCGTTCTCGCCCTGGATGTCACGGAGCGTGTTGACGACCTCGTCCAGGAAGTCGTCGACCTCGTCCTGGTCGTAGCCCTCGCGGAACTTGGTCGCCTGGAACTTCTTGTTCAGCACCTCGTCTGCGGTCAGCAGCGCCATGGTCGTCACCTCTGTCGGTCGAACTGGTCAGGCCGGGGCAGTCCACCGACCACCTCGGGCCACCGTAGCGGACATTGCCTGGGCAGCACGCCCTGGCAGCGACGATCTCGACGGCGTTTCGCCCGGCACGGTGAACACCGGGCTGCCGTCTGTCGCGTTGGTCACCTCAGCAGCGAGAGCCCCACGGAGCAGAGCAGGAAGAGCACGAGGAACGCGAGATCGAGCGAGATCGCCCCGATCCGCAGCGGCGGGATCACACGACGCAGCAGCCGCAGCGGCGGGTCGGTGACCGTGTACGTGGCCTCGGCGATGACGAGCGCGACGCCCGTGGGCTTCCACGAGCGCGCGAACACCATCACCCAGTCCAGCACCAGGCGGACGAGCAGCAGGATGAAGAAGAGCAGCAGCGCCAGGTACGCGACGTCCAGGACTGTCCGCACGCGTCAGCTCTGGTTGAAGAAACCGGCACGCGTCGGCGGCTCGGCGGCGGGCGCCTCGCCCGACACCTCGACGTGCGACGGCGAGAGCAGGAACACCTTGGCGGTGACCCGCTCGATCGCGCCGTGCAGGCCGAAGATGAGGCCGGCCGAGAAGTCGACGAGCCGCTTGGCGTCCGCGTCGTCCATGTCGGTGAGGTTCATGATCACGGGCGTGCCCTCGCGGAACGCCTCGCCAATCTTGCGCGCGTCGTTGTACGAGCGCGGGTGGATCGTCGTGATGCGGCGCAGCTCGCCCGCCTGCGACACGGCGCCGTGCGCCTCGTGCTGGGGCGTGGTGGCGACGCGCGTCGGACGCAGCGGCGTGACCTGGGCCTCGTACTCCTGGTGCTCCACAGCAGCCTCTCCCTCGTCGTACTCGTCGAGGTACTCCTCGTGCTCGCCGCGGTCGTCGGCCAGTCCGAGGTACAGCATCGTCTTGCGCAGTGCTCCGGCCATGGCCCTCGCCCCTCCCCCGGAAAGCTCCGGCGTGTCTACAGGTGGTGCTGCGTCCGGACCCCGGATCAGGGCGGGTCCGTCTCGTTGGTCACGCTAGCAACGCGGGACACGCCGTCCGGCGCGCGACACGCCCGCACAGCAGGTCGGTCCGTGTGCTGTCAATGGGTGGGCCGGATCACGCCGGCGAACCGTCCGGTGCGCCCGTCGCGCCGGTAGGAGTAGTAGTCGCGATCGGTCCAGGTGTCCGCCGACGACGTCACCACCGACCCGACGCCCTGGGCGCGCAGCACCCCGACGACGCCGGCCGGCAGGTCCAGCGCGGGCGTCCCCCAGGACGTGAGCGTCGCCGTGCCGGGAACGGCCGCCTCGACCTCGTCGCGCATCGCGGCCGGCACCTCGTACGACGAGCCCGCGATGCTCGGCCCCAGCGCGGCGACGACCCGGTCGCGGCGAGCGCCCGCCCCGACCATCGCGTCGAGGGCGGCCTGCAGGACGCCCGCGACCAGTCCGGGCCGCCCGGCGTGCACCGCGGCGACCACCCCCGCCTGGTCGTCGGCCAGCAGCACCGGCACGCAGTCCGCCACCACGACGGCCACCGCGACCGACGGGTCGCACGAGACGAGCGCGTCGGCCTCGCCGACGGGTCCGGCCGGCACGGCGTCGAGCACCACGACGCCGCGCCCGTGCACCTGGGTGGAGAACACGACGTCGGCGCCGACCCACGAGGCGAGCAGCGCGCGGTTGCGCGCCACGGCCTCGGGGTCGTCGCCGACGTGGTCACCCAGGTTCAGCCCGGCGTAGGGCGCCAGGCTCGTGCCGCCCCGCCGCGAGGTGAACCCGGCGCGGACACCCGCGCCGAGCCGCACCTCGTCGGGGGCGATCACTTGAGGAAGTCGGGCACGTCCAGCTCGTCGCGCTCACGGCGGGGCGCGTCCTCCGAGAAGATCCGCGGGACCTCGAGCGCGCCGGTGATCGGCACGGGCTCGGCCTCGGTGGACAGGAACGCCGGGACGGCAGGCTGCGCGACCGGGACGGACGCGGGGATCGGCGCGGTGAGCTCGTCGCCGCGCTCGCCCTGGCGGGGAGCCGGCACCTGGGGCGCCGGGCGCGCCGCGGGGGCTGCGGAGCCGGAGACCTGGCCGAGCGCGCGAGAGTCGCGCCGCACCGACGGCGAGCCGCCGTCGAACCCGGCGGCGATGACCGTGACGCGGACCTCGTCGCCCAGCGCGTCGTCGATGACCGCGCCGAAGATGATGTTCGCCTCCGGGTGCGCGGCCTCCTGCACGAGCCGGGCCGCCTCGTTGATCTCGAACAGGCCGAGGTCGGAGCCGCCCTGGATCGAGAGCAGCACGCCGTGCGCGCCGTCGATGCTGGCCTCGAGCAGCGGCGAGGAGATCGCCATCTCGGCCGCCTGGACGGCCCGGTCCTCCCCGCGGGCGAAGCCGATGCCCATGAGTGCCGAGCCCGCGCCCTGCATGACCGACTTCACGTCGGCGAAGTCGAGGTTGATCAGACCCGGCGTGGTGATCAGGTCCGTGATGCCCTGGACACCCGAGAGCAGCACCTGGTCGGCCGAGTGGAACGCCGACAGGACCGAGACCGAGCGGTCGGAGATCTGCAGCAGACGGTCGTTCGGGATGACGATCAGCGTGTCGACCTCGGCGCGCAGGGCGTCGATGCCCGCGTCGGCCTGGACGGAGCGGCGACGACCCTCGAACGTGAACGGGCGCGTCACGACGCCGATGGTCAGGGCGCCGAGCGAGCGCGCGATCCGGGCCACGACGGGCGCGCCACCGGTCCCGGTGCCGCCGCCCTCGCCCGCGGTGACGAAGACCATGTCGGCGCCGCGCAGGACGTCCTCGATCTCCTCCGAGTGGTCCTCGGCGGCCTTCTTGCCGACCTCGGGGTCCGCGCCGGCGCCGAGGCCACGCGTGAGCTCGCGGCCCACGTCGAGCTTGACGTCAGCGTCGGACATGAGCAGGGCCTGGGCGTCGGTGTTGACGGCGATGAACTCGACACCCTTGAGCCCGACCTCGATCATGCGGTTCACGGCGTTGACGCCGCCGCCGCCGATGCCGACGACCTTGATGACCGCCAGGTAGTTCTGCGGAGCTGCCACGGTGGGTGCCTCTCGTTCTCGCTTGCCGGCCGCGGTCGAGCCGCGGGTCCCCGGAGCCGACACGCCGGCTCCGGCATTCAACCTTCACCCTCAGGTTGAGGGTTATAGTTATGTCAGGTGTGCTGTCAGTGCGTGACGCTAGGTGGCTCGTCGCCCTACTTCAACGACCGCGCCGCGCGTGTCGGCGACTGCTGCGATCCGTCGTGCCGCGCGCCTCAGCGCGTGACCGGGAGCTGGGGCGCGGAGACGTCGACGACCTTCACGTCCTTACCCTCCTTCGAGCCCAGGATCGTGCTCAGCACCGAGATCTTCAGCGGCGTCCGGGCCGCACTCCCCCAGTCGACCCGCACGCCGTCCCGCAGCGTCATGGTGACCGTGTCCTGCGTGCGGGCCGCGACCGAGCGCACGTCGCCGAGCAGGTCGGCGGGCAGCTGCTCGAGCACCGAGAGGACCGCGGCCAGCGTCCGCTTCTCCCCCACCGGCACGTCGACGACGGGCAGGCCCTTGGGCGCGCTGTCCACGCGGCCGACCTGCACCCCGTCCATGTCGAGCAGCGCGAACCCGCCCTCGTCGGGGACGGCCGCGACGGGCTCGCGCGCGACGATCGTCACGGAGATGCCGTGCGGCCAGTCGCGCATGACGCGCGCCTCGCGCACGCCCGGGACGTCGAGGATCTCGTCGCGCATCGTCACGGTGTCCAGCCGCGGCAGCGGCACGTCGGCGCGCGCGTGGACCACGTCGGTGACCTTGTCCACGGCCACGACCGAGCCGGCGCCGGTCACCGTGACCTGGTCGGGGTCGAGCGCGAGCACGGGCGAGAAGAACAGCAGCCAGGCCAGGGCCAGCACCGCGACGACCCCGCCGGCGATGCCGAGGATCTGGCGACGCGCGATCGTGCGCCGAGCACGCGCGCGCTCGGCGAACCGGGCGATCGACGTGGTCGACACGACCGGCGCGGGTGCGGGCGTCGCCGAGAGGCGCCGGCCGGACGCGGAGTACGTCGAGACGTTGCGGTGCGTGCCGGTGGCCGTGCTCGGGGTCGGCCCGGCGGCGGGTGACGCCGTGGGCTGCGTGGGCTGCGTGGGCACGGCGCCGGTGCGCGCCGGGCGGACGGGGACGGTCGGCTGGGTCGGCTGGGTCGGCTGGGTCGACGACGGGCGCCGCGGCGAGGCGGCCGGCGTCGGCGTGGACGGGCGGGGGGCGGTCGGGCGCGACGGGCTCATGCGCCGTCCCCCGCCCGGGCCTCGAGCGCCGCGAGGATCACCGGGCCGAGGGCCGTCACGTCGCCCGCGCCGATGGTCAGCACCAGGTCGCCGGGCAGCGCCGCGGCCGCGGCCGCCAGTGCCGCCTCGCGCTTGTCCGGCACGAACGTCGCTTTGCCCGCGGTCGGCACGCGGTCGACGACGAGCGCACCGGTGACCTCGGGGTCGGGGTCCTCACGGGCCGCGTAGACGTCGGTCACGACGACGACGTCCGCGAGGTCGAACGCGGCGCCGAACTCCGTCGCGAAGGTCCGCGTGCGGGAGTACAGGTGCGGCTGGAACAGCGCGACGACGCGGCCGTCGCCCACCACGGACCGGGCGGCGCGCAGGAGCGCCGCGACCTCGGTGGGGTGGTGCGCGTAGTCGTCGACCACGCGCACGCCGTCGACCGTGCCGCGGTGCTCGAACCGTCGACCGGTGCTCCGGAAGGCGCCGAGGCCGGCAGCGGCCGCACCCGGGTCCACGCCGAGCCGGACGCACGCGGCCCAGGCGCCGGCGGCGTTGAGCAGGTTGTGCGCTCCGGGGACGGCGAGCTCGACGTCCACCTCGGCACCCAGCCCGACCACGTGGGCGGACCAGCCGCCGGGTGCGTCCGTGAGCACGACGTCGGCGTCGGCGGACCGCCCATAGGTCACGACCGTGGCACCGCGGCGCTCGAGATCCGGTCGCGCCGCCGCCACGAGCCGCGCCGCGCCCTCGTCGTCCGCGCACGCGACGAGGGTCCCGCCGGGCCGGACCCGGGCCGCGAAGTCGACGAACGCCTGCTCGAAGGCCTCGCGCGAGCCGTAGTGGTCCAGGTGGTCGGGCTCGACGTTGGTGACGAGCGCGACGAGCGGCTCGTAGGCGAGGAACGACCCGTCGGACTCGTCGGCCTCCGCGACGAACGCGGCGCCGGAGCCGTCCCGCGCACCGCCCAGCGGCCCGTCGTCGGACAGGACCGTGCCGCCGATCGCGAAGGAGGGGTCGGCGCCGGCGGCGAGCAGCGCGACCGCGACCATCGCGCTCGTCGTCGTCTTGCCGTGCGCGCCGGCCACGGCGACGGCGTCGCGGTCGGCCATCAGCGCGGCGAGGGCCTGGGAACGGTGCAGCACGGGGATGCCGCGCTCCCTTGCACGGGCGAGCTCGGGGTTCGACGCACGGATCGCCGACGAGACGACGAGGGTGTCGACGTCGTCGACCAGCGACGCGTCGTGCCCCACGTGGACCTCGACGCCCGCCGCGCGCAGGGCCGGCAGCGCGGGGCCGTCCGCCCCGTCCGACCCGCTGACCCGCAGCCCGCGGGCCACGAGCAGCGTGGCGATCGCGGACATGCCGGCGCCGCCCACGCCCACGAGGTGCACGTGGCCGAGCTCGGCGACCGTCCTCATCGTCGGACCTGCGCCTCGACGAGTGCCGCGACCCGGCCGGCGGCGTCGGGCACGCCCACGCTCGCCGCGGCGGCTCCCATCCGTGCGCGGGTCTCGGGAGCCTCGTCCCCGACCAGGAGAACGGGCAGGTGCGTGCGGATCCACGCGGCGTCGAGCTCGGCGTCGTCGACCAGCACACCGCCACCCGCCGCCACGACGTCGGCGGCGTTGAGCCGCTGCTCGCCGTTGCCGACGGGCAGGGGGACGTAGACGGCCGGGATGCCGAGGGCCGCGAGCTCGCAGACGGTGCCGGCACCGGACCGGGCCAGGACGACGTCGGCGGCGGCGAGCGCCAGGTGCATGTCGGTCAGGTACTCGCGCACCAGGTAGCGCTCGGCGCCCGGGACGCCGGCCAGGGCCGCGGTCACGGGCTCGGCCTTGCCCAGGCCCGTCAGGTGCAGCACCTGGACGCCTGCGGCGAGCAGGTCGGCAGCGGCGCCAGCCGCGGCGGCGTTGACGCTCGCGGCCCCGCTCGAGCCGCCGGTCACGAGCAGCGTGGGCAGAGCCGGGTCGAGGCCGAGCGCTGCGGCGCCCGCGCGGCGCGAGGCGGCGGCGTCCGTCGCGCGCTGCGCGACGAGCTCGGCGATCGTCGCCCGCAGCGGCAGGCCCGTGACCTGCGCGCCACGCAGCGTCGTCCCCGCGAAGGTCACGGCGACGGCGGCGGCCCAGCGCGAGCCGAGCCGGTTGGCCAGGCCGGGCCGGGCGTTCTGCTCGTGGATGACCACGGGGATGCGGCGCTTGCGTGCCGCGAGGTAGGCGGGCGTCGAGACGTACCCGCCGAAGCCCACGACGACCTGCGCGCCCGAGTCGTCGATCGCCGTGCCGGCGGCCGCGACGGCAGCGCGCAGGCGGCCGGGCAGCCGCAGCAGGTCGGTCGAGGGGCGGCGCGGCAGCGGGACCCGCGGCACGTGCGCGAGCGGCAGACCGTGCTCGGGCACCAGGCGCGCCTCGAGCCCCTCGGCCGTGCCGAGCACGGTCAGCACCGCATCGGGGTGTCGTCGCCGCAGCTCGTCGGCCACCGCGAGGAGCGGGTTCACGTGGCCGGCGGTGCCACCACCGGCGAGCAGGACGGACAGCGGCTCAGCCACGGGCCTGCCCGATCACGGCGAGCGAGCGCCGCACCACGCTGGGCCGGGCCGAGAGGGCCTCTGCCGCACCGGGCTCCGAGCGGGAGAAGGAGATGACGACGCCGAGCGCGGCCATGGTCATGATGAGGGCCGAACCTCCGGCGGAGACGAGGGGTAGAGGGACGCCGATGACGGGCGCGAGCCCGATGACGACCGCGATGTTGAGCAGCGCCTGCCCGATGATCCAGCACAGGATCGCGCCGGTCGTGATCTGCACGAACGGGTCGGGGTGGCGGCGGATGACGCGGATCATCGCGAACGCGAGCAGGCCGAAGAGCCCGAGCACGATGATCGTGCCGACCAGGCCGAGCTCCTCGCCGAGGATCGCGAAGATGAAGTCGTTGTGCGCCGCGGGCAGGTAGTTCCACTTCTCGCGGCTCTGCCCGAGGCCGAGGCCGCCGATGCCGCCGCTCGCCAGACCCCAGCCACCGTGCAGCGTCTGGTAGCACGGGCCCGAGCTGCTGCAGGTGTCGCTGTTCAGCCAGCTGCTGATGCGGTCGGTGCGGTTCTTGCTCGTTGCGGCGAGCACGACGGCGGCCCCGACACCAGCGATGCCCGCGACCGCGAACATGCGCATCGGCACGCCCGCGACGAACAGCGCACCGGCGACCAGCACGATCATCACCATCGCGGTCCCGAGGTCGTGACCCGCCAGGACCAGCAGGATGGCGCCCGCGGCGACCACCACGGCGGGCACGAACACGTGCTGCCACTGGTGCAGCAGCGCCTGCTTGCGCGTGAGGACCACGCCGAGCCACACGGCGAGCGCGAGCTTGAGCGCCTCCGACGGCTGCGCCGAGAACCCACCGACGACGATCCAGCCCTTGTTGCCGCCGACGGCCCGGCCCAGCGGGCTGAACACGAGCAGCTGGAAGAACATCGCGGCGATCAGCGCGGGCCAGGCGGCCGCCTTGTAGGCACGCACCGGCAGCCGGGACAGGACGAACAGCACCGGCAGGCCCATGAGGGCGTACTTGGCCTGGTCGAAGAACACCGCGTACGGCGAGTTCCCGTCGGCGAGGGACTCCACGCTCGAGCTCGACAGCACCATGACGAGACCGATGACGAGCAGCAGCGCCGAGGCACCGACGAGCACGTAGTAGCTCGTGACCGCGCTGTTCCACTGGCCGAGCAGCGAGCGACGGCGGGGCGGCTCGGCCTCGGCCGTGGGACGGGGTGCGGTCGTCGTCATGCGAGCGCCCGCACCGCGGCAGTGAACTCGCTCCCCCGCGCTGCGTACGACGCGAACTGGTCCATCGAGGCGGAGGCGGGCGCGAGCAGGACCGTGGCACCGGGCGCCTGGGCAGCGAGGCGCGCGGCCTCGTGCACGGCGCGGGTCATCACCGTGCCAGTCTCACCGGGCTCCACCTCGACGACCGGGACATCCGGCGCGTGTCGGGCGAGCGCGTCGCGCAGCGGCTCGCGGTCCACGCCGATCAGCACGACCGCGCGCAGCCGGTCGGCGCGCGAGGCGACGAGCTCGTCGAACCGCGCCCCCTTGGCGAGCCCGCCGGCGATCCAGACGACCGAGCCGGGGTCGAACGCGCCGAGCGACGCAGCCGCGGCGTGCGCGTTGGTGGCCTTGGAGTCGTCGACCCACGCGACGCCGTCGCGCACGGCGACGGTCTCGATGCGGTGGGCGGTCGGCCCGAACGAGCGAAGCCCGTCGCGCACCGCGGACGGCTCGACGCCGTGCGCCAGCGCGAGGGAGGCAGCGGCCAGCGCGTCGGCGACGACGTGCCGCGGCACGGTCCCGTCCGGCCCGGCGAGCTGCGCGAGGTCGGCGAGCGTGCCCAGCTCGGCGGCGTGCGTGTGCCGCAGGCGCGCGAACCCGCGGTCGACGAGCACGTCCTCGACCATCCCCACCTGGCCGACGAGCGGCGTGCCGGTCGTGAACCCGACCGCGACCGCGCCGTCCACGACCTCGGCCTGCTCGACGAGGGCCGTCGTGCGGGGATCGGCCAGGTTGTAGATGCACGCGACCTGCGCGCGCTCGTAGATGCGGCCCTTGTCGGCCGCGTACTGCTCGAGGTCGCCGTGCCAGTCGAGGTGGTCGGCCGCGACGTTGAGCACCGCGGAGGCCTGCGCGGACATCGAGTGCGTGAAGTGCAGCTGGAAGCTCGACAGCTCGACGGCCAGCACGTCGTAGGACGGGTCGGTCGCCGCGAGCACGACCGGGGTGCCGACGTTGCCGACGGCCGCCGACCTCCGCCCGGCGGCCTGCAGGATCGCGTCGAGCATGCCGACGGTCGTCGTCTTGCCGTTCGTCCCGGTCACGGCGAGCCACGGCGCGGGGCCGTCGACGCCGTCGGCGCGCGGCGCACGCAGCCGCCAGGCGAGCTCGACCTCCGACCACACGGGCAGCCCGCGCCCGAGGGCGGCGGCGACCAACGGGTGGTGGGGCGGCAGCCCCGGGGACGCGACGACGAGGTCGGCCCGGTCGAGGCCCGTCCCGGCGAGGTACTCGGCCGACGAGATGACGTCACCCGACGCGTCGTCGACGGGCACGACGCGCGCACCGACCGACGCGAGCACGTCGGCCGCGGCCCGCCCGGAGACCCCGAGACCGGCGACGACGACGCGGGCGCCGTCCAGGTCCTGCCCCGCCACCTAGCCGGACACCCACTCGGCGTAGAAGATCCCGATCCCGAGCGCGACGAACAGCCCGGCGATGATCCAGAACCGGATGACGATCGTGACCTCGCCCCAGCCCTGGAGCTCGAAGTGGTGGTGCAGCGGCGCCATCTTGAACACGCGCCGGCCGGTCATCTTGAAGAAGCCGATCTGGATGACGTCCGAGAGCACCTCGAGGACGAACAGGCCACCGATGATCGCAGCGAGGATCTCGACGCGGGACAGGATCGACAGGCCGGCGAGCGCCCCGCCGAGGGCGAGCGAGCCGGTGTCGCCCATGAAGATCTTCGCCGGGCTGGCGTTCCACCACAGGAAGCCGAAGCACGCGCCGGTGATCGCGGCGGCCACCACGGCGAGGGCCAGCGGGTCGCGCGTCTCGTAGCAGCTGGGCCCGGCGGTCGCGAGGAACTGGCACGACTGGTTGAACTGCCAGACGCCGACGACGACGAACGAGCCGAAAACGATGAGTGACGTGCCCGTGGCGAGCCCGTCGAGCCCGTCCGTGAGGTTGACCGCGTTCGACCAGGCGGTGATGAGGAAGTTGGCCCAGATGACGAACAGGATCAGCCCGACGGTGGCTCCCGCGAACGCGAGGTCGATGTTGGTGTCGCGGATGAACGAGATGCGCGTGGACGCGGGCGTGCGGAACTGGCTGTTCGGGAACTGCAGCGCCGCCACCGCGAAGATCACGCCGACCAGGCCCTGCCCGACGAACTTCCACCGGGCCTGCAGGCCGAGGCTGCGCTGCCGGGAGATCTTGATGTAGTCGTCGAGGAACCCGACCAGCCCGAGGCCGGTCATGAGGAACAGGACGAGCACCTCGGACGCGCTGGGGGCCGTCCCGGTGACGATCAGCGCGCCGACCCAGCCGATGAGCGTCGCGGCGATGATGACGACGCCGCCCATGGTGGGCGTGCCGCGCTTGGTGAAGTGGGCCGTCGGGCCGTCCTGGCGGATGAACTGCCCGTACTGCTTGCGCACGAGCAGGCGGATGAACAGGGGCGTGACCAGCAGCGCGACGAGCATCGCCAGGCCGCCGGAGATCAGGACCGCCTTCACGCGGCGCCACCCCCCTCGACCAGCAGGTCGCCGAGCTGCCACAGCCCCGCGCCGTAGGACGACTTGACGAGGACGACGTCGCCCGGGCGCAGCTCGTGCTCGAGCAGCAGGCGGGCGTTCTCCAGGTCGTCGACCAGGACGACCTCGTCGCCCCAGCTGCCCTCGCGGTTGGCGCCGTCGCGGATGCCGCGCGCGCCCTCGCCGACGACGACCGTCAGGCCGATGTTCAGCCGGACGACGAGCGTGCCGAGCGCGTCGTGCGCCTCGCGGGAGCCCGGCCCGAGCTCGAGCATCTCGCCGAGCACGGCGATCGAGCGGCGGTCCCGGCCCGCCAGCACGGCGAGGGCCTTGAGCGCGGCGCGCATCGAGTCCGGGTTGGCGTTGTAGGAGTCGTCGACGACGGTGACGCCGTCGGCGCGGTCCACGACGTGCATGCGGTGCGGGCTCAGGGCGTCCGCAGCCGTGAGGCCCGCGGCGACCTCGTCGAGCGTGAGCCCGACGGCCAGCGCCGCGGCCGCCGCAGCCAACGCGTTGTGCACGTGGTGCTCGCCGACGAGCCGGAGCTCGACGCGCGCTTCCTCGTCGGCGGTCACGAGCGTGAAGCGGGCGCGGCCCGCGCGGTCCATCTCCACGTCGACGGCGCGGACGTCGGACGCGGGCGCGGCGCCGAAGAGCACGATCTCGCCGGGCGCGAGGGACGCCATCGCCGAGACCCGCGGGTCGTCGGCGTTGAGGACCGCGATCCCATCGCTGACCAGGCCCTGGACGATCTCGGCCTTGGCGGTCGCGACCGCGTCGATGCCGCCGAACCCACCGAGGTGCGCCTGCCCGACGACGAGCACGACGGCCACGTCCGGGGGTGCGATCCGCGTGAGGTAGGTCAGGTGCCCCGGGCCGCTCGCACCCATCTCGAGCACGAGGAACCGGGTGGACTCATCGGCCCGCAGCACCGTCAGGGGCAGGCCGATCTCGTTGTTGAAGGACCGCACGGGGGCGATCGTCGGCCCGGCCGCGCCGCACAGCTGCGCGAGCAGGTCCTTGGTGGTCGTCTTGCCGACCGACCCGGTCACGCCGATCACGCGCAGCCCCGACCCGCCGGGAGCCTGACCCGCCTCGCGGAGGCGCTCGAGCACGTCGCGCGCGAGGTCGCCCAGCGCGCGCTCGACGTCCTCGACGACGACGGACGGCAGCTCGGTGCCGTCCGCGGCGTGCACCGGGCGCGCGGCGAGGATCAGCGCGGCGCCCGCGGCTGCGGCGGTCGCGGCGTAGTCGTGCCCGTCGACGTGCTCGCCGGGCAGCGCGACGAAGAGCCCGCCGGTTTCGACGTCGCGCGAGTCGGTCACCACCGCTCCGCTGACCACGAGCGGTCCGGGACCGGTCGCGCGCACCTCGCCGCCGGTCGCGGCCGCGATCTCGGCCGCCGTCAGCGCGATCACGCGCGCCCCTCCGCGACGGACGTCGGTCCCGTGCGCTCGGCGAGCGCGGAGAGCTCGGCGCGCGCGGACCGCAGCACGTCCCTGTCGTTGTACCGGTGGAACACCCCGGCGATCTCCTGTGTCGGCTCGTGCCCCTTGCCCGTGATGATCACGGTGTCCGGCTCGTGAGCCAGCGCGAGGGCGTCGTGGATGGCCTGCGTGCGGCTCGTGGCCTCGTGCACGTCGGTCAGGTCCGGGCGGACGGCGCGGACGCCGTCAAGGATGGCGGACCGGATGGCCGCGGGCTCCTCGGAACGCGGGTTCTCGTCGGTGACGACGATCACGTCCGCGAGCCGCGCGGCGATCTCGCCCATGAGCGGTCGCTTGCCCTGGTCGCGGTCGCCGTCCGACCCGAACACGATCACGAGCCGGCCGGGCGTGATGGGCCGCACGGCCTCGAGCGCGAGCACGAGCGCGTCCGGGGTGTGGGCGTAGTCGACGAGCGCGAGCGGCAGGCCCTCCCCACGCTCGATGACCCGCTCCATGCGGCCGGGGATGGCCCCGGCGTGGCCGACCGCCTCGGCCGCCACGTCGAGCGGGACGCCGGCGCGGTGCGCGACGACGATCGCGAGCGCGGCGTTCGAGACGTTGACCAGGCCCGGCAGCGGGCTGTGCGCCTCGAGCAGGGTTCCGTCGGGCGTGCGCAGCGTGAACGACGAGCCCACGCCGTCGAGCCCGATGTCGGCCGCGACCACGGCCCAGTCGGCGTCCGCGCCCTCGGGGGCGCCCACGTGCGTGGCGATCGACTCGACGGGGATCTGCGCCTCGCGCACGAGCCGGCGCCCCCACTCGTCGTCCACCACGACGACGCCGCGACGCCCCTGGCCCGGCGCGAACAGCCGCGCCTTGTCCCGGAAGTAGCCCTCCATGTCGCCGTGGAAGTCGAGGTGGTCGCGCTGCAGGTTGGTGAACGCGACCACGTCGAGCTCGAGCCCGGCCACGCGGCCGAGGGCGAGCGCGTGCGACGAGACCTCCATGGCCACGGCGCCGGCGCCGCGCTCGAGCGCGAGCGCGAGGATCGCCTGCAGGACGGGGGCCTCGACGGTCGTGCGCGGGCTCTCGATGCCCTCGTCGCCGATCCGCAGCTCGACCGTGCCCATGACGGCGGTGGTCGGGTGCACGGCGCGCAGGGCGGCGTCGACGAAGTAGGTGGTCGTCGTCTTGCCGTTGGTGCCGGTGATGCCGACGGTGGTGAGGTGGTCGGCCGGGCGCTCGTGCACCACGGCGGCCAGGGGGCCGGCCAGCGCGCGCGGGTCGTCCGACAGCAGCACGGGGACCGGGAGCGCGGCCAGCGTCGCGGCGCCCGCGGCGTCGGTGACCACCGCGACCGCGCCGGCCTCGACGGCCTGTGCCGCGTAGGTGGCGCCGTGCACGCGCAGGCCGGGGGCGGCGACGAAGACGTCGCCGGGCTCCACGTCGTTGCTGGCGACCGTGACACCGGTGACCCGGATGCCGTCGAGGTCGGCAGTCGAGTCGTTGACCAGGGAGAACGTGTCCGCGAGAGCGGCGAGGCCGTGCTCCGCGGGATGCGCGGGACGCATCCGGGCGGGTGAGGTCATGGGGAGAATCTACCGCGAGCCGGGTGCTGTGCCGGGCATCTGCCAGGGCACCTCGTGGCTCCCGACCGGCGCCTCACCACGTCGTCGGGTAGAGCTTCGCCTTGCTGCCCGAGGGCGCGACGCCGAGCTCGCCGAGCGTGTACGACGCGACCTCCTTGAACACCGGCGCGGCGACGTCGCCGCCGTAGACCGAGCTCTTGGGGTTGTGCAGGATGACGCTGACGACGATCTTCGGGTCGTCCGCGGGGACGACGCCGATGAACGACGCCGTGATGCCCTGCTTGCCCTTGATCCAGTTCTGCGCGGTGCCCGTCTTGCCGGCGACGCGGTAGCCCGGGATCGACGCGTTCGAGCCCGTGCCGTCGTCGACCACGCTCTCCATCATCGAGAGCACGGTGTCCGCGGTCTTGGCGCTCACGACTCGCGTCGAGTCGGCGGCCTTCTCCGGGGTGTAGGTCCCGTCCGGCGCGGTCCAGCCCGCGATGATGTGCGGCTGCACGTGCACGCCGTGGTTGGCGATCGTCGCGAACACCTGCGTCGCCTGCAGCGCGTTGACGGCGACGGCCTGGCCGAAGAGCACCGCGTACCGGGAGCGTCCGTCCGGGGACGAGAACAGGCCCGGCGACTCCCCCGGCAGCTCGATGCCCGTGCGCGTGCCGAAGCCGAAGCGCTTGAGGTAGGCGTAGCGCTGGTCGACGGTCAGGTCCTGGCCGATCATCACGGTGCCGGCGTTGGACGACTGCGCGAGGATGCCCGTCGTCGTCAGCTTGAGCGTCGCGTGCTCGTGGGAGTCGTGGAACGCCTGGCCGTTCGGCGTCGTGTAGCTGTACGGCACCTTGAACTCGGAGGTCGGCGTGACGAGCTTGTTCTCGAGCGCGGCGGCCATCGTGATGACCTTGCCGGTCGAGCCGGGCTCGAAGACGTTCGAGACCGACGCCGCGAGCGAGCCGTCGGTCTCGCCCGGGTTGTTCGGGTCACGTGTGTTGGAGTCGGCGAGCGCGAGGATGGCCGACGAGCCGACCTGCTGCACCACGACCGTCCCGGACGCGGCGCCCGTCTTGCGGATCGCCTCGGCGAGCGCAGCCTCCGCCTTGTACTGGATGTCGGAGTCCAGCGTCAGGCGCACGGAGCTGCCCTGCTTGGCTGGCGTGTCCTGCGAGTAGCCACCGGGGATCGCCTGGCCGCCCGCGCCGCCCTCGTACACCTCCTTGCCGGGGGTGCCCTTGAGCTCGTCGTCGAGCGAGGCCTCGAGGCCCTCGAGGCCCGCACCGGCGGAGTTCACGAAGCCGATGACGTTCCCGGCCAGCGCGCCGTTCGGGTAGACCCGGTCGGCGACCTTCTCGATGCCGATCCCGGGCAGCTTGAGGTCACGGATCTCGCGCACGACGGCGGGCAGGACGCCCTTCTTCAGCACCTTGTAGCCCTTGGTGCCGACGAGCAGCCCGCCGACCTCGGGCGCGCTCATGTCGAGCATCGGCGCGAGCAGCTGCGCGACGCCCTCGGCGCCCTTCGGCACGTCCTTGGTGCCCATGAAGTCGCCGACCTGCTTCTGGTTCACCGAGACCGTGTAGCGCTCGACCGACGTCGCGAGCGCCACGCCGTTCGCGTCCGTGATCTGGCCGCGCGCGCCGAGCAGCGACACCGGGATGAGTCGCGAGTCGCGCGCCTCGGCGGCGATGGCCGGGCCGTGCAGGACCTGGATCCACACGAGCCTGACCGCGAACACCGCCAGGACCGTGAGGATCGCGACCGTGAGGAAGATCATCCGTCGGCGGCCGCCCGAGTGGCTCGGCGGGGTCGCGATGCGGCCCTGCACCACGCGCGGGGGCCGCGCACCGGTCGTCGGGCGTGTCGTCGGGCGCGCCGCGGGAACCCGCGTGCGCGGGCGCTCGGTGGTGGGGGCGCTCACTTCTTCGCCTTCGGGGCACCCTGGACGCTGCCGTCGGACAGTCGCACCCAGCCCGTGCCGGCCGCGGGGACCATGCCCAGCTTGCGGGCCGCCTCGGCGAGCTCCTCGGGCGAGGACTTGTGGTCGAGGACGGCGACGAGGTCCTTCTGGTCCTGGTCGAGGCGCGCCAGCTCGTTCGTCTTGTCGTGGATCGCGTAGGAGGCCTGGGCCATCTGCGTGTTCAGCAGCAGCGCGGACAGCAGCGCGACCGCGAGGACGCCCATGCAGACGAGCACGAACGGCACCCGGGTCCGCGCCTGGGCGGGTGCGCGGACGACGCGCAGCCGGGCGGCGGGAGCTGCCTCGCGCTCCGGCCGGGGGCGGGGTGCGAACGCGGGGGGCGCGACGCGGGCCGTGGCCTGGGCGCTCATGCCGACCTCCTACGGTTCTTGCTCGGTCGAGTGGGCTCGTTCGTGCGGGGACGCATGTGCGTCGGGGTGGGGCGCAGCCGCTCGGCGGCACGCAGCCGGACCGACGCGGAGCGCGGGTTGAGCGCGAGCTCGGCCTCGTCGGCCTCCTCGGCGCCGCGGGTCACGAGCCGCAGGTACGGCGTGTGGGTCTCGGGGACGACGGGCAGGTCGGGTGGCGCGCTCGTCGTCGCACCGGCCGCGAAGGCCTGCTTGACGATGCGGTCCTCGAGCGACTGGTACGCCTCGACGACGATCCGCCCACCCACGGACAGGGCCTCGATCGACTCGGGCACGGCCCGCTCGAGCGTCACGAGCTCGCCGTTCACCTCGATGCGCAGCGCCTGGAACGTGCGCTTGGCGGGGTGGCCGCCGACCTTGCGGTTCGCGGCGGGGATGCTCGCGCGGATGATGTCGACGAGCTCGCCCGTGCGCTGCAGCGGCGCCTTGGCCCGGGCCGCGACGACGTTGCGCGCGATGCGCGGCGCGAACCGCTCCTCGCCGTAGACCCGCAGGATCCGCGCGAGGTCGCGCTCCTCGTAGGTGTTGAGGACGTCCGCGGCTGTCCGTCCGCGGGTCGCGTCCATCCGCATGTCGAGCGGGGCGTCCTGCGCGTAGGAGAAGCCGCGGTCGACCTCGTCGAGCTGCAGCGAGGAGACGCCGAGGTCCATCAGCACGCCCTGCACCGCGGGGATGCCCAGCTCGTCGAGCACGTCGCGGATCTCGTCGTACACCGCGTGGACGCCGACGAACCGGTCCCCGAACCGAGCGAGGCGGCGGCCGGCCAGCTCGAGCGCCTGGGTGTCACGGTCGAGCCCGACGACGCGCACGTGCGGGAACGCCGTCAGGACGCCCTCCGTGTGACCGCCCATGCCGAGCGTCGAGTCGACCATCACGGAGCCCTCGGCCTCGAGAGCCGGGGCCAGCAGGTCGAGGCAGCGCTGCAGCAGCACGGGGACGTGGCGCTCGTCGGCCGGTCGCTCGTCGCTCACCGTCGCCCCCTCTCCCTGCTCGTCCTGACCTGACCTGCGTCTCCTGCGTGCCCTACCTGCCCTGCGTGGTGAGAAAGGTGTGGTCGAGCGGCCCCTCCGCCGTCCGACCAGATCCCCCACCGGCCCTCTGACGCGGGGAAGTGCGTCAGAGCGGACGGGAGGAGGTCTCACCGGGCGACTTCTCGCCGTGCGTCCCACCTCAGAACGGCCCGTTCGGGAAGACCTCCTCGGTGGTGTCGGCGTAGCCGGACTCCTGCTCGGCGAGGTACGTCTCCCACGCCTGCAGGTCCCAGATCTCCACGCGGGTGCCGGCGCCGATCACGGCGACGTCCCGGTCGAGGCCCGCGTACTTGCGCAGCACGGGCGGGATCGAGATGCGGCCCTGCTTGTCGGGGAGCTCGTCGCTCGCACCGGACAGGAACACGCGCAGGTAGTCACGGGCCTGCTTGCTCGTGACGGGGGCCTGCGCGAGCTGGCCGTGGTACCGACGGAACTCGTCCATCGGAAGCAAGAAGAGGCAGCGCTCCTGGCCGCGGGTCATGACCAGACCCGTCGAGAGCTGGCCACGGAACTTGGCCGGGAGGATGAGCCGGCCCTTCTCGTCCAGGCGCGGGGTGTACGTGCCGAGGAAGGGCGCGGACGAACCGAAGAGGCCGGACGTCGACTCACTGGACACCCCGCCTCCCTCCCTTGTCTCGAGCTCGGCTCTCCCTGCCTCACCACGTGCCCCCACGGTACTCCACTTTCCTCCACCGGCAACGGGGCGAACCCCTAAATTCACCCTTCTGCCGCATGTTTGTGCAGGTCAGCGCCCGTGGTGGGAAGTGGAGGGATCTCGTACCCGCGCCGCGCCGCGACGTGTCGTACCGGCCAGGAATCACCCGTTCGGCGGGAGGAATCGCTGCAGGCACCGCGCTCACCTGCGCTTTTGCCTGGCGCTCGCGTCGTCACGGGTGCGCGGTGGAGCGAAGTGGGGGGACGAACCCCGCCGTGACGGCGGCCTCGCCACGTAGGCTTCTCACCAGTTCCGCCAAAGGAGGCGCCATGCTGCAGGCCGTTCCCACGTCGAGCGAGCTCGACGACCTCGTCGAGACCACGACGCGCATGCGCGCGGGCATCGAGAAGGTGGTGACCGGCCGCCCCGACCTGGTCCGCACCACGCTCGCCGTCCTGCTCGCCGAGGGGCACCTGCTGCTCGAGGACGTGCCCGGCGTCGGCAAGACCACCCTGGCCAAGGCGCTCGCGCGCTCGATCGACTGCCAGGTCGGCCGCATCCAGTTCACACCGGACCTGCTGCCCAGCGACCTCACGGGCGTGAACATCTACCGCAGCCAGACGCACGAGTTCGAGTTCCGCCCCGGTCCCGTGTTCTCCCACATCGTCATCGGCGACGAGATCAACCGGGCCTCGCCCAAGACGCAGTCCGCGCTGCTCGAGTGCATGCAGGAGGCGCAGGCCACGGTCGACGGCCACACCTATCCCCTGCCCCGCCCGTTCCTCGTCGTCGCGACGCAGAACCCGGTCGAGATGGAGGGCACCTACCCGCTGCCCGAGGCGCAGCGCGACCGGTTCATGGCCCGCCTGACGGTCGGCTACCCGAGCGTCGAGTCGGAGCTCGCGATGCTCGACCAGCAGGAGACCGCCGACCCGCTCGCCGACCTGCGGCCCGCGACCGACGCCGCCCATGTCGGGCGGCTCATCGACACCACCCGCCGGCTGTACGCGGCGCCGGGCGTCAAGCGGTACGTCGTCGACCTGGTGACCGCGACGCGCGAGGACCAGGGCCTGCGGCTCGGCGCCTCGCCTCGCGCCGCGATCCAGCTGCTGCGTGCCGCCAAGGGCGTCGCCGCCCTGGCCGGCCGCGACCACGTCCTGCCCGACGACGTGCAGGAGCTCGCCGAGTCCGTCCTCGCGCACCGCCTGCTGCCGAGCACCGAGTCGCGCCTGTCCGGCCGCGGGACCGACACGATCGTGCGCGACATCGTCGCCCGCATCCCGCTGCCGACCCCCACGGCCGTCCGCGCCGCCCGCTCCGCCGGCTGATGCGGCTGCGTCCCACCTCCCGCGGCTGGGGCCTGGCGGGCGTCGGCCTGGCGACCCTCGGGCTCGGCACCGGCATGGGATCGACCGACCTCGTCCGCATCGCGCTGCTCGCCCTGCTGTGCGTCGGCGGCTCCGCGGCGGTCGTCGCCTGGCGCGATCCCGCGCGCGGACGGCACCGCATCGACGTGGACCGCGTCGTGATGCCGAACCCGGTGCACGCGGGCTCGGCGGTCGGGGTCGACGTGCACATCCGCGCGCGCGACTCCGGAGCACGGACCCGGCTCGCGGGACTGAAGTTCGCCGAGCAGGCGGCCACCGAGCTGTCGGCGGGCAAGCCGCTCAAGGCACGCGTGCTGCGCGAGCGCGCCGAGGTGACCGTCAGCTACACGGTGGAGGCCGCGCGCCGCGGCCGGTGGCCCATCGGTCCCCTGGTCGTGACGCGCACCGACGTCTTCGGCACCATGACCACGTCCACCACGCTCGGCGACAGCGCCGAAGTCACGGTGTGGCCGGCGATCACGGCGCTGCCCACACCGTCCGACGTGCTCGTCGGCGAGCCCGACCGCGTCGCCCTGGGCGCACGCTCGCCGTCGACCGACGACGCGTCGCTGCGCGACTACCGCGAGGGCGACGACCTGCGCCGCGTGCACTGGAGCAGCAGCGCCCGCCGCGGCGCGCTCATGGTCCGCTCGGACGAGCGCGCGGGCATGCGCCCCGTCTCCGTGATCATGGACCTCCCGCTGCGCGCCGGCGTGCCGCTCGAGTGGACGATCTCCGCGGGCGCCTCGATGGCGCTCGCGATGCTGGACGCCGGGCACCCCGTCCGCATGCTCGATGGCGCGCGGGCGAGTGCCGCCGGCACCCCGTTCGTGCACGCCCGCACCGACTCCGCGCGCGGTGCGCTGCTCGACCGCACGCTCGACCTGGAGAGCACCCGCTCGGCGGCGGAGGCGGAGAAGCACCTCGTGGCCGCCGCGCACATGCTCGACAGCACCGAGGCCGGCGGGGAGATCGTCCTGGCCGTGCTCGGCGCACTGGGGCCCAAGGCCCGCGAGTCGCTCGCCCACGTGGTCGACACCGCGCAGGGCTGGGCGATGGTGCGGACCGACGGCGTCGGCGCGTCGCAGCAGCAGGACTCCGAGCACACCGTGCGCGCCCTGCGCCGAGCCGGCTGGCGCGCTGTCGCCGTCAGCCCCGGCGAGGACGTGGTCGCGGCGTGGACCCGGATGCTGGGGAGCGTGCGATGAGCATCGTGGCCCGACGAGCACCCCGTGGCGGTCGCGCGGCACTGGCGACCGGCCTCGTGGCGATCGGCACGTGCGCGTCCACGCTCGCGATCGCCAACCTCCTGAGCGGCAGCACCTCGCGCGGCACGATCTGGTTCGCCGTGCTGCTGCTCGCCGCGGTCGTCGCCGGCGTGCGCGCGCTGACCCGCACCTGGTTCGTCCCGTCGCTCGTCGGCCTGGTCGTCGCACTCGTCGGCGTCGTGCTGCGCTACGGCGCACCCCCGGGGCGCCTGCAGCTCGTCCCCGACATGGACGCGTGGGAGCGGACGCGCGCGGTGTGGGGCGACGGGCTCGACCTCATCAACGTGTCGGTCGTGCCCATGGACGTCACGCGGCCGGTCGAGCTCGTGCTGCTCGTCGGCGCGCTGTTCGTCTTCCTCGTCGCCGACCTGCTCGCGGTCGCCCTCGGCCGCGCCGGCTGGGCGGGCCTCGCCTTCCTGGCGATGTGGATCCCGTCGATCTCCCTCGGCTTCGGTGCCGGCGGCTGGGCGCTGCTCTGGACGGGCTTCGCCTACCTCCTGCTCCTCGCGGTGACCGCGGCACCGCACGCCGCCGGCCGCGAACGCGGGCGGCTCGCGTCCGCGGCGGTGTGGTCCACGGCCGCGGTCGTCGCGGGTGCCCTCGTCCTCGGCCCGCTGCTCGCCGCGCTGCCGGGATGGTCGGCCGTCCGCCTGCCGAGCTTCGGGAGCGGCACGATCGGGCCCGTCAGCCTCAGCGACCAGCTCGACCTGCGGCACAGCCTGGGCCAGCGCACGGGGCAGACCGTCTACACGTATTCCGTGGACGCGATCGAGGACGCGGACGCACCGCTGCCCGCTCCCAGTGCGACCGCCCGCGGGCCCGTCGTGACCGCCGGCAACCTCGGCCCGCTGCGCGCGTTCACCCTGACCGAGTTCGACGGGCGCCAGTGGACGCCGACCGCACCGACCGCGACCGGCGCCGTCACCGCGGGTGAGCTGCTCTCCTCCGACCCCGACCTCTCGGGCCAGGCGCCGAGCGCCGAGCGGGGCACGCTCGCGCAGGTGGACGTCAAGGTCGGCGCCCTCGACGAGACCCGCCTGCCCATCGGCATCTTCCCGCGTGCCGTCGACGTGCCCGGGAACTGGCAGTACGACGCCCTGCGCGACGAGGTGTTCGGGTCCCGCGCCACGTCGCAGGGGCTGCAGTACTCGATGGTCGTCGAGATGCCCGACCTCACGTCGGCCGACCTCGAGAACGCCTCCACGCCTCCCCCGGCCGACGCGGCGGAGTCCGGCGTGCTCGACGTGCCGGCCACGTCGCACAGCGACGACATCGCCGCGCTGGCAGCCGAGATCACCGAGGGCGCCTCGACGCCGTACAAGCAGGCCATGGCGCTGCAGGCCTACTTCCGCTCCGCTGCCAACTTCACCTACGACACCCGTGTCGCTCCCGCGAAGTCGGACGACGCGGTGTGGGACTTCCTGCAGGACACCCACGGGTACTGCGTCCAGTTCGCCACGTCGATGACGATCATGGCTCGCACGCTCGGCATCCCCGCGCGCGTGGGCATCGGCTTCCTGCCCGGCTCGTCGGACGGCGACGACTCGTTCGTCGTCACCGGCAAGCAGGCGCACGCGTGGCCCGAGCTGTACTTCGGGCCCGACCTCGGCTGGGTGCGCTTCGAGCCGACCCCCGCCGTGCAGTCCGGAGCGCCCCCGGTGTGGAGCGACCCGTTCCGCGGGGCGCAGACCAACCCCGGCCAGGACCAGATCCCCTCGGCGCAGCCGAACGAGCCTGGTTCCACCACCACGCAGGAGCCCGGGTCGGCCACGTCCACCCCCGACGCGGCGACGTCGACGTCCTGGGTGCCCGTGGCCGTGACCGTCGTCGTCGTGATGCTGCTCGCCGGCATCGCCGGGTTCGTCGCGCTCGCGCACCGCCGTCGTCGGCGGGTCGACCTCACGCCCGAGGCGGCGTGGGCACGCCTGCGCCGGGGGCTGGGATCGCGCGGGATCCGGTGGAGCGACGCAACCACTCCCCGCACGGCGGTCAGCCTCGTCCAGGAGCAGCTCTTCGCCCAGACGGGTTCGACGCTCGAGGGTGTCGGCGAGCAGAGCCTCGCGGCCCTGTCACGGGTGGTCGAGCAGGACCGTTACGCGCCGCGCGCACCCGAGGTCGAGCCGGCGGTACTCGAGGAGTGGGTCCGCGACATCACGGACGCCGTGGGAACGCTGGTCAGCGACCGTTCTCGCCGCGGCGCTTCTCCCACCGCTCCTCGAGCCGGGTCATGAACCCGGCGCGCTGAGAGCGCTGCGCCGGACGCTTCTGGACCGAGCCGTCGCCGGAGACGACTCCCTGCGGTCCGGAGCGTCCACGGTGACGTCCGGGGTTGGCGAAAGCGAAGGCGACGGCCGCGAACATCACGACGAAACCGAGCACCCCCAGCAGGGGGATGCTTCCGGCGGCGCCGAACACGAGCAGCAGCAGACCGACGATCACGCCCACGGACGCGATGACGTACCGCCCGACCGCTCGGTGACCGCTCTGGGTGAGCGTGTTCGCGAGCCGCGGGTCGTCTGATGTGAGCTGACGCTCCATCTGTTCGAGGACGCGCTGCTCGTACTCGGAGAGAGGCATCCCGACTCCTGTCGAAACTGGTGGATCCGTATCAGGATCAGGATAGATCGGCTGGCACGAAGGTGGTAGCCAGACGGGTGCCCGACAGCCTCCCAGTTGTCGCACCTGCGTGAATTGCGGCCTTTCCGAAGCGTTCTCGCACGGTGTCCATCGCCACCTCGGCCTCGCGGCGCGGGGTGAACCCGCTCGGCGAAGCCCCGGCACCGCGGGTGACCGGCTCGGCCGACGCCTCTTCGAGGGTCGGCTGCCGCACCGTGTCGGCCGCGGGGCCGAGCCCTTCCACGCGCACGCCGACGAGCCGGACGGGCAGGCCACCGAGGTCCGCCGCCGCGAGCAGCTCGCGCGCCGCGAGGTAGATCTCCCGGCCGACGTCCGTCGGCGTGGCCAGCGTGCGCGACCGGGTCAGCGTGCGGAAGTCGGACGTGCGGACCTTCACGCTGACCGTGCGGCCGACGAGCACCCCTTTGCGCAGCCGCGCCGCGCACCGGTCGGCCAGCTCGAGCGCCTTGTCCTGCACGACGGACAGGTCCGACACGTCCTGGACGAAGGTCTCCTCCGCACCGATGGACTTCTCCACCCGTCCCGGGCTGACCGGCCGCGGGTCACGCCCCCAGGCCAGGTCGTGCAGGTGCGCGCCGGCGACCTTGCCGACCGCACGCTGCACGGTCGCGACGTCGCTCGCCGCCAGCTCGGCGACGGAGTCGATCCCCCACCGGGCCAGCGCGGCCTCGGTCCGCTCGCCAACGCCCCACAGCGCCCCGACGGGCAGTGCGTGCAGGAAGTCGACCGTGGCCGCGCGCGGCACGAGCATGACGCCGTCGGGCTTCGCGTGGCTGGAGGCGAGCTTGGCGACGAACTTGGTCGAGGCGATCCCGACGGAGCACGCGATCCCGAACTGCTCCTGGACCCGCGCTCGGACGAGCGCGGCGATGACGGTCGGCGGTCCGAGCCGGCGGCGCGCGCCCGCGACGTCGAGGAATGCCTCGTCGATGCTGACCTGCTCCACGAGCGCGGTCACTTCGCCCAGGATCTCCATCACCCCGACCGAGACCTCGTGGTAGGCGTGGTGGTCCGGTGGGACGACGACCGCCTGCGGGCACGTGCGCAGCGCGACGCTCATGGGCATCGCCGAGTGCACGCCGAACGCGCGCGCCTCGTACGTCGCGGCGAGGACTACGCCGCGCTGCGCCCCGCCGACGATGACCGGCAGCCCGCGCAGCTGCGGCCTCCGGGCCAGCTCCACCGACGCGAAGAACGCGTCCATGTCGACGTGCAGGATCGAGCAGCCGTCCTCCTCGCTGCCCCAGTCCCGCCGCGCCGCAGCCGACCGCGGCCCGCGGCTCACGACGCCCTCACGGCGAGCATCGCGGACCGGCCGGCGACCACGACGTCCGGCGAGCCACCGGGCCCGGCCATGACGAGGCTGCGCGCCGCGTCCACGAAGTCCTCCGCAGCGCACAGCGTCTGCTCCGCGCGGTCGGGCGTCACCACCTCGAACCGTCCGGCGTCGACGGCGGACCGGGTCGACGCCCCGGCGGCGAAGTAGTCCGACCACTCGTCGAGCTCGGGGGCGACCTGGTGCAGCATCGCCCACACCGTGCGCGGGGCGCGGCGGCCGCCCGGCGTCCCACGGCTGGCGACGACCGCCGCCCCCGCGCGCAGGGCTGCCAGGTGCGCGTGGCTGAACTGCTCCCACGCCTCGGACGAGTACTGGGCAGCCAGCAGCTCGGCGTCCGCGCGGTGCACGAGGTCACGGGCGCGCGGAGAGATCGGTGCGCGGGGCACGCCGGCGGGGCGCCTGTCGTTGGTACCCAGCACCTGCGACTCCGGCTGCGTCACCACGTCGAGCTGACTCATGACCCCACCTCCTGCCTCCATCATCGAACATCTGTTCGAGTCCGTCAACACCGCTCCGCCGGAGGCCGTACGGTGGCTGGCATGGCTGCACGTGACCGCTCGGCGCGACGTCCGTCAGCCTCCCACCGAGCACCCACACGTCCGGGGGCCCGGGACGCCTGGCCGGACGGGCCGGTGCGCATCCCCACCGGGACGGTCGAGCTCGTCCGCGACCCGGACGACCCCGACGGTGTGACGGTCCTGGTCAACGGCGTCCCGAGCTCCTACCTCGACCTGGCCGACCCGGAGGCGCTCGCGTTCGAGTACATGCAGCAGATGGCCCTGGTGCTCGACAGGCTCGACGACGGCCGACAGCCGCTCGACGTCGTCCACCTGGGCGCTGCCGGCTGCGCCCTGGCCCGTGCCGTGCACGCGACCCGACCGGGCTCCCGCCAGGTCGCCGTCGAGCTCGACACGGCGCTGCCCGAGCTCGTGCGCGCGTGGTTCGACCTGCCCCGCTCCCCCGCGCTGCGCATCCGGGCGGGGGACGCCCGCGAGCAGCTCACGGCGATGGCGGGCGGGAGCGCGGACGTCGTCGTCCGCGACGTGTTCGCGGGGTCGACGACGCCGGCGCACGTCGTCACCCGGGAGATGGCGGCGCAGGTGGCGCGCGTGCTGCGGCCGGGCGGCGTCTACCTCGTCAACTGCGCGGACCGCCCTCCGCTGGCTGCCGCACGGTCGGAGTGCGCGACGCTCGCGGACGCGTTCGGCGACGTCGCGGCGATCGCCGAGCCGGGCATCCTGCGGGGACGCGGGTACGGCAACCTCGTGCTGGTCGGCACCGACCGCACGGACCTGCTCGGGTCCGCGGCGCTCGCGCGCGCCGTGCGCAGCCTCCCCGCGCCTGCCCGGCTGCTGCACGGCGAGGAGCTCGCGGCGTTCGTCGGCCGCGCACCCGTCCTGCGGGACCCGGCGCCGGCGGCAGGAACGCCGTAGGGCCGCCTCCCGCGCACGGGAGACGGCCCTACGGACCTCGCCGACCGTGAGGCCGGCGGACGTCGATCAGAGCGGGGTGACGTTCTCCGCCTGGGGACCCTTGGGGCCCTGCGTGATGTCGAACTCGACGCGCTGGCCCTCGTCGAGCGAGCGGTAGCCCTGGGTCGCGATCGCGGAGTAGTGGACGAAGACGTCAGCGCCGCCGCCGTCCTGGGCGATGAAGCCGAAGCCCTTCTCGGAGTTGAACCACTTGACTGCACCCTGGGCCATGTCTTGCTTCCTTCTGTCTTACCGGTGACGACGACGGAACGTCTCCGCGCCCTGCTGCAGTCCCCCGCAACGCGCAAATGGTTGCATGCCTGACGTGGCCGGCGCCATGCTTTCCGCCGCCGAACGCCCATGGTTCGACAACGATTGGGTAAACATCACACGGCCGGGTCGTCGCCCTGCTGCGCGAGGAAGCGCTCGAACTCGGCGCCGAGCTCGTCGGCCGTCGGCAGGTCGGCCGACCGGGCGAGCAGGCTGCCGCGGCCCGAGCTGCGGGCGAAGGCGTCGTACTGCTCCTCGAGCGCGTGCACCACGCCGGCCACGTCCTCGTTGTCCGCGACCTGCCGCTCGATCTCGGCGGTCGCGTCGGTGGCGGCCGCGGTGAGCGCGTCGGTCCGCAGCTCGAGTCCGGTCGCGCGCTCGATGGCGTGCAGCGCGGCGATGCTCGCCTGCGGGTAGGACGACTGCGTGAGGTAGTGCGGGACGTGGACCGCGAAGCCCATCGCGTCGTGCCCGGACTCCCCCAGCCGCAGCTCGAGCAGCGAGCTCGCGCTGGCGGGGACCTGGACCGTGCCGAACCACGACGGGTGGTCCGCGACGAGCTCGGGGCGCGTCGCGTGCGCGGTGACGGAGGCGGGCCGGGTGTGCGGGATCCCCATCGGGATCCCGTGCAGGCCGATGGTCAGCGAGACGTCGAAGCGCTCGACGATCTGGCGCACCGCGGAGACGTACCGCTCCCACTGCACGTCGGGCTCCGAGCCGTGCATGAGCAGGAAGGGCGTGCCGGCTGCGTCCTGGACGAGGTCGACGACCAGCTCGGGGTCGTCGTAGGACGACCACGTCGTGGCGTCGAACGTCATGAGCGGACGGCGCGATCGGTAGTCGACGAGCTGGTCGACGTCGAAGGACGCCAGACGCGTGCTCGTCAGCTCCTCGGCCAGGTGCTCCGCCGCGATCTGGCCCGCGTTGCCGGCGTCGATGAAGCCGCGCACGGCGTGCACCAGGACGGGCCCGGGGCCGCTCGCGGTCCGGGCGTCGAGCTCGGCAGCGACCTCGGGGACGACCTCGTAGATCTCGCTCGGGTCCAGCATGCGTGGGCACGCACCTCTCGTTCGTCCTGGGACCGGTGGGTCCCGTGCCGTCGGGGTCGGCACACCTACGTCAACACGAGTCGACGGCCCGCTCTTCCCGAGGAGGCCGCCGACCTTGTTCGCTGTGAGCGGGACTCAGCGCGACTCAGCGGGAGGGCAGCCGCACGACCTCGACGAAGAACTCGTCGATCTGACGCACCACGTCGATGAAGCGGTCGAAGTCGACGGGCTTGGTGACGTAGGCGTTCGCGTGCAGCGAGTAGCTGCGGACCACGTCCTCCTCGGCCTCGCTCGTCGTGAGCACGACGACGGGGATCGCGCGCAGCCGGTCGTCGGCCTTGAGCGCCTCCAGCACCTCGCGTCCGTCCATCCGCGGCAGGTTGAGGTCGAGCAGGATGAGGTCGGGCGTCGGCGCGTCGGCGTGCTCGCCCTCCTTGCGCAGGAACTCGAGCGCGCTGACGCCGTCCGACACGACTGACAGGCGGTTGGCGACCTTGTGCTCCGCGAACGCCTCGCGCGTCATGAGGACGTCGCCCGGGTCGTCCTCGACCAGCAGGACGTCGATGGGCTTGCGTGCTTCCGTCACTGTTCTCCTTCGACCCGGGTGCGGGTCAGTCGTCGGTGCCCGCAGGAAGCGTCCAGCGGATGCTGGTGCCCTCGCCTGCGGGCGGGTCGATCCAGATCTGACCGCCGTGGAACTCGACGATCTTCTTGCACAGGGCCAGGCCGATGCCCGTCCCCTCGTACACGTCCTTGGCGTGCAGCCGCTGGAAGATCACGAAGACCCGGTCCGCGTACTGCGCGTCGATGCCGATGCCGTTGTCCTGGCAGCGCAGCTCCCACTCGCCCTTCGACGAGTCTTCCACGCGCCGTGCCCCGAGGTGGATCTGCGGCACGCGGTCCGGAGCGCGGAACTTCACCGCGTTGCCGACGAGGTTCTGGAAGAGCTGTACGACGAGCGGGAGCTCCCCGCGCACGGTCGGCAGCTCGTCGTGCGTGATGACGGCGCCCGCGTCGGCGATCGTCTGCTCGAGGTTGTCGAGGGCGACCGCGAGCGCGGCATTGAGGTCGACGTCCGTGACCTCGCCACCCACGCGGCCCACCCGGCTGAACCCCAGCAGGTCCTGGATCAGCCGCTGCATGCGCTTGGCGCCGTCGACGGCGAACTCGATGTACTGGTCGGCGCGCTCGTCCATCTGCCCGCCGTAGCGCTTCTGCAGCAGCTGGGTGAAGCTCGCGACCTTGCGCAGCGGTTCCTGCAGGTCGTGCGAGGCGACGTACGCGAACTGCTCGAGGTCGCGGTTCGAGCGGCGCAGCTCCTCGGCCTGGTCCTCGAGGCGCGCGTGCTGCTCCTCGACGGCCTGGACCTGGGTGAGCAGCGCCGTGCGCATCGACTCGACGTCGCGCGCGAGGTCGGCGATCTCGCCGGGGCCGGTCGCCGTGACCGGGTGCGTGAGGTCGCCGTCGGAGACGATCCGGGCGTCGGCGGCCAGGTCGTCGAGCGGCTCGACGACCCAGCGCCGCAGCGCGGTCCACAGCAGGATGCCGACCGTGACGGCGGCGATCGCCAGCAGCGCGACGACGACTGAGGCGTAGCGCGTCCACTGCGCGAGTTCGGCCGCCACGTCGCGCCGGACGTCACCGACCTCGTCGGTGAAGGCGGTCACGTCGGCGCGCAGCACGTCGAACTGCTGCTTGCCCGCCTCGACCTCGGCAGCAGTCACGGACTCGGACCCCTGCGAACGGACCTGCGCGATGAGCGGCTCGGCGTAGTCGTCGATCCAGGCGCGCGCGGCGGCATCCGCGGCGGCCGCGGTCTCGTTCAGCCGCGGCTCGGTGCTCACGCCCGCCAGGTCGTCGGCCAGGTCGGTGAACGAGGGCAGGGCCTCGACGGTCGTCGTGTAGGGGGCGAGCGTGTCCTCGTCGCCCGTGAGCGCGAAGCCGCGGAGCCCGGTCTCGGCGTCGACGTAGGCGACCAGGGCACGGTCGGCGCCGACGACGGCCCCGAAGATGTCCTCCGTGACGGCGGACTGGCGGTCGGCCAGCTGGGCGAAGACGTACGCGGCGCCGGCGAGCAGCAGCCCGAGCACCACGCCGGCCACGACGAGCAGCGTCGTGAGGCGACGGCGCAGGGTCATGCCCGTGCGACCGGGCGCGGCGGAGGTCACCGGCAGTGCCGGTGCGCTCACGCTCACGCGCCCCACCCGAGGACGACGACGGCGGCGTCGTCGACGAGGTCGCCGCCGTGCAGCGTGCGCACGTCGTGCAGGACGCGCTCGACGAGGTCGACCGGCTCGCGCGACGCGTCGTCGACGAGCGCCCGGTCCACGACGGCGAGCAGGCCCGGCTTGCCGAGCCGCTCGGGACCACCCTCGACGGTGGCCTCGAGCAGGCCGTCGGTGTACATCATGAGGCGCCAGCGCGGCCCGAGGTCGAGCACCTGCGCGTGCCAGGTGCCCCCGACCGGGATCCCGAGCGCGCGCCCACGACGGTGCGTGGGCGGCAGCTCGGACGGCGGGCCGAGGATCAGCGGGACCGGATGGCCCGCGAGGTACATGTCCGCCGAGGCGCGGCCCGGCGCGATGACGAGCATCGCGACCGTGGTGAACACCTCGGGCCGCGCACGCTCCGCCTCGAGGACCACCTCGAGCAGACCCAGGATGTCGCCGGGGCGGGTGCCGGTGAGCACGAGCGTGCGCCACGCGGTGCGCAGGGTCGCGCCCAGCGCCGCCTCGTCGGGTCCGTGCCCGCAGACGTCGCCGACGATCGCCAGGACCGTGCCGTCCGGCCGCTCGACCACGTCGTAGAAGTCGCCACCGAGGACGCCGTCCCGACCGGCCCGGTAGCCGACGCGGACCTCGAGGCCCTCGTCCTTGACCACCGGCTTGGGCAGCAGAGCGCGCTCGAGCCGGTTCGTCTCCTCGGCGCGGACCAGGCTGCGGTAGAGCTCACGGTCGGTCGCCTCGAGCCGGCGTCGCTGGACCGCGTAGCGCACGGCGCGGCTGAGGCGATGGCCGTCCACCTCGTCCTTGACGAGGTAGTCCTGCGCGCCGGCGGCCACCGCCTGGACGCCCGTGTCGCCGCCCTGGAGCCCGGTGAGCACGACGACGGCGGGGGCGCCCGCGGCCAGGAGCCGCTCGAGGGCGGGGATGCCCGTGGCGTCGGGCAGGCCGAGATCGAGCAGCACGCAGTCCACGTCGAGGGCCTCGACGGCCTCGTCGAGCGTGCGGACCCACGTCAGCTCGACGTCGAGGCCGGCGTCCTGCAGGTGCTCCGTGACGAGCACCGCGTCCCCGTCGTCGTCCTCGACGAGCAGGATGCGGATCTGGCGCTCCTCGTCGTGGGTGCGCGGGGTCACGCGGTCACGCAGGGGGCCGGTCGCGGCGGCAACGTCCGTCACGGGCGTCCTCTCTCTCGGGCACCCCGAAGCGTACGGTGCGCACCGCGGGCCTGCCCCCCGACCACCCGTTCGGCCCCCGCGGGCTCGCCTGCCCCGGACGGGGGACGCGCGCGCGATCGGCAGGGCGGATAATGGACGGCCGCTGCGAGCGCCGTCGACGGTCCTCGCGGCGCGGCACGTGGTCGGCAGGTGGTCGGTGGACGGGAGAACGCGCACGTGACAGGCACGAACGACGAGCTGACCGGTGAGCAGAAGACGGTCGACGTCATGTACGGACGCCTCGACGAGCTGCGGTCAGGCACGCGCGAGCGGCTCGCGGAGGTCCGCCGGACCGGGCCCGCGGGTTCCCCGCAGAACCGCAGCGAGCGCGACGCGTTCGCGACCCTCTACGAGGACCGCCTCTCGCAGCTCGAGGCCGTCGAGGAGCGCCTGGTTTTCGGGCGCATCGACCTCGACGACGACACGCGCCGCTACATCGGACGCATCGGCCTGACGGACGACGAGCAGACGCAGCTGCTCACCGACTGGCGCGCACCCGCCGCGCAGGCCTTCTACCGGGCCACCGCCGCCCACCCGGACGGCGTCGTGCGCCGGCGCCACGTCGTCACCCGGGGCCGGACCGTCACGAGCGTCGAGGACGAGGTCCTCGACCTCGACCTCCTGACCGACGAGGACGCGCAGGGGCGCCTCGACGGGCTCTCGGGCGAGGGCGCCCTCCTGGCCGGTCTGCGCGCGGGCCGCACGGGCCGGATGGGCGACATCGTCGCGACCATCCAGGGCGAGCAGGACGCGATCATCCGGTCCGAGCTCGGCGGCGCGCTCGTCGTCCAGGGCGGCCCGGGCACGGGCAAGACCGCCGTGGCCCTGCACCGCGCGGCCTACCTCCTGTACGCGCACCGCCGGATGCTCGAGCGCTCGGGCGTGCTGCTCGTCGGCCCCAGCCGCACGTTCCTGCGCTACATCGACCAGGTGCTCCCGTCGCTCGGCGAGACGGGCGTGGTCACGACGACCATCGCCGAGCTCGTGCCCGGCGTCCTGGCGGCCGGGACCGAGGACGAGCAGGTGGCCGAGCTCAAGGGCCGCGCGTCGATGGCGGGGGTCGTCGCGCGCGCCGTGCGTGCACGCCAGCGGGTGCCCGCGGAGTCCACGACCGTCCGGATCGACGGCGTGACGATCGTCATCCGTCCGGGCGACATCGCCGGGGCGATGCACCGCGCCCGCCGCCAGCACCGTCCGCACAACCAGGCGCGCGTGACATTCGTGCGGGACATGCTCGGTCGGCTCGCCGACCAGTACGCCGCCCAGCTCGGCTGGGACGTCCAGCCCGACGAGCGCCAGGAGATCATCGGCGAGCTGCGCGGCGACCGGGACGTGCGCGTGGCGCTCAACCTCGCCTGGATGCCGCTGACGCCGCAGAAGCTCCTCTCCGACCTGTACTCCCGGCCGTGGCGCCTGGAGTCGGCCGCGCCCGACCTCACGCCCGCGCAGCGCGCGCTCCTCGCCCGTGACGCGGACGCGCCGTGGACGCCGGCCGACGTGCCGCTGCTCGACGAGGCCGCCGAGCTGCTGGGCGAGGACGACCAGGCAGCGCGCGCGCAGGCCCGCGTCGCCGCGGAGCAACGGGCCACGGAGGTCGCCTACGCGCGGCAGGTGCTCGAGTCGACGGGCTCCGGCGCGATGGTCTCCGCGGAGCTGCTCGCGGACCGCTTCGCCTCCGGGGGCCCGGTGCTGACCACGGCCGAGCGCGCGGCGAGCGACCGGTCGTGGACCTACGGGCACGTCGTGGTCGACGAGGCGCAGGAGCTGTCGGCCATGGCCTGGCGTGTGCTGCTGCGCCGCGTGCCGACGCGGTCGCTGACCATCGTCGGCGACGTCGCCCAGACCTCCGCGGCAGGCGGCGCCCGCAGCTGGCGGCGCATGCTCGACCCGGTGCTGCGCGACTCGTGGCGGCTCAACGAGCTCACGGTGAACTACCGGACGCCCGCGGCGGTGGCCGACGCCGCCGTCCGGATGGCGAAGGCCGCGGGCCTGCCCGTGAGCCCGCTGACCTCCGCACGCGAGGTCGACGACGCGCTGCGGATCACGCGTGAGCCCGCGGGCGACCTGCTCGGCGCCGTCGCCGACCGCGCCAAGCAGGCCGTCACCGACGTGTCCGACGACCTCGGGGCGGGCCGCGTCGCGGTCGTCGCCGTCGACGCGTCGGTGCCCGCGGTGCGCGACGCGCTCGTCGGCGCGGGCCTGACGCCTGCGGTCGGTCAGCCGACGACCGCCGCCGACCTCGACGCGCCCCTCGTGCTGCTCACGCCGCGCGAGGCCAAGGGCCTCGAGTTCGACGCGGTCGTGCTCGTCGAGCCCGCCGACGTCCTGGCCGAGTCCGCGGGAGACCTGTACGTGGCGATGACGCGCCCCACGAGGGTGCTCCACGTGGTCCACAGCGCCGACCTGCCGGCCGGGATCGCGGGCTGAGCACCTGTCCGCTGGTCGGACGGTGCCGTGCCCGGCACTCGGACAGGCGCACGATAGGCGCGTGCCCAAGGCCCTGCTGCTCGAGAACCTCCACCCCCAGTCGCGCGCCATCCTCGAGGAGGCCGGCTTCGACGTCGTCACCCGCACGGGTGCGCTCGACGAGTCCGAGCTGATCGAGGCGCTCGAGGGGGTCCACCTGCTCGGCATCCGCTCCAAGACCCAGGTCACGGCGGCGGCGATCGAGCAGGCCGACGACCTGGTCTCCATCGGTGCGTTCTGCATCGGCACGAACCAGATCGACCTGGCCGCGGCCGCCTCGCGCGGAATCGCGACCTTCAACGCGCCGTTCTCCAACACGCGCTCGGTCGTCGAGATCGCGATCGCCGAGATCATCGGCCTCACCCGCCGCCTGACCGAGTTCGACAAGCAGATGCACGACGGCGTCTGGAACAAGTCGGCGGTCGGCGCGCACGAGGTCCGCGGTCGCACCCTCGGCATCATCGGCTACGGCAACATCGGCACGCAGCTGTCGGTCCTGGCGGAGAACCTCGGGATGTCCGTGGTCTTCTACGACACCGCCGAGAAGCTCGCGCTGGGCAACGCCCGCCGGATGCACACGCTCGACGAGCTGCTCGAGACGGCCGACGTCGTCACGCTGCACGTCGACGGTCGCTCCGGGAACGCCGGCCTGTTCGGCGCCAAGCAGATCGCCCGGATGAAGCCGGGCGCGGTGCTGATGAACCTGTCCCGCGGCTTCGTCGTCGACCCTGCCGCGCTGCGCGACGCGATCGTCTCGGGCCACCTGTCCGGCGCCGCCGTCGACGTGTTCCCTGTCGAGCCCAAGCGCAAGGGCGACCCGTTCGAGTCCGAGCTGCGCGGCCTGCCGAACGTCATCCTCACGCCCCACACCGGCGGCTCGACCGAGGAGGCGCAGGAGGCGATCGGCCAGTTCGTCGCCCACAAGCTGCGCGACTACATCGCGACGGGCTCGACCACGCTGTCGGTCAACCTGCCCAACGTGGCGCTCGACCAGTACCCCGGCGTGCACCGCCTGGCCTACCTGCACCACAACGTCCCCGGCGTGCTGGCCGGCATCAACGCGACGCTCGCCGAGCACGGCGTGAACATCGAGGGCCAGCTGCTCGCGACGCGCGGCGACATCGGCTACGTCGTGACCGACGCCGGCTCGCCGGTCGACCCGGCGGTTGTCGCCGCGCTGTCGTCGCAGCCGTCGGCGATCCGGTTGCGCGTCCTGTCCTAGTTGCAGTCCCAGTTCCTCCCAGACGAGCGGCCCGCCCCCAGCGATGGAGACGGGCCGTTCGTCGTGCGGGTGGTGCCGTGGATCAGGCCGAGCCGGACTTGCGCTGGAACCGCCGCTGGGACGGGCCCGCGGTCTCGGATCCGTGCACCTGTCCGGTGTTCGTCGTGCCGTCCGCCGTGCGGTGGCTCGCCGACTTCTTGCGGTCCAGTGCCTCGCGGAACTTGGCCTTGGCGTCCTCGCTCACGGCTTCTGCCTTGTCGTCCTGCGCCATGGCGTCTCCTTCGTCTCGTCGTGCCGCCCGCAACGCGCGGGCTCGACCCCAGCCTGACTGACACCGGCTCCCGGCGCCAGCGAGTTCCACGTCAGCCGACGGGCAGGTACGTCGACCACCAGGTCAGCACCTGCTCGAACCGGGCCTTGCGGTGGCTCGGCCGCCCCGAGCGCGTGAGCTCGTGCCCCTCACCGGGGAACAGCAGCAGCTCGGAGTGCACGCCGCGCCGCTTGAGCTCGACGAACCAGCGCTGCCCCTGCTCGACCGGGCAGCGCCAGTCCTGCTCGGAGTGGATCACCAGGGTCGGGGTCCGCACGGCCGCGACGTGCGCCATCGGCGACTGCGCCGCGACGGCGTCGGCATCCTCGCCGAGGTAGCCCATGCCGAAGAACCAGCCGATGTCGCTCGACCCGACGAAGCTCACCGGGTCGAGGAAACCGCGCTCGACGATCGCGCCGGCGAACCGGTGCGTCCGGGTGGTGAGCCAGGCGGTCATGTAGCCGCCGTAGGACCCGCCCATGACGCCGACGCGGTCCGCGTCGAGCTTCTCGTGCGTGAGGGCGGCGTCGAGCAGCGCGAGGACGTCGTCGGCGTCGACCGTGCCGAAGCCGTTCTTGATCGCCAGCCCGTGCGCCCGGCCGTAGCCCGCCGAGCCGCGCGGGTTGCCGTGCACGACCGCGTACCCGGCCTCGACCAGGCCCTGCACCTCGTCGAAGACGGCGTGGGTGTACTGCGCGAACGGCCCGCCGTGGATCAGCAGGATCGTGGGGTGCGGGCCGGGGTAGCGCTCGGGGTCCGGAAGCGTCAGCCAGCCGTGCACGGGATAGCCGTCGGGGGCCGTCGCGGTGAGCTCGACGCCCGTGCGGAGGCGACCGGTCGCGACCAGGTCGGCGGAGAAGTCCGTCAGCATGGTGGAGCCGACGACGAGCTCGCCCGACGACGTCGCCGTGGCGACGACCGCGACGAGCGCACCCCCACCGACTCCGGCAGCGGTCACCACGACGGGGCCGTCGACCAGGTCCTCGAGGCTGCCGTCCTGGCCCACCCGCACGAGGTGCACCGCCCCGCGGCGCTGGTCGGCCACGACCGGGCGACCCTCGTGCTCGAGCAGCAGGTCCGAGAGCAGGTCCACGGTCTCGAGGTCGGTCAGCCGGCGCGGGGTCGCGCCCTCGGTGAGCGGCAGCTCGAAGAGCCCGTTCTGCGCGGCGACGAAGTCGAGGCCCGACTCACCGGCGTCCGACGCGACGAACCAGAGCACCGACCCGTCCGCGGACGGGCGCATGCCGTAGACGTCGAGCGTCGAGCCGTGGTCGGCATCGGTGAGCGGCACCGGACCGGAGAACGCGCGCGCGGCGATCTTCACGACGTCGCTGCGCAGGTCCTGCTCGTGGTTCGCGTGCCGGGCCATGGGTGCGACGAGCGCCTCGTCGTCCAGCCAGGCGAAGGACCGCACGCCCTGGTGGCCCTGCGTCAGCGCGAGCGGCTCGACCTCCGCGTCGTCGGCCGGCACGTCGAGGACGAAGAGGTGCTGGGGGCGGTCCCGGGTGAAGCCGAGCCCGTCCGCGCGGTACTGGACCTCGGTGATGTGGCGCGGCGCCTCGGCCGCGGGACTGCCGTCGGCCTCGTAGCGACCCTCGTCGGGCACCCGGGCCAGGTAGGCCACGCGCGTGCCGTCGGGCGAGAACTGCGGCGAGGACGCACCCAACGGCGCGTCCGTCAGCCGGCGCGGCTCGCCACCCGTCGCCTCAACCAGGTGCACCTGCGGCTTGCCGCCCTTCTCGGCGCGCGTGAACGTGACCCAGCGCCCGTCCGGCGAGACGGCCGGGGCGGTGTCGCGGAAGCCGCGGGTCAGCCGGCGCCGCTCGGAGCCGTCGAGCGGGACCAGCCACAGCCCGCCGACGTACTCGTCGGACTCGAGGTCCGGCCGGAGCACCGAGACGATGGCGGCCGTGCCGTCGGGGAGCACCGCGGGGGTGCCGGGGACGTGGAGATGCGTGATGTCGTCAGGAAGCACCGGACGACCGTACGTCAGGGCGCCGACATGCCGCTCAGGGAGCCGACGGCTCCTCGGCCGTGTCGTCCTCGTCGTGGTCGGTGTGCCCGGCGCGCAGGACCGTGATGGCCGCCTCGAAGTCCTCGAGCGACTCGAACGCCTGGTAGACGCTCGCGAACCGCAGGTAAGCGACCTCGTCGAGGTCACGCAGCGGGCCGAGGATCGCCAGGCCGATCTCGTAGGCGTCGATCTCCGCCGAGCCCGACGACCGGAGGGTCTCCTCGACCTTCTGCGCCAGGATGGCGAGGTCGTCCTCGCTCACGGGTCGGCCCTGGCACGCCTTGCGGACGCCCCCGACGATCTTGTCGCGGCTGAATGGCTCGGTGGCACCGGAGCGCTTCACGACCGAGAGGCTGGTCGTCTCGACCGTCGTGAAGCGACGGTTGCAGTTGGGGCACTGGCGACGGCGGCGGATCGACGCGCCGTCGTCCGACGTGCGCGAGTCCACGACTCGCGAGTCCGGGTGGCGGCAGAACGGACAGTGCAACGGAGCATCCCCTTCGGGTGGAGCGCGGCCGGCTGGCGTGCGCACGACCGACGATGGCCGTCGCGCCGCCGTGGGCGCCCCCGTGACGCTAGGCCACGGCCGGGCGGGGCCGCAAGGCAGGTCGGTCCGTGCACGAGCTCCGGCCGCGCCCGCACAGCACTCGGGGCGATCGCCGTGTGGCGACCGCCCCGAGCCGGGACGCCCCCGTCCCTGTGCGGGGCCGACTCGCCTCGGCCACCGCGTGGTGCTGCGGGTGAGCGGGAGATCGCAACCCCCTGGCTCCCGCGCCTCTCGTGAGCCCCCCAGCTCTCCGAATGAGGTAAGGCTAACCTAGCCTAGCGCCCGACCGACTGCAACCGTGACCCCGGCCACACCGACCACCCGGGGTTCTGCGTGCCGTCAGCGCTGGGGGACCAGGATCGTCTGGCCGGCCATGATGCCGCTGCTCGGGAGGTTGTTGAGCCGGACGAGCTCGGTCACGGCGTCGCCGACGGACTCCCCCGGAACCACGGACTGCGCGGCGATGCCCCACAGCGTCTCGCCGCTGACGACCTCGTGCTCCACGACCTGCTGGGTCGAGCCGGGCGCGTCGGCCAGAGCGCGGCCGCCGAAGAGGATGACGAGCGAGCCGATGACGGCAGCGACGACCAGCACGAGTGCGCGGCCGCGCCGGGTGAGCGTCAGGCCGTGCAGCCCGGAGGCGCGCGGTGCAGGCCGCGGGGCGCGGTCCTGGTGCATCCGTGATGCCGGTGCCGTCCGGACCCGGGGGCCCATCGCGATCGCACTCATGTCGACTCCACCTTTCGCGAGCCCGATGTCCGGAAGTTCCGGCCGATCGGATGTTGCTCGAACGTCTGTACGTAGAACGTCTGTACGATGTCTACCAGCAGCGGCCGACACGTGTCGAGTCTTTGTCGAACAGATGTTTGAAATCCTCGACGTGGTTGCCTAGGCTGGCCGCGTAGGTACAGCGCACCACCGACCACTGACACGACTGGTCCCAGGCGTCCCGCGCACGGTTGCGCGATACCGAGGAGCACGGGCACCACCACCGGAACGACCGATCAGCAACGACCGATCAGCTCGCCCCTCGGGCAGAGCCGCGAAGGAGAGGCCGCACGTGAGCGACGAGACGTCCACCCAGGACCTGGCAACGGTGCACGCACTGCCCGACGCCCCAGCAGGCCCCGACGGGCTGACGGCCCGGCAGCGCCTCGTGCTCGACACGATCCGGTCGTCGGTGGAGTCGCGCGGCTACCCGCCGAGCATGCGGGAGATCGGCGAGGCGGTCGGGCTCAACAGTCCCTCGAGCGTCAAGCACCAGCTGACCGCGCTCGAGCGCAAGGGCTACCTCCGCCGCGACCCGAACCGGCCGCGTGCGATCGAGGTCGTCCACCCCGACGACTCGCGTGGCGTGAGCACCTGGGGCGCCGCGGGAGCGGCGTCGTTCGTCGACAACGAGGCACCCGAGCGCGACGGCGCCCCGGCACCGAGCTACGTGCCGGTCGTCGGCCGGATCGCCGCCGGTGGCCCGATCCTCGCCGACCAGGTGGTCGAGGACGTGTTCCCGCTCCCCCGCCAGCTCGTGGGTGACGGCGAGCTCTTCCTGCTCAAGGTCAGCGGCGACTCGATGATCGACGCGGCGATCTGCGACGGCGACTGGGTCGTCGTGCGGCGCCAGCCCGTCGCGGAGAACGGCGAGATCGTCGCCGCCATGATCGAGGGCGAGGCGACCGTCAAGACCCTCAAGCGCGCCGACGGCCACGTGTGGCTGCTGCCGGCCAACGCCGCCTACTCCCCGATCGACGGGGACGACGCGGTCGTCCTCGGGCGCGTGGTGAGCGTGCTGCGCAGCCTCTGACCCGGTACGACGACGGCCCCGACGCGAGCAGCGTCGGGGCCGTCGTCGTGTTGGGAGCTAGAAGCCGAACTGCCGCGCCACCGCGCGCACCGCGTCGGCCGACGCGCGCAGCCCCGCGAGCTCGTCGACCGACATGGGGACGGCGAGGCGGTCCCCGACACCGGACGAGCCCACGATCGTCGGCACCGACAGGCACACGTCGCTGATGCCGTAGTAGTCGTCCAGCAGCGAGGAGATCGGCAGGATCCGCTGCTCGTCCTTGAGGACCGCCTCGATGATCCGCGAGCCGGCCAGCGCGACGGCGTAGTTCGTCGCGCCCTTGCCCTCGATGATGCGGTAGGCCGACTCGACGACCTCGCGCGCGATGTCCTCGCGCACCGCGGCCGTCATCGGCGACGAGCCGTTCGAGCCCTGCCACTCCAGCAGCGGCACCGCACCGATGCTTGCCGAGCTCCACAGCGGCAGCTCGCTGTCGCCGTGCTCGCCGGCGATGTACGCGTGCACGTTCTGCACCGCGACGCGGGCGTGCTGGGCGATCAGGTAGCGCAGCCGCGAGGAGTCGAGGACGGTGCCCGAGCCGAACAGCTGGGTGGGCGGCAGGCCGGAGATCTTCAGCGAGGCGTAGGTCACGACGTCGACCGGGTTGGTGACCATGACGTAGACGGCGTTCGGCGCGACCTCCGTCACGGCGGGGAGCACCTTGCGCACGAGCGAGATGGTGGCCTCGGCGAGGTCGATGCGGGTCTGCCCGGGCTTCTGCTTGGCGCCTGCCGTGAACATGACGATGTCCGCGTCCGCGCACACCGCGATGTCGTCGGAGCCGACGACCTCCGCCATGGGCATGAACTGGATGCCGTGCCCGAGGTCGAGCGCCTCGGCCTCGACCTTCGCCTTGTTGATGTCGTAGAGGGCGACCGTGCGGGCGGCGCCGCGCATGAGGGCGGCGTAGGCCATCGTCGAGCCCACGGCACCGGCGCCGACGATCGCCAGCTTCGAGGTCCGGCGGGGGGTTGGACGCGGGCCCAGCGGGACCTCGTCGATGTCGTCAGGCTGGGTCATCGGGCACTCCCTGTCGTGGTCCGGCTGGGCACTCGAAAGGCTAGCCGGTGGACGACCGCGCTGCTCACGCCCCCCGCAGCCGCTCCAGCGCGGACACGACTGCCGCGCGGTCGGTCGTCGGCCAGAAGTCCGGCATCGAGCGGGCGAGGAAGTCCCCGTACCGCGCGGTGCGCAGCCGCGGGTCGAGCACGGCGACCACGCCGCGGTCCTGCGTGCCACGGATGAGGCGCCCGGCCCCCTGCGCCAGCAGGAGTGCCGCGTGCGTGGCGGAGACGGCCATGAACCCGTTTCCGCCCGCCGAGCCGACCGCGTCCGAGCGGGCGGACCGCACGGGGTCGTCGGGCCGCGGGAACGGGATCCGGTCGATGATCACCAGGGAGCAGGACGGCCCGGGCACGTCGACGCCCTGCCAGAGCGAGAGCGTGCCGAACAGGCACGTGGGCTCGTCGGCGGCGAACTGCGCGACCAGGGTCGGCAGCTGGTCGTCGCCCTGGAGCAGGATCGGCACGTCGAGCCGCTCGCGCATCGCCTCCGCCACCGCGTTCGCGGCCCGCCGGGACGAGAACAGACCGAGGGTGCGCCCGCCGGCGGCGGTGATCAGCGCCTGGATCTCGTCGAGCTGGGCCTCGGTCGCGGGCTCGCGGCCCGGCGGGGGCAGGTGCTTGGCGACGTAGCAGATGCCCTGCTTGCGGTAGTCGAACGGGCTGCCGACGTCGAGCCCGTGCCAGGTCAGCGCGGCGGGCCTCGCCCCGTCGGCTGCGGGACCGACCGGCTCGGCGTCCGCGCGCACCTCGAGCCCGACCGCGCGGGCGACCGGGTCGAACGAGCCGCCCAGGGCGAGCGTCGCCGACGTCAGCACCGCCGAGCGGCCCGACAGCAGATGGGTGCGGATGAGCCCGTTCACGGCGAGGGGCGCGGCGTGCAGCCTGGTCATGGGCGTGCCGCGCCGGTCCTCGCTGCGCGCGCACCACAGCACCGTGTGCTTGTTGTCGTCGGGGTCGGCCGCCATCCGCTCGGCCACCTCGAAGAGCATGAGCATCGCCGACGCGGCCATCTTCAGCCCGCCCTCGGCACCGCCGCCCTTGGCGGTCGTCGTGTCGGGCTTGAGGACGCTGAGCAGCGTGCGCGACGCGTCGCGGACCGCGGCGACCGCGGCGCGCGCCTCGTCGGGCAGCCCCCGCGGGAACCGGCCCTCGGGCATGGTCACGAGGAAGGTCGCGAGCGCCTGCCCGGCGGAGTCGAGGTCGGTCGTCGGCACGCCGCCGTGCCGGCGCGCGAGGCGAGCGGCGTGCTCGATCGTCGCGAGCGAGAGCTCCGCGGTGGCCTGCGCGGTCACGCGGTCGGTGAGCTCGTGCGCCTCGTCGACCACCAGCACGTCGTGCTCGGGCAGGACGTTGGGCGACCCGGACGCGGCGATGCCGAGCATCGCGTGGTTGGTCACGACGACGTCCGCCTCCCGGGCGAGGCCGCGCGCCCGCTCGGGGAAGCACTCCGTGAGCATCGGGCACTTGCCACCGATGCACTCCAGCGACGTGACGGACACCTGCCGCCACGCGCGGTCCGTGACGCCCGGGACCAGGTCGTCCCGGTCGCCCGACTCGGTCTCCTCGGCCCACTCGCGCAGGCGCACGACCTGCGCGCCGAGCGACTCGCCCGTGCCGGGCCGGTCCGTCCCGCCGAGCGCGGGGTGCTCCGCGGCACCCGCGTTCTCGCCGAGGTCGAACAACGTCGCGCCCTCGTCCTCGGGGTAGCCGCCGGAGACCTTGTTGATGCAGACGTAGTTGTGCCAGCCCTTGAGCAGGGCGATCTTCGGCGCGCGCGGCAGGCGCGGCGCAAGGGCGTCGGCGACGAGCGGGAGGTCGCGCGTGATGACCTGGCGCTGCAGCGCGAGGGTGGCCGTGGAGACGACGACGCGCTCGTCCTCGAGCACCGCGTGCCGCACCGCGGGCACGAGGTAGCCGAGCGACTTGCCCGTGCCCGTGCCCGCCTGGACCAGCAGGTGGTCGCCGGTCTCGAGGGCCGCCGTGACCGCGAGCGCCATCTGGTGCTGGCCGTCGCGGCGGGACCCGCCCAGGACGCCGACGGCGAGGTCGAGCAGGTCGTCGACCGTGGGCTCGTCCGTCCCGGCGGTTCGCGGCTTCGGGGTCGTCGAGGCGGCTTCGGTCGGGGGCACCGCGTCAGCGTAGTGCGGCCCGGCGACGTCCGGGTCCAGCCCTGTGGGCAGCCTCAGACGGCGACGGCGGCGTGCTGCAGCTCGACGGCGAGGGCCTCGTCGACCCGGGCGCGCAGCAGCGTCCCTTGCTCGATGTGCTCCTCGGAGTCGATGTCGCCGTGCAGGTGCACGCGGCTGACCAGGTCGCCGCGGTCGTACGGCACGACGACCTCGACGAGCACGCCCGGACGCGGCAGCTGGTCGGCGACCAGGAGCTGAAGCTCGTCGATGCCCTCGCCCGTGTGGGCGGAGACCACGATCGTGTGCAGCTCGCGCGAGCGCAGGCGCGTGATGACCTCGGGCGCGGCCAGGTCGGCCTTGTTGAGCACGATGATCTCGGGCACGTCCATGGCGCCCGGGATGTCGGCCAGCACGTGCCGGACCGCCGCGATCTGACCCTCGGGGTCCGGGTGCGAGGCGTCGACGACGTGCAGCAGCAGGTCCGCGTCGGCCACCTCCTCGAGCGTCGAGCGGAACGCCTCGACGAGCTGGTGCGGCAGCGCACGGACGAACCCGACGGTGTCGGCCAACGTGTAGACGCGTCCGTCCGTGGTCTCCGCGCGGCGGACGGTCGGGTCCAGCGTGGCGAACAGCGCGTTCTCGACGAGCACCCCGGCGTTGGTCAGCCGGTTGAGCAGGGAGGACTTGCCCGCGTTGGTGTAGCCCGCGATGGCGACGGACGGGATCGCGTTCTTCTTGCGCGACGCGCGCTTGGTCAGGCGCGCCGGCTCCATCGCGGCGATCTCCTTGCGGAGCTTGGCCATCCGGTTGCGGATGCGTCGGCGGTCGAGCTCGATCTTCGTCTCACCGGGTCCGCGCGAGCCCATGCCGGCGCCCGCGCCGCCCACCTGACCACCGGCCTGGCGGGACATCGACTCGCCCCACCCGCGCAGGCGCGGCAGCAGGTACTCGAGCTGCGCGAGCTCGACCTGCGCCTTGCCCTCACGGGACTTGGCGTGCTGCGCGAAGATGTCGAGGATCAGCGCGGTCCGGTCGACGACCTTGACGCGCACGATGTCCTCGAGCGAGCGGCGCTGCGACGGCGCGAGCTCGCCGTCGACGACGACGGTGTCGGCCCCGACCGCCGCGACGACGGTCGCGAGCTCCGCGGCCTTGCCCGAGCCGAGGTAGGTGCCCGGGTCCGGCGACCGGCGGCGCTGGAGCATGCCGTCGAGCACCTCGGAGCCGGCCGTCTCGGCCAGCGCCGCGAGCTCCCGCAGCGACACCTCGGCGTCGTGCACGGTGCCCGAGCCCCAGAGCCCGACGAGCACGACCTTCTCGAGCCGCAGCTGGCGGTACTCGACCTCGGTGACGTCCTCGAGCTCGGTCGACAGGCCGCGCACGCGCCGCAGGGAGGTGCGCTCCTCGAGGTCCAGCTGGTCGCCGTCGTAGGAGGAGTGGACCGTGGCGCCCGCCTGGAGCGCCGTGCCGGCCCGGGCGAGCACCCGCGCGACGACGTCGTCGGCCACCTCCTGCGCGCTGCGGGCCACCGGGGTGTCCTGCGTCTCGCGGATGGTGGGCTGCGGGTCGTTCACGCGGTTCCTCTCGTCGGACTGCTCTGCTCGGCGCGTGATCATCGGTGCGTGACCATCGGCGCGACGATTCCAGGGTCGCACGCGCCACCCACCCGGTCGACCCATTTCGCTGCCGGCCGAGCGCGTGGGGGGCCACGGGTAGGGTCGTCCGGTGACCGGGCACGACCACTACTTCACCGCGCAGCCGGCCTCGGCCGACGAGCGCCGCACCCTGACCGTCGACCTCGCGGGCCGGTCCCTGGAGGTCGAGACCGCGCCGGGCGTGTTCTCCGCCGCGCACCTCGACCACGCCACGGCCGTGCTGCTCGACGAGGTCCCGGCTCCCCCGGCGCACGGCGACGTGCTCGACCTCGGCTGCGGCTGGGGGCCCATCGCACTGAGCCTGGCGCTGCAGTCCCCCGCCGCCCGGGTGTGGGCGGTCGACGTCAACGAGCGCGCCCTGGACCTGGTCCGCCGCAACGCTGCCCGCCACGACCTCGGCGGTGTCACGGCCGTGACGCCCGACGAGGTGCCCGACGACGTGCAGTTCGCCGCGATCTGGTCCAACCCGCCGATCCGGGTCGGCAAGGAGGCCCTGCACGAGCTCCTGCTGCGCTGGCTCCCGCGCCTGGCGGACGGCGGCGAGGCGCACCTCGTCGTCGGGAAGAACCTCGGCGCCGACTCGCTGCAGCGCTGGCTGGCCGACGCGCTCGGTCTGCCCGTCGAGCGCACGGCGAGCTCGAAGGGCTTCCGCGTGCTGACGGTGCGCCGGCCGGCGAGCGGGACGTGAGCGCGGCGGACGCCACGCCCGCGAGCACCGTCGAGCTGCGGCCCGACGCCGCCTGGAAGGCCCTGCGCGTCACCACGTGGTGCCTGTTCGCGCTGATCTTCCTCGCCGCGTTCGAGGCCCTCGCCGTCACCACGGTGATGCCGACGGTCTCCGACGCGCTGGACGGCGCCGACCTGTACGCCTTCGCGTTCGCGGGCACGCTCGCCGCGGGCGTGGTGGGCATGGTGGTCTCGGGCGGCTGGGCGGACCGCCGAGGACCGCGCGGCCCGCTCGCCACCGCCGTGGGCCTGTTCGCGACCGGGCTCCTGCTCGCCGGGCTCGCGCCGACCATGGAGCTGTTCGTCGCCGGCCGGCTCGTGCAGGGTCTCGGTGCGGGCGGGATCACGGTCGCCGTCTACGTCGTCGTGGCGCGCGCCTATCCCCCGCTGCTGCACCCGCGCGTGTTCGCGGGCTTCTCGGCGGCATGGGTCGTGCCCTCGCTCGTCGGTCCGCCGCTGGCCGGTGCCGTCGCCCAGCACGTCGGCTGGCGGTGGGTGTTCCTGGGAGTCGCGGGCATCGTCGTGCCCGTCGCGCTCGTCGTGCTGGCCCACGTCGCGCGCCTCGGGCCCCCCGACGAGCCCGCCGCGGCCTCGGGCGGCCGCCGGATCGCGTGGGCGTGCCTGGCGGCTGTCGCCGTGCTCGGGCTCAACCTGGCCGGGCAGGCGAGCACGCCGTGGGACCTCGTCCTGGCCGCCGCCGCGACGGTCGTCGTCCTCGTCGCGCTGCGGCCCCTGCTCCCCCCCGGCGCTCTGCGTGCAGCCCGCGGGCTGCCGAGCGTGGTCAGCGGGCGTGCGCTGCTCGCCGGCGCGTTCTTCGGCGCCGAGGTGTACCTGCCCTACCTGCTGACCCGGCGCTACGACTTCTCACCGACGCTCGCCGGCATCACGCTGACCGCGGCCGCGATCACGTGGGCGAGCGCGTCGTGGGTGCAGGGGCGGCTCGTCGGCCGGCTAAGCGACCGGGACGCGGTCCGGATCGGCACGGTGCTGGTCGCGGTCGGCGTCGGCAGCTCGTGCGTGGTCGCCGCCGCGCACGCGCCGGCCGCGCTGCTCGTCGTGACCTGGGCCTGCTCGGGCGCCGGCATGGGGCTGAGCTACGCGCGGCAGACGGTGCTGGTCCTCGGCTACTCGCAGCCCGGCACGCAGGGCACCAACAGCTCGAGCCTGACGATCGCCGACAGCACGGGCGCGGCGTGGTCCCTGGCGGTCACGGGGCTGGTGTTCAACGCCGCCACGGGCCTCGACGGCCCGTTCGTCGCGACGCTCGCGTTCACCACGCTGCTCGCCGTCGGTGCCGCGCTCGTCGCCCCGAGGGTGGCGTCCCGGACTCGTCAGCCGGCGACCGAGGCGAGCACCGCGCGCACCTGAGCCAGCGTCGGCACCCCGCTCGCGCGGTGCCGCACCTCGCCCGCGGCGTCGAGCACGAGGACCGTGGGGGTCGCGTCGATGGCCAGCCGCTCACCCAGCTCCAGGTGGTCGGCCACGTCCAGGTCCACGTACGCGACGTCGTCGGCGGTCGCCACGGCGCGCTCCACGACGATCCGCGTCATGCGGCAGGGCTGGCAGAACGTGCTGGAGAACTGCACGACGGTCGCGCCCGCACCGAGGGCGATCCCGAGGTCCTGGGCGCCGAGCTGGGTCATCGCGCCGCCAGGGCCTCGAGATCGACCTGGGCGTCGGCGACGAGGACCGCCGGGCCGGCGAGCTCGGCGTGGCCGTCGGCCAGCGCGGTGACGCGGACGGTCCCGCCCGGGACGTCCACGAACCAGACGTCGGGCGCGCCCGCGCCGGCCCACGTCCGCACCGCCATCGCAGCGGCGACCGCACCCGTGCCGCACGAGCGCGTCTCGCCCACGCCACGCTCGTGCACCCGCATGCGCAGCCGGCCGACGACGACGCCGTCGACGTCCTGCTCGCCGAGCGGCACGACGAGCTCGACGTTGGTCCCGCCCGGCGGCACGGGCGTGACGGCCGGCGAGCGCGTGAGGTCCGCGCCGTCCAGCTCGTCGTCGCGCAGCGCCAGGACGGTGTGCGGGTTGCCCACGTCGAGGCTCAGCGCGGGCCGCGCGACCTCGAGCCCGGCGACCTGCACCTCGGCGTCGAACCCCGCGGCGATGACGGCGGGCCCACCGGGTACGGTCCAGCGCCCCATGTCCACGGCGTACCAGTCCTCGCCGCCGGTCGGCGCGGCGACGCGGCGCACGCGGCGCACGCCGGCCCGGGTGCCCAGCGCGAGCTCCTCGACCCCGTCCCACAGCCCGAGCCGTTCGAGGTAGGCCGCGAACACGCGCACGCCGTTGCCGCACATCTCGGCGATCGACCCGTCGCCGTTGCGGTAGTCCATGAACCACCGCGCGGCGGGCTCGACGGCCAGCACCGCGGCCCCCTCGGCGACCAGGTCCGTCGCGACGACGCGGATGACGCCGTCGGCGCCGAGCCCCGCTCGGCGGTCGGCCAGCTCGCGCACCAGCGCCTCGGACAGGTCCACCGAGCCGTCGCGGTCGTCGAGGAGCACGAAGTCGTTCTGGGTGCCGTGGCCCTTCGTCACACGCAGGCTCGCGAAGGTCATGAGCCCAGCGTACGGCGCGGCGCGGGGTCGTCGGTGGCCGGTCCGAGCGTCCCGGCGTCGGCCCTCGCGACGAGGTCGAGCGCGCGTTCGACCAGGTCCGGGTCCTGCGCGTCGAGCCAGTGCACGCGCGGGTCGCGGCCGAACCAGCCCATCTGCTTGCGCGCCAGGCGACGGGTGCCGGCAGCGGTCGCCGCCCGGGCCTCGTCGGCGGTCAGGGTGCCGTCGAGCATCGCGACGACCTCGGCGTACCCGACCGCGCGCGACGCCGTGCGGCCCAGGCCGGCGGCGACGAGACCCTCGACCTCCTCGACCAGCCCGAGCGACCACATCCGCGCGACGCGCGCCTCGATGCGCTCGTCGAGCGTCGCGCGCTCGTGGTCGAGGCCGATCTGCACCGCCGGCACCTCGTAGACGTGCTGCGGCAGTGACGCCGAGTAGGGACGCCCGGTCAGGGCGATGACCTCCAGCGCGCGCACGATCCGGCGGGCGTTGCGGGGCCCGATGCCCGCCGCGGCGACGGGGTCGATCGCCTCGAGCTCGGCGTGCAGCGCGCGCGAGCCCTCCGCCTCCACCCGGGCCTCGAGCGCGTCGCGCACCGCCGCGTCCGTCCCCGGGAACTCCATCGCGTCGAGCAGCGCCCGGACGTACAGCCCCGACCCGCCGACGGCGACGGCGCGCGCGCCCCGGGCCTCGATCGCGGACAGCTCGGCGCGGGCGAGCGCCTGGTAGTCGGCGACGGAGGCGTCCTCGTGCGGGTCCAGGACGTCGAGCAGGTGGTGCGCGATGCCGCCACGCTCGTCCGGGCGGAGCTTGGCCGTGCCGATGTCCATCCCGCGGTACAGCTGCATCGCGTCGGTGTTGACGACCTCGCCGCCCAGCGCGGTGGCCAGGGCGATCCCGAGGTCGGACTTGCCGGTGGCCGTGGGGCCGACGACGGCGACGACGAGGCTCACGACGCCCGCCAGAGGATCGCAGCGTGCTGGGCACCGGCCAGCACCTCGGCGTGCTCGAGGTGTCCGACGACGCCGGCGTCGACCGTCCCCAGCAGGACCTGCCACGGCGCCCGGCCGGTCACGGCCAGCTCCCGGGCGCCGTCGCTCGTGAGCGCCGCGAGCCGTGCGCGCGCCGTGGGGCTCGGGCCCGCGAGGTCGGCGAGCAGCGCCTCGTCGTAGGCCGGCGCGGTCTCGTCGTCGGCGAGCGGGGCGTCCGGGCCGTGCCTGCCGCTCGCCGAGCCCACGACGACGAGCGCCGTGCGCTCCCCCTGCACGAGTCTCGCGCCGAGGTCCGCGAGGCCCGGGCCGGCGGCCACCTCGACGACCCTCGTCGGCCCGGTGAACCCCGCCCGGGCGAGCAGGTGCAGGCCGACCGACGCCGGGACGCCTGCGCGCGACCGCGCCCCGGCACCGACTGCCGGCGCGGGCCAGTCGAGCCGGTCGTCGGGGACTCCTGCGGCGCCGAGCGACGCCACGACGAGCCCGGCCAGCTCCCGCGTCACGGGCCCGGGCGCGACGACGACGACCGCCGCCGCGCCCGAGACGGCCGCGTCGACGACCGCGAGCGCCGCGGCCCGGAGCCGGCGTCCGGGGTCGCCGAGACCACCGGCACCCGCGACCAGCAGGGCGGTGTCCGGCACGAGGGCCGCGGCGAGCAGCACGCCTCCTGCTACTGCTGCTGCTGCTCGGCGACGATCCGGGCGATCTCGGCCTTGGCGGCGGCGGCGACCTCGGGGAAGCGCTCGTCCAGGCTCGTGAAGAGCGCGAGCGACGTCGAGATGGCGCAGCCCAGGTGCTGGTCGAGCTGCGCGTCGGTCAGGCCGGGCTCGTAGTCGACCGAGTGCTCGGTGTAGATGCCGAGCAGGTCGCCCTCCTCCACGCGGACGTAGACCTTGGGCCAGATCCGGCCCGCGTTCCAGTCGTTCGCGAGCACGAGCGCCTGGCCGAGCTCCGAGGCCGGCAGGCTGCGCGACCAGCGGCCGCGGACCTGCAGGTACTCCGAGTCCTTGCCGAGCAGCAGGAAGTAGAAGACGTGGTCGTCCCAGCGACCACCGATGTCGCCGTCGTCGTCGACGCCGTAGTTGTACCCGCGCGCGTCGAGCCGCGCCTTGATGCGGTCGCGGCTGACCGCGGAGAGCGCCGAGGGGCCGGCATCGTCTGCGATGGGCTCGAACGCGGCCGCAGGGAGCGCGGCGGGGTCGAAGTTCGTCATGTGGGTCACCGTTCGGATCGTGGTCGTCGTGCCCCCCGACCCTAACGACCGTGACCGATCCTTGCCGCCACCGGACCGACGTCGGACGCGGCGGGTAGGGTCTGCGCATGGCTTCGAACCCGGACGGCTCGCGTCGCTGGTGGCGGCGGGGGCGGCCCACGCCCACCCCGCCGGAGGCTCCCGTCGAGGCGAGCGACGCCGAGCTGCACGACAAGGTGGCCGAGCTGCTGGCCCGTGAGCTGGGCGTCGCCGATCCCGCCCTGGACAACCCCGCCCCCGTCACCCCCGCGCGCATCGCGGCGTGGATGACGGACAACCAGTTCAGCTACTTCGTCGACAACGACGGGGACCTGGGCGGCCTGTGGCGCGGGCGGCTGTTCTACTTCTTCCTGTTCGGCGAGAAGTCCGAGATCCTGCAGGTCAGGGGCCAGTGGCACCGCGAGATCGCGATCGAGCGGCTCGAGGAGGTCCTCGACATCTGCAACGAGTGGAACGCGGACCGGATCTGGCCGAAGGCCTACGTGCGCGTGCGGGACAACGGCCGCGTGCACGTGGTCTCGGAGGTCGCGACCGACCTCGAGCACGGCGTGAACGACGCCCAGCTCAGCCAGATGCTCTTCTGCGGCCTGTCCACCGGCAGCATGTTCTTCGACGCCCTCGACGATCGTTACCCCGACCCCGCGGGGGGTGCGCCGTGAGCGGCCCGGGCTGGCTCCTGCGCGTCCTCGGCGGCCTGCCGAAGCCGACCAAGACGGCCCCCGACGACGAGGACCCGGTGCGCCCGCTCACGCGCGACCGCATCGGCGACTACCTGCTCGAGCACGAGTACCGGTTCGTGGTCGACGACGACGGCGACCTCACGGGCACCTGGGACGGCAACCGCTTCTGGTTCCTGCTGCTCGGCGAGGACGACGAGATCGTCCAGGTCCGCGGCCGCTGGCACCGTTCGCTGCCGCTCGACCAGCGCGCCGCCGTGTCGCTCGCGCTCAACGACTGGAACCGCGAGCGCATCTGGCCCAAGGCCTACGTGCGCGAGGAGGAGGGCATGCTCGCGCTGTACAGCGAGGTGTCGGCCGACTTCGAGCCCGGCGTGAGCGACCACCAGCTCGCACAGGTGCTCGCGTGCGGCCTGGGCACGGGCGTGCAGATGTTCGGCACGCTCGAGGGTCTGCTGCCCGGCGACGAGGCCGCTCCGCCGCCGGACGTGCCGGACAACTAGGCGTCCAGCAGTCCCCCGCCGACCCAGGAGCGGATCGCGGCGACGTCTGTGGCGGACAGCTCCATGCGTGCACCCCGGCACAGGCCGATGACGTTGTCCGCCCACGCCCGGGCGCACTCCTGCGCGGACGGCGCCTTCGCCAGGTCGAGCCCCGCGAAGACGATGCCCCCGAGCACCACGTTCACGGACGCACGGCCCACCGGCGCACCGGCCGCCTGGCACGCCTCGCGGACGCGGCGCGAGGTGGCGACGCGCTCGAACGGCTCCTTGGCGAGGTCGTCGGCCAGCGCGCGCAGCAGGGTGCCGTACTGCGAGGTGGTCAGTCCGGGCGTGTCGGTGACGGCGACGACCTGGCGGGAGATCGCCGCGGAGTTCACCTGGCCGCCGGGCTGCGGGAGGTCGGCCTCGCCGAACCGCGCCGGGTCCCAGACCCAGCCGGGCGACGGCTTGGTGGCCGACGCGACCTCGGGGACGTCGCGCGCGAGCCACGCGAGGAAGCTGCCGGCGCCGGCCCAGTTCGTCGAGCCGAGCTCCTCGTCCGCGTTCTGCGCCAGCTGGGCGACCGTGGAGGCGTGCAGCGGGCGGACCGAGGTGGTGACGCGCTGGACGACGACGGCGCGGGCCTTGGAGACGGGCGGCGCGACGGCCTTCGGGGTCTTGGCCTTGCGAGCGGTCGTGGCCGGCTTCTCGGCGGGCGCGGTGCCCGTCGCCGCGGCCTTGGGGGCTCGGGCGCGTGACTTGGGCTCCGGTGCGGCCTCGACCTCCGGCTGACCGGCCGTGCCCACCGTGCCTACTCCCGTGCCCACCGGCGCCGTCGTCCGCTCGGGCAGGACCAGCTCGGCGAGCTCGTCGGCCGAGACCACCGTGTCCGCGACCGCACGGTAGGCGCCCGCGACCGGGCCGGCCGTGATGATGCTGACGCGCCGGTCCGCCGCGCGGCAGCGCAGCGCCAGCGGCGTGAAGTCGGCGTCCGCCGAGGCGATGACGAACTCGTCGTAGTGCGTCACGCCGGAGATCGCGTCGACCGCGTCGAGCACCAGGTAGATGTCGGCACTGCTCTTGCCCTGCTGGGTGAGCGAGGGGCAGTCGATCACGCGGAAGCCCGCGCGCAGGAAGTTCGGCCTGAACTGCGAGAACGCCGCCGGGTTGAGGTAGCACAGGCGGACGAGGAAGCGGCGCTGGAACGGGCCGTCCGCGTCGACGCCGGCCTCGAGCCGGTCCAGCCACTGGCCGGGCTCGGTCGCGAACTGCTCGGCGGCGACTGGGTCGATCCGCAGCAGGCCGAGGTACACGTTGTCGAAGTCGACGAACAGCGCGCTGCGCAGTCGACGGGCGGGCTCGGAGCCGGTGGTGCTGGAGTTCGTCACGGGGCCCATCGTGCCCCACGCGGGACGTCAGGGACGCAGCGACGGCACCAGGGGCAGTCCCAGGCTCACGACCCCGGGCGGCCCGCCGGTGCCGCACGCGTCGCCCGCGCCGCCGTGGTCGTGCCCGTCGCCCGACTGGCGCTTCTCCCACGCGTCGCCGGCGCGCGTGCGCCGGACCACGGGCACGGCGCCGTCCGCGACGAGGTGGTGCGGCGCGGGATGCGTGACCTGCACCCGGACGAGGTCACCCGGTCGCGGCGCGTCAGCACCCTCGGGCACGGCGAAGTGCACGAGCCGGTTGTCGGCGGCGCGGCCGGTCAGGCGGGCGGTCGCGCCGTCCTTGCGGCCCTCGCTCTCGGCGACGAGCACCTCGACCACGCGGCCGACCTGGGCCTGGTTCTCCTCGAGCGAGATGCGCTGCTGCAGCGCGTGCAGCCGCTCGTAGCGCTCCTGGACGACCGCCTTCGGCAGCTGGTCGGGCAGGTCGGCGGCGGGCGTGCCCGGGCGCGGCGAGTACTGGAACGTGAAGGCGGACGCGAACCGGGAGGCCTCCACGACGCGCATCGTCTCGGCGAAGTCCTCCTCGGTCTCCCCCGGGAAGCCGACGATGATGTCGGTCGTGATCGCCGCGTCGGGCAGCTGCGCGCGCACGCGGTCGAGGATCCCGAGGAACTTCTCGGCCCGGTAGGAGCGGCGCATGGCGCGCAGGATGCGGTCCGAGCCGGACTGCAGCGGCATGTGCAGCTGCGGCATCACGGTGGGCGTGGCCGCCATCGCCTCGATGACGTCGTCGGTGAAGGCTGCCGGGTGGGGCGACGTGAAGCGCAGGCGCTCCAGGCCCTCGATCGCGCCCGCCGCGCGCAGCAGCTTCGCGAACGCGGCGCGGTCGCCGAACTCGACGCCGTAGGAGTTGACGTTCTGCCCGAGCAGCGTGACCTCGATCGCGCCCTGCTCCACCAGCGCGGAGATCTCCGCGAGGATCTCCCCCGGCCGGCGGTCGCGCTCCTTGCCGCGCAGGTGCGGCACGATGCAGAACGTGCAGGTGTTGTTGCACCCCACGCTGATCGAGACCCAGCCGGCGTAGACCGACTCCCGCCGCGTCGGCAGGGTGCTCGGGAACACCTGGAGCGACTCGGCGATCTCCACCTCGGCGCGCTCGTTGTGCCGTGCGCGCTCCAGGAGCGCGGGCAGCACGTCGAGGTTGTGGGTGCCGAACACCACGTCGACCCACGGCGCGCGCTCGACGATCCCCGCACGGTCCTTCTGCGCCAGGCAGCCGCCCACGGCGATCTGCATGCCCGGCCGCGTGCGCTTGGCGCCCGCCAGCCGCCCGAGGTTGCCGTACAGCTTGTCCGCGGCGTTCTCGCGCACGGCGCACGTGTTGATGACGATGACGTCGGCGGCCTCGGCGGCGGCGTCCTGCGGTGACGCGGGCACGTAGCCGGCCTGCTCGAGCATGCCGGCCATGTGCTCGGAGTCGTGCACGTTCATCTGGCACCCGAGGGTCTTGACCAGGTACGTGCGAGCGGGCTCCGTCGGAGGGGCGGGTGCGACGGGTGCGTCGAGGGTCGTGGACATCACCGACAAGGGTACGACCCCGACGATCACAGGGAACGCCGCACATTTTTACCTGATCGTGACTTCGAGATGACCGATGCGAGTAGCCAGATCGGACAATCCCCCCTAGCGTCATCGAATGGCAGACACCGAGGTGACGCCCCGCGCCGCGTCCCGACCGATCGGCGAGCCGCTCGTCGTGCTCGACCACGTCGACAAGCACTTCGGCTCGCTCCACGTCCTGCAGGACATCAACCTCACGGTCCACCGCGGCGAGGTCGTCGTCGTCATCGGACCGTCCGGGAGCGGCAAGTCGACGCTGTGCCGGACCATCAACCGGCTCGAGACGATCGACTCCGGCACCATCTCGATCGACGGCACACAGCTCCCCGAGGAGGGTCGCGCGCTGGCCCGGCTCCGGGCCGACGTGGGGATGGTGTTCCAGTCCTTCAACCTGTTCGCGCACAAGTCCGTGCTGGAGAACGTCACGCTCGGCCCGACGAAGGTCAAGGGCCTGAGCCGCGCCGCGGCCCGCGCCAAGGCGAACGCCCTCCTCGAGCGCGTGGGGGTCGCCAACCAGGCGGACAAGCTCCCCGCGCAGCTCTCCGGCGGGCAGCAGCAGCGCGTGGCCATCGCTCGAGCTCTGGCGATGGACCCCCAGGTGATGCTGTTCGACGAGCCCACCTCCGCACTCGACCCCGAGATGATCAACGAGGTCCTCGACGTGATGGTCTCGCTCGCCGCCGAGGGCATGACGATGATCGTCGTCACCCACGAGATGGGCTTCGCGCGCAAGGCCGCGCACCGCGTCGTGTTCATGGACGGCGGGCAGATCGTCGAGGAGTCCGACCCCGAGACGTTCTTCACCGCGCCCACCTCCGAGCGGGCACGCGACTTCCTGTCCAAGATCCTGACCCACTGATCCCCGAATCTGACCCTGAACCTGACAACCAACCCCCTGATGGCGACCGGTACCGACACGACACGAAAGGGATGACCATGCGAAGAGGACTCCTGGCGCCCGCGCTCCTGGCGAGCGCGGCACTTGCCCTGGCCGGCTGTTCGAGCGACGACGACAGCGGCGACGACTCGAGCAGCGGCTCGGGCGACAGCATCAAGATCGGCATCAAGTTCGACCAGCCGGGCCTCGGCTACAAGGACGGCGACACCTACACGGGCTTCGACGTCGACGTCGCGACGTACGTCGCGGGCAAGCTCGGCTACGACGCGGACAAGATCGAGTGGGTCCAGGCCCCGTCGGCCAACCGCGAGAACATGCTCTCCGGCGGCCAGGTCGACATGATCTTCGCGACGTACTCGATCACCGACGACCGCAAGAAGGTCGTCTCGTTCGCCGGCCCGTACTTCGTCGCCGGCCAGGACCTCCTGGTCGCCGCGGACGACACGTCGATCACCGGGCCCGAGGACCTCGAGGGCAAGAACCTGTGCTCCGTGACCGGCTCGACGTCGGCGCAGCGGATCAAGGACGACTACGCCAGCGGCACGCAGCTGCTCGAGCAGCCCGGCTACGCGGAGTGCGTCACCGCACTGACCGCCGGCCAGGTCGACGCGGTCACGACGGACGACATCATCCTGGCCGGCCTCGCGGCGCTGCCCGCCAACGAGGGGAAGGTCAAGGTCGTCGGCAACCCGTTCTCGGAGGAGAACTACGGCGTCGGCATCCCCAAGGACAGCGACAAGTGCGAGGACATCAACACCGCCATCCAGGCGATGGTCGACGACGGCACCTGGCAGAAGCTGCTCGACAAGAACGTCGGCGCCTCGGGCTACAAGGCGAACGAGAAGCTCAACCCGCCCAAGCCCGCCGCCTGCGCCTGACGGCACGCCGTGCGCCGGGGTCCGTCCCCGGCGCACGGCGGCCCCCATCCGTCCGACCACCGCTAGGGAGCGCCTGTGCAGCAGGGCTATCTCGACGACGTCCGTGAGGCGTTCACCGGGTACGACGTCCTCGGGGCGTTCTGGGTCAACATCCAGCTCACCATCTACGCGGGGATCCTCGCCCTGGTGATCGGCACGGTGCTCGCCCTGATGCGGATCTCGCCCGTGCCGAGCCTGCGCTGGGCCGGCACGACGTACGTCACGCTGCTGCGGAACACCCCGCTGACGATCATCATCGTCGGCTGCGTGCTGGGGCTGTGGGGCCAGCTCGGCGTGACGCTCGGTGACGGGTTCCAGCAGAACTTCTTCCGCCTCGCCGTCCTCGGCCTGGCGGTCTACCACGCGGCGTTCGTCTGCGAGGCGCTGCGTTCGGGCGTGAACACGGTGCCGACCGGGCAGGCCGAGGCGGCGCGCGCGATCGGGCTGAACTTCGGCCAGACCGCGGGCCTCGTGGTGCTCCCCCAGGCGTTCCGCGGCGCGGTGGCTCCCTTGGGCAACGTGCTGATCGCGCTCGTGAAGAACTCGACCGTCGCGGCGGCGGGATCGGTCGCGGAGGCATCGGTGCTGATGCGGGAGATGATCGAGAACAGGCCCGACGTCATCCTGGCGATCTTCGTGGTCTTCGCCCTCGGCTTCGTCATCATCGTGGTGCCTATCGGGCTCGCGACGACGTCGCTGTCCCGACGGCTGGCGGTGGCGCGATGAGCCAGGTCCTGTTCGACGCTCCCGGGCCCCGCGCCCGTCGCCGGATGGTGTGGGTCAACATCCTCGCGACGGTGGTCGTCGTCGCCATCGGCGTGTGGGTGCTGGTCAAGCTCGGGGAGAAGGGCCAGCTCGACGCCGACCTGTGGACGCCGTTCCTGCACGCCGACGCGTGGGTCGACTACCTGCTGCCGGGCCTGCGCTCGACCCTCGAGGCGGCCGGCATCTCGATCGTCACGTCGGCGATCTTCGGCCTCGTGCTGGGCCTCGGGCGCCTGTCCCGCTCGCGCACCGTGCGTGCCGTCTCGGGCGTGATCGTCGAGTTCTTCCGCGCCGTGCCGGTGCTGCTCATGATGATCTTCTTCTACATGGGTCTGCTCCAGCTCAAGATCGTCGATGCCTCGGACGTCCCCCTGCTGGCGGTCGTGCTGGGCCTGACCTTCTACAACGGGTCGGTGTTCGCCGAGCTCGTGCGCTCCGGCGTGCACAACCTGCCGCGCGGCCAGCGAGAGGCGGCCCTGGCCGTCGGCCTGCGGCGGGGGCAGTCGCTGCGCTCCGTCGAGGTGCCGCAGGCGCTCATCGCGATGCTCCCGGCGATCGCGAGCCAGCTCGTCGTCATCCTCAAGGACACCGCGCTGGGCTACATCATCACCTACCCGGACCTGCTCAACTCGGCGCGCCTGCTCGGCACCGGGCAGGGCAACATCCTGCAGGCTCTGGTGGTCGCGGCCGCGATCTTCATCGTCATCAACTACGCGCTCACGCGGCTCGCCTCGTTCCTCGCGACGCGGCTCGGCAGCCGCACCGCGGGCGAGACCCGCGCCGCGCCACCCCCGATGGCGATCGACACCGGCAAGGGCTGAGCTCAGCCGGCCGTCGCGCTCGCGCGGATCTCCCGGACGACGGTCACCTTGATCTCGCCCGGGTACGTCAGGTCGGCCTCGATGTGGCGGGCGATCGCGACGGCCAGCTGCGGCAGCGCGTAGTCGTCGACCTCCGACGGCTCCACGAGCACGCGCACCTCGCGGCCCGCCGACATCGCCAGCGCGCGTCGCACGCCGTCGTGGGCAGCGACGAGCTGCTCGAGCTTGTCGAGCCGCTCGACGTACTGCTCGATCTCCTCGCGCCGCGCGCCGGGCCGGCTCGCGGAGATCGCGTCCGCGACCTGCACGAGCACCGCCTCGACGGTCTGCGCCGGGACCTCGTCGTGGTGCGCCGCGACGGCGTTCACGACGACGTCGGACTCGCCGTACCGCTTGACCAGGTCGCCGCCGAGGGCCGCGTGCGTGCCCGGCATCTGCGCGGTGAGCGCCTTGCCGACGTCGTGCAGGAAGGCCCCGCGCCGGGTCAGCTCGACCTCGGCGCCGACCTCGGCCGCGAGGGCCGCGGCGAGCAACGCGGTCTCGACCAGGTGCTCGAGCACGTTCTGCCCGTACGACGTGCGCAGCCGCAGCCGACCGAGCGTGCGCACCAGGTCCGGGTGCAGGTCGGCGACGCCCGCTCGCTCGGCCGCGTCGTGTCCCGCAGCGTCCGCGCGGTCGTCCGCGCCCTCGAGCGCCTGCGCGTACGCGGCCTCGATGCGCTGGGGGTGGATCCGCCCGTCCTCCATGAGCGCGTCGAGCGCGACCTGCGCGACCTCGCGCCGCTCGGGGTCGAAGCAGGACAGCACGACCGATCCCGGCTGGTCGTCGACGAGCACGTTGACGCCCGTCAGCGCCTCGAAGGAGCGGATGTTGCGCCCCTCCTTGCCGATGATGCGCCCCTTCATCTCCTCCGAAGGCAACGGCAGCACGGTGACCGAGCTCTGCGAGCTCGTCGCCACCGCGGTGCGCTGCAGCGCGGCGACGACGACCCGGCGGGCCTTGGCGTCGGCCGTGCGGCGCGCCTGCGCCTCGATCCGCCGTACCTGCGCGGCCGTGTCGTTCTGCGCCTGCTCGACCAGCCGGCGCGACAGCTCGGCACGGGCCTCGTCCGCGGTCAGTCCGGCGACGGACGCGAGCTCGTCGACCGCGCCGCGGCGCGCGGCCTCCGTGGCCTCGTCGGCCGCCTTGGCCGCGTCCGCGACGACCCGCTCGGCGTCGCGCTCGGCGGACTCGAGCGCGCGGACAGCCCGGCGCTCGGCGTCGGCGGCAGACTCGGCACGCTCGCGGGCGACCCGGCCGAGGGCATCGACCTCCGCACGCTCCGCGGCGACCGTGGCCTCGCGCTCGGACAGGCGCGCCTCGCGCCGCTGGGTGTCCGCGAGCAGTGCCCGCGCGTCGTCCTTGATGGTCGCGACGTCCTGGATCGCCTGGGCACGCTGGGCCGAGGCCTCGCGGCGGGCGACCAGGACCAGGATCAACGCGACCAGGCACGCACCGAGCAGCCCGACCACGACGAGCAACGAGCCGTCTTTCACGGGCACCTCCGATTCGGCTCGGCGCAGGTGGACCCGCTGAGCACCGCCATTGTGACCCATCCGCACGCGCGGAGGGCCGATGTGCCGCGCCCGTGGACTGACGGCCGTCGGAGCCGTCCCCTTCGTCCCGGACCGTACGGTCGCGTGCGTCAGTAGCCGTCGAGGTCGATCCCGCCACCTTCTCCGTCGCCATCGCCGCCCACGTCGGCGAGCTCCTCGCGCAGGATCCGCGCGACGAGCCCCGGCGGATAGCCCTTGCGACCCAGAGCGCCGTAGATGCGCCGTCTCAGCACCTCGGGCTCGAGCGAACCGCCCGAGGCGAGCTTGCGGCGCACGAGCGTGCGGGCCGCGGATTCCTCGTCGTCGGCGTCCAGCTGCTCGAGCGCGGCCGCCGCTGTCTCCTCGTCGATCCCCTTGCGCCGCAGCTCGACGGCGATCGCCCGACGCGACTGGCCGCGCTCGGCGTGGCGGGTCCGCACGAGCATCTCCGCGAACTCGGCGTCGTCGATCAGCCCGACCTCCGTGAACCGGTCGAGCACGCGGCGGGCGATCTGCTCCGGCACGAGCTTCTTGGCCATCGCCTGCTCGAGCTGAGCCCGGCTGCGTGCCGCCGCGGCGAGCTGACGCAGGGCGATGCCCCGCGCGGCCTCCTCGGCGTCGGCGTCCGACGCGAATCCACCCGCAGCGAGACCACCGCCGTCGGGTTCGTCGTCGCCCGACGCAGCGAGCTCCTGCTGGTCACGCTCCTCGGGCGACATCCCCGAGCCGATCACGTGCCCGGTCGGTCGGGAGCGGCTCGTGCTGCCGCTCCCGACCCGGGCCCCGGACGCCGATCGACGCCCGGACGTCCGTGCCGTCATGCTCGACGCACGCTCAGAAGTCGACCGCGGCCGTGTCGTCGGCCGGCTTGTCGACGAACGCGCCGATGCCGAGCTTCTCCTTGATCTTCTTGTCCAGCTCCTCGGCCAGGTCCGGGTTGTCGCGCAGGAACTTGCGCGCGTTCTCCTTGCCCTGGCCCAGCTGGTCACCCTCGTAGGTGAACCAGGCGCCGGACTTGCGCACGAACCCGTGCTCGACGCCCATGTCGATCAGGCTGCCCTCGCGGGAGATCCCGACGCCGTAGAGGATGTCGAACTCGGCCTGCTTGAAGGGCGGCGCCATCTTGTTCTTGACGACCTTGACGCGGGTCCGGTTGCCGACCGCGTCGGTGCCCTCCTTGAGCGTCTCGATGCGACGGATGTCGAGGCGGACCGAGGCGTAGAACTTCAGCGCCTTGCCACCCGTCGTCGTCTCGGGCGAGCCGAAGAACACGCCGATCTTCTCGCGCAGCTGGTTGATGAAGATCGCCGTGGTGCCGGACTGGTTGAGCGCACCGGTGATCTTGCGCAGCGCCTGGGACATGAGGCGGGCCTGCAGGCCGACGTGGCTGTCGCCCATCTCGCCCTCGATCTCGGCCTTGGGCACCAGCGCGGCGACGGAGTCGATGACCACGACGTCGATCGCACCGGACCGGATCAGCATGTCCATGATCTCGAGCGCCTGCTCGCCGGTGTCCGGCTGCGAGACCAGCAGCGCGTCGGTGTCGACACCCAGCTTCTTCGCGTACTCGGGGTCCAGGGCGTGCTCGGCGTCGATGAAGGCGGCGATGCCGCCGGCCTTCTGCGCGTTGGCGACGGCGTGCAGCGCGACGGTCGTCTTGCCCGAGGACTCCGGGCCGTAGATCTCCACGACGCGGCCGCGGGGCAGCCCGCCGATGCCGAGCGCGACGTCCAGCGCGATGGATCCGGTGGGGATGACCTCGACGGGGGCACGCCCCTCGTCGCCGAGGCGCATGACCGACCCCTTGCCGAACTGGCGGTCGATCTGGCTGAGGGCGGCCTCGAGGGCCTTCTCGCGGTCCTTCGGTGCGGGCATGGTGCTCCACCTTCGTCGTCTCGTGCAGCCTGGTGCTGCGCCTGCGGGGGCTGGTCGTTGTCGCTGCGGGTGACGCTATGTCCGACCACTGACACACGACCGAGAACCCTCGCCAGCCTGTGCACCGGCGGACGCCGGAGCGGGGCTGTGGACGGCTCGATCGCTGTCACCCAGGGACGACCATACCCGTACAGGTGTTCGACGCGAGCGACACGCCGAGAGAAGCTCGTCGAACACGTGATCGAGACTCAGTCGAGCTCGAGCAGCCCTCCGGGCCGCAGCACGTGCACCGCGCACCCCGGCGCCTCGCGCCCCGCCGCGGCCGCGAACGCGGGCCCGCCGGCGTCCATCCATCCCGGCGGCAGGCGCCGGGAGATCGGGGTGTGCAGGGTGCCCCAGTGCACCGGCACCGCCGCCGCGGCGCCGGTGACCGCGCACGCGCGCGCCGCCTGCACGGGATCCATGTGCCCACCGGACAGGCGCGGCCCCCATCCGCCCACCGGCACCAGGGCGAGGTCGATCGGCCCGCCCGCCATCCCGGGCAGGTCGGCCATCGCGGCGTACGGCGCGGTGTCCCCCGCGAACCACACGCGCGTCGTCGGGGTCGCGACCACGAACCCGCACGCCGCGTTCGGCCGGTGCGGCATCGGGCGGTGACCGTGGTCGGCGGGCACGGGCCTGATCCGCACGTCGGAGCCCGGCACGTCCCACCACTCGTCGTCCGCCAGGCCGATGCCCGCGACGTCGTGCGCGCGCAGCCAGCGGGCGTTGACGGGTGCGGCGAGCACGGGGGTGCCCGGGAGGCGCCGGAGCGAGGCCAGCTCGGCGTGGTCGTGGTGCAGGTGCGAGACGAGCACCGCGGCGGGGTCCGCCCAGTGCTCGCGCACGGGCGCGCCGCCACGTCGGCGCAGCAGGTGCGCGTTCGGGCGCAGCAGCGGGTCCGTGAGGATCCGGACGCCACCGACGTCGAGCACGAGGCTGGCGTGGCCGAGCCAGCGCACCCGCAGCGTCACGGGCGCAGCCCGGCCGCGGCCGCCCAGCGCACGAGCTGCGCGTGCACCGCCTCGGCGCCGACGAGGATCTCGTCGCCCCCGACCCGCTCGCGCAGGTCGTCGTCGATCGCCCACTGCGTCGGGTGCAGCAGCAGCGCGTGGTTCTGCGCACCGCCGATCCCGCCGTGCGAGCCGACCTGACCCTCGAAGGCGTGCACGTGCCCGTCCCGTGTGACGCGCGAGACGAGCAGCAGGTCACCCGTGTTCGGCAGCCGCGCGGCGCGCACGACGTCCGCCCGCCCCCGCGGCCCGTACGCGGCGAGCGGGTCGTCGCCCTCGGGCTCGGTGTCGCCCTCGAGCAGCACGATCCCGCTCGCGCCGATCGCCACCAGCCCGCGCTCGCGCGTGTCAGCCACGACGACCCCGACCGGCGGCGTGGCCGCGAGGCCGGCGACGAGGCCCGGCCACCGCTCCTGCAGGTCCTCGAGCGTCAGCCTGGCGGGCTCGCGCGGGAACCACACGAGGCCGAGGTTGCCCGAGCCGACGACGACCACGTCGGGCAGCTCGGCCCCCGAGCGCGCACGCGTGGCCTCGGGCGACGCGTCCGGTCCGAGCACCGCGCGTGGGCTGCTGAACGCGCTGGTCAGAAGGGCGTTGAGCGGTCCCCAGTCCTCGCCGCTGCCGGTGCTCACGCCATCCGTTGCCGGCTCGGCCATGAAGGCGCGCACGGTGTCGATCAGAGAGCGCCCCTCGACCTGCTCGAACGTCGCGCCGAGCGTCTGCCCGTGGTCGGAGAGCACGACGATCCGGTACGCGCGGGGCGCGACGGCGATCGCCCGCTCGAGCACGTGGAGCACCCGGTCGAGCCCTTCGAGCGCGCGCAGCGACTCCGGCCGCGTCGGTCCGGCGTGGTGCGCGATCTCGTCGTAGTCGACGAGGTCCACGTAGATCGTCGGGTCGCCCCGCACCACGGCCTCGGCGACCAGCGAGGTGTTCAGGTCACGCATCGCCACGTTGCTGACGCCGCGCAGGACGACGTACCAGCCGGACCGCGAGATGCGCGGCAGCACGTCGCGGACGCGTTGGCGACGGGCCTGGTAGAGCTCCTTGACCATCTCGCCCAGGGTCAGGCTCACGGCCCGCGCCAGGACGAACGGGCTCGCGAAGAACCGCAGGAACGCCGGTCCCGGTCCGAGCCCGGCGCCCGTGCCGTCGGGACCGGGCGCGCGCGTACGGCTCATCACGAGGAACGAGGTGGCGGCGTCACCCGAGAACATGGTCGAGACGGCCGTCCCGCCGCCAGCCAGCAGACCGTCGCCGGTCGAGAGGCGCTGCTCGACGAGCGCGGCGTCCTGCGGGTGGTTCGTCACGACGAGCCGGCCCAGCTCGCGGTCCCACCACCGGAACGCGGGGATGGCCGACGAGTCGCCGTGCAGGAGCCCGGCCTGGCTCGCGGGCGTCGTGGAGGGGATCCGCGCCCACCACGGCTCGAGCGTGTGCGTGCCCGCGGCGATCCAGCGCTGCATCGTCGGCGCGAGCCCGGCCTCGATCGCCTCGCGCAGCACGGGCTCCGCGACGCCGTCGAGCTGGACGACGAGCAGGCCCGCCTGCATCGACCCGTCGTCGGGCACCGCTCCCCGCGTGCGCCGGGCGTGCCGGCGTGCGCGCCGCAGGACGTCCGCGACGACGTACTCGCTGTCGTTCGCGCCCCACAGCCAGCGGCCGACGGCCATGACGATGCTCGTCAGGACCAGCACGGCGACGAAGCCCCACGCCGACCCCACGACGATGCCGGGGACGACCGCGAGCGCGACCCACGCGATCGCGACCTGCGCGAGGAGGCCGACGAGCAGCGCGCCGCCCGCACCGGCGCGGCGCGCGAGCAGCAGCATCGGGGGCCGCAGGGCGAGGTCGCCGACGGCGACGATCGCTGCCGCGGCGATCACGGGCCCGGCCCCGGGCACGCCGACGTCCTCGACGACGGCGATCGCGATGCCGAGGCCCAGCGCCGTGGTCGCGAGCGAGAGGAGGGCGTCCCCCACGTCGGCGAGCTCGAGCCGCCAGCGGCCGCGCGGCGGGGGGCCCGGCCGCGTCTGGCCGGTGGGCGGCGGGTCGGGCGGCGAGGTCGTCATCGGCGCGGCGGTGCCTGGCGGCGCGTGTCCGCGCCCCAGCGCTGGTCCTCGGGGACATCGAGCTCGTCGCACAGGGCGTGCCAGACGAACCGCGGCTCGACGCCGTCGTCCAGCGCCTGCACCGCCGTCCGGTGGTCCAGACCCCCGAGCACCAACGATCGCGTCAGCTCGCGGCCGTGGGCGCTGCCCAGGACCTCGTCGACCAGCTGCCAGAACTCCCTGAACCTCACGGGGGTCAGCCTGCCACCTGTCCGGGGCGGATGTGGGCGGCGCCTGCGACGATGACCGCGTGGTGCTCGATCGCTTCTCCGCCCCGGCCCGGTCCTGGTTCACCGGCGCCTTCGCGCAGCCCACGGCCGCCCAGGAGGGCGCGTGGGAGGCGGTGAGCGGGGGCGAGCACGCCCTGGTGGTGGCGCCGACCGGCTCGGGCAAGACGCTCGCGGCGTTCCTGTGGGCGCTCGACGGCCTGCTCACCGGCCCCGTGCCGGACGACCCGCTGGAGCGCTGCCGCGTCCTGTACGTGTCGCCGCTCAAGGCGCTGGCCACCGACGTGGAGCGCAACCTGCGCTCGCCGCTCGTCGGGATCCGGCAGGCAGCGACGCGCCTCGGCGTCGAGCTGCCGGACGTGACGGTCGGGATCAGGACGGGCGACACGCCCCCGGCGGAGCGCCGTGCGTTCGGAGTGCGCCCGCCCGACATCCTCATCACGACGCCCGAGTCGCTCTACCTCGTGCTCACCTCCGGCGCGCGTGCGGGCCTCGCGGGCGTGCGGACCGTGATCCTCGACGAGATCCACGCGGTCGCCGCGACCAAGCGCGGCACCCACCTGGCCCTCTCGCTCGAGCGCCTGGACGCGCTGCTCGACCGCCCCGGCGGCCCGGGACCCGCGCAGCGCATCGGCCTGTCCGCCACGGTCCGCCCGGTCGAGGCGGTCGCGGAGTTCCTGGGCGGCACGCGCCCGACGACCGAGCGCGGCCGCCTCGTGCGCGTGGTGCAGCCGCCGTCGGACAAGCGGATCGAGGTGCAGGTCGTCGTCCCGGTCCCGGACCTGACCGAGCTCGGCGGCACGCGCACGGAGGACCCGGCGCCGGACCTGAGCGGCGAGGCGGCGGGCTCGTTCGTCCGGCCCTCGGTGTGGCCGCACGTCGAGGAGCGCGTCGTGGACCTCGTCGCCGAGCACCGCTCGACGCTCGTCTTCACGAACTCGCGCCGCGGGGCAGAGCGCCTGACGTCGCGCATCAACGAGGTGTGGGCCGCCCGGCAGGGTCTCGACGTCCCCGACCCGGCCGAGCTGCAGCCCGCGGCCGTCCCCGCGCAGTCCGGCACCGCGGTCGGCGTCGACACCCGCGACGCGACGACCATCCTGGCGCGCGCGCACCACGGGTCGATGAGCCGCGCGGAGCGCACCCGCACCGAGTCCGAGCTCAAGGCCGGGCTGCTGCCGGCCGTCGTGGCCACGAGCTCGCTCGAGCTCGGCATCGACATGGGCGCGGTGGACCTCGTCGTGCAGGTGGGCGCACCGCCGTCGGTGGCCTCCGGGCTGCAGCGGATCGGCCGCGCGGGCCACCAGGTCGGCGCGGTGTCGCGCGGTGTCATGTTCCCGACGTTCCGCGGCGAGCTCGTCCCCGCCGCGGTCACGGCTCAGCGCATGCGCACGGGCCAGCTCGAGGCGCTGTCCGTGCCGCAGAACGCGCTCGACGTGCTCGCGCAGCAGATCGTGGCCATGGTCGCGGTCGAGGACTGGACGGTCGACGAGCTCGCGACCGTCGTGCGGCGGGCGGCCGGCTTCTCCCACCTCGGCGACGCGACGCTGCGCTCCTTGCTCGACATGCTCGCCGGCCGCTACCCCAGTGAGGACTTCGCCGAGCTGCGCCCGCGCGTGGTCTGGGACCGGGTCACCGACGTCCTGACGGCCCGCCCCGGGGCGCTGCGCCTCGCCGTGACCAGCGGCGGCACCATCCCCGACCGCGGCCTGTACGGGGTGTTCCTCGCGAGCGGGTCGACGACGAGCGACGTGCCGGTCGACGCCGAGACCAGCGGTGGGCGCGTGCGCGGCGGCAAGCGCGTGGGCGAGCTCGACGAGGAGATGGTCTACGAGTCGCGCGCGGGTGACACGTTCACGCTCGGGTCGAGCACCTGGCGCATCGAGGAGATCACCCCGGACCGCGTGCTCGTCACCCCCGCGCCCGGCGTGCCCGGCCGGCTCCCGTTCTGGAAGGGCGACTCCCCCGGCCGGCCCGCCGAGCTCGGCCGCGCGATGGGTGGCTGGGTCCGCACGATCGCGCAGCTGCCCGTGGCGGAGGCCCGCGCGGAGGTCGAGGGGGTCGGACTCGACCCGTGGGCCGCGGACAACCTGCTGACCTACGTCTCCGAGCAGCGCGAGGCCACCGGCGAGGTCCCGTCGGACACCACGCTCGTGCTCGAACGGTTCCGCGACGAGCTCGGCGACTGGCGGATCGTGCTGCACTCGCCGTACGGCGCCCGCGTCCACGCGCCGTGGGCCATCGTCATCGGCGCGCGGCTGCGCGAGCGGTACGGCGTCGACGCGGCGGCGATGCACTCGGACGACGGGATCGTGCTGCGGCTACCGGACGTGCTCGACACCGGCTCGGGCTGGTCCGACGACCCCGTGGAGGCGCCCGACGACGGCCCCGCGATCGGCCTCGCCGACCTGCTCATCGAGCCCGACGAGGTCCTCGACGCGGTGCGCTCCGAGCTCGGCTCCTCCGCGATGTTCGGGGCGCGCTTCCGCGAGGCCGCCAGCCGCGCGCTGCTGCTGCCCCGTCGGCGCCCGGACCGCCGGCAGCCGCTGTGGCAGCAGCGCCAGCGCTCGGCGCAGCTGCTGTCGGTCGCCGCGCAGTACCCCGACTTCCCGATCCTGCTCGAGGCCGTGCGCGAGTGCCTGCAGGACGACTTCGACACCGACGCGCTCACCGAGCTCATGCGCGACGTCAGCACCGGGCGGGTCCGCGTCGTCGAGGTGACCACCCGCCAGCCCTCGCCCTTCGCGCAGACGCTGCTGTTCGGCTACACCGCGCAGTTCCTCTACGACGGGGACGCCCCGCTCGCCGAGCGCCGGGCCGCGGCCCTCACGCTGGACCCGACGCTGCTGGCCGAGCTGCTCGGGCAGGGCGGCGAGTCCCAGCTGGCCGACCTGCTCGACCCGGACCAGGTGCTGCTGACCGAGGCCGAGATCAGCGGGCGGTCCGCGCAGCGGCAGGCGGGCACGCTCGAGCAGCTCGCCGACGCCGTGCGGCGGCACGGACCGCTCACGGCCGACGAGCTCGCCGAGAGGGTGCAGCCCGACGTGCGCGACCAGGTGCCGTCCTGGCTGGAGCAGCTCGCCGCGGCACGCCGGGTCATCTCGGTCAGGCTCGGCGGGGTGGCACCCGGCCGGGAGACGCAGTGGGCGGCCATCGAGGACGCGGGTCGCCTGCGCGACGCGCTCGGCGTGGCGCTCCCGGTGGGCGTGCCCGAGGTGTTCACCGAGGTCGTCCCCGACCCGGTCGCCGACCTGCTGCGCCGTTTCGCCCGCACGCACGGTCCGTTCCCCGCCGCAGCCGCCGCGACCCGGTTCGGCTGGGGCGTCGCCGTGGTGACGGACGCGCTGCGCCGGCTCGAGCGGTCCGGCGTGCTCGTGCAGGGTCGGCTCCGGCCCGACGTGCTGGGCGGCACGGGCGACGAGTTCTGCGACGCGGACGTGCTGCGGACGCTGCGCCGGCGGTCGCTCGCGGCCTTGCGCGCCGAGGTCGAGCCCGTCGAGCCCGCCGCGCTCGGCGTCTTCCTGCCGCGCTGGCAGGGCGTGCGGCCCGCGTCCGGCCCGTCCGGCGCGACCGGGTCGTCCGCCACGGGCTCGCTGCGCGGGGTCGACGGGGTGGCGCGCGTGGTGGAGCAGCTCGCCGGCTGCGTCCTGCCCGCGTCCGCGCTCGAGACCCACGTGCTGCCCGCCCGGATCGCGGACTACTCCCCCGCGATGCTCGACGAGCTGACCTCCGCCGGCGAGGTCCTGTGGGCGGGCCACGGCGCGCTCGCCGGGCACGACGGGCTCGTCTCGCTGCACCCGACGAGCGTTGCCGACCTCACGCTGCCACCGGTCGCCGAGCCCGGGCCGGACGACGCCACGTCGACCCCGCTGCACCGCGCGGTCCGGGCCGCCCTCGCCGGCGGCGGCGCGTGGTTCGTCGGCCCGCTGACCGAGCGTGTCCGGGCCGAGCTCGCCGCCCTGCTCATCGACGAGCTGCCCGACGAGGCGAACCCCGCGACGAACGCCGCGACGAACGCTGCGACGAGCGACCCGACGAGCGACCCGACGGGAACCATCGTCGGCCCCGGCGACGTCACGGCCGCGCTCTGGGACCTCGTGTGGGCTGGCCAGGTCACCAACGACAGCCTCTCGCCGCTGCGCGCCTGGCTGGGCACCGGCACCACGGCCCACCGCACGCGGTCCGCGACGCCTCGCTCCCGTGCGCTGCGCCCCCGGCTGGGCCTGCGCGCGACGGTCCGCCTGGCCGGCGCGACCTCGCCGGCCACGGGCGGCACGGGCGCCGCCGGCGGCCGGTGGTCGCTGCTGCCCGGCCGTGAGCTCGACCCGACCGTGCGGGCCCACGCCCTCGCTGCCCAGCTGCTCGACCGGCACGGCGTGCTGACCCGCGCCATCGCCCCGTCGGAGGGCCTCGGCGGGCGGTTCGGCGACGTCTACCGCGTGCTCGCCGCGCTCGAGCAGGGCGGCCAGGTGCGGCGCGGCTACTTCGTGGAGCGCCTCGGCGGTTCCCAGTTCGCCCTCCCGGGCGCCGTCGACCGCCTCCGGATCGACGCGCAGCTCGTGCAGGCTGCCGCCGAGCGGGTGGCCGACGGCCTCGACGGCGAGAGCCGGGCGAGTGCGGCGGCCCACACCGTCGTCCTGGCCGCGACGGACCCCGCCAACCCGTACGGCGCCGCGCTCGCGTGGCCGGACCCACCCGCCGACCGCGTCGCCGAGGGCGGCAGGCACCGCCCGGGGCGCAAGGCAGGCTCGCTCGTCGTGCTCGTCGACGGCTCCCTCGCGCTGTACCTCGAGCGCGGCGGCCGGACCGCGCTGTCGTTCACCGACGGCGAGGCAGCGCTGCGGGCCGCGGCGGATGCGCTCGCCTCGACGGTGCGCACCCGGCACGTCGGGCGGCTGACGATCCACCGCATCGACGGCGCCGAGGTCCTCGCGGGCGGTTCGCTGCACGGGCCGGTCGGCCGCGCGCTCGTGGCGGCCGGCTTCGCGACGACCCCGCGCGGCCTGCGGCTCGGGAGCTCCTGAGTGCCCGAGGGCGACTCCCTGCGACGGGCGGCCGCGCGCCTGGACCTCGCGCTCGCCGGCCAGCGGCTCACGCGTGCGGACCTGCGCTGGCCCTCGGTGGCGACCGTCGACCTCGTCGGCGCGACCGTGCTGGGCACCGAGCCCTACGGCAAGCACCTGCTGACCCGCTTCGACGACGGCCGCACGCTGCACACCCACCTCCGGATGGACGGCACGTGGCAGGTCGTCGCGACGGGCACCCCGCGTGCGGCCGCCCGGGCTCCGGACGTCCGCGCGGTCCTCGGCACACCGCGGTGGACCGCCGTGGGGCGGCTGCTCGGGATGGTCGACGTGGTCGCGACCTCCGAGGAGCACACGCTCGTCGGCCACCTCGGCCCGGACATCCTCGGCGCGGACGTCGACGTCGGCGAGCTCCTGCGCCGCTGGGCGGGCGCGGGCTCGAGACCCGTCGCCGAGGTGCTGCTCGACCAGCGCGTCGTCGCGGGGCTCGGCACGATCTACACCGCGGAGTCGCTGTTCGCGGACCACATCTGGCCGTGGACGCCGGCCGACGAGGTCGCCGATCCCGAGCACCTGCTGCTCGTCGCGCGCACGCAGATGCGCCGCTCGGTGCGCGGCGACGTGCGCCCCGGGAAGGTCCACGGGCGGCTTCGTCAGCCCTGCGCCCGGTGCGGGACGCCGATCGCGGTGGGCACGGCGAACGATCCGCCCCGCGAACGGCCGATCTTCTACTGCCCGCACTGCCAGCCCCGCCCCTGACGGGACGCAACACCGGGAGCCAGACGACGACGGGCCGCAGACCCGGAGGTCCACGGCCCGTCGAACGAGTGCCTGCTAGCCGATCGGTGCGAGCTCGGCCCGCGTGCGCGCCCACCCGGCATCGACGCCACCGTCGAGCGACGCTGCCAGGTCGATCGGCACGGTGTCCGGGATGAGCAGACCTTCGGTGACTGCGACGCGGTCACTGACCTCGCGCAGGATGAGCGACATCGGGACGTCGAGCGCCTCGCAGATGCTGTGCAGCAGCTCCGACGACGCCTCCTTCTGCCCGCGCTCGACCTCACTCAGGTATCCGAGCGATACCCGTGCGGCCGACGAGACCTCACGCAGGGTCCGCCCTTGACGCTGCCGCGCGTCCCGCAGCACGTCGCCGATCTCTCGACGGAGTACGACCATCGGGGCTCCCCCTCTCGCGTCTGTCCGGTTTACCACAGCCATGCCACCGTACCGTGCCCCACCCACGCGATGGGTGGTGGGACGCGAGGGCGGACGAGTGTTGATCACGGTGTCTGCAACGACTGTCCTGGTCCCGGTGTTCCCCGGGCCGCCCGACGGGTGGGTGATTCTCAGCCGCGTCTCAGGTCAGGGCTGGGCCGATCGGGTGATCTGCACGATCGCGAGGTCGATCACGGCGTCCACGGAGGCCCCCCGGACCGCCTCCCGGTCACCGCGCGCGTGCAGCTCGAGGGCCTCGTCGGACCAGGGCGTCGACACGGCGACGAGGACGGTCCCGGCCTCGTGCCCGTCGGCGGGTCCCGGCCCGGCGACGCCCGTCGTCGCGAGGCCGACGTCGGCACCGAGCCGTGCCCGCACCCCGCGCGCCATCGCGAGCGCGACCTCGGCGTCGACCGGTCCGCGCGCCGCGAGCAGCGCCTCGTCGACCCCGAGGACCGAGGCCTTCAGGTCGGTCGCGTAGGCGACCACGGACCCCCGCACGACGTCGGACGCGCCGGGCACTGCGACCAGCCGCGCGCATACCAGGCCCCCGGTGAGCGACTCCGCGGTCGCGACGCTCAGGCCGCGCGAGCGCAGCTCGTCGAGGAGGCTGCGGGCGTCCCCCACCTAGAGCGCCGGGGGGCGGGCGGCGGCGCGGCGGATGCGCGCGGCCATGCGCAGGTAGTCGATCCCCGTCACGACGGTCACGACGAAAGCCGCGGCCATCGTGAGCGCGGCGACCACGCCCACCCAGCCGGGCAGCGCGTCGAGCGGCAGCAGGTACAGGCCGATCGCCACGGACTGCAGCACCGTCTTGACCTTGCCCCCCCGGGAGGCGGGCAGGACCACGTAGCGCAGCAGGAAGAACCGCATCACCGTGATGCCGACCTCGCGCACCAGGATGACGATCGTCACCCACCACCACAGGTCGCCGAGCGCCGAGAGCAGGACCAGCGCCGTGCCCACCAGGAGCTTGTCGGCGATCGGGTCGAGCAGCTTGCCCAGGTCGGTGATCTGGTTGTTGCGGCGCGCCAGCCAGCCGTCGACGCGGTCCGTGACGGCCGCGAGGACGAACAGTGCGGTGGCCACGAGGCGCCACGACGTGCTGTGGCCGCCGTCCGCGAGCAGCGCCCACGCGAAGAACGGGACGAGCGCGATGCGGAGCATCGTCAGCAGGTTCGCCGCGTTCCAGGCTGACGGTCGTGGCGGGTCGATCACGCCAGACACTCTAGAGTCCCGGTGTGCAATCGAAGTCCACGGCCCGCGCATGACCAGGCACGTCCGCGCCCACCGCCGCTCGAAGCTCGTCGCCGTCGTCGCCACCCTCGTGCTGGTCCTGGCGTGCGTGGGCGCCGTCGCGTTCGGCCTCGGCAGCCCCGACGACGCCCCCGGCGGGGTGCCGGAGGCCGCAGGCACCACGAGCGCCCCCGCGCCGACCCCGACGCCCACGCCCACCCCGACGGCCGACCCGGACGCGCAGTTCACGATCGTCGCGGCGGGTGACGTGCTCCCCCACCTCCCGGTCATCGCCTCGGCGAAGACGGCCGACGGCTACGACTTCAGCCCCCTGCTCGCGCCGCTCGACCCGTGGATCCAGGCTGCCGACCTCGCGATCTGCCACCTCGAGGTCCCGATCGCGCCGCCGGGCAAGAAGCCGACCGGCTACCCGATCTTCGGCAGCCCCGCCCAGATCGTCGACGGGCTGAAGCAGCAGGGCTGGGACGGCTGCTCGACCGCGTCGAACCACTCGGTCGACCGCGGCTTCGCGGGCGTCACGGCGACCCTGGACACGCTCGACGCCGCCGGACTCGGCCACGTGGGCACGGCACGGTCCGCGACCGAGCAGGAGCAGCCGCAGCTCTACCGCCTCGAGCGGGCGGGCCAGACGATCACCGTCGCGCAGATCGCCGCGGCCTACGGCACCAACGGGATGCCGATCGACGCCGACAAGCCCTGGTCGGTGAACCTCATCGACGTGCCGGCCCTCGTCGCCCAGGCCAAGCAGGCGCGCAAGGACGGCGCCGACCTGGTGATCGCGAGCATCCACTGCTGCGTCGAGTACCAGACCGCACCGACGGCCGAGCAGAAGCAGATCGACCAAGAGCTGGCCGACTCCGGCGAGATCGACCTCGTCATCGGCCACCACGCGCACGTCCCCCAGCCCGTCGTGGAGCTGAAGGGCGGGCCGCGCGGCGAGGGGATGTGGGTCGCCTACGGCCTGGGCAACTTCCTGTCCAACCAGGACGGCGACTGCTGCGTCGACAACACCGACTCGGGGATCCTGCTGACGGCGCACGTCGAGAGCACGGGTGCCTTCGAGGCCGAGGGCCGCAAGGCGGGGCCCGCGCGCGTCGTCGGCGTCGAGTGGACCCCCATCACCGTCGACCGGCTCGGCGGCCACGAGGTGCACGCGCTGCCGGACATCGCGGACGGTACGTCGACCCTCAGCAAGGCGAAGGTCGCGGCGCGCACCGAACGGGTCGCGCAGGCTGCGGGCCCCGAGGCCCCCGAGCGGACCGAGCCGGTCGTGTCGACCGGACCTCCCCCGACGGTCGTCCCGCGCACGAAGTAGCGCTCAGGACTGCGTCCCCAGGACGCTGCTGACCGGCTGGGCGCTGCCGAACAGCCAGCCCTGCCCGTAGCGCCAGCCGTTGCGGTGCAGGAACTCGGCCTGCTCGGCGTGCTCGATCCCCTCGGCGATGGTGACCATCGCCAGCTCGCGCGCCAGCGAGCCCAGCGCGCGGGCGATCTTGCCCGCCGTCGGGTCGTCGGGGATGCCGGACGTGAACGACATGTCGAGCTTGACCCCCGCGACCGGCAGGTCACGCAGGTAGGACAGCGGGGAGACGCCGGTGCCGAAGTCGTCGAGGAGCACGGGCACACCTGCCGCGGACAGCTGGGTCAGCTCGTGGCGGATGCGGGTGCCGGACGCGACGAGCGAGGTCTCGGTGAGCTCGACGACGATCCGCCCCGCCATCACACGGTGCCGGGAGATCTCGGCGAGCAGCGTCGTCGCGAACTCGCCGTCGCCGAGCTGGTCCGCGGACACGTTGACCGACACCCAGCGGGTCTGGTCCTTCATCGCGGCGACCGCCTCGACGACGCGCCGCGCGACGAACTGACCGAGCGCGACCGCCAGCCCGGCCTCCTGGACCATCGAGAGGAACGCGTTCGGCAGCAGCAGCCCTCGGTAGGGATGCTGCCAGCGGATGAGTGCCTCGTAGCCGACGACGCTCTGGTCGCCGAGGTCGACGATCGGCTGGTAGTAGACGACGAGCTCGCCGGACTCCAGCGCCGCGGCGAGCTCCTGGTGCAGGTCGGCGCCGCTGCCGCGGTTCATGCTCTGGTCGTAGACCTCGGTGCGTCCCCGCCCGGCGGCCTTGGCCCGGTAGAGCGCCGCGTCCGCGGCGGCCAGCATGGCGGGCGCCCCGCCCTCGATCGCCTCGGGGTCGGCGAGCGCGATGCCGATGCTCGCCCCCACGCTCAGCCGCCTGCGCGCGACGCGGACCGGCTCCTCGAGGCCCGCGTGGATCGCCGCGGCGACCTCGAAGACCGCCTTGGGGCCGTCGACGTCCTGCACGACCACGACGAACTCGTCGCCGCCCAGCCGCGCGACGGTGCCGCGCCGGGCGGTCGCCACCCGCAGCACGCTCGCGACGTGCACGAGCACCTCGTCGCCCGCGGCGTGCCCGTAGCGGTCGTTGATCTCCTTGAAGCCGTCGAGGTCGCATGCGAGCACCGCGACGCGGTCGACGATGCCGGGCTGCTCGAGCACCGACTGCAGGACCTCCTGCAGCAGCGTGCGGTTGGCGAGACCGGTCAGGGGGTCGTGCATCGCACGGTGCGTGAGCATCTCGGCCTGCAGGCGGGACTCGGTCGAGTCGCGCACCTGGACGACGAAGTGGTCCGGCGACCCGTTGGGCGTGCGCACGAGGGCGGTGTCGAGCACGACCCACACGAGGTGCCCGTCCGCCCGCTGGTAGCGCTTCTCGAGCGAGAACCGGTGCTGGCTGCCGCCCAGCAGCCGGTCCACCTCGAGCCGCTCCGACGGGCGCGTGTCGGGCGTGGACAGGTCGGCCATCGGGTAGCCCCGCAGGGCACCCACGCTCGTCCCGAGCAGCTCCGCCAGCGCCGCGTTGGCCTCGACGATGCGCCAGTCGAGGTCGACGAGCGCCATGCCGATCGGCGCGTTCTCCATCGCGACGCGGAACTGGGTCTCGCTGCGGGAGAGGGCGGCCTCGACCTCGCGCCGGCCGGTGACGTCGACGAGCGTCGTCAGCACCGCCGCGGCGTCGCCGTCGCCCGCGGGCACGAGCTGGCTCGCGACCTGGACCATGCGCGCCTGCGCCTGCGCGCCGCCCGGCAGCGCGACGCCGACGAGCTCGGAGTCGACCGTGAAGCCCGTGTGCCCCAGCCCGCCGCGGTGCCCGAGCACGGCGGCGGGGTTCATCGACAGGCCCATCTCGTTGACCAGCACGACCGGCAGGTCGCCGATCTGCTGGCCGACGGACGAGGCGGCGTCGACACCGAGGATCGCGGCCGCGCGCTCGGAGATGTCGAGCACCCGGCCGGACAGCGACGACACCAGCGCGCCCTCGCGGGTGACGGCCTGCAGCGCGTCGTACCGGTGGCGCAGCTCGCGCGACAGGGCGAGCGCGGCGTTCGCGCGGTGCACCTCGCGGCGCTGGCGGGCCATGAGGACCAGGACGGCGAGAAGGGCGATGATCGCGATGCAGCCGATCGCGCTGGTAACCGTGCTGACCGTGTCCGACGAGCCCAGGAACGACGTGTCGAGCGCGCCGTGGGCGGCCCCGTGGGTCACCGGCGTCCGCCGGACCATGGCCCGGCGTCGTCTCCCTCGTCGTCGTCGAAGTAGTCTGTCGCCACGGGCGGGTCACCCGGCATGCCGCCGTCGGAGGTGGCGTACGGATCCTGCGCGGGAGCGCCGCGCAGCATCTCGAGCGTGCCCGCGAGGTCGTCGGGCTGGACGAGCACCTCGCGCGCCTTCGAGCCCTCGGACGGGCCGACGATCTCGCGCGACTCGAGCAGGTCCATGAGCCGACCGGCCTTGGCGAAGCCGACCCGCAGCTTGCGCTGCAGCATCGACGTCGAGCCGAACTGCGTGGTGACGACGAGCTCGGCGGCCTGCAGCAGCAGGTCGAGGTCGTCGCCGATGTCCTCGTCGACCTGCTTCTTGGTCGCCGCCACGGTGACGTCCTGCCGGTAGGACGGCTTGAGCTGCTTCTTCACGTGCTCGACGACCGCGTGGATCTCGGACTCCGCGACCCAGGCACCCTGCGTGCGCATCGGCTTCGCCGCGCCCATCGGCAGGAACAGCGCGTCGCCCTGGCCGATGAGCTTCTCGGCGCCCGGCTGGTCGAGGACGACGCGGGAGTCGGTCAGCGAGCTCGTCGCGAACGCGAGGCGGGACGGCACGTTGGCCTTGATGAGGCCCGTCACGACGTCGACCGATGGACGCTGCGTCGCGAGCACGAGGTGGATGCCGGCCGCACGCGCGAGCTGCGTGATCCGCTGGATCGACGCCTCGACGTCGCGCGGTGCCACCATCATGAGGTCCGCGAGCTCGTCGACCACGACCAGCAGGTACGGGTAGGTCGCGATCTTGCGCTCCGAGCCGGGCAGCGGCTTGACCTTGCCCGCGCGGACCGCGGTGTTGAAGTCGTCGATGTGCTTGAACCCGAAGTTGGCGAGGTCGTCGTACCGCGCCTCCATCTCCCGCACCACCCACTCGAGGGCCTCGGCGGCCTTCTTCGGGTTGGTGATGATGGGGGTGATGAGGTGCGGGATGCCCTCGTAGATCGTCAGCTCGACGCGCTTGGGGTCGACGAGCACCATGCGGACCTCGTCGGGCGTGGCGCGCATGAGGATCGAGACGATCATCGAGTTCACGAAGCTCGACTTGCCCGCGCCCGTGGCGCCGGCCACGAGCAGGTGGGGCATCTTGGCGAGGTTCGCCGTGACGTAGCCGCCCTCGACGTCCTTGCCGACGCCGATGACCATCGGGTGCTCGGTGCGCTTGGCGGCGCTCGAGCGCAGCACGTCGCCGAGGGAGACCGTCTCACGGTCGGTGTTCGGGATCTCGATGCCGATCGCGGACTTGCCCGGGATCGGCGACAGGATGCGGACGTCCGCGCTGGCGACGGCGTAGGCGATGTTCTTGCTCAGCGCCGTGACGCGCTCGACCTTGGTGCCCTTGCCGAGCTCGACCTCGTAGCGCGTGACCGTCGGGCCGCGAGTGAAGCCCGTGACCTGCGCGTTGATCTCGAACTGCTCGAGCACGGAGGTCAGCGAGTCGACCACGCGGTCGTTGGCGGCGGAGCGCACCTTGTGGGGCGCGCCCTTCGCGAGCGAGTCCTCCGAGGGCAGCGTGTAGAGCACGTCCCCCTCGAGCATGGGCTGCTCGCCGCGCGGGACCGGGGTGGTGGCGGGGGCGACGATCGTGCGGTCGGCGGCCTCGAGCAGGGCGGTGGGGACGGTGTCCGGGGCGGGCTCGCGGACCGTGTCCGTGCCGTCGTCGGCGTCCGGCACGACGACCGCCGCGCGGACGAACGCCTCGTCGCCGACGTACTCCTCGAGCCGCTCCTCGTCCGGGACGTCCTTCTCCTCGGCGCGCGCACGGCGGCCCAGGATGCCGAGCCGGCGCTTGGGGGCGGGCAGCTCGGGCTCGTCGACGGCCGAGTGCAGCGCCTGGATGACCAGGGGTGCGTCGTCGTCGACCTCGTCGTCCTCGACCTCGTCGGACGCGGTGCGACCCCCGGTGAGGCGGTGGTAGCCGCCGCGCAGGCGTGGGACGACCTGGTGCACGGGCGTCGCGGTCACGACCAGGACGCCGAAGAACGCGAGCAGGAGGAGCAGGATGACCGCGACAGGCCCGGTCAGCAGGGTCGCGAGCGGCGCGCCGACGGCGAAGCCGACGATGCCGCCCGCCGCGCGCAGGGCGTCGAAGTCGTCGGTGCCGGGCAGCCCCTTCGAGATCTGCACGATCCCGCAGACCGCCAGGATGATCGCGGTGAGCCCGATGCCGATGCGGCTGTTGGCCTGGACGCGCTCGGGGTGCCGCATGAGCCGGATCGCGGTGGCGAGCAGCAGCACGGGCACGATCACGCCGACCAGGCCGAACGTGCCGGCCACGACCGAGTGGATCGCGTCGCCCGCTGTGCCCGACAGCGCCCACCACTCGCGCGCCGCCACCACGACGGCCAGCGCGAGCAGCGTGAACGCGAGACCGTCCCGGCGGTGCGCCGGGTCGAGGTCGCGCGCGCCGTGGCCCATCCGCCGGGCGGTGCCGCCGAGCAGGTGCGCACAGCCCATGAACGCACCCTTGACGATGCGCACGGGGAGCGCCGTCTGCCGGGGCGCCGGGGCGGGCTTGCGGCCCTGCGGACGGGTGGATGCGGGCCGCTTCGCGGGTGCCTTGCCGGTGGCGCGCGCCGTCGACGGCGCGCCGGACCGGGCGCCTGAGGAGGACGTACGAGTCGCCATGGTCCTCAAACTAGCCGGGACGGGCGCCGGGACGGGCGCGCCTGTGCGCGTGTCGGGCCGCCGATCACCCGATCAGCAGTCCGACGCCCAGCGTCGCGACCCCGCGGCCAGCAGGACGGCGCCGATGCCGAGCAGCGCGACGAACCGGTTGGGCCGCTCTCGCCCCGCGCCGAGGGCCGCGAGGAAGAAGCCGGCGGGCATGACGATCGCCGCCACGAGCACGCCGGTCTGGGCGAGCCAGCGCCAGAGTCCGGCCAGGTCGGTGGCCTCCCCCAGGACGAGGCAGACCAGCCCGAGGGTGACCAGGACGCCGGCGTGGGCGTGCCCGGCCCGGTAGAAGCTCTTCTGGAACTCCGTGGCCTCCTCGCGCCCGGTGACGACGCGGAGCATGAAGGCACCACCCGACTCGATGGCGACGATCGACAGCGCGACGACGCCCGCGGTGATCCGTGCGGCGTCCGTGAGCTCGAGCATGGGCGTTCCTCCCGTTTGCGAACGTTGTTATGGAACACCGTTCGCAAACCGTCGTCAACCCCCTAGACTCTCCGCATGGCCCGGCCCCGGCTCCATGACGACGCGCTGCGCGAGCGCCTGCTCGCCGGCGCGTCCGAGCTCGTCTCGACGCGGGGTGCTCCGGCCTTGACGGTCCGCGACCTCGCGGCCCGGGTCGGCACCTCGCCGTCGGCGGTCTACTCCCTGTTCGGGAGCCGCGAGGACCTCGTCCATGCCGTCGGTGACGCTGCCTTCGCGCGCTTCGCGGCGCGGCTCGCCGCCGTCCCCCGCACGCCCGACCCCGGTGCGGACCTGCTGGAGCTCGGCCTGGCGTACCGCCGGCACGCCGTCGAGGCACCGCACGAGTACCGCGTGATGTTCGGCGTGGCCGGGGCGGGAGCGCAGGAGGCCGCACGCGGTGAGGCCACCCGGAGCGCGACGTTCCTGGTGCTGCGTGACGCGGTCGCCGCGCTCGTCGGGCCGGACGGGGCCGACCGGCCCGCGATGACGCTCTGGGCCCTGGTCCACGGGCTGGTCGAGCTCGAGCTCAACGGGCTGCTGCCGTCCGCGGACGCCGCCTCGCGGTTCGAGCAGGCTCTGCAGGCCGCCGGCCCGGCCATCCTCGCGCCGCCGTCCTGAGGCCCGTGTCGGTGGGTCGTGGCACGGTGGACCGATGGTGTCGGACGTCGCGCTCCGGGTAGGCCGCACGCAGGTGCTGCGGTACCGCGTCCACGCGCAGCAGCTGGACCGCGCCCCGCGCGCCGATCGGCCGCCCGACGACGCCGCGGTCCTGGACCTCGGCGTGCAGCACACCGGCCCTGACGGCTCGCTGTGGGCCCTGGCCCTGCGCGGGGTCCCGGTCCGGGCGCACGACTGGCCGCGCGAGCTCGCCCTGGCATGGACGCTGCGTGGCGCCCCGCACGCGTACCGCCGCTCGGACCTGACGGCGGTCGAGAAGGCGCTGCGACCGTTCTCCGAGGCCGACGCGGCGAAGCGGGTGCTCAACGCCTCGGGTCCGCTCAAGGAGGCCGGCGTCCCGGTCGTCGATGCGATCGGAGAGGTCGCGCGCACGATGCGCGACGTGGTGACGGCACCGACGGCCAAGGGTGCGCTGTCGACGCGCATGACGGCCGAGATGGGCGAGCCCTACGTGCGGTGGTGCGAGCCGTGCGGCGCGACCCACATGTACGAGATGTCGTTCCGCCTCGCGGCCCTGCACGCAGGTCTCGAGCTCGAGCCCGACACCTCTCCCCCGGTGCTGCGTCGCATCCCCCGCTGGCCGGCGGGCCAGGTCGGCGTGCTCGACCGGGCGGTTCCCGACGACGACGGGCCGCTCGACCAGGTGCGCGGCGTGCTGCACCTGCTCGGTCCGGTGACCGTCAAGGACGTCGCCACGTTCCTCGACTCCCCCGCGAAGGACGTCCGGTCCCGATGGCCCGACGACGCCGTGGCGGTCACCGTCGACGGCGCGGAGGCCTTCGTGCTCGCCTCGGACCTGGACGCCCTCGAGCGCGCGGCGGACCCACCCGACGAGCCTGTCGTCCGCCTGCTCGGCCCGTTCGACCTGTACCTGCAGGCGCGCGACCGGAGCGTGCTCGTCCCCGACGCGGGCCGCCACAAGGCCCTATGGCCCACGATCGGCCGGCCGGGCGCCGTGCTCGTCGACGGCGAGATCATCGGGACCTGGCGCCCACGGGCGAAGGGCAAGACCCTCGCCCTGGAGCTCGACGAGTGGCTGCCGTGGGAACGGCGCACGCGCGCCGCGATCGAGGCTGAGCACGAGCGGCTCGCGCAGTTCCGCGGCCTCGACGTCGCGTGAGCTAGGACCGCCCGATCGCCAGGGTCGAGGTGTCGGCGAGGACGTCGGCCCTGCTCGTCCAGGCCTCGTTGAGGTCGCGGGTCGCCACCAGGACGACGGTTCCTGCCCGGGCGTTGCACCCCATCAGCCAGCCCGCGACGCTGGCCGTGCAGTCGCGGGTCGCGTCGTCGCCCCCTGCCGTGCTCAGCGCGCGCACGGCGTCGTCGACCGCTTCGTCCGGCAGCGCGACGACGCGCCAGCACCGGTCGTACTTCCCCGTCGACCCCTCGCAGGCGACCGGCGTGAAACCTGCCGGGAGCGCCAGGTGGATCAGGGCGGCCGCGTCTCGCTCGCGCGCCGCGGCGAGCGACTCCCTGCGGTCGGTCTCGTGGTGCGCGACGGCGCTCCACGTGCCAGCGCCCAGCAGGAGGACGGCCACGAGGGCGACACCGGAGGCGTGGAGACGGGCCATGCCCTGGCATCGGGCTCGCCGACGACGAACTTGAGGCAGGTCAGAGCGTGGTCGGCACGCCCCGCTCGAGCACGACGAGCCGGTCGCGCCGGCCGCCCGCGGCGAACCGCTCGACCACCGCCGAGAGCGGGTCGACGAAGTGCGCCCAGTCGGTGTGGTGCACGGGGACGACCCGGGCGTGCGGCAGCAGGTCGGCGGCGGCGCTCGCCCGGGCGGCGTCGAGCGTGACGGGCTCGTCGCCGAACCGGCCGACGTTGGCCCCACCGACGAACAGGACCGCCAGGTCGATCGCGGCGAACCGGTGGGCGATCGTCGCGACCACGTCGAGCGAGGCGTTGTCGCCGGCGACGTAGACCGTGGGCTCGTCCGGCGCCTCGAGGACGAAGCCCGTGACGACGCCGCTGAGCGCCTCCGAACCCTCCGGGCCGTGCCGCGCCGGGACGGCTGTGACCACGACCGCGCCGAGGTCGACCCGCTCCCAGGGCGCGAGGCCACGCACGCCGGGTATCCGGGCGGCTGCGTCGGGGGTGGACAGGACGGTCGGCACGGCCGCGAGCAGCGCGCGGCCGGACTCGTCGAGGTTGTCGGGGTGCTGGTCGTGGGAGAGCAGGACGACGTCGATCGGCCCCAGCGCGTCGGGCTGCAGCGCGGGGCCGACGAGCTTGCGGAGCGGGATCCCGCCCGCGTACTCGCGCGGCTCGTCGAATGTGGGGTCGGTGAGGAACCTCAGGCCGGCGTAGGCGAGGGACAGGGTGGGCCCGCCGACGAGGGTCGCGGTGATCGGGGTCGTCATGCGCCCAGCGTGCCCCGGCGGCCCGCGCCAGACCAGCCCGCGCCGTCGCCGGACGGGTCGTGTCGGCGCTCGGGTCTAGCGTCGCGCGGGTGAGTCTCGGACGTGCGAGAGCTGTGGGGGCGGGGCGATGAGCAAGCGGGGGTGGCTGCTGCTGGTGGCGGTCGGGGTGATCTGGGGCGTGCCCTATCTCCTCATCAAGATCGCCGTCGGCCAGGTGAGCCCGGTGACGGTGGTCTTCGTGCGCACGGCCCTCGGAGCGCTGCTCCTGCTGCCCTTCGCGCTCCGCGGTGGCGGTCTGCGGGTCCTGCGTGGGCACTGGCCCGCGGTGCTCGGCTTCGCCGCGCTCGAGATCGTCGGGCCGTGGATCCTGCTCTCGAACGCGGAGCGCACGCTCACGAGCTCGACCACCGGGCTGCTGGTGGCAACCGTCCCCATCGCCGCCGTCGTGCTCGGCCGGGTCGTCGGGGACCGCCGGCCGGTCGCCGCCGTGCGCTGGGTCGGGCTGCTCGTCGCCCTGGGCGGCGTGGCCCTCCTGCTCGGGCCGGGGGCGGCGGCCGACGACCCGTGGGCCGTCACCCAGGTGCTGCTCGCGGCGCTCGGCTACGCGACCGCCCCGATCATCGCCGACCGCGGGCTGCGGGACGTGCCCGCCATCCCGCTGACCGCCACCTGCCTCGGCGTCACCGCGCTCGTCTACCTGCCGTTCGTCCTCGTGGGCGGGCGCCAGCCGTGGCCCGGAACGGATGCCGTGCTCGCCCTCGCCGCGCTCGGCATCGTCTGCACCGCGGTGGCGTTCGTGCTGTTCTTCCGGCTGATCGTCGAGGTCGGCGCCGCCCGCTCGACGCTGGTCGCCTACCTCAACCCGGTCGTGGCGGTGACGCTCGGCGCGCTCGTGCTCGACGAGCCGTTCACCTGGACGATCGCCTGCGCCACGGCACTCATCCTGCTCGGCTCGGCGGCAGCATCACGCCGCGGGGTCGGCGAGCGCGCGGCCGATGCCGAGCTCGCGCAGCACCCGGGCCCGGCGCCCGGGACCATCGACGCCGTCACCGCGGGCACGGCCGTCACGGACGACGGAGCGCCAGTGCCGCACGCCCCGTAGGACGGCGACACCGGCGCTCGGCGCCCTGCGCTCCGGCTCAGGCCTCGATCCTGTGGTCGGCCTGCGCCTGCGCTCCGGGCGTGGCGGGTGCCGCTGCGCGACCCCCACCCCGCCCTGCGCTCCGGCTCAGGCCTCGACGACCACGGGGATGATCATCGGTCGGCGGCGCAGGCGGTTGCTCACCCAGCGGCCAACGACGCGGCGCATGATCTGCTGCAGCTGGTGGACGTCGGTCGCACCGCCGCGGGTCGCGTCCTCGAGTGCCGTGGTGAGCTCCGGGAGGATGTCGTCGAACACGGCGTCCTGCTCGGCGAAGCCACGCGCGGTGATCTGCGGGCCGGCCAGGACCTTGCCGTCGGCCGAGCTGACCACGGCGAAGATCGAGATGAATCCCTCGTCGCCCAGGATCCGACGGTCCTTGAGCTCGACCTCGGTGATCTCGCCGACGCTCGACCCGTCGACGTACACGTACCCGCAGGGCACGGCACCGACGACCGACGCGCGCCCGTCGACCAGGTCGACGACCACGCCGTCCTCGGCGAGGACCACGCGGTCGGCCGGGACACCGGTCTGCACCGCGAGCGCGGCGTTGGCCACGAGGTGGCGGACCTCGCCGTGCACGGGCATGACGTTGCGCGGCTTGAGGATGTTGTAGCAGTACAGGAGCTCGCCGGCGGAGGCGTGGCCCGAGACGTGCACCTTGGCATTGCCGGAGTGCACGACGCGCGCGCCGAGGCGCGTCAGGCCGTTGATGATCCGGAACACGGCGTTCTCGTTGCCCGGGATGAGGGACGACGCGAGGATCACGGTGTCGCCGAACCCGACCGAGACGCGGTGGTCGTTGTTCGCCATCCGCGACAGCGCGGCCATCGGCTCACCCTGCGAGCCCGTGCACATGAGCACGATCTCGTCGTCGGGCAGGTCGTCGATCCGCTTGATGTCGATCAGGACGTTCTCCGGCACCTTGAGGTAGCCGAGGTCCGCGGCGATGGCCATGTTGCGGACCATCGAGCGCCCGACGAGCGCCACGCGGCGGCCGTGCGCGTGAGCGGCGTCGAGCACCTGCTGCACGCGGTGCACGTGCGACGAGAACGAGGCGACGATGATGCGCTTCGTCGAGTCGCCGAACACCTGGTCGAGCACGGGCCCGATCCCCCGCTCCTGGGCGACGAAGCCGGGCACCTCGGCGTTGGTGGAGTCGACCATGAACAGGTCGACGCCCTCCTCGCCGAGGCGCGCGAACGCGCGCAGGTCGGTGATGCGGCCGTCGAGCGGCAGCTGGTCCATCTTGAAGTCGCCGGTGTGCAGGACGGTGCCCGCGCCGGTGCGCACCGCGACCGCGAGCGCGTCGGGGATGGAGTGGTTGACCGCGACGAACTCGCACTCGAAGGCGCCGAGCTGCTCGACCTGACCCTCCTTGACGACCATGCTCAGCGGCTGGATGCGGTGCTCCTTGAGCTTCGCCTCCACGAACGCGAGCGTGAGCTGCGAGCCGACGATCGGGATGTCGCGACGCAGGCGCAGCAGGTACGGCACGGCACCGATGTGGTCCTCGTGGCCGTGCGTCAGCACGATCGCCTCGATGTCCGCGAGGCGGTCCTTGATGTACTCGAAGTCCGGCAGGATCAGGTCGACGCCGGGCTGGTGGTCCTCGGGGAACAGCACGCCGCAGTCGATGACGAGCAGGCGCCCGTCGTACTCGAGCACGGCCATGTTGCGTCCGACCTCACCGAGGCCGCCGAGGGCGACGATGCGCAGGGCACCGGGCGCGAGCGGCGGCGGCGGGGTGAGCTCGGGGTGCGGGTGACTCATGGATCTCCTGGGTGTCAGGCGAGGGCTGCGTCGAGCAGCCCTGCGGCGCGCAGTCCTGCGCGGATGTCGTCGACGTCCTGCTCGGACGCCGGAACGTACGGGAGCCGCACGGCGCGGCTCGAGAGCAGGCCCACGACCTGCAGGGCGGCCTTCGCGAAGACCGCCTGGAAACCTGCGCCGTTGATGGCCTGCACGGCGGGCAGGGCGCCGCGGTACAGCCGCAGCGCCTCGGTGTGGTCGCCCGCGTCCCAGGCAGCGATCATCGCGGCGAACTGCGTGCCGACGACGTGCGTCGCGACCCCGACGACGCCCACGGCGCCGTGCGCGAGGAGCGGCAGCGTGACAGCGTCGTCGCCCGAGTACCAGGCGAGCCCGGAGCGGGCGATCGCGCCGGCTGCACCGGCGACGTCACCGGAGGCGTCCTTCATCGCCACGACGCGCTCGTGCGCGGCGAGCTCGTCGATCGTGCCCGGTGCCATCCGCACACCGGCGCGGCCGGGGACGTCGTAGATCATCACGGGCAGGTCGGTGGCGTCCGCCACGGTGCTGATGTGCGCGACCACGCCCGGCTGCGAGGGGCGCGAGTAGTACGGGCTCACGACGAGGAGCCCATGAGCGCCGGCCTCCGCGGCCTGCTCGGCCATCCGCACAGCGTGCGCCGTGTCGTTCGAGCCCGCGCCGGCCAGGACGAACGCGCGGTCGCCGACAGCCTCGACGACGGCCGCCACGAGCTCGGCCTTCTCGGGTGCGTGCGTGGTGGGTGCCTCGCCGGTGGTGCCGTTGAGCACGAGGCCGTCGTGGCCGTGGTCGACGAGGTGCCGTGCCAGCAGCACGGCGGCCTCGAGGTCGATGGCTCCGTCGTCGGTCATCGGGGTGACCATGGCGGACAGGACCGCCCCGAACGGGCGCTGGGTCGACGTCACGGGCGGCATGGGCTAACCGTACCGCCCGACCTGCTCACGGCGCGGCCCTGTTCACCAGGTCCGCGCGGGTCACCGACGCACGTACGACTCGAAGCGATAGGGCACGTCCTGGCTCGACATGTGCCAGCCGTCCACCGGGTCGCTCGCGGTCTCGCGCCACTCGTCCCCAGGCAGGTCCGGCGCCCAGGTGTCGCCCTCGACGGCGACGCCGACGACCGTCACCTCGACGCGCGTCGCGAGCGGCAACGCCTGCGCGTACACCTCGCCGCCGCCCATGACCCACACCTCGTCGTCACCGAGCAACGCCAGGGCGTCGGCCAACGACGCGACGACCTCGGCACCGGCCACCTCGAGGCCGACCGTCCGAGAGAGCACCACGTTGCGGCGCCCCGGAAGCGGCCGGAACCGCTCGGGCAGCGACTCCCACGTCGAGCGGCCCATCACGACGGGGTGACCGAAGGTCAACGCGCGGAACCGCGCCTGGTCCTCGGGCAGGTGCCACGGGATGCCACCGCCGGAGCCGATGACCCCGTCGGCCGAGCGCGCCCAGATCAACGAGACGCTCACACCGCCACCGGTGCCTTGATGGCGGGGTGGTGCTGGTAGTCGAGCACCTCGATGTCCTCGAACGCGTACTCGAAGATCGACGGTGCACGGCGCAGTCGCAGCGTCGGCGCCGCGTACGCCTCGCGGCTCAGCTGCTCGCGGACCTGGTCCACGTGGTTGTCGTAGATGTGGCAGTCACCGCCGGTCCACACGAAGTCGCCGACCTCGAGGTCGAGCTGCTGCGCGACCATGTGGGTCAGCAGCGCGTACGAGGCGATGTTGAACGGCACGCCCAGGAACAGGTCGGCGGAGCGCTGGTACAGCTGGCACGAGAGCCTGCCGTCGGCGACGTAGAACTGGAAGAAGGCGTGGCACGGCGCGAGCGCCATCGACGGGATGTCCGCGACGTTCCACGCCGAGACGATGTGCCGCCGCGAGTCCGGGTCCCGGCGCAGGTTCTCCATCAGCTCGGTGATCTGGTCGATGTGCCCGCCGTCCGGCGTCGGCCACGACCGCCACTGCACCCCGTAGACCGGTCCGAGCTCGCCGCGCTCGTCGGCCCACTCGTCCCAGATGGAGACGCCGTGCTCGCGCAGCCAGCCGACGTTCGAGTCCCCCCGCAGGAACCAGAGCAGCTCGTAGGCGATCGACTTCAGGTGCACGCGCTTGGTCGTGACGAGCGGGAACCCGGCCGACAGGTCGAACCGCATCTGGTGCCCGAAGACGCTGCGCGTCCCCGTCCCCGTCCGGTCAGCCTTCGGGGTCCCGGTCTCCAGGACGAGTCGCAGCAGGTCCTCGTACGGGGTCTCGACGAGCGTCATGCCGGTCATCGTAGGCGCGCAGCGGCGCCGCCGGGCGCGGGCGCCACGGCACGTCGACAAAGCCTGTCCGACGGCAGCACGAAGCCCGTCGTCGGCCCATGGCGCAACGACGTGAGGACGTGATGACCTCCCGAGCCAAGTCACGACGGCACGACGGCACGACGGCACGACGGCACGACGGCACGACGGTGCACCCGGCCCGGACAGCGACCCTCTCGCCCTGGTCAGAAGGGTGGGGGCCCGACCTGCGTCGCCACCCGCGTCCGGCTCGACGTGTGATCGAGAGCGCCGGGCGCGACGTAGACCGGGATCGGTGACCTGGAGTAGGTGATGCCCAACGGACTGGTCCAGAGCGTGTTGCCTGTCCGCTTGTCCCTCGACACGTTCCAGAGCTTGCGCGTCTTGGCCTCGTGGTGGTGCTTGCACAGCACGTGCAGGTTCTCTTCCACGGTCTGGTCATCGGCGGGCCGCCGAGAGTCGAAGGGGACGATGTGGTCGAGCTCGGAACGCCACGCTGGCTGGCGGCAGCCGGGGAACGTGCAGGTCACGTCCCGGGCCGCGACCGTGGCGGACAGGTCCGCACCCGGCCGGTACGCGCGGCGCCCGCGGGCCAGGAACGACCCGGTCACCGGGTCGGTGAAGATCCGACGCCACGTCGCGTCCTGCGCCAGCTCCCGCCCGATCGAGGCCGGCACCGGCCCGAAGCCAGCGATCTCGGCGGGCAGCTCGTCCAGGCCCAGGAGCGTCGTCGCACCCATCGTGACGTTGACCGACACCCGTTGGCCGCCCGGCCGGGGCAACCGGACGCCGGACGGCGTCTGCTCCGTGTCGATGATGCTCGTGAACAGGTCCGCGAACGCGTCGGCGCGCCGCTGGTCGACGGTGCGGGAGTCTCCCGCGCACTTCCCCGCCCCCGCGAGCGCGTCGATGACCGTGTACGCCGCAAGCGCGTCCGCCGCCGGCAGGTACGCCGTGATCCAGGCCATCGAGTCCTCGCCGCACCTGAGCTCGACACCGCGCTCGGCGCGCGCGGCCTTCGCACGCTTGGTCGCCGTCTCGGGGTCGATCTCGACGAGGCGTCGCCGGAGCCACTTCGCGAGCTGGGGGCCGGTGAGCCCCCGAGCCTGTTCGACGGCCTCGGCCACGAGCGCAGCACGCTGTCCCGTGTGCGCCAACGTCAGCGTGCCGTCGATGATGATGTCGACCTTGCGCGCGTCGATGCGCCCCGCGGCGAGCGCGTCGGCGGCGACCGGGAACGCGGCCAGCCCCGACGCACGACCCGCCAGGACCTGGACCGCCGCGCGCGTGGTCACCATGGCGCAGGCGAGCTCGTCGAACATGAAGTCGCCCGCCGGCCGGCGGCGCTCGACGAGCTCGTGCGTCGCGCGGGCCTGAAGCGCGGCGAGCATCGCCGACGCCTGCGCCGAGCCGGCGACGACCTCGACGAGATCCGCCGCCGACAGGTCGGCGAGCTCGAACGACTCGAGCAGCGCGACCAGCGTCGACGCCGTCGCGGCGATCGGCATGGTCGGGACGCAGCGCCCCGGTTCCGGTGCGAGCGGATCCCCGCCGGCACGCTCCCTCTCGTCGACCGACGCCCCCCGCGACGACGTCACGAACCCTCCTGCTGGTTGCACGACCTCACCTCTTCCAGCTCGCACCTCATGGCCTTTCGAACAAGCGTACGACCACCCACTGACACGATCCCGCGACACAACCGCTCCTGTGGACAACGGGGGCATCGGGGTGTGACACCGCGCCCAACGGCCAGGTCGCCGAACGTAGGGTGTCGCGCATGACCCCCGACGCGCGCCGAGCGGTGCTGCGCCAGTCCGTCTCGGTCGCGGTCGCCACGGGCCTGTACGGCATCTCGTTCGGCGCGCTCTCGGTCGTCGCCGGCCTGAGCACGACGCAGACGATGGCCCTCAGCCTGCTGATGTTCTCGGGCGGCTCGCAGTTCGCGTTCATCGGCGTCATCGGCGCAGGTGGCGCCGCCGGCGCGGCCATCGCGACCGCCGGGCTGCTCGGCGCCCGCAACGGCCTGTACGGCCCACAGGTCACTCCGCTGCTGGCCGCGCACGGCTGGCGCAAGCCGCTCGCGGCCCAGCTCACGATCGACGAGTCGACCGCGGTCGCCACCGCACAACCCGACCCGGCCGCGGGGCGGCTCGGGTTCTGGTGGACCGGCGTCGGCGTCTTCGTCATGTGGAACCTGTTCACGCTCCTCGGCGCGCTGCTGGGCGACGCGCTCGGCGACCCGCGGAAGTACGGCCTCGACGCCGCGGCCGCCGCGGCATTCCTCGCGCTCGTCTGGCCCCGCCTGGCCGACGGCCTCGCACGGCTCGTCGCGGGCGCCGCGGTGGCTGTCGCGCTCGCCCTGACCCCGTTCACGCCCGCCGGGGTGCCGGTCCTGCTGGCCGCGGTCGTCGCCATCGTCGTCGGCCTCGTCGCCCCCCAGGAAGAGACTCAGGAAGAGACGAGGGAGCCCGCATGAGCCCCACCGCCACCTGGCTCGCCGTCATCGCCGGCAGCGCGGTCGTCTTCGGCCTCAAGCTCGTCGGCCACCTGGTGCCGGACCACTGGCTCGCCAAGCCGCGCGTCGCGCGCACCGCGGCGCTCGTCACGGTCGCGCTGCTGTCCGCGCTCGTCGCGGTGCAGGCCGCCACGATCGGCCGCCACCTCGTCGCCGACGCGCGACTCCCGGCGCTCGCCGTCGCCGCGGTCGCGCTCATGCTGCGGGCGCCGTTCATCGTCGTCGTGGTCCTCGCCGCCGGCACGGCCGCACTGCTGCGCGCGATCGGGATGAGCTAGGCGCGCAGGGCACGATCGCGGGACGTCGCCCGTTGTGGGAGTGCCCGACGACGACGCGGTCGCCCGCGCGACCCCCGCCACGAAGGACCCACCCCATGAGCACCCCCACGCCTGCGCAGACGCGCGGCTCCACCATCGGCTCGCTGATCTTCCTGTCCCGCTGGCTGCAGGTGCCGCTCTACCTCGGCCTGATCGTCGCCCAGGGGGTGTACGTGTGGCAGTTCATGAAGGAGCTGTGGCACCTCGCGCACGGTGTGCTCACCGGCCACGGCATGGACGAGGGCGAGATCATCATCGCCGTGCTCGGCCTCGTCGACGTCGTGATGATCGCCAACCTGCTCATCATGGTGATCGTCGGCGGCTACGAGACGTTCGTGTCCCGCATCCGCCTCGACAACCACCCCGACCAGCCCGAGTGGCTCTCGCACGTCAACGCCAACGTGCTCAAGACGAAGCTCGCGATGTCGATCATCGGCATCTCCTCGATCCACCTGCTGCGCAGCTTCATCGAGGCCGAGCACACGGTCCAGGAGCCGAACGGCAGCGAGGCGCTGCTGTGGCAGACGGTCATCCACCTCGCGTTCATCGTCTCCGCGATCGCGCTCGCCTGGATCGACAAGGTGTCCACGAAGCACCCGCCGAAGGTGGCCGCGGCGCCGGTTCCGGCTACCGTCGCCTGATGCCTCTGTTCACGGACCACGCCGACGTCTCCGTCCGCCCCGCCGTCCCCGGCGACGAGACCCCGATCGCCCGCGTCCAGCTCGCCGCGTGGCGCGACGAGCACGCGGACGTGCTGGGCGCGGACGTGCTCGACCTGCTCGACGAGGAGGCGGTGGTCGGCCAGTGGGCGAGCGCGATCAGCGCCGCACCGACCGGCCACCGCGTCCTGGTGGCGTGCGACGGCGCGACCGTGGTCGGCTTCACGGCCATCGCCCCGGTCCCGGCCCCCGACGAGGCGGCGCCGGGGGGCGTGATCCTGGCCCTCGAGGTCCTCCCGCAGGCCCAGCGCGGTGGGCACGGCTCGCGCCTGCTGGCTGCGGCGGTCGACCTCCTGCGGGAGCAGGGTGCGGACCAGGTGCACACGTGGGTCCTCGACGGCGACGACGCGCGAGCGCAGTTCCTGCGCGGCGCCGGCCTGGGGCCCGACGAGACGACCCGCGAGCTCGCCTCGGGCACGCAGCCCGACGGCAGCCACCGGGTCGTCACCGAGCACCGGTGGTGGGCGGCCATCTAGGCCGGTACGTCGAGCCCGGTCAGGCCCGGTACAGCCGCCGAGCGGTCCGCAGCGACTCGCGCGCGCGCTTCCGGTCCCCCGCCGCGTCGTACGCGAACGCCAGGTGGTACCAGGAGCGCCAGTCCTCGGGCGCGTCCTCAGCGACGTCGCGCGCCGCGTCGAACCGCTCGCGCGCGACGGACCGGTCGATCCGCCCGCCGGGCGAGCGCGGCAGGTCGTCGACCGGCAGCTCGTCGCCGGCCGCGAGCTCGTCGGCCATGCGCTGCACGTCGATCGCGAGCATCCACTCGCGCACGACGAGCCAGATCACCACCAGCGGCAGGATGAGGAACGCGACGCCGAGCAGGATGCCGACGACCTTGCCGGTCTGGATCAGGGCCACCGAGCGCGCGGCGACGAGCCAGACGTAGACGCCGAGCAGCGCCGTGAGCACCACGGCACCGGCCACCGCCGTGCGACGGGTGCGGGACGAGGACGCCATCAGCCGAGGTCGAGCAGGTGCTCGAGGCCCACCGTCAGGCCCGGGCGCGATCCCACCTGCCGCACCCCGAGCAGCACGCCCGGCATGAAGGAGACGCGGTCGAACGAGTCGTGCCGGATCGTCAGCTGCTCGCCGGCGTTGCCGAGCAGGATCTCCTCGTGCGCGACGAGCCCGCGCAGCCGCACCGCGTGCACCCGGACCCCGTCGACGTCCGCCCCGCGCGCGCCGGAGATCTCCTGCGTCGTCGCGTCGGGGCTGGGCGCGACCCCGGCCGCCGCGCGCGCGGCGGCGATCGCGGCGGCCGTGTGCTGCGCGGTGCCCGACGGCGCGTCGACCTTGTCCGGGTGGTGCAGCTCGATGACCTCGACCGACTCGAACCAGGCCGCGGCCCGTGCGGCGAAGGCCATCGCGAAGACCGCACCAAGCGCGAAGTTGGGGGCGATGAGCACGCCCACGCCGGGCCGGTCGGCGAGGTGGTCGCGCACCCGGTCCTTGGCCGCGTCGTCCCAGCCGGTCGTCCCGACGACGACGTGCACACCCGCGTCGACGAGCGCGTGGACGTTCGACTCGGTGACCGCTGGGACGGTGAAGTCGATCGCCACGTCGGCCGCCGACGCTGCCGACAGGTCGTCCCCGGCGTCGAGCGTCGCGACGAGCTCGAGGTCGTCGGCTCCCTGCACTGCTCGCACGACCGTGGATCCCATGCGGCCCGCCGCCCCGAGGACGGCCACCTTGATGCGCTCGCTCACGAGAGAGCAGCCTAGTGCGCGAGCGCTACGACCCCGACGCGCCGATGAGCACCGCGATGCGCTCCTCGACCCGACGCAGCTCGACAGGAGACATCCCCGCGGTGCGCTCGACCTCGCGCGGCGCGTACCCGGCGTCCGCGTACCAGCGCAGGGCCCGCAGCACGGCCTCGGGGCGGACCGGCCCGGCGCCCACGGCACGACGGGCGAACACCGAGAAGCGCACCGCCGCCAGATAGCTGCCGGGCGACACGCGCAGGTGCCGCAGGAACGCACGGTGGACGTCGCTCACCGTCACCTCCGCGGCGCGGGCGAGCTCGGGCACCGTGATCGCACCCTCGACGTCGTCGACCGTGCGCACGGTCTCGCGGAACGCGAGGACGTCGGCGTCCTCGGTGGCCGCGGCCCGCAGCGCGTCGACGACCAGCCGCGCCGCGCGCTCGTCGTCACCGGAGGACAGCGCCGCCTCGACCGTCCCGAGCGCGTGCTCACCGAGCACGGGCGCAACGCTCCCCCACGCGTCGACGAGCCCCGCCGACCCCACCGCCGCGAGGGCGGCCGGGTGCAGCTGGATGCCGAGCCGGACAGCCGAGGCCGAGGGGACGCGCACGACCGGGCGCGTCATGAGCCCGCGCAACCCCGTCGCGTCGGGGCGCTCCTCGCCGCTCGTGACGTCGACGAGCACGCCACCGTCGCCGAGCACCACCTGGAGCAGCCCTCGCCCGTCGGGGAGCAAGATCTCGCGGGTCGGGTCCTCGTCCCGCACCACCCACGCGTGCTCGACGAGCCCGGGCACAGCAAGGGCGAGGCGCGTGTACTGGACCTGGTCGACGGGCACACACCCATGATCGCGCAGGCGGCGCCCCGATGGGGGCCGCGAGCGTCACCAGTCGTGGACGCTGCCGTCCAGCAGCCGGTTGACGGGCAGGTAGGCCGCCGCGTACTCGTACCGCGAGGCGACGTCGTCGTCGTACTCGACGCCCAGCCCGGGCTCCTCGCTCGGGACGAGCATCCCGTCGACGAACGTCACGCCGGACCGGAAGACCTCGTCCGTCGCCGCGCTGTGCCGCATGTACTCCTGGATGCCGAAGTTCGGGATCGCGATGCCGAGGTGCAGCGACGCCGCGAGGCCGACCGGCGAGATGTCGGTGGGGCCGTGCACGCCGGACTTGATCTGGTAGACGGACGCGTAGTCGAAGATCCTGCGCAGCGGCGTGATCCCACCCGCGTGCGTGACGGGCGACCGGACGTAGTCGACCAGCTGCTCCTCGAACAGCTCGCGGTAGTCCCAGATCGTGTTGAACACCTCGCCGATGGCCAGCGGCGTGGTGGTGTGCTCACGCACGCGCCGCAGCACGGCGGTGTTCTCGGCCGGCGTGACGTCCTCGAGCCAGAACAGGTCGAACGGCTCCAGCGACCTGCCGAGCTTGGCGGCCTGGATCGGCGTGAGCCGGTGATGGGCGTCGTGCAGCAGCGGCAGCTCCGGGCCGAACTCGTTGCGGACGGCCTCGAAGACCCCGGGCATGTGGCGCAGGTACGCGCGGGTGTCCCACGCCTCCTCCACGGGTGCCGCCGACCGGCGCGCCGGCTCGTGGTCGTACCGGCTCGTGACGCCGTCGGCGCCCGCGGCGGCGTTGGCGCTCGACGCGACCCCGTACACCGAGCCGAGCCCGGGGATGCCGGTCTGGATGCGGATGGCCCGGAAGCCCTGCTCGAGGTGGTCGCGCACGGAGTCGAACAGCTCCGGCAGGTCCGCACCGCTCGCGTGACCGTAGGTGAGGCACCCGACGCGGCTCCGGCCGCCCAGCAGCTGGTACAGCGGCAGCCCGGCGGCCCGCGCCTTGAGGTCCCACAGCGCCGTGTCGACCGCGGAGATCGCCGCCATGGTCACCGGCCCGCGCCGCCAGTAGGCGCCCCGGTACAGGTACTGCCAGGTGTCCTCGATCCGGTGCGCGTCGCGACCGAGGAGCAGCGGCACGACGTGCTCGGTGAGGTAGGCGACCACGGCGAGCTCGCGGCCGTTGAGCGTCGCGTCGCCCAGCCCGACGAGCCCGTCGTCGGTGGTCAGGCGCAGGGTGACGAAGTTGCGGCCGGGGCTGGAGACCAGCACCTCGGCGGAGATGATCTGCATGGCTCGAACCTATCGGGGTGTCAGTCCCCGAACGGCCCCACGCGGATCACCGAGCGCGGCCGCGACGCGAGCTCGGCGGCCAGCGCCTGCACGTCCGCGGCGGTCACGGCCTGGACGAGCTCGAGCGACTCGTCGATGCTCAGCAGCTCGCCGTGCACCAGCTCGGCCTTGCCGAGCCTGCTCATCCGCGAGCCGGAGTCCTCCATGCCGAGCACCAGCCCGCCGGACAGCTGCCCGATCGAGCGGGTGAGCTCGGCGGCCGTGATGGGCGCGTCCGCGAGGCGCTCGAGCTCCGCGATCATCAGCGCGAGGACCTCGTCGACCCGCGCCGGCGTGCAGCCCGCGTACAGGCCGAAGACGCCGGTGTCGGAGTGGCCCGACGAGAAGGAGTAGGTGGAGTACGCCAGGCCGCGCTTCTCGCGGATCTCCTGGAACAGGCGGGAGGACATCCCGCCGCCCAGGACCGCGTTGAGCACGGACAGCGTGAAGCGGCGGGGGTCCGTCGCGGTCAGCGAGGTGCCGCCGACGATGACGTTCGCCTGCTCGGTGTGGCGGCGGATCGTCTTCTCGACGCCGGCCGCCGGGATGCCCGCGGTGCCGGCGGGGACGCCGAGCGCGGGGGCGCGCCGGCCGCGCGGGGCGCCGCCGGTCATGTCCCAGCCGCCGTCCGCCAGCGCGGTCTCGACCTGCGCGCACAGCGCGTCGTGGTCGACACCGCCGGCCGCGCTCACGACGAGGGTCTCGGGCTGGTAGTGCCAGCGGTAGTGCTCCCAGACCGCGTCGCGCGGGACCGCGCGGATGGACTCGGGCGTGCCGCCGATCGGCCGGCCCAGGGGGTGCTCACCGAGCGCCAGGGCGGCGAACTGCTCGTGCGCGACGTCGCTCGGGTCGTCGTCGTTCATCGCGAGCTCTTCGAGGATCACGCCGCGCTCGGTCTCGAGCTCGTCGGTCTCCAGGCGCGCAGAGGTGACCATGTCCGTGATGACGTCGACCGCCATCGGCAGGTCCGTGTCGAGCACGCGTGCGTAGTAGCACGTGTGCTCCTTGCCGGTGGCGGCGTTGGCCTCGCCACCGACCTCGTCGAACGCCTCGGCGATGTCCATCGCCGTCCGACGAGCCGTGCCCTTGAACAGCAGGTGCTCGAGGAAGTGCGTCGAGCCGTGGTGGCCCGACTCCTCGTCGCGCGAGCCGACGCCGACCCACGCACCCACCGTGGCCGAGCGCAGACCGGGCATGTGCTCGGTCAGGACCCGGACCCCGCCGGGCAGGACGGAACGGCGCACGAGGGCGCCGCCGTCCTGCTCGGCGGACCGGTCGGCCCCGGACGTGCCGGGGCCGACCAGCGGAAGATCCAGCGGCATCGTCAGGCGTCGACCGACTCGGCGGCACCCTCGGCGGGCGCCTCGTCCTCGACCACAGCGTGCAGCGACAGCTTCCCGCGGGGGTCGATCTCGCCGATCTCGACCTGGACCTTCTGCCCGATGGACAGGACGTCCTCGACGTTCTCGACGCGCTTGCCACCCACGAGGCGACGGATCTGCGAGATGTGCAGGAGCCCGTCCTTGCCCGGCGACAGGGAGATGAACGCACCGAACGTCGTGGTCTTGACGACCGTGCCGACGAAGCGCTCCCCGATCTCGGGCATGTGCGGGTTGGCGATCGCGTTGATCGCCGCCCGCGCGGCCTCCGCCGACGGACCGTCGGTGGCGCCGATGTAGACCGTGCCGTCGTCCTCGATCGAGATGTCGGCGCCGGTCTCCTCCTGGATCTGGTTGATCATCTTGCCCTTCGGCCCGATGACCTCGCCGATCTTGTCGACGGGGACCTTCACCGTGATGACGCGGGGAGCGAAGGGGCTCATCTCGTCCGGGACGTCGATCGCCTCGGCGATGACGTCGAGGATCGCGAGGCGCGCCTCCTTGGCCTGCGTCAGCGCGCCGCCGAGCACCGAGGCGGGGATGCCCTCGAGCTTGGTGTCGAGCTGGATGGCCGTGACGAACTCACGGGTACCGGCGACCTTGAAGTCCATGTCGCCGAACGCGTCCTCGGCACCGAGGATGTCGGTGAGGGCGGCGTAGCGCGTCTCACCGTTCACCGTGTCGGACACGAGGCCCATGGCGATGCCCGCGACGGGCGCGCGCAGCGGCACACCGGCGTTGAGCAGCGACAGGGTGGACGCGCAGACCGAGCCCATCGAGGTCGAGCCGTTGGAGCTCAGCGCCTCGGAGACCTGGCGGATGGCGTACGGGAACTCCTCGCGGCTGGGCAGCACGGGCATGAGCGCCCGCTCCGCCAGCGCGCCGTGACCGATCTCGCGGCGCTTGGGCGAGCCCACGCGGCCCGTCTCACCGGTCGAGTACGGCGGGAAGTTGTAGTTGTGCATGTAGCGCTTGCGCGTCTCCGGGGAGAGCGTGTCGAGCTGCTGCTCCATGCGCAGCATGTTCAGCGTGGTGACACCCAGGATCTGGGTCTCGCCGCGCTCGAAGATCGCCGAGCCGTGCACGCGGGGCAGGACCTCGACCTCGGCCGAGAGCGTGCGGATGTCCCGCAGGCCGCGGCCGTCGATGCGGAAGCCGTCCGTGAGGATGCGCTGGCGGATGAGCTTCTTCTGCACCGAGCGGTACGCGGCGGACAGCTCCTTCTCGCGACCCTCGAACTGCGCGGAGAGGGAGGCGACGACCTCGGCCTTGATCTCGTCCAGGCGGTTCTCGCGGGTCTGCTTGTCCGCGATGCTCAGGGCCTCGCCCAGCGACGTCGTCGAGGCAGACTCGACGGCGGCGTAGGTGTCGTCCTGGTAGTCCGGGAACGTCGGGAAGACCTGGGTCTCCTTGGCGGCCTTCGACGCGAGCTCCTGCTGCGCGACGACGAGCTGCTTGATGAACGGCTTGGCGGCCTCGAGGCCCTGGGCCACGACCTCCTCGGTGGGCGCGGTGGCACCCTCCTGGATGAGGTTCCACGACTTCTCGGGCGCCTCGGCCTCGATCATCGCGATGGCGACGTCGTCGCCCACCACGCGGCCGGCGACGACCATGTCGAACGTGGCGCGCTCGCGCTCGGAGTAGCGCGGGAAGGCGACCCACTGGCCGTCGATCAGCGCGATGCGGACGCCGGCGACCGGGCCGGAGAACGGCAGGCCGGACAGCTGCGTCGAGATCGACGCGGCGTTGATGGCGAGCACGTCGTACGAGTCGTCCGGGTGGATGGCCAGGACCGTGACGACGACCTGGACCTCGTTGCGCAGGCCCTTGACGAACAGGGGGCGCAGCGGGCGGTCGACGAGCCGGCAGGCGAGGATCGCCTCGGTCGAGGGACGGCCCTCGCGGCGGAAGAACGAGCCGGGGATCTTGCCGGCGGCGTACTGCCGCTCCTCGACGTCGATCGTCAGCGGGAAGAAGTCGAAGTGGTCCTTCGGGTGCTTGCCGGCCGTGGTGGCCGACAGCAGCATGGTGTCGCCGTCCAGGTAGGCGGCGGCGGAGCCGGCGGCCTGCTTGGCCAGGCGGCCCGTCTCGAAGCGGATGGTGCGGGTGCCGAAGCGACCGTTGTCGATGACGGCCTCGGCGAACTGGATCTCGGGACCCTCCACGGGTGCCCTCCTTGTTCTCGAAGGCGCCGGCCGGCCTCGACGGTCTTCGACCGTGGTCCCCGGAACGTCACGCTCCGGGAGCCACTACCGAGGACCAGACGAGCGGGCCGACGCGGTGGATCGTGCTGGTACTCCGCGTACTGCTGGTGGTGCTGGTGCTGCGGGAACATCAGACCAGCCCGGACCCTACGGCGGGTCCGGGCTGGTCCGGTGGTTCAGCGGCGCAGGCCGAGGCGCTCGATCAGCGCCCGGTAGCGGTTGATGTCGACCTTCTGCAGGTAACCGAGCAGGCGACGACGACGACCGACGAGCAGCAGCAGACCGCGGCGGCTGTGGTGGTCGTGCTTGTGCTCCTTGAGGTGCTCGGTCAGGTCCTTGATGCGCTGCGTGAGCACCGCGATCTGGACCTCGGGGGAACCGGTGTCGCCCTCGTGCGTGGCGTACTCGGTCATGATGGTGGCCTTGATGGCGTTGTCGAGGGGCACGGCTCTCCTGGTTTGACTCGTTGCGCGGTGCTCCGGGGCTTGTCCACCCGGGCTCTCTCGTTCCGCGGCCGTTCAGACGGCAGCGTCCAGGGTACCAGTGTTCGAGACGGCGCCGCGCGTGGCGTGAGCCACCGCACGTCGACCGCCGAGCGTGCGCAGGCCGAGCACCAGCCAGTCTCCCATCGCCGCGAGCGCTACCCGTCGCGACGGCATGAAGGCGTGGAAGAACACCCACCGCGTCAGCCACGCGGCCCACCCGGTGAGCTGCACGCCGTACAGCTCGGCAGCCCCGCGGCCCACGCCCAGGCTCGCGGCCTGACCCAGCCCGGGGAACCGGAAGGCACGCGCGGGGCGCCCGCGCACGGTCCGCGCGATGTTGCGCCCGACGCGCGTCCCGGCCTTGAGGGCCCACAGCGCGTTCGGCGGGCACGGGCCGGACCCGTTCGGCTGCGGCACGGCCGCGCCGTCGCCGCCGGCCCAGACCCCGTCGATCGACGTCCGCAGCAGCCGGTCGGTCACGAGCCGCCCGTCGGCGGCGCGGTCGGCCGCGAGGCCGGGCAGCGTGACGACCCGCTGCCCCACCGCGGAGACGACCGTCCCGGCCGGGATCGTCGAGCCGTCATCCAGGACCACGACGCCGTCGTCGACCCGCACCACCCTGGCCCCGCAGCGGACGTCGACCCCGGCCCGCCCGGCCTGCTCGAGCGCGTAGCGCGCCACGCGCTCGAACCGCGGCCGCAGCTCCGGCAGCACGCGGTCGCCGCCGTGCACGAGGACCACGCGAGCCTCGGGGTCCTCGCGCCGCAGCCGCGCGGCCATGGCGACGGCGGCCTCGGTCCCCGCCAGTCCCCCACCGACGACCACCGCCGGGCCCGCTCCCCCGTCGAGCCGTCCGACGAGCGCGTCGAGCCCGCCGTCGTCCTTGAGCGACCACCCGTGCTCCGCCAGCCCGGGCACCCGCTCGCGCGCGTCGCGCGAGCCCGTGGCGACGAGCAGGTGGTGGTACGGCAGCAGCCGCACGCCCTCGTCGGTGGTGACCGCGACGGTGCGGGTGACGGTGTCGAGCGCCGTCGCGCAGCCGTGCAGCACCCACGCGGCCGGCACGAGGTCGACGAGGGCCGTGCGCGCCCGCTCGCCGCGCACGTGGCCGGACAGCACCTCGCCCGTCCAGCCGTGGAAGGCGTGCGTCGTGCTCGACGAGACGACGGTGACCCGCACGGAGCCGTCGCGCAGCCGCCGCCGCAGCCCGCGGGCCAGCGCCCGAGCCGCCCACACCGCCGTGTAGCCGCCGCCGAGGACGACGACCTGGGTCGGCTCGTGCACGCTCACGACGGTCCTCGCAGCCCGACGAGGTCGCGGGCGGACCCTCGACCGGCCGCGAGCGGCCGCCCGAACGAGAGCGGCTCGGCGAGCCCGAACCCGAGGTGCGAGAACCGGTCGGCCGCGGCCTGCATGCGCCGCGCGTGCGCGGGCGTCGCGTCGCCCACGGCCGGCGTCGTGCAGCCGTCGAACGCCATGAGCATCGTCTCGCACAGGCACGCGTAGGCGTAGCCGTGCGGCAGCCCGATGTCCGCACGGACGTCGAGCCCGCGCACGTCCGCCAGCCCGCCGTCGACGACGAGCACGTCCGGTCGCTCGACCGCGAGCGCGGGGTCGGTGTTGCGTGGCTGGGTGTCGTCGAGGACCACGGCGCCGGGCTTGAGGTGCTCCGACCGCAGCAGGGCCTCGGTCGACGAGGTGAGGACGACGACCAGGTCGGCGTCCCGGACGGCGTCGACCTCGGTCGCCTCGTGGACCGGCAGCCCGGGCCGCGTCGAGCGCATGACCTGCGCCAGCTCGGCGAGCCGGTGGCGGCGACGCGCGACCAGGGTGAGCGCACCGAGGTCGAGGTCGTCGGCCAGCAGCTGCACGACGCACGAGCCCACGCTTCCGGTCGCCCCCAGCACCGCCACGTGCGGCCGGTCCATCCCCGCGACGAGCCGCCGCACCGCCTGCGCGGTCAGCTGCGCGGTGAACGCGTTGCCGTTGGTGACCGTCACGCCCTCCCGCGGCCGCAGCAGCCGGCCGCCACCGGTGACCGGAGCCGTCAGGGCCCCGAGGCCGACGACGTCCGCCCCGAGGTCGACGGCGAGGTCGACGGCGCGCTCCACCTTGCCGAGCACCCACCGCCGGTCCGCGTGCAGCATCTGCCGCGCCCCGACGGGGACCACGACGAGCCAGCCGGCCACGCCGCCCTCGTCGGGCCGCGACACGGTGCCCAGGGTCAGGGGCGGGACCGGCAGGTGGCGCAGCCCCCACTCCAGCGCGCCCGAGGGCACCGCGCCGAACGGCGACCACACGCGTGCGAGGTCCTGCGACACGTCGGCGCGAGGGTGGACGAGGAACGCGAACTGGGACACGGGAGGCTCCTGGCGGCGGGGACTGTGCCGCTCAGGAGGGCCGGGAGCGGCCGGGTGATACGGACCGGGGCCCACTTCACCCCGCCGATCCCGCACCTCCAGGACCGGGACACACCGGGACGTACCGCGCTACGGTCGGCGTGCAGGTGAGCGTCGGGGACGGCAGCCAGCCACAGCTCCGGCAGGACGAACCGAGGAGCGACCCGTGAGCGAGACGTCCGACCCCTACGGCCCCATCCACGGCCGGGCCAGCTTCCGCGACCACGTCGACCGTGGCACCTTCCCCGCGCACGGCCTCGACCCCGACGAGGCGTACGAGCTGCTGCACACGGGCCTGATGCTCGACGGGCGGGAGACGCTCAACCTCGCCTCCTTCGTCACGACGTGGATGGAGCCGCAGGCGGAGCAGCTCATCCACGACACGATCCGGAAGAACCACATCGACCACGAGGAGTACCCGGCCGCGTCGCTCGTCGAGGAGGCCTGCGTGCACATGCTGGGCGACCTCTTCAACGCGCCGGACCCCGCGCAGGTCGTCGGCGTCGCGACGATCGGCTCGTCCGAGGCGATCATGCTCGGGCTCCTCGCCCACAAGCGCGCGTGGCGGGACCGGCGCCGGGCGGCGGGCCTGCCGTCCGACCGGCCGAACGTGGTCTTCGGCGCGGAGACCCACGTGGTCTGGGACAAGTTCGCGAACTACTTCGACGTCGAGATGCGCAAGATCCCGATGAAGCCCGACCGCTTCGTGCTGAGCGCGGCGGACGTCGAGGAGCGCGTCGACGAGAACACGATCGCGGTCGGCGCGGTCCTGGGGACGACCCACGTCGGCGAGGCGGACCCGATCGAGGAGATCAACGACCTGCTGGTACGGATCAAGGCGGACAAGGGCTGGGACGTCCCCCTGCACGTCGACGGGGCCAGCGGCGCGTTCATCGCCCCCTTCAGCGAGCCCGACCTGCGCTGGGACTTCCGCCTCGAGCAGGTCGCGTCGATCAACGTCTCGGGGCACAAGTACGGGCTCGTCTACCCCGGCGTCGGCTGGCTCGTCTTCCGCGACGCCTCGAAGCTCCCCGAGGACCTCGTGTTCAGCGTGAACTACCTCGGCGGCGCACAGCCGACCTACACGTTCAACTTCTCGCGCGGCTCGGCCATGGTCCAGGCCCAGATGTACAACTTCATGCGCCTCGGCCGCAGCGGCTACACCGCGATCGTCGAGACGATGCTGGCCAACGCCCGGTTCCTCAACGAGACCCTCGAGGCCAGCGGCAAGTTCACGATCCTCAACCCGGGGCTGGCCGAACCGGTCGTCACGTTCTCGATCAAGGGCGACCCCGGCTTCGACGTCTACCACCTGTCGGCGAGGCTGCGGGAGGACGGCTGGATCGTGCCCGCCTACAGCCTGCCGCCCGACGCCGACGCGGTGCACCTCATGCGCGTCGTCGTCCGCCTCGACCTCAGCCGCCTCATGATCGAGATGCTGCTCCGCGACCTGTTCGCCGCCTGGGACGCGCTCGTCGCCGAGCAGCCCGTGGAGCGCGCCCGGAGCAAGCCCGACGTCTGGACCTCCCCCGCGCACGCCGCAGCCAAGAGCAAGGCGCGCACCGGCCTGGCGCAGTGACCGCGGGCGTCCCGCACGTCCCCGCCGACTGGCAGGTGCTGAGCACGCACGGCCCGGCGGGATTCGTCACGCACGCGGTGCTCGCGCGGCCCGACGGGACGCGGGTCGAGTGGAGCTCGCGGCGTCACCGCAAGGGCCTGGGCCTGCGGCCCGCCGAGGCGCGCCCGGCGGGAGGCCGGGCCAGCGCCTCGAGCTTCTGGATCGGTGGCCTGTTCGCCGGCGGCTCGGTGTGCTTCGCGCTCGGGTCGGTCCCGGCGTTCTTCGACACGATCGCACCGTCGGGCGTCGCGGCCACGTTCTTCGCCGGCTCGCTGCTGTTCACGACCGCCGCGTACCTGCAGCTGCACGAGACGCTGCGCGCGCCGGGAGGGGTCGTGTCCGGCTCGGTGCGGCCCGGGCGGCTGCGCTCGCTGGTCGGCTGGCGACCGCGCCGGATCGACTTCTGGGCCGTCCTCGTCCAGCTCGTCGGGACGCTGCTGTTCAACGTCAGCACGTTCGCGGCCACCGCCTCCGACCTGTCGAGCCAGGAGGCGCGCCGCCTGGTCTGGGCGCCGGACGTCGGCGGGTCGGTGTGCTTCCTCGTCGCCAGCTGGCTCGCGTTCGCCGAGGTGAACCGCGGAGTCCTGCCCCGCCCGGACCGGTCCGTGGGGTGGCACGTCGCGGGGGTGAACCTTCTGGGGTCCGTCGCCTTCGGCGTCGCGGCGGTCGCCGCCCGGTACGTGGACCCGTCGGGGGCCGTCGCGAACGTGGCCCTGGTGAACACGGGGACGTTCCTCGGTGCCGTGTGCTTCCTCGTCGGCGCCGTCCTGCTGCCCGTCGAGTCGGCGCGGGACCGGTCGGAGGACTGACCGGCCGTCAGGCCTCGGTGGTCGGCGCCGTGACGGGTGCCAGCACCTCGCGCACCCGCTCGACGTCGGCGTGCATCTGCGTGATCAGCGGCTCGATGCCGTCGAACTTCAGCGTCGGACGCAGACGTTCGACGAGCTCGAGGACCACCTGCTCGCCGTACAGGTCGAGGTCGGTCCGGTCCAGCACGTACGCCTCGACCCGGCGCTGCACGCCGTCGAACGTCGGGTTGGTGCCGATCGAGACCGCCGACGGCAGCACCGTTCCGTCGGGACGCCGTAGCCAGCCCGCGTACACGCCGTCCGCCGGGACCATGCCCTCGGCGTCCTGGCTGAGGTTGGCGGTCGGGAAGCCCAGCTCGCGGCCGCGGGCGTCGCCGTGCACCACCTCGCCGCGCAGCCGGTGCGGGCGGCCGAGCACGCGCGCGGCCTGCACCACGTCACCCGCCTCGAGCAGCTCGCGCACCCAGGTCGAGGACCAGCGGCGGCGCAGCGGGTCAGCGACGTGGTCCTCGGCGCTGCCCGGGTCGGCGCCCGGCGTCGGGGTCACGTCCTCGATGACCTCGACCGAGAACCCGTAGGAGCGGCCCAGCTCGACCATCGTCGAGAGGTCGCCGGAGTTCTTCCAGCCGAACCGCACGTCGCGGCCGACCACGACGACCCGGGCACCCAGACCCTCCACCAGGTAGCGCCGGACGAACTCCTCGGGCGACTGCCGCGCGAACTCGAGCGAGTACGGCAGCAGGAGGACCGCGTCGAGCCCCGTCGCCCCGAGCAGCTCCAGCCGGTCGGTGTCGCCCGTGAGCAGCGGCGGCGCGGTGTCGGGGTGGTGCACCTGGAGCGGATGGGGCGAGAACGTGACGGCCACCGCGCTCGCGCCCGCGCCGCGCGCGTCGGCGCACATGCGCTGCAGCACGCCCGCGTGCCCGCGGTGCACGCCGTCGAAGTTGCCGATCGTCACGACGGAGGGGCCGAATCCGTCGGGGACGTCGGCGAGATCACGCCAGAGGTGCACGCCTGCTCCTGTCCGCTGCTGACCGGACGATCCGATCGGTGACCCACCGCGACGGCGGTGGCCCAGCGAGCAAGCCTGCCACCTCTTCGGCCGTGCGTCGTCGCCCGGCACGACGACGCCCCGGCAGGAGACCTGTCCGGGGCGTCGTCCGTCAGCCCGCCGTCAGCGGCGGATCGTGACGTGCGCCGTGCGCGAGGTGACCTGCCCCTGCGAGCTCTTCACCACGACGCGGTAGTGCTTCGACGACGTGCCCGTCACCTTGACCGTCAGGGTCTGGGCGCGCGCGCCGGGGACCTTGACCCACGTCTTGCCCTTCTTGGCCCACCACTGCACGTGCGCCGCCGGGTAGGCGTCGTACGCCACCCGGAAGGTCGCGCGCGCGCCGGAGCGCACCGTGACGTCCTTGGGCTGCGACGTGATGACCGGGCGCGCCTTGCGGAGCGTGACGGTCGCGGTCGCGGTCGTCGCCGAACCGGCCGAGCTGGTGAACACCGCCCGGTAGCCCGCCCGGTGCTCGGCGCGCGTCATGACCACCTTGAGCGTCGTGCTCGTCGCCCCGCGCACGTCCTTCCACGCGGTGGCGCCCGGCGCCCGGCGCTGCCACCTGACGGTCGGCGCCGGCACGCCGGAGGCGGCGGCGGAGAGGGTGACCTTCGCCTTCAGGGCACCGGACACGGACGTCGGCTGCTTGGTGATCTTCGGCGCCACCGGCTGCGGCGCCGCACCCTGGTCGGCGACGAACGACGCGATCCAGGACAGCGCCGAGTTCCAGTTGACGGTGATCTCGTTGACGGACCACGCCTCGATGTCGTCGACGTAGCACCGCTGCGGCGTGCAGGGGTTGGACTCCGGAAACAGCGTGTTCATCACCGGGTCCCACGTGCTCCGCAGCGAGTTGGGTCCGCCCGCGAGCGAGCCGTTCGGCGGCGGGACCATCCAGCGGCTGTGCTGGTGGCTGGAGAACTGCGTCCCGTAGCCCGTGACGTAGGAGTTGTTGAGCGCGTTGCGGCCCAGCAGGTAGTCCATGGACTCGAGCACGGCGCGGCTGAACTTCTTGTCGCGCGTGATGTCGAACGCCGTGGCGAGCACCACCTGGTTGTTCACGACCATGGAGTTCGAGCCCCAGTCGTACGTGCCGTTGCTGCCCGGGTACGCCGTGCCGAAGGCCTGGGCCTTCTGCCACGTCAGGTACTTCTTGGCCCCCGCGACGACGCTGGTGCGCGCCTGGGTGCGGAGGTCGCTGGGCACCGTCGCGAGATCGAGCCGACCCAGGGCGGCGGTGCTGCCCCAGTTGAAGCCGCCCTCGGTCCAGATGTCGTCCGTGCGGTGGGCGCTCTTCTCGACGTCCTTCTTGTAGGTCGACGACTTCGTCGTCAGGTACAGCTCGGCCGCGGCCCAGTAGAACTCGTCCGAGACCTCGGTGTCGTCGTACGGACCGCCACCGTTGGCACCGGCGCTGGCGGGCGCGTACAGGTCGGGCACCCGCAGGGCCGCGGTGTAGGCCGTCCTGCTCGCCGCCAGGAGCTTCGCGGCGAACGCCTTGTCGTACTTCTCGAACAGCCGGGCACCCTGCGCCGCGGTCGCCGCGACGTTGAGGGTGGCGGCGGTGGACGGACGGTGCAGACGACGCTGCTGCGGGTCGTCCGAGGGCAGCAGGCCCAGGCCGGTCCAGCCGACGTCGTGGATCTTGTGGTGCACCATGCCGTCGAGCGAGCGGCTGTCCGTGCTCGACACCGTCATGCCCGATCCGGCCGGGACCTGCATCGCCAGGAAGAACTCGAGCTCCCAGCGTGCCTCGTCCAGGACGTCCGGGACCCCGTTGCCGCTCTCGTCGGCCGGGCCCTCCAGCGTGCCGTCCTTGAGGGCGCCCTTGGCCGCGTCGGTCGCGTACAGCGTCCGCTCGTACGTGCTGAGCAGCTGCTGCACGGCGATCCCGCCGTTGACCACGTACTTGCCGTGGTCGCCGGCGTCGTACCAGCCGCCCACCACGTCCCGGGCGTACCCCGCGGGGCAGGTCCAGGTGCCGTACGACCAGCTCGCGCCGTCGTCGGCCGCGGTCAGGCACGCGACGTCCAGGTCGCCCTTGTTGACGGCGCCGTCCGGTCCGCTCACGTGCCCGGCGGGCCGGTCGTAGACCGTGCCGGGCGCGTCGATCGCGATGCCCGAGCGTGCCGGGTAGAAGTAGTTCAGCGCGTCGTACCGCAGCTGGGCGTAGATGTCGGTCTTGATCGCGAACGGGTCGCTCGTCTCCCCGTCGGCCACGAGCGTGAAGCCCGCCCCCTTCGCGGTGACCGTGCTGAAGTCGACGGTCTGGACCTTCAGGCCCGACGTCGGGTCGGTGCCGGCCAGGGCCGCCTTGCCGCTCGCGACGAGCGCCCCGCCCGCGGCGTGCAGCTCCCACGCGACCGGCGCCGCCGCGTCGGTCACCACGGTGGCCCGCTTGGGCCCCTGCGGCAGGTAGCCGACCTGGTTGACCCGCACGCGGCTGCGCGTGTCGGGCTCGTAGGCGGGCGGCGGGGTCGCGGTCTTGCGGAGCGACACCTCGCTCACGCAGAACGTGTAGTCGCCGCGCGCCCCCAGCTGGAGCGCGACCTGGCCCACGGCGCCCTCGTCGGCCGGGAACGCCAGCGACGAGGTGAACGGGTAGTCGTAGGAGGCCAGCTCCGCGGTGAGCGCAGGGTTGGCGACGTACGCGGTGCGGTAAGCGCCGCCGTTCTCCCCGACGAGCGCGCGCACGGTGGCGCCGTTGCTGGCGCTGGCCGTGAACGACAGCGCGTAGTTGCCGCCGTCCTCGACGGGCACGCCGTTGTAGACCAGGCCGTCGTACTGACCCGCCGAGGCGGGGACCGCGACGCAGAACGCCGGGTCACCGGCGGCCGACGTCACGGCCCAGTCGGCCGGGAGCGACCAGCCCGCGGGGAGCGTGTCGCCCGCGAAGGTCGTCGTCCCGAGCAGCTCGTCGTCGCCCGAGATCGAGAAGTCGTCGAGGCAGAACGTGTAGTCGCTCGCCTGCCCGCCGAGCTGGAAGGACGTGTTGCCCGTGCCGCTGAAGCCCGGGGTCCAGGTGAAGGAGTAGTCGGTGGGCGCCGAGGTCAGCGCGACCGACGACGACACGTCGTCGGGGTAGCCGATGCCGGCGCGCAGGTTGACCGACACGTCGGCCGTGGCGTGCGCGCGGAACGAGACGGTCACCGGGGAGTCGGCCGCCAGCGTCACGTCGTCGTGCTGCGCGGCGACGTCCCAGGGGTTCGTCGTCCCCGCGGGGACGACCACGCAGAGCTCGCCGTCGTCGACGGACGACGACGACGTGCCGCCGTAGCTGAACCAGCCCTGCGGACCGTCGGCGAAGTCGTGGACCTCACCGATCGGGTTGGCCGCTGCCATCGGGGCGACGACGAGGGCGAGGGTGGCGAGGCCGGCGGTTGCTGCGCCGGCCCAGGTCGCGCGACGGCGACCGGGAAGGAAGGAAACCACGCTGTCTCCTGGGGCTTGTGTGGAAGCGCTCTCACGCACCGGGCCGGTACGTCTTGAGCGATACAGTTGTGACGGCAAGGTAGCAGCGAGATCGGGCGATGGGAACGATCCGACCCAAACTGTGACTTTCGGGCGAACCGTGCATGAACAACAGGCGCCCCCTCTTGCCGCCCCTCGGCACGGCCCGCATCGTCGGTGACGTGGACGGAATCGCACTCCTGGTGCTCGTGGTCGTGACGGCCCTCGCGTTCGACTTCACCAACGGCTTCCACGACACCGCCAACGCCATGGCCACGTCGATCGCGACCAAGGCCCTGCGACCCAAGGTCGCCGTGCTGCTGTCCGCGGTGCTGAACGTCGTCGGCGCGTTCCTGTCGCTCGCCGTCGCCGCGACCATCGCCAAGGGCATCGTCGAGCAGGACGCGGTGACCCTGTCCGTGGTGTTCGCCGGTCTGTGCGGCGGGATCATCTGGAACCTGGTGACGTGGTACTTCGGCCTGCCGTCGTCCTCGTCGCACGCCATCATCGGCGGGCTCGTCGGGTCGGTCGTCGTCGCCGCGGGCCTCGACGGCGTCATCTGGTCCGGCCTCCTGTCGAAGGTCGTCATCCCGGCGGTCATCGCTCCCGTCGCCGCGGGGTTCATCGCCCTGACCGGCACGTGGCTCGTCTACCGGATCACGCGCAGCGTGGGGTCCGGGGCGCGCGAGTCGGAGTTCCGGTGGGGCCAGATCGGGTCCGCGTCGCTCGTCTCCCTCGCGCACGGCACGAACGACGCGCAGAAGACGATGGGCATCATCCTGCTGGCCCTGATCGCCGGCGGCGAGCTGCCGGCCGACGCGCAGGTCCCGGTGTGGGTGATCATCGCCTGCGCCTGCGCCATCGGGCTCGGCACGTACCTGGGCGGCTGGCGCGTCATCCGGACGCTCGGCAAGGGCCTGGTCGACATCGAGCCGCCGCAGGGACTGGCCGCCGAGACCTCCTCGGCCGCGGTCATCCTCGTCTCGAGCCACTTCGGCTACCCGCTGTCCACCACGCACGTCGCGAGCGGCTCGATCATGGGGTCGGGCGTCGGGAGGCGGACACCGGTCCGGTGGGGCGTGGCCCGCCGGATGGTCGTCGCGTGGCTCATCACGCTGCCCGCGTCGGCCCTCGTCGGCGCGGGCGCGGAGGGCATCCAGCGCGTCCTGGACGGCGCCGCCGGCACCCTGCTCGTCCTGGCGATCCTCGTCGCCGCGAGCGCGGGCCTCTGGCTCGCCTCGCGCAGGAGCGCGGTGGACCACACCAACGTCAACGACGACTGGACGACGCCGGACCGCCCGGCCACCGTCCCGGCCGCCTGAGGAGGACCGAGATGGACCAGCTGGTCGACGGCGAGGCGCTGACGAAGGTCATCGTCCTCAGCCTCGTGTTCGGCGCCGGGGTGCCGGCGGTGTTCGCGCTCGGGGTGCGCGCGCTCGCCCCGGTGGACGGCACGACGACCGCGCTGCGGCGCTCGGCGGCCTACCTCTGCTTCGCGGTGTGCGCCGCGGCTGTCGTGGTGGGTGTCGCGAAGCTCGTCGTCGGGAGCGAGTGATGGCGCGCGACGGGGTCGTCCGACGGGTCGCCGACTGGCTGCGTGCCGGCTACCCCAGCGGGGTTCCCGAGCACGACTACGTGGCGGTGCTCGCGCTGCTCAAGCGCACGCTCACGCACGACGAGGTCATCGAGGTCGCCGACCGCATCGTGCTGGCGCACCCAGGCGGCGGCGCGACGTCCGAGGCCGTGGCGGCCGAGATCGAGGGCCTCCTGGAGCAGCAGGCGCTGCCCGGCGACGTCGCGCGCGTCAGCGCGGTGCTCGCCGCGGCCGGGTGGCCCCTGGCGGACGTCGACGCCTGACGCCGCGCCCCCTACGGTGGGGTCCATGCGGCACATCGAGTCGTCGGACGGGACCCTGCTCGCGGTCGAGGAGCTCGGCTCCGGCCCGCCGGTGGTCCTGCTCCCGGGGGCGATGAACGACCGCGGACGGCTCCTGCCCCTCGCGGCCGCTCTGTCCGCGCTCGGCCACCGCGGGATCGCGGTCGACCGCAGGGCGCGCGGCGACAGCACCGACGAGGGATCCGGGATCGCCGGTGCCGTGGAGCGCGAGGTCGACGACGTGCGCGCGCTCGTCGCGGACCTGGGCGACGACGTGACCCTGCTCGGCTACTCCTCGGGAGGCGTCCTCGCGCTGGCGGCAGCCGCTGCGGGCGTCCCGGTCCGGCGCCTCGTCGTCCTCGAGGCACCCGTCGTCGTCCCGAGCGCTCCCCCGCGCGACGCGTCCGTCGGCCCGCAGCTGGAGGCCCTGGTCCGGGGTGGCGACCACGCCGGCGCCGTCGAGCTCTACCAGTCGCGCGTCGTCGGCCTGCCGCCGCACCTGGCCTCCGGCCAGCGCGACCAGCCGTGGTTCCGTGCGCTCGAGGCCATCGCGCCGAGCCTGCTGTACGACTGGGCGGTGACCGACCGGTTCCCGGACCCCGCGGCGTTCTCGTCGGTGGCCGTCCCCGCGCTCGTCGTGCGGGCCAGGGACACCTGGCCGGTGCTCGTCGAGTCCGCGGCGGCGATCGCCGGCGCGCTGCCCGACGCCCGGCTCGAGGTCGTCCCGGGCCGCGACCACGAGCCCGATCCCGGTGCCGTCGCCGCGGCGGTCGTGGCGTTCGCCGGGGCGTGACTCAGCGCGCCAGCTGGTCGCGGCGCCGCGTGAGGTAGGCCCGCTCCGCGGAGTTGCCGGCCAGCTCGATCGCACGGTCGTACGCGGCGCGCGCCTCCGCGCTGCGCCCGAGCCTGCGCAGCAGGTCCGCGCGCGTGGCGTGGAAGGCGTGGTAGCCGTCCAGCGGCAGCGCGTCGACCTGCGCGAGCGCCACCTCGGGGCCGTCGACCTCGGCGACCGCGACCGCCCGGTTGAGGCGGACGATCGGCGAGCCGTCGATCCGGAGCAGCTGGTCGTAGAGGGCCACCACCTGCCACCAGTCGGTGTCCCGCGCCTCGCGGGCGTCGGTGTGGACGGCATTGATCGCCGCGAGCACCTGGTACCGACCCGGCGCCTCGCCGCTCGCCAGGCGCTCCCGCACCAGCGCGTGCCCCTCGGCGACCAGGGCAAGGTCCCAGGCACCGCGGTCCTGCTCGTCGAGGCTCACGAGCTCGCCGCTCGCCGAGACGCGCGCGGTCCGGCGGGCGTCGGTCAGCACCATGAGGGCCAGCAGGCCGGCAACCTCGCCGTCGTCCGGCAGCAGCTCGCGCACGAGCCGCGTCAGCCGGATCGCCTCGGCGGTGAGGTCGGCGCGGACCGGCTGCTGCTGCGGGTCGGAGGCCAGGTAGCCCTCGTTGAAGACCAGGTAGAGCACCGCGAGCACCCCCGCCACGCGCGCGGGCAGGTCCTCCCGCGACGGGACGCGGTACGGGATCCGGGCCGCGGCGATCTTGGTCTTCGCACGCGTGATCCGCCGACCCATGGCGGACTCCTGCACGAGGAACGCGCGCGCGATCTCGGGCACCGTGAGCCCGCCGACCATGCGCAGCGTCAGCGCCACCCGGGCCTCGATCGCGAGCGCGGGGTGGCAGCAGGTGAACAGGAGGCGCAGGCGGTCGTCGTCGATCGCGCCGCGCGCGTCGGCCGGGCCGGACAGCATGAGCGCCTCCAGGTGCTTCGCGTCGCGCCGACCCTCGCGCCGCAGCCGGTCGACGCCCTTGCGGTAGCCGGTCGTGGTGAGCCAGCCGCCGGGGTTCGGCGGGACGCCGTCCACGGGCCAGCGGGCGACGGCGGTCGCGAACGCCTCGGCGGTCATCTCCTCGGCGAGGTCCAGGTCGCGGAAGCGCCGGGCCAGCGTCGCCACCACCCGGGACCACTCCTCGCGGTGGACCCGGGTGATCGCGTCACCGACGTCGGACGTCACAGGAACGGCCGCACCTCGACCCTGCGGTTGCACGCCTGCGAGCCCTCGGCGGCGAGGCGGAGCGCGACGTCGAGGTCGGCCGCCTCGATGATCCAGAAGCCGGCCGTGTGCTCCTTGGTCTCGACGTACGGGCCGTCGGTGAGCACCGGCTCCCCGTGCCGGGCGTCGATCACGGTCGCCGTCTCCGGCCCGCCGAGGCCGCCGGCGAACACCCAGTGGCCGTCCGCCCGGAGCCCGTCGTTGTACACGTCGATCGCGGCCATCTCGTCCTCGGTGCCGGAGCCGGTCCGGTCGTCGAGCACGGACACCAGGTACTGCGTCATGGTCGTCTCCTGTCGTTCGGGCGGCCAGGCGCCGCCTCTCACCCCTGCGACGAACGGTCCGGGCCAGATCCGACAGCATGCCGTGATGTCAGTGCTCGCACCTAGGTTCCAGGGATGCACCTGGAATCGACCTTCACCGTCACGCACTTCACCCCGGCCGACGTGATGCCGCCCGACCCCGTCACCACGGCGGTGAGCATCGGCGTGGCGACCCTCGGCAAGCAGTTCGCGGGAGACGTGGTCGGCCGCTCGTCGACGCTGTTCACCTCGGCGTTCGACCCCGGCCGCGGCGAGGGCACGTACCTCGCGATCGAGTCGTTCGAGGGCACCGTCGGCGGGCACGGCGGCACCTTCGCGTTCGTGCACGCCGCCTCGACCCACGGCGACGACCGGTTCGACGAGCACTTCGCCCTGGTGCCGGGCAGCGGCACGGGCGCCCTGGCCGGCCTCACCGGGTCGGGCGCGCTGTGGGTCGACGCCGACGGGACGCACCGCCTGCACCTGGACTGCGAGCTGGCCTAGGTCAGGCGGGCGCGAACACCAGCGCCGGCTTGGCCTTCGGGCCGTGCGGCTCGACCAGCGCGACGAGCGTGCCGTCCGGCCCGATGGCCGCCGTCGTCGCGTCGACGCCGTCGGCGGGGATCGCCTGGCCGTAGGACAGCGCGCGCGCCTCGGGCTCGGTCAGCTCGCGCACGGGGAACGTGGCGCGCGCGGCATCGGCGAGGGACAGGACACTCAGAGGGACGTCGTCGGGCACCTCGGCGAGCTCGTCGAGCGTGCTCGCGCCGTCGATGCCGTAGCCGCCGACCCGCGTGCGGCGCAGCGCGGTGAGGTGGCCGCCCACGCCGAGCGCGTCGCCGAGGTCGCGTGCGAGCGCGCGCACGTAGGTGCCCGACGAGCAGACCACCCTCACGTCCACGTCGACGACGGGCGTCCCGTCCACCGACGCCGTGCGCACCTCACCGACGTCGAACGTCGAGACCGTGACCTCGCGGGCCGCGAGCTCCACCGACTCCCCCGCCCTGACCCGGGCGTACGCGCGCTGCCCGTCGACCTTGATCGCCGAGACGGCCGAGGGGACCTGGGCGATCGTGCCCGTCAGGGGCAGCGCGGCCGCGGCCACGGCGTCCCGCGTCACGGCGGACGCGTCGCTCACCACGAGCACCTCCCCCTCGGCGTCCTCGGTGTTCGTGGTGACGCCGAGGCGGATCGTCGCGAGGTACTCCTTGTCCGCCCCGACGACGTACGTGAGCAGGCGGGTCGCGCGGCCGATGCCGATCACGAGGACGCCGGTCGCCATCGGGTCGAGCGTTCCCGCGTGGCCGACCTTGCGGGTGCCGGCGAGCCGGCGCATGCGCGCGACGACGTCGTGGCTCGTCCAGTCCTGCGGCTTGTCGACCACCACGAGCCCGTCGGGCGCGGTGGGACGCCGTGGGCGCTGCTGCTGGGTGGTCATGCCGTGCGTCGCTCCTGGACCGACTCCTGCACGCAGATCATCAAGGCGTCCATGCCGGCGTCCTCGCCGACGTGCGCGGGAGCGTCGGTCGCCATGAGCACGTTGATGAGCATCCCGAAGGCGACGAACCGGCGCCCCTCGTCGGGCTCCTCGCCGGTGCGCTCGACGAACAGCCGGAACGCCTCCCCCAGGCAGTGCCGTGCGGCACGCCCGACCTCCGGGTCGGTGCCGGCGGTGAAGCCGTGCATCACCAGGCGGAGCAGGTCGCGGTCCGCCAGGAGCTGGACGTACGCGTCGCCCATCGCGGCGCCGGCGTCGGGCCCCGCGGGGACGGCCGAGAGCGAGGCGAGGATCTCACCCGTGGCCTGCTGGTACGCGGCGACGAACAGGTCGCGCTTGCTGCCGAACAGCCGCACGACGTAGGGCTGGGACACGCCCGCGGCGCGCGCGACCTCGTCGGTGCTCGCGGCGTAGCCGCCCTCGGCGAACACGCGACGGGCCGCGGCCAGGATCTGGTCGCGGCGCGCGGCGCCGGTCATGCGGGTGCCCGACGTGCTGCGGGTGGGCGGGGCGATCGCGACGTCCTCGTCGCGTCCGGACTGACTCGGGTCGGCGGGCATGTTGACAAGGTTATCAGCCGATGCCTACGGTCGCTCTCGTTAGTTATCAATCAATGCCAACCAACATCGGGAGCTTCCGTGACCGTCACGTCCACCGCCCCGCGAGCCGCGGAGCCCGCCAGCCCGAAGGGCCGCCTCGGCGCGTCCCGGGGCGGCGCACCACGCACCGTCGGCACGGCCGTCGCGCTCGTCGCCGCGTCGCTGCCGATGTTCATGGCGACGCTCGACAACCTCGTCATGACCACCGCGCTGCCCGTCCTGCGCACCGAGCTGTCCGCCTCGCTCGAGCAGCTGCAGTGGATGGTCAACGCCTACACGCTGAGCTTCGCCTCGCTGATGATCGCCGCCTCGACGCTCGGCGACCGCTGGGGTCGCCGGCGCCTCTTCGTCGGCGGCATCGTCGTGTTCGCCGCGGCCTCGATCGCCTCCGCGCTCGCGACGAGCGCCGAGGCCCTGATCGCCGCACGAGCGGTCCAGGGCGCCGGCGCGGCAGCGATCATGCCGCTGTCGCTCACGCTGCTCGCCGCCGCCGTCCCGCCCGCTCGGCGCGCGATGGCGATCGGCATCTGGGGCGGGGTGTCCGGTCTCGGCGTCGCGCTCGGACCGGTGATCGGCGGCGCCGTCGTGCAGGGGATCTCGTGGGAGGCGATCTTCTGGATCAACGTGCCCGTGGCGGTCGTCGCGATCCCGCTGGTCCGCTACGCGCTGCCCGAGTCGTTCGGCCGGCGTCAGCGCATCGACCTGACCGGACTGGTCCTCGCCGCGTCCGGCGTGCTCGCGGTCGTGTGGTCCGTCGTCCGCGGCAACGACGACGGGTGGGGCTCGGTCCGCGTCGTCGGCGGGCTGGTGCTCGGCGCGGTGCTGATCGCCGCGTTCCTGGTGCGCGAGTCGCGCACCGACCACCCGCTCGTGCCGCTGCGGCTGTTCCGCGTGCGCTCGTTCGCCGTGGCCAACGCGAGCGCCTTCGCGTTCTCGCTCGGCGTGTTCGGGACCGTGTTCGTGCTCTCGCAGTACCTGCAGATCGCGCTCGGCTACAGCCCGCTGCAGGCCGGCATCCGCACCCTGCCGTGGACCGCGGCGCCGATGATCGTCGCGCCCATCGCGGGCATGCTCGCTCCACGGCTCGGTGTCCGGCCCCTGCTCAGCACGGGCCTCGCGCTGCAGGCCGCCGGGCTCGCCTGGCAGGGGCTGGCGGTGGCCGCGGGCGTCAGCTCGTACTCGGAGCTGGTGCCAGGCCTCGCGCTCGCCGGCATCGGCATGGGCCTGACCTTCGCGCCCTCGGCCACCGCGGTGCTCGCGGACATGCTGCCCGACGACCACGGCACCGCGAGCTCGGTCAACGCGACGCTGCGGGAGATCGGCGGGGCGGTGGGGGTCGCGGTGCTGGTCGCGGTGTTCACCGCGTCGGGCGGCACGCTCACGCCCGACGACTACGCGGACGGCCTGGCCCCCGCGGCCCTCGTCGGCGCTGCGGTCGTGGGCCTCGGCGCGGTGATCACCCTCGCGATGCCGCGCAGCACGGGCCGGGCGACCTCACCGGGCTGATGACCCCGCACATGGTTGAAGGGATCGTCGCAGCGGACGTCACGCCGGACGGCGCGTGCGCTGCGACGATCCCTTCAACGATGCGGCGGGATGCGCGAGGTCAGGCCTGCTCGGCCTCGTCCTCGTCGTCGTCCTCGGGACGGCGGTACGGGTCCGCCTCGCCCGCGAAGCTCGCCTGGGCGGCCAGCGCGGCGACCTCGCGGTCACGACGCGCAGCCTCGATGAGGGCGGCGTCGAGGTGCGCGGCGGTGTCCGGGATCGCGTCGGGGAAGAAGGCGAGCGTCGGCGTCAGCCGGATGCCGGTCTGCTTGCCGACCTCGGAGCGGATCACGCCCTTGGCCGACTCGAGCGCCGCGGCCGTGCCGGCACGGGCCTCGTCGTCGCCCAGGACGGTGTAGAAGATGTCGGCGTGCTGGAGGTCACCGGTGACCCGCACGTCGGTGATCGTGACGAACCCGAGGCGCGGGTCCTTGATGCGGGTGTCGAGCATCTGCGCGACCACCTGCTGGATGCGCTCGGAGAGCTTGCGAGCACGACCCTTGTCAGCCATGAACGGGACCTTTCTGGTCAGGCACCCTCGACGGGTGCCGCAGCGAACGGCGCGGGGCGGGCGAGGACGATGCCTCGCCCGCCCCGCGGTCGATCAAACCTGAGGATCAGGCGCGAGGCTTCTCGCGCATCTCCCAGGTCTCGATGATGTCCTCGGACTGCAGGTCGTTGAACGACCCGAGCCCGATACCGCACTCGTAGCCCTCGCGGACCTCGGTCGCGTCGTCCTTGAACCGCTTGAGCGACTCGATCGTGAGGTTGTCCCCGACGACCTTGCCGCCGCGCAGGACGCGCGCCTTGGTGTTGCGACGGATCTCGCCCGAACGGACGATCGAGCCGGCGATGTTGCCGAACTTCGAGGAGCGGAAGATCTCGCGGATCTCCGCGGTGCCCAGCTGGACCTCCTCGTACTCCGGCTTGAGCATGCCCTTGAGGGCCGCCTCGACGTCGTCGATCGCCTGGTAGATGACCGAGTAGAAGCGCACGTCGACGCCCTCGCGGTCAGCCAGGGCCTCGACCCGCTCGGCGTACTTGACGTTGAAGCCGATGATGATCGCCGAGTCGACGGTCGCCAGGTTGACGTCGTTCTGCGTGATGGCACCCACACCGCGGTGGATGACGCGCAGGTCGACCTCTTCGCCCACGTCGATCTTGAGCAGCGCGTCCTCGAGCGCCTCGACGGCACCCGACACGTCGCCCTTGAGGACCAGGTTGAGGGTCTCGACCTTGCCCAGTGCGAGCGCCTGCGTGAAGTCCTCGAGGCTGACGCGCTTGCGGCGCTTGGCCAGGAGGGCGGCACGCTCGGCGGCCTCGCGCTTCTCGGCGATCTGCCGCGCGGTGCGCTCCTCGGGAGCGACCAGCAGCGTGTCGCCGGCGCTGGGCACCGACGCGAGACCGAGCACCTGCACCGGGCGGGACGGGCCAGCCTCGGTGAGCGTCTCGCCGTGCTCGTCGAACATGGCACGGACGCGGCCGTAGGCCGTGCCCGCCACGATCGCGTCGCCGACGCGCAGCGTGCCGGACTGGACCAGGACGGTCGCGACGGCGCCGCGGCCCTTGTCGAGGTTCGCCTCGATGGCGACACCACGCGCACCCTTGTCCGGGTTGGCCCGGAGGTCGAGCGCGGCGTCGGCCGTCAGGAGCACGGCCTCGAGCAGCTGGTCGATGCCCATGTTCTGCTTCGCGGAGACGTTGACGAACATCGTGTCGCCGCCGTACTCCTCGGCCACCAGGTTGTACTCGGTCAGCTGCTGGCGGATCTTGTCGGGGTTGGACCCCTCCTTGTCCACCTTGTTGACCGCGACCACGATCGGGACGCCGGCCGCCTGGGCGTGGTTGAGCGCCTCGATGGTCTGCGGCATCACGCCGTCGTCGGCCGCGACCACGAGGATCGCGATGTCGGTGACCTGAGCACCACGCGCACGCATGGCGGTGAACGCCTCGTGACCCGGGGTGTCGATGAAGGTGATGGCGCGCTCGTTGCCCTCGTGCACCTTGGTGACCTGGTAGGCACCGATGTGCTGGGTGATGCCGCCGGCCTCGCCAGCGACGACGTCCGTGGAACGGATGGCGTCGAGGAGCTTGGTCTTTCCGTGGTCGACGTGACCCATGACGGTGACGACCGGCGGGCGAGCCTGCAGCTCGTCGTCGCCCTCGGCCTCGAGCTCGGCGTCCAGGTCGATGTCGAAGGCCCCGAGCAGCTCGCGGTCCTCCTCCTCGGCCGAGACCATCTCGATGACGTAGCCGAGCTCGGTCGCGAGCGTGCCGAACGTGTCCTCGTCGAGCGACTGCGTCGCCGTGGCCATCTCACCGAGGTGGAACAGCACCGTGACGAGCGAGGCCGGGTTGGCGTCGATCTTGTCGGCGAAGTCGTTCAGCGACGAGCCCTGACGCAGGCGGACCGTGGTCGAGCCGTTGCCGCGGGGCACCTGCACGCCACCGAGCGACGGCGCCTGCATCTGCTCGAACTCCTGGCGCTTCGCGCGCTTCGACTTCCGTCCGCGCACGGGACGACCACCGGCGCGACCGAACGCACCCTGGGTCGAGCCACGACCGGCACCGCCGGGACGACCGCCACCGCCACCGGGGCGACCGGCGAAACCGCCGCCACCACCGGGAGCGCCACCGGGCGCACCGCCGCCGCCGGGACGACCGGCGTAGCCGCCGCGGGCGCCACCGGCGCCACCGCCACGGCCACCGGGCGCGGGACGCTCACCGGGACGACCGACACCGCTGGTCGTCCGGCCCGGCATCATGCCGGGGCTTGGGCGCGGGCCACCGGGACGGGGACCACCGGGACGAGGACCGCCGGGACGCTCGCCCGCGGACGCGGCCGGGGCTGCGGTCTCGGGCGCGTTGCGACGCTCGCCCGGGCGGGGCATGCCCTGCGACGGCGCGAACGGGTTGTTGCCCGGACGGGGGCCGCCACCGGTGCGGCCGGCGCCGGGGCGCTCGCCCTGACGGGGCATGCCCTGCGACGGCGCGAACGGGTTGTTGCCGGGCCGCGCGGCGGCGGGGCGAGGAGCCCCGGGCCGTGCCGTGGTCGCCGGCGCCTGTGCGGCAGCGGCCGGCGCCGGAGCGGCCGGACGTGCAGCGGGGGCAGGGGCGGGGGCGGCAGGCGCCGCCGCCGGAGCGGGAGCCGGGGCCGGCGCGGGAGCGGCGGCCGCAGGGGCTGCCGGGGCCGCGGGGGCCGGTGCGCTCGGGGCAGGCGCGGGGCGTGCCGCAGCCTTGGGTGCCGGGGCGGGCGCGGGGGCGCCACTGCCGGCGGGGAACGTGTCGCGCAGCTTGCGCACGACGGGCGGCTCGATCGTCGAGGACGCCGAGCGGACGAACTCGCCCATCTCGGTGAGCGTCGTCATGATCTTCTTGCTGTCAACCCCGAGCTCTTTGGCGAGCTCGTAGACGCGGACCTTAGCCACATCTCTCCCTGTCTCGGTCCGCCCGGACAGGGTCGGACCGTCGTTAGTGCGAGGTACTCATCGCTGGGTACTCATCGGTGCGTTCTCATCGGGTAGCCATCGGCTTCCAGACCCGCTTCCCATTCGACGGTCGACGCCGGGCCTCACCCGGCGTCGTGCTGCAGCTGGCTCTCGAGGAACTCGGCGACGACGGCCGTGTCGAACGGGCCTGCGTGACGCAGGGCCCGCCCGAACGCGCGTCGACGCGTCGCGAGCTCGAGACATCCAGGGTCGGGGTGCAGCCACGCACCCCTGCCCGGCATCGAGCGTCGGACGTCCACGACCAGCAGGTCACGGACGACGACCACCCTCAGCAGGGCCGTTCGGGAACCAGGAGCACGGCACCCGACGCACGTGCGAACGGGACCGCTGTGCGGTCGTGGTTCACGCGAGGGGAGCCGGGCCTGATGCCCAGCGCCAGTCAGTCTACCGCGTGCACTCACTCGGCGTGACCCTGAGCCTCCGGCACTTCCGCGTCGGACCGGATGTCGATGCGCCAGCCGGTGAGCTTGGCGGCGAGGCGGGCGTTCTGGCCCTCCTTGCCGATCGCGAGCGACAGCTGGTAGTCGGGCACGACGACGCGCGCCGCCCGGGCCTCGGGGTCGACGACCGTCACCGAGACCACCCGCGCGGGCGAGAGCGCGTGAGCGATCATCTCCGCCGGGTCGTCCGAGTGGTCGACGATGTCGATCTTCTCGCCGTGCAGCTCGGCCATCACGGCGCGCACGCGGCCGCCCATGGGGCCGATGCAGGCGCCCTTGGCGTTGACGCCGGCGACGGTCGAGCGGACGGCCATCTTGGTGCGGTGGCCGGCCTCGCGAGCCATCGACATGATCTCGACGGTGCCGTCGGCGATCTCGGGTACCTCGAGCGCGAAGAGCTTGCGCACCAGGCCCGGGTGCGAGCGGGACAACGTGACCTGCGGTCCACGCTGGCCGCGGGCGACCTCGAGCACGAACCCGCGGATGCGCTCGCCATGCACGTACTCCTCGCCGGGCACCTGCTCGTGCGCGGGCAGCACGGCCTCGACGCCGCCGATGTCGACGAGCACGGTGCGCGGGTCGCGGCCCTGCTGGATGACGCCGCCGAGGACCTCGCCCTCCTTGCCGCGGAAGTTGCCGAGCACCTGGTCGTCCTCGGCGTCGCGCAGCCGCTGGACGATGACCTGGCGCGCGGTGGCCGTCGCGATGCGGCCGAAGCCGTCGGGGGTGTCGTCGAACTCGGGCTCCTCGACGCCGGTCGTCAGGCCGTCCTCGTCGACCGCCATGGGCTCGCGGGCCCACACCGTCACGTGCCCGGACTTGCGGTCGACCTCGACCCGCGCGCGCTGGTGGGCGTACGGGGTCCGGTGGTAGGCGGACAGCAGCGCCTGCTCGATCGCGGAGACCAGCACGTCGAGGCTGATCTCCCGTTCGCGCTCGAGCAGCCGCAGCGCCTGCATGTCGATGTCCATGTCAGCTCTCCTGTCCGGCGTCGGCGCCGGCCTCGTCGTCCACGGGGCCTAGCCCCGTCAGGTCCACCTCGACGCGGGCGTCGCGCACGTCGGTCAGCGCGACCCGCACCGGCTCGCCCACCGTGGGGCGCCGTCCCTTGAGCCCGGGCTTCACCGGCACGACGACGATCTCCGTGTCGACGACCTCGGTGAGCCGGCCCGCGACGGTGGTCGCGTCGGCCAGCTGCAGCGTCACGGTGCGGCCCACGGCGCGCACGAAGTGCCGGCGCTCGGTGAGCGGGCGGTCCACGCCCCGGCTGCCGACCTCGAGCGTGTAGTGGCCGGCGATGAGGTCGGCGGCGTCGAGCGCGTCGGAGACGGCACGGGTCGCGTCGGAGACGCGGTCCAGGTCGAGCTCGCCCTCGTCGTCCTCGGCCAGGTCCAGCGAGACGACGACGGTCGACCGTGATCCGGCCCGGTGGATCTCGACGTCGTCGAGCACGAGTCCCTGGGCGGCGACGGCGGGTTCGAGGATCTCGCGGACCTGCTCTGCGCCAGCGGCTGCGGCCATGACCGGCCTCCGTTCTGGTCCCGCGGGTCGCTCGACCCTGTGATGTTGTCGGCCCAGCCTAACGAGTCCGCGCGCGCCCGACGTCCGGGCACCGCCTCGCGTGGCAGGATCTGCCGCGATGAGGACCACCCCGACGCGCCCGTTCCCGCACGACGACCGCCTGCGGCAGCCCCGGCGCGCCGCGGCCCACGTGGTGAGGATCACGGCGGTCCTGGTCGCCCTGGGACTGCTCGGTGCCTGCTCGATCCGGCTCGAGACCCCCGCGCAGGTCGAGCCCTCCCCCGGCGCGGTCGAGCAGGTGCGCGCCCGCACGCTCGACGACGCCGCCGAGCTGGCGGGGGCCGCGCGGTCCGCGCTCGCGACGAAGCCGCCCAAGGGCGTCGCCGCGGTCCTGACCGACGTGGCCGACTTCTCCGACCAGCACGCGGCGCAGCTCGGTCCCGCCTACGACTCGGGCCTGTCGCCCTCCCCCACCGCCACGACCGAGCCGCCCGCGAGCGACCCCGCCGCGGTCCTGGACGACCTGGCCGACGCGACCCGGACCGCGTTGGCCGACGCGGACGAGGTCGACGACGCCGGCCTCGCCCGACTGGTCGCCTCGATCGCGACCGCCCGCGACCAGCTCACCCGCCGGCTCGCCCGCGCGACGGGCGCGAAGACGCCCGATCTCGACGTCGTCGTGGCGCCGACCCCCGCGCCGAGCGTGACGGGCAGCCCGGCCCCCGAGCCGACCCCGTCGCCCGAGCAGACGCAGGCCGCCGAGGCGACGTCCGCCGACGACCTCGACGCTCTCGTCCTCGCGCACGACCAGGCCGGGTACGCCTACGAGGTGATCGCCGCCCAGCAGTCGGGCGACGTGCGCACCAAGGCCCGGGACGCCGCCGCAGCGCACCGCGACGAGGCCCAGCGCTGGGCCGTCGCCGCGGGTACCGCCCAGACCAAGGACGACCCCCGCCGCGCGGCCTACGCGCTGCCGGACGGCCTGACGACTCTGAAGACCGCGCGCAGGCTTGCGGTCTCGCTCGAGTCGGCGATCGCCGAGGCGAACGCGACCCTCGTCGCGCGCACCCCCGCGGGTGAGCGCCAGCCGTTCATGGACGGGCTGCGGACCGCGACCGCCGCTGCCCGCTCGTGGGGCGGCGCGGCGGTCGCGTTCCCCGGCCTGCCGGAGCGCGCTCAGGCCTGAGCGCTCAGCGCAGCGAGTCGACGAGCTCCGCGACGCGGTCCGCGGCCTCGGCGACAGCCACCTGCTCGGCGGTCCCGCCGACGCGAGGCCGGACCTCGACGACGCCCTCGGCCAGCCCTCGGCCGACGACCACGACGAGCGGCACGCCCAGGAGCTCGGCATCGGCGAACTTCACGCCGGGCGAGACCTTGGGACGGTCGTCGTAGATGACCTCGATGCCGCGCGAGTGCAGCGTCTGGGCGATGGACTCGGCGGCCTCGAAGACGGCCTCGTCCTTGCCCGTCGCGACGACGTGCACCTGGGCGGGCGCGACGTGGGCGGGCCAGGCGAGCCCGCGCTCGTCGTGGTTCGCCTCGGCCAGGGCCGCGAGGACGCGGGTGACGCCGATGCCGTACGAGCCCATCGTGACGACCTGCGCCTTGCCGTTCTGGTCCAGGACCGTCAGGCCGAGTGCGGAGGCGTACTTGCGGCCCAGCGCGAAGATGTGGCCGATCTCGATGCCGCGCGCGAGCTCGAGCGGGCCCGAGCCGTCGGGCGCGGGGTCCCCGGCGCGCACCTCGGCGGCCTCGACCGTGCCGTCGGCCGTGAAGTCGCGGCCGGCGACGAGGTCGAAGACGTGGCGCCCCTGCTCGTTCGCGCCCGTGATCCAGCGGGAGCCGGGCACGACGCGGGGGTCGAGCAGGTAGCGGACCGAGCCATCGGCGCCGTTCGGGCCGAGCACGGACGGGCCGATGTAGCCGCGCACGAGCTCGGGGTGCCGCGCGAAGTCGGCGTCGCCCGCGGTCTCGACCTCGGCGGGCGCGACGCCGGCCTCGAGCCGCTTGAGGTCGACCTCGCGGTCACCGGGCAGACCGATGACGAGCAGCTCGCGCTCGCCCGAGGGCTGCACGAGCGCGACGACCACGTTCTTCAGCGTGTCAGCGGCGGTCCAGGCACGGTCGGGGCGGGGGTGCTGCGCGTTGGCGATCGCGACGAGCGAGTCGATCGTCGGGGTGTCGGGGGTGTCTTCGACGTGCGCCTGCGGGGCGTCGTCGAACGCGATCGCGTCGGGCACGACCGTGGTCACGGCCTCGACGTTCGCCGCGTAGCCCCCGGCCGAGCGCACGAACGTGTCCTCGCCGATGGCGGTCGGGGTGAGGAACTCCTCGGAGCGCGAGCCGCCCATCGCGCCCGAGGTGGCCGCGACGATGACGTACTCGAGGCCGAGCCGGTCGAAGATGCGGCGGTACGCGTCGCGCTGCGCCTGGTAGCTCGCGTCCAGGCCGGCGTCGTCGACGTCGAACGAGTACGCGTCCTTCATGACGAACTCGCGGCCGCGGATGAGGCCGGCGCGGGGGCGCGCCTCGTCGCGGTACTTCGTCTGGATCTGGAACAGCGTCAGGGGCAGGTCCTTGTACGACGAGTACAGGTCCTTGACCAGCAGCGTGAACAGCTCCTCGTGCGTGGGCGCGAGCAGGTAGTCGCCGCCCTTGCGGTCCTTGAGCCGGAAGATGTTGGGCCCGTACTCGGTCCAGCGGCCCGTCGCCTCGTAGGGCTCCTTGGGCAGCAGCGCCGGGAAGTGCACCTCCTGGGCCCCCGCGGCCTCCATCTCCTCGCGCACGACGGCCTCGACCTTCGCGAGCACCTTCAGGCCCAGCGGCAGCCAGGTGTAGATGCCGGGCGCGGCGCGACGGATGTACCCCGCGCGCACGAGCAGCCGGTGGCTGGCGACCTCGGCGTCGGCGGGGTCCTCGCGCAGCGTGCGGACGAACAGCGTGGACAGGCGAAGGAGCATGGACGCCAGCCTAGTTGTGCGGGCGGGCGCCCTCGAACGCAATGACCTGCGTGCGCGCGTGGGTGCCGTGCGCCACGATGGGCCTGTGCCCGAGCTCCCCGAGGTCGAAGGGCTCGCCCAGTTCCTGCGCGAGCGCGCGTCCGAGCATGCCGTCACCGCCGTGAGCATCGGCGCGATCAGCGCGCTCAAGACGTTCGACCCGCCGCCGGACGCGCTCGTCGGCGCCACCGTGGTCGACGTGTCGCGGCACGGCAAGTGGCTCGACCTCATGGTCGCCACCAGCACCGGCGAGCCGCTGCACCTGGTCTGGCACCTCTCGCGCGCGGGCTGGGTGCGCTGGTCGGAGAAGCTGACGACCACGCCCGTCCGCCCCGGCAAGTCACCGATCGCGCTGCGCGTGCGGCTCGACGACGACTCGGGCTTCGACCTGACCGAGGCCGGCACCCGCAAGCGGCTCGCCGTGCACGTGGTCCGCGAGCCCGACGACGTCCCGCAGATCGCGACGCTCGGGGTCGAGCCGCTGTCCGACGAGTTCACGCCGCAGCGCCTGGCCGAGCTCCTCGCGGCCAAGAACCAGCAGGTCAAGGGCCTGCTGCGCGACCAGGGGACCATCGCCGGCATCGGCAACGCGTACTCGGACGAGATCCTGCTCGAGGCCCGCATGTCCCCGTTCGCGATGACCCGGTCGTTCGACGAGGCCAGGACGAGCACCCTCTACGCGGCGATCCGGGAGGTGCTCACGGGCGCGGTCGCGGTCGCGGCGGGGCGCCCTGCCGCGGACCTCAAGGACGGGAAGCGCCGCAGCATGCGCGTGCACGGCCGCACGGGCGAGCCCTGCCCGGGCTGGGACGGCACGCCGTGCGGCGACACCGTGCACGAGGTGTCGTTCGCCGACTCGTCGTTGCAGTACTGCCCGACGTGCCAGACCGGCGGCAAGCCGCTCGCCGACCGGCGCATGTCGCGCCTGCTGCGGTAGCGCCTAGAAGAGCACGGTCGCGTACGAGCCGACCTGGCGGAAGCCCACCCGGCGGTAGGCCGCGAGCGCGCGCACGTTGTACGCGTTCACGTAGAGCGACACGACCGGCGCGACCTCGGCCAGAGCGAGCTCGACGACGGCGGCCATCCCCCGCTCGGACAGGCCCTTGCCGCGGTGCTCGGGCGTGACCCACACCCCTTGCACCTGGGCGACTCCCCCGGCGACGGCGCCGAGCTCCGCCTTGAACACCACCGAGCCCTCGTCGTCGGACATGCGCACGTACGAGCGCCCCTGCGTCACCAGCCCGCGCACGCGCGTCTCGTACGGGCCGCCCGGGCCGCTCGCCGGCGAGTAGCCCACCTCCTCGGTGAACATACGGACGCACGCCGGGAGCACCTGCGGCAGCTCGTCCAACCGCGAGGGCCGCACCCGGGGGTCGGGCGCGACGACCGGCGGGCCGTCCATCACCATCGACGGCTGGTCGTCGCGCACCTCGCGCGCGCCGGGCCAGGCCGGACGCAGCCGACCCCACAGGCCGAGCACCGCGTAGGCAGGTCCGACGAGCGACGAGCAGCGTCGGCCCTGGCGGCGGGCCATCGACGCGAACGACTCGATCGCGCGGTCGGGGTCGACTCCGGGAGCCTCGGGAACCACGGGCACCATGTTCGCGCCGGCCCAGCAGATACCCTCGAGCCGGCCGTCCTTCTCGTAGCCCCACAGCTCACCGCCGGCGCGCCGGATGCCGATCTCGAGCGCCTGCTCGAGCCGTGCCGTGGCCAGCACGGAGCCGACCGGGTCCTGCGCGCAGACGGCCAGAGCGGCCGCGAGGTCGCCGTCGTCGAGGACGCGCCCCCCGGTCCGCTCGTCGAGCGCCGTCGCGCGACGTGGTGCCATGGGGTGATTGTGCACCAGGTCACACCCCGCGCGCGCTGCGACGCGACCGCGCGGCCGTCAGCCGACCGTGACGACCGGGGAGCCGTCGCCCGCCTCGACGGGGTCCATCTCCTCGGCGAGGCGCATGGCCTCCTCGATGAGGGTCTCGACGATCATCGCCTCGGGGACGGTCTTGATGACCTCGCCGCGCACGAAGATCTGCCCCTTGCCGTTGCCGGACGCGACGCCGAGGTCGGCCTCCCGAGCCTCGCCGGGGCCGTTGACGACGCAGCCCATGACCGCGACGCGCAGGGGCACCTCCATGCCCTCGAGCCCGGCGGTCACCTTCTCGGCCAGCGTGTAGACGTCGACCTGCGCACGCCCGCAGGACGGGCAGGAGACGATCTCGAGCTTGCGGGGCCGCAGGTTGAGCGACTGCAGGATCTGGATGCCGACCTTGACCTCCTCGACGGGAGGTGCGGACAGGGAGACGCGGATCGTGTCGCCGATGCCCTTGCTGAGCAGCGCACCGAACGCGGTCGCGGACTTGATCGTGCCCTGGAAGGCCGGACCCGCCTCGGTGACGCCGAGGTGCAGGGGCCAGTCGCCCCGCTCGGACAGCAGCTCGTAGGCGCGCACCATCACCACGGGGTCGTTGTGCTTGACCGAGATCTTGAAGTCGTGGAAGTCGTGCTCCTCGAACAGCGACGCCTCCCAGACGGCGGACTCGACGAGAGCCTCGGGGGTCGCCTTGCCGTACTTCGCGAGCAGCCGTGGGTCGAGCGAGCCGGCGTTGACACCGATGCGCAGGCTCGTCCCGGCGTCGGCCGCGGCGCGAGCGATCGCGCCGACCTGGTCGTCGAACTTGCGGATGTTGCCCGGGTTGACGCGGACGGCCGCGCAGCCCGCGTCGATCGCCGCGAAGACGTACTTGGGCTGGAAGTGGATGTCGGCGATCACCGGGATCTGCGACTTGCGGGCGATCGCGGGCAGCGCGTCCGCGTCGTCCTGCGTCGGCACGGCGACCCGCACGATGTCGCAGCCGGCGGCCGTGAGCTCGGCGATCTGCTGGAGCGTGGAGTTGACGTCCGACGTCTGCGTCGTGGCCATGGACTGGACGCTCACGGGGGCGTCGCCACCGACCTCGATCTTGCCGACACGGATCTTGCGGGTACGGCGACGCGGGGCCAGCACGGGTGCGGGGGCCTCCGGCATGCCGAGGCTGATCGGGATGCTCACCCGCTCATCATCGCACCGTCCGGGCCCCGTACCTGCGCGGGAGCGTGCGCCTGCACGACTTCACCACGCAACCTCACCCGCGCGTGGCGCTCAGGCGCCGTCGATCTCGTCGCGCCGGGCCAGGAGCAGCCGGTCGAGCACGTCGTCGGGCACCGGCTGGTCCTCGGAGAACCGCAGCGTGCCCTTGGCGAGCGAGAAGTCCGCGAGCTCGTCGCGCACGGTGTCGAGCGCGGGCGGGCTGAACGGGTACAGACCGATGTGCCCCTTCGCGGACATCACCGACAGCAGGGGCTTGCCCCGGTAGCGCAGGGCGGGCATGCCGTACCCGACGCCGTCCTCGGCGTCGGGCACGAGTGCGCGCGCACGCGCGTAGACCCGCTCGATGGCGGCGCGACGTCCGGCGGGCAGGCTCTCGAGGTACTCGCTCAGCTCCGACATGCCGACCAGGCTAGCGACGACCTCAGATGGCGATCGGGTTGAACACGTCGGCGTAGACGAGCAGCAGCCCCACGGCACCGAGCACGACGAACACCGCGTACGCCAGCGGCACGAGCTTGGCCGAGTCGAACGGGCCGGGCCGCGGCCGGCCGCGCAGCCGGGCGACCTGGCGGCGGCCGCCCTCCCACAGCGCGGCGGCGACGTGCCCGCCGTCTAGGGGCGGCAGCGGGATGAGGTTGAAGACGAACAGCGAGATGTTGAGCACCGCGAGGATCGACAGGAGCGAGGACGCCTTGATCCCCTCGCTCACGTCGTTCGCCGAGGCGATCTCACCGGCGAACCGGCCGATGCCGACGACGCCGACGATGCTGTTGACGTCGCGCTCCTTGTCGCCGAACGTGGTCTGCGCGAGGTCGACGACGCGGCTCGGCAGCGTGCCGACCACCGAGATAGTCTTCCAGGTGGTGTCCGCGACGATGCCGGGAACGGCGAGCGGCGACTGGCGCTCCATGACCTCGCTCGGCGAGATGCCGAGGAAGCCGACCGCCTGGGTCTCCTGGACGCCCGACGCGTCGAGCACGGGCTGGCCGTTCTCGTCGTACACGCCGCGCTGGGCGACCACGGGCGTCACGGTCAGCGAGACCTGCTCGCCGTCGCGGTCGACGACGATCGGGGTCGCCTCGTCGCCCGTGGCACGGATCGCGGTGGTGAGCTGGTCCCAGGACTCGATCAGGACGCCGTCGTAGCTGACGACCGTGTCGCCCGGCAGCAGGCCGGCCGCGGCACCGGGTGCGGCCGGGTCGGTCGGCTGGCAGGTGCGGTCCGGGTCGGCGTCCGACGGGATGACGCACTGGGAGACGGTCGACAGCGTCGGGGTCGTCGTCGGCGTGCCGAAGCCCACGGCGACGATCCCGAGCAGCACGAACGCGATGACCAGGTTCATCACGGGCCCGCCGAGCATCACGACCAGCTTCTTGGGCGTGGACAGGTGGTAGAACGCCCGGGCGTCCTCACCGGGCTGGATCTCCTCGGCGCTCGCGAGCCGCGCGTCGCGGGACAGCCGCCGGAACCACGTGTTCGCCGGAGGGTTGCCGACCGCCTCGTCGGGCGCGTACATGCCGACGAGGCGCACGTAGCCACCCAGCGGGATCGCCTTGAGCCCGTACTCGGTCTCCCCCTTGGTGCGCGACCACAGCGTGGGGCCGAAGCCCACCATGTACTGGCTGACGCGCACGCCGAAGCGCTTGGCGGGGACCATGTGCCCGATCTCGTGCAGCCCGATGGACAGGAGCAGGACCACGACGACGATCAGCACGCCGACCAGGTAGGCCATCGACCCTCCGCAGATTCGAGACGCGCAGTCGCGCGCGTCGACCTATCTTGCCGTCATCGTCTGGGAATCCGCTGACAGCCAGCAGGGTGAGACTGCGCACGTCGCGCCGCCCGCACGCGTGCGCGGCGACCGGCTACCGTCCGAGCATGACGTCGCTCTGGTCCGCCCACCTGGCCGACCGCCGCCCGACCGAGCCGCTCGACGGCGACACTACCGCCGACGTGGTCGTCGTCGGCGCCGGCCTGACGGGGCTGTGGACCGCGTACTACCTGCTCGACGCCGATGCCGCGCTCGACGTCCTGCTCCTCGACGCGGGCGTCGTGGGCGAGGGCGCGAGCACGCAGGGCCTGGGCGCGTGCTCGGCGGACCTCGCGATCAGCGCCGAGCGCGTCGCGCTCGCGTTCGGCCGGGACGCCGCGCTGGACCTGCGGGCCGCGATGCGCGACGCGGTCGTCGAGGTCGGCGGGGCGCTCGCCCTGGAGCAGGTCGAGTGCGGGTTCGGCTTCGGCGGCGCGTTGCGCGTGGCGCGCAGCACCGCGCAGGTCGAGCGGCTCGGCGAGCTCGTCGCGACCGCGCCGACGTGGGGCGACGAGTGGTCGCTGCTCGACGCCGCCGGTGCGCAGGAGCACGTGCGGGTACCCGGCGTGAAGGCCGGCGCGTGGACCCCGGACTGCGCGGTCCTCGACCCCGCCCGCCTGGTCCGCGGCCTGCTCGACGTGCTGCTCGCGCGCGGCGTGCGCCTCGCCGAGCGGACGACCGCGCAGCGTGTCTCGCCGCACGCCGTGCTCACCGACCGCGGCACGGTGCGTGCGCCGGTCGTGCTCACCACCGTGGAGGCCGGCGTGCCGGGTGTCGCGACCGGTCGGACGCTCGCGGCCGTTCCCGCGCACGCCCTGGCCACCACCCGGCTCGACGCGCGCGCGTGGGGCGAGATCGGCCTCGAGCCCGGAGTCGTCGTGCGCGAGGCGGCGCACCTGCCCGTGCAGGCCCGGCGGACCGCCGACGACCGGCTCCTCCTGACCGGTGCCGGCCACCCGTCGGCGCTCGACCGCGCACTGGCCACCCTCTTCCCCGTCGCTGACCCGGCGGGTGCGCTCCGCTGGTCCGGCCGGCTCGGCGTGCCGCGCGACGGACTCCCGTCGGTCGAGCTGGACCCAGCGTCGGGACTCGGCGGTGCCGGCGGGTTCGGGGCCAGCGGGGTCACGGCGGCCAACCTCGCGGGACGCACGCTCGCCGACCTGGCGTGCGGTGTCGAGTCGTCGCTCGTGCACCTGCCGTGGGTCGGCCACCGCTCCCCGGACTGGCCCCCGCTCGGCGGCGCGGCGGTCAGCCTCGCGATGCGTGCGGCGGCGCGCGCGGACGCTGCCGAGAGCGCCGGCCGGCGGAGCCGCACCGCGGCGGCCGTGCTCGACCGGGTCCCGATCGGCTAATTCCGCGCGAGCACCTCGTGGGCGCGCGCCCGCGCCCACGTCTCGGCGGCGAGCACCGCCTCCAGGCTGAGGTCCGCGGCCGCCGTGCCCGCGTGCTCGTCGAGCACGCGCTCGACCGTCCCGACGATGTCGAGGAAGCCGATGCGCCCGTCGAGGAACGCCGCGACGCACTCCTCGTTGGCCGCGTTGTAGACCGCCGGGTGGGTCGCGGACGCCGCCACCGCCGCTCGGGCGAGACGGACGGCCCCGAAGACCTCCTCGTCGAGCGGCTCGAACGTCCACGTCGCCGCGGTCGTCCAGTCGCAGGGAGGCGCGACGTCGGCGACCCGGTCCGGCCAGGACAGGCCCAGCGCGATCGGCAGCCGCATGTCCGGCGGGGAGGCCTGGGCGATGGTCGAGCCGTCGACGAACTCGACCATCGAGTGCACGACGGACTGCGGGTGCACGACCACCGTGATGTCGTCGATCGGCACGTCGAACAGCAGGTGCGCCTCGATGAGCTCGAGCCCCTTGTTCATCAGCGTCGAGGAGTTGATGGTCACCACCGGGCCCATCGACCACGTGGGGTGCGCGAGCGCCTGCTGCGGCGTCACGGCCTTGACGTCGTCGAGAGACCGGCCGCGGAAGGGACCGCCGGACGCCGTGAGGACGAGCCTGCGCACCTCGGGTCGCGACCCGCCGCGCAGCGCCTGGGCGATCGCGGAGTGCTCGGAGTCGACCGGCACGATCTGGTCGGCGCGCAGCCGCGCGGCCTGCACGAGCGCGCCGCCGACGACGAGCGACTCCTTGTTGGCCAGCGCGAGGGTGCTGCCCGCGGCCAGCGCGGCGAGCGTCGGCCCGAGCCCGACCGAGCCCGTGACGCCGTTGAGCACGACGTCCGCGCCGCGGCCGGCCAGCTCGGTGGAGGCTTCCGGCCCGACGAGCACCTCGACGTCGCGGCCCGTCAGCAGCTCGCGCAGCGGAGCCGCGGCGCTGGGGTCGGCCACCGCGACGACCGGTACGTCGAGGTCGACGACCTGCCGCGCCAGGAGTGCGACGTCGCCGCCGCCCGCGCTGAGCCCGACGACGTCGAAGCGCTCACGGTTGCGGGTGATGACGTCGACGGCCTGGGTGCCGATCGATCCGGTGGACCCCAGGAGGGTGACGCTGCGCTGGCTGGTGGGCTGGCTCACGCCGACCATCATCACTCGACGCCGAGCAGCACCTCGACCGCGCGCGCGAAGAACGCGTCCACCGCGGCCTCGCCGTAGGCGTTGTGCCCCTTGCGCGCACGGAACGTCGCGGCCCGGACCTCGGCGGCCGCGAGCGGCGCACCCTTGTCGAAATAGGCGACCAGGCGGTGGCACAGCGCGTCGACGTCGGCGGGCTCGTAGCCCTGGTGGCGACCCTCGGGCGGCGCGAACCGGTCCCCGTCGGGTCGGCCCAGCCGGCCGTAGAGCGTGCGCGCCTGCTCCCCCAGCTTGGCCAACCAGGCCTGCTGGCCGTTCTCGGCGACGAACTCCGCGCGCGAGCGGGCCACGAACGCGGCCTCGAGCCGGTCGAGCGCCGCGTCGACGGCTGCCGTGACGTACCCGCCCCGGACCACGTCGAACGCCACGCCCCGCACGTCCTTGGCGGCCAGTGCGCCGGCCGGCCCCTGCTCGTAGACGGACCGAGCGTGCTCGAAGAAGTCGTCGACCTCGTCAGGGTCGTAGCCGCTGCGCAGCCCCGACGCCGTCCGGAACATCCCGTCGCTCACTCGTCCTCCTCCGCCGCGAGCTGGCCGCAGGCTCCGTCGATCTCGCTACCGCGCGTGTCCCGGATGGTGGTCGGGATCCCGTGCGCCCGCAAGCGTGCCACGAACTCGTCCTCGACCCCGGGATCGCTCGCCGTCCACTTCGAGCCGGGCACCGGGTTGAGCGGGATCGGGTTGCAGTGCACCCAGCCCTTGCCCCGCGCGTTGAGCTTCTCGCCCAGCAGGTCGGCGCGCCACGCGTGGTCGTTGATGTCCCGGATGAGGGCGTACTCGATGGAGACGCGGCGGCCGGTGACCTCGAAGTAGTGGTACGCGGCGTCGATCGCCTCGTCCACGTCCCAGCGCGTGTTGACCGGCACGAGCTCGCTGCGCAGCTCGTCGTCGGGCGCGTGCAGCGACAGCGCCAGCGTCACCGGGATGCCCTCGTCGGCCAGCTTGAGCATGGCCGGCACCATGCCGACGGTCGAGACCGTGATGTTGCGGGCCGACATGCCGAAGCCGTCGGGCGTCGGCGCGACCAGGGTCCGCACCGTGCCCATGATCGCCTTGTAGTTGGCCAGGGGCTCGCCCATGCCCATGAAGACGACGTTGGTCAGCCGCGCCGGCCCGCCCGGGATCTCGCCGGCGCCCAGGGCGCGCGCGGCCTCACGGACCTGCTCGACGATCTCGGCGGTCGACAGGTTCCGGGTCAGGCCCATCTTGCCCGTGGCGCAGAACCCGCACGCCAGCCCGCAGCCGACCTGGCTCGAGATGCACAGGGTCGAGCGGTTCTTGTATCGCATGAGGACGGTCTCGACCTTGGCGCCGTCGAACAGGTGCCACAGCGTCTTGACCGTGGTGCCGCCGTCGGCGGTCAGGGTGCGCGCGTTGGTCAGCAGCGGCGGGAACAGGCTCTCGGCGAGCTTGTCGCGGGACGCCTTCGACAGGTCCGTCATGGTCGACGGGTCCGAGGACAGGTGCGTGAAGTAGTGCGTCGCGAGCTGCTTGGCGCGGAACGGCTTCTCCCCCAGACCCGTGACGGCGGCGACGCGCTCCTCGGGCGTGAGGTCGACGAAGTGCTGCGGCGGCTTGCCGCGGGGGCCTCGGGTCGGTGACGACAGGTCGAGGCGGACGGGTGTCCCGGTCATGGGCACCCCCTTCTGGAGTACTCGGGTCACGCGGGCTGGAGGACCGCGAGGATCAGGTAGACGGCGGGCGCCGTCAGGAGGAGCGAGTCGAGCCGGTCGAGGATGCCGCCGTGCCCGGGGACGAGCGAGCCCATGTCCTTGAGCTCGAGGTCCCGCTTGAGCAGGGATTCGCACAGGTCGCCGAGCGTGGCCGTCACGACGGTCGCCAGGCCGAGGAAGACCCCGACGAGTGCGTTGCCGTCGAACGCGATCTGCATGCTCACGACGCCCACGACGCACGCGAGCACGACCGAGCCGACCAGGCCCTCCCAGGACTTCTTGGGGCTGACGGACGGCGCGAGAGGATGCCGGCCGACGAGCACGCCGACGGTGTACCCCCCCGTGTCGCTCGCGACGCACAGGAGGATGAACACGAGCACGCGCGCGGGGCCGTCGGGCTCCGCGAGCATGAGCATGACGAAGCCGCCGAGGAACGGCAGGTAGGCCGCGGCGAACGTGCCCGCGGTCGCGTCGCGCAGCGCCTGCTCGCCGCTGCCGTCGAGCACGCGCCAGATGACGACCCCGCCGACCGTGAGCATGAACGCCACGAACAGGGCCTCGGGCCCGGCCGTGTAGGCGGAGACGAGGATCCCGACGGCGCCGACGAGCAGAGGCAGCAGCGGCAGGTGGATGCCGCGGCGCGTGAAGGCCTGCGCCAGCTCCCACAGGGCCGCGCACACCACGAGGACCGCGAAGCCCGCGAAGACCTCCTTGACGATGAACAAGGAGGCGACGACGACCACGAGGATGCCGAGGCCGACGGCGATCGCGACCGGGAGGTCGCGACCCGAGCGGGACGTGCGGGGGGCGGCGAGCTCCGTCATCAGACCTCGAGCAGCTCGCTCTCCTTGGACGCCAGCAGGTGGTCGATGAGCTCGGTGTGCTTCTTGGTGAGCACCTCGAGCTCCTTCTCCGCCCTGCTGACCTCGTCCTCGCCGGCCTCGCCGTCCTTGACGATGCGGTCCAGCTCCTCCTTGGCCCGACGACGCACCGAGCGCACCGAGATGCGCGCGTCCTCGGCCTTGTTCTTGGCCAGCTTGACGAAGTCCTTGCGGCGGTCCTGCGTCAGGGCCGGCAGGACGACCCGGATGACGTTGCCGTCGTTCGTCGGGTTCACGCCCAGGTCCGACTCCCGCAGGGCCTTCTCGATGGCGACGCTGGCCGACTTGTCGAAGGGCGAGATGAGGATGGTGCGCGCCTCGGTCACGTTGAACGACGCGAGCTGCTGCAGCGGCGTGGGGCTGCCGTAGTAGTCGACGAAGATCTTCGAGAACATCGCCGCGTTCGCCCGGCCGGTGCGGATGGTCGCGAAGTCGTCCTTGGCGACCTCGACGGCCTTGTCCATCTTCTCCTCGGCCTCGAGGAGGGTGTCGTCGATCACCAGGTGCTCCGTCTCGTTCGTGTCGGTGGTGGTGCGTGCCGTGCGTGCGGTGCTGGGCGTGGTCAGCCCGCGGTGACCAGCGTGCCGATCTTCTCACCCTGGAGGGCCCGCGTGACGTTGCCCTCGTCCTCGAGCCCGAAGACGCGCATGACCACGTCGTTGTCGCGGCACAGCGACAGCGCCGTGGAGTCCATGACGGCCAGGTCGCCGACGATCGCGTCGGTGTAGGTCAGGTGGTCGAGCTTCACGGCGTCGGGGTCCTTGCGCGGGTCCGCGCTGTAGACGCCGTCGACGCCGTTCTTGCCCATGAGCACCTCGTCGCAGTGCGTCTCGAGGGCCCGCTGCACGCTGACCGTGTCGGTCGAGAAGTACGGCATGCCGGCTCCGGCGCCGAAGATCACGACGCGGCCCTTCTCGAGGTGCCGGATCGCGCGCAGCGGGATGTACGGCTCGGCGACCTGGCCCATCGTGATGGCCGTCTGCACGCGCGTGCTCACGCCCGCCTGCTCGAGGAAGTCCTGCAGCGCCAGGCAGTTCATGACCGTGCCGAGCATGCCCATGTAGTCGGCACGCGCCCGGTCGAGCCCGCTCTGCGAGAGCTGCGCGCCGCGGAAGAAGTTCCCGCCGCCGACGACGATCGCGACCTGCACGCCCTCGCGCACGGCCACGGCGATCTCCTCGGCGACCCGGCGGACCACGTCGACCGCGAGGCCCACGTCACCGCCGCCGAAGGTCTCCCCGGAGAGCTTGAGCAGGACGCGCCGCGGGGCGGTCTCGGTCGTCACGTCGGTGGGCTGCTGGCTCACGCGTTCCTCCTGGGTGTCGTCCGTACCGTCGCTGCCGTGCTGGCGGGGTTCCGCCCGGCCCGCTGGCCGGTCCTGCGCCGGTGGCCCCGACCCTGGACGGGCGGGGCCACCGGATGGTGCTGGGGTCAGGCTCCCACGCGGTAGCGCACGAAGCCCTGCAGGGTGCCGCCGACCTCGGAGAGGACCTGGGCGACCGTCTTCTTCGGGTCCTTGGCGAACGCCTGGTCGAGCAGGACGTTCTCCTTGAAGAACCCGTTGAGGCGACCCTCGATGATCTTCGGGAGCGCGGCCTCGGGCTTGCCCTCGTTGCGCGCGGTCTCCTCGGCGATCTTGCGCTCGTTCTCGACCGTCTCGGGCGAGACCTCGTCGCGCGTCAGGAACGTCGGCGAGAACGCGGCGATGTGCGTCGCGATGTCGCGCGCCACGCCCGCGCCGGCCGCGTCGGTCGCCACGAGGACGCCGACCTGCGGGGGCAGGTCCTTGTTGACCTTGTGCAGGTAGACCTCGACGTGCTCGCCGGCCACGCGGGCCAGGCGGCGGACGACGACGCGCTCACCCAGGGTGGCGGCCGTCTCGTCGACGATGTTCTGCACCGTGGTGCCCTGGTAGTCGGCGCCGGTCAGGGCGTCCGCGTCGCGGGCACCCGTCTCGACGGCCGCGTTCAGGACGCGCTCGGCCAGGGAGATGAAGTTCTCGCTCTTGGCGACGAAGTCCGTCTCGGAGTTGATCTCGACGAGCACGCCGGACTGGCCCTCGCCGTCCGCGGTCGGGCCGACGTGGGCGGCGACGAGGCCGTCCGAGGCCGAGCGACCCTCGCGCTTGCCGACGCCCTTGAGGCCCTTCACGCGGATGATCTCGAGCGCCTTGTCGGCGTCGCCCTCCGCCTCCTCGAGCGCCTTCTTGACGTCGAGCATGCCTGCGCCGGTCTTCTCGCGCAGCGCCTTGATGTCTGCGAGCGAGTAGTTCGCCATCAGTGGTCCGTCCTTCGTGAGTCGCGTGAGTTGATGCGGGACCCTGGCGGGTCGGTGACGTGCCGGGTGCCGGCGACCTGGTCAGGTCCGCCGGCACCCGAGCGGGTCACTTGGAGTCGGCGTCGCCCTCGGCGGCAGCCTCGGCCGCGGGGGCCTCGTCGGCGGCGGGCGCCTCGGCGGCGACCTCGGCGGTCTCGGCCTCGGCCGGAGCGGCCTCAGCCTCGGCGGGGGCAGCGTCGGCCGGAGCGGCCTCAGCCTCGGCCGGGGTGGCCTCGGCAGCGGCCTCGGCGGGCGCGGCCTCAGCAGCCGGGGCCGCCTCCGTCGCGGCCAGGTCGGCCTCGGCGCCGGCGAGGAGCTCGCGCTCCCACTCGGCCAGGGGCTCGGCGGCCTCGGTGCCCTCGGCGGCCGCGGTGCGACCCGAGTGGCGCTTGAGCAGGCCGTCGGCCGCGGCGTCCGCGATCACGCGGGTGAGCAGCTGGACGGCGCGGATCGCGTCGTCGTTGCCCGGGATCGGGTAGTCGACGACGTCGGGGTCGCAGTTGGTGTCCAGGATCGCGACGACGGGGATGCCGAGCTTGCGCGCCTCGTTGACCGCGAGGTGCTCCTTGTTCGTGTCGACGATCCACACGGCCGAGGGAACCTTGGCCATGTCGCGGATGCCGCCCAGCGTCTTCGCGAGCTTGTCCTTCTCGCGGCGCAGGACGAGCAGCTCCTTCTTGGTCAGCGGCGAGCTGGCGACGTCGTCGAAGTCGATCTGCTCGAGCTCCTTGAGGCGCTGCAGGCGCTTGTGGACGGTGCCGAAGTTGGTCAGCATGCCGCCGAGCCAGCGCTGGTTCACGTAGGGCATGCCCACGCGTGCGGCCTGCTCGGCCACGGGCTCCTGCGCCTGCTTCTTGGTGCCGACGAACAGGATGGTGCCGCCGTGCGCGACGGTCTGGCTGACGAACTCGTAGGCGTTGTCGATGTACGACAGCGACTGCTGCAGGTCGACGATGTAGATGCCGTTGCGCTCGGTGAAGATGAAGCGCTTCATCTTGGGGTTCCAGCGGCGGGTCTGGTGCCCGAAGTGGACACCGCTCTCGAGCAGCTGGCGCATGGTCACGACGGCCATGGCACGTCCTTCCGGCGCGCACCTGCCGGTGCGCGCGTCATGGCGGACCCCTGCGACGGAGCCCGCATCTCGGTTGTGGCGCCGACGTCTGCCGGTGCCCCTGGCGTCCTGTCCCCGACCGCGCCGGACCCTGAGGCCCGGACCGTTGCGGTGGCGACCCCGCTCCCATGACCCGCCGGAGCGGGAGGGGTGCGGGTGGAAGACGCGCGAAGTCGACCGGCACGGACCGGTCGCATGCGGAAGTCTAACCGATCGGCGGGGTCGGCCGCGTCACGCGGGCCCCGGCACCTGTGGGACGCGCCACCGAACGGCGGGGGGGGTCACCTGCCGCGGCGAGCCGACCACAGCCCCCGGGCCGCCTGGCCGCGTCCACCGTTCTGGCCGGTGCCGCGGCGCAGCGGACGCTGCCGAGCACATTCTCGCTGCATGACGACCTCCACCCGCTCCGGACCTCCCCCACCGGCACCTGGCGTCTCGGCCGCCGCCCGGTTCCCGGCTCGGTTCGGGCCCGCCGTGCGGGCGCGGTTCGGGCCGGTCGCCGCCAGCCCCCGGGCGCGTGTCGCGTCGCACGTCACCGGGCTCGTGCTGCTCATCGCCGCGCTCGCCGCGCCGGCTGCCGCCGGGCCAGGCCCCGAGCCGCCCACGCCGACGGCGACGCGCGCGCTGGTCCTGCCCGTCCCAGGTCGCGCCGACGTGCTGCGGCGCTTCGAGCGGCCGCCCGCCCCGTGGGCGGCAGGTCACCGTGGCGTCGACCTGGCGGCCGTCGTGGGGGGCGACGTGCTCGCGCCCGGCGACGGGGTCGTGACGTTCGCGGGCCGCGTGGCGGGTCGGCCGCTGGTGACGGTCGCCCTCGCGGGCGGGCTGCGCTCGAGCGTGGAGCCTGTCGTGCCCGACGTCGCCGCCGGTGACCGGGTGACGGCTGGCGACCTCGTCGGCTCGGTCGCCGCCACGGGTGGCCACTGCGACCGGCCGTGCGTGCACTGGGGCGTCCGCGCGGGGCGAGCCGACCCACCGGTCTACCTCGACCCGATGGCGCTCGTCGGCGGCTCGGGCCCGATCGTCCTGCTGCCCGACCCGCCCGGCCTACCCGTCGCTGGGCGCGCGACCTGGCCGTGAGGGCCGGTCAGACCCCGGCGGCGGTCAGCCGGGAACGGAGGCGGAGCATCGCGGCCGTGTGCATCTGCGAGATGCGCGACTCGGTCACGCCGAGGACGCGGCCGATCTCGGCGAGCGTGAGGCCCTCGTAGTAGTACATGACGACAACGATGCGCTCGCGCTCACCGAGCTGCTCGATCGCGCGGGAGAGGAGGAAGGAGGTCTCGGCCGCCTCGACGCTGCCGGCCGGGTCCTGCGAGCGGTCGTCGCCGAGGGTGTCCACGAGCGAGACTCCGCCGACGCGCTCCTCGCCGCCGCCGAGCAGCTCGTCGAGCGCCGCGATGTTGACCGAGGAGAGCTGCGAGTACACCGCGCGCAGGTCCGCGAGCGGCACCTGCATGTGGCGGGCGATCTCGATCTCGGTCGGGGCGCGGTGCAGCTTGGCCTCGAGCTCGGCGTGGGCGCGGTCGACAGCGCGGGCCTTGGTGCGCACCGAGCGCGGCACCCAGTCCATGGCGCGCAGCTCGTCGATGATCGCGCCGCGGATCCGCGAGCTCGCGTAAGACTCGAACTTCACCGCGCGGTCGGTCTCGTACTTCTCGATCGCGTCGATCAGACCGAACATTCCGTAGGACACGAGGTCGGCGTGCTCGACCGTGCTGGGCAGGCGCATCCCGACGCGGCCGGCGACGGCCGAGACGAGCGGGGCGTAGTGCAGGATCAGGTTCTGGCGAGCGGTCGCGCAGCCCTTGTCCTTGAGGTCGACCCACAGGAGGGCGAGCGCGGCCGCGGCCTCGTCGACCAGCGGCGAGCGCTGCGTCGGGACCTCGGGCGCGGCCACGAGCGAGCCGAGCTCGGCGTCGACCGCGGCGTCAGCCTGCTGGTTGCGGGGCTGCGGGACGACGCCTGCGGGGGCGGCGTCGGCACCGACGTGGGCCAGCCATGCGGCGGCGGCGTCAACCTGGGTCGTCGTCATTGGGGGCTCCGGGGTGGCTCAGGCGCGGGGGTGGGCGAGTGCGTAGGCCGAGCGGAGTCGCTCGGCCGAGATGTGGGTGTAGCGCTGTGTGGTCGCGAGGCTGGCGTGGCCGAGGATCTCCTGCACGCTGCGCAGGTCCGAGCCACCCTCGAGGAGGTGGGTCGCGGCGGTGTGCCGCAGGCCGTGGGGTGCGAGGTCCTCGACGTCGGCAGCCGCGGTCGCGCTGTGCACGACCTCCCGCACCTGGCGCGGGTCGATGCGACCGCCGCGCAGGCCGAGGAAGAGCGCGTCGGGTGAGTCGGGACGCGCGAGAGCGGGGCGGGCACCGTCGAGCCAGGCGACGAGGGCGGCACGAGCCGGGACCCCGAACGGGACGACGCGCTCCTTGGACCCCTTGCCCAGGACCCGCAGCGTCCGCTCGGCCAGGTCGACGTCGCGCAGGTCGGCGGAGCAGAGCTCGCCGACGCGGACGCCGGTGGCGTAGAGCAGCTCGAGCATCGCCCAGTCGCGGACGTGGGCGGCCTCGCCGTCTGCGGCGCGCTCACGTGCGGCCTCGATCACGGCCGTGACGGCGCTCGTGCGCAGGACGGTCGGCAACGGCGCGCTGACGCGGGCCGTCGCGAGCCGCAGGGACGGGTCCACCGCGATGCGGTCGGTCCGGGCAGCCCACGCGAGGAACGTGCGGGCGGCGGCGCCGCGGCGGGCCAGCGTCGCCCGGCTGCGCTTGGCAGCCGCCTGTGCTGCGAGCCAGGCCCGCAGCATCCGCAGGTCGATGTCGTCGAGAGTCGTGGCGCCGTGGCGGACGGAGAAGCCGAGCAGGGCCTCGATGTCGCTGCGGTAGGCCCGGTCGGTGTGGCTCGACAGGCCTCGCTGAGCGGAGACGTACGACGAGAAGGCATCGAGCAGCGCAGCCCGGCAGGGCGCCTTCTCGATGAGCTCGGTCGTGGTCATGGGCCCTACGGTGACCTGAAACACACAGCCAAGACAAGGGCAGAATTCACCTGCCTGGGCTAATGCTGGTCGAATGCCACCGGAATGTCCGATTGTGGGGTCGTGAGAAGGGCCACACGGCCGGTTTTTCACCCGCTCGCCACTTCAGTCTCCGGGTCGAAATGCCCTCGTCACCCTCCCGGGGTGGCGCGTACACCCGTTCGGCCGCGGCGACACGCCGGTGGAGCGAAAGGTGCGTGACGGACCGAACCGGACATGCATCGGTCGGCGTGCTTTCCAACGAATGTGGGCCACGAGCCGTTCCCGGCTCCGCCGGCCCAATTCCTTCCCGTCGCTGCCCGTCGCGGCTTGTCGCTACCCGGTCGCGGCCCGTCGCGGCCCGGTCCGGGCGGGCCCTTCATGCGGGAGCCAGCCTCCACCGGTCGCCGTCCCGTGCGGCCCGCGCCTCGAGCTCGAGCAACCCGAGTGCGGCCCGCGCCTCCCCCACCGTCACCCCGGCCCGCGCCGCGACCTGGTCGACGGTGACGCCCGCCCGGACGGGGAGCGCGTCGAGCACGCGCACCGCCCCGGGGTCGAGCCCGTCCGCCCGACGCGACGGCCCGACCGGCTCGGCCGGCTCCGCCACGAGGTCCGCTCCGACGAGCCCCGCGAGGTCCATCACCTCGGCGGCGTCCGTCACGCAGACGGCAGACCCCTCCCGCAGCAGCCGGTGGCACCCCGCCGAGGCGACCGACGTGACGGGCCCGGGCACCGCCCCGACGGGTCGCAGGAGCCGTGCGGCGTGGTGGGCCGTGCTCATCGCACCCGACCGCCAGGCCGCCTCGACGACGACCGTCGCCCGGGCGCCCGCCGCGATCACACGGTTGCGCTGGAGGAACCGGCCCTTGGTCGGGACGCTACCCGGCGGCACCTCGGCCACGAGCGCGCCGCCCTGACCGACCGCCGCCTCGAACAGCCGCGCGTTCCCTGCGGGGTAGGCCCGGTCGACGCCCCCCGCGAGCAGCACCACGGTCCGGCCTCCGCGCGACAGCGCGCCGCGGTGGGCGGCGGCATCGATCCCGTACGCGCCGCCGGAGACGACGCACGCACGTGCATCGACCGCGCCCGCCGCGAGGTCGACCGCCACCCGCTCCCCGTAGGTCGTCGACGCCCGCGACCCCACGAGCGCCACCGACCGCCCGAGGAGCACACCGAGGTCGGGCTCGCCACGCACCCAGAGCCCGAAGGGCGCACCGGCTCCGAGGTCGTCGAGCCCGGTCGGCCATCCCGGGTCGTCGGGGACCACGAACGAGCCACCCTGCGCGTCGAGCACGCCCAGGTCCCTCTCGGGCGCGACGTCCTCCAGGCGGACCGACCACCGCTCGACGGCGCGCGCCAACCGGACGCCGCCCAGACCCAGGACCGGACCCGGACCCGGCCCCCCGGCCGCCTGCTCACGGTCGACCGCGCCCTCCCCCACGACGTCGGCCCACGCGAAGGCGAGCCCGACCTCCGCCGCAGCGACGACCAGCCGGAGTGCGTCGACGGCCCCGAGCGTCGCCACCAGGGCGCCGGCCACGAGGTCGCCCGGTTCCGCGAGCGCGCTCCAGGCCGCGCGAGCCACGCGGTCGTCCGACATCGCCTGATCCAGCCGGCGCGAGGGGACTGCACCTCTCAGTCGACGCGCGTCCCGCGGCGGGTCCGGCTCCCGATGGGCCGTCATGCCCCGTGCCCCCGTGTCCTCAGCAGCAGGGCGCGGCCGACGTCGGCACGCCCGGGCGCCGGACGGCCCTCGAGGTCTGCCAGCGTCCAGGCGACCCTCAGCACGCGATCGACCCCGCGCATGCTGAGCGTGCCGCGGTCGAGCGCGCGGTCCAGGTCGCCGAGCAGGGAGGCGTCCGCACCGAGCCGCTCCCGCAGCCACCCACCCGGCGCCTCGGCACCCGTGCGCCACGGCGTGCCCGCGAGCCGGTCGCGGGCCGCCGCCCGGGCCGCCGACACGCGTCGGGCGACGACGGCCGTCGACTCCCCCTCGGCGCCCCCTGCCCGCGCCGGCTGGAGCTCGACCTGCAGGTCCACCCGGTCGAGCAGGGGGCCGGACAGCTTGCCGAAGTACCGCCGCCGCTGCTCGCTGCGGCACGTGCAGTCGAGGCCCTTGCCGACCGCCTTGCCGCACGGGCACGGGTTGGCCGCGAGCACGAGCTGGAAGCGCGCCGGGTACCGCGCGGCGCCCTGCGCGCGGTGCAGCACGAGCTCGCCGTGCTCGAGCGGCTGGCGCAGCGTCTGCAGCACGGCCGTCGAGAACTCCGGTGCCTCGTCCAGGAACAGCACCCCGCGGTGCGCCCGCGACGCCGCGCCCGGTCGCGGCGTGCCCGAGCCGCCGCCCACCACGCTCGCCGGCGTGGCCGTGTGGTGCGGGTCCTCGAACGGCGGCCGCCGGAGCAGGCCGCCGCCGGGGTCGAACGTGCCGGCGACCGAGTGCACCGCCGTGACCTCGACCGCGTCCGCCTCGTCGAGGTCGGGGAGCAGGCCGGGCAGCCGCGCGGCGAGCATCGTCTTGCCCGTCCCCGGCGGCCCGACCATGAGCAGGTGGTGGCCGCCCGCGGCGGCCACCTCGAGGCACTCGCGCGCGTCACCCTGGCCCACCACGTCAGCCAGGTCGAGCACGCCCCGCGGAGGCGGCGCAGGCACCGCCTCCAGGGTCGCCACCGCGAGCTCGGGCACGTCCACGTCGGCGCCGTAGCGGGCGGCCACCTCGGCGAGCGAGCCGACCCCGGCGACGCGGGCACCCGGCACGAGGGCGGCCTCGGCCGCGTTGGCGTGCGGGACGACCACCCGCGGGTGCCCCGCGGCGACGGCCGCCGCCACCGCCGGGAGCACGCCCCGCACGGGCCGCACACGCCCGTCCAGCCCCAGCTCGCCGATGTGGACGACGCCGACGGCGGCCGCAGCGTCGAGCACCTCGGCGCCGACGAGCGTCGCGACAGCGATCGCCAAGTCGAAGGACGAGCCGGACTTCGCGAGCGTCGCCGGCGACAGGTTGACCGTGATCCGCCGGTTCGGCCACGACAGCCCCGAGGACGTGACGGCGGCGCGCACGCGGTCACGAGCCTCGGCGAGCGAGGCGTCGGGCAGCCCGACGAGCGTGAACGCGGGCAGCGACGGGGCCAGGTGTGCCTCCACCTCGACCACGTGGCCCGTGAGCCCGACGAGCGCGACCGCGAGCGTGCGTCCCAGCACCACTCAGATCACCCCGACCAGGTGCTCGACGACGGCCGCGCCGCGCGGCGGCAGCAGCACCGCGATGACGTCGACCCGCACCGACGCGACCCGCTGGTCGTGCGCGGCGAGCCAGGCGGCCGCGAGCCGCCGCACGCGAGCCAGCTTGAGCCGCGTCACCGCCTCCGCCGGATGCCCGTAGGCCGTCGACCGCCGCGTCTTGACCTCGACGACGACCAGCTCGTCCCCGTCGAGCCCGACCAGGTCGATCTCGCCGTCGCGGCACCGCCAGTTGCGGTCGAGGACCTGCCACCCCGCCTGCAGGACGTGCTGCGCGGCGACGTCCTCGCCGTACCGACCGACCGCATCCTTGGCTCGCATGTCCTGACCGTGCCGCATGCGGGCAGGCTGGGAAGGAGCCGGTGCTCAGGTCTGGGGACGACCGCGCCGAGCTGCGGGGCTGTGGTCGGCTCGCTGACGCGAGGGGACGATCAGCGCGGGAAGCCCGCGCCGCTGCCGAGGTCGAGCTCGGCCTTCGCGAGCTCCTCGACGTTGACGTCCTTGAACGTCACGACGCGCACCGACTTCACGAACCGCGCCGAGCGGTACACGTCCCACACCCAGGCGTCGGCGAGCGTGAGCTCGAAGTAGACCTCACCGGCGGCGGACCGCACCTGCAGGTCCACCTGGTTCGCCAGGTAGAAGCGGCGCTCGGTCTCCACCACGTACGAGAAGAGGCCGACGACGTCGCGGTACTCGCGGTAGAGCGCGAGCTCCATGTCGGTCTCGTAGTTCTCCAGGTCCTCGGCACTCACGCGCCCATCATCCCCCACCGGGGGACTCGTCGGTGACCCCCACACCGGGCAGCCGCCACGACCGTCGGTGCAGCACGCTCGGCCCGAGCGTCGCGAGAGCCGCAAGGTGGTCCGGCGACGCGTAGCCCTTGTTCTCGTCCCACCGGTAGGCGGGATGCTCGGGTGCCAGTGCCGCCATCATCGCGTCGCGCTCGCACTTGGCCAGCACGCTTGCGGCGGCGACGCTCGCGCAGGTCCGGTCGGCCTTGACGCGCATGTGGACGCGCGGGCCGTCCGCGGAGGCGGCCTCGTCGAACAGGCTCGCCTGCGCGGGAGGCGTCAGCCAGTCGTGGGAGCCGTCGAGCAGCACCACGTCCACCGGGCCGACACGCTCGGCGACGGTGGCCAGCGCGCGGGTCCCGGCGAGCCGCAGGGCAGCGATGATCCCGATCTCGTCGATCTCGGCGGCGCTCGCGTGCCCGACGGCCCGCGCGGTGCCCCATCGGCTCAGCGCCGGAAGCAGCGCGGTGCGCGCCAGGGGCGTGAGCAGCTTGGAGTCGGCCACGCCACGCGGAGCCGACCGCGTCGTGACGTCGACGACGACCACGCCCACGCTCACGGGGCCGGCGAGCGAGCCGCGGCCCACCTCGTCCATGCCCGCGACCAGGCGTGCCCCCGTGCGCAGCAGGACACGCTCGTGCCGCAGGTGCGGCCCGGGCCGCGCCGCCCGGGCCGGCCGGACGGCGACCGCCGCGACGGGGCTGGTCACGCTCACGACGCGGGCGGCACGTCCGCGAACGTGTCGCCCGGGTTGCGCAGGATGTCCCAGTGGGCGGCGGGCCAGACGATGACGAAGGCCACGCCCACCACGTTGCCGATCGGCACGGAGCCGCCGCCGGGCTCGCCCTGGTGCCAGCGCGAGTCGGCCGAGTGCTGCCGGTTGTCGCCCATGACCCAGATGCTGTCGGGCGGCACGACGATGTCGAACGCGAACTCGCTCGGCTGCGCACCGGGCGCCAGGTAGGGCTCGTCGATCGCGACGCCGTTGACCGTGACGGGCTTGCCCGCGCCCTCGGACGCGACGTGGTCCCCGGGCAGGCCGATCAGACGCTTGACGAGGTGCTCGCCTGCGTCCTCGGGGTAGAGGCCGATGAACGTCAGCGCGTCACGGACCACGGTGCCGACCGGGCCGGTCGGCGTGTCCTCGGCCTCGTCGCCGAGCCAGTGGTTCGGGTCCTTGAACACGACGACGTCGCCGCGGTGCAGGTCGAAGGGGCCGGGCGTCAGCTTGCTGACGAGGATGCGGTCGTTCTCGATGAGCGTGTCGTTCATCGACCCGCTGGGGATGAAGAACGCCTGCACCAGGAAGGTCTTGACGATGAGCGAGAGCACGAGCGCGCTGACCAGGATGATGACCGTCTCACGCAGGAACGACGCACCCGTGCTCCGGCGCTTGTCGCGCCGGTCGGGAGCGGCTGCGTGCCGGGGTGCCACGTGGTCGTCGCCGGCCGCCGTGCTCGGCGTTCCGGTGGCGGTCGGCGGGGCGGCTTCGTCGGCGGGGTCGATCACCCGGACACTCTCGCACGCCGAACCGTGCAGCGCGCACAGTGCCGCGCTCCGAGACGACCGCGCCCGGGTACGCCGACGGGCGGCCACCGCGAGGGTGACCGCCCGTCTGGAGTGCTGCGTGGTCAGGCCTTCTTGGCCGGGACCGCGTCGCGCTTCTCCTTGATCTTGGCCTTCTTGCCGCGGAGCTTGCGCAGGTAGTACAGCTTCGCGCGGCGCACGTCACCGCGCGTCACGACCTCGACGGACTCGAGGCTCGGGGAGTGCACGGGGAACGTGCGCTCGACGCCGACCTGGAAGCTGACCTTGCGGACCGTGAAGGTCTCGCGGACGCCCTCGCCCTGACGGGCGATGACGACACCCTGGAACGCCTGGATCCGCGAGCGGTTGCCCTCGACGACCTTGACGTTGACCTTGAGCGTGTCGCCGGGACGGAAGTCCGGGATGTCGGAGCGCAGCGACGCTGCGTCGACCTGGTCGAGCGTGTGCATGGTGTTCACTCTCCCGCCCTGCCACAGGTCAGAAGCGTCATCGTGGGCAGCCGGCCGCCCGCGCGAGCAGGCGAGGAACGGCGTCCCCGTGGTCTGGTTCCGGTGCGTCCGGGAGAACATGTCCCGGGTGGCCGTGATCGTCTCCCCTGTGGCAGAGACGCAGCCGTACGCGCACCAGCGCACGATTCTGCCACAGCGGGCCCGTGCGCTGCTAATCAGCCTGCGTGAGGCGCCCGTCCTCGACGGCCCAGCCGAGGTCCGCGAGCGTCGCGAGGTCCGCCCTGTCGAGGACCGCGGGGTCCAGCACGCGCAGCATGTCCGGCCGCCGGGCGGCGGTGCGCTCCAGCGCCTGGTCACGACGCCAGCGCTCGATCCGCGCGTGGTGCCCGGACACCAGCACCTCCGGGATCTCGAGCCCGGACCACGCCGGCGGCTTGGTGTAGACGGGGTACTCGAGCAGCCCGGCCGCGCCGTGCGACTCCTCGACCAGGGAGTGCGGGTTGCCGACGACGCCCGGCAGGAGGCGCCCGACGGCCTCGACGACGACGAGCGCCGCGACCTCTCCCCCGTTGAGCACGTAGTCACCGATCGAGAACTCGGTGACGCGGACCCCGGGACGCGAGCGGTAGTGCTCGGCGACGCGGGCGTCGATCCCCTCGTAGCGGCCGCAGGCGATCACCAGGTGCTGCTCGGTGGCCAGGGCCTCGGCGGTGCGCTGCGTGAGCGGCTCGCCCGACGGCGTCGGGATGAGCAGATGGGCACCGTCGTCGAGCACGTCGTCGAGCGCGGTCCCCCACACGTCCGGTCGCATCACCATCCCGGCGCCGCCGCCGAAGGGCGTGTCGTCGACCGTGCGGTGCCGGTCCGTGGTCCAGTCCCGCAGGTCGTGCACGCGCAGGTCCAGCAGGCCGGTCTCGCGGGCCTTGCCGACGAGCGACAGGTCGAGCGGTGCGAGGTAGCCGGGGAAGATCGAGACGACGTCGATGCGCACGTCAGTCCTCGGCCGGGCCGCGGGTCTCGTCGGACACCACGAGGTTCGCGGCGTCCGAGGCCAGCAGGCCGCCCGGCGGGTCGAGCACGACGCGTCCGCCCGGCACGTCGACGACGGGGACGATGGCGCGCACGAACGGCACGAGCGTGCGGGCACCGTCGGGCTCGCGCAGGACGAGCATGTCGTGCGCCGGCAGGTGCTCGAGGCCGACGATCTCCCCGAGGACCCGGCCGTCGACGTGCTCGGCGCGCAGGCCGGCGAGCTCGTGCGGGTACCAGGCGTCCTCGTCGTCGGAGTCGTCGGCCTCGTCCGAGTCGGTCACGATCGTCGTCCCGCGCAGCGCCTCGGCGGCGGTGCGGTCGTTGACCTCGGCGAACTGCACGTACCAGCGACCCTGCTGGTTGCGGGTGCTGACGATGGTGAGCGGGCCGGCGGAGGCGGGCTGGGTCGTCAGGACCGAGCCGACCGCGAGCCGCTCGTCGGGCGCGTCGGTGCGCAGGTCGAGACCGACCTCGCCGCGCAGTCCGTGGGCGCGGCTGACGACCGCGACGATGAGCTCCATGGTTTTCCTCCGTGACGTGGGCGAAGGCCCGGCCCCCAGGGTAGGGGACCGGGCCTTCGTGAAGCTGGGTGATGCAGTGCCGAGGCTGAGTCAGCGACGGTCGACGTCGACCACGTCGACCCGCACCGAGCCGTCGGCGGACAGTGCCCCGACGACCGTGCGCAGGGCCTTGGCGGTCCGACCGGCACGGCCGATCACGCGACCGAGGTCCTCGGGGTGGACCCGGACCTCCAGCAGCTCGCCGCGTCGCAGCGACGAGGAGCTCACGCGGACGTCGTCCGGGTGATCGACGATGCCGCGCACCAGGTGCTCGAGCGCCTCGGCGAGCATCAGGCCTGCTCGTCCTCGGTGGCCTCGGCCGCGGGGGCCTCAGCCTTCTTCTGCGACGCGTTCGCCTTGACCTTCTCGGCGTCGGCGGCGGCAGCCTCGATGGCGGCCTTCGGGTCGACCTTGTCGGCCTTGGTGCGGAGGGTGCCCTCCTGGCCGGGCAGGTTCTTGAACTTCTGCCAGTCACCCGTGATCTTGAGGAGGACGGCGACCTGCTCGGTCGGCTGCGCGCCGACGCCGAGCCAGTACTGCGCCCGCTCGGAGTCGACCTCGATGAACGAGGGCTCCTCGGTGGGGTGGTACTTGCCGATCTCCTCGATGACGCGACCGTCGCGCTTGGTGCGCGAGTCGGCGACGACGATGCGGTAGTACGGCGCGCGGATCTTGCCCAGGCGCTTGAGACGAATCTTGGTGGCCACGGTGTGGTCTTCTCCTGAGGTCTGCTGTGGTTGCGCCGCCGCGTGCCCGTGGGGTTGGGCTCGCCGGTGGCGCGAAGGACGCGACGGCCGCAGGTAGAGGGGCTGCTGCCATCGGGTACAGCCGACCATTGTGCCAGACGAGGCGGGGCAGTCCCAACACCGTGACCGGCGCCACCGGGCGGCGTCGCGCTACCGGCGCACGCCCCGCAGGATCACGGCCTTCGGCGACCGCAGTGCGTCGATCTCGACCCGCGGATCCTCGGCGTAGACCACCACGTCCGCGCTCGCGCCCTCCTCGATCGACGGCACCCCGAGCCACCGGCGCGTGCGCCAGCTCGCCGCGGCCACCACCTCCCGTGCCGGGATGCCCGCCCGCACCATCTCCCGCGCCTCGTCCGCGATCCGCCCGTGCCCGATCGTCCCGCCCGCGTCGGTCCCGACGAGCACCGGTACGCCCGCCTCGTGCAGGTTCCGGACGTGCTCGTAGCGCCGCTCCCCCATCGCCGCCATGCGTGCAGCGAAGCGCGGGAAACGGGCGCCCTGGGCGGCGATCGCCGGGAACTGCGCGACCTGGAGCAGGGTCGCGGTGACCGGGACACCGGCTGCCGCGATGCGGTCGATGTGGTCCGGCGAGGCCCCGGTGGCGTGCTCGAGGCAGTCGATGCCCGCGTCGAGCAGGTCGTCGAGCGACTCCGTCGCGAAGGTGTGGGCGGTGACGCGCGCGCCGGCGTCGTGCGCGGCGGCGATGGCGTCGGCGAGGACGGCACGCGGCCACAGCGGCGTCAGGTCCGCGTCGGCCCCGAGCGACCGGTCGATCCAGTCCGCGACGAGCTTGACCCAGCCGTCGCCGCGCGCAGCTTCCTCGCGCACCGCGGTGGGCAGCTCGGACGGCGAGGCCAGCTCGCGACCGTAGTGCCGCAGGTACCGCTTGGGCAGCGCCAGGTGCCGGCCGCTGCGGATCAGCCGCGGCAGGTCGTCGCGCTCGTGCACCCACGCCGTGTCGGCGGGCGACCCCGCGTCGCGGACCAGCAGCACGCCCGAGTCACGGTCGGCCAGCGCCTGCTGCTCGGCGACCTCGTCGGGCACCGGTCCGTCCGCGGCGAGACCGATGTGGCAGTGCACGTCGACGAGGCCGGGCAGCACGACGCCCTCGATCGTCGTCGTCGGCGCGGACGGACGCGTGAACGTCAGGCGCCCGCCGACGACCCAGACCTCGCCGACCTCGCGCTCGTCGTCCAGGACGACCGTTCCCCGGAGGTGCAGGTCGGGCACGTGCTTCAGCGTCCGCCGAGGAACTTGTCGAAGCCCGCGGGCAGGTCGAGCGTCGACGGGTCGACGCCCTGGGGCTGCTGGGTCCCGAGCCCGAACGACGAGCCCGCGGGGGCCGCCGGCTTCGTCGCGACGCCGCGCTCCTGCTGGGCGCGCAGCGCCGGGTTGCCGGACTTGCCCTTGACCTTGCGGGCCGGCGCCTGACGGCCACGCGACTTCTTGCCGCCCATGCCCGGCAGGTTGCCCATGCCCGGCATCCCGGGCATGCCGCCGCCCTTGGCCATCTGCTTCATCATCTTCTGGGCGCCGTCGAAGCGCTCCAGCAGCTGGTTGATCGCACTCGGCGTCGTGCCGGAACCGGCGGCGATGCGCGATCGGCGCGAGCCGTTGATGATCTTGGGGTTCTGCCGCTCGGCCGGGGTCATCGAGCGGATGATCGCCTCGATCCGGTCGACCTCGCGCTCGTCGAAGTTGTCCAGCGCCTCGCGCATCTGGCCCATGCCCGGGAGCATCCCGAACATCTTCTTCATCGAGCCCATCTTCTTGAGCTGGTTCATCTGCTCGAGGAAGTCCTCGAGCGTGAAGTCCTCGCCCGCGGCGAGCTTGCCCGCCATCTTCTCGGTCTGGTCGGCGTCGAAGTTCTTCTCGGCCTGCTCGATGAGCGTCAGCACGTCGCCCATGTCGAGGATGCGCGAGGCCATCCGGTCGGGGTGGAACACCTCGAAGTCGGTGAGCTTCTCACCCGTGCTCGCGTACATGATCGGCCGGCCGGTCACGGAGGCGACCGACAGCGCCGCACCACCGCGGGCGTCGCCGTCGAGCTTGGAGAGCACCACGCCGGTGAAGCCGACGCCGTCGGCGAAGGCCTGCGCGGTCGTGACCGCGTCCTGGCCGATCATCGCGTCGATCACGAAGAGGATCTCGTCAGGGCTCACCGCGTCGCGGATGTCGGACGCCTGCTGCATGAGGTCGGCGTCGACGCCCAGGCGGCCGGCGGTGTCGACGATGAGCACGTCGTGCTGGCGCTGGTGCGCGGTCTCGAGGCCGGCCCGTGCGACCCCCACGGGGTCCGCGCCGAACGGCAGCACGTCGTCGGAGCCCTGGTTGCCCGGGTGCGGCGCGAACACCGGCACGCCGGCACGCTCGCCGACGACCTGGAGCTGCGTGACCGCGTTGGGGCGCTGCAGGTCCGCCGCGACGAGCAGCGGGGTGTGCCCCTGCGACTTCAGGTGCAGTGCGAGCTTGCCGGCCAGGGTCGTCTTGCCGGCGCCTTGGAGGCCCGCGAGCAGGATGACCGTCGGCGGGTTCTTCGCCATGTTCAACGTGCGCGTCTCGCCGCCGAGGATGGCGACGAGCTCCTCGTTGACGATCTTGACGATCTGCTGCGCCGGGTTCAGCGCGGCCGAGACCTCGGCCGACAGCGCGCGCTCGCGCACGGCTCCCGTGAAGGAGCGGACGACGGGGACGGCGACGTCCGCGTCCAGCAGGGCGCGGCGGATCTCGCGCACCGTGGCGTCGATGTCCGCCTCGGACAGCCGCCCCTTGGTGCGCAGGTTCTTGAAGGTCGACGTCAGTCGGTCGGACAGGGTGGCGAACACCTGGCGGTCCTCACGGCTCGATGGATCAGGGACGGTCAAGCGTACCTGTCAGCCACCCGCCAGCTCACGCAGGGCCCGCGCGACGAGGTCGTCGACGAGCGTCGCGCGCCACGTGCTCCACGCCGCCGGGCCCGCGGCGACCGCGTCGGCCTCGGTCAGCACGCGCAGCGCCGCGAGCAGGTCGGCCCGGCGGTCGACGGCCACCAGGAGCCGCTCGACGGTCGCGGGGTCGTCGGGATCGGCGGTCGTGGCCAGGTCCACGAGCGTGAGGTGCTCGCGCACCAGCCGCGTCGCGTCCGCCGCCATCTGCTCGCCGAAGCCCATGCGCAGGACGATCGGCCCGACGAGCCTCGCCCCCTCGATCGAGTGGTCCCCGGCCCCCGCCCGCTTGCCGATGTCGTGCAGCAGCGCGGTGACCAGCAGGGTGTCCCCCAGCGCGAGCTCGCGACGGTCGGGCGACGCGTTGGCGACAGTCTCGACGAGGTGCCGGTCCACGGTGTGACGGTGCACGGGCGAGCGCTGCGGCCGGTTGCGGACCGCGGCCCACTCCGGGATCCACGTCGTGACGACGCCGGCCAGGTCGAGCGCCTCCCAGATGGGCGTCTGGGCGTGCCCGGAGCCGAGCAGCTGCAGCAGGTACGTGCGCGCGGCCTTCGGCCACGGCTCGGGCAGCGGCGGCGTGGCGGTGAGGTTCGCGACCGACAGCGGGGACAGGACGAGCCCGGTGCGAGCGGCCGTCGCCGCGGCGCGCAGCGCGAGCAGCGGGTCCTCGGCCGGCTTCGCGTCCACCGCGAGGACGATCTCGCCGTCGTGCTCGACGAGCCCTTCGGCGATGGCGCGCAGGCGCGGCGGGGTGCGCCGGCCGCGGACGAACACCGGGCCGCGGGCCGGGCGCTGCAGGGCCTGGCGTGCGTTGCGGGCCGTCGTGTCGAGCGCGTAGGAGATCACGCGGCCGGCCTCGGCGATGCTCGCCAGCAGGTCGTCGCGGTCGTCGAAGCCGACGAGGGCCGCGACCTCGTCCTGGTCGGCGAGCAGGAGCCGGTTCGTGTGCCGGCGGGTGACCACCTGGACGCTGTCCCGCACGTCCAGCAGGTGCGCGTAGGCGCGGTCGACGGCCCCGTGGGGCCGGTCCGTCAGCCAGGACGCGCTGAGCGCCGAGAGGACGACGGCGTCGCGGATCCCGCCACGCGCCTCCTTCAGCTCGGGCTCGATCAGGTAGGCGAGCTCGCCGTGGCGGTCGGCGCGCTGCTTGGTGGAGGCCAGGAGCTCGGGCAGGCGGCGACGGGCGGCCGAGCGCCAGTCCTCCAGGAGGGCGGACTTGGCGCGGGAGATGACCACTGCGTCGCCGGCGACCGGCTGCAGGTCGAGCAGGCCCACCGCGGCGGGCAGGTCCTTGGACGCCACCTGCCGGCACTGGGCCAGGGACCGCACCGAGTGGTCGAGGTCGAGGCCCGCGTCCCAGATCGGGTACCAGAGGCGCTGGGCGAGCGCCGAGAGCTCCTCGGCGCTGTGGCCCCGGCCCTCGTGCACCAGCAGGAGGTCGAGGTCGCTGACGGGGCTCGCGTCGCCGCGGCCGATGCTGCCGACGGCCCCCAGGGCGACACCGCTGACGTCCTGGTCGGCCGTCGCGTCGTCCCAGAGCTCGGCGAGCCGCTGGACGACCAGCCGCGCGATCGCGGCGCGACGGGCGATGCCGTCGGACTGTGGGCCGGTGAGTCCGGCGGCGAGGTCGAGCCGTTCGACACGCAGGTCCCGCACCCCACGTACGGGGTGCGGGACCTGCGTCGACTCGTCCCCGGCCGCTGCCCCCACGGGCGGCCGTTGGTTGTTCATCCGGTCAGAGCGCGTCGTCGCCGTGCTCGCCGGTGCGGACGCGAACCACGTCCTCGACCGGCACGACCCAGACCTTGCCGTCACCGATCTTGCCGGTCTGCGCCGCCTTGACCAGGACGTCGGTCACGCTCGCCACGTCCTCGTCGCCGATCAGCACGTCGATCCGGACCTTGGGGACCAGGTCGACCGTGTACTCGGCGCCGCGGTAGACCTCGGTGTGGCCCTTCTGGCGGCCGTAGCCGCTCGCCTCGCTCACCGTCAGGCCACGCACTCCGGCGGCCTCGAGCGCGGACTTCACATCGTCCAGCCGGTGCGGCTGGATGACCGCGGTCACAAGCTTCGTCATCACTTCACCTCCGTCACGACGCGGGAGCCAGCGCCCAGCGTCTCGTACGCGGACTCGGCGTGCACGGCGAGGTCGATCCCGCCGACCTCAGCCTCCTCGGAGACCCGGATGCCGATCGTCTTCTTCAGGATGTAGCCGATCACGAACGTGGCCGTGAAGCTGAACAGGATCGCCGCGGCAGCGACGATGGCCTGCGTCAGCAGCTGGTCGATGCCGCCGCCGTAGAACAGGCCTTCCTTCGCGCCGTCCGGGAGGAAGGTGCTGTTGTCCGCCGTGGCGAAGAACCCGATCAGCAGCGTGCCGACCAGACCACCGACGAGGTGGACGCCGACGACGTCGAGCGAGTCGTCGTAGCCGAACTTGTACTTCAGGCCCACGGCCAGGGCGCAGAGCACACCGGCGATGGCGCCGATCGCGATCGCGCCGTAGCTGTCGACCGCGGCCGCGGCCGGCGTGATGGCGACGAGGCCGGCGACGACACCGGACGCGGCACCGAGCGACGTGGCGTGGCCGTCACGCAGCTTCTCCGTGGCGAGCCAGGCGAGCATCGCGACACAGGTCGCGACGGTCGTGTTGAGCCACGCGCGGCCCGCGACGCCGTCGGCGCCGAACTCGGAGCCGGCGTTGAAGCCGAACCAGCCGAACCACAGGAGCGCGGCGCCGAGCATGACGAACGGCAGGTTGTGGGGCCGCATGGGCTCCTTGCCGAAGCCCTTGCGGATGCCCAGCAGGAGCGCAAGCACGAGGCCCGCGGTACCGGCGTTGATGTGGACGACCGTGCCACCGGCGAAGTCGATCGGCGTGGAGATCGACTTGGTGATGCCGTCGGCGCCGAGGTTGCCGCCGTTCCAGACCATGTGGGCCATCGGGACGTAGACGACGGTGACCCAGATGCCGCCGAAGACGAGCCACGAGCTGAACTTCATGCGGTCGGCCACGGCGCCCGAGATGAGCGCGACGGTGATGACGGCGAAGGTGAGCTGGAAGCCAGCACCGACGAGGAACGGCACGCCCGTGGACGCCATCAGGCTGTCCGCGTCGGTCGCGCCCTGCAGGCCGAACCAGGTGGTCGGGTCAGCGAAGAACCCGCCGATGTCGGGGTTGGTGTCCGTGGTGGAGAACGCGGCCGAGTAGCCGTACAGGACCCAGATGAGCCCGACGAGCCCGAGGGCTCCGAAGCTCATCATCATCATGTTCAGCACGCTCTTGCCGCGCACCATGCCGCCGTAGAAGAACGCCAGTCCAGGCGTCATCAGCAGCACGAGCGATGCGGCGACGAGCATGAACGCCGTGTTCCCGCTGTCTAGTGTGAAGTCCATCGAGAGTGCCTCTCCCCTCGCCAGCCCGGGGTGGCTGGTCCGCACTTACAGTCGACGGTCGGGGTTTCCGTCGCTCGCGGGACGCGTTACGGCCGTGTGACAAGCCTCACGCACAGGTAAACGTTCGGTTTCGTGGTGAGCGGATGTCCAGATCGCCCTAGGCGTCGAGGAGCCCGTCGACGAAGGACGCGGCGTCGAACGGCGCCAGGTCGTCGGGCCCCTCGCCAAGCCCGACGAGCTTGACGGGGACGCCCAGCTCACGCTGCACCGCGACGACGATCCCACCCTTGGCGGTGCCGTCCAGCTTGGTCAGCACGATGCCGGTCACGCCGGCCACCTCGCCGAAGACGCGCGCCTGGTTGAGGCCGTTCTGGCCCGTCGTCGCGTCGAGCACCAGCAGCACCTCGGACAGCGGCGCCTCGCGCGTGATGACGCGTGTGATCTTGCCGAGCTCGTCCATCAGGCCGGCCTTGTTCTGCAGGCGACCGGCGGTGTCGACGAGGACCACGTCGACGCCGGAGGCCTTGCCGGTGCGGACCGCGTCGAACGCCACGGCGGCCGGGTCGGCGCCGTCGCGATCGGAGCGCACGGTCGGCACCCCGACGCGCGAGCCCCACGTCTGGAGCTGGTCGGCTGCGGCCGCGCGGAACGTGTCCGCAGCACCCAGCACCACCGAGCGGTCCTCCGCGACCAGGACGCGCGCGAGCTTGCCCACGGTCGTGGTCTTGCCGGTCCCGTTGACGCCGACGACGAGCACGACGGCGGGCGTGGGCTCGCCCGCGGCGTCGGCACCCGGGGCCAGGTTCAGCGAGCGGTCGAGGGTCGGGTCGACGAGCGCGATGAGCTGCTCGCGCAGCAGCGCCCGCACCTCGCCGGGCTCGCGCACGCCGTCGACGCGGACGCGGGTGCGCAGGGCGTCGATGAGGTCACCCGTGGGGCCTGCGCCGACGTCGGCGAGCAGGAGCGTCTCCTCGAGCTCGTCCCAGTCGTCCTCGGTCAGGTGGTCCCGGGACAGCACGGCGAGCAGGCGCGCGCCGAGCGGCGAGCCGGAGCGGGCGAGCCGCCCGCGCAGCTTGGCGAACCGGCCCGCGACGGGCGCGGGGACGTCCAGCTGGACGTCGAGGTCGCCCTCGGTGACGCCGTCGGGAACGACGAGGTCCTCGTCGACGGCAGGCTCGAGCAGGTCAGGGTCGGTGCTCGTCGCCGGGGCGACGGGAGGCGCGGTGAGGACGTCGGACCCCTCCGCACCGGGAGCGGTGACGTCCGGCGCGTCGTCGGCCTGGTCGCGCCGCCGGCGCACGAACACCGTGCTGACGGCGACGAGGAGCGCGGCGGGGATGCCGGCAGCGAGCAGGTACGTCCAGGTGTCCGGGTTCACCGGGTCAGTCTGTCAGGTGGCGCCGACCGAGGCGTCAGGAACGACGCGTCCCCGGGAGCGCGCCGAGCGCCTTCTCCCGAGCACGGTGCAGGCTGTCGCCCAGCTCCTCGACGTGCAGGTACGCGTCCCCCTGGTCGGCCGTGACCGCGAGGAACTCGGCGAGCTTGAGATCGACCGGCTCGGCCTCTGCGGCCTGCGCCGCCTCGTCGCGCGTGCCCCGGGCGGCCCAGCCGGCCCGGAAGCTGCGCCAGGGCGAGCCCTGGGCGTCACCCGCGCTCGTGACGCTCGCGACGAGCAGCACGAGGCCGGCAGCGAGCAGAGCGACGAGGATTCCGATGACGACGACCACGGGACCAGTCTGTGCGCCGTCGGCCGCCGCAGCGGGGCACCGGGCGGGACCGCTGCCAACCCGGCACACAATCTCCACACCAGGTCAGACGGCGGCGTCCTCGCGCATCCGCTGGCTGATCACGGTCGTGACCCCGTCGCCGCGCATCGTCACGCCGTAGAGCGCGTCGGCGATCTCCATCGTGCGCTTCTGGTGCGTCACGACGATGAGCTGGGAGTCCTCCTGCAGCTCGCGGAAGATCTCCAGCAGCCGGCCGAGGTTCGCGTCGTCGAGCGCCGCCTCGACCTCGTCCATCACGTAGAACGGGCTCGGGCGCGCCTTGAAGATCGCGACGAGCATCGCCACGGCGGTCAGCGACCGCTCGCCGCCGGACAGCAGCGAGAGCCGCTTGACCTTCTTACCGGCGGGACGCGCCTCTACCTCGATGCCCGTCGTCAGCATGTTGTCGGGGTCGGTCAGCACCAACCGGCCCTCGCCGCCCGGGAACAGCCGCGGGAAGACCACGTCGAACGCGGCCGCGGTGTCGCGGTAGGCCTCGGCGAACACCTGCTCGACACGCTCGTCGATCTCCTTGACGATCACCAGCAGGTCCGCGCGGGACTTCTTGAGGTCCGCCAGCTGGTCCGTGAGGAACTTGTGCCGCTCCTCGAGCGCCGCGAACTCCTCGAGGGCGAGCGGGTTGACGCGCCCGAGCAGCGACAGGGCCCGCTCGGCGGAGCGCAACCGCTTCTCCTGCTGCTCGCGCACGTACGGCACGGCGGTCGGCGCCTCGGGGTCGACCTCGGTACCCGGCACGACGACGACGGGCACGTCCTGGTGGGGCCCGAACTCGTCGAGCAGCACCGCCGGGTCGAGCCCGAGCTCCTCGATGGAGCGGTTCTGCAGCGCCTCGACCCGCAGCCGCTGCTGCGTGCGGGCGACCTCGTCGCGGTGCGCCACGTCGGTCAGGCGGGCGAGCTCGGCCGCCCGCTGCTCGACGTCGGCGCGGGTCACGGCGATCAGCCGGTCCCGCTCCCCGCGCGCGGTCTCGGCCTCGTCCCGCTCGTCGGACGCGCGCCGCAGCGAGACGTCCAGCGATGCGAGCGAGCGCTCGGCGCCGATCCGCACGGCCTGCGCGACGACGACCTGGCGCGCCCTGGCCCGCTCGCGCTCGGCGGCCTTCTCGCGCGCGACCCGCTCCGTGCGGGCGGCCCGCTCGAGGGACTCGGCGCGGCCGGCGAGCGCCCGGGCGCGCTCCTCCACGGTCCGCAGCGTCAGCCTCGACTCGGTCTCCCGGGACCGGGCGCCCGTGGCGAGCTCGGCGAGCCGGTCGCGGCGGTTGGTCCCCTCGAGGATCGCGGCCTCGCTCTCGGCGGGCTCGACCTCGGCCGCGGCGAGGCGCTGGGTGAGCTCGGCGAGGTCGGCCGTGTCCTGCTCGAGCGTGCGCGAGGCGACCTCGAGCGACGCCTCGACGCGCTCGGCCTCGGCGCGCGCGGCGCGGGCGGTCGAGCCCAGGTGGCCGAGCTGCTCGGCCACGGCGGCCAGCGCCGCGTCCGACTCGTTCAGCCGCTCGAGGGTCGCCTCGTGGGCGTCGTCGGCCGCGGCCAGCGCCGTCCTCGCCGTGGCGAGCTCGAAGCGCAGCCGCTCGGCGGTCGCGGTGGCCTCGGCCGCGCCGTGGCGCGCCTGGTCGAGCGCCGTCTGCAGGTGCAGCGCGCTGGGCGCCGTCGCGGAGCCGCCGGACGCCTGGTGCCGGGACAGGACGTCGCCGGTGCGGGTCGCGACGACGAGGTCGGGGTGGGTGGCGAGCGTGGCCCGGGCCTGCGCGAGGTCGTCCACCACGACGACACCGTCGAGCAGCTCGGCGACCGCGCCGCGCACGTGCTCGGGCGCCTGCACGAGGTCGATCGCCCACTGGGCGCCGTCGATCGGGCCGCGAGCCGCGGGCACGCTGGGCGAGCCGCCGACCAGCAGCGACACCCGCCCGGCGTCCTCGGTGCGCAGGTAGCGGATCGCGTCGACGGCCGCCTCGACCGACTCCACGGCGACGGCGTCGGCGATCGCGCCGAGCGCGGCCACCACGGCCTCCTCGTCGCGCGGGTCCACGGCGAGCAGGGCCGCGACCGTGCCGATGGTGCCGCGCACGTCGTCGGCCGCGAGCAGCGCCCCGACGCCGTCCTTGCGCGTCAGGCTCAGCTCGAGCGTCTCCGCGCGGGACTCGAGCGCCGTGCGCTCGCGCTCCGCCGCGCCGAGCCGCTCGGTGAGGTCGGCGACCTGGGCGGTCGCGGTCTCGAGGGCCTCGAGCGCGGCCTCGTGCTCCGCGTCGAGCCCCTCCTCGCCTTCCTCGACACCCGCGACCTGGGACTCGAGCGCAGCGAACTCGGTGGTCGCCTCGGCGCCACGCGCCTGGGCGGCGACGAGCGACTCGCGCAGTCGACCGAGCTCGGCCTGGGTCGCCTCGACCCGGCTGCGGCGCGCGGCGACCTGGCCGGCGAGGCGGGCCACTCCCTCACGGCGGTCGGCCGCGCCACGCAGGGAGGTCGCGAGCTCCTTCTCCGCCGCGGCTGCCTCCTGCTCGGCCTCCTGGCGCGCGCTCACGGCGCCTTCGAGGCCGGCGCGGGCGAGGTCCACCTCGGCCGCGAGCTCGGCCTCGGCGACGCGCACGCGCTCGGCCTGCCGGGCGAGGTCGTCGGGGTCGGAGCCGCCACGGGAGGACTGCTCGGGCGCCGCGACGCCCAGCAGCCGCACGCGGTCGGCGGCGAGCGACGACGTGCCCCGCAGCCGCTCGCGCAGCGACGAGAGCCGGTACCAGACCTCGCTCGCCTCGCTCAGGGCCGGCGCGGCCTCGGCGGCCTCGCGCTCGAGCGTGGCGAGCCGGGCGCGGGTCTGCGTCAGGACGGTCTCGACCTCGGCCTTCTGGGCCGCCAGGGCGCTCTCGTCGGCGAGCTCCTGGTCGAGCTGTGCGGTGAGCTGGGCGAGGTCGTCCGCGAGCAGCCGGGCGCGCGCGTCGCGCAGGTCGGTCTGGACGACCGCGGCCTTGCGCGCGACCTCCGCCTGCCGACCGAGCGGGCCGAGCTGGCGCCGGATCTCGCCGGTCAGGTCCCCGAGGCGCGTGAGGTTGGCCTGCATCGCGTCGAGCTTGCGGAGCGCCTTCTCCTTGCGCTTGCGGTGCTTGAGGACGCCCGCGGCCTCCTCGATGAACCCGCGACGCTCCTCGGGCGTCGCGCGCAGCACGGCGTCGAGCTGGCCCTGCCCGACGATCACGTGCATCTCGCGGCCCAGCCCGGAGTCGGACAGCAGGTCCTGGATGTCGAGGAGCCGGCAGCCCTGCCCGTTGATCGCGTACTCCGAGCCGCCGTTGCGGAACAGCGTCCGGGAGATCGTGACCTCGGTGTACTCGATCGGCAGCGCACCGTCGGTGTTGTCGATCGTGAGCGAGACCTCGGCGCGGCCGAGCGGCGGGCGGCCGGACGTGCCGGCGAAGATGACGTCCTCCATCTTGCCGCCGCGCAGCGACTTGGCCCCCTGCTCCCCCATCACCCACGCGAGCGCGTCGACCACGTTCGACTTGCCCGACCCGTTCGGCCCGACCACGCAGGTGACCCCGGGCTCGAAGTTCAGCGTCGTCGCGGACGCGAACGACTTGAACCCGCGCAGGGTCAGGGTCTTGAGGTGCACGGGGGCAGCCTAGAGCGCGCGGTGACGCGCGCCGGGGAGCCGCGCGCTCAGAGCGCCGGGAACCAGAGCGCGATCTCCCGCGCCGCCGACTCCTCGGAGTCCGAGCCGTGCACGAGGTTCTGGATGACCTTCAGGCCCCAGTCGCGCCCGAGGTCACCGCGGATCGTGCCGGGCGCCGCGACGGTCGGGTCGGTAGCGCCGGCGAGCGAGCGGAACCCCTCGATCGCGCGGTGCCCCTCGACGACGACGGCGAGCACCGGGCCGGAGCCCATGAACTCGATCAGCGGCGCCAGGAACGGCTTGCCGGCGTGCTCCTCGTAGTGCTCGGCGAGGAGCTCGTCGGACGCCTGGCGCAGCTCGACGGCGACGAGCGTGTAGCCCTTGGCCTCGATGCGGCGCAGGATCTCCCCGGTCAGGCTGCGGCGGACGCCGTCAGGCTTGACGAGGACGAGGGTGCGCTGCTGGACGGGTGCGTCGGTCATGGGCGAAACCCTAACGCGACGTCAGGGCCCGACCTCGCCCGGGTGGGCCGCGTCGTACTCGGCCCGCTCCCGGTCGATGCGCCCGCCGAGCCTCAGCGAGACCGCCCACAGCGCGATGAAGACGGCCGCGACGACCAGCGCCATCCCCCGTGCCACCGACGGCAGCACGAGCGCGGCCGCGACGACCCACACCTGCGCGACCCACCCGGCGACGTACCCGCCGGGCCGCGAGACGAACCCGGACACCAGGATCAGCACGAGCGTGAGCCCGCCGCCGATCCCCCACACCCACGCCGGCTCGACGTCGATCCACGGGTCGTCGCCTGCACTCAGGCCGTAGGCCACCAGCGTCGCGAAGAACACGCAGAGCGCCTCGAGGACGAGCATCGTCTGGGCGAACTGCGGCTTGGCGGGCCGCTTGCGACGGATCCGCGGTGTCTCGGCTGCTGCGGTCACCGTTCCAGGGTACCGGCGGGCACGTCGTCACCCGCCGGTCGCTGGGTCGGCAGCAGCTCGTCGGCCGAGGCCGTGAGCTCGTCGACGACGACCTCGTCGGGCCCGGAGACGCCGGTGCCGTCCGCCGCGAGCGCCTCGCCGCGCGCCACCATGCCGGCGACACCCGAGAGCTTGACCTCGCGCAGGAACAGCGCGAGCACGAAGCCGACCAGGATCAGCGGCACGAAGTACCAGAACGACGGCGCGAGCGTGCCCGCGAACGCGTCGATGACCCCGGACTTGTACGGCTCGGGCAGCGTCTGCACGAACTCGGGCGTCAGGCTCGCGCTCGGGTCGGCGCCGCCGCCCGGCGCGTCGGCGAACACGTCCGCCAGCTTGCTCGTCAGGGCGGTGGTGAAGATCGTGCTGAACACGGCGGTGCCGACCGCAGCGCCGATCTCGCGGAAGAAGTTGTTCGCCGAGGTCGCGGTGCCGAGCTCGTGCGGGTCGACGGCGTTCTGGACGGCCAGCACGATCGTCTGCATGACCAGGCCCATGCCGGCGCCGAGGACGAAGATCATCGCGCCGAACAGCCACATGGACATGTCGCCCGTGATCTGGGTGAGCCAGACGAGGCCGGCGGCCGTGATGAGCAGGCCCGCGACCGGGTACATCTTGTAGCGCCCCGTCTTGGTGATCGCGATGCCCGAGCCGATCGCGGTGATCATGACGCCGACCATCATCGGGAGCATGAGGAAGCCGGACTCGGTGACGCCCGCACCCGTGGACATCTGCAGGAACGTGGGCAGGAACGCCAGGGCCGCGAACATGCCCATGCCGAGGATGAAGCCGATGACCGTCGCGATGGTGAACGTGCGGTTCTTGAACAGGCGCAGCGGCAGCAGCGGCTCGCTGGCGCGCAGCTCGACGACGATGAACAGCGCGATCGCGAGCAGGGTGCCGCCGACGAGCGCGAGCAGGCCGGTGTTGCCCCAGTCGTAGGTGGCGTTGCCCGACCAGGAGATCCAGCTCGTCGCCAGCACGAGGCCGGACGTGCCGACCACCATGAAGAAGATGCCCGCGACGTCGATCTTCTTGCCCGATCGGTGGCTGGGCAGCTTGAGGGTGAACCACGCCGTGGCGAACGCCGCGACGCCGATCGGGATGTTGATCCAGAAGCACCAGCGCCAGTCGGCGTGCTGCGTGAACAGACCGCCGAGCAGCGGGCCGATGACGGCCGCGATGCCGAACAGGGCGCCCATCGGCCCCATGTACTTGCCGCGGTCCTTGGCGGGCACGATGTCCGCGATGATCGCCTGCGACAGGATCATCAGGCCGCCGCCGCCGAGGCCCTGCACGCCACGCCAGAACACGAGCTCGCCGAACGACTGCGCGAAGCCGGCACCCGCCGAGGCGAGGGTGAACAGGCCGATCGCGACGAGGAACGGCCAGCGCCGGCCCCACAGGTCGCCGAACTTGCCGTACAGCGGCATGACGATCGCGATCGCCAGGATGTAGGCCGTCACGACCCAGCCCTGGTGCGCGACGCCGTCGAGCTCGCCGACGATCGTGGGCATCGCGGTGCCGACGATGGACTGGTCGAGCGACGACAGGAACATGCTCGCCATGAGCGCACCGAAGATGAGCCAGACGGTGCGGGGGGTGAGGACGACGAGCGGCTTGTCGCTCGTCGTCGGTGCTGCGGTGGCCATGCGGGGGTCCTCGTTCTGTGCGGGTGGAGCGGGGGTCTGGTGGGTCAGTCGGTGACGAGTGCGCGGAGCTCGGCCACGACGAAGGCGAGGTGGTCGCCGCCCTCGCCGGCGCCGCCGGACTCGTCCCAGTGCATGAAGGTCGCGTGGGTCAGGAAGAGCGCGAGGGCCGCGACGACGAGCGGGCTGCGCTCGGGCTGGTCGCCGAGCCTCTGCTCGACGAGCGCGACGATCTGCCCCTTGTGCTGCTCGAACCAGGCCAGGTGCCGGGCGAGCAGCCGGGGCTCGCGCGCCGCGATCTCGAACGCGCGGTTGAACCGGTCGCGCCCGACCGGCGGGTCCTGCAGGAACGAGCCGACGAGGCTCTCGAGGTCCGAGAGCAGGTGGCCCGTCGGGCCGCCCGCCGCGAACGCCACCGCCGCCTCGGAGTCGAGCTGCCAGGGCACGTGGCCCAGCACGGCGTCGTCCTTGGTCTCGAAGTAGTTGAAGAACGTCCGCGTGGACACGCCGGCCTCGGCGCAGATCGCCTCGACGGTCACGGCGTCGAGCCCGTGCGCCTCGACGAGGCGGTGCGTGGCGTCGATCAGCGCCTCACGGCGCGCGCGCTTCTTGCGCTCCCGCAGGCCGCCGTCGGGGGCCGGCGTCAACGCGTCCGCGAGGCGCTGCAGGTCGCCCTCTGCGTCCTGCGCTGCGGGCGCGTCATGCTGCGCGTTCGAGATCACCCGGGAATGTTACACGGACTGCAACTTTGCATCGCGTGCATTTTCTGTGGCGGGCGTCACCGCGTCAGATCTCGCCGAAGCCCCGCTCGACCTCGGTGACGAACACCTTGACCGCCTCGGCCGCCTGCGGGCCTTCCGCCTCGATGCGCAGCTCCGTGCCCTGCGTCGCGCCGAGCTTCATCAGGGCGAGCACGCTCGCGGCGCTGACGCCGTTGACCGTGACCTTCGCGTCGTAGGCGGCGAGCATCCGGGAGATCACGGCGGCGGGCCGCGCGTGCAGGCCCATCGGGTTGAGCAGGGTGCGGGTCTCGCGGACCACGCCGTCGTCCGCGGGCTCGGACGGCGCCGGCAGGTCCCCGGCAGCCTCCTCGACCGGGTACATCCGGCCCGCGCCCTCGGCGGCGGCGAGCACCGCGTCCAGGTCCGCTCCCCCGTGGGCGGTCACCGCGGCGGCGACGGCGCCCTCGACGAAGGGTGCGTCCGCGAGCCGGACGCGCGCGACGAGCTCCTCGTCGGCCAGGTCGAGCACGGACTCGGTCGTGAGCACGGCCGACCCGAGGTCCATGAGCACCACGGCGCTGCGGCCGTCCGCCGTGGCCTGCGCGACCGCGCGCTCGATGCCGTCGAAGTCGGTCCCGAGCTGCCCGTCCGGCGTCCCCCCGACGGGGAGGAGCAGCACGCCCGGTGCCATCTGCCCGGCGAGCTCGACCGTGCCGGCCGCCAGGTCGCGCGAGTGCGAGACGAGCACGAGCGCGACGCGCGCCAGGTCGCGGCCGCCGGGTGCGCTCACGCGGCGGCCGCCGCGGCGGCGTCGGCGAGGAGCAGCTCCGAGGAGCGTGCGCCGGGGTCGAGGTGCCCGATGGACCGCTCGCCCAGGTAGCTCGCGCGACCCTTGGTCGCCGCGAGCGGCACGGTCGACTCGGCACCGGCTGTCGCGGCCTTCGCCGCCGCCGCCAGCACGTCCGCAGGCGTGCCGCCCGCGTCGGCCGCGGCGACCGCGGCCTCCGCGGCGGGCGACCACGCGTCGACCATGGTCTTCTCGCCGGTGGTCGCCTTGCCGCGCGCCACGATGCCCTCGAGCGCCGCCTCGATGAGCGCGACCACGCCGGCCGAGTCGAGCTCGGCGGCGGCGGTGACCTTGGCGGCCCGCAGGTACGCGGTGCCGTAGAGCGGGCCGGCCGCGCCGCCCACGGTGGACATCAGCGTCGTGGCGACGAGCTTGAGGACGTCCCCGATCTCCGCCGGCGGCTCCTCGAGCGCGTCCAGCTTCGCCACGACGGCCCGGAAGCCGCGGTCGAGGTTCTCGCCGTGATCACCGTCGCCGATCTGCCGGTCGAGCTCGATGAGCTCGTCCCGGTGCTCGGCGATGGTCTGCGCGCTGCGGCGCACCCAGTCGATCGCCCACGCCACGTCAACACTCATCCACGCACTCCCCTTACGAACTCATCGGCACGACGGCACGTCACCAGCACGTCACCAACGCAGCGCCGTCGTGTGGACCGGAGCGTCCCACAGCTGGGTCGTCTCCTCGTCCAGGCGGAGCACGGTCACGGACGCTCCCTGCATCTCGAGCGACGTCACGTAGTTCCCCACGAGCGAGCGGGTCACCTCGACGCCACGCGCCTCCAGGAGCGCGCGGGCCCGACGATAGACGACGTAGAGCTCGGACGCGGGCGTGCCGCCCATCCCGTTGACGAACAGCAGCACCTTCTCGCCCGAGGCGAGGGCCAGGTCGTCCGCGACGGGCGTCAGGAGCATCTCCGTGATCTCGTCCGCGCTCGCCAGCGGGATGCGCCGACGACCGGGCTCGCCGTGGATGCCGATGCCGATCTCGATCTCGTCCTCGGGCAGGTCGAACGACGGCTTGCCCGCGTGCGGCACCGTGCAGGCGGTCAGCGCCACGCCCATGGTCCGGACGTTCGCGTTGACCTTCTCCGCGACCGCGACCACCGCGTCGAGGTCGTCGCCCCGCTCGGCCGCCGCTCCGGCGATCTTCTCGACGCACACCGTGCCGGCCACGCCGCGCCGGCCGGCCGTGTAGAGGGAGTCCTCGACGGCGACGTCGTCGTTCGTGACGACGGTCCGGACGGTGACGCCCTCGGCCTCGGCGAGCTCGGCGGCGGTCTCGAAGTTGAGCACGTCACCCGTGTAGTTCTTGACGATGGCGAGCACGCCCTTGCCGCTGTCCGCGGCCTGCAGGGCCGGCGCGATCTGGTCGGGCGTCGGCGAGGTGAACACGGGACCGGGCACCGCCGCGTCGAGCATCCCGACGCCGACGAACCCCGCGTGCAGCGGCTCGTGCCCGCTGCCGCCGCCCGAGACGAGCCCCACCTTGCCGCTCACCGCTCCACCGGCCCGCGTGACGAACGCGGGCTCCGCGTTCACCACCACGAGGTCGGCGTGGGCCGCAGCGAATCCCTCCAGGGACTCGGCGACGACGGTGCGCGGATCGTTGATGAGCTTCTTCACGTCGACCATCCCTTCGGCGGGCATCCTCACCCGACCACGGTGCGTGCTGGACTGCCCCCGATCCCCACCTTCACGTCACCCGTCAGGGCCGTCAAGGTGAGAACGTGCGCAGGGTGTGCACATTCGTGCACGGCGTTGCTCAGGCGCGACCGAGCAGGATTCGCGCCTCCGCGACGAGCAGGATCGAGCCCGTGACCAGCACCGCGGCACCGCGTTCGACGTCGCGCTCCGCGAGCCCGGCTGCGAGGTCGACGGCCTCGTCGAGCCGCTCGACGACGTGCACGCGGTCCTCGCCGAAGACCTCGACCGCGATCTCCCCCAGGTCGTCGGCCTCGAGCGCACGGGGGTTGTTCGCGGCCGTCACGACGATCTGGTCGAGCACCGGCTCGAGCACCGACAGGATGCCCTCGGGGTCCTTGTCCGCCATCACGCCGACGACGCCCACGACGCTCTGGAACGCGAACGCCTCGTCGAGCGAGGAGACCAGCGCCTCCATCCCGGCGGGGTTGTGGGCGCCGTCGACGATGACCGTCGGGCTCGTGCGCACGATCTCGAGCCGCCCGGGCGAGTCGACGTCCGCGAACCCCGCCTCGACGATCCCGGGCTCGAGCGCGGCGCCGCCGGCGATGAGCGACTCGACGGCCGCGAGCGCGAGCAGCGCGTTGTGCGCCTGGAACCTGCCGTGCAGCGGCAGGAAGATCTCGGTGTATGTGCCGCCGGTGCCGCGCAGGGTGAGCAGCTGCCCGCCCACCGCGACCGAGCGCTCGACGACCGCGATCTCGACGTCCTCGCGGATCACGCGCGCGCCGCGCTCGGCCGCGGCCGCGAGGACCACGCCCTCGACGTCCTCGGTCTGGCGCGCGAGCACGAGGGTGGCACCGTCCTTGACGATCCCGGACTTCTCCGAGGCGATCTCGACGAGCGTCTCGCCGAGGTAGCGCTCGTGGTCCATCGCGATCGGCGTGATGATCGCGACGTCGCCGTCGGCCACGTTCGTCGAGTCCCAGGCACCGCCCATCCCGACCTCGATGATCGCGACGTCCACGGGTGCGTCGGCGAACGCGGCGAAGGCCATCACCGTGAACACCTCGAAGAACGACAGCCGCGGCTCGCCCTTCTCCGCGGAGCGCTGGTCGACCAGGTGCACGTAGGGCGCGACGTCCTGCCAGACCTCGACGAACCGCTCGTCGCTGATGGGCTCGCCGTCGATCGCGATCCGCTCGGTGACGCGCGTCAGGTGCGGGCTGGTGAACCGGCCGGTGCGCAGGCCGTGCTCGCGCACGAGCCGCTCGACCATCCGGCTCGTCGACGTCTTGCCGTTGGTGCCCGTCAGGTGCACCACGCGGTACGCCTTCTGCGGGTCGCCGAGCAGCTCGCACACCTGGCGCACGCGCTCGAGGGTGGGGTCGATGTCGTGCTCCGGCGCGCGCGACAGGATCGCCCGGTAGACCTCGTCGGCCGCCGTCCGCGCCTCGCGCTCGGCCTGGCGCCGGGTGTGGTCCGCTCCGCTGGTGCTCATGCCTCGTACCCTCCGGCTTCGACTGCCTCGACGCTCACCGCGAGCTCCGGGGTCGGCGACACGTCGATCGTCACGCCCACCGCGAGCGTCTCGCGGGCGATGAAGTCCTGGTGCTCCTCGACCGCGCCGACGTGCTCGCGCGGGACGTCGAGGGACAGGACGATCCGGTCCCCCACCTGCAGGCCGGCGGCCTTGCGGGCGTCCTGCACGGCGCGCACGACGTCGCGGGCGTAGCCCTCGGCGAGCAGCGCGTCGTCGAGCGTGAGGTCGAGCACGACGAACCCGCCGCCGGGCAGCACGGCCGCCGTGCTGGCGTCCTGCGCCCCCCCGGCGACCACGGTCGTCAGCTCGTACTCGGCGGGCTCGAGCGCGACGTCCCCGTCGGCCGTCGTCACGACGACCGTCTCGCCGTCGACGCGCCACGCACCCGACCGGGACGCCTGGATGACCGCCTGCACACCGCGCCCCAGGCGCGGACCGGCGGCGCGGGCGTTGACCGCGAGGCGCTGGCTGATGCCGAACCGCTCGGCCGCGCCGGCGTCGGCCTGCTCGAGGTCGATCGCCTTGACGTTGAGCTCCGCCGCGAGCAGCGCCGCGTAGGGCGCGAGCGCAGACGGATCGTCGACCGCGACCGTGAGGCGGTGCAGCGGCTGCCGCACGCGGACCGAGTTCGCCTTGCGCAGGCCGAGCGCCGTCGAAGTCACCGCACGCACCTGGTCCATCGCGCGCACCAGGTCCGCGTCCGCGGCCAGCACCTCGTCGCGGGTCGGCCAGTCGGTGAGGTGCACGCTGCGCTCGCCGGTCAGGCCGCGCCAGACCTCCTCGGTGACCAGCGGGGCGAGCGGCCCCATCACGCGGGTCAGCGTCTCCAGCGCCGTCCAGAGCGTGTCGAACGCGTCGTCGTCCTCCGCCCAGAACCGGTCCCGCTGGGTGCGGACGTACCAGTTGGTGAGGACGTCGAGGTGCACGCGCACGGCCTCGCACGCCGCGGCGATGTCGTAGGCGTCCATGTGCGCGGTGACGTCGTCGACCAGGTCACCCGTCCGCGCCAGGACGTAGCGGTCCATGGGCGCCATCCCGGCGACTCGAGCCGCGTCCACCCGCGTCGCCCGGTAGCCGGCACCGCCCGCGGCCGCGCCCGAGTAGAGCGTGAAGAAGTAGTACGTCGACCACAGCGGCAGCAGCACCTGGCGCACGCCGTCGCGGATGCCCTCCTCGGTGACGACGAGGTTCCCGCCCCGCAGGATCGGGCTCGACATGAGCGACCAGCGCACCGCGTCGGAGCCGTACTTGTCCCACATGATCACGGGGTCGGGGAAGTTGCGCAGCGACTTGCTGGCCTTGCGGCCGTCGTCGCCCAGCACGATGCCGTGGCACATGACGTTCTTGAACGCGGGACGGTCGAACAGCGCTGTGGCCAGCACGTGCAGCGTGTAGAACCAGCCGCGGGTCTGGCCGATGTACTCGACGATGAAGTCGCCCGGGTAGTGGTTCTCGAACCAGTCGGCATTCTCGAACGGGTAGTGCACCTGGGCGAACGGCATCGAGCCCGAGTCGAACCACACGTCGAACACGTCGGGGATGCGCCGCATCGTGCTCGCGCCCGTGGGGTCGTCGGGGTTCGGGCGCGTCAGGTCGTCGATGAACGGCCGGTGCAGGTCCACCTCGCCGCGCTCGTCGACCGGGAGCCGCCCGAAGTCGGCCTCGAGCTCCGCGAGGGAGCCGTAGACGTCCACGCGCGGGTGGCTCGGGTCGTCCGAGACCCACACCGGGATGGGCGTGCCCCAGTAGCGGTTGCGGCTGATCGACCAGTCACGGGCGTTGCTCAGCCACTTGCCGAACTGGCCGTCCTTGATGTGCTCCGGCGTCCAGGTGATCTGCTGGTTGAGCTCGACCATGCGGTCGCGGAACTGCGAGACGCGCACGAACCAGCTCGAGACCGCCTTGTAGACCAGGGGGTTCCGGCAGCGCCAGCAGTGCGGGTAGGAGTGCTCGTAGGTCTCGTGCCGCACGACGACGCTGCGCTGCTCGGCCGCGACGCGCGCGAGCGGGCCGGTGCCCGCCTTGAGGTCGGCGATGATCGGCTTGTTCGCCTCGAACACCTGCAGACCCACGTAGTCGGGGACCTCGGTGGTGAAGCGCGCGCCGGAGTCGACGGGCACGACGGGCGCGATGCCCGCCGCCTCGCAGACCGTCATGTCGTCCTCGCCGAAGGCGGGGGCGAGGTGCACGATGCCCGAGCCGTCCTCGGTGGTGACGAAGTCCGCGACCAGCACCTGGTGGACGTTCTCGCGGTCGGCGAAGTAGTCGAAGGGCGGCGTGTAGCGGCGGCCCGCGAGGTCGGCGCCGCGCACGGTGGCGACGACGGTCGCCTCGCCCAGCTCGCGCTCGTACGCAGCGAGCCGCGGCTCCGCGAGCAGGACGCGCTCGCCCGGGTGGGCCTCCGCGAACGGCGAGCCCGGCGCGGGCTCGACGGTCACGTAGTCGATGTCCGGACCGACCGCGACGGCGAGGTTGCTGGGCAGCGTCCACGGCGTCGTCGTCCAGATCAGCGCGAGCTCGCCCGTCTCCAGGCGCAGGCCGACGGTCAGCGCCGGGTCCTGGCGCGACTGGTAGACGTCGTCGTCCATGCCCAGCTCGTGGTTCGACAGCGGCGTCTCGTCGACCCAGCAGTACGGCAGGACGCGGTAGCCCTCGTAGGCCAGCCCCTTGTCGTACAGCTGCTTGAACGCCCAGATCGCCGACTCCATGAAGGGGGTGTCGAGCGTCTTGTAGTCGTGGTCGAAGTCGACCCAGCGGGCCTGGCGGGTCACGTACTCGCGCCACTCGCCGGTGTACTTCAGCACCGACTCGCGGCACGCCGCGTTGAACTTGTCGATGCCGAGCTCATCGATCTGCGACTTCTCGGTGATGCCGAGCACGCGCTGCGCCTCGAGCTCGGCGGGCAGGCCGTGGGTGTCCCAGCCGAACCGGCGCTCGACCCGGTGGCCGCGCATCGTCTGGTAGCGCGGGACGACGTCCTTCGCGTAACCGGTGAGCAGGTGCCCGTAGTGCGGCAGGCCGTTGGCGAACGGCGGGCCGTCGTAGAAGACGTACTCGTTCGCGCCGTTCTCGCCCGCGTCCCGCTGGTCGATCGACGCCTGGAAGGTGCCGTCGGCGTCCCAGTGGGCCAGGACCTCGCGCTCGAGCGCGGGCAGGTCCGGGGATGCGGGGACAGCGGAATCGGTCCGGTGCAGCGGGTAGTTCGTGGCCACCGTGCGGTCTCCTGTGGTCGTTCGCGTGCGGCTACGAGGACGATCGCCCCGGAACGGACCGGGACCACCGCGGTACCACCTCGCTTGCCGGCGTCCGCTGCGCACGGGCTGTGCGCTGGGCGTCGACCACTCGTGAGGGCTGTGACGGGCCTACCCGTCCGGTTCTACTGGGACCCTGGCGGAGCGGCCCGTTCTTCCGGAGGCTCTCCGGTGATGGCCGGGTCGATGCCTGTGCTCCCAGCCTAGCCGACGGCTCGCGGACCGTCCCGCGCGTGCCGTCCGGGTGCGGGCCGCGCCAGACTGGTCCCGTGACCGGACCCCTGCTGCTCCTGGACCTCGACGGCACGCTCACCGACTCCTACCCGGGCATCGCGTCGTCGGTGGTGCACGCCTTCACCGCGTCAGGGCTCACGGTGCCGACGCCGACCGAGCTGCGCTCGTTCGTCGGCCCGCCGCTGCACGACGCGCTGCTCGAGCGCGGCATGTCGGTCTCCCAGGCCGACACCATGGTCGCGCACTACCGCTCGGCGTACGTGGCGGGCGGGATGTTCGACAACGCGGTCTACCCGGGCATCACCGAGGCGCTGGCGGCGCTGCGCGAAGCGGGCGCCACGCTGCTGGTCGCGACGTCGAAGCCCGAGGTCTACGCCGTGCCGATCTGCGAGCGCCTCGGCATCGCTCCCCTCGTGGACGGGATCTTCGGCGCTTCGCTCGAGGCCGACGGCGCGACGAAGGCGGGTGTGATCGCCCGCGCCCTGACGGGCCGGGAGCCTGGCGAGGCCCGGCTGATGGCCGGCGACCGCGAGCACGACGTCATCGGTGCGCGCGCGCACGGGATCGACTGCGTGGGCGTGGCGTGGGGCTACGCGCAGGACGACGAGCTCGAGGCGGCCGGCGCGGTCGAGGTCGTCGACTCCCCCGACGCGCTGGTCGCGGCGGCCGTGCGGCGGCTCGGTCTCTAGCTGAGCGCGCTACCCGAGCGCCAGGTCGAGAAGCCCGTCCGGGCCGAGCACGGTGCGCAGGATCTCGTGCCCCCCCGCACGCTCGTCGTCCGGGCGCTGCGGGTCGAGCGCCCGGCGGGCCCAGTCCGAGGCGTCCTCGAGCAGCCGCACCCCGCGTGCGTAGGCCAGCCGGTCGTCGTCGATGTCGACCCGGCCGTAGCCGGTGAAGAACTCGGCGGCGTCCAGGTCGGTGATCGGCCGGGCGCTGTACGTGCCGCCCAGGACGAACATGAGGTCGTGCTCCGCCGGGGCCAGCACGGCCGAGTCCCAGTCGACGAGCGCGACCCTGTCCGGCCCGGTGACGATCACGTTGCCCTGGTGCGGGTCGCCGTGGCAGACGACCATCGGCAGGGCCGTGGGCTCGTGCCGCTGCAGCTCGTGCAGGCGGTGGCCGACCCGCTCGGTGCGTTCCCGCACGAGCAGCAGGCGCCGACGCGAGCCGTCCCACGTCTCGAGCGTGGCGCGTGCGCGCTCGTCGGCAGCGGGCGACTCCCGCGCACGCTCGACGGCGTCGAACGCCTCTCGCCACCAGCCGGGCGTGAAGTCGACGACCGGCAGGCCCGGCACGAACGCGGGGTCGACGGCGTGCAGGCGCCCGACGAGACGCCCGAGCGCGAGCCAGGCCGGTGCCGTCAGGGGTTCGGCGAGCGCCGTCGGGCCCTCGAGCCACGACGTGAGCGTGAGGGTGCCACCGGCGCACGCGTACCCGAGGCTGCCGTCGGTCGCGCGCGCAGGCACGGCCTGTCCGCCGCCCGGGCAGGCGAGCGCGAGGGCCGCCGCGACGTGCTGCCCGACCGGTACGCCGGCGGGCGACCAGCGCGCCGCCCAGGTCCGCCCGTCGTCCCCGCGCACCTTCCAGACGCGCGCCTCCGTGCCGCCGCTGACGGGCTCGACGGCCGTCACGACGACCCCGAAGCCCGCGCGCAGGTGACCCCCCAGCTCGTCGTCGTGCCGCCAGCCCACGTCGCTTGGCGCGACCTCGACAGGTGCCACGGGCGTCAGCCCGCCGCCACGACGGGTTCCTGGTCCGACCAGGGGAACGTGATCCACCGGTCGGTGCGCCGCCAGACGAAGTCGGGGTCGACGACCGAGTGGGGCTTGGCGTAGAGCACTGCGGTCCGGACCTCGGCGCAGTGCAGGGCCATGAGCTGCCCGACGAGCGCCAGGGTCTCCCCCGTGTCGGCGACGTCGTCGGCGACCAGCGCGCGCGCGCCCCGCAACGCCTCGATGTCGAGCAGCGGCGGCAGGACCACCGGGTCGGGCAGGCGCTGGTCGATGCCCGTGTAGAACTCGACGTTCAAGGTGCCGACCGCCTTGGTGCCGAGCGCGTACGCGAGCGCGCCGCCCAGCGGCAGCCCGCCGCGGGCCACCGCGATCACCAGGTCCGGCACGTAGCCCGCGTCGGCGACGGACTGGGCGAGCTAGCGCACCGCCACGCCGAACCTGTCGTAGGAGAGCACCTCGCGCTCGGGCGGGAGCACCTGACCTGCAGCGGCCTCGGTCGTCGTCACTCCCGCAGGCTAGGCGCCCGATGTTGCCGCGACGTTGCCGTCGCGTCGCGGCCGCCTTGCGGTTCCTGTGCAGGACGGTCCGCACCGCGGGCTTGACCTTGACGCGACGTCAAGTTCTACCGTGGTCGGCATGGAGGCATCGATCCAGGAGGTCGCCCGGCTGACGGGCACGACGAGCCGCACGCTGCGTCACTACGACGCCGTCGGCCTGCTCGCGCCCAGCAGGGTCGGCGACAACGGGTACCGCTGGTACGACGACGACGCGCTCGTGCGGCTGCAGCGGATCCTGCTGCTGCGCGAGCTGGGGCTCGGCCTGGCCGAGATCGGCCGCGCGCTGGACGACGAGCACGACGGCACCGCGGCGCTGCGCCGGCACCTGGCCTGGCTGGAGTCCGAGAAGCGCCGCCTCGACCGGCAGATCGCCGCGGTCGAGTCCACCATCAGCACGAGGGAGCAGGGAGGGACGGTCATGGCCGAGAAGATGTTCGACGGGTTCGACCACACGCAGCACGAGGAAGAGGTCGTCGAGCGCTGGGGCCGCACGGCGTACGACACGTCGGACGCCTGGTGGCGCTCGATGAGCGAGGCCGAGCGGGCCGACTGGAAGTCACGCACGGCCGCGCTGGCCGACGAGTGGGCCGCCGCGGCCGGCGCCGGGCACGACCCCGCGAGCGAGTTCGCCCAGGACCTCGCGGGCCGGCACGTCGCCTGGCTCGGCTCGATCCCGGGCACGCCGGGCCACGGCTCGGCGCCCGTGCGCGAGTACGTGACCGGCCTGGCCGACATGTACGTCGCCGACCCGCGGTTCGCCGCGACCTACGGCGGCGAGGCGGGCGCGACGTTCGTGCGCGACGCGCTGCACCTGTTCGCGGCGCGCCACCTGTGAGCCTCAGGGCTGCGTAGCCAGCGAGCGCTGCCACTCCTCGTGCAACCGGGCGAACCGGCCCCCGGCGGCCACGAGCTCGGCGGGCGAACCGTCCTCCAGGACGCGGCCGTCGTCGACCACGAGCACGCGGTCCGACCCCATGACGGTCGAGAGGCGGTGGGCGATGACGACGGCGGTCCGGCCCGCGAGCAGCGTGCGCAGGCCGCGCTGCACCTGCGCCTCACCGGGCACGTCGAGCGAGCTCGTGGCCTCGTCGAGCACGAGGACGGCCGGGTCGGCGAGGAACGCCCGCGCGAAGGAGACCAGCTGCCGCTGCCCTGCCGAGAGCCGCACGCCGCGCTTGTCCACGTCGGTGTCGTACCCGTCGGGCATCGCCGCCACGAGCTCGTGCACGCCGACGGCACGCGCGGCCGCCTCCACCTCGGCGGCGGTCGCGCCCGGCCGGCCGATCGCGATGTTCGCGGCGATCGACCCGGAGAACAGGTACGCCTCCTGCGTGACCATGACGACCGCGCGCCGCAGGTCGCCCGGCGCGATCTCCCGGACGTCGACGCCGTCGAGCAGCACGGCCCCGTCGCGCACGTCGTAGAACCGGGCGAGCAGCTTGGCGACCGTCGACTTGCCCGCGCCGGTCCGGCCGACGAGCGCGACGGCCTGCCCGGCGGGGACGTGCAGGTCGAGGTGCGGGAGGACGATCGGGCCGCCCCCGTAGCCGAACGTGACGTCGGCGAACCGGAGGTCGCCGCGCACGGCCGGCAGCGCGACGGGGCGGACCGGGTCCGGGACCGTGGGCTCCTCGGCGAGCAGGCCCGCCACCTTCTCGAGCGCGGCGGTCGCCGACTGGAAGGAGTTGTAGAACATGCCGATCTGGCCGAGCGGCGCCAGGAACCGGCGGGTGTAGAGCACGGCGCCGATGAGGACGCCGACCTCGAGGCCGCCGTCGAGCACGCGGAGACCGCCGACGAGCAGCACGACCGCGACCGTGACGTTGGCGATGAGGGTCAGGCCCGTGTCGAAGATGCCGTTGACTCGGATCGCCTCGGCGCTGTTCGCCCGGTACTCCTCGGCGAGCTCGTCGTAGGCCGCCTCGGTCTGCGCCTCGCGGCGGAAAGCCTGGACCGCGCGGATGCCCGTCATCGCCTCGACGAACTGGACGACCAGCCGCGCCGCGGACGTCCGTGACGCCCGGTACTGCGCCTGCGAGCGCACCTGGAACCAGCGCGTCAGGACGATTCCCGGGACCACGGCGGCGACCAGCAGGAGCCCGCTGCGCCAGTCGAGGACCGCGAGGCCGATCGCCGTGAACGCGATGGCCAGGACGCTCGAGGCGAGGGTGGTCAGGCCGCCGTCGAGCAGCTCGCGCAGGGCGTCCAGGTCCGAGGTCTGGCGAGAGATGATCCGGCCCGAGGTGTAGCGCTCGTGGAACTCGAGGTCGAGGCGCTGGGTGTGCCGGAACACGCGCCGGCGCAGCTCGAGCAGGATCGTCTGGCTGACGCGGGCCGACGCCCGGACGGTCGCGGCGCCGAGCCAGCCGCCCGCGAGCGCGGCGACCAGGTACGCGCCCGCGGCGAGCAGGAGCGGCCCGGACCGGCCCTCGCGCAGTGCGGGCAGCGCGCTGTCGATGCCGTAGGCCACGAGCGCGGGTCCCGCGACGAGCGCGAGCTGGGCCAGCACGACGAGGACCGCGGCGCCCGCGGCGGGCCGCGCGACGGGCCGGATCATCTCGCGCAGCAGCGCGAGCGACCGCGTCCGGATGGCGCGCTGCTCGTCGTGCGCCTGCGTGCTCACAGCGCCACCGCCTGGGGCTCGACGTCCTCGGCCGCGAGGGCGGTCAGCACGTAGCGGTAGTGCGGGTGGTTCGCGAGCAGGTCGGCGTGCGTGCCGACGCCCGTGATGCGCCCGTCCTCGAGCACGGCCACCCGGTCGGCGAGCGCGACGGTCGAGGGCCGGTGCGCGACCACCAGCGTCGTCGTGCCGACCAGCACCTCGCGCAGCCGTGCGGTGACGGCCGCCTCGGTGCTCACGTCGAGCGCGGAGAGCGGGTCGTCGAGGAGCAGCACGCGGGGCCTGGCCGCCACGGCGCGCGCGAGCGCGATGCGCTGCCGCTGCCCGCCGGACAGGCTAAGCCCCTCCTCGCCGATCACGGTGTCGACGCCGCGCGGGAGGCCGGCCACGAAGTCCGCGCTCGCGACGTCCAGCGCGAGGTGCAGGAGCGCCTCGTCGGCGGCGTCGGCGCCGAGCAGCACGTTGTCGCGCACCGAGGCGGAGAACAGGATCGGGTCCTCGAACGCCACGGCGACGGCCCCGCGCAGCTCCGCGCGCGCCAGGTCGCGAACGTCGATGCCGTCGATGAGCACCCGCCCCGAGCTCGCGTCGTAGAGGCGAGGCAGGAGCTGGAGCAGCGTGGACTTGCCGCTGCCCGTCAGCCCGACGAGCGCCGTCGTCAGACCCGGTTCGAGCACGAGGTCGACCCCCGTCAGGACCTCGGCGCCCGTGGGGTGCGCGAACGACACCCCCGCGAGCTCGACGCGCGTGCCGCCCGGGCCGGCCGCGGGGAGCGCGACCGGCACCTCGGGGTCCCGCACCGCCGAGACCGTGTCCATGACCTGCACGTACCGGTCGGTGGCCGCGCGTGCGTCGAGGGTCATCGCGAGGAACTGCCCGAGGCGCTCCACCGGCCGGTTGACGATCGTCGCGGTGGCGAAGAACGCGACGAGCGCGCCCACGCTGATGTGCCCGTGCGCGGCCAGCGGCACGCCGACGGCGAGCGACACGGCGAGGATCGCCTCGGGGATCGCGCCCAGCGCGAACGTCACCCGGGACAAGGTCTTGGCCTTGTGCACCTCGGTGTCGCGCAGCGCGTCGGCCTGCCGGGAGAAGTCGTCGAGCGCGTCCTGCGCGCGGCCGAACGCCTTGAGCACCCGGATGCCGTGCACGGACTCCTCGACGGCGGTCGCGAGGTCGCCCGCCTGGTCCCGCGCTCGCCGGGCGACGACCTTGTAGTCCTCCCGGAAGCGGAAGCTCAGCCAGATCATCGGGACCGCGCCGGCCACGTAGACGAGGCCGAGCTGCCAGCTCGTCGCGATCATCAGCGCGACGCCGACCACGACGGTCGCGGCGCTCACGCACATCATGACGAGCCCGAACACGAGCCAGCGGCGGATCGAGCCGAGGTCGGCCATCGACCGCGACAGCAGCTGCCCGCCCGACCACCGGTCGTGGAACTCCACCGGCAGGTCGAGCACGTGGCGGAACATCGAGACCCGCATGTCACGCTCGACGTTCGTGCCCGGCGTCGCGATGAAGGCACGGCGGCACCAGACCAGGAACGCCTCGAGCAGCCCGAGGACGAGGACCACGGCGGCCGCCCCGACGACGCCCGCGCGCGAGCCGTCGGTCAGCAGCGGCCCGTTGACCAGCCAGGCGAGCACCTGCGGCAGGACCAGCGAGAGCAGGCTCGCGCCGAGGGCCATCACGCCCCCGATGAGGATCCGACGCTGCGCGGGCCGCGCCCAGTCCCGCAGCCGGAGCAGCGCGGCGGTCGTGGAGGGCGCCGTCACCGGCTTGGTGGCGTCCGGCTTGGTGGCGTCCCGCTTGGTTGCGTCAGGCACCTGGACACCATAGGCGCGGCCACCGACAGGCCGCGCGGGCCTCAGACGTCGGACGCCTTGCGGGACGTCTTGGTGTTGCTGGCCTGCGCGCGGGGGCGCACGACGAGCAGGTCGACGTTGACGTGCGCGGGGCGGCTCAGCGTCCACGAGACGGCGTCGGCGATGTCGTCGGCCACGAGCGGCTCGAAACCGTCGTAGACCGCAGCCGCGCGCTCCGCGTCGCCGCCGAACCGGACGAGCGAGAACTCCTCGGTCGCGACCGCGCCCGGTGCGATCTGGATGACGCGGATCGGCTCGTCGACGATCTCCCAGCGCAGCGTCGTCGCGAGCATCCGCTCGGCGTGCTTGGCGCCTGTGTAGCCCGCACCGCCCTCGTAGGCGCCGTCCGCCGCGGTCGACGTCACGACGACCACGTCTCCCCCTCCGCGGGCGCGCAGCAGCGGCAGCACCGCCTGCGTGACCTGGAGCGTGCCGAGCACGTTGATCTCGTACATCGCGCGCCACTGCTCGACGTCCGAGGTGGCCACCGGGTCGAGGCCGAGCGCACCACCGGCGTTGTTGACGACCGCGTCCAGCCCGCCGGTCTGCTCGACGTAGTCGACGAGGGCCGTGACGTCGGCCGCCTGCGTGAGGTCGGCCGCGAACACCTCGGCGCCCGTGTCCTCGGCGAGCGCGGCGAGGCGGTCGGCGCGGCGGGCCGTGGCGACGACGTCCCAGCCGTCGGCGCGCAGCCTGCGGACGGTCGCGGCGCCGATCCCGGACGAGGCACCGGTGACGAGGGCGCGGCGGTTCTGCGATGTGCTCATGGCGTCACGGTAGGCGGATCCGGGCGTGGCGTGCGCGCGGGGCCTCGTCGTCGCCCACGATCCGGACGGAGGTGCGGCCCTCGTCACACCACTGCGCGCGGCCCACCGCGGCCACCGGCACTAACCTGACCTCAGGAACCCGGCCGGACGTGGCCGGGGAACCGCCGCCCGGCCTTTGGGCGGCCTCCGGTGGCGCGTGTTGCGCCCAGCCCGTGAACGCTCGTGCCCACCCCGGCCGAGCCACGACCCCCTCACCACCCGGAGCCGCCGCATGCCCACGTCCCGCCTCGCCATCGCCTCTGCGGGGCTCGTGCTCACGCTCGGGCTCGCCGCGTGCTCGTCGGACGCGCCCGCCGCGTCGCCGACCGCGTCGGCCTCGTCGTCCGCAGGCTTCGCGCCCGTGAGCCTCGACAACTGCGGGACGGCCGTGACGGTCACCAGCCCGCCCGAGCGGGTGGTGACGATCAAGTCGTCGACGACCGAGATGATGCTCGCCCTCGGGCTGGGCGACCGGCTCGTCGGCACGGCGTTCGCGGACGGCCCGGTGCCCGACGAGTGGGCCGCTGCCGCTGCCGACGTGCCGGTCCTCTCGCCGCAGGTCCCGGGCCAGGAGGCACTGCTGGGGCTCGACCCGGACTTCGTCTACGCGGGCTGGGAGTCGAACTTCTCCGACGACGGAGCGGGCGACAGGGCGGCGCTCGGCAAGCTGGGGATCGGCACCTACGTCTCCCCCGCCGCGTGCAAGGAGCCCGACTACATGCCGGACCCGCTCACGTTCGACGACGTGTTCGGCGAGGTCCGCGAGGTCGGCTCGATCTTCGGGGTCGCCGACCGGGCGGACGCCGTCGTCGAGGACATGAAGGCGACGCTCTCGTCGGCCAAGACCCCGGCCGAGCCGACGACCGCGCTCTGGTACTCGTCGGGCACGGACACCCCGTACGTCGGCGCGGGCATCGGCTCGCCGCAGATGATCATGGACGCGGCCGGGCTGACCAACATCTTCGCCGACGTGCACGACACGTGGACCTCGGCGGGCTGGGAGAAGATCGTCGCCGCCGACCCGAGCGTCATCGTCCTCGTCGACGCGTCGTGGAACACGGCCGCGGACAAGATCACGCTGCTCGAGACGAACGCCGCGACGCGCGAGCTGACCGCTGTCCGCGAGAAGCGATTCCTGACGCTGCCGTTCGCCGCCACCGAGGCCGGTGTGCGGAACGCGGACTCGGTCGTCTCGCTCGACGAGCAGCTGGCGGCGCTCGGCAAGTGATCCTTCCCGTCCCCGCGCGCCGGCGCACGCCGCTGGCGCCCCTCGTCGTCGTCGGCCTGGCGCTGCTCGTTGTGACCGTCCTGGTGGCGGTCGCGATCGGGCCGGCCGGGCTCGGGGTCGGCGAGGTCGCGCGCAGCATCGGCGGGCACCTCGGCCTCGACGTCACGCCGGTCCCGCGGCTGCACGACGCCATCGTCTGGGAGCTGCGGCTGCCGCGCGTGCTGACGGCGGCGGCCGTCGGTGCGGGGCTCGCGCTGTCCGGGGCGGTCATGCAGTCGCTCACGCGCAACCCGCTCGCCGACCCGTACCTGCTGGGCCTGTCGTCGGGCGCGTCGCTCGGGGCGGTCGCGGTGCTCGTCGTCGGGGTGGCGCTGCTGCTGCCCGTGGCCGCGTTCGCGGGCGCGCTGCTCGCCCTCGTCGCGACGTTCTCGCTCGCCCGCACGGGCGGGACGCTCACGCCGGGGCGCGCGGTGCTGGCCGGTCTCGCGGTGTCGCAGCTGTGCGCGGCCGGGACGTCGCTGGTCATCTTCTGGACCGCGACCGGCGACTCCTACCGCGAGATCCTGTCGTGGCTGCTCGGCTCGCTCGCCGGTTCGGACTGGCAGTCCGTGGCGATCGCCGGGATCGCCGTGCTCGGCGTCGGCGGCATCGTGCTGGCGCAGGCGGTGCGGCTCGACGCGTACGCGTTCGGCGACACCGCCGCCGGGGCGCTCGGCATCGACGTCGACCGGACTCGCTGGACGCTGATGACGCTCGTCGCGCTGCTCACGGGAGCGATGGTCGCCGTGAGCGGGGCGATCGGCTTCGTCGGCCTCGTGCTGCCCCACGCCGTCGTCGCGCTGACCGGGCCCGCGCACCGTCGACTGCTGCCCGTCACCGCGCTGGCCGGCGCCGTGTTCCTGATCTGGGCCGACACGCTGGCCCGGACGGTGTTCGACCCGCGCGAGCTGCCCGTCGGCATCGTCACCGCGCTGGTCGGTGTGCCCGTGTTCGCCGTGCTGCTGCGCCGTCGTCAGGGGGCGGCATGGAGCTGACGATCGCCGGGGTCGGCACGCGGCTCGGTGGGCGGTGGGTGGTCGACGGCATCGACGCGACACCGCCCGACGGCGCGCTCACCGGCCTGCTCGGGCCGAACGGCGCCGGGAAGACGACCCTGCTCCGCCTCGTCGCCGGGCTGCTGGTGCCCGAGTCCGGCGCGGTGCTGGTCGACGACTCCCCCGTGCACGACCTGCCGCGCCGGTCACGAGCGCGCCAGATCGCCCTCGTGGAGCAGGAGTCGTCGAGCACCGTGCCGCTGACCGTCCGCGAGGTGGTGTCTCTGGGGCGCATCCCGTTCCGCTCCCTGTGGGGCGCGGACGACGACGAGGGGGCAGTCGACCGCGCGTTGGCGGCCGCGCAAGCCACCACGCTCGCCTCGCGCTCCTGGGCGACCCTGTCCGGGGGCGAGCGCCAGCGGGTCCACATCGCCCGGGCCCTGGCCCAGCAGCCGAGCCTCCTGCTGCTCGACGAGCCGACCAACCACCTCGACATCAGCGCCCAGCTCTCGCTGCTCGCCTTCGTGCGCGACCTGCGGATCACCAGCGTCGCCGCGCTGCACGACCTCAACCTGGCCGCCGCGTTCTGCGAGCACGTGCTCGTCCTGTCCGCCGGGCGCCTCGTCGCCGCCGGGCACCCCGCCGACGTGCTGCGACCCGACCTGCTGCGCGAGGTCTACGGCGTCGAGGCCGAGGTGCTCACGCACCCGCGCACCGGTCGGCCCGTGATCGCCTTCCACGAGACCACCCCGCCACCTTCGGAGGACCAGCCATGAAGATCACCGTGCTCTCGGGCGGGGTCGGCGGCGCACGCTTCACGCGCGGCCTGCTCGCCCACCTCGGCTCGTCGGCGGACGTCACCGTCATCGCCAACACCGGTGACGACATGTGGCTGCACGGCGTCCGCGTGTGCCCCGACCTCGACACGCTCATGTACACGCTCGGCGGCGGCGTGCACGAGGAGCAGGGCTGGGGCCGACGCGACGAGTCCCGCCGTACGAGCGACGACCTCGCCGCCTACGGGCTGGGGTGGGAGTGGTTCACGCTCGGAGACCTCGACCTCGCGACGCACCTGGCGCGGACCGAGCTGCTCCGTGCCGGGTCGCCGCTGTCCGAGGTGACGGCGCGACTGTGCGAGCGGTGGCAACCGGGGGTGCGCCTCCTGCCTGCGACCGACCAGGAGGTGGAGACGCACGTGGTCACCGCCGACGGGCTGATCCACTTCGAGGAGTGGTGGGTGCGGCATCGGGCAGCCGTCCCCGCCCAGGGCTTCGTGCAGGTCGGGCTCGAGGGCGCCACCGCGGCACCCGGGGTGCTTGCCGCTCTCGCCGAGGCCGACGTCATCGTCCTGCCGCCGTCCAACCCCGTGGTGTCGATCGGCACGATCCTGTCTCTGCCCGGCGTCGGGGACGCGCTCCGCTCCTGCGCGGGGCCGGTGGTGGGCGTGAGCCCGATCGTCGGCGGCGCACCCGTGCGCGGGATGGCCGACGCCTGCCTCGACGCGATCGGCGTCGAGACCAGCGCGCGGGCGGTGGCCGAGCACTACGGCCTGCGTGCCGACGGCGGCATCCTCGACGCCTGGCTCGTCGACACCGCCGACGACGCCGTCGTCGACCCGCTCCGCGCGATGGGTTGGACGAGCTCGGCGACCGACACCTTGATGGTCGACGTCCCCGCGGCCGCCCGCATCGCCGCCGCCGCGCTCGACCTGGCTGGCGCACGACCGTAGTAGCGGCGCCGTAGTCGAGCCGCACGATGGTGGAGCACCACAACGGTCGGGCACCACGACCGTCGGGCGCCATGACCATCGGGCGCAGCACAGCGACACCGAGGTGAGGTGCGAGGGGATGGAGCCGAGAGGCGCGCGGTGGCACGGAGGCCTAGAAGGGTGGGTCGCCGTCGTAGTCGGGTGCGGGGCGTGGCCGACTCGCACGCTCGAAGAGCTTGGGGCTGATGTGGACCGGGATGGGTGATCGGTAGTACGTGATCCCCAGGGGGCTGGTCCATTCGGTGTTGCCGGTGGCTTTGTCGCGGCGGACGTTCCAGATCTTCTTCGTCTTGGCCTGGTGGTGACGTTTGCACAGGGCGTGCAGGTTCGCCTCGGTCGTCTGCTCCTCCGCCGGCCGGGTCTTGTCGAACGGCACGACGTGGTCGAGTTCTGACCTGATGGCGGGTTGGCGGCAGCCGGGGTAGGTGCAGGTCACGTCCCGGGTCCGCACCGAGCGGGACAGGTCCGCCCCGGGCCGGTAGGTGCGGGCGCCGGCGCCGAGGTAGGTGCCGGTGGCGGGGTCGGTGAAGATCCGCCGCCAGGTTGCGTCCTTCGACAGCTCACGGGCCAAGAACGCCGGGATCGGCCCGTACCCGTCGAGCTCACCGGGCAGCTCGTCCAGACCCAGCAGGGTCGTCGCGGCGGCGGTCACGTGCAACGTCGCGCGCTGCCCGTGGCGCTGCGGGACCGGGCGACCACCGGGGGTGACCTGGTCGTCGAGGATGTCGCTGAACAGGTCGCTGAACGCATCCGCGCGGCGTTGGTGGATGTTCCGGTCCGCACTGGTGTCGTCCGAGCTCCCGGCCAGGGCGTCGATCACGGTGAACGCCGCCACGGCGTCCTCGGCGGGCAGGAACGCGATCAGCCGCGCCATCGAGTCGTTCGCCCACTGCAGCTCCACCCCGCGATCTTCGCGGGCGGCCTCGCAACGCTTGCGGGCCACGTCGGGGTCGATCAGCAGGACCCGGCGACGCAACCAGCGCACCAGCTGCGTCGGGGTCAGCCCGCGGGCGACCTCGGTGGCCTCCACGATCAACCGGTCCCGCGCCTCGCACAGCCCCAGCGCGAGGGTGCCGTCGAGGATGATGTCGACCTTGCGGACGTCGACCGTCCCGGCCAGCAGTGCATCGGACAGGCACGGATGAGCGGCGATACCAGACGCACGGCCGGCCAGGACGTCGACCGCGGCTTTCGTCGTGACCATCGCGCACGCGAGCTCGTCGGTCGCGAAGTCCCCCAACGGGGTCCGCCGCGTCAGCACCTCCTGGACCGCGCGCGCCTGGTGCGCAGCGACGATCGCGGCGGCCTGCTGCCAACCCGCCACCACCTCGACCAGCTCCGCGGTACTCAGATCCGCCACGTCCAGCGACTCCAACAACCCCGCGACCTGCGTCAACGTGGCGCGCACGGGGAACGTCGGGACCAGCCCGGCAGGCGAGGCCTCATAGGCCTCAGCCGGCAGCACGATCGGGTCAGGTGTCACCGCAGGCAGCGAACCACCGGCCAGCGCGTCACGACTGGACGACACGAACCCACCCGGCTTGCCCATCGACCCTCCCCAGCCGCCCGAACCTGACTCGAACAACTGTACGACCGACCACTGACATCAAGCCGGGCTCCTGTGGACAACCTCAGCCGCGCAGCCGAGCGAGCAGGGCAGCCGTCCGCACCCCGAGCTCGAGCCGCGCGATCTCCTCGAGATCGGCCGGCAGGTCGACGTCCCGGCGCAGACTCGATGACCCAGGTACCGCGAGCGGGACGTGGCCGACGGACCCGTGCGCAGCCGCGGAACCGGCCCCGAAGCGCGGCTGTGGGGTCTCGCCGCGAGCGGCTGTGAGCATCGTCGTCCCCGTCCCCTCGGCGTCGGCGACGTAGCCGAGCGGCACCGCGGCGGCCAGGTCGAGTGCCGCATCGAGGTCGTCCGGCCGCAGGGCGGGCAGGTCGCCCAGGAGCATCGCCACGGCCGCCCCCGGGACACGGGACCGGGCTGCGGCCACGCCCGCCAGGACCGCCGCATCCAGCGGCGAGACAGCCGACGCGGCACGACCAGAGTCGGGCGACGCCGCAGGAGCGCGCGGACCCTCACCACCCAGGCCCGGCTCGTCCACAACCCCGAACCGGCCCGCCGCCGCCCGCAGCTCGGGATCCGCGGTCACGACGAGGACGTGCCCCACCCGCGAGGCCGCGAGCGCGGCATCCACGGTGTCGAGCGCCATCGCCCGCACGAGCGCTGCGCGCACCCGGTCGTCGAGCACCCCGGACAGCCGCGTCTTCCCGGCGGTCGCCACCTTGACGGGCACGACGACGACCCAGCGCGCAGCAGCAGATCCCGAGGTCACGACACCAATTCTCACTCAGATCCGAACGTGCGACGATGGCCCCATGGGCTTCGGGATCGCCAACGACGCGGCTGCTGACAAGGTTCTCGACGAGCAGCCGTTCGCGCCGCTCGTCGGGATGCTCCTCGACCAGCAGTACGGCATGGAGCACGCGTTCCGCGGGCCGTGGAAGGTCCTCACGCGGTTCGGGAACCTGGACCCGCGGGAGATCGCGGCGGCGAACCCCGAGGAGTTCACCGCGCTGTGCAGCACTCCCCCGGCGATCCACCGCTACCCGGCGGCGATGGCCGCGAGGCTGCAGGAGCTCGCCCGGATCATCCGCGACGACTACGACGGCGACACCACCCGGCTGTGGACCGAGGCGACGTCGGGCAAGGACCTGCTGAACCGCCTCCAGGCCCTGCCGGGGTTCGGCAAGCAGAAGTCGCAGATCTTCGTCGCGCTGCTCGCCAAGCAGCTCGGCGTCCGGCCGGACGGCTGGGAAGCCGCGGCGGGTGACTACGCGCTCGAGGGGTACCGCTCGGTCGCCGACGTGGTCGACGAGGCGTCCCTGCAGAAGGTCCGCGAGTTCAAGCAGGCGAAGAAGGCCGCGGCGAAGGCCCAGTAGATGGCACGATCGCACCCATGATCGTGGTGACGACGAACGACCTGCCCGGCTACCGCATCCAAGCCGTCCTCGGGGAGGTCATGGGGATCACGGTGCGCTCGACCAACATCGGCTCGGGCATCACCGCGAGCTTCCGGGCCATCGGCGGCGGCGAGATCCCGGAGTACACGAAGATCGTGACGCAGAGCCGCCACGACGTGATGCACCGCATGGTCACCGACGCCGAGGCGCGCGGCGCGAACGCCATCGTCGCGATGCGGTTCGACACCGACGCGATCGGCAACTTCTCCGAGGTCTGCGCCTACGGCACGGCCGTGATCGTCGAGCCGATCCCCGCCGGCGAGCCCGGCGCGACGGGCCAGTCGGCGCAGATCACGGCGCAGGGCTGAGCCACTCGCCCTTCGCGACGAGCACGCGCTGGGCGGCCGCCCGCACCTGCGCGGCGAACGCCGGGTCGCTCCGCGCGCGGTCGAGCACGGCGGTCACCATCTCGTGGGCGACCGTCGGGTCCTTCGACACCAGCACCAGGTCCACGCCGGCCTGCAGCGCGAGCACGGCCCGCTCGCCCGGCTCCCACGCCACGACCTGCGTCGCGCCCGACAGGTCGTCGGTCACGACGAGCCCGTCGTAGCCGAGGTCGCCACGCAGCATCCCGGTCACCACGGTCGACGAGAACGCCGCGGGGTTGTCCGGGTCGATGCGGCTGTAGATCGCGGTCGAGACCATCACCGACATCGGGTCGGCGGCGATGCCGGCCCGGAACACCCCCACCGAGGCGTCGTCGCGCGTGGTCACCGAGTCGGTGACGCCCGCGGTGTCGTCCGTGTTGGCCGTGACCCGCCCGAGCCCCGGGAAGTGCTTGATCGAGACGCCGACGCCGGCCGACGAGAGGCCCGCGCTGAAGGCGTTCGCGTGGGTCGTGACCGAGTCCGCGGTGAAGCCGTAGGAACGGTCCAGCGCGCCGACCGGCGGGTTGTCGGCAGGCACGCCGTCGACGAGGTCCATCACGGGTGCGAGGTCGAGGTTGACGCCGACCGCCGCGAGCTCGGACCCCCAGGTCGCGGCCCGGGACTGGAGGGCGGCGGGCGACAGCGACGCCTGCTCCAGCGCCGACGGGATCGTCGAGAACCCGGGCCCGCGCAGCACCTGGACCTCGCCGCCCTCCTGGTCGGTCGCCACGAGCAGCGGCGTCGAGTGCGTCGACGTCGGCCCGACGAGGGCCGTGAACGAGTCGACCAACGAGCGCACGGCATCCGCTCCGGCCGTCGTGCGGCCCTGCAGGAACAGGTTGCCGACGTGGTCGTCGCGGATCGCGGACGTGCTCACCGCCTTCGGGTCGCCCACGTTCACGCCGACCATGAACACCTGGCCGACCTGCTGCTCGAGGGTCCACCCGTCCCACGGGTCCGGGGTGGCGCTGGGCGTGGGCGAGGGCGAGGGGGTCGCCGACGACGGCACCGGCTTGGGCGCGGCCTCCGGCGCAGCAGCGGGCCGCGCGAACCACACGGCGAGCACGGCAGCCCCCAGCGTCACGACGACCCCGAGCGTCACCCACGGCGCCCGCCGCGAGCTCACGCCTTGCCCTCCAGCGCGTCCTTCCAGCCCTGCGCGTACGCCTCGGCGCTCCCCTGCGCGAACATGTCCTCCGGCCCGAGCCGGACGAGCGCCGCGGCCCCCGGGCCGTCGTCCGCCGTCACGAGGTGAGACAGCCCGCGCACCACGGCGAGCGGCCGGCCGTCGGCCTTGCCCTTGACGAGCTCGGCGGCGGCGGTGACCTCGTCGGCCACCGCGGCGACCGTCATCACCAGCGGACGCCCGAACGAGTCGTGCTGCCCGCGCAGGTCGTCGAGCACGACGACGCCGGCCGCCCCGATCGCGATGTCGGTGACCCCCTGCCGCCAGGGCCGCCCCGCGGTGTCCGAGACGATCACGCCGATCCGCACACCGAACTCCGCCGAGAGGCCGGCGCGCAGTGCGCGGGCGCTCCCGTCCGGGTCGACGGGCAGCAGCAGCACGGTCCCGACGGGCGTGTTGCTCGCGTCGACCCCCGCCGCGGCCATCACGAGCCCCAGCCGGTTCTCGACGATGCGCGTCACGCCGCCGGGGTGCTCACGGGTCGCGACGACGCGCACGGTCTCGTCGGTGATCGCCTGCTCCCGGTCGTCGGCCGAGACCGAGCGCCCCTCGGCCTTGGACACGACCTTGCTGGTCAGGACGAGGATGTCCCCGTCCTCCAGCCCGTGCTCGTCGGACCGCAGGAGGTCCGCCAGGAGAACGACGAGGTCGTCCCCCGCCGTGATCTCCCCCAGCCCGGAGGGCGCCCAGACCTCGAAGCTCATCGCACCAGCTTCGGCAGCACCTCGGCGCCGAACGTCTCGATCCACTCGCGCTGGTTGCGACCCACGTTGTGCAGGTAGATCCGGTCGAAGCCGAGGTCGACGTACTTCTGCAGGTCGGCGCGGTGCTTGTCCGGGTCGGCGGAGACGACCATGCGTCCCTCGAAGTCCTCGGGCCGCACCAGCTTGGCCATCTGCTCGAAGTCGAACGGTGTGCGGATGTCGCCCTTGGGGAACTTCATGCCGCCGTTGGGCCACTGGTGCATCGCGTTCGCCATGGCCTCCTCGTCCGTCGGCGCCCACGACATGTGCACCTGGAGGACCTTGGGCATCGTCGACGGGTCCTTGCCGGCCTCGCGCGCGCCCTCCTCGAACTTGCCGAACAGCCCGCTGATCTTCTCCAGCGGTGCCCCGACCGTGATGAGCCCGTCCGCGTGCCGCCCGGCCCGCTTGGCGGTCACCGGCCCCGCGGTCGCGACGAGGATCTCGGGAGCGACCTCGGGCATGGTCCAGAGCCGGGTCGACTCGAGCTTGTAGAACTGGCCCGCGTGCTTGACGTCCTTGCCCGCGAGCGAGGCCGAGAACAGCTTCTTGATGATGTCGATGGCCTCGAACATCCGGTTGATGCGCTCGGGCGCCTCGGGCCAGTACTGCGCGGTGATGTGCTCGTTGAGCGCCTCGCCCGAGCCCAGCCCGAGCCAGTGCCGCCCCGGGTACATCGCGGCCAGCGTCGCCGACGCCTGCGCGACCATCGCCGGGTGCCACCGGAACGTCGGGGCGGTGACCCCGGGACCGATGTCCCCGGACGTCCGCTCGCCGAGCGCGGTGAGCACGTTCCAGACGAAGGACGCCTCGCCCTGCGCGGGCACCCACGGCTGGTAGTGGTCGGCCGCCATGACGCCCGAGAACCCGTGCTGCTCCGCGTACGCCGAGAGCTCGACCGCCTCCATGGGCGGGAACTGCTCGAGCGCTGCCGCATAGCCGACCGTCAGACCGGCCGCCGTCACACCTGACACGCCACACATCCCTCGTCGATCGTCGGCGGCCCCGTCCGGGCTGCCTCCAGCGACCCTAACGCCGGGACCGGTCCGGCGTGTTCCGGGCGGGCCGCACGGCAAGATGACCGCGTGAGCGAACCGCGGGTGCTGGTCTGGTGGACCCGTCACGCACCCGGTGCGCCCGACGAGGCCCCCGCGCTGGCCCGCCGCGCCGTGGCCCACGTGCGGGGCGTCGACCCGGCGGACGTCGTCGTCGGCCGCCGCTGCCCGACCTGCGGGAGCACGGCGCACGGCGCCCCCATGACGACGGGCGCGCACGTCTCGATCACGCGCGGGACGGGCGTCGTCGCGGTCGCCGTCTCGGCCGTCGGCCCCGTCGGCATCGACCTGGAGCAACGCCGCGACGAGCTCTGGCCGGGCTTCGACGACCTGGCCCTGGCGCCAGGCGAGCACGTCGCGACCACCGACGAGCGGCTGCGCGCCTGGGTGCGCAAGGAGGCGGTCCTCAAGGCGTCCGGCCTCGGCCTGACCGTCGACCCGCGCAGTGTCGTGCTGCGCGACGGTCAGGTCGTCGACGCACCCCACGGGATCGGCGGCTGCGAGCTGCACGACGTGGACCCGCCCGGGCACCTCGGCGCGGTGGCGGTCCCGGTCGGCGCGGTCGTGGCCGTCCGGGAGGTCACGCCGTGACGGCCGCCGGCATGGTCGGCAGCGGCGCCGCGTAGAGCCACGCGTCGAACAGCTCGTCGAGCGGCCGCCCGGCGATCCCCGAGGCGAGCGAGACGAACTGCGCCGTGCTCACGCTGCCGTGCCGGAACTGGGCCGTCCAGGCGCGCAGGGTGTCGAAGAACGCGTCGTCGCCCACGGTCCGGCGCAGCGCGTGCAGGGTCAGCGCCCCGCGCTTGTACAGACGGTCGTCGAACATCAGGTCCGGCCCCGGGTCCCCGACGACGAGGTCCTGCGGCAGCCCGCCCAGCCGCGTGAAGGCCGTGCGCGCCTGCTCGTCGGCCGTCCGCCCGCCCGACGCGTGCGACCACAGCCACTCGGCGTAGCAGGCGAACCCCTCGTGCAGCCAGATGTCCCGCCAGCTCGAGGCGGTCACGCTGTTGCCGAACCACTGGTGGGCGAGCTCGTGCGCGACGAGCCGCTCGGTCCCCCGGTGGCCGTCCACGTGGTTGGCGCCGAACACGGACAGCCCGTGCGCCTCGAGCGGGATCTCGAGGTCGTCGTCGGTCACGACGACCGTGTACTCCCGGAAGGGGTACGGCCCGAACAGGCCCTCGAACACCTCGATCATCTGCGGCTGCCGCGCGAAGTCGTGGTCGAACTCGGCACGCAGCCGCGCGGGGACGACGGCCTCCTGCCGCACCGGAGCCGTCGCGCTCGTCCAGCGCCGGTACCGGCCGATCTGCACGGTGGCGAGGTACGGCGCCGTGGGCTCGGGCTGGTCGAACTCCCAGCGCACGCGGCTCGAGCGCGCGGTGCGGGACACCAGCACCCCGTTGCACACGACCTCGTAGCCCGCATCGGTGGTGACGACGATCCCGAACGACGCCTTGTCGGCCGGGTGGTCCTGGCACGGGAACCACGAGGGCGCTCCGTCGGGCTGCCCCGCGACGATGACGCCGTCGGTGAGCTCCTCCCACCCGACCTCGCCCCAGGGCCCCCGGATCGGCCGGGGGTTGCCGGTGTAGTGCACCACGACGACGACCGGCGCGCCGGGCGCCAGCACGCCGCCCGGCCGGATGGTCAGCTGCCCCCCGCGGTGGGTCCACCGCTCGGGCCGCCGGCCGTCGAGCAGCACGCGGCTGACCCGCAGGCCCGCGAGGTCGAGCGAGAACCGGTCGAGGTGGCGTCGCGCCGTCCCGTGCACGCGCGCCCGCGCGTCGAGCCGGTTGCCGGCGACCCGGTAGTCGAGCTCGAGCTCGTAGCGCGAGACGTCCAGCGCACCCTCGGACGGCCCGAAGCTCATGCGCTCACCGGCGCGACAGGGTTGCCCGCCCAGCGCGAGCCCGCGGGGATGTGGTCGCCGCGCAGCACGAGCGACGAGGGCCCGACGCTGGCGCCGTCGCCGACGTGCGCTGCGGGCAGCACGACGCCGTGCGGGCCGATGCCGGCGCCCGCGCCGATGGTCACGGAGTCGATGCTCATGACCCGATCATGGAACAGATGTGTCTGGAGCACGCAACCGCGGTTGATCGTCGCCCCGTCGCCGATCTCCACGAGGTCCGCCTCGGGCAGCCAGTACGTCTCGCACCACACGCCCCGCCCGATGCGTGCGCCGAGCGTCCGCAGCCACAGGTTGAGCGCCGGCGAGCCCACCGTCGCGGGCCCGATCCACGGCACGGCGACCGTCTCGAGGAACGTGTCCGCGAGCTCGTTGCGCCAGATGAACGAGCTCCACAGCGGGTGCTCGCCCGCCCGCAGCCGCCCGACGAGCAGCCACTTGGCGGCCGTCGCGAGACCGCACGCGAGCGTCGCGGCCCCGAGGACGACGAGCGGCGAGGCCCACGCCGCCACCCCGAGCCCCCCGGCGTCGACCACGGCCTGCAGCACGAGCAGCACGACGACCCCGAGCCCGAACGTCATCATCACGGGCACCACCCGGCACGCCTCGACCAGGCCTCGTGCGACCCGCAGCCGCGCGCGCGGCTCGAAGGTCCGCCCCGCGTCGACCTCGCTCGCCGCCCTGCGCAGCTTCACGGGCGGCGACCCGAGCCACGACGACCCCGACTTGGCGTGCTCGGGCGTCGCCGACAGCACCGCGACGAGCCCGCGCTTGGGCACGGCCCGCCCGGGCGCGATCATCCCGGAGTTGCCCAGGAACGCCTTCTTGCCGATGCTCGCGCGCTCGATCCGCAGGTAGCCGCGCCCCAGCTCGTAGGAGCCGATGAGCGTGTCGTCGGCGAGGAACGCGCCGTCGCCGACCGTGGTCATCGACGGCAGCAGCAGCACGGTCGACGCCTCGACGTCGCGCCCGACATCCGCCCCCAGCGCCCGCAGCCACAGCGGCGTCAGGCTGCTCGCGTACAGCGGGAACAGCAGCGTGCGCGCGTCGTCCATGAGCCGCTGCGTCGCCCACACCTGCCACCCCACGCGCGAGCGCACCGGGTGGTAGCCCTCGGTCATGCCGATCCCCAGCAGCCGCACGCCGACGAGCGTGGCGACCAGCAGCACGACGAGCATCGTCACGGCCCCCAGCGGCACCGCCGCGAGCGCACGCACGGCCGCCTGCGACCACTCGTCGGAGTCGCGCACGAACCAGCCGACGACCACCAGCCCGCACACCGCCGCCACCACGGGCAGCGCGGCGAGCACGCCCGCGCTCAGCCCGTAGACCCCGACCCACCGGCGACCCCGCGGTGCGGGCCGGTGCGGCCAGTGCTCGCGCGCCGGACCCTCGAACGCGGCCGGCGACCCGACCCACAGCTCCCCCGGCGGCACCGAGACGAGCACGCCCGAGCCCGGCGCGATCTCCGCACCCTGGCCCACGCGCACGCCTGGCCCGATGGTGCTGCGCGTGCCGACGGTGGCCCGCTTGTCGATCCGCACTTTGCCGACGCGCAGCACGTCGCCGTCGAGCCAGTGGCCGGTCAGGTCGACCTCGGGCTCGATCGAGCAGCCGTTGCCGAGCGTGAGCAGCCCCGTGACGGGAGGCATCGTGTGCAGGTCCACGTCGCTGCCGACCTTCGCGCCGAGGGCTCGCGCGTACGTCGCGGTCCAGGGCGCGCAGGACAGGTTGCCCGCGCCCGCAGCGGCGGCCCAGCTCTCGACGAACCAGAGCCGCAGGTGGACGGACCCGCCCCGCGGGTAGCGCCCCGGCGTGAGGCCGCGCAGGAGCGTCCGGGCGACCAGCACGGTCGAGCCCATGCGGCCGAGCGGGCTGATCAGGACCACCCAGCCGAGCGCCACCCACCACCACGCGTGCGGCACCGACGGCACCCAGCCCATCCCACCCGTCGACGTGAGCACGGCGTCGGCCGCGACCAGCCAGGTGAGCCAGCGCAGCCCGACGAGGGCGGCCAGCGGGATCGCGGCGAGCAGCTGGACGGCCTGGGCGCGTCGCGGCGTCGGCGTCACCGTGCGCTCGACCGCCGCCGGCGCCGGCTCGAGCTCCTCCAGCCGGCGCGCGAGGTCCGCCAGCCGCGGGAACTCGTACACGTCGGCCACGGTCACGGTCGGGTAGCGCTCGCGCAGCGCCGAGACGAGCTGAGCGGCGACGAGCGACCCGCCGCCGCTCGCGAAGAAGTCGTCGTCCGGGCCCGCGACCGCGGCGCCGAGCGTCGCCGTCCACCGCTGCGCGACCCACTCCTGCGTCGGTGTCAGGGCGGCGGAGCGGCCCGGGGCGTCGAGGCCGGGCAGCGGCCACGGCAGCGCGTCGCGGTCGACCTTGCCCGAACCCCGCGTCGGCATCTCGGGCACGACCGCGAGCAGCGGCACGAGCGCGGCGGGCAGGGCGACGCGCAGCTGCGCGCGAGCCTCGTCGAGGCTCAGCTCGACCCCCGGCGCGGGCGCGAGGTACCCGACGAGCACCGACGACCCGGCCGGCGTGCGCCTGACCGCGGCGGCGGCCCCGGCGACCCCCGGCAGGGCCGCGAGCGCCGAGTCGACCTCGCCGAGCTCGATGCGGCGCCCGCCGATCTTGACCTGGTCGTCGGCGCGCCCGACGAACACCAGCCCCTCGGCCTCGAGTCGCACGACGTCGCCGGAGCGGTAGGCCCGGTCCCAGCCCAGCGCCGGCGCGGGCGCGTACCGCTCGGCGTCCTTCGCGGGGTCGAGGTAGCGCGCGAGCCCGACGCCACCGATGACGAGCTCGCCCGTCTCGCCGTCCGCGACGGGGAGACCGTCGGTGCCGACGACCGCGAGGTCCCACCCGTCCAGGGCATGCCCGATCCGCACCGGGCCGACCCCGGACATGAGCGACGCGCACGCGACGACCGTCGCCTCCGTCGGCCCGTACGTGTTCCAGACCTCGCGGTCCGGACCCGTCAGCCGGGCGGCCAGCTCGGGCGGGCACGCCTCGCCGCCGAAGATCAGCAGCCGCACGGCCACGAGCTCGTCGGACCGCCACAGCCCGGCCAGGGTCGGCACGGTCGAGACGACGGTGATGCCCTGCGCGACCAGCCAGGGCCCGAGGTCCATGCCGGTGCGCACCAGCGCGCGCGGCGCGGGGACGAGGCACGCGCCGTGCCCCCACGCGAGCCACATCTCCTCGCAGCTCGCGTCGAACGCGACCGACAGCCCCGCGAGCACGCGGTCGCCGGGGCCGAGCGGGGCGCTCTGCAGGAAGAGCCGGGCCTCGGCGTCGACGAACGCCGCGGCCGACCGGTGCGTGACCGCGACGCCCTTGGGCGTGCCGGTCGAGCCGGAGGTGAAGATGATCCAGGCGTCGTCGGTCAGCCCCGGCGCCTGGGGCGCCGCACCACGCCCGGTCGGCAGGTCCCCCTCGGCCAGCACGCGCGCGACCGCGGCCTCGCGGAACACCGTCCGTGCCCGCTCGTCGGGATCGTCGACGTCCACCGGCACGTACGCCGCACCCGCCGCCATGACGGCCAGGATCGCGGTGTAGAGCTCGGCGGTGCCCGACGGGATGCGCACGCCCACCCGGTCCCCGCGCCCGATCCCGTCCGCCGCGAGACCCGCCGCCCCGGCCGCCACGGCGGCCGCGAGCTCCCGGTAGGTCAGCACGGTGCGGCCGTCGTCCACCGCGGGCGCGTCGGGGTGCGCCGCCACCGACGCGGCCAGCACGTCGAGCAGCGTCCGCGGCTCGGGGGCGAGCGCGGCGCGGAGGAACCCGTCAGTGGTCACGTCGAGCGATTCTCTCAGCCGCGCTGTGGCGGACCGGCCACGCGCAGGTTCTATTCACCGTGTCGTCGACCAACGTTCGCCGAGCCACTCGAAAGGACCCCGTCGGGCCGGGCGCCGACCGGCGGCGACCCGACGGGTAGCGGTCAACCCGAGTAGGTCTGGGTCGCCGTCGGGCTCGAGTGCCACTTGCCACTCACGAGGACCCGCGCGCGGCTCGAGATCGTCACCTTGCTGAGCTTGCCGTAACCGCCCGTGAAGACGTAGCCGCTCTCATTCGGCACGTTCACCGCGCGACCGACGTTCTCGTCAGTCGTGCTGTAACAGTTGGTCCCCTTGAACGTGTACGTGTTATTCGACGGGTTCCAAACCGAACTCCGTGTCGTGAAGTACAGCGGAATTCCGCCCGTCGGGGTCGACCCCACGAATCCATACTTGTTGCCATACCCGATGACGGTCGCGTCGATGCAGATCTGCGTGATGCCATCACAGATCAGGTGGGCCGCCGCTCCGAACTTGAGGCTGGTGAGATCGATCTTCGAGTCGCCGTCGCGAGCACCGTAAGCGCTCACCGTCGCGTAGAAGTCATTGACACTGCAGGCCTTGCCGTACTGGACGTCGATCAGCCGGGTCGACGCTTCGGCAGGCGCCGCAATCGCGAGTGCGGCTGTTGCCGCCACTGCCGCGCTAACTACCCGGAACCACCTGGACCTCGTCATGTTCCACCCCTTGCATCTTGGTAGCCCGAAACACCCTCGGTCCCGGCGCACGGAGTCTTTCAGGCGGATTGCGCACGCGTGGGCCATTTCATGACATTCATCCGAATGGCCCTCATCCATTGCTCCCTGCCCCCGCCCCGACACCGTCGCCTCGGGCGGCCGCAGGGCGCCGTCCGTCTGGAATGATGTGGTCCATGACCGACCTGAACGCTGCCCCCGAGCCCGTCAACACCTCCGCAGGCACGCGGCAGGTACCGGACCGGGTCTCGCTGGACGGGGTCGAGGAGCGCTGGGACGCGGCGTGGTCCGCACAGGACCTGTACGGCTTCGACCGCACCAAGACGCGCGAGCAGGTCTACTCGATCGACACCCCGCCCCCCACGGTGAGCGGCTCGCTGCACGTCGGTCACGTCTTCTCCTACACGCACACGGACGTCGTGGCGCGCTACCGCCGCATGCGGGGCGCCGAGGTGTTCTACCCGATGGGCTGGGACGACAACGGCCTGCCCACCGAGCGCCGCGTGCAGAACTACTTCGGCGTGCGCTGCGACCCGTCGCTGCCGTACGACCCCGACTTCACGCCCCCGTTCGAGGGCGGCGACAACAAGAGCAGCAAGGCGGGCGACCAGCTGCCGATCAGCCGCCGCAACTTCGTCGAGCTGTGCGAGCGTCTGACGGTCGACGACGAGCGCCAGTTCGAGACGCTGTGGCGCCGGCTGGGCCTGTCGGTGGACTGGTCGAAGACCTACCAGACGATCTCGGCCGACGCCCGCGCCGTCGCCCAGCAGGCGTTCCTGCGCAACCTCGCCCGTGGCGAGGCGTACCAGGCCGAGGCCCCCGGCCTGTGGGACGTGACGTTCCAGACGGCTGTCGCGCAGGCCGAGCTCGAGGCCCGCGACTACCCGGGTGCGTACCACCGGGTCGCCTTCCACGGCGCCGACGGCAGCAACGTCTACATCGAGACCACCCGCCCCGAGCTGCTGCCCGCGTGCGTCGCGCTCATCGCGCACCCGGACGACGAGCGCTACCAGCACCTGTTCGGCACCACGGTCACCTCTCCCTTGTTCGGCGTCGAGGTCCCCGTGCTCGCCCACCCCGGCGCGGAGCGGGACAAGGGCGCGGGCATCGCGATGTGCTGCACCTTCGGCGACCTCACCGACGTCCAGTGGTGGCGCGAGCTGCAGCTGCCCACGCGCTCGGTGATCGGCCGCAACGGCCGGCTCCTGCCGGACACCCCGGACTGGCTGACCACCGAGGCGGGCCAGGCGCTGTACGGCGAGCTCGCCGGCAAGACGACGTTCTCGGCGCGCGAGCTCGTCGTCGCCGGCCTGCGCGAGAGCGGTGACCTGGACGGCGAGCCCGTCAAGACGCAGCGCAAGGCCAACTTCTACGAGAAGGGCGACAAGCCCCTCGAGATCGTCACGAGCCGCCAGTGGTACATCCGCAACGGCGGCCGCGACGCGGCCCTGCGCGACGAGCTGCTCGCACGCGGTGCGGAGCTCGACTTCCACCCGGAGTTCATGGCGGTCCGGTACGAGAACTGGGTCGGCGGCCTCAACGGCGACTGGCTCATCAGCCGCCAGCGCTTCTTCGGCGTGCCGTTCCCTGTCTGGTACCCGCTCGACGCGGACGGCGAGCCCGACCACTCCCGCCCGATCGTCGCGTCCGAGGACCAGCTCCCGATCGACCCGTCGTCCGACGTCCCGGCCGGCTACACGGCCGACCAGCGCGGCGTCCCGGGCGGGTTCGTCGCCGACCCCGACATCATGGACACGTGGGCGACGTCGTCGCTGACGCCGCAGATCGCCGGCGGGTGGCGCAGCGACCCCGACCTGTTCGCGCGCGTCTTCCCGATGAACCTGCGCCCCCAGGGCCAGGACATCATCCGCACCTGGCTGTTCTCCACCGTGGTCCGCTCGCACCAGGAGCACGGCTGCCTGCCGTGGTCCGACGCGGCGATCAGCGGCTGGATCCTCGACCCCGACCGCAAGAAGATGAGCAAGTCCAAGGGCAACGTCGTCACGCCCATGGACCTGCTCGTCGAGCACGGCTCGGACGCGGTGCGCTACTGGGCCGCCTCCGCACGCCTGGGCACCGACGCGGCCTTCGAGGTCGGCCAGATGAAGATCGGCCGCCGCCTCGCGATTAAGGTGCTCAACGCGAGCAAGTTCGCCCTCTCGTTCGGCACCGTCGCGCTGGACCCGGCGCTCGTCACGGTGCCGCTCGACCGCGCGATGCTCGCCGGCCTGGCCGACGTCGTCGACCGTGCGACGGCCTCGCTCGAGGCCTACGACCACACCCGCGCGCTCGAGCTGTCCGAGACGTTCTTCTGGACGTTCTGCGACGACTACCTCGAGCTGGTCAAGGACCGCGCCTACGGCGAGGGCCCCGGCGCCGACTCGGCACGGGCCGCCCTGGGCATCGCGCTCGACACGCTCCTGCGCCTGTTCGCACCCGTGCTGCCGTTCGCGACCGAGGAGGTCTGGTCCTGGTGGCGCGAGGGCTCGGTGCACCGCGCGGCCTGGCCCGTGGCCGAGCCCCTGCGCGCGGCCGCGGCGGACGCGGACGCGGCCCTCGTCGGCGCTGCGGGCTCGGCCCTCGCCGCCCTGCGCAAGGTGAAGTCCGAGGCCAAGGTCTCGATGCGGACCGAGATCCTCGCTGTCACCCTCGACGTCCCCGCCGCCGCGCGCGGGGCCGTCGAGCTCGCGCTCGACGACATCCGTGCGGCCGGTCGGGCCACGGGCACGCTCGAGCTCGCCTCGGTGGAGACCGACGCGGTCGTCGCACGCGACGCCACGCTCGGAGAGCCCGTCACGCGCGGCTGAGGCCGGCCTGCTGCCGGCCACTTGCCGGCACGAATCGTTTCACCGGTTGTCATCACCCGACCGCTGCCTGACATTTGGGTAACCGGTTTCCCGGGCGTGTCGCCTCATCGACGAGTCGTCGCGCCCCGGTGCGCACGCGTGCGTAGCCGCCGCCCCGAGACGGGGCCCCGGCCTCCGGCGACCACCCATGCATGCACAGACGAAGGTGAGAACCTCATGCAACGAGCAGCTTCAGCGCGACTACTCGCGGCCGGCTCCGTCGCGGTCCTCGCGGCCGCGTTCGGTCTCACGGCCGTGTCGGGTACCGCCCAGGCCGCGACGGGAAGTGCGACCGGCTTCGCGACCCAGAACGGCGGAACCACCGGTGGCGCGGGCGGCCAGACCGTCAAGGCCAGCACAGGCACCGCGATCCACACGGCGCTGTGCAACCGCGCCAGTGCGAGCACGCCCCTGATCATCGAGGTGACCGGCACGATCACGGTCGGCAACACCGCGAAGGTCTCGGGCAGCAGCTGCAACACGGCGGCGGGGGTGATCGAGCTGAAGCAGATCAGCAACGTCACCCTCGTGGGCGTCGGCAGTGCGGTGTTCGACCAGATCGGCATCCACATCCGCGACTCCAGCAACATCATCATCCAGAACGTCAACGTCAAGAACGTGAAGAAGTCGGGCTCGCCCACGTCCAACGGCGGGGACGCCATCGGCATGGAGTCCACCGTCCGCAACGTGTGGGTGGACCACGTGACCCTGGAGGCGTCGGGCGGCGAGGACGAGGGCTTCGACGGCCTGTTCGACATGAAGGACGACGTCAAGTACGTGACGCTGTCCTACTCGATCCTGCGCAACTCCGGCCGCGGCGGGCTCATCGGATCGAGCGAGTCCGACGTGTCGAACTCCTTCATCACGTTCCACCACAACCTGTACGACAACATCGACTCGCGCGCGCCGCTGCTGCGCGGCGGGATCGCCCACATGTACGACAACCACTACCGCGGCCTGGTCAAGTCCGGCATCAACTCGCGTGCCGGCGCCAAGGCGAAGGTGGAGAACAACTACTTCCAGAACTCCCAGGACCCGCTGGGCACGTTCTACACGGACGCGGCCGGCTACTGGCAGACCAGCGGCAACATCCTCGACAACGTCACGTGGACGGCCAAGGCCGCGGACAACAACCCCGCGGGCCCCGGCATGGCGTCGACGACCACCGTGTCGATCCCCTACACCTACGCCCTCGACGCGGCGAGCTGCGTGCCGGCCGTCGTGGCCGCGACGGCCGGCGCCAACAAGGGCCTGAAGGTCTCGGACGGGAGCTGCACCCCGCAGACGCCCAACCCGACGACGAGCAGCCCGACCACGACGCCCACCACACCGACCTCCAACCCCACGACCCCGGCGCCGAGCGGGACGAACCTCAGCCTCGGGGCGGGTGCGGACGGATCGAGCAAGGCGAGCGGCACGAGCTACGGCAACGTGATCGACGGCAACCGGACCACCTACTGGTCGCCCGCCGGGACCACCGGCACGATCTCCGTCAAGTGGCCGACCGCCACGACCGTCGCGTCGGTCGTCGTGGTCGAGGCCTCGGGCGCGACCGGCCGGCTCGGCTCGTGGAGCCTGCTCAACGGTGACACCGGCGCCGTGCTGAAGACCGGCAGCGGCGCGGGGACGATCACGTTCTCGGCGACGTCGCTGAAGAAGGTCACCCTCCAGATCAACGGCGCGAGCGGCACCCCGCAGATCGCCGAGCTGGAGACGTACGCGAGCGCCGGCACCACGCCGACGCCCACCCCGACGACGACGCCCACCACGTCGCCCACGCCGACCCCCACCCAGACCGGGGGCCCACAGCCCGGCACCGGCACGCTGTACGTCGCACCCGGCGGCAGCGCGTCCGCCCCGGGGACGCTGGCCAGCCCGACCACGCTCGCCTCGGCCATCACCAAGGTCGCCTCGGGCGGCGAGATCTTCCTGCGCGGCGGCACGTACAACCTGTCGCAGACGATCGTCATCGCCCCGGGGAACGACGGCACGGCGAGCGACCGCACGCTGCTGTCGGCCTACCCCGGTGAGACCCCGGTGCTGGACTTCTCCGCCCAGACCGAGCTGTCCACCAACCGTGGCCTGTCGCTCAACGCCGACTACTGGCGCCTGTACGGCATCGTCGTGCAGAAGGCGGGCGACAACGGGATCTCCGTGGGCGGCAGCAACAACGTGATCGAGCGTGTGGTGACGCGGAACAACCGCGACAGCGGCCTGCAGATCTCCCGCATCGCCACCGAGACCCCGAAGGCCGACTGGCCCTCGAACAACCTTGTCATCACGTCCGAGTCCCACGACAACGTCGACTCGGACGGGGAGGATGCGGACGGCTTCGCGGCCAAGCTCACCGTCGGTCCGGGCAACGTGTTCCGCAACACCGTCTCGCACAACAACATCGACGACGGCTGGGACCTGTACACCAAGACCGACACCGGAGCGATCAGCCCGGTGACGATCGAGAGCTCGCTGGCGTACGAGAACGGGACGCTGAGCAACGGCGGCCAGGCCGGCGCCGGTGACCGCAACGGCTTCAAGCTGGGCGGCGAGGACATCAAGGTCGACCACGTCGTGAAGAACAGCTACGCGGTGGACAACGGCAAGCACGGGTTCACGTTCAACAGCAACCCGGGCTCCCTGACCATCTCCGGCAACGTGAGCGTCGGCAACGGCGAGCGGAACTTCAACTTCGACGGCGGCACCTCGGTGTTCAGCGGCAACGTCTCCTGCGACAGCGGGTCCAACGACCGCATCGTCGGCACCGACAAGGGCAACAACGCGTGGTGGGCGGGCAAGAACGCTGCCGCGTGCTCCGCTTACGCCGGCGCGCTGGGCTGGTCGTTCGCGGCCGACGGCACGCTGCGGGTGACGTTCGGGGGCACCAGCCCGACGCCGACGACCACCCCGACCAGCACGCCGACCTCCACCCCGACCAGCACCCCGACCTCGACGCCCACGTCGACGCCGACCTCGACGCCGACCTCGACGCCGACCTCGACCACGGGCGCGTGCGCCGTGACCTACACGGCGTCGGACTGGGGCTCGGGCTTCACCGGGGCGATCAAGGTCACCAACACGGGCAGGACCGCCCTGACCGGGTGGCAGCTGCGCTTCTCCTTCGCGGGGAACCAGCAGGTCTCCAGCGCGTGGGGTGCGGTCCCGGCCCAGTCCGGCGCCGCGGTGACGTTGAGCAACGCGGCCTGGAACGGCGCCCTCGCCGCGGGCGCGAGCACCGACGTCGGGTTCAGCGCGAGCTACTCGGGCTCCAACGCCCGCCCGACGGCGTTCTCGCTGAACGGGGCCGCCTGCACCGTGAGCTGACGCACCGGGCCTGACGGCACGACGACGGGCGGGGACCACTCGGGCCCCGCCCGTCGTCGTGCCCGTCGTCGTGCCCGGTGCGCGCCGATAGGGTCTGCGCATGCGCGAGTTCAGCTCCCCCAGCACGGTCCGCACGGACGCGGGCGACAGCATCCCCGGTCTGCTCGCCGCGCGGCTGGCCCGCGACCCCGACGGCGTCTTCGCCGAGCGCCACGAGGCGGACGGCACGTGGACCACGGTCTCCGTCGCCGCGTTCGCGGAGCAGGTGACGGCGCTCGCGAAGGGCCTCGTCGCGCACGGCGTCGAGCCCGGCGAGCGCGTGGCGATCATGTCCCGCACCCGGTACGAGTGGACCCTGCTCGACTTCGCGATCTGGGCCGCGGGCGCGATCGGCGTGCCGGTGTACGAGACCGACTCGGCCGAGCAGGTGCGCTGGATCGCCTCGGACACGGGCACGCGGCTGGCGGTCGTCGAGACGCCGGCCCACGCGCGCACGGTCGCCCAGGTCCGCGACGACCTGCCGGGCCTGGCGCAGGTCCTCGTGATCGACGACGGCGCGCTCGACCAGCTGGTCGCCGACGGCGCGGGCGTCGACGACCAGGAGATCGCGCGCCGCAGCGCGCTGGCCGGGCTCGACGACCTCGCGACGATCATCTACACCTCGGGCACCACGGGCCGGCCCAAGGGCGTCGAGCTCACCCACGGCAACTTCGTCACGCTCGCGCTCAACGCGGTCGACGGCCTCGGCGACGTCTGCGCCGTGCCGGGTGCGCGCACGCTGCTCTTCATGCCCCTCGCGCACGTCTTCGCGCGCTTCATCCAGGTGCTGTGCGTGCCGTCGGGCGCGGTCCTGGGCCACGCACCGGACGCCCGGCACCTGCTGCCCGACCTGGCCTCGTTCCAGCCGACCTTCCTGCTCGCGGTGCCGCGCGTGTTCGAGAAGGTCTACAACTCGGCCGAGCAGTCCGCCGGCTCCGGCGTGAGGCTGCGCTTGTTCCGGTGGGCGGCGAAGGCTGCCGAGGACTACTCGCGAGCGCTCGACGAGCCCGCCGGCCCGAGCGCGGCGCTCCGCAGCCGGCACGCGCTGGCCGGACGCCTCGTGCACGCCCGGCTGCGGGCCGCGCTCGGGGGGCGCTGCGAGTGGGCCGTCTCCGGCGGCGCGCCCCTGGGCGAGCGCCTCGGCCACTTCTACCGCGGGATCGGCGTGCGCGTCCTGGAGGGCTACGGCCTCACCGAGACCACCGCGCCCACGACGGTCAACCGTCCCGGCCTGACCAAGGTCGGCACGGTCGGCCCCGCGTTCCCGGGCACCGCGCTGCGGGTCGACGACGACGGCCAGATCTGGGTCTCGGGCCCGCACGTGTTCCGCGGCTACCGTCACGACCTGGAGGCGACCGCCGAGGCACTCGTCGACGGCTGGTTCCGCACGGGCGACGTCGGCTCGCTGGACGACGACGGGTACCTGCGCATCACGGGCCGCACCAAGGAGCTGATCGTCACCGCGGGCGGCAAGAACGTCGCCCCTGCCGCGCTCGAGGACCGCCTGCGCGGCCACCCGATCGTCAGCCAGGTCGTCGTCGTCGGCGACCAGCGACCGTTCGTCGGCGCGCTCGTCACGCTCGACGCCGACATGCTCCCCGGCTGGCTGCACAACCACGGCCTGCCCGTGATGGACGCGCACGCCGCCGGCCAGGACCCCCAGGTGCTCGAGGCCCTGGACCGGGCGGTCGCGCGGACGAACGAGGCCGTCTCCCGCGCCGAGTCGATCCGCAAGATCCGCGTGCTCGACACCGACTTCACTGAGCAGAACGGCTACCTCACGCCGTCCCTGAAGGTGAAGCGGGCGCTCGTCCTCAAGGACTTCGCGGCGGAGGTCGACGCCCTGTACGTCGACACCCGCCACGGCGACTGAGCTACACCACCGTCCGCAGCCGCGCCTGGTCCCCCGACTGGGTCGGCACGGCTTCGCTGGGCGTCGAGCCGTCGGACCAGCGCAGCAGCGCGCCGACGCCGTCGACGAGGTCGACCGCGCCGTCCTCCGCGAAGGTCACGCCCGCCTCCTGACCGAGGGCGGCGCGCACCAGGGCGATGTCGGCCGTGTAGCGCGCCCCCTCCCCCTCGACGCCGATCGCCGCGAGGTCCTCCGCGCTGGTCGCGAGCTCGAGCGGGCCGGGGCCGACGAACAGCTCCCGCTCCCCCAGCGCACCGGACAGCGCGTCGACGTGGAGGACGAGCTCGGAGACCTGACCGCGCCGCAGCACCTCGACGACGTCGTCGAGCGAGGTGACCGCGTTCTCGCCCCGCCCCTGTGCGGTCGCGAACCGGTCGAGGACCTCCTGGCGGCGGGACTGGCGGAACGTCGAGACGGACTCGGCGACCTTCGCCTCGAACGCCGCGGCGTTGACGCCCTCGCCGCGACCACCGCCGGCCACCTCGACGAGCAGGCTGCGTGCCTCCTGGCCGAGCGCGTCACGCACGAACCCGACGGCACGCGTGTCGCCGGTGAGGAGCACCAGGTCGGGTGCCTTCTCGCGCACGCGGCGGTCGACCTCGGCCGCCACCGCCTCGGCGTTGCGCTGCCAGGAGTCCTCGGCGCGGGTCTGGCTGCGCCGGTCGAGGCCGCCCTCCCGGGTCTTGTGCACGTCGTCGTGACCGCCCTCGACGGAGTCGGTCTCGGACGTGCCCTCGGTGGCGGCGCCCAGCGAGCGCCACGTCAGGTCGGCGCCCGTGCGGTCGGTGACGACGAGCAGCGCCGTGACGGCCTCGTCGGCCGAGCGGATCGCGGGAAGCAGTGCGGGCAGCGGGCCGTGCACGCCCACCGACTGCGCCGGCGGCTCCGACAGGACGCGGTCGACGCGCACGCCCTCGGCGTCCGCGATGATCACGCGGCCGTGCGGGCCGCGGCCGCCCGTGGGGACGGCGATGAGCTCGCCGATCTCGTCCAGCACGGCCGCCGGGGCGCCGTCGCGCTCGAGCGAGCGCCGCAACGACCTCCACCGGTCCGCCGCCTCGGCCTCTCCGGCCACCTCCGCCCGGGTCACGTCGAGGAAGACGGTGGTGAAGGGGGACGGGCGTCCGAGCAGCGGCTTGAGCCAGTGCAGGTCCATGGGCAGCACCTCCGGGAGCGGCGATCACCGGCGACCGCGGGCACGTACCGTCCCTGTCGGCCGGCCGGAACTGACCCGTCCCACCCTCGCCCACCTGGCCGCCGCGCGCCACCCCTGATCCGGGTCCCGGCGACAGGCTGCACGCCGTGGCGATCCCGGACGTGACCTTCCGCGACTCGACGACCTGCGCGCACCGGCGCGCTCCTGCGTGCGCCTGACCGGCTGGCCCTAGGAGTCGTCTCGCGACGCCTGCGCGATCTCCTCGTGGTGACGGATGACCTCGCTGACGATGAACGCCAGGAACTTCTCCGCGAACACCGGGTCGAGGTCCGCCTGGTGCGCGAGGTCCCGCAGCCTGGCGACCTGCTCGGCCTCACGGCCGGGGTCGGACGCCGGGAGCCCCTGGGCCGCCTTGAGGTGACCGACCTGCTGGGTCGCCTTGAACCGCTCCGCGAGCAGGTGGACGAGGGCGGCATCGATGTTGTCGATGCTGCCGCGCAGGCGTGCGAGGTCGGCGGGGATCGGGGCAGGCAGGTCGCTCACGGGGCCGATCCTAGGCGCGACCGACCTGCGGTCAGGCGCTCTTCTCGCGAGGCGGTCGCTTCTCGCGCGGGACGTCCCGCGGCACGAGCGTCGGGTTGACGTTCTCGAGCACCACGCCGCGCGTGATGAGCACGCGGGCCACGTCGTCGCGGCTGGGCACCTCGAACATCACCTGCTGCAGGACCTCCTCGAGGATGGCCCGCAGGCCGCGCGCACCGGTTCCGCGCAGGAGCGCCTGGTCGGCGATCGCCGCGACGGCGCCCTCGTCGAACTCCAGCTCGACGCCGTCGATCTGGAACATCCGCTGGTACTGCTTGACCAGAGCGTTGCGCGGCTCGGTGAGGATCCGCACGAGCGCGTCCTGGTCCAGCCGGTTGACGGCCGCCACGACGGGGAGCCTGCCGATGAACTCGGGGATCAGGCCGTACTTCTGCAGGTCCTCGGGGCGGACCTCGGAGAACAGGTCGCCCTCGTCGTGCGCCTCGACCAGCGGTGCGCCGAACCCGACGACGCGCTTGCGGGCACGCGCCGCGATGATGTCGTCGAGGCCGGCGAACGCACCGGCGACGATGAACAGCACGTTGGTCGTGTCGATCTGGATGAACTCCTGGTGCGGGTGCTTGCGCCCGCCCTGGGGCGGGACCGAGGCCGTGGTGCCCTCGATGATCTTCAGCAGCGCCTGCTGCACGCCCTCGCCCGAGACGTCGCGCGTGATCGACGGGTTCTCGCTCTTGCGGGCGATCTTGTCGATCTCGTCGATGTAGATGATGCCCGACTCGGCCTTCTTGACGTCGTAGTCGGCGGCCTGGATGAGCTTGAGCAGGATGTTCTCGACGTCCTCGCCGACGTAGCCCGCCTCGGTGAGGGCCGTGGCGTCCGCGATCGCGAACGGGACGTTGAGCATGCGGGCCAGGGTCTGCGCGAGGTACGTCTTGCCCGTGCCCGTGGGGCCGACGAGCAGGATGTTCGACTTCGCGATCTCGATGTGGTCCTCAGTGGTGGTGCGGAGCCCCTCACCGGCCTGGATGCGCTTGTAGTGGTTGTACACCGCGACCGACAGGGCCCGCTTCGCGGACTCCTGGCCGATGATGTAGTTCTCGAGGAACTCGAAGATCTCCTTCGGCTTCGGCAGGTCGACCAGGCCGACCTCCGTGGCCTCGGCGAGCTCCTCCTCGATGATCTCGTTGCACAGCTCGATGCACTCGTCGCAGATGTAGACGCCCGGGCCCGCGATGAGCTTCTTGACCTGCTTCTGGGACTTGCCGCAGAACGAGCACTTGAGGAGATCGGCCCCGTCCCCGATTCGCGCCACGTCATGTCCCTTCGATCTGTGCGCCGCCCGGACGGACGGTGCGTCTGGCCCCCGGCATCGGGGGCGCCCACCCCATTGCACACCACGACGGGCGCGATGTCAGCCGTACCCCGTCGTCGGGCGCGGCGTGTCCTGCTCCAACCTGGCTGAAAACTCGAGCGTGCGGCCCGGACGCAGGTCCGGACCGCACGCTCGGAGCTAGAACGGGCTCACGCCTCGATCTGCGACGGCTCGACCGTGGTGGCCCGCACGCCCTTGCGGCTGGCGAGCACCTGGTCGACGATCCCGTACTCGTGCGCCTGCTTGGCGGTGAGGATCTTGTCGCGCTCGATGTCCTTGCGGACCTGCTCGAGGTCGCGGCCCGTGTGGTGCGCGAGCGTCTCCTCGAGCCACTCCCGCATGCGGATGAGCTCGTTGGCGTGGATCTCGATGTCGGAGGCCTGCGCGTAGCCGCCGCCCTCCATCGCGGGCTGGTGGATCAGCACGCGCGCGTTGGGCAGCGCGAGGCGCTTGCCCGGCGAGCCGGCGGCGAGCAGCACGGCCGCGGCGGACGCCGCCTGGCCGAGGCAGACCGTCATGATCTCCGGCTTGATGTACTGCATGGTGTCGTAGATGGCCGTCAGGGCGGTGAACGAGCCACCGGGCGAGTTGATGTAGATGGTGATGTCGCGCTCGGGGTCCGTGCCCTCGAGGACGAGCAGCTGCGCCATGACGTCGTCGGCCGAGGCGTCGTCCACCTGCACGCCGAGGAACACGATGCGGTCCTCGAACAGCTTGGTGTACGGGTCCTGGCGCTTGAAGCCGTAGGCGGTGCGCTCCTCGAACTGCGGGAGGACGTAGCGCGACGAGGGCGCGGCGGGGGCGAACCCGCCGAAGCCGGACGGCCCGGCGAGCCGGCCCGCGCGGGCGATGAACTGGGACTCGGTGCTCACGTGATTCTCCTCAGCGTCTGGAGTGGAAGGGGCTCAGGCCGTGCCGCCGCCGCCGGCGACGGATCCCGCCGACTCCACGACGTGGTCGATGAACCCGTACTCGAGCGCCTCCGGGGCGGTGAACCAGCGGTCGCGGTCCGAGTCGGCGGTGATCTGCTCGACGTCCTTGCCGGTCTGCTCGGCGATCAGCTCGGCCAGCACGGTCTTCATGTGCAGGATGAGCTGGGCGTTGATGCGGACGTCGGTGGCCGTGCCACCGATGCCGCCCGAGGGCTGGTGCATCATCACGCGGGCGTGCGGCGTCGCGTAGCGCTTGCCCTTGGCGCCCGAGGAGAGCAGGAACTGCCCCATCGAGGCCGCCATGCCCATCGCCACCGTGGCGACGTCGGGCTGGATGTACTGCATGGTGTCGTAGATCGCCATGCCCGCGGTGATCGATCCGCCGGGCGAGTTGATGTACAGGAAGATGTCCTTGTCAGGGTCCTCCGCCGCGAGCAGCATCATCTGCGCGCAGATCGCGTTGGCGTTCTCGTCGCGGACCTCGGAGCCGAGCCAGATGATGCGCTCGCGCAGCAGTCGGTTGTAGATGCTGTCGTTGAGGCCGAAGGCCGGGGAGTCGTTCCGGGCCATCGCCGGCACGTTCTGGTTCACGAAGGCTCCTTCGTCTGGCGGCTGCGTCGTTCTCTGTCCTGCGGTGCGTGGGGCCGACCTGGACGGTCCGCCTCTCGCGCTGCAGTGACCCTAACGCGACCACGGGGCGGTCCCAGTCCCGCTCGGGGCCGTTTTCGCTGTCGGCGCAGCACCGCGCAGGCGGACGACGAAGGGGCCCCACCGCGGTCGCGGCGAGGCCCCTTCGGGTGGTGCGTCAGGCCTTGACGTCGTCCTCGGTGTCCGAGCCGCCGGCGACCGACGAGATGTCCGTGGCGGAGTCCGTCACGCCCTCGGTCGCGGCCTGCTCGGCGGCAGCCTCGGCGGCGTCGTCCTCGTCCGTGCCGATGAACTCGGACAGGTCGACGGCCGTGCCGGCACCGTCGACGACCGCGACGCGGCGCAGCGCGATGGCGAGCGCCTTGGAGCGCGCGACCTCGGCGACCATGGCCGGGATCTGGCCGTTCTGGTCCAGGCTCTGGATGAACGTGTTCGGGTCGACGCCGTACTGGCGCGACGCGCTCACGAGGTAGTCGACGAGCTCGCCCTGCGAGACCTTGACCTCGAGCGTCTCGGCGAGCGTGTCGAGCAGGATCTGGTTGCGCAGCGCGGTGGTGGCCTGCTCGCCGACCTCGGCGCGGTGCTCGTCGTCCTCGAGACGACCCTCGCCCTCGAGGTGACGGTGCACCTCGGCCTCGACGACACCGACCGGGACGGGGATCTCGGTGGCCGCGAGGAGCTGCTCCAGGAGCAGGTCGCGGGCCTGGACCGCCTGGTTGGACGCCTTGATCTTCGACGCCTGCTCGCGCAGGTCGGCCGTCAGCTCGTCCAGCGTGTCGAACTCCGAGGCGAGCTGCGCGAACTCGTCGTCGGCGTCGGGCAGCTGGCGCTCCTTGACCGTGGTCGCGGTGACCGTGACCTGCGCGTCCTCGCCCTCGTGCTCGCCGCCGGCGAGCTTCGTGACGAACGTGGTGGTCTCGCCGCTCGACAGGCTGGTCAGCGCCTCGTCCAGGCCCTCGAGCATGTTGCCCGAACCGATCTGGTAGCTGACGCCGGAGACGTTGTCGACCTCCTCGTCGCCGATCGTGGCGACGAGGTCGATGACGACGAAGTCGCCCTCGGCGGCGGGGCGGTCGACGCCGACGAGCGAGCCGAAGCGCTCGCGCAGCGCGTCCAGGCGGCCGTCGACGTCCTCGTCGGAGACCTCGAGGTCGTCGACCGTGACGGACAGGCCGTCCAGCTCGGGGACCGTGATCTCCGGGCGGACCTCGACCTCGGCCGAGAAGTGCAGCTCGCCCTCGTCGCCGGCGACGAGGCCGGGGACCTTGGTGACCTCGACCTCGGGCTGGCCGAGCGGGCGCAGCTTGTTGTCACGCACGGCCTCGGCGTAGAAGCCGGACAGGCCCTCGTTGACGGCGTGCTCGATGACCGCGGGGCGGCCGATGCGCTGGTCGATGATGCGCGGCGGGACCTTGCCCTTGCGGAAGCCGGGGATGTTCACGTCCTGCGCGATGTGCTCGTAGGCGTGCGCGATGCTCGGCTTGAGCTCGTCGTAGGTCACCTCGACGGTCAGCTTGACCTTGGTGGGCTCCAGGGTCTCGACGGCGCTCTTCACTTCGATGGTCTCCAACTGATCGGGGGCCTGCACCGGCGAGTCCGGCGGCTGGCACGATGAGCCGCGCAGCCGACATCATCGGCGCGCAAGCGACCCTCGATGGTACGCCACGGGCCCCGGCCCCCACCAAACCGGGCAACCAGCCTGTGTTGCTACTCACGGGTAACTTACGGTTCCGTAGGTTACGGTGGCGTCATGTCGGACCTCTCCCGCCCGTGGCACGCGTCCTACGGCCCGGGCGTGCCCGCGGCCGTCGAGATCCCCGACGAGGCCGTGCCGGCCTCGCTCGCACGCGCCGCGGCCGCGTGGCCGGACCGGGTGGCCGTGGACTTCCTGGGCGCGACGACGACGTACGCCGATCTGGCCGACGAGGTGGCACGCGCCGCCCAGTCGCTCGTCGACCTCGGCGTCGGGCCCGGCGACCGCGTCGCGATCGCGCTGCCGAACTGCGCGGCCCACGTCGTCGCGTTCCACGCCGCGCTGCGCATCGGCGCGGTCGTCGTCGAGCACAACCCCACCTACACGGCCCGCGAGCTCGCCCACCAGCTCGCCGACAGCGGGGCCGTCGTCGCGGTCGTCTGGGAGAAGGCCGTCGAGGCCGTCCTGTCGGTCCGGGCCGAGACCGCCGTGCGCACCGTCGTCGCCGTCGACCTGTCGGCCGACCTCCCGCGCCGCTCGCGGCTCGCGCTGCGGCTGCCGGTCCCCGCGGCCCGTCGCACGCGCGACGCCCTGCGGGGTCCCGTGCCGTCCGGCACGCCGTCGTGGCACCGCCTCGTCGCGCGCACAGCCCCGCTGGCCGCCACGCACCCGCTGCCGGACGCGTCCGACCTCGCGCTGATCCAGTACACGGGCGGCACCACAGGCACGCCCAAGGGCGCGATGATCACGCACGCCAACCTCGTCGCCAACGCCGTGCAGGGCCAGGCGTGGACCGGGGCCGAGGAGGGCACCGAGACGATCTACGGCGTCCTGCCGTTCTTCCACGCCTTCGGCCTCACGCTGTGCCTCACGTACGCGAGCCGCATCGGCGCGACGCTCGTCGTCTTCCCCAAGTTCGACCCCGCGCAGGTCCTCGCCGCGCAGCGTCGTCGGCCCGGCACCTTCCTTCCTGCCGTCCCGCCGATGCTCGACCGCCTGGCCGCCGCCGCGGAGGCGGCCGGCACCGACCTCACGTCCTTCCGCTACGCGATCAGCGGGGCGATGCCGCTGCCGCGCGCGACCGCGGAGCGCTGGGAGCGCCTCACGGACGGGTACGTCGTCGAGGGCTACGGCCTGACCGAGACCTCGCCGGTCGCGCTCGGCAGCCCGCTGTCCCCCGCCCGCCGGCCCGGCGCGCTGGGTCTGCCGTTCCCGAGCACCGACATCCGCATCGTCGACCCGGAGGACACGACGCGTGAGGTCGACGAGGGCGAGCTGCTGATCCACGGCCGGCAGGTCTTCGCCGGCTACTGGAACCGACCCGACGAGACCGCCGAGCAGCTGCTGCCCGGAGGCTGGCTCCGCACCGGCGACATCGTGCGGATGGACGACGACGGCATGGTCGTCCTGGTCGATCGCATCAAGGAGATGATCGTCACCGGCGGGTTCAAGGTGTACCCGTCCCAGGTCGAGGACCAACTGCGCGAGATGCCGGGTGTGGCGGACGTCGCCGTGATCGGGGTCCCGGCCGGCGACCTCGGCGAGCACGTGGTCGCCGCGGTGACGCTGTCCCCCGGCGCGTCGGTCGACCTCGCGGCCGTGCGCGCCTGGCTCGCCCCGCGGGTGGCGAAGTACGCCGTGCCCCGCGACCTCGTGGTGCTCGACGAGCTGCCCCGCTCGCTCATCGGCAAGGTCTTGCGGCGCGTCGTGCGCGACGACTACCTGCTCGCGACGACCTCCTGACGTCAGTCGGGATGGCGGGATTCGAACCCACGACCTTCCGCTCCCAAAGCGGACGCGCTACCAACCTGCGCCACATCCCGTGCACACCGGCATCCGGGCGCGAGCCCGGCCGGTGCACGATCCGCCCCCGCGCACCCGGTACCCTGGGTGGCGCGGTCCTGGGCAGTACAGCGCCAGGACCTGTGCGGACGTAGCTCAATGGTAGAGCCCCAGTCTTCCAAACTGGCTACGCGGGTTCGATTCCCGTCGTCCGCTCGGAACGGTTCTCACGGCCGGCGACCGGCGCGTGGTTGCCGATGCCATGTCACGGCAGGGGCCTGAGAACTCGCGAGGTGTACGTGCACGTCCCGCTCCACCGGTCCGCCGCCCTCGTCGCGGTCGCCGGGATGCTCACCCTCGGCCTGACCTCCTCCGCATCGGCCGAGCCGCGCAGCGACTTCGCCACCGACTGCGCCGACCCGACCGTCACGCTCGACGCCTCGTCGTCCGCGTCCGCAGAGCTGCACGCCGGCGACGTCGCGCTGCTGGCCGCCGGCACGTTCAGCGGCGGCCTCAACGCGTTCGACGCGGGCGCCGTGGTCTGCGTCGCGGACGGTGCGACGTTCGCGCCGTCGTACATCAACAACGCCGCCGGCCACGTGCTCAGCGAGGGCACGGTCAACCTCCCGAGCCTGAGCACGAGCACCGGCTTCGTGCTCGACAGCTCAGGCCGCGTCACGATCGCGTCGGGGCTCAACACCAACGGCGCCGCCGTCCTGGTCAACCGCGCGGGCGGCATCTGGGCGGTCTCCTCGGACATGACGCTGTCCGCCGGCACGTCGTTCACCAACGAGGGGACGGCGAACTTCGCGCGGCTCGAGCTCAACGCGGACACGTCGGTCGACAACTCCGGCGTGATGCGCGTCGCGAACGCCTTCGTCACGGACGGGGACGTCCGGAACTCCGGCGTCCTGGTCACGACGGGCGCGGTGGAGATCAACGCGAACGCGTCCGTCACCAACGCGTGCGTCCTGCGGGCCGAGTCGACGCTGATCAACGACGGGAGCACGCTCAACACGGGCTCGCTGGTGGTCGTCGGGGGCGTCACCAACAACGCGTCGTGGTCGCAGACGACCCCGGGCATCACCACGGGCGCGAGCCTGCGCAACGACGGCGACTTCACGGGCTACGGGCAGTACCGCTTCACGGGCGACACCACGAACCAGGGCAGCTTCGCGGGAGACTCCGCGGCCGAGCCCATCGTGGTCGACGACACCACGCCGACCGGCCCGATCTTCGACGCGGGCGCCGGCAGCGTCGTCAACGTCGTCGCCGGCACGGTCGAGCCGCCCGCGGCCGGCTACGCGCCCGCGTCGTGCGCCACGCCGCCGGTGCCGACCGAGCGGTCCGCGGACCTCACGGTGTCGAAGTCCGGGCCGGCGTTCGTCCTCGCCGGGGCGCCCGTGACCTACACGATCACGGTGACGAACGCCGGGCCCGACGAGGCGACGGCCGTCGTCGTGAGCGACGCGTACCCGGTGGCGCTGCTCGACCCGGTGGCGTCGGCTCCTGGCGTCGTCGGACCTGCTGAGGTGACGTGGGCGCTCGGGACGCTCGGCGTCGACGAGACCCGGACGCTCACCCTGACCGGCACCGCGCCGGCGAGCGGCGTCCTGACCGACACCGCGTCGGGGACGTCGGCGACGGACGACCCCGAGCCGTCGGACAACAACGGGACCTCCCCCGCCGCCACCGTCCGCACCATCGTGGTTCCGGCACTGCCGACCAACTCCCCGCCCGTCGCGCCGGACGTCACCGTGACGACACCGGTCAACATCCCGGTCAACGGCGCGGTCGTCGCGACCGACGCCGACACCAACCAGCAGCTCACGTACACCCTCACGGGCAGCGCCGAGCACGGGCGCGCGGTCCTCCGGCCCGACGGGACGGCGGTCTACCTGCCGGCGCGCGGCTTCACGGGCACCGAGACGCTGACCTACGAGGTCTGCGACAACGGCATCCCCCGCCTGTGCGACACCGGCACGATCACGATCCACGTCCTGCCCCTGGCCCGCGACGACGCCGCGACGACGACGCCGGGCACGGCCGTCGCGATCCCCGTGCTCGACAACGACCGGGGCGACGTCGACGCGCCCGTGGTCACGGACCAGCCGGACCACGGCACGGTCGCCGTCGGCGCGGACGGGCAGGTGACGTACACGCCCGACGCCGGCTTCACGGGCGTGGACACCTTCGACTACGAGATCTGCTCGCCGCAGGACCCCGACGTCTGCGCCGAGGCCACCGTGACAGTGACCGTGGCGCCGCCCAGCAACCTCCCGCCGGTGGCGGACGACGACGCGGTGACGACCACCGAGGGCACCGCGGTGCCGGGCACGGTCGAGACCTCGGACCCCGACGCCGGCCAGACGCTCACGGTCTCGCTCGTCGGCGAGCCCGACCACGGCACGGCGACCGTGCGGGCGGACGGCACGTACACCTACGTGCCCGACGCCGGCTTCGTGGGTCGGGACACGTTCACGGTCATCGTGTGCGACGACGGCACGCCGGTCCTGTGCGACGACGCGACGGTGACCGTCACGGTGCGGCCGGCCGTCGTCCCGCCGACGCCCACACCGACACCGACACCGACGCCCACCCCGACCCCGACGCCCACCCCCACGGCGACCCCGACGGCGACGCCCACCCCGTCACCTGCTCCCGACGACCTGGCGCGGACCGGTGCGTCGGTCTGGCCGGTCGGTGCGCTCGCGACGGCCCTGCTGCTCCTCGGCGCGGCGCTGGCGACGCGCGCACGCCGCCACGGACGCTCCTGACGACACCCCTCTGACGCGGCGCGTGTCGGCGGGCTCTCCTAGGCTCGCCGGCATGCACCAGCTCAGCCGTGCCGACGCGCGTCGCGTGGCGATCCGTGCGCAGCGGCTCACGGCCGAGCGGCCCACGGATCTGCTCGACGCGGTCCGCGGCGTCGGCCTGGTGCAGCTCGAGCCGACGAGCGCGGTCGCGCCGAGCGCCGACCTGGTGCTGTTCAGCCGCCTCGGCCCGGGCTACGACCCGCGGGACCTGCGCGACGCGATGGACGAGCTGCGGCTCGTCGAGTTCCGCGGCATGGTGCGCGTGGCCGAGGACATCAACCTCCTGCGTCCGGAGATGGCCGCATGGCCCGGCGAGGGTGAGTGGCAGGCGAGCCTCGCGCAGTGGGTCCAGGACAACCGGGCGTGCCGGCTCGACATCCTCGACCGGCTGCGCCGCGACGGGCCGCTGCCGACGAGCGAGCTGCCCGACACCTGCGCACGGCCGTGGAGGTCGAGCGGCTGGAACGACAACCGCAACGTGCGCATGATGCTCGACCTGCTGGTCCAGCGGGGCGAGGTCGCGGCCGCCGGTGGCCGCGGGCGGGACCGGCTGTGGGACCTGGCCGAGCGCATCTACCCGGACGACGAGGACCCGCTCCCTGCCGACGAGGCACGGGCCCGCCGCGACGCGCGTCGCCTGAGCGCCCTCGGGATCGCCCGCGCGCGCGGCCCGGCGACCCCCGGGGAGCCCCTCGACGTGAACGAGGCCGGCGAGCCCGCCGTGATCGAGGGCGTGCGCGGCCAGTGGCGCGTCGACCCGAGCCTGCTCGGCCAGCCGTTCCGCGGCCGCGCGGCCCTGCTGTCCCCCTTCGACCGGCTGCTGAGCGACCGCAAGCGGATGGGCGACCTGTTCGAGTACGAGTACGTCCTCGAGATGTACAAGCCCGAGGCGCAGCGGCGCTGGGGCTACTACGCGCTGCCGATCCTGTACGGCGACCGGCTGGTCGGGAAGCTCGACGCGCGCGCCGACACCACGGCGGGCGTGCTGCGCGTGCACGCCGTGCACGAGGACGACCCGTTCAGCGCCACCGTGGCCAAGGCGGTGCACCGCGAGATCGTGGACCTGGCCGCGTGGCTCGAGCTCGAGCTGGTTCTCCCCCGGTGACAGTGTCGATCGCCCGGTCGCGGCGCGTCATGGGATCAGCGGGGCACGAGCGCCCTGCACCGACGAGAGGGGCATGACATGACGACCGCGACCTACGTGGTGCTGCTGCACGGCGACGAGAGCGAGTGGGCGGCGCGCGACGAGACGTCGATGGCGGCGCTGGACGAGAGCCACCGGACCTTCGCGGCGCGCTGCAGGGACCGCGGCCACGAGATCGTCGCCGGCGAGGAGCTGGCGATCGCGAGCACGGCGCGGATCGTCCGACGTGGCGTCGGGCGACCCGCCGAGATCACGGACGGGCCCTTCACCGAGGCGGTCGAGCAGCTCGGCGGGTTCTACGTCGTGCGGACCGCGGACCTGGACGGCCTCGTCGCACTCGTCGCGGAGACCCTCACCGAGACCGCCGAGATCCGCCCGACGATCGACCACTCGGGCGACTAGAGACCCCCGCGCACCGACGTCGTCGGCACCCAGCCCGTGTAGCCCGCGACGCGCACGTGGCTCCACTTGCCGGACTTTCCCAGCAGCGTGAGCTGCCGACCGGCGGAGACCGTCGCGACCCGCGCCGAGGCGCTCGTCGCCCGGGCGCGCACGGTGGCCTTCTTCGCGAGCGAGTAGGTCTTGTACTGGCTGATGTAGTCACTCGAGACCCAGCCGGAGATCTTCTTGCCCGACGCCGTGGTGACGGTGACCGGGATGAACCGGTTGACCTTCACGCCCGGCTTGTTCGCCAGCGTCGTGTTCGCGCGGACGGTCGTGAGGATCTTGTCCGAGGTCGACGGGCCGGTGCGCAGGCGCAGGCCGTACGTCGGGTAGTACGTGCACCTCGTCGGCGCGGCCGCGGCGCGGTACGCCTTGGCCAGGGAGATCACCGGCAGGTGCTGCGCGGCCAGCCACTTCGCCGGGTCGACCGCCGTGCCCCAGCCGTAGAACGCGTTCTTCCACACCTCGAGGTGCAGGTGCGGGCCGGTGGCCGGACCCGACGAGCCGACGTCCGCGATGTGCTGGCCCACCGACACCTTCTGGCCGAGCTTCACGTACTTGCCCGGGTTCCACATGTGCACGTAGCCGATGTACGTGACCTGGCCGTCGATGACGCTGCGGACCGAGACGTACCCGGCGGCGCCGTTGCGCGGCGGGACGACCGAGGAGACCGTGCCCGAGGCGACCGCGTAGATCGGGGTGCCGTCGGCGACGGCCTGGTCGAGGCCGTAGTGGAAGGTCGAGCCGCCGCGGACCGGGATGCAGCGCGCGCCGTAGGCCGACGTGATCGTGTACGACTTGGCGACCAGCGGCAGGACGACCGTCGTGCCGCCGGCGGTCTTCGCCTGGGTCAGCTTCTTGGGGATGGCCGGGGGCTTGGGCGTCGCGGTCGGCTTGGGCGTGGGCTTCGGGGTCGCCGTCGGCTTGGGCGTCGCGGTGGCCGTCGGCTTGGGCGACGCGGTGGCCGTCGGCTTGGGCGTCGCGGTGGCCGTCGGCTTGGGCGTCGCGGTGGCCGTCGGCTTGGGCGTGGCGGTCGCCGTCGGCTTGGGCGTGGCGGTGGCCGTCGGCTTGGGCGTGGCCGTCGCGGTGGGCTTCGCGGTCGACGTCGGGCTCGGCGTGCTCGTCGCGGCCTGCGCGGGCGACAGCAGCAGGCTCGCGAGCAGGACGCCGGCGCCGGTGGCCGCTCCGATCCGCAGGACTGCTCGGGTTGCGGGGCGGGGGCTCATGGCATCACTCCAAGATCGACGAACGGTGCTGGCACCGGCATCGCTCGTCCGGGTCCCACCGACTTATCGGTTGCCATGGGCACGAGCCTGAGCCCTCAGGGTGACCGAATTGCGGTGAGACGTCGAGGGTCAGGCCCGGACGCCCGCGTGGTGACGGCCGATCGGCACGATCATGGGCGTGCCGGACCGCGGGTCGACGAGCACGTCGCACCGCAGGTCGAACACCTCCGCGACGACCTCGGCGTCGATGACGTCCGCTGGGCGTCCCTCGGCGACGATCCGCCCCGACCGCATCGCGACGACGTGGTCGGCGTACCGGCACGCGAGGTTGAGGTCGTGCAGCACCATGACGATCGTCGTGCCCCGCTCCCGGTTGAGGTCGGTGAGCAGGTCGAGCACCTCGACCTGGAAGTTGATGTCCAGGAAGGTCGTCGGCTCGTCGAGCAGCAGGACGTCGGTCTCCTGCGCGAGCGCCATGGCGATCCAGACGCGCTGCCGCTGCCCGCCGGACAGGTCGCGCAGGTGCCGGTCGACGAGGTCCGCGGTCCCGGTCGCCGCGAGCGCCGACCCGACGGCGGCGTCGTCTGCCGCGGTCCACTGCCGGAACCAGCCCTGGTGCGGGTACCGGCCGCGCGCGACGAGATCGCCCACGGTGATGCCGTCGGGCGCGACCGGCGACTGCGGCAGCAGGCCCATCACCTTCGCGACCTCGGTGCTGCGCATCGCGTGCACGGAGGCGCCGTCGAGCAGCACCTGGCCGCCGCGGGGCGCGAGCAGCCGCGCGATCCCCCGCAGGAGCGTCGACTTCCCGCTCGCGTTGGCGCCGATGATCGCCGTGACGGCCCCGGTGGGGATCGTCGCGGTCAGGCCCGGCACGACGTCGGGGCCGCCTTCGTAGCCCAGTCGCAGGTCGACGACGTCGAGGGTGTGGTGGGCGGTCATCCGCCGGCTCCGCTCCGATTGGTGGCGATCAGCAGCCAGACGAGGTACGGGGCGCCGATGAGCCCCGTGACGACGCCGGTGGACAGGGGGGTGTGCAGCGCGTGCTGCGCGAGCAGGTCGGCGACGAGCATGATCAGCGCGCCGACGCAGGCGGACGCGACGACGCCCGAGCCGGCACCGGCGAGCAACCGGGTGGCGAGGGGCCCGGCCATGAGAGCGACGAAGGCGACCGGGCCCGCCGCGGCCGTGGCGAGCGCGACGAGCACGACGGCGACGAGCATGAGCAGCCGGCGGCAGGTCTCGACGTCGAGCCCGAGACCGCGGGCCGTGTCGTCGCCGAGCTCGAGGACCGTCAGCCGCCGCCCGAGCAGCGCGGCCGTCGGCAGCAGAACGACCACCGCGACGCCGAGCACCGCGATCTGGGTCGGCCCGGCGAGGCCCGACGAGCCGACCAGCCACGCGACGGCCGCCCGCGCGTCCTTCACCTCGGCGCGCGAGATGAGGTAGCTCGTCACCGACTCCATGAGCGCGCCGACGCCGATCCCGACGAGGATGAACCGGTAGCCCGACAGGCCGCCCCGCCACGCCAGCCCGTAGATGACCGCGGAGGTGGCCAGCGCACCCGCGAGCGCGGCGCCCGACAGCGCGAGGCCGCCGAGGTTGCCGAGCACCAGCCCGGCGACGGCTGCCGTGCCCGCACCCGAGGCGATGCCGAGGATGTCCGGGGACGCGAGCGGGTTCGCGAGCATCCGTTGGAACACCGTTCCCGCGACCCCGAGTGCGAGCCCCACGAGCAGCGAGGCCGTCGCGCGCGGCAGCCGCAGCTCGCGGACGATGAAGTCCGTCCCGGGGTCGCTGCCCAGGTGCAGCACCGAGCGGAGCACGTCGAGCGGCGGAACGCCCGAGCTGCCGACGGACATCGTCACGACGAAGGCGGCGACCACGGCGACCGCGAGCCCGGCCGTGACGAGGAGCGCGCGGCGGGCGCGGGCCCGCCGGTGGTGGGCGAACGCGACGGCCGGCTCGAGCAGCGCGGTCACAGCTCGACCATCCGTCGGTAGCGCACGAGCGCGACGAACACCGGCGCACCGAGCAGGCCGATCACGACGCCGACCTGCAGCTCCCCGGGCGCGACGACGAGCCGGCCGACGATGTCGCAGGCCAGGAGCAGCAGCGGCCCGAGCACCGCCGCGTACGCGAGCAGCCAGCGGTAGTCGGGGCCGGTGATGATCCGCGCGACGTGCGGCACGACGAGGCCGAGGAAGACGATCGGCCCGCAGGCCGCGGTCGCCGCGCCGCACAGCAGGGCGACGACCGCGAACAGCACGCCGCGCGTCAGCGTCACCCGCTGCCCGAGCGCGCGCGCGACGTCATCCCCCAGCGCGAGCCCGTTGAGCGCCCGACCGGCGAGGAGCGCAGCGAGGATCCCGACGACGAAGTAGGGCGCCAGCTGGTGCAGGACGGGCGCGTACCGGCCCGCGAGCGCCCCGACCTGCCACATCCGCATCTGCTCGAGCGCGTCGACGTTCGTCAGCAGCACCGCGGACGTGATCGACGAGAACGCCGCGGTCACCGCGACCCCGGCGAGCGCGAGCTTGACCGGCGTCGCCCCCTCGCGGCCGAAGGACGCGATGCCGTACACGATCACGGTCGCGACGCCCGCGCCGGCGAACGCGAACCACACGTACGTCGAGGCCTGCTGCACGCCGAGCAGCAGCACCGCGAGGACGATCGCGACCGCCGCGCCGGCGTTGATCCCCATGATCCCGGGATCGGCGAGCGGGTTGCGCGCGACCCCCTGCAGCAGCGCGCCGCTCAGGCCGAGCGCTGCCCCCACCGCGAGGCCGAGCAGCGTGCGCGGCACGCGCATGTCGCGGATGACCGTGTGGTCGGTGCTCGTCGGGTCGAACGCCGTGAAGGCGTGCAGCAGCGTCGCCGGCGTGATCGCGCGCGAGCCGAGCGCGACGCTCGCGAACGCCACGACGGCGAGCAGGACGAGGGCCACGAGCAGGCCGGCCAGCAGCGCACCGCGCGGGCGACCGCCCCGGGTCCGGGCGGCGACCGGGACGGCGAGCGAGGACGCCGCCGCCATCAGTCCCCGATGGTCTCGTCGGCCCCGTCGACGAACGTCGTGAGCCGCTCGAGCTGCGCGGTGTAGTCGGGGTACGTGTGCAGCCAGTAGGCGGGCCACGTCGTCGTCGAGTCCGCGGCGAACGCCTTGATGCTGGCGGCGATCGGCTGCTTGGCCAGCGTGTCGGCGTTGCCGGGGTAGTTGCGGTCGTCGTACAGCAGCACGTCCGGCTGGTAGGTGTCGGCGTTCTCGAAGGACAGCGACTCCCAGTACGGGAAGTCGGCGTCCGGAGTCGTCGGGTCGATGACGTCCAGGCCCCAGCTCTGCAGGTCGAGCAGCTCGGGCGCGTACTTCGGGACCGCGACCGCGTACGTGTCCTCCCACGGGCTGATGGCGAGCACGTCGAGGTCGGGCTTGGCCGCGGTCGCGGCCTTGAACGCGGTGAGCGCGGTGTCGAAGTCGGCGCGCTGCTGGTCGACGATGCTCGTGTCCGCGCCGAGCGACGCGGCGAGCTCGGCGTAGCCGTCGACCAGGCCCACGATCGAGTCCCCCTGGGACGGGCCGACGACCGGCGCGAGGTCGGCCATCTTCTTGCTGGCCTCCTCGACGCCGCCCTCGAAGCCGCTGTACGCGTCCTCGGCCGGCCACCAGTCGCCGACGATGAGGTCGGGCTTCAGGGTCGAGGCCTTCTCGACGTTGATGACGCCCCACTCCTCGCTGAGGATCTCGACGCCGTCGAAGTCCGCGCCCTTCAGGCCGACGTCGCCGTCGATCGGGCCGTCGGCGTAGATCGCGATGGGCGTGATGCCGTAGCTCATGAGCGCCTTGGCGGCGTACGCGTGCGCGATGATCCGCGTCGGCACGGCGTCGGCCGTGTAGGTCTTGCCGTCGCCCGACACGTAGGTCCAGCCCGCCGAGGAGGCCGAGGTCTCCTGGGACGCGGGCTCGTCGGCCGACGAGCAGCCGGCCAGCACGAGGATCGAGGCAAGGGCGAGGGCGCCGAGGCGTCGCTGCATGGGGGTGGGTCCTCCGAGGGTCACCGACGCGAGAGCCGCGTCGAGTTAGGTGAGGCAAACCTATGGACTGCCCCTGAGCCGGTCAAGCCCCGTCCGACCAGCGGCGTGGCGACGATTGCCCCGTGAAAGTGATCTTCGTCGCTGTCCGACTTGTCATGGATCTTCCTAAATAGGTAGCCCCCGTCCGGGTGATCGGACGTACGGTCGATCAGGCACATCCGGCGACGCCTGCGTCGCCGCACTCACGCCGCGGACCTGCGGGTTCGCGGCACGCCGGGCCCATGCCGCCCGGGGACGCCCCACGCGGGGCAACGACCGACATCAGATCGACCTGGGGGCCTCCCACCATGAAGAAGACCATCACCCTGACCGCTGCCGCCCTGCTCGCCTCGAGCCTGCTGCTCGCCGGCTGCTCGGACGACTCCGACTCCGACTCCGACGCGGCCGCCTCGCCGTCGATGTCCGCGTCGGCAGCGGAGACGACCGCCGCCCCGACCGAGGTCGAGGTCATCTCGCAGACGAACCTCACCGTCGACGCGGCGCAGGGCACCTTCGACCTGCTCGGCCTCACGACGAACATCGTCGACGAGGACGGCAAGGGCGTCGTGATCGGCGACGACGGTGCCAAGTGGCTCGTCGTCTCGCAGGACCCCGAGACCGGCACGGTCCCCGTGGGGAGCGCCGTCACGCTCGTCGTGCGCAAGGCTTCCTGACGACCCGAAGGCCCGCACCCTCGTCGGGTGCGGGCCTTCGTCGTACCCGCAGGTCACCCGCGGGTGTCCGCCTGGTGGGGATGCTTTGCGCACCTCCCGACGTTGCGGCTAGCGTCAGTGTCGATCGCGTCCGTAGCCACGGCCGCATCCGACCACACCGGTCTCGGAGGGACTCGAGCGATGAGCGTGCAGAATGCCGCCCCCGCCACCTCCCCGCGCGCCCTGCTCGCGCCCTGTTGTCGCTGTCGGTAGAGCGCTGGCCGCTCCCGCACGCGCGCAGCCCCTGACCGGGCACGCGCCGTCGCCAGTGCTCGCCCCGCCCCTCGCCGCCGCGTGAGGGTCCCCCACCACGCCACTCCCACCCGGGACGCGGCAACCCCGTCAGGCAGTCCCCCGCACGCCGTCGTCGACGGCGGCTCGACCGAAGAGGAACCATGGCACGCATCTACGACGACGCGACCGCGCTGGTCGGCAACACCCCGCTGGTCCGCATCAACAAGATCACCGACGGCGCACCCGCCACGGTCGTCGGCAAGCTGGAGTTCTACAACCCCGCGAACTCGGTCAAGGACCGCATCGGCGTCGCGATCATCGACGCCGCCGAGGCGTCCGGTGACCTCAAGCCCGGCGGCACCATCGTCGAGGCGACGTCGGGCAACACGGGCATCGCGCTGGCGTTCGTCGGTGCGGCGCGCGGCTACAACGTCGTGCTGACGATGCCGGAGTCGATGTCGAAGGAGCGCCGCGCGCTGCTCCGCGCGTTCGGCGCCGAGCTCATCCTCACGCCCGCCTCCGAGGGCATGAAGGGCGCCGTCACCAAGTCCGACGAGATCGTCGCGGAGCGCCCGGGCGCCATCCTCGCGCGCCAGTTCGCCAACGAGGCCAACCCGGCCATCCACCGCAGGACGACGGCCGAGGAGATCTGGGCCGACACCGACGGCGAGATCGACATCCTCGTCGCCGGCATCGGCACGGGCGGCACCATCACGGGCGTCGGCCAGGTGCTCAAGGAGCGCAAGCCCGGCATCCAGATCGTCGCCGTCGAGCCCGCCGAGTCCCCGATCCTCAACGGCGGCCAGCCCGGCCCGCACAAGATCCAGGGCATCGGCGCCAACTTCGTCCCGGAAATCCTCGACACCACGGTGTACGACGAGGTCATCGACGTGGACGCCGAGACGGCCGTGAAGTACGCCCGCCGCGCCGCCGCGGAGGAGGGCCTGCTCGTCGGCATCTCGTCGGGCGCCGCGCTCTACGCCGCGAAGCAGCTGGCCGAGCGTCCCGAGAACGCCGGCAAGCTCATCGTCGCGATCATCCCGTCGTTCGGCGAGCGCTACCTGTCGACGATCCTCTACGCGGACCTGCTCGACTGATCACGCACCGACCCCGGGCCCGCGCCGACCGCGCGGGCCCGGGCGCGGCGTCCCCCACCCGCTCCACAGAACCGAGACACCATGTCCGACCCGCAGCACCTCCTCGCCACGCTCCGGGAGGACCTCGACGCCGCACGCCGCCGCGACCCGGCCGCGCGCTCCCTGCTCGAGGTGGCCCTGGCGTACCCGGGGGTGCACGCGGTGTGGACCTATCGCCTCGCGCACCACATGTGGCGCACGCCGTCGCTGCGGCTGCCCGCGCGGCTGCTCTCGCAGTTCGTGCGTGCGCTGACGGGCATCGAGATCCACCCGGGCGCGCGGCTGGGCCGCCGCCTGTTCATCGACCACGGCATGGGCGTGGTGATCGGCGAGACGGCCGAGGTCGGCGACGACGTGGTGCTCTTCCACGGCTCGACTCTCGGCGGCAAGTCCATGCGGCACGGCAAGCGGCACCCCACGCTCGGCGACAACGTGGTCGTCGGAGCGGGCGCGAAGATCCTCGGCCCGGTCTGGATCGGCGACGGAGCGCAGATCGGCGCGAACGCCGTGGTCATCCACGACGTCCCGCCCAACGGCATCGCTGTCGGCATCCCCGCCAAGATCCGCCTCCGCCCGACGACGCCCCCCTTCGACGCCGAGATCGACGACCCGGCCATCTACATCTGACAGCCCGCCCCACCCCGGCCCTCCCCGCCCGCCCGCCCCTCCCCTCCCGGCCGACCCCGCCCGCCGAACGGGGGGTTACGCACGGTTCCCGCCCGCATAGCGTGCGCAACCGCCCGCTCGGCCTTCCGATCGGCATTCCCCGAGTTGTTCTAGTTGTGGGGTAACAAGTAGGGTGGGCTTGTGCTGCTGCGGATCGATTCCTCGTCTGCCGAGCCGCTCTTCGAGCAGATCGGCGGGCAGGTGCGTGCGCTCGTGGCGCGCGGGGAACTGCCGGTCGGCACGCGGCTGCCCTCGGCGCGCGACCTGGCCGCGTCGCTCGACGTGAACCTGCACACGGTCCTGCGGGCGTACCAGGAGATGCGCGACGACGGCGTGATCGAGCTGCGGCGCGGTCGCGGCGCGGTGGTCGCCAGCGCGCCCGACCACGGCCCGCTGCACGAGGCGATCGCTGCCCTGGTCGCGACGACCCGCCGGCTCGACATCCCCCCGGCCACCACGGTGGCCCTGCTCAAGGAGGCACTGCGATGAGGTCCCCGGTCCCCCACCGCGTCGCGACGACGCTCATCACGCTCGTCGTCCCGCTCGTCGTCCTCGGCGCCGCGGTCCTCGTCGCCCTCAGCTGGTCGGCGGACCTGCCGGACCCCGTCGCCGTCCACTGGGGCACCGACGGACCCGCCGGCTTCGGCACGCTCGCCTCGGCGATCGTCCCGATCGTCGTCGTGGGCGCCCTGCTGGCGATGGGCGCCTGGGCGCTCGCGTTCCTCGCCGGGCACTCCGCGTCGACCCGCAGGATCGCGGCGGGCTCGAGCGTCGGCATGTCCGCCTTCCTCGGCGTGGTGCTGCTCGGGCCGCTGGACGCGCAGCGCGGCCTCGCGGATGCCACGCAGGCCTCGGGAGTGACGACGAGCCTGCTGGTCGCGATCGCCGCCGGGATCGCTGCGGGCGCCGTCGCGGCGCTCGTGACGCCGGGTGACGCCGACCAGCCCTCGACCCGGCCGGTCGCCGCCGACGCCCCGCGCCTGGCGCTGGCAGGGTCCGAGCGCGCGGTGTGGCACCGCAGCGCGTTCTCCCGCAGCACGCTCGTCGTCGGCGTCGCGGCGGTCCTCGTCATCCTGGTGCTCACGGTCGTCACGCGGGTGTGGCCGCTCGGCCTGCTCGCCGTGCTGCTGGCGGTCCTGCTGCTGACGATGGTCGCCTTCGACGTGACCGTCGACGAGCGCGGCCTGGTCGCCCGCGGCCTGCTCGGCTGGCCGACGCTGCGCGTCCCCCTCGCCGAGGTCGTCGCGGCGGGTGTCACGACCGTGCAGCCGATGAAGGACTTCGGCGGCTGGGGCTACCGGTTGGGTCGCGGCGGCCGGACCGGGATCGTGCTGCGCGGCGGCGACGCGCTCGAGGTGCGCCGCACGGGCGACCGCGTCGCGGTGATCACGGTCGACGACGCGGAGACCGGCGCCGCGCTGCTCAACACGCTCGCCGACCGCGCGCGGACGGCATAGCTACTCGCGAGTAACCACCCGATAGCCTGGGCGCTCGCGTCACCGCCGACGCGTCGAGAGGGAGGTCGTCGTGCGTCTGGGCTACTACATGGGCTACTGGTCGGCCGGTCCCCCGGTCGGCGCGCAGGAGACCGTCGTCGCCGCCGAGCAGCTGGGCTTCGACTCGGTCTGGACGGCGGAGGCCTACGGCTCGGACGCCCTGACCCCCCTGGCCTGGTGGGGATCGCGCACCGAGAGGATCAGGCTCGGCACGGCCATCGCCCAGCTGTCCGCGCGCACGCCCACCGCCGCCGCCATGGCCGCCCTCACCCTCGACCACCTCTCGGGCGGCCGGTTCGTCCTCGGGCTGGGCGCCTCCGGCCCGCAGGTCGTCGAGGGGTGGTACGGCCAGCCCTACCCCAAGCCGCTGGCGCGCACGCGGGAGTACGTCGCGATCGTGCGGCAGGTCCTCGCGCGGGAGGCGCCGGTGACCTACGACGGCGAGTTCTTCCAGCTGCCGCTCGACGGCGGCACGCACCTGGGCAAGCCGCTGCGCTCCACGGTCCACCCGCTGCGCGCGAACCTGCCGATCCACCTGGCCGCCGAGGGGCCGAAGAACATCGCGATGTCGGCGGAGATCGCGGACGGCTGGCTGCCGATGTTCTACTCCCCGCGGATGGACGACGAGTACCGCGCGCTGCTGGCCGAGGGCTTCGCGGTCCGGCAGGCCGGGTTGAGCGACCCCGCGGAGTTCGAGATCACGGCCGCCGTGCCGGTGGTCCTCGGCGACGACGTGGACAGCGCGGCGGACACCATCCGGCCCTTCGTCGCCCTCTACGCGGGCGGGATGGGCGCCAAGGGCGCCAACTTCCACCGCAACGTCCTCGACCGCCTCGGCTACTCCGACGCGTGCGACGAGATCCAGGCCCACTACCTGGCCGGCGACAAGGTCCGCGCCGCGGCCGCCGTGCCGATCGAGCTGATCCGCGACGTGGCGCTCGTCGGCACCCCCGACGACATCCGCGCCCAGCTGCCGGCCTGGCGCTCGACCGCGGTCACCACGATGCTCGTGCAGGGCGACCCACGTACCCTGCCGACGATCGCGGGTCTGCTCACCGAGGACTGAGGAGCACGTGGACGACGACTACGCGGAGGCGGTGCTCGACCTCGTCGGGGCCATCCCGCCCGGCCGGGCGATGACCTACGGGCTGATCGCCGAGATCGTCTCCGACGGGCTCGAGGCCGCCGGGCTGCCGCGGCGCGGAGGGCCGCGGCAGGTCGGCGCCGTGCTGGCCCAGGCAGGCAGCGGCGTGCCCTGGTGGCGCGTGGTCAACGCGTCGGGCAACCCGCCGGCCCGGCACCTGGCGCGAGCGATGGAGCAGCTGGTCGCCGAGGGGACGCCTCGGAGCGCGGACGGGACGCGCGTGCGGCTGCGGCTGGCGGTCTGGTTCCCCGACGAAATCGACTAGGCCGGCGCGCAGGTCGCGCGGCACGATGGCGAGCATGACACCGCTGCCTGCCGGATACCGCACCGTCGCCGTCCCCGCGGAGCGCGAGGACGAGTTCCGTGACGTCGACCAGCTCGCGTTCGCGTTCGAGGCGACGCCGGAGACGCGAGCGATCGTCCCGACGACGCTCGAGTGGGACCGCACGATGGCCGTCGAGCGGCCCGACGGCGTGCTCGCCGCGGTGCACTCGTCGTACGCGTTCACGCTGCCCGTCCCGGGCGCCACCGTGCCGTGCGCGGGGCTGACCTGGGTCGGTGCGCGGCCCGACGAGCGCCGCCGCGGGCTCCTGACGTCGATGATCGCGACCCACTTCGAGCGCGCGCTCGGCCGCGGCGAGCCGGTCTCCGCCCTGTTCGCCGCCGAGCCTGCGATCTACGGCCGGTTCGGCTACGGGTCGGCCGCCGACGACGTGCGGGTCAAGATCCCGCGCGGCGCCGCGCTGCGCGACGTCCCGGGCACCGAGGAGCTCACGGTGACGTTCGAGACGGTCGACCGCGAGCGCCACACCGACCTCGTCCAGGACGTCCACCGACGCGCGGGCGCGGGCCGCCCGGGCTGGGTGCTGCGCACGACGGACGCGCTGCGCACTCTCAACGACCCGCCGGCCTGGCGCGACGGCGCCGAGCCGCTGCGCATCGTCGTCGTGCGGGACGCGACCGGCGACCCGCGTGCCTACGCGACGCTGCGCCGCAAGGAGGTCTGGGCCGAGCCCGGGCCCCGCTACCCGGTCAAGATCCGCGAGGCCGTCGCGGTCGACGCCGCCGCGACGCACCGGCTCTGGTCGTTCCTGCTCGACCTCGACCTCACCCACGAGGTGGAGAGCGGGATGATGCCCGTCGACGACGCGCTGCTGCACCTGCTCGTCGACGCCCGCGCCGTCGTCCCTCGCCTCAACGACAACATCTGGGTCCGGCTGCTCGACGTGCCCGCGGCCCTGGCCGGGCGCCGGTACAGCGCGCCGCTGGACGTCGTCCTCGACGTCGCCGACGCGCGCCTGCCCGCCAACGCCCGCGCCTGGCGCCTGGTGACCGGGGAGCGCGCCGACGACGGCACGTACGACGCCCGCGTCGAGCCCTCGGACGCGGCCGCCGACCTGGCCGTCGACGTGCGCGAGCTCGGGGCCGCCTACCTCGGCGGCCGCTCGCTCACGGCGCTGGCCGCTGCGGGGCTCGTCGTCGAGCATCGCCCCGGGGCGGCCCAGGCCGCGGGCGGCGCGTTCGCGTGGCCCGTCGCGCCCGTCTGCAGCTGGGTGTTCTAGGACGTGTCTCCCGACCAGGCGAGGTCTGACGACGTCGCCGATCCTGCCGATTTCTACACCGGGCTCGTCGCCGAGGCGTACTCAGCGCTGAGGTCCCACGCCTTCGACCCTGAGCGGTACGCCGCGTTCGTCCGCGCGCAGGGGCAGCCGGGTCTGGAGGTGGGGTGCGGCGCGGGCGAACCCCTGCTCCATCTGGTCCGCGACGGGCTCGACGTCGACGGCGTCGACTCCTCGTCCGACATGATCCGACGGGCGCGTGCCGAGGCCCGACGGCAGGGACTCGACGTCGGGCTCCACGTCGCCCGGATGGAAGAGATGGACCTCGGCAGGCAGTACCGGTCGATCTACCTGGCCGGCCCGACCTTCGAGCTGCTGCCCGACGACGACCTTGCCCTGCGCGCGCTGGAGGTGTTCCGTCGCCACCTCTCCCCGGGCGGCACGATCATGGTCCCGCTGTGGATCGCGGAGCCCACACCGGCCGTGCAGCTCGGGGTACCGCGCGAGGCCGTCGACGACGACGGCACGGTGCTTCGCTACACCGCCCTGTCCGAGGAGTACGACCCGGCACGTCGTACCCGCCGTACCGCCGTCACCTACGAGCGCATCCCCACCGTCGGCCCGCCTGAGGTCGTCGACCGCCTGTGGGTGATCCACTGGCAGACGCGCCAGACCATCGCCGACCTGGCGGCCCGGGCCGGCTTGGCCGTCCGGGAGGTCGATCCGCCGAGCGCTCCCGGCGACTGCGAGCCAGGCGAGCCCGGTGAGGAGTTCACCGCCTTCCTGACGCACGCGTAGCCGCGCGCGGTCGGTGCGGTCGGTGCGGTCGGTGCGGTCGGTGCGGAGCCCTAGCGGCTGGCCTCGTACGCCGTCAGCAGGTCGATGCGCCGCTGGTGGCGCGGGTCGCCGCTGAACGGCTCGGCGACGAAGGCGTCGATCAGCGCGGTGGCCTCGTCAACCGAGTGCTGACGGGCGCCGACGGCGACGACGTTCGCGTCGTTGTGCTGGCGACCGAGCCTGGCGGTGTCCAGGTTCCAGGCGAGCGCCGCGCGCACGCCGTCGACCTTGTTGGCCGCGATCTGCTCGCCGTTGCCGGAGCCGCCGATGACGACGCCGAGCGAGCCGGGGTCGGCCACGACGGCCTCGCCGGTCTCGAGGCAGAACGGCGGGTAGTCGTCCTGCGCGTCGTAGGTGTGCGCGCCGTGGTCCACGACGTCGTGGCCGGCGGCTCGCAGGTGCTCGACGAGGGCGGACTTGAGCTCGTAACCGGCGTGGTCGGAACCGATGTGGATGCGCATGACCCCCATCCTGCCGCAGGTCGACCCCACATGTCGGCGCGCGTCCGTACGCTGTGGTCATGACTCGAAGCGGCATCGACCTCAGCGCCATCGACCCCGACACCCGCCCCCAGGACGACCTGTTCCGGCACGTGAACGGTCGGTGGATCGACTCCCACGAGATTCCCGCGGACCGCGCCATGGACGGCTCGTTCCGCGCGCTGCACGACCAGGCGGAGGAGCACGTCCGCGACATCATCACCGACGCCGCGACGGAGGACGCCGAGGGTGTCGCCGCGAAGATCGGCGCCGTGTACGCGAGCTTCATGGACACCGACGCGGTGGAGGCGGCCGGGACCGCACCGCTGCGCCTCGACCTCGGCATCGTGGAGTCGGCCACCACGCAGGCCGAGCTCACCGGCGCCCTCGGCGCACTCCAGCGCACGGGCGCGGGCGGCGCGATCGGCTTCTGGGTCGACAACGACGCCAAGGACCCGGAGACGTACGTCGTCTACCTCAACCAGGCGGGCCTGGGCCTGCCCGACGAGGCGTACTACCGCGACGAGCAGTACGCGTCCGTCCTGGCGGCCTACCGCCCGCACGTGGCCCGCATGCTCACGCTCGCCGGCGTGCCGGGGGCCGAGGACGCGGCGGCGCGCGTCGTCGCGCTCGAGACCAAGCTCGCGGCGACCCACTGGGACGTCGTCAAGGACCGCGACGCGGACCTGACCTACAACCCGACGACTCTGACCGCGCTCGCCGAGCAGGCGCCGGGGTTCGACTGGCACTCCTGGGCGCTCGCGCTCGGCGCACCGGCCGGCTCGCTCGACCACGTCGTGGTGCGCGAGCCCACGTTTGCGAGCGGGTTCGCGGCCCTGTGGCAGTCCGAGCCGCTCGCGGACTGGAAGGCCTGGCTGACGTACCACGTGGTCAGCGACCGCGCTCCGTACCTGACCCAGGAGATCGTCGAGGCCAACTTCGACTTCTACGGCCGCACGCTCACCGGCGCGCAGGAGCTGCGGGACCGCTGGAAGCGCGGCGTCGCGCTCGTGCAGGGTGTGCTGGGCGAGGCCGTCGGCGAGGTCTACGTGGAGCGGCACTTCCCGCCCACCCACAAGGCGCGCATGGACGAGCTCGTGGCGAACCTCGTCGAGGCGTACCGCGAGTCGATCACCGCGCTGGACTGGATGGGTGCGGAGACGCGCGAGAAGGCCCTGGCCAAGCTCGACTCCTTCACCCCGAAGATCGGCTACCCGGTCCGGTGGCGCGACTACTCGGCGCTCGAGCTGACGGCCGACGACCTCGTCGGCAACGTGCGCCGTGCGTCGGCGTTCGAGCAGGACCGCGAGCTCGGCAAGATCGGCAAGCCGCTCGACCGCGACGAGTGGTTCATGACGCCGCAGACCGTCAACGCGTACTACAACCCGGGCATGAACGAGATCGTCTTCCCGGCCGCGATCCTGCAGCCGCCGTTCTTCGACGCGGAGGCCGACGACGCCGTCAACTACGGCGGCATCGGCGCGGTCATCGGCCACGAGATCGGGCACGGCTTCGACGACCAGGGCTCGAAGTACGACGGCGCCGGCCGGCTCGAGGACTGGTGGACGGCAGCGGACCGCACCGAGTTCGAGAAGCGCACCTCGGCGCTCATCGCGCAGTACGACGCGTTCTCGCCCGCCCAGCTCGGCGGATCGCACCACGTCAACGGCGCGCTGACCATCGGGGAGAACATCGGCGACCTCGGTGGGCTGTCGATCGCGCTCAAGGCCTACCGCATCGCGCTCGGCCGGCCCCTCGAGGAGGCACCCGTCATCGACGGCCTGACCGGCATCCAGCGCGTCATGCTCGGCTGGAGCCAGGTCTGGAACTCCAAGGGTCGTGACGAGGAGGTCATCCGCCGCCTCGCGATGGACCCGCACTCCCCCAACGAGTTCCGCTGCAACGGCGTGGTGCGCAACATCGACGAGTTCTACGCGGCGTACGACGTGCAGCCGGGAGACGCTCTGTACCTCGACCCCGCGGAGCGCGTCCGCATCTGGTGATCGGCCGGTGAGGGCTGAGCGGGGCGGCAGGGGGCCCGCTCAGCCCACCTCGGTCCACGCCGCGCGGGCCAGGCGGAAGCCCTTGCCGTCGCCGTCCACGCAGGTCACGCCGTTGGTCGCGCTCGTGCACGTGTAGTCGCCGACCGTGACGTCCGAGCCGTAGTCGAGCGTCCGCACGTCCGCGCCCGCCACGGTCGGCGCGGGTCCCGTCTCGCACGTGAACGAGACCCCCGCGTCGTTGAGCACGATCACGTGGCCCGTCTCGCCTGTGCAGCCCGCAACGGCGGGCGGGTCGAAGGTGATGCTCGCGATCGTGCAGGTCACGCCGTCGTCGGACAGCGTGCACGCGATGTTGCCGCTCGGCAGACGGACGGCCGCGGTCTCCGTGGCCGCGCTGGGCGCGGAGGTGGACGGCGTCACGGTCGGCGCGCTCGCGTGCGCGCTGGGTGACCCGCCGGACGTCACCACGACGACGAGCACGAGCAGCACGATCACGAGCAGCACGTCGACCACCAGCCAGGTACGGATGGCGCGCGTCGAGGTCATGGTGCTCCCGTGGGTCGGTTCGGCACCCAGGATCACACGGGACGAACCGGACCTGCCAACCGGCTGGTCAGAACTGCGGGCCGGCGGTCCGGGTGCGCTTGAGCTCGTAGAAGCCGGGCACCCGGGCCATCGCGACGAGGCCGTCGAACAGCAGCGCCGCGTCCTCCCCGGTCGGCGCGGGTGTGATGACCGGGCCGAAGTAGCCGACACCGTCGATCGCGACCACGGGCGTGCCGACGTCCTCGCCGACGAGGCCGATGCCGCGGGAGTGCGAGGCGCGCAGGAGGTCGTCCACCTCGTCGGTGTCGCCGACGGCGGCGAGCTCGGCGGGCAGGCCGACCTCCTCGAGCGCCTCGGCGATGATCGCGGCGGTGTCCTTGCGGCCGCCCGGGTGGATGCGCGTGCCGAGGGCGTCGTACAGCGGCTTGACGACCTTCTCCCCGTGGTCGCGCTCGGCGGCGATGACGACGCGCACCGCGGCCCAGGCACCGTCCAGCATCGTGCGGTAGCTCTCCGGCAGGTCCCGGCCCTCGTTCAGCACGGCCAGGCTCATCACGTGCCAGTGCACCTCGACGTCGCGCTGGCGCGCGGCCTCGTCCATCCAGCGCGACGTCATCCACGCCCACGGGCAGGCGGGGTCGAACCAGAAGTCGACGACGGGTACGGCGGTGTTCTGGGGCACGGTTTCCTCCGGTGAAGACGATGGACCTGCAGTCTCACCCCGGGGGTGCCCCCTGTGCACATCGGGACCGACGGGCGACCACGTGGGATGATCGGCGGCGGCCACCAGCCACCGATCCATCGCTCGAAGGAGAACCCGCGTGCCCGCTGAGAACCTGACCCGTGCGGAGGCGCGCGAGCGCGCTTCCCTCGTGGCGACGCAGTCGTACGACGTGCAGCTGGACCTGACGACGGGGCCGACGACGTTCGCGTCGAGGACCGTCCTGCGGTTCGCCGCGACCGCGGGCGCGAGCACCTTCGTCGACCTCATCGCCCCGACGGTGCACGAGATCACGCTCAACGGGCGGTCGCTCGACGTCGAGGCGGTGTTCGCCGACTCCCGGATCGCGCTCGCGGACCTGGCCGAGCAGAACGAGCTCGTCGTCGTCGCCGACTGCGCGTACATGAACACGGGCGAGGGCCTGCACCGCTTCGTCGACCCGGTGGACGACGAGGTCTACCTGTACTCGCAGTTCGAGGTCGCCGACTCGCGCCGCATGTTCGCGGTCTTCGAGCAGCCCGACCTCAAGGCGACCTTCGCGTTCACGGTCACCGCGCCCGCGCACTGGGTCGTCGTGTCGAACTACCCGGTGATCGGCGAACCCGCCCCGGTCGAGGGCGGCACCAACCTCAACGGCGGCGTCGACGAGGGCACCGCGACCTGGACGTTCGAGACGACCCCCCGCCTCGCGTCGTACGTCACCGCGGTGGTCGCGGGCCCCTACCACCACGAGCACAGCTCCCTGACGAGCAGCGACGGCCGCGAGATCCCGCTCGGCGTGTACTGCCGCGGGTCGCTGGCCGAGCACCTGGACACCGACGCGATCCTCGACGTCACGCGTGCCGGGTTCACGTTCTACGAGGAGGCGTTCGCCGCGCCGTACCCGTTCGCCAAGTACGACCAGCTCTTCGTGCCCGAGTTCAACGCGGGCGCGATGGAGAACGCGGGAGCCGTCACGTTCCTCGAGTCCTACGTCTTCCGCTCGAAGGTGGCGGAGGCGACCGTCGAGCGCCGCGCCGTGACGATCCTGCACGAGCTCGCCCACATGTGGTTCGGCGACCTGGTGACCATGCGCTGGTGGGACGACCTGTGGCTCAACGAGTCCTTCGCGGAGTACGCCTCCACGCTCGCGACGGCCGAGGCGACGCGCTGGACGAGCGCGTGGACCACGTTCTCCTCGCTCGAGAAGAGCTGGGCCTACCGCCAGGACCAGCTGCCCTCGACCCACCCGATCGTCGCCGACATGCGCGACCTGCAGGACGTCGCGGTCAACTTCGACGGGATCACCTACGCCAAGGGGGCGAGCGTGCTCAAGCAGCTCGTCTCCTGGGTCGGCCAGGACGAGTTCTTCGAGGGCGTGCGGGCGTACTTCGCCAAGCACGCGTGGGGGAACACCGAGCTGAAGGACCTCCTCGCCGAGCTGGAGGTCACCTCGGGCCGCGAGCTCGCCTCGTGGTCGGCCCTGTGGCTGGAGAAGGCCGGCGTGACCCTGCTGCGGCCCGATCTCACGGTGGACGACGAGGGCGTCATCACCGCGTTCGCGGTCCTGCAGGAGGTGCCCGACGAGTACCCCGTGCAGCGTCCGCACCGCCTCGCGATCGGCGGCTACGACCTGGTCGACGGCCGCCTCGCGCGCACCGTGCACGTCGAGCTCGACGTCGACGGCCCCCGCACCGAGGTCCCGCAGCTGGTCGGCACGAGGCGCCCGCTGCTGGTGCTGGTGAACGACGACGACCTGGCCTACGCCAAGATCCGCCTCGACGCCGACTCGCTGGCCGCCGCGATCGAGCACCTGGGCGCGTTCGACGACTCGCTCCCGCGCACCCTCGTCTGGGCGGCCGCGTGGGACGCGACGCGCGACGGCGAGACGCCCGGCCGCGACTTCGTCGACCTCGTGCTGGGCAACATCGCGCAGGAGTCCGACTCGTCGGTCGTCCTCGTGCTGCTGCGTCAGCTCGCCACGACGCTCGACCTGTACGTCGCCCCCGAGCACCGCGAGGCCACGGACGTCGCCGCGGCGGACGCCCTGCTCGCCCTGGCGCGCGCGGCCGAGGCCGGCTCGGACACCCAGCTCCAGCTCGTCAAGGCGTTCGCGGGCCGGGCGTCGACCGAGGCGCACCTCGACGCGGTCGCCGCGATCCTGGACGGGCGCGAGACGCTCGGCGACCTGTCGATCGACACCGACCTGCGTTGGGAGCTGCTGTCCTCGCTCGTCGCGGGCGGTCGCTCGGGCGAGACCGAGATCGCGGTGCAGCTCGCCGCCGACGCGACGGCCACCGGCCAGCGGGCCGCCGCCGCGGCGCGCGCGTCGATCCCCACCGCAGAGGCCAAGGCCGCGGCGTGGAGCGCCGTGCTGGACGGTGACGACCTCGCCAACGCGATCCAGGGCGCGACGATCGGTGGCTTCGGCCGGGTGCACGACCGCGGGCTGCTGGTGCCCTACGTCGAGCCGTACTTCGCCGAGCTCGAGCGCGTGTGGGCGGGCAAGACGAACGAGATGGCGCAGAACATCGTGGTCGGGCTCTACCCGACCGAGCTGGCCGACGACTCCCGCGTGGACGTGGCCGGCGCGACCGACGCGTGGCTCGAGGCGCACCCCGACGCGTCGCCCGCCCTGCGCCGGCTCGTCGTCGAGGCCCGTGACGGCGTGCGCCGCGCGCTGGCCGCCCAGGCGGCGGACCGCCTGCGCCCCTGACTCCGAGGCGGTGCGCCCTGCGGGGCGCACCTCCTCAGAGCGCGTCCAGCCAGCGCCTCGCGTCACGCGGGGTGCGGAGGCGGACGACCGGCTTCGTGCGGGCGAGCTCCGCGTAGCGCTCCCGGGTCGGTCGGTGTGCGGTCCAGGACCACGCGACGATGTTCGTGTGCGGGTCGCGGCTCAGCAGCGAGCGCAGGTCCTCGCGGTTGCCGTGCCACAGCTCGGCGCGCGTGATGCCCCGCCGCAGCGTCCGGCGGACGACGCGCGGCAGCACGACCCGACGCGGGTAGTCGAGCCACACCCAGGCCTCGACAGCGTCCAGGGTGTCGCCGACACTGCTGGTCCAGTTGCCGTCCACGACCCAGCCCTCCGGTGCTCGGGCGACGGCGTCCCGGATCAGCGCTCGTGCCTCGTCGGGGTCCCGCTTGGTCCAGCCGGCGTCCCAGAAGACCTCGTCGAGCTCGAGCGCCGGCACGCCCAGTCGCCGCGCGAGATCGCGCGCGAAGGTCGTCTTGCCCGCGCCGCTGTTGCCGACGACGCGGATGCGCCGCGCGGCGGGCCCGGTCAGGAGCCGAGCACGGCCGCCAGCGAGCGCAGCCGGGCGTTGTCGAACAGGTCGTCGATGAGGACGAGCTGGCCCGACGAGTCCGCCAGCGGCACCTTCCAGTTGGGGTACTCCTGGTCCGTCCCGGGCTGGTTCTGCGCGCGCCGCTCCCCCACGGCGTCCGTCAGCGCGACCCCGAGCAGCACGGCCGGCGTGGCCATGATGTAGCGGTGCATGGCCTCGACGACCTCGCGCTCGGACGGGTCGTCGCTGATCAGGCCCCGCTCGTGCAGGGCCGTGAGCATGCGGTCGCGCTCGGCGTCCGCCGCCGCGCGCACCACGGGCACCGGCTCGGTGAGCAGGCCCAGCCGCTCGCGGATCGCCACGTGCTCGCCCGCGAGGTAGCCGGCCGTCGGCGGCAGGTCGTGCGTGGTGACCGTCGCGAGGACGAGCTGGCGGTAGTCCTGCGGCGCCAGCGGGTTGCCGTGCATGTCGTGCTCGAACCACAGGACCGACGTGCCGAGCACGCCGCGCGTGGTCAGGTAGTCGCGGACCCACGGCTCGACGACCCCGAGGTCCTCGCCGATGACGACCGCGCCCGCCCGCTGCGCCTCCAGGGCGAGGATGCCGATGAGCGCCTCGTGGTCGTAGCGGACGTACGCACCCTCGTCGGCCCCGGCGCCCTCCGGCACCCACCACAGCCGGAACAGGCCGATGACGTGGTCGATCCGGATGGCACCCGCGTGCCGGAGCACCGTGCGCAGCATGTCGCGGTACGGGCGGTAGCCCGCGCGGGCCAGCTCCTGGGGGTGCCACGGCGGCTGCGACCAGTTCTGGCCCTGCTGGTTGTACATGTCCGGCGGGGCTCCCACGGTGGCACCGCGCACGAGCACGTCGCCGAGCGCCCACACGTCGGCGCCGGCGGGGTGCACGCCCACCGCGAGGTCGTGCATGATGCCGAGCGCCATCCCGTTCTCGCGTGCGCTGCGCTGGGCGGCGGCGAGCTGCTCGTCGGCCACCCACTGCAGCCAGGTGTGGAACGCGACGCGCTCGGCGAGCACCTCGCGCTCACGGGCGACCGCCGCGGAGGCAGGGTCCCTCAGCGTCGCCGGGATCGTCTCGGAGCCGTACTTCTCCGCGAGAGCGCTCCACAGCGCGAACGTCTCGAGCCCCGCACCCTGCTCCGCGACGAACGCGTCGAGGCTCGCCTGCCGCGCGGCCCCGCGCGGCACGGCGAAGACGACCTCGAGCGCCGAGCGCTTCGCCTCCCACGCGGCGTCCCGGTCGATCGGCCCCGGGTCGGTGTCCAGCGCCGTGACCGGCTCGGCCGCCCACTCGACGAGCGAGCGGTCGGCGGACGCGAGGTAGGCGGCCTCGGGCACGGCCTCGGGCCGCACGTAGATCGGGTTGACGAAGCGCCGGGTCGTGGGCAGGTACGGCGACGGGGTCATCGGCGCGACGGGCTCGGCCGCGTGCAGCGGGTTGATGAGCAGGAAGTCGGCGCCGATGCCGCCGGCGAGCACGCCCAGGTCGGCGAGGTCGACGAGGTCCCCGATCCCCCAGGAGCGCTCCGACCGGATCGAGTACAGCTGGGCCATGAGCCCCCACTGCCGATGGCCGTCCAGCGACGCGGGCAGCTCGAGGCGGTCGGGCGTCACGACGAGCACGGCACGCGCCTGCGCGCTCGGGCCGTCCGCGCGCAGCTCGTGCCAGCCCAGGGGCAGGTCGGTCGGAACGGTGAAGGTCGCGCGGCCGACGAGCCGGCCGTCGACCGTCCGGGGCGCGACGTAGGCATCGGTCTGCGTGAGGTCGCGGCGCCCGCCGCCGGCCTCTTCGTCCAGCTCGACCCACAGCGAGACCGGGTCCCCGTCGGTGACGTGGACCGGGACGTGCACCGTGCGGCCCTCGCGCACGACGACGACGGGCGGCAGCACGCGGCGCCACGGCGTGTCGTCGACGTGGCTCAGCGCGAGGTCGATCCGCTCGGGCGAGGAGGCGTCCACGCCGAGCGCGCGGAGCACGCCACGCAAGGTGGTCGCGGTCGCCGCCTTCAGCTCCCCGTGGAACCCCCAGTGGTCGGGCGCGACGCCGTGGGCGGCGGCGAGCCGCAGCAGGGCGTCGGAGGGTGCGTCCGTGTCGTCGACCATTGGACTGATCCTGCCAGAGGGACAGGCCGGTACGCAGGAGCAACGTCGGCCGTGGGGCCGCTCCGTCGTAGCCTTGCGACCCATGACGGCCACCCCGCTGCGCACGTACCCGCCCGCCCACCGGCTCGACCTCGTCGAGGACCTGCACGGCCACGCGGTCGCCGACCCCTACCGCTGGCTCGAGGACGCGGCCGCCGCGGACACCGAGGCGTGGTCGTCGGCGCAGGACGACCTGTACGCGGCGCACCGCGCGACGTACCGCACCGACGGCACCCTCGGCGCCGAGTCGCTGACCGCGCGGCTGGGCGAGCTGCTGGGCGCCGGCTTCGTCGGGACGCCCGCCTGGCGCGGCGACCGGCGCTTCTTCTCCCGCCGGTCGGGCGACCAGGAGCACGCCGTGGTGGTGGTCGCCGAGGGCGACGACGAGCGCGTGCTCGTCGACCCGGTGGCGCTCGACCCGGCCGGCACGACGACGCTCGACGCCTGGCAGCCCTCCAAGGAGGGCCACCTGCTCGCGTACCAGGTGTCCACCGGGGGGACCGAGGAGAGCGTCCTGCACGTCCTCGACGTGGCCACCGGCGAGCTCGTCGACGGCCCGATCGACCGCGCGCGCTACTCCCCCGTGGCGTGGCTGCCGGGCGGGGAGGCGTTCTACTACGTGCGCCGCCTGCCTCCCGAGCAGCTGCCGGACGACGAGCACCAGTACCACCGTCGCGTCTGGCTGCACCGCGTCGGCACGGCACCCGAGACCGACGTCGAGGTCTTCGGCGACGGGCTGGACCACACGAACTACTACGGCGCCTCGGTCTCCCGCGACGGCCGCTGGCTGATCGTGTCCGCCTCCGCCGGGACCGCGCCGCGTACGGACGTGTGGATCGCCGACCTGTCGACCGGCGGACCGTTCGTCGAGGTCGCGGTCGGCATCGACGCCGAGACCGGTGCGTGGATCGGCCGCGACGGGCGCCTGTGGGTGCACACCAACCTCGATGCCCCGCGGGGTCGCCTCGCGGTCGCGGACCCGGTCGAGCCGGGCGTCGAGCACTGGCGCACGGTGCTGGCCGAGCACCCCGAGGCGGTGCTCGAGGACGTCGCCTTCACCGACGGCGGTCCCGACGACCCGACGCCGACCCTGCTGCTCGCGTCGTGGCGCCGGCACACCGTCTCCGAGGTGACGACGCACGACCCGTGCTCGGGCGCGGCGCTCGGCGCGGTCTCTCTGCCCGGCCTGGGCTCGATCTCCGGCCTGGTCACGCGCCCCGACGGCGGCAGCGACGTCTGGTTCTCCTACACCGACCACACGAGCGTGCCGGCCGTGCACCGCTTCGACGCCACCACGGGCGCGGTCACGCTGTGGGCCTCACCGCCTGGGGCGCTGGCCGACCTGCCGCCGGTCGTCGCGCGGCAGGTCGAGGTCACGAGCCCCGACGGAACGACGGTGCGCGCCTTCGTCGTCGCGCGCGCGGACCTGCTCGACGCCGCCGGGAACCCGAAGGCACCGGCCCCGACGATCCTGTACGGCTACGGCGGCTTCCAGATCTCGCTCGACCCCGGCTACTCGGCCACGACCCTCGCCTGGGTCGAGGCCGGCGGCGTGTACGTCGTCGCCAACCTGCGCGGCGGCGGCGAGGAGGGCGAGGAGTGGCACCGCGACGGGATGCGGGCGCACAAGCAGAACGTGTTCGACGACTTCCACGCCGTGGGCGACTGGCTCGTGGCGCACGGCTGGACGACGCCCGGCCAGCTCGCCTGCTGGGGCGGGTCCAACGGCGGACTGCTCGTCGGCGCGGCCCTCACGCAGCGGCCCGACCTGTTCGCGGCCGTCGTGTGCTCCGCTCCCCTGCTCGACATGGTCCGCTACCAGCGGTTCGGCCTCGGCGTCACCTGGACCGAGGAGTACGGCGACGCCGACGACCCGACCGAGCTCGGCTGGCTGCTCGGGTACTCGCCGTACCACCGGGTCGTCGACGGCACGGCCTACCCGTCCACCCTGTTCACCGTGTTCGAGGGCGACACGCGGGTCGACCCGCTGCACGCGCGCAAGCTCGCCGCGGCGGTGCAGGCGGCGACGTCGGGCGCAGCGCCGATCCTCGTGCGCCGCGAGACCGGCGTCGGGCACGGCGGGCGGTCGCTGTCCCGGTCCATCGCGCTGACGGTCGAGCAGCTGCAGTTCGTCGCCGACGCGACGGGGCTGAGCGCATGATGCGCTTCGCGACCTCGAGCCCGAGCCCGTCGCCCGGGGTCGTCCCGACGGACGCCACGCCCCACGGCCTGTGGCAGTGGTTCATCGGCGTGCCGCTGAACATCGTGCTCATCGTCGTGATCAGCAGCCTCATCCTCGTCGCGCTGCGCCGCACGATCCGCACGATCACCGGCCACGTCGCGGACGGCAAGCCGCTGCTCGCCCGCACCGGGCTGCAGGACACGGGCGTGGGCAGCGCGCTGCTGCGGGCCGACCCGCTCGCCTCGGCGCGGCGGTCGCAGCGCGCTCGCACCCTCGACTCGGTCCTGCGGTCCTGCGCGACGATCCTCGTCGGCGGCATCGCGCTGTTCCTCGTGCTCGACGCGCTCGGGGTGAACATCGCGCCGTTCATCGCCTCGGCCGGCATCGTCGGCGTGGCCCTCGGCTTCGGCGCGCAGAGCCTGGTCAAGGACTTCCTCACCGGGACGTTCATGCTGCTCGAGGACCAGTACGGCGTGGGCGACGTGATCGACGCCGGGCCGGCCAACGGCACGGTCGAGGCGGTCACGCTGCGGGTCACCAAAATCCGCGACGCCGACGGCACCCTCTGGTACATCCCGAACGGGTCGATGCTGCGGGTCGGCAACAAGACGCAGGGCTGGGCGACGGCCGTCGTGGAGGTCGACGTCGACTACTTCGCGAACATCGACGAGGTCCGCTCGCTGCTGGAGGAGGCCGCCGCGTCGGTCGCCGCCGACCCGGACCTCGGCCCCGAGCTGCAGGGCGAGCCGACGATCACGGGCATCGAGAAGCTCAGCGCCGACGCCGTGACGATGCGGCTCAAGGTCCGCACGTCGCCCGCGAAGCAGTGGGAGGTCGCCCGCGCGCTGCGCGTCGCGACGCGCGGCGTCCTCGAGCAGGCGGGCGTGCCGCTCGCGGGCCAGCACGACCGGATGTCGGCGTACGTCGCAGCCCGGACGGCCGAGCCCGGCGAGCCCGACGACGGGCTGCACGAGACGGTCGAGCCCTAGGCCCAGTCGAGCAGCGGGTCGCCGGCGACGACGGCGGCACCCTCGGCGGGCAGGACCGTGACGACCCCCTCGGGCGCCTGCAGGGCCACGACGGGGCAGATCGTGGCGAGCCCGGCGGCCGCCACGTCGACGGGCGACCAGCTCACGAGGCGCTGCCCGGCCGTCACCGAGTCCCCGGCGCGCACGTGCAGCGTGAAGCCGAGCCCCTTGAGGCTCACGGTGTCGATGCCGAGGTGGACCAGCACGGAGCGCTCGTCGTCCAGCTCGAGCGCGAACGCGTGCGGGTGCAGCGCGCCGACGACGCCGTCGGCAGGTGAGACCACGTGCTGGGTCTGCGTGCGCTCGGGCTCGATGGCGATACCCGGGCCGATGATCTGCTCGGCGAACACCACGTCGGGCACCGCGGACACGGGCCGGACGGTGCCGGCGAGCGGGCTCAGGAGCCGCAGCGTCGCCACGGGTGGGTCAGCGCAGCGAGTCGAGCTCGGCCGCGAGGTTGTCGGCCTCCGGGCCGACGATGACCTGGACGATCCGACCGGACCGCACGACGCCGAATGCGCCGGACGCCTTGAGCGCCGCCTCGTCGACCAGCTGCGAGTCGCCGACCTCGACCCGCAGGCGGGTGATGCACGGCTCCAGGTCGACGACGTTCGCGTCGCCGCCCAGCGCTGCGAGGATCTGCTCTGCCTTGCTCAAAGGAACTCCCCAGTCTCAACCGGCTCAACCGGCGCGATCCGTCGACACGCGCACCCAGCAGCCTAACCCTCGCACGGGTCGCTGGAGCCCGCTCGACCCGTCCGGCCCAGCGGGCGCGTGTCGGTTGGCGTCGGCGACCCCGGAAGGGCAAGACTGCTCGCACTCGACGAGGAGGTCATCACCAGGTGAGCCCGCAGCCCCCCACTGTCGTCACCGGCATCGGCGTGAGCCCCGGCCGCGTCGCCGCGCCCGCCGTCCTCATGCCCGACCCGATCACCGAGCCCCCCGCCGGGCGTCGCCTGCCCCCAGGCGCCGACCACGACGCCGCCGCGCAGAGCATCGCGACCGCCTCCGAGCGCGTCCGGGCCGCCCTCGACGCCGCGGCCGACCGGGCGACCGGGGACGCCGCCGACCTCTTGCACACGACCGCCGCGATCGCCGCCGACCCGACGCTGGTCGCCGACGCGGTCGAGCGCGTCATGACCGAGCACCTCGTGCCCGAGCGCGCCGTCTGGGAGGCGGCCGACGCGGTGGCCGAGCAGTTCCTGGCGATCGGCGGCGTCTTCGCCGAGCGCACGCGGGACATCGCCGACGTGCGCGACCGCCTGGTCGCGGAGCTGACCGGCCGTGCGGCGCCCGGCGTGCCCGAGCGCGACGAGCCGTTCGTGCTCGTCGGCCTCGACCTCGCGCCCGCGCTCGTCGCGACGCTCGACACCGACCGCGTGCTCGCGATCGTCACCGCCGAGGGCGGCCCGACCGCGCACACCGCGATCCTCGCCCGGGCCCGCGGGATCGCCGGGGTCGTCGCAGCCCGCGGGATCCTGTCCGCGCTGGGCGACGGGGACCTGGTCCTCGTCGACGGCGCCGCCGGCACCGTGACCATCGGGCCGGACGACGACCAGGTGGCGGCCGCACGGGCGCTCGCCGCGCAGGTGCGCGTCTTCACCGGCCCGGGCCAGACGTCGGACGGCCACCGGGTCGAGCTCCTCGCCAACGTCGGCGACCCCGCCGCCGCGGGCGCCGCGGCCGAGGCGGGGGCCGAGGGCGTCGGGCTGTTCCGCACCGAGTTCGCGTTCCTCGACCGCGAGGAGGCGCCCTCGATCGACGAGCAGGTCGCGGCCTACCGCCGCGTGTTCGCCGCGTTCGCCGGCCACAAGGTCGTCATCCGCACGCTCGACGCCGGTGCCGACAAGCCGATGCCGTTCCTCGCGGGCGACGCCGAGGTGAACCCCGCGCTCGGCGTGCGCGGGCTGCGCACCGTCGACCGCCACCCCGACATCCTCGACGACCAGCTCACCGCGATCCGGACGGCCCGCGACGCCGAGACCGCCGACGTGTGGGTGATGGCCCCGATGGTCTCGACGGTCGACGAGGCCGCCGACTTCGTGGCGGCGTGCGCGCGGCACGGGCTCGACCACGCCGGCGTGATGATCGAGGTGCCCAGCGCCGCGCTCATGTCCGGCCCGATCCTGGCCCACGCGACGTTCGCGTCCGTCGGCACGAACGACCTCGTCCAGTACACGATGGCCGCGGACCGGCTGCTCGGCGCGGTCGCGCACCTGTCCGTCGCGTGGCAGCCCGCCGTCCTGCAGCTCGTCGCCGCGACGTGCGCGGGCGCCGCGGCGCAGGGCAGGCCCGTCGGCGTCTGCGGTGAGTCGGCGGCCTCGCCCGCGCTCGCCGCGGTGCTCGTCGGGCTGGGCGTCTCGTCGCTGTCGATGACGCCCCGTGCGCTGGCTGACGTGTCTGCCGTGCTCGGGGCCACCACGTACGACGAGTGTCGCCGCCTTGCCGGGCTGGCCCTCGCCTCGTCGTCGGCGGCCGACGCCCGCGCGACGGTGCGCGCTCAGCTGCCCGTCCTGGCGGAGCTGGGGCTGTAGGCCCCGTGTGAGGATGGTCGGCGTGAGACCCGACTCCTTCTACGAGGCGATCGGCGGGCACGAGACGTTCGTGGCGCTGGTCGACGAGTTCTACCGCGGCGTGGCCGCCGACCCCGTGCTCAAGCCCATGTACCCGGAGGACGACCTCGGGCCCGCCGCCGAGCGACTGACGAAGTTCCTCGAGCAGTACTGGGGCGGTCCGACGACCTACTCGGAGGAGCGCGGCCACCCCCGCCTGCGGATGCGCCACGCGCCGTTCAAGGTCAACCCTGACGCGCGCGACCGGTGGCTGCTGCACATGCGCACCGCGGTCGACTCCCTGGACCTCGCCCCCCTGCACCGCGCCGAGCTGTGGGACTACCTGGAGCGGGCGGCCCACTCGATGCTCAACACGTTCGAGGACTGAGGCGGAGCGCAGCGCGGCCTCAGTCCGACCACAGGCACGAGGACTGAGGGTTCGGCGCCGGGTCGTCGGTTCGGCGCCGGGTCGTCGGTTCGGCGACGGGTCGTCGGTTGCAACCGACGACCTGTGGCGAGACCGACGACCTGGCGACGGCCGTCGTCGGGCGCAGCGTGGAATGCTGGCGGGCATGAGCGAGCAGCCCACGCCCCACTCGGCCATCGACTCCGTGCTCGGCGTCCTCGAGATCGAGCAGGACCCGGCCTCGCCGGACGTGTTCGCGGGGCGCAGCCTGCCGCAGCCCAACGGGCGCGTGTTCGGCGGCCAGGTGCTCGCGCAGTCGCTGCTCGCCGCGGGCCGGACCGTCGAGGACGGGCGCCTGCCGCACTCGCTGCACGGGTACTTCCTGCGCGCGGGCGACGTGCGCGAGCCCATCACGTTCGCGGTCGAGCGCCTGCGCGACGGCCGCTCGTTCTCGGCCCGGCGCACGCACGCCCTGCAGGGCGGCGCGCCGATCCTCTCGATGATCACCTCCTTCCAGGAGGACCAGCCGGGGATCGACTACGCCGACGAGATGCCGGCCGACGTCCCCGAGCCGGAGCACGTGACCTCCGCGCTCGACCTGCTCTCGGGCATCGACCACCCGGTCGCGAAGTTCTGGACGCAGGAGGCCGCCTTCGACGTCCGGCACGTCGGCGGGTCGATCTACCTCGGCGCGGCCCCCTCGCACCAGGGCCAGCAGATGGTCTGGTTCCGCTCGCGCGGACCGCTGCCCGACGACCAGCTCCTGCACCGCGCCCTGCTCGCGTACGCGTGCGACCAGGTGATGCTCGAGCCGATCCTGCGCCGCTCGGGCCAGTCGTGGGTGACGCCCGGCCTGTCGATCGCGAGCCTGGATCACGCGATGTGGTGGCACCGCGACGTACGAGTCGACGACTGGCTCCTGTACGTCCAGTCGTCGCCCAGCGCGCAGGGCGGTCGCGGCCTCGGCGCGGCGCGAGTCTTCACGCGCCAGGGCGTCCTGGTCGCCTCGGTCGCCCAGGAGGGCATGGTCCGCCTCCCCGCCTGACGCCCGACGAGCGCGCTCGCCGCGCTCGGGTGAGACTCGCCGCATGGTTCGTCTCCGCCGCGTGCGCATCGACTCCCCCGGCTGGACCCGGCGCAAGCACGGGCGCACGTTCGTCTACCTGGACCTCGACGCCGCGCGGATCGCCGACGAGGAGCACCTCGAGCGCATCGTCGCGCTGGCGATCCCGCCGGCGTGGAGCGACGTGTGGATCAGCCCGTGGCCGAACGGGCACATCCAGGCGGCGGGGCTGGACGACGCGGCTCGGCGCCAGTACGTCTACCACCAGCAGTGGCGTCTGCGGCGCGACCGGCTCAAGCACGAGCACGTCCTCGACGTGGCCGAGCGGCTTCCCGCGGCTCGTCGGCGTGTGCGGCTCGACATGCATCTCGACGGCTGGCCGCGCGACAAGGCGCTCGCACTCGCGTTCCGGCTGCTCGACCTGGCCTACCTGCGGGTGGGCGGCGAGGGGTACGCGGCCAAGCACGGGTCGTACGGCCTGGCGACGCTGCTGCGCGAGCACGTCACGGTGCTCGCCCCCGCGGCCGACGGCGACGAGGGCCGCGTGCACCTGCGCTTCCCCGCCAAGTCCGGCCAGATCCGCGACACGGTCGTCGAGGACGACGACGTGGCCCGCCTGGTGCGCAGCCTGGTCCGCCGCTCCGACGACGGCCCCGAGCTGCTCGCCTGGCGCGACGACGCCGGCACGTGGCACGACGTGACCAGCTCCGACGTCTCGTCGTACGTCAAGGAACGACTGGGCGACGACTCGAGCGCGAAGGACTTCCGCACGTGGCACGCGACCGTCCTCGCCGCCCGCGGGCTCGCGGAGGCCGGCGACGTTCCCCGGACCGACCGGGGCCGCCGGCGCGTGGCCACCCAGGTCGTCAAGGACGTCGCCGAGGAGCTGGGCAACACCCCGGCCGTGTGCCGGGCGTCCTACATCGACGCGCGCCTGTTCGACCTGTGGGAGCGCGGCGAGACGATCCGACCCACCCGCTCGCAGGCCGTGGCCGAGCGCGAGACCCTCGCGCTGCTGAGAGGACGCTGAGGACCGTCCGGCTCGGCGTGCGGCAGGGCTGAACGCCGCACACACTGCGCAGATGACCTCCGACCAGGACCTCGCCCCGCTGCGCGCCGCCGACACGCTCGTCGGCCTCGTGCCCGGGGTCGGCGACGACGGTCGGCCCCGCCCGGACGCGCCGCTGGTCGCCGTGACCGGCGTGACCGGCTACGTCGGCGGCCGGCTGGTCCCCGAGCTCCTCGCAGCCGGCTACCGCGTGCGCGCGATCGCCCGCAACCCCGACCGGCTGCGCGGCCAGGCCTGGTACGACGACGTCGAGGCCGTCCAGGCCGACGCCGCCGAGCCCGAGCAGATCGCGAAGGCGCTCGACGGGACCGACGTCGCCTACTACCTCATCCACTCGCTGGGCTCCGGGCGCAAGTTCGAGGCCACGGACCGCCACACCGCCCTGGTCTTCGGGCAGGCGGCACGTGACGCCGGCGTCGGTCGGATCGTCTACCTCGGCGGCCTCTACCCGGAGGGTGAGGACCTCTCTCCGCACCTGGCCTCGCGCACCGAGGTCGGCGAGATCCTGCTGGCGAGCGGCGTCCCGACGACCGTCCTGCGCGCGGCCGTCATCCTCGGCTCGGGTTCGGCGTCGTTCGAGATGATGCGCTACCTCACCGAGCGGCTGCCCGCGATGACGGTGCCGCGCTGGGTGGAGAACCGGATCCAGCCGATCGCCGTCCGCGACGTGCTGCGCTACCTCGTCGGCTCCGCGGCCATGCCGCGCGAGGTCAGCCGCGGGTTCGACATCGGCGGCCCCGACGTCCTGACCTACCGCGACATGATGCAGCGCTACGCCGAGGCGGAGGGGCTGCCGCGGCGCATCATCGTCGGCGTGGGCGTCCTGACCCCGCGGCTCTCGAGCCTGTGGGTCTCGCTCGTGACGCCCGTGCCGTCGGGCCTGGCGCGTCCGCTCGTCGAGTCGCTCGTGCACGAGGTCGTCTGCGACGAGCACGACATCGCCGCGTTCGTGCCGGACCCGCCGACGGGCCTCGTCGGCTTCGACCTGGCCGTGCGCCTCGCGCTGCAGCGCATCCAGGAGCTGAACGTCAGCACGCGCTGGTCGTCGGCCGCCGTGACCGGCGCCCCGAGCGACCCGCTGCCCACCGACCCGGACTGGGCCGGCGGCTCGCTCTACGTCGACGAGCGTCGCATCGAGGTCGACGCCTCCCCCGCCGCGCTCTGGCGGGTCATCGAGGCCGTCGGGGGCGAGCAGGGCTGGTACTCCTGGGGGCTCGCGTGGCGCGTGCGCGGCATCATGGACAAGCTCGTCGGCGGCCCGGGGCTGCGCCGCGGCCGACGCGACCCGCGCCATCTCGTCGTCGACGACGCCGTCGACTTCTGGCGCGTCGAGGCCATCGAACCGGGTCGCCTGCTGCGGCTTCGTGCCGAGATGAAGGTGCCCGGCCTGGCATGGCTCGAGCTGCGCGTCGACCCTGTGGACGACGGCGAGGGCTGGTCGAACCCGCCCACGGCGTTCTCGCACCGCGCCCTGTTCCACCCCAAGGGGCTCACGGGGCAGCTGTACTGGTGGGCCGTCTACCCGTTCCACGGCGTGGTGTTCGGCGGCATGCAGCGCAACATCGCCCGGGCGGCCGAGCGCGCGGAGCGTGCGCGGACGGACCGGGGCACGCCCGACGCCTGAGCGACCTCAGCGCACGACGATGGTCGCGACCCGCACGGTCCTGCCGTTCTTGGCGACCACGCTCGTCTGCACGGTGTGGTAGCCGCCGACGACGTCGTCCGAGACCGTCAGGTGGCGCTTGCCCTTCGCGACCCCGGTGAGCACCCACCGCCCCCTGGCGTCCGTCACGGCGCTGCGGTCGGTCGTGAACACGGTGATGCCCTCGACGGACTTGCCCTTCGCGCTCGTGACGTAGCCGTACACCTTGCCACCGGTCGGCAGCCGCAGGACGGGGGCGACCTTGTTCCTGCCCTTGGTCACGCTCAGGCTCAGCGAGCCGCGCGCGTAGCTCGTCGTGTCGGGCTCCGCGACGACGGTGTACCTGCCGGAGATGACGCCGACGACCCTGTACCGCCCCTTGGCGTTCGTCGTCGCGGTCCCGGCGATCGTGCCGAACGAGTCGACGACGCGCACCTCGGCCTCGAGGGCGGGCTTGCCGGTCGGGGACGTCACGACGCCCGAGACGGCGGTCGGCCTCCCGCGCACGAGCGTGCCGAACGACGCCCTCGTCGTGGCCTTGACCGTGACCTTCTTGCTGATGTTCGTGCCGGACAGGACCACGCGGTAGGTGCCGGCCTTGAGCCCGACGAACGCCACGTTGCCGTGCGCGTTCGGCCGCTCCCACCCGACGGTGACCTTCTTCGCGTTCAGCAGCTGCACGGGCTGGTCCGACGCGTTGGTCGCGCGGACGTGACCGGCGATCCTCGCGCCGACGACCTTCTGCACCCGGAGCGGTGGAGCCCTGACGAGCGTGCCCTGCCTCACGGCCACGCTCTTGGTCACCGATTTGTGCGTGCCCTTGAACCCGTACAGGGAGACCTTCCCGGTCGCGAGCTCGTAGGTCGTGTAGACGCCGGCCGCGTCCGTGGTCGCCGGGGTCGTCCCGAACCTGTCGACGTTCGAGAGCCACACCGTCGCGCCCGCGAGGGGGGCACCGGTCGCGTCGACGACCTTCCCCGTCACGCCGGCGCCGGCGACGAGCCTGACGTCGGCCGTCGCGGTCGCCCCCGCCGTGACCTTCAGCGGTGTGCTGTCGGCCGCTCGCACGGTCCCGCCGAGGTATGTGGTCAGGTACCGGCTGCCCAGGGGGCCGAGGACCGTGACCTCGTACGTCCCGGGCTCGGCCGTCGTGGAGTACGTGCCGTCGGCCGCGGTCCGCGCCGAGGCCCACTTCCCCGGGGAGAAGAGCTGCACGTACGCGTCCGCCGCGGGAGCACCGGCGAAGGTCACCGTCCCGGACACGACGCCGACGTCCTCCGCGACGCGTGGCGCCCCGGCCACGGCCGGAGCCGAGCCGACCAGGCCGACGACGAGCGCCGCTGTCACGGCGACTGCGAGTGAGATCCTGCTTCTCACGGCGATGCTCTGTCCTACCGGCGGACGCACGCGGGTGCGTGCGAATCACCCACCATGACCACGGGCGTCCCCGCACCGCCAGGGTGGTGGCACCTAGGCCCGACGGCGGAAGCTGAGCGGCTCCTCGACGTAGGGCAGCCACGCGGCGCGCTCGTCGTCCGTGATGCGTCGGGGCTTCTCCGTCGCGGCGTCGACGACGACGATCGTCGTGGCGGCCTTCGCGTAGGGCGCCCCGCCCGACGAGGGACCGGTCCGCGCGAAGCCCGCCTTCCCGTCGTGCACCTCGTAGCAGACCTCGAGGCTCGCACCGCCGAGGTGGCCGATCCACATCTCGACCCGGACGGGGTTGCGCGTGAAGCCGAGCGGCCGCAGGTACTGGATCTCCTGCCGGGCGACGAGCGTGTGCGAGCTGGCCGTCGGGCCGGTGTCGAGCACCGCGGTCGGCCAGGCCTCCGACGCGTCCGGGTGCCGCCAGAACGCCGTGATGCGTGCGTCCTCGAGCAGCCGGAACATCTCGACGTTGTTGACGTGCTGGTAGGCGTCCAGGTCCGACCAGCGCAGGGCGACCGGGACGTGCAGGCGGGTCATGCGGTTCCTCTCCTCGTTCGTGCTCTCAGGATGCCGCGCGGCGGGCGCACTCGCGGGCACGTGCCAGGTCGGCGACGACGGCGTCGACCGGTGCGACCACGAGGTCGCGCGCGACCGCCTCGACCGACCGGCGCAGGCGCCGGGCCGCACGGCCCGCTCGTCGTCGGGCACCGACCGCCGCAGCCAGCCGGGACAGCAGGGCGACCAGCAGGCCGACGACGACCCCACCGACCACCATGAGCGTCGGGACGGGGAAGTCGTGCCACTCCGCGACGGGCGGCGGCGGCAGCCGGAAGTAGTCGAGCACGGCCAGCACGGCGAGCCAGAGCAGCCCGACGACGAGCACGCCGAGCACCACCCACTGCAGCACGCCCACCGCGCGCCACCACGCCGGTCTCTTCGCGGCGTCGAGCTGCGTGCCCGCGACCGCCTGGTCGAGCGCGTCGGCGAGGCCCTCGGTGGACGCCGACGCGCGGCGGCGGGCGTCGAGCGCCCACGCGTCCGGCAGGGCGGCGGTCGCCTCGGCCGCATAGTCACGCACGGCGGTGCGGGCGGCGGCCAGGACCGTCGGCGTCGCGGTGGGCAGCGACGTGCGCGCAAGCTCGGGTCGCGCCGCAGGCGTGCGCAGGCCGATGCGACGCAGCGGGTCGGGGCGGAACCTGCCCAGCCAGCGGGTGACAGGCCAGCCGGTGGCCGCGTGCGCGTCGCGGCGGAACGACCCGCGGACGGCGGAGACGACGGTCGGCACACCCGCGGCGCGCTCCAGGCCGGTGACCAGCCTCGCCGTCGGCCGCGCCGGCTCGCGCCGGGGTGCGGCACCGAGCTCCGCGCTCACCGCGGTGGCCGTCGTGCGGAGGTCGGCCGCCCAGCGGCGCGTGGACGCCTCCCGCTTCGCCGCGGCCTGGTCGAGCATGGCGCGCAGCGCGTCGAGCCCCTGGCCGGTCCGCGCGGACGCCGCGACGACCCGGGCGCCGACCAGGCCGTCCTCGGCGACCAGCCGCTCGAGGTCGGCCAGGCACGTCGCGGCCTCCTGCGCGGACAGGCGGTCCACCTGGTTGAGCACGACGACCGTGACGTCGCCGTGCCCGGCGAGCGGTCGCAGGTACCGCTCGTGGAGCGCGGCGTCGGCGTACTTCTGCGGGTCGACGACCCAGACCAGCAGGTCCGCGCGCTCGACGAGCCGCTCGGCCCGGATGCGGTGCTCGACGACGATCGAGTCGTGGTCGGGCAGGTCGAGCAGGACCAGGCCCCGGCGAGCGTCCGTCATCTCGTGCCGCCGCCCCACCTCGAGCCAGTCCAGCAGCGGCTCGGCGCCCTCGCCCCAGACGGCGGCCAGGGCGTGCGAGGTCGTCGGGCGCTGCACCCCGGCCGTGGCCAGCTGCTGGCCCGCGAGGGCGTTGAAGACCGAGGACTTGCCCGAGCCCGTCGCCCCGGCAAGGGCCGCGACGGTGTGCTCGGCGGACAGCCCGCCGCGCTCACGGGCGTGGGCCACGACCGCTCGGGCGTCGTCGACCTGGGCTGACGGGAGGCGGTCCCCGGCGGCGTCGAGCGCGTCCTCGAGGGCCTGCGTGCGTGCGGCGAGGTCGATCGTCATGCCTCGTCCCGGCGTCCGAAGATCCTGCGCCACAGGCTCGGCTTCTCCTCCTGCGGCTCGGGCAGGGCGGCCGTGGGCTGGGAGCCGTGCTCGCGCCAGTGGGTCGCGCCGCGCAGCTGCACCGCGGCGGTCACGGTCCGGACCCGCTCGGGCACGGGAGCCACCCGGTCGCCCGTCGCGGCGCGCTCGACGGAGTCCGCGGCACCCCGCAGCGCGCTGCCCTCGCCGGTCGCGGTGCCGAGCGCGTCCAGCTGCCCGACGTACCGGGCCGCCTCGACGTCGAGCAGCCCGCGGACCCGCTCCTCGAGCCGCTCGCGCGCCGAGGTCGTGAGCCGCCGCACCGCCTCGTCGCCGAACACGGCCTCGAGCAGCTTCTGCGCCACCACCGCCGTGCCACCCGCGATGCCCACCTCGATGCCCGTCAGGCCACCGGTGGAGGCGAAGACGAGCACCATCAGGCTGACGCCCAGCCCGTTGAGCCCGAACGACAGCGCCCGCGCGGTCCCGCGCTTGTCGGCGCCCTGCTCCCGCACGAGCTCCAGCACGTCGCCCTGCCACAGCCGGATCTGCTCGGCGACGGCCGTGCGCGTCGCGCCGGACCCGCGCGACAGGTCGAGCCCGACGAGCAGGCCCGCGCCGGCGGGGTCCGCGCGCCACGACTCGAACGTGCGCTCGGCGGCCTCGTCGATGGCGTCGAGCAGCACCGCCTCGAGCCCGTGCGCGATCGCCTGCTCGACGTCGGGCGCCTGGGCGGGCCTGCCCCGGAAGAACCCGACGACCGCGTCGCGGGCTCGCCCGACGCGCTGCTCGATCGAGCGGAAGAACTCGCCGGTCCCGACGAAGTCCTGCCAGCGAGCCAGCACCTCGCCGCGCAGCAGCGAGCCGTCGGACGTCGCGGCGGCGACGCGCGCCACCGCGTCGTCGGCGTAGCGGCGGCTCACGTCGCGCAGGCGCGCGTCCGCCTCGACCTGCGCGTCGCTGGCCGCCGCGATCTGCAGCGTGCGGCGCACGAGGTCGTCGACGACGCCGTCGAGGGTGGCACCGACGACCGCGTCGCGCGCGTCCGGGTCGGCGCCCAGGTCGGACAGGTACGCCGCGACCTCGCCGACCGCCTCGAGCGGGAGCAGCCCCTCGACGAGTGCCGCCTCGGGGATCGCGAGCAGCGGAGAGCCGCCGAGGCCGTGCTCGTCCATGAGGCGGCGCAGGTCGCCGACGACGGCCTCCGCCCCCGGGTCCACCCGGTCGACGACGAGCGCGACCTGCGCGCGCCGCTCGGCCGCGGCGATGAGCAGCTCCCACGGCACGGCGTCCGCGTAGCGGGCGGCGGTGGTGACGAAGAGCCACAGGTCCGCGGCGGCGAGGAGCTGCGCGGCGAGCTCCCGGTTCGCGACCTCGACCGAGTCGATGTCGGGCGCGTCCAGCAGGGCCATGCCCTGCGGCAGCGCGTCGGTGCCGACGAGCCGCAGCGCGCGCGCTCCCCCGCTCTGCGCGCCGTCCGACGTGACGCGCGCCAGCCCGGGCAGCACGCGGTCGGTGCTGAACCAGCGGGCGTCGAGCGGGTGGTGAGCCAGCACCGGCGAGCGCGTCGTGGGCCGCAGCACGCCCGGGACGCTGACGTGCTCGCCGAGCAGCGAGTTGACGAGCGTCGACTTGCCGGCGCCCGTGGACCCGCCCACGACGACGAGCAGCGGCGCTCCCTGAGCGCGCAGACGGGGCAGGACGTAGTCGTCGAGCTGCTCGACGGCGAGGGTCAGCTCGCGCCTCGCGGCGGTCGCTCCCGGGACGTCGAGCGGCAGCCGGGTGCTGGTCAGCCGGGTGCGCAGGTCCTCGAGCGAGCCGGTCAGCGCCGACGCCGGCCGCGGGGGATCGTGTGCGTCCATGTGCCCAGTGTGCTGGGTGCGGCGACCCGGGGCCGGTTGGGACGGCGTGTCCGCGCTGGCCAGCGGCGTGGCGACGCGCCGGGACGACAGCGGGGAGCGCCCGCTCGCAGCGGTGCGCTCCCCGTCGTCGTGCTGGGTGCGTGCGTCAGTCGCGACGCAGCTTGCGGTACGTCACCCGGTGCGGGCGCGCCGCGTCGGCGCCGAGGCGCTCGACCTTGTTCTCCTCGTACGAGGCGAAGTTCCCCTCGAACCAGTACCAGTTCGACGGGTTCTCCTCGGTGCCCTCGTACGCCAGGATGTGCGTCGCGACCCGGTCGAGGAACCACCGGTCGTGGGAGACCACGACCGCGCAGCCCGGGAACTCGAGCAGGGCGTTCTCGAGCGAGCCGAGCGTCTCGACGTCGAGGTCGTTGGTGGGCTCGTCGAGCAGCAGCAGGTTGCCGCCCTGCTTGAGCGTGAGCGCGAGGTTGAGGCGGTTGCGCTCACCACCGGACAGGACGCCGGCCGGCTTCTGCTGGTCCGGGCCCTTGAAGCCGAACGCGGCCACGTAGGCACGCGACGGCATCTCGACGTTGCCGACCTTGAGGAAGTCCAGCCCGTCCGAGACGACCTCGAACAGCGTCTTCTTGGGGTCGATGCCGCCGCGCGACTGGTCGACGTAGGAGATGTTGACCGTCTCGCCGACCTTGAGGTCGCCGCCGTCGAGCGGCTCGAGCCCGACGATCGTCTTGAACAGCGTGGTCTTGCCGACACCGTTGGGGCCGATGACGCCGACGATGCCGTTGCGCGGCAGCGTGAAGCTCAGCCCGTCGATGAGGACGCGCCCGTCGAAGCCCTTCTGCAGGTTGGACGCCTCGAGGACGATCGATCCCAGGCGCGGACCGGGCGGGATCTGGATCTCCTCGAAGTCGAGCTTCCTGGTGCGGTCCGCCTCGGCAGCCATCTCCTCGTAGCGGGCCAGGCGCGACTTGGACTTCGTCTGACGGCCCTTGGCGTTGGACCGCACCCACTCCAGCTCCTCCTTGAGGCGCTTGGCGAGCTTGAGGTCCTTCTTGCCCTGGATCGCCAGGCGCTCCTGCTTCTTCTCGAGGTAGGTCGAGTAGTTGCCCTCGTACGGGTAGAGGCGGCCTCGGTCGACCTCGCAGATCCACTCGGCGACGTGGTCGAGGAAGTACCGGTCGTGGGTGACGGCCAGGATGGCGCCCGGGTAGTCCTTCAGGTGCGCCTCCAGCCACAGCACGCTCTCGGCGTCCAGGTGGTTGGTCGGCTCGTCGAGCAGCAGCAAGTCGGGCTTCTCCAGGAGGAGCTTGCACAGCGCGACACGGCGGCGCTCACCACCGGACAGGACGGAGACGTCGGCGTCCGGGGGCGGGCAGCGCAGCGCGTCCATCGCCTGGTCGAGCTGCGCGTCGAGGTCCCAGGCGTCGGCGGCGTCGATGGCCTCCTGCAGCTGGCCCATCTCGGCGAGCAGCGCGTCGAAGTCCGCGTCGGGGTCCGCCATGAGCTCGGAGATCTCGTTGTAGCGGTCGAGCTTGCCCTTGATCTCGGCGACGCCCTCCTCGACGTTGCCGAGCACCGTCTTGGACTCGTTCAGCGGCGGCTCCTGCTGGAGGATGCCGACGGTGTAGCCGGGGCTCAGCCGCGCCTCACCGTTCGAGGGCTGGTCGAGGCCGGCCATGATCTTGAGGATCGTGGACTTGCCCGCGCCGTTGGGCCCGACGACGCCGATCTTGGCGCCGGGCAGGAAGTTCAAGGTGACGTCGTCGAGGATGACCTTCTCGCCGTGCGCCTTGCGCGTCTTGTACATGGAGTAGATGAACTCAGCCACTGGCTCTTCGTCCGCCTCGGTGCTCGGGTGCTGGGGATGTCGCCCGACGAGGCGCCGGCCCGACCGCCCAGGGCGCCCGGCCGGCTTCCTCGCGGGATGCCGGTTCCCCAGCCTAGGCGATCACCTGCTGGTGGCGAGCTCGCGCGCGTCCCAGTCCGCGTCGTCCTCGTCCCCCTCGCGCAGCGCGTCGAGCTCGGGGTCGTCCTGCTCGGCGTCGTCCGACCCGTCTGCGACGGCGTTCGCGGGCACGAAGCGCTCGCTCGGGCCGTCGCTGATCTCGGCCGTGTCCTCGTCGGGCGCCTCGACCAGCCCGGTGACGTTCGTCGGCCCGTCCTCCGCCCGCGCGTTGATCGTGCGGCGGAAGTTGCTGGACCCGAACGCGAGGTCGTGACCCACCGTGACCGCCTCGAGCACGAGCCCGCTGCGCGGCGTGCCGTCCGCGCTGACCCACTCCTCGGTGGACAACCGCCCGTGGGCGACGATCGGGTCTCCCTTGCGCAGGGACGCGGCGACGTTGACCGCGAGGGTGCGCCACACCTTGACGCGGAACCACTCGGTGCGGCCGTCGCGCCACGCCCCGGTGCTGCGGTCGAAGAACCGTCGCGTGCTGGCGACCCGGAACGACGTGTAGGCCTGGCGGCCCTCGCGGGCCGGGAACAGGGTGACGTCGCTGCCGATCCAGCCCACCACGGTGACGTCGAGGCTCTGCGTGCTCATCTGACTCTCCTTCGCCGGCGCCCCGGCGGGTGCGGGGCTCGTGGCAAGGAGCGTGTCTCGTCCGCCGCCACCTGCGTGGGCCGCGGCGCCCGATCTGGGGACGAGGCCGGCGGGACCGGGGGCTGTGGTCGGCTCGGCGTCAGCCGCGGGCCGTGGCGACGAGCTCGCGCACCTGGCGGTGCTCGCCGAGCACGTCCTGCGCGGGCTCGAGGAGGAGCGAGCGCGCGACCCCTTCGATGGCGGCGCGGCCGTCGCGCAGGGTCGCCTCGCCGCGTCGTCGTCCGGCGGCCCGCCGCGCCGCGGACGCGGCCAGCACGCACGCCACCGCACCCAGGGCCAGCACGATCGCGACCACCGGGGCCCACCCGTAGCTGTCCCCGTCGCCGACGAGCGTGCCGACCGCGAGCGCCGCGACCATGAGCGCGAGCACCCCGAGCACCACGGCCGCGACCGTGAGCACCACTGCGGCCACGGACCGCCGCGCGGCGATGGTGATCTGCGAGAGCGTGGTCGCGACCGCGACGCCGATCTCCGCCGCGGGCGCGACGCGCGCGTCGAGGTCCGCGGCCCACCGCGTCGGCAGGCCGGAGACGAGCGGCTCGAGCCAGGCCGAGCGCGCGAGGCCCACGGAGTGCACCTGCACGGGCCCGGGCGACGGCATGGTCGCCTCGCGGCCGCTGCTCGCGGCGCCCACGGCGGCGGCCACGGCCGGCAGCCCGGCGGCCGAGGCCAACGTGTCGACGACCCCGGTCACGGACAGTGCCACGGGCTCGCGCTCGCCCACCTGCGACGACACGGCGGCGGCGGCGTCGGCGACCTCGGCCGACGCGCGCGTCGCTGCGAGCGAGCGCCCCGCGACGGACGCGGCGAGCGACTCGCGCAGCTCGGTGATCCCTGCCCCGGTGTGCGCGGAGACGGCCCGCACGGGAACGCCGGTCAGCCCGTCGGCGACCAGCAGGCGCCCGACGTCGGTCAGCAGCTCGTCGCGCACGTCGGGTGGCACGGTGTCGACCTGGTTCATCACGACCAGCATCGAGGCCTCGTGCCCGACGAGCCGCTGCAGGTAGCCCGTGTGCAGGGCGTCGTCGGCGTACTTCTGCGGGTCGACGACCCACACCAGCAGGTCGGCCTGCGGCAGGAGCCGGTCGACGACCTCGCGGTGCTCGGGCTCGATCGAGTCGTGGTCGGGCAGGTCGAGCAGGACCAGCCCGCGCAGCGCGACCTGCGACTCGCCGTCCAGCGCGCTCTCGCGCTCGATGCGCCGCTCGGGGTCGACGCCGAGCCAGCCCAGCAGAGCCGAGGCGTCGCTCCCCCACACGCACGCGGTGATCTGCGACGTCGTCGGCCGGCGGACGCCGACGTCGGCGAACTTCAGGCCCGAGACGGCGTTGAACAGGCTCGACTTGCCCGACCCCGTCCCGCCCACGAGCGCGACGACGGTGTGGTCGACGCCGAGGGCGAGCCGCTCGCGCACGCCCGCGACCTCGGTCGAGGCCTTCTCGACGACCAACGGGTCGAGCCGGTCGCCGCCCAGCTCGGTCGCGCGCACGAGCGCGTCGACGCGCGCCTCCAGGATCTCGGAGTCGCTCATGTCAGCCCCTTGAGGACGGCCAGGCGCAGCCGCAGGCGGGCGGCCGCGTCGTCGGCCAGGTCGGGGTCGGCCAGGATCTCGCCGACGGCGGTGCGCTCGAGGCGCGCCTGGGCGGTCGCGCGGTCGGCCAGGTCCAGCACGAGGTCGTCGATCATCCGCTGCCCGGTGGGTCCGAGCAGCGCGACGAGCAGGGTCGCGGCCTCCGTGACCCCGGAGGCACCGGTCAGCGCGACGGCGGCCAGACCGTCCTCGCCGAGCGCCTTGACCGCCTTGGCGCGGCCCTTCTCCACGCGTGCCAGGGCGCGGCCCGCGACCTCGTCGTCCGGCTTCGCCGCCAGGCCCGCACGCACGACGCGTGGGCCCTGCGCGGTCCAGCCGCGCGCGGCGAGCTCGGCGGCGGCGGTCCGGCGCGACGCGGCACCGTCGCGCGGCCACGCCGCTGCGAGGGAGGCGCCGCCCGCAGGCGCGTCCTTGCTGGTCAGCACCGAGCGCAACGACACCTCGGTGCGCGCACCGGCGTCCGCGAGCGCGGCCGCCGTCGACCGGGTCAGGTCGGCGCTCAGGGGCGCGACGGCCAGTGCCCGGGCACGACCGGTCCGCCCGGACCCGCGCACCTTGCCCGACGAGCTGACGACCCCGTGCAGCGGCCCACCGTCGGCACTGAGCTCCGCCCAGCGCGCACGGACGGGCCCGTCGGCGACTCCGCCTGCGCGGATCGCCTCGGCGGCAGCCTGCGCGGGCGTCTCGAGGGCGTCGTCGATGGCTCGGGCGAGCGTCGAGGCCGCGTCGGCCTGGCCCTGGACGGCCTCGGCGAGCTCCTCGACCCACTCGCGCAGCGAGCTGAGCGAGCCGCGCAGCGTGCGGCCGATGACGGTGCGCGCCCGGTCGGGCCCCGCGAGCATCGTCAGCCACCGGTGGATCGGGGCGACGGCGGCCGGGGCCAGCAGACCCTCGTGCGGCCCCATGTCCGGCACCACGAACAGCGGCGACCCCTCGAGCCTGTGGGCGCGCAGACGGCTCAGCAGGTCACCGCGCACGGTCGGCAGCGAGTCGCTCGGCACCCGGTTGAGCACCATCGCGATCGACGCGCCGCGCTCGACAGCCCCCTCGAGCACCCGCCACGGCAGCGCGTCGCCGTACCGGGCGGCCGTCGTGACGAAGAGCCACAGGTCGGCGGCCTCGAGCAGGCGGTGGGCGGACTCGCGGTTGGACTCGAGCACGGAGTCCAGGTCCGGCGCGTCGAGCAGTGCGATGCCGCGCGGCACGTGCTCGTCGGCGACGACCTCGACCGACTCGAGCACGGGGTGGTGCGAGAGCAGCTCGGCGTCCAGCGGGTGGTGCACCAGGACCGGCCGACGGGTCGTCGGCCGCAGCACGCCCGCGCTGCTGACCTCGGCCCCCACCAGCGAGTTCACCAGAGTCGACTTGCCGGCGCCGGTCGACCCCGCGACCACCACGACGGCGGGCGCGGACAGCTCGGTCAGGCGGGGGACGAGGTGCTCGTCGAGCTGGTCGAGCAGCCGGTCACGCGAGGCGGTGGCCGCCTCGGTCCCGTCGATCGTGAGCGGGAACTGGGTGACCGCGACGTCTCGCCGCAGGTCCTTGACGGCGTCGAGCAGGGAGGTCGCCGCGAGCGGCCGCGCGAGCACCGAGCGCGGGTCGTCGGCAGAGTGACGCCCCGGCACCGGTCCACGGGCCGGCGGCGCCGACGCTGTCCCCGGCTGAACGCTCACAGGGTCATTCTCAGGGTCGGACCTGACCAGGCCAAACGCGCCACGCGGTCGAACGGGCACGAGTCGGGCAGTCCGGACCTCACGCCACTCGCCCACTACGCTGATCCGGGGCCTCGGCCCACGCCCCCGTAGCTCAATGGATAGAGCAACGGCCTTCTAATCCGTAGGTTGCAGGTTCGAGTCCTGCCGGGGGCGCCTCGCCACTTCTCGACGTCCATGCCCGAACTGCTCGGCGATCCGCTCGAGGTCGGCAAGCGACCACGGCCTCTTGCCGCGGAACCCATGAGCCACCGCTACGTGATGACTGCCGTAGCCGTCGTCGCGGCCCCCGGCGCTGTGTTGGCGCGGTCACTCGTCGGGCGCTGCCCGCATGAACCGGCGATACAGCACGTGCCTCGTCAACGCCGATACCGCGAACACGACCGCGCCGACCCACAACACCACCCCGCCATCCACCGCGGCGACCAACACGACCACGAGCGCGAGCGCGGCATACACCCACCGCGTCACCTTGGGGCGCGCCACGCGCTTCAACCAGGTGTCTTCGGCCACGCATCGATCGTCCCACCGCGCCCTATCGCACACGCCTCTGCACGTCGGCCGTCCTACGCCTCGACACTCGTGTCACTCGGGCGACGCCCGCCTGAGTCGTCGGTACTGCACGTGCGCCCACACCGCGAGGGCCGCGTACGCCACCGCGAGAGCCCACCAGAGCCAGCGCCCCTCGGCCACGGCGAGCCCGGCAAACACGAGGGCAATGACGGCATGCACCCACCGCAACAGATTCGGTCTGAACCTGCGTCCCCCCTGGTCTTCGGCCACCGGTCGATCGTCCCACCGCGCCCAGCCCCATGCACGAACGAGCAGCTGCTCGACCGCTCCGCAGCTGAAGCGCCACGAGCCGCGCCGCCCGGATGCTCGCTCCTACGACCGCCGCCAGCAGCGCCAGAGCACCGCCGATCACAACTCCTGGCCGCCCCGCAACGAGCCAGCCAAGAGCAACCGACCCGCCGACGACGACCACGAAGCCGTCCCAGGTCGACCGGCGCCACTCGCGCGCGAGCCACACGAGCGAGCGGCTGAGCGATGACGGTGTGTGCGTCATGCTCTGCCGGGGGTGCAGCGCCAGCGTGACGTCTGCCGTGGCCGACGCTCGACCACGTGCCGGGACCCGCGGGGTTTCACCCCGATGGGGTGATGCAGCGCCCGCACGGCCGGTGCGACGCTCGGTCGGCACAGCACCGGTGGCCGCTTCGTCGACGCCTGGCGGTGCCGAACGGGACGGGGGTCGCATGGCGCCGGAACGGTACGCATCGGCCAGCGCACGCCTCGCGCCGCTCGCAGCAGTCGCCGTCGCCGTGGCCGCTCAGGTGCTCATGCGGGACCGGATCGTCCTCGGCCCGTTGCTGCTGGTCCCCGTGCTCGAGGTGCTGCTCGCGGCGGCGCTGCTCGTCGGCGACGGCCTGCTGGGGATCTCCAGGCGGCGTGCGGGGCTGCTGCGCTACGCCCTCGCGCTCGTCATCGTGGTGTCCGGGACGACGTCGGCGGCGCTGCTCATCACCGACGTGATCACCGTCCGGCCCGTGAGCGTCCAGCAGCTGCTCGCGGAAGGGCTGCAGATCCTCGTCGTCCTGACCGTCGGCTTCGCACTGCTGTTCTGGCAGGTGGACCGGGGCGGTCCGGACGGCCGCGCGCTGCCGGACGTGGAGCTGACCTCGTTCTGGTTCACGCAGGACGCGATCCGCGAGTACTCGGACCAGTTCGACAGCTGGCAGCCGCGCTTCCTCGACTACCTGTACGTCGCGATCACCAACGGCGTCGCCTTCTCCCCGACGGACACGATGCCCCTGACCCGCACGGCGAAGATGCTCATGGCCTGGCAGTCCACCGTGTCTCTGGCCACGTTCGCCGTCGTCCTCGCCCGTGCGGTGAACGTGCTCACCTGACGCACCCCTCTCGACGGGATGCCGATCCGGCCCTCGCTGAATATGGTGACCCGAGGTCGAACCGCCCAGACCGGACACCCGTGGAGGGACGCACCATGCGCAAGAAGTCACTCGCCCTGGTCACAGCGCTGGGCCTCGGGCTAGGTTTCGCCGTCGCCACACCGGCACAGGCCGCGACCACGATCCAGCTCACCACGAGGACGTCGGCCTCGAACGGCTACGCGAACCTCGCTGCGAACCTCACGTTCACCGACCAGGGCCGCGGGATCAAGCTCAGCGGATCGGTCGCGGACAGGTGCCCGGCCGACGGCAACGGCGCGTACGCGACGATCACGGTCACCTTCGTCGACGGCGGCTTCCGGTCCTACTTCCCCAAGGACACGAACGGCTGCGGTGCCGCCGGGAGCGGCACCGACTTCCACTACGACACCGACTTCAACAACCGGATCGCCAAGGTGGGCTTCCTGCTCCAGGAGCGCGACAACGGCAGCGTCAAGCAGTCGGTCAGCAAGGTCGTCTACAACTCCTGACGCGGGTCGGCGCCCGTCACCAGCCGTCGTGGTGCCACACCTGGTCGAGCGGCTGCCGCGGCGCCGGGCGGAAGGTCTCCCCCGTGTAGTACGCCGTGGGGATCAGCGCGCCCTGATGCACGTCCGACGGGATGCCGAGCAGCTCGGCGACCTCGGCCTCGTACGCGAGGTGCAGCGTCGTCCAGGCCGTGCCCAGGCCGCGGGCGCGGGCCGCGAGCATGTAGCTCCAGGCCGCGGGCAGGAGTGAGCCCCACAGCCCCGCCTGGTTGCCGGCCGACAGGTTCGGCGACGTCAGGCAGGGGATGACCAGGACGGGCGCCTCGCCCATGTGCTCGCCGAGGTAGGCGACGCTGTCCCCCACCCGCTGCTGCACGTCCGCGCGGCCGGGGTCGTCCTGGAACAGCCGACCGGCGAAGCCGGATCCCGCCTGGTAGCCCTCGACTGCCCGCCGGTACACGTCGCCGACGGCGGCGCGCAGGTCGGGGTCGGTCACGACGACCCAGTGCCAGCCCTGCCGGTTCGACCCGGACGGCGCCTGCAGCGCGATCTCGACGCACTCGCGGACGAGTCCGATCGGCACCGACCGGCTCAGGTCGAGCCGCTTGCGCACGGACCGGGTCGTGGTCAGGAGCTCGTCGGGCGTCAGGGGAAGCGTGCTCATGCACGCCATCCTCCGCCTTGGGGGCAGACTCCACCCGTGGACGACGACCCCATCGGCCGGCTGCTCGCCGACCCGCCCGACCTGCCCGTGCGGCACGGGCTCGCCGAGGTCGTCGACGCCGTGCGGTCCCGCGGGGTCGTCGTCGTGCAGGCGCCGCCCGGGACGGGCAAGACGACCCTGGTACCGCCGGCGGTCGCGGCGGCCGTGCCGGGGCGCGTCGTCGTCACTCAGCCGCGGCGGATCGCGGCTCGTGCCGCCGCTCGTCGCCTGGCGCACCTGCTGGGCGAGCCCGTGGGAGCGACGGTCGGGTTCTCGGTCCGTGGCGAGCACGTCACGAGCGCGGCGACGCGCATCGAGGTGGTGACCACGGGCGTCCTGGTCCGGCGACTGCAGCGCGACCCCGAGCTGCCGGGCGTCGGCGCCGTGGTCCTCGACGAGGTCCACGAGCGGCACCTCGACGACGATCTCGCGCTCGCCCTGCTCGCCGACGTGCGCGCCAACCTGCGCGACGACCTGGCCGTGGTCGCGATGTCCGCGACGGTGCAGGCCGAGCGGACGGCCGCGCTGCTCGGCGACGCGGCGATCGTCGCGGTACCCGGTGCTCTCTTCCCGGTCGACGTCGTGCTGGCTCCGCCCCCGCCCCGGGTCGCGAGGACCGACGAGCGGGGTGTGACGCCCGCCTTCCTCGATCACGTGGCGGCGACCGTCGCCCGAGCCCTCGAGGACCGTGCCGGCGACGTCCTGGTCTTCGTGCCCGGCGCCGGGGAGGTCGACGGTGTCGCTCGTCGGATCGCGCGGCTCGACGTGGACGTGCGGCCGTTGCACGGCCGGCTGCCCCCGCGGGAGCAGGACCTGGCACTGCGGGCCGGGCCGAGGCGACGGGTCGTCGTCTCGACGGCCGTCGCCGAGTCCTCGCTGACCGTGCCGGGCGTCCGCGTGGTCGTCGACGCGGGGTTCTCGCGCGAGCCGCGGACGGACCACCGACGCGGGCTGGCCGGGCTCGTCACCGTGGGCGTCAGCCGCTCGTCGGCCGAGCAGCGGGCCGGCCGCGCCGGGCGCGAGGGTCCGGGTGCGGTGTACCGCTGCTGGTCAGCGACCGACGACGCCCGGCTCGTCCCGCACGCCGCGCCCGAGGTCCTCACCGCCGACCTCACGTCGTTCGCGCTCGAGCTCGCGTGCTGGGGCAACCCGCGCGGGGCCGGCCTCGCGCTCCTGGACGAGCCGCCCGAGGCTGCGATGGCCGTGGCCCACGAGATCCTCGTCGGCCTCGGAGCCGTGGCTGCCGACGGGAGCGCGACCGCTCGCGGCCGGGCGGTGGCGGCGGTCCCCGCGGACCCACGGCTGGCCCGCGCACTGCTCGACGGCGCCACGCTCGTCGGCGCGCAGCGGGCGGCCGAGGTCGTCGCCCTGCTCTCCGACGACGTCCGCGCCCCGGGCGGGGACCTGGTGGCCGCACTGCGGGCCGCCCGACGAGGCGGCGGTGGGACCTGGCGATCCCAGACCGCTCGTCTGCGCGCGTTGGTCCCGGCCGCGCGCGGCGACGCGCAGCTCACCGACGACCTGGCCGTGGGCCTCGTCGTCGCGCTCGCCCATCCGGACCGCATCGCGCGCCAGCGCCCCGGCGGCTCCGCCTACCTCATGACCTCCGGGACGGGCGCCGCGCTCCCGCCCGGGTCGGGCCTCGCGGGACTCGCGTGGCTCGCCGTGGCGGACGCCGACCGCGGCGCCGGCCGTCGGGACGCGACGATCCGCTCGGCCGCGCCCATCGACCTCGACCTGGCGAGCGAGGCCGCACCCGCGCTGCTGGGCACGCACGACGTCGTCGAGTGGGCGAACGGCTCTGTCGTCGCGCGTCGCGTGCGCCGGTTCGGGGCGATCGAGCTGTCGTCGGCGCCGCTGCCCGACCCTCCGCGCGCCCTGGTCGCGGACGCGATGCGCACCGGCCTGCGACGCGAGGGGCTCGGGCTGCTGCGCTGGTCGGACGCCGCGACGAGCCTGCGGCAGCGCATGGACTTCCTGCACCGGTCGCTCGGCGAGCCGTGGCCCGACGTGTCCGACGAGGCGCTCCTGGCGGCGCTCGACCTCTCCGGCGTGCGCAGCTTCGCCCGCTTCGACGTCCTGCAGGCGTTGCGCGGACTGCTGCCGTGGCCCGCCGCCGCGCGACTCGACGATCTCGCGCCCGAACGGCTGCCCGTCCCGAGCGGGTCGAGCGTGCGCGTCGACTACTCCGAGGACCAGCCCGTGCTCGCCGTGCGCCTTCAGGAGACGTTCGGCTGGCGGGCCACGCCGCGACTGGCCGACGGCCGCGTGCCCGTCCTGCTGCACCTGCTCTCCCCCGCCGGGCGCCCGGCCGCGGTCACCGCGGACCTCGAGTCGTTCTGGCGCACGGGCTACCCGCAGGTGCGAGCGGAGCTGCGGGGCCGGTACCCGAAGCACGCCTGGCCGGAGGACCCGTGGGAGGCCCCGCCCGTGCGTGGGGTGCGCCGGCCCCGCTGACCGTCACGTCTGCGTGGTCAACCCTCCGTCGATCACGAAGTCCGCGCCGGTCACGTTGCCCACGACGTCGCTGGCCAGCAGCGCGACCAGCTCGGCGATCTCCTGCGGTCGCGTGAACCGCCCGGTGACGGACTGCCCGGCGGCGGCAGCCTGGATCGCCGCGGGGTCACTGCCCGAGGCGGCGCCGAGCCGCGCCGCGACGCCGTCGGTCCCCAGCCACAGGTCCGTCGCAACCGGCCCAGGGCTGATGGTGTTGAGGCGGATGCCGCGCGGTCCGAACTCCTTGGACAGCGACTTCGACAGGTTCGTCAACGCCGCCTTCGTCGCGCTGTAGTCGATGACCGTCGGGTCGGGCAGGAACGCGTTGACCGAGCTGATCGTCACGATCGATCCCCCGCCGGCCTCGACCATCGGCCCCAGCACGGCCCGCGTGGCCCGGACGGTGGCCAGCAGACCGAGGTTGAGGGTCGCGAGCCACTGCTCGTCGGTCACGGCCAGGAAGCCGTCGATCCGCGGTGAGACCGCACCGACGTTGTTGACGAGGATGTCGACCGGCCCAAGCTCTAGGGCGGCGGCGACCAGGGTGGCCGGCCCGTCCGGTGTCGACAGGTCGACGGCGACCGGGACGACGCCCCCGTCGGCCGCGAGCGCGTCCAGCTCCGGGCTGCTCGACCGCGCTCCCGCGACGACCCGGACGCCCTCACGCGCGAGGGTCCGGGTCACCGCCAGCCCGATGCCCTTGCTCGCCCCGGTGACGACGGCGATCCGCCCGGTCAGTCCCAGCTCCACGGCGCGCGCCCTACAGCCCGTGACCGAGGAGCCAGGTCAGCGACGCCTGCGCGACGTCCTCCCACCCGCTGTCGATCGTCAGCGAGTGACCGCGGCCCTCGAACTGGCGCAGCTCGGTGACGGCGGTCGAGTCGCGGTACTGCTTGAACGTCGAGCGCGTCACGACGTCGGGCACGGTGTGGTCCGCCGTGCCGGAGATCAGCAGCAGCGGGCCACGGTCGGTGTTCTTCGTGTCGACGGCGGCCTGGGAGTGCATGACGAAGTTTGCGGCCGCCGCCTGGAACAGCGGCCGGGCCGGCGACGGGATCGTCCACTGCTCGTAGAGCGCGTCCGACTCCTCCTGCGAGACCGCGTTGCCGAAACCGAAGCGGAACTGCTCCTTGGTCAACGACACCGCCTTGTGCAGGTTGGCGGGGTTGCCCAGGGCCGGGAACCCGGCGCGCAGCTGCGCGAGCGGCAGCGGCAGCACGCCCTTGATCTGGGCCGGGTCGATCGCGATGCCCGCGGCGCCGCGCCCCTGACCGAGCAGCTTCTCGGTGATGAGGCCGCCGAACGAGTGCCCGATGAGGATCGGGGGTGCCGGGAGCGTGGCGATGAGGGCCGCGTAGTGGTCGACCGCGTCGTCGATCCCGACGTTCGCGACGTCGTCGGCCCGCTCGCGCGCCTCCGCCACGGTGTCGGCCTCGTGCGGCCAGCCGGGCGCGACCGGGTCGTAGCCCGCCTCACGGAACTTCTCGACCCACGGTTGCCAGCTGCTCGCGTGCAACCACAGGCCATGGATGAAGACGACGGGACGGGGCTCGGCCATGAGGTTCTCCAGTGCAGGTCGGACGGGCGATCGGGCCCCACCAGCGAACCGCGGGCCCGAGCACGCTGTCCAAGTCCTGATTCCGATGGATCGATAACCGGGCGGGTGCATACCGGACCGCTACGGTGTGGCCGGGAAGGAGCGCGATGGATCTCGACCTGCGTCTGGTCAGGTACTTCGTCGTGCTCGCCGACGAGCTCCACTTCGGGCGGGCGGCCGCGCGGCTGCACATCAGCCAGCCCGCGCTGTCTCAGCAGATCCGCAAGCTCGAGGACTCCGTCGGCACGAAGCTGCTCCTGCGCGACAGCCGCCACGTCACGCTCACGCCCCGGGGCGAGCGGTTCCTCGACGACGGCCGCCAGCTACTCGCGATCGCGGAGCGGATGCGTCAGGAGCCCGCCGCCAACACCGTGCGGATCGCCCACATCTTCGAGCTCAGCACCAGCCGCGTCGTCGCCGACGCCTTCGCGGCGGCACATCCGACCGTCCAGCTGGTCGAGCGGTCGATGGACAGCGCCCGCCAGCTCGACGCGTTGCTGGGCGACCGCCTCGACGTGGCGATCCTGCGCGTGACACCGCGGATGCTGGCCGACCACCCCACCGGCTGGCACCACCGCCCGCTGCGGCTCGAGCCGATGAGTCTCGTCGGCCGGCCAGACGACCCGCCGCGGTCCACGGTCTCCCTGGGCGACCGTGCTCTCGACGTGTTCGCCGACTCGTCGGGATCGGGCCTGTACAACGCGCACGGCGAGTACCTCAGCGCGTTCGAGCGCGCCGCGGGTCTGTCACTGCGGTGGCTGGGCAACCCCGGCACCTTCAACAACTGCCTGAGCATCTGGACACGCGCGCCCGGACCGACGTACCTGTTCGAGTTCGACAGCTACGCGCGGCGCTACGCCGACCTCGGCCTGCCCGTGTACGCGCCGGCCGAGCTCTCACCGGTCTACCCCTGGTCGATCGCGTGGCGGCACGAGCAGCCTTCTCAGCCCACGGCCGACTTCATCCGGACCGCGCAGGCGGTCGCGCGCCGGAACGGCTGGGACGTCCCGCCGGCCGGGGGCGCGCCGGTCTGGGTCCCGCCCGACGAGGCGACCGGGTGACGCTTCACGACGCGACGCATCACACCACCGACGGCTCGCGCACGAGCGGCCGGCGCACGATCGCGTAGCCCACCGAGCCGAGCAGGACGAGGGCCGCGGCCGCCGCCGTCCTTGCCCGGGCCTGGTTGGTGCACGACTCGGTGCTGGCCCGGTCGGTCTCGTCGGGCGCCTCGTCGATGCGCGCCTGCGAGCCCTCAGGTCCGAGGACGGACGTCGTCGGCGAGAGGTCGCACTCGGCGCCGGTCGAGGCCGTGTACGGCGAGAGCGTCAGGGTCAAGCCGGCCGTGACCAGGAACAGTGCGCCCAGCGCTGCCACCCGCCGCCGCCACGGGCACGGCTTGGCCGAGAGGTCCTGCAGCACGACGAAGCCCACACCGAGCGCCGTCAGCAGCAGTACCGCGAACAGAGCCTTGCCCCCGATGTCGCTGCCCATCGCACCCCCTCGACGTGTGATGAGCTCACCTTGGCAGAGAGCACTGGCGGGCGAGGCGGAAAAGCACGTGACCCGCGTATCTCCCCCGTGGTCTGGTGTTCCTGAGTCACCGTCCGCCGCCCATCAGGGCGGCCACCCCGCCCGGAGCACCTCCGCGCGGGCCTCCCACCCACCCGTTCGGAGAACTTCGTCATGCACCCGACCCTCACCTACGACCTGGTCCGTCTCGAGCAGCAGCACGCCGCGCAGCGGTCGCAGCTGGCCCGCGAGCGCGCCAGGACCACCCATCCGTCAGACGCCTCGAGGCGACCTCCGAGTACGCAGCGCCCCGTGGCGCCGGTACTTCGGATCGCGACCCAGCGGCTCGTCTGACCTTCGCCTCGGGCCGGTTCCCCCTCGTGGGAACCGGCCCGTTCGCATGTCCGGGCACCGGCGCGGCCGCCCTGACGTGCCACGATGTGCGCATGGTCGTCATCCGCGCGGTGCCCTGATGGGCCGGCACGCCAGCGCCGAGCCGGCGCCGGAGGCACGCGGTCACCGGACCCTCGTCGTGTGGGCCGAGCGGGTCGCGATGGGCCTCGCGGCGGGCGTCGTCATGCTGCTCGTCCTGCGCTGGGCCAACCTGTCGTGGTCGGCCGCCGCCGCGATCGCCGTGGGCGTCACCGTGCTGGTGCCTGTCGCGGCGTGGGTGGCGTCAACCGTTCCCGGGCACGACGACGGCGGGGTCCGCTGACCGCCCGTCCGACGACGCGGTGGGCGGCCCCGTGTGGATCCGGTCGACGATCGACACCGCACCGAGGACCGCGACGGCGAGCCCGATCGCTGCGATGACGTCGGTCAGGAAGTGGTAGCCCAGGTACAGGCGACTGACCGCCACGAGCACCGTCCCGACGACGGTCAGGACGCCCCAGCCGACGAGCCGCGCGGTGGATCGTCGGCGGCTGCACACCAGGTACCCGGCGACCAGCAGGAGGGTCGCAGTGCCGAGCGTGTGGCCCGACGGGAACGACGCGCTGTGCTCGGCGCCGGGGATGTGCATCGTGTCCTCGGGTGGACGCGGCCGGCCGACAAGGTCCTTGACGACGACGCCCAGCAGCGTGGAGCCGATCATCGCGCCCGCCAGCAGCACGGGCCGCCACCACTCGCGGCGCCACCACCACCAGCCGGCGCACGCGAGGAACACGAGGATCGGCAGCACGGTCGGCCCGGTGACGAAGGTGATCGCGGCGAGCACGTTCGTCATCCACGGGGACCGGTTCGCGACGAGCCAGTCGAGCACCGCCTGGTCGGCAGCGGCGAAGTCGTCGCCCTCGCGGACGTCGTCCAGCATCTTGCCGAACACGAGCAGCCCGCCCGCCATCAGCACGAGTCCCGGCAGGTAGGTCCACAGCAGGACACGGGTGCGTTCGGACGTCATGGCGCCCCAGCCCACCACACGCCCGGCGCCCGCGCGAGCAGGCCGGATGCCGGAAACGGCCTAGGGTGAGGCGTGTGACCAGCCAGACCACCACCACGTCCCCCGCGAACGGCCACGAGAGCGCCGACCGCATCGTGTGGATCGACTGCGAGATGACCGGGCTCGACCTGGGCGCTGACGCCCTCGTCGAGGTCGCCGCCGTCGTGACCGACTCCGAGCTGCGGGTGCTGGGTGAGGGCGTCGACGTCATCATCGCCCCGCCGCCCGAGGCTCTCGATCAGATGGGCGACTTCGTCCGGACCATGCACACGACGTCCGGCCTGCTCACCGAGCTCGAGACGGGCACGACCCTGGCCGACGCGCAGCAGCAGGTGCTCGACTACATCCGCGCGTGGGTGCCGGATCCGGGCAAGGCACCGCTCGCCGGGAACTCGGTCGGCACGGACAAGACGTTCCTCGACCGGGACATGCCCGAGCTCGTCGGTCACCTGCACTACCGGATCATCGACGTCTCCTCCATCAAGGAGCTGGCGCGCCGCTGGTACCCGCGCGTGTACTTCTCCGCCCCCGCGAAGAACGGCGGCCACCGCGCGCTGGCCGACATCCTCGAGAGCATCGACGAGCTGCGCTACTACCGCGCCGCCCTGCTCCCCGAGCAGCCCGGGCCCGACTCGAAGACCGCCAAGAAGATCGCCGCACAGGTCGCCGCCACCTCGGTGCGGACAGCGCTCGAGGGTTGATTTAGGCATCGGGCTCCGCTCCGGTACAGTTCTTCCTGCCCCGTTCACGGATGGGGACGTGGTGGGTATAGCTCAGCTGGTAGAGCACCTGGTTGTGGTCCAGGGGGTCGCGGGTTCAAGTCCCGTTACTCACCCCATGCGCACGAAGGGCCCCGATCCTCGGATCGGGGCCCTTCGTCGTTGCCGGGTCAGATGCGGGCGGCCACCGCGTCGGCGAACTTCTCGAGCGAGCCGGGCGCGTGCGCGAAGAACAGCGACGGCTCCGCGAGCTCGAGCTCGAGGACCACGGGGTTGCCCTCGTCGTCGGGGATCAGGTCGACCCGGGCGTACAGCAGCGGCTTGTCGACGCCCGGCGCGAGCTGCGGGAGGGCCGCGACGACGCGCTCCGCGACCTCGCGCTCGGCGTCGCTGGCCTCGCGGGGGCTCATCTCCTCGCGCGCGTAGAGCTCGTTGTCGTCGGCGCGGAACGGGCCGTCGAGGATCGGGCCCTTGCGCACGGCGTGGCTGAACTCGCCGTCGAAGAACACCAGAGCGGTCTCGCCCGCGGTGTCGACCTGGCGCAGGTAGCGCTGGATCATCACGCGGCGGCCGACACCGAGCAGGTTCTTGGCGTGCATGATCGCGAGCGACCGCGACGGCGTGACGTCGGCCTGGTACCGGCCGGTGTCACGCGAGCCCGCACTGACGGTCGGCTTGATGACGAAGTCGCCGAACGCCGGGAAGCGCGTGTGGATCGCACGCGAGTCGAAGTTGCGCTCGGGGTCGAGCCAGATCGTCGGGACGATCGGCAGGCCGGCCTTCTCGAGGTCGCGCAGGTAGGTCTTGTCGATGTTCCAGCCGACGACCGGCGCGGGGTTGAGCAGCGTGCTCGTGCGCTCGACGCGGTGGGTCCAGTCGACGAACTGCGCGGGGCGGCTGGTGTAGTCCCAGGTCGAGCGGATCACGACGTGCTGGTAGGTCCCCCAGTCGACCGTCGGGTCGTCCCAGACGACGATGTCCGTCGCGATCCCGCGCTCGAGGAGGGCGTCACGCAGCGGCAGGTCGTCCGGATCGAGGTCCGGCAGCTCGGCGCAGGTGGCGAGGGCAAGGCGCGCGGTCGTCGAGGTCACGTGCGCAGCCTACCGACCGCATGTGTCGGGCTCGGTCCTCGACCTGCGTCAGGCGCGCTTCTCGACGACCGCGTCGGGAACGCTGGGCGGGCCAGCCTCGGTTCGCTCGTCGGCCAGCCGGCGCAGTGCACGCAGCACGCTCTGGCCGTTGACGTGCCCGATCGGCCGACCGTGCTCCCAGACGGGCACGCCCACTCCCCCGGCGTCCTCGTCGACGAGGTGGTCGAGGACCTCGCTGAGCTCGTCGCCGAGCTCGACGTGCGGGCGGTCGGTCCCGTCCGGCGCGTCGTCGACCAGGTCCGAGCGCTCGAGCCGCCCGAGCGTGAGCAGGCGTGCGGTCCGTCCGCTCCCGACGAGGTCCGCGACGGGCGCCGACGCAGGCCGCGCGACGATCTCGAGCGGGGGCGCGAGCTGCTCGATGTGCGCGCCCTCGCTGAGCACGGCCACGCGGTCGGCCATCCGCACGGCCTCGTCGATGTCGTGCGTGACGAGCATCACCGTGGTCCCCAGCTCGCGCTGGATCTTGGAGAACTCGCGCTGCAGGCGCCGCCGGCCGACCGGGTCGACCGCGCCGAACGGCTCGTCCATGAGCAGCACGGGCGGGTCGGTGGCCAGGGCACGAGCCACGCCGACGCGCTGGCGCTCGCCGCCGGACAGCTCGTGCGGGTAGCGCTTGGCATAGCGGTCGGGGCTCAGCCCCACGAGCTCCAACAGCTCGGTGACGCGGTTGCGCGTCCGCTGACGGTCCCAGCCGAGCAGCTTGGGGACCGTCGCGACGTTCTGGGCGACCGTGCGGTGCGGGAAGAGGCCGACGTTCTGGATGACGTAGCCCATCCGGCGCCGCAGCTGGACGGGGTCGACCTTGGTGACGTCGTCGCCCTCGAGCAGGATGCGGCCCGCGCTGGGCTCGACCAGCCGGTTCGCCATCCGCATCGTCGTCGACTTGCCGCAGCCCGACGGTCCGACGAGCACCAGGACCTCGTGCGGGCGCACGTCCAGGCTCAGGTCGTGCACCGCCGCCGGCCCCGTGCCGCTGCCGCCGGGCGCGTACGTCTTGCTCACGCCGTCGAACCGGATCGCCCACTCGTCTGCCACCCGAGGGACGCTAGCGCCCAGGTCCGACACCCGCGACCCACCCGGGTCGCGCCACTCCCGGACTGCGCGTGTCAGACGCGCCCGTTACGGTCGCACCATGCGTCTGGCGGACACACCACCGAACCCGTGGTTCTCGTGGGACTACGTCCAGCGCAACCACGCCGACATCACCGAGGCGCTCGGTCAGCACGTCTCCCTGACGCTCCAGGCCGTGGCGATCGCGCTCGTCCTCGCCCTGCCGCTGGCTGCGCTGGCCCACACGAGGCCGCGCCTCGCCGCGCCCGTGGTCGGCACGGCCGGCGTGCTCTACACGATCCCGTCGCTCGCGCTGTTCGCGCTCCTGGCGCCGTACACGGGCATCGGCCGGACGACGGTGCTCATCGGGCTGGTCGCGTACGCGCTGCTCGTGCTCATCCGCAACATCCTCGTCGGGCTGCAGGGCGTCGACCCGGCCGTCACGGACGCCGCGCGCGGGATGGGCTACGGGCGCACGCGGATGCTCGTCCAGGTCGAGTTCCCCCAGGCGCTGCCGAGCATCGTCGCGGGCGTGCGCGTGGCGACCGTGACGACCGTGGCCCTGGTGACCGTGGGCGTCGTCGTCGGGTTCGGCGGCCTCGGCCAGCTGATGTTCCGCGGCTTCCGCAGCAACTACCACGCGGAGATCATGACGGCCACGATCCTGTGCCTGGTCCTGGCGCTGATCGCCGACGTCGCGATCGTCCTGCTCGCGCGCTGGATGATGCCGTGGTCACGATCAGCCCGGGTCCTGTCGGACGTGTCGGCGTGAGGGGACGGCCATGGACATCCTGAGCGAAGCCTTCGCCTGGCTCAACGACCCCCTGAACTGGACCGGCCGCAACGGCGTGATCGCCCTGACGGCGGCACACCTGCAGGTCACCGTCCTGGCCGTGGTGCTCGCGGCCGTGGTCGCCCTGCCCGCCGGGGTCTGGCTGGGGCACGCCCGACGAGGCGGCACGTTCGGTGTCGTCATCGCCAACACCACGCGCGCGCTGCCCACGCTCGCCCTGCTGACGCTGTTCGCCTCGGCCGGGCTCTTCGGCAACACGGCGACCGTCCTGGCCTGCGCGATCTTCGCGATCCCCCCGCTCCTCACCAACACCGTGACCGGCCTCGGCGACGTCGACCGCGACATCGTGGACGCCGCACGCGGCCTCGGGATGTCCGGCCGACGACGTCTCGTCGAGGTCGAGCTCCCGCTCGCCGTCCCTCTCATCGCGGCCGGCGTGCGCACCGCCGTCGTGCAGGTGCTGGCGACGGTCCCGCTCGCCGCCCTGGTCGGCGGCACCAGCCTCGGCACGATCGTGGTGACCGGGTTCGGCACCCAGCGCTACGGACAGGTGCTTGCCGGAGGCATCCTCGTTGCCGCGCTGTGCCTGGTTGCGGAAGGCTTGCTGGCGATCGTGCAACGACTTCTCACCCCACGTGGCCTGCGGGAATCCTCACGGGCCCGCCGTGGTTGGCGCCGACAGCGATCACCCGGCGTACCGGTTGCCGCCACGGCTTCGAGCAGTTCGAATGGTCCAGCGTCGACGTGACCGTCGGCGACCGACGCGCAGCACTGCGCACCCCACACACCACCCGACCCAGGAGCTCACGATGCGCGTCCGCCACCTGACGGCCAAGACCCTGCTGGCCACCTCATTGCTCGCCTCGAGCCTTCTCCTCGCCGGTTGTGGCGAGGCCGGGTCCGGCGGCGGCGAGGCCGAGCCCACCTCCTCCGGCACGTCCGGGGCAGCCGACTGCGCGCCCGTCGCGGGCGACAAGCTCGTCGTCCTCACCGACGACAAGGGCCTGCAGAACTCGGACAACATCATCCCGGCCGTGAACAAGGCCGCCGCGGACAAGAACCCCGAGATCCTCGACCTTCTCAACTCGGTCTCGGCGGCGCTCGACACCGACAAGCTGATCCAGCTCAACAAGGCCGTCGACATCGACCGCAAGACCTCGACCGAGGTCGCCGCGGAGTTCGTCACGACCAACAAGCTCGAGGCCACGGACAAGAGCGGCAGCGGCAAGCTCGTCGTCGGCGCCGCGAACTTCTCGGAGAACGTCACGCTCGCCGAGATCTACGGCGCGGTGCTGAAGTCCGCCGGCTTCGACGTCGAGGTGCGCACGATCGGCAACCGCGAGACCTACCTGCCGGCGCTCGAGAAGGGCGACCTGGTCGCCGTCCCCGAGTACGCCGCGACGCTGGCGGACTTCCTCAACGCCAAGATCAACGGTGCTGACGCCAAGTCGGTCGCATCCGACGAGATCGCGACGACGGTTGCGGCTCTGACGCCGCTGGCCGAGCAGAGCAAGCTCGTCATGGGCGAGGCCTCCGCCGCGCAGGACCAGAACGCGTTCGCAGTCACCCAGGAGTTCGCCGACGCGCACAAGGTCACCAGCCTGAGCGAGCTGGCCGCCGCCTGCGGCGGTCTGACCCTCGCCGGTCCGGCGGAGTGCCCGGACCGCCCGTTCTGCCAGCCGGGTCTCGAGGACACGTACAGCCTGGTGTTCTCGGACTTCAAGTCCTACGACTTCGGCCTGATCGGTGCCGCGGTTCGCAAGGGCGAGGCCGCGATCGGCCTGGTCCTGTCGAGCGACGGCTCGCTGGCCGCCAGCTGAGCTGACGCACGCACGACGAGGGCGGCTCCCCACCCGGGGAGCCGCCCTCGTCGTATCACCCCACGCCCGCCGGGTCGTCGACTGCGCGCAGGGCGTCGCTTGCCCCCGCCGGGTCGTCGATTCCGCGTCGGGTCGTCGGTTTGGCGTCAGGTCGTCGGTTGCAACCGACGACCCGTCGCCGAACCGACTACCCGGCCCCGCGATCGGCGACTCGTGGCCGCCCGGTCAGAGGCCGGCAGCCTCGCCGAAGCGGAGCCACACCTCGCTCAGCGTCGGGTACGCCGGCACCGCGTGCCAGAGCCGGGCGAGCGGCACCTGCCCGACGACCGCGATCGTCGCGGCGTGCAGCATCTCCGCCACGTCGGGCCCGACGAAGGTCGCGCCGACGATGGTCCCCCGGGCGTCGTCGAGCACCAGCTGCGCGGTGCCGCCGTAGTCGGGCGAGAGCACGCTCGCGCCCGCGAGGTTGGCCAGGTCGTACGGCACGACGCGGACGTCGATGCCCGCCTTCCTCGCGCTCGCCTCGGTGTGGCCGACCCAGGCGACCTCCGGGCGGGAGAAGACGACCTGGGGCACCGACGCCTCGTCGGCGGTCGCGCGGTAGCGCGACCAGGGGCCGGCGTCGGTCTCGGCGGCACGCAGCGTCTCGTCGGACCCGAACCGCGCGGCCACGACGTCGCCGACGACGCGTGCGTCGTACTTGCCCTGGTGGGTCGTCGCCGTCCGGCCGGTGACGTCGCCGACCGCGAAGAGCCAGCCGCCGTCCGCGCCGGTCGCGGCGAGCGTGTCGTCGACCTCGATCGGCCGCCCGGGCGTCAGGCCCACGCTCTCCAGGCCCAGGTCGTCGGTACGCGGCCGGCGGCCGGTCGCCACGAGGATCTCGTCGGCGTCGACGGTGCGGTCACCGAGCGTCACGTGGACGCCGTCGTCGTCGCGCGCCACCGCGGTGGCCTCCGCACCGAACAGCACGGTGACACCGAGCGACTCGAGCGACGTCGCGACGGCCTCACCCGCGAAGGGCTCAGCGCCGGCGAGCAGGCGGTCGCCGCGCACGACGAGCGTCACCTCGCTGCCGAAGTCCGCGAACACGGTCGCCATCTCGACGCCGACGACGCCACCGCCGAGCACGACGAGGCGCGCGGGCACCTGCCGGACGGAGGTCGCCTCGCGGCTGGTCCACGGCTTGGCGGCTGCGAGCCCGTCGACGTCGGGCACGATCGCTGCCGAGCCCGTCGCCACGATCACGGCGTGCCGTGCGGACACCCGCTGCTCGCCGTCCTCGGAGGTCAGCACCAGCTCGCGCGGGCCGGTGAACCGGGCGTGGCCGCGCAGCAGCGTGAGGCCGACGCTCTCCACCCAGGAGACCTGGCCCGAATCGTCCCAGTGGGCCGCGACCTCGTCGCGGCGCGCCAGTGTCGCCGACACGTCGACGTCGGCGGCTGCCTCCGCCCCGGGAACGGCGCGAGCGGCCGCGAGCGCAGCACCCGGGCGGAGCAGCGCCTTGGACGGCATGCAGGCCCAGTAGGAGCACTCGCCGCCGACCAGCGCGTGCTCGACGAGAGCCACGCTCAGCCCGCTCCGACTGGCGCGGTCGGCGGCGTTCTCGCCGACGGCCCCACCCCCGACGACGATCACGTCGAAGGTCTCGTTGTCCGCCATCGCGGTCTCCTGTCCGTGCCTGCCCGACGCCGACCGCCGGGACCTCAGCCATCGTCGCCCGTCCGGGCACCGACCGCAGGACGAGTCGCCCGAACCGCCCCACGCACCCCGCGAATCAGCGGAGGAGCGCGTGGGCCTCGCTGCTCGCGTCGTAGCCGACCAGCTGCCGCCCGTTGCTGACCAGATCGGTGACCCCGTCGGGGTACCGCGCCCGGAAGGCCTCGTCGCCGGTGACGGCGTCGCACGCCACGAGCTCACCGCGGCCCGCCCCTCCGCTCGAGTCCTGGGGAAGCAGGATGTTCCGGCCATCCGTCAAGAGCGACGTGGAGACGACGATGCGATCGGGGTCACCGGCGGTCCACAGCGCGGCGCCGCTGCGTCCGTCGAACGCGACGATCCTTCCTGCCCCGGCCACGTACACCCGACCGCGCAGGACGATGGCCTGCTCGGCGGACACCGGGTCGTCCGTCACCCACAGCGATCTTCCCGAGGTGGCGTCCCACGCCTCCACAGTGCCCGCGCTCGTGAGCATCAGGCCCGGCAGGCTGCCGTCGTCGACAGTCATCGCGACCTCCTGCCCGGTCAGGACGAGGTCGTCCTGGGGTGTTCCGTCCGCGGACAGGACCGTCGTGGTCGGCACCCCGTCGGAGCCGAGCGAGGCACAGCTGATGTGGTCGGGACCGATCGTCGACCAGCCGAGGAACCCGGGGCCTGCCTCGACGCGGACATCCCGCAGGAGGTGACCCTCGGTCGAGACCACCGCGGTCCTGCCGTCGTCCGACCGGACGACGAGACGGTCGTCGGCGAGCCGGATGCCGACGTGCTGCGCGGCCTCACCGCCGTCGTCCAGCTCGGTGCGACTCCCGAGCTGGAGCTGCCATCGGACCTCCCCGGTGAGCAGGTCGTAGGAGGTTACGGCGGCGGTCTGGTCCCGCAGGGTCGCGACGACGACGGCACCCGGCAGCACCGCGAAGCTGTCGCCACCATCGATCGGCCACTCGGCCATCGACGAGCCGTCATCGGCACGGAACGCGATGACGCGGGTCGACGTGGCCTCGATCGCCTTTGGCTTCGGACCCCGAGAATCGGGTGTGCCCCCGTCGGATACGAGGCAGACGACGCGACCGCCGTCGGACTGGCACGCGGTGCCGTCGTAGAACTGGCTCCCGGCAAGGGCCGGGGTCGGACCCAGCAACGCCACCGATCCCGTCACCGTGCCGGTGCGCCGGTCCCGCCAGACGTACGCCTGCGAGCCGTCAGCGGCCTGGACCACGGATCCCTCGGGAGTGAACATCCACGCCGCATCGGCGCCAGTGGCCCGCGTGACCACGTCGAGGTGCTGATCGACAGGTTCCAGGACGCCAGGCACGTCCGCGAGCCTGGCGATCTCCGACCGTTCGCGGTCGTCGATGGTGTGCTGCGCCGCGACGAGCACGCCGACGACGACGAGCCCGACGGGCACCGCGAGCCACCCGCGCCGGCGGCGGGACCCCGTCGGCGGGCCGACCTGCGCAGCGTCGTCGGTGCCGTCGTCGACCACGACCTCCTGCATGACCCCGCGCCCCATGGCGGGACCGTAACGCGCGCGGACTCGCACAGAAGGCCGATCAGCCCAGGATCACGTAGTCCCCGGTCTCGCTGTCGAAGCCGACGAGCTGCTTGTCGAACGGCATCGCCTGCTCGATCCCCGGCGGGAGGCTCGCTTGGAAGGCCCGCTCCCCGGTCGAGGGCACGTACGCCACGAGCACGGACGGCTGCTCGCCGCCCGCGGCGAGCGACGCCAGGACGTGCGTCCCGTCGGTGAAGAGGCCGACCAGGTACCGCCCCGCCTCACCCTTCTGGGTCCACAGCGTCTCGCCGGTGCGGGCGTCGAGCGCGGAGACGCTGTCGCCCGTGCCGATGAACACGCGGCCGCGCAGCACCATCGCCTGGTCGGCGAACATCGCGACGCCGCTGGACCACAGCGCCTTGCCCGAGCGCGCGTCCCACGCGCGCACCGCCCCGTCGGTCGTCACGACGAGGCCGGGCACGCTGCCGTCGTCGACACCGAACGTGACCTGCTGCCCCTGCAGCACGCGGTCCTTGCTCGGGTCGCCGTCCGCCGCCACGACGGTCATCGTCGACGTGCCGTCGGACGCCTGCGACGAGAACATCAGGCGGCCCGTGGTGTCGTCGATGTCCCAGCCCTGGAAGCTGGATCCCTGCTCGCTCGTCAGGTCCCGCAGCACGCTGCCGTCGGCCGCCATCATGATCGTCTGCCGCGACTCGCGCACCTGCACGACGAGCAGGTCGTCCAGGCGTGCGATCCACGCCCCCACCCACTGCGTCGAGGGTCGCGAGTCGTCGAGCGTCGTGCTCCACCGCTGCTCGCCCGACTCGACGTCGTAGGCGGTCACGTCCGTCGCGTCGTCGGTCGTGCTCGTGACCACGGCGAGGCCGGGCAGCACCGCCATGCTCACCGCAGGATCGATCGGCCAGTCGCCCAGGACCGAGCCGTCCGCGGCGGCCAGGACGACGAGGTGAGTCGCCTTCGCCACCAGCAGCTTGGGCGCGCCCTCGTCGCCGTACTCGACGCCACCGTCGGTGACCAGGCACACGATGCGCGACGCGTCGCGCACGTCGGTCTGGCGGCTGGCCAGCTCGGGCTCGCAGGTCGTCAGGCCCGACACGTGCTCGACGTCGACGAGCGCGGGCGTCGGGCCCAGGAGCGGCGTCGTCCACAACGTCGCGCCGGTGTCCGGGTCGAGCCAGTCGTACGACAGGCTGCCGTCCTCGCCAGGCATGACCGAGCCACCCGTCCCCCACACCGCCGCCCCGGCTGTGCTCGGGATGGTCCGCAGGACCTGCAGGTTCTCGTCGACCGGCGCGACGACGCCGTCCACGTCGGCGAGGGCCGCGATCGCGGCACGCTCCCGGGCATCCAGGACGCTCTGCCCGACGAGCAGCACGGCCGCGACCGCGGCGACCACGCCCAGCGCCACCCACCGGCCGCGCCGGGGCGGAGGCAGTTCGTCCGCGGGGGCGGGCTCGCCCGGGAGGTCGAGGATCTCGACCTCCTGCATGCGACCGCCGTGCCCCATTCTCGGACTCTAGTCGCCCGCTGCTGAGCCGGTTCAGCCGAGCTCGACGTACCGGTCCCCCGCGGACTCGTGCCCGATGAGCCGGCCGTGGGCACCGGGGAAGACCTGGTCGATCCCTGCCGGGTAGGCCATCGAGAACGCCTCCTCGCCGCTCGTGCGGTCGTAGGCGGTGACGAGCGGCACGTCTTCGCCGTCGCCCTTGTCCATCTCGAGGAAGAGGTTCCGGCCGTCGGTGAACATGTTCGTCACGACCGCTCCCGCGGCGAGCGTGCGGGTCCACAACTTCTCGCCGGTCGTGCCGTCGAAGGCGGCGAGGATGTTGGACGACGTCACGATCACGTCGCCGCGCAGGATCATCGCCTGGTCGATGCTGCTGGCCAGGCCGTCGTCCGACGACCACGACGCCGTACCCGTGGCCGCGTCCCACGCTCGGAGCCTGCCCCCGCCCGTCAGGACGAGCCCGGGCAGGCTGCCGTCGTCGATCGGGACGTACACCTGCGTCCCGACGAGCGCGCGATCCTTGGTCGGGTCGTCGTCGTCGATCACGAGCATCGGCGTGCTCCCGCCACCACCGTCGGCGATCGAGTAGATCAGGCGATCGGTGCCCCCGACGACCCACCAGCCGTCGATGCTCCGGTCGGTCGGGAGGTCGACGTCTCGCAGGACCTTCCCGACGCTCGAGAGCACGGTGAGGCGGTTGACCGGTGACTGGAGGACGATCCGCCGGCCGGCCGACGAGACGAAGGCGTCGCTCCATCCCATCGCCACGTCCTCGCTCGCCACCGTGCTGGCGGGGAGCTCGTCGCGCCACGCCTCGGCACCGGTCTCCAGGTCGTACGCGGTCACGACCGGGGCGCCGTCCCGCAGGCCCGCTACGACCGCGAGCCCGGGAACCAGGGTGAGGGTCCGGGCCGCGTCGATCGACCGGTCGGCCACGACCGAGCCGTCGGCGGTGTCGAGGACGACGAGCCGCGTCGTCGTCACCGGGAGCGACGTCCCCATGAAGTCCTCACCGATCTTGTCGCCGCCGTCGCTGACGAGGCAGACGACCCGGCCCGCGGGACTCGTGTCGTCCGACTCGTCCTCGTGATCGCCCAGCTGGCAGTAGGTGGCGATGTGGATCTCCTGCTCGCTCCCCTCGTCGTACCCGAGCGTCGGGGTCGGACCCAGGAGAGGTGCGGACCACAGGGTCGCCCCGGTCTCGCCGTCGTACCAGTGATAGACCTGCGACCCGTCCTCGCCGTTAGTCACCTCACCGCTGCCGCCGAACTGGTCACCGAGCTCGGCCCGAGAGACGGTCCCGATCACCTCGACGTCTCCGCCGATCGGCGCGATCACCCCGGGGATGCCCTCCAGGGCGGCGATCGCCGACCGCTCGCGCGCATCGACGACCCACTGCCCCCCGGCGAGCGCACCGCCGACGAGCGCGAGGACGCCCACGACGACCAGCGGGCGACGCCACCGGACGCGCCTCGGCCGGTCGTCGACCTCCGCGATGGCGACCTCGGGGACGTCGTCGAGCTCGACCGTCTGCATCTCGCCCCCGCGCGCCATGCGGGGACCCTAGCGCGCGAGCGCTGCCGAGCGCGGGCAAACGACGAAGGCCCCCACCCGCGTTTCCGCTGGTGAAGGGCCTTCGATGGTGCGCCATCAGGGACTCGAACCCCGAACCCGCTGATTAAGAGTCAGCTGCTCTGCCAATTGAGCTAATGGCGCGCGGTGCAGAACGTTAGCAGCCTTCTGGCCCAGGTTGCCAATCGAGATCCCGCCTCGTGACGAGCGTCACGAACGCGGCCTCACAGGTACAGCCCGGTGCCCGCGCCGGCACTGCCCGGAGCGGCCACAGCGTGCACGTCCTTCTCCCGCAGGAGCAGGTACGTCGCGCCCTCGAGCTCCACCTCGGCGCGCTCCTCGGGGTCGAACAGCACCCGGTCACCCACCTCGACCTGCCGCACGTGCTGCCCGGTGGCGACGACGTCGGCCCACGCGAGCCGCTTGCCGACGGCCGCCGTCGCGGGGATGACGATCCCGGCCGACGAGCGCCGCTCCCCCGCCGCAGCGTCGAGCGAGACGAGGAGACGGTCGTTGAGCATCCGGATGGGCAGGGCGCCGGGCTCGGGCGTGGAGGTACTCACAGATCCGACCGTACCCGCGCGCTGACCGTAGGCTGGGCGCACTCGATCTCAGGAGGATCCGTGCCTCGTCTTGCCCCCGGCGACCTCGCCCCCGACTTCACGCTGGCCACCGCCGACGGCAGCCAGGTGCACCTCGCGGACCTGCGCGGGCAGCGCGTCATCGTCTACTTCTACCCGGCCGCGATGACCCCGGGGTGCACCAAGGAGGCATGCGACTTCCGTGACTCCCTCTCCGCGCTCGCCGCAGCCGGCTTCGCGGTCGTGGGGATCTCGCCCGACGAGGTCGCCAAGCTGGCGAAGTTCGTCGAGGCCGAGCAGCTCACGTTCCCCCTGGCGTCCGACCCGACGCGTGAGGTGCTCGAGGCCTGGGGCGCGTGGGGCGAGAAGAAGCTCTACGGCAAGACCGTCACCGGCGTGATCCGCTCGACGGTCGTCGTCGGCGCCGACGGGCACGTCGAGGTCGCCCAGTACAACGTGCGCGCCACCGGCCACGTCGCCAAGCTGCGGCGAGACCTGGGCGTCGCCTGACGGTCGGCCTGGTCTCTGGGAGACTCGGCCGCACGCGGGAGTGGTGAAACGGCAGCCACGCCAGGTTTAGGTCCTGGTGCCCGAGAGGGCGTGCGGGTTCAAATCCCGTCTCCCGCACCATGGTTTCAGCGATCGGCCTCGATCACGACGCACGCTCGACGCAGAGCGTCGAGGTGCCCATCGACGGTCGCACGCACGACGGCGACGTCGCGACGGTGGTAGTGGTGGGTGAGCAGGTCGCGCATCCGAGCGATGTCACTCCACGACACGTCGCTACCGGCCCGAGCCTCGCTGGACAGCGCCTTGGCTGCCTCTCCGATCGTGATGATCCGGTAGGTGATGGCGTCGATCGCTTCCACGACGTCGCGCGCCCGGTCGGCGTCGCTCCTCGTCATAGCGCGACTGCCTCACGCAGTGCATTCGCCGCGACGTGCGGGGCGAGGATCTGCTCGGCGACGAGATCGACCGGCTCGCCAAGGATCCCCTCGAGCTCGAGGCGTAGGTCATCCAGAGGGAAGAGCCCTCGAGACCGCACATCCATGTCGACGAGCAGGTCGACGTCTGACTCAGCCGTGTCCTCGCCTCGTGCGACGGACCCGAACACGCGGACGTTGCTCGCGCCGTGAGCGCGGGCCGCGGCCAAGATCTGTGCGCGGCTGGTCCGAAGCTTGACCATGCGCTCCGTCCGGGCATCCAGCGTGCGCGCAGCATCGACCACCTGGACCTCGAGCCGTGCACCCATGGCAGCCATGAGTCGCTCCAGCGTCGCCATCGACGGCGAAGCGGTGCCGGCCTCGTACCGTGAGACGGCGGGCTGCGACGTCCCGGCGAGTGCCGCGAGCCGCGCCTGACTCAGCCCGGCACGCTCCCTGGTGGCCCGGATCAACGTCGAGGTGGTCATGGCCCGATGATACCTGTACCGGTATGCGCACGGGCGCTGGTACGACGAAGGCGGCGTCCCCACTCGGGGGGACGCCGCCTTCGCGAGCAACTACTCCTTGGCGCCGGCGGCGATCTGCGCGCGCACGTCGTCCATGTCGAGACCCTTGACGGCCTCCACCACCTGCGCGAGCGCGGGGGCGGGCAGCGCGCCGGCCTGGTTGAAGACCAGGATCCCGTCGCGGAAGGCCATCAGCGTGGGGATCGAGAAGATCTGCAGCTCCTGGGCGAGCGCCTGCTCGGCCTCGGTGTCGACCTTCGCGTGCACGATGTCGGAGTTCTCGTCGGCCGAGGCCTCGAAGACGGGACCGAAGCGCTTGCACGGGCCACACCACTCGGCCCAGAAGTCGATCAGCACGATCTCGTTGTCCTGCAGCGTCTGGCCGATGGTCTCGGCGGTCAGCGTGGTGGTGGGCATGGTTCCTCCCGGTGTCGGTTGTCCGGCCACCTCAGCGCCTGGACACCCTCGACTATTCCCAGGCCGGCACCGTCTCGCACGGTGAACGCGATCTTTCGCCCACCCTCTGCGCGCCTGGAGGCGCCTCGCGCGCGCTCGGGGTAGAAACGAGCGGTGACCGCTTCCGCCGAGTTCCCCGTGCCCGAGCGACCCGACGGGTGGCTGAGCAGCGACGACATCGCCCAGGTGCGGCGCTCGATGCCCATCGTCTACGTCGATGCCATCCCCGTGCGCGTCGACGACTCCGGCGACGTGATCGCCGTCGGCCTGCTGCTGCGCGTGACCCGCGAGGGCGTGATGTCCCGTGCGCTGATCTCGGGCCGCGTGATGTACCACGAGCGCGTGCGGGACGCCCTCGTGCGGCACATCGAGAAGGACCTTGGCCCGGTCGCCCTGCCGCAGATCCCCGCCTCGCCGCAGCCGTTCACGGTCGCCGAGTACTTCCCGACCCCCGGCGTCACGGCGTATCACGACCCCCGCCAGCACGCCGTGTCGCTCGCCTACGTCGTCCCGGTGCTGGGCGACTGCCTGCCCCAGCACGACGCGATCGACCTCGCCTGGCTCACGCCGGAGGAGGCGTGCGCCGAGCAGGTCCAGGTGGAGATGAACGGAGGGCAGGGCGTGCTGCTGCGCCAGGCGATGGCGCACGTCGGGCGGCTATAGCTCGAGCACCGGCCAGTCGGCGAGGTCGGCGCGCATGCGGCGGTCGTGGGTCGCCACGACCACGGCGGCCGACGTGAGCCGCAGCGCCTCCGTCAGCTCGTCGACCAGCCCGACGGACAGATGGTTGGTCGGCTCGTCGAGGATCAGCAGGTGCGGAGCGGCGAGCAGCGCGCACGCGAGATCGAACCGGCGGCGCTGGCCGACCGAGAGCTCGCGCAGCGGGCGGTCGAGGTCGTCCTCGGTCAGCAGGCCGAGCGCCGCGACGGGGACCAGCTGGTCCGGGTCCAGGGTGCCCGACTCCAGCAGCCGCAGCGCGTGCCGGGCGTAGGCGTCGAACGCCGTGGTCGTGGGCTCGGCGGCGTGCTCGGCCGGCCCCTCCTGCGCCAGCACCCCGAGCCGGACGCCGGGCGCGAGCACCCGGGTCCCCCGGTCCAGGTCCACGCTGCCGGCCAGCGCGGCGAGCAGGGTCGACTTGCCGGACCCGTTCGGCCCGACGACGAGCAGGCGGCCGCACGCGCCGATGTCGATCCGGCGTCCGGGCAGGTCCAGCCGTCCCTCGACGCGCGGGGCGCGGATCTCGAGCAGAGGGCCCGCGTGGGCCGCGGCGCGGTCCGCCGACGGATCGAGCGGCCGATCGGGGTCGGCGCCGGTGGACGCGCGCCTCGGCAGCGACGGGAGGTCCGGGAACGCCAGGCTCAGCGGGGGCACGGGGACCTCGACGGCCTCGGCCTTGAGCTTCTCGACCAGCCGGTCGGCGGCCTTCACGTGCCCGCGCGCGTGCGTCGCCCGGCGGTTCTTGTTCGACCCCTTCGGCGGTCGCCACTCGTCGGACAGGCCCTCGTAGGACCGGTCCAGCTGGGCGGCCAGGACCAGGGCGCGCTTGCGCTCGGCGCGGTAGCGGGCGCGCCAGCGCAGCAGCATGCGGTCCTTGGCGAACCGGTAGTCGGCGTACCGCGTCGCCCCGTAGAGCGCGGGCCGGCCGTCCATCGCGGGGTCGAGGTCGAGGATCGCGGTCATGACGTCGTCGAGGAGCCGGCGGTCGTGCGTGACGATGACGACCGCGCCGGCCCACTGCTGGAGCCGACCCGTCAGGTAGTCGATGCCCGCGGCGTCGAGGTGGTTGGTGGGCTCGTCGAGCAGGAGCACGTCCGAGCGCTCGGCGATCCGGCAGGCCAGCCGCGCGCGGTACCGCTCCCCCACGCTGAGGGTCGCGAGCTCGCGGGTCACGTCCCGCGGTGCACCGAACCGGGTCAGCGCCTCGTCGATGCGCCGGTCGACGTCCCACGCGGCGAGCTGCTCGTAGCGGGTCATCGCGTCGGCGTACGCACCGAGGTCGCCGGTCTCGTGGTCGAAGCCGGCGATGGCTTCCTCGAGCTCGTCGGCGACGGCCCGGGTCGCCGCGGACGTCTGCTCGACCAGGGTGCCGATCGTGGTCCCGGGCGGCACGTCGAGCTCCTGGTCGACGACGGCCAGCGAGCCGACCCGCGCCACGGACCCAGCCGTCGGCTGCAGCGAGCCCGCCAGGACGCGCAGCAGCGTCGTCTTGCCCGCGCCGTTCTCGCCCACCAGGCCCAGGCGCTCGCCCGCGGACACCACGAGGTCGAGGCCGTCGAGCACGGGCCGCCCGGGGTACCCGAAGGTGACCCCCCGTGCGACGACGCAGACCGGCTCAGCCACGCAGCACGCGGGCGATCACGGGCGCGAGCGCCCGGAAGGCCTGCCCGCGGTGACTGATCGCGTTCTTCTCGTCGGGGCTGAGCTCCGCGCACGTGCGGGACTCGCCCAGCGGGACGAGCGCGGGGTCGTAGCCGAAGCCGCCCGCACCCCGGGGCTCGTACGTCAGCGTGCCGACGAGAGCACCCGACTCGACGTGCTCGAAGCCGTCGGGCGTCACCAGGGCGGCCGCGCACACGAACCGGGCGCCCCGGTGCTCGGGGGCGATGTCCGCGACCTGCGCCAGCAGCAGCGCGAGGTTCGCCGCGTCGTCGCCGTGCCGGCCGGCCCAGCGCGCAGAGAAGATCCCCGGCGCCCCGCCCAGCACGTCGACCGCGAGGCCGGAGTCGTCCGCGACCGCGGGCAGCCCGGTGAACGCCGCCAGCGCGCGCGCCTTGATCAGCGCGTTCGCCTCGAACGTCACGCCGTCCTCGACGGGCTCGGGCGCGCCGACGTCCCGCGCGCCCACCACGTCGTCGCCCGCGAGCTCGGGAAGCACCGGCGCGAGGATCGCGCGCAGCTCACCGACCTTGTGCGCGTTGTGCGTGGCGAGCACCAGACGAGGGCTCACGCGGTCACCGCGCGGGTGGCGGACCCGTCGCCAGGCGCCGCGGCGAGGGCGGCCTGCTGCAGCGCGGACAGCGTGGCGGTGCCGCCCACGGCCAGGTCGAGCAGGGCGTCGAGCTCGGCGCGGTCGAAGGGTGCGTGCTCTGCCGTGCCCTGGACCTCGACGAACGTGCCCGAGCCGGTGACGACGACGTTCATGTCGGTCTCCGCGCGGACGTCCTCGACGTAGGGCAGGTCGAGCATCGGGACGCCGTCGATGATGCCGACGCTGACGGCGGCGACCGAGTCGGTCAGCACCGTGCGGCCTGGCTTGATGAGGCGCTTGCCCTGCGCCCACTCGACGGCGTCGGCGAGCGCGACGTACGCGCCGGTGATCGCGGCGGTGCGGGTGCCTCCGTCGGCCTGCAGCACGTCGCAGTCGAGCACGATCGTGTTCTCACCGAGCGCGGACACGTCGATGATGGCGCGCAGCGAACGGCCGATGAGGCGGGAGATCTCGTGCGTGCGACCGCCGACCTTGCCGCGGACCGACTCGCGGTCCGAGCGGCTGTCCGTGGCGCGCGGGAGCATCGAGTACTCGGCGGTGACCCAGCCCTCGCCCGAGCCCTTGCGCCAGCGCGGCACGCCCTCGGTGAACGAGGCGACGCACAGCACCTTCGTGTTGCCGAACTCGACGAGCACGCTGCCCTCGCCCGCGCTGAGGAAGCGGCGGGTGATGGTGATCGGGCGGAGCTCGTCGGCGGCGCGGCCGTCGGCGCGAACGGAGGTGGTGGAGGGGGAAGTCATGCGCAGAGCCTAACGAAGCGCGCCGACAGCCTCAGAGCACGTAGGTCGCACCGGGCTCGGCGACGTCGATCGGCCCGGCGTACGTCTCCCGCGCCTCGGCGACCGCGATCTCGGCGGGCGTCCAGGCGGGCAGGTGGGTGAGCACCAGACGCCCGGAGCCCCCGGCGGTGGCGGCCTCCCCCGCGCGGCGGCCCGTCAGGTGCACGCCCCGCACCGCGTCGTCACGCCCCTCGATGAAGGCGGCCTCGGACAGCAGCAGGTCGGCGCGCGCGAGCTCGTCGAGCCCGTCACAGGCGTCGGTGTCCCCCGTGTAGGCAAGGGTCACGGTCCGGTCCGGGTCCTCGTCGGACGGCCCCTGCACCCGGATCCCGAACGCGGGAACGGGGTGCTCGACGGCGACGGGAGTCAGGGTCAGCGGGCCCACGACGACGGGAGCGGCCGGGTCCCACTCGTGGAACCGGAACTGGCCGCCGACGTCGGTGGCGGGGTCGGAGCCGGCGATCTGGGTCAGCCGCTCCGCGGTGCCGGTCGGGCCCCACACGTCGACCGGCTCGAGCGGGCCACCGGGCCGGTAGCGGCGCAGGACGTTGAGGACCACCATGTCGGCCACGTGGTCGGAGTGCAGGTGGCTGAGCGCGATCGCGTCGAGCGCGGTCGGGTCGCCGTACTTCTGCAGGGGGCCGAGCGCGCCGTTGCCGAGGTCGAGCAGCACCGACCAGGTGCGACCGGCGGCGTCGTCGGCCTGCACGAGGTAGCCCGAGGCAGCGGACGTGGGGCTCGGGTAGGAGCCGGCGCAGCCGAGCACGACGAGCCTCATCGCAGGGCCTCCCGCGGCTCGACGAGCCCGACCTCCGGGCCCAGGAAGCGGCGCGCGAGCGTCTGGAACGCGGCGGGGTCGCCGGTCGCGAGGAAGCGGTGCTCGGCGGGGCCGGCCGCGGGGTCGCGCTCGAGGTCGTGCGCGACGAGCGTGCGGTAGACGTCCTTGGCGGTCTCCTCGGCGCTGGAGACGAGCGTGACGTCCTCGCCCATCACGTAGGAGATCGCGCCGGTGAGCAGCGGGTAGTGCGTGCAGCCGAGCACGAGCGTGTCGACCCCCGCCTCCCGCACCGGGTCCAGGTACTCGTGCGCGAGCGCCAGCACGTCGGGCCCGGAGGTGATGCCGGCCTCGACGAGCTCGACGAACCGCGGGCACGCCTGCGTGACCAGGCTGATGCCGGGCGCCACGGCGAAGGCGTCGTCGTACGAGCGGGACTCGACGGTCGACTTCGTGGCGATGACGCCGATCCGCCCGGACCGGGTGGCCGCCACGGCGCGTCGGGCCGCCGGCAGGATGACCTCGACGACGGGGATGCCGCGGCGCAGCGTGTACCGCTCGCGCGCGTCGCGCAGCATGGCCGACGAGGCGGTGTTGCACGCGATGACCAGGAGCTTGACGCCCGCGTCGACCAGGTCGTCCATGACCTCGAGCGCGTGCGCGCGGACCGCCGCGAGCGGCTTGCTGCCGTACGGGGTGTTGAGGGTGTCCCCGATGTAGACGGTGGACTCGTGGGGCAGCTGGTCGAGGATGGACCTCGCGACCGTCAGACCCCCGACGCCTGAGTCGAAGATCCCGATGGGGGCGTCGTTCACCCGGCCGAGCCTAGCGGGACGGCTCGCCCGACGACGGGTCAGGAGGTGTGACGTCGGACGCCGCACGGGCGTCGTCGAGCATGAGCGTGACCAACGACTCCTGCATCCAGGACAGCGCACCGTAGATGGCGACGAGCTGCCGGGCGCCCTCGGGGACGGCGTTCATGTCGTAGATCGCCTCGGCCTGCTCGTCGGTGCGGATCTCGAGCCGCTCGGCGACGACGAGGCGGATGTCCGTGATCGCCGACGCCACCGCACGCGCCTCGGAGCGCTCGACGACCACCTCGGACGATCGCTTGCCCGGCCGTTCGGTCAGCACCGCGGCGAGCCTGCGCAGGCCCGCGGACTTGCTGGCGCGCAGGTCTGCCTGCGTGAGGCGGCGGAACTCCGCGGCGAGCGCCTCGTCGTCGCGGCTCGCGTCCGGCAGCAGCCGGCGCACCGCGGGGTCGTCGGGCCGGGGCGTCGGCCGGGCCAGGTCGTGCGCGAGCCCGGTGAGCAGGTCGTCGGTCTCGGGCGCCTCCTCGTCGTCGAGCATCGACGCGACGTCCGACGCCGCGGCGGCCAGCACGTACCGCTCGTCGTCGGTCAGCCGCGCGACGTACGCCCCGCGGGCGCGACGGAACGCCTTCACTGGCCGCTGCGCTGCAGCGTGGCCCACAGGCCGAACCCGTGCATGGCCTGCACGTCGACCTCCATCGTCTCCAGCGAGCCCGTCGAGACCACCGCCCGCCCCTCGGTGTGCACCTGCTTCATGAGCTTCTCGGCCTTGGCGCGCGGGTGGCCGAAGTACGTCTCGAACACGTACGTCACGTAGGTCATGAGGTTGACGGGGTCGTTCCAGACGATGGTGACCCAGGGGTCGGCGACAGCCGCGTCGGTCGCCGCCTCGGCGGTCTCCTCGGGCGCTGTGATCACGGGCACGCGCCCACTCTAGGCAGCCTCTAGGTTGAGGCGTATGTCGACCGCGCTGCTCACCGACCGGTACGAGCTCACGATGCTGCAGGCCGCCCTCGCCGACGGCACCGCGGCCCGTCGCTGCGTGTTCGAGGTCTTCACGCGGCGCCTGCCCCCCGGCCGGCGCTACGGCGTCGTCGCGGGCACGGGGCGGATCCTGGAGGCGCTCGACACGTTCCGGTTCGGCACCGCCGAGCTCGACTGGCTGGCCGACGAGGGCGTGGTCGACGACCGCACGCTCGCCTACCTGGCCGACTACCGGTTCACCGGGTCGGTCGTCGGGTACGCCGAGGGCGAGGCGTTCTTCCCGTCCTCCCCGGTGCTCGTCGTCGAGGGCACGTTCGCCGAGGCCGTGCTGCTCGAGACGCTGGTCCTGTCGATCCTCAACTACGACTCGGCGATCGCGTCGGCCGCCTCGCGGATGACCAGCGCCGCCGTGGACCGGCCGTGCCTGGAGATGGGCTCGCGCCGGGCGCACGAGCAGGCCGCGGTCGCGGCGGCCCGCGCCGCCGTCGTCGGGGGCTTCGCGGGCACGTCCAACCTCGAGGCCGGGCGGCGGTACGGGCTGGCGACGATCGGCACGGCCGCGCACGCCTTCACGCTGCTGCACGACGACGAGGAGTCGGCCTTCGCCGCACAGGTGGCCTCGCTCGGCGCCGGCACGACGCTGCTCGTCGACACCTACGACGTGCGGCGCGGGGTCGAGCTCGCGCTCTCCGCGGCGGGCACCGGCCTCGGGGCCGTGCGGCTCGACTCGGGCGACCTCGGCGGCCTCGCCGCGGAGGTCCGCCAGCAGCTCGACGCGGCGGGCGCTCGGGAGACGAAGATCGTCGTCACCTCGGACCTCGACGAGTACGCGATCGCCGCGCTGGCCGTCGCGCCGGTCGACGTCTACGGCGTCGGGACGTCGCTCGTCACCGGCTCGGGCGCACCGACCTGCGGCATGGTCTACAAGCTCGTCGCGCGCGAGGGCGCGGACGGCGAGCTGGCGCCGGTGGCGAAGGCGTCACGGGACAAGACCAGCGTGGGCGGGCGCAAGGCCGCCGCACGCCGGCTCGACGCCGACGGGCGGGCCGTCGCGGAGGTGCTGGTCGAGGGGCCGGACGCGCTCGTGCGCGCGTGGCCAGACGCCGAGGAGGTCGACGACGCTGGCGGCCTCCCCGACGCGTCGGGGGGAACTTCCGGTGGGCGGCTGCGGCCGCTGCACGTGCCGCTCGTGACGGACGGCGTGGTGGACCCTGCGTGGGTCGGTGCCGGCGGCGTGGAGGCCGCAGCACGTCGGCACCGCGCCTCGCGGGACGAGCTGCCGCGCGGTGCGCGGCGGCTGTCGGCCGACGAGGCCGCGGTGCCGACGGTCAAGCTGGGGCTCGGGGCGTAGGTGCCCGGCGAGCCTGGCTAGATCCTGCTGCTCCGGCCACGGCCGACGAGCGCGAGGATCAGGCTGACGACGAGGACTGCCACGCCGATCCAGAGGAGGAACGACCCGACACCGCCGATCCCGAGAACGACGAGGATGGCACCGACAATGATGAGAATGAGCCAGAGGGGCATGGGTTGACCCTTTCGTTCGTGGTCACCGAACGGGCATCCCGGGGGTACCCGGGGCCCTTGCAACACCTCAAGGCTGGCAGCCTGGGAACGCTCCCGCACCCGGGGTGAAAAAGTTGCACGTCCGTGCGCTGCTGCTATGTGGGCACCTGTCCAGCACGCTGACCTGCACAGACGCATTTTCGGCTGCATTCCACATCCTGAGACGACCCTTGTCGTCCGGTGCCGTCGAGGCGTAAAGCGAATCGATTCAGGAGGACGGATGAGCGCGTTGCAGATCGATCTGGCCGGCCGCACGGCCCTCGTCACGGGGTCCACGCAGGGCATCGGGCTGGCCATCGCCACGACGCTGGCGAGCGCCGGCGCCAGGGTCGCGATCAACGGCCGCAGCGCCGAGTCGGTCGCGCGCGCCGTCGCCGCGGTCCGCGCCGAGGTGCCCGCGGCGGACGTCGTCGACGCCCCCGCGGACGTCACGACCGCGGACGGTGTCGCGGCGCTCGTGGCCGCTCTGCCCGACGTCGACGTGCTGGTCAACAACCTCGGCATCTTCGAGGCCGTCCCCGCGCTGGACATCAGCGACGACGAGTGGCGCCGCTACTTCGACGTGAACGTGCTCAGTGCCGTGCGCCTCATCCGCACCTTCCTGCCGGGGATGACCGCACGGGGATGGGGGCGGGTCATCGACATCGCCTCGGACTCCGCGGTCGTGATCCCGCGCGAGATGATCCACTACGGCACCTCGAAGACCGCGCTGCTCGCGGTGTCGCGCGGCTTCGCCAAGGAGGCCGCGGGCACGGGCGTCACGGTGAACTCGGTCATCGCCGGGCCCACGCACACGGGCGGCGTGGAGGACTTCGTCTACCAGCTCGTCGACCGCGACCTGCCGTGGGATGACGCCCAGCGCGAGTTCATGCGGCTGCACCGGCCGCAGTCGCTGCTGGGTCGGCTCATCGAGCCCGAGGAGATCGCTCACCTCGTCGCGTACCTAGCCTCGCCGCTCGCGTCGGCGACCACGGGGGCCGCTGTGCGGGTCGACGGGGGCTACGTGGACTCGATCCTGCCGTGAGCGGCTGACCCCTACTTCTGCCCGACGAACCACCGGCGCACCATCGCGACGCGCGCCGTGAGCTGGTCGGGATCGGCGAGCGCGACCTCGGGACCTCCGCAGCGGCGGCGCAGCTCGGAGTGCACCGACCCGTGCGGCTGCCCGCTGCGTCGCGCCCACGCGCCGACGAGCTGGGCCAGCTCCTTGCGCAGCTCGGCCTGCTTGCGGTGGTCCATCTCCTCGACGGGCGCGGCTGCTGCCGCGGCCCGCCGCTTGCCGCTGACCTGGTCGGCCTGCCGCTGCCGAAGCAGCTCGGAGACCTGGTCGGCGTCGAGCAGCCCGGGCAGTCCGAGGAAGTCGAGCTCCTCGTCGGACCCCACCTCGGCGCCCGTGCCGAACTCGCCGCCGTCGAACAGCACGCGGTCGAACGACGCCTGCGCCTCGAGCGCCTCGAACGCGCCCATCTTGCCGTCAGGCCCGAGGGCGTCCCCACCATTGCGCTCGGAGTTGGCCGCCGCCAGCAGCGCGTCCTCGGGGTTGTAGTCGGCGCCCTGCTCCTCGGCCGTCTTGGGCCGGTCCAGCGCGTGGTCGCGCTCGAGCTCGAGGGTGTTCGCGAGGCCGAGCAGCTGCGGGACGGACGGCAGGAACACCGACGCGGTCTCACCGCGGCGGCGGGCCCGCACGAAGCGGCCGACCGCCTGGGCGAAGAACAGGGGCGTCGCGGTGCTCGTCGCGTAGACGCCGACCGCCAGGCGCGGCACGTCGACGCCCTCGGACACCATCCGCACCGCGACCATCCAGCGCGAGTCACCGGCGGAGAACGCGTCGATGCGGTCGCTCGCGCCGTCGTCGTCGGAGAGCACGACCGTCGGCGACTCCCCCGTCAGGCGCGCCAGGTGGCCCGCGTAGGCCCGCGCGTCGGTCTGGTCGGTGGCGATGATCATCGCGCCGGCATCCGGCACCACGCGGCGGACCTCGGTGAGCCGCCGGTCCGCGGCCGCGAGCACGCTCGGGATCCATTCGCCGTTCGGGTCCAGCGCGGTGCGCCATGCCTGCGCGGTCATGTCCTTGGTGAGCGGCTCCCCCAACCGCGCGCTGATCTCGTCGCCCGCCTTGGTCCGCCAGCGCATCGAGCCGCTGTAGGACAGGAAGATCACCGGTCGCACGACGTGGTCGCGCAGCGCGTCGCCGTAGCCGTAGGTGAAGTCGGCGACGCTGCGCCGGATGCCGTGGCCGTCCTTGTCGTAGCGCACGAACGGGATCGCCGCGGTGTCGGAGCGGAACGGCGTCCCCGTCAGCGCGAGCCGGCGCGTGGCCCCCTCGAACGACTCCCGCACGGCGTCGCCCCAGGACAGCGCGTCACCGCCGTGGTGGACCTCGTCGAGGATGACCAGCGTCGGCGCGGCCGACGTGCGCGCGGCGTGCAGCGCGGGCTTGCTGGCCACCTGCGCGTAGGTGACCGCGACGCCGTCGAACCCGTGGCCGTGGCGACCCTGCGCGTTGCTGAAGTTGGGGTCGAGCTTGATCCCGACGCGCGCGGCGGCGTCCGCCCACTGCCGCTTGAGGTGCTCGGTGGGCGCGACGACCGTCACGCGCCGGACGATCCGGGCCTGCAGCAGCTCGGTGGCGATCCGCAGCGCGAACGTCGTCTTGCCGGCGCCCGGTGTGGCGACCGCGAGGAAGTCACGCGGTGACGCGTCCCGGTAGCGCTCGATGGCCTCCGCCTGCCAGGCGCGCAGCTTGCCGGCCGTCCCCCACGGCGCACGGCTGGGGAACGCCGGGGGCAGGTGCTCCGCGGCGGACGCCGAGGCGTGGGTGCTCGCTGCGTGCGCGGCGAACAGGTCCGTGGGCTGGGAGGAGGGGGACGACGGGCGCGGGGCGCCGCTCACTTGCCGCCGCGGCCGAAGCCGAACCGTCGGCCGCCGCCGTCGCCCGAGCCCTTGTCACCGGAGCCCTTGTCGTCGCCGTCCTGCGGCTCGCGCAGACCGTCGTAGATCTCCTTGCAGACCGGGCAGACGGGGAACTTGTTCGGGTCGCGGCCCGGCACCCAGACCTTGCCGCAGAGCGCGATCACGGGCTTGCCGCTCATCGCGGAGGCCATGATCTTCTCCTTGCGCACGTAGTGCGCGAAGCGCTCGTGGTCGCCGGGCTCGACCTGCTCGGTCGTCTCCTGGCGCTCCAGCACGCTCGTCGCGGTCCCCTGGTCCGGTCCGCTCGGGTCGACGGGCGCGGGCTGCGGCAGGGGCTCACTCATGGCCACGAGTGTACGTCGATGCCCCGACACGCTCGAGGCACGCACGCCTCGTGGAACACCGCCGAAACACGCTCTCGCTAGCGTGCCGCCCATGACGCAGACGCTTCCCGCCCGCGACGCCGCCCCGACCTGGGCGTCCGCCGCCGGACGCGTGCTGCCCCACCTCGGCGCGCTCGTCGGCGTGCTGCTCGTGCTCGTGGGCGGGAAGGGCGGCGGGCCGGTGACCGTGACGCTCGGCGCGGTGCTCGGCGCCGTCGCACTCGGCGTCGCGGCCGTCGTGCTGGCCCGCGTGGGCGAGCGGCAGGCGCTCGAGCACGCCGCGTGGCTCGTCGGCGCGCGTCGCGCCCTGCTCGTCGTCGGGGTGACGGCCGTCGCCGCGACGGTCTGCGCACATGTCGTCACCGCGCCGCTCGTCACGCTCCCGGCGCCGGCCGCGATCGCCCTCGGCATCGTGCTGGTCCTCGTCGACGTGGCCGTCCGCACGCGGCGCGGCTCGCGGCAGCGCGCGGACCTGCGCGACACCGACACCCGCGAGGCCCTGGGCGTCCTCGACTCGCTCGGCACGTGGAACCTGCTCCTGGCCCCGATCCTCCTGACCTGGCTCGCCCTCGCCCTCCTCTGACCGCGTCAGATCGCGGGGGCAGGCGAGAGCCCGGCGCGCCGAGGGGTGGTGGCGGGCCGGGCTGTCGCGGAACCGGGGAGCTACAGGTGCTGCCAGTCGGGCTTGGCGGCGTACGTCTCGCGGTAGTAGTCGGCGAGCTGCAGGCGGGAGGCGGCCGCGTCGTCGACCAGCACGGTCACGTGCGGGTGGTGCTGCAGCACGGTCGCGGGCCACATGGCGCTGACCGGGCCCTCGACGAGCTGGTGCACGGCCTCCGCCTTGCCGCGGCCGGTCGCCAGGAGCACGAGGTGGCGGGCGGACATGATCGTCGCGAGCCCCTGCGTGAGGCAGTGCTCGGGCACCTGGCTGATGTCGTCGCCGAAGAACCGCGCGTTGTCCTCGCGGGTCTGGCGCGTCAGCGTCTTGATGCGCGTGCGCGAGGCCAGCGACGAGCCGGGCTCGTTGAAGGCGACGTGCCCGTCGGTGCCGATCCCCAGGATCTGCAGGTCGACGCCGCCGGCGTCCGTGATGGCCCGCTCGTAGTCGGCGCACGCCGCGATGACGTCGGCAGCGAGCCCGTCCGGGCCCTGCACCGCGCCGGGCGCGAAGTCGACGCGGGAGGCGATCTCCTTCTCGATGACGTTGCGGTACCGCTCGGGGTGGTCGGCGGGCAGGCCGACGTACTCGTCGAGCATGAATGCCTTCGCCTGCGCGAACGAGAGCCCGTCTTCGGCGTGACGCCGGGCCAGCTCGTCGTACACCGCCAGCGGGCTCGAGCCCGTGGCCAGGCCGATGACCGACGCCGGGCGGGCGCGCAGGAGCGCCTCGATCGCGTCGGCTGCGATCCGCCCCAGCTCGGGGCCGGGTGCGATGACGACCTCCATCAGATGGCTCCTTCCCGGGCGAGCCGGCCGGCCAGGGCCGCGCCGATCGCCCCGACGGGCGAACCGGCCGGCGCGAGGCTGACGCGCATCGCCAGGCCCATCGAGGCGAGGAACGGCGAGGCCTGCGCCTCGGCCGCGAGCACGCCGCGGACGGCGTCGAGCAGCGGTGCGCCGACGCCGGACACGCCGCCGCCGATCACGACGTGCTGCACGTCGCACGTCAGGACGAGGATCCGCACCGCCGAGGCGACGGCCCAGGCGAACTGGTCGCGGACCTCGATCGCCCGGGCGTCGCCCGCCGCGGCGGCGTCGAACAGCTCCAGGGGCGCGGGGCGCGAGTGCGGTCCGGGCCAGGCGACGTCGATCGCCGTGCCCGAGGCGTACTGCTCGACGCACCCCGCCTGCCCGCACTTGCACGGCAGGCCGTCGACGATGAGCGTCAGGTGGCCGATCTCCCCGGCCGCACCCGTCGCGCCGCGGCGCAGCCGGCCGTCGAGCAGCAGCCCGGCGGCCACGCCCGTGCCGAGCGCGAGAAACGCGAGGTCCGCGACCGGCTCGGTGATGACGTGCGCGGCTCCGAGAGCGGCCATGTTCAGGTCGTTCTCCACCTGGACGGGCAGCTGCGCACCGAGCTGGGCGGCGACGAGCGCCCCCAGCGCGACCCTCTCGACGATGCCGAGGTTGACGGCGTGCTCGACGGTCCCGTCGCGGGGATCGACCACGCCGGGCAGGCCGATGCCGATGCCCGCCAGGTCCTCGACGGCCACGCCGGCGAGGTCGGCCAGGTCGTGCACGGCGTCGACGACGCCACCTACGACCCCGTCGATCCCGCGGACCGTGGCGGCGCGGACCTGGTGCCGTACCGCACCGGACGGGTCGAGGACCACGCCCAGCACCTTGGTGCCGCCCACGTCGAGGCCGATCGACCAGCCCGGCCGCGAGCCGTCGGGCGTGCCGACCACGCTCACGGGCGTGTCGGTCTGCGACACCTGCCCGGGTGCCGTGATGAGTTGCTCGCTCACGTCAGCCCTTCACCGCTCCGGAGACCAGCCCAGACGTCATCTTGCCCTGCACGAACAGGAAGAACACGATGACGGGGATGGCGATGACCGCGGAGCCGGCCATGACGACGCCCCAGTCGGTGGCCCGGTTGGACTCGACCAGGCCCTGCAGCCACAGCGGTAGCGTGCGCTGCGCGGGATCGGTCATGACCACGAGGGCCAGCGTGTACTCGTTCCAGGCCTGCAGGAAGCCGAACACGCCGGCGGCCACGAGGCCCGGGGCCAGCAGCGGGAACGTGATGCGGAAGAAGGCGCCGACGCGCGAGAGGCCGTCGACCATCGCCGCTTCCTCCAGCTCGATCGGCACGCCCGCGACGAAGCCGCGCAGCATCCAGATCGTGAAGGGCAGGATCGCCGCGGTGTAGACGAGCGCGAGGCCCGCGACCTTGTTGACCAGGTCCCAGCCGTCGAGCACCTGGTACTGCGAGATGAACAGGCCCTCGGCGGGGATCATCTGCACGACGAGGATCGTCAGGATGAACGACTTGCGGCCCTTGAACCGGAACCGGCTCACGGCCAGGGCGGCGAGGAACGCGAAGATCAGCGCCGCGACGAGGACGATCACGACGACCGACAGCGAGGTCCGCATCGCGGCCCAGAACGTGCCGTCGTCGAGCACCTGGCGGAAGTTGGCGATCGTGCCGCCGAGCGGGAGCCACGCGGGATTCTCGGCCTGCAGCTTGTTCAGCGGCTGGAAGGCGCTGTTGATCATCCAGTAGATCGGGAACACCCAGGCGAGCGCGACGACGACGGCCAGCGCGCCGAGCAGGCGACGGGACTTCGAGGTCTGGCTGCGGCCCGACTCCGTCGAGCTCGTCCGGGCGACCTTGGTCGGTCGCGCGGCGGGGGTGCCGAGCGTGGTGGGGGCGGAGACGGTGCTCACAGCTCGTCCTCCTTCAGCATCTGCCGGATGTAGAACCCGGTGAGGGCGAGGGTCAGCACGAGCATGATCGTGGCGAGCGCCCCGGCCATGCCGAACTCCTTGGAGTAGGAGTAGATGAGCGTGCCGAGCAGGTTGGTGTCGCGCGTCGGCGCACCGGCGCGCTGCAGCACGTAGATCTGCGTGAAGACCTTGAGGTCCCAGATCACCTGCAGCAGCAGGACGATCGACAGGACGGGTCGGATCATCGGGATCGTGATGCCCCAGAACCGCTGGCGGGCGGACGCGCCGTCGAGCTGCGCGGCCTCCATCGTCTCGGCCGGCACCTGCAGCAGGCCCGCGTAGATCGAGAACGCGACGAACGGCACGGACATCCACACGACGATGACGGTCGCGACGAAGAAGAACGACAGCGGCTCGATGATCCACGAGTGCTGCGCCATCGAGTCGATGCCGAGCACGTGGGACAGCACCCAGTTGATGACGCCGTTCTGCGTGTCGAACAGCCACTGCCACACCGTCATGGACGCCAGCACGGGCGTGCCCCAGGCGAGCAGCAGCGAGACCTGCAGCGTGATCCGCGCGGCGCGACCGATGCGCTGCATCAGGACGGCGAGGCTCATGCCGATGACCATCGTGACGATGGCGTTGACGAAGCAGAAGGCGACCGAGCGACCGATGACGGTCCACACGTAGGAGTCGGTCAGCAGGTCGGTGTAGTTCTGCAGGCCGACCCACTCGGCCGGGGCCCCGAACTGCTGCTTGAGGCCGTACTCCTGGAAGCTGATGACGAACTGGCGGACCAGGGGGTACCCGAGTGCGACGCCGATGAGGATGCTCGCCGGGACGAGCAGGCCGTACGCGCCGAGCTTCGGCCGGCGGCGGCGGAGGGGTGGGACCGACGGCGTCGTGGTCCCGGAAACCGTGGGGGCAGTGGCTGCCATGAGGAGAGCTCCAGTCTGATGGCGCAGCCGAGCCGGCCCGCTGGGAGCAGGCCCGGCCGCGCCGGATCAGGGGGTCGTACGTCCGGCGTCCTGCCGGGTCGTCGACGGGTGATCGTGTGGTCGGTGGTCGGCTGACCGTGGTCAGCCGACCACCGACCGGGGTACGACTACTTGTTCAGCGCGTCGCTGATCAGCTGGTCCGCAGCCTTCGCGGAAGCCGTGACGTCCGCACCGGTGGCGATCTTCTGGAAGAAGTCCTCCAGGATGCGGTCGCCCTCGACGGTCGCCCAGTTCTCGGCGGCCGGCGTGAGCTTGGCGCCCAGGGCGGCGGCGATCGCGGCCTTGGCGTACACGTCGTCGCCCATGGACGTGGCGTACTCGGTGTTGCCCGGGATCAGGCCGTTCTTGCCCAGCTGGTTCTGGAAGTCCGCCGAGAAGATGATCTTCAGCAGGTTCTGGGCCAGCTCCTGGTGCTTCGACTTGGCGGGGATGCCCAGGTTGGAGCCGCCGGCGAAGGCGGTCGCGAACGAGTCGGCCGTCAGGCCCGGCATCGCGAAGACGCCGGTGTGCTCCTCGTTGCAGGCCTGCTGCTTCGTGCGCTTCGCGGTCGCGTCGTCCGACGTGTCGTCGGCCGCAACGCCCTCGTTGCACTCAGGCAGGTCGATGCTCCAGCGCGCCCAGGTCGGAGCCGAGAACATCGCGGCCTTGCCCTGGTTGAAGGGAACCCACGGCTCGTTCGAGTCGCTGTCGGCAGGCGCCTTGGTGGCCGTCTTGAACAGGTCCTGGACCTGCTCGAGGCCCTTGATCGAGTCGGCCGACTCCAGCGCACCCTTCCAGGTGTCGCCGTCCTGCGTCGCGAGCTCACCACCGTTGGTGTAGATCCAGGTGGCGCCGTTGTACCAGTCCTGGCCCGGGAACCAGAAGCCGGAGACCTTGTCGGTCGTGAGCTTCTTGGCGACCGTGGTGAAGTCGGCGAGCGTCGTGGGGACCTCGACGCCTGCGTCCTTGAACATGTCCTTGTTGTAGAACACGGCGCGGGCGCCGGAGTAGTACGGCACCGCCATGACCTTGCCGTCGGCCGTACCGGCCTCGACGAAGCCGGGGAGCAGCTTGTCGCCGCCGAGCTCGGGGTACAGGCTCGTCAGGTCGGAGAACGCACCCGCGTAGGTGAACGTCGCCGACTGCGTGTTGCCGACCTCGACCACGTCGGGGGTCTGGTCCTCGGAGGAGAGGGCCGTCTGCAGGCGAGGAACGAGACCGTTCCAGTCCTGCTGCTCGATGACGAGCTTGGAGCCGGGGTTCTGCGCGGCGAACGTCGTCGTCAGGTACTCGCGCAGGGCGTCCGGGGTGTCCGTGCCGTTGAGCCACAGCTTGATCGTGGCTGCCTCGGGCGCGGCGGCCGACTCGGAGGGCTTCGTCGTCTCCGCCGGGCTGTCGTCGCCGGAGCTGCACGCGGTCAGCGCAAGCGCTGCCGCCACGCCGACGGCCGCGAAACGTAAGATCTTCACGTTGGGGTTTCCTCCCGTGAGCGAGGCGAGCGCCGGATGGCGTCGCCGGGGGTGGTTCCGACCTGCAGTTGGTCGGCTCGGGGTCGTCACGAGACCCCGAGCTGACCTGCCAGGACGAGCACTGCAGCGCCTGCCAGCGCTCCGTCCTCGTCGAGCGATCCCATCCGCAGCGCGAACGACTGCCCGATGACGGGCATGGTTCGGGCTCGGACGGCGTCGAGCGCCGCCTCCCGCAGAGGTCCGTCCAGCAGCTCCGGGGGGCCGGAGAGCAGGACCTCACCGAGGTCGAGCGCAGACACGACGGGTGCCAGGGCGAACCCGAGCAACCGTCCGACCGACGCCAGCACGGCGTCGGAGTCCTGGGGGGAGAGACCGGAGGTGCGGCGGCGCAGGGCCGGCACGCTCAGGACGGTCTCGAGGCAGCCGCGGCGGCCGCACGCGCACTCGTCGGGGTCGTCGTCCACGACGGTCACGTGCCCGATCTCGCCGGCCGCGTGGTGACGGCCCACGACGAGCGCGCCGTCGACGACGATGCCGGCGCCGACGCCCTGCCCGACGGTGACGACCATCGAGCCGCCGGCCGCCTCGCCGTAGGTGAACTCGGCGAGCGCACGGGTGTTGGCGTCGTTGGCGACGTGCACCGGGACGTCGAGCCGCTCGCTGAGCAGCGCGGCCATCGGCACGTCGTACCAGCCGCGGTTGGGCGCCTGGACGATGCGGCCGTCGTTGTCGATGACGCCGGGAGACGAGAGGCCGACACCCAGCACGGGGCGGTCGGCCAGCGCGAGCAGGTCGCGGCACAGCGTCTCGGTCAGGTCGGCGGCGGCGTCGCCCATCCGCCCCTCGAGCGGGACGGTCAGGCGGTGAAGCACGTCGCCGACGAGCGTCATCACGGCACCCAGCAGGCGGGAGTCGTCGGTGAGGTCGACCGCGACGATCTGGAACGCCTCGGTCTGCATCCCGACGAGCGTGGCCGGCTTGCCGACCTTGCCCTCGGAGCGGACGCCGAGGTCGGTGACCAGGCCCTCCCCCATGAGATCGTCGACGAGGCTGGAGACCGTGACGCGGGTCAGGCCGGTCGAGCGGGCGATGTCCGCCCGGGACGAGGGACCCTCGTGGAAGAGGTGCGCGAGCACCATCGAACGGTTGTGGGCCCGGGCGTGCTCGGGCAGCGCCTTCGCGGTCGGCCGGAGCATCCGACCCACCGCTCGTGCACCCGTCACTCGGGGCTGTCCGACCGTTGTCATGTTTGTTAGTAGACCTGCCTTACTAATCCGTGTCAACTACCTTCTGTGACCGTGACCACATCGTGACCGGTCCGAAACACGCCGTAACCAGCGGGTCCACGTCGTGTCATGAGACTCCACCCAGGCGCGGACGAACCGGACGGCCCTATCGTCGGGACATGGAACTCGGCTTCTACACGTTCGGCGACGTGCACCCCTCCCCCGTGACCGGCGAGGTGATCTCGCCCGGGCAGCGGCTGCGCGACGTGCTGGAACGCATCCGGCTGGCCGACGAGGTGGGCCTCGAGTACGCCGGGATCGGCGAGCACCACCGCCCCGACTACGCCATCTCCTCGCCGTCGACCGTGATCGCCGCGGCCCTGGCCCAGACGTCGCGGATCACCGTCGGCTCGGCCGTCACGGTGCTGTCCACCGAGGACCCGGTGCGCGTCTACCAGCAGTTCTCGACGATGGACCTGTACTCGCAGGGACGCGTCGAGCTGCTCGCCGGGCGCGGCTCGTTCATCGAGTCCTACCCCCTGTTCGGCGCCTCGCTCGACGACTACGACGAGCTGTACGACGAGAAGATCGCGCTCCTGCTGCAGCTCGACCTGGCCGAGCGCACCACCTGGTCGGGCCGCTTCCGTCCCGCTCTCGACGACGCGCTCGTCCTGCCCCGGCCCTACGACAAGCCGGGCCGCGGCGCGCACCTCGACATCGCGGTGGCCACGGGCGGCAACCCGCAGTCCTCGGCCCGTGCCGGGCTGCTCGGGCTGCCCATCAGCTACGCGATCATCGGCGGGCAGCCCGCGTCGTTCGCGCCGCTCGTCGACCTGTACCGCCGCTCGTTCGCCGAGGCCGGTCCGTCGGTCCGGTCGCGGCTCCCGCAGGATGCGGAGCCGTTCGTGGCCGTCGCCGGCATGGGGTTCGTCGGCGAGGAGAGCAAGGCTGCGCGGGAGTTCTTCTACCCGTACTGGCTCGAGTCGATGCGGCGGATCTCCTCCGAGCGCGGGTTCGCGATGCCGAACCGGATCTCCTACGAGTCGCAGGCCGCACGCGGCGGGGCGTACTTCGTCGGGCACCCCGAGGAGGTCGCCGAGCGCATCGTCGCGCTGCACGCCGTGCTCGGGCACGACCGGCAGGCGTTCCAGATGGACCTGTCCGGGGTCCCGCAGGCGGAGTCGCTGCGCGCGATCGAGCTCCTGGGCACGGTCGTCGCCCCGCTCGTCCGCGACGCCCTGGCCTGACCTGCCCGCCCGGCCCCCCCGCTCGCCTCGCCCGCTCGCCGAGACCGACCCTCCGGTGCGAGAACGACCCTCCCGCGGGGTCGTTCTCACCCGCGAGGGTCGTTCTCGATCCGGCCTCACCGTGAGGGCGCGGGGCACGGGCCGCCCCCGGCGAGTGTGAGGTGAGGCGGTGACCCGGCCCAGCACGCCCGGGTGGCGGGCCGCCGAGAACGACCGCCCGGTGCGAGTACGACCCTTCCGGAGGGTCGTTCTCGCCCGCGAGGGTCGGTCTCGGCGGTCCGACCTCCCTGGCTGGCGCGGGCGCTCGGTGGACACCCGGCGGGTGTCAGGCGCGGGCGGTGGCCCAGCCGAGGGCGCCTTGGTGGCGGACCGACTCGCTCGCGACCAGGGCACCGGCCGCGAGCGCCGTGGCGATGTCCTCGCCGCGGGCCAGGGCCGCACCGATCGCTCCGTGCAGCACGTCGCCGGCGCCCAGGGTGTCGACCACGTCGTCGACGACGGGCACCTCGATCCAGGACTCGACTCCCCCGGTCACCAGCCGGATGGCCCCGGCGCCGGCGGAGATCGCGACGGACGACGGCCCGAGCGCGGCGACGGCCGCCGCGAGGTCGGCGACCGGCTCGGGCAGTCGGAAGTCGGCGGAGAGCACGGCGTGGTCGACGAACCTGAGCAAGGAGCCCAGCCCGGGCTTCCAGCTGCCGCCGTCGAGCAGCACCGGGACGGAGGCAGCCGAGGCGAGCTCGACCGCAGCGCCGAGGTGGTGCCCGTCCACGAGCACCGCGGTCGCGTCGGCCACCCAGGGCGCCGCAGGCCCGAGCCCGGACACGCCCGTCGCGTTGACCGACACCACGGCCCGCTCACCCGTCGACGCCGTCACCAGCACGGTCGAGACCGCGGGCGAGCCGGGTCCGTCGAGCAGGTCGACGACCTCGACGCCGGCGGCCTCGAGCCCGGACCGGACCAGCGTCGACAGGGGCGACCGCCCGAGCGCGGTGACCAGGCGGGCGGGGACGCCGAGCGCGACCGCCGCGGCCGCGGCGTTGGCGGCGGGGCCGCCGAAGGTCACGGACAGGCTGCGCGCGACGACCTTCGCGTTCGACCCCGGCACCGCGTCGACCACCTGGACGACGTCGAGCGTGGCCAGCCCGCAGCAGACGAGCCTCACGCGCGCAGGTCCGCCGGCCGGTCCGCGCGCCGGTCCACGAGTGCCCAGGTCACGACGCCGAGCACCGCGGCGACGAGCAGCACGGCCGGCCACGCGCCCAGGTGCGGCGCGAGGACGTGCGCCCCGACGAAGCACACGGCGCCGACGACCACCACGGCGGCGAGCCGGGCCACGCCAGCGGCCCGCGAGCGCCACACGCACCACGCGACACCCGCCAGCAGGACGAGCCCGCCGAGCGCCCGGACGTCGGTCACCTGGGCGACGAAGAACCCGACGACCAGCGTCAGGGCGGCGATCACGGCGGTCGGTACTCGGGACATGGCGCCAGCCTAGGTGGAGGTCCCATGACCGTCCCGCGCATGCACCCCGTACCCCGCACTAAGTTGGGAACCAGCCCCGCCGCATCCGTCAGAGAGGGAACACCCGTGTCCACGCAGCCCATCGACGCCACCACCACGAGCGCCTGGCAGGACCTGTCCGAGCACGAGTCCACGTTCACGGCCGACCTGCGCGGCTGGTTCGCCGCCGACGCCGGCCGCGCGGAGCGGCTCACGCTGGACGTGGCCGACCTGCACGTCGACCTGTCCAAGAACCTCGTCACCGACGACACGCTCGCGCTGCTGGTCCGCCTGGCCGACGAGGTGGGCCTCGCGGACCGCCTGCAGGCGATGCTGCGCGGCGACCACATCAACGTCACCGAGGACCGCGCGGTCCTGCACACGGCCCTGCGCCGCCCCGCCGGGAAGCAGCCCGCGCTCGTGGTCGACGGTCAGGACATCGACCACGACGTCCAGGAGGTCCTCGACAAGGTCGCCGCGTTCGCCGACAAGGTGCGCAGCGGCGAGTGGGTCGGCGTGACCGGCAAGAGGGTCGCCACGGTCGTCAACATCGGCATCGGCGGCTCGGACCTCGGCCCGGTCATGGCGTACGAGGCGCTCAAGCCGTACGCGCAGGACGGGCTCGAGGTGCGCTTCGTCTCGAACATCGACCCGACCGACCTCGCGGAGAAGGTCAAGGGCCTCGACCCGACGACCACCCTGTTCATCGTCGCGTCCAAGACGTTCGGCACCCTGGAGACCCTGACCAACGCGCGCCTGGCCCGCGACTGGCTCTGGGCCCAGCTCGGCACGCCCGACGACGAGGACGCGCGCAACGAGGCCGTCGCCAAGCACTTCGTCGCCGTCTCGACCGCGCTCGACAAGGTCGCCGCGTTCGGCATCGACCCCGCCAACGCCTTCGGCTTCTGGGACTGGGTGGGCGGCCGGTACTCGGTCGACTCCGCGATCGGCACGTCGCTCGCGATCGCGATCGGCCCGGACGGCTTCCGGGACTTCCTCGCCGGCTTCCACGCGGTCGACGAGCACTTCGCCACGACCCCGTTCGAGCGCAACGTGCCCGTCCTGATGGGCCTGCTCAACGTCTGGTACGTCAACTTCCTGGGCGCCCACACGCACGCGGTCCTGCCCTACGCGCAGTACCTGCACCGCTTCCCGGCGTACCTGCAGCAGCTGACCATGGAGTCCAACGGCAAGTCGGTGCGCTGGGACGGCGAGGCCGTCACCACCACCACGGGCGAGGTCTTCTGGGGCGAGCCCGGCACCAACGGGCAGCACGCGTTCTACCAGCTGATCCACCAGGGCACGCGCCTGATCCCGGCCGACTTCATCGCGGTGGCGAACCCGGCGCACCCGCTCAAGGACGGCGACACCGACGTCCACTCGCTGTTCCTGGCGAACTTCTTCGCGCAGACCAAGGCGCTCGCGTTCGGCAAGACGGCCGACGAGGTCCGCGCCGAGGGCACCGACGAGGCGATCGTCCCGGCCCGCGTGTTCTCGGGGAACCGCCCGACGACCTCGATCCTCGCGGCGTCGCTGACCCCCTCCGTGCTGGGCCAGCTCATCGCGCTGTACGAGCACATCACCTTCGTGCAGGGCGTCGTGTGGGGCATCGACTCGTTCGACCAGTGGGGCGTCGAGCTCGGCAAGAAGCTCGCGCTCGAGGTGGCACCGGCCGTCCAGGGCGACTCCGCTGCCCTGGCGGCTCAGGACCCGTCGACCAAGGCACTCATCACGCGCTACCTCGAGCTGCGCGCCTGACAGCCGTGCGTGACGGCGCGTGGGCCGGCCGCTACCGGCCCGCGCGCTCCACGACGGTCCCCACCCGGGCCTCGTCGTCCCACGTGTAGACGGTCCGGCCCTCGATGAGCACGTGCTCCGCGCGGGAGTGCACGTCGAGCGGGTCGCCCGACCAGACCACGACGTCCCCGTCACGGCCCACCTCGAGAGCCCCGACGCGGTCGTCGAGACCGAGGAACGCGGCGGGGTTCGTCGTGAGCGCCTCGAGCGCGGTCTGCGGCGGCAGGCCCTCCTTCACGGCGAGCGTCGCCTGGTGGACCAGGAAGTTGATCGGCACCACGGGGTGGTCGGTCGTGATCGCGACCCGGACGCCCGCCGCGGCGATCGTCGCGAGGTGGGAGATCGACCGGTCGCGCAGCTCGACCTTGGACCGGCTCGTGAACATCGGCCCGAAGATCACCGGCACGTCCCGCTCGGCGAGCACGTCGGCGAGCTTGTGCGCCTCGGTGCCGTGGTTGATCACCAGCTTGTAGCCGAACTCGTCGGCCAGGCGCAGCGCGGTGGCGATGTCGTCGTGCCGGTGCGTGTGCTGGTCCCAGTAGAGCTCGCCGTCGAGCACCCGGACGAGAACCTCGTGGGTGAGGTCCACCGCGAACGGCTTGCCCTCGGCCGCCGCCGCGTCGCGGGCCGCGCGGTAGTGCTGCGCGGCCGTGAACGCCTCCCGGATCACCAGCGCGGTGCCGAGCCGGGTGGAGGGCAGCTGCTTGCGCTCGCCGTACACCCGCTTGGGGTTCTCGCCGAGCGCCGACTTCACGCTCACCGACTCCCGGATCACCTGCTCGTCGAGGATCCGTCCGCCCCACGTCTTCATCGCGACCGACTGGCCGCCGATCGGGTTGCCCGAGCCGGGCTTGACGACGACCGACGTCACGCCGCCGACGAGCGCGTCGCGGAAGCCCTCGTCGTCGATGTTCACGCCGTCGATGGCCCGCACGGCCGCGGTGTTCGGCCGCACCATCTCGTTCGTGTCGTTGCCCGCCGCGCCCTCGCTCTCCTCGTGCAGGCCCACGTGCCCGTGCGCCTCGACGAAGCCGGGCAGGACCCAGCGGCCGGTCGCGTCGATCACGCGTGCACCCTCGGGAACGGGCACGTCGGCGCCGACGGCGGTGATGCGCCCGTCGACGACGAGCACCGTGCCTCCCTCGATGGGCTCGGAGCTGACGGGGACGACACGGCCGCCGGTGACGGCGACGACAGAAGGAGTCATGCGTTCCAACCTACGTCGCTCCAGGCGAGCGAACCGTGCGACGCTGGGTCGGTGCGGACGACGACGGTGGTGCGATGCCCGAGGTGACGCGTGCCCGGGTCGACGCCTGGACGTGGGCGGTCCGGCTGTTCCCCACCCGGTCCGCCGCCGGAGCCGCCTGCAAGGCGGGCCACGTCCGGGTCAACGGCGACCGCGCCAAGCCCGCGACGATGGTCGTGCCGGGTGACGAGATCGTGGTGCGCGGCGGCGAGCGCGAGCGGATCGTCATCGTGCAGCGCACGGTCGTCAAGCGCGTGGGCGCCCCCGTGGCCGTCACGTGCTACCTCGACCGCTCGCCCGCCGTCGTGCCGAAGGAGCAGAAGGTCTTGATGGGCGAGCGGGACCGCGGCGCAGGACGCCCGACGAAGCGCGACCGGCGACTCATCGAGCGCCTCCGGGGGCACTGACGCCCGCCACCGTCTACCGCCCCGACTACCGTCTCGACGTCCGTCGCACGCTCGGTCCCCTGCGTCGCGGCGGGGCGGACCCCGTGTGGCGCACCACGCCGGACGGGGCCCTCTGGCGCGCGACGCTCACCCCCGACGGACCGGCCACCGCCCGGATCGCGGTCCGCCGCGACGGCGTGCACGTCGAGGCGTGGGGCCCCGGCGCCGACCATGTGCTCGCCGGCGTCCCCGACCTGCTGGGTGCGCGCGACGACGACACCGGGTTCGATCCCGCGCTGCACCCTCTGGTCCGCGACGCGCACCACCGCCTGCCCGGGCTGCGCCTGACCCGGACGGGCAACCTGTGGGAGCAGCTCGTGCCCGCGGTCCTCGAGCAGCGGGTCGTGGGCATCGACGCGAAGGCGTCGTGGCGGCGTCTCGTCGGGCGGCACGGCCTGCCGGCACCTGGCCCCGCCCCCGAGGGGATGCGCGTGCCACCGCCCCCTGCGGTGTGGGCGGAGATCCCCGTGTGGGAGTGGCGCGCGGCCGGGGTCGAGGGGCAGCGCGCGGACACGATCCGGCGCGCGGCGCTCGTCGCGCACCGGCTGGGTGAGGACGTGCCGCTCGTCGAGACCCGGCGCCGGCTGCTGACCGTGCGCGGGATCGGGCCGTGGACCGTCGCCGAGACGACGTCGCGCGCGCTCGGCGACGCGGACGCGGTCTCCGTCGGCGACTACCACCTCGCGCACCTCGTCGGCTGGGCGCTGACCGGCGACCGGACGGACGACGCCGGCATGCTCGAGCTGCTCGAGCCGTGGCGCCCGCACCGCCAGCGCGTCATCCGGCTCATCGAGATCACCCAGGCGGCGCACGCTCCGCGCTACGGCCCGCGCAGCCCGCGGGCTCGTCCGCTGACCTGAGTCGAATCCGGTCGCCCTCGTCCGTCACCACCTCGAACCGACCCCGACGAAGGAGAGCTCCCATGCAGTTCCTCATGCTCGTGTGCACCGACCCGACCGCCGAGCCCTACGACGCCGCGCTCGACAACATCGGCGAGTGGGTCGCCGAGGCGGACTCCACCGGCTCCCGCCTGCTCGGCGAGCGCCTGGCCGGCGCCGCGAAGGCCAAGACCGTCCGCGTGCGCGACGGCGCGGTCTCGGTCACCGACGGCCCGTTCGCCGAGCTCGGCGAGCTCATCGCCGGGTTCGACATCCTCGTGGCCGACTCGCTCGAGGGGGCCGTCGCGATCGCCGCCAAGCACCCGATGGCGCGCTTCGGCCAGGTCGAGGTCCGCGCCTTCGACCCGTTCGAGTGAGCCACGCCGACGGGCGCGCTGGCGCCGCGCCCGTCGCAGGAGGCAGGATCGGGGGCAGACACCCGATCCACCCATGGAGGACCCCCGTGAGCAGCAACAGCCCCGTCGAGCGCAACGGCTCCCCCGCCAACGCCGTGGGCGCCTTCTTCGCCTTCCTGCTGTTCATCGGCGGCATCGTGCTGTTCACGGTGGCGTTCAACGTCGGCGACGCGGGCCCGTACGTCTTCTCGGCCGGGATCCTGGCGATCGCCCTGTCGTTCGGCATCCCGACGACGATCCTTCCGGCCCTCGAGGACCGCGAGAGCTGACGCTCACCACCACAGTCGCGTGCGCGGCGGCTCGTCGTCGTGCTCGCACGTGAAGCCCGGCGGGCGCCACGACCAGCTCGTCGCGGCTGACGCGAACGCCGGCCCGCCCGGCGGGTCCGCCTGGCAGGCGTCCTCCAGCCGCCACCACCCCACGCGGACGTAGGCGAGCGTGAGGACGACGAGCACGCAGGCGACGGCCACCGCACGGAGCTTCATGGTCGGAGCCTGCCGACCAGGCCGCTGACCAGCGCGGATCTTCACGTCGCGCACACATGGTCTCTCCGCGACCGCCGCCGGAACGCAACGCACGCGGCACAGCGGCGTCCTAGGTTGCGAGACGTGAGACGTCTCCCCGCCCGGCACTCGCGCCGCCCCGCCCGTTCCCACCCCGTGGTGCGCACCGTCGCCGCCGCGGTGATCGCGGTGCCGCTGTTCGTCATCAGCGCGTCGCTGGCGACCTACGCGCACCTCAACGCGAACATCGACACGGCCGACGACGTCGACAAGTACCTCGGTACCTCACGCCCGACCCCGACGGTCACCGCGGACCCGCTCGTCGACGGCTTCGCCGGCAAGCCGCTGAACATCCTGGTGATGGGGATCGACGCCCGCGACCTCGACGACAAGACGTACGGCTACGTCGACGGGCAGCGATCCGACTCGACGTTCCTCGTCCACCTCCCCGCGGACCGCTCTCGGGTCGACATCGTCTCGGTCCCGCGCGACTCGCTCGTCGACATCCCGTCCTGCCTGCTGGCCGACGGGACGAAGACTGCGCCCCGCACCGGTGAGATGTTCAACGCCTCCTTCGAGATCGGGTCAGGCAGCGACAAGAACCTCACCACCGCGGCCGCGTGCACCCGCAAGACGTTCGAGCAGGACACCGGCGTGCGCACCGACGAGCACGTCGTCATCAAGATGGACGGCGTGCGCGACGTCATCGACACCCTCGGCGGCGTGCCGTTCTGCTTCCCCGAGGCGATGGACTCCCCCAAGGCCAAGCTGCACGTCGAGGCCGGCAAGCAGGTGCTCGACGGCAAGACGTCGATCGCGTTCCTGCGCGCACGGACCGGCACGGGCGGCGGGCTGTGGATCGGCAGCGACCTGGGCCGCCTCGACCGGCAGCACGAGTTCCTCGTCGCGCTGACGGACAAGGTCCACCACGAGAAGCTGCTGGGCAAGCCGACCAAGCTGCTCAAGGTCCTCGACCAGGCGACCAAGGCCATCAGCGTGAGCCCGGGCCTCGGCGACCTGCGCACGATGGCGGGGCTGGCCAACGGGCTGCGTGGCATCGACGGCGACGAGATCGACGCGATCACCGTGCCGAACGCACCGTCCACCACGCAGTCGGGTCGCGTGGTGTGGACGTCGGCCGCCGACGACATCTGGAAGCGGCTCAAGGAGGACAGGCCGCTCACCGATCCGGCGCCGAAGCCGACCGGGTCCACGCACACCCCGAAGGCGACGAAGTCGGCCGGCGTCTGCGGCTGACCTCGTCGGGACAGGCGGCGGTCAGCTCGCGGCGACGATCGGCACGAGCGCGTCGGTGAGGCGGGGGGCGAGCGTCCGGGCGTAGGTCGCCGTCATGTGGTGCGAGTCGCGCCAGACGAGCACGTTGCCGATGATCGCCGGGCACGCCGGGGCCGGGCAGATGGCGTCCGTGAGGTCGATCAGGGGAACGTCCGCCTGCTTCGCGGCGCGCTCCTGGGCGCCGACGGCCGAGCGCGCGGCGCCCTTCTCGCGCGGGGTCTCGCACTCGGTCGCCCACGACTTCTCGTGCTTGGCGACGCACTCGGGGATGTCCGTGGACGACCGCGGGGTGTCGGCCAGCGCGACGACGGTCGAGCCGGCCGCCTCCAGCTCCTCCCACGTCCGGGCGAGGCCCGCCGCGAAGTCGCTCTCGAGACTCTCTCGCGGCTGCTTCACGCCGTCGACCACCACGCCGTCGATGCCGTCGTTCGACGAGACGACGACGGTCGGCGGGTCCGCGACCAGGAGCTTGGTCACCGAGTCCGCCCACGTGGTGCACGTGTCGTAGGGGCCGGGGATCGTCCGGAGCCACTGGTCGACGTCGGCGACGGCGCAGCTGCTCTTGATGTAGGTGTCGAGCCGCCAACCCTGCTGCTCGGCGACCTCGCGGAGCGTGGGCTCCCACTGCTCCGCGTGCGAGTCGCCGACCAGCGCGACGACCACCGTGGCGTCGTCGGGGCCGTACCGGCAGGGCTTGACGGCCGTCTCCGTCTCGGTCTGGTGGCACCCGTCGGAGTACGAGTCGGCGACGTCGCGCTTCGCGTCCGCGAGGGCGGGGGCGATGCGCGAGACGTCGGTCGTCGCGTCCGCGACCCCGGTCCACGCGCTCGTCCCGATGACGGCGGCGCCCGGGTGCGGGACGTTGGCGCCCGAGGCGGGTGCGAGGAGCGCGAGCAGCACGGCACCGGCAGCCGCGAGGCCGACGAGCGTGCACGCGACGCCGACGGCCGCGGACCGCTTGACGCTGCGCCGCAGGGCCTCGGACAGGTGCAGGGGCTGCTCGACGAAGCGGTAGGACAGCCAGGCGGGCACCACGGACAGGAGGATGGCGGCGAGCGCGACCCGGATGCGCAGGTGCCCGCTGTCGTCGGCCCACAGCGTCGTCGCCAGCACGATCGCGGGCCAGTGCCACAGGTACAGCGAGTACGACATCGCGCCCGTGGTCGCCATGCCCGGCAGCGCGAGCACGCGAAGCCCGCGCCCGTCGCGCAGGCCTGCAGCCAGGACCGCCGCGGCACCGAGGGTCGGCACGAGGGCTGCGACGCCCGGGAACGGGGTCGAGCCGTCGAAGCGGACCGCCGCGTAGGCGATGAGTGCGAGGCCGACGAAGCCCGTCACCGCGAGGAGTCGTTGCGGAAGCCGCGCGACGCGGGTCGCCCCGACCGCCAGGAGAGCGCCGACCGCGAGCTCCCACAGGCGGGTCGTCGTGACGAAGTACGCAGCCTGCGGGGTGGCGCTCGTCGCGTGCACGGACCACGCCAGCGACGGGACGGCGATCGCCAGGATCGCGACGCCGAGCACGCGCCGCGTCACGCGCACGCCGCGGCGGCGAGCCCACCACACGACGAGGAGCACGAGGACCGGCCACAGGATGTAGAACTGCTCCTCGACCGCGAGCGACCAGAAGTGCTGGACCGGGCTCGCCGCGTCGCCCTCTGCGAGGTAGTCGACGGACCGGGCCGCGAGCCGCCAGTTCACGACGTACAGCGCGGTGCTCGCCATGTCGCCGGCGATCTCCCGCCACCGCGTGACCGGGAGCCACAGGACAGTCATCACCGCGACGGCGACCAGCACGGTGGAGGCGGCGGGCAGCAGGCGCCTGGCCCGCCGGGCGTAGAACCGCCCGAGGCGCAGCCGGCCCGTCTCGAGCACCTCGGTGACGATCATCGACGTGATGAGGTAGCCCGAGATCACGAAGAACACGTCGACGCCGACGAACCCGCCCGAGAGCCCGGGGAAGCCGGCGTGGAACAGCAGCACGAGCACGACCGCGATCGCGCGCATCCCCTGGATGTCGGGGCGGAAGGCTGCCTTGCCCCGTGGCTTGGCGCCAGGCGTGGCGAGGCGCGTCTGCGTCGTGGTCACGGGCGAACGCTAACCGTTGCCGTGAGCGACGACAAAGCCCCTGTACAGCCTGGCGTGCATCGCGCGGCGCGCAGGTGAGTATCTGCACGCCGTCGGCTCCGCTCCTTCACGTCGTCCGCACTTTCGACGACGAAGGGGGCCCACGATGTCGTACAGCATCGGGGTGGAATGGATCAACGCGTACGACAACCTCAACGCGCTGCACCACGAGCACGAGGACGCCGGCGGCTTCTACGACGAGCTGCGCCTGCACGACGGCGCGACGGGCCTGTTCACCTGGGGTGACGCCGGCGCCTGGGAGGACGACTTCAAGGCCAACGCCAGCGGCGGGCACGCCGACCAGTGGGTCGAGCGCGCCGACATCGTCTACTTCACGGGGCACGGCAGCCCCAGCGGGTTCTACTTCCGCAGCGACACGCCCGACGACTCCCAGATCCGGGGCGACTTCACGAGCACGTCCGCCGGCAACGACGGCGACCTGCGGCTGGGCCACAACAACATCGAGTGGCTGGCCCTCGAGGTCTGCAACACGCTCCAGATGGACGCGAACCAGCAGGGCGCCAACCGCGACGTGTTCGACCGCTGGGCCGACGCGTTCGAGGGCCTGCACGCGATCCTCAGCTTCACGACGACGAGCCTCGACCTGGCCAACCCCGGCAAGATCTTCGCCGCCGCGATGGACGGCCGCTGGATCAGCGTCGCCTACGGCCTGCCGGACTTCATCCGGGCCCCCATGCGCGTCGTCGACGCCTGGTTCTGGATGGCCCAGTTCTGCCAGCCGAGCGACGTCGAGTCCGCCGTGCTGTTCGCGAACAGCCAGGGCACGAACACCGGCGCCGACTTCCTGCACGGCCACGGCGCCGTCAGCCCCGACCCCGTCCGCGGCCAGTCCTGGTTCTCCTGGACCTGGATCCCGCACGCCTGCTGACCCCACCCACCTCGAGAACGGATCACCACCATGACCACGATGACGGTGGCGCGTGTGCGCCCCACGACGTTGGACGACGAGCGGATCCACGCGCTCGCCGAGACGATCTCCCTGCGCGGCGAGGTGCTGCGCACCGACGAGGCGGTCGCCCTGGTCGGCCCGGACGGCGCCGTCGTGCACGGCCAGCCGGGCAACCGGATGGGCGGGCTGACGAACCTCGTCGACAACCGGCGCGGCATCGCCGACCTGCCGCCCGAGACCGACCAGCGGCGCCTGATCCCGGCCGAGAAAGCGGCGGCGATCGTCGCCGAGCTGACCGAGACGCTGCGCCTGGGCCCCACGACGGCCGGTGGCCTGAAGCTCGACGTGCGCGTCGACGCGCGCGTCACGCAGGGCGTCACGTTCGACGGCAAGGAGCGGCGCTCCTTCGACGCGAAGACCGACGTGCGCACGCGCGTGCACCTCGACGGCGTCCCGCTCTCGGGCCCGCGCGCCGGGGTCGCGGCGACGTTCCTCGACGACGCCTCCCCGGTGCTGCTCGCCGTGACGACGTGGGACGCCGTGGAGGCGTTCGACGAGGTCGAGGTGCTGGAGAAGGACGAGGTCGTCGAGAACCTGCTCGCGGCCGCGAAGGGCCGCCGTCGCGCCACGCCTGTCGAGGTCGTCTCGGCCTCGCTCGCCTACTGGGCGGGCCCGTACGAGGGCGGCGCGGACCTGCTCGAGCCCGTGTGGTTCGTCGAGGTCGCGCACGCACCCGCCAAGGGCGAGGAGGCCGGTCCGCGTCAGCTGGTGAAGGTCGCAGCGGGCGTGCGGTCGGCGCGCCGGGCGGCCGCCTGACGTCAGCGGGTGACGAGCGGGACCAGCTGGTCGGCGAGCCGCGGCGCGAGCGTGCGGGCGTAGGTCGCCGTGAGGTGGTGCGCGTCGCGCCAGACCAGGACGTCGCCGATGATCGCCGGGCACGTGCTGCCCGGGCAGACGTAGTCGTCGAGGTCGATGAGCGGCACGTCGGCCCGCTCGGCCGCGGCCTGCTGCTGGGCGAGCGCCGAGCGCTCGACCGCGGCGGCCCGCGGCACGGAGCAGGTCGTCGCCCACGCGTCGGTGTGCTCGGCGACGCACTCCGGGATGTCCTTGGCCATCCACGGGGTGTCGCCGAGCACGACCACCCTCGTGCCGGCGTCCGCGAGAGTCTTCCAGGTGCGGACCAGGCCGTCCGCGACGTCGTCCAGCAGGGTCGCCTTCGGCCGCATGGCGCCGTCCACCACGACGCCGTCGATCGCGTCGTTGGACGTCACGACGACGGTCGGCGGGTCGGCCAGGAGCTTCGCGGAGACCGCGTCGTTCCACTGCGAGCACGTCGTGTACGGGCCGTCGATCGTGGTCAGCCACACGTCGACGTCGGCGAACGCGCAGCTGCCCTTCGTGTAGGTGTCCAGCCGCCAGCCCTGCTGCTCCGCGACAGCGCGCAGCGTGGGCTGCCACTGCGCCGCGTGCGAGTCGCCGACGAGGGCCACCACCACGTCGGCGTCGGGGTCGCCGTACGTGCAGGCCTTCGCCGACGTGCCGTTCTTGTCCTGGTGGCAGCCGTCCGCGTACAGGTCCGCGACGTCGTCGGTCGCGTCCGCGAGCGCGGGCACGACCTGGCCGAGGTCGGTTCCCGGATCGGCCGCGCCGCTCCACGCGCTCGTGCCGATCACGGCGGCGCCGGGGGCTGTGCCCGTGGGGCCGGAGGGCACGGCGAGAGCGACGCCGGCCGCGGCGCCGAGCCCGACGAGCGTGCAGACCAGCCCGACGAGCGCGGACTTCCGGACGCTGCCCCGCAGCGCCGACGACAGGTGCAGCGGCTGCTCGACGAAGCGGTACGCGAGCCACGCCGGCAGCACCGAGAGCGCGACGGCAGCGACCCCGATGCCGGTGGGCAGGCGGCCCGCGTCGTCGGCCCAGAGCGTCGTCGCGACCACCACGACCGGCCAGTGCCACAGGTAGAGCGAGTACGACATCGCACCCACGGTCTGCATGCCGGGCAGCCCGAGGACGGTCAGGCCACGCCGGTCACGCAGGCCGGCGGCGAGGACGAGGGCCGCCCCGACCGTCGGCACCAGGGCCGCCGCTCCGGGGAACGGCGTGCCGCCCGTGAACACGAACGCGGCGAAGGCGATCAGCGCGAGGCCCGCAACGCCCGCGCCGGTGAGCCAGCGCTGCGGCAGCCGGGCCACCCGGGCCGCGCCGACGGCGAGCAGCGCGCCGACGGCGAGCTCCCAGAGCCTCGTCGTCGTGACGAAGTACGCGGCGTCGGGCGCCGACGACGTGAGGTGGACCGACCACACGAGCGAGGGCACCGCGATGACGAGGATCGCCGCCGCGAGCAGCCGGGCGCTGACGGCGCGGCCGCGGCGGCGCGCCCACAGCACCGCGACCAGCACGAGCACCGGCCAGAGGACGTAGAACTGCTCCTCGACCGCGAGCGACCAGAAGTGCTGCACGGGGCTCGCCGCGGCCCCCTCGGCCAGGTAGTCCACGGACCGCCCCGCGAGCCGCCAGTTGACGACGTACAGCGCGGTGCTCGCCAGGTCGCCGGCGATCTCGCGCCACCGGGTCACCGGCAGCCACAGCACCGTGGCGATCGCGGTCGCGACCAGCACGGTCGCCGCGGCGGGCAGCAGGCGGCGGGCTCGTCGGGCGTAGAACCGACCCAGCCGCAGGCGCCCGGTCTCCATGACCTCGGTGACGATCATCGAGGTGATGAGGTAGCCGGAGATGACGAAGAACACGTCGACGCCGACGTAGCCGCCGGGCAGCCCCGGTACCCCCGCGTGGAACACGAGCACGAGCACGACGGCGATCGCCCGCAGCCCCTGGATGTCGGGCCGGAAGCCCGCTCCGGAGCGCGGCGGTGCGGCGGGGGCGTCCGCCCGCGTCTGCGTCGTGGTCACGCGCGCAGGCTAGCCGGTGCCCCTGGACGGCGCCCGTCACGGCAGAATGGGTGGTCGCCGTCCACCCCGAGGAGCCCACCGTGCCCGAGCGCATGAATGTCGAGTCGTTCAACCTGGACCACCGCACCGTCGCCGCGCCGTACGTGCGCCTGGCCGACACCAAGAGGCTCCCGGCGGGCGACGTGATCGAGAAGTACGACGTGCGCTTCACGCAGCCCAACGTCGCGCACCTGGAGATGCCGGTCGTGCACTCCCTCGAGCACCTGTTCGCCGAGAAGTCGCGCAACCACTCGGACCGGGTCATCGACTTCTCCCCCATGGGCTGCCAGACCGGCTTCTACCTGATCCTGCAGGGGCAGTGGGAGTACGACGACGTCCTGGCGCTCGTGGCGGACACGCTCGAGGACGTCCTCGTGGCCGACGAGGTCCCCGCGGCGAACGAGGTGCAGTGCGGCTGGGGCGCGAACCACACGCTGTCCGGCGCGCAGGACGCCGCGCGCACGTTCCTGGCCGAGCGGGACTCGTGGTCGCAGGTGACGGCGTGACGTCTCGGGCCGCGCACCGGGCCGAGGCGGGCCCGCTGTCCGGTCCGGTCGACGCCGTGGTCGTCGTCGCGATGGCCGACGAGGCGGCGCCGTTCCTCGCGCGCGCGTCCTCCGTCGGGGAGCCCGTCGGGGTGGGCGGTGCCGAGCACCACCGGCTCGTGCTCGGGGGCCGCCGCGTGCTGCTCGTGCGGTCCGGGATCGGGCTGGTCAACGCCGCGTCGGCCGCGTCGGTCGCGCTCGGCTCGTCGTCGGCCCGCGTGCTGGTCAGCGCCGGGAGCGCCGGAGGGCTCGGGGTAGGCATCCGCGTCGGCGACGTCGTCGTCGGCTCGTCCTACGTCCTGGCCGACGCGGACGCCCGCGCCTTCGGCTACGAGCGGGGCCAGGTCCCGGGCATGCCGGCGTCCTACTCGGCCGATCCGGCGCTCGCAGCGGCCGCCGCCGCTCCGCGCGAGGACCTGCGGGTCCACGCCGGCCTGGCGATCTCCGGCGACTCGTTCATCGACGCCGAGCGGGTCGCCCGGGTCCGCGAGGCCTACCCCGGGGCGCTGGCCACCGACATGGAGTCGGCGGCCCTCGCGCAGACCGCCCACCTGTTCGGGGTGCCGTTCGTCTCGGTGCGCGGCATCTCCGACCTGTGCAGCCCCATGGAGGCCGGCGAGTTCCTCACCCATGTCGACGACGCGGCCGACCGCTCCGCCGCCGTCGTGGAGTCCCTCCTCACCACCCTCTGAGCCGGAAGGCCGTTCTCTCCCGGCCCCCTCTCTCCCCGCCCCCTCGCTCCCCGCCCTCTCGCCCCTCGCCCCCGGCTCCTCGCAGGGTGCGCGTGGGTGTGCGACACGCCGCGGGAGCTGCGGCGCGTCGCACACCCACTCGCACACCGACCCGCGCACCAGCGCACCAGCGCACCAGCGCACCAGCGCACCAGCGCACCGATTCGCGCGGATGGATGCAGGTGTGGTTGCACGACACGCCGTGCGCAGAGGCTGCTGCGCACGGCGTGTCGTTCAACGAAGGCTGCGACCACGGATCGCAGCTCACCCGTGAGGGCTGGGCGGGAGGCTGCCCGCTAGGGCTAACGGGAGGCTGGCCGTCAGGGCTGGGCCGGGGGCTGGCCGCCGTCGCCGCGCGGGCCACCGCCACGGCCGCCGCCTCCGCCCATCCCGCCGCCCATGCCCTCCTGGGCCTCGCCGGCGGTGCCGGTCCCGGCCGAGGTGGCGCCGGACGCCGAGCCGTCATGGGTCAGACCGCCCACGGCGTCGGTCCCTGCGGAACCACCGACGCTCGCCGTGTAGGTGTCACCGGAGACCACGTCGGGCGAGGAGTAGACCACCGAGGAGTACTGCTTCGTGGCCGTGAACGAGGCGAGCACGGTGCCGTCGGCGTCGAGCACGTGCACCACCCCGGGCTGCTGCGCCGCCGAGAGGGTGATCCCGACGAACGACTGGGAGGAGTCCGCGGACGGGGTCTGCGCCATGCCCGACGAGCCCACGGCCAGCAGCTCGCCGCCCGAGATCTCGAACGTGCCGTTGAAGTCGAGCGCGCCGTTGCCGTCGTTCGTCGGCCCGGACACGACGACCGTGCCCCCGCTCATCGTGATCGACCCGTTCGAGTCGAGCCCGTCGCCCTCGGCGTCCACCACGAGCGACCCGCCGGTGATGTCGAGCAGCACGTCGGCGTCGGCAGACATCTCCCCGCCGCCCGCTGCGTCCGCGGTGTCGTCGGTCGACCCCGCCGAGGCGTTGACCCCGTCGTCGCTGGTCGTCACCGACGTCGAGCCGCCGGCGACCGTGATGACCGGCGCCTCGAGGCCCTCGTTCGCGGTGGGGACGTCGACCGTCCCGCCCGAGATCTGCAGCGCGCCGTCGGCGTGGATGCCGTCGTCGCCGGTGGCCAGCGTGAGCGTGCCGTCGGTGATCGACGCGACGCCGCCGGAGTGGATGGCGTCGTCGGCGGAGTCCACGGCGACCGTGCCTCCGCCGACGACGACCACGGTGTCCGCCACGATCCCCTTGGGCGACGCGTCGTCGGCCACGGCCGTCTCGTGCCCGCCGCCGGCCGTGACGGTCAGCGTGCCGCCCGCGACCACGGCGTCCGTGGCCGCGGAGAGCCCGTCGTCGCCGGCCGTGAGCGTGACGTCTCCGGCGGTGATCTCGACGTAGCCGAGCGCGGTGTCGTCGGCGTTGTCGGACTTCAGGGCGTCGCCCCCGGCGGTGACGGTGAGCGAGCCGCCGTCGACGACGAGGTAGTCCTTGCCGCGGATGCCGTCGTCGGCCGCGGTCACCGTGATCGTGCCGGACTCGACGACCAGGCCGTCCTTCGAGGTGATCCCGTCGTTCGCGTTGCCCTCGATGTCGAGCGTGCCGGTCCCCGTGATCGTCAGGTCCGCGCTGCTGAACAGAGCCGCGTTGGGCGCGTCCGTGTCCGTCGAGGCGTAGGTGGTCGCGTCGGACAGGTGGTTCGTGGAGCCCGCCGCGAGCTCCACGACGACGTCGCCCGCGTCGGTGACCTGCAGCGGCGAGGTGGTCGAGCTCGAGAGGTCGGCGCCGTCCAGGACCAGGTGGACCGTGCCATCGTCCGGGCTGTCGACGACGACCGCGCCGTCGGTCAGCGTGCCGCTGATCCGGTAGGTCCCCGCCGCGGTGATGGTGACCGTCGAACCCTCCGCCGAGGCGCCGTCCCCGGACACGGTCGCGGACGTCCCGGACAGCGTGATCGTCGTCTCCGCCGAGTCGGACGCCCCGGCGACGTGCGCCGCGGTGTTGTCCGCCATGACGGACTCGACGGTCACGTCGGCGTCAGTCGCGGTGGCGGTCGTCGTGGTCGTCGCGGCGGTACCGGAGTCGGTCGTGCCGGTCGCGGCCGGATCGGCCGGGTCGGCCGAGCAGCCGGCCAGCAGGGCCGCGACCAGGACGACCGGTGCGGCCACGCGTGCGGTGATGCGTCTCATGATGATGCTCCGTTCAGTCAGCCCACGTGCCGGTCGAGGACGCGGCGCCAGGGGGTCGAGGGCAGGTCGGGGTGCAGGACGGCCATGCCGGTGCCGTACTTGGAGATGCGGACGGGCCGGTGCCCGTGCCGCCACAGCAGCCGGTCGGTCGACGAGGGCGTCGAGCCGGTCTTGGTCTCGACGACCGCGAGCCCGACGAGCGCCCGCTCGCGGCCGGTGTCGGCGTCGGTCCACACCAGGTCGGTGTCGATCGTCGTGCGGCTGTCGGGTCCCGACTCGGCCGGGACGTGCAGGGTCACCCGGTCGTACGAGCTCAGCAGCGTCGGCGCCATCGGACCGGCCAGCCCGCCGAGCACGTCGCTGGTGAACCGCAGCGCGGGGTCGTCGAGCTCGGTCCGGCCCGCCGCCTCGTGCGGGAGGCGCGTCTTGACCGTCGCGCCGCGCGGGCCGCGGGTCTTGACCTCGACCCAGCACAGGTCGGAGTCGACGTACGTGCGGGTGCGGACCTTGAAGCGGTGGCGCCGACGGCGGGCCGCGCCGAGGTAGCTCGTCAGCCCGGGGGTGTCGAAGTAGACCGACTCGTAGGCGAACACCCGCTCGCCGTCGATCTCGAGGGTGCGGACGGCCGGGTCCAGCGCGTCGAGCAGGGCCGGCAGGTCGCTCGTCGGGACCAGGTACTTGCGGTCGATCCGGGTCTGCAGCGAGGCCGCCGCCTCGAGCTCGCCGAGGGTGATGGGCGCGAGGTCCGCCAGCGCGGTCATCGGGCCACCTGCTCCCACGTGGTGGCCTCGGCGGCGACCTGCGCGGGCCGGCCGGACTCGTAGCGGACCGTGACGGTGGTGGTGTCGTTGACCAGGTCGAGCCGCTGGACGGACACCTGGTGCACGTGGCAGCCGAGCAGCCGCTCGAGGTGGGCCACGAGGGCGACCTCGTCGACGATCGCCCGGTCGACGACCATCGTCTGCTGCCGGTAGCGGGACATGACCCGCGGGCTGTCCGCGAGCGTCAGGACCAGCACGACGAGCGCCATGAGGCCGATGCTCAGCGCGAGCGGCGCGACGCCGAGCCCGCCGATGAGGCCCAGGGCCAGGGCCGCGAAGTAGTAGGCGACCTCGTGCTGCGTCAGCTCCGTGGAGCGCAGCCGGATGATCGACAGGACGCCGAACAGACCGAGCCCGAGGCCCGCGCCGACGGTGCTCTGGGCGAGCACGCCGGCCACGGCCAGGACGCCGACGTTCACGCCGAGGTAGGCGACCACGAGGTCGCGGCGACGGTGGCGGGGCAGGTAGACCGCGAAGGTCAGGATGCTGATCGCGACCAGGTCGACCGCGTAGAGGACGTACGGGGACATGGGGGGGACCTTTCGGGTGGAGTGCTCGGTGGTGCTATTCAGTCGCGCGCGGCTGAGCGGTCGCTGTGCGCCCGCTGAGGCAGGGGTACGGATGTCGCGGCCGCACGGGGTCCCGCGAACACGGAGGTGCGCTGCACCTGGAAGCCGATGACGAACAGCGCGAGGTCGGTGGCGACCTTCGCGGCCAGCAGGGGCACGCGGGCCGAGGTCAGCGCCCACAGCGAGCCGTAGCCCGCCACCATGAGCGCGGCCGCGAGCAGCCAGTACGCGACCGCCTCGCGTCGGACCGGGTGGCGGGTGCGGCGGCGGAAGACCCAGAAGCGGTTCACGACGAAGTTCACCGCCGAGCTCAGGGCGCGGGCGCCCAGGACGGCAGCGAGCAGGGAGCCGGTCGCCGACATGAGCAGCACCAGCGCGGCGGCGTCGACGACGAAGGCCAGCAGCGACGAAGCCGTGAACCGCAGCAGCGGCGCGTAGATCCGCGCGGAGTCGACGATCGGCCGGAAGTGCGACGAGGCGTTGCCGTCGAGGTAGACGGTCGCGATCGTCACCTCCTCGACCGGCAGGCCCTCCTGCGCCGCACGCAGCAGCACGACGAGCTCGTACTCGAACCGCTCGCCGCGCACGCCCAGCAGCCACGGCAGCATGTGCGCGGGGTACGCCCGCAGGCCCGTCTGGGTGTCCTGCACCGCGCACCCGGTCCCGGCCCGGAAGGCCATCCGCGTGCACGCGTTGCCGAACCGGCTGCGCAGCGGCACGTCGCCCGTGAACCGCCGTGCGCCCAGCACGACGGCCGTGCCGCCGGCGCGGGCGTGCTCGGCCACGGCGAGGATGTCGTCCGGCGTGTGCTGGCCGTCGCAGTCGGCGCAGACCACCCCGTGGCCGGGTTGCGCGCGGGCCACGTGCTCGAAGCCCGTCTTGAGCGCGCGGCCCTTGCCGCGGTTCACGGGGTGGGTCAGGACGGTGGCGCCCTCGTCGGCCGCGGCGGCGAACACTGCGGCGTACGCCGGCCCGCTGCCGTCGTCGACCACCACCACGGGCCGGCCACGCAGCGCCCGCACCAGCGCGACCAGGCGCTCGTCGGGCTCGAATGCCGGGATCAGCACGATCACGACGACACCGCGGACGACAGCCCGCCGATGTAGAGGATGTCGGACGTCCCGCGCTCCTGGCCCTTGCCGAGCGGGTCGTTGACGAGCTCGCCGTCGAACACCATCGTCGAGGACCCGCCGCCGTCGATGTTGTAGGCCGTCGTCGCGCCGAGGCCCTGCATGATCTCGGCGAGCCCGGTCATCGTGACGCCCGCCGAGTACCCGGTGCTGCGGCCGTCGACGACGACGAACACCAGGTGGTTGTCGTCGATCACCCCGACCGCGGTGCGCGGCTGCGCGCCCTGGATCGAGTGGTTGCCGAAGTTCGTGTCGACCTCGACGTCGTCGATGCCGGCGGCGACCTGGCCGTCGTCGAGCAGCGAGGGACCGAAGCTCAGGGTGTTCCAGACACCCGCGTCGACGAGCTCCTGGGCGGTCGTCGACGTCTCGTCGTACACCTCGACGTGCCCGTCGCGGTAGAAGGCGAGCCCCTCGCGGGCGCCCTCGTCGCGGAACACCACGCCGTTGCGGATGACGATGCCCGTGTCACGGAAGCCGTAGTAGTCGCCGTTGATCGCGAAGACCGCGTCGTTGTCGGCCGCGATGTCGGAGGTGTCCTCGACGATGTTCGTGCCGAACTCGTTGTTCGCGAACGCCGACCGCAGGGTGGTCGCGTCGCTCAGCGTCACGTCGGCGACGTAGTACGTGACGGTCGAGTCCCCAGATCCGGTGACGACCTTCTTGATCGTGACGTCGGAGTCGTCGGAGGTGTAGCTCGTCGAGGTGACGGTGCCGCTCGTCGCGGTGGTCGGCTCGCTCGTCGCACCCGACTGCGCGGCGACGTAGGAGTCCACGTCGGAGATCGCGACGTGGTCGATGACGAACCGGTCGAGCGCCCAGGCCGCCGCCCCGCCGACGACGAGCAGCACGCTCAGCGATCCGGCGACGACGGCGCGCCGGACGCGGCGCTTGCGCTTCGGGGCAGGTGTCGAGGTGTCCATGCCGCAGTTCTACGAACTGGGCATAGCGACCCCGTAGGCCCCCGCTGTGTGCGCCCTGAGCATGCAGCAGACCCGTCACCGGGTGGTGACGGGCCTGCTCAGCGCATGCTCAGAGGTCGGCGACGCGCGCGACCGCCGGGGCGACCTTGTCGCGGAGCCAGGCAGACGGAGGAGTCTCCGGCGCACGCAGGATGACCGTCTCGACACCGAGCGCGGCGTACGGGCGCATCTCGTCGACGAAGCCGTCGACGTCGCCGGTCAGGAGCTGGTCGCCGCCTGCCAGGATCGTCACGCGGATGTCGGCCGGGTCGCGGCCCACGTCCTCGCAGTGCCCGCGCAGGACCTCGAGCTTGTGCTTCGTCTCGTCGGGCGAGGCCGCGAACAGGTTGCACGCGTCCGCGTACTGCGCGACGAGGCGCAGCGTCTTGCGCTCCCCCGACCCGCCGACCATGATCTCCGGCTTGCTCAGCGGCAGCGGCGAGCAGATCGTCTCCGCCAGCTGGTAGTGAGTGCCGGCGAACGGGCCCACCTGCGCCGGGTCCCACATCTGGTGGAGGATCTGGAGCGCCTCCTCGAGGCGCTCGAACCGCTCCTTGAGCGGCGGGAACGGCACCCCGAACGCGGCGTGCTCGCGGTCGTACCAGGCGGCGCCGATGCCCATCGTCGCGCGACCGCCGGACAGGACGTCGAGCGTCGCGCCGATCTTGGCGAGCAGCCCCGGGTAGCGGTAGGTGACACCCGTGACGAGCACGCCCAGCTGGGCCTTCTCCGTCACGCCGGCCAGGTAGCCGAGGGTCGTGTACGCCTCCAGCATGGGGTCCTCGGCCGGGAAGCCCGCCCGCTCCATCTGGAAGTAGTGGTCCATGACGGACAGCCAGGCGACGCCGGCCTCGTCGGCCGCCTCGCCGGTCGCCTTGAGCTCGGCCCGCAGGTGGGCCGGCGGGACCGAGTCGAACCGGTAGAGGTGTGCTCCGACGCGCATGATCAGCCCTGCGCGATCCGGGAGACGTGCTCCCACTCGCGCCACGTCTCGAGCCGGCGGCCGTAGTCGGCCTCCGCGATCGCGATCGGGGCGGTGCCGAAGAACACGCGCAGCGGCGGGTGCTCGGCGTCGACGATGCGCAGCACGGCCGCCGCGCTCGCGTTCGGGTCGCCAGGGTTGGCGGTCCGGGTGGCCCGGGTCTCGGCGGCCTGGACGCGGAACTCGTCGTAGGCCGGGTTCGCCGTCGCGTGCTTGGCCGACGCGCCGCCCCAGTCGGTGGAGAACCCGCCGGGCTCGATGAGCGTGACGTGGATGCCGAAGCCGGCGACCTCCTGCGCGAGCGCCTGGCTGAAGCCCTCGAGCGCCCACTTGGAGGCGTTGTAGATGCCGATGTTGGCGAACGCGCTGATCCCGCCGATCGACGAGACCTGCAGGATGTGGCCGCCGCCCTGCTCGCGCAGCAGCGGCAGCGCCGCCTGCGTGACCCACAGCGCGCCGAAGACGTTCGTCTCGATCTGGTCGCGCGACTCCGCCTCGGACAGCTCCTCGATCATGCCGAACTGGCCGTAGCCGGCGTTGTTGACGACGACGTCGAGGCGGCCGAGGTGGGCGTGCGCCTGCTGGACCGCCGCGAAGTCGGCGTCCCGGTCGGTGACGTCCAGCTGGATCGGCAGGATGGCGTCGCCGTACTTCTGGACGAGGTCGTCCAGGGTGCCGGTGTCGCGGGCGGTGGCGGCCACGCGGTCGCCGCGGTCGAGGGCGGCCAGCGTCCACTCACGGCCGAAGCCGCGGGACGCGCCGGTGATGAACCAGGTCTTCATGGGGTCTCTTCCCGGAGTGCGGGGTGGGGGCGCCTCGTGGGCTACCCTCGTAAACGGAAGCGGTTCCGGTTACGGGACCAGACTAAGCGGAGGCCCCTCCGCATCGCAACAGGAGGTGAGCGTGGGCACCCCGCTCCGGGCCGACGCGGCCCGCAACCGCGAGAAGCTCCTCGCCGCCGCCATCGACGCGTTCGGCTCCGACGGCGCCGACGTGCCGCTCGAGACGATCGCCTCCCGGGCGGGCGTCGGGGTCGGCACCCTCTACCGCCACTTCGCCAACCGCGACGCACTCGTCGAGGCCGCGTACCGCCAGGAGGTCGGCGCGCTCTGCGACGCAGCCCCTGACCTGCTGGATCGCCACGACCAGGCGGTCGACGCGCTCCGGGAGTGGTCGGTGCGCTTCGTGCACTACGTCGCCACCAAGCGCGGGATGGGCGCGGCCCTGCGCTCTGCCGCGGGGAGCGACGCGATGCTGTTCAGCGAGACGCGCGAGCGGATCATCGGCGCACTCGCGCTGCTGCTCGCCGCAGGGGCGGCCGACGGGTCCACACGACCGGATGCCGACCCGGACGACCTCTGGCTCGCGATGGGCGGGGTGTGGAACATCCCGCTCGGTGACGCGTGGGAGGGCCAGGTCCGCCGGCTGCTCGACCTAGTGATCGACGGCCTGCGCTACGGCGCCCGCACCGCCTGACGGGCCCGTCGTCGGTCGCCCGACCTAGCCGCACTTGGTACGCGAGTGAGCTCCTGGGGCTCCGACGAACCTCAGGAGCGCACTCCAGCCACAAGTGCGGCTATCTCGGGCCGGCGACCGCGGCCGCCACGTGAGAACGGGCGAGCTCCACGAGCGCCCGGGCGCGGGCCGGATCGGTGACCTGGTGGGCCCCGTAGCCCCCGGCCTCCGCACTCGGGTCGAAGACCCGTGCCCCCGCAGAGAAGTGCACCGCGTCCACGCCGGCCTCCAGCACGCTGACCAGGTTCGCCTCGGTCACGCCGCCGCCGGCCATCACCTGCACGCGGCGTCCCGGTCGCGCGGACATCGACCGCAGCGCGGCCAGGCCCGCGGTGACGTCACTCCCCCCCGGCGGTGAGCACGCGGCTGACGCCGGCGTCGGCCAGCACGTCGAGCACGTCGGGATCGGCGACGGCGTCCACGGCGCGGTGGAAGGTGACCGGCACACCCCCGGCGGCGTCGCGCAGCGCCGCGAGCGCGGCCAGGTCGACGGCGCCGTCCCGCAGTGCGCCGACGACGACACCGTCGACCCCGAGCTCGACGAGCCGCCGCACGTCGGCGACCATCACGGCCACCTCGTCGTCGTCGTAGGTGAACCCGCCTGCCCGCACCCGGATGATCGGGTGGACCCCGAGCCCCGACCCGGCCGCGAGCCGGACCGCTGCGGCGGCGAGCGACAGGGACGGTGTCACGCCACCCACCTCGAGCGCCCCGCACAGCTCGACCCGGTCCATCCCCAGGTCCAGGGCGACACGGAGGCCCGCCAGATCGGTCACGGCCAGCTCGAGCGCAGTCACGGCCCTGACTCTAGAGTGCCCCCATGCCCGACACCGTGGACGAGTACATCGCCGGCTTCGAGCCCGACGTGCAGGAGATCCTGCAGAACGTCCGCCTCGCGATCCATCGGGGCGTGCCGGGCGCGGACGAGAAGATCCGCTACGGCATGGCCGCGGTCATGCTCGGCGGCCGCTACGCGATCCACATCGGCGGCTGGAAGAAGCACGTGGGCCTCTACCCCGTGCCGCGCTTCGAGGGTGCCCTCGAGGAGGCGATCGCCCCGTACCGCTCCGAGAAGGACTCGGTCACGTTCCGATACGCCGACGAGGTCCCGTACGACCTGATCCAGCGGGTCGCCGAGGCGATCGCCGCGCAGCGCTCGCCGGTGTGACGTCGGCCTGACGTCGGCTCGGCCGGAATGCCTGGTAGCACCAGCGGGTTGCCGAGAAGGTGCCCGCACTCTCGGTCCTCGACCTCATCCCCGTCCGCACCGACCAGACCACGGGTGACGCGCTCGCCGCGACCCTGGCACTGGCCCGCACCGCCGACGACCTCGGCCTGACGCGCTACTGGCTCGCCGAGCACCACAACATGCCGGCCGTCGCCTCGACGAACCCGCCGATCCTCATGGCGATGGTGGCCGCCGCGACGCAGCGCATCCGGGTCGGCTCGGGGGGCGTCATGCTCCCCAACCACTCCCCGCTGGTCATCGCCGAGCAGGTCGCCCTCCTCGAGGCCGCGCACCCGGGCCGGATCGACGTCGGCCTGGGTCGCGCGCCCGGCTCCGACCCCGTGACGGGGCACCTGCTGCGACGCGGCGCGACGACCGACGGCGTCGACACCTTCCCCGACGACGTCGCCACGTTGAGCTCGCTGCTGCGCCCGAACGGCGTCCAGGTCGCACTCGGCGCCCGCACGTACGACCTGCGCGCGACACCGCAGGCGACGAGCGCCGCCCAGGTGTGGCTGCTCGGCTCGTCGATGTACTCCGCACAGCTCGCTGGCGAGCTGGGTCTGCCGTACGTCTTCGCCCACCACTTCGCGGGCCGCGGCACCAACGAGGCGATCGCGCTGTACCGCCGCACCTTCGTCCCGAGCGAGGAGCTCCCGGAGCCGCGCACCATCGCGGTCGCCAACGTCGTCGTCGCCGAGGACAGCGCCGAGGCCGCCCGCCTCGCCCTGCCGAACGCCCGCTCGATGTGGCGCCTGCGCTCGGGCCAGACCCTGGCCGCGCAGGAGCTCGTCGAGGACGCGGAGGCCGCCGCGCCGACGCCGCCGATGGACGAGCTGACCCACTCGTGGATCGTCGGCGACCCCACGCACGCCGCCGCGGAGGTCACGCGCCTGGCCGAGCGGCTCGGCACCGACGAGCTCATGGTCAGCCCGATCGCCGGCGCGCACCGCGGCTCACCCGCGGACCGCTCCCCGGCCCGCGAGGAGACCCTGCGCCTGCTGGCTGCCGCGCTGGCGTGACCGATCCCGCCCCACTTGTGACGCACGTGCATTCTTGAGCCGCGATCGACGCGACAAGAGGCACCACCAGTCACCAGTGGGGCGGGATGCGTCAGCGACCCGCCGCGCGGTACGCCCGGCCCGCGGCGGTCGGCGAGTCGCCGTCGCGGTACAGCCCGTTCGGGTAGCCCTTCGCCGGCAGCCCGAAGTACGCGTACCGCTTCACGTACGCGAGCTTGTCCATCATCGTCGTCGCGCCCTGGAGGAACGCCACGAGCTGCTTGCTGGAGGGGTACGTCGTCTTCGCGCCGAACCGGATGAGGCTGAACTCGGTCACCCAGATCGGCTTCTTGTACTTCTTGTGCACCGCCACGAGGTACGCCTTGAGCTGCTTGACCGAGGCCGACGAGAAGTCCGAGCCGTACCAGTGCAGCGTGATGAAGTCGACGCGCAGGTGCTTGGCCTTGGCTCCCTTCATGAACCGGTCGAGCCAGCCGCCGGAACGGTCGACGCCCCAGGCGACCGCGGGGCTGCCGAGGGTCCGGCCGGTTGCCTGCAGCCGGGGCCACAGGGTCAGGGCACGGGAGACGGTCATGTTCGCCTGCCCGGCGAGGTCCGGCTCGTTGAAGCCGAGGATGACCTTCGACTTCTTGGCCGCCGCGAGGTTGGCCTTGGTCACGGACGCGGCGCCCCAGATCATCGGGACGAACGTCGATCCCGCAGGACCCTTCATGCCCGCGTTCGACGGCGACCAGTTGTAGTACCAGCTGGCGCCGACGTCCTTGAGCGCCGCCTTCAGCCCGGGCATCTCCCACGTGGCCACGCCCTTCTTCGGGCTGTGGTGCGTGGCCGCGGACGCCTGGGCGGCTGGGGCGACGACGAGGGCGGCGAGCAGGAGGGCGACGACGAGGCCGCGGCGTGCAGGCATGGTCGGGAGTCTGACCGGGCAGCGGACGACAGGCAAGAGTCAGCCGACGACGCGCGCGATCCGCTCGGCATCGATCCGCAGCTCGCGGAACATCCCGCTGATCGGGTTGGTGTACCCAGTGAAGTAGAGGCCCGGCCGGGCGGGCCGCGGGCCGTGGGCACGCGGCACCCCGTGCTCGTCGAGCACGCCGAGGTGCCCCACCATCGGCTCGAGCCCGCGCCGGTAGCCCGTCGCCGCGAGGATCACGTCCGGGCTGACGCGCGAGCCGTCCGCGAGCAGCACGTCCGGCCCGTCCACGCCGACGACGGCCCCGACGGGTGTCACGGCGCCGGACTGCACCGCCGCGATGAGCCCCACGTCCTGCACCGGCACCGATCCCTGCTGCACGCGGGAGTACAGCCCGGTCGTCGGCCGCGGCAGGCCGTACGACGACAGGTCCGGGACCTCGACGCGCGCCACGGCACCAGCGATCCGGTCCACGAGCGGCACGGGCAGGTGCCGCACCAGGATCCCGGTCCCCTGCGCGGGCCAGCCCAGGTTGGAGCGCCGCACGATGTGGGGCGGCGTCCGGACCGCGAGCCGCACGCGCGACGCGCCGCCCTCGGCCAGGTCGACCGCGAGCTCCGCGCCCGTGTTGCCGACGCCGACCACGAGCACGTCCCGCCCGACGAAGGGCGCGGCGTTCCGGTACCGCGAGGCGTGCAGCACCTCGCCGGTGAACGTGTCGATGCCGGGCCAGGCCGGCGGGACGGGCGTGTGGTTGTACCCGGTCGCGACGACGACGTTGCGTGCCCGCAGCTCGCCGGCCGACGTCGTCAGCACCCACCCGGTGCCGTCGGCGTCCGCGCGGTCGACGCTCACGCCCGTCCGCACGTCGAGGTCACGGGCGTACTCCTCGAGGTAGGCGACCACGTCGTCGCGGGCCACCCACCGGCCGTAGCGCCGCGGGATCACCGTGCCCGGCAGGCTCGACCATCGGCGGGTGGTGTGCAGGTGCAGCCGGTCGTAGTGCCCGCGCCACGACGCCCCGACGTCGTCGGCCCGCTCGAGGACGGTCGCGTCGACGCCTCGAGCGCCGAGCGCGGCCGCGACGGCGAGACCTGCGGGACCGGCGCCGACGACCAGGGTGCTCATGCCGGCAGTTCTACCGTGCGGAGGACCCCGTGCGCGACGGCCGTTCGAGCACCGTGATTGCCTCGTAGTGCGTCGTCTGCGGGAACATGTCGAGCAGCCGCGCACGCGTGGGCCGCAGGGAGGGCATCGCCGCGAGGTCGCGGGCCAGCGACTCCGCGTTGCAGCTCGAGTAGACGACGTGCCGCACCCCGGAGCCCTCGAGCCAGGCGGCCAGCTCGTGCCCGATCCCCCGCCGCGGCGGGTTCACGATCACCATCTCGGGCGCGGACCCGGCGCCCAGCGCGAAGGCGGTCGCGTCCCCGGCCGCGAAGGACACCCCGTCCAGCCCCAGCTCGTCGCGCGACGCCTCCGCGCTGACGATCGCCTCCGCGCTGACCTCGATGCCGGTGACCGCCCGCCCGGGCGCCGCGCAGTGCAGCGCGAACCCACCGACGCCGCAGTACAGGTCCCACAACGAGGCCGGCGCGACCTCGTCGACCCACTGCACCGCCTGCCTGTACAGCGCGGACGCAACCGCGGTGTTCGTCTGGAAGAACGACTGCGGGCGCAGGTGCAGGTCGATCCCGTTGACGGTCATGCGTAGCGTCTGCCGCTCGGTCAGCGGGATCTCGAGCGGGCCTTCGACGACCGCCTTGTGCTCGGGAAGGATGTTCGCCGACACCACCGCGACGTCGCCGAGCGCGGGCAGGTGCTTGCGGATCCGCGCGACCGACTCCTGCGAGCGCAGCACGAACCGGACCATGAGCTCACCGTCCGGCGACAGCGTGACGAGCACGTTCTTGAGCTCACCGGTCCGCTCCGGGACCGAGTACGGCGTGAGCCCGGCGGTCGTGACGAACGCCTCGAGGACCGGGAAGATGCGACTCAGCTCGGGCGGGTAGAGCCCGCAGCCCTGCAGGTCGACGCCCCCGCCGGCGCGGTCGAGGATGCCGAGGGTCGGGCGGTCGACGGTCCCGCCGACGACCATCTTCGCCTTGTTGCGGAAGCCGCTCTCCGGCCCGACGACGGGCGGGAGCCACCGCACGTCGGGCCCGAGCATCGAGCGGACGTGCCGCTCCTTGTCAGCGACCTGCAGACCGTGCGGCTGCCCCATGAGCGTGCACGAGCGGCACGAACCCGCGTCGTAGTAGGAGCACTGCACCCCTCGAGTCTAGGAGTGCTCAGCGCGCCCGATACTTCACCAGGTCGAGTGCGTACGCCTGCCACCACTGCCCCGCGCCGGGCCCGCCGTTGCACGCACCGTCGGACTCGCCGGGCCGCTTGACCCACAGGTAGGCGTCGAGCGCCCCGCCGGCCGTCGACGGCCGCGGCTTCACACCCAGCCCCTGCTTGGGCGGGTTGCACCACTGGCCCTTCGCCGTGGCCCTGCCGTTGCGCGAGGTGTCGACCACGTAGTGCCGGTGCGCGGCCGTGATGCCTCTCGACTTCAGGGAGGCACCAACCTTCGTCGCGTACCGCTTCTCCGCGGCGGTCGCGTTGAAGTTGGAGACGTTGGTGAAGAAGCCCCGTGCGTACCGGACGCCCGCGGCCTTGAGGCGGGTGGCGGTGTCCGCGGGCGTCCGCCAGTTCGAGTGGCCGGCGTCGAGGTACACCCACGCACCGGTCGCTGCGAGCGTCTTGGCCGCGTAGGCGATGAGGGCGCTGCGCGACGAGCCGGCGCAGTCCATCATCAGCGAGTCCGGCTCGAGTGCGACGAGCGCACGGCTCTTGCCCTTGACGGCGCCGTCCTTCAACCCGGCCGCGACGCTCCTGATCCACGCCTTGTACGCGCCGGCCGTGAGCCCACCCGCGGACTGCCCGCCGCAGTCGCGGCCCGGCACCGCGTAGACCACCACGAGCGGCGTGCGCTTGGTCTTGGCCGCGGCCTTGACGTAGGTGCGCACGTCGACCCGGGTCTGCTTGGCGCCGGCCCAGTCGCCGATCCACTTGCCCTGCGCGGTCTTCGAGATGACCTCGAGCTTCTTCGCCGTCGCGGTGTGGCCCGCCCTGCGCGCCGCCTTGGCCGCGTTGTACGCCGATCCCGCGGGCTCGACGTAGAGCTTCTGCGTCAGGCGCGGGTCGAGAGTCGAAGCCTGCGCGGGGGCGCCGACGACGAGGACGAGCGCGGCGGCCAGCAGGAGGGCGGCGAGGCGGCGGGGGTTCACGCTCGAGATCGTAGGTGCGCGTGCCGAGATGCAGAAAGGGCTCATCGGGTGCGGATCCGGATCAACTGAGCGTCAGGACGGCGCGCAGGCCGCCCAGCGGAGAGTCCGCCAGCGTCACGTCCCCGCCCTGGTCGCGCGCGATCTCGCGGGCGATGGCCAGCCCGAGCCCGCTGCCACCGGCCTCCCGCTCGCGTGCCTCGTCGAGCCGGACGAACCGCTCGAACACGCGCTCCCGGTCGACCGCCGGGACGCCGGCGCCGTCGTCGTCGACCGTCACGAGCCCGGGAGCCACGTTCACCAGCACGCGCGACGACGCGTGCCGGGTCGCGTTGTCGACCAGGTTGCGCAGCACGCGCCCGACGGCCTCCGCGTCCACCACGGCCGAGCCCGCGCCGACGACCTCGGTCGCGCCGACCGAGGACGCGAGTGCCGCGAGGTCCACGGGCGCCCGCTCGCGGGACGCCGACCCGACGCGCGCCAGCAGCAGCAGGTCGTCGACCAGCGCCTGCATCCGGGTCAGGTCGCCGTCCAGGTCGGCGGCCAGCTCGTCGGGCGCGTACGACCCGGGGTGCGCGCGGGCCACGTCCACGGCGGTCCGCAGCGAGGCGATCGGCGAGCGCAGCTCGTGGGCGGCGTCCGCCACGAACGTCCGCTGCCGCGCGGCGGCCGTCTCCAGCCGGTCGAGCATCTCGTTGAGGGTGCGGGCCAGCGCGCCCAGCTCGTCGTCGGCCGCCGGCACGGGCAGCGACCCCGGTCCACCGCTCACCGCGACCTGCGCGGCGGCCCGCCGCAGCTGCTCGACGGGCGTGAGCGCACGGCCGAGCGCGAACCAGATGGCGGCCGCGAGCAGGGCGGTCAGCAGCGGCACGACGACCAGCAGCGCGACGGTGAGCGCGCGCAGCAGGCTGCGCACCTCGCCGAGCGGCACCGTCGCGACGACGGTCGCCGGCGCGCCCTGCCAGGTCGTCGCGCGGACGGCCGCGCGCGCCTGCTCGTCGTACGCGCTGTCGGTCGTGCTCCCCACCCACGGGGACAGGCGTCGCAGGTCCGCGACGACGCCTGCGGGCAGCACCGGCAACGTCCGGCTCGCCGACGGGGACGAGGCGAGCACCCGCCCCGAGGCGTCGAGCAGCTGCACGATCTCCCCCGGCTGCTCCACGGGCAGGGCGGCCGGCAGGCGGTCGTCCTGCGCGAGCGCGGCGACCGTCGCGGCCCGCTGCACGACGACGTCGTCCAGCGCCGCGACGCGGCTGCGGGTCAGGACCGTGGTCAGGGCGACGGCGCCGACGACGAGCGCGACGCACAGCAGCGCCGCGGTCACGACCGTCAGCCGCGCGCGCAGCGACCAGCGGCGCACGCCTACCCCGCCACGCGGTAGCCCGCGCCGCGCACGGTGGCCACCGCGTCGCGCCCGAGCTTGCGCCGCAGGTACCCCACGTAGACCTCGACGACGTTGACGTCCTCCCCCGTGCCGTCCCACACGTGGTCCCGCAGCTCGACCTTGCCGACCACGCGGTCCGCGTGCCGCATGAGGTACTCGAGCAGCGCGAGCTCCCGGCCGGTCAGCGCGACGGCGACCCCGGCCCGGGTCAGCGTGCGGGCCGCGGGGTCGAGCACCAGGTCGCGCACCTCGAGGACCGGCGCGGTCACCCGCGCGGGCCGGCGCAGCAGGGCCCGCAGGCGAGCGACGAGCACGACGAACGAGAAGGGCTTGGTGAGGTAGTCGTCGGCCCCCACGTCGAGGCCGTCGGCGACGTCGTACTCGCCGTCCTTGGCGCTGAGCATGAGCACGGGCGTGGTGACCGCGCGGGCGCGCAGCTCGGTGACCACGTCGTACCCGTTCCGCCGCGGCAGCATGATGTCCAGCACGATCGCGTCGTACTCGTGGTCGGTCGCCATCTCCAGCCCGCGCTCGCCGTCGTGCGCCAGGTCGACGGCGAACCCCTCCGCGGTCAGCCCGCGCTGGAGGGCGCGCGCGAGCCCGCGCTCGTCGTCGACCACCAGGACCCGCATACGGGCAGCATGTCACCGCCCACCCACCCGTGCCCGCAGCAGCTCTCAGGTTCCCCACAGCGCACGCGGCGCAGGGTGTGGTCATGAGCAACCTGTCGCCCCGGGCCCGCTGGGCCGTTCCCGCCGTCGTCGGCGTCGTGGTCGCCGCCGCGTTCGTCGCTCCCCCGCTGGTCGCCTCGGCCAGCAGCGACGACCTGCCGACGCTCACGCCGCAGCAGCTCGTGACGGCCGTCGCGGACGCGAAGGACCAGCCGCTGTCCGGCACCGTCGTCTACACCGCCCGCCTGGGCCTGCCGTCGCTGCCGCTCGGCGACATGGCCGGCGCCTCCCCGGTGAACCTGCTCGACGGCAGCTCCACCATGCGGGTCTGGACCGACGGCGTCGACCGCTCGCGCGCCTCGCTGCTGGGGGCCACCTCCGAGTACTCGGTCGTCCGCGACGGCTCGCAGGCCTGGACGTACTCCAGCACCGACGACGCGGTGGTCCACTACGCGGTCGACCCGAAGGACCAGGCGCGCTACGACGCCCTGGCGAAGGACCCGACGGTGGAGGGTGACCTGCCCACCCCCGCCGCGGCCGCGTCCTCCGTCCTCGGTCTGGTCGAGCAGTTCTCCAGCGTGAGCCTCGACGCGCAGACCACCGTCGCCGGCCGGGACGCCTACAACCTGGTCGTGACGCCGAAGAGCACGACGACGCTCGTCGGGCACGTGGTCGTCTCGATCGACGCGAAGACCAGCACGCCGCTGCGTGTGCAGGTCTGGGACCGCGGCTCGAAGGCTCCCGCGCTCGAGGTCGGCTTCACCGACGTCAGCTTCTCGACCCCGTCCGACTCGGTGCTGTCGTTCAGCGCCCCCGCCGGCGCCAGCACCAAGGACGTGACCGTCCCGCTGCCCACGGCGAGCGACCGGCCCGACGCGACGATCCCGGACGGCACGACCGTGACCGGCACCGGCTGGGACACCGTCGTCCAGGCGTCGGGCGTCGACGTGGCCGGACTTCTCGCCGGCAGCACCGACGCGCTGACCACGGTCCCCGGCAGCCAGCCCGCGATCGGCTCGAAGAGCGGCCAGAAGCTGCTCGACGAGTTCGGCGCCGACGGCAGCGGCAAGGTCCGCGACCTCGACCTGGGCACGCTGTTCGACACGATCACGACGAAGGTGCCCGAGGGCCGGCTCATCGAGACCAAGCTCGCCAGCGTGCTGGTGACCGACGACGGGCGCGTGCTCGTCGGCGCGGTCCCGGGCGCCACCCTGCAGGCCGACGCCCGATGACCGCTCCCGCCACGACTGCCGCCCCGGCGGTGACCACCCCCGTCACCGCCGGGACGGCCGTGCGGACTCAGGGCCTGACCAAGCGGTTCCGGTCCGGCCAGGTGGCGGTCGACGGCATCGACCTGCACGTGCCGCGCGGCGCGGTCTACGGCTTCCTCGGCCCCAACGGCTCGGGCAAGACGACGACCATCCGCATGGTGCTGGGCCTCGTGCGCCCGACGAGCGGCCAGGCGTGGCTGCTCGACTCCCCGAACCCGGCCGACGTCCTGCCGCGGGTCGGCGCTCTCGTGGAGGGACCGGGCTTCCACCCGTACCTCACGGGACGCGCCAACCTCGCGCGCCTGGACGCGGCCGACCAGACCTCGGACGCCCGTACCGCCGACCGGCGGGCGTCCGAGGCCCTCGAGAGGGTCGGCCTCCTGGCCGCCGAGGGCAAGCCCTACCGGCAGTACTCGCTCGGCATGAAGCAGCGCCTCGGCCTCGCCGCGGCGCTGCTGCGTCCCCGGGACCTGCTGGTCCTCGACGAGCCCACCAACGGCCTGGACCCGCAGGGCACCCGCGAGGTCCGGCTGCTCATCCGCGAGCTCGCCCAGGCCGGCACCACCGTGCTGGTCAGCTCCCACCTCCTCGGCGAGATCGAGCAGGTGTGCACGCACATCGGCATCATGAGCCGCGGACGCCTGCTCCTGCAGGGCCCGCGTGACGTCATCGACTCCCGCGGCGTCACGCGCGTCGCGGTCACCGTCGCCCCGGGGCACGTCGCGACCGCAGCGGGCGTGCTCCGGGTGCTGGGCCTGGACGTCACGGTCGACGAGCTGACGCTCGGCGCCGACCTCGGCTCGCTCGCCCCCGCCCGCATCCCGGAGGCCCTCGTGCACGCGGACGTCGACGTCACCGGCTTCGCGGTGCGGCGGCCGAGCCTCGAGCAGGTCTTCGTCGAGCTGACCGGGGAGGGCTTCGATGTCGCTCGCTGAGGCCCCCGCCCCGTCGATGGCCCGCTCGTACTGGCGGCTGCAACGCTCCGAGCTTCGCCTCGTGCTCGGCCGCCGGCGCAACGTCGTGCTCCTGCTCGGCCTCGCCGCGGTGCCCCTGCTGCTCGGGCTCGTCCTGTTCTTCACGCAGGACACCGCGCTGGACGGGCAGGGCCCCGCCTTCCTCGGCCGCGTCACGGGCAACGGCCTGTTCCTCGTCGTCGCGTCCGTGTTCCTCTGCCTGCCGTTCCTGCTCCCGCTGACGATCGGCATCGCCTCGGGCGACGCCATCGCCGGCGAGGCCTCGGCGGGGACGCTGCGGTACCTGCTGACCGTCCCGGTGGGCCGCACCCGGCTGCTGCTGGTCAAGGCGGTCGGCGCCCTGGCGTTCGCCGCGGCGGCCGTCGCGTCGATCGCCGTCGTCGGCCTGATCGCCGGGGCCGCGCTGTTCGGCATCCACGACGTCACGCTGCTGTCCGGGGACACCGTGTCCCTGGGCGCGGGCGTGCTGCGGGTGCTCGCGGTCGTCGTCTACGTCGGCCTGTCGCTGACCGGGCTCGTGGCCGTCGGGCTGTTCTTCTCGACGCTCACCGAGGTGCCCGTCGGCGCTATGGCCGCGACCGTCGTCGTCGCCATCGTCTCGGGCGTGCTGGACACGATCCCCGCCCTGTCGGCGATCCACCCCGCGCTCCTCACGCACCACTGGCTCGACTTCGCCGAGTTCCTGCGGATCGAGCCGGACTGGGGCGTGATCGGCGGCGGGCTCGCGGTGCAGGCGGCGTGGGTCGCGATCTTCGGTGCGCTCGCCTGGAGCCGGTTCACGACCGCGGACGTGACGAGCTAGGTGCTCGTCGTCACCGAGCCGCGAGCTCCGACCGCCGCGCGGGCGGCGGCCGCGACCGCCTCGGTGCCGGCCTTGCCCAGGTCGGTGATGGTGCCGCGCAGCGCCTCGATGATCTCGCCGAGCACGCCTCGGGGCTCCTTGACGTCGACCGTCACCGTGCCGTCGCCCGCGAGGATGACGACGAGCCCGTAGACGACCTCGGGGTCGCGCCGGAACACGGGCACGCCCTCGCGGAGGTCGATCACCTGCCCGCCGCGGCGCTGCTCGAGAAGGTGCTTCACCACGGCGACCCCCGCGATCCCGCCGAAGATCAGCAGCGTCACCGTCGAGATCGGCTCGAAGCCCTGCTGCTCGACGGGCACGACCTCGAGCCCCTCGTCGGCGGCCCAGCGCTGGACGTCGGCGACCTCGGTCGGGTCGAGCACGAGCTCGGCGTCACCCGGTTCCTGGTCCATCGTTCCCCCTCAGGTGGTGGCCCACGTCGCGTGGAACGGTCGGTCGGAGGTCAGCCACGCGCGCAGCGGCACTCGGGCGCGGCGCCACAGCTCGTCCAGCGTCAGCGTCGCGTACAGCATCCCGCGCACGTCAAGGTCACCCTCCCGGTGGACCTGCTCGCGGTACAGGTCGACGACCATGTCGATCCGGTCGCGGAGCGGCGGGTGCGTGTCGGAGGGCGCCGCCTCCGGTCGGCCCGCGGTCGTCAGCGCCTCCTGCACGATCTCGTGGATGCGCACCGCGAGCAGCGCGCCCTGCAGCGACATGTTCGGAGCGAACCGGTCCCAGGTGATCGCGCTCCCCATGACGAGCTGGGCGGCGACCAGGTCGGCGCGCACCTCGCGCTCGATCGCCGACGCCGGCTCGTCGCCCGGGAAGGGCGCGGCCTGCTGGTCGAACACCGCGTGCACGTACTCGTGCGCGAGCACGAACCGCTCCATGCACGCCGTCACGACGGTCAACGCCCGGCGGCGCTGCTCCGAGGCGGGCGGTGCCGAGCGCTGAGGGAGCGGCCGGCCGGAGTAGAACCAGTTGCCGAACGTCTCCTCCAGCTGCAGCACGGGCGACGCGTCCCGGTCGAGCCCCGCAGCCATGACCTCGAGCCTCGTCGACAGGTACTCGAGGCCGTCGTCGCCGGTCATCAGCGGCCAGGCGAGGACGACAGCCTTGGCAGACTGGTAGTACGCCGTCATCATCCCGTCGGAGACGGTGATGACGGACGCGGGACCGACCTTGCTGGTGACCGCGTCGTGCCGCTGCCAGCCCGTGGTCCCCAGGATCACGCGGTCCAGCGCACGTGCGATGGGCCGCATGCCCTCGTCTGGGTCGTGGTGCGGGTCCAGCTCGAGCAGCGCGAGCTCGAGGGTCGCCGCCTGACGCGCGAGGATCTCGAGCTTGATCCCGTCCTCGTGCGGCCCCGGCTCGATCCGGTCGATGATCGCCCGGGTCCGGTCGAGCCGAGCCTGCTCGCTCGACGCGCCGAACGTGAAGCCCTCGACGTGCACGTCGTCGCCGTCGTGCACCCCGATCCGCTCCCGCTCGTCGACTCGCGCGAGCGCGACACGGTGCCCGTCGAGACCCCCCTCCGTGTGGACCTGCGCGAACCGGCGCTGGTTCAGGCGCAGCCAGCTGCGCGCAGCGGACACCTCGTCCATCGGGCCACCTCCTCGCTCGGACGACAGGAGCAGCAGCGGTCGCGCTACGGACGCGGGACGTCGACGAGCTCGAGCCAGACCTGGACCGTGTCGCCCGCCTCGCAGCCCTCCGCCGTGCGCACGGCCTTCTTGATCGGCAGCGCGTAGGTCGACTCGCCGGGGAAGAGGCTCGTGCGCCAGGTCGATCCGCCGATCCGGACCTGGACACGCACGGACCCGAACCCGCGAGCGACGCCCTCGGCGACCTCGAGGATCTCGTCGGCCATGGCCGGCGGAACGTCCGCGAAGGTCCACCCCTCGTCGCGCCGCGCGTCCCACAGCCGCAGCCGCGCCTCGAACTCGAACTCCACCGCTCACCCCTGGTCCCACGTCGCCACGAGAACTGCCTGTTGAATGGCATCGTGCCCATTCCTCGCACCAGCGTCGACCTCACCCCCTCCCACGACGCGCTCTACGAGCAGATCCTCGCGGCGATCATCGGCGGCGAGCTCGCCCCGGGGGCGCGCCTGGCCGAGCCCGAGCTGGTCGAGCGGTTCGCCACCTCCCGGGCGCTGCTGCGCGAGGCGCTGCACCGCGTCGCGGCCGTCGGCCTCGTCGAGGTGACCCCTCGCCAGCACACGCAGGTCACGCCCCTCCGGGTCGCCACCACGCAGGAGGCGCTCGCGGTCGTCCAGGCCATCGTGGCGCAGGGCATCAGCGAGGGCGTGCCGCTCCTGACCGACGCCGACCGCTCGCGCCTGGTCGCCTACCGGGGCACCGCGCTGCGCGACGAGGCGAGCGCGCGCGAGTCCGTACGCACCAACGCCGTGATCGACGGGCTCTACGGGGTGTTCTTCGACCGCGTCGCCAACCCGGAGTACGAGCGCCTGCGCGGGTGGCTCAACCCGACCCTCATGCGCGTGCACGCGTTCTACGCCGACGAGATCGACGCCACCGCGTCGCTCGCGCACCAGCGGGCCGTGGTGGACGCGGCGCTCGCCGGAGACGTTACCGGCGCGTTGGCCGCGTGGGAGGCGAACGGCCGGTCGAACCTCCCGGCCAGCCTGGAGGTCGTGAGCCGGCGCGAGCCCCCGCCGTCGCCGCCCACCCTGCTCCTGCGGGACCGGGTCGCGGACCTGATCCAGCGCTCGATCCTGGACGGCACCCTCGTGCCGGGAGAGACCCTGCACGAGTCTGCCCTGATGGAGTGGATGAACGTCTCCCGGACGCCGGTCCGCGAGGCGCTCGCGCGGCTGATCGCCCGTGGGCTCGTCGAGCAGGCCTACCACCGCCCCGCGCGCGTCGCGACGCTCGATCCCGTGGCGTTCCAGCACGCGATGCGCGCGACAGGCGTCCTGCGCCGGCTCGTCCTGCGCGAGGGCGTCACGACGGACCCCGCCCACGCAGCGTCCGTCACCGCCGACGCCGTCGCCGCGCTCGACCGCGGGGTGCCCGTGCTCGAGGCGGCGACGACCCTTGCCGACCAGTTCGAGGAGCGCAGCTCGAACGCCGTGCTGCGAGAGCTGCTCGGACGGACCACGGCCCGGGTCCGCTGGTACACCCTGCACGACCCGGCGGTCTCGGCGGCGCTCGACGCGGGCCTGGTGCGCGCGTTGCACGCCGCCGTCGTCGTCGGTGACCTCGACACGGCCGATGCGCTCCTCGACCGGCTGTACACGGTCGACGAGCACGCCCTCACGCAACCCCAGGAGAGCGCATGACGCCCGAAGACCTCCTCGCCGGCGACGCGGCCCTGCTCGCGCGCGCCGAACAGCTCACCGAGGCGGAGGCGCACGCGCCGATCGCCCTGCCCGGCTGGACGCGTGCGCACGTGCTCACCCACCTGGGGCACCTGTCCGCCGCGTTCGCACGCCAGGCGCGGTACGCCCAGCGCGGCGAGCGCGGCGAGGTCTACGACGGCGGCCGACCCGCCCGTGACGCCGCGATCGAGCTGGGCGCCGGGCGCGCCCTGCCCGACATCCTCGACGGCCTGCGCGCCGGCTTCGCCCAGCTCGCCGACGCGTGGAACGCCCTCAGCGACGCCGACTGGTCGCTGCCGTGCGCCTACCGGGACAGCGACCTGCACGCGACGCGGCTGTGCTGGTGGCGCGAGCTCGAGGTGCACTGGGTCGACCTCGAGGTGGGGCGCACGGCCGCTGACTGGTCGTTCGCGACCAGCGGCCACCTCGTCGACTGGCTCCTGGTCCGCGTCCCCGCGCCCGCGGAGCTGACCGCGTCCGACACGGGTCGCAGCTGGACGACCGCGGGCGACGCGCCCGTCCCGATCACCGGGCAGCAGCACGCGCTGGCGGAGTGGCTGGCGGGCCGCTCGCTGGGCGACGACCTCACCGGTGCGCTCCCGATCCTGGACCCGTGGCCGTGACCCTCTCCGGTGACCCGAGCCTGGTCCTGCCCGAGTTCGACTCACCGCCGGCGGACCCGCTGGCCCTGCTCCGCGCATGGTTCGACGCCGCCGTGCAGCGCGAGGTGCGCGAGCCGTGGGCGGCGACCCTCGCGACGGCCGACGCGGCCGGTGACCCCTCGACGCGCACGCTGGCGATCAAGGGCGTCGATGACCGCGGCCTGGTGTTCGGCAGCTTCACGGGCAGCCGCAAGGGCCGCGAGCTGGCCGGCCGGCCTCGCGCGTCGCTGACGTTCTACTGGCGCGAGACGCTGCAGCAGGTCACCGTCGCAGGGTCCGTCGAGACCCTGCCCGACGCGGAGTCGGACGCGTTGTTCCACCACCGGCCCCCGCTCGCGCAGGCGACCACGGCGGCGTCCCGGCAGAGCGAACCGCTCGGCTCCGAGGACGAGCTCCGCGCCGCAGCCGCCGCGCTCCTCGCGGCCGGCCACGTCGCACGACCCCTGGACTGGACCGGCTACCGGGTCGTCGCCGAGCGGATCGAGTTCTGGTACGGCAGCACCGACCGCCTGCATCGTCGGCTGCAGTACACGCTGGCGGGCAGCACCTGGACGGCCACGAGGCTCCAGCCCTGAGGCCGATCGACCGATAGCACCGGGGTGATCCTCACCTGGGTGCTCATCGGCTTCCTGGCCCTCGCGGCCGGGATCACGATCCGCTGGGTCCCCCGCCGGTTCGACGGCCTCGGCCGCGCTCGCCCGTTCCCGCGCATCAGCGTGACGCTCTGCCTGGTCGTCGTCGTCGCCTGCGCGGTCCCGCTGTGGACCCACGCGCGGCTCGAGTCACGCCTGGAGCGGGCCGCGAGCGCCGTCGCGGGCGGCCCCGTCACGGTGCACTGCCAGACGTTCGGCCAGGCGTTCGTCGACCTCGGCCCCGAGCTCGGCTGGGTGCGGTGGGGTGCCGACGGCGTCCCCGAGCGCTCGACGCTCATCAAGCGGGAGCCGTGCGGGGACCTCAAGGCGTGGCTGGGGTCGTCCAAGGACGCTCCGACCCTCGACCAGGTGATCGCGGTGCACATCCTCACGCACGAGACGATGCACATGGTCGGGCTCAAGAACGAGTCGCAGGCCGAGTGCGCGGCGATCCAGCGCGACGCGTCGATGGCCGTCGCCCTCGGCGCGACCCCCGCCCAGGGGCAGGCGCTGGCCCGGCGGTACTGGACCGAGGCCTACCCGCGGGTGCGGCCGGAGTACGCGAACGGGTGCGGTGCCGGCGGCACGTACGACGAGGGCCTCGACGCGCCGCCGTGGGCCGACGCGGGCTAGATTGCGGCGTCCCCCCCTCGACCGCAGGAGCACCGCATGTCGCACGTCCTCGTCACCGGCTCGTCCGACGGCATCGGCCGGGAGACCGCCCGCCAGCTCCTCGCCGCCGGCCACGAGGTCACCGGCCACGCCCGCAGCGCGGCACGCGCCGACGAGCTGCGCGCGGCGCTGCCGCAGCTGCACGGGGTCGTCGTCGGCGACCTCGCGTCGCTCGCCGAGACGCGCGCGCTCGCGGAGCAGGCCGTCGCGGCAGGGCCGTTCGACGCGGTGATCCACAACGCCGGCATCGGCGGCGGCGCTGCGGCGCGGGTCGAGACCGCCGACGGGATCGAGCAGATCTTCCAGGTCAACGTCGTCGCGCCCTACCTCCTCACGGCGCTGCTGCCGCGCCCGGAGCGCCTCGTCTACCTGACGTCCGGACTGCAGGAGGACGGCGTCGCCCAGCTCGACGACCTGCAGTACCGCGAGCGCCCGTGGCACGGGATGCAGGCGTACTCCGACTCCAAGCTGCACGACGTCGTGCTGGCCTTCGCGGTCGCGCGCCTGTGGCCCGACGTGCTGGCCACGACCGTCGACCCCGGCTGGATCAAGACCAAGCTTGGCGGACCCGACGCGTGGGACGAGGTCGACGAGGGCGCTGCGACGCAGGTCTGGCTCGCGACCTCGGACGACGACGCGGCGCGGGTCACCGGCGAGTACCTCAAGCGGCACGAGATCCAGGTGCCGAACCCGCTCGCGCGCGAGGTCGACGTCCAGGAGGGCCTGCTCGCGCGCCTGGCCGAGATCACCGGGGTGCCATTCCCCCGCTGAGGCTCAGCCGCGGAACTGGTCGACCTTCTTCGGCAGCGCGAACACGAGCGCGAAGCTCAGCACCGCGAGCGCCGCGCTGACCGCCATCGCGTGCGCCGCGCTGTCGGTGAACGCCTGCCCGATGGCTGCCGGGTCCTTGCTCGTGATGTGCAGCGTGCCGAACAGGATGCTGCCGATGACCGCGATCCCGATGGCGCTGCCGACGCGCTGCATCACGGAGATCACGCCGCTCGCGGCACCCGCCTCGGTCCGGTCCACGGTCGCGACGATGAACTGCGCGTTCGGGGCGATGAACAACCCGTTGCCGATGCCCGCGATGGCCAGCGGCACGGCGAGGTCCCAGTTGCTGAGGCTGCTCGCGTCCTCCGTGCGCAGCACCAGCCACACCCAGATCAACCCCGCCGCGACCATCGCGGTGCCGACGACGAGCACGGTGCGCCCCAGCCTCTGGCTGAGCCGGTTGCTCTGCGACGCGCCGACGATGCTCCCGAGCGCGAACGGCACGCCGACGACCCCGGACTCCAGCGCGGTGTGCATGAGCCCCGCCTGCCACAGCAGCGAGATGGTGAAGAAGATGCTGGTGAACGCGGCGAAGTAGACGAGCGCGAGAATCGTCCCGCCGGTGAAGGCCGGGTGCGAGAACAGGTGCGGCGGCACCAGCGGGTTCTTGTCGGCCGAGGCCTCGCGCCGCTCCCAGAACGCGAACGCGACGATCAGCAGCACGCCGATCGCGAGCGTGACGAACGTCCACGCCGGCCAGCCCTTGTCCTGCCCCTCGATGAGCGGCACCAGCAGCGCGACGAGCCCGGCGCTCAGGAGCAGCAGCCCGACGTAGTCGGACCCCTCGCGCGCGCCGCCCTCGGCGCCCGCGGGCAGCAGCTTGGCCGCCGCGATCAGCGCGATGATGCCGATCGGGATGTTCACCCAGAACACCAGCCGCCAGCCGTTCTCATCGCCGAACGCCTCGATGATCAGGCCGCCGAGGATCGGGCCGAGCGCGGTGGACACGCCGATGACCGACCCGAGGATCGCGAACGCCTTGCCACGCACGGGCCCGGGGAACAGCAGCTGGATGAACGCGGTCACGGCGGGCACGAACATGCCGCCCGCGAGCCCCTGGACGACGCGCGCCAGGATCATCTGGATGCTGTTCTGCGCCAGTCCGCAGAACAGGCTCGCGAGCGTGAACAGCGCCAGCCCGGCGAAGAACACCCACTTGTGCCCGATCCGGTCCCCGATCCGGCCCGCGGGGATCAGCGCGATCCCGAACGCGAGGGCGTAGCCCGAGATGATCCAGCTCAGCGTGGCCTCGCTCGCGTCCAGCGACTGCTGGATCGTCGGGAGGGCGACGTTGACGATCGTCGTGTCCAGCAGGGCCATGAACATCCCGGCCATGAGGACGATCAGCGCGTTCCACGCCGAGCGCGGGACGGTGAAGGCGGATGGTGCGGGCGTGGCGGTCGCGTCGGTCATGGTCCCTCTTCACGCGCGGGGACGCGATCGGCGAGGCGCGTCCCCGCACACGATTCTCCTGGTGGGGCGAGTGCGCAATGCGAACCAGGCATCGTCGGGCTACCCGCGTCGCAGGTGCTGCGGCCGGCCGAACAGCTCCTGCCGTCCGGGACGCGCGTCGACCTGCCACGGCCAGGCGCCGGCGCGGTCGCTCCAGATCACCTGCAGCGCCGGGACGGGCCGGCCGCCGGGCACGGCGTAGATCTCCTGCGCGTAGACCAGCCCTCCGGGCTCGCGACGTGCACCAGCAGGCTCCGATGGGCGGTGCCCTCGTACGGGACGACCTGCCCGTGCTCGAAGCGCTCGCCCGCGCGCACGCGTTCTCCGAGGTCGTTGAGCACGCTTGCCGCGTCGAACTCGTCCAGACCGCTGACCATGAGCTCGGGATGCCCGTGGAACCGCGTGAGCCCGATCGTGTAGGTGAACGAGAGGCTGCCCGCGCCGGCCTCGACCGAGCAGAGCGTCCATCCGAACCGCTCGATCTTCGCCAGGAGGTCCTCCCGGACCTCCTCCTCGCTCATGCCCTGGCACCGCATGCACATCGCACTGCTCCCCTCGTCCCCCGAGCTCGCCTCGTCGCTCGCGCCGACGCTACGGACGACCACCCACACGAGGCGGCGCGGGCCCTCGACCACACCCGCCGACCACCGACAGGCCCGTGCGCTACGGTCGCGCCGTGCGCCAGTTCTCCTGCCCTCGCTGCTCGTCAGCCCTCGCAGTCGACTCGCTGACGTGCGGCGCGTGCGGCCTCGAGGTGGGGCTGCACCCGCCCACGCGGACGGTCCGCGCCGCCCCCGAGCAGGGCATCGACGTCGACGGCACCTGGTGGTTCCGGTGCGCGAACCGGCGCTGGGACTGCAGCTGGCTGACGGCGGGCGACTCGGGGTCCGGCCAGTGCTTCTCGTGCCGCCTCACACGCACCCGCCCGAGCGCGGACGACACCCTCGCCCTGGAGAAGCTGGCGACCGCGTCGGCGAGCAAGCGCCGGCTCCTGGTCCAGCTGGCCGAGCTCGGCCTACCGGTCACCCCCTGGTACGAGCGGCCCGGCGGGCTCGGGTTCGACCTGCTCTCGTCGCGCACCAACGGCTCGCGCGTCGTCATCGGGCACGCCAACGGCATCGTGACGATCGACCTGGCCGAGACCCTGGACGCCCACCGCGAGCAGCTGCGGGTCAGCCTCGGCGAGCCGTACCGCACGATGCTCGGGCACTTCCGCCACGAGGTCGGCCACTACTACCAGTGGGTCCTCGTCGAGCAGACGGGGTGGATCGACGAGTGCCGCGAGCTGTTCGGCGACGAGCGCGCGTCCTACGCCGACGCCATCGCGCGCCACTACCGGACGGGGGCGCCACGGGGCTGGACCGAGGGCTACATCTCGGAGTACGCGACGATGCACCCGTGGGAGGACTTCGCCGAGTGCTGGGCCCACTACCTGCACATGACGGACACGCTCACGACGGCAGCGGCCGCCGCGATGCGCCTCGGCGACGAGGTCGTCCCGCGCGCCACCTACGGAGACGCGACCATGGCCGACGTGCTCACCGACTGGCGGCCGGTCTCGACGTTCCTCGACTCCGCGAACCGCGCGATGGGCAAGTCCGACCTGTACCCGTTCGCGATCGTCGAGCAGGTCGCGCGCAAGCTCGACTTCGTGCACCGCGTGGTCCAGGCCTCGCGGGTCGAGCAGGTGCTGGTCACGTCGTCGTCGTGACCTTCGGCGCGTCCGTGTCCGTCACGCGCGAGTGCCTGCGGGAGTAGACGAAGTAGATGACGAACCCGATGACCAGCCAGATCAGGAACCGCAGCCACGTCTCGACCGACAGGTTGAGCATCAGGTAGAGGCAGATCAGCGCCGACACGACCGGCAGCACCGGGACCCACGGCACGCGGAACGAGCGCGGCAGGTCGGGGCGCTTCCTGCGCAGGACGATCACCCCGAGGCTGACCAGCACGAACGCCGACAGCGTGCCGATGTTCACCATCTCCTCGAGCACCCCGACCGGCGTGAGGCCGGCGACGAGCGCGGTCACGACGGTCACGAGCGCCGTGATCACGTACGGGGTGCGGAACGTGGGGTGCACGCGAGCCAGCCCGCGCGGCAGCAGGCTGTCGCGGCTCATCGCGAACACGACGCGCGTCGCGCCGATCATCAGCGTGAGGACCACGGTCGTGAGCCCGGCGACCGCCCCGGCGGCGATGATCGTCGCCATCCAGTCCTGCCCGTGCGCCTCGAAGGCGTTCGCGAGCGCCGCCTCCGGGTCGAGCTTGTCGTACGGGACCATCCCGGTCACCACGATCGAGACCGCGCAGTACAGGACCGTGCAGATGATCAGCGAGCCGATGATGCCGATCGGCAGGTCGCGCTGCGGGTTCTTCGTCTCCTCGGCGGTCGTCGCGACCACGTCGAACCCGATGAACGCGAAGAACACGAGCGCGGCACCCGCGAAGATCCCGCCGATCCCAAAAGCCGTCGGCGCGAGCCCGAACAGCGCCTGGATGAGCGGCTGCGTCAGGCCGGTGGTCGTCTCGTTCGCCTCGGCCGGCGGGACGAACGGGTGGTAGTTGGCGGTCGAGATGAACCCGATCCCCGCGATGATGACGAACAGCACGATGAAGAGCTTGAGCCCGACGAGCACGATGTTGACCCGCATCGACTCCTTGATGCCGATCGTGATGAGCACACCGAGGAGCACGACGAGCCCGATGGCGAACAGGTCGACCGTGCCGCCCGAGCTGATCGAGGCGGGCACGGTGATCCCGATGTTCTCCAGGAACACGCTCAGGTAGGCGGACCAGCCCTGCGCCACCACGCTCGCACCCAGGAACATCTCGAGGATGAGGTCCCAGCCGATGATCCACGCGAAGATCTCGCCCAGGCTCGCGTAGCTGAACGTGTACGCGGACCCCGAGACCGGGACGGTGGACGCGAACTCGGCGTAGCAGAGCGCGGCGAGCGTGCAGCAGATCGCGGCGACGACGAAGCTGATGACGATGGCGGGACCGGCGACCTCGTGCGCCGCGCGGCCGGTGAGCGTGAAGATGCCGGCGCCGATGACCACGCCGACGCCGAACACGATGAGGTCGAACGCCGACAGCGAGCGCTTGAGCTTGAACTCCGGCTCTTCGGCGTCCGCCAGGGACTGCTCGACGCTCTTGGTGCGCAGGATGCTCACGGCTGCTCCTTGGCTGGGCGGCTTCGGACTGCCAGCCAGTGTGGCGCGGGGCCGCGCCCGGCGCGCGGCGAGCCCGGACGGCTACGGAAGCATGCCGCGGGTCCATCGCGCGGGCAGGAGCGCGGCCAGGGTGAGGATCCCGAGCGCGATCGCGGCGAGCATGCCGACCATCAGCCCGATGTCCCGCAGTCCGTCGATCGCGTTGCCGCCGACGAGCGTCTCGAGCCCGCGCAGCCCCCGCGACCCGGGGGTCAGCACGAAGAACGCGCCGAGGAACAGCACGTAGGGCGCGGGCCTGCCCACGGGGCGCGACAGGACCAGCACGAGCGCGGTCATCGCCATCGCACCCAGGAACGTCCCCGGGATCTCGCCGAACGCCCAGGTCCCCAGCTGCGCGGCCCCGAACGTGAGCAGGATCGTGACGAGCGCCCACGGGAAGTCGCGCGGCCGCATCGAGAACACCAGCATCACCCCGACCGCGAACAGCACCCAGCCGAACCAGACGCCCCACCACGGCAGCGTGCTGACGACGTCGGGGTCGAACAGGTCGGACGCGTCGGCGCCGAGCAGCCCGAGCGCCAGGACGGCGCCGAGGCCCAGGAAGACCAGCACGAAGAAGGAGTAGACGAGCCGGCTCGCGCCCGCGGTGTACCGGCCGGCGGCCAGCTCGAGCGCGCCGGCGCTCAGTGCGTCGCCGGGGATGAAGAGGAACAGCACGGGCGCCATGAGCTGGATCGGCCCACCGTGGATCCAGCCGTGCTCGTAGGCCGAGATCGCCGCGATCGAGACGACCGTCGAGGAGATCAGCGGGGCCACCAGCGCGAGCCGCGGCCTCGAGAGCATGGCGACGAAGGCGAGCCCGACGACCACGCCGCCGAGCCCGGCCGCGACGACCTCCTGCCACGTCGCCTGGATCGAGACCCCGAACCCGATCGTGAACAGCACCGCCCCCAGGACGCGCAGCGCCGGCCCGAACCGGCCGGGCTGCGCGCGGAGCTCGGCGACCCGGGCGCGGGCGACCGCCACGGGCGGCGGGTCGGCCTCGATCGCGTCGATCAGGTCGTTGAGGGCGGCGATCTGGTCGAGCGCGGGGATGTCCGGGTGCCCGGCGGCGACGCGCGTGACACCGCCGACCGTCACGATCGCCGCGTCGGCGAGGACCACGGCCTCGATCTCCTTGCCGTACGCGCGGGCGACGCGCGTGAGCCGGTCCTCGGTGCTGACGGTGCCCTCGAAGCTCCACGCGACGAGCAGCGCGGCCAGCTCCACGACCAGCTGGTCGACGTCGTCGGCGCGCGCCGGCCGACCCGTGCCGGGCTCAGTGGGACGCACGCACCCTCCCGTTCACGACGACGTCAGCCGCGAGCGTATCGACGCGGGTGGCTCAGGGCTGCGACTGCGTCCAGGGCGCGCCGGGCCACTGCGCCCACTCCTCGAAGTGCCGCACGCGCCCGTCGTCGGCGAACACCAGGATCCACAGGTCGCGGTACTCGCGCGGCTCGTCGCCGCCGTAGGCGACCTCGGCCCGCACGACCGCGGTGTCGCCGTCCACGGCCAGCGGCGACCACGCCAGGGTGAACGGGGTCTCGTCGTCCCAGAAGTCGCGGATCGCCTCGAGCCCCACGAGCCCGTCGTCGTACCCCGACCGCAGGTACACGGCGTCGTGCGTGAACAGGCGCTCCACCGCCGCCGCATCACGCTCGCGCCACGCTCGCTCGTACTCCCCGACCCACGCCGTGACGTCCATCGGCCCAGTGTGGTCCGCGGCCGAGCCTGGCGCGATGTCGGACCCCGGGTAGAACATGTGTTCTATGCCTGAGCCGCGCGCCGCCATCCTGCACGCCGACCTCGACGCGTTCTACGCGTCGGTCGAGCAGCGCGACGACCCGCGCCTGCGCAACCGGCCGGTCGTGGTGGGCGGCGGCGTGGTTCTCGCGGCCTCCTACGAGGCGAAGCGGCGCGGCGTGAAGACCGCGATGAGCGGCCGGCAGGCGCGGATGCTCTGCCCCGACGTCATCACCGTGCCGCCGCGGTTCGACGCCTACGTCGAGGCCAGCAAGGCGGTGTTCGACGTCTTCCGGGACACGACACCGCAGGTCCAGGGCGTCTCGATCGACGAGGCGTTCCTCGACGTGGCGGGGCTGCACCGGATCGACGTCGCGCCGGTCGACATCGGGGCACGGCTGCGCGCGCGGATCCGTGAGGAGGTGGGGCTGCCGATCACCGTCGGCGTGGCCCGGACCCCGTTCCTCGCGAAGGTCGCCAGTCGCGTCGCCAAGCCGGACGGGCTCCTGCTCGTGCCGCCCGACGCGGAGGACGCGTTCCTGCACCCGTTGCCGCTGACGATGCTGTGGGGCGTCGGCGAGGTGACGGCGACGAAGCTGGAGGGCTACGGGCTCCGCACGGCCGGCGACGTGGCGACGCTCGGCGAGCCTGTGCTGCGCGGTTTGCTGGGCCCCGCCGCGGGACGGCACCTGTTCGCGGTCGTGCACGGGCGCACCCCGGAGCGGGTGGTCACCGACCGGCGACGGAGCTCGATCGGCGCGCAGCGGGCGATCGGGCACGGCCGGCACTCCCCCGAGTTCGTCACGGCCGCGCTGCTCGGACTCGTCGACCGCGTGTGCCGTCGCATGCGCTCCGCCCACCGGATCGCACGGACCGTCGTGCTGCGACTCCGGTTCGAGGACTACACCAAGGCCACCCGGTCGCACTCGCTCGCGCACGCGACCTCGTCCGGCGAGGACCTCGCGGCGACCGCGACCATGCTGCTCGACGCCGCCGGGCCGCTCGTCCGCGAGCGCGGGCTCACGCTGGTCGGCGTCGCGCTGACCAACCTCGAGTCGGACGCGGTGGTGCAGCCGCGGCTGTCGTTCGGGCCCGTCGACACGGGCGGGATGGACGCCGCGGTCGACGCGGTCGCCGCGCGGTTCGGCAGCGGCGCGGTGATGCGGGCGAGCCTGATCAGGTCCGGGGACGGGTTCTCCGTGCCGATGCTGCCCGACTGAGCGCGTGTCGGAGGGCCGCGGCAGCATGGCCGGATGGAGATCACCAAGCGCATCACCGTCTTCGACGCCGCCGACCTCGCCGCCGAGTCCGCCTTCTGGGCCGGGCTGCTGGGCGGGACCGTCGAGGCCGAGGACGACTGGCACACCGTCTACGTCGACAAGCAGCCGCAGCTCGGCTTCCAGCTCGCCCCGGACCACCGGCGCCCGCAGTGGCCGGACGGCGTCCCCCAGCAGATCCACCTCGACCTGTACATCACGGACCTGGCCGGCGCGCACGCCGAGGCGATGGCCCTGGGCGCCGAGCTGCTGCAGGCCGCCGAGGATCCCGACGGCCCGGAGGGTTTCCAGGTGTACGCCGACCCCGCCGGGCACCCGTTCTGCCTCTGCTGGGGATGAGCGTGCCCCCTGCAGCGGGGCCGCCGCGGAGGTAGCGTGCCGAGAAGACCGCGCACAACGACGTGCGCGGTCGTACGTCGCTGCAAGGAGTGCCCGTGGCCATCACCAGCCCGTTCCCCGACGTCGAGATCCCCGACCTGCCGGTGTACGACTTCCTGTTCCGCGACCTGCCGGGCAGCGCGCTGACCAGCACCGCCGTCCTCGACTCCGTGTCGGGGCGGGCGACCAGCTACGGCGAGCTGCTCGACCAGGTCGACCGCGTCGCGGGAGCGCTCGCCGCCCGAGGGATCGGACCGGGCGACGTCGTCGCGCTGCACTCGCCGAACTCCCCCGCGTTCGTCGCACTGTTCCACGGGATCCTGCGTGCGGGTGCCACGGTCACGACCGTGAACTCGCTCTACACGGGCGACGAGATCGGCCGCCAGCTCGCCGACTCGAGGGCGCGGCTGGCGATCACGGTCGGCGTGCTGCGGGAGAACATGGCCGCGGGTGCGGCGGCGGCCGGCGTCGGGACGGTGATGGTCGTCGACGGCGCCGAGGGGCACGAGTCGCTCGCCGACTGGCTGGGCGAGGCCCGCACCGCGCCGGTGGTGAGCATCGACCCCGCGACGCACCTGGCGGTGCTGCCGTACTCGTCGGGCACGACGGGGCTGGCCAAGGGCGTCATGCTCACGCACCGCAACCTCGTCGCGAACGTCGCCCAGACCATCGGGATCATCACGCTCGGCCCGGACGACAGGGTCGCTGCGGTGCTGCCGTTCTTCCACATCTACGGCATGACGGTGCTGCTCAACCTGTCGCTGTTCGCCCGCGCGCAGCTCGTGACGTTCCCACGGTTCGACCTCGCCCAGTTCCTCGGCGCGATCGCCGAGCACCGCTGCACCTACCTGTTCATCGCACCGCCGATCGCGCTCGCCCTCGCGCGGCACCCGCTCGTGGCGGAGCACGACCTGGGCAGCGTCCACACGATCCTGTCCGGCGCGGCGCCGCTGGACGGCGCGCTGGCCGACGCGGTCGCCGAGCGGCTGTCCTGCCGGGTGGTGCAGGGCTACGGGATGACCGAGATGAGCCCGGTCTCGCACGCGGTCCCCGCGGACCGCACCGACATCCCGCGCGGCTCGGTGGGACTGGTCATCCCGAACATGGTCTGCCGCCTGGTCGACCCGACCGACGGGCACGACATCCCGGTCCCCGACGAGGGCATGAGCGAGCCCGGCGAGCTGTGGTGCCAGGGCCCGAACGTGATGACCGGGTACCTCGGCGACGACGACGCGACCGCGCAGACGCTCGACGCGGACGGCTTCCTGCACACCGGCGACATCGCGACGGTCGACGCGAGCGGCGCGTTCTACGTCGTCGACCGGCTCAAGGAGCTCATCAAGTACCACGGCTACCAGGTGCCGCCCGCGGAGCTCGAGGCGCTGCTGCTCACGCACCCCGACGTGCAGGACGCGGCCGTGATCGGCGTCCCGGACGACGACGGGCAGGAGGTGCCCAAGGCGTTCGTGGTGCGCGCGTCGCAGGACCTCACGGCGGAGACGCTCATGGCGTGGGTCGCGGAGCGGGTCGCGGCGCACAAGAAGATCCGGCGGGTGGAGTTCATCGACGCGGTCCCGAAGTCCGCGTCGGGCAAGATCCTGCGCAAGGACCTGCGCACCCGATGAAGGCGCTCTACAAGGCGGCCGCAGGCCCGGGGCTCGAGCTCGTCGACCGCCCCGAGCCCGAGGCGGGGCCGGGCGAGGTCAAGATCCGCGTCCTGCGCACCGGCATCTGCGGCACCGACCTGCACATCGAGCGGTGGGACCCCTGGGCGGCGGGCGCAGTCCGGGCGCCCCTGATCCCCGGGCACGAGCTCTGCGGCGAGATCGTCGACGTCGGCGCCGGCGTGCACGACATCACGGAGGGCGACCTGGTCTCCGGCGAGGGGCACATCGTGTGCGGCACGTGCCGCAACTGCCGGGCCGGCCGTCGGCAGATGTGCATCCGCACCGTCGGCGTCGGGCTGCAGCGCGACGGCGCGTTCGCGCAGTTCGTCGTGCTGCCCGCCGAGAACGTCTGGGTGCACCACGACGCGATCGAGCCCGAGGTCGGTGCACTGTTCGACCCCCTCGGCAACGCCGTGCACACCGCGCTGGCGTTCACGGTGGTCGGAGAGGACGTGCTCGTCAGCGGCTGCGGCCCGATCGGCCTGATGTCGATCGCGGTCGCCCGGCACGCCGGCGCGCGGTTCATCGTCGCGACCGACGTCAACGACGCGCGCCTCGCCCTTGCCCGGGAGATGGGCGCCGACCGGGGCCTGAACGTCACGCGCGAGAACCTGCACGAGCTGCAGCACGAGGTCGGCATGCGCGAGGGGTTCGACATCGCGTTCGAGATGAGCGGCTCACCGACCGCGTTGCCGCTGGTCATCGACAACATGAACCACGGCGGTCGGATCGCGATGCTGGGCCTGCCGAGCGAGCCGTTCAGCATCGACTGGGGCGTGGTCGTGACGAGGATGCTGACGCTCAAGGGGATCTACGGTCGCGAGATGTTCGAGACGTGGAACTCCATGAGCGCCATGCTGCACACGAGCGAGGTGCTCCGCGGGCGCATCGCGTCGCTCGTCTCGCACCGGTTCGCCGCCACGCAGTGGCGGGAGGCGTTCGACGCGGCCGCGTCGGGCGGGGTGGGCAAGGTCATCATCGATTGGACGCAGATCTGATGCACGCGACGACGAGGCAGCGGTTCGCCGACGAGCTGGCGGAGATCGAGTCCGCGGGGCTGACCAAGCACGAGCGGCCGCTGAGCAGCACGCAGTCGGCCCACATCGGCCTCGGCGAGGCGCGCCTGATGAACTTCTGCGCCAACAACTACCTGGGCCTGGCCGACGACGAGCGCATCGAGGCCGCCGCCGTGGCGGCGATCCGCGACCGCGGCTTCGGGCTGGCCAGCGTCCGGTTCATCTGCGGCACGCAGGACATCCACCTCGAGCTGGAACGGGCCGTCTCGCAGTTCCTGCAGCGCGACGACACGATCCTGTTCTCGTCGTGCTTCGACGCGAACGGCGGGGTGTTCGAGGTGCTGTTCGGCGCCGACGACGCGATCATCTCCGACGAGCTCAACCACGCCTCGCTCATCGACGGCATCCGCCTGTGCAAGGCGCAGCGCTTCCGGTACCGCAACGCCGACCTGGCGGACCTCGAGGCGCAGCTCGTCGCCGCGGCCGGTGCGCGCACGCGGGTCGTCGTCACGGACGGCGTGTTCTCGATGGACGGCTCCTACGCGCCCCTCGACGGCATCTGCGACCTGGCCGAGCGGTACGACGCCATGGTCTTGGTCGACGACTCGCACGCCGTCGGGTTCGTCGGCGACGGCGGACGCGGCACACCCTGGCTGTTCGGCGTGGCCGACCGCGTCGACATCCTCACCGGCACGTTCGGCAAGGCGCTCGGTGGCGCGTCGGGCGGGTACGTCGCCGCGCAGCAGGAGGTCGTCGACCTGCTGCGCCAGCGCGCGCGGCCGTACCTGTTCTCCAACACGCTCGCGCCGTCGGTCGTCGCCGGGACGCTCGCAGCGCTCGAGCTCGTGGCCTCGTCCGACGAGGCACGCGCGGCGCTGGCTGCCAACGCGGCGCTCTTCCGCGCGCTGATGACCGACGCGGGCTTCGACCTGCTCCCCGGCTCGCACCCGATCGTGCCCGTGATGTTCGGCGACGCCGTGCTGGCAGCCGGTGTCGCACGCGCCCTCGAGGCGCGCGGCGTCTACGTCACCGCGTTCAGCTACCCGGTCGTGCCGCGGGGCAAGGCCCGGATCCGGGTGCAGCTGTCCGCGGTGCACACCGAGGCGGACATCCGGGCGTGCGTCGAGGCGTTCGCGGCGGCACGCGACGAGGTCGCCCGGTGACGACGGTCGCGATGATCCCGGGCGCGGGCGGTGACGGCTGGTTCCTGCACCCCCTGGTCACGGACCTGCGAGGGCGTGGGCTCGACGCGTTCGCGGTCGACCTGCCGACGGCGGGTGCGCACGACGGGCTCGCGGCCGCGGCGGACGCGGTCGTCGACGCGATCGGCGGGCGCACGGACGTCGTGCTCGTCGCGCAGTCGATGGGCGGGTTCACGGCGCCGCTGGTCTCGTCACGGGTGCGCGTCCGGATGGTCGTGCTCGTCAACGCGATGATCCCGCTGCCGGGCGAGACGGTCGGCGAGTGGGGCGAGCACGTGGGGTCGACCGAGGCCAGGGAGGCGGCTGCCCGCGAGGGCGGCTACCCCACGGAGTTCTCCGACGAGGTCTACTTCCTCGACGGCTTCGCGCCCGCGCTGGTCCGCGAGGTCGCCCGGCACGACAAGCCGCAGTCCGACGCCGTGTTCGCGGACTCCGCGCAGTTCACCTGGCCCGACGTGCCCATCCACGTGATCGCGGCCCGCGACGACCGGCTCTTCCCCCTCGCCCTGCAGCATCGGGTCGCGCGCGAGCGCCTGGGTGTCGAACCCGACGTGGTCCCCGGCGGGCACCTCGCACCGCTGAGCCACCCGGGACCGATCGGTGCGCTGATCGCCGGCTATCTCGGTTGACCGCGGTGCTAGCGTCCCAGTGATTCACGACCGACCTCAGGAGGTGACACCCATGGACGCAGGACCCCACCGGGTGCTCTCCGCGGCCCGCGACTGATCTCGTCGCGACGGGGAGCGCCACAGGAACATCGCGGAAGGCGATTCCCATGAGCACTCCTGAACCACGCACGACCACGAACGACCGAGCCCTGGTGCTCGCCGGTGCCGGCGCGGCCGGCAACGCCTGGGAGCTCGGCCTCGTCGCCGGTCTCGCGGCCGCCGGCGTCGACCTCACCGACGCCGACCTCGTCGTCGGCACCTCGGCCGGGTCGACGGCCGCCGCCCAGATCACCAGCGGCGCCCGGCCCGCGGACCTGTACGCGGCCGTCGTCGCCGAGGCCCCACCAGCCGGGCCTGGCCCTGCTCGCCCGGCGAGAGCCACCTCCCAGAGCTTCATGGACTGGTCGGACACGATCATCGCGTCGTCGGCCGACCCGTCGGACATGCGCCGCCGGATGGGCGCCGCGGCGCTCGCCAAGGACACGGCCGACGACGAGAGCACGAGGCGCTGGCGCGAGACCGTCGCGGCGCGCCTCCCCCGCCGGGACTGGCCCGCACGGCTCGTGCGCATCGCCGTCGTCGACGCGCGGACCGGCGAGCCGGTCGTGCTCGACCGCGACAGCGGGATCGACCTGGTCGACGCCGTGGCCGCGAGCACCAGCAACGGCTTCGCCGGCACGTACGGCGTCGGCGAGCGCCGGTTCATCAACGGCGGCTACCGACGCAACGAGAACGCGGACCTGGCGGCGGGGTACGGGCGGGTGCTCGTGCTGTCGCCGTTCGGCGGCCGGACGCGGCACCCGCTCGCGTGGCGCACGGACCTCGCCGCGCAGGTCGCCGAGCTGCGCGCCGGGGGCAGCAGCGTCGAGGTGGTGGTGCCCGACGCGAGCGCGGGCGACGTGTTCGACGCCCGCGCCATGGATCCGTCGACCCGTCCGCAGGCAGCCCGGGGCGGCTACGAGCAGGGCAGGGCCCTCGCCGGGCGCCTGGCGACCTTCTGGGTCTAGCGGCCGAACTCTGCCTCGCCCGACTCGAGCGCGCGGCGGATCCTGCCGCCCATGTCCTGCGACATGGGCGGCAGGGCGTCCAGCGCGAACCACGCGGCGTCGGTGTTCTCCCCGTCGGCGGGCGCGGGCGTGCCGGACACGTACCGGAAGCGGAACACCACGTCGAGGTACTGCGCCCGGTCGCCGTTGTCGTAGGTCATGGGGGGCAGCACGTGCACCCAGGCGAGGCGCTCGGGGACGGCGACCACGTCGGCCTCCTCGAGCACCTCGCGGGCGCCCGCGGCGGCCGGCTCCTCACCCGGGTCGATGATCCCGGTGACGGGCGTCCAGGCGCCGGTGTCCGCGCGGCGCACGAGCAGCACGTGGGAGTCGTCGCGCACCACCACGGCCGTGACGCCGCTCAGCCACAGCGACTCGTGGCCGACAGCCGCGCGCAGCGCGAGGATGAAGTCAGGGATCGCCACGCGCCGATCGTAGGCGGAGCGTGGCGACCCCTGACGTCAGGCCAGGGCCTTCGCCTTCAGCTGCGCGAACTCGCCCGCGTCGATCACGCCGGCGTCGAGCAGCTCCTTGGCCCGGGCGATGTCGGCGGACGGCGAGGCCGACGCCACGTCCCGGATGTAGCTCTCGGTCTGGGACCGCGCCTGGTGGGCGCGCGCAGCCTGCCGCTCCGCCATGCTCCGACCCCGCGCGATGACGTAGATGAGCGCCACGAGGAACGGCAGCAGGATCAGGCCGATCAGCCACAGGGCCTTCAACCAGCCGCTGAGGTCCTTGTCCCGGAACAGGTCCGTGACGATCTGGAACAGGACGATCAGGTACATCACGAACGCGAACCACCACACCATGAGCCAGAACCACTGCATGAAGCTGTTCACCGCATTACCTCCTTCGAGCAGGGTGGGGGCCGTCAGCCGGCCAGGATCTGCGCCTTCTGCACCTCGAACTCCGCCGGGCTGAGCACGCCCTGGTCCCGCAGCGCGGCGAGGCGCGTCAGCTGCGCGAGCTTCGCGTCCATGTCCAGGCCCGCCGCCGGAGCCGGCGCCGGGGGCGGGGGTGGCGGCGGAGCGGCGTACGTCGGTTCGGCGTAGGCGGGCGCAGGCTCCTGGGCGGACCAGCGCCCGGCCTGCCGGCGAGAGACACGGTTCGAGACGGCTGTCGCCGTCCCGGCGACGACGGCCGTGCGCGCGACGCCGCGGATGAGTCCAGGCATGTCAGTCCTCCTAGCTGTCAGTCGGTGTGGTTCAGCCGGCTTCGATCGCGTCGAGCGACGCGAGGATGGCCTGCACGGGGATGCGCCCGCTCGCGACCATCTGCGCGCCGCTCCGGCGCAGCGCGACCGCGAACGGGACGGCCCAGACGTTCTCGTACACCAGGACCGCCGCAGCGGCACCGGGCTCGATCGCGTTCGCCGCCTCCTGCAGGTCGTCGTCACCCAGCAGCCCGGAGGTCGCGCCCTCGAAGAGGGTCAGGTCGGCGGCGCCGTCGGGGAGGGCGTCCAGCGCGAGGCCGGACAGCGAGCCGTCGGTCTCCTTGCGCACGACGACGAGGTCGAGGATGCGGATCAGCCCCCGGTCCACCAGGTCGACCAGCAGGGGGAACGCCTCGCCCTTCATCCCGCCCGGCGGGAACTCGACGACGAGGTAGTCGATGGGGCCCGTCTGCTCGAGGTCGGCCACGTCCTGACTCATGGTCATCCGCCTTTCCCCGGCCGAGGCTCGACGGTCGCGAGCCCTCACTCCGGAACGACTTCCACCTTGGATCTCGCCCGCGTGCGCGTCGTCACGCAGAACGCATGATTCGCGCCCGGCGCGCGTCACACGATCGACGTGATGCGTCGACGCCTGGCCCGTGCCTCAATGGGTGTTCACTCCGACGACCCGACCGAGGCGATCTCGTGGACTACATCGACCGACTGCGACGACTCGCGCTCAACGACCCGGGCGTCGTCGACGAGGTCGCGAGGGAGGCTCGCGTCCTCGACGCCAAGTCGCTCGCCCTCGTCCGCCTCGCGGCGCTCGTCGCCGTCGGTGGCGCCGAGCCGACCTACGGCACCGAGGTCGACGCCGCCGTCAGCGCGGGCGCCACCACGGCCGAGATCGTCGACGTGCTCACCGCGGCCGTCCCCATCGTCGGGTTGCCCAGCGTCGTCGCCGCCGCGCCGATGCTCTCGCTGGCTCTCGGGTACGACCCGTTCGAGGCCGAAGGCGCCTGAGGACCTACTGGCCGAGCAGGCCCATCTCCAGCGCCCGTTCGACGGCCCGGCCGCGCGAGGACACCCCGAGCTTGCGGTAGATCGAGCCGATCTCCGAGCTGGCCGTGTTGCGCGAGACGAACAGCCGCTCACCGATCTCGCGGATCGTCAGGTGGGTCTGCAGGTACGGCAGGAGCCGCAGCTCCGCGGGGGTCAGCGGTGACGCGCCCGTGGGGTCGTCGTGCCCGGCCGCCTCGAGCAGGGTGCGCGCCTCGTGGGCCTCGCGGACCAGCGTGCCCATGTCCGGTCGACGCAGGAGGAGGTCGTCCGCCTCGCGCAGCAGGTGCCGGGCCGCCGTCGGGTCGTCGCCCGCGCAGACGCGCGCCAGCTGCAGCCGGCCGCCGATCGCGAGGTAGGGCAGCAGCACGCCGCACGTCGGCCGGACGCGCATCGCCCGGACGACCTGGCGCGCGCTCTCGGCCGCGTCCCCCCGGTGCGCCGCGAGCCGGGCGCCGGCGACGAAGCCCACGAGGCTCGTGGGGTAGTCCAGCATCCGGTGGTCGTCGATCGCCGCGAGCGCGATGCCGACCCGCTCCACCGCCCGGTCCCAGCGGTCGGCATCCATGTCGAGGAGAGCCAGCTCGGACTCGGCGACCACGACCACGTCGGCGTTGCCGAGCTCCCGCCCGCGCTCGGCTGCCTCCTCGAGCAGGCGGACGGCGGACTCGGGGTCCCCGAGGAGCAGTGCGGCGACTCCACCCAGGACGGTCGCGGTCGGCCGCCAGGGGCTCCACTCCGGCTCGGCGTCGATCGCGACCGACGCGTCGGCCAGCATCCTGGCGGGACCGGACGCGCAGAGCAGCGCCCGGAACATCGCGCGCGCCGACTCGAACGACGCCGTGCCGTCGACGGGCACCCGGTCGAACGTCGCCGCGTCGGCCACCGCCGCCCAGTGCAGCGCCTCGGCCGTGCGCCCGGTGCCGACGGCGATGCGGCCTGCGGCGACGGCCAGGGGCGCGTACCCCTCGACGAGCACGTCCCCGAGGTCGCGGAGCCAGCGCTGCACGGTCGCGATCTGCCCGGCCTGGTACGTCGGCAGAGCCAGCTGCGCCGCGAGCTGGACGCACCGGTCGTGCTCGCCCGTGAGCATGAGGTGCTCGAGGGCCCGCGTCGGCGAGCCGTTCGCCTGGTACCAGTCCGCGGCGCGCAGGTTGAGCTTCATCTCCTCGTCCGGCTCGACGCGTCGGAGCTCCGCCAGGAGGAACTCGCGGAACAGCGCGTGGTACCGGAACCAGCCTCGGTGGCGATCGAGCGCGACGAGGAACAGGCTCGACTCCTCGAGCTCGCGAAGCCGCTCGGCCGCGCCGCGCTCGTCCAGCACGGCGTCGCACAGCGACGCGCTGAGCCGGCTGAGCACCGACGTCCGGCGCAGGAAGTGCTGCGTCTGCGGGGACAGCTGGCCGAGGGCCTCGCGCTGGAGGTAGTCCGCCACGTACCTGTCGTCGCCGGTCAGCGGTCCCGCGTCGGCTCCCTGCTCGCTGGCGACGAGGGAGGCGAGGTAGATCCCCGCGGGCCAGCCCTCGGTGCGCTCGGTGACCAGCGCCGCCGACTCGGCCGTGACCGGGACGTGCGCCGCGGACAGGATCTGCCGCGCGCCCTCGACGTCGAGCGCGAGATCCGCGGCGCCGATCCAGGTCACCGCGCCCGACGCGCGCAGCCGCGCGAGGTCTGGCCTCTCCGCGCGGCTCGCCATGACGAGCTGGGATCCCTCGGGCAGCGCGGCGACCACCAGCCCCAGCGCGTCGTGGCACGCGCTGGCGCGCAGCTCGTGGACGTCGTCGAGCAGCAGCACGAAGTCCACGGGGCTCGTGCGCACCGCGGCGGCGAGGCGGGGCGCCGCCCGCCCGAGCACGGCGATCCCGGCGCCGCTCATCTCCTCGACCACACCGGGCTCGACGACGCCCGCCCTCGACAGCGCGGCCGCCAGGAGCTGGAGCAGGATCGTGGGCTCGTCGTCCGGAGCCTCCAGGCCCACCCAGGCGACGGCACGCGGATCGGAGGCGGCCCACTGGGCGAGCAGCGTGGACTTGCCGTAGCCCGCCGGCGCGTTGACCTCCACGACCGGGCGGCCGCTCGCCCGCGCTCGCGCGACCAGCGGGGCGCGACTGACCGCCCCGGGCCTCTCGCGCGGCACGGAGAGCTTGGTGGCGACCAGGACGTCCTCGAGGCGCCCGCCCGCCGGACCCGCTTCCGGCAATTCCCCCATAGGGGGACCCTAGGGCGGCGGTCACCCCCGGCACCACACCCTGCGGCGCCCGGTTCTGAGCGGCCGCGGCACACCGCTGCCTCTCACGCGGTCTGCGTGATGTGCCGCACGGCACCGGCTCCTAGCGTCGGGAGCGCACTCCCCTCGAGGATCGGACGCACCCATGCACCCCGCGACCCTGCACCGACCGGCTCCGGCGACCGTGGCCCCGGGCCCGCACGCGTGGGACCACGGCGGCGCCGGGTTCTCGCTCACCGCGAGCGTGACGGTCCCGACCGGCGGCGCGGAGGGGCTGATCCGCGCGCAGCGTGGCCGCTTCGACAGCTGGGCGCTGTACTGCCACGGCGGGCGGCTGTGCTTCGCCTACGACGTGCTCGGCACGCGCGAGTTCATCGTCGTCGGCCGCACCCGACTGGCTGGCGGCGTGCACCAGGCGCGGGCCGACTTCCTCGCGGACGACGAGGCCCCGGCACCCGGCGGCGACGTCGCGCTGTTCCTGGACGGGGCGCGGGTCGGCGAGGGACACGTCGGGGCGGCCCGGCCACCGGTGCACGCGGCCGAGGAGAGCGCGGAGGGCACCCGCGCCACGCTCGGGTCGCACTACGCGGCGCAGACCGGCGTGTTCACGGGCACGATCCACTGGGTCCAGCTGGACTCGGCCTCCGCGGGCCGCCTCCTGACCGCCGACGACCGTCTGCGCGTGGCGATGACCCAGCACTAGCCGGCGGGCGTCCGGTCGAGGGAACCTGGGTCCCGGTGGCTGCGGCGACCGACCGAGGCACCGGGCGCCCGTCGCGTCGTGGTCCGCTCCCTTCCCGAGGAGGTCCTGAGGTGACAGCGCTCGACGGTTCACCGCCCAAGGGCGAGCCCGACTCCGCTCGCCGGCGTGCCGCGCACCTGTACGGCCTGGTCGTGACCGGGTCGGTCCTCGCGGCCGCACCGCTCGAGCTCGGCCTCGTCCGGATCGCGCTCCTGCTGCTCGGCACGCTCGCCGTGTACTGGGCCGCGGAGTCCTACGCGCACATGATTGCGGCCCGCACGGTCCTGAGACGCAGCATGACCGCGCACGAGCGCCGCGAGGTGTTCCGCGACGGAGTCCCGCTCATCGCCGCGTGCCTGATCCCCGGGGTCGTCCTCGTCGGTGAGGCTGTGCTCGGCGTCGACGTCGGGACGGGCATCGACATCGCCCTCGGGGTGAACCTCGCCATGCTGCTCGTGGTCGGCTGGCGGATGAGCTCCGTCAGCGGCATGACGGGTCTCACGCGCATCGGGTCGACCCTCCTGTGCGGCCTGCTCGGCGTCGCGCTCGCGGCGCTGAAGATGGGGCTGCACCACTGACCCGGTGATCACGTCGGGTCGGTGCCCGGCTGTGCCTGCAGCGGCGGGCTGCCCTCCCGGCGGAGGGCATTGCGCCCGACCACCTGCTGCCACGTCGCGACCTGCTCGGACCGTGATCGCCCGACGAAGCTGACGACCCAGTGCATCAACGTGGAGACGCGGTTCTTGAACCCGATCAGGTACAGCAGGTGCACACCGAGCCACAGCAGCCACGCGAGCAGCCCGGCCGTCTCGAACCTGCCGATCCTGGCGACGGCGTGGAACCGCGCGACCGTCGCCATCATCCCCTTGTCCCGGTAGCGGAACGGCGGACCGGGTTCCTCACCCCGCACGCGCCGGGTGATCGCCTTGGCCGCGTACGTCCCGCTCTGCATCGCGAGCTGCGCGACCCAGGGGTAGCCGTTGATCGTCATCAGGTCACCCACGACGAACACCTCGGGGTGGCCCGGGAGCGTGCAGTCCTCCTCCACCTCGATGCGTCCGGCGCGGTCGGTCGGCGCGCCCGCGTCCTCGGCCAGCTGCGCGGCGAGCGGGGACGCGCCCACGCCGGCAGCCCAGACCTTGCAGGCCGCCTCGAGCCGCGTCCGGTGCCCCTCGCCGTCCACGACGACCACCCCGTCCTCGTCGACGTCGACGACCTTGCGGCCCATCCACAGCTCGACGCCGAGCGACTCGAGGCGGTCGGCGGCCGCGCGGGAGAGCTTGTCGCTGTACCCGGGCAGCACCTGCGGCACCGGGTCGATGACGACGACGCGGGTTCGGGACGGGTCGATGTGCCGGAACGTCCCGGGCAGGGTCCGGCGAGACAGCTCGGCGATCTGACCCGCCATCTCGACACCGGTCGCGCCCGCACCGACGACGACGAACGTCAGCAACCGGTCGAGGGTCTCGTCGTCCGTCGACAGCTCGGCGAGCTCGAACGCACCGAGGATGCGTCCCCGCACCTCGAGAGCGTCGTCGAGGCTCTTGAGGCCGGGCGCGAACTGCGCGAACCGGTCGTTGCCGAAGTACGACTGCCCGGCGCCGGCAGCCACGATGATGCTGTCGTAGCTGGTCCGCCGCTCGCCGAGCGGCGAGGTGGAGACGACCTCGCGCGCGTCGAGGTCGATGTGGGTGACCAGGCCGAGGAGCACGCGCACGTTGCGCTGGCGCTTGAGCACCTCGCGCGTGGGCGGCGCGATCTCGCCCGACGAGAGGACGCCCGTGGCCACCTGGTAGAGCAACGGCTGGAACAGGTGGTGGTTGGTGCCGCTGAGCACCGTCACCCGGACCGGCGCGTGCGCGAACGCCTGCGCCGCGAAGAGGCCGCCGAAACCAGAGCCGACGATGACGACGTGGTGCAGGGGCGTGTCCATCCATCGACGCTAGGCGCGGCCGCGGACGCCCGCACCTCCGCACGCTCGCCGGTCTGGGAACCGCGTGGCACGATGCGCGGATGGTGCGCATCGCCTCGATCGCCCCCGTCCTGCCTCGCCACGTCCACCCCCAGGCCGAGATCACCGCGACCATCGCCCCCCTCCTGACGTCCGACCCCCGGCGTCTGGCGACGATCGCGCGGATCCACGCCCACACGGGCGTCGCGACGCGGCACACGGCGCTGCCCCTGGACGCCTACGCGGGCCTGACCACGTTCGGTGCGGCCAACGACGCCTTCATCCGTGCGGGCACCGACCTCGCGGCCGAAGCCTGCCGCCGGGCGATGGCCGACGCCGGCGTCGCTCCCGCCGAGGTCGACCTGATCTTCTTCACGTCGGTCACCGGGATCGCGACGCCGTCCATCGACGCGCTGCTCGTCGCCAGGCTCGGGCTCCGCAGCGACGTCAAGCGCGTGCCCTCGTTCGGGCTGGGCTGCGTCGCGGGGGCCGCGGGGATCGCTCGTGTCCGCGACCACCTCGTCGGACACCCGCAGGACGTCGCGCTGCTCGTCTCCGTCGAGCTGTGCTCCCTGACGCTCCAGCACGGCGACGCGTCGATGGCGAACATCGTCTCCAGCGGCCTGTTCGGCGACGGCGCGGCCGCGGCCGTCATGCTCGGCGACGACCGCGCGGTCGACGCGCCAGGTGTGGACGTCGTGGACAGCCGCGCGGCCCTCGTCCCGGACACCACCGACGCGCTCGGCTGGGACGTCGGCGGCTCCGGGTTCCGGATCGTGCTCGCGGCGAGCCTCGCGGACATCGTCGAGGAGCATCTCGCCCCCGGGATCGTCGACCTGCTGGCCGCGCACCAGCTCAAGGTCAGCGACGTGGGCACCTGGGTCGCCCACACCGGGGGCCCTCGCATCCTGCAGGCCGCGACGCGCGCGCTGGAGCTGCCCGACGACGCGTTCGCGGCGAGCTGGGCCTCGCTGGCGCGGGTCGGCAACCTGTCCTCGTCGGGCGTCCTGCACGTGCTGGCCGACGCCCTGCGCACCGGCGGGCAGATCCCCGGGTCGGCCGGCGTGCTGTTCGCTATCGGTCCGGGCGTCTGCACCGAGACCGTCCTGCTCCGCTGGCCCGAGGAGACGCCGTGACCCCGTACGACTGGCTGATCGTGGTGATCGCGCTCGAGCGGGTGGCCGAGCTCGTCGTGTCCCAGCGGCACGTGACCTGGGCCCTGGCGCACGGCGGGGTCGAGTCCGGGCAGCGGCACTACCCACCGATGGTCGCGCTGCACACCGGCCTCCTGGTCGCGTGCGTCGTCGAGGTGCACGCCGCCGACCGCCCGTTCCTGCCCGCCCTCGGGTGGACCGCCCTCGCGTTCGTGGTGGCGGCCAACGCGCTGCGCTGGTGGTGCATCACGACGCTGGGCCGGCACTGGAGCACGCGGGTGATCGTCGTGCCCGGCTCCACGCTCGTGCGCCGCGGGCCGTACCGCTGGTTCGCGCACCCCAACTACGTGGCCGTCGCGGTCGAGGGCCTGGCCCTGCCCCTCGTGCACACCGCGTGGGTCACGGCGATCGCGTTCACGGTCCTCAACGCGATCCTGCTGCTGCGCTTCCGGATCCCGACCGAGGAGCGGGCGTTGCAGGCGATCACGGCATGACGCTCGACGTCCTCGTCGTGGGCGGCGGGCCGATCGGGCTCGCGGCCGCGATCGAGGCGCGCCTGGCCGGTCTGTCCGTCACGGTCGTCGAGCCGCGCGCGACCCCCGTGGACAAGGCGTGCGGTGAGGGCCTCATGCCGGGGGCCGTCGCGGCCCTCGCGCGGCTGGGTGTCGACCCCGCCGGACACCGCCTGGCCGGCATCCGCTACCTGTCGGGCACACGGGTCGCCGACCACCTGTTCGCGACGTCGCAGGGCCGCGGGGTGCGCCGCACGACGCTGCAGGCCGCGCTCGCGCGCCGGGCCGACGAGCTCGGCGCGCAGATCGTGACCGGCAGGGCCGGAGCCGTCGAGCAGGACGCGGACGCCGTCACGTGCGCCGGCATCCGCGCCCGCTGGCTCCTGGCCTGCGACGGCCTGCACTCCCCCGTGCGACGCGGCCTGGGCCTCGAGGTCGCGCCCCGCGGCTCGCACCCGGGTCGCCGCTACGGGATCCGGCGCCACTTCCGGGTGGCTGCGTGGACCGACCTCGTCGAGGTGCACTGGGGCCGCGACGTCGAGGCGTACGTGACGCCGGTGGACGACGACGTGGTCGGCGTCGCGCTGCTCGGACCGCCGCACCGCGACTACGACGACTCGCTCGACGCGTTCCCCGGGCTGCGCCGCCACCTGGCCGGCGCGCCGACGATCGGCCCCGTGCGCGGCGCCGGGCCGCTGCGGCAGCGCACGTCGGCCCGCACCGCCGGCCGCGTGCGGCTCGTGGGTGACGCGTCCGGGTACGTCGACGCGCTCACGGGCGAGGGAGTGCGGGTGGGCCTCGCCCAGGCGCACGCCGCGATCGCGTCGCTCGGGCCCGACGTGGCCGCGGCGAACGCGCAGTACGAGCGCGCGTGGTCGCGCGCGACGCGCAGCTACCGGGTGCTCACGTCCGGGCTGCTGGCCGCGGCGGGCTCGCCCCTGCGCGCGGGGATCGTGCCCCTGGCGGCCGCGACCCCGCGCCTGTACGGCACGATCGTCGAGCGGCTCGCCCGCTGACGCGTCAGGCGGGCACCGCCTGGCGCGCGGCGCCGCCGGTCAGGACGCGGCCGTCGGGCAGCACGGCGATGACCGCCGCCGCGCCGTGCGCGTGCGCCCACTCGACTCCGGGCGGGCCGAGGGCCAGCACGGTCGTGGCGAGGACGTCCGCCGTCATCAGGTCCCCGGCCACGACGGTCGCCGCGACCAGCTCCGTGGCCGTCTCCCCCGTCCGGCCGTCCCACACGTGGTGGCCGCGCTCGTAGAGGCCCGACGTGGCCACCGCGCCGTCGCGCACCTCGAGCACGGCGAGCACCCGCTCCGCGTCGGCGGGGTGCCGCACGCCGACGCTCCAGCCGCGCCCGGGCTCGGGCTCGCCTGCCGCCGCGACGTCGCCGCCGGCGTTCAGGCAGAACGAGCTCAGCCCGCCCGCACGCAGCACGTCGACGGCCCGCTGCGCCGCCCAGCCCTTGACGACGCCGTCGGTGTCGAGCGAGCCGTCGGGCCGGCGCACCGAGAACGCGCCGCCCGAGTCGGCCGACGCCCGCTCGGCCACCGCCAGCACCTCGCGCAGCTCGTCGGACAGGTCGTCGGGCGCGACCTCACCCCGGCCGTACCGGCTGACCTCGCTGCCCGGGTCGAACCGGCTGAACTGCCGGTTCGCCGCGTGCAGCTGCTCGAACGCGTCCGTCACGAGCCCCCACACGTCCTCGCGCCGCGCACCCGGGACGTCCAGCGACATCGGGATGCCCATCACGGTCTCCTGGTGACGCACCCGCTCAGCCCCTCTGGTCGATGGCCGACTGCAGCGACTGCGCGTAGCCCTGCGAGGTGTACGTCGCCCCGGAGACGGTGTCGATCTGCGCGGACTGGGCCGCGAGCGCCTCCTGCGTCAGCATCGGGACGGCCTGCTGGTTGATCCGCTCGCTCTCGCGCTCGCGGCTCGGCGTCTGCAGCGCCTGGATGTCGGTGATCGTGTCGCCCGAGAACGTCACGGAGAGCTGGATCGGGCCGTAGCGGGTCTGCTCGACGTCGCCGACGATCGTGACGGCGTCGGCGGACGACGAGCCCGACGAGCTGTCGCCGCCCGTTTCGGTGCTGGTCGATCCGCTGGTCGATCCGCTGGTCGAGCCGCTGGTCGAGCCGTCGCTCGCGCCGCCGTCGCTCGACCCGGCCGCCGAGGACGAGTCGGAGCTCGACGAGTCCGAGGGCGCGTCCGAGGACGAGCCCGAACCCGACGACGACCCCGTGCCCGTCGTCGTGCCCGTCGCCGGAGCGGCGGCCGCAGCCTCCGGCGCCACGCCGGCGAACTTCGCGATCCCGGCGGCCGCCATCGCGGCCACCGCCCCCACGTACAGCAGCGTTCCCCGCCACGGTCGGGCAGCCATCAGCCGATCTCCTCTCGGTGGATCGCGGACGCGGGCACCCCGAGGGCGCGCGCGGAGCGCACGACGGTCGTGATCATGGCCTCGGGTCCGCAGACGAACACGTCGCGTGCGGCGATGTCCGGCACGAGCCCGCGCAGGTGCGCGGGCGCGAGCGGGTCGTAGCCGAGCAGCGCGCGGCGCCCGGGGACGGGCACGTAGCGCAGCCGCGCGGACGGCGTGAACTCGCCGGCCAGGGCCAGCCCGTCGGCGGTGTGCGCACGATGCACCACGACGACCTCGTGCCCGCGCAGCACCAGGTCCTCCGCGAGCGCCCGCACGGGCCCGATGCCGGCCCCGCCACCGACGAGCAGCACCTGGTGGGTCGTGGCGCGGTCGGCCGTGAACCGCCCGAACGGCCCCTCGACCTGCACCCGCGTCCCGGGCCGGAGGCCGGCCACCGCCGCCGAGTGGTCGCCGAGCGCACCGATGGTCAGCCGCAGCCGGTCGTCGGTCGGGACCATCGAGAGCGAGTACGGGTGAGCCGTGCCCAGGTGCCCGCGGCTGACGAACCGCACGAGCAGGTGCTGACCCGCGCGGGCGTGCAGCCGGGAGAGCCCGGCACCGGTCAGCCACACGCTGACCAGCCCACGCCCCTCGGGCACGACGGCCGAGACGCGCAGCTGCAGCGCCCGGTGGTCGAGCAGCGGTAGGACGACGCGCCAGACGAGGATCGCGCCGGCCGTCGCGGAGTACAGCAGGATCCACGCGACGCGGGCCCACGGGGAGGCGACGAAGTGCGTCCCGCCGGCGATCTGGTGGAAGAACGCGAGGAAGATCCCCGCGTAGATCGTCAGGTGGATCGCGAACCACGCCTCGTACCGCAGCCTCTGCCGCGCGAGCCGCGCGCTCGAGACGCCGACGGCCAGGAACAGCACGGTCCCGATCAGCGCCCACCACAGGTACGGCTGCGTGCGCAGCACCGAGGGCACCTCGGCCCACACGGTCACCTGGTCGAGCAGCGCCCCGCCGACGATCATCAGCGCCACGTGCGTCACCACGAGCAGCACGACGGTGGTGCCGAGCGATCGGTGCCACGCCACGAGCCGGTCGAACCCGACCGACCGCTCGAACCACGGCACGCGGGCGATGAGCAGCACCTGCGCGCACACCAGGAACGAGGCGAGCAGTCCGGCCAGCTCCCCCACGCTCATGAGCGCCCCACCGGGGGCCGCGGCGACGGCCGGCGAGGCACCCTGCCACCAGAACGCGAGGACGGCCAGGCACCCGACCCACGTCGCGACGAGCACGGCGGACGCCCGGCGCCGCGGCGCGGGCGAGCGCGGGGCGCGGGGCGTGATCGTCGGCGGGGCGACGCGTGTCGTCGTGGTCATGGCACCACTGTGCGGGTCCGTTCTCCGAGGACTCTCGGAGGTTCCTGTGCGCCCGCCATGAGTCACAGCCAGCGGCGGCGCTCGAAGGTCCGGTACGGCACGAACCCGACCCCCACCATGGCGACCAGCGCAGAGCAGCAGCCGGGGCGTGGCGGTCAGCGGCTCAGCGAGCCCCGGCCAGCTCCGGCACGGCGGCACCGGCCTCGCGCGACTCGTCAGCAGGCTCGTCGTCCGAGAACAGGTCCTCCGCGGAGGCCGACTCGTACTGCGCCAGGTCGATGATCCCCTCGCGCTTGGCGACCACCGTCGGCACGAGCGCCTGCCCCGCGACGTTCACCGCGGTGCGGCCCATGTCGAGGATCGGGTCGATCGCGAGCAGGAGCCCGACGCCGGCCAGCGGCAGGCCCAGCGTCGAGAGCGTCAGGGTCAGCATGACCACCGCGCCCGTGAGCCCCGCGGTCGCGGCCGAGCCGACCACGGAGACGAACGCGATGAGCAGGTAGTCCGTCAGCGACAGGTGGATGCCGAAGATCTGCGCGACGAAGATCGCCGAGATCGCCGGGTAGATCGAGGCGCAGCCGTCCATCTTGGTGGTCGCCGCGAGCGGCACCGCGAAGGACGCGTACGAGCGCGGCACGCCCAGGTTGCGCTCGACCACGCGCTGCGTCAGCGGCAGGGTGCCGACCGACGAGCGGGACACGAACGCGAGCTGGATCGCCGGCCACGCGCCGCGGAAGAAGCTCGCGACGCGCAGGCCGTTGCTCTTGAGGATCACCGGGTAGACGACGAACAGCGCGATCGCGAGACCGACGTAGATCGCCACCGCGAAGGTGCCGAGCGGCTCGAGCAGGTCCCAGCCGTAGGTGGCGACGGCCTTGCCGATCAGGCCCAGGGTGCCCAGCGGCGCGAGGCGGATGACCCACCACAGCACCTTCTGCACCACGGCCAGCGCGGAGCGCGTGAAGCCGAGGAACGGGTCGGCGGCCTTGCCGGTGCGCAGGACGGCGATGCCGACGACGATCGCGATGACGACGATCTGCAGGACGTTGAACGAGATCGAGGTGCTCGCGTCGATGCCGCCGCCGTCGATCGCGGAGGCGTCGGTGGACGCGCCCAGGCCCAGGAAGTTGCCCGGGATCAGGCCGTCGAGGAAGTCGAGCCAGCTCGCGCTCACGCCGGGGTCGGTGCCCGCCTCGGGGCTGAGGGTCGAGTGCGCGCCGGGCTGGAACAGCAGGCCCAGGCCGATGCCGACCGCGACGGAGATCGCCGCGGTGATGGCGAACCAGAGCAGGGTCTGCCACGCGAGGCGCGCGGCGTTGGTCACCTGCTGCAGGTTGGCGATCGAGGTGACGATCGCGAGGAACACCAGCGGCGGCACGATGGCCTTGAGCAGCGTGATGAACGACGAGCCGATCGTGTCGAGCGTCGTCGTGAGCCAGTTCGGGTCACCGCCCGCGGTCTCGCCCATCTGCAGGGCGATCCAGCCGAGCAGGACGCCGAGGCCGAGGCCGAGCAGGACCTGGACGGTGAAGGAGGGGAAGTGCAGCCGGCGCTTGGGCGCGGCGGTGGTGTCAGTCACGGGGAGCCTTCGTGTGGGGGGACGCGTGGTCGGCGGGTGCGGCTACCGCCGACAGAGCGCGCTGGCGACCAGGTGCAGGTCGACGGTGCGGCGCTCGGTCAGGTTCCACGGACTCACGACGAGGACTCCAGGGGGACTCGGGATCGACGGCCGGGATCGGCGGCCTTCGGGGGCAACCGGGGTCTGCGCCAGTTTCTTCCGGCAATCGGGCGACGAGAGCGAGGTCACACGAGCGCCCGTGTTCGCGTTCACACACCGGTTACCTCCCGGCCGCGCGCTCGCCGGTGACCGACTTGTACGTTTGGCCTGATCAGCCGAATCGCCCCACCGCTCACCTGGAGGACTGGCATGGCCACGATCACCACCCCGGACGGCACCGAGATCTTCTACAAGGACTGGGGCACCGGCCAGCCCCTCGTCTTCAGCCACGGCTGGCCCCTGTCCAGCGACGACTGGGACGCCCAGCTGATGTTCTTCGTCCAGCACGGCTACCGCGTGATCGCGCACGACCGTCGCGGGCACGGCCGCTCGACCCAGACGAGCGACGGCCACGACATGGACCACTACGCCGACGACCTCGCCGCGCTGGTCGAGCACCTCGACCTGCACGACGCGGTCCACATCGGCCACTCCACCGGCGGAGGCGAGGTCGTGCACTACCTCGCGCGCCACGGCGAGAGCCGTGCCGCCAAGGCGGTCCTCATCGCCGCGGTGCCCCCGATCATGGTCAAGACCGAGTCGAACCCCGGCGGCCTGCCCAAGGAGGTCTTCGACGGCATCCAGGAGCAGGTGGCGACCAACCGGTCCGCCTTCTACCGCGACCTGCCGTCGACCGCGTTCTACGGCTTCAACCGGCCGGGCCGCGAGCCGCAGGAGGCGATCATCGCGAACTGGTGGCGCCAGGGCATGATGGGCGGCGCCAAGGCGCACTACGACGGCGTCGTCGCGTTCTCGCAGACCGACTTCACCGAGGACCTCAAGGCGATCACCATCCCGGTGCTGGTCATGCACGGCGACGACGACCAGGTGGTCCCCTACGCGGACTCGGGCCCGCTGTCCGCGAAGCTCCTGTCGGCCGGCACTCTGAAGACCTACGCCGGTTTCCCGCACGGCATGCCGACGACGGAGGCCGCGACGATCAACGCGGACCTGCTGGAGTTCATCCAGTCCTGACCACGTGCCGACGAGCGCGTGGCCTGCCGCTCAGGCCTCGCGCTCGTCGACGGTCGGCGCGACGCGACTCACGACGAGCCCCGCGAGCGCGACCGCCAGGGCGACGAGCAGCGCCGGCCGCCACGGGACGAGGGCGACGACGACGGCGACCGCGAGCCCGGTCGCGACGGCGAACCAGGTGGTCCGCGCTCCCCGGGCCAGGCCCGACCCGCACGCGAGCAATGCGGTCGCGAGCGCCGTGAGCACGCCGACGAGCAGCACCGGCACGACCGGCCCCAGCGTGATCGTCGCGCCGAGGGGTTGGCCTCGCACGACTCCCCACTGCAGGTCCGCCGCGAGCGCGACGAGCCATACGACGACTGCCCCCGCGACGAGCCACCGCCCCGCGGTCGTCCGCCCCGTCGATGACCGGGTCGATCGAGGCGACCCCACCACGACCACGATCGCAGCCAGCAGGCCGAGCAGGACGCCCAGCGGCATCGGGTAGGTCATCGCGACCTGCTCGCCCGGCAGCGGGACCGCAGGCTGGGAGTCGTAGGCCCGGTAGGTGAACCCGGTCCGCGTCCAGGTGCCGTCCTCGTCGCGCACGGCGAGCCCGTCGCCGCCGTTCGCCGCCACGACGCGGAAGCCGTCGGCGGTCGGCAGGATGGCGACCCCGACCGTCCGCAGCGGCCGGACCTCACCCTCGTACCGGCCGGCCAGCTCGGCCAGGTCCTCGTCGGGGACGGACCAGTCGGTGGCCCACGTGGCGCCACCGTCGTCGCTGCGCTCGACGCTGAGGGCGCTGCTCCCGACGCGGAAGCACTGCTTCTCGTCGGGGGCGCACGCCGAGACGGCGGTGCCACCCGCCTGCGCGAACTGGTCCGAGCCGGGCTGCCCATACCCGATGTCGTCCCAGGTCACCGTGTCCGTCGTGCCGTACCAGTAGGCGCCCTCGCCGTGGCCCGACGAGTCCCCCACCCACAGGACCCCGTCGACCACCCCGACCTCGGCTGCCCCGGTAGGCCCCGAGGTGCTCGTCGCGGCCGTCGCGAGCACGGCGACTGGCAGGACGACGAGCAGGGCGAGGTTGGAGCGCAGGCGGGTGGCCGGGCCCGAGGCGCTGCGACGCGCGGTCAGCAGCGCGAGGCCGAGTGCCGGGAGCGCGAGCAGGTCCGTGCGGTCGTCCAGCACCACGCTGGGGCCGGCGAGCGCCGTCAGCACCCCCGCGGCAGCCGCGGCGCCGACGGCCGTCGCCTTGGTGACGACGAAGACGGCGCCGACGACCGCGACGCACACCCCGGGACCGAGCCGGAGGTCGCGAGCCAGCACACGGCCCGCGAGCGCGACGAGCCCGGCCACCAGCGGCGGCGCGAGCACCAGCCAGGCGACGTCGGACAGCTTGCCGGTCCACCAGGACCCGTACGCGGCTTTGAGCACGTGGTCGTTGACCACCAGGAGCGCGAGCCCGACGAGCGTGACGGGATGCGTCAGCCAGGCCAGCTCGGCCGCCATCGCCCGTCCAGATCCCCGCATGCCGGCCCCCTCGATGCTCGTGAGTCGTCATCGGCGCGCATCGCCGCCGCCTTGACCTGGACCGACATCCCGTCACCGAACCGATGCACGTCGTCACTCGCTACGGTGGGACCGATCCCGTTCGCGCCGCACCAAGGAGTCCCGATGGGCCTGTTCTCCCGTTCCAAGCCCGAGCCTGCCCCCGCGGCGGCCGCACCCACGGTCAGCCTGACCAAGGGCTCGCGGATCACCCTGACGAAGTCGGCCGCCGAGCGTCCGACCATCGAGGTGAGCAACGGCTGGACCGCGAAGAAGAAGGACTACGACCTCAAGGCCCTGGTCCGCTACCGCGACGGCCGCCTGGTCTACGTCGGTGCCGCGAACGCCGACGAGGTTCTGAGCACCCCCGAGGGCGCGGTCCGCCACTCCGGCGACATCCGCACACCCGGCGCCCTGGAGACCATCACCATCACGTGGCACCCGGACATCGCCGCGATCGCCCTGTCCAGCTACTCCGCGCTGGAGAACGGCACCGGCAGCTTCCGCGAGTACGGCGTCTACGTGAACATCGCCAACGGCGAGCAGGTCGTCGGCCTGGCCGCGTCCGACTCGAGCGCCGACGCCGCGCAGTACACGCTCTGCTTCGGCGAGGTGCTGCTGGGCGCGGACCGCACGTTCACGGTCGTCAACCTCGAGCTGTACTCCAAGCCGGGCTCCGAGAACCGGATCGGGTACAAGAAGGACGCCGTGAAGATGGACATCGGGCCGGTCGGGCAGCAGAAGTAACCAGCCCGCCTGAACGTCATTCGGAGGATAGTGGAACACCACAGCCGACCCAGGGAGCCGAGATGACGTCAGCCAAGCACGCCAAGGGCCCGCGCGACATCCAGCGACTCATCCGGCTGGTCACACTCGGCCTCGCGGTCGCCGCCGTGGTCAAGGAGGTGCGCACCCCGGCCGACGAGCGCGAGTGGCACGGCACGGTCGTCGGCTTCGTGCCCTACGACTTCCGGATCCCGACCGTCGCGCGGCTCAAGGAACGCTTGTGGGACCCCGAGTCCTCGCACGTGATCAACCCGCGCGTGTTCGGGGTCGGGTGGACTGTGAACCTGGGCAAGGTGGTGGCGGTCGCGCGGAAGCAGATCGCAGGCTAGTCAGACAGCTTCGCACCGCAGCAGCACCGCGTTCTCCGGCGCGAGCAGCGGAGCCGCGAGCCCGACCTCCGCGAGCACGCGGCCCGGCAGCGTCGTTCCGGGCCACCACGGAGGCGCCTGCGGCTGGACGAACGTCGGCTCCGCGCCCACGTCGACCACGCTCACGCGATAGGTCCGCGACGGATCGAGGCCGGGCAGCCGGATCACCGGCGGCAAAGCGCCCTGCGCGGTGCCGAGCGCGACCACGGCGAACAACGCCTCGGACCGGTCGGTCGCCACGACGCCGTGCGTGAGCCACGCGGGGTCGCTCGCGTCCCCGCGGACGACGACGCCGCCGTGCAGCAGCGCGCGCGAGGAGCGGTACAGCGCGGTCCACCGGGTGACCGCCGCGAGCTCGTCGGCCGACGCACGCGTGAGGTCCCACTCGATCCCGGCGTGCCCGAACAGGGCCGTGACCAGCCGGAACGACAGCGCGGCCGTCCGCCCGGTCGTGTGCGCACGCGCCGCGCCGAGATGGCTGCCCAGGTACTCGGGCGGGATCACGAGCCCCGTCCAGCGCTGGATCGACTGCCGCTCGAGCGGGTCGTTCGTGTCGCTCGTCCACACCCGGTCGACGAGCGGCAGGATGCCCAGGTCGATCCGCCCGCCGCCGGACGCGCACGACTCGATCTCGACGGACGGGTGGTCGGCCCGCAGCTCGGCGAGCAGCGCGTACAGCGCGATTGTCTGCCCGTGCGCGGCGGACGCGAGCAGGTCGCGGTTGTGGTCCCACTTGAGGTAGGCGATCGGGTACTCGGTGAGCAGCGCGTCGAGCCGGTCGCGCACGTGGGCGTACGCGGCCGGCTGCGTCAGGTCGAGCACGCGCTGGTGGCGCCACGTCCCGGCGCCGACGAGCCACTGCGGGTGCGAGCGGGCGAGGTCGGAGTCGGGGTTGACCATCTCCGGCTCGACCCACAGGCCGAACTCCATCCCCGCGCCGGTGACCCGGTCGATCAGAGGGGTCAGGCCGTCGGGCCACTTCGCGAGGTCGACGAACCAGTCCCCCAGCGCCCGGGTGTCGTCGTCGCGGCCGCGGAACCAGCCGTCGTCGAGCACGAACCGCTCGACGCCGACCGCGGCGGCGGCGTCGACCAGCGGCTCGAGGCGCTCGAGCGAGTGGTCGAAGTACACGGCCTCCCACGTGTTGAGCACGAGGGGGCGCGGCCGGCCGATGGTCGACCAGGACCGGATCCACGGGTGCAGCCGATCGGACAGCCCGTCGAGGCCAGCGTCCGACCAGACGAGCACCGTCCACGGCCCCGTGTACGTCTCCCCCGGCGCGAGCGTGACCTCGCCGGGCGCGAGCAGCTCGCCGCCGCCGAGGAGGGACACCCCCAGCGACGAGCGCTCCAGCCAGGACACCGAGTCGCCGCTCCACGCGACGTGCGCCGCCCAGACCTCGCCGTGCCGGAAGCCGAACCCGGGGACGCCGACGGTCAGCAGGAACGCGTCGTCGTGCCCCGGCCGCCCGTGCCGCGACTCGCGCGACCAGACGCCGTGCGGGGGCAGGTGCCGCTGCGGGCGGCGCTCGTGGCTCCACAGGCCGGAGAAGTCGAGCACCTCGCGGGCCCGGTCCGGGACGGGGACGACGACGGCTGCCGCATCGACCGCGAGCGGCGTCGACCCCTCGTTGCGGACGGACTGCCGCAGACGCAGCACGCCCTGCGGGGTCAGCTCGACCTCGGTCTCGACGGCCACGCCGGCCGCCTCGTCCCGGCTCGCGAGGCCGCCCGCGGAACGCAGGTCGAGGTCGAGCGGCCCGCCTGGGCGGTGCACGGCCACGGTGGGCCGCCCGCTCCAGCCCTCGGCGAGCCCAGGTACGAGCGAGACCCGCAACGGGTGGTCGACCGAGCTGGGCGGCACCGCGGGCACCGTCGCGTCCGCGAGCGCCGCGAGGTCCTCGTCGGTCAGGTCGCCGAGGTCACGACCCCAGTGCACGACGCGGGGCACGCCCGTGCCGCGGGCGTCGAGGAGAACGCTGACGCCCGCGGCACGGAGGTGGTGGAGCAACTTGGTCAGCCCTTCACCGGGATCGACTGGGCCTTCATGGTGTCAATCGTCGACTGCTGCCCGGACGTCAGCGCGTCGAGCAGGGTGCCCTTGCCGCTGGCGGCGGACTTGAAGCCGTCGGACACGTCAGCGTAGGTCTGCGTCATGGTCGGGCCCCACACGAAGTCGGGGTTGACCTCGCCGGAGGCCTTGGCGAACACGTCGTAGATCGGCTGGCCGCCGTAGAACTCGACGCCCTCCTTGAGCACCGGCAGCTCGAGGCCGGCCTTCGTGGCGGGGTAGAGGTTCGCCGCCTTGTTCAGCGCGGTCAGCGCCTCGTCGGACGTGTTGAGCCACAGCGCGAACTTCGCGGCCTCGTAGACGTGCTTGCTGCCCTTGAGCACCGCGGTCGACGAGCCGCCCCAGTTGCCCGACGCCTTGTCGCCGGCGTTCCACTGCGGGGCGTCGGCAACCGACCACTTGCCGGAGGTGTCCGGCGCGCCGCTCGCGATCGAGTTGGCACCCCACACGGCCGAGTTCCAGGTCCAGACCTTGCTCGAGTTGTAGGCGTTGTTCCACTCGTCGGTCCACGCCGGGTAGGTCGAGACGAGGTCCTCGTCGATGAGGTCCTGCCAGTAGTCGGCGACCTGCTTGGAGGCGCCCGACGTCATGTCGACGGTCCAGTCGTCGCCGTCGTTGGCGAACCAGCTGCCGCCGGCCTGCCACACGAAGCCCGCGAACTGGTTGATGTCCGACTGCGAGAAGTTGGTGATGTAGCCGCCCAGCGCGCGGATCTTCTTGGCGGCGTCCTTGTACTCGGCCCAGGTGGTCGGCACGGCGATGTCGTTCTTCTTGAACAGGTCCGAGCGGTAGAACAGCGCCATCGGGCCCGAGTCCTGAGGGACGGCGTAGACGGAGGACTCGGTGCCGAGGGTGACCTGGCCCCAGGTCCAGTCGACGAACGAGTCCTTGGCCGCGACGACGTCCTTGCACGCGGACAGGTCCTCGAGGCCGTCCTGCACGCGGAAGTTCGGCAGGGCGTCGTACTCGATCTGGCCGAGGTCGGGCGCGTTGCCGGCCTTGAGCTGGTTGAAGAAGTTCTGGTAGGTCCCCGAGTTGCCGTTGGGACCGGTCTGGACCGTGACCTGGATGTCCGGGTTCTTGTCGTTCCACAGCTTCACGACGTCCTCGATGCCGGGGATCCACGACGTGAACTGCAGGGTGACGTTGCCGCCCGAGGGCGCGCAGGCGCCCGCGTCGGCGGCGTCGGTGCTGCCTTCGGTGCTCCCGCCCGAGGTCGAGCAACCGGCCAGGGCGACCGCAGCGAGCAGGGCAACGGTGGCCGCTCTCTTGGTGAACATGGTGATCCATTTCCTGGTGGGGGTGGTGCCGTGCGGACAGCACGGCATGGGGGTGGGTCAGTCAGGGGGTCACTTCAGCGAGCCGGTACCCAGACCGGTGCGCCAGAAGCGCTGCAGGAGGAGGAAGGTGACGACGAGCGGCACGATCGAGACGAGCGCTCCGACGAGAACGAAGGTGCGCAGCTCGGGGAACTGGTTGAGCTGGGAGTTCCACGTGTAGAGCCCGAAGGTCACCGGGAAGAGCTTCTCGCTGCGCAGCATGATCAGCGGGAGGAAGAAGTTGTTCCAGATCGCGACGAACTGAAACAGGAACACCGTGACCAGGGCGGGCATCATCAGCCGGACCGAGACCGTGAAGAACGTCCGCACCTCGCCGGCGCCGTCGATGCGGCTCGCCTCGAGGAGCTCGTCGGGCACGCTCGCCGCGGCGAACACCCGTCCCAGGTACACGCCGAACGGGCTGACGATGCTCGGCAGGAGCACCGCCCAGTACGTGTTCGTCAGGTGCACCTTGCTGAACAGCAGGAACAGCGGCAGCGCGAGCGCGGTGGCCGGCACGAGAACGCCGCCGAGGACCACGTTGAACAGCAGCTCGCGCCCGGGGAACCGGTACTTGGCCAGGGCGTAGCCGCACATGCCGGCGATGAGCGTCGCGACGAACGAACCCACTCCGGCGTACAGGACGCTGTTGCCGAGCCAGTGCAGGTAGAGCCCGTCGCGGTACTGGAAGAGGGCCTTGAGGTTGCCGACCAGGTCGAGGTCCCCGAACCACAGCGGGTTCGACGAGAGGAAGTCGCCCGACGACTTCGTGGACGCGACCACGAGCCACCAGATCGGGATGAGGAAGTAGACCGTGAAGATCCCCATGACGAGCATCGCGCCCGTGCGGGACAGCAGGGACTCGCGCACGCCCGTCGCGCGCGGCCTGGTGGACGACGCGGCGGTCCGCTCGGCGGTGGCGACGCTCATGACGCGTCCTTTCGCTGCGTGAACTTCAGGAACGTGAAGGACAGGACGAACGTCGCCAGCGCGAGCACGACGGAGAACGCGGCCGCGAGGTTGAAGTTCGGGATCGACGAGGTCGCGTAGACCGTCATGTTCGGCGTGAACGTGCTGGTCACGGCCGAGCTGAACGACCGGAACACCTGTGGCTCGGCGAGCAGCTGGAGCGTGCCGATGATCGAGAAGATCGCCGTCAGGACGATCGCGGGCCGCACCATCGGGATCTTGATCGACCACGCGATGCGCGCCTGGCTCGCGCCGTCGAGCCGCGCCGCCTCGTACACCTCGGTGGGGATCGCCAGGAGTGAGGAGTAGATGATCAGCATGTTGTAACCGACGAACACCCAGGTCACGACGTTGGCGATGGACCACAGCACGAGGTCCGCCGAGAGGAAGTGCACGTTCTGGGTCAGCGCGGTGAACGGCGACAGGTCGGGCGAGAACAGGAAGCCCCACATGATCGCCGCGATGACGCCGGGCACCGCGTACGGCACGAAGAACGCGAGCCGGAAGAACTTCTTGCCCTTGACCAGCGGCGAGTCGAGCAGGAGCGCGAAGAGCAGCGCGAGCCCGAGCATCACGGGCACCTGCACGACGCCGAACAGCAGCACCCGCCCGACCGAGCGCCAGAACGGCGCGTTCTGGAAGACCAGCGCGTACTGCTGCAGCCCGCCGAAGACCTCGGTGGCCTTGCCGAACGTGCCGTCGCGCTCGACGACGAGCGTCGACTGGACGATCGCGTAGCCGATCGGGACCAGGTAGAAGGCGGCGAACAGCACGCCGAACGGCACGACGAACGCGAAGATCGCGCCCTTGTGGTGCACCTTGGTCCGGCGCTTGCGCCCGCCCGTGCGCCCAGGGGTGGGGGTGGTGAGTGTCGCGGTCATGCCGCGCTCCTCTCTCGGATGATCCGCACGGCACCCGCGGGCACGGTGACCGAGGCGTCCGCCCAGGTGCCGGTGACCAGCTCGTGCCCGACGACGTCCACGTCGACGTCGTCCGTGCGGTGGTTGATGAGGAAGAGGTAGGACCGGTCGGCGGCGCTGCGGCGCACGACGTCCAGCCCGTTGCCGCCGGCCGGGTGGCGGTCGACGCCGGCCTCGGCGAGCACGCGCTCGACGAGCCCGCCCAGGCTCTTGGTGTCGAGCGTCGTGGCCAGGTACCAGGCGGTCCCCCGGCCCCGCGCGTTCCTGGTGACGGCGGCGACGCCGCTCGCGGGGCCGTCGACGAAGGCGTCGACCGCCGTGGCCGTCGTCGTCGTGAGCCGCTCGGTCCACAGGCGTGCCGTCGCGCCCGACGAGAGCGCGACGGACTCGTCGGCCCGCAGGGGGGCGAACTCCTCGACCCGGACGCCGAGCAGGTCGCGGAACGCCCCGGGGTAGCCGCCGAGCCGCACGCGGTCGTCCTCGTCGACGATGCCGCTGAAGAAGGTGACCAGCGCGGTGCCGCCGCACTGGACGTAGTCGTCGAGCACCGTGGCAGCGGCGTCCGAGACGAGGTACAGGCCGGGCACGACGACGACGCGGTAGCCGGACAGATCCGCGCCGGGCCGCACCACGTCCACGGTCACGCCGGCCGCGTGCAGCGCGCCGTAGAGCGCGTGCACCTGGTCGAGGTAGGTGACGTCGTGGCTCGGGCGCATCTCCGCCTCGGCGGCCCACCAGTTGTCCCAGGAGAAGACGAGCGCGACGTCGGCCTCCACGCGCGTCCCGGCGACCTCGCCGAGGCGGTCGACGAGGTCGCCGAGCGCGACGACCTCGCGCCAGCTCGCGCTGTCCGTGCCGGCGTGCGGCACGAGCGCGGAGTGGAACTTCTCCGAGCCCTGCTGCGAGGCACGCCACTGGAAGAAGCAGACGCCGTCGGCGCCGCGCGCGACGTGGGTCAGCGAGTTGCGGACCATCTCACCCGGTCCCTTGGCCAGGTTGAGCGGCTGCCAGTTCACCGCGCCCGTCGAGTGCTCCATGAGCAGCCACGGCGCGCCCTGCGCGAGCCCGCGGGTCGAGTCGGCGGCGAACGCGAGCTCGGCCGTGGGGTCTGCGAGGCGGTGGTCGAGGTAGTGGTCGTTCGCGACGACGTCGACGTGGCCGGCCCAGTCCCAGTAGTCGAGGTTGCGGATGTGCGCGGTGACCATGAAGTTGGTCGTCACCGCGACGCGGCTGTGCCGGCGGATCGTCGCGGCCTCGGCCAGGTAGTGGCCGAGCACCTCGTCCGAGCTGAAGCGCTGGAAGTCGAGCACCTGGCCCGGGTTGCGCGTCGAGAGCGTGAGCCGCGGCGTGCCGATCTCGTCCCAGCCGTAGTAGCGCTGGCTCCAGAACGTGGTGCCCCACGCCGCGTTCAGGCGCTCGATCGTGCCGTACCGCGCCTCGAGCCAGCGGCGGAACGCGGCCGCGCTCTCGTCGCAGTAGCACAGCGCGTTGTGGCAGCCCAGCTCGTTGGAGACGTGCCAGACGGCCACGGCGGGGTGGTCGCCGTACCGGGCCGCGACCTGCTCGACGAGGTCGAGGGCGTAGCGCCGGAACACAGGCGAGCTCGGGCACCAGGCCTGCCGGCCGCCCGGGAACCGCGTGGTGCCGTCCTCGGCCACCGGCAGGATCTCCGGGTGCCGCGTCGTGAGCCAAGGCGGCGGCGAGGCCGTCCCGGTGCCGAGGTTGATGCGGATGCCCGCGTCGTGCAGGAGCCCGACGACCGTGTCGAGGCCGGAGAAGTCGATCGCGCCGTCGGGCCGCTGCAGGTGCGACCAGCCGAAGATGTTGATGGCGACGAGGTCGATCCGGGCGGCCTGCATGAGCGCGACGTCCTCGACCCAGACGGACTCGTCCCACTGCTCGGGGTTGTAGTCGCAGCCGAAGGCGATGCCCTCGTGGACGAACCCGTGGCCGTGCGGCACGGCGTTGCGCCGCTGTGCCCGTGACTCCATCGTCTACCCGCTCCTTTGCGTGTGTGCACGTGCACACATTGCACCGAGCTGAGAAGCGCCGGGGTTTGTGTGTACGTGCACACATTGGCATGGGCGGTCCCGGCTCGTCAACGGGTCGCGACGATAGAGTCCTGATCGTGACCTCTCCCCCGAGCCGACGACGCCGCGCCACGGTCCACGACGTCGCCACAGAGGCCGGCGTCTCGCGCGGCACGGTCGGCCGCGTCATCAACGGGGACGGCTACGTCTCGGCCACCGCGCGCGAGGCCATCGAGGCGGCTATCAAGAGGGTCGGCTACGTCCCGAACACCGCGGCCCGCACGCTGGTCATGCAGCGATCGCAGGCGGTGGGCTTCATCGTCCACGAGCCGCACTCGCTGTTCCTCGAGGATCCCAACATCGGCGAGATCCTGCTCGGCGCCAACACCGCGCTGTCGGCCTCGGACTACCAGATGGTCTGCCTGATCGTGGACTCCGACCGCGACACCGAGCGCGTTGCGCGCTACCTCAGCGGCGGCTTCGTCGACGGCGTCATCATCGTCTCGGCCCGCCAGGACGACCCCATCACCCGGGTCGTCGAGCGCCTCTCGCTGCCCGCCGCCTTCGTCGGCCACCCGCCCGACCTCGGGACGGCCGCGTTCGTCGGCATCGACAACCGCGGCTCGGCCCGCACCATCACGTCGCGTCTCCTGGAGACCGGGCGCTCGCGGGTCGGCATGATCGCCGCGGCCCTGGACCGCGACTCGGGCGCGGACCGCCTCGCCGGCTTCACCGAGGCCCTGGGCGACGGGTTCGACCCGTCTCTCGTCGAGCGCGTGCCGCTGTACTCCTACGGCGCGGGGCTCGAGGGCATGCGCGCGCTGCTCGCGCGCGAGCCGCTCGTCGACGGCGTCTTCGCGGCCTCGGACGCGGTCGCCGCGGGGGCGCTGGAGGCCCTGCGCGAGGCGGGCCGCTCGGTGCCCGAGGACGTCGGCGTCGTCGGGTTCGACGACAGCGCCTGGGCCACCCGCTGCCAGCCACCGCTCTCGACCGTGCACCAGCCGGCCGCGGGCCTGGGCCAGCGCGCGGCCGAGTCGGTGCTGCGGCAGGTGGCCGGCTCCGAGCCCGAGGTGGACGGCATCGTCCTGGAGACGCCGGTCGTCTGGCGCGGGTCCGCGTAGCTCAGCGGCTCGCCGCGCGCGCCAGCACGTGCTCGGCGTGCCGCAGGATCGGGCCGTCGACCATCGACCCCTCCCAGCGAAACGCCCCGCGCTGGCCGACGGCGGCCGCGAGCACGTCGCGCGCCCACCGCACCTGGGCGTCGGACGGGCGGTACGCGGCCCGGACTACCGGCACCTGCGCCGGGTGGACGCAGGCCGTCGCGCCGAACCCGCTGGCCGCGGCGTCGGCGACCTCGGCGGCGAGCCCGTCCAGGTCGTCGAGGTCCAGGTGGACCGCGTCGATCGCGGTCTTGCCGACCGCGCCCGCCGCCAGCAGCACCGTCGAGCGCGCGTGCGTCGCCACCGCCCGGTACGCGCCGTCCGGTCCCCGGCTCGAGGTCCCGCCGAGTGACGCGACGAGGTCGTCGGCTCCCCACATCAGGGCGACGACGTTCGGCGCCGCAGCGATCGACGAGGCGTTCACGACGCCGGCGGCCGTCTCGACCAGCGCGACCACGTCGTAGTGGGCCAGCGTGCGGACGTCGGACGCGGCGGCGGTCTTGGCCAGCATCACCGTGCGGTAGGGCGTCGCGGCGAGCGCGTGGAGGTCCTCGGCGAGGTCGTCGGTGCCCGCGGGGTTCAGGCGGACGATCGTGCGCGCGGGGTCCAGGGGCGTCTCGACCAGGCAGCGCCGGGCCGCAGGCTTCGCGTCGGGCGACACCGCGTCCTCGAGATCGAGGATCACGGCATCGGCCCGCGCCGCGGCCTTCGCGTAGCGGTCGGGCCGGTCGGCCGGGCAGAACAGGATCGCCGGGCCCATCGACAAGCCCGTCACGGCGCGGCGTCCCGGCACCAGAACAGCACCGACCGGGTGGCGGTGGCGACCACGACGTCGTCCTGGTTGCGGCCGGTGTGCTCGAGCGTGACCACGCCCTGGCCGGGCCGCGAGACCGAGAGGCGCTTCGCGGTGACGACCGTCTCGGCGTAGAGCGTGTCGCCGTGGAACAGCGGGTGCGGAAAGCGCACGTCGGTGAATCCGAGGTTGGCGACGATCGTGCCCTGGGTCAGCTGGTCGACCGAGCTGCCGACGAGGACGGCCAGGGTCATCATCGAGTTCACCAGCCGCTGCCCGAACGGCTGGTCGGCGGACCAGGCCGCGTCGAGGTGCAGCGCCTGGCCGTTCATCGTCAACGTGCTGAACAGGACGTTGTCGGCCTCGGTCAGCGTGCGCCCGGGGCGGTGCAGGTAGCGGACGTCCGGCTCGATCTCCTCGTAGTACAGCCCGCGCTGCACGACGTCGCGAGTCATCGCGGTGCCCCCGATGCCCCCGCGAACCCGAGCTCGCGGGCGATGACCATGAGCTGGATCTCGGTGGTCCCCTCGCCGATCTCGAGGATCTTCGAGTCGCGGTAGTGCCGGGCCACGGGGTTCTCGTTCATCAGCCCGTAGCCGCCGAAGATCTGCGTCGCGTCGCGCGCGTTGTCCATCGCGGCCTCGCTCGCGATCAGCTTGGCCAGGCTGGCCTCGAGCTTGAACGGCCGGCCCGCCGCCAGCCGGGTCGCGGCGTCGAACCAGGCCAGGCGAGCGGCGTGCACGCGGGTCTGCATCCGGGCGATGGTGAACGCGATGTGCTGGTTCTCGCCGATCGGGTGGCCGAACACGTTCCGGCTCTTGGCGTAGCGCACCGCCTCCTCCAGGCACCCCTGCGCGGCGCCCGCACCCAGCGCGGCGAACGCCACCCGGCCCTCGTCGAGCGTCCGGATGAACGACGCGAAGCCGCGCCCCCGCTCCCCCAGCAGATTAGCCTCCGGCACGCGCACGTCCTCGAAGCGCAGCGGGTGGGTGTCCGAGGTGTGCCAGCCGACCTTGTCGTAGGCGGGCAGGACCGTGAAGCCGGGCGTCCCGCTCGGGACGAGGATCGCGGTGAGCTCCTTCTTCACGGACCCGTCGGCACGCACGCTCTCGCCGGTCACCGCCGTGATGGTCACCAGGCGCGTGATCTTCGAGCCCGAGTTGGTGATGAACTGCTTGGTGCCGTTGATGACCCACTGCCCGTCGTCGAGCACCGCCGTGGTCCGCGTGCCCGCGGCGTCCGAGCCCGCGTCGGCCTCCGTCAGCCCGAAGCCCGCGAGCGCGGTCCCCGCCGTGAGCATCGGCAGCCACTCCTGCTTCTGCGCCTCGGTCCCGTCCCGGAACACCGGCATCGCGCCCAGCCCCACGCCCGCCTCGAGGGTCACCGCGATGGACTGGTCGACGCGCGCGAGCTGCTCGACGGCGAGGCACAGGTCGACGTAGTCGCGTCCCTGGCCGCCGTACTCGCGCGGGAAGGGCAGGCCGAACAGCCCCATCTCGCCCATCTGGCCGATGATCTCGTAGGGCAGCTCGCGCAGCGTGTCGTACTTGTACGCCGCGGGGGCGACGACGGTGTCGGCGAAGTCGCGCACCTCGTCGCTCAGTCGCTGCTGCTCAGGAGTCAGTCGCAGGCTCATGCCGGATCCCTTCGTGGGGGGGTGGACGTGATGGTGGCGACCACGCGGTCGAGGGCCACCTGCTCGGCCGGTCGGACCGAGAGCGTGACGACGCCGGCGCTGGGCGCGGCGATCCGGTGCTCCATCTTCATGGCCTCGATCGTCAGCAGGACCTGGCCGACGACGACCTCGTCGCCGGACTCCACCTCGATCGAGACCACGGTGCCGGGCATCGGGGAGCGGACCTCCGGGTCGACGGGGCGCGCGCCGCGCGTGCGAGCCGAGAGCTCGTCGGCCAGGCGCTCGATGCGGCTCCGGACGCGCAGCTCGAACGCCGCGCCCCGCTCGCCGACCCAGGTGACGTCCCCGTTGGTGGCGACGCTCGTCCGGTGCACGACGCCGTCGACCTCGACCAGGCCGGGACCGCCGACGACCGCGCGGACGGGCGGGTGGTCGCCGACGGTGACCTGATCACCCAGCACCGCGACCTCGACGCCGCCCACGTCGTACCGGACCGGGCTCGGTTCGCCCACGCGCCAGCCATCGGATTGCCACGGTCCGCGACCGGACTCCCGTCGGGCGAGGACCGCCGCGGCGTACGCCGCCACAGGTGGGGTGCGCGGCGCGAGCTGCGGGATCAGGCGGCCGAGCAGCCCGGTGTCGAGCCGGCCCGTGCGGACGTCGTCGTCCGCGAGCACCTGGCGCAGGAAGTCGACGTTGGTCCGGACGCCGAGCACGGTCGTGCACGCCAACGCGCGGTCCAGCCGCGCGATCGCCTCGGCCCGGGTGGGCGCCCAGGCGACGACCTTCGCGAGCATGGGGTCGTACACCGACCCGATCGTCAGGCCCTCGACGAGCCCGCTGTCGACCCGGATGCCCTCCCCCGACGGCTCCTCGAGCAGGAGCACCCGGCCGGCTGACGGCAGGAACTCGCGCGCCGGGTCCTCCGCGTACACGCGCGCCTCGACCGCATGGCCGGTCAGGACGGCGTGCTCCTGGGCGATCGTCAGGCGCTCCCCTGCGGCGACGCGCAGCTGCCACTCGACCAGGTCCAGCCCCGTGACCAGCTCGGTGACCGCGTGCTCGACCTGCAGGCGCGTGTTCATCTCCATGAAGAAGAACTCCGTGGGCGCCTCGTCGGACACCAGGAACTCGACCGTCCCCGCGCCCAAGTAGCCCACGCTGCGCGCGACGTCGCAGGCCGCGGCCCCGATCCGGGCGCGGGTGGCCTCGTCGAGCAGCGGCGACGGCGCCTCCTCGATCACCTTCTGGTGCCGGCGCTGCAGCGAGCACTCGCGCTCCCCGAGGTGGACGACGTGCTCGTGCTCGTCGGCCAGCAGCTGGACCTCGATGTGTCGCGGTGTCCGGACCAGGCGCTCGAGGAGGAGGGTGTCGTCGCCGAACGCGGCCGCGGCCACGCGCCGGGCGCCCGCGAGCGCGGCGGCCAGGCCGGCCGCGGAGTCGACGACGACCATGCCCTTGCCGCCGCCACCGGCGGACGGCTTGACCAGCAGCGGGTAGCCGAGCCGATCGGCGGCCTCGTCGTCCCGCACGCCGGTCAGCGCGACGCCGGGGATGACGGGCACCCCCGCCGCCGCGACGTGCTCCTTGGCGCGGACCTTGTCGCCCATGACCTCGAGGGCCTTGACCCCGGGGCCGACGAACGCGATGCCCGCGGCCTCGCACGCGCGGGCCAGGTCCGCGTTCTCCGACAGGAAGCCGTACCCGGGGTGGATGGCCTGCGCGCCCGACGCGGAGGTGGCACGCACGACCTCGTCGATCGACAGGTAGCTCTCGATCCGGACTGCGGCGTCCGCGCGCGCGACGTGCAGCGCGCCGCGGTCCGCGTCCGTGTAGACGGCGACCGCGCGTATCCCGAGCCGGTGCAGGGTCGCGATCACGCGGACGGCGATCTCCCCGCGGTTCGCCACGAGCACGGCCTCGAACATCGCGCTCACATCCGGAACAGGCCGAGGCGCGGCTCGCCGAGCGGCACCGTGGCGCACACGTCGAGGGCCATGCCGAGCACACGTCGGGTGTCGGCGGGGTCGATGATCCCGTCGTCCCACAGGCGCGCAGTCGCGTAGTAGGGGCTGCCCTGCGTCTCGTACTGCTCGCGCAGCGGCGCCTTGAACGCCTCCTCGTCCTCGGCGCTCCAGCCGTCGCCGAGCTGCTCGCGGCGGACGGTGGCCAGCACGGAGGCCGCCTGCGGTCCGCCCATCACCGAGATCCGGCTCGCGGGCCACATCCACAGGAACCGCGGCGAGTACGCCCGCCCGCACATCGAGTAGTTGCCGGCGCCGAACGAGCCGCCGATCACCACGGTCAGCTTGGGCACGCGCGTCGTCGCGACCGCCGTGACCATCTTGGCGCCGTGCTTCGCGATGCCGCCCGCCTCGTAGTCGCGGCCGACCATGAAGCCGTTGACGTTCTGCAGGAACACGAGCGGGATGCCGCGCTGGTCGCACAGCTCGACGAAGTGCGCACCCTTGAGCGCGGACTCGGCGAACAGCACCCCGTTGTTCGCGACGATCCCGACGGGGTGCCCGTGCAGCCGCGCGAACCCGGTGACCAGCGTGGTGCCGTACTCGCGCTTGAACTCGTGCAGCTCGCTGCCGTCGACGAGCCGCGCGATGACCTCGCGCACGTCGTACGGGGTGAGCAGGTCGGTGGGGACCACGCCGTACAGCTCGTCCTCGGCCGCGGCGGGCGGCCGGCTCTCGTGGACGTCCCACGCGGTGCCGCGCGGCGCGGGCAGGGTCGCGACGATGTCGCGGACGATCTGCAGCGCGTGCGCGTCGTTCTCCGCGAGGTGGTCGGTGACGCCGGACGTACGCGCGTGCAGCTCGCCGCCGCCGAGCTCCTCGGCGGTCACGACCTCGCCGGTCGCCGCCTTCACCAGCGGCGGGCCGCCCAGGAAGATCGTCCCCTGGTCGCGCACGATGACCGTCTCGTCGCTCATCGCAGGCACGTACGCGCCGCCCGCGGTGCACGAGCCCATCACGCACGCGATCTGCGGGATCCCCGCGGCGGACATCCGCGCCTGGTTGAAGAAGATCCGCCCGAAGTGGTCGCGGTCCGGGAACACCTCGTCCTGCTTGGGCAGGAACGCACCGCCGGAGTCGACGAGGTAGAGGCAGGGCAGCCGGTTCTCCAGGGCGATCTCCTGCGCCCGCAGGTGCTTCTTGACCGTCAGCGGGAAGTACGTGCCGCCCTTCACGGTCGCGTCGTTGGACAGCACCATGACGTGCCGGCCGTGCACGAGGCCGATGCCCGCGATGACCCCGGCGCCGGGCGCCTCGCCGTCGTAGAGCTCGTAGGCGGCGAGCGGCGCGACCTCGAGGAACGGGCTGCCGTCGTCGAGCAGCACGTCGATCCGCTCGCGCGGGAGCAGCTTGCCGCGGGCCACGTGACGCTCGCGCGAGCGCTCGGGTCCGCCGAGCGCCGCGGTGCGCAGCCGGTCGCGCAGCTGCCCGACGAGCGCGCGCTGGGACTCGTCGTTGGCGCGGAACGAGTCCGCGGACGGGACGGCCGTGCTGGTGAGCATCTCCATCGACGCTGTCTCCAAGGGGTGGCTGGAGAGGACAACTCAGTTAGGGATCACTAACTGAAAGGAGGCTACAGTTCTCCCACCGCGTTGTCCACGAAGGAGCCCGATGAGCGCCGAGGTCCTGCCCACCGCGCGTGGCCGCGCGAAGGCCGAGCGCCGCGACGCGCTGCTCTCGTCGGCCGGCCGGCTCTTCGCCGCCCGCGGGTTCGACGGCGTGTCGATCGAGGACCTCGGGGCGTCCGTCGGCGTGAGCGGGCCGGCCGTCTACCGGCACTTCGCCAGCAAGCAGGCCGTGCTCGCGGCGCTGCTCGTGGGCGTGAGCGAGGGGCTGCTCGCGGGGGGCCGCGCCGTGGTGGACGCCGCGGCCGACGACGCCTCCGCCTTGGCGGCCCTCGTGCGCTTCCACGTCGACTTCGCCCTGCGCGACCCCGACGTCATCCGCGTGCAGGACCGCGACCTGGCGGCGCTGTCCCCGCAGGACCGCGAGTCCGTGCGCGCCCTGCAGCGCCGCTACGTGGACCTGTGGGTCGACGTGCTGCACCGGCTCGGCCCGACGACCGAGCGCGCCGAGCTGCGGATGCGCGCGCAGGCCACCTTCGGCCTGCTCAACTCGACCCCGCACAGCGCCCGGTCGGTGACGGCGTCCCGGACCCGGGCGCTGCTGGAGGAGATGGCGCTGGCCGCCCTGGGCCGGCCGTAGTCAGACCAGGCTCAGCACCGTCCCGGGCCGGGCGAGGACCCCCGCGACGTCGGTGAGGAAGTGCGCCGCCTCGGCGCCGTCGACGAGGCGGTGGTCGAACGAGACGCTCAGCGTCATCACGTGCCGGAGCGCGATCTCGTCCTGGAGCTCCCAGGGCCGTCGCCGGATCGCGCCCATCGCGAGGATCGCCGCCTGCCCGGGCACGAGGATCGGGGTCCCGGTGTCGACGCCGAGCACGCCGATGTTGGTGATCGTGATCGTCCCGCCCGCGAGGTCGGCGGGCGTCGTCGTGCCCGCCCGGGCGGCCTCGGTGAGCGCGTCGATCGCGTCAGCCAGGGCCGGGAGCCGGAGCCCGTCGGCGTCCTTGATGCTCGGGACGAGCAGCCCTCGCGCGGTGGCCGCCGCGATGCCGAGGTTCACGTAGGCGTACTCGACGATCTCCCCGGCTTTCTCGTCCCAGTGCGCGTTGAGTGACGGGTTGCGTCCGATCGCGATCGTCACGGCCTTGGCGACGAGCGTGAGGATCGTGAGCCGGTGCCCGGCCATCGCGCGGTCGGCACGCAGGTGCTCGAGCAGCTCGAGGGCGGGCGTGACGTCGACCGTGACCGACGTCGAGGCGTGCGGGGCGGTGAACGCGCTGGTCACCATCGCGGCGGCGGTCTGCTTGCGGACGCCGGTGACGGCGGTACGCCGCTCGCGGGTCGATCCCTGCGACGTCGTGACCCGCGGCGGGGACAGGGGCGGGCGCGCGGACACGCTGCGCACGGGCGCCGGGCGCGCGGGTGCGTTGCGGCCCGCCACCGGCGCGGAGCGGTCGCCCGAGACGACGTGCAGGACGTCCTCGCGCGTGATCAGCCCGTCCTTGCCGGTCCCCTCCATCCGGTTCAGGTCGACGCCGAGGTCGTGCGCGAGCTTGCGGACCGGCGGCAGGACGCGTGGGCCGATCGGTCGGCCGGCGAGGGCAACCGCGTCAACCACGTGCGCGGCCACCCAGGCCGCCGACCGTTCCCGGCGCCGCGGCCGGGACGAGGCCTCGACGAGCGGCCCGTACCCGACGAGGACCGCGGTCCGCTCAGGCGCCTTCGCGGGCTCGTCGGCGGCGTCCTCCACGAGTGGTCCTGCGCCGTCGGGCACGACGCTCGGCTCGTCGACCGTGATCGTCATCAGCGGGGCACCCACCGGCACGGTCGCGCCGGCCGCGACCAGCAGCTCGGCCACCACCCCGGCGTACGGGGAGGGCAGCTGCACCAAGGCCTTCGCGGTCTCCACCTCGGCGACCACCTGGTTGAGCGTGACCGTGTCCCCCACCGCGACCGTCCACTCGACCAGGTCGGACTCGGTCAGTCCCTCACCCAGGTCGGGCAGCGTGATCGTGCGGATCATGACGCCCTCCAGCCGGTCAGCGAGTGCGCTCTGCCCATCACGCGGTCGACCGCGTCGAGCAGCCGGTCGAGGTCCGGCAGGAAGTGGTCCTCGACCTTCGACGCGGGATACGGCGTGTCGAAGCCGGTCACGCGCACGGGAGCGGCCCTCAGGACGTCGAAGCACCGGTCGGTGATGCTCGCGGCGATCTCCGCGCCGAGCCCGCCGGTGCGCTGCGCCTCGTGCGTGACGACGAGCCGGCCGGTCTTGCGGACGGACGCCTCGAGCGTGTCGAGGTCCAGCGGGGCCAGCGAGCGCAGGTCGACGACCTCGACCGAGAGACCCTCGTCGAGCGCCGCGAGCGCGGCGTCCCGGGCCGTCACGACGAGCGGCCCGTAGGCGGCCAGAGTGACGTCGGCGCCCTCGACCACGACGCGGGCCCGGTCGAGCGGCGGGTCCAGGGCGAGGTCCTCGTCGACCTCGCCCTTGACCCAGTAGCGCCGCTTGGGCTCGAGGAAGACGACGGGGTCGTCGCACGCGATCGCCTGGCGGATCATCGTGTGCGCGTCCTGCGGGTTCGCGCAGGTGACCACGCGCAAGCCCGGCGTGTGGGCGAAGTACGCCTCGGGCGACTCGGAGTGATGCTCGACCGCGCCGATCCCGCCGCCGTACGGGATGCGGACCGTGATCGGCATGCGCACCGCGCCGGCGGTCCGGTAGTGGATGCGCGCCACCTGCGTCACCAGCTGGTCGAGGGCGGGGTAGACGAAGCCGTCGAACTGGATCTCGACGACCGGCCGGAACCCCCGGTAGGCGAGCCCGACGGCCACGCCCATCATCCCGGCCTCGGCGAGCGGCGCGTCCATCACGCGGTCGGCCCCGAAGTCGCGCTGCAGGCCGTCGGTCACGCGGAACACTCCCCCGAGCCGGCCGATGTCCTCGCCGAGGAGCACCACGGTCGGGTCGTCGTCGAGCGCGCGTCGCAAGCCGGAGTTCAGGGCGCCGACGAGGGTCATGGTGGCCATCACTCCTCGCCCCCCTCGAACATCGCGAGGTACGCGGCGTGCTCGCTGCGCTGCCGTTCGAGCGACGGCGTCCGCTCGACGAAGACGTCGTCGAACAGGCCCAGCGGACCCGGGTCGGTCAGGCCGTAGCAGCCGTCGCGCATCGCCGTGGCGAACGCGTCGGCCTTCGCGGTGATCCGGCTCGCCCGCTCGTCGGACAACGCGCCGCGCGCGTGCAGCAGCCGCTCCAGGCGGGCGATCGGGTCCTTGGCCGCCCACTGCGCCTCGTCGGCCGCGTCGACGTAGCGCTTCGGGTCGTCGGACGTCGTGTGCGGGCCGATCCGGTACGTGACGGCCTCGATGAACGTCGGGCCGTCGCCGCGGCGCGCGCGGTCGAGCGCGATGCGCGTGGCGGCCAGGACCGCGAGGACGTCGTTGCCGTCGACGCGGATGCTGGGGATCCCCATCCCGGGCGCCCGGTCGGCGATCGGGCGCTGCGCCTGCAGGCCGACCGGCTCGGAGATCGCCCACTGGTTGTTCTGGCAGAAGAAGATGACCGGCGCCGCCAGGCTCGCGGCGAAGACCATCGCCTCGTGCACGTCGCCCTTGCTCGTCGCGCCGTCGCCGAAGTACGCGACCGCGACCGAGTCGACGCCGTCCTTCGCGCAGCCCAGCGCGTACCCGGTCGCGTGCAGGGTCTGCGCGCCGACCATCACCTGCGGCGTCGCCATCCCGATGCTGCGCGGGTCCCAGCCGGTCAGGGCCGTCCCGCGCCAGACGCGCACGAGGTCGGTCGGCTGCGCACCGCGGCAGTACGCGACGCCGTTCTCGCGGTAGCTGGTGAACACGAAGTCGTCGGCGCGCAGCGCGCGAGCCGAGCCGACCTGCGCGGCCTCCTGGCCGAGCAGCGGCGGCCACAGGCCGATCTGCCCCTGCCGCTGGAGGGCGACCGCCTCGGTGTCGAAGCGGCGTACGACGACCATGTCCTCGTAGAGGTCGGTCAGCTGCTCGTCGTCGACGTCGGCGATCACGACGTCGTGCACGGGGTCCGGGTGACGCACGCCGTCGGGCGTCACGAGCTGGACGAGATCGTCGGCGCTGGGGGCTCTGGCGGGCAGGGCGCGGCCGGGTGACACATCTGAACGCAACATGTTTCGCTCCGTCTGGGTGGCGGAGCCGTCGCTCTTGTGAAGCTAGGCCCCATTGCCTGATGTCCGGCCAACGTATCCCCGCGCCTGCCCTGGCGCGAGCCTCGACACGTCGGCGCACAATGACCTCGTCGAAGGAGGCAGTGATGGACAAGGTCGTCCAGTCCGCCGTCGAGGCGGTCGCCGACATCCCCGACGGGGCGACCCTCGCGGTCGGTGGATTCGGCTTGTGCGGTATCCCGAGCGTGCTGATCCACGCTCTGCTCGACTCCGGCGCGACGGACCTGGAGGTCGTCAGCAACAACTGCGGGGTGGACGACTGGGGGCTCGGCCTGCTGCTGCAGGCCGGTCGCATCCGGCGCATCATCGCCTCGTACGTGGGCGAGAACAAGGAGTTCGCGCGCCAGTACCTGGCCGGCGAGCTCGAGGTCGAGCTCACGCCCCAGGGCACGCTGGCCGAACGTCTTCGTGCAGGTGGGAGCGGCATCGCGGCCTTCTACACACGCACGGGCGTCGGCACGCTGGTGGCCTCCGGCGGGCTTCCGTGGCGGTACGGCGCCGACGGCTCGGTCGTCGTCGCCTCACCGCCCAAGCCGGTCGAGACGTTCGAGGTGCGAGGCGTCCCGCACGAGTTCGTACGCGAGGAGGCGATCACCGCGGACTACGCGCTCGTGCGCGCCGCGGCCGGCGACCGGCAGGGGAACCTGGTGTTCCACGCGTCCGCCCGGAACTTCAACCCGCTGTGCGCCGCGGCCGGCGCGGTGACGATCGCGGAGGTCGAGACCCTCGCTCCCGTCGGCTCGCTCGACCCCGACGCGATCCACCTGCCGGGCATCTTCGTCGACCGGGTGCTTCCCCTGACGCCGGCCGAGGCGAGCGACAAGCGGATCGAGCGGAGGACGGTCTCATGAGCCTCACGCGCGAGCAGATGGCGATGCGGGCGGCCCTCGAGCTGGTCGACGGGTCCTACGTGAACCTGGGGATCGGCCTGCCGACCCTCGTGCCGAACTACGTGCCGCCGGGCGTCGAGCTCGTGCTGCAGTCGGAGAACGGCGTGCTCGGCACCGGGCCGTACCCGGCGTCGGCCGACGTCGACCCGGACCTCATCAACGCCGGCAAGGAGACGATCACGGTCGCGCCGGGGGCGTCGTTCTTCGACTCCGCGCTGTCGTTCGCGATGATCCGCGGCGGCAAGGTCGACGTCGCGATCCTGGGCGCGATGCAGGTCTCGTCGGGCGGGGACATCGCCAACTGGATGATCCCCGGGAAGATGGTCAAGGGCATGGGCGGCGCGATGGACCTGGTGCACGGGGCGCAACGGATCGTCGTGCTGATGGAGCACGTGGCGCGCGACGGGTCGGCGAAGATCCTGCCGGAGTGCTCGCTGCCGCTGACCGGCGTCGGGGTCGTCGACCGGATCATCACCGACCTGGCCGTGCTCGACGTGACGCCCGGCGGCCTGGTCCTGCGCGAGTGCGCGCCCGGGGTGTCGGTCGCCGACGTCGTGGCCGCGACCTCCGAGGTGCCGCTCACGGTGCAGCTGAGCGGGGCCGCCCCGTGACGGACGGCCCCGCTCCCGGCCCTACTTGAGGATCGGCGACAGCGCGCTGATCAGCGCGTGGTCGTTCGAGTCCTGGCTGATCTCCCACGCCATCGCGCCGCGCAGGTTCAGCGCCTTGATGAGCTTGGTCCGCTCCCCGATCGACTTGGGGCTCGAGTACGCGATGACGGTCGGCACCGTCGCCGCGCCGGTCGTCAGGTTCGGGTGCTCCGCGGCCGGGTTGAACAGGTACGGCTCACCGGCCCACGGGTTCCAGAGCGCCTGGTAGCCCTTGGCGCCGACCGTGCCGGCCGAGTTCACGTACCCGCCCTCGTCGACCAGCGCGTGGTAGGTCGGCTGCGGTGCGACGTCGACGACCAGCGAGTTCGAGTCCGTGCCGGTGTTGTCGAACGCCGAGTACAGCCCGTCGTTCTTCGTCGACGTGCGCAGGTACTGCTGACCGTAGAACGGGACGCCCACGACGATCTTGCTCGCCGGCACGCCCTTGAGCAGGTAGTACGCCACGGTGCCGCTCGTGTTCCACGTGAGGTTCTTGGCGTTGGGGTCGCGCGGGTCGGGCGTGAACAGCGTGTTCGGCGACGCCTTGGGGCCGCTGGCGACGTTGAAGTCGTACGTCATCACGTTGTCCCAGTCGAAGTACTTCGAGATCTCCTTGAGCTCGAAGTACTTGGTCGCGCTCGTCGCCGCCGGCAGCGCCGCGGTGAGGAGGTAGTGCTTGCCGGTTGTCTTGCCGTACGCGTCGAGCTGCTTGCGGAACTCCGCGGCGAGCAGCGTCGCGTTGTGCCGGTCGGCGGGGCCGACGTTCACGTTGCCGCCCGCCACCTGGGTCGGGTACTCCCAGTCGATGTCGATGCCGTCGAAGATCCCCGCCGCGGCGCCGTCTCCCCCGGCGTTCTCGGGCCAGCCGCCGCCCGGCAGGTTGCCCTTGATAAACGTGTCGATGCACGACGAGACGAACGACTTGCGCAGCTCAGGCGTCGAGGCGAGCGTCGAGAACCACGTCGACTTGGTCCAGCCGCCGAGCGAGATCTCCACCTTGAGGTCCGGGTTGGCGGCCTTGAGCTTGCGCAGCTGGTTGAAGTTGCCGAACAGGTGCTGGTCCGGGTTGCTCGGGTCGTCGGCGACACCGTCGACCGTGTTCTCCGGGCCCCAGTAGACCTGCTGGTAGTCGGCCCACGGGTCGAGCACGTCGCAGCTCGCGGCCCCGGTCGCCTCGTTGTAGTTCGGCACGCCGAACGCGTACTGGATGACGTTGAGCTTGTCGGCGGGGATGTCCTTGACGTAGTAGCCGCGGCCGTAGACGTTCCAGTCGGCGAAGTAGGCGGTCACGACCTTCTTGGGGGCGTCTGGCGACGGCTTCGACGATGAAGCCTGCGCGGACTGCGGGACGACGAGGGCCGCGGTCAGACCGAGTGCGACCGCGGCGACCATGCACAACCGGCGGGGACGGAGCATGGGGGGTTCTCCCTGCGCTGGATTAGTAAGTATCCCTGCGTTATTGCAGTACCCCCACGATAGGTCCCGGTGTCCGATTCGTGTCAAGAGTCCGGTTCCACCGGTGCGGGCCGCGCGTTCGCTTCGTGCCGCTCGCGCCGAGTCGGGAGCTCCGTCGACCAATCCCGCCGCACTTGTGACGCGAGTGCACTCGAGTTGCCTCGCAGCCGCCTCAGGAGCGCACTCCTGTCACAAGTGCGGCGGGATGGGGCCGGCTACAGCGAGACGCCGCGCGCGATCGGGACGCCCGGGCGGTAGGCGAGGTGGCGGTGGCTCGGCGCGTCGAGCACGGCCAGGTGGGCCCGGGCGCCCACGCGCAGGTGCCCGAGGTCGTCGCGGCGAAGCGCGTGCGCGCCGCCGAGTGTGGCCGCGCGCACGGCCTCCGCGATCGTCATCCCCATCTCGCGGACGGCGAGCGCGATCATCAGCGGCATCGACGTCGAGAAGCAGGTCCCGGGGTTGCAGTCGCTCGCCAGCGCGACCTCGGCCCCAGCGTCCAGGAGCCTGCGCGCGTCCGGGTAGGGCGAGCGGGTCGAGAACTCGACGCCGGGCAGCAGGGTGGCGACGGTGTCACCGTCGGCGAGTGCCGCGACGTCGGCGTCGGTGAGACACGTGCAGTGGTCGACGCTCGCCGCGCCGAGCTCGACGGCGAGCTGCACGCCCGGGCCAGGGCCGAGCTGGTTTCCGTGCACGCGCAGCCCCAGTCCGACCGCCCGGGCAGCGACGAGGACCGCGCGCGCCTCGTCGCCGTCGAACGCGACGGGACTGGCGGGTTCGCAGAACACGTCGGCCCAGCGGGCGTGCGGCGCGCAGGCGGTGAGCATCTCCCCCGTGACCAGCGCGAGGTAGTCGTCGCGGTCGATGCCGGCCGGGACGACGTGGGCGCCGAGGAACGTGGTCTCGTCGGTGACCTCGCGGGCCAGGCGGAGCAGGCGCACCTCGGTGTCGACGTCCAGGCCGTAGCCGCTCTTGATCTCGATCGTGGTGGTGCCCTGCGCGCGCGCCTCGTCGGCCAGCGACCGCAGGCGCGTGCGCAGCTCGTCGTCGGTCGCGGCCCGGGTCGCGGCGACCGTCGTCGCGATGCCGCCGCCCGTGTACGGCGTGCCGGCCATGCGGGACTCGAACTCGGCCGCGCGGTCGCCCGCGAAGACGAGGTGCGTGTGGGAGTCGACGAACCCGGGCACGACGGCCGCGCCGGATAGGTCCGTCCGACGATCCGCCGCGGGCGCTTCGGCGGCCGGCCCGACCCACGCGATGCGCCCGTCCACGGCGACGAGCGCGGCGTCGAGCAGCGGACCGTCGAAGCGCGGGTCGTGCGTGACGAGCTCGCCGATGCCCGTGACCAGGTGCGACGTCATCGGGTCTCCTCCCACGCGGCGCGGATCGCCGTGCCCAGCATCGCGCCGACGTCGCCCAGGACGTGCCGACCGCCCTCGACACGCACGACGCCGTTGACGACGACCGTGTCGACGTCGGCGCTGCCCGCGACGAGCACGAGCTGGCTCGGGTCGGCGCCGGCGGTGCGCGGGGTGTCGGTGCGGATGGCGACGAGGTCGGCGGGCGCTCCGGGCGCGAGGCGGCCGCCCGTCGGGTCGCCCAGGCTCGTGTGGCCGCCGGTGGTCAGCAGGTCGACGAGGGCGGCGGGGCTCAGCACGCCGCGCGTCTGTCCCGCGAGGCGCTCATGCAGCTCGACCGTCGCCGCCTCGGCCAGCAGGTCCGTCCGCACGTGCTGGTCGCTGCCGACCGACAGCCGTGCCCCCGCGGCACGCAGGGCCGCGCCGGGTGCGATGCCGTCGCCGAGGTCCTGCTCGGTGGACGGGCACAGGCAGATGCCGGTCCGGGTCGAGCCGAGCGTGGCGATGTCCTCGGGCGTGAGGTGCACGGCGTGGATGGCCGTCGTCGCGGGGCCGAGGGCGCCGGCGTCGGCCAGGACGCGCGTCGGCGTCGCACCGAACGTGGCGAGGGCCTGCTCGTTCTCGAGGCGCTGCTCGGAGAGGTGCACGTGCAGCGGCCGGCCCGTGGCGTGAGCGGTGATGCGCGGCAGGTCGTCGAGCGGGACCGCGCGCACGGAGTGGATCGCGGCGCCGACGGTGAGGGTCTCGTCGGGCCGGATCGCGGCGACGCGGGCGGCCCACGCGTCGGCGTCGGCGTCCCCGAACCGCAGCTGTGCTCCCTGGAGCGGGGCGTCGATCCCGCCGGTCAGGTACGCGGTGTCGAGCAGCGTGAGGCGCAGGCCGGCCTCGCGCGCGGCGGTGCGCAGCGCCTCGGCCATGACGTTCGGGTCGTCGTACGGCGTGCCGCCCGGCGCGTGGTGCAGGTAGTGGAACTCCCCCACGGCCGTGACCCCGGCGAGCACCATCTCGGCGTAGGTCGCGCGCGCGAGGTCGAGGTAGGTGTCCGGCGCGAGGGTGGCCGCGAGCGCGTACATCCGCTCACGCCAGGTCCAGAACGTGCCGCCGTCGTCGTGCGTCCGGCCGCGCAGCGCGCGGTGGAACGCGTGCGAGTGCGTGTTGGCGAAGCCGGGCAGGACGACGCCGGGCAGACGATGGTCACCGGGCTCGGGCGCTGCCCCGGGCGCGACCGAGGTGAACCGGCCGTCGGCCGTAGTGAGTCGGACGTCGGACGCCAGGCCGCTCGGGAGCCACGCCTGCGCGGCCCAGTAGTTCGTCACGCGAGCAACCGTTCCAGCGTCGCGGCGAGCGCATCGATGCCCGCGAGGCAGTCGGCCTCGTCGGCGTCCTCGGCCGGGGCGTGCGAGATGCCGGACGGGTTGCGGACGAAGAGCATCGCCGTCGGGATGCCGGCCGCCGCGAGGATGCCGGCGTCGTGGCCCGCGCCCGTGCTCAGCCGCGGCGAGCCGCCGAGCGCGTCGACGACGGTGTCCGCGAGGTCGGCGTCGAGCACGGTGACCGGCGTCCACGACTCCTGCGCTGGGCCGTACCCGGCGAGGGCCGAGAGCACCGCGCGAACCGCAGCCTCGGACTCCGCGCGGACGTCGAGCCAGGCCGTCACCAGCGACGGGATCGCGTTGACGCCGTTCGGGTCCACGCGCAGCTTGCCGACGGTCGCCAGTGCGCCGTGCTCCAGCGCGGCCGCACGGACGTGCCCGACGAACGCCGCGAGGTCGAGCATCGGGTCGCGCCGGTCGGCGAGCGGGGTGGTGCCGGCGTGGTTGGCCTCGCCGCGCAGCTCGACCCGCCAGCGCCCGTGCGGCCAGATCATCCGCCCGACGCCCAAGGCGTCGCCGCTGTGCACCAGCCCGCGCCCCTGCTCGACGTGCAGCTCGACGAACGACGCGATCCGCCGCAGCGCCTCGTCGTCGCGACCCAGCTCGTCGGGATCCCGACCGGCCGCGCGCAGTGCGTCGGCCATCGTGACCCCGTCGGCGTCGCGCAGGCCGCGCGCCCGGTCCGCGTCGAGGACGCCCGTGATGAGACGCGAGCCGGCGCAGGCGACGCCGAAGCGGGCGCCCTCCTCGTCGACGAAGTTCGCGATGCCGAGCGGGCGTGCGGGCGTGATCCCACGCGCGCGCAGGTCGTCGAGCGCCGCGAAGGCGCTGACCACCCCGAGCGGTCCGTCGAACGCGCCCCCGCCGGGCACCGAGTCGAGGTGGCTGCCGGTGACGACGCCCGGCGTGTCGTCGGGATCGCCCCACCACGCCCACTGGTTGCCGGCCCGGTCGGTGACCAGGTCGAGGCCGCGCGACGAGGCCTCCCCCGCGAACCACTCGCGCAGGGTGTGGTCCTCAGCGGTCCACGCGAACCGGCGGTAGCCGCCGTCGTCGGTGCGGCCCACCGGAGCGAGGTCGGCCCACGTGCTGGCGAACGTCACTCGTCGCCCTCGCGCATCGGGATGCGCAGCCCGTTGGCCGCCGCGACCTCGTCGGCCCGCGGGTAACCGGCGTCGACGTGCCGCAGGACGCCCATCCCGGGGTCGTTCGACAGGACGCGCGCGAGCTTGCGCGCGGCCAGGTCGGTGCCATCAGCCACCGAGACCTGCCCGGCGTGGATCGAGCGCCCCATGCCGACGCCGCCGCCGTGGTGGATCGACACCCAGGTGGCGCCCGACGACGCGGCGACGAGCGCGTTGAGCAGCGGCCAGTCGGCGATCGCGTCGGACCCGTCGGCCATGCCCTCGGTCTCGCGGTACGGCGACGCGACCGAGCCGGCGTCGAGGTGGTCGCGGCCGATGACGAGCGGCGCCGTCACGGCGCCCGACCCTACGAGCTCGTTGAACTTCAGCCCCGCGACGTCCCGCTCCCCGTGCCCGAGCCAGCAGATGCGCGCCGGGAGCCCCTGGAACGCGACGCGGTCCTGCGCCGCGCGGATCCAGCGGTGCAGGTGATCGTTCTCGGGGAACAGGTCGAGCACGGCCTGGTCGGTGACGGCGATGTCGCGTGGGTCGCCGGAAAGGGCCGCCCACCGGAACGGCCCCCTGCCCTCCGCGAACAGCGGCCGGATGTAGGCGGGCACGAAGCCGGGGAAGTCGAAGGCTCGGTCGTAGCCGCCCTGGCGGGCCTCGTCGCGGATCGAGTTGCCGTAGTCGAACACCTCGGCGCCGGCGTCCATGAAGCCGACCATCGCCTCGACGTGCCGCGCCATCGACTCGCGCGCGCGGTCGGTGAACTCCTCGGGCTTGGCCGCGGCGTAGTCCGCCCAGTCCGCCACGTCGACTCCTACGGGCAGGTAGGACAGCGGGTCGTGCGCGGACGTCTGGTCGGTGACGACGTCGACTTCGACGCCGCGCCGGAGCAGCTCCGGGAGTACCTCGGCGGAGTTGCCGACGACGCCGACGGACAGCGCCTGCCTGGCGTGCTTCGCGGCCGTGACCAGCGCGATCGCCTCGTCGAGGCTGCCAGCGACGCGGTCGAGGTAGCGCTCGCGCACCCGCCGGTGCAGGCGGTCGCCGTCGACGTCGACGATGAGGCACGCGCCGCCGTTGAGCGTCACGGCCAGGGGCTGCGCGCCGCCCATGCCCCCGCAGCCGCCGGTCACGGTCAACGTGCCGGCGAGCGTCCCGCCGAACTTGCTCGCAGCGACGGCGGCCAGCGTCTCGTAGGTGCCCTGCAGGATGCCCTGCGCGCCGATGTAGATCCACGAGCCGGCCGTCATCTGCCCGTACATCGTCAGCCCGAGCTGCTCGAGCCGGCGGAACTCGGGCCACGTCGCCCAGTCGCCGACGAGGTTCGAGTTGGCGATCAGGACCCGCGGCGCCCACTCGTGCGTCCTGAGCACGCCGACGGGCTTGCCCGACTGGACGAGCAGCGTCTCGTCGTCGCCGAGCGTGGTCAGCGTCCGGACGATCGCGTCGTACGCGTCCCACGACCGCGCGGCCTTGCCGGTGCCGCCGTAGACGACCAGGTCGTCGGGCCGCTCGGCGACCTCGGCGTCGAGGTTGTTCATGAGCATGCGCAGCGGCGCTTCCGTCTGCCAGCTGCGGGCGGTCAGGGTGGTGCCGCGCGGGGCGCGGACGGGGCGGGGACCGGTCATGCGCGAGCTCCTAGCAGTGCGGCGACGGCTCCTTCGCGGACGGCGTCGGAGGCGGTCTCGAGGTCGGGCGAGAGGTAGGTGTCGGGCCCGGGGCCGGGGATCCCGCGCGCCCTCAGCAGGTCGCGGACACCCCCGGTGACGGGTGACGGCTGCAGCGGCGCCCGCAGGTCGATCGCGCGCGCGGCGGTGAGGATCTCGATGCCGATGACCCGGGTCAGCGCGTCGACGGACCGGCGCAGCTTGCGGGCCGCGTGCCACCCCATCGAGACGTGGTCCTCCTGCATGGCCGACGACGGGATCGAGTCGACGCTCGCCGGCACGGCCAGCCGCTTCATCTCCGAGACGAGCCCGGCCGCGGTGTACTGCGCGATCATCAGGCCGGAGTCGACGCCGGGGTCGTGCGCGAGGAACGGCGGCAACCCGTGGTTGCGGGCGACGTCGAGGAACCGGTCGGTGCGGCGCTCGGACATGCTCGCGACGTCGGCGGCGGCGATCGCGAGGAAGTCGAGCACGTAGGCGACCGGGGCGCCGTGGAAGTTGCCGTTGGACTCGACGCGGCCGTCGGGGGTGATGACGGGGTTGTCGACGGCGGCCGTCAGCTCCCTCTCCGCGACGGCGCGCGCGTGCGCGACCGTGTCGCGCGCCGCCCCGTGCACCTGCGGGGCGCAGCGCAGCGAGTAGGCGTCCTGCACGCGGGTGCACTCGGGCGTCTTGTGGCTCGCCATGATGCCCGAACCAGCCAGCACGGCCCGGATGTTCGCGGCGGAGACCGCCTGGCCGGGATGCGGCCGCAGCCCCTGCAGGTCGGCCGCGAACACCGCGTCGGTGCCGAGCAGCGACTCGACGGACATCGCCGCGGCGACGTCCGCGCTGGTCAGGAGCGTGTCGAGGTCGTGCAGCGCGAGCGCCAGCATGCCGAGCATGCCGTCGGTCCCGTTGATGAGCGCGAGCCCCTCCTTCTCGGTGAGGGTCACGGGCGTCAGCCCCGCCTGGGTCGGGGTGGTCAGCGTCCCCGCGGCGTCGCGGACCTCCCCCTCGCCCATCAGCGCGAGCGCGCAGTGCGCCAGCGGGGCGAGGTCGCCCGAGCAGCCGAGCGACCCGTACTCGCGGACGACCGGCGTGACGCCGGCGTCGATCATCGCGGCGTAGGCGGTCGCGACCTCGACCCGGACGCCGGTGCGGCCGGTCGCGAGGGTCGACAGCCGCAGCAGCATGAGCGCGCGGACCACCTCGCGCTCGACCTCCGGCCCGGTGCTGGCCGCGTGCGAGCGCACGAGGCTGCGCTGCAAGTCGCGGCGTCGCTCGGCCGGGATCGAGACGGTGGCCAGGGCGCCGAAGCCGGTGGAGATGCCGTAGTGCGGCTGGGTGTCGGCGGCGAGGCGGTCGACGACCTCCCGGCCGGCAGCGATGGCGGCCAGCGCTTCCTCCGAGAGGCGGACACCCGCGCCGTGCCGCGCGACCGCGACGACCTCGTCGATGGTGACGGGCCCGGTGCCGACGACGACCGTCGCTGTGCTGGTGTCCATGGTTCATGACACCGCTCCGCCCCGCTCCTCCCGAAGACCCCGGCGCGCGATACCGTCTGGTATCCCAGACGTTGCCGGAGGTGCTCGATGAGCTCGGTTCCCGCCGCGGACGCCACCCTGCGCCTCCTGCGCCACCTGTCCCGCACAGGCCCCCTGCCCGCGGCCTCGCTGGCCACCGCCCTGGACCTGCCCCGCTCGACGACGTACCACCTGCTCACCGTCCTCACGGAGCACGGCTTCGTCGTCCACCTCCCTGAGGAGCGCCGCTACGGCCTCGGCCTCGCGGCGTTCGAGCTCGGCTCCGCCTACTCCCGCCAGGCGCCGCTGGCCCGCGCCGCCCGACCGGTGCTCGCGCGCCTCGTCGACCAGGTCGGCGAGAGCGCCCACCTGGCGGTCCTGCACGGCCGCGACGTCCTGTACGTCGTCGAGGAGCGCGCCGCGGGCCGCCCGGTGCTGGTGACCGACGTCGGCGTCCGCCTCCCCGCCCACCTCACGGCCAGCGGCCGCGCGATCCTGGCCGACCTCCCGTCCGCGCAGGTCCGGGCCCTGTTCCCGTCGCGCGAGGCTTTCGTCGACCGCACCGGCATCGGGCCGCAGAAGCTCTCGGAGCTCCGCACGATCCTCACCGAGGTGCGCCGCGACGGCTGGGCCGAGGAGCACGGCGACGTGACCCCCGGCTTCGCGTCGATCGCCGTCGCGGTCCGCGACCGCACGGGCCACCCGGTCGCCGGCCTGGCCGTGACGTTCGCCCAGGGCCAGGACCCCGCGACGTTCCTCCGCGCCATCCGCGCCGCAGCCACGGAGCTGGCCCGCAGGGTCTAGTTTCTTCGGTGTCCGCTTCGGATCTGGGGGTTCACGTGTCGTACGTCGTCGACTTCACCGAGGTGTCCACGGTCGGGCTCGAGTCCTCACCTGTTGCCGACGCCCTCGCCGGGCTGCGCGCCAACGAGGCGCGCTACTTCAAGAACAAGTACGACCACGTGTTCACGACCCAGCCCGCGTCCGCGGCCCGGGAGACCGTCGACTGGGTGCACGAGGTCCTCGCGTCCGAGCGCGACATGGTGATCGCCTCGCCCCCGCTCGAGGCGACCGAGTTCGTCGTCGACGGGCACCGGTGGGCCTACGTGTTCTACGAGTCCGGGCTGTCGATCAACGTGCTGTACGCGCTCGAGGCCGGCGGCAAGCGCGCGGTCGGGTTCAAGCTGTCCGACGGCATGGAGGTTCCCGACGAGCTCTCCGCGTTCAAGTTCGCGCGGCAGAAGTCGAAGCTCGCGGGGACGATCCGCGGCTCGTACTTCGTGATCAAGAGCGAGCACTAGGAACTCCTCCGACGGACCGACACCTCCCGCCCACCGCTCCGAAGCTGACCCTTGAGAACGTCTCCGCCGAGCCACCAGATCACCAGTTCATCACCATCGCCGCTCAAGTCCTTAGGGCCACCGACCGATGCGAACCATGAGAAGTGAGCGAATTCGGAGCGTGTAAGAAGTTGGCCACCGGAGCGCATACGGGTCACGTCCACGTGAAACGCGCGTGCTCTGAGAGCGTGACAAGACGACCTGACCGAGCAAAGGTGCCCGCAAATGTCAAACCCTACTCTCAGGTCACTGAAGCTCGTCAACTACAAGGGCTTTGCGAATCACACGATCACTTTCAGGTCGGGCAATGTGTTGATCGGAGCAAATAATGCCGGCAAATCCACGGCCCTAGGCGCCCTGCGCCTCCTCGCAGCGATGATTCCGCAGGCGAGACGCATCCACCCGAACGGAACGGGTGAAATCGAGGGACGAATGCAGCGCGGGTGGCCAATTACGACTGCCGCAGTCGAAGCCTCATCGTTCTCGGACGAGAACATCAGACACGACTTCCGACCTGACGAAACCCGGGTCGAGGCGACCGTGAGCAATGGTGTTCGTCTCGTCGCATCCTGGCCCCGTGTGCGTGACCTCGATGATGGCGAGCGACCACCTCAGGGCACCTACTTCGTGTTCCCTCCTGACGGCGGACCGTTGATCGCCCCCAGGACCGCCGCCCGAGACCTCGTGCCTGAGATCGCGGTGGTGCCGACGTTGACACCGCTGGACGATCGCGAAGCCTTCGTGAGCGACGAAACACTGCGTCGAAATCGAACGAGCCGACGATCGAGTCGATACTTCCGCAATGCTCTTTATCGCTTACAAACCGACGAGTGGATCGAGTTTACGTCGTACGTTTACGAACGGACCCCGGAGATTAGTGATCTCGAACTACATCGCGCAATCGGTACACCCGATGACGATTTCGACCTCTTCTACAAGGAAGAGGGAAATCGGCGCGAGCGTGAAATAGGATGGGCGGGTGACGGAATACAGATTTGGCTACAGGCTCTATATCACCTTTGGTCAAACCGAAACGCGACGGTCGCGATTCTCGACGAGCCCGACGTGTTTCTTCATCCGGACCTTCAGCGGAGGCTGGCCCGCACGCTCTTTTCTGGCAGCCAGCAGACGATACTTGCAACCCACAGCATCGAGATGCTTGCTGAAGCCGAGCCAGGGAGCGCCGCCTGGATCGATAGATCGAGGCGGTCGGCGGAGAGGCCGAAGGGCGACGGCGCACTGGCGCTCATGGGCAGGCGCCTCGGGAGTGGTTACGAGCTCGGCGTGGGCAGGGCGCTCAGGAGTAGGACCACACTCTTCGTCGAGGGAGATGACGCCCCAATCTTGGCGCACCTTGCGCGACGCGTCGGACTAATGGCCGTCGCGTCATCGGACTCTTATGCCACCGTGCCGCTCGGCGGGTTTAGCCGCAATTCAGTTGCGGGCGCATTTGCCGAGACCATGCATGCTCTCGGGACCCAGGTCCGAACCTACGTGCTGCTCGATGGCGACTTGCGTAGCACCGAAGTGCGCAGTCGCGAAATCGCGACGCTTGAAAAGGCCGGCGCAAAGGTGCATCTCTGGAAGCGGCGCGAACTTGAGAACTATCTGCTAGTTCCAAGTGCGATAGCAAAGGTCGCCGGGATTCCACTTGGAGCCGCGCAGGATTTGCTCGCCGAGACGCTTGAGGAGGGCAAATCAGAAGCAATGCTAGCGTTGCAGACTGCACGCATTGAGGAGAAGGCGCTTAAGGGGACGAAAGCAGCGGGTAGGGCGCCAAAGACGCTCCTTAGCGCTGCCGTCGAGGAGTTTAACGCGGAATGGGCGAGCATCGAGGGCAAATTGCGCATCGTGGATGCTAAGTTATCAATTCGCCTGCTGAACTCGAGACTACAAGGCCGTGGCGCCCGGACGCTGAACATTCACTCGCTTGCTAAGGCAGTGCCTGCCGCAGATGTTCCCGCCGAAGTCCGGATGGTCCTTGGTGCGATTGAGGACCTCATCACACGCGAATAGCGTGCCCGATTTCGATTCCGCGCCGAAAGGGACGGGGTTCACTGAGGGTCGGAAATTGATACCCGTAGGGCATCCTCCGACCCGCACCTGCAGATTGCTCTACGCCCAAGTCACAGCTGGCCATGCGGCGAAGCTCCCCGCGTACGAGCCAGTACGCGAAGCGTCCGAGCGGCGCATGAGCTAGGAACGCCGCGGCTCCCGCCGAAGCGGAAGCCGCGGCGTCCTCAGGAAGTCACGGCTTCACGGTGAACGACTTCGTCAGCGTCGCGCTCGACGAGTCCCCGCCGAACACCTGGATCTCCCCCGGCTCCACGACGAACTTCCCGCGGTTGTCGTAGAACCCGAAGTCGCTCTTGTCGAGCGTGAACGTCACCTTCTGCGACTCCCCCGGTGCGAGCGTCACCCGCTCGAACCCGCGCAGCCGGCGCACCGGCTGGGACAGGCTCGCGACGGGGTCGTGGATGTACAGCTGCGCGACGTCGTCACCTGCGACGTCGCCGGTGTTCTTGACGACCATCGACACGGAAACCTGCCCGTTGCGGCTGACGCTCGACCGGTTGAGGGTCAGCTTCGAGACGTCGAACGTCGTGTAGCTGAGCCCGTAGCCGAACTCGAAGAGCGGAGCGCAGGTGTCCTGGTCGCGGTAGCGCGCGTTCCACTTGAACGTCGTGTCGCACGGGCGGCCCGACGGCTCGTGGTTGTAGTAGGTCGGCACCGTGCCCACGCCCCGCGGGAACGTCACGGGGAGCTTGCCGCCCGGGTTGACCTTGCCGTAGAGCACGTCGGCCACGGCGTTGCCGCCCTCGGTGCCCGGGAACCAGGCCTCGAGGATCGCCGCCGGCTTGTCGACGACGCCCGTCAGGTCGAGCGGGCGACCGTTGAAGAGCACGACGACCACCGGCTTGCCGGTCGCCGCGACCGCGTCGAGCAGCTCCTCCTGGTGACCCGGCAGGTCGAGCGAGCTGCGGGCGTTGGACTCGCCGCTCATGAAGCCGCTCTCGCCGAGGGCGAGGACCACCTGGTCGGCGTCGTTGGCCGCCGCGACGGCGTCCGCGATCGTCGTGCCGTCGACGCCAGGGCCGGCGCACACCTCGTCGTCCGGGGTGATCGGCGGGACGGCGTTGTTCGGCGGGTCGAAGTTGTGCGCGAGGTTGCACGCCGCGGTGTAGGTCACCGCGCCCGAGCTGGCCGCCTTGAGGCCGTCGAACAGGGTGACGAACTTCGGGGCGAGGTCGTCGGCGCCGCGTCCCGACCAGGGGCCGAGCATCTCGTCGACCGTCTGACCGAACGGGCCGATCAGGGCCGTCGACTTGGTGGCGTCGAGCGGCAGCGCGCCGCCGCCGTTCTTGAGCAGCACCATCGACCGGGCTGCGGCCGAGCGGGCCTTCGCCAGGTCGGCCGGCTTGCCGTAGCTCGCGGGGTCGCTGGCCTTGGTCACGTCGACGTACGGGTGGTCGAACAGCCCGGCGCGGAACTTGACGCGCAGGATCCGCTTCACCGCGTCGTTGAGGCGGGAGATCGAGATCATCCCGTCGCTGAGCAGCTGCGTGCCGTAGTCGCGCAGGTAGGTGCTGACCATCTCCGAGTCGGTGCCCGCCATCAGGGCGGCGGCCCCGGCGTCGGGACCGTCGGCGGCGATGCCGTGCCCGCACGGCCCGTCGTCCGGCTTGACCGGAGGGCAGGCGCGCAGCTCGGCGACGGCGGTGTAGTCGCTCTCGATGAAGCCGTCGAAGCCCCACTCCTTCTTCAGGATGTCGGTCTCGGTGTACTTGTTCGCACAGCCGGGAACGCCGTTGAGCGAGTTGAACGAGCACATCACCGTGTCGGCGCCGGCGTCGATCGCCGCCTTGAAGGGCGGCAGGTAGAGGTTGCGGAGCCGCGACTCGGAGATGTCGGTGGTGTTGTAGTCACGGCCGCCCTCGGGCTGCCCGTACCCCACGTAGTGCTTCACGCTCGCGACGACCTTGTCGGGGGCGCTGTAGTCACTGCCCTGCGTGCCCTTGACCCGGGCGGCGGCGAACACCGAGCCCAGGTAGGGGTCCTCACCGGCACCCTCGACGATGCGACCCCACCTCGGCTCGTGCGAGACGTCGACCATCGGGCTGTACACCTGCTTGAGGCCCTGGATCGCGGACTCCTTCGCGCCGACGGCGGCGTCGGTCCGCGCGACGACGGGGTCGAAGGAGCTCGCGGCACCCAGCGGCACCGGGAAGATCGTGCGGTAGCCGTGGATCGTGTCGTAGGCGAACAGGATGGGGATGTGCAGCCGCGACTGCTCGACCGCGATGTGCTGGAAGTGGTTGATCTGTGCGGCGTCGACCAGGCTGAAGACCGATCCCACGCCGGCTTTGGCGTCGGCGTCGGTGATCTGGCCGTCGGAGAGAAGCTGGACCTGCTGCAGCTTCTCCTTCGTCGTCATGCGAGCGAGCAGCCGGTTGACCTTCTGCTCGATCGTCTTGGCGGCAGGTTGCCGCGTCGGGGCCAACGCCTGGTCCTCGCTGGACGTGCCAGCTGCCAGGGCGCTGCCGCCCGCCGCGAGCACGAGTGCGAACGCCGTGCCGACCGCGGCCGTCCGTCGTCCGATCCTTGCCATGGGAACACCTCCTTGTGTGCCTGCTGTGAAAGCCGAACTTTCCACTGTCGTCCCGTCCGGTGTTTCCCGCATGCCGGCCCGGAGTCGACCGCCGTTCACCTGCAGTTCCGCTGGCTCCCGTACGTTCTCGACGCCGTCGTGCGCCCGTGCACGCGGAGTCAGGAGGTCCGCCCGTGAGCACGGCAGCCCTCGAACGGCCGTCTGCTCCGGCTCGCGTGCGAAGGTCCGGCCGCTTCCGCCCGGACATCGAGGGCCTGCGGGCCGTCGCCGTCGGCCTCGTCCTCGTCTACCACGCGGGCGTGCGCCAGCTCCCGGGCGGGTTCATCGGGGTCGACATCTTCTTCGTGATCTCGGGGTTCCTGATCACGGGTCTGCTGCTCCGTGAGGTCGAGTCGACCGGTCGGCTCTCGTTGTCAGGCTTCTACGCCCGACGAGCCAAGCGCCTGCTGCCCGCGACCGCACTCGTCCTCATCGCGGCGGCCGCCGTCACCTGGCTCTGGCTGCCGCAGACCCAGCGCGCGATCCTCGGCGGGGACGTGGTCGCCGCGGCGTTCTACGTCGTGAACTGGCGGCTCGCCGACCGCTCGGTCGACTACCTCGCCGAGGGTGTGGCGCCCTCGCCGGTGCAGCACTTCTGGTCGCTGGCGGTCGAGGAGCAGTTCTACGTCGTCTGGCCGCTCGTGATCCTGCTCGTGCTCGTCGCCGCCCGCCGGTACGGGTGGCCGCTGCGCGGCGCGATGGCCGCGGGCATCGCGGCGATCGGGATCCCCTCCCTCGCGTTCAGCATCTGGAAGACCGGCGCCGACCCCGCTCCGGCGTTCTTCGTCACGACGACGCGGATGTGGGAGCTCGCGATCGGCGGCGCGATCGCCCTCGGGGCGGCCCACTGGTCGCGCCTCCCGGCCGGCCTCGCGCGGGCACTCGTCTGGGCCGGGCTCGGCACGATCGCGGGTGCCGCGCTCCTGATCGACGGGAGCACCGCGGCCTGGCCGGGCTCGCTCGCGCTCGTCCCCGTGCTGGCCACGGCTGCGGTGATCGTGGGCGGGGCGGCGGCCGCACGGCCCGGCGTCCTGGGCGTGCGACCGCTCGTCTGGATCGGTGGCCTGTCGTACTCGCTGTACCTCTGGCACTGGCCCGTGCTGATCGCGGCCGAGGGGGCGTGGGGTGAGCTCGGTGCCAAGAAGGGGCTCGTCGTCGTCGCGGCCTCGCTGGTCCCCGCGTGGCTGTCCCACCGGTTCGTCGAGACCCCGGTGCGCGCGTCGACGTGGGTCGCGGCCCGTGCGCGCCGCGGGCTGGCGATCGGTGCCGCGTGCACCGCGGTCGGCGCGTTGGCCGGGGCGCTCGTCGTGCTGCCGTCGATGTCGTCGGACTCCCCCACGGCACCCGCGCTCGGCGCGCGCGTGCTCGACGAGGGAGCGGACTGGTTCGTGAACGACCCGGTGTCGATCACGCCCGACCCGAGCGAAGCCACGAAGGACGTCCCCGCCCTGTACGCGGACCACTGCCAGTCCCCCGACGGCGAGACCACGCCCCGGGTCTGCGAGTACGGCGACCCAGACGGCACGTGGACGATGGCGCTCGTCGGCGACTCCAAGGCGGCCCAGTGGCAGCCCGCCCTCGACACCATCGCCCAGCGGGAGCACGTCCGGTTGATCACCCTCATCAAGGGCTCGTGCGCGTTCAGCGACGGCGCGCTGCTCCTGCCGCGCGGCAGGCCGTTCCCGGACTGCAGCACGTGGAACGACAACGCGATGGACGCCCTGCTCGCCGCGAAGCCGGCCGTGGTCGTCACGACCCAGCGCGAGTACCAGGCCCTCGTCGACCCCGACGACCCGTCGTCGGACTACAGCCGGGACGCGATGGTCGATGCCCTCGCGAGTCGCTGGCAGACGCTCGCCGACGCCGGGATCACCGTCGTCGCGCTCGCCGGCAACCCCGGACCGCCGGGCGTGCTGTACGAGTGCGTCGCCGAGCACCGGCACGACGTCTCGCAGTGCTCGTTCCCGGCCCGGACGCCCACCGCGGACGTCCAGGCCCGGGCCGCCAAGCGGGTCGACGAAGCGCACGTCGTCGACCTCAACGACGTCATCTGCCCGGGTGGCACCTGCCCGGCGGTCATGGGCAACGTGCTGACCTACCGCTCGACGTCGCACCTGACGAAGACGTTCGTCGACTCCCTGACGGACGACCTCGCGGACCGGCTTGAGCCGTTGCTCCCGTCGAGCTGAGCGGGGCCTACCTCCGCCCGCGCATCGCGTCCAGCAGCACGTCGAACACGTGGGTGTTGTGCTGCACGCGCGCAAGCTCGACCGCACCCGGGCCCTGCGCCGTCACCGGCGTGGCCCCGCCGCTGTGCGCACCGGTGGTCCAGTCGATCGTGAACTGCAGGTCGCTCCCGGCGATGTCGAACGGCCCGTCCTCGGTGCTCTGCACCACGCTGGGCACGGTGCTGGCCGGGTCGCCGGACTCGTCGTCGGACGCGACGTTCTCGATCGCCAGGCCACCGGTCTCGTGGTCACCGACCAAGACGACGAGCGTGCCGGGGTGCTTCTTGGCGAAGCTCGTGATCAGCGCGACCGTGTCGTCGAGCGCCCGACCGGCCTTCAGCATCAGGCCCGCGTTGTTGGCGTGCTCCATCTCGTCGATTCCCTCCTCCTCGACGAGCAGGAAGAAGCCACGGTGGTTGTCGGACAGCACGTCGAGCGCCTTGCCGGTCATGGTCTTGAGGGCCACGACGGGCGCGTACGCGTCGCCCTGGCCCTCCGGCGCCTGCTCGAACATCTCCTCGTTCGCGAACAGGCCGAGGATCTGGTCGGACTTCGTGGCCTTGAGCTGGGCGGCGGTGTTGACGTAGTCGTACCCCTCGTCCTCCGCGAGGTCGACGAGGTTGCCGATCTCGCTGCGGCTGACCTCGGGCCGGGTGTCGGCCGGGTCGTCCGGGTAGGCGCCCGGGTCGCCCGTCGGGTACCACCAGTCCTCCCCGCCGCCGAGGATCACGTCCGGCTTGGTCTCCTCGATGAACTGGCGCGCGATCTCGCTCTGGTCCGCGCGGTCGGGCACGTGCGAGCCGAATGCCGCGGGCGTCGCGTCGGTGACCTGGGCGGTCGTGACCAGCCCGGTCGCCTTGCGCAGGTCCTTGGCGTGCTCGAGCAGCGTCTTGACGGAGTTGCCGTCCACGTCGACCGAGACGGCACCGTTGTACGTGCGGACCCCGGTGGCGAACGCGGTTCCTCCCGCGGCCGAGTCGGTGACGGCCTCGTCGGGGTCCAGCGAGTCGGTGTGGGTCCAGCCCGCGTAGCGCAGCGAGTCCATCGCCAGCTCGCCGTCCTTGCCGACGGTGTTCAGCCGGATGGCCTCGCGCGCGGCGATGCTCAGGCCGTCGCCGACGACGAGGATCACGTTCTTCGCCGTCTTGCTGTCGCTCTTGCCGCTGTCGTGGTGGCCGCGTGGCTCCCCGCTGGCGGCCAGGCCGGTCGCAAGCACCGCGGCTCCTGCTGCGGCGATCCATGCGTGTCGTGAGCTGCCATTCATCGTGCACCCCCAGTCGAACGTCGTTGTTCGGGTTGGTGTGGGGCGTCGGCGACCTTGCCGGCGCCCCCCTCCATCGTCAGCCGGTCACCCGAATGGCGCATCTCCGGGTGCCGTTCCCCACCTCCCGTCTGCTGGTCACACCACGCCACCAGGTTCTCGACGCCGCTGTGAGCCCGTGCACCCGCCGTGCGAGAAAGTCGGCCCATCGGTCAGTACGGCAGCCCTCGATCGGCCGCCGACCCGTGCCGCGCACCGGCGAAGGTCGACTAACTTCCGCCCGAGCATCGAAGGCCTGCGGGCCGTCGCAGTCGGCGGAGGAGCTGCTGAACGCGGTCGCCAGTTCTGCGGTGGCGTCGCCACGTGCGCGTCCCGACTGCGGTTCGGGTCGATCAAGCCCGGTCAAGGCAGCGCCCACCACCCCGCGGCGCGGCTCTCCATCGGGCCGGTGCGGCGAAGTCGAGAGGATCGCTCATGCCGCCGGAGGTCGTCGCCGATAGAGATGGAGGCGGCGTCGCAACAGTTGTTCGCTGCGTCGGTCGAGCCAGGAGCCGGATACGTGTCTGGCGGACAAGGTCAAGGAAGCGACCGCGCAGGGCGCTTCCGGGGCATCCGTCCGTGCGCCGGCCGGGCGTCGACATGTGACTGGCCGCGCCTTTTACCTCTGCCCCGAAACTACGTTCCAGCTGGAGTGTTATCCGTGAAGACTCGTAACCCCCGATCCCGCAGGGCTGTTGGTGCAGCCGCCCTGACAATGTGCCTCGCGCTTGGTGCCGTTCTCGTCGCCCCGACGGCCGCGCAGGCCGCATCGCCCACGAGCGTGGCCATCAGCAAGATCCCGACAGTCAAGCTCGCAGGGGCGAAGTCCAAGACCGTGAAGCCGAAGGTCAAGACCGGCAAGAACGTCAAGGTGTCGTCCAAGCGGCTGTCTGTCACGAAGGGAGGCGCATCCGTCGCGAAGAACAAGACGTCGGTCAAGCTCGCGAAGGGCACCTACAAGGTGACGACGACCGTCAAGTACAAGACGAAGTCGACCTCCACGAGCCTCGTCTCCAACGGCTCGAAGGCCGTTGCGATGTCTTGCACTGTCGCCGACGTGGAGACCAACAACGTCGAGGGCTACGACGTCGAGCTCATGTTCCTCGAGTGCAGGGGGGCCTTCAACGGCGTCTACCAAGCTCGCGCAGGCTGGTGGGACGACGCTGACATGCGCGACCTCCTGGGACCAAACATCTGGGGCGACTCGTTTGTCTCGCACCCCAACGAGGTCCTCCCGATCGTTGGCAAGAAGTTCTCGGCAAAGGTGACTCCGGTCGACGCCGACGGCAATCCGAAGAAGCTCTACAAGACGAGCTCCAAGTGGTCTGCGACGAAGACCAAGACGCTGAAGCAGACCCTCAAGGTCGTCAAGTAGCCGGAAGCGCGACCGCTCCTCGCCGTGCAAGCTTTGGCGACTGCGGAGCTCTGGGGTGCGGCATCGCCACACCCCAGAGCCCGCACGTCACGCGGCCGCGCTACGCCCGTGTGGCCGGGATACGCCTCCGGGCCGGCAGGACCGCGAAGAACGTGCGGTGCCGACACCACCTCGGCGACGGCAAGGCAATCGGGTTCCGGCTCGGTGACCACTGCCGAGACTGTGGCATCGAGCCCCCGTGCTGAGTCCGGGTGACGACCCGGTCGCGATGCCTGCAGAAGCCAACAAGCGCGACGTCCCCGAACCGCCCGGGACTCGGGAGGCGCCTCGGGCAAGGTGAGGCGTCGGCCTCGCAGACGGCGGAGCCAGTGCACCCGGCGATCGCGTCGGCCGGTGCTCGATCGATGCTGCCGAGAAAGATCCCACCCGCGGTGGCCACCATCGCAGCAGCCAGCACCTACCTTCCTTCGCTCGGCTCGTCGCAGGAGACCTGCCCGACGACCTGACGGTCCCCACGCGCTCTACGGAGCCCACCCCCAGGGCCGAAGTCCCGTCTGTCCCCCTCTGGCGCAAACGGGCGTTTTGCACTTACTGTCTGGTCAGTAGGCCAATCGAGGCAGGGCAGCGTCGCCGCGTCCCGACTGGCAGCACCGGACTCACAAGGTCGTGATCGTCCTCGCGCGGGTCGACCCTCGCGCGCTCCCACCTCTCCCTGCATCGGCGCGTCTTCCCGACTCCCCCAAGGAGCACTACCCATGTCCCCATCTGCTGGGACCACATTCGTGGCACCCGCGTCGCTCACGCGGCGCCTGATCATCGTCATGCTGACGGCGCTGGCGATGATCGTCTCGCTCGTCGCCATCGCCCCGCTCGTCCCCTCCGCGCACGCCGCCGGACCGCTGATCTCGCAGGGCAAGCCGGTCACGGCGTCCTCGGTCGAGAACGGCGGGACCGCCGCGGTGAACGCCGTCGACGGCAACACGGGCACCCGCTGGTCGAGCGCCGCCGCCGACCCGCAGTGGATCCAGATCGACCTGGGCGCGACGGTCGCCATCGACCAGGTGGTCCTCAACTGGGAGGCCGCGTACGCGCGCTCCTACCAGATCCAGGTCTCCAGCTCCGCGTCCGGGCCGTGGACCAACGTCTACTCGACGACCACCGGCGACGGCGGCGTGGACACCCTCGCGGTGACCGGCTCAGGCCGCTACGTCCGCATGAACGGCACGGCGCGCGCCACCGGCTACGGGTACTCCCTGTGGGAGTTCCAGGTGTTCGGCGCGGGCACCACCACCCCGTCCGGCTGCAACACCGACGCGAACGCGGCGCTCAACAAGCCGTCGTCGGCCTCGTCGACGGAGAACGCGGGCACCCCGGCCGCGAGCGCCTTCGACGCCAGCGCGACCACCCGCTGGTCCAGCGCGGCGTCCGACCCGCAGTGGGTGCAGGTCGACCTGGGCAGCACGCAGAGCATCTGCCGCGTCGTGCTCAACTGGGAGGCGGCCTACGGCCGCGCGTACCAGGTCCAGACGAGCGACTCGTCGACCGGCCCGTGGACGACGATCTTCTCGACGACGACCGGTGACGGCGGCATCGACACCGCGACGGTCACCGGCAGCGGGCGCTACGTGCGCCTGACCGGCACGGTCCGCGCCACGGCCTACGGCTACTCGCTGTGGGACGTCCAGATCAACACAACAGGAGGAGGCACGACGAACCCGACCACGTGCGCCGCCCAGCCGACCGTCCCCGACTTCGGCCCGAACGTCCGCGTCTTCGAGGACAGCACCCCGGACGCCACCATCCAGGCCTCGCTGAACGAGGTCTTCGAGGCGCAGAAGGACACGCAGACCGACCAGTTCCACGACCGGCGTGACGCCTTCCTGTTCAAGCCGGGCTCTTACAACGTGTACGCCAACATCGGCTTCAACACCTCGATCCAGGGCCTGGCCCAGAACCCCGACGGCGTGACCATCAACGGCGCCGTCACGGTCGACGCGTTCAACGCGAGCGACGCCGGCAACGCGACGCAGAACTTCTGGCGCAGCGCCGAGAACCTGACGATCAACACCAACGGCGGCCGCAACCGCTGGGGCGTGTCCCAGGCCGCGCCGTTCCGCCGCATGAACGTCCTCGGCGGGCTGGACCTGTTCCCGGCGTCGTACGGCTGGTCCTCGGGCGGCTACATCTCGGACACCCGCGTCACGGGCTCCGTCGAGTCGGCGTCCCAGCAGCAGTGGTACAGCAAGGACAGCACGTTCGGCAGCTGGAGCGGCTCCAACTGGAACATGGTCTTCTCCGGCGTCAACGGCGCACCGGCGACGAACTTCTCCACCGCCCCGAGCGGGGTGCACCACACGAACGTGGGCAGCACGCCGGCGTCGCGTGACGTCCCGTACATCTACTTCGCCAACAACGAGTACCGCCTGTTCCTGCCGGACCTGCGCACCAACGCGAACGGTCCCAGCTGGGCCGTCGGCGCGCCGACCCCCGGCACGTCCGTGAGCTTCAGCCAGGTCTTCGTGGCACGCCCCTCGGACAGCGCCGCGACGATCAACGCACGCATCGCGGGCGGCTGCCACGTCGTGTTCTCCCCGGGCGTCTACAACCTCGACGCCCCGATCGTCGTGAACCGGGCCAACACGGTCCTGCTCGGCATGGGCTACGCCACCCTGGTCCCCCAGGGCGGCGTCACGGCCATCTCGGTCGGCGACGTCGACGGCGTCCGCGTCAAGGGCATGTTCATCGACGCCGGCACCACCAACAGCACCTCGCTGATGACGGTCGGCACCACCGCGGGCATCGGCACCAGCCGCGCCGCCAACCCGGTGACCGTGCAGGACGTCTTCTTCCGCATCGGCGGCCGCGTGGCCGGCAAGGCGACCAACTCGCTCGTCGTCAACAGCAGCAACACGATCGTCGACCACACCTGGATGTGGCGCGCCGACCACGGCAACGGCGGCACCGTCGGCTGGACGATCAACACGGCCGACACCGGCCTCGTGGTCAACGGCAACAACGTGCTCGCCACCGGCCTGTTCGTCGAGCACTACCAGAAGTACGAGGTCATCTGGAACGGCCAGGGCGGACGGATCATCTTCTTCCAGAACGAGAAGCCGTACGACCCGCCGAACCAGGCCGCGTGGATGAACGGCTCTTTGCAGGGCTACGCGTCGATCAAGGTCGCGGACTCGGTGACGTCGTTCCTGGGCCAAGGCCTGGGCAGCTACGTGTTCTTCCAGGCCAACCCCTCGGTCAACCTGTCCCACACGTTCGAGGCGCCCGTGAATGCGAACGTGCGCTGGCAGAACATGGCCATCGTGTCGCTCGGCGGGGTGGGGAGCATCTCCCACGTGATCAACGACGCCGGGCCGGGGGTGAACAGCGGGACGAACAATGCGTACATGCTGAGCTACCCGTGATCGTCCGTAGTTGAAGGACGCCGGCCGGCCCGTTGCGACGGGTCGGCCGGCGTTCGTACGCGTCAGACCAGGTCGGCCAGCAGTCGCGCCGCCCGCAGCGCCCCGTCGGTCTCCACCTCGCGGTAGGTCACCTCGGTGCCGAGCTCCTTGGCCACGGCCTCGGCCAGCCCGTCGGGGTCGAGCGCGTCGGCGTAGGGCAGGTGCCGTCCGGCCCCGTAGCGCTCGAGCCGGTTTCGCACGTGGATGTTCTGCTCGAAGTGGTGCTGCAGCGGCACGTAGACAAACGGCTTGCGCAGCGCGGTCAGCTCCATGCACGTGGTCAGCCCACCCTGCACCACGGCCACGTCGCACGCGGCCGACAGCTGGTACAGGTCCGGCACGTAGCCGAGCACGGTCGCCCCGTCCGGTGCAGGCAGGGACGACGGGTCGATGCGCGGGCCGGCGACGACGACGAACCGCAGGTCGGGTGCGAGCTCGCGTGCCCGGGGAACGGCGGAGAGCACCCGGCGCAGCAGCGACTCCCCCACCCCGGACCCGCCGACGGTCACGACGCACAGCCGCTCGTCCTCGCCCACGCCGAGCGACGAACGCACGGAAGCGGCACCGGCCGCCGCAGCACCGGCGTCGAAACCCGTCACATACCCCGCGAAGTCGTAGTTCTCCTCGGTCCACCCGCGGATCGACGGGAGCCCCGGCCCGAACGGCACGTCGACGACGTCGTCGGGCGACCCCACGAACACCGACCGATCCCGCACCCGCGCGAACCGCGCCCGCTGCGTGAGCATCTCCGCGTTGTAGTCCGCGGTCAGCGCGGCCTCCCGCGGGCCGCCGTCGGGCATCGGCAGCCACCCGACGAAGTCCGTCATCCACGCGAACGAGAAGCGCTTGAGCTCGGGGTTCTCGTGCAGGAAGTAGTCGACGTCCCACGCCTCGTCGCCGATCACCAGGTCGTAGTGCCCCTCGGCGACCACGTCGGCGAACACCATGAAGTTGTTGACCAGGATCTCGTCCATGCGGCGGATCGCCTGGAACGCGTGCAGGTCGTGCTCGCCGGCCTCGTGCTCGATGTGGCCGGACTCGTTGCGCAGCCACGCCGACGCCGGGTGCACGCGCTCGCCGTGCTGCGCGAGCACGCGGGTCACGGGGTGCTGCGCGAGCCAGTCGATCTCCAGCTCGGGGCGCTGCTCGCGCAGCGCGGCGGCGATGGCGACGTCGCGCTGCGCGTGGCCCAGCCCGATGGGCGAGGACAGGTACAGCGCGCGCGGCGTCCGCCGGGCGGCCCGTGTCCAGGTCCGGCGCGCGGGAGCCCGCGGCACGACCCTGTCGACGAAGTCGCGGATCAGGTGGTTCACCTTGACGGGGTCTCGCGCGGGCGGCCCGTGCCCGGCGCCGTCGATCGCGACGAGCTCGCCGCCGGTCAGTTCCGCGAGTCGCTCGCCGAACGCGATCGGCCGGATCTGGTCGTCGGTCCCGTGCACGACGAGCACGGGGCACCGCACCGCGCGGGCCAGCGGCTCGATCGACTCGCAGACGGCCCCCTCACACCCGAGCCGCCCGGCCGTGGAGTCGGACAGCACCTGCGGCGTGATCTCGTGCGACCAGTCGACGCAGTCCTCGATCTGCTTCGTCGAGTGCGGCTCCGCGAACATCTTCGCGAAGAAGAACTCGACGAAGTCGTCGTACCCGCCGCCAAGCCAGTAGTGCTTGTTGTACTTCGCCCAACCGTCGGAGGAGTCGAGCGGCTCGTCCCACGGCACGTGGTCGCGGCCGGGCGTCGGCACGTTCATGCCGCACGACGGGGCGATCGCGACGAGCCCGAGCACGCGCTCGGGATGCTTCGCGGCGACGTGCACCGACCAGGCGGCGCCGCAGGACAGCGACACGAGCACGGCCGTGTCCGTGCCGGTGGCATCGAGCACCGCGAGCAGGTCCGCCGCGTACTCAGTGTCCTCATACGCGGCGGCCCCCGCCGGGCGAGACGAGGCTCCGCTCCCCCGCCCGTCGAACGTCACCACCCGGTAGTGCCGGGCGAGGTACCCGACCTGCGCCTTCCAGAACCGCGACGGCACGATCGACCACGTCGGCACGAGCACGACGGTCGGCGCGTGCGCGTCGCCGTACACGGCGTACGCGAGCCGCACCCCGTCCCGCTCCGCGACGCCCTCGAGGTCCGGATCGGCGGCGCGACTCGGATCCGGGGCAACAACCGGGCGGGTGGCCCGGGGGCCGTGGCTCACACTCGCAGTGTGGACCGCCACGGCTCCCGGGTCACCCCTCTCGGTGAAGGGACTCACGGCCGGATCTCGAACACGTTGTTGAACGGCGTGGTCGCGGCGGTGCCGAAGCTGGTGAACCCGCCGGTCGTCGCGACGTCCCGGATGCGTGCCGGCCCTGCCTGGGTGCCGAGCGCGAGCCCGACCTCCTGGGACAGCGCCGCGGGCGTGCACACCAGGGTCGAGAACCCGTAGTACGTCCGCCCGACGGGGTTGAGGTTGTCCTCGATGTGGTCCCCGGCCATCGGCTCGACGACCATCCACGTCCCGTCGTCGGCGATGGCCTGCCGCACGTACCGGGCCGCGCCGACGGGGTCGCCCATGTCGTGCAGGCAGTCGAACATCGTGATCAGGTCGTACCCCGTCCCGGAGAACCCGGTGGCGGGTGCGACCTCGAAGGTCACGCGGTCCGCGACGCCGGCCTCGTCGGCCCGCGACCGTGCGATCTCGATCGACTCCGCGTGGTAGTCGGACCCGACGTACGTGGAGTTGGGGAACGACTTCGCCATGAGGATCGTCGACGCCCCGTGCCCGCACCCGACGTCCGCGACCCGCGCGCCCGCCTCGAGCTTCGCGACGACGCCGTCGAGCGCCGGCAGCCACTCGCCGATGAGGTGCCCGTTGTACATGGTGCGGAAGAACCGCTCGCACCCGTGGTGCACGTCGCCGTTGTGCGCGTGCCAGCCGAGCCCGTCGCCGTCCGTCGCGGCGGTGAGGATCTCCGGCGCGTCACGCACGGCGCCGTGCGCGAGCTGGAAGAAGCCGGGCAGGTAGGCCGGGCTCGTCGGGTCCGCGAGCGCGACGGCGTGCTCGGCGGGCAGCGTGTATCTGCGCGTCTCGGCGTCGTAGGTCACGTACCCGCCGGCCGCCTGCGCGGACAACCACTCCCGCGTGTACGGCTCACCGGTGCCGGTGCGCTCGGCGAGCTCGCCGGGCGTGATGGGTCGGCCGTCGGCCATCTCCCGGTAGTAGCCGAGCTTGTCGCCCATGACGACCAGGGCGGTGTTGAGCGTCGCGCCGACCTCCTCGACGGCGCGGAAGACGAAGGCCATGAGCTTGTCGGGGTCGATGACGCGCTGGGGTGCGTCGGCCTGGATGGTCATCTGTGTGCTCCTCTGTTGCTGCGGACGATTTGTCCTCTTTCGACTCTCGCGTCCTGCGGAAGCGCATCGCATCGGGGGGTCCCCCTGGGGTTCTCCCTAGACTGGGCCGGTGCTGGTCGGCCGCGAGCGCGAGCGCCAGGTGCTGCGGTCCCTGGCCGCGGCGGCGCGCGTCGGCGAGGGCGGGACGCTGGTCGTCGTCGGCGAGGCGGGGATCGGGAAGTCCGCGCTGCTGTCGGACTTCGTCGCGTCGTCCCTCGATGCCGGGATGCGGGTGCTGCAGGCCGCGGGTGTGTCGGCCGAACGCGAGGTCCCCTTCGGCGGGCTGCTGCAGCTGCTGCGACCGGTGCTCGACCACCTCGACGGCCTGCCCTCGCCGCAGGCGGATGCGCTTGGCGCCGCGCTCGCGCTGCGGCCGGGTGCGGAGAGCGAGCGGTTCGCGGTCGGCGCCGCAGTGCTGGGGCTGCTGAGCCGGGTCGCGGAGGACGCGCCGCTGGTGCTGGTGGTCGACGACGCGCACCTGCTGGACCTGCCCACCGCGCAGGCGCTGACGTTCGCGGCCCGCCGGCTGTCGTCGGACCCGGTCGCGGTGGTGCTCGCGGTGCGGGAGGGCGAGCAGTCTCTGGTGACGTCGGTCGGCCTTCCCGTCCTCGCGGTCACCGGGCTCGCTGCGGACTCCGCGGACGCATTGCTTGCCGGCCGCGGGCTTCCCCCGTCGGCGCGGTCGCGCCTGCTCGCCGCGACGGGCGGCAACCCGCTGGCCCTGCTCGAGCTGCCCGACGACGCATCGCTCGCCGCCCTGCCCGACGACGCTCCGGTCCCCGTGCCCGCCTCCCTCGCGCGCGCCTTCGCCGTCCGCGCCGACGCCCTCTCCCCCGCGGCGCGCACCGCGCTCCTGGTGGCGGCGGCTGCGGGCGGCGACCTCACGACGACCGAACCGGCCTGTGCTCATCTGGGCGTCAGCGCCGCCGACCTCGACGAGGCGGTCGTCGCCGGCCTGTTCACCGTGTCCGCTGGTCATGTGGCGTTCCGGCACGACCTCGTGCGCTCTGCGGTCTGGGCGGAGGCGACTCCGGCTTCCCGCCAAGCCGTCCACCTCGCCCTGGCGGCCGTCCTCGGCTCTCACGACGCCGACCGCCGCGCGTGGCACCTCGGCGAGGCGACGACGTCGCCAGACTCGTCCGTCGCGGCAGCACTCGACGAGGCCGCCGCCCGCGCCGGCGCCCGGGGCGCTCACGCCGTCGCGGCGGCGGGATACGAACGAGCCGCACGGCTCACACCTGATGCCGCTCTCCGCGCTGCTCGCCTCCTCGCGGGCGCCGAGTTCGCCTGGCGCGCCGGTCAGCCGTCGACAGCACTCGACGCGCTGGCGGCGGTGTCTGCCCTGCCGTCCACCCCGGACCTGCGTCTCCGGGCTGCCGCGCTCGAGGGCGCGGTCTCCATCCGGACCGGCGCGGTCGAGCACGCACGCGACCTGCTCCTCGAAGCGGCGTCCACCGTCACCGACGCGGATCGCGCCGTCGAGCTCCTCGCCGACGGCATCCTGGCCGCCCAGTTCGCCGGCGACATCGCCGCCGCCTCCCAAGCAGCGGCCCGCATCGACGACCTGCTCCCCCACGTCCGCACCCCCCGGACGATCTGGCTCGGCACCATGGCCGCCGGCCTCGCGGGCATCATCGTCGGCCACGGTGGCCCCGATCGGATCCGCGCCGCCATGGACCAGGCGATCGACGACCCCGCGCTGCTCGCCGACCCCCGGCTCGCTCCCTGGCTCGTCATGGGCCCGCTCTTCCTCCGCGAGGCCGGTGCGGAACGCTCCGTCATCCCCACCGTCGTCGGCCACGTCCGCCGCCGCGCCGACCTCGGCGGGCTGCCGATCCTCCTGTTCTACGTCGCCCGCGACCAGGGCACGACCGACCGCTGGACCGACGCGGTTGCCACCTACACCGAGGGCATCGCGCTGGCACGCGAGGCCGGCCAGGTGACCGACCTCGTCGCGGGGCTGGCCGGGCTGGCGTGCGTCGAGGCGCGCCGGGGTTCGTCGTCCGCGCTGGCCCACGCGGAGGAGGCGCTGGCCCTGGCGACCGAGCACCACATCGGCTTCTTCCAGACCTGGGCGTACACGGCGCTCGGCGACTTGGCTCTGGGTTCTGGTCGTGCCCAGGAGGCGCTCGACGCGTACCAGTCGCTGGTCGACCACACCGCGGCACTCGGGTTCGACGACGTGGACGTGTGGCCCGCGGCGGAGATGGTCGACGCCCTGATGCGGCTCGACCGGGCTCCGGAGGCGCTCGCTCTGGCGACGCGCCTCTCAGAACGCGCCGCCGACAAGGGCCAACCGTGGGCGCTCGCCCGCGCCGCCCGCGCACTCGGCCTCACCGCGCCGGACGACTCGATCGACGACCACTTCGGCGCAGCGCTCGAGCTCCACGCGCGGACTCCCGACACCTTCGAGACCGCCCGCACCCAGCTCGCCTACGGCCACCGCCTGCGCCTGGCCCGCCGCCGCGTCGACTCCCGCCCACCGCTGCGCGCCGCCCTGGCCACGTTCGATGCCCTGGGCGCCGCCCCGTGGGCTGACCAGGCCGCCGCCGAGCTGCGCGCCACCGGCGAGACGGCGCACCGCCGCGACGTCACCGGGCTCGACCACCTCACCCCGCAGGAGCTGCAGGTGGCGCGCACGCTCGCCGTCGGCCGGACAACGCGCGAGGCGGCCGCGGCTTTGTTCCTTAGTCCGAAGACGATCGAGTACCACCTGCGCAATGTCTACGCGAAGCTCGGGGTGCGCTCCCGCGCGGAGCTGACGACGGCGATGGCGGACCGCCCCTGATCAGGGGACGTTGGCCCCGCCGTTGACGTTGATGACCTCGCCCACGACGAAGCTCGACTCCGGCGAGGCGAGGAACACGTACGCGGGCGCCTGCTCCACCGGCTGGCTCGTCCGGCCGAGCCACGACGACTCCCCGAACCCGTCCAGCTTCTCGCTCGGCTGCCCGTCCGTGACCTGTAGCGGCGTCCACACCGGCCCCGGCGCGACGGCGTTGACACGGATGCCGCGCGGTGCGAGGTCGGCGGCGAGCGCCTTGGTGAACCCGATGATCGCGAACTTGGTCGACGCGTAGTTGATGATCATCGGCGACGGGTTGTACCCCTGCACCGACGTGCTGTTGATGATCGTCGACCCGGGCGGCAGGTGCGGCAGGGCGTCCCGGGTGATCCAGAACATCGCGTACAGGTTGGTCTGGATCGTGCGGTCCAGGTCCGCCTCGTCGAGCTCGTCGAAGGACTGGTGGTACACCTGGTGCGCCGCGTTGTTCACCAGGATGTCGAGCCCGCCGAGCCCCTCCACCGCGTCCGCCACCAGCGACCGGCAGAACTCGCGGTCGCGGATGTCGCCAGGCAGCAGCACCGCCTTCCGGCCCGCCGCGCGCACGTGCGCGGCGATGGCCTCTGCGTCGACCTGCTCCTCCGGGAGGTAGCTCAGCGCCACGTCCGCGCCCTCGCGGGCGAATGCGATGGCGACCGCCGCGCCGATGCCCGAGTCGCCGCCGGTGATGAGCGCCTTGCGGCCGGGGAGCCTTCCTGTCCCCCGGTACGTGGTCTCGCCGTGGTCCGCCTTGGGGTCGATCTCGGCGTCGAGGCCTGGTAGGGGCTGCCAGCTGGCGTGGGGCTTGATGTGGGCGTGGCGCTCGACCGGGTTGTCGAACGTGAGCTGGTCGGGCGGCATGCGGGTCTCCTTCGCGGAAGCCGGAATGGCGCCAAATGGCACCGACGCCATGCCGCGACGATAGCGGCGAGGGCGGAGACGCGAGTCCGATCGGCCGCCGTCACCGCCAACACCAGCCGAATGTCGTCATTCGAGTCGGACAGGGGCACAGAGCTGCCGCGCGAGGGCGATCTGCGCAGTAGCCGACCCGGACTCAGGCAGCGTCGCCTCGTCGCGGTCCGCAGCACCGGACTCACAAAGGTCATGATCGTCCGCACGCGGGACGACCCCTGGGCGCTCGTGCCTGCCGTGAATCGGCATCGGGAGACGCCCACCCACGTCCTCCGAAGTCGGAACGAATGTCACCCGCGTCCCGATCCGCTGGGAGTGCCACTCTCACGGCACTCCCGTCCTTCCGCGGCGTCTGCTCATCGTCATGTTGACCGCGGTGGCGATGCTCGCCTCGTCAGTCACCATGGCGCCGCTCGTCCCGGTGCCACGCTCCGCCGGGCTGCTTGAGTCGCAGGGCGAACGTGTGACGGCGTCCTCGTTGACAAAGCGCCGGCATCACCACGGCGAACACTGTCGGAGGAACCGTGGCAGCCGATCGTCGAGCACCTTCGCCGATTCGCAGTGGATCCGGGGCGATCTGAACTCGACCACCGTGAACTATTGCTTCGGCCGTGCAGCGGCCGAGGACCTGCACCCCAGCGCCAGCCACACGAGACCATCGGGCCAACATGGGTGCGCCTAATTGCCCCGATGCCCGCCTAGCTCGGCTGGCGGTCCGACGTTACAAGTCGCAGCACCCGCGCCGTCTTCTCCAGCACTTCAATGTCGTCGGCGGTGATTGGGTCCGGGCTGAAGTGCATGAGCTGGTTGCGAATGACGCGGACCCGCTCGAGCTGTTCATGGAACTCACCTTGGGCCAGTCCTTGCCACATCAGCTTGCTCCAGAGTGGCGCCTTGGAAAGCGCCGTGACGTAGGTGCCCAACGTGGCTCCATATAAGGGTACGTGAACGCCGTTGTCTTTGAGATCGTCGGTCGTGCAGTAGCCCATGATCCGGCTGCTCAGGCGCCGCTCGATTTCGTCAAGGAGCACAATGGGTCGATGGTCGTTGCCGAACCGACGGCTTAGGTCCGCGCTCGTGATGATGCCCTGTACCTCGCCTCTGTGAGTACGCACCAAGACGAAACCGTGCTGGTATATCACTTCCGCCTGCTGCAGCAACTCATCCTCTGGCGCCGCGGATGGTGCTGATCGCATCGCGTCGCGCACGACCTTGGGACTGCCCGACATCCAGGCGAGGGCGATTGACTCCCACGACACTGCTCCAATCAGTCGGTCATCGGCGTCTACGACTGCGATCTGGGAGTAGTCCTTCAACGCCATGTTGGTCACAGCGACTGCGAGCAGGTCGTCGGGCCGGGCGCTCATGACCTCGCAAAGTGCGGTGTCCATGGTGCTGACCGAGTAGTGCACGGCGCCGCCGATGACTGCCTCAGCCGTCGCTTCTGCCACGTCCACGGCCTCGCTGACCGCTGACGCGGATTCGGATGCCTCCCCGGTCTGCCCAGGTACCGGAATAACTTCAACGAGACTATCGATCCACCCTGCAGCGATAGACGGCACCGCCAGAAGTCCCAGCTCGGCGAGGTCGTCGGTCACCTCCTCCACGATTCGAGCAGTACGACGCCTGAAGCCCCACAGGTCAAGAAGTTCGCGGACAGTCATGCTGCGTGGAGCCACGTCGACGAGCTCGCCTACGTTCGCGGGCAACGGATCGTAGTCCTGCATCTGCGCGCCCGGGTCGTCGTGTCCCTCAGCAACCTGAGCCAGACGCGCCGCAATGTTGCGCCGAGACAACTCACAGACAGTTAGCAACGAACCAAGTGATGCAAGGAGGTCGGAGCCGAGCTCTGACTTGGCGACCACGGGCCGCACCCACCGTATCGGCCGGGAATGGCGCATGCCGGCGGGCTGGTCGGCGTCGTAGAAGTAGGGGCCTTCTACATACCCGATGGCAACCGAGTCGCTGGTCTTCTTCAGAGGCATCACGACGAGATCCCCAACCTGCATGACCTCGAGAAATCGCCACAACTGTCCGGACCAGTTACCGAGCACGGCTGCCGAGATCTGGTCGCCGTATGCCTCTCGAATCGCGGCCTTCACTTCTTCCCGCGAACGGCAGTCAGAGATGTCGGCCAACTCGCTCCATCCCGCTATCGAGCGGGATTGGTCCAAAGCAGCTGCTTCCCGTTCACCGTCGCGCCCAGCCCGCACCATCCACGCACGTGGCACCGTTCAGACCCCCGCAGTCGCCGAAACCGGACGCGTCAACCGTACCCAGGCCAGGGCCGCGCTGTGGCCGATACGCCAGACATGCGGCGTCCGATGAATTCCGGCGATCCAGGTTGGTGCTGTCATCGAGGGCTGGGCACCTGTGCAGGCAGCAGAACGCCGAGGTCGCCCGGACGGGTCGCGTCCGTCGGTGACCTTCCTTGCTGCGACCCGGGAGACTGAGCGTGTGCCACCCGGGGGCGGGGCGCGGGGCTTGGGGGTAACCAACCGATACGACAACGCGGAAGTTGCACGCGCCAAGAACGCCTCGTCCTGAACTTCTGGTAGCGGAAGCGCGCGTGAGGCCCGTCCCGCGTTGGCTCCCGCGCAAGGCGGCAACGGGTTACGGACTTCCGCGACCATCGACAACCTCGTGAGCCGAACTCGTCGCAGGCCAGATTGGACGCCGACGCACCGCCTTGGGCGGCGGCGGGAAGCCCAAGTGCGCGGCGCGGCCGAACCTCGTGGCTCGGTACCGAATCGCCGATAGCATCGCCGTGGTGCAGGACCGCCGTGCACGATCGGGCGGGGAACAGGGAAACGAGAGGGCTAGATGCCGCAGCCGCAGGGCCCCAGGACGAGGTCGCGTTCAACTAGAGGTCGCGGACAAGCTGCGAGGGTCATTCAAGGAGCACGAGCGCGGCTCGATCTTGCTGCTGCTGCGGGTCCCACGACCCTCGAACGCCGCTCTGGAGCCGACGCAGCCAGCGCCGTCGGGTCTGGGGCAGTCTTACCGCGACAAGTCCCTCAGCCCGAGGGACGGCTTCCTCCTCGAGGGAATGCCCGGGGCCTTCCTACGACCTGTCGCCTCTCAGTCTCCACACGCGGCTGGGGGACGACAAGACCATCGCACAGAAGCCGCACGCGTAAGTCGGTGTGCCAACCAAGTCATGCGGGCGAACGCGAGCCAAAACCCCCGCGCCGCGACGGCTTCGCTGCGTGCATACCGCCCGGCATGAGAGCCCACAAATGACGGTGACGGAAAAGACTGTCGAGGAGCAGCTTGTGAAGTCGCGGCATCGCGTCAGGACCTACGGAGAGGTATTCACTCCCCGCCACATGGTCGAAGAGATGCTCGACCTGGTCCAAGAGGACCTGGAAGGCCCCGGCTTTGTCGACAAGACGTTCCTGGAGCCCGCAGCCGGTGACGGCAACTTCCTCGTGGCGATCTTGCGCCGCAAGCTCCATGCGATCGAGAAGCAGTACCCCGCCGAGCAGTGGCGACAGGAGTCACTGTTCGCGCTGGCATCGATCTACGGTGTCGAGCTGCTCGAGGACAACCACCAGGACGCGAAAGCGATCATGCTCGCCGAGTTCCTGCGCTTTCACCAGAAGCGCGGCAATCCAGGCAAACGCGACACTGTCTTGCGCAAGGCGGCAGCGTTCCTCATTGACCGAAACATCGTCTCCGGCAACACTTTGACCGGAAAGACTACCACGGGTGAAGACATCCAGTTCTCGTGGTGGAACCGGATCGACGCAGCGCCCGGGATGGTGCAGCGTATGCCTTTCGCGCTCTCCTCGCTGGCCGGAGACACCCTAGACTTCACCAACTACGCGAGCTATCAGGCGTGCCAGATCGAGACCGTCCACGAAGAAGTGAGAGCCGATGTCTAGCCCGAAGATCAGCGCCTTTCGCGAGATCACCCCGCTGGTCTACTCCTGGACAACTCCGGACATCCCCAAGTACGACGGCTGGGAGAAGATCGGCTACACCGAGCAGGAGACCGCTGACATACGCATCGCGCAGCAGGCATCCCAGCTCTCCGTCGAAAAGAAGAAGCTGTGGTCCCGACGGGCACTGTTCACGTCAGAAAGCGGCGGACGGTTCACGGACACGGACTTCCACGCCTACCTCGCGCAGCAGAGCGTGGAGCGAGAGACCCACCCGAAGCGCACGGAGTGGCACCACTTCGCCACTGCACCCAAGGCGTCGCTCGACTACTTCAACGACTTCGCCGGCCAGGACTTCCCTGCCCTGCCGGGTAGTAGCGGTACGGACGACTACACCTTGCGCCCCGAGCAGCAAGCAGCCGTCGACCAGGCGGAGGAAGCCTTCAAGGCGGGCAAGAAGGCTGTCCTCTGGAACGCCAAGCCACGGTTCGGCAAGACGCTCACGACGTACGACCTGATGCGGACCCTGGACCTGCGCCGCGTCCTGATCGTCACGAACCGCCCGGCGATCGCGAACTCGTGGTTCGACGACTTCACGCGCTTCATCGGCCACCAGACCACTTTCCGCTTTGTCTCGGAGTCGCCCTCGCTTGCCGGTCGCGCGCCCATGACCCGCGCCCAGTGGTTTACCTACTCGGGCAACCACCAGGACGAGGACCCCCGCATCGTGGAGTTCCTCTCACTGCAGGACATGAAGGGCTCGCAGTACTTCGGTGGTGCGTACGACAAGCTCAAGCACATCGCCAAGTTCGACTGGGACTTGCTCGTCATCGACGAGGCCCACGAGGGCATCGACACCACCAAGACCGACGTCGCCTTCGACCAGATCAAGCGCACTTGGACGCTGCACCTGTCGGGCACACCGTTCAAAGCCCTGGCCTCGGGCAAGTTCGACCAGGACCAGATTTTCAACTGGACCTACGAGGACGAGCAGACAGCCCGCAAGGAATGGCAAGACAACGGTCAGGAGAACCCGTACGCCGCCCTGCCGAAACTCAACTTGCTGACCTACCAAATCTCGCGGATGATCACCGAGCGCCTCGCCGAAGGTGTCGCTATCGCTGAGGACGAAGCGAACATCGACTACACGTTCGACCTGAACGAGTTCTTCGCAACCAAGGAGAACGGCTTCTTCGAGCACGAGGTCGAGATCATCAAGTTCCTCGACTGCCTGGCGGCCAATGAAAAGTACCCGTTCTCCACGCCCGCGCTGCGCGACGAGATCCGCCACTCGTTCTGGCTGCTCAACCGTGTCGCCTCCGCGAAGGCTCTGGAAAAGCTCCTCAAGGGTCACGAGGTCTTCAAGGACTACACAATCGTCTTGGCCGCCGGTGACGGGAAGAGCGACGATAACACTGACGTCGTCGCCGTCGGCAAGTCACTCGACAAGGTGCGAACGGCGATCGCGGAGGCTGAGAAGAACGACGGCAAGACCATCACCCTGTCTGTCGGGCAGTTGACGGTGGGCGTCACAGTGCCCGAGTGGACCGCGGTCATCATGCTGTCGAGCTTGTCCTCACCGGCCCAGTACATGCAGGCGGCGTTCCGCGCTCAGAACCCCGGCATCTTCGAGCGCGCCGGACACGTCTACCGGAAGCAAAACGCGTACATCTTCGACTTCGCCCCCGAGCGCACGCTGACGATCTTCGACGCCTTTGCAAACAACCTCCACCCGAACCCCTCTGGGGACCCCGGAGCACGCCAGGAGAACATCCGCGCGCTTCTGAACTTCTTCCCTGTCATTGGCGAAGACGCCGAGGGCGAGATGATCGAACTCGACGCCTCCCAGGTGCTGACTTTCCCGCAGGTATTCAAGGCCCGCGAGGTCGTGCGCCGGGGGTTCCTGTCGAACCTGCTCTTCGCGAACGTCGCCGGCATCTTCCGGTACTCCGAGCACATCAAGGGGATCCTGGACAAGCTGCCCACCGCGAAGGAAGGCAAAGTCAAGGCGGGCGACCCCATCGAGATCCCGCAGCCGCCGGTTGTCACCGACCCCGACGGAAGCGTGCAGGTCGACGTGGCCACCGTCATCAACAAGACGGAGAAGCTCGGCAAGCCGGTCTACCGCATCGAGGACATCCCAACCGCTGAGCCCGACGCGCCAGCGTCCACGACAGCAGTTGCCATCGCGAAGGCGGTGACCGAGCAGAGTCGGGCCAAGCGCGAAGAGCTTAAGGTGGAGTACGGGCTCACCGCCGCGCAGGTCGAGCGGGACATGAAGCGGACAGAGCAGGTCATCAAGGACCGTGTCGAGCGCGCGTACACCGAGCACAAGATCGCCAGCAAGCACGTCGAGGACGAACTCAAGAGCGCAGCCACCGATGCCGAGGCCAGCATCATCGAGACCAAGAAGGCCGAGCAGGCGGAGGCGTTCAAGGAGAACATCCTCGCCATCGTCGAGGACACGATGGACTTGATCGTGCCCGAGGTGGTGACGCGTGAGGAGACCAAGAAGGAACAGAAGCGCGCCAACAAGACGATGGACGACGCCCGCTCGCACCTCCGAGGTTTCGCGCGCACGATCCCTATGTTTCTCATGGCCTACGGCGACCGAGGCATCCGGCTGTCAAACTTCGACGACTACACGCCCAACGACGTCTTCGAGGAGATCACCGGCATCAGCGAAGCCGAGTTCCGGCTCTTGCGCGACGGCCAGGACGTCACCGACGAGAACGGCGTGGTGACGAAGGTTCCGGGCATGTTCGACGAGGCTGTCTTCGATCAGGCCGTCCAGGAGTTCCTGAACAAGAAGGAAGCCCTCGCCGACTACTTCTCTGACTCGCAAACCGAAGACATCTTCGCATACATCCCGCAGCAGAAGACGTCGCTGGTCTTCACTCCGCAGTCCGTGGTCAAGCTGATGGTCGAGGTTCTCGAAGCCGAGGACCCAAATATTTTCACCGACCCGGAGAAGACATTCGCGGACCTGTTCTCGACCGCCGGTCTTTTTCTGATGGAACTCGTGCGCCGCCTCGACACGGGGCTCGCCGATGTCTTCCCCGACCAGGACGAGCGACTTCAGCACATCATGACGTCACAGATTTTCGAAATGAGCCACAACGAGATCCTGCACCGCATCACCCTGGAAGCAGTCTCCGGCGGCGTTGCGGAACGCAAGGCGTGGCTCGACAAGTCCGGGCACTTCACGGTCGGAAATCTCGCACGCATGACCACGGAGGAGCGTCAGGCGATGCTCGACCAGATGCTGACGGAAGGGAACTGACCATGAGCAAGAAGTTCGACGTCGTCATCGGCAACCCGCCATACCAGGATGACCTGATCGGCGACAACGAAGCGAAGTCGCCGCCGATCTACCACCTCTTCATGGATGTGGCATTCGCGGTCGCCGAGCGCGCTGTGCTGGTGACACCCGCCCGATTCCTGTCGAACGCGGGCCAGACCCCGAAGTCCTGGAACGAGAAGACTCTTTCCGACGAGCACCTCAAAGTTGCCATCTTCGAGCCCTCGTCCTCCACGATCTTCCCCGGCACCGCGATTGATGGCGGGATCGTCGTGACCTATCGCGACGCGACGCGCGTCCTCGGCCCTATCGGGAGCCACTCACACCTGTCAGACACGGGGAAGTCACTGGTCGACTCGGTGTCTGCGCACTCAACTGAGTCCCTGGCCTCGATGATCACCGAGCACCCTTGCTCCTGGAACGAGCAGGTCTTTGTCGACCATCCGGAGCTGCGTGAGCGCATCCCCGCCTCGAGCGGTCTGCGCATGAAGACCAACACGTTCGAGCGGATGGGCGAGGTCTGCCTCACGTCCGAGCCGCAAGACGGCCACGAGTACGTGCGGATCATGGGCCTGGCGAATCGGAAGCGAGCGGTGCGATGGGTCCGCAAGGACTACGTGGTCGCCCCCGAGGTCGTCGGCAGCTACAAGGCGATCATCGCCGGCGCCGATGGAGCCGCCGTCAAGTCGGGCAGGGTCGTCGGCATGCCCACGGTCGTCGGGCCCGGCACCGGCTTCACCCAGACGTTCATGTCCGTCGGCAAGTTCGACTCCGAGGCTGCGGCTGAGGCGTGCGCCACCTACATGCGGACGAAGTTCGCGAGGGCGATGCTCGGAATCCTGAAGACCACCCAGCACAACTCAGCCATCAAATGGAAGCACGTCCCGCTGCAGGACTTCACCGCGGGGTCTGACATTGACTGGTCGGTGCCGATCCCGCAGATCGATGCCCAGTTGTACGCCAAGTACGAGCTCGACTCCGACGAGATCGCCTTTATCGAGACCAGAGTCAAGCCGATGGAGTAGTCGCCGAGCGAATCGAGCTAAGGGACGACAGTGGACAACCTCGGTGCCCGAGCGCCCACTAGGCATCCCCCAGGCTCGGCAAAACGGGGCATCGCCACATGCGCGTCGATCATGACCAAGACCGGCTGATCACAAGTCAGGGTGTAGCCGGCGTCTGAATCCTCCGGTTTCGAGCAGGCTTCTGGCGGTGGCGTTGGCCATGTTGCCGAACCCGAGGACGGAGCCGCGCAGGTGTTCGAGTCGGTCGTTCAAGGCTCCGATGGGTCCGTTGCTGGTACCGAGTCGATCGAGGTAGGCCAGCACCTCGGCGCAGCGACACCGCGACCGTGGCGTTGACCGCCGAGGAACAGCGGTGGTGCCTGCACGAGGGCCAGCTCATGCTGGTCGACGAGGCGTCCCTGGCCGGCACCCTGACGCTGCGGGACCTGACGACCCAAGCCCGTACCGCCGGCGCGAACGTGCTCCTGGTCGGCGACGCCGCCCAGCTGTCCGCCGTCGACGCCGGGGGCGCGTTCGGGCTGTTGATCGACCGCCCCGGCGGCGCCCAGCTGCGCACCCTGTGGCGGTTCACCCACCCCTGGGAAGCCGCCGCCACCGCGTCCCTGCGCATCGGCGACCCCGGGTGCTCGAGGTCTTCGACGACGCCGAACGCATCCACGCCGGCCCCGGCGACTCCATGCTCGAAGACGCCTACAACGCCTGGTCGACGGACGTCGCATCCGGGGCCACCACGATCCTGCTCGCCCCCGATGCCGCGACCGTGACCGGGCTGAACGCCCGCGCGCACAACGACCGCGTCCAAGAAGGCCTCGTCCACCCCGACGGGATCACCACCCGCGACGGCGTCAACATCGGCGTGGGTGACCGGGTGGTGACCGATCTGAACGACCGGCACCTGCGGCGGGCCGGCGGGTACGTGCGCAACGGGGACCTGCGGGACGTGCGCCACGTCGAGCAGGACGGGTCGCTCGTGGTTGTGCCCGCCGCCACCCGGCTCGCGCGCCGCGGCACGGTCGGCACCGCCGGATCCGACGAAGCATCACCGGTCCGCCTGCCCGCCGGCTACGCGCTCGAGCACGTCGACCTCGCCTACGCGACCACCACCCACCGCGCCCAAGGCATCACAGTCGACACCGCCCACGTCCTGGCCCACGCCGGCATGACCCGGGAGAACCTGTACGTCGCCATGACCCGCGGCCGCGACACCAACCACGTCTACCTCGCCCTCGACGGACTCGACACCGACTGCGACGAGCTACCCGACCCACACGCCACCGGCGACCCCCACGACATCCTGGCCACCATCCTGGCCACCACCGGCGCCGAACAGTCCGCGACCGCGACCATCGCCGCCCGCCTCGACCAAGCCACCTCACTGCGCCGACTCGAACCCATCGCCCGCACCCTCTCTACGCCAACGCAGCCCAACAGCGATGGGCCATCAAGCTGACCGAACTCGGCGTAGAGATGGACACGCTGCGTGCAATCCGCAGGTCGCCGGCGGCCGGGCAGCTGTTCGCGACCCTGGATCGCATCGCAACCAGCGCGGCCGACCCTAACTCCGCCCTCAGAACGCTCACCGACAGCACGCTGTCGACCGACCCTGCCAGTGACTTGCTCGGCCGCGCCACCGCCTGGCTGCACCGACACAGCGAGGACAGCAGCAACCTGCCCACCGTGCACGACGCGGACGGCCTCGACGCCGACGGCTGGGCGCTGCTCCGACAGGTCGAAGACCTCAACACCGACCGCGCCGCGACGCTCACCGACAGCGCCCTGCGCAGCTCACCGGCGTGGCTCGAGCAGCTCGGACCCGCACCGGACACCGCCGACGCTCGCGCCGACTGGCTCGCGGCCATTGCCGCGCACGCCGCACACCTCGACCGGCGCCCCCCGACCGCCAGCACGGCGCCAACGCGGACACCGACCCTGACCAGGTGACCAACCACCCTGCACCCGTTCGCGACGACCGGCTCCACGCGCACGCTTCGATTCCATGCCTGGCACATCCGCCGCTATGCCAGGGGCGGACTGCTCTGTCCCGTCGACCTCACGGACGACCCACCGCAGGGGGAGCGGGTCGCCGGTCTCATCGGATCGCTACTGCTAGTTGCTCTCCAGGTGCCAGGAGAGCGTTCCAGCCGTCCAGTCGATCAGCCCGCTGTAGATCCAGCCCTCGTAGGTACCGTCGGCATTGTCCTTGTTCACAGCGAGGCACTTGTAGGTCGTTGACTTAGCGTCGAGGTCGTCAGTCGATCCGCCACCAGTCGCCGTGCACTCGGCGCGCTTGATCGGCCCTGTGAGCGTCCCCGCTTTGACGGAACCCTTCGCGTCCTTCTTGACCGTAGCTTCAAGTTGCTCGACGGTTGCAGCGCGGTCCTCGCGCTCGGCGTCGTCCGCTGCTTGCTGGTCCGCGGCTGCTTTGTCTGCTGCGGCTTGCTCGGCGGCAACCTGCTCAGCAGCGGCGGATGCCGAAGCTGCAGCAGATGCGGAAGCGGCAGCGGCAGCGGCAGCGGATGCGGATGCCTCCGCTGCGCGATTGTCCGCGGCTTGCTGGTTCTGCGTCACGGCTACGGCCGCTCCGATGCCGGCCACCACGAGCACTGCGACGACTCCGACGCCGATGCGCAGGAGGGTCTGCTTGCTCGTGCCCTGCTTCACGTACGGCTTGCCGCAGTGCGGGCAGAAAGCTCCTGGTGCCTGCGAAAGTGCAGCGCAATGTGGGCAGACGCGCGTCGGAGCCGGTGGTTGTTCAGTCATGCGGTCCCATCCGTCCGGCGCGACGATCTCTCTCAGCGCTTCCTCTGCACCATGGCCTCTGAATGTCCTATCGGTCAGCGGGGCTGGTTTGTTGAGTGTCTCGCCGCTCATCGCGAGCCGCGTGCAGCCTGCCGCCACGCGGCCCGGACGTGACGCCGCCCGGAGTGGGCGTATCACCCCAGGACCTGGTTCACGCGGCGGCACGGGGTGAAGACTCCCCTTGGGACTCGTCCGCCCTGCGAGCCCCGCGCGGGCCGCGGCGCCACCGTCAACAACTGGCTCTCGGCGTCGCCGCCTCAGTTGTTGGGGACCTTCGGCGTGGTCACGCCTGTCCCCTTGTAGAGCGCGGCGAGGGCGTGGTTCCACCGACGAACGGCCGGCGCACGCGATGTGGGGCCACGACTCGTCCAGTGCTGGGATGCGACAACTTATGGATCTCACCGGCGGCCAGGCACGGCGAATCCAAGCAAGTAGGCCCGTGCTCGTCGCCGCCCGCGGTTCGGTCCAGGCGGGGGTCGATCGACGACCAAGGGTTCTCGGTCTGCCCCTCCTCGGTGCCGGTCCGTGCCTTCGGACGCCGTCGGGCCTGATGTCGCAGGTGAGGGCGTTCACACCACTTCAGTGCGACGCGTCGTCGACCGATGCACGGGGAAGGACAAACACCTGAGGGGGCGCGATAGTGACTGGTAGGCACCGACCGCTGGATGACCTGCCGCGCTCCCCAACCGGACGCACCCCGCAGTGGGTCATGGACGAAGCCCGCCGCGGGCATGCCGCCACCCCGGAGCCGTGGCGAGCCGGGCCAGCCACGCTTGTTCCCGGGCCAGTTACCCGCCGAGAGCTGCGGCCGGCACGGGCGTCTGATCGCCGCATCCGCAGGCTGACTCGGCAATCCGTCGCCCTGCCACGCCCCGCGCGCCGCCGGTTCCGCGGCAGTCCCGCCTACAACGCCATCATGACCACGTTCGTCCTCGCGGCCTTCGCAGCAGCAGGCGCCGCCAAATTCGGACTGTGGGGCGACACCAACGTTCCGCTGCTGGCTATCCCCGGTCGGCCGAGCACCCACGCGGGCCCGGCCTCGGACATCGCCGGTCAGCAGGCGGTGCCGGACGCGGCACGCAAGGCGCTCGGGTTCCCCACCCCCGGGTACGAGGCCGCTGCCACGCCGCTCGGCGTCCCTAGGCAGGCGGCCACTTCGAGCTCGTCGTTCGCGTTTCTCAAGACGCAACCAGACGGCATCACCCCCGTCACCTGGGACCCGTGTCGGCCCATCCACTACGTCACGAGCGCCACGGGCGCCCCCGCGGGGGGCGACCAAATGGTCGCGGATGCCGTGGCCGCCGTGCACGCCGCCACGGGGCTCGTGTTCATCAACGACGGCGCCACCGACGAGGTCGACAACGCCGCGGCGCCCCGGCCGCTGTCGCTGCCCGACCGGTACGGCGACCGGTGGTCCCCGGTCCTCATCTCCTGGGCCACACCGCAGACCAACACGCGGCTAGTCGGCGGCACGGCCGGCTACGGCGGTCCGGTGTCGGTCAGCGTGGACGGCGCCCACTTGGTGAACGTCACCGGCGTCGTGTCCCTGGACGCCCCCCAGATTGCTGAGCTCGAGCAGCTCGAGGGCAACGGCTCCTCGGTGGTCAAGCACGAACTCGGACACCTCGTCGGCCTTGCCCACGTCGATGACCCCACCCAGCTGATGAACCCGGTCGGCACGGAAGGCGTGACAACCTTCGCGGCCGGCGACCTGACCGGGCTTGCCGCACTTGGCACCGGGGCGTGCGAACCGCGGCTCTGAGCGCCACCCGACTGACCCGCGACGAGCTCCGGCGCGCCGGCCGATGACCTGTGCGGTGCGAACGGGTGGACTGCGAGCCCTTCGGTGGCAACTCGGGCCGGTGGTCGCCTCAGGGTGGGCGCGGTAGGAGAACTCGTCGAACGCGTCCAGGTGGGGCAGGTCGAAGGCGGTGAGGTAGCTGAGCAGGTCGGTGTCGGGCAGGCGGGCACGAGTGTTGGCTCGCGGTCGGCCGTGGTTGCCGTGCGTCCTGCGTCCCTCCAGCCCGTGCTACTTGGTCGCGCGCATCCACGCCAGCTCGCTCGGTCCGAGTGCGGTCGGCCGGCTGCGACCCAAGCGGGCTCGTAGAGCTCGGTCAGCCCGCGCCAGTTCGGGTCGGCCGGGTCGCGAAGCTGCCAGCCGAGCTCGCTGAGCCTCAGGGCGCCCTTGCGACGGTTGCAGCCCCAGCACGCGGTGACCAAGTTTGTCTCTGCGACGGGGTCGCCTCCACCTGCGCGGGCACAAGGTGGTCGAGCGTCGTGGAGCGTGCGATGAAGGCTGGATGCGTCGAGTCCGACTTCCAGTTCGCGTGCATGGGGAACTGGTCGGGGTAGAGGCGTGACAGGAGGCGCATCACGGGTGTGAGGATGGTCCGTTCGCCGCAGTAGCGGCACTGGTAGCGGTCCCTGGCATAGATCCGCGCAATCGTGGCGGTGGACGGCCACCGCTTGGCATCGTGTCGTGCGGGTGGCTCGAAGTGAGTCTCTTCGAGGACAGTCCGTCCGCCCTCGAGATCGCCGGCGACCACGGCGCGCAGCGCCCGCTCCAGCACGTCGGGGTACGGGTCGTCGAGTTGGCGAGGTCCGCGTCGGGGTGCAGCATCCATGGCTGGACGATTCCACACCAGGCCGTGGAGCGGTGACGCCGGTGTCTTGCACCCGCTGAGCTCAGTGCGCCGTTTGTACGTGGCGCTACCCGCCCCGCCGCGGTCTCGTCGTGCTGTGAGCGCGGTGCGGCACTACTCCTGCGTCAAAAGCACCTGCACCTCGCCGATGCGCACGCGCGCTGTCGCCTGCCGCGTAACGCTCAGCGAGCCCGAGGCCCCGCCGCCTGTCCAGGTCACGTCACACGTCGTCGTCGCCGTGACCGGGTATGCCTCACCTGGCTGCCCGCCGGAAGACTCCTGATAGATGTGCTGACACGACGGGGACGTGATCCCGCCCGTGTAGTACGCGGTCCCCGGGTTTCGGCAAGTCTCCGAGTTCCCGTCTCCCATGTCCCACACGATCTGCTGCGCCTTTGCCGTCGCCGTGACGGCAAGGCCCGGCAACGATGCTGTGGCCGAATTGGGCCCCCACGTCGTCGGGCCGACTTCGGTCCACAGCCAGACCGGGACCCGACGATGCCCATCTCGCTGCCTTCGATCGTCATGCGGATCGATGGCCCGCTCAGCTGTATCCGCGCAATCGCTTGCTGCGCGAGCTGCTGCGGCGTCACGCCCGTGCCGCCGTAGCCCGGAGGATCGGTCGGGGCCCACACCCACCCGCCGGGGCCTGTTCCGTGTGTCGGGGCACACGCCACCGAGTAGATGGCGCCGTCCGGGTAGTGACCCGCCCAGATCGTGTCCGTCGGGGGCGGGGGTTGCTCGGCCCTGCGCCAGTAGCAGTCGTCGGAGTCGTTGAACCAACCCCAGATCGCGCCGGGTGACTGTGGCGCAGCAGGGCCGCCGGCCCTTGTCTATTGGGCTCCCTTGCACGACCCGATAGACAAGGTGATGACGATGACGCTGACGCTGGTGCCGACAGAGCAGGCGCGACCGCCCGATTCAAGCCTCACGGGCGGTGGAGCTACTCGCCAATGACGATGCCCACCAAGGCAACGAGTGCAGCTGTTGCCAGGATCGACCAGCCTCTGATGGCGGACAGCGTTCGCCGGTATGCAGCACTCTCATCCGGACTCTCTCGCAGCAACTCCCTTACGAGCTTCTGGTGGGCGGCCCGCTTCCTCGGGCGCCACCACGGAATGTCGGCGCGCAGGTCGCTCGTAAAGGTGGCCGATCGGACCAGCGGATCCCGCTCGCCCAGTTCTCGGAGAGAGGCTCGCGCCTGAATGATGGTGCCAACAAGCATCATCACGGCAGACACGCCCGCCCAGGAGATCAAACGCAGCAGCATGGCTCACATTCTTCCGGACTCGGACCGCGATCGGCCGCGGATTGGACTGCCGCACGGATAGGTGACACCTCGTGCCCGACCGGTTTGTGAGTTGGGTCCGGATGGACGAGCGCCCATCGATCCCGGAGCCCGCCCATCACATCCGTCCCGCGGGCTGACAGCAGCGCGGCGCCACGCGCCGCTGCAGCGCACCCTCGCAGCCTCGCAGCCTCGGGCGACTTCACCCAGTGCGCTCGGCCAACGGATGCCTTCCTGACGGGCCCTTCGATAGCCTCTCGACCATGGCGCGGCCGAAGTACACCCACCGACCATGCACCGTGTGCCGTGTCGATCGAGACTTCAAGACCCTTGAGGAACGCGACATCAAGGGCCGGACTTTGATGGTGTGCACAAGGTGCAGCTCGAAGGTCCCAGTACCTGGTCAGAAGAACCCAACCTGGGCGGAGTTGCTCGCGGCAGAACAATAGGCACCCACTCGTGCCGGTCCCTCGGGCCGCGCACATCTCGATGCGTGCCAGATTCATCCGGTGGTGAAGCCACTGAGGGCCGGCCCCAGCGAACATCGCCTGGCCGTCGTCGCCTCCCGTGGACTGAGCATCGGTGGGTAGTTGCACCCGTTTGCTAACGACAGGTGGAGATCCGGAGTGGACACAACCGAGCACCTTCGGGCTGCTGAGCTGCAGTCGATCCGAAGTGCCGTGCGCGATGGCAACCCCGACCATGCGCGCAAGCAGCTCAGCGAGCGAGGTAAGGCGCAGGAGCTCATCCGCCAGCAGTACTCGGGGCGCTACCCGTTTGAGCTGCTCCAGAACGCCAACGACGCCACCAAGGAGAGCAGCCTCGATGAGGGACGCAGCGCATACTTCCTGCTGACCGATTCCGCACTCATCGTGGCGGACAACGGCGCTGGATTCGGCGATCGCCAGATCCGCTCGATCTGCTCACTCGGTGACTCATCGAAAGGTCCTGGCACGGCGATCGGGCACAAGGGCCTTGGCTTCATGTCCGTAGGCGAGATCACGGCTCGTCCGCAGATCGTCTCCACGGGCGGCGAGTTCCAGTTCGATGGCGAACGGGTGCGCGAGGAGGTAGAAAGAATCCTCGGTGCCCTGCCAGGTAGCCAGCGGTTCCCGGTCTACGCCTTCCCCTTTCCTCTGTCGGCCGGCGACCTCGGCGAAGATGCCGATGAGATCCAGCGACTCCGGGGCGAGGGCTATACGACGGTCATCCGACTGCCGCTCACCGAGAAGATGGCGCGGGAGACCGTCGAAGGACACCTCCTGGAGCATCTCTTCCCAAGCCTGCTGCTCTTCCTACCGAGTATCCAGACGATCGAACTGCACGGCACGAGCGGGGACTTCGTCGCCACGATCGTCCATCAACGTGACGGAGTCGCTTGGAGCGCCTTGCTTGAGTACGGCAACCAGTTCGAACAGTGGCTCATCTACCGGCATCGCTTCTCGCCTGCACGCGAGCTGCTCGAGCCTCTGGGCGAGGGCTGGATCGACGTCGAAGCGATCCAAGTGTCAATTGGGGTGCCACTGGACGAGGCTGGGCAACCGAAGACCGAGATGCCCTATCCGCTGAGCGTCTACTTCCCGACGGAGGCCTTCGCGGGTCTGAGGGCATCGATCCATGCCGAGTGGGTGCTGACTCTCGACCGCAAGCACGTCGCAGACACGCCAGAAGCAAGGCTGCTCAACGACGCCATCCTCGACGAGGTCGCGAACTTCGTGGCCGACACGTACGCCATCGATCTGGTGAAGCGGTTCGAGTTCAGTCGCCCAGCCGTCCATTTCCTGACGCCGGGACTCAATACACTTGTCTCCCCGGGGGCAGGTAGCGGGCTTCGCGAGAGGTGGATCGGTGCGCTGGCTCGGTCGGCGTTCATCCCGACCGCCGGCGGCACACTCCGATCGCCCGCCGCACTCCGCATGCTGCCTTCGGCCATCCCGGATGCCGCGGCTGCGCACCGCTTCGTCGACATCGACCCCAACACGATGCTGCGGCCAGACCTGGAGGGGGTGCGGGCAGTACGCCACCTGATCAAGGGCTTGGCAAAGGATGCTGAGCTCAGTGCCGATGAGTTCGTCTCACACCTGCACGCAGTCGAGCCGGACGAGCTGACCGACTACTACAAATTCCTCCTAGCCTGCCGCGAAGCGATGGGCGACGTGTTCACGAGGGCACTCGCGAAAGTTCGTTGTGTACCGACCGCACACGGCGAGTGGCTAGCACCGGGCCAGACCCCGGTCTTCTTGCCGCGGAGCCGAGGCGAAGCTTCTATCCCAGAAGGCATCCCGGTCCCGATCGCTGTTCTGCCGGACGACTCGCACGACCTGGACAAGTTCCTCGAAGCGCTGGGAGTCAAGCCGTTCCAGTGGCGCACGATCATCGAGAACTACCTCATGCATGTGCTTCGGGATCCGGACGCGGACGACGGGCTCCGGCGCCAGGCACTGGCCAGCCTCGAGGCCTACAACCAGCAGCGCGTCGGTGAAGCTGTACCAGCGGTGCTAGCCGACGTGCTGCTCCCAGCCCGAAGCTCAGACGGTGCGCAGCGGGAGCAGCTGCGGCGGAGCGGCGACTTGTACTTTGGCTCCTCCTGGACCGAGTCGACCGACCTCGAAGTGCTGTACGGGCCGTTCAGCCAGGCTGAGTTCCTCGACGTCGAGCCACCCCAGGACGCAGACCAGAAGGAAGAGGCGGTCGGTTTCTACGAGATGCTCGGCGTAGTTGGGCATCCGCGCATAGACAGCGAAACCAGCAACCACACTGGATGGACCCATCCGCATAGCCGCGATCCGGCGTTCTCGCAGTGGTGGAGCCAACCGAGAACGCAGGAATTGGCTGGCGGCTGCCAGATGGGGCATTCGGCATCTCAACGGCTCAACAAGTCGTACCGCCTCGACCGTCTTCCGGAGATCCTCGACTCCAAGGACTGGCGTCGGCTGATGACCCTCTGGCGGCAGTTGGCCCTGCACTGGGACCTCTACAAGCCCGCCATGACTGCGACGTTTCACTGCATTGCGAGCGTAAGTCACGCCGGTCCGCGGGACCGAACAACTGACTCCCTTTTGGCGTACACCCTGCGCTCGCGCGCCTGGGTCCCAGTCAGGCGTGGCGACGCGGACGAGCTCTCAGTGCCTCAGGATGCCTGGTACGAGGCTCCCGACACACCACGAGGTATCCGCGTCCATCTGCCGCTCATTTCCGACGATCTACGCCAACTCAAGGGCGGCACGATGCTCGCGGCCGACCTCGGGCTGACCGATGTTGCTCGGCCGCGCATCGACGACCTCCTCACTCTTCTCGGTCGCCTGTCCATCGACGCAGATGAAGTCGGCGAAGTGAGCAACGAGATTGCCTACGCCGCCCGGTGGGTACAGCGCAGGATCAACGACAACCTGCACCGCGATAGCCAGCCACACTCCGCACCAGAGACCGTGCGACTACTTACGTCCGAGCACGGCGTCAAGGCGTTCGTGGCGCAGCCGGCCTACGCCGTCGACCGCCTGATGCGCGAAGCATGGGAGGAGCGCGAGCCGGTCCTCGTAGCCGACAATCAGCCAAGTCGGCTGGCGAATTACCTGACACTCGTCGACCTTGATGAGGCCGTCGACACCATCCCAGATGCCGTCATCGGTGACTACCAGCGCGGCAGCGAGCCGGATCGATGGGTCCGCGAACGGATCGACGCTCGCAAGCCGCACACCCTGGCGCTGATCAGGGCTGAGCATCCAGGTTCCGACGAACGAGCCGAACGGGCCCTGCGCTGGCTCGAGGTCGTCGTCTGCGAGGAGTTGGCGCTGCGCTACAAGCGGGGCGAGATCGAGATCCCTCGTCCGGCTGCGCCGTGCTTCATAGATACCCGTGTCCAGCGCGTGGGGAGTGTCAACCGTCGAATCGGCACCGCTTATCTCCGCCTCGAGCCGGGAATTAGGCCTCAGCCCGATTGGCACGCCTTCTCAAGCCAACTTGCGGAGTTCCTCGGCGTGCCGACGTTGTCGGATGCCATCGCCATGATCTTCACGACCACCGGTGAGAACCGCGACAGCATGCTTGCCCAGCACTCGGTTGAGCCAGTCGATGTGGCCGACGCTCGACGTCGGTTGGACCTGCCCGAAGAACTCGATGAGGAGCAGACAGGGATCCTCAATCGTCTACTTCCAACATCACCGGGGTTCGACCTGCCTGTAGCGCCCGCTGCGAACTCAGCCACGGGCACCACCGTCTCCACCCCTGCACCGGGACCGGGCGCCGTAGGCCAAGCGACCCCGACGCCTCCAGTCACTTCCGAACCGCCCGAGCCGATTGTCGTCATCCCGCTCGCTCCTCCGGCAGTCGACGTGTCCAAGGTCGAAATGATCGACGCTAAGCCAGGAGCGATCGTCTCCCCGGTGCCATCCAAGCCAAGTACCGGCGGTTACGGTGGCGGCGGAGCCTCGTCGGCGCCGACAGCCGCGGAGAACCAGCGCAATCGGGATGTCGGCAAGCATGGTGAGCGGCTCGCCTACCAAAAGGAGCGGGAGCGGCTCGTCGAGGCTGGGCTCGACCCAGCGCAGGTGAAGTGGGAGTCGGAGCACAACGAGCTGGCGCCATACGACATCTCGAGCGTCGAAGGTGGCCAGGTCATCTATATCGAGGTCAAGTCAACGACCAGTTCCGATCCGAGAGATGCCTTCGTGATCTCCTACAACGAGATCGTCCTGGCCGGTGTCCACCGCGATCGGTATTTCATTTACCGCGTCACGGACACGCTGGGCGAGACTCCGACGATCACTAGGTTCCGCGACCCCTTCGGCTTGATTCTCGACAAAAGGGGCGAGATGCGCCTCCGCAACGCCACCATGTCCTTAACTGTCGGGGCAGAGGATGAAGGCACCCACGGCATGGGCTAGAGCAGTGCGACCGCAGAACACTGGCGACCTCAATTCGGCGCAACTCGACGACGGAGCGAGCAAGGACGAAATCCTGATCCCGCCTGCGTCGGCAAGAGGGTCGATCAGACGATCAGATGCAGGGGACAGGTCGCGCCATGGCGCAGCGCGCTCGACGGGGGCAGTATCGACCGCACCAGCTCCCTGAGTTCTAGCTCGAGCCGATGCACGCCGACGTTCTCGAAACCGGTGCGCTGCGCCATCGCCATCCCAACAGCCGACTCACCGACATTGATCCGCTCCTCTCCGAACACCCGGTCGACCTCGGAACGGTCGAGCGCGCCCTGGGCCGTCACGCGTCGTCGAGCCGCTCGCCCAGCACGTGCCGTCCTGAATTCTCGGCGTCCCGCAGTAGTCGTAGCACCGCTCAGTGCGCTCGCCATCCAGCGGATCGATGCTTGCGCTCGTCATTCGGGCCGATGGCCCGAAGTCCTGTAAGGGTTAGTAAGTCCGTGGGGCAAGGCTGAGGCCGCCTAGCGCACGTCCTGCCGCCGCCGCGGCGGCGACCTGCTGGTCCGGCAACAGGTGGGCGTACGTCTCCGTTGTAGTGGTGATGGACTCATGACCTAGTCGGCGCTGCAGGACGAACAAGTCCGTGCCAGCCGCGATCATCCACGACGGGTGCGTGTGCCGCAGGTCGTGCACTCGTGGGCGTCGCCTAAGTCGCGGAGCGTCCGGGTCCGGCGTGCCGTCGGCACGCCTTGGGTGGGTCGCCGCGTCGAGCGCGGGTGTCCAAGTCGTAGTCCAAAAGCGCGACGACGAAATCTGTTGGCCCACTGTGTTGGTAAAAAGGAGTGCGTCTGAAGGCTTTCACGCGGCCAACGGCATGAGTACGTCGACGAGTTCGTCCGGAAGTGAAACCGTCCGACGCGCTCGCTTGGTCTTCGGTGGGCCGACATACCAATGACGATCACCGTCGCGCTTCCACGCCTTCGTGACGCGGAGCGTGGGCAGTTCGGCGAATAGATCGAGTCACCAGGGGTCAATGCAGTTGCTTCGCCCCATCGGAGGCCGGTCGCAACGAGCAACAGCACCAGCGGTTGGTAGAGCGGTTGGACATGCGACAGGAGCAGCGCGAACTCGCCGCGAGTCAGCACCGTCATCTCGACCTGCGTGAGCTGCGACTTGCGTAGCTGCACGCCGACGCAAGGGTTGTCCGTTCGGTACCCAAGTCGCACGGCTGTCGACATCGACGCAGAGAGCAGTCCGTGGATGCTCGCGATGGTCTTGGGCGACAGACCGCTGTCACTCATGGAGCGAATCCACCCTGCGACGTGCCGGTAGGAGATTACGGCGACGGGATACGACCCGAGCGTCGGCGCGATGTGTCGGCGAAGGTGCGTCCGATAGCTCGCGCGGTTATCCGGGCCCACGGCGGTCAGCAGGTCGATGTGCTCCGCGACGGCCTCGACAACGGACGGCCCGTGGTGCCGGACGGCGTCGGCGATCCGCGCCGCCTCGTCGGTGTGCCCACCGGTCACCTCAAGGAGGTGCTTCGCGACCCGGGCGTCGTTTTCCTCGTCGTACGTCAGCGAGCTCTGCCGCTTGGTGTCCGGGTCGCGCCACAGCACCGCGAACGACGGCGTCCCGTCGGCCCGTACCCGCTCCCGAATGGATGCCATAGACACGAAAGTAGCCCCCCGCGTCAACGAGAGGCTACTTCCTGTCAACATGACCATGCGTTTCCGCAGGTCAGAACGGTGGAGGTGGCGGGAATCGAACCCGCGTCCGATGACGAGAAACCAGGACTTCTCCGGGTGCAGTCTGCTGATGATTTTCTCGGCCCCCATCTCCCCGCAGACAGGAAGATGGACGGGCTCAGTCAGCTAAGAGTCCCGGCCGTCACACTGACGATGACGACCAGCAGTGGCTCTCTAGATGACGCTGGTTACTGAGTCGAGAGCGTACTCAGGCCAACGGACTTCGAAGACTCGCTCAGGCGGCGAGTGCGAAGTCGGTGCGCTTGGAATCGGCACCTATTGGTTTGCACGGATCGTTTACGAGATAACCGTGCATCCTCGACCCGCTTCTCCTGGCTCGACGATCACCGTCGAAACCGATCACCCCCATGTTCAGTTTTCAAGCCGGCCCCGAGGGACCGCTGTCCAGCCTACCCGTCCAACGTCGAGCCGGGCACCCTCATTCCCGTCAGACCGCCGCGCCGACGGACAGCGACGGGTCGAGCTCGCGAGCCACGACCAGCGCGTCTTCGATCGTGATCGCGTACGCCACCGTGTACCGCCCGTCGGTCGCCATCGCCGTGGTCATGCCGACCACCTCCCCCTCGTCGTCGAACACCGGGCCGCCCGAGTCGCCCTCGACGACCGGCGAGGAGAACGCGAGCAGGCCGGAGACCGACTCCGTGGAGGTCGTGACCGTCTGGTCGAGCGCGACGACCGAGCCGGACGCGGCGACCAGGGTTCCCCCGCCCTCCGCGTTGCCGACGGCCGTCACGTCGTCACCGACCGCCGCGCCGGTGTCGTCGTCCAGGGTCACGGTGGCCAGGTCGGACGCGTCGGCGAGCTGCAGGACGGCGACGTCCGCGCGGGTGTCGGTCGCGACGACGGTCGCGGTCCACGACTGCCCAGACGAGGGGTCCGTGACCTGGATCGCCGACGCACCCTCGATCACGTGGTTGTTGGTCAGCGCGACGCCGTCGGAGGTGAGGATCATCGCGGTGCCGGCGGCCGCGGCGCTGACCTGGCCGTTCGCGTCCTCCGTCAGCGCGGTCACGGTCACGACGCCCGAGGCCGAGACCGTGGAGACGCCCGGCCACGCCGGCGCCTGCTGCACCTCGGCAGGAGTGAAGGTGGGAGCGACCGGGTCCGACTCGGCCGACGAGGGTGTCGACGACGGCCGCTCCAGCGCAGCAACCCCACCCGCACCGAAGGCAGCGCCGACGACGAGCGCCGCGCCGAACGCCGCACCACGCTGCAGCCGGCCTCGGCCGGATGAGGAGGCACCCGCCAGGGCCAGCTCGCGCGGCTCGTCGGCCGGGATCGCGGCGGCCTCCGGGACGATGGGAGGCGAGGAGGCCAGGAGCGGCGCGAGCATGCCGCCCTCCGGCACGAAGGAATCGTCCGACGAAGGTGCTGCGGCACCCTGCGAAGGTGACGGCCGCCCGACCGTCGCCTCGTCGGTGGGCTTCGTGGGTTCGCGCTGCTCGTCCATCGTCCCGGCCTCCTCGTCGGCGCCCCGGTGGCGCCGTCAAGGAACACACAACCGGGCGTACCCGGCAAAGCCCTGAGGTGAACCCGTGGGCTTCCTGTGGGTGATCAGGTGCAGGATGGCGGCATGGACCTGCCCGTGATGCCGCCCGTCGCGCCGATGCTCGCCAAGTCCGTCAAGGAGATCCCCGACGTGGGGCACGTGGAGCCCAAGTGGGACGGGTTCCGGACCATCGTGTTCCGCGACGGCGACGAGGTGGAGCTCGGCAGCCGCAACGAGAAGCCGATGACGCGGTACTTCCCCGAGCTGGTCGAGTCGATCAAGGCCAACACACCGGAGCGGTGCGTGCTCGACGGCGAGATCATCATCGTCACGGGCGACCGGCTCGACTTCGAGGCCCTCCAGCAGCGCATCCACCCGGCCGCGAGCCGCGTGAAGCTGCTCTCCGAGCAGACGCCCGCGTCGTTCGTCGCGTTCGACGTGCTGGCGCTGGACGACGAGGACCTCACGCAGACCCCCTTCGCGGAGCGCCGACGACGGCTCGAGGCCGCCCTCAAGAACGCCAAGGCCCCCGTCCACGTGACCCCCGCGACGAGCGACCTCGCGGTGGCCCAGCAGTGGTTCACCCAGTTCGAGGGTGCGGGGCTCGACGGCGTCGTCGCCAAGCCCGTCGACGGGACCTATCAGCCCGACAAGCGCGCCATGTTCAAGATCAAGCACGAGCGGACGGCGGACTGCGTGGTCGCCGGGTACCGGTGGCACAAGAGCGGCGACATCGTCGGCTCCCTGCTGCTCGGGCTCTACACCGACGACGGGCGGCTGCAGCACGTGGGCGTCGTCGCGAGCTTCCCGATGGCCCGGCGCGCGAGCCTGGTCGAGGAGCTCGCGCCGCTGCGCACCGAGATCGAGGACCACCCGTGGGGGCAGTGGGCCGACCAGTCGGCGCACGAGGGCAAGCGGATGCCCGGCAGCGTCAGCCGCTGGAACGCCGGCAAGGACCTCTCGTTCGTCCCCCTCAAGCCGGAACTGGTCGTCGAGGTCGCCTACGACCACATGGAGGGCGACCGCTTCCGGCACACCACCCAGTTCCGCCGCTGGCGCACCGACCGCGACGCGGCCAGCTGCACCTACGACCAGCTCGAGGAGCCGATCCGCTTCGACCTCGCGGACATCCTCGGCAGCTAGGGCGACCGCGGCGCGTCAGTCGCCGCCCCCGCCCCCTCCCCCGTCGCCGCCGCCACCGCCCCCGTCGCCGAAGCCGCCATCCCCGAAGCCGCCGTGCCCGGAGTGCCCGTGCCCGCTGTGGCCGGAGTGACCGTGCCCGCTGTGGCCGGAGTGACCGTGCCCGGCATCCCCGCTGCCACCGTCGTCGTACCCGAAGCCGCCGTACCCCTCACCGCCGTCCCCGGCCCCGAACCGATCGCGCCGAGATCCGGGCCGCGCCGACCCGGACGAGGCGCGAACAGCGACCAGGACGACAGCGACGATCGCCAGCACCACGGCGAGACCTCCGACCCCCGGCAGCCCGCTCACCAGGACCCACCTCCCCCGCCGCCCGCGCCGCCCCCGGCACCGCCGTCGCCGCCGAACCCGCCGCCGCCCCCAGCCCCGGACCCGGAGCTGAACACCGACGTCCCCGTCGAGTGGAACACCGGCGGCCGCACGTGCGACCAGTACACGGGCACCATCCCGCCGAAGAACATGGCGTTGTACCAGGCGCGCTCCCGCGCGCTCATGCGGGAGTCCATCGGCATCAACGGCGTGAGCATCCAGTTGGCCCGCCCGCCCGCACCCGAAGGAGCGACCGGGTCCATCCGCAGGTAGCCGCGCGCGGCGAGCGACTCGACGACGGCCGGCGGACCGGACGGGCCCGACGCGGACTTCACGACGATCACGATGATCGTGATGACCACCCCGAGGATGCCGATCCCGATCAGCCCACCGAACGCCGCGCCGCCGTTCGAGGCGGACCTGTCGGCGCCCACCTCGCTCCACGAGCCGTCGGGCCCCTGGACGAACGACGGCGGGTTCCCGTTCTCGTCGAGCTCGAGCGGCCCCTCGGGGAGCCCCTCCTCGGCCCAGGCGTCGTCGCTGGAGCTGTCGGGCTCGTCGTCGAACATGGCCGTCGCCCCGGGGAACGTCCCCGCCGGCCACCCCGCAACGACGGTCAGCGCCTCACCGGGCGACAACGCGTCCTGCGCGAACACCGCGCCGTCCGACGTCACGCCCGACGACGAGCACGAGTCTGTCGACCCGACCTCCCCGGCGTAGCACTCCGCCCGCTCCGCACCGGACGGCCCCGCCACCGACACCGTCACGTCGGACAGCGGCAGCTCCCAGTCCGGCCCGATCGGGTCCCAGTACAGCTGGTCGCCGTCGCCGGTCGTCGCGTCGGTGTTGATCAGCCCGAGCAGGGTGTACTCGACGTGGTACTGCTGCACCCCGTCGATGTCGCCGATCGACGGGTCGCCGATCCGGATCTCCACCGTGGTGCCGTCGTCCTGCACGTCGACGTCCGCGGGCGCGTTGCTCGGCGAGGACGCGGACACGTCGGCCACGGTGTAGACCCGGGTGCGCCCGTCGTCGGTCGCCTCCCGCACGGGGACCGTCAGGTAGGGGCCGTGACCCGGCGTGTCGGCGAAGTCCAACGACAGGTCGATCGCGACGTGCGCGGTGCCGTCCGAGTCGAGCTGGACGGACTCGGCGTAGTGAGTGATCTGCTGGTCCCCGTCGGCCGCGGCGGGACCCGCAGCAAGGACGGGCACCAGCCCGACGAACAACCCGGCGACTGCGACAGCAACGCTTCTCATCGTTCCCCCTCGCTCACCCCAACAGCGGATACGCGAAAGGTAAAGCCTAGATATAGCGGCTGTCTAGAGGTCAGCGATCCCGCTTCTCCCGGATCGCCTTCACGGCCTCCAGGTTGTCCTGCCGCTCGCGCAGCGCCTGGCGCTTGTCGTACTCCCGCTTGCCTCGCGCGAGGGCGATCTCGACCTTGGCGCGGCCGTCCAGGAAGTACAGCGACAGGGGCACGATCGTCTGCCCCTTCTCGCGCGTCTTGGACTCCAGGCGGTCGATCTCGTCGCGGTGCAGCAGCAGCTTGCGCTTGCGACGCGGGCCGTGGTTGGTCCAGCTGCCCTGGGAGTACTCGGGGATGTGGACGCCGAGCATCCAGATCTCGTGGCCGTCGATCTCGCAGAAGCCGTCGATCAGCGACGCCCGGCCCATCCGCAGGGCCTTGACCTCGGTCCCGGACAGCACGATGCCCGCCTCGAACACGTCCTCGATGGTGTAGTCGTGCCGGGCCTTGCGGTTGGAGGCAATGACCTTGCGGCCCGTCTCCTTGGGCATGATCGTCGTCCCTTGTTTCGTCTGACTGCCGACGGACGAGCCTACCTGGGCCACCCGGGGGTACGACGAGCGGAAATCTACAGACCCAGCAGCGGGCGCGGGTTCACGGTCGAGCCGTTGACGTACACCTCGAAGTGCAGGTGGCACGCGGCCGACGTCCCGGTGTTGCCCGAGTAGCCGATGAGCTCGCCGCGCTCGACGTACTGGCCGGAGTGGACCACGCCGCGCGTCAGGTGGTTGTAGCTCTCCGCCAGGGAGTTGCCGTTGACCGTGCCGCTGTCGATCATCACCTGGTTGCCGAAGCCGAACCGGAACTTGGACCACATGACGATGCCGTCGCGGCCGGCGTACACCTTGGTGTTGCAGTAGGTGCGCAGGTCGATCCCGGCGTGCAGACGCGTGTAGTGCAGGATCGGGTGGAACCGCATCCCGTACTCGGACGTCACGTGGATCGGGTTGACGCTCGTCGGGTTGCTGAACAGGGCGCCGCCCAGCGGCTTGGACGACGAGTGACCGGGCTTGATCGCGGGCTTGCCGCCGTTCTTCGCCGCCTCGGCCGCAGCCTTGCGGGCCGCCTCCTCGCGCTTGCGCTTGAGCTCGGCGTCACGCGCCTTCGCCTGCGACTTGAGCGCGTTGATCTCCTTCTGGATCTGCTTGGCCTCGGCGTCGGCCTGCGCGATCTCCGCCAGCACCGCGGCGCGCTGGGACTCGAGCGAGACCTGCTTGCTCTTCTGCTCCGCGACGAGGTTGTCGAGCGCCTTGCGGGCCGCCTCGGCCTTGGTCGCCGCGGTCTTGGCCTCGGCGAGCTTGTCCTGCGCCTGGTCGTTGAGCTCGGTGATGCGGCCCTCGACGGCCTCGAGGCGCACGTGCGCGCTCTTGTTGGTCGCCTCGGAGGTCTTGAGGTCGTCGAGCACCTGCGCCTGCGTGCGCAGCGCGGTGGTCATCAGGCCGTAGCGCTCGATGAAGTCGTCGGTGCTGGTCGAGTCGAGGATGACCTCGACGCCCGAGACGGCTCCCCCGGTGCGGTACGCCTCGCGGGCCATCTGGCCGATCGCTGCGCGCGTCTTGGTCGCGTCGTCCGTGTCCTTGGTGATCGTCTCGCCGAGCGTGACCTTCTGGTCCTTGGCGTCCTGCAGGCGGTCCGCGACGAGCTTCGCCTCGCGCTGCGCCTTGTCCCGCACCGCGTTGGCCTCGTCGAGCTTCACCTGCGCGTCCGGGATCTGCCCCTGGATCTCGAGCAGCCGGTCGGACGTCTCCTGGATCTTGGCGTTGACGCCCTCCATCGTGTCCTCGGCGGCCTCGCGCTCCGCCGCGTTCTGCTTCTTCTCCTTCTCGGCGGCCGCGCGCTTGTCGTCGATCGAGTCGCCCGCGGCCGGCGAGGCGACGGCACCGAAGGTCAGGGTGGCGGCGACCGCGCCGACGGCGAGGGCCGCGACGAGACGCAGAGGACGACGACGCATGCTCACACCTTCGTGTAGCGACTGAGCGTGACCAGGGAGGAGATCGCGGCGAGCAGGATCGCCGCCGCGACCAGGAAGGGCGCGACCGTCATCACGTCGGACGTGCTCACGTACGGGATCCAGCCCACGGACGTGCCGAGCCAGTCCGTGATGAGGTACTCGACCCCCAGCCACAGCCCGCCCACGGCAAGCAGCGAGCCGATGGTCGCGGCGATCGCCCCCTCGAGCATGAACGGCAGCTGGATGAACATCGTGGAGGCGCCGACGAGCCGCATGATGCCGGTCTCGCGGCGTCGCGAGAGGGCGGACAGGCGGATCGTCGTCGTGATGAGCAGGACCGCCGCCACTAGCATGACCGCGGCCAGGCCACCGGCGAGCAGCGTCGCGCGGTCGAGCACCAGGAACAGCCGGTCGAACAGGCGGCGCTGGTCCTCGACGGCCTCGACGCCCTGCCTGCCGGAGACGACCTCGGAGACCACCTGGTACTGCTCGGGGTCGGTCAGCTTGATGCGGAACGAGGAGTTCATGTCCGCCGGCGTGGTCGCCGACGCCCAGAACTGGTCCTTGAACTGACGCTGGAACGACTTGAAGGCCTGTTCCTTGGTCTCGAAGTAGATCTTCTCGATGTACGGCTTGACCTCGGGGGCCTCGAGCGCGTCGCGGATCTCCTGCTTCTGCTCGTCGGTGACCTCACCGCCCGCGCAGGTCTTCTCCGAGGAGTTCGCGGGGCACAGGAAGACGGAGACCTCGACCTTGTCGTACCAGTCGTCCTTCATCTTGCCGATCTGCATCTGCAGCAGGGCCGCGCTCCCGACGAAGGTCAGGGAGACGAAGGTGACGAGGATGACCGAGATGGTCATCGACAGGTTGCGACGAAGCCCGATGCCGATCTCGGACAGGATGAACTGCAGGCGCATCAGCGGTCCGACCCGTACACGCCGCGCGACTGGTCGCGGACCATGCTGCCCGTGCTGAGCTCCACGACGCGCTTGCGCATCTGGTCGACGATCTCGTCGTCGTGCGTGGCCATGACCACGGTGGTGCCGGTGCGGTTGATGCGGTCGAGCAGGCGCATGATCCCCAGGGAGGTGGTCGGGTCGAGGTTTCCCGTGGGCTCGTCGCACAGCAGGATCGGCGGGCGGTTGACGAACGCGCGCGCGATGGCCACGCGCTGCTGCTCGCCACCGGACAGCTCGTGCGGGCGCCGCTTCTCCTTGCCGGCCAGGCCGACCATCTCGAGCGTGTCCGGGACCGTCGTGAGGATGTGGTGACGCGGCTTGCCGATCACCTGCAGCGCGAACGCGACGTTCTCGAAGACCGTCTTGTTCGGCAGCAGGCGGAAGTCCTGGAACACCGCACCGATCTGGCGGCGCAGCTGCGGCACCTTCCAGCTCGACAGCGTGCCGAGCTCCTTGCCCGCGACGAAGACCTTGCCGGCCGACGCGCGCTCCTCGCGGAGCACGAGGCGCAGGAAGGTCGACTTGCCGGAGCCCGACGAGCCCACGAGGAACACGAACTCGCCGCGCTCGACGTCCATGGACACGCGGTCGAGCGCCGGTCGGGCGCCGCGCGCGTAGACCTTGGTGACATTCTCAAAACGGATCACGATGCTCGCGGGGCCAGGTTCGGGGACAGGCGGAGGTACTGCTGGCCTCGTCGAGGGTAGGCACCGCCCGTTGTGCGACCGGGCGGTGACACGCCGATGCCTACCTGTGAGTACGCCTCCGGCGCTGCGACCGGGCGATATGCCCTGTTTACCCCGCCTGGTGCAGCACGCGCAGGGGGTGATCCTCGTGCTCGTCGGCCTGCCGCGTGCGGTCGTCGAGGGTGCCCGCGGGGTCCTCGAGGACGTCGGCGAACGCGACCTCGGCGGCGCCGACGAGCTGCGCGTCGGACCCGAGCTCGGAGCGGACCAGCATCGCCTGCTCCCGCATGGGGCCGAGCGCACGCGCGTAGCTGGCGGCCAGCGTGGGCTCCATCGTCGGGTAGAGCGCACCGAGCGTCCCACCGAGCACGACGATGCGCGGGTTGAAGATGTTCACGAGGCTGGCCAGGCCGAGGCCCACCCACTCCCCCGTCTTGCGGACGCCGGCGATGGAGCGGCGGTTGCCGATCGCGACGTCGCTGAGCACGTCCTCGATCTCGGACTCGCGCGGGTCGCGCCCGACGGACCGGATGATGGCGCCGTCGCCGACCTCGGCCTCCCAGCACCCGCGGGCTCCGCACGAGCAGACGCGGCCGCCGGGCTTGACGACGATGTGGCCGACCTCGCCGGCGTAGCCGCCGGCGCCCTTGAGGAGCTCGCCGTCGACGACGACGCCGCCACCGACGCCGACCTCGCCGCGGACGTAGAGGACGTCCTGCGAGCCGCGGGCGGCACCGCGCAGGTACTCGGCGACGACGCCGAGGTCGCCGTCGTTGCCGACCGCGACCGGGTACTTGTGGCCCGTGGCCTCGCGCAACAGGTCCGCGAGCGGGACCTCGTACCAGCCGAGCGGAGGAGAGCGGCGGACCAGGCCGTCGGGCTGCCGGACGCTGCCCATGACGGACACGACGATGCCCAGGCAGACCGACCCGGCGGCGGCGCGCGCCTGCATCTCGGTGGCCAGCGTGGCGATGAGCTGGACGACGGCCGGCACGTCGTGCGGGGACGTGCTGTGCAGCCGTCGTCGGACCTGCAGCATGTAGCCCCCGAGCCCCACGCGGGCCGCGCCCACGCTCGAGGGCGTGACGTCGAACGCCAGCACGTGAGCGCCCGTGCTCAGGGGCTCGACGACGTTGGACGGGCGGCCCTTGCCGCCGACGACGCCGGGCCGCTCACGCACGAGCCCGAGCTTGGTGAGCTCGGAGGTGAGCGACCCGACGGTCGAGCGGTTGAAACCGGTGGAGGCGACCAGGTCCGAGCGCGTGGCCGGACCGTGGAAGTGGAGCAGGCGCAGCACGGCGGACAGGTTGGCCCGCCGGACGTCGTCCTGCGCGGACGCATCGGCAGGTCTGACCTGCGGACCTGCGCCGAGCCGCACCTACTCCACCCCCGTTGTCAGCGCTGTGATCAGAGACGTCCGGTGGCTCGTGCCCGGCGGCGCGAGATCGCGTCGACGGCCGCAGCTGCGACGAGCACACCGCCGGTGACAACGTACTTGACGCCGGACGAGTAACCGAGCAGCCCCATGCCGTTGTCGATGACGGCGATGACAGCGCCACCGATGAGGGCGTCGATGATGCGGCCCTTGCCACCGAAGAGCGACGTGCCACCGATGACCGCCGCGCCGACCGCGTAGAGCAGCACGTTGGAGCCACCCGCGTTGGGGTCGACCGACGTAGCGCGCGAGACGGCGATGATGCCGGCGAAGGCCGCCATCGTCGAGCAGATCATGAAGCAGACCGTGCGCACTGCGGGGACGTTGATGCCCGCGCGACGCGTCGCCTCGGCGTTGCCACCGACCGCGTAGATGTGCCGGCCGAACGCGGTGCGCGTGAGGATGAAGCCCAGGATCAGGGCGAGCACCGCGATCAGCGGGATGACGATCGGCACGCCCATGATCGAGCGGACGGGGTTGACGCTGCGCTCCTGGTTGAGCACGGCGACGAGCCCGAGCACCGCGATCGCGACGGCGGCGATCTTCGCGACGATGACACCGAGCGGGGCCGCGAGCAGACCGCGTGCGCGTCGCTGCGACCAGCCGTAGAGGCTCGCGCCGGCGTAGGCGATGACCGCGAGGGCACCGATCGCCCAGCCGAGCCACGGCGGCAGGTTCTTGTTCTCGATCGCGATGATCACGTTGTCCGTGATCGAGATGTTGCCGCCCGTGCCGATCATCAGCAGGACGACGCCCTGGAAGGCCAGGAACGCCGCCAGGGTCGTGACGAACGACGGGATGCCGACTCGCGCGACCAAGGTGCCCAGCAGTGTGCCGATCACGACACCGACGACGAGCGCCGCCGCGACCGCGCCGTACCAGGGCCAGTCCCACTTGGTCAGCGCGATGGCGAGGGTCGCGCCGCACACGCCCGACGTGACGCCGGCGGACAGGTCGATCTCGCCGATCAGCAGGACGAACACGAGGCCCATCGCGATGACGGTGACGGTCGCGCCCTGCTGGAACAGGTTGGCGATGTTGAGCGCCGAGAAGAACTTCTCGGGCCGCAGCGCGTAGAAGGCGAGCGCGAGGACGACGAGCGCGAGGATCGCGGGCAGCGAGCCCATGTCGCCGCCGCGCACCTTGCGCACGTAGTTGGAGACGGCCTCACCGAACGTGGGCTGCTCGACGGAGCCGGCCAGCAGCGAGGGCGCCGCGGACTCCGGGGGGCGGGTGGACGTGCTCATGCCGGGTTGCTCCCGTTCGCCGTGGGGGTGGTCTTGCTCAGCGCCGGGGTGGCAGCGTTGCCGTTGGCCGATCCGCTCGTGATGAGCTCGATGACCTCGGAGCGCGAGCTGTCCTTGGTGCGGACCTGCGCGGCCGTCTGGCCCAGGTAGAGCACGTTGATGGCGTCGGCGACCTCGAAGACGTCGTTCATGTTGTGCGAGACCAGGACGACGGCCAGTCCGGCGTCGGCCAGGCGGCGCACCAGCTGCAGCACCTGCTCGGTCTGCGCGACGCCGAGGGCGGCCGTCGGCTCGTCGAGGATGACCAGCTTGGAGTTCCACAGCACGGCGCGCGCGATGGCGACCGTCTGGCGCTGGCCGCCCGAGAGGCTGGCGACGTGCTGGCGGATCGAGCGCACGGTGCGCACCGACAGCGAGGCCAGCACCTCCGCGGCACGGGCCTCCATCGCCTGCTCGTCGAGCTGGATGCCCCGCTTGAGCTCGCGGCCCAGGAACATGTTGTGGACGATGTCGAGGTTGTCGCACAAGGCCAGGTCCTGGTAGACGACCTCGATGCCCATGTCGTTGGCCTCGGCGGGGTCCGTGATGTGCACGGGCTCGCCCTGGAACAGGACCTCACCGGCGTCGAAGCCGTAGATGCCGGCGATGCACTTGATCATCGTCGACTTGCCGGCCCCGTTGTCGCCCACGAGAGCGGTCACCTCGCCGGCTCGCGCCACGAGATCGACACCCCGCAGGGCGTGCACAGCGCCGAAGTTCTTGCGGCCTCCGCGGACCTCGAGGATCGGCGGGGGCGCCTGGTTGGGTGCGGCATGCGCTGCTTGTGTCATCGTCCACCTCGTCACGTACATCGAGTCACCCCGCGTCGTCGCGGGTCTGAGCAGGTCGCGTCCTTGCGACCCGTTGCGGCGTCCTTGACGGACGCCAGGCTGGGGCCGGCCGCTGTCGCGGACCGGCCCCAGCCGTCACCGTGGTGACCGCCGGTGAGCGGTCGCCCCGGGGTGGAGCGTCAGGAGATGCCGGCCTCGGTGCACTTGGCAGCGAGGTCCGCGGTGCAGACGTTCTCCTTGGTGGTGTAGCCGTCGGCGATGACGTCCTTCACGTTGTCGAAGTAGATGGCCTGCGGGTCCAGAAGAACCGCCTTGACCTCCTGGTTCGTCTCGGTGTCGGTGACCGAGCCGGTCGCCTGCGAGGACGGGTCCTCACCCTTGGCGAGCGCCACGGCCAGCGCGGAGGCCGCGTCGGCCTCCTTCTTGACGGCCTTGTAGACGGTCATGCACTGGTCGCCCGCGAGGATGTTCTGCAGGCCCTGGTCCGTCGCGTCCTGACCGGTCACCGGGATGCCGTTGGTGCCGTTCTTCTTCAGGATGGCGATCGTGGCGTTGGCCAGACCGTCGTTGGCGGCGTAGACGCCGTCGATCTTGCCGGAGGTGTCGGTGTACATCTGCTCGAACACCGTGCCGGCGATCTGGTTGTCCCACTTGTCGACGGCCTGCTCGGCGACGACCGTGTAGTCCTTGCTGTCGATCTTGGCCTTCAGCGCCTCCTTGGCGCCGGCCGTGAACAGCGTGGCGTTGTTGTCGGTCGGCGAGCCGTTGAGGAAGGCGATGTTGGCCTTCGTCTTGCCGGCGTCGTCGAGGCACTTCTGCAGGCCCTCGCCCTGGAGCTGGCCGACCTTGTTGTTGTCGAACGACACGTAGAAGTCCGCGCCGCCGCCCAGCGTCAGGCGGTCGTAGTCGATCGTGGCGATGCCGGCCTGCTTGGCCTTGGCCAGGACGGCCTTGCCCGAGCCGGAGTCCAGGTTGACGATCATGAGGACGTTGACGCCGCTCGTGATCATCTGGTCCGCGATCGTCTGGAACTGCGTCGCGTCGCCCTGGGCGTTCTGGATGTCGGAGTCGACACCAGCGGCCTCGAAGGCCTCGGTCAGGTACTTCTTGTCGGCGGTCTCCCACCGGGCCGAGGACTTCGTGTCCGGAAGGATCACGCCGACCTTCGGCTTGGCTCCACCATCGGTGGACCCGCTGCTCTCGCCGCTGCCCGGCGAGTCGTCGCTGCTACATCCAGCCAGCAGCAGTCCGGTCGCCGTGATGGCGGCCATCCCCAGCATCATGCTCCGTCGCATTGTGCTCCCTCTCGTGACGACGCCTCGTCGCGTCCGTCTCCAGCCGGCGCATCAGAGCGGCCGGACTATTGTTGCGGGCCACAACATATGTCCGTCCCGGCGTCCTCACAAGCATGAACACCGGATCCGTCGCCGAATCGTGACCTTCCTGGGACCTTCGACCCTGGTGGCCGTTGTCCGACATGCCCCCGGCAATCACTTCATGTTGGGTGCCGCAACAAACCCTGTGCAAGCCCTGAGCCCGGCGGCTGGGGCACGAACACGCTGCTCGGCGGGCTGCGGGGCTGCGCCGAGGGCTCGTCGGGCGGCGCGGGCAGCGTCGGGCCGCGCGTGGCTCGCGGCCCCGAGGCCACCTGCTCGCGGCGTCGATGGCTCGAGCGGGGTCCGTCCCGTGCCGCGCGCCCGAAGTCACGCGAACGGGTGACGCCCGTCGCGGTCGACCACCGCTCCGGGCCACTCCCCTCGCTGCAGAACCCTTGTGTTCAGCCTTGATCACACATAGCGGCATCAACGCTGAACACAAGCGCCCGCGCGCCGAGGAGAGGACGCGGGGCCCGGCGCCGCATGGGGATCAGTGCGCGACGCGGGCAGCGGCCGGCGTCGGGGCGAGACCCCTGCGACCCGGGGAGCCGCGGGAAGGTTCACCGCCGCTTGTGTTCAGCCTTGATCGCACCTAGCGGCATCAACGCTGAACACAACCCCCCGCGACGCGCGGCGGGAAGGTGCTGCCGGCTGGGGCTCGCGGGCGGCGGCCGGCGGTGTGACGAACGTCAGCTGTTCGCCATCTCCTGCTCCTTGCGCCACCGGATGCCAGCCTCGATGAAGTCGTCGATGTCCCCGTCGAACACGGCGGACGGGTTGCCGACCTCGTGCTCGGTGCGCAGGTCCTTGACCATCTGGTACGGCTGCAGCACGTAGGAGCGCATCTGGTCGCCCCAGCTGGCCTTGATGTCGCCGGCCATCTCCTTCTTCTTCGCGTCCTCCTCGGCCTTGCGGACCAGGAGCAGGCGGGACTGGAGCACGCGCAGGGCGGCGGCGCGGTTCTGGATCTGCGACTTCTCGTTCTGCATCGACACGACGATGCCGGTCGGGATGTGCGTCATGCGCACGGCGGAGTCGGTCGTGTTGACCGACTGCCCACCCGGGCCGGACGAGCGGAAGACGTCGACCTTGATCTCCGACTCGGGGATCTCGACGGAGTCGGTCTGCTCGATCAGCGGGATGACCTCGACCGCGGCGAACGACGTCTGGCGGCGGCCCTGGTTGTCGAACGGCGAGATGCGCACCAGGCGGTGCGTGCCGGCCTCGACCGACAGGTGCCCGAACGCGTACGGCGCCTTGACCTCGAAGGTGGCCGACTTCAGCCCGGCCTCCTCCGCGTAGGAGGTGTCCAGCACGGTGGTCGGGTAGTTGTGGCGCTCGGCCCAGCGCAGGTACATGCGCAGCAGCATCTCGGCGAAGTCGGCGGCGTCCACGCCACCGGCACCCGAGCGGATCGTGACGACCGCCTCGCGCTGGTCGTACTCGCCGGCCAGCAGCGTGCGGACCTCGAGCTCGCCCAGGTCCTTGCGGATCTTGACCAGCTCGGCGTCGGCCTCGTTGAGCGTGTCCTCGTCGTCCATCTCGACGGCCATCTCGACGAGCGTCTCGAGGTCGTCGATCCGGCCGCCGAGCTTGCTCACGCGGTCGAGCTCGGACTGTGTCTGGGACAGCGCGCTGGTGACCTTCTGGGCCGCCTCGGGGTCGTCCCACAGGTTGGGGACCGACGCCTGCTCGGACAGCTCGGCGATCTTCGCCTTCAGCGTGGTCGGGTCGCTCACGGCCTGGATCGAGCCCAGGGTGCTGCGCAGATCACGGATCTCGGCGGGAAAGTCGGTGGTGGCCACGACCGTCCAGGCTACCGGGCATCGACGTGCGCGGCACACACGGCCCGGCTGCATCACGTGCGACAGCACCTGCGACGCCGGCCACGGGGGTGCCACGGGGCCGCCACAGGGCCGCCGGGGGCGTCACGCGGATCGCTCAGCGGGCGCTCGCGTCCGACTCGGCGGTGATCGTGATGCCGTCGGACCACGGAGCGAGCACCCAGGAGATGATCACCGGCCGCACGACCGCGGCGAGCTCGACGTGCGCGGTCGCCCCGCCGTCGACGGCCGCGGCGGTGTAGCCGAAGTCGCGCCACCGGGCGGTCGCTGCCGGATTGTCGGCCAGGTACTCGGCGGCGGCGGCGCGGACGGTCGCCGTCGAGATCGCTGCCGGCTCGGTGCCGGGGTCGCCGCGGCCGGCGCCGGGGGCGAAGTAGGCGTCGTCGTCCACGGCGTCGGCGGCCTCGAGGGCCATCACGTCCGCGAGCGCGAGCAGTCGCTTGCGCTCGAGGTGCACGCCGGCAGCCGACGCGACGACGGAGATGAGCAGCAGCGCGACGACCACGAACCCGATGGTCAGGAGCATGATCTGCCCGTCGTCGCCGCCTCGCCGCACCAGCGATCGCCGGCGCCACGTCGTTCTCCACCGGCTCACCGCCGCCGTCACCCGCCCGCCCGGTACTCGTCGACCGGCGCCGAGCGCGTGGCGCTGACCGGCACCGCCAGCGGCACGGCGTCGCGCACGAACCCCGGCACGAACGGCAGAGGCACGCTGATCTCCACGTCGGCCTCGACGTCTCCCCCGGGCGTGAGGCACGGGTCCTCGGAGCAGACGACGGTGAGCGCCCCGGCGGGGTCGTCGGTGAATCCCTGGTCCTGCAGAGCGATGCCCACGGAGGCGACGGCGGCCCGCGAGCCCTCGTCGGCCGAGTCCGACCGCACGTACACGCGCGCGGCCTCGCGCGCCGCACCTTCCACGGCGAACGTCGCGGCCTCGATCTTGCCCAGCACGAGCACCAGGTAGACGAGCGGCACCAGCAGGACGAGCGAGACGCCGATGAACTCGATGATCGCGCTCCCCTCGTCGCCGCGCGGGAGCTCCCACCGGCTCACGGGACCTCGGCGAGCGCGTGGCCGTGGACGGTGAGCGATCCGACGGCGCCGACGAAGCCGAGGGCAGGCAGCGGCGCGGTGACGTCGACCTGCACGAGCTCGAGCCCGTCGCGCTCGACCCGTCGCGCCGCGACGTCGTCGGAGAACCGCGATGACAGCGCGCCGTCGACCAGCTGGCGGGTGCGGGCGACGGCGTCGTCGGTGTCGTTGCCCGCGAGCGCGCCGTACCGGGCGCCCTCGCTCGCCGAGTCGATGAGCGTGTTCCGCACGTGCAGCACGAGCGTGAGCTGCACGATCGCGACGAACAGCACGGTGACCAGCGCGCCGATCAGCGCGAAGTCGACGATCGCGGAGCCCGCGTCGGTCAGCCGTGGACGCTCTTGATGGCGTCCGAGAAGACGTCGCTGAGGGTGTCGCCGGCCAGGACCCACAGTGCGGTGACCAGGCCGGCGGTCATGAGGGTGACGAGCACCCAGCCGGGGACGTCGCCGCGGTCGCTGCCCGGCCCGGGCAGGCGCCGGAGCAGTGCGGCCCAGGCTGCACGGGGGCGGGATCGTCGGGTTGTTCGCGTGGTCGTCGTCATGGTGGTCCTCCCTGGTGGTGCGCGGTCGGTGGGGTGCTGCTGGGCTGCTCGGTGGTCGGGCGGCGGGGCTCACAGGCCCACCCGCAGCACGACGAGGCTCGGGAACACGGCGAAGACGACGGTCACCGGGAGGATGACGAAGACGACCGGGATCATCATCGCGACCTCGCGCCGACCACCCGACTCCATGAGGCTGCGCCGCCCTTCCTCGCGCACGTCCTGCGCCTGCGCGCGCAGGACGTCCGCCAGGGGCGTGCCGCGCTCCAACGCGACCGCGACGCCTTCGGCGAACCGTGCCAGGGGCGCCAGCCCAGTGCGGCCCGCGAGCCGGTCGAGCGCTGTGGTCACGGGCGTGCCGGAGCGCGCGTCCGCCAGGGTGCGGGCGAGCTCGGCGGTGAGCTCGCCGTGCGACGTGCGCACGACCCGCTCGAGCGCCCCCGTCGCGCCCTCGCCCGCGGTGACCGCGAGCGCGATGAGCTCGGCGATGGTCGGGAGCTCGGCGAGCATCCTCGCCTCGCGCGCGCGGACCTGCCGCGTCAGCAGCCAGTCCCGCGCGAGCAGCCCGGTGACGCCGCAGATCGCCACGAGCACGACGAGCGCGGGCGTCGCGGTATGGCGGGTCGCCGCGAGGGCGAGGGCGAGGGTGAGCCCGGCGGCCAGGCCCAGCACTCCCCCGACGACCTGCCCGGCACGGAACTGCTCGACCGACTCGGACCGCCCGGCCCGCACCAGCCGCCGCCGCACGTCCGCGGTCGGCGACCCGACCCGGCCGACGAGCCGCACCCCGTCGGCCATGAGCGGAGCGGCGAGCCGCTCGAGTGCGCTGAGAGGACCTCGCGCGACCGGTTCGCCGAGGAGCGCGGACGCCGTGCGCTGCGGTCGCAGGTAGGGCGCCAGCCGCTGGTCCAGCGTGATCCGGCGGGAACGGAGGCGCGAGACGATGAGCACGAGCCCGAGGCCGCCGAGCAGCCCGATGGCGGCGCCCGTCAGCGGGGCGATCACCGCAGCACCCGTGGCTCGTCGGGCAGCCGCGCCACCCGCAGCATGAGCAGGTAGGCGACCACCGTGCACGCCCCGCCGATGACGAGCACCGCGAACCCCGCGACGGTGTCGTACGCCTGCGCCGCCTCGGGACGCGTCGAGAGCAGCGCGAGGACCACCCAGGGCGCGGAGACCGCGAGGCGTGCGGCGTTCACCGTCCACGACTGCCGCGCCTCGAGCTCACCGCGCGTCCGCAGGTCGTCGCGCAGGAACGCCGACAGGGTCCGCAGGAGCCGCCCGAGGTCAGTGCCGCCCACGTCGCGCGTGAGGCGCAGCGCCTCGATGATCCGGTCGGCGACCGGATCGGCCAGGGTGGCCTTGAGCCGGTCGAGGCACTCCCCGAACCGCCCGGTGGCCCGGTAGTCCTCCGCGAACGCGCGGAACGGCGCCTGCAGCTCGACCGGCCCGCGCTCGGCGAGCTGCGCCACGGCCTCGGGCAGCGCGAGCCCCGCCCGGATGCCCGAGCCGAGGTGGTCGACCACGTCGGGCCACAGCTCGCGCAGCCGCACACGCCGTCGCCGGGCGCGCCCGCGCAGGAGCGCCCACGGCCCGAACGCGGCGAACACCGTGAAGCACAGCGCGATGGACGGCGTCCGCGTCACGGCGAGCCCGATCACCAGCACCACCAGGGAGAGCAGCGCGCTCGCCGCGACCATCCCGCCCGGCGTGACCCCGGCGACCCCCGCCTGGACGAGCGTGTCCTGGGTGCGGGTGCGCCACGTGAGTCGCGACGCCGTCTCGTCGGGCGGCGACGGCGGCCAGAACGACCACCAGACGCACGCCAGCCCAGCACCGAGGACGAGCCCGACGACGACCCCCACCGCTCAGTCCCTGGCCCGCAGCAGCGCCGCGAGGTCGATGCCGTTGCGCGCGAAGCGCTCCGCGTGCGGCGGGAAGCCGTCCCCGCGCACGAGCCGGTCGCCGCGCGTCACGAACAGGTCGGCGGTCTCCACGACCCCCTGCTCCACCCGACCCGGCACGGCCACGACCTCCCGCACGCGGCGGCGACCGGAGGCGTCGTGGTCGAGGTGGACGACGAGGTCCACGGCGGACGCGACCGTCGGCACGACGAACCGGTCCGAGACGTTCTCGCCCGCCAGGAGCGGCAGCGTGCAGAGCTTGGTCAGCGCCTCGCGGGCGGAGTTGGCATGGATCGTGCACATCGCGGGGACGCCAGCGTTCAGCGCGATGAGCAGGTCGAGCGCCTCGGCCTCACGCACCTCGCCGACGATGAGCCGGCTCGGCCGCATGCGCAGCGCCTCCTTGACGAGCCGCCGCAGCGGGATCTCGCCGGTCCCCTCCAAGCTCGCCTGCCGGCACTGCATCGCCACCCAGTCGCGGGCCGCGAGCCGCAGCTCGAAGACCTCCTCGCAGCTCACCACGCGCTCCCGCGGCCCGATCGAGCCCGCGAGCGCGTTCAGCATGGTCGTCTTGCCCGCCTGGGTCGCCCCGGAGACCAGCACGTTGAGCCCGGTCCGGACGGCCGCGGCCAGGAACGCCGCCGCGTGGGGCGTGAGCGAGCCGAGCGCGACGAGCTCGTCGAGCCCCGAGGCCCGCACGACGTACTTGCGGATGTTCACCGACCAGTGCCGCCGGGTCACGTCCGGGATCACGGCGTGGATCCGCTCCCCACCGGGCAGGGACGCGTCGACGAACGGGCTCGAGAGGTCGAGCCGGCGCCCGGATGCCTTGAGCATCTGCTCGACCAGGTCGCGCACCTGCGCGTCGGTCAGCATCGTGGTGGTCAGCTCGGCCTCGCCTCGTCGGGCGACGAAGACCTGCGAGGGGCTGTTGATCCAGATCTCCTCGACCTCCGGGTCGTCGAGGTACCGCTGCAGCGGCCCGAGCCCCGCCACCGCGTCGACCACGGCCTTGTGCGCGGCGGCCGGGTCCGGCAGGACGGGGACCGAGCCGATGACCGAGCGCTCGTCGTAGTCCGCCATCGCGTCCGCGACGAGCGCGTCGATCCCCGGGCGGTCGCGCACGGGGTCCAGCCCCCGCCGTCGGATGAGCTCGCGCACCTCACCCTCGAGAATCCCCACGCCGTCCATCGGACCCCCCGCCCGGTTCCTGCCGTTCTGCCCCGCTATGTGGACCCGAACATTAGGGGAACGCGCGGGCCCGCACAGCCCGTTGTCCACAACCAGGACACGACTCACCCGACCGGGTGACACGCCCTGTGGGCGAGCGGCCGTCCCAGCACTGGTCGGCCACTACCGTGTCAACGTGAACATCCCGACCGGCACCCAGCACACCCTCACCCTCGGCGACCAGCACGCGGTCGTCGCCGCCGTCGGCGCGAGCCTGCGCGAGTACCGCGTCGGCGCGCGCGACGTCGTGCTCCCGTTCGACGAGGACGTGCTGGCCCCCGCCTTCTCCGGCGCCGTCCTCGCGCCGTGGCCGAACCGGCTGCGCGACGGCGAGTACGACCGCGACGGCCGCACCTACGAGGTCCCCGTCTCCGAGCACGCCCGCCGCACCGCGCTGCACGGCCTGGTCGCGTACGTCGCGTTCGAGCTCACCGAGCGGGCCGACGACGGCACGTCGCTGACCCTCGAGCACACGATCGTCCCGACCCCCGGCTACCCGTGGGCCGTGCGGATCCGCGTGACCTACCGCCTGAGCGAGGCCGGCCTGAGCGTGCACACCGCGGCCGACAACGTCGGCTCGGGCGTCGCCCCGTACGGCGTCGGGTTCCACCCGTGGCTGTCCCCCGGCGACGCCGCGGTCGACGACTGCACGCTCACGCTCGGCGCCTCGCGCCACGTGACGGTCGACGACCGGCTGCTGCCGACCGGCGACGTCCCCGTCGAGGGTATCGACGACCTGCGCGGCGGGGTCGCGCTGCGCGGAGTCGCGTTCGACGACGCGTGGGTCTCCCCCGACCGGGACGACGACGGGCTCACCTGGGCGCGGCTCGCCTCGGCCGACGGCCGGACCGTGGCCATGTGGGCCGACGCGGGCTGCGCCGCGTGGCAGATCTGCACCGGCGACGGGATCCCCCTCATCGAGCGCCGCGGCGTGGCCATCGAGCCGATGAGCTGTATCGCCGACGCGTTCCGCACGGGCGACGACCTCGTCGAGCTGGCCGCGGGCGACGTGCACGAGATCACCTGGGGCCTGCGCCTGGAGTGACCCCCGAACGACGCGAGGCCCTCACTCCGCGGAGTGGGGGCCTCGTTCTGGTGAGGGGCTGCTCAGCCGTAGTACTCGCCGTCGGCCTTGACGCCCTTGGTGTACTCCCAGTGCCACTTCTCGAACGGACCGCTGCCGCCGGGCTTGGCCCAGGCGGGGTTCTCCCAGCCGAACGTCGGCGCGTTCGCGTTGATCCAGGTCCAGCGCTCGCCGTACGTCAGCTCGCTGCAGAAGTCGGTCGCCAGGCCCCAGCCGTGGTTGGACTTGCCGGGGGCCGCCGCGAGGCCGCCGCGGGTGGCCTTGACGCTGCGCTGCTCGGCAAGGGTGCGGTAGCCGCTCGCGAGGCACATGTCGGCGCCGAACCGCGCGACGTAGGCCGCGTTGAACTCGGCCAGGCTCGAGGCGGCGTCGGCGCGCAGGCGCGTGTGGCCGTCCCACAGGGTGCACAGGTCCTTCTCGGCCAGCAGGCCGTTGCTGCCCGGCGCGCGGACGGCAGGGTCGCAGCCCGGCAGGAGCGAGCGGGTCTCGTCGCGGCTCGCGGCCGCGGCGAGGGCCCGCACGGAGACGGCGCCGTCGGTCGGGACGAGCGAGGCCGGCGGGAGCATCGAGGCCGGCGCGGCGGTCAGCGCGCTGACCGTGCTGGGGAGCGTCGCGTTGGTCAGCGGCTCACCGGAGATGACGGCCGTGCCGGCGATGGCGCCCTGGCTGACCGGGATGACGACCGTGACGGCGGCCAGCGCGGTCAGGACGCCGAGGCGGGTCGCGGCGCGGGCCGGCCGACGGTGCGACTTCTTGGCGTTGGTGGGTGCCGCGGCCTGGCGGCGCAGCGCGCGCGAGAGGTGGTGGGTGCTCGGCTGGAGCGCGGCGGCGGGCTGGGCGTCCGGCTCGGGGCCGTCGGTCGACGGGGATGCGGCGAGGGGCGCCGGATCGACCTCGGGCGCGACGGCCGGGAAGGCGGGCGACGAGTGCGTCGCGGCCGGGATCGCCGTCGTGACGGCCTCCGTGACGGCCTCGGCGGCGGACAGCTCCTCCGGGGCAACCGCGGGGTAGAGCGGCGCGGCGGGGGCGGCCGCGCGGCGCTCGTCGGGCTGCTGCTTCGCGGGCCGAGCCGGCGCCTCGGCCGGACGTACGCCCCTCGCGGGCTCCGCCGGCGTCTCGCGGACCAGCCGCGCGTCGACCGCCCGGATGTCCGACTGCCACGACCCGTTCACCTGGGCGGGGACGAAGCCCGCGGGTGCCGGGGCCGGGCGCGCGGCGGGCGGCTTCACGCCGTAGCGCGCCGTGGAGAAGGCCGTCGTCGGGCGCGGCTGCTCGGGCTCGGGCTCGGGGGTACGAGCGGGCTCGGGTCGCGTCGTCGGCATCGCGGCGCGCGGGTCGAGGCTCGAGGTCACGCCGTGCGGCGTGTGCGCGCTGGCCGTGCCGCGCGGGGCCGGACGGGGGTCGACGGCGTCGGGCCGGTCGGCGCCGGACACGAACGCGCCGTGCGTGGTGCGCGGTGCGGACGTGGGGCGTGCCGGGTGGGCTGCCGCGCCCGAGGTCCAGGCCGGGACGCCGGCCGGGTGGTCCGACGTGCCGGGCCTCGAGATCGCGCGCTGGGCCGCACGCGTCGGGGCGGCGGGAGCGGGAGCCGGGGCTGCCGCGGCGGCGGCTGCCTCCTGGGCGCGACGCTCGGCCTCACGGAGCTCACGTCGGGTCAGCGGTGCCAGGGGGGATGCGCTCTCGACCGACCCCACGACACCTCCCGCTCCGACGATGGCGGCCGCCGAGGCGACCTGGTCCGGCCCGTCGAGACTCCGCTCGACATCGATCCGCCCCCGCGTGACGCGAGGACGTGCCGACGTCGACGCCGGCGCGATCACGAAACCATAACGGCTCGTGGGATCGGTTCCAAGCCCCTGGACGGATGTCCAGCGGACACCCTGGGCACCTGTGCGGCGAGCCTGTGCCGACACGCCGTGCGACACGCCGCCGTCGAGCCGCCGCGCCGCTCAGGGTTCGACCACGGCCTGGTTTGTGAAGGGTGTGTGCAGTTTCACTCGACCGGCCCACGGTGCGTGCGGGCACCCGGCCGTCAGCTCGCCGGTTCGGCATCGGTTCGCCGACCTGGATCGGCGAGATGACAACGAACCGGCGAGCCGTCGACGCGCGAGAAGAGCCAGCCGGTCAGCGGCGGGCGCCCGGCCACTGCTCGCGCTGCATGGCGTCGCGCACCTCGCCGACCAGCTCCTCGAGGATGTCCTCGAGGAACACGACGCCGACGATCACCCCGGCGTCCTCGACCCGCGCGAGATGGGCACCGGAGCGCTGCATCGCGGCGAGCGCGTCCTCCACCTCGTCGTCCGGGCCGACCAGCGCCAGCGCCCGCACGCGCCAGGACGGCACGGGCTGGGTGCGGGACTCCGCGTCGGCGTACAGGACGTCCTTGAGGTGCAGGTACCCGACGGGCAGCCCGGCCTCGTCCAGCACGGGGAACCGGGAGAAGCCGGTACGCGCGACGAGCCGCTCGACCGCGTCCGGCGTGACGTCGGCGGGGAGCGTGACGAGCTCGGCCGTGGCGACCATGACCTCGCCCGCGGTGCGGTCGGAGAACTCGATCGCGCCGCGCAGCAGCCCCTCGGAGTCCTCGAGCAGCCCCTCTGCCTGCGAGCGCTCGACGATCGACTGCACCTCTTGCGCGGTGAAGGCCGAGGAGACCTCGTCCTTCGGCTCGACGCCGACGGCGCGCAGCGTGTGGTTCGCGATCCAGTTGAGCACCACGATGATCGGCTTGACCACGCGCGCGACCCACACCAGCGGCGGGCCGAACATGAGCACCGCCCGGTCCGGGCCGGCGACCGCGAGGTTCTTCGGCACCATCTCGCCGAGCACCACGTGCAGGTAGACGACGACGAGCAGCGCGACGACGAACGCGATCGGGTGCGTGAGGTCGCTGCTGACGCCCATAGCCTCGAGCGGGTCCTCGATGAGGTGGGCGATCGCCGGCTCGGCGACCACGCCGAGGCTCGTCGAGCAGACCGTGATGCCCAGCTGCGCGCACGCGAGCATGAGCGAGACGTTCTCCATGGCCCACAGCACGGTCTTGGCGCGGCGGTCGCCGGCCTCGGCGCGGGGCTCGATGGCGCTGCGGCGTGCGGAGATGATGGCGAACTCGGCGCCGACGAAGAAGGCGTTGGCGGCCAGGAGCGCGATCGCGATCAGGAGCGCGGTGGTGCTGCTCATGCCCGTCCCTCCCCGTCCTCGGTCTCCAGCGCGACGACGCGCAGCCGCTCCACGCGGCGGCCGGCCATCCGTTCGACCTGCAGCAGCACGCCGTCCACGTCGATCGCGTCGCCCTCGGTCGGGATGCGACCCAGGCGGGCCATGAGCAGGCCGCCCAACGTCTCGTAGGGGCCGTCGTCGGGCACCTTCAGGCCGGTGGTCTCGGTGAGCTCGTCGGGCCTCAGGACGCCCGGCAGGTGCCAGGACCCGTCCGCGGCGCGCGCGGCCGACGTCCGGCGGCGGTCGTGCTCGTCCGCCACGTCGCCCACGAGCTCCTCGATGACGTCCTCGAGCGTGACCACCCCCGAGGTGCCGCCGTACTCGTCGACGACGACCGCCATCTGCAGCCCCTGCTCGCGCAGCTCGACCATCAGCGGGCCGAGGTGCACGGTCTCGGGGACCTGCGGCGCGTCGACCATGAGCGCAGCGGCGGGGACCTCGGCGCGGCGCGCGAACGGCACCGCGACGGCCCGACGCACGTGCACGAGCCCGACGATGTCGTCGTTCGACTCCCCGATCACGGGGAACCGCGAGTGGCCGGTCGCCCGCGCCAGGGCCGTCACGTCGGCGGCGGAGTCGTCGCGGCGCACGACGACGAGGCGCTGCCGGTCGGTCATGACGTCGACCGCGGTCAGCTCGAAGAAGTCGATCGAGTTGGTCAGCAGCGTCGCCGTGGACTCGTCGAGCGTGCCCTCCTGCGCGGAGCGGCGGACCAGCGCGGCGAGCTCCTGCGGCGAGCGGCCGCCGGAGAGCTCCTCGCGCGGCTCGATGCCGAACCGGCGCAGCAGCGCGTTGGCGCTGCCGTTGAAGAAGGCGATCACCGGGTGCAGCGCCGTGGTGAAGCCGGACTGGATCGGCACGACGGCGCGCGCGGTCCCCAGGGGCCGCGCGATCGCGAAGTTCTTGGGGACGAGCTCGCCGACGACCATCGAGAAGCCGTTGACGATGACGACCGCGAAGACGACGGCCAGGACCCCGCTCAGCGCGGTGCTGACCCACCCGTCGAACAGGTCGCGCAGCATCCGGCCCACGGCCGGCTGGGTGGTGTACCCGAGCAGGACGGTGGTCACGGTGATGCCGACCTGCGCGCCCGAGAGCTCGGTGGACAGGCGCCGCAGCGCGCGGAGCACGCCCTGCCCGCGGCGGTCGTCCTGCGCGGTCTGCTTCTCGACGACGCCCGGGTCGAGCGTGACGAGCGAGAACTCGCTCGCGACGAACACCGCGGTCCCGAGGGTGAGCACGATGCCGAGGGCGACGAGGAGCCACTCGCTCAGCACAGGGGGCCCCGGATGCTCGGGGCGGCGGACAGTTCAGTGGGGTGGCCGGCATGGTCGGGCCCGGGGATCGAGCCCCGGGCGGGACGCCGGCAGCGACTTGAGCTGCTCATGGTGCCGCCCATCATAAAGGTCCCCGGCCGCGTCGCCAGGGGTGATCCACAGGCGTCCGAGCCGATCTCCCCGCGACTCCCACGGCCCTGTGCCAAGGTGAGGGGATGATGACGACGAGCGGCGGCCGCAACGGCACGACCGTGCTGGTGGTGGAGGACGAGCCGGCGATCGCGCAGGCCATCGCGCGCCGGTTCACGGCCGAGGGATGGGCCGTCGAGGCCGTCGGCGACGGGCTCGCCGGCGTCGCCGCAGCGGCCCGGCTGCAGCCGGACGTCGTCGTGCTCGACGTGATGCTCCCCGGGATCGACGGCCTCGAGGTGTGCCGCCGCATCCAGGCCGACCGTCCCGTGCCGGTCCTCATGCTCACGGCCCGGGACGACGAGACCGACATGCTGATCGGCCTCGGCGTGGGCGCCGACGACTACATGACGAAGCCGTTCTCGATGCGCGAGCTCGTCGCCCGCACCAAGGCGCTGCTGCGCCGGACCGAGCGCGCGGCGCGTGCCGCAGAGATCGCGCAGGCCGCGCACCCCGACCCCCCGGTGGAGATCGGCGACGTGGTCATCGACCGCGCCCAGCGCCGCGTCCAGCGGGCCGGCGCCGAGGTGCACCTGACGCCCACCGAGTTCGACCTCCTCCTCGCGCTGGCCGCGACCCCCAAGACGGTCCTCACGCGCGAGCGGCTGCTCGCCGAGGTCTGGGACTGGGTCGACGCGAGCGGCACCCGGACCGTGGACTCGCACGTCAAGGCCCTGCGGCGCAAGCTTGGCCCGGACCTGATCCGCACCGTGCACGGCGTCGGGTACGCGTTCGAGCCCGCCGACGGCGACGAGCAGGACGGCGCCTGAGCACGTGGCGTCCCCCCGTCACGTCCGCGGCGCCTCGGCCCGGCCCCTGCTGCCCGACGTGCGCCCGCTCGACCAGTTCCGCTCGATCAAGATCAAGCTCGGGATCCTCGTCGCCGCGACGGTGACCCTCGCCTCGTTCATCACCTGGGTGGGCCTCTCGCGGCACCTCGGGCCGACGCGCACGCTCCCCCTCGCCATCGTCATCTCGCTCGTCGTCACGCAGGTGCTCGCGCGGGGGATGACGTCCCCCCTGCGCGAGATGACGTACGCCGCGCGGCAGATGGCGTCGGGCGACTACTCCTGGCGCGTGCGCGCGACGAGCGCCGACGAGGTGGGCCAGCTCGCCTCCGCGTTCAACACGATGGCCGACGACCTGCAGCAGAACGACCAGTTCCGCCGCGAGCTCGTCGCGAACGTCTCGCACGAGCTGCGCACGCCCGTGACCGCGCTGCAGGCGCAGCTCGAGAACATCGTCGACGGCGTCGACGAGGCGGACCCCGCCACCATGGAGGCCGCGCTCGCGCAGACCGAGCGGCTCGGCCGGCTGGTGACCTACCTGCTCGACCTGTCGCGCCTCGAGGCCGGCGACGCCCCCCTGGAGATCGAGCAGGTGCGGCTGGCCGACTTCCTGCGCGAGGCTGCCGAGGGCGCGCAGCTCGTCGGCGCGACCAAGCACCTGCGCTTCCCGGTCACCGTGGAGCCGGCGGACCTGTCCGTCCCCGCGGACCCCGAGCGGCTGCACCAGGTGGTCGCGAACCTCCTGCACAACGCGGTCCGGCACTCCCCGGACGACGACGAGGTCCGCCTGGTCGCCACCCGCGTCGCCGGCGACGTGCAGATCGACGTGATCGACAACGGCCCCGGCATCGCCGCGGCGCAGCGGGCCCACGTGTTCGAGCGGTTCGTGCGCGGCAACAGCCCGTCCACCACCGGCCAGGTCTCGACCGGCGGGACCGGGCTCGGGCTGGCCATCGTCCGCTGGGCCGTCGAGCTGCACGGCGGCCGCATCGAGGTCGCCGACACGGAGTCCGGCTGCACCATGCGGGTCACGCTCCCGGGCGCGGGTGCCCCGCCCACGGGCGAGATCGCCCTCACCACGCTCTGACCGGTCCCGATCCCGGGCGTCTCGGGGGCGCGGCCAAGACATGACCTGGCAGACGGTCCGCCGACCAGGGCTTTTGCCGGGCAAAGGCTCGCAATTGCCCGGTGTTGACCCGCGTGTGTCGAGCGAGTGAAGAGCACTGGTCCGGTGTCCAAGATGGCCGCTTCGAGCATGGGACGAAGGTCCGGAGGCCGTAGTGTTGACACCGACAGAACCGGCAACGACGCGGACCAGGTCCGCAGCGGAAGTGGGCGATCCTCGCGTGTCCCAGAAGGCTGAGCCTGACTCGATGCGCGCCGTTTTCGGCGCGAACGAATGGCTCGTGGACGAGTTGTACGAGCAGTACCTGAAGGACAAGAACGCGGTGGACCCCGCGTGGTGGGACTTCTTCGAGGGCTACAAGCCCGAGGACGTCGACGCCGCTCCTGACGGCAAGCCCGCGAGCACGAACGGCAACGCTGCCGCTCCGACGCCCGCGCCCGAGAAGCCGGTGGACGTCAAGCCCGCCACCGCGACGTCGACGGACGCCAAGACCCCGACCGTCCCGAAGCCGACCGACGAGCCCACGCCCGTCGCGAAGCCGTCGCGCGAGCCGGCCCCGCACACCTCCCCCGTCGCCACGGCGCAGCCGGCCACGGCCCCGTACGCCGAGGCCGCGCTCAAGAGCACGCCGCAGACCGACGACGTCACCGACGAGGTCCAGAAGCTGCGCGGCCCGGCCGCGCGCGTCGTCGTCAACATGGAGGCCTCGCTCGAGGTGCCGACGGCCACGTCGGTGCGCGCGGTCGCGGCCAAGCTCATGGTCGACAACCGCATCGTGGTGAACAACCACCTCACGCGCGGTCGCGGCGGCAAGATCTCGTTCACCCACCTCATCGGCTACGCGCTGGTCGAGGCGCTCGCGCAGATGCCGGCGATGAACGCGGCCTACACCCCGATCGACGGCAAGCCGGGCGTCACGCAGCCCGCGCACGTCAACCTGGGCATCGCGATCGACCTGGCCAAGCCGGACGGCACCCGCCAGCTCATGGTCCCCTCGATCAAGAAGGCCGACACCCTCGACTTCGCGCAGTTCTGGAGCGCGTACGAGGACGTCGTGCGGCGCGCCCGTGGCAACAAGCTCACGGTCGACGACTTCGCCGGCACGACCATCTCGCTGACCAACCCGGGCACGATCGGCACCGTCCACTCGGTGCCGCGCCTGATGCAGGGCCAGGGCACGATCATCGGCGTCGGCGCGATGGACTACCCCGCGGAGTTCGCGGGCACGTCCGAGGACCGCCTGAACAAGATGGGCATCTCCAAGGTCCTGACGCTCACGAGCACCTACGACCACCGGATCATCCAGGGCGCCCAGTCGGGTGACTTCCTGCGGATCCTGGGCGTCAAGCTGCTCGGCGAGGACGGCTTCTACGACCGCGTCTTCGCGTCGCTGCGCGTGCCCTACGAGCCCGTCCGCTGGGTGCGGGACACGTCGAGCGACCCGGACGCCGAGGCGATCAAGCCCGCGCGCATCGCCGAGCTCATCCACTCCTACCGCTCGCGCGGTCACCTCATGGCGGACACCGACCCGCTCGCCTACCGCCAGCGCAAGCACCCGGACCTGGACATCCAGACCCACGGCCTGACGCTGTGGGACCTGGACCGCTCCTTCCCCACCGGCGGCTTCACGGGCAAGAACAACGCCAAGCTCCGCGACGTCCTCGGCCTGCTGCGCGACTCGTACTGCCGCACCACGGGCATCGAGTACATGCACCTGCAGGACCCGCGTCAGCGCCGCTGGCTCCAGGAGCGCCTGGAGTCCGGCTACGCCCGCACCCCGCGCGAGGACCAGCTGCGGATCCTGCGCCGCCTCAACGCTGCCGAGGCGTTCGAGACGTTCCTGCAGACCAAGTACGTCGGCCAGAAGCGCTTCTCGCTCGAGGGCGGCGAGTCCGTCATCCCGCTGCTCGACGCGATCCTGTCGAAGGCCGCGAACAACGGCCTCGACGAGGTCGGCATCGGCATGGCCCACCGCGGTCGCCTCAACATCCTGGCGAACATCGCGGGCAAGTCCTACGCGCAGATCTTCAGCGAGTTCGAGGGCAACGCCGACCCCAAGTCCGTCCAGGGCTCGGGCGACGTGAAGTACCACCTGGGCACCGAGGGCACGTTCACCGCCGAGTCCGGCGCGACGACCCAGGTGTACCTCGCGGCCAACCCGTCGCACCTCGAGGCCGTCGACCCGGTGCTCGAGGGCATCGTCCGCGCCAAGCAGGACCGCATCGACCTGGGCGGCGACGGCTTCTCCGTGCTGCCGATCCTCATCCACGGCGACGCGGCCTTCGCGGGGCAGGGCGTCGTGTTCGAGACGCTGAACCTCGCGCAGCTACGCGGGTACCGCACCGGCGGCACCATCCACGTGATCATCAACAACCAGGTCGGCTTCACCACGGGCCCCTCGTCGTCGCGCTCCTCGCAGTACGCGACGGACGTGGCCAAGGGCCTGCAGGTGCCGGTCTTCCACGTGAACGGCGACGACCCCGAGGCGTGCGTGCGCGCCGCGGAGCTGGCGTTCGAGTACCGCGAGCAGTTCGACCGCGACGTCATCATCGACATGCTCTGCTACCGCCGCCGCGGTCACAACGAGGGCGACGACCCCTCGATGACGCAGCCGCTCATGTACAACCTCATCGAGGCCAAGCGCTCGGTGCGCAAGCTCTACACCGAGACGCTGGTGGCGCGCGGCGACCTGACGATCACCGACGCCGAGCAGGCGCTGCAGGACTACCAGCAGCAGCTCGAGCGGGTGTTCGCCGAGACGCGCGAGGACGGCTGGACGCCGCCCCCCGCCGAGGCCGAGGCCGTCGCGGGCCTGGAGCGCCCGGAGTCTCAGCTCGAGGACGCGGGCGTGATGGTCGGTTGGAAGACCGCCGTCGACGCGAGCCTCATCGAGCGCATCGGCCGTGCGCACGTGCGTCCGCCGGAGGGCTTCACGGTCCACCCCAAGCTCGCGCAGCTGCTGGCCAAGCGCGAGCAGATGTCCCGCGAGGGCGGCATCGACTGGGGCTACGGCGAGCTGCTCGCGTTCGGGTCGCTGCTGGCCGAGGGCACCCCGGTGCGCCTGGCCGGCCAGGACTCGCGTCGCGGCACGTTCGTCCAGCGCCACGCGGTCATGCACGACCGCGAGACCGGGGCCGAGTGGACCCCGCTGCTCTACCTCTCGGGCGACCAGGCCAAGTTCTGGGTCTACGACTCCTCGCTGTCGGAGTACGCCGCGCTCGGCTTCGAGTACGGCTACTCGGTGGAGCGCCCCGACGCGCTCGTGCTGTGGGAGGCGCAGTTCGGCGACTTCGTCAACGGCGCGCAGACGATCATCGACGAGTTCATCTCGTCGGCCGAGCAGAAGTGGGCGCAGCGCTCCTCCGTGGTGCTGCTCCTGCCGCACGGGTACGAGGGCCAGGGGCCGGACCACTCGTCGGGCCGTATCGAGCGGTTCCTGCAGCTGTGCGCGCAGGACAACATGTTCGTCGCGCAGCCGTCGACGCCCGCGTCGCACTTCCACCTGCTGCGCCGTCAGGCCTACCAGCGCCCGCGCAAGCCGCTCGTGGTCTTCACGCCCAAGTCGATGCTGCGCCTGAAGTCGGCGTCGTCGGCGGTCGAGGACTTCACGACCGGCACGTTCCGGCCGGTCATCGGCGACGACCTGGCCGCCGCGAAGGCCTCGCAGGTCGACCGCGTGCTGCTGTGCTCGGGCAAGGTCTACTGGGACCTGCTGGCCGAGCGCGTGAAGTCGGGCGACGAGCGCACCGCGATCGTCCGCTTCGAGCAGCTCTACCCGCTCGACGTCGAGTCGGCCGCCGCAGCGCTGGCGCCGTTCGACGGTGCCGAGCTGGTCTGGGTGCAGGACGAGCCGCAGAACCAGGGCCCGTGGTCGTTCGTCTCGATGCACCTGCCGCAGCTGCTGAACCGCACGCTGCGCGTCGTGTCCCGCTCGGAGTCGGCGTCGCCGGCCGCCGGGTCGGCGAAGAAGCACCAGGCGCAGCAGGCCACGCTCGTCGAGCAGGCGTTCGCCCGCTGACTCCGCAGAGACCCGTGCACGGTGAAGGGTTCGTCACGCCTGGCGTGACGAACCCTTCACCGTCGGACCTCCCGGCGCTGCGACACGCGCTGAGCCCGCCGCCGCGGACCGTGGCCCCCTGAGAGACTGGGACCTCGGCTACGCGAAGGAGTGGTACTGGTGGGTGAGCTGCGGCTCGTGGTGATCGGTGACGAGCTCGTCGCCGGTGCCGGGGATCCCAAGGCGCTCGGCTGGGTGGGGCGCGTCGCCGCCCGCACCTCGGCGCCGGACCGGCTGACCACCGTGGCGCTCGCGGTGCCCGGGGAGACGACGACCGCGCTCGGGTCCCGCTGGGAGGACGAGGTGCGGCGGCGGCTCGACCCCGCGGCCGACAACCGGCTCGTCGTCGGGCTCGGCCGTGCCGACCTGGGCGCGAACCTGTCCCTCGCGCGCAGCCGGCTCAACCTCGCGAACATCCTCGACGTCGCCGACCAGTGGAAGCTGCCGGCGTTCGTCGTCGGCCCTCCCCCCGGCCCCGCCACCGACAGCGACCGGCTCGGCGACCTCTCGGCCGCGTTCGGCGACGTCGCGACGCGGCGCCGTGTGCCCTACGTCGACACCTACTCCCCCCTCGCCGCCCACGAGCAGTGGCTCGGCGACATGGCCGCCGGCGACGGCGAGCTGCCGGGCCAGGCGGGGTACGGCCTCATGGCGTGGCTGGTGCTGCACACCGGCTGGCACGCCTGGCTCGGTCATCCCGACGACGGCGCGTAGCAGCACCCGCACCATCACCGGTGGGTACATCGGCTCGGTCCTTCCTCAGCGCAGGGTGTCCCGCAGGGCGCGGCGCGCGTCGTCCAGCGCGCGCCGGACCTGCTCGACGGTCTCGGCATCGACACGTCCGTGCGCCGACGCCCGCTTGAGGTCCGCACGCAGCTCGTCGCGGAACCGCGTCACCAGCCCGTCGGCCTCGGCCCAGCGGGCGTGGGAGTCGCGGCGCGCGTCCGACGACGGGTCGTGGCCGGGCTTCGCCGCCGCACGGGCCTGACGCGCCTGCTCCTCGAGGTCCTTGCGCAGCCCACGCATCGAGCCCCGCACGTCGTCGCGGACCTGGAACGCCCGGTCGCGGACCGTCTCGGAGATGCCGGCCTCGAGGTGGGTCAGCTCGTCGCGGCGAGCCTCGAGCTCCACGCGGCCGGCGTCGGTGAGCGCGTAGGTGCTCTTGCGCTCCTCGTCGGTGCGCGTGACGAGCCCCTCGTCCTCGAGCCGGGACAGGCGCGGGTAGATCGTGCCGGCGCTGGGCCGGTAGGTGCCGTCGAACCGCGCGGACAGGGCGGTGATCAGCTCGTAGCCGTGCTTGGGACCGGACTCGAGCAGCGCCAGCAGGTAGAGGCGCAGCTGGCCGTGGGCGAACACCGGGGCCATCACGGCGCGCTCCGCAGGACCGTGACGTGGCCGGAGACCGTGTTCGCCGAGACGAAGCAACCGCCGTCGCCCGTCGTCAGGTCCACCTTGCGCTGCGCGGGCTTGCCGTCCTTGTACTCGCGGCCGTCGATCACCAGGCGCCCGGAGACCGACTGGGCCTGCACGCGCACGCCCTGCTCCTGCGGCAGCCGCACGGTCACGTCGCCGGAGACGGTCGAGGCGGTCACGGACGACGAGCCCGTGGTGACGTCGAGCGACAGGTCACCCGACACCGAGTTCGCCTGCACGAGCGTGAGCTCGCCCGACGCCGCGAGCTCGCCGGAGACGGTGTTGAGCTTGAGCGCACCCGCGTGGGCGCGCACGACGATCTCGCCGGAGACCGTGTTGGCCGACAGCCGCCCGCGCGTGCCGTCGGTGACGAGCGAGCCGGAGACCGTCGAGACCGACGCGTCCTCGTCGACCCCGGCGAGCAGGCCCTCGGCGCTCACCGTGCCGACCTTGGCGCGCACCGAGCGCGGGATGGCGATGTGCACGTCCGCGCGGTCCTTGTCGCGGAAGTTGCGGAACTTCTCGAGGAACCCCTCCCAGCCGCCCAGGGTGAACGAGTAGCCGACGCGCAGCTCCCCGTCGCTCAGGGTCACCTCCAGGGGTCGGCCGTCGACGGCGTGCACCTCGATGCGCGTCGTCGGCTCGTCGTGCGCGACGACGTCCACGCGGCCGCCGACGAGCTGCACGCGCAGCGCGTCGACCTGCTCGACCTCGATGATCTGCGGGCCGGCGACGACCCAGGACTCGGTAGGCATTGCTCGCTCCATTCGCGATATATCTCGTGTTGTCAGACACGTTATATCGCGTCTTTCGCGAAATCAACTGGCCGGGACGACGAACGGCGCGCGGCCGGGGGCCGCGCGCCGTTCGTCTGGAGGGGTCCGAGGTCAGGCGACGAGGCCGGCCTGGCGGAGCTCGACCATGAGGTCGTGGGGGTTCGACGAGGCGGAGACCGCCTCCTCCTGCGTGATGATGTCGTCGCGCACCATCTGGAACAGGTGCTGGTCGAACGTCTGCATCTTGTAGTAGTCGCCCTCGCGGATGAGGTCGATCAGCGGCGGCGCGTCGGACGGGTCGAGGATCGCCTCGGCCGTGCGGCCCGTGTTGACCATGACCTCGATCGCCGGGCGACGGCCGTTGCCGTCCGCGCGGCGCACGAGACGCTGCGAGACGATGCCGCGCAGCGCCTGCGCGAGCGCCACGCGCACCTGCTTCTGCTCGTGCAGGGGGAAGAAGTCGACGATGCGGTTGATCGTCTCGGGCGCGTCGATCGTGTGCAGGGTCGAGAGCACGAGGTGACCGGTCTCGGCCGCGGACAGCGCCGCGCGCACCGTCTCGATGTCGCGCATCTCGCCGACGAGGATGACGTCCGGGTCCTGGCGCATCGCGGCACGCAGGGCCGCGGTGAAGTCGGCCGTGTCCTGGCGGATCTCGCGCTGGGAGACGATCGCCTTCTTGTCCTGGTGCAGGATCTCGATCGGGTCCTCGATCGTGACGATGTTGACCTCGCGGTAGGTGTTGATGAGGTCGACCATCGACGCGAGCGTCGTCGTCTTGCCGGAGCCGGTCGGGCCGGTGACGAGCACGAGGCCGCGCGGCTCGAGCGCGAGCTCGCCGACGACCTCGGGCACGTGCAGGTCGCCGAGCGACTGCGCGCCGACCGCGACGCGGCGGAAGACCAGTCCGTACGTGCCGCGCGCCTGGTAGGCGTTGACGCGGAACCGACCCACGCCCGGCAGCGAGTACGCGAAGTCGGCCTCGTGCGTCTGGCGGAACTCGGCGACGAGGTCGTCGGGCAGGACCTCCTCGAGCATGCGCTCGGTGTCGGCCGGCTTGAGCTCGGGCACCTGGAGCTTGCGCAGCCGACCGTCGACCCGCACGCGGGGCGACGAACCCACCTTGCAGTGCAGGTCGGAGCCGCCCGTGCTCGCGAGGGCGTGCAGGAAAGGGATCACGGACTGTGTCGGCTGGCTCACGTCCGTTGCATCGGCCCGCGCACGCCCGAACTTGAGCGCGCAGGGGTCCGATTCCCGTCTGCGGGCGGGTCTGTGGGAGGATGCAGGGTCGTCGTGCACGCCGTGCAACCGGCGTTGTGCACAACCCAGAGGAGATCCCATGAGCAAGCGTGGTCGCAAGCGCCGCTCCCGTGCAGGGAGTTCCGCGAACCACGGCAAGCGTCCCAACGCCTGAGGCGATGGAACGCGGCCGGTCCGCGAACTGGTGAAGGCCCCGAGCGCAGCTGCGCCGGGGCCTTCGTCGTACCAGTGGGTCGTACCAGTGGGTCGTACCAGTGCTCAGGTCAGCTGGAGCGCTCGACGATCGTCGTACGGACCTGCAGAGTGACGATGTGCGCGCGGATCTTGGCGCGCAGCTCGTCGGGCGCGGACTCGTCCTGGGAGTAGCAACGCCGCACGAGCTTCTTCACGACGAGCTCGACGTCGTGCTCGTCGAGGCAGCCGACGCACCCCTCGAGGTGCTGCTTGACGCGCTCGGCCTCCGGGCCCTCCAGCTCCGAGTCCAGGTACGCCCAGAGCTCGCTGACCGCCTCGTCGCAGCCGCAGTCCTGCGCCACCGGAGCAGCGCCCGCTCCGGGTTCGGTCCACTCGCTCATCGTTCACCCTCCGTGCCGGCCGGAGCTGCCGCGACCAGACCGCGTCCTCGCGCGTAGTCCGCCAGCATCTCCCGCAGCTGCCCACGCCCCCGGTGCAACCGCGACATCACGGTGCCGATGGGCGTGCCCATGATCTCGGCGATCTCCTTGTACGCGAACCCCTCGACGTCGGCGAGGTAGACCGCGATGCGGAACTCCTCGGGGATGCGCTGGAGCGCGTCCTTGACGTCGGAGTCCGGCAGGTGGTCGAGCGCCTCCGCCTCGGCCGAGCGCAGGCCCGACGAGGTGTGCGACTCCGCCCTGGCCAGCTGCCAGTCCTCGATCTCCTCCGCGTGCGACTGCTGCGGCTCGCGCTGCTTCTTGCGGTAGGAGTTGATGTACGTGTTCGTGAGGATGCGGTACAGCCAGGCCTTGAGGTTGGTGCCCGGGCGGTACTGGTGGAACGCGGCGAACGCCTTGGCGAACGTCTCCTGCACCAGGTCCTCGGCGTCCGCCGGGTTGCGCGTCATGCGCAGGGCAGCGCCGTACAGCTGGTCCAGGTAGACCAGCGCCTCGGCCTCGAAACGTGCGTTGCGGGCTGCGTCGTCCTCGGACTCAGGAGCCCGGTTCGTGTCCCCGTCGATGTCCTCGCTCATTGCCCATGAGCCTATGCCGGAAACCTGGGTGTCACCGCGCGGCGTCGGGGGTGACTGCCACGGGGTCAGGTCGGCCACGTCGTAGCGGGCCGGGGCGTACGGGGTCGGCAGTCGGTCGACGGGTCGCGTCGAGGGACGTGTCGGGGCGGCACAGGGCATACGCGGCACAACCGCCACGCCCCCGCGCGCATTCCCGGCCCGCACCCGTCGCGGGCGTCGCCGCCGCGGACTAGCGTGACCGCAGAGGGCCGCCGGCACGCGCGGTCCGTGTCACGTCGCCCGACGAGGGCCGACGACGAGGAGTGACTGTGCTGCTGCGCCGCATCGCCCGCCCGCTGTTCGCGACCTGGTTCATCACCGAGGGTCTCGACGTGGTCCGCCACCCGGCCGCCCACGCCGCCGACGCCCGTGGTGCGCTGAAGCTGCTCGAGAAGCGGTTCTCGGTCGACGTCCCCGAGCTGAGCGACCGCCAGCTCACGACGGCCGTCCAGGCGCACGGCGTGGCCCTCGCGGGCGCCGGCGCCCTGCTGGCCGTGGGGCGCGCCCCGCGCACGGCCGCGCTCGCGCTCGCCGTCCTCACGGCTCCGCTGATCGTGGTGAACCTGCCCGACAAGGAGGCCGACCGCGACGCCACGCTGAAGAAGGCGCGGCGCGAGCGGCTCGTGCGTGCGCTGGCGTTCACGGGCGGCGCGATCCTCGCCGGGATCGATCTCGAGGGGCGTCCGGGCGTCACGCGTCGCGTGCAGGACGCATGGGAGGCCCGGCCCGGCGTCTCGTGGCGTGCGCAGAACGCCTGGGAGCACCACAAGCCCGCGTCCGACGACTGACGGGTCCGGCCCGTCCGTTCCGCGAGCGCGCCCCGGCCGCGCACGGCCCGGCGACTAGCCTGAGCCGCATGACGACCGCGACCGCTCCCCTCTGGCCGGCCCCCCTCGCGACCGGGCCGCTGGACGCCGTCGTCGCGGTGCCCGGCTCGAAGTCGTTGAGCAACCGCTACCTGGTGCTCGCGGCCCTCGCCGACTCCCCCAGCCTGCTGCGCAGCGTGCTCGCCTCGCGCGACACCCACCTCATGGCCTCCGCGCTCGAGACGCTCGGGATCACCGTGGACCGCGGCACCGACTGGCGCGTCGAGCCCGCCGTCATGCGCGGGTCGGTGACGATCGACTGCGGCCTGGCCGGCACGGTGATGCGCTTCCTGCCCGCCGTCGCCGCGCTCGCCGACGGGCCCGTGCACTTCAAGGGCGACGTCGAGGCGCTCGCGCGTCCCATGGGGCCGGTGATCCGCGCGCTGCAGGCGCTCGGCGTGCGGGTCGACGAGGAGGGCGAGCCCGGACGACTGCCGTTCACGGTGCACGGCCGCGGCTCGGTCCGCGGCGGTCAGGTCGACATCGACGCGTCGGGGTCCAGCCAGTTCGTCTCGGGCCTGCTGCTGGCCGCGGCGCGGTTCGAGCAGGGCCTCGTCGTGCGCCACACCGGACCGACGCTGCCGAGCCTGCCGCACATCGAGATGACGGTCGCCGTGCTGCGGGCCGCGGGCGTGCAGGTCGACGACTCCCGCCCCGCCATCTGGGAGGTCGCGCCGGGCCGCATCGCCGGCCGCGACGTGCGCGTCGAGCCGGACCTGTCGAACGCCGCCCCCTTCCTGTGCGCCGCGATGGTCACCGGCGGCACGGTGTCCGTGCCCGGCTGGCCCGCGCAGACCACGCAGCCCGGCGGCCTGCTGCCCGGCTTCCTCGAGCGGATGGGCGCGCGAACCTCGCTCGACGGCGACGTGCTCTCGGTCACCGGCACGGGCGCGATCCACGGCGTGGACCTCGACCTGCACGCGGCGGGCGAGATCGCGCCGACGATCGCCGCCCTCGCCGTGCTGGCCGACTCCCCCACCCGCCTGCGGGGAATCGCCCACCTGCGCGGTCACGAGACCGACCGCCTGGCGGCTCTCGCCGCCGAGATCACGCGGCTCGGCGGCCAGGCGGAGCAGACGTCCGACGGCCTGGTCATCACGCCGCGACCACTGACCGGCGGTGCCTGGCGCACCTACGCCGACCACCGGATGGCCACCGCGGGCGCGCTCGTCGGCCTGCGGGTCCCCGGCGTGGAGGTCGAGGACGTCGCGACGACGGCCAAGACGATCCCCGACTTCGTCGGCCTCTGGACCGCGATGCTGGGCAGCTGATGGCGCAGCGCAAGTACGACGAGCGCGACGTCCGGGTCCGCGCGACCCGCGGCTCCCGACCGCGCACCAAGCAGCGCCCCGAGCACGCCGACGCGGTGTCCGCACTGGTCACGGGCGTGGACCGGGGGCGCTACACCGTCCTCGTCGACGCCGGCGGGCCCGACGAGCACCGCACCGTGGCCATGAAGGCGCGCGAGCTGGGCCGCGACCGCGTGGTCCCGGGCGACCGCGTGGACCTGGTCGGGGACTCGTCCGGCGACGAGGGCAGCCTGGCCCGCATCGTGCGGATCACCGAGCGCCGCACGGTCCTGCGCCGGACGGCCGACGACACCGACCCGGTCGAGCGGATCATCGTCGCGAACGCCGACCAGCTCGTCATCGTCACCGCGCTCGCCGACCCCGAGCCGCGCACGCGCATGATCGACCGCTGCGTCGCTGCGGCCTACGACGCGCGCATGGACGTCCTGCTCGCGCTCACCAAGTCCGACCTGGCCGACCCGGCCGAGCTGGTCGCGATGTACTCCCCCATCGGCGTCAAGGTCGTGGTCACCCAGACCTCGGGCGCCAAGGACGAGCGGGTCATCCACGGGCTCGACGACCTGCGGGCGGCGCTCGACGGGCGGATGTCCGTGCTCGTCGGCCACTCCGGCGTCGGCAAGTCGACCCTCGTCAACGCCCTCGTGCCCGACGCGCTGCGCGCCACCGGCATCGTCAACGACGTCACCGGCCGCGGCCGGCACACGTCGACCTCGGCGGTGGCGCTGCGCGTGCCCAGCACCGACGAGCCCACCTGGGTCATCGACACCCCGGGCGTGCGCAGCTTCGGGCTCGCGCACGTCGACCCCCAGCACCTGCTCGGCGCGTTCGCGGACCTCGCCGAGGTCGCCGAGGAGTGCCCCCGCGGCTGCACCCACGCCGACGACGCCCCGGACTGCCTGCTCGACGAGTGGGTCGCCGACGCGCCCGACGACGAGACCAAGGCGGCCCGCGGCGCGCGGCTGGAGTCGTTCCGGCGGCTGCTCGCGAGCCGCCTCGGCGACGTCGACCGGTCCTGAGACGTGGGCCCTCCCCGATCGGGACGGGCCCGACCACTAGCGTGGGCGCCATGAGCCTGCGCCCCGGGTACGACGACGACCTGCGCCTCGCGCACGTGATGGCCGACCAGGTGGACGGCCTGACGATGTCCCGCTTCAAGGCGCTCGACCTGCGCGTCGAGACCAAGCCCGACCTGACGCCCGTCTCCGACGCCGACAAGGCCGCCGAGGAGCTGATCCGCGGCCAGCTCGCCCGCGCCCGCCCGCGCGACGCGGTGCACGGCGAGGAGGGCTCGGACACCGGCCACGGGCCGCGTCGGTGGGTCGTCGACCCGATCGACGGGACCAAGAACTTCGTCCGCGGCGTGCCCGTGTGGGCCACGCTGATCGCGCTCATGGAGGGCGACGAGGTCGTCGTCGGCCTGGTCAGCGCCCCCGCGCTGGGGCGGCGCTGGTGGGCCGCCCAGGGGACGGGCGCATGGAGCGGCAAGTCGCTCGCGGCGGCCTCCCGCCTGCGGGTCTCCGCGGTCGACCGGCTCGCGGACGCGTCGCTGTCCTACTCGAGCCTGTCCGGGTGGGAGCAGCACGGCAAGCTCGACGGCTTCCTCGACCTGACCCGCTCGGTGTGGCGCACACGCGCGTACGGCGACTTCTGGTCCCACGTGCTCGTCGCCGAGGGCGCGGTCGACCTGTCCGCCGAGCCCGAGCTCGAGCTGCACGACATGGCGGCGCTCGTGCCGATCGTCACCGAGGCGGGCGGGCGGTTCACCTCGATCCGCGGCGTGCCGGGGCCGCTCGGCGGGTCCGCGCTGGTGTCCAACGGGCTGCTGCACGACGAGGCGCTCGCGCACCTCGACCCGCTGCCCGCCCTGTCATGACGTCGCACGGCGAGCGCGCCGGGTCCTTCGAGCGGGGCGCGGCCGACTACGCCGCGAGCCGCCCGGACTACCCGGACGCCGCCGTCGACTGGGCGATCCCGCCGGGCGCCCGCGACGTGCTCGACCTCGCGGCGGGCACGGGCAAGCTCACGGCGTCGCTGGTCGCGCGCGGGCTCGACGTCGTCGCGGTCGAGCCGTCGGCGGCGATGCGCGCCGAGCTCACGCGACTGCTCCCCGACGTGCGCGCGCTGGCGGGAACCGCCGACGCCACCGGGCTGCCGGACGCGTCGGTCGACGCCGTGACGGTCGCGCAGGCGTGGCACTGGTTCGCCCCCGCGACCGCGTCGGCGGAGATCGCCCGGGTCCTCCGGCCGCGCGGCCGGGTCACCGTGCTGTGGAACGTGCGCGACGAAGCCGAGCCGTGGGTCGCGGCGTTCGGCGAGATCCTGCACCGCGGGGACCCGATGCCGACGCACTACGTGCAGCCCGCGTTCGGCGGCGAGCTCGAGGCGATCGAGGCCGCCGAGTTCCGCTGGACGCAGCGCTTCCGCCCCGCGAACCTGCGCGCCCTGGCGGCCAGCCGCTCGTTCCTGCTCACGATGGCGCCCGACGAGCGGGAGTCACGCCTCGCGGAGGTCGACGCGCTCGTCGCCACGCACCCCGCCCTCGCGGGTCAGGACGTCGTGGACCTGCCGCACGTCACGCGCGCGTGGCGGGCGTCCCGGCGCTGATCCCGAGCAGCCCGAGCACGCCCGGCAGCTCGTCGAGCGAGGCGATCGTCGTGACGTCCGCCTCGGCGATCTCCGCGTCGCTGATCGCGTGCCGGCGGCCGCCGGGGCGGTCGACCCAGATGCCGACGAGCCCCGCGTCTCGCGCCGCGACCGCGTCGACGTCGAGCTCGTCGCCGACGTACGCGGTGCGCGCGGGGTCGGTGCCGAGCAGGCGGCAGGCCTCGAGGAACACGCGCGCGTCGGGCTTGCCGAAGCCGAGCGTGTCGACGCCGACGAGCATCGGCACGCGCGCCAGCAGCCCGGACCGCTCGAGCTTGTCGGTCTGGTACGCCACGGACGCGTTGGACAGCGCCCCGACGGCGAGCCCGGCCGCGAGCAGCGCGTCGACCACGGCCGACGCGTCGTCGTGCGCCACCCAGGCGGCCCGGAAGCCGCCGTCGAACACCGCGTCCCACTCGTCGAACGTCCCGGCGTCCAGCACGGGTCCCCCGAACGCGGCGTGCACCTCGTTGGCGCGCGCCAGCCGCTGCTCGACGTACCCGACCTCGCCGCGCGTGTACGCGGAGTAGTGCCCGTTGATGTCCTCGCGCCACATCGTGACGAGCTCGGCGTCGCGCTCCGGCGGCAGGTCCGGCAGGTAGCGGCGAGCCGTCGCGGACCACGCGTGCCCGAAGGCCTCCCGGGTCGCGACGAGCGTGTCGTCGATGTCGAACAGGACCCCCTCGAGGCCCGTCACAGGGTGGCGCGCAGAGCGGCGATGCGGGCCAGTGTGGACTCGCGGCCCAGCAGCTCCATCGACTCGAACAGCGGCGGCGAGACGCGGCGGCCGCTGACCGCCACGCGCAGCGGCGTGAAGGCGACACGCGGCTTGATCCCCAGGCCGCCCTCGTCGACCAGCGCCGCCTGCAGGGCCTCCTGCGTCGCGGCGGTCGTGAACTCCGGGAGCTCGGCGAGCACGGCCGCGGCGGCGTCCAGCACGGCGGCGGACTCCTCGCGCAGCGCACCCCGCGCGTCGTCGGCGACCGCCAGCTCGTCGTCGGGAGTGAACAGGAACCCCAGCATCCCGACGACCTCACCCAGCAGCGTCATGCGCTCCTGCACGAGCGGCGCGGAGGCCGTCAGCAGGTCCTGCTGCGTCGCGGACAGGTCCGCGAACGAGTCGGCGGGCACGAGTCCCGCGGCGTGCAGGTACGGGACCAGGCGGTCGCGGAAGTCCTCGGGTGCGAGCAGGCGCACGTGCTGGCCGTTGATCGCCTCGGCCTTCTTCAGGTCGAAGCGCGCCGGGTTCGGGTTCACGTCGGCGACGTCGAACGCGGCGACGAGCTCGTCGGGCGTGAACACGTCGCGGTCCGCGGACAGGCCCCAGCCCAGCAGGGACAGGTAGTTGAGCAGCCCCTCGGGCAGGAACCCGCGCTCCCGGTGCAGGAACAGGTTCGACTCGGGGTCGCGCTTGGACAGCTTCTTGTTGCCCTCGCCCATGACGTAGGGCAGGTGCCCGAACTGCGGCATGACGGTCGCGACGCCGATGTCGAGCAGCGCCCGGTAGAGCACCACCTGGCGCGGCGTGGAGGACAGCAGGTCCTCGCCGCGCAGCACGTGGGTGATGCCCATGAGGGCGTCGTCGACCGGGTTGACCAGCGTGTACAGCGGGTGGCCGTTACCGCGGACGATGACGAAGTCTGGCACCGAGCCGGCCTTGAAGGTCACGTCGCCGCGCACGAGGTCGGTGAACGTGACGTCCTCGTCGGGCATCCGGACGCGCAGGACGGGCTCGCGGCCCTCCTCGCGGAAGGCCAGCTTCTGCTCGTCCGTCAGGTCGCGGTCGAAGCCGTCGTAGCCGAGCTTGGGGTCGCGCCCCGCCGCGCGGTGGCGCGCCTCGGTCTCCTCGGGCGTCGAGTACGACTCGTAGACGTGGCCGGCCTCGACGAGGCGGCGGACGACGTCCGTGTAGAGGTCGTAGCGCTGCGACTGCCGGTACGGCTCGTGCGGGCCGCCGACCTCGACGCCCTCGTCCCAGTCGAGCCCGAGCCACCGCATCGCGTCCAGGAGCTGGGTGTAGCTCTCCTCGGAGTCACGCGCGGCGTCGGTGTCCTCGATGCGGAAGACGAATGTCCCGCCGGTGTGCCGGGCGTAGGCCCAGTTGAACAGCGCGGTGCGGATCATCCCGACGTGCGGCAGGCCCGTCGGGGACGGGCAGAAGCGCACACGGACGGCCGGCGAAGGGGTGGTGGTCACCGGTCAAGGGTAGGCGCTCAGGACACCGCACGTTCGCGGTTGAGGCGGTTCGCGGGGCGCAGCGCCAGCACGCTGGACAGGTGCTCGCGCACGTCCGGGGCGGCGTTGCCGGTCCACCAGTCGTCGGGCACCGGACGAGCCTGGACGCGCACGCCGGTCGAGGAGTGCAGCGCGTCCAGCAGGACGTACGCGGTCGACGGCAGGCAGACGACGCGCTGCGGCGCCCGCAGCCCGCGCAGACGCATCTCGACCGGCAGGCCCGCCTCGTCGACCCGCACGCCGGGCAGCGCGGCCAGCCGTGCGACGACCGCGGGGTCGCTGCGGCGGTGCGGCAGGTAGGCCACCGGACCGAACTCGGCGAGGCTCTCGATCCACTGCACGTAGGGGTCGGCGCGCACCCAGCCGTCGGCCACCAGGCCGGAGCCGACGACCACCACGGGCTCGGCCGGTGCGATCGGCGGCGGCTGCGTGGCGAGCCACTCGAACCGGTGCGAGACGACCTCGACGCCGATCCCGTGCAGGTGGGTCATCAGCGGGACGTCGAGCGGCATCGCCGTGAACATCGTGACCCGGCCCTGCTGGGCGAGCTTGCGCAGCCTGCGGGTCACCAGGGCGCCGAGGCCCTGGCGCGCCGCACCCGCGACGCCGCCGGAGCGCCGGCTCGCGCGGACGGCGGGTGATCCCGCCACCAGCGCGCGAGCCAGCGTGACGGTCGCGAGGCCGTCGTCGAGCAGGACGACGCGTCCGCGCGGGCTGCGCCGCACGAAGGCGGCCTGCCACTGCCCGGAGAACGCGTCGCCGACGAGCCAGGCACCCCGGGGGGCCGACGACGCGTCGTCGGCGGTGGCCCCCAGGTGCAGGACGACACCGTCGGGGAGCCCCGCGGCGTCGAGCGTCCGTGCGGCGGCGTCGAGCGCGGGCACGCCGGAGCGCACCCGGATCTCGGTGCGTGCCCCGGCCAGGCCGGCGGCGTGCGCCTCGAGCGCCCCCAGCAGCTGCAGGGGCGACTCGACGACGGCGACGGACGCGGTGCCCATGGTCAGGCGCCCACGCGGCGCAGGCGCGACATCGGGGCGAGCTCGCCGGGCATGACGCGCTTCACGCCGTCGCCGAGCGCCTCCTGCAGGATGCGGATGTCGCGCACGAGGTGCTCGAGGCCGGCCGGCTCGAGCGAGGACGCCTGGTCGGAGCCCCACATCGTGCGGTCGAGCGTGATGTGCCGCTCGACGGCGACGGCGCCCAGGGCGACCGCAGCCAGCGAGATCTGCAGGCCGCGCTCGTGGCCCGAGTAGCCCACCGGGACGCCGTAGCGCTCGCGCAGGGTGTCGATGGTGCGCAGGTTGGCCTCCTCCGGAGGAAGGGGGTAGGTCGACGTCGCGTGCAGGATGACCAGGTTATCCGTGCCCAGGATGTCCACCGCGTCGTCGATCTGCTCGAGCGTCGACATGCCGGTCGACAGGATGATCGGCTTGCCCGTGCGGGCCAGCTCGCCGAGCAGCTCGGTGTCCGTCAGCGAGGCGGACGCGACCTTGTGGGTCGGCACGTCGAGGCCCTCGAGGAACTCGACCGACGGCACGTCCCACGGCGAGGCGAACCACTGCAGGCCACGCTCGGCGGCGTGCTGGGCGACCTTCTGGTACTGCTCGCGGTCGAACTCCACGCGGTAGCGGTAGTCGAGGTACGTCATCTCGCCCCAGGGCGTCTGACGGATCTTGTCGCGCATGTCGACCGGCGTGCTGATCTCCGGGGTGCGCTTCTGGAACTTGACGGCCTGCGCGCCCGCGTCAGCGGCCACGTCGATCAGGCGGCGCGCGATGTCCACGTCGCCGTTGTGGTTCAGGCCGATCTCGCCGATGACGTACACGGGCTGGCCGTCGCCGACCAGGTGCTGGCCGATGCTGACGGGCGTGATGTCGGTACGGGCGTCGGTGGCGGTCATGCGGGTGATCCCTCCAGGGGTCGTCGTCGCGGCCGGACGGTCGTGACGGGTCGTTCTTGTGGGGGTGCGAGCTGCGACGATGCGGTCGCAGACCTCGCGGACAGCGCCGTCCCCGCCGCGCCGGTCGAGGACCAGGCGGGCGGCGGCACGGACACGGGGGTGGGCGTCGGCGACGGCCACGGGCCACCCGACGCGGGACATGGCACCCAGGTCGTTCACGTCGTTGCCGACGTACGCGACGCGCTCGGGGTCCAGGCGGTTGACGGCGATCCACTCGTCGAGGGCGGAGGCCTTGTCGGCGATGCCGTGCAGCACGTCGACGCCGAGCTTGTCGGCGCGCGCGCGGACCACGGGGTTGCGCTCCGTCGACAGGATGAGGAGCGGCACGTCGGCGCGGCGCAGCAGGTCGACGCCCATGCCGTCGCCGCGGTGCACGCGCACGGACTCGACGCCCGCGCCGTCCACGTAGGCGTGGTCGTCGGTGTGGACGCCGTCGAAGTCGGTGACCAGGGCGTCGACGTCGAGCTCGCCCGTCGGTGCGGGACCGGCGAGGACCCGTGCGCGCTCGAGGTCGGCGGGCTCGTCGATCTCCATCGCGGTGCGCTCGTCGACCGCCTGCAGCGCGACCCGGCCGAAGAACCGGGTGCCCGCCTCACGCAGGCCCGTGGTGCGCATCGTGTAGAACGCGCCCGTCTCGCGGAAGTGCGGCGCCCGGTCCTGCCGGCGCGGACGGTGGTCGAGCGTGTGCCCGACGGGCGTCACGGCGCCGTCGGTGAGCACCCACTGGAAGTCGTGGGTGGGGGCGACGGCGATGACCACGTCGGCCTCGTCGGCCAGCACCCGGGCGACCGAGGCGCCCAGGTCCGCCGGGTCGACGAACGGCGAGGTGCACTGCAGCAGGACGGTGACCGCGAACTCGTCGTCCAGCGCGTCCAGCGCGTGCAGGACCGCGGACTCCGACGAGGCCGTCGAGCCCGAGAGCTCGGCGGGGCGCTCGACGACGTCCGCGCCGTGGCGGCGGGCCTCGTCGGCGATTCCGGCGTGGTCGGTGGAGACCACGACGCGCGTGACGCCGGGCGCCGCGAGCGCGGAGTCGACCGCGCGGCCGACGAGCGAGGCTCCCCCGACGTCGGCGAGGTTCTTCAGCGGCACGCCCTGCGAGCCACCCCGCGCGGGGATGACCACGAGCACACCGGGTGCCGTCGGCGACTGCTCGTCGCGTCGGCTGGTTCCTGACATGCCGCGAACGTAACGACGGGCGATGACCCGCGGTCGACGCCCGAGCACCGCGCGGGCGAACGCTCGGTACAGCCGGTGAACGGTGGCTGAACGACGCGCCCGGGCGCGTGGTCAGCCGCCGCCGTCAGGCGCGGCGGAGGACCGGGTTCCTCAGCACGCTCGCCTTCCCGCGGCGACGGCGTGGCAGGGTCAGGCGCGGCGCAGCACCGGGTTCCTCAGCACGCTCGCCTTCCCGCGGCGACGGCGTGGCAGGGTCAGGCGCGGCGCAGCACCGGGTTCCTCAGCACGCCGATCTCCTCGACCTCGCACTCCACGACGTCCCTGTCCACGATCGGGCCCACGCCCGCGGGCGTGCCGGTGAGGATGACGTCGCCGGGCAGGAGGGTGAAGACCTCGGAGATGTAGGAGACGAGGTAGGCCACGTCGAAGACGAGCTGCGAGGTGCGGCCGTCCTGGCGGGTCTCGCCGTTCACGCGCGCCTTGACCGCGAGGTCGGAGACGTCCAGGCCGGGGACGATCCACGGGCCGATGGGGCACGAGCCGTCGAAGCCCTTCGCGCGGGTCCACTGGTCGTCGCTGCGCTGGATGTCGCGCGCGGTGACGTCGTTGGCGACCGTGTAGCCGAAGACGTGGTCGAGGGCGCGCTCGATCGGGACGTCCTTGGTGACCTTGCCGATGACGACGGCCAGCTCGGCCTCGTGGTCGACGTGCTCGGTCCAGTACGGCAGGACGATCGGGTCGTCAGGGCCGATCACCGAGGTGTTGGGCTTGAGGAACAGCAGCGGCGCGGGCGGGAGCTCGTTGCCGAGCTCGGCCGCGTGGTCGGCGTAGTTGCGGCCGACGCCGATGATCTTCGAGCGCGGGATGACGGGCGCGAGCAGCCGCACGTCGTCCTGGTCCAGCGGGATCCGCTCCCCCGTGGGCTGCACGGGCATGTAGAGCGGGTCGCCCGTCACGACGACGAGCTCCTCGTGGCCGGGCTCGCCGTCGACGAGCGCGTAGCGGGGGTCGTTGCCGGTGGTGAATCTCGCGATACGCACCGGAGCAGCCTAGTCGGCCGACCGGGCGTCAGGCGCGGGCGAGGACCTCGCCGTGCAGCACCGTGAACCAGCCGTCGGGCTGGTGGCCCCACTCGCGCCAGGCGTCGGCGAGCAGCTCGAGGCCGACCTCGTCGGCCAGGCCGTGCTCGATCGCCTGCGCGGCGAAGTTGGAGGCGACCGACCGGTCGGCCCACAGCCCGGCCCACCACTCGCGGTCCTCGGGCGTCGCGTAGCACCACGTCCCTGCGCTCGGCGCGATGCCCGCGGGGTCGAAGCCGGCCTCGCGCACCCACGACAGCAGGCGGCGGCCGGCGTCGGCCTCGGCGCCGTTCGCCTGGGTGACCTCGTGGTAGAGCGCGAGCCACTCGTCGAGCCCCGTGGAGCGCGGGAACCACGTCATGCCGGAGTAGTCGGCGTCGCGGACTGCGACGATGCCACCGGGCTTGGTCACGCGCCGCATCTCGCGCAGCGCGGCGACGGGGTCGGTGAGGTGCTGCAAGACCTGGTGGGCGTGCACGACGTCGAAGGAGTCGGCGGGGAACGGCAGGCGGTAGGCGTCCGCGACGTCGAAGGTGACGTTCGCCTGCGCGTCCTTCGCAGCCGCGCGGGCGATCTCGATCACGGCCGACGAGGTGTCGACGCCGACGACCTCACCGGGCGCGAGCCGCTGCGCGAGGTCGATCGTCACCGTGCCCGGACCGCAGCCCACGTCGAGCAGGCTCTGCCCGGGGCTCAGCAGCGGCAGCAGGTAGGCGGCCGAGTTCTCGGCCGTGCGCCACCGGTGCGACCGGAGGACCGACTCGTGGTGCCCGTGGGTGTAGACGTCCTGCGGGGCGGGGGATGCGTCGGTGCTCACACGGAACTGTAGGCCGTCCCGGGGGGCGGAGTTCAAGGCCCGGGACGCATTCGTCCGCGATGCGAGATCAGTCGACGAGCTCGAGGATCGCGAGAACCACCGCGAACGCGGGCAGCACGCCCTGGATGGCGGCCGCTCGGGCCATCTGGGGCTGCGGGATCACCAGGACGAGCGCCGCCGCGACCATCGAGCCGCAACCGAGCAGGATCAGCGCCAGACCCGTCGTGGGGTCGTCCCCGGTCGCCAGGACCACCCCGACGATCGTGCCGACCGCGAGGAACAGGTTGTAGAACCCCTGGTTGAACGCCCACGGCCTGGCCGCCTCGACGTCCTCCGCCCGCGTCCCGAACCGGCTGTGCACCGCCGGCCGCGTGAACAGGACCGACTCCATCACGAAGAACATCACGTGCAGGAGGGCGGCGAGCGTGGCGAGGACCAGGGCGAGGGTGAGCACCGTCGCAGTCTGTCGGGGGCTCGGCACGGGGACAAGCACACCTACCCTGGGACCGTGACGATCACCGCCTCCCCGACCCGGCTGCCGGCCTCGTCGTGGACCGCGGCGGCCGACGAGCACGCCGCGCGCGCCGACGCGCTGACCGCCGATCACCGCGAGCGCCGGTCCCGCGGCGAGAAGCACGCGGTCGAGGACTTCCTGTTCGAGTACTACCCGACGAAGCCCGCGGTCCTGCGCGTGTGGCACCCCGGGGCGGGGGTCGTCCTCGAGCCGGGGCCTGACGGGCCGTCCCTCCTGGGCACCAAGCGCTGGTACACGACCGACGACGAGGGCGCGGTGACGCTCGACCTCGACGGGTTCCTCGCCGAGCGCGGGGAGGCTGCGCGGTTCCTCGTCGGGCTGCTGGGCGCCACCGCCTCACGGCCGGCGTTCACCGGCTGCTTCGGCCTGCACGAGTGGGCCATGGTCTACCGCGAGGCCGACGACGAGCACCGCCACCCCCTCCCCCTGCGCCTGGGCGGTGCCGGCACCGACGCCGTCGTCGAGTCGCACCGCATCCGCTGCACCCACTTCGACGCGTTCCGCTTCTTCACCCCGGACGCGACCTCGCGCAACACGCTGGAGCCGACCCGCGCCAACCAGGTGGCGATGGAGCAGCCCGGCTGCCTGCACGCCGCGATGGACGTCTACAAGTGGGCCACCAAGCTCGGCCCGCTCGTGCCGGGTGACCTGCTGCTGGACTGCTTCGAGCTCGCACGCGAGATCCGGTACACCGACATGGCGGCCTCGCCCTACGACTTCTCGTCGTACGGCCTGACACCCGTGGCGATCGAGACGCCCGAGGGCAAGGCCGAGTACGTCGCGCGGCAGCGCAGCTACGCGGAGCGCTCGAACATCCTGCGCATGCGGCTGGTCGCCGCCTGCGACCTCAGCGCACCGACACCGTCTTCGCCCTGACGGTCTTGCCTGCCTTCGCCGTGGCCGCGACGTAGGCGTTGCGGTAGCCACCGACGTAGGTGGGGTCCGACACCCGGAGGTCGGTTCGCCCGGCACGGGCCCCGGTGATCGTGTAGACGCCCGACGAGTTCGTCTTCGCGCTCCGGCCGTCGAGCGTCTCCACCCTCACGCCGACTGCCGGCTTGCCCCGGGAGTTGAGCACGGTTCCTGTGATCGCCGCCCCCCTGGCGAACCGCAGGTTCCTCGCGAGGGACTTGCCCTTCTTCACGGTGACGCCGACGCGGGTCCAGCCGTCGGATCCGGACTTCGGCTTCGCGGTGATCGTGTAGGCGCCGGCGACGGCCGCCTTGACGGAGTAGGCGCCGCGGCTGTTGGTCCTGACCTCGGCGTAGACCATTCCGTACCTGTCGGCCACGGTGACCAGAGCAGACTTCGCGGGCTTGCCGGCGGCGGTCCGCACGACACCCTTGACAGTGACCTGCTTCCCGCGAGTGATCGTGCCGAACGAGACCTGCGTGTGAGCCCTGACGGTGATCTTCTTGCGGATGTTCGAGCCGTCGACGTGCACCCAGTACGTGCCTGAGCGGAGCCCGGCGAAGCCCACCCAGCCATCGCTGTCGGGCCGGAACGTGCCGAGCCACTGACCGTTCGATGCGAGGAGCGACACGTCTTGCTTCGATACGCGTGAGCCGCTGGTCTTGATCCGACCGTAGGCGATCGCGTCCTGGGACAGCGTCAACCGCGACGCGGTGACTTTGTGGCCCTGACTGGCCGTCACCGTCTTGACGCCGTGGGCTGGCACGTTGCGCGTGCCACCCCACACGCTGATCGTGACCTTGCCCGACGGAAGGCCACGCAGCGTGTAGCGACCCTTCGAGTCCGTGGTGGCCTTGGCCGAGCCAGCGCGGCCGACGCTCTGCGCCTCGACGGACACGTGCTTCGCGGGCTTCCCGCTGCGGTTGACCACGGTTCCCGTCACCGTCGCGCTGGCGACCAGTGCGATGTCGGCGTTCGTCACGGAGCGCCCGATGCTCGCGGTGACCTTCTTCGCATCCGGTTTGCGCACGGTGTTGCCGTAGTAGGTCCGGAAGTTCGAGCTGCCGCTGTCGACCCACGGCGAGACGCTCGTGCCGGGCTCGACCTGCTCGTGGAAGACACCGGCCGACGACGAGTGCGACGCGACGTTGCCGAACCAGACGAAGGAGTCGAGGCCCTTGCCGCCCAGGGTCACGCGCCCACCGACCCACGACGTCGCGTAGATGCGGACGTCGGCGGCGAGCAGATCGACGCCATCGTGCACCGCGAGCGTCTGCCGAGGGGCGTCGGTGCGGTAGTTGTCGGCAGTCGCCTGGACCGAGTAGCTGCCAGTGCGCACCTGCGCGGTGAAAGCGCCCTTGGCGTCCGCTCGGACATCGAAGGACGCGTTCGCGGTCGTGCTGTAGCCGGAGACCTCGGCCCACGGAACACCCTTGCCGGTCACCGCGTCCCGCACGGCGCCGGAGACCGTCGCGACGTGCTGGTCGACGACCGAGATCGAGACCGGCGCACCGGCGATGGTCACGGCGGTGTCGTACGACGCGTTCCAGTCGTAGATGCTCGAGACCCGGACCGTGTAGTCACCCTCGGGGACGGTCGGGAACAGGACGCCACCCCCTGCGTACGTGTTCCCCACGACGACACGCCCGTCCGGGATGCCGTCGGAGTTGGCGTCGAGGGTCGGGTCGGAGCCCGGCACCCACACCTCGACCAGCTCACCCGAAAGCGGCTTGCCCGTGCCGGACACCACGGTGACCGTGAGCGCATACGTGCCAGCCGCAGTTGCCGCGGGCGCTCCCGCGACCCCCAGCACCACCGCCAGCGCGGTCACCACAACGACGAATCGAGCCTTCACGGCGGTCCCCCTGCTTTGCGACGCGCGCTCATCGCGTGCCACGGGCACCTTGTCAGAGTCACGATGTGCCGCGGCAGCAGCCGAACGGGTGACGCTTCAGTCGCGCGCGTACCGCTCGACGAACGCCGCGAGCACGCGGTGGGCGTGGCGGACGTCGGCGCCGCGCACGCCCGCGAGGACGTCGTCGGCCTCGCCCGGCTGGTAGTACCCGTAGTCGCGGTACACGCGGATCCGGCTGCTGATCCCCTCGACGTCCAGCTCGGGGTGGAACTGGGTCGCGTACAGGTGGGTGCCGACCCGGAACATCTCGACCGGGCAGGTCGGTGAGGACGCGAGCAGGGTGGCACCCGGCGGCAGCACGCGGCAGGCCTCCTTGTGCCCGACGAACGCCTCGAACGCAGCCGGCATCCCGGCGAGCAGCGGGTCCGCGCGACCCTCGTCGGTCAGGGTGATCGTCACCGGGCCGATGGGCTCTCCGTACGTGCCGTCGATGACCGCACCCTGGTGGACGCCGAGCGTGCCGACGCCGTAGCAGGCACCGAGGAACGGGAAGTCCGCCGGCACGAGGCGGTCGAGCAGCGCGGCCATCTCCGCCTCGACGCGCACCTGCACGTCGGACTTGGTGGTGCTGCTCGCGTCGAACGGGCTGCCGCCGACGATCACGCCCGAGATGGCATCCAGGTCGATCGGGGGCATCGGTCCGGCCTCGAGCCGAATCCGGACGAGCTCGGACGGCTTCAGGCCGGAGTAGCGCAGCATCGCCGCGTACTCGCCGTCGGCAGCGACGTCCTCGGCGCGCGTCGCCAGCAGGACGAACGGCAGCATCCTCCGAGGCTAACCAGGTGAGGCGCCCGCCACCCGTCGGGGCTCAGGTCGCCCCAGCATCGTGCCGATGCAGCGCCATGACCGCGTTCCGGGTGGCACTCGTCGGGGTGCTCGTGCTGCTCGCGGGCGTCGCGGGGGCATGCGTGCTCGTGCTGCGCGGCGGTGGCACGCCCGACCTTCCGCCGATGGCGGTCGAGACGATTGCCGCGAACCCCGACATCGCGCTCCCGCAACGCCTCGACGTGGAGTCCACCGCTGAGGGCTGCCGGGGGTACTCGGTGCGGATCCCGACGGCGCGGGTGATGGGGACGCCCGGGTCGAACGCGCGCGCACTCATGCTCGACGCGAACGACTCTGCCCTCCTGCTGACGTGCATGAACACGACCTCGACGACCGGCGACCTCGAGTCGTTCGTCGCCGAGAAGATCGCCCACCCGACGGGGAGCATCCGCACGCTGCCCACCGCCACCGAGGTGCACAGCCCCTACGGCCGGGCGATCCGGACGGAGTCGGTCGTCGGCGCGAAGACACTCACCGAGTGGTTCACCGAGCGGGACGGCATGACGTGGGGCGTCGGCTACCTCCACCCGGCCGACGACGCGTCACAGCAACCGACCGTCGAGGCCGTGCTCGCGAGCTGGTCCTGGTCCTGAGCTGATCTCGGCGAAGGCACGACGAGCCGCGTTCAGCTGGCGAGGCTGCTCAGCGTGTTGCGGTACTGGCTGTCGAGGACGTCGAGGATGCGGGTGGGTGAGCTGGTGGCTCGGTGCCACCCGTGATCATCTGAGCTGCGGCCCTCGTCGTTGTCCGTTCCGGGGGCTGGGTGTGGTCCGGCTCGGGTGAGGGATCGCAGCCAGGCGGGTGCGCGGACTTCGGGGACGCCGTTACGGACGCGGATCTGCCAGCCGGAGGTCTCGATGGTGCGGTGGTGGTACCAGCACAGCAGGGCGCCGTTGGAGGTGTGGGTGCCGTCGGGGTCGTCCTTGTGGGCGGTGATGTGGTGGACCTCGCACCAGCCGGCTGGGACGTGGCAGCCGGGGATGATGCACCCGCCGTCGCGCAGGGCGATGGCGCGGCGTTGGTGGCCGGTGAAGCACCGTTCGGGTGACCACAGGCCGATGACGGCGCCGAGGTCGTCCAGGGCGACGCGTTGGGTGGTCCCGGAGCAGGCGAGCTGGGCGACGGCGGCCATCGACATCGGCAGCGGGCCCCCGAACCGGTCACCGGAGAACGTGGCACCGGTGCCGCGGCGCGCTTGCAGGTCGTCCTGGCGCACCGAGATCAGCACGGTCGGGGAGTTACCCGCCACGGAGCGTTGATCGGCGACCCGCGCCGCGGCCCCCAGGGCCATCGCGAGCACGTCGTGCATCAGCTGCGGCCCGGTCCTGGGGTCGGCCGGGACCTGCTCGCAGCGCAGCGGACCATCGCCTCCCAGGTCGTCGATGTCGACGTCGGCCGCGAGGTCGAACAGGGCGGCCGAGCAGTCGTCAGGCGCAGCGGCATCGTCACCGCCCGCCTCAGCGGCAGCCTCGTCGTCCGCCGCGCCTGTCGTGGCGGGGTTGGTCACGTCGGGGGTGCGGGGGTTGGTGCAGGCGTCGGCGAACGCGGACAGGGCGGCGGCGACCTCGGGCAGCAGCAGCCCGTTGATCCGCACCAGCCCGCGGTGCAACCCACCCAGGCGCAACGCCCGTCGCGCGAGGTCGGTCTCGGGTGGGGCGGTGCCGTCCTGGTCGAGGAACCCCGCCCACGTCCCCGCCTGCACCCGCACCGAGTCCGCATCGACCGGCGGCACCCCACCCGGCTCGTCGGCCAGGCACGCCGCGACCAGCTCGGCCTCCGCGACAGCGACATCGCCGTCCCCGGCCACCGCACGCACCAGGTTCAGGTTGTCCACGATCGTCAAAGCGGCATCGATGTTGATCCGCCCCGCAGCCACGGCGGCCGCCACCGCAGGGAACGGCGCCGGCACCGGCGCACCGCTCAACCCCGTCGACTCCTGGACCGCGCGCCCCAACCGCAACCACCGCGACACCGTCGTGTTCGCCGATCCCGTGACCCGGCGCAGCAGCTCACGCGAGCTGCGGCACCCACGACCCGCCGCCAACCCGTCACGGCCACGCCCGCTGCGCTCGTCGACCTCCACCGCCAACGCCGCCCGCCACGCATCGACCTGACGACCGATCGCCTCCAACCTCACCAGACCAGCCAGGACGTCATCGTCGGCCCAGCCCGAGACCTCGAAGCCCGAGCACGGCGCATCGAGCGCAGCGCGCACCAGCGCCGCCGCATCGACCACCACCGCCTCCGTCATGTCTGAATTCTCCCACCGACCACTGACACAACCTCGAACACACGTTCGAAGGAGGCGCGGCCGCGACCCGTCCCCCGAGCAAACGCGCCGGACAGACGACACGCCCGCCCCACCCGGCGCAGACTGGCCCCATGACCACCCCGCGCACCCTCGTCGTCACCGGCACGTCCTCCGGCATCGGCCTGTCCACCGCCGTGCTCGCCGCCCAGAGCGGCTGGCAGGTGGTCGCGGCGCTCCGCGACCCGTCACGGGCGAACGCCCTCCGAGACAGGGCCGAGAAGGAGGGCGTCGCGCTGGACGTCCGCGCGCTCGACGTGACGCGCACCGACGACGTCGACGCCCTCGTCGCGGACGTCGTCGAGACCTACGGCGGCCTGGACGCCGTCGTCAACAACGCCGGCGCGGGCCTGGTCGGCACGGTCGAGACCTTGACCCTCGACGACTTCCGCCGCTGCATGGAGGTCAACTTCTTCGCGGTCGTCGCCGTCAGCAAGGCGGCGCTCCCCCACCTGCGCGCGAGCCGCGGGCGCCTCGTCACGGTCTCGAGCGTCGGCGGCATCGTCGGGCAGCCGTTCAACGAGGCGTACTGCGCGGCGAAGTTCGCCGTCGAGGGCTTCCTCGAGAGCCTGCACCCGGTCGCCGCGGCGGCCGGGGTCGGTGTCGTCGTCGTCGAGCCGGGCGCCGTCGCCACGTCGTTCGCCGGGACGGCTGTGAGCGACCGCGACGCGCTGCTCGCCGGGGCCGGGCCCTACGCCGACTCGTTGCGCGCGTACCTCGCGCGCACCGCCGGGGCGTTCGCCAACGCGCAGGAGGCCGACGGGGTCGGCGCGGTGATCCTCGACGCGCTCGAGAGCTCGGCCCCCGCGTTCCGGGTCCAGACCTCGCCGACCGCGAGCGCGTTCGTGGGCATGAAGCTCGCCGACCTCGACGGATCGACGGTGACGACGGCGACGCGGTCGTGGATCGACGCCTGACCATCCGGCCCGCGACGTCCGCCGACGCGGCCGCCTGCGCCCGGATCTACGCACCGTTCGTGCTCGACACCGCCGTCACGTTCGAGACGGAGGCCCCGTCGCCCGACGAGATGGCGCGCCGCATCGCCGCCGCGCACGTGTGGCTCGTGGCAGAGTCCGACGAGCCCGACGACCGCATCGTCGGCTACGCGTACGCCGGCACCTTCCGCGCACGGCCCGCCTACCGGTGGACCTGCGAGGTCAGCGCCTACGTGCGCAAGGGGCACGAGGGCGAGGGCATCGGGCGCGCGCTCTACGAGCACCTGCTGGCGACCCTCACGGAGCGCGGCTTCCGGACCGCCGTCGCGGGCATGACGATGCCCAACGACGCGAGCGCCGGCCTGCACCGCGCCCTGGGCTTCGAGCCCGTCGGGACCTACCGCGAGGTCGGGTGGAAGCTCGGCGCGTGGCGCGACGTGCACTGGGTGCAGCGCACGCTCGACGCGAGCGACGGCGCGCCACGCGAGCCGAGCTGACCGGTCAGCCCACGACGGCGGGCCGACCGGTTCAGCCCGCGACGGGGTGCGGCCAGGTGGCCGACCGTCCCTGGAACGCGAGGATCTTCGGGTTGACCACCACGCCGTCGCGGATCTCGATGGCGCGGGCGATCGTCGGGTCGTCGTCCCATGCCGTCGGACCGTCCATGACCGAGCGCAGGAACGGCAGCACGGCCTCGCTGATCCCCCAGGTCGCGCTGCGCCAGAGCACCCCGGGGCTGTGGTCGGCGCCGTAGTACGTGACGCCGTCGCCGACCGTGAACGTCGGGGCGGACAGCGGCGTCGGGTCGGCGAACTCGAAGCCCATGCCCGCGTCGCAGGACACGTCGACGAGCAGCGTGCCGGGCGCGAACAGCGCCAGCTCGTCGTTCGTCACGAACATCAGCGGCGCGTCCGTGTCCTGCAGCGCGCAGTTCACGACGATGTCGTGGTGCGCGAGGAACTCGGCGGTGGGCACCGACTCCTCGCGCGTGACGACGAGCGTGCGCCCGGAGTCGTCGTCGACCCGCTCGAGCTGTTCCATCACCACGGACGGGATCGGTGACGCGACGGCCATCGTGTCCCGCAGGGTCAGGACGGTGACGTCGTGCACGCCGAGCGCGTGCAGCGCGGTGACCGCCCCACGAGCCGCGTTGCCGAACCCGAGCACCGCGGCGGTCAGGGGGCGGCCGTAGCTCCCCGTCGACCCCGTGAGCGTCAGCGCGTGCAGCACCGACGCGTACCCCGCGAGCTCGTTGTTCAGGTTGAACACGTGCAGCACGAACCGGCCCGACGGGCTCCAGTGGTTCATCGCCTCCCAGGCGACGAGGGTCAGCCGCCGGTCGATCGCGGCCTGCGCGAGGTCCGCGTCCTGCACCGCGTGCGGCCAGCCCCACAGGACCTGACCCTCGTGCATCTGCTCCAGGTCGGACAGGACGGGCTTGGGCAGCAGCACCACGTCGGACTCTGCGAGCAGCTCGGCCCGCGTCCGCAGGCCTGCGACCTGCGCCTTCAGGACCTCGTCGGGCACGCCGTACTGCGCGCCGTACCCGTGCTCGAGGTAGATCGAGGCCCGCAGGTCCTCGTCGATCCGCTCGAGGTGCTGCGGGTGGATGGGAAGTCGGGACTCGTTCTCCTTGCCCGAGGTGCACGGCACCCCGAGGGACAGCCTGGCCATGTGGCCACCTTCCGTAGGCCTCGACCATCGCACACGTGCGCCCGACGAGCCCCAGCGCGCGTGCGAGGATCGGGCCGTGCCCACCCTCGCCGACCGCATCCCGGCCGACCCCACCGACCCGGACGCGCTCTACGAGGCGTTCGTCGGGTGGACCACGGAGCGCGGGCTCAGCATGTACCCGCACCAGGAGGAGTCGCTGCTCGCCCTGGTCTCCGGGGAGCACGTCATCGTCAGCACCCCGACCGGCTCGGGCAAGTCGCTCATCGCGACGGCGGCCCACTTCGTCGCCCTCGCGCAGGGCCGGCGCACGTTCTACACCGCGCCGCTCAAGGCGCTCGTCAGCGAGAAGTTCTTCGCGCTCGTGGAGGCCTTCGGGTCGGCCAACGTCGGCATGATGACGGGCGACTCGTCGGTCAACAACGACGCCCCGATCATCTGCTGCACGGCAGAGATCCTGGCCAACCTCGCCCTGCGCGACGGCCCGGGCGCGGACGTCGGCCAGGTCGTCATGGACGAGTTCCACTTCTACGCCGACCCGCAGCGCGGCTGGGCGTGGCAGGTGCCGCTGCTCGAGCTGCCCCGCGCCCAGTTCGTGCTGATGTCCGCGACGCTCGGCGACGTCTCGTTCTTCGCCGACGACATCCAGAAGCGCACGGGCACCGAGGTGGCGGTCGTGCAGACCGCCGAGCGCCCGGTCCCCCTGAACTTCGCCTACGCGATCGAGCCGCTGCACGAGCTGCTCGACGAGCTCGTCAAGACGCAGCGCTCCCCCGTCTACGTCGTCCACTTCACGCAGAAGGAGGCCGTCGAGCGCGCACAGTCGCTGCTGTCGACGCCGCTGGCCAGCCGCGAGAAGCGCGACGCGATCGCCGAGGAGCTCGGCGCGTTCCGCTTCGGGCCCGGCTTCGGCAAGACCCTGTCGCGCCTGCTGCGGCACGGCGTCGGCGTGCACCACGCGGGGATGCTGCCCAAGTACCGCCGCGTCGTGGAGCGCCTCACGCAGAAGGGCCTGCTGCCCGTCGTCTGCGGCACGGACACGCTCGGCGTCGGCATCAACGTGCCCATCCGGACCGTGGTGCTCACCAGCCTGGTCAAGTACGACGGCGTGCGGATGCGGCACTTGTCCGCCCGCGAGTTCCACCAGATCGCGGGACGCGCGGGCCGCGCCGGCTTCGACACGGTCGGCGAGGTCATCGTGCTCGCGCCGGACCACGTGATCGAGAACCGCAAGCTGCTGGAGAAGGCGGGCGACGACCCGAAGAAGCTCAAGAAGATCGTCCGCAAGAAGGCCCCCGAGGGGCACGTCAACTGGACCGACAAGACGTTCGAGCGGCTGCGCGACGCCCCGCCCGAGCCCCTGACGTCGAGCTTCCAGGTGACGCACGCGATGGTCCTGCACGTGCTGGCCCGCAGCGTCGACGGCGGCGACCCGGTCGCCGCCATGACCAAACTGCTCACCGACAACCACGAGCCCGAGGGCGCGCAGGGCCGCCACGTCCGCCAGGCGATCGCCGTCTACCGCTCGCTGCGCGCGGCCGGCGTCGTCGAGCGCACCTGGGTCGAGGACCCGAGCGCACCGCACGGCCGCCGTCGCACCGTGCGCCTCACGCACGACCTGCCCGCCAACTTCGCGCTCAACCAGGCCTTGTCCCCGTTCGCCTACGCGGCCCTCGACCTGCTCGACCGTGAGGACCCCGCCTACGCGCACGACGTCGTCAGCGTCCTGGAGTCCACGCTCGACTACCCGCGCCAGGTGCTCGCGGCGCAGGAGAACCGCGCCCGCGGCGAGGCGGTCGCGGCCATGAAGTCCGAGGGCATCGAGTACGACGAACGCATGGCCCTGCTCGAGGGCGTCACCTACCCGCGCCCGCTCGCCGAGCTGCTCGACGCGGCGTTCGTGCTCTACCGCCAGACCAACCCGTGGGTGGCCGACCTGACCCTGTCGCCCAAGTCCGTGGTCCGCGAGATGCACGAGCGCGCGTCCACGTTCGCCGAGTACGTCTCGCACTACCAGCTGGACCGCACCGAGGGCATCCTGCTGCGCTACCTCGCGGACGCCTACCGCACGCTGCGCCAGACCGTCCCCGAGGACGCCCGCACCGAGGAGCTCTGGGAGCTCATCGAATGGCTGGGTGACCTGGTCCGCCGCACCGACTCGAGCCTGCTCGACGAGTGGGAGCGCCTGTCGAACCCGCTCGACGAGCACGGTGCCGACGCCCCCGGCGGGGTCGACGAGGACACGCCCGAGCCGCTCACGGCCAACCCCCGCGTGCTGCGCGCCCTGGTCCGCGGCGCCATGTTCCGCCGCGTCGAGCTCGCCGCGCGCGAGGCCTACGGAGCGCTGGCCGCACTGGGCGACGTCGACGAGGACGGCGAGCCGTGGACCGCGGACCGCTGGTCCGCCGCGCTCGACCCGTTCTACGACGACCACGACGAGATCCTCACCGGGCCGCCCGCCCGTGGCCCGGCGCTCTTCCAGGTCACGCCCGCACCGGGCACGTGGCGCGTGCGGCAGGTGCTCGACGAGGCCGAGGGCGACCACGACTGGCGCATCGACGCGGTCGTCGACCTCGCGGCGTCCGACGAGGTGGGCGAGATCCGGCTGCGGATCGCCGCGGTCGGCGCGCTCTGACGGCGGGCGGCCGCCCCGGGGCCTGCCGGGGCGGCGCGCCTCGTCAGTCGCAGAACTTCTTGGCCGCCGCCTTGAAGCCCGTCACGCCGGTCTCCTTGCACCAGACAGCGCCCGAGTACGGCACCTTCGAGTAGCTGTACGCCCTGCCGCTCACCTTCGTGATGGTCTGGCCGTTGGACGAGCACTTGCCTCCGCTGAAGTACCCCGTGGCGCTGCGGTAGCCCCGGAAGACGATGTACGTCCCGGAGTTGGTGAACGTCGTCGCGACGGACACCGCACTCGTGCTGGTCTTCGATCCAGACGCCGACAAGGTCGTCCCGACCTCTGCCCCGAGCTCGGCGATCGGCAACGACACACCGACCTTCGCCGTGGTGCTGAACGAGACACCAGCGGTCAGCGTCGTCTGCTCGGACGCAGACTCGGTGCGGGTCGCCGTCGAGCCCTTCGCGATCACCACGCCCGACGCGTGCGTGATCACGTTGCTCGTGGTCTTCGAGCTCCAGCTGTTGATCCACTGCGAGTTCGCATCGCACGCCGTCGGCGCCGCCTGCGCCGCCGCTCCCGGCAGCGCCACGGCGCCCGTCGCCAGCACCACGGCCAGCACAGATCGAGTCAGTCGCGTCATCGCTCTTCTCGCTTCCCCTGAGGTTCGCCCGGCAGCCCGTGCGCCGGGTCGCCACACCGTAGACATGCGACAAAAGCCCCCGGGCGCACTTGGATCACGATCGGGTAACGATGGATCTGGCCGGTCCGACGGTATGCAGACCGGGCGGGAATGAGGCAAGGCTCCCCTGTGTTTATGCAGGTCAGGGGAGGCTTTGCTTCGATGACAACCACGATTTCCCGTCCTACGGTGGGCCCCATGAGCACGATCTCGGCCCACCTCATCTCCCGTCCGGCGCCCGCGTCGGACCGGGCCGCCGCGCCCGCACCGCTGACCGGCAGCAGACTCAACCAGCTGCGCGCCGGGGTGCTGGGCGCCAACGACGGCATCGTCTCGGTCGCCGCGATCGTCGTCGGCGTCGCCGGCGCCTCGTCGACGACCGCCTCGATCGTCACGGCGGGCGTCGCCGGTCTCGTGGCCGGCGCGCTGTCGATGGCCACGGGCGAGTACGTCTCGGTGAGCAGCCAGCGCGACGCCGAGCGCGCGGGCCTGGCCACGCCCGACGAGGAGCTCACCAACCCGTGGCACGCCGCGGTCGCGTCGCTGTTCGCGTTCGTCGTCGGGGGCCTCGTCCCGCTGCTCGTGGCGCTCGCCCCGTGGGGCTCGGCGATCGTCCCGGCCGTGTTCGGCGCCGTCGTCGTCGCGCTCGTCGTGACGGGGGCCGTGAGCGCGCGCATCGGCGGTTCCGACGTCCGTCGCGCCGTGCTCCGCAACGTCGCCGGCGGCTCGATCGCCATGATCGTGACCTACGCGGTCGGTTCCCTGGTGGGCCTCGCCCTCTAGGGTGGGCAGGGTGACGAAGAAGGCAGCCGCCGGGACGCCTGCCCTCGTCGCGCTCGTGGCCGCGGGGATCGAGCACACCGCGCACGCCTACGAGCACGATCCCGCGTCCGACCTCGGCTACGGCCTCGAGGCCGCCCGCGCGCTGGGCGTCCCGCCCGAGCAGGTGTTCAAGACGCTGGTCACGCACGTCGACGGTGTCCTGACCGTCGCGGTCGTGCCCGTGACCGGCCAGCTCGACCTCAAGGCGCTCGCGCACGCGTGCGGCGCCAAGAAGGCCGCCCTGGCCGACCAGCACGACGCGGAGCGGGCCACCGGGTACGTCGTCGGCGGCATCTCCCCGCTCGGCCAGCGCATGCCCCACCCCACGGTGATCGACGAGACCGTGGTGCTGTTCGACACCGTGCTCGTCTCGGGCGGGCACCGCGGCCTGGACGTCGAGCTCGCGCCCGACGACCTGATCCGCCTGACCGAGGCGACCGTGGCGGACATCGGCCGGGACTGACCGCGCCCGACGGGTACGGTCTGCACCCATGGACGACGACGTGCGGGACGTGGTCGCGGCTCGCCTCGCGGTGGTCCGCCGCCGGGTGGTCGACGCCGCCGTCACCGCCGGGCGCGACCCGGCCGAGGTCCAGCTCCTGCTGGCGAGCAAGACCATGTCCGTCGAGGCAGTGGCCGCGGCGCTGGCCGCCGACGAGGACCGCGAGCCGGGCCTGGCGCGTGTCGTCCTCGGGGAGAACCGGGTGCAGGAGCTCGTCGCGAAGGCGCCCGAGCTCGTCCACCTCGAGCCGACCTGGCACGTCATCGGGCCGCTGCAGTCGAACAAGGTGAACGCGGCGCTGCGGTGGGCGTCCTGCGTCGAGTCCGTGGCGTCGCTCGACCTCGCCACGCGCCTGGCGGCACGGGCCGACGCGCTCGACGTCATGGTCCAGGTCAACGTGTCCGACGAGCCGACCAAGCACGGCGTCGCGGCTCACGAGGCGGTCGACGTCGCGCTGGCCGTCGCCGCGCTGCACGGACTGCGGCTCGTCGGGCTCATGACCGTGGGCGCGAACTCGACCGACGACGCCGTGGTGCGCGACGGTTACGCCCGCCTGCGCGACCTGCGCGACGAGGTCGCCGCCTCGGTGCCTACCGCGACCGGGCTCTCGATGGGCATGAGCCGCGACCTGGAACCGGCGATCGCCGAGGGAGCCACGACCGTGCGGATCGGCTCGGCGGTCTTCGGGGCGCGCTGACCTCAGCGGGACGCGCGCGCGACCGCTCGCCCGCCGCGGAGCACGACCTCCTGGCGCACGCGCACGGAGCGCCGCCGGCGCGCGACCACCTCACGGGCCTGCAGCACGGACAGGCGACGCAGCTCTCGGTCCAGCTGGGGCGACATCGGTCCTCCTTCGTCGCAGGCCAGGAGCCGACGTCCCCGTCCGCAGATACCTCGGCGGCCATACTGGTGCTGTGGCCGACCCCGACTCCCGCCGTCCCCGCTGGGTCTTCGGCGTGGGCTCCGAACCGGACCCGCGGTTCACGCTCGCCAACGAGCGCACGTTCCTCGCCTGGATCCGCACGTCCCTCGCGCTGCTGGCCGGCGGCGTCGCGCTCGAGGCGATCGAGCTGCCGATCTCCGGACCCTGGCGGACCAGCGCGTCGATCCTGCTCATCCTGCTCGGCATCGCCTCGCCCCTGTGGGCCTGGCTGGGCTGGGCGCGTGCCGAGCGCGCGGCCCGGACGTCCGTGCCGCTCCCCGCGCCCACCGGGTCGGCGCTGCTCGCATTCGGCGTGATCCTGGCCGGCGTCGTCGTCCTCGTCGGCAGCCTGCTGTGAGGGTCGACCGGGGATGACCGACGCCTGGCCCACGCGCCACGAGGGCGACGCCGGGCTGCAGCCCCACCGCACGCAGCTGGCCTGGCGACGCACGAGCCTGGCGCTGCTCGGCGCTTCCATCGCCTCGGTGAAGGTGCTGGAGCCTGTCCTCGGCCCGGGCGCGATCGCGCTGGGGATGGTCGGCATCGTGCTGGCCGGTGCCCTGGCGTGGGGCTCCTACCGCCGCGCGAGCCAGCAGATCGCGGGCGCCCGGCTCGTCACCGCGTGCGCCGTCGTGACCGCGTTGCTCGGGCTCGGGGCGCTGGTCTTCGCGATCGGTCGCTGACTACTGCCCGTACGCCGCCATCATCCGGTCGGACGGCACGATGTCCTTGCCGAGCGGGAACAGCGAGATCGGCACCATCTTGAAGCTCGCGATGCCCAGCGGGATCCCGATGATCGTGAGGCACAGCGCGATGCCGGTGGCGATGTGCCCGATGGCCAGCCAGATGCCGGCCACGATGAACCACACGACGTTGCCGATGACCGACCACGCGCCGGACGTGGGCTTGTCGACGACCGTCCGGCCGAACGGCCACAGCGCGTACCCGGCGATCCGGAACGAGGCGATCCCGAACGGGATGGTGATGATGAGGATGCAGCACAGGATGCCCGCCGCCACGTAGCCGAGCGCCATCCAGAAGCCCGCGAGCACCAGCCAGATGATGTTCAGGATCGTCTTCATGGCGTCACGGTACGCGCGCGGTCCAGGCGTCGTCCGCGAACTTGGTCCGCACCAGCTCGTGCGCCTGCGCCAGCTCGTCGTCCGTGAGCGCGCCGTCCACGACGTCGTACCGCGCGCGGAAATGCGCGGCGAACGCCTCGATGACGGCCTCGCGCGGCAGCTGCGTCTGCGAGCGGACCGGGTCGACGCGCTTGTTCGCCGACGTGGTGCCCTTGTCGGACAGCTTCTCGCGCCCGATGCGCAGCACCTCGAGCATCTTGTCCGCGTCGATGTCGTAGCTCATCGTCACGTGGTGCAGCACCGCGCCCCCGACCATCCGCTTCTGCGCGGAGCCGGCGAGCTTGCCGGCGGGCGACGCGATGTCGTTGAGCCCCGTGACGAACGCCTGCACACCCACGTCCGCGAGCGCGCCCAGCACCCACTGGTTGAGGAACGCGTAGGACTCCTCGAAGGTCATCGCGTCGACGAGCGAGGCCGGCACGACGAGCGAGAAGGTGATGCAGTTGCCCGCCTCCATGAACATCGCGCCGCCGCCGGAGATCCGGCGCACCACGGTGATCCCGTACCGTTGCGCCGCCTCGAGGTCGACCTCGTTGCGCAGCGACTGGAACGAGCCGATGATCACGGCCGGCTCGACCCACTCCCAGAACCGCAGCGTCGGCCCCCGGCGGCCCGCGGCGAGCTCGGCGGTGAGCACCTGGTCGAGCGCGGCGTTCACGGCCGGCGACATCGGCCCGGGGTGGATGAGCTCGAACGTGTGGTCCGACCAGGCGGTCGAGTAGCCGAGCGCCCGCCGGACCGCGAGCGCGACGGCACGGGCGTCGAAACCGACCATCGAGACCGGTCCGGCGATCCGCCCGGCGGACTCGGCAGCAGCCAGACCGTCGGTGACCGCCTGGGCCAGCCGGGCCGGCGTGGAGTCCTCGGGGAGGCCGTCGAGCGACGGACCGAGCACGTCGAGGGCCTCGTCGGGCTCGAGGAAGAAGTCGCCACTGACGACGACGTCGGCCAGCACGCCGTCGCGCACCTCGAGGTCCACCGCGACGAGCTTGCCGCCGGGCACCTTGTACTCGCCGTGCATCCTCAGCCCAGCCCGCCCACGGCCTGCTGCGCGCGGGCCTGCACCATGGCGTTGAGGCTGGCCGGGTCACCCAGGGTCGCGAGGGCGGCGTCCGGTGCCGTGTCGACGGCCAGCGAGGTGGCTGTCCAGGTCACGATCGCGTTCCCGACGAGCATGTGGCCACGGTACTCGGGCAGCGAGCTGCCCTCCGAGCGGTGGGTGATCTCCTGCACGATCGACGGGTAGGCACCCTGCCCCTCGATCGCGGGCTGGGCGACCCAGCTCGAGCCGTCGACCCCGGGGTTCACCTGGCTGTACTCGGGGCACGCGTCGACCGTCGTGACGAGGTCGGCGAACGCCTCGCGTGCGTCGGTCCCGTCGTCGAGCACGGTGACGCGCTGCTCCCAGTCGAGCGCCTCGTTCGACGACGACCGGGCGTCGAACGCGTCGGGCTCGGAGTCGACCACCGTGACGGCGGTGGTGCAGGACGCGGGCTCGATCGTCGAGCCGCTCGGGAGCCCCCACGCCAGGTCGCCCGCGCCGATGCCGGGCTGCAGCGGGGTGCCCGCGGCCGCCGGGACGTCCGCGACGAGGTCGGCGTCCGTGACGAACAGGGTGGCGAGGGTGGTCGTGTCGAACACCGCGTCAGCACCCGGCACGGGCGCCGGTGTGGCGGGCGTCGTCGAGGTGGGGCTGGGGGCCGTGCTGGGCGCGCTCGGCACGTCCGAGGCCGACGACGGGCTCGTCCCGGGGGGCGGCTCGGTCTGGTGCTCGGCCCACGGCTGGACGACGAGCAGGACGACGACCACGACGACGGCGACCACCACGAGCCACCACCACCAGCGCGAACGCTCCTCCACCTGCTCGGAGGACGCGCCAGGTCCGGGCGGCTGCGGCTGTGTGCCGGCCAACGGGCCGCTCCCCTCGTCGTCGTCCGTGCTGTCCCTCCGAGGCTATGCCGCGACGCGCGTGCGCGCAGCGGACTCGCTCAGCGCGGCGCGACGCCGCGGTTGCGCAACCCCCAGATGGCCGAGTCGGTGAGGGCCTCCCAGGCGGCCTCGAGCAGGTTCGGACCGACGCCGACCGTGCTCCACGCGGTCTGCCCGTCGCTGGTCTCGATGAGCACGCGCGTCACCGCGTCCGTGCCGTGCATCGAGTCGAGGATGCGCACCTTGAAGTCGATCAGCTCGAACGCCTCGAGCTCGGGGTAGACCTTGATGAGCGCCTGCCGCAGCGCGTGGTCGAGGGCGTTGACCGGGCCGTTGCCCTCCCCCGTGCTGACGTGCCGCTCGCCGCCCGCGTGCAGCTTGACCGTCGCCTCCGCCGTCGCGGGCGTGCCGCGGCTCCCGCTGCGCTCGACGATGGTGCGCCAGGACTCCACCCGGAAGTACTGCGGGCGCTCGCCGTCGATCTCCTCGACCAGCAGCAGCTCGAACGACGCGTCGGCCGCCTCGTACGTGTAGCCGTTCGCCTCGGCGTCCTTGACCCGGTCCGTCACCCGGCCGAGCAGCTCCGAGCGGCCCGCGAGGTCGAACCCCAGCTCGCGGCCCTTGAGCTCGATCGACGCGCGGCCGGCCATGTCGCTGACGAGCATCCGCATGTCGTTGCCCACCAGCGCCGGGTCGATGTGCTGGTAGAGGTCCGGGTCCACCTTGATCGCCGACGCGTGCAGGCCGGCCTTGTGCGCGAACGCGCTGGCCCCCACGTACGGCGAGCGGGCGAACGGCGAGATGTTGGTGATCTCGCTGATCGCGTGCGCGATCCGGGTCAGCTCGGACAGACCGCCGTCGCCCGCCGCGAGCACCGAGCGTCCGTACTTCAGCTCGAGGTTGGCGACGATCGCGAGCAGGTCGGCGTTGCCGGTGCGCTCGCCGTAGCCGTTGATCGTGCCCTGGATGTGGCTGCACCCCGCCTCGACGGCGGCGAGCGTGTTGGCGACGGCGCAGCCGGAGTCGTTGTGCGCGTGCATGCCGAGCACGGCGTCGGGGCCGACGACCCCGCGCAGCTCGTGCACGATGTCCGCGACCCAGGTCGGCACCATGCCGCCGTTGGTGTCGCACAGGGCGACGACCTCGGCGCCCGCCTCGAACCCGGCGACGACCGCGGCGCGGGTGTAGTCCGCGTCGAACCGGTAGCCGTCGAAGAAGTGCTCGGCGTCGACGACCACGCGCCGCCCCTCGCGCACGAGGAACGCGACCGTGTCCGCGATCATCGCGATGTTCTCCTCGCCCGTGGTGCGCAGGGCGCGCTCGGCGTGCCGCAGGTCGTGCTTCGCGACGATCGCGACGACGGGGGCCTCCGAGTCGACGAGCGCGCGCACCTGCGGGTCGTCGACCGCGCGGACGCCCGGCTTGCGGGTCGAGCCGAACGCCGCGAGCTCGGCGTTGCGCAGGTCGAGCTCCTTCGCCGCGCGCTTGAAGAACTCGGTGTCCTTCGGCACCGCGCCCGGCCAGCCGCCCTCGATGAACCCGACCCCCAGCTCGTCGAGCAGAGGGGCGATGGCGAGCTTGTCGGCGACCGACAGGTTCATCCCCTCCTGCTGCGCGCCGTCGCGCAGGGTCGTGTCGTAGACGTGGAACTGGGGCGACGAGGGGACGGTCACGATCGGCTCTCTTCGGTCCGGGTCCTGCTGGCTCTGCGGGTGCTGCGTCGTCCTGCGCCGCGGGGGTGGTGCGGGAATGACGACGATGTCGAGACGCTAGTCGCACGGGCGGGTGGCCCGACCAACAAAAAGACCCCCCGGGGTACGGGAGGTCTGCGCATCGACGTGGTGGTCGATGCGCTACTCGATAATGAGCGCCAGGCGTGAGGTGGTGGTCACAGCGTCATCGTGGCACACGTCCCGGCGTGCGGTCACGCGTTCCACGTCGTGGACATGCTCCCTTCGAGCGATTCCTCCCGTTCATCGGGCTGGCGGGCGCGCCGCTCGCTACGTTGGCCGGGATGCCGGCGTCGTGCCGGCGCGACCGTCCCGCCGTGCGACCCAGGCACCCGAGCTCGAGGAGCCCTCATGTCAGTACCCCCGGACCAGCCGCCGACCACCCGCATCCCCGCCGCGGGCCGGTTCGACCCGCCGCCGGCCGACGCCGTCCCCCCAGCCGCAGCCGTCCCTCCGGCCGCTGCTGTCCCCCCGGCCGCCGCCGTCCCCCCGGCTCCGCAGCCGGGGAGCGCGCCGCCAGCCGTCGCCCCGCCAGCCTGGGCGACCACCCCGGCTCCGAACCCCGCACTGCCCACCGTTCCCAGCGCGCCGCCGCGGGCCGGTCTGGCCGCGGGACCCTACTGGGGCGGCGTGGTCGCCACGGCCGTGGTCGCCGCCCTCATCGGCCTGGCGGGCGTCGTGATCTTCGAGAGCATCCTCGACATCAAGCTCACGTACCAGGACCCGTTCGACACCGACTCGGCGACGGCGGCGTACATGGTCGGCGGGGCCGTGGCGGCCGTCGTCGCCGGAGGCCTGCTGCACCTGCTGGTGATCTCGACGCCCCGGCCGCGCGCGTTCTTCGGCTGGATCATGGGCCTGACCACGCTCGTCGCCGCGCTCCTCCCGCTCACCTGGACCGACGACACCGACCGCGCCCTCTCGGCCGGCGCCGTCAACCTGGTGATGGGCATCGCGATCTGGTCCCTGCTCTCGGGCGTGCTGTCCCGCACCGCGAGGCTCGTCCCCGCACTCTGACCCGGACGCGACGAAGGGCCGCCCCGAGCGTCGGGGCGGCCCTTCGTCGTCGTGGTCAGACCAGGCGGTGCAGCCAGCTGTGCCGGTCGGTCGACCGGCCGTACTGGATGTCCGTGAGCTCGGCCCGGATGCGCGTCGTGACCGGACCGGCCTCGCCGTCGCCGACCACCAGGTCGAAGTCGTCGCTCGCGAGCCGGCCGATGGGCGTGATGACGGCCGCCGTGCCGCACGCGAACACCTCGGCGACGGAGCCGTCGGCCAGTCCCTCGCGGACCTCGGCGATCGGCAGCGGGCGCTCGGAGACCTCGTGGCCGGCGTCGACGAGCAGCTGGATGATCGACGAGCGCGTCACGCCCTCGAGGATCGAGCCGGACATCTGCGGCGTGGAGACGCTGCCGTCGGCGTTGACGAGGAACACGTTCATGCCGCCGAGCTCCTCGAGCAGCGTGTTCGTCGACGCGTCGAGGAAGCAGACCTGCTCGAAGCCCTTGTCGTAGGCGTTCTGCTGCGGCAGCAGGCTCGCGGCGTAGTTCCCGCCGCACTTGGCCGCACCCGTGCCACCGGCCCCCGCGCGGTGGAACTCCTGGTCGACCCAGATCGCGACGGGCCGCACGCCGCCCGCGAAGTAGGGGCCGACCGGCGAGGCGATGACGAGGAACTCGGCCTCGAGCGACGGCCGCACACCGAGGAACGACTCCGAGGCGTACATGAACGGGCGCAGGTAGAGGCTCGTCTCCTCGCCGGCCGGCACCCAGGCCAGGTCGGTGCGCACGAGCGCCTCGATCGCACCCAGGAAGTCGGCCTCGGGCAGCACGGGCAGCGCGAGCCGCTGGGCCGAGCGCGCGAAGCGGGCGGCGTTGGCGCTCGGCCGGAACGTCCAGACGGTGCCGTCCGGGTGCCGGTACGCCTTGAGCCCCTCGAAGATCTCCTGCGCGTAGTGCAAGACAGCGGTCGCGGGGTCCAGCTGCAGCGGGCCGTACTTCTCGACGCGACGGTCCTGCCAGCCCGACTCGTTCGTGTACGAGACGCGGGCCATGTGCTCGGTGAACACGGTGCCGAACTTCGGGGCGGCCAGCGCTGCCTCGCGCTGCTCGTCCGGGACGGGCGTGGTGGTCCGGTGGACCTCGAAGAGGTCTGCCGACGTGGGGGACGTGAGGGTGCTCATGTGCGGGGGCCTTTCACCAGGGTCGAGTTGACGTTACCGGTGACGACGGCCGGGAGGACAGGTGAACCGCGCGGGCGCAGGCCCGGGGTGCACGCGCGAGGGTCAGCCGGCGATGCGCGCGGCGAGGTCCTTGCCCACCTCGGCCGTCGACCGTACTCGCCCGGCGCGCTCGGCGATGTCGGCCGCGACGGCCGCCTCGACGGCGCGCGCCTGGGTCGCGAGGCCCAGGTGGTCCAGCAGGAGCGCGACCGACAGCACGGTGGCGGTCGGGTCGGCCTTGCCCTGGCCCGCGATGTCCGGCGCGGAGCCGTGCACGGGCTCGAACATGCTCGGGGCCGTGCGGTCTGGGTTGATGTTCGCGGACGCGGCCAGGCCGATGCCGCCCGTGATCGCGGCGGCGAGGTCGGTGAGGATGTCGCCGAACAGGTTGTCCGTGACGATCACGTCGAACCGCGCCGGGTTCGTCACCAGGAAGATCGTGGCGGCGTCGACGTGCAGGTAGTCGACCGTCACGTCGGGGAACTCCGCGTTGACGGCCTCGACCGTGCGGCGCCACAGGTGGCCCGCGTGCACGAGGACGTTGTGCTTGTGCACGAGCGTGAGCTTCTTGCGCGGACGGGCCGCCGCACGGGCGAAGGCGTCGCGGACCACGCGCTCGACGCCGAACGCGGTGTTGATGCTCACCTCGTTGGCGATCTCGTGCGGGGTGCCGACGCGGATCGCACCGCCGTTGCCGACGTAGGGGCCCTCGGTGCCCTCGCGGACCACGACGAAGTCGATCTCGCCCGGGTTCGCCAGCGGGGTCGGGACGCCCGGGAACAGCTTGCTCGGGCGCAGGTTCACGTAGTGGTCCAGCGCGAAGCGCAGCTTGAGCAGCAGCCCGCGCTCGAGCACGCCGCTCGGGACGCTCGGGTCGCCGATGGCGCCCAGCAGGATCGCGTCGTGCGTGCGGATCGCGTCGAGGTCCGTGTCCGTCAGCGTCTCGCCGGTCGCGTGCCAGCGGCGCGCACCCAGGTCGAAGTCCGTCGTCGCGACGCCCACGCCGGTGCCCGTCAGCGCCGCCTCGAGCGCGAGCAGCCCCTGCTCGACGACCTCGGTGCCGATGCCGTCACCGGCGACGACGGCGAGGTTGATGGTGCGGGCGTCGGCGTGGCTGCTCATGTCTGGCACCCTAGACCGGCGTCCCACGTCTCGGGACGCCCATCTCACCTAGTGGCGGTCAGTCGACCGCGGGCGTCGGGCCGCTCGTCGGGTAGACGAGCTCGAAGCGCTCGACGACCTCGACGCCGACCTCGATCTCCGTGGTCCGGATCAGCGCGCGGGGCTCGCCGGCACCGTCCAGCACGATCGCGAGGTCGCCGACGCGCGGCAGCTCGTCGCCGAACTCGTCGCGCGGGGCGGACGTCGAGGTCCGCGACCCCGCCAGCACCTCGGCGAGGAGCGCGTCGGCCTCCTCCCCCGCGCCGAACGAGAACGACGGCGGCGGGACGACGTCCAGCGGGCTGCCGCCGACGATCGACTCCATCTTGCCGAAGCCCACGTGGCCGCGGGCGGCCTGCCAGAACGCCGTGATGCGGTCGTCGGCGTCCGTCGCGATGTTCTGCGCCCCGTACTGGTCGTCCCCGGTCACCGCGTCGTCACCGGTCGTCTCGTCGGTCATCGCCAGCCCTTCGTCGTCGTTGCGCCCATCCTTGCGCACGAACGACGAACGGCACCCCGGGTGTCCGGGGTGCCGTTCGGTGAGATGTGAGGTCAGCGCGCGGCGCTTCCCTCGACATAGTCGGAGTCCGAGGGCTTGACCCACGCGAACAGCTTGCGCAGCTCGCGGCCCACGGGCTCGATCGGGTGGTTCTGGCCCTTGTCGCGCAGCTCCTTGAACTCCGGCGCGCCGGCGTCCTGGTCGTTGATGAACCGCTCGGCGAAGGCGCCGTTCTGGATGTCGGCGAGCACGGCCTGCATGTTCGTCTTGACGTCCGGCGTGATCACGCGGGGGCCCGAGACGTAGTCGCCGTACTCGGCCGTGTCGGAGACCGACCAGCGCTGCTTGGTGATGCCACCCTCGAAGATGAGGTCGACGATGAGCTTGAGCTCGTGCAGCACCTCGAAGTACGCGACCTCGGGCTGGTAGCCGGCCTCGGTCAGGGTCTCGAAGCCGTACTGGATGAGCTGGCTGACGCCGCCGCACAGGACGGCCTGCTCACCGAACAGGTCGGTCTCGGTCTCCTCGGTGAAGGTCGTCTTGATGCCGGCGGCGCGCAGGCCACCGATCGCCTTGGCGTAGGACAGCGCGAGCGCCCAGGCGGAGCCCGAGGCGTCCTGCTCGACGGCGACGATCACGGGCACGCCGCGGCCGTCGACGTACTCGCGGCGCACGAGGTGGCCGGGGCCCTTGGGGGCGACCATGAACACGTCGTGCTCGGCGGCCGGCTTGATGTAGCCGAAGCGGATGTTGAAGCCGTGGCCGAAGACCAGGGCTGCGCCCGGCTGCAGGTTGGGCTCGATCTCGTCGCGGTAGACGATGCGCTGGACCTGGTCGGGCGCGAGGATCACGACGACCTCGGCGCCGGCGACGGCCTCGGCGACCGTGGCGACCTTGAGGCCCTCGTTCTCGGCCTTGGCACGGGACGCGGAGCCCTCGCGCAGGCCGACGGTGACGTCGACGCCGGAGTCGCGCAGGTTGAGCGAGTGCGCGTGCCCCTGGCTGCCGTAGCCGATGACGGCGACCTTCTTGGACTGGATCAGCGACAGGTCGGCATCGTCGTCGTAGAACAGCTCAGCCACGGTGGAACTCCTTAGGTGATGTGGGCGTGCGAGACAAGAGGTATCAGGCGGAGCGCGAGACGCGCTCGAGCGCCCGGTCCGTGATCGAGCGGGAGCCGCGTCCGATGGCGACCGTGCCGGACTGCACGATCTCGCGGACGCCGAACGGGTCGAGGGCCGCGAGCAGCGCCTCGAGCTTGCCCGGTGACCCGGTCGCCTCGATGACGACCGAGTCGGGCACCACGTCGACGACGTGCGCCCGGAACAGGTTGACGATCTCCAGGACGCCGGTGCGCTGGGACGCGTCGGCGCGCACCTTGACCAGCAGCAGCTCACGCTGCACCGACGCGGCATCCTCCAGCTCGACGATCTTGATGACGTTGATCAGCTTGTTCAGCTGCTTGGTCACCTGCTCGAGCGGGAGCTCGTCGACGTCCACGACGACGGTGATCCGGGAGATCTCGTCGTGCTCCGTGGGGCCGACCGCGAGCGAGTGGATGTTGAACGATCGCCGGGCGAACAGGCCCGCGACGCGCGTGAGCACGCCGGGCTTGTTCTCGACGAGCACCGACAGTGTGTGACGGCTCATCTGGATCAGTCCTCCCGGTCCCACGCCGGGCTGATGCCACGGGCGTACTCGATCTTGTCGTTGCTGCCGCCCGACGCGATCATCGGCCAGACCATGGCGTCACGGGACACCGTGAAGTCCACGACGACGGGCTGGTCGTTGATCTCCAGCGCGCGCTTGATCGTCGCGTCGACGTCCGCCTTCGACTCGCACCGCAGGCCCACGGCGCCGTAGGCGTCCGCGAGCTTGACGAAGTCCGGCACCCGGCGCGTGCCGTGGCCGGTGTGCAGGTCCGTGTGGGAGTAGCGCGACTCGTAGAACAGGGTCTGCCACTGGCGGACCATACCCAGCGAGGAGTTGTTGATCACCGCGACCTTGATCGGGATGTCGTTGATCGTGCAGGTCGCGAGCTCCTGGTTGGTCATCTGGAAGCAGCCGTCGCCGTCGATCGCCCAGACGGTGCGGTCCGGCTCGCCCACCTTGGCGCCCATCGCCGCGGGGACCGAGTAGCCCATCGTGCCCAGGCCGCCCGAGTTGAGCCACGCGTTCGGGCGCTCGTACTTGATGAACTGCGCGGCCCACATCTGGTGCTGGCCGACGCCCGCGACGAAGGTCCCCTCGGGCCCGGTCAGCTCACCGATCCGGGAGATGACGTGCTGCGGTGCCAGCAGGCCGTCGCTCGTCTCGTCGAACCCCAGCGGGAACGAGTCGCGCAGGCCGCCGAGGAACGTCCACCAGGCCTCGAGGTCCGGCTTGCCGTGCTGCGCGTGCTCGCGTGCGAGCTCGGGCAGCAGGTCCGCAAGCACCTCGCGCAGGTCGCCGACGATCGGCACGTCCGCGGTGCGGTTCTTGCTGATCTCGGCCGGGTCGATGTCCGCGTGCACGATGGCTGCGTCGGGCGCGAAGCTCGACAGCAGGCCGGTCACGCGGTCGTCGAACCGGGCGCCGAGCGCCACGACCAGGTCCGCCTTCTGCAGCGCGGCGACGGCCGGGACCGTGCCGTGCATGCCCGGCATGCCGAGGTTCTGCGGGTGGGAGTCGGGCAGCGCGCCGCGCGCCATGAGCGTCGTGACCACGGGAGCACCCGAGGCGTCGGTCAGGGCCCGCAGCTGCGCGGCGGCGCGGGCGCGGATGACACCGCCGCCCACGTAGAGGACGGGCCGACGAGCCGTCGCGAGCAGCCGGGCCGCCTCGCGGATCTGCTTGGCGTGCGGCTTGGTCACCGGGTGGTAGCCGGGCAGCGAGATCTCCTGCGGCCAGGTGAACGTGGTCTGCGACTGCATCGCCGACTTCGCGATGTCGACCAGCACGGGACCGGGCCGGCCCGTCGAGGCGATGTGGAAAGCCTCGGCGATGACCCGCGGGATGTCGTCGGGGTCCGTCACCAGGTAGTTGTGCTTGGTCACCGGCAGCGTGATGCCGACGATGTCGGCCTCCTGGAACGCGTCCGTGCCGATGAGCGACGCGGCGACCTGCCCGGTGATCGCGACGAGCGGCACGGAGTCCATGTGCGCGTCGGCGATCGCGGTGACGAGGTTGGTCGCCCCCGGGCCGGACGTCGCCATGCAGACGCCGACCTTGCCCGTGGCCGACGCGTAGCCGGCGGCCGCGTGGCCGCCGCCCTGCTCGTGGCGCACCAGGATGTGGCGGACGCGCGTCGAGTCCATCAGGGGGTCGTAGGTCGGGAGGATCGCGCCGCCGGGGATGCCGAAGACGACCTCGGCGCCGACCTCCTCGAGCGAGCGGACGATCGACTTCGCGCCGGTGACGGGCTCGCTGATCGAGCTCGCCGCCGGGGTGGCGGAGGGTCGCTGCGCGGCGACCACGGCGGGGCCGTTTGCGGGCGGAGCGGGCGTGCGCGGCGGTGCCGGGTGGGGACCGGTCATCGGTGTTCTCTCCCTGCGTGCGGTGGTGCTGCGGGGTCGTGCCTTGCGGTCGTCGTCCGGGCCGGACAACAGAAAACCCCTCGAGGCCACGTGGGCCGGACGAGGGGTGAGCGCGCTGACGAGGCCTGTGCGGGTGGCCTCAGCCGGCGCGCTCAGGAAGTACTACGAGGATGATCGTCTGCACGCCAGCGAGGCTACGCCTCCGTAGGCTGGCTGTCACGCCGTCTCACATCGTGGTTCACGGGACCACTCTGTGGAACTGGCTCACGCGACGTCGCGCCTCCGGAACACCGCCCACGCGACGAGGACGAGCGCCACGACGACACCTGCGAGCTGCCAGCCCGCCTGCGTCATGTGCAGGACCTGCTCGACGCCGACGCAGCTCACCTCTCCCCCGTCCTGCCGGGTGCACTCCTCGACGTAGTAGCTCGCGCCACCCTGGACCCACGCGGCGATGTCGAACGTCAGCGTGTACGGCCGCATCCCCGCGATCGCGCTGCCGATCACGCCCTCCCAGACGACGGCCCAGCCGATCACCACGCCGAGCACCGCTGCGGTGTGCCGCAGCAGGAAGGCGAGCGCTGCGGCGCCGGCCGCGAAGCCGAGGCCGAGGGCCACCAGCCGCAGGGACGTGTCGACGTAGGGGCGGTACCCGTGCGGGCCGAGGTCGCCGATCGTCCCGTGGGAGCGGTAGGCCAGCCAGATGCCGACGGCGGCGACCGCGGTCGCGACCAGGACGGCCGGGACCACGCCCAGGACGGCCGCCACGACCTTGCTCCAGTAGACCCGGTTGCGCCTCGGGGCGAACGTCAGCCAGTTGCTGATCGCGCCGGTCGCGAACTCGGCCGCGATGAAGCTGACGGCCATGAGCGAGGGGCCGAGGACGAGCGGGATGGCCAGGGCACTGAGCTTGTTCGCCCCCTGCTCGGCGAACGGCGGGTTGGCGTTGATGAAGTTCTCGAGCGTGGGCGCGGGGTTGTCACAGGTCCAGCCGGTCGTGTCGTCGCCGTTGTCCTTCGCCTGCTGGATCTGCTCGAGGCAGTCCGCCTCGTACTGCTCGTGGTTCGCCTGCCAGTCGGCGAGGTTGTCCTGGTAGTACCCCTGAGCCTCCGCGATCTGGGCCTCGGACGGCGGCGCCGACGAGCGCCACGCCTCGACCACGATCAGCCCGGAGACCAGGACGAGTCCCACGGCCACGCACCACAGCAGGACGCGGGCGAAGAATCGCGCGAGCTCGACCCGCACCAGCCGCGTCACTCGGCACCACCCTGCTGAGCGCGGCGACCGTGCGGGGCGTGGCCCGCCGACTCCGGACGCGTGCCGGGGCCCTGCCCGGCAGTGAGCTCGAGGAACACGGACTCGAGGTCGGCGCGCACCGGGACGAGCTCGTGGACGAAGATCCCCGCACCGGCGAGCACCTGCGTGATCCGGCCAGGATCGGGCGCTCCCTCGACGACGAGCAGGTTCCCGTCGAGCCGCGCGGTCCAGCCCTGCGCGGCCAGCACCGGGCCGGCCGCGGCCGGGTCCGGCACCCCGACGCGCACCGCGGTGGTCGCCGCAGCGCCGAGCAGCCCGCTCACCGTGCCGCTCGCGACGAGCCGACCCTGGGCGATGATCGAGACGGTGTCGGCCACCAGCTCGACCTCGTTGAGGATGTGGCTCGAGACGAGCACGGTCTTGCCGCGGTCGGCCAGGCCACGCATGATGCCGCGGATCTCGTGGATGCCCGCCGGGTCGAGGCCGTTGGTCGGCTCGTCGAAGATCAGCAGGTCGGGGTCCTTGAGGAGCGTCGCGGCGATCGCGAGCCGCTGCTTCATGCCGAGCGAGTACCCGCGGTAGCGGTCCTTCGCGCGGTCGGCGAGGCCCACGTCGGCGATGACGACGTCCACGAGCTTCGGGTCGACGCCGATGGCCCCCGCGAGGAGCGTGAGGTTGCGGCGGCCGGAGAAGTTGGGGAAGAACTTCGGCTGCTCGACGATCGCACCGACGCGCCCGACGACGTCCGGGAGCGCCTTCGGCAGCTCCTGGTCGAACAGGCGCATCGTGCCGGAGTCGGCGCTGATCAGACCCAGCAGCATCCGGATGGTCGTCGTCTTGCCCGAGCCGTTGGGGCCGAGGAAGCCGTGCACCCCGCCGACCGGGACATCGAGGTCCAGGCCCTCGACCGCCACGGACCGCGTCATGTTGAGCTTGCGGTAGGTCTTGCGCAGCCCACGCGTCGAGATCGCCAGGTCAGCGGTCACGAAGCCCCCTTCGTCGTGCGCGCCCCCGTCGTCGCGACTGCCCGAACCGTACCCGTCGCACGGCCGCGATGTGGGCGAAACGACCGGTCAGATGAGCAGCGCTGTCAGGTGACCGCGCGACGCCGGAACACGACGGCGCCCAGCGCGAGGACGGCGACAGTCGCGAGCAGGAGGAAGAGGCCACCCTGCGAGGCGCCGATGCTCCGGTCGACGTCGTGGCACCCCACGGCGCCGGCCAGGTCCGGGTCCGGCCCGCACTCCGTCACCGCGTACCTCGCGCTGCCCTCGAACCAGGCCCGGAGGTTCAGGCCGAACGTCGCCGGTGCCAGGCGCGGCGCGACCTGAGGCAGCGTGAACTCGACGGCGAGCGCCCACCACACGACGATGCCCGTGACCGCGGCGGCGTGGCGCACCGCGAACGCCAGCCCGGCTCCGAGGAGAGCGGCTGCGAGCACCGCAGGGAGCAGGTGCGCCGCGTCACCCAGGGGCGCGCTCCACGCGCCCTCGCCCTCGATGGCTGCCCCGCGGACCAGGAAGACGAGTGCGATCCCGCCGATGGCGAGCCCGAGGGCCGCGACCGCGGCCGGCAACGCGCCGAGCGCCGCCGCGGCGGACTTCGTCGCGAAGACGCGGCTGCGACGGGGCGCGAACGTGAGCCACGTGCCCATGGTCCGGGCGCCGAACTCGGCGGTCACGAAGCTGACACCCATCGCGAAGGCCGCGAGGAGGACCGGCAGCCGCAGCCCGGTGGTCGCGTTGCCGACCTCCGCCGGGAAGTACGGCGGCGCGGGGAGGAACGAGTCGAGCCCCGGAGCGTCGTCGGAGTCGTACGGCGGCTCGCAGTCGCTGTCGCCGCCCTGCCCGTCGGCCTGCCTCGCACGACACTGCTCGACGTACTGCGCGTTGAGCTCGCTCCACCGGACCTTGGCAGCCTCGTAGTCCTGCGTGCCCGCCGAGATCTCCGCGGCAGTCGCGGGCGTCGTGCTGCTCCACGCCATGGCGACGAAGCCCGCGCTGGCGAGCAGCAGCAGGCCGGCGACCAGCCCCAGCACCGGACGGCAGCGGAAACGCTCGAGCTCAGCTGTCAGGAGCCTCATGCGCCGACCCCCTGCGGCTGTCCGTCGCGCGGCGCGCCGGTGAGTGCGAGGAAGACCTGCTCGAGGTCGGGGCGCTCGGCCGCGAGCTCCCGCAGGTCCACCCCCTCGCGGGCGAGCACGCGCGAGACCTCGACCGGGTCGTCCACGCCCTCGACGACGAGCGCATCACCGTCCCGGCGCACGGACCAGCCGCACCGCTCGAACGCCTCTCCCGCTCGCACGGGATCGGTCACGCTTACCCGGACGGCCCCACGAGCGTGCGCACCCACGAGGTCCGCGACCCGCCCGTCGGCGACGAGCCGCCCGCCGACCACGATCGAGACGGTGTCGGCGACCTGCTCGACCTCGGCGAGCATGTGCGACGAGACCAGGACCGTGCGCCCGGCGTCGGCCAGTGTGCGCATGATCGTCCGGACGTCGTGGACGCCGGCCGGGTCCAGGCCGTTGGTCGGCTCGTCGAAGATCACGAGCTCGGGGTCCTTGAGCAGGGTCGACGCGACGGCGAGGCGCTGCTTCATGCCCAAGGAGTACGACCGGTAGCGGTCACCAGCGCGGTCGGCGAGCCCGACCTGTGCGAGCAGCTCGTCGACCTTCTTCTCGGCTCCGACGGCCTGGGCGAGCAGCGACAGGTTCCGGCGCCCGGAGAACGCCGGGTAGAAGCGCGGCTGCTCGACGATCGCGCCGACCTTCGCGACCGCAGCCTCGAGGCCGTCGGGCAGGTCGTGACCGAGCAGCCGGATGGAGCCCGAGTCGGGGCGTTCCAGGCCGAGCAGCATGCGGATCGTCGTCGTCTTGCCCGCTCCGTTCGGCCCCAGGAACGCGTGCACGCCGCCGACCGGCACCTCGAGGTCGAGGCCCTCGACGGCGACCACCTCACGCAGGGTGAACGACCGGTAGGTCTTGCGCAGGCCCCTGGTCCGGATCGCCGGTTCGTCACTCACGCCTGGTCGTCCCCCTCGAGCGGCCCGCTGCCGGCACCCCCGGCATGCTCAGCGCATCGGCACCGAGGCGGCGGGTGTTGAGGGTTCGCGCTGATCAGCGCGGCGCGGGGTCCATGTCGAAGCCCGGCAGGCCGTCGATGCTCACGCGGTTCTTCAGGCGGCGGTAGTCCGCGCGGCCGTCGACGCCCTTGCGCTCCATGTACGGCGGCAGCAGGTCGCGCTCGCCCTCGTAGCTCATGAGCGGGACCCCGTAGCCGCACGAGTCGGACACGCGCTCGACGTCGACGACGATCACCGCACGGGTGCCGCGCTCCTCGGGCAGGTCGGCGGGGAACAGCGCGAGCAGGTCGTCGAAGCCCTCGTCGTACAGGGTGACGAAGCGGCCGCGGCCGTGCAGCCGGACGATGTTCGGCGGGCCGTCGAACGCGCAGAACATGATCGTGATGCGGCCGTTCTCCCGCAGGTGCGCGATGGTCTCGGAGCCGCTGGCGGTGAGGTCGACGTAGGCGACGGTGTGGTCGTCGATCACGACGAACGAGCCCGGGATCCCCTTCGGGGACACGTTCACGTGCCCGTCCGGCCCGCTCGGCGCGGTCGCGACGAAGAACACCGGCTGCTTCTCGACGAACGCCCGCAGGCGACCGTCGATCGACTCGTGCACCTTTCCCATGCCTCGCACGCTAGTCCCGCAGCTCCACGATCCGCACCGTCGGCAGGCCCCGGCGCCGCACGAGCCACTCGGCCACCACGAGGTTCGGCAGCCAGCACAGGAACGGCACGGCGGCGTAGGCGTTGGCGAATGCGGCCTCGGGGTCGAACGTGCCCGAGACGAACGGGACCTGCGCCGCGATCAGCACGCCGGTCCACGCGCGCAGCGTCACGGCCGCGTACGTGAGCGCGAAGCTGCGGATCATCCAGGCTTGGTGGGCTCGCACGTCGCCGGACCGGACGGACCGGTAGCCGCGCCACGCGGTGAGCAGCCAGAGCACGGCGAGCGTGCCGAACCCGAGGAAGCCGACGAGGCCCGCGGTGTTGACCGGCGCGAGTACCAGGGCTGCGAGGCCGGCGACGCCGACCGCGCCGAGGTACGTGCGGCCGAGCGCGCGATGCACCGCCGGTCGTCGTCGGCGGAGCCCCGCCCAGAACTGGAACGGCCCGACGAGCAGGGCGGTCCCGCCCGCGACGACGTGCAGGTAGAAGGCCGCGAGGATCGCTGCTCCCCGGCCGGCGTACCCGGGGGCCAGCCCCACGTCGTCGGACGCGAGTGCCTCCAGCGACCGCACCAGGTACGGGCTGACCGCGTAGGTGGCGATCGCCACGGACGTCAGCACGACGACGGCCCAGCTGATGCGGGACCCTTGTCGCACGGCGGTCGGGCGGGGCGCGGGCGTCGTGTCCGTCGTCGTCATGGCTCCGACGCTAGGGACGTCGTCGGGCGAGGTCTGTGCGGCAGCCCCACCGACCGTTGCGGGGGTCTGCCCTACCGTCAGATCAGGACGGCGCCCTTCGACGCCGACTGCACGAGCTTGGCGTACTTCGCCAGGACGCCGCGCGTGTACGTCGGGGGCAGCGGCGCCCAGCCGACCTTGCGGCCCTCGAGCTCCTCCTCCGTGACCAGCACGTCCAGCGTCTCGTTCGCGACGTCGAGCCGGATCCGGTCACCGTCCTGGATGAAGGCGATCGGCCCGCCGTCGACCGCCTCGGGCGCGACGTGGCCCACGCACAGGCCGGTGGTGCCGCCCGAGAACCGCCCGTCCGTGAGCAGGAGGACGTCCTTGCCCAGGCCGGCGCCCTTGATCGCGCCGGTGATGGCGAGCATCTCGCGCATGCCCGGGCCGCCCTTCGGGCCCTCGTACCGGATCACCACGACGTCGCCCGCGACGATCGTGCCGTCCTCGAGCGCATCCATCGCGGCCCGCTCGCGATCGAAGACGCGCGCAGTCCCCTCGAAGACGTCGGAGTCGAACCCGGCCGACTTCACGACCGCGCCCTCCGGCGCGAGCGAACCGTGCAGGATCGTGATGCCACCCGTGCGGTGGATCGGGTTGTCCAGCGCGCGCAGGATCTTGCCGTCGGGGTCCGGCGGGTTCACGTCGGCCAGGTTCTCGGCGATGGTCTTGCCGGTCACCGTCAGGCAGTCGCCGTGCAGCAGCCCGGCGTCGAGCAGCGCCTTCATGACGACGGGCACGCCGCCGATGCGGTCGATGTCGTTCATGACGTAGCGACCGAAGGGCTTGAGGTCGCCGAGGTGCGGCACGCGAGCCGCGACGCGGGAGAAGTCGTCGAGCGTGAGGTCCACCTCGGCCTCGTGCGCGATCGCGAGCAGGTGCAGGACCGCGTTCGTCGACCCACCGAACGCCATGACCACGGCGATCGCGTTCTCGAACGCCTCCTTGGTCATGATCTGCCGCGCGGTGATGCCCCGGCGGAGCATCTCGACCACGGCCTCGCCGGACTTGTGCGCGAAGGCGTCGCGGCGGCGGTCGGCCGACGGCGGGGCGGCGGAGCCCGGGATCGACATGCCGATCGCCTCGGCGACCGAGGCCATCGTGTTGGCGGTGTACATCCCGCCGCAGGCACCCTCGCCGGGGCAGATGGCGCGCTCGATGCGGTCGACGTCCTCGCGGCTCATGAGCCCGCGCGCGCACGCGCCGACGGCCTCGAACGCGTCGATGATCGTCACGTCCTTCTCGGTGCCGTCCTCGAGCTTGACCCAGCCGGGCGCGATCGAGCCGGCGTAGAGGAACACGCTGGCCAGGTCGAGCCGCGCGGCGGCCATGAGCATGCCGGGCAGCGACTTGTCGCAGCCGGCCAGCAGCACCGAGCCGTCCAGACGCTCGGCCTGCATGACCGTCTCCACGGAGTCCGCGATGATGTCGCGGCTCACGAGCGAGAAGTGCATGCCCTCGTGGCCCATCGAGATGCCGTCGGACACCGAGATCGTGCCGAACTCGAGCGGGTACCCGCCCGCGGCGTGCACGCCTGCCTTCGCGGCCTGCGCGAGGCGCTGGAGCGAGAGGTTGCACGGCGTGATCTCGTTCCACGAGCTCGCGACGCCGATCTGCGGCTTCGCGAAGTCGTCGTCGCCCAGGCCGACGGCCCGGAGCATGCCGCGCGAGGCGGTCGCCTCCAGCCCGTCGGTGACCGTGCGGGAGCGGGGCTTGATGTCGACGTCACCGGTGACTTCGGGCGTAGCGGTCATGTTCCGGAGTGTAGGACCGGCCCAGGTCAGGTGCTACGTGCGACCGCCCACGGGTCGCGGCCGGACCGGGCATGATGGCGTGGCCGGACGACGACGCCAGGAGGAGACCACCGTGCACGTGCAGATCGACGACGGGCCCGCATTCGCATTCGCCGAGATCACCCTGGAGCCGGGCGGATCGGTCCGGGTGGAGTCGGGGGCGATGGCCAGCCAGCGCGGCGACATCACCGTGGAGACCTCCACCCGCGGCGGATTCATGAAGGGGCTGCGGCGCGCGTTCGGCGGCGAGAGCTTCTTCGTCAACGAGTTCTCGTCCAAGGCGGGCGGGACGTTGGGCATCGCACCGGCGCTGCCCGGCGACATCGCCCAGGTGCACCTCCCGGGCGGTGACGAGCTGCTCGTGCAGTCAGGCGGATGGCTCGCCTCCGACCTCAGCGTCGAGGTCGACTCGTCGTGGGGCGGGGCGAAGGGGTTCTTCTCCGGAGCGGGCCTGATCCTCCTGCGGTGCTCCGGCCAGGGCGACCTGCTCGTCGCGGCGTACGGCGGCATCCGCGGCGCGACGCTCGCGCCGGGCGAGCGGATGGTCATCGACACCGGGCACATCGTCGCCTTCGAGAGCACCGTGCAGTACTCGATCCGCAAGGCCGGCACCTGGAAGACCACGTTCCTGGGCGGCGAGGGGCTGGTGGCCGAGTTCGTCGGGCCCGGGCAGGTGTTCATGCAGACCCGCAGCACGACCGACCTCATCAGCTGGCTCGACGCCCGGCTGCCGCGGCACGACTCGTCGAACTGAGCGCGCCTACAGGCCCAGCACCTGGGCCAGCCCGCGGGAGACGTCGTAGGCCAAGGCCGCAGGCAGCATGCCGGCTCGTTCGACCAGCTCACGCTTGTTCATCGTGACCAGTGCCGTCACGTTGACGACGCTGTCGCGTGGCAGACCAGCCGCTCCGGCGGGAACGAGCACGTTGCCCGGCATCCCTGCGAGTGCGGTGTTGCTCGTCATGACCGCGACGAGCGTGGTGGCGAGCGCGCTCGCGTTGTACGCGTCGTCCTGCACGACGACGACCGGCCGACGCAGGGCGGGGCGACTCCCGTCCGGCTCCCCCGGGTCGGCCCAGTAGACCTCGCCCCGAGCAATCACCACGCCTCCTCGTCGGCGCCGTCCGCGAGCACTCGACGCCCTGCGGCGACGGCGACCTCGTGGCTCGCCTCAGCCGCGCCGAGGTACTCCACGACGACATCGATGCGTGCAGTGACGCTCGCGGCGTCGGTGCGCTCCAGGAGCAGCTGGGCACCCCGCGTGTAGAACTCCGAGCGGCTGATGCCCAGCGAAGCGGCACGCGCTTCGACGGCGCTGTAGGTCGAGTCAGGAACCGAGATCGCCGTCTTCACGCGGCGAGTATAACCGGTATGACTGCTCAGCGGCGGCGCAGCAGCGACACGTCGCGGACCGCGCCGCGGTCTGCGGACGTGGCCATCGCCGCGTACGCCTGCAACGCGGGAGACACGTAGCGGTCGCGGTTCAGCGGCTGCCACGGGTTCTCCGAGGCCTCCATCTTGGCGCGGCGCTCGGCGAGGACCTCGTCGGGCACGTTGACCCGGATGAGGCGCGTGTCGACGTCGATCTCGATCTCGTCGCCGTCCTCGATGAGGCCGATCGTCCCGCCGGCCGCCGCCTCGGGCGAGATGTGACCCACGGAGATCCCGCTCGACCCGCCGGAGAAGCGGCCGTCGGTGATCAGCGCGCAGACCTTGCCCAGGCCGCGTCCCTTGATGAACGACGTCGGGTAGAGCATCTCCTGCATGCCCGGGCCGCCCGCGGGACCCTCGTAGCGCACGACGACCACGTGACCGGGCTCGACCTGCTTGGTGAGGATCTTCTCGACGGCCTCGTCCTGCGACTCGCAGACCAGCGCGCGGCCGACGAAGTGGAACACGTCCGGGTCGATGCCGGCGGTCTTGAGCACGGCACCGTCCTCGGCGAGGTTGCCGCGCAGCACCGCGAGGCCGCCCTCGACCGTGTAGGCGTGCTCGAGGTCGCGGATGCACCCGTTGGCGGCGTCCGTGTCGAGGCGGTCCCAGCGGTTCTGCGTCGAGAACGCCTCGGTGGTGCGCACGCCGCCGGGAGCGGCGTGGAACAGCTCGACCGCCTGCTCCGTCGCCTTGCCCCCGCGCACGTCCCAGTCGTCGAGCCAGGCGCGCAGGGTCGGGGTGTGCACCGACGTCACGTCGTGGTCGAGCAGCCCGGCCCGGTCGAGCTCTCCGAGCAGTGCGGGGATGCCGCCGGCGCGGTGCACGTCCTCCATGTGGAAGCTCGGGTGGTTCGGCGCGACCTTCGACAGGCACGGCACGCGGCGGGACAGGCCCTCGATGTCGGTGAGGTCGAAGTCGACCTCACCCTCCTGAGCAGCGGCCAGGATGTGCAGCACCGTGTTGGTCGAGCCGCCCATCGCGACGTCGAGCGTCATGGCGTTGGCGAAGGCGGCCTTGGTCGCGATCCCGCGGGGCGCCGCGGTGTCGTCCTCGTCCTCGTAGTAGCGGCGGGCCAGGTCGACGATCGTGCGGCCGGCCTCGAGGAAGAGCTCGCGGCGGGCGGCGTGCGTGGCCAGCGTGGAGCCGTTGCCGGGCAGCGACAAGCCGAGGGCCTCGGTGAGGCAGTTCATCGAGTTGGCGGTGAACATGCCCGAGCACGAGCCGCACGTGGGGCACGCGGCCTCCTCGACGGCGGCCAGGGCCTCGTCGGACACGTTGTCGTCGGCCGAGTAGTTGATCGCGTTGATGAGGTTCAGCGGGGTGGACGCGACGCCGTTGGCCACGACAGCCTTGCCGGCCTCCATGGGGCCGCCGGAGACGAAGATCACCGGGATGTTCAGGCGCAGCGCTGCGTTGAGCATGCCGGGCGTGATCTTGTCGCAGTTGGAGATGCACACGAGCGCGTCGGCGCAGTGCGCCTGGACCATGTACTCGACCGAGTCGGCGATCAGGTCCCGGCTCGGCAGCGAGTAGAGCATCCCGGCGTGGCCCATCGCGATGCCGTCGTCGACCGCGATGGTGTTGAACTCCTTGGACACGCCACCCGCCTCGCGGATTGCCGAGGCGACCAGGTCGCCCATGTCCTTGAGGTGCACGTGGCCGGGCACGAACTGCGTGTAGGAGTTCGCGATCGCGATGATCGGCTTGCCGAAGTCCTCCGAGCCCATGCCGGTCGCGCGCCACAGGGCGCGGGCGCCGGACATGTTGCGGCCATGGGTGGACGTCCGAGAGCGCAGGGGGCGGCTCATACCGGTCAGCTCCTTCAACACGCGAGAGCGGCCGCACCGCGCGGCTGCCGCGTCAGGCTACGTCTGCCTGCGGCGACGTTCGCGGGGCGTCCGCCTCGTGGTCCACGGGCCCCGAGGGGGCGCAGCGCCGCAGGTCAGGCGCTCGCCCGGCCCTGCCACGTGCACACGCACACCTCGTTGCCCTCGGGGTCGGCGACGATCCAGAACGCCGGCGCGGCCTCGTCGCTCACCAGGTGGCCACCGGCGGCGACGGCCGCCTCCACGCGCTGGGTCGCCTGGTCGTGCGGGACCGTGATGTCGAAGTGGATCCGATTGCGCTGCGGACGCGGCTCGTCCATCTGCTGGAACCAGACCGTCGGCCCGACCCCGGCCGGGTCGCTGACCTCGCTCCCGTCGTCGGCCGTGTCATACCCGAAGACCGCGGCCCAGAACGGGCGCACGGCCGCGATGTCGAGCGCGTCCACCGCGATCTCGAGGATCTCCGAGCGCTCCACCGCGGTCCCCAGGCCCAGCTCGTCGGCGACCGCGGAGACCGCGGCGGCGAGGTCGACGTCGCGCTGCGTGAGCCCGCCGACGTCGTGGCTGGAGGTCGTGACGGTGACCTGCCCCCAGCGCAGCAGGACGTCGGGATGGTGGTCGTGGTCGTCGGCCACCGCGGCCACGCGCGCCACGAACGCCGCCGCGGCGGCGAAGTCCGGCGCGGTGAATGTCGCGCGCAGGCGGTGGAGCATCACGCGCCAGTGGCGGGCGTCGACGGCGTCGGTGACAGCGGACGAGCTCAGCTTCGAGGAGGCCATGCGTCCACCGTGGCACGCACCACTGACACCCGCACCTACGCCCCGACCACGCGCCCGTACCCACCGAGTACATCGGCCACGGGCCCTCTGATTCGCACGTACGTTCGACGTCGTGTCAGTGGTCGATGGGACGATGAGCACATGACAGACACCGCCACGGTCACCGATGCAGCGGCGCACGTGCGCGCCGCGCTCGGGGCCGGGCCGTCTGCGCTGCCGTGCCACGAGATCACGACGTGGGGTGATGACGAGCTCCTCGGCGGGCTGGTCACGGTCGAGGCTCTCGCGCGGCAGGTCGACGCGTGGCGCATCGCCATGGCGGTGGAGGTCGACGAGCGCAGCAGTCGTGCCCACGGGCGGGACGGGCTGGCGGCGAGCCGAGGGTGCCGCACCTCGCGCGAGCTGATCCGACGCGTGACGGGCGCCGCTCAGACGTCCGTCTCACGCTGGCTGCGCCTGGGTCGGGCGACTCGGGAGTCGACGGGCCTGACAGGTCAGCCGCTGCCGTCCCCCTTCGCGCACGTGGGGTGCCGCGATGGCACAGGGGCGGATCAGCACCGATGCGGCGTTGACGATCGTCGACCACCTCGACCCGGTCCGAGCAGCAGCGGGTGACGCGCCGGTGGCGGTGGCCGAGAGGGAGCTCGTGGCCGCGTGCTCGGCGGCTGAGCCCGGCGGGGTTCCGCCGGCGGATGCGGACTCGGTGCGCGTCCAGGCGGCGACATGGGCGGCGTTCCTCGACCAGGACGGCACCGAGCCGCCCGAGACCGACCTGGCGCACCGCTCGCTGCGGCTGGGCGGCACCTACCGCGGGCTGGTCCGGCTGAACGGGCTGCTGCTGCCCGAGGTCGCCGCCGCCCTCGCCGCGTTCGCCGACGCCTGCACCAATCCTCGGACGCCGGACGTCGCGGCTCCTGGCGCAGTCCCGCCTTCGGCCGCCGACGGCCCGGACGCCCTGGACCTGCTGAACGCTCCGGACGCTCCGGACGCTCACCTTGCCGACGCCGACGCGTGGGACCCCGGCGACGACCCGAGCGCAGAGGACACTCCTCTGAGCCCGTCGGCTCTGCCCGACGACCCGCGCACACGGCCGCAGCTCATGCACGACGTGCTCGCGACGGCGCTCGGTGCGGCGGCGCGCGTGGCCGAGCAGCGGTCGGTGGCCGGCAACTCCCCCACCGTGCTGGTCTCCGTGCGCCAGTCCGACCTCGAGGCCGGCCGCGGGACCGCGGCGACGTTCAGCGGAGACCGCTTCGGTGGGCCACTGCCCCTGTCGATGGACGCCACCGTGCAGCTCGCCTGCGCAGGCACGATCCAGCGCATCGCCCTGGACGACCTCGGGGCGGTCGTGGGTCTGTGGTCGCCGGAGCGGTGCTTCACCGGGCAGCAACGCCGCGCCATCGCCCTGCGAGACGGTGGGTGCGTCATCCCCGGCTGCCAGGTCCCTGCGGGGTGGTGCGAGGTCCACCACATCACGCCGCACAAGGACGACCCCGAGGGCACCCACACGTCCAACGGGTGCCTGCTGTGCTGGTACCACCACCGCACCATCGAGACCTCCGGCTGGGAGATCCGCACCCGCAACGGCATCCCCGAGGTCCGGGCACCCGCATGGCTGCGCGCACTGACCCGCGCCGGACCGGGCCGAGGCGGGGAAGAGGGCGGGGAAGACGGTGGCGAGGACCGTGGCGGGGACGGGTGGCAACGCGCCATCGGTACACCGACGCGATTCCTCGACGCGCTGCGCACCCAGGACCTCTCGGCCCAGGTCAGCCTCGCCGGTTGAGCATTGCCCCTTCGGCCGGTCGCGCGAGACCGCTGAGGGCGCCTCGTCGGCTGGAATCCCGCGCCCTCGGCGCACCCCGTCGGCGGAAGCCCGTGTCCTCGCCGCACCCTGTCGGCGGAAGCCCGTGTCCTCGCCGCACCCCGTCGGCCGAAGCCCCGTCCCGGTGTCGCGCGTGCCGTTACTTCGCGGGGCCACCCACGGCGTCTGCGCCCTCGCGGATGTGCCGGGTGACCCACGGCGAGAGAGCGAACATGCCACCCGCGAAGACGAGCGCGACGATCCCGATCCCCCCGAAGTAGGCCGAGTTGCTCACGTCGGCGGTGGCCTGCACGAGCTGGGCGGTGATGGCGTTGCCCGCACTCGTGGCGAGGAACCACAGCGCCATGGCCTGGCCGCGGAACGCCTTCGGTGCGAGCAGCGTCGTGGCTGCCAGTCCCACGGGCGAGAGGCACAGCTCGCCGATCGTCTGGATCAGGTAGACCACGACGAGCACCCACCACGGCGACTTCTCGTCCCCCGCCACCCACGCCGCGGCGCCGAGGAACACGAAGGAGAGCGCGACGAACGTCAGCCCGATGGCGAACTTCACGGCGGTCGGCGGCCGGTCGTCGAGCTTCAGCCACAGCCAGGCGAAGACCGGCGCGAGGACGATGATCATGCCGGGGTTGAGCGACTGGTAGAACGTCGGCGAGATCGTGATGCCGGCCACGGTGCGGTCGGTGAAGTCCTTCGCGTACGTCGACAGCGTGCTCGAGGCCTGCTCGAAGATCATCCAGAACAGCATCGCGGCGATGAACAGCGGCACGTAGGCGCGCAGCCGCGAGCGCTCGGGTGCCGAGACCTTGGGCGAGCGGAACATCACCCAGAACGTGGCGACCGGCGCCGCGAGGGCGATGTAGGACAGGGCGTCGACGAACGTGTCGACCGTGAAGTCGCCCTGGACCAGGTAGGCGATCACCACGGCGACCGCCGCACCGATCCCGACCGCCACGAACAGTCGGATGACGGGCACGCGGTCCGCGCGCGTCAGCGGGTTGGGCGGGACCTCGCCCGCGCCGCCGAGCAGCCCGCGGCCGAGCACGAAGAACACCAGGGCGATCGCCATCCCGACGGCCGCGACCGCGAAGCCCGCGTGGTAGCCCCAGATCTCGTTCGCCGCGCCGACGACGAAGGGCGCGGCGAGCGAGCCGATGTTGATGCCCATGTAGAAGATCGAGAACGCCGAGTCGCGCCGCGGGTCGTCGCGGTCGTACAGCTCGCCGACCATGCTCGACACGTTGGGCTTGAGCAGGCCGGTGCCGAGCGCCACCAGGACGATGCCCGTGAACGTGAAGCCGGCGCCGGGCACGGACAGGAAGACGTGGCCCGCGGCGATGACGACGCCGCCGTAGAGCACCGAGCGGCGGGCGCCGATCACGCGGTCGGCGAGCCAGCCGCCGAGCACCGAGACCAGGTAGACCGACGCGCCGTAGGCGGCGACGAGCGCCTCGCCCGAGGTCTGCTCGATCCCGAGGCCGCCGTTGGCGATCGAGTCCGTCAGGTAGTACAGCAGGATGGCGCGCATCCCGTAGTAGCTGAACCGCTCCCAGAGCTCGGTGCCGAACAGCGTGAAGAGGCCGAGCGGGTGGCCGAAGAACGCATGGTCTCGCGGAACCACGTGGTGCTCGACCGTTGCCACGTCAGGCCCGCCCGGTTCGTCCGCCCTGGTCATCGCTCCATCGTGGCCGGTCAGCACGCCGGGCACCAGCGTTCGCCGAGTGCGGGATCGGGAAATACGGTGACCCGGTGGCGAGCGTGCACTGGTTCCGACGCGACCTGCGCCTCGCGGACAACCCGGCGCTGGTCGCCGCGGTCGACCGCGCACGCGACGACGACGGGCTCGTCGTCCCGCTGTTCGTCGTCGACCCGGCCCTGTGGCGGACCGCCGGTGCGCCCCGGCTGGCCTACCTCGCCGCGTCCCTGCGCGCGCTCGACGAGGAGCTGGACGGGCGCCTCGTCGTGCGCACCGGCCGGGCCACCGAGGTGGTGCCGGCCGTCGCCCGGGAGGTGGGGGCCGGCTCCGTGCACGTCACCGCCGCGACCGAGCCGTACGGGCGACGACGCGACGAGGCCGTCGCGCGGGCCCTCGACGACGCCGAGCTCATCCCCACCGGCTCCCCGTACGCGGTCGCGCCCGGCCGCCTGAGCACCGGGGCGGGCACCCCGTTCCAGGTGTTCACGCCGTTCCGCAACGCGTGGCTCGACCACGGCTGGTCCGCCCCTGCGCCGCTCCCCCGCTCGCCGAGCTGGGCAGAGGTGCCGACGGACGGCGTACCCGACGCACCCGAACCGGACGTCGACCTCCCGCCGGCCGGCGAGCGCGCGGCACACGACCGCTGGCACCGGTTCCTCGACGAGGCGCTCGACGACTACGGCACCGAGCGCGACCGCCCCGACGTCGAGGGCACCTCGTCGATGTCGATCCCGCTGAAGTTCGGCGAGCTGCACCCCCGGACGCTGCTCGCCGACCTCGCCCCCCAGCAGGGCGCGTCGGTCGCCACGTTCCGCTCCGAGCTCGCGTGGCGCGAGTTCCACGCGGACGTGCTGTGGCACCACCCGTCGGCCGCGAGCCGGTCGTTGCGGGTCGTCGTCCCGGAGGACTCCTGGGCGCAGGGCGCGGCGGCCGACGAGGCCTTCGTCACCTGGACCCAGGGCCGCACGGGCTACCCGCTCGTCGACGCCGGGATGCGCCAGCTGCTGGCGACGGGGTGGATGCACAACCGCGTCCGGATGGTCGTCGCGTCGTTCCTGGTCAAGGACCTGCACCAGCGCTGGCAGCGCGGCGCCGAGCACTTCATGGCGTGGCTCGTCGACGGCGACGTGCCGCAGAACCAGCTGAACTGGCAGTGGGTCGCCGGCACCGGCCGCGACGCCGCGCCGTACTTCCGGGTGTTCAACCCCGTGCTGCAGGGCGAGAAGTTCGACCCCGACGGCGACTACGTGCGGCGGTGGGTGCCGGAGCTGCGGGGCATCGCAGGCAAGGCCGTGCACCAGCCGTGGCGGGTCGGGGTGCCGGCCGGCTACCCCGAGCGGATCGTCGATCACAAGGTCGAGCGCGAGGCCGCGCTGGAGGCGTACGGCCGGGGTCGGTGAAGTCGGGACAAACGTCCCGCGGTTCTTCACCGAACGCACACAAGAGTGGAGCTACGGCGCCGACGACGACGCCCCACCGCCCTCCTGGAAAGCCAAGAAGATGACCGCCCTCCGCAGTGCCGAAGTCCCCACCGCCACCGTCACCGAGTCGTCCGTCGTCACGTCGAGCAAGGCCCGCATCGCTCTCGCGCTGGCACGCCTGGCCACCGGATTCATCTTCCTGTGGGCCTTCCTCGACAAGACCTTCGGCCTGCACTACAGCACCGGCGCCGCCGTGGCCGAGGGCAGCCCGACCGCTTCCTGGATCAACGGCGGGACGCCGAGCCAGGGCTTCATGAAGTTCGGCGCCATCGGCCCGTTCAAGGACGTCTTCGCCAACCTGGCCAGCCCGCTGACCGACTGGCTGTTCATGCTCGGCATGCTCGGCGTCGGCGTGGCCGTCATGCTCGGCATCGGCCTGCGCGTCTCGGCCGTCGCCGGCTCGCTCATCATGGCGATGATGTGGGTGGCCGAGTGGCCGCTGCAGCAGGGCTCCACCAACCCGCTGATCGACTACCACGTGATCTACGCGCTGGTCCTGGTCATCGCCGCGCTGACGTTCGCCGGTGACACGTGGGGGCTCGGCCGCTGGTGGGCCAACCTGCCGATCGTGCAGAAGCACTCCTGGCTCCGCTGACGGCCAGGGAGGAGAACGAAGGGCGCGAACCCCACGGGGTTCGCGCCCTTCGTCGTGCGGTCAGTCGAGCTGACCCGCGCGGTACTCGTCCTCGAGGATGCCCATGATGATCGCGTCGCAGAACCCGTCGCCGTCGCGGTACGCGTCGCGCTTGCGGCCCTCGACCCGGAAGCCCAGGTTCTCGTAGAGCGACTTGGCGCGCGCGTTGATGCTCAGCACGTCGAGCTCGACACGGTGCAGCCCGATGCCGTCGAACGCGAACCCGAGCACGAGCTGGATCGCCTCCGTGCCGTACCCGCGCCCCCGGTAGGTCGGACCCATCGCGAGCCGGAGGTTCGCGGAGCGGACCACCTCGTCGACCTCGTTGAGCACGATCTCGCCGCGGAAGCTGTCGTCACCGTTCGCCGTGACCGCGAAGTCGTAGCGCCCCTCGGCGGTGGCGCGGCTCGCGCACCAGGCGTCGATCTGCTCGCGCGTGAACTTCTCCGTGGTCCCGGTCAGGCGCGTGCCCTCGGGGTCGTCGAGCGACAGCCACATCGCGTCGGAATCGTCCGCCCGGATGGGGCGCAGGGTGATCATCTCCCCCTGCAGCGTCGGCTTCTCCATCGACGTCTCCTCTCGTCCCCACGGACGGTACGGCGCACGTGTGGCCACGAGGTTACCGGGACCCGCTCGCTCGGGACCCGGTCCCACGCCGAGGTCAGGAGAAGGTGCCCACGCGGGCGTCCTCGGCCTCCTCGATCGCGGCGCGGGTGGCGGCACCCGTGTCCTTGAAGTGCCCGATGGTCGCGAGCAGGAGCCCGACGACGACCCAGCCCACCAGGGCCAGCCAGAGGCCCGCCGTGCCCGCCGCGGGGAAGTACGAGTGGTCGCGCAGCAGCGCGGCGGCGGCGCCGGGCGGCAGCCACTGGCCGATCGCGCCCCACGGTGCCGGCAGCATCTGCCACGGCGCGGCCGCCGACGCGATCGGGTTGGCGAAGAGCAGGAAGAGCACCGGGCCGACGGCGATGCCCGCGCGGCCGACGATCGACACGACGCCGACGATGACGCCTGCGATCCCGGCCAGCGCCAGCGCGACGATCGCGGCGTTGACGAGGTAGGCGCCCTGCAGCGCGCCGAACATCCCCTGCAGGACGGCGGCGACGGCCAGCCCGCCGACCACGGCGTACGCACCGGTGGCGGCGACGCGGCGCCAGACGCCGACGACGAGCAGCGAGATGCCGATGCCGCCGATCATCCCGCCGATCACCAGGGGCAGCGTGACGAGCCCGAGGATCGTGCCACGAGGGTCGCCCGTGCTCAGTGGCACGAGGTCCGTCACCGGCACGTCCTCGACGCCGAGCTGCTGCGCGAGCACGGGGGCGAGCGCGGCGAGCTGCTGCGCGACGACGGCGCTGCCCGCCGTCGTCGTGAGGACCTCGGGCTGCCCGCCCACGACGATCGCGCCGTACACGTCACGCGACTCGACGAGCGCGACGGCGTCGGCACGGTCGCCCGTCGCGACGACGTCGAACACTCCCGGCGCCCGCTGCTCGAGCGCGGCGTCCAGCTGCGCGACGGCGGCGGACGGGCCGGCCAGCGCGATCGGGAGGTCGTGCGCCTTCGAGGTCGCGCTCGGCCACAGGAAGGCCAGGGCGAGCAGGGTGACGACCGCGGAGAGGGCGGCACCGATGCCGAGCAGGCGGCGCCAGGGGGTGTGCAGGGTGGACATGACGATCTCCTCAAACCGAATGTTCGTTCTGGTTCAAGGGTGCGACCCGGTCTCTCGAGTTGTCAAGAACGTTCGTTCGTTTTTATGCTGGGGTGTGCCCAAGGTCACCGAGCAGTACCGCGTCGCGCGGCGTCAGGAGATCGCCGACGCCGCGTTGCGGGCGTTCCGGCGCAAAGGCTTCCACGCCACGTCCATGGCGGAGATCATCGCCGAGTCGGGGTTGTCCGCCGGTGCGATCTACGGTCACTACCCGAGCAAGGAGTCGCTCGTGGTCGACGTGGCGTCGCGCATCGTCGACGCGCGCATCGCCGACATCGAGAAGCTCGCGACGCTCGACCCGATGCCGCCGCCGCCCGCCCTGCCCCGCACGATCGTCACCGCGATGCAGCACGAGCTCGGCGCGCCGGGGATCATGCTGCAGATGTGGGGCGAGGGCGTGACCGACCCGGCGATCCGCGAGCTCGCGGCGTCGGTGGTCCACCGGCTGCGCGCCACCATGGGGCGCTACGTCTCGCTGTGGCAGCAGCGCACCCACGGCCTCGACCCTGCGGAGGCGGACGCGCTCGGCGCCGAGCAGAGCGTGCTGGTCGTCGCTGCCGTGCAGAGCTACATCGTGCAGACGTCACTCATCCCGGGCTTCGACGGCGACGCGTACCTGCGGGTTCAGGAGAAGTACCTGCCGCGCTGACGGTCCGGCCCCCGGCGTGGGGGGCCGGACCGGGCGCGTCAGCCCTTCAGGCGCTCGAGCACCAGCTCGCGCACGCGGCCGGCGTCGGCCTGACCGCGGGTGGCCTTCATGACCGCGCCGATGATGGCGCCGATCGGCCCCTGGTTGCCGCCGCGGATCTTCTCCGCGAGGTCCGGCTGCGCGGCCAGTGCCGCGTCGATCGCGTCGAGCAGCGGGCCGTCGTCGGACACGACCTCGAGGCCGCGCGCGACGACGACCGCCTCGGGCTCGCCCTCGCCGGCCAGCACGCCCTCGAGCACCTGCCGCGCGAGCTTGTCGTTGATCCGGCCGCTGTCGACGAGCGACTGCAGCGCGCCGATCTGGGCGGGCGTGATCGGCAGGTCGGCGAGCTCGACCTCCTGCTGCTTGGCGGTCCGGGCCAGCTCGCCCATCCACCACTTGCGCGCGGCGGCCGGCGACGCGCCCGCTGCGACGGTCGCCTCGATGAGCTCGACCGCACCGGCGTTGACGACGTCCCGCATCTCGGCGTCGGCGTAGCCCCACTCCCCCTGCAGCCGGCGGCGGCGGGCCGCGGGCAGCTCGGGCAGCGCGGCCCGGATCTCCTCGATCCACGCGCGGTCGGGGACGATCGGCGCGAGGTCCGGCTCGGGGAAGTACCGGTAGTCCTCGGCGTCGGACTTGATGCGCCCGGACGTCGTGCTGCCGGTGTCCTCGTGCCAGTGCCGCGTCTCCTGCGTGACCGTGGCGCCCGCGTCGAGGACGGCCGCCTGGCGGCTGATCTCGTAGCGGACCGAGCGCTCGACCGAGCGGAACGAGTTGACGTTCTTGGTCTCGGTGCGGGTGCCGAGCGGCGACTCGGGCGTCGGGCGCAGCGAGACGTTGACGTCGGCGCGCACGTTGCCGCGCTCCATGCGGGCCTCGGAGACCTCCAGCGCGCGGAACAGGTCGCGCAGGGTCTGGACGTACCTGCGCGCCACCTCGGGCGCGCGCTCGCCCGCGCCCGTGATGGGCCGCGTGACGATCTCCACGAGCGGGATGCCGGCGCGGTTGTAGTCGACGAGCGAGTACTCCGCGCCGTGGATGCGACCCGTCGAGCCGCCGACGTGGGTGTTCTTGCCCGCGTCCTCCTCCATGTGCGCGCGCTCGATGTCGACCCGGAACACGGTCCCGTCCTCGAGCTCGACGTCGACGTAGCCGTCGAACGCGATGGGCTCGTCGTACTGCGACGTCTGGAAGTTCTTCGGCACGTCCGGGTAGAAGTAGTTCTTCCGGGCGAACCGGCAGCTCTCCGCGATCGAGCAGTTCAGCGCGAGGCCGATCCGGATCGCGTACTCCACGGCCTTCTCGTTGACGACCGGCAGCGCGCCGGGCAGGCCGAGCGAGACGGGCGTGACCGACGTGTTCGGCTCCTCGCCGAACCCGGCGGGCGCGCCGTCGAACATCTTCGTGGCGGTACCGAGCTCGACGTGCACCTCGATGCCGATGACGGGGTCGAAGCGGGCGACGGCTTCGTCGTAGTCGACGAGGTCGACGAGGGCGGCGCTCATCGGGTCTCCAGTTCCGGGGCGCGGCCCAGCAGCGGGCCACCCCACGTGTTCTCCAGCAGGGCCTCGAGCGCGGCGCCCACCCGGTAGAGGCGGTCGTCCGCCTTGGCGGGTGCGAGCACCTGGAAGCCGACGGGCAGGCCGTCGTCGGACAGGCCGCTCGGCAGCGAGAGGCCGGGCACGCCGGCCAGGTTCGCGGGGATCGTCGCGACGTCGTTGAGGTACATCGCCAGCGGGTCGTCGAGCTTCTCGCCGAGCTTGAACGCCGTGGTCGGTGCGGTCGGCGAGACGAGCACGTCGGCCTTCTCGAACGCGGCGGCGAAGTCGCGCTGGATGAGGGTGCGCACCTTCTGGGCCGAGCCGTAGTAGGCGTCGTAGTAGCCCGCCGACAGCGCGTACGTTCCGAGGATGATGCGGCGCTTGACCTCGTCGCCGAAGCCCTGGCCGCGCGTCGCGGACATCACGCGCTCGGCGGTGGGGTGGTCCTCGGGGACCACGCGCAGGCCGAACCGCATGCCGTCGAACTTGGCCAGGTTGCTCGACGCCTCCGCCGGCAGGATCAGGTAGTACGCGGCGAGCGCGTACTCGAAGTGCGGGCAGGACACCTCGACGATCTCGGCGCCCGCGGAGCGCAGCAGCTCGAGCGACTCGTCGAACCGTGCCTGGACGCCGGCCTGGTAGCCCTCGCCCTGCAGCTCGGTGATGACGCCGACGCGCACGCCGGTCAGGTCACCGTTCGCGCCCAGGCGGGCGGCGCCGACGAGGTCCGGCAGCGGCTCGTCGATGCTCGTCGAGTCGCGCGGGTCGTGGCCGCCGATGAGCTCGTGCAGCAGCGCGCTGTCCAGCACGGTGCGCGTGACCGGGCCGGCCTGGTCGAGCGACGACGCGAGGGCGATGAGGCCGTACCTCGACACGCCGCCGTAGGTCGGCTTGACGCCGACGGTGCCGGTGACGGCCGCGGGCTGGCGGATCGAGCCCCCCGTGTCCGTGCCGATCGCCAGGGGCGCCTCGTAGGCCGCGACGGCCGCGGCCGAACCGCCGCCGGATCCGCCGGGGATCCGGTCGAGGTCCCAGGGGTTGTGGGTGTTGCCGTAGGCCGAGTGCTCGGTGCTCGAGCCCATGGCGAACTCGTCCATGTTGGTCTTGCCGAGGATCGGCAGGCCGGCCGCCTTGATCCGCTCGACGAGCGTCGCGTCGTAGGGCGGCACCCAGCCCTCGAGGATCTTCGACCCGGCGGTCGTGGGCAGCCCCTGCGTCACGACGACGTCCTTGACGGCGATCGGCACGCCGGCGAGCGCATGCAGCTCCTCGCCAGCGGCCCGACGCGCGTCGACGTCCGCGGCCGTGGCGAGGGCCTCGTCCGTGCTGACGTGCAGGAACGCGTGCACCGCGCCGTCGACGGCGGCGATGCGGTCCAGGTGGGCCTGCGTGGCCTCGACGCTGGACGCCTGGCCGGACGTCAGGGCGTCCGCGAGCGCCGCGGCGCTCAGGCGCGTGAGGTCGCTCATGAGTCCTCCCCCAGGATCTGCGGGACGAGGAACTTGCCGTCCTGGGCCGCCGGGGCGGACGCCAGCACGGCGTCACGGTCCACGGTCGCGACCGGCACGTCGGTGCGGAACACGTTCGACAGGGGCAGGGGGTGGCTGGTGGCCGGCACGTCCGGCGTGGCGATCTCGCTCACGCGCGCGACCGACTCGACGATCACGTCGAGCTCGCCGGCGAGCCGGTCCAGCTCGGCGGGAGTCAGGTCGATCCGGGCCAGCCCCGCCACGCGCGCGACCTCGTCGCGGGAGAGGGAGGACATGGGTCCGAGTCTAGTGGGGTGCTCAGACCACCCGGTCGACGGCCGCCGTGACCAACGAGAGCAGCGCCTGCGCATAGGCGTCCTCGGCGGTGTCGGCCGTGAACAGCTGCTCGGGCCGGCCCGAGACCTCGATGAGCACCTGGTGCGTGCCGTCGGTCGCGCGGGCCAGCGAGCGGAACGTGCTCCCCAGCTTCGACCGCAGCTGGTCCTCACGCGGCAGCCACAGCGCGTCGTCCTGCGCCACGGAGTCCAGCGCCCACTCGGTCGTGCCGTTGAACCCCAGCACCGTGCCGGTGTCGTACCGGTGCGCCTCGATCGTCATCTCGCTGATCGTGAAGACCTCCTCGTCCAGCCCGTCGACGAGCACGACGAACGAGTCACCGGACGCAGGGTTCCACCGCAGCCCCGAGGCCCGGAGCAGCAGCGCGAGGTCGGTGGAGATCATCGCGCCAGTATCTCCCCGGCGCGACGACCCGTCGCCCGCTCAGCGCGAGCTGAACGCCGCGTCGAACGCCGCGGTCGGCGCCGCGAAGGCGTTGCGGCGCACGAACTCGAGCGCGTCGGGCGCGCCCACCAGCCGATCCATCCCGGCGTCCTCCCACTCCACCGAGATCGGCCCGTCGTACCCGATCGCGTTGAGCGCGCGGAACGAGGCCTCCCACGGGACGTCGCCGCGGCCGGTCGAGACGAAGTCCCACCCGCGGCGCTGGTCGCCCCAGCCCAGGTGCGACGAGAGCCGGCCGTTGCGGCCGTTGCCGAGGCGGAGCTTCACGTCCTTGCAGTCGACGTGGTAGATCCGGTCCGCGAAGTCGCCGATGAAGTCGACCGGGTCGAGCTGCTGCCAGATGAAGTGGCTCGGGTCCCAGTTGAGCCCGAACGCCTCGCGGTGGCCGATCGCCTCGAGCGTGCGCACCGTCGTCCAGTAGTCGTACGCGATCTCGCTGGGGTGCACCTCGTGCGCGAACCGCACGCCCACCTCGTCGAACACGTCGAGGATCGGGTTCCACCGGTCGGCGAAGTCCTGGTAGCCCGCGTCGATCGCGGCCTGGGAGACCGGCGGGAACATCGCGACGTACTTCCAGATCGACGACCCGGTGAAGCCGACCACGGTCTTCACCCCGAGCTTGGCGGCCAGGCGCGCGGTGTGCTGCATCTCGGTCGCCGCACGCTGCCGCACGCCCTCGGGGTCACCGTCGCCCCACACGACGTCCGGGAGGATGTCGCGGTGCCGCTGGTCGATGGGGTCGTCGCAGACGGCCTGGCCCTTGAGGTGGTTCGAGATCGCCCAGACCTTGAGCCCGTGGCGTTCCAGGATCTCCCGCCGGCCGGCCACGTACTCCTCGTCGTCCCAGCGCCAGGGGTCGAGGTGGTCGCCCCAGCAGGCGATCTCCAGCCCGTCGTAGCCCCAGCCGGCCGCGAGCCGCGCGACCTCCTCGAACGGCAGGTCGGCCCACTGGCCGGTGAACAGGGTGATCGGTCGCGCCATGGTCAGCTCTCCTTGGTCGGGGTCCACACGGAGTCGGCTCCTGCCGAGCGTTCCACGGCGTCCAGCACGCGCTGCACCTGCAGCCCGTCGGCGAACGTGGGGCTCGGGGCCGCGCCGGTGGCGATGCCGCCGACGAGGTCGACGACCTGGTGGGTGAAGGCGTGCTCGTACCCGAGCCCGTGGCCTGCGGGCCACCAGGCCCCGACGAACGGGTGCTCGGGCTCGGTGACGACGATCCGCCGGAACCCCGCGGTCGTGGCCGGCTCCGCGGCGTCGAAGTAGTGCAGGACGTTCATGTCCTCGAAGTCGAACGCGATGGACCCCGCCGAGCCGTTGATCTCGAGCCGGATGGCGTTCTTGCGGCCGTAGGCGAACCGGGTCGCCTCGAAGGTGGCCAGGCCGCCGCCGGACATCCGGCCCAGGAAGATCGCCGCGTCGTCGACGGTCACGGGGCCGGTGCGACCCGAGGACGACGACGCGCTCAGGCCGCTCGACGAGTCCGCGACGGGGCGCTCGTGCACGAACGTCTCGAGCACGGCCGAGACGCCCGTCACCTGCTCGCCGGTGATGAACTGCGCGAGGTCGACGATGTGCGCGCCGATGTCCCCCAGGGCGCCCGAGCCGGCCTTCTGCTTGTCGAGCCGCCAGGACAGCGGCGCGGCGGGGTCGGCGATCCAGTCCTGCAGGTACTGCGCACGGACGTGGCGGACGGTGCCGACGCGGCCGTCGGCGACCAGGCTGCGTGCGAGCTGGATCGCCGGCACGCGGCGGTAGGTGAAGCCGACCATCGCGACCCCCGGGGCGACCGCTGCCGCGGCGGCCATCGCCTCGGCCTCGGCGACCGAGTTGGCCAGCGGCTTCTCGCACAGCACGTGCTTGCCCGCCTCGAGCGCGGCGATCGCGATCTCGGCGTGGGTGTCACCCGGCGTGCAGACGTCGACGAGGTCCACGTCGTCGCGCCCGACGAGCGCCTTCCAGTCCGTCTCGACGTCGCGCCACCCCTGGGTGGCCGCCGCGGCACGGACCGCGGCCTCGTTGCGGCCGGCGACCGCCGCCATGTCGACGGCGAGCGGCAGGTCGAAGAACCGGGGCGCGTTGCGCCATGCCTGCGCGTGCGCCACGCCCATGAAGGCGTAGCCGACCATCCCCACGCCGAGGCGCGGCAGGTCGGGTGCTGCGGGGGGTGCGGTCACGGAGAGCCTCCTCGGGCGCTGTGCTGAGACCGGGCTGGGGACCGGGCGGGCCGCAGGGCTGCAGCGGCCCGCCCGGTCGGTGTCAGGACTCGAAGGCCGTCGGCAGGTACTTGTCGACGTTCGTCTTGGTCACCACGGGTGCGTACAGCTGCACCTTGCGCGGCACCTCGACCTCGACGAGGTCGCTCATCGACTTGCCCTGCACGAGGAGCCGGGCGAGCTTGATGCCGTCCGCGGCCTGCGTGGAGGGGTAGATGACCGTGGCCTTGAGGACCGTGTTGTCCGCCTTGATCGCGTCCATGACGTTCTTCGAGCCGGCGCCGCCGACCATGAAGAACTCGTCACGCCCCGCCTCCTCGATCGCCGCGAGGACGCCGACGCCCTGGTCGTCGTCGTGGTTCCAGATGGCGTCGAGCTTCGGTGCCGCCTGGAGCAGGCTGGCGGTGGCCGAGTTGCCGCCCTGCGGCGTGAAGTCCGCCGCGACGCGGTTCGAGACCTTGAGCCCGCAGGTGCCGAGCGCGTCGGCGAAGCCCTTGCTGCGGTCCTGCGTCAGGGGCAGGGAGTCGATGCCGGCGATCTCGGCGACCTTGGCGTCGGACTTGCCCTTGAGCTGCTCGCAGATGTAGGCGCCGGCGCTGACGCCCATGCCGTAGTTGTCGCCGAGCACCGTGGTGCGCGCGGCGTTGGGGTCGGAGAACTCCCGGTCGACGTTGACGACGACGATCCCGGCGTTCATCGCCTTGGTGGCGACCTCCGTGAGGGCCGCGCCGTCGAACGGGAGCAGCACGATGGCGTCGACGCCGTCGTTGATGAACTGCTCGATCTGGCTGATCTGGACGTTGGGGTCGTTGGTGCCCTCGGCCTGCTTGAGCTCCACGTCGGAGTACTTGCCGGCCTCGGCGACAGCGCCCTTGGTGATCGCGCCCATCCAGCCGTGGTCGGCGGCGGGTGCGGAGAAGCCGATGACGACCTTGTCGCCCGGCTCGTCGTTGCCCGACGACGCACCCGGCTGGACGGCCGCGCTCGACGTGTCCTCGCTCGGGTCCTCCTCCGGGGTGTTCGAGGTGCAGCCCGACACGACGAGCGTGAGGGCTGCTGCGGTGCCGGCGATGGCGAGCCAGCGGCGGCGCAGGGGTGCTGCGGACATGGCGATCCTCCTTGATCGGGTGGTGCAGGGGGTGTCAGTGCGTGCGGGTCTCAGGTGCTGGCACGGGAGCGCTCGGCGATGCGCTGCTGGAGCATGACGGCGACGACGATGATCACGCCCTTGGCCACCGCCTGCGCCGAGATCGACAGGTTGTTCTGCGTGAACACGTTCGTGAGGGTGGAGAAGATCAGGACACCCAGGACGGTGCCGACGATGGTGCCGCGACCGCCGGCGAGCAGCGTGCCGCCGACGACGACCGCCGCGATGGCGTCGAGCTCGTAGTACAGACCGTTGGTGGAGCTGCCGGCCGACGTGCGGCCGAGCATCATGACCCCCGCGATCCCGGCCGCGAGGCCGGCAAGCGCGTAGAGGTAGGTGGTGTGGCGCTTGACGTTGATGCCGGCCAGGCGCGCGGCCTCGGGGTTGCCGCCGACGGCGATCGTGCGGCGCCCGAACGTGGTGCGGTTGAGCAGGATCCACGCGCCCACGGCCACGAGCACGAAGATCCACACGAGCGTGGGGATCCCGAGCACGTCGGCGCGGAAGAAGTCCAGGAAGCCCTGGACCTTGACGATCTGGGTCTGCCGGTTGGCGATGATCTCCGCCAGGCCGCGCGCGGCGACCATCATCGCGAGGGTCGCGATGAACGCGACGACTTTTCCGTAGGCGATCAGCACGCCGTTGACGAGCCCGGCACCCAGCCCGACGAGCAGCGCGACGCCGACCATGACGACCCAGTGCGTGTCGTTCGCCATCGTCTGCGTCGCGACCGTGCTCGCCCAGACCGACGCCAGGCCGAGCACCGACCCGACGGACAGGTCGATTCCTCCGCCGGTGATGACGAAGGTCATCCCGATGCTCAGCACCCCGATGATCGCGGCCAGCCGCAGGATCGTCAGGAGGTTGTTGACGCTGGCGAACCGGTCACCGGCGGTGATGACGCCGACCACGCACAGCGCGACCAGCGCGATGACGAGGCCGAGGTTGCGGCCGGCACCGCCGCTCAGGAGGCTGCGGCGTCCGACGGCGGTCGACGCGTTCTCCACCCGGGCGGACTCGTCCGCTGCCGGCACCTTCGCCGTGAGGTCCTGGTCGCTCACGCGGCACTTCCTTCCATGACGAGGTCGAGCACCCGGTGCTCGTCGATCTGCGACGTCGGTCCCTCGTGGACCACGCGCCCTTCGGACACCACGAGGACGCGGTCGGCCAGGCCGAGCACCTCCTCGATCTCGCTCGAGACCACGACGACGGCGGTGCCGCGCGCGGCGAGCTCGGCGATCAACGCGTAGATCTCGGCGCGCGCGCCCACGTCCACGCCGCGGGTCGGCTCGTCGAGGAGCAGCACCCGGCAGCCGTGCACCAGCCAGCGGGCGAGCAGCACCTTCTGCTGGTTGCCGCCCGACAGCGTCCGCGCGTGGCGGTCGCCGTCCGCGGGCCGGACGTCGAGCGCGCTGATCTGGGCTCCCGCCTCGCGCTTCTCGCCGGCCTCGTCGAGGAAACCGGCCCTGGCGGTGCGGGAGAAGCTCGTCAGCGTGATGTTGCGGTACACCGGCTCGTCGAGCAGCAGCCCCTGGCTCTTGCGCTCCTCCGGGCACAGGCCGATCCCGGCGCGCACGGCCTCGGGGACCGACCCGGGTCGCAGGGCGGTCCCGCCGATCTCCACCCGACCGCTGGTGGCCTTCCGCGCGCCGAAGACGGTCTCGAGGATCTCCGACCGCCCCGAGCCGACGAGCCCGGCCAGCCCGACGACCTCACCGGCGCGCACGTCGAACGAGACGTCGCTGAACGACCCGCGCAGCCCCAGGTTCTCGACGTGCACGAGCGTGGGGGCGTCGTCGGCCACCGGCGGACGACGCGGGATCGCGTACTCGACGTTGCGACCGGTCATCAGGCGGATCAGCTCCGCGGTCGGGGTGTCGGCCACGGCGAGCCCGCTGGCGACCGTGCGCCCGTCCTTGAGGACGGTGATCCGGTCGCCGATCTGGCGGATCTCCTCGAGCCGGTGGGAGATGTAGACGACGGCGACACCCTCGGCGGTCAGGTCCCGCACCACGCGGAAGAGGTTCGCGACCTCCTCGGAGTCGAGCACCGCGGACGGCTCGTCCATCACGATGACGCGAGCGTCGTGCGACAGGGCCCGCGCCATGCTGACGATCTGCTTGCCGGCGGCGGACAGCGTGCCGACCTCCCGGCGCGGCGAGATACCGCTGTGCCCGAGGCGCGCGAGCAGCTTCCTGGTGTGCTGGATCGCGGCGCGGCGCTGGGAGAAGCCGGCGGTCGCGAGCTCGTGACCGAGGTAGACGTTCTCCGCGACCGACAGCCCGTCGACGACGTCGAGCTCCTGGTACATCGTCGCGATGCCGAGCTTCAGCCCCGCGACCGGGTGCGTGATCGTGACGGGCCGGCCGTCGATGAGGATCTCGCCCTCGTCGGGCTGGTGCGCGCCGGCGAGCACCTTGATCAGCGTGGACTTGCCCGCGCCGTTCTGGCCGAGCAGGCAGTGCACCTCGCCGGCACGGATGTCGAGGTCCACGCCGTCGAGGGCGCGGGCACCGGGGAACTGCTTCACGATGCCTCGCATCGTCAGCAGCCCGGCTGTCTGGGGGTCGTCGGTGACCATGCGGACGAACCTAGGGACACTTCTGTCGGGCGTCAAGCAAAAGTCGAGAGTTCTGTGGCAGAGTTATGCGAACGTGATCTGCACAAGTCCGGGATCAGGGCGCGAGGGCCACGACGCGGAAGCCGCGCTCGTGACGGAGACGGGGGTGGTTCACTGTGCGCATGGACGAGCTGACCAAGTTCGCCCCCAGGCCGACCGGGGCCGGGGAGATGTTCCAGCTCCTCCGTGACGGCCAGCCCCGCACCCGCGCTGACCTGGCCACTCTCACCGGGCAGGCGCGCTCGACCATCGCCGCGCGGGTCGACCTGCTGCTGGCCTCCGGCTTCGTGACGCCCGCCGGCGAGGCGACCTCCACGGGCGGCCGCCCGCCGGCCACGTTCCGGTTCAACCCCGCGGCGCGCGTGGTCCTGGCCGTCGACCTCGGCGCGACCCACTCGCGCCTCGCCCTGACCGACCTCACCGGCACGGTCCTCGCCGAGCACGCCGAGCAGATCGCGATCGCCGAGGGCCCCGAGCCGGTCCTCGACCGCGTCGTCGAGCTCGCGCACGAGCTGCTGGCCACGGCGGGCAGGCCCGTCTCCGACCTGGTCAGCGTCGGCATGGGCCTGCCCGGACCCGTCGAGCACTCCACCGGGCGGCCCATCAACCCGCCGATCATGCCCGGCTGGGACGACGCCGACGTGCCCGGCCTGCTCAGCCGGCGGCTGCACGTCCCGGTGCTCGTCGACAACGACGTCAACATCATGGCGCTCGGCGAGCACACGTCGCAGTGGCCGACGGTCGACCACCTGCTGTTCGTCAAGGTCGCCACCGGCATCGGGGCGGGGATCATCTCCGACGGCGCCATCCGCCGCGGCGCGCAGGGCTCGGCGGGCGACCTCGGCCACATCGCCGTTCCCGGCGGGCTCGACCTGCCGTGCCGCTGCGGCAACACCGGGTGCCTCGAGGCCGTCGCGAGCGGACCGGCGATCGCCTCCGCCCTCACCGCGCTCGGTACGGCCGCCGCGAGCGGAGCGGACGTGGTCGCCCTCGTCCGCGCGGGCGACCTGGACGCGAGCCGCGAGGTCCGTGAGGCCGGCCGGCACATCGGCGGCGTGCTCGCCGCGTGCGTGAGCATGCTCAACCCGTCGGTCATCGTCATCGGCGGCCAGGTCGCCGAGGCGGGTGAGCACCTCATCGCCGGGATCCGCGAGGTGGTGTACCGCCGGTCGCTACCGTTGGCCACGCAGCACCTGCGCATCGTCGCCTCCCGCACCAAGGGGCGCGCGGGCGTGCTGGGCGCGAGCGCCATGGCAGCCGACCACGTGCTGTCCGCCGCCGCGATCGACGCCCACATCGCCTGAGACCATCGATCCACCGGCCAACGAAGACCAGGAGGACACCGTGACCCGTCGGGCACTCGTCGTGCGTGGAGGGTGGGACGGCCACGCCCCGGAGGAGGCGGCCGACCTGTTCGTGCCGTTCCTGCGCGAGCACGACTTAGACGTCACCGTCGAGGGCTCGCTCGAGGTGTACGCCGACACCGAGTTCATGGCCTCGACCGACCTCGTCGTCCAGTGCTGGACGATGGGCGACATCCTGGCCGACGAGCTGCGCGGCCTGCGGACCGCCGTCGCCGCGGGGACCGGCTTCGCCGGGTGGCACGGCGGCATCGTCGACTCCTTCCGGATGGCGACCGACTACCTGCAGCTCGTCGGCGCGCAGTTCGTCGCCCACCCCGGCGGGATCGTCGACCACACCGTGTCGATCACGCGGCCCGAGCACCCGATCGTCGAGGGCGTGCACGACTTCGCGCTGCACTCCGAGCAGTACTGGCTGCTCACGGACCCGCTCAACGAGGTCCTGGCCACCACGACCATCACGCCGGGCCCCGGCGACGAGTGGCACGCACCCGTGACCTCGCCCGCGGTCTGGACCCGCCGCTGGGGAGCCGGGCGCGTGTTCGTGGCGACGCCCGGCCACCACCTCGCGGACCTGGAGACGCCCGCGCTGCGGACGATCATCGAGCGCGGCATGCTCTGGGCGGCCCGGTAGGGACCGAGCCGACGCGCTAGCAGCCCGGCGTGGGCGGCCCGTCCTCCGCTGCCGCGAGCTCGCGGTAGCGGTACGCGTCGGCGGGCTGGAACCCGAGCCCGGCGTAGAGCCGCGCCGCACCCGCGTTGTGCGCCTCCACCTGCAGGAACACGCGCCGCGCCCCCCGGTTCCGGGCGGCCGCGAGCGCGCGCAGCGTGAGCTCGCGGCCCAGCCCAGCACGCCGCAGGGACGGCTCGACCGCGAGGCTGGACAGCCCGGCCCAGTCCTCGGCGAAGGCCACCCGGATCACCCCGGCGACCCTGCCGTCCACGATCGCCGTGAGGTAGTCGGCCGGCGCGCCGACGAGGACCTGCCGGGCGAGCGCGCGGTCCGCACCGGCCTTCTTCACGCCGAGCCACGCGGTGAGCCACGCGTCGTCGGGCGTCGTGGCGCTGCGGACCTGCAGGTGCGGGCGAGAGGGCTCCGGGGTGCCGGGGCCGAGGTCGCGCACGAGCACGTCGGTGTCGGACGCGATGGCGTACCCCCGGTCCGCCAGCTGCGCCTCGACCCGCTCATCGGACGCGCGCACCCGCACGATCGACGGCAGCCCCGCGCCGGCGTAGATCGCCTCGATCTCGTCGATCGCCGCCGCAGACGTGTCGGACCCGGGCACCGCGCTGTTCGCCCGCCGGGTCACGCCGCCCGACAGCCCGACGCGCCACCCGCCCGGCGTGACCTCCACGCGCGCGGGCGGCCACGTCGCCGACTCGATGAGGGCGCCGGGCGCGTCCGGCGGGGTCCAGGTGTACACGCGCAGGTGGATCTCGACGTGGCCCCAGTCGCGCTGCGGCTGCGCCTCGAAGCCGAGCCGCCCGTACAGCCGCTGCGCGGTCGTCATCGCGTCCAGGGTCGAGAGCACGATCCGTCGTGCGCCCGCGACCACGCACTGGCGCACCGCCGCGCGCATGAGGGCTTCGGCGATCCCTCGGCCGCGCGCCTCGGGGGCGACGGCCAGCATGCGCAGCTCGAGCTCGCCCGGCTCGGCGACCTCGGCGTACGACGTCCCGTGCGGCGCGAGCGTGATCGTCCCGACGACGACGGGAGACCCGTCCGTCGCCTCGACGGTCGCCACCAGCAGCGTCGCCTCGGCCGCACGCCGCTCGGCGTCGCGCAGCTCGCTCGTGTAGTCCTCGTCGGCGTCGACGAGGCGGTCCGCGAGGTAGGCCTCCGCGGTCAGCGCCCCGGCGTCGGCGACCTGCGTCCCGGTCGCGACGGCGATGGCCGGTGCGGCGCTCACGCCGACGCCTCGTCAGCGGCGGCGTCCCCATCGGCTGCGTCAGGGAGCGCCACGCCCGCCGGACCCTCCGCGAGCAGCGCCTCGAACCCCGCCTCGTCCAGGATCCGCAGCCCCAGCTCGCGCGCCTTGGTCTCCTTGGACCCCGCGTTCTCCCCCACCACGACGTAGTCGGTCTTCTTCGAGACGCTCCCGGCCGACTTCCCGCCGCGGGACAGGACCGCTTCCTTGGCCTCGTCGCGGCTGAACCGCTCCAGGCCGCCCGTCACCACGATGGTCAGCCCCTCGAGCGTGCGCTCGCGGCCCTCGACCGCCTCGTCGGCCATCCGCACGCCCGCGGCCCGCCACCGGTCCACGACCTCCGCGTGCCACGGTTCCGCGAACCAGTCGAGGATCGACTGCGCGATCGTCGGCCCGACGCCCTCGACCGCGGCCAGCCGCGCGCCGGCCTCGGGCTCGGCGAGCACGGCCCGCAACGCGTCCATCGAGCGGAACTCCTGCGCGAGCGCCCGCGCGGCCGTCGGACCGACGTTGCGGATGCTCAGCGCGACGATCACGCGCCACAGGTCCTTGGTCTTGGCCAGGTCGAGCTCGTCGAGCAGCGTGCGCGCGGCCTCCGAGGGCCCCCAGTCCGGCAGGTCGCGGCCCTCGTCGGCCGCCTGGGCGCGCTGCGCCTTGGTCCAGGTCAGTCGCCGGCGGAACGGCGTGCGCCGCCGGAGGTTGCCGTCCTCGTCCTCGCGCGGCAGCCCGGTCTCCGGGTCGCGCACGACGACCTCGATCTCGCCGAGCCGGGCCATGCTCGCCTCGCGGACGCGCGCACGCTCGTCGTCGGGCGCGTCCGGGCCGTAGCCCACCAGGTCGAACAGGTCGGCCTCGGTGCGCAGCGGCGGTGTCTCCGGCACGTCGGGCTGCGTGAGCGCCGCGGCGGTCACCTCGCCGAGCGCCTCGATGTCGAGGCCGCCGCGGGAGCCGATGTGCTCCACACGGCCGCGCACCTGCGCGGGGCAGGACTCCGCGTTCGGGCAGCGCAGGTCCACGTCCCCCTCGCGCATGGGTCGCAGCGGCGTGCCGCACTCGGGGCAGTCGACGGGCATGTGCCACTCGACCCGGGGGTAGCCGTCGTCGCGCAGCGCGTCGACCGCGCCGACGATCTCCGGGATCACGTCACCGGCCTTGCGCAGCACGACGACGTCGCCGACCAGCACGCCCTTGACCTTGACGACGTCCTGGTTGTGCAGCGTGGCCTGCCGCACCGTGCTGCCCGAGACGAACACCGGCTCCATCACGGCGAACGGCGTGGCGCGCCCCGTCCGGCCGATGCCGACCTCGATCGCCACGAGCCGCGTGTTCACCTCCTCCGGCGGGTACTTGTACGCGATCGCCCACCGCGGCGCGCGGCTCGTCGAGCCGAGCCGTCGCTGCAGCACGATCTCGTCGATCTTCACCACGATGCCGTCGATCTCGTGCTCGACGTCGTGCCGGTGCTCGCCGTAGTACGCGATCATCTCGCGCACCCCGTCGAGCCCCTCGACCACGCGCGTGTGCCCGGAGACCGGGATCCCCCAGCCGGCGAGCAGGTCGTACACCTGGGACTGCCGCTCGACGGTCGTGCCCGACCCCGCGGGCCAGCGCAGCGCGCCGATGCCGTGCGCGTACATCCGCAGGTCCCGGCCCGCCGTGACGCGCGGGTCCTTCTGACGCAGCGAGCCGGCGGCCGCGTTGCGCGGGTTGGCGAACGGGCTGCGGCCGGCCGCGACCTGCGCCTCGTTGAGGGCCGTGAACGCCTCGACGGGGAAGAACACCTCGCCGCGGACCTCGATGAGGTCGGGGTGGGTGGCGGGGTCCCCCGCCAGCTCGTGCGGGATCGTGGAGATGGTCCGGACGTTGAGCGTCACGTCCTCGCCGGTCCGGCCGTCCCCGCGGGTCGCGGCGCGCACGAGGCGGCCCTTCTCGTAGAGGAGCGCGATCGCGAGGCCGTCGATCTTGAGCTCGCACAGGTAGTGCAGCGGGTCGGACGTCTCGAGGTCGCGGTGCGCGCGGTCCGCCCACGTGCCGATCTCCTCGGCGGAGAAGGCGTTGTCCAGCGAGAGCATGCGCTCGACGTGGTCGACCGACGTGAACTCGGTGGAGAACGTGCCGCCCACGCGCTGCGTCGGGGACTCCGGCGTGCGCAGCCCCGGGTGGGCGTCCTCGAGCGCCTGCAGCTCGCGCAGCCGCTCGTCGTACTGGGCGTCCGACGACGTCGGCGCGTCGCTGATGTAGTACGCGAACTGGTCCGCCTCGATCAGGTCGGCCAGCTCGGTCCACCTCCGCCGGGCGTCCGCCGGGATCTCCACCTCGTTCGCGTCACTCACCCGCACATCATCGCGCGGACCGCCCACAGCCGCGTCAGGCCCGGGCGCGGCGCCGGGAGAGCACGAGCAGCGTGATCGTCCCGGCGGCGCCTGCCACGAGCAGGACCATGGCGACGGTGACGAGCGTGCTCGAGGTGTCGGCCACCACGATGTCCTCCTGCACCCCGTCGACCACCCACGAGCACACCGACGCGGGCGGCATGATCTCGTAGTGCACGCTCGCCTGCTGCAGCGGGCCGTCGGTCGCGCCGAACGCCACGAGGCACGGCGTGTCGCCCGCGTCGGTCGCGGCGATCGTCGTCTTCGCGACGTTCGTCCACGCGGCCACGAGGAGCACGAGCCCGACGATCGCCGCGGCCGTCGACACCAGCATCAGGACAGCCCTGCGCACGGCGGGGTTGCTCACGTCTCGCTCCGTTCGGTCACCAGCCGCGCGCAGCGCACGGCACCGGCGAGCGCCGCACGGGCGTCGTCGGGAGAGGCAGCGGCCGGCGGGTCGCCGGCCAGGATCACCACGTCGCGCAGGCCGGCGGCCGGCAGGCCGACCGATCGCCACGGACGCGTCACGGTATCGGCCTGGCCGACGACGTCCGGCCCGGCGCACTGCGAGGACGCCTGCGGCGGCACCTCGGCCCACAGCCGCAGCCCGCCCTCGACGGTCTCCGCGACGCGCTCCCAGCCCGGCTCGCCGAGCCCGGCGACCGCGAGCGCGACGGCATCCGCACCCGACGAGCGCAGCGCGGGGAGCGACGACCACGCCGTGCCGCCGTGCACCGCGACCGTCGAGGCACCACCGGAACGCGCGCCGGCGACCACCGCGGACAGCCGCTCGCCGGCGACGGGCCCGGGCACGCGGCGCAGGGCGGAGTAGCCGGAGAACGTCGGCAGGACGCCCGCGAGCACCTGCGCGAGCAGCGGCTCGTGCACCAGCACCTGCACGTCCGCTCCGGGGACGGCCCGGCGCACCGCAGCGAGGTGCTCGCCGATGCCGGCGGCGAGCGACTCGGCGAGCTCGTGCACCGCTCCCGCGTCGGCGAGCACGCGGTCGCCGCGCGCGAGGTACAGCGACGCGGCGAGCGTCAGGGGCCCGAGCACGGGCACGAGCAGCGGCCCGACGTAGCCGTGCGCGGCGACGGCGAGCGCGTCGAGGTCCTCCCGGGCGTAGGCCTGGGCGCGGCCGAGGTCACCGCCGGGCCGGTCGGCCAGCTTCCAGCCGTGCGGGCCGAGCTCCGTGGGCAGCTCGACGAGGACCGCGGCGGCCTGGCCGACGCGGTCGCCCCACGGCCCGCGTGCGGGCAGCGTGGGCGTGAAGGGCAGGCCGACGACCTCGTCGGGCAGGTCGGTGAGGTCGCCGACGACGACGGACGCGGCCTCGAGGGCGTCCGACCCGGGCCACCGGCCCGCGCCGCTGACGCCGGTCACCGCTCCGCCGGGGGCGCCGCCGCAGCGGTCGCGACCGAGTCGCGCCGCGCCGCGGTCACCGTCGCCTGGCCGAGCACGCGCGTCCCGTCGAACAGCACCAGCGACTGCCCCGGCGCGACACCGCGCAGGCCGTCGACGAGGGTCACCTCGACGGACTCCCCCGTCACGCGCGCACGCGCGGCGACCGGGACGCCGTGCGCACGCACCTGGACCGAGCAGTCGAGCTCGGCCCCGGGTGCCCCGAACCACACGGCCCGGTCGGCGGTGACGACGTCCACGAGCAGCTCGTCGGCCGACCCCACGACCACCCGGTTGCCCACGGGCTCGATGGACAGCACGTACCGCGGCCTGCCGTCCGCCGCCGGGCGGCCCAGTGCGAGGCCGCGCCGCTGCCCGACCGTGTACGCGTAGGCGCCGTCGTGCTCGCCGACCACCTCGCCGGCGCTGTCGACGATCTCGCCGGGCTGCGACCCGAGCCGCGCACGCAGGAAGCCCTGGGTGTCGCCGTCGGCCACGAAGCAGATGTCGTAGGAGTCGGGCTTGGCCGAGACCGACAGCCCGCGGGCGGCCGCCTCGGCGCGGGTGACGTCCTTGGACGCCACGTCGCCGAGGGGGAACATCGAGCGCGCGAGCCGCTCGGGTCCCATCACGGCGAGCACGTAGGACTGGTCCTTGGCCGCGTCGAGCGCGCGGTGCAGCTCACGCGTCCCGTCGTCGTGCACGACGACGCGCGCGTAGTGGCCGGTGCACACGGCGTCGAACCCGAGCGCCACCGCCTTGTCGAGCAGCGCCGCGAACTTGATGTGCTCGTTGCAGCGCACGCAGGGGTTGGGGGTGCGACCCGCCTCGTACTCGGACAGGAAGTCGGCGACGACGGTCTGCTCGAACTGCTCGGACAGGTCCCACACGTAGTACGGGATGCCGAGCACGTCGGCCGCGCGACGCGCGTCACCCGCGTCCTCGATCGAGCAGCACCCGCGCGAGCCCGTGCGGAACTGGTCACGGGTGCGGGACAGCGCCATGTGGACGCCGACGACGTCGTGGCCGGCGTCGACCGCGCGCGCGGCGGCGACGGCCGAGTCGACCCCGCCGGACAGGGCGGCCAGGACGCGCATCAGCGCACCCCCGCCAGGCCCGCGGCGCGAGCCCGCTCGACGACGGCCGGCAGCGTGGCGACCAGCGCGGCGACGTCGTCGGCCGACGAGGTGTGGCCGAGCGAGAACCGCAGCGCGCCGCGCGCGTCGTGCTCGTCGACCCCCATCGCGAGCAGGACGTGCGACGGGCGCGGCACCCCGGCCTGGCACGCCGAGCCCGTGGACGCCTCGATGCCCGCGGAGTCGAGCAGGTAGAGCAGCGAGTCCCCCTCGCAGCCCGGGAACGTGAAGTGGGCGTTGAAGGGGAGGCGGCGCGCGGTGTCGGCCGGGCCGCGCAGCTCCGCGTCCGGCACGGCCGCGAGGACGCCGGCGACGAGCTCGTCGCGCAGCGCCGCGACGCGGGGCGCCTGGACGGGGCGCGAGGCGACGGCCTCGTCGACCGCCGCCGCGAACGAGACCAGCAGGGCGGCGTCCAGCGTGCCGGACCGCACGCCGCGCTCCTGCCCGCCACCGTGCTGCACGGGCATGAGGTCCAGGCCACGCCGGGCGAGCAGCGCGCCCGTGCCGCCCGGGCCGCCGACCTTGTGCCCGCTGACCGTCATCGCGTCGAGCCCGGAGGCCACGAAGTCCACGGGCACCTGCCCCACGGCCTGCACGGCGTCGGCGTGCACGGGCACGCCGTACCGGCGGGCCAGCGAGACGACCTCGTCGAGCGGCTGCAGCGCGCCGACCTCGTTGTTCGCCCACATCACCGACAGCAGCGCGGCCTGCTCGCCGTGCGCCTCCAGCTCGTCGCGCAGCGCGTCGACGTCGAGCACGCCGTCGGAGTCGACCGGCAGGAGGACGAGCTCGGCACCGGTGTGCTCGGCCATCCAGAAGGCGGGGTCCAGGACGGCGTGGTGCTCGACGGCCGAGACGAGGATGCGCCGACGGGCCGGGTCCTGCCGCTTCCGGGCCCAGAACAGGCCCTTGACCGCGAGGTTGTCCGCCTCCGTGCCGCCACTGGTCCACAGCACGTCCGAGGGTCGCGCGCCGAGTGCTGCCGCGAGGGACTCGCGCGACTCCTCGACCACGCGACGGGCCGCCCGGCCGGAGCCGTGCAGCGACGAGGGATTGCCCGTGCGGGTCATCTCGTCGGTCAGCGCGCGGACCGCGCCCGGCAGCATGGGCGTGGTCGCCGCATGGTCCAGGTAGACGGTCACGGCGCCAAGTCTACGAACTGGAGCGGACTGTCCCCGCACGCACCCCCTGCGACCTGGCAGGATGTGCGCCGTGAGTGCCGACGACGTCATCGCGTTGCCGGTCGCGTTCAGCGGGCAGAGGCTCGACTGGCGCGACCTGCCCCGGCACGTCCGCGCGCGCATCGCCGAGCTCGCCGGCGCTCAGGTCACCGCCGAGATCAGCGCCACGAGCGGCTTCTCCCCGGGGTTCGCCGCGGTCCTGGAGCTCGCCGACGGTCGGGGCGTCTTCGTCAAGGCGGTCTCCAGCGCGGAGAACCCCGTCTCGCCGGACCTGGCACGCGCCGAGGCGCGCGTCGCGTCGTGCCTGCCCCCGCAGGTCCCGGCTCCCCGGCTGCAGTGGTCCTCCGACGACGGCGACTGGGTGATCCTGGGCTTCGACGTCGTGCCCGGTCGCTCGCCGGAGCTGCCCTGGGTGCCCGACGAGCTGACCGCCGTGCTCGACGCCGTCGCACGCCTGGCCGACGCGGAGCCGCTGCCCGGCCACACGCTGCCGCGCACCGACGACCAGCTCGCCGAGGACTTCACCGGCTGGCGCAAGATCGCCGCGATGGACGACGCCGAGCAGGCCCGCGGCGAGGAGGCCGGCGGCGAGGTCGGCCGCTGGTCGCGCCAGAACCTCGAGCACCTGCAGCGCTGCGAGCAGGAGGCCCTGCGCGCCATCTCGGGCGACGGCCTCGTGCACGGCGACCTGCGCGCCGACAACGTGCTCATCGACCCCGACCACCACCGGGTCTGGCTGATCGACTGGCCGCACGCGAGCGTGGGCGCGCCGTGGCTCGACCTCGCGTTCATGCTGCCGAGCGTGACGCTGCAGGGCGGCGGGGACCCGGCGACGATCTTCCGCGCCCAGCCCGCGTCCGAGGGCGTGTCCGACGACGAGCTGCGCGCGGGCCTGGCCGGGCTCGCGGGCTACTTCGTCTGGAGCTCGCTGCAGCCGGCGCCGCCCGGGATCCCGAACCTGCGCCGGTTCCAGGCCGCGCAGGGCATGGCGACCGTGCGCTGGTTCCGCGAGCTGACCTGAGTCAGCCGCGCTGCGCGCGCAGCGCCTGCGTGAGCTGAGGAAGCACCGCGTTGAGGTCCCCGACGATGCCGAAGTCGGCGATCTCGAAGATCGGCGCGTCGGGGTCGGAGTTGATCGCGACGATCGTGCCCGAGGCCTGCATGCCGCCGCGGTGGTGCACGGCACCGGAGACGCCCACGCCGATGTAGAGCCGCGGGGAGATCGTCACGCCGGTCTGGCCGATCTGGGCGTCGTGGCCGATCCAGCCCTCGTCCGTGGCCACGCGCGTCGCGCCGACCGCTCCGCCGAGGACGTCGGCGAGCTCCTCGACGAGCGTGAAGTCGCCCTCCGTGCCACGGCCCCCGGCCACGACCACGTGCGCGCTGCCCAGGTCGGGCCGGCCGCTCGCGGGGCGCTCGGTGCGCTCCACGAGGCTGACCCGGCGCGCGGCGGCGCTGGCCGTGACCGCGTGGTCGACGACGTCGGGGATGCCGCCGCCCTCGGCCGGCGAGACCGCGACCGAGTTGGCCTTGAGCGTCACGACCGCCAGCGGCGTGGTGATCGCGCAGCGCGTGCTCCAGGTGCCCGCGAACACGGTCTTGCTCGCCACGAGCCGGCCGTCCTCGACGACCAGGCCGTCGGCGTCGGTGACCACGCCGGCGCCGGTGAGGACCGCGAGCCGCGCCGCGACCTCCTTGTTCTCGAACGTCGAGGTCACCAGCAGCACCCCCGCGCCGGTCACGTCGAGCAGGCTCGCGACCGCCTCGGCCAGCACGGCCGACAGGTGCACGTCGGCGTCGGCGGTGAGCCGGTGCACGCGCGAGACCCCCAGCGCACCGAGGTCCGCGAGCGTCTCGGCGTCGGGCTCCGCGCCGTCAGCGGCCCACACGCCGTGGATCGCGCCGCCGAGCCCGCGAGCGAGCGTGACGAGCTCGCGCACAGGGGCCCGCAGGGTGCCGTCGGCGGTGTGGTCGAGCAGGACCAGGGAGTCGGTCACGTGTCGCGTCCTCAGATCTCGTGGTGCGGGGAAGCCGGTCAGGCGAGCTGGTTCTCGACGAGGTACGCGGCGAGCTGCGTGCCCGCGTCTCCCTGGTCGTTGATGAGCACACGGTTCTCGCGCGCCGGCCGGGCGGCCGCCTCGACCACCGCGGTGCGCGCCCCGGCCGCGCCGACGTCCGCGGGCGAGAGTCCCAGGTCCGCGAGCGAGAGCGTGGTGACCGGCTTCTTGCGGGCGGCCATGATGCCCTTGAAGTTCGGGTAGCGCGGCTCGTTGGCCTGGTCGGTGACCGAGACCAGCGCGGGCAGCGAGGCCTGGAGGACCTCGGTCGCGTGGTCCAGGTTGCGGCGCACCGTCACGGTGCCCCCGTCGACCGTGACCTCCGCCGCGAGCGGCAGCGCGGGCACGTCGAGCAGGGCCGCGAGCGCGGTCGGGAGCAGCGACGTCAGCCCGTCGAGCCCCGCCATGCCCGTGACGACGAGGTCGACGGGCGTCTCGATGCCGAGGTGCGTGATCGCCGCGGCGAGGACGCGGGCGGTCCCGACGACGTCGGAGCCGGCGATCGCGTCGTCGACCACGTGGACGGCCTCGTCGGCGCCCATCTGCAGACCCTTGCGGACCGCGTCGACGGCGTCGTCAGGCCCGACCGTCAGCGCGACGACCTCGCCACCGGCGGCCTCCGCGAGCGCGAGGGCGGCCTCGAGGGCGTTCTCGTCGAGCTCGTTGAGGGTGCCGTCACCTCCGTCGCGCACCACGTACCCGGACTCACCGAGGGTGCGGTCCGACTGGATGTCCGGGACGTGCTTGACGCAGACGACGATTCTCACGTCCGGAACGTTACCCGCGGGCGGGCCGTCCGTGGTGCCGTGCTCGCCTGGCGGAACCGGGCGACATGCGGCGACGCGAAACATCTGCGTCGCACGCGTCCTTCATGATGTTGCCGTGACCACCCCCCGCCCCCACCGCCGACCCCCGCAGCTCGGGGTCCACGTGACCGACGACGGCGTCGTCGTCGCCGTGCTGGCCACGCACGCCCACGCCGTCGACCTGTGCCTGTTCGCCGAGGACGGCACCGAGCGCCGCGTCCGGCTCGACGGCCCCGCGCAGGGACTGTTCTGGGCCGACGTGCCCGGCGTGCGGCCAGGGCAGCGCTACGGCTTCCGCGTGCACGGCGTGTGGGACCCGGTCGCGGGCCTGCGCCACAATCCCGCCAAGCTGCTCGTCGACCCCTACGCGCGCGGGCTGGTCGGCGACATGACGTACGGCCCCGAGACGTACGGGCACGTGGTGGCCGACGACCTGAGCGGTGACCCCTACGGGCCGGCCGACGAGCGCGACTCCGCCGGCTTCGTGCCGTACTCCGTCGTCGTCGACACCCGCGCGCTGCCCGGCCCCGACCCGGCCGCCAACCGGCCCTGGGTGCCGTGGGACCGCACGGTCGTCTACGAGGCGCACGTGCGCGGCCTGACCATGCTGCACGAGCAGGTCCCGCCCGAGCTGCGCGGCACCTACGCGGGCCTCGCCCACCCGGCGGTCGTCGACCACCTGCGACGCCTGGGCGTCACGACGCTCGAGCTGCTCCCGATCCACGCCGTGGCCACCGAGCCGCACCTGATCGACAAGGGCCTGACGAACTACTGGGGCTACTCGACCCTCGGCTTCTTCGCCCCGCACGCCGGGTACGCCACCGCCGCCGCGCAGGCCGCCGGCCCCGCCGCGGTGCTCGCCGAGGTGCGCGGCGCCGTTCACGCGTTGCACGAGGCGGGCATCGAGGTGCTGCTCGACGTCGTCTACAACCACACGAACGAGGGCGGGCTGCCCGGCCAGCACGTCTCGTGGCGCGGGCTCGACCCGACGATGTACTACGTGCACGACGGCGGCGTCCCGGCCGCGCTGGCGGACGTGACCGGGACCGGCAACACGCTCGACTTCCGGCGCAGCGCCGTGGTCCGGATGACCCTCGACTCGCTGCGGTACTGGGCGAACGAGGTGGGCGTCGACGGGTTCCGGTTCGACCTGGCGGTCACCCTCGCGCGCGACTCGGACGGCTTCACGCCCGACCACCCGCTGCTCGTGGCGGCCGCCGCGTCGCCGAGCCTGCACGGCCTCAAGCTCGTCGCCGAGCCGTGGGACATCGGCCCGGGTGGGTGGCGCACGGGCCAGTTCCCGCTGCCGTTCGGCGAGTGGAACGACCGCTTCCGCAACGCCTCGCGCTCGTTCTGGCTCGCGGACCCGTCCCGCGCGGCCCACGGCCTGCCGGGCCACCGGGTCCGCGACCTCGCCACCCGGCTGTCCGGCTCGGTCGACCTGTTCGGCCACAGCGACCCGCCGCTGGTGCGCGGCCCCGTCGCGTCGATCAACTTCGTCACGGCGCACGACGGCTTCACGCTCGCCGACCTGGTCTCCTACGACCACAAGCACAACAGCGCCAACGGCGAGAACAACCGCGACGGCAGCGACGACAACCGCTCGTGGAACCACGGCGTGGAGGGGCCGGTCAACCCCGACTCCCCCGCGGCGGACATCGCGCCCCTGCGCCGTCGGTCGATCCGCAACCTGTTCGCCACGCTGGCGCTGGCCGCGGGCACGCCTATGATCACGGCGGGCGACGAGATGGGCCGCACGCAGCGCGGCAACAACAACGCCTACTGCCAGGACAACGAGATCTCCTGGATGAGCTGGGACCTGAGCGAGAGCCGGCAGGACCTGCTCGCGACCTCGCGCTGGCTGCTCGCGCTGCGTCGCGACCACCCGGCGCTGCGCTCGCCGCGGTTCTACACCGGCCGCCCCGCGGCGGCCGGCCAGCGCCCGGACCTCGCGTGGTTCGACGCCACCAGCACGGCCTTCGACCACGCCCGCTGGCACGACTCGTCGATCCGCACGCTGCAGATGCTGCGCGCGTGGTGCGAGCCCGGCGAGCCGCAGGACGTCGTGCTCCTGGTCATCAACGGTTCGCTCGAGCCGGTCGACGTCACGCTCTCGGGCCAGCCGGGCGACCGGTGGCTGCTCGCGTGGGACTCCGTCTGGGAGCACCCGTCCGAGCAGCGAGCGGCCGCGATCGCGGGTGCCCTGCACGCCGCGGTGGGCGAGGTGGCCGCGCTCGAGCCGCTCAGCATGCGGGTCTACCTGCTCGCGTCGTGATCCTTCCTGGACGGGCGTCCAACGCGTAGGGTGCCGTCGCATGACGCACTCCCACGATGTCGTGGTCGTCGGCGCCGGCCTCGCCGGCCTGGTCGCCACCGCCGAGCTCACCGCGGCCGGCCACCACGTGACCCTGCTCGACGCGGAGCCCGCGGCGTCGCTCGGCGGCCAGGCGTTCTGGTCGTTCGGCGGGCTGTTCCTGGTCGACTCCCCCGAGCAGCGCCGCCTGAAGATCCGCGACAGCGCAGAGCTCGCGCTCGCGGACTGGTTCGGATCGGCGGACTTCGCCGACGACGGCAGCGATCGCTGGGGCCGGGCGTGGGCCGAGGGCTTCGTCGACTTCGCCGCGGGAGACATGCGCGCGTGGCTGCACGGGCAGGGCGTGCGCTGGTTCCCGCTGGTGCAGTGGCCCGAGCGCGGCGGCTACCTCGCCGACGGGCACGGCAACTCGGTGCCGCGGTTCCACGTCACGTGGGGCACCGGCCCGGGCGTGCTCGAGCCGTTCGTGCGCGCGCTGCTCGACGCGCGTTCCGCCGGGCTCGTCGACGTCCACTTCCGGCACCGGGTCACGTCGCTCGTCACCACGGACGGACGCGTCACAGGGGTGCGCGGAGACGTCCTGGCCCCCGACGACGTGGCGCGCGCCGAGCGCTCGTCGCGAGAGGTCGTCGCACCCTTCGAGCTCGCTGCGGCGCACGTCGTGCTGGCGACCGGCGGCGTGGGCGCCAACCACGAGCTCGTGCGGTCGCTGTGGCCCTCGTCGGCCGGACGCCTGCCTGAGCGCATGCTGTCCGGCGTCCCCGACCACGTCGACGGCTCCGGCATCGAGGCGGCCCGCTCAGCCGGCGCGGCCGTCGTCCACGAGGACCGGATGTGGCACTACCCCGAGGGCGTCACCGACCACACGCCCGTGTGGTCGCAGCACGGGATCCGGATCCTGCCCGGGCCGTCCTCGCTGTGGCTCGACGCCGACGGCCACCGGCTGCCGGTGCCGCTGTTCCCCGGCTTCGACTCCCTGGGTGCGCTCCAGCACATCACCGGCCGGGGTGACGACCACTCGTGGTTCGTCCTCGACAAGACGATCCTCGGCACGGAGTTCGCGCTGTCCGGCTCGGAGCAGAACCCGGACCTGACCGGCCGCAGCATCCCCCAGCTCCTGCAGCGCGTGCTGCCCGGCGCGGTCGGGCCCGTCGAGACGTTCGCGCAGAAGTCCGACGAGTTCCTCTCGGCCGACACCCCGCACGAGCTCGCCGCGAAGATGAATGCCCTGTCGGGCTCGTCGCGCATCGACGGCGACGCGCTCGAGGCGCTGATCGTCGCCCGCGACCGCCAGATCGAGACCGGGCTGGGCAAGGACCTGCAGGTCATCGCCACGGCACGGGCCCGCGAGTACGTCGTGGACAAGCTCATCCGCGTCGCCAAGCCGCACCGCCTGCTCGACCCCGCGCACGGGCCGCTGCTCGCGGTGCGCCTGTCCGTGCTCACGCGCAAGACCCTCGGCGGCCTGCACACGGACCTCGAGGGCCGCGTGCTGCGCGCCGACGGCGAGGTCCTGCCGGGCCTGTGGGCGGTCGGCGAGGCGTCCGGCTTCGGCGGCGGCGGGGTGCACGGTCACCGCGCCCTGGAGGGCACGTTCCTGGGCGGCTGCCTCTTCACCGGCCGCACCACAGGCCGCGCCCTCGCCTCCACCCTGACCTAACCCCCCCCTCTCCCCACCCCCCACCCCTCACTCCCCGCGAGTGCTACCCCTACCCGTCCAGCGCGCCCGAAACGAGGGGCGCACTGGATGCGCAAGGGGCGCACTCGCGGGAGGTCGGGCGTGGGGAGGGGTGCGGGCGGGCCGTGGACGTCGGGCGTCGGGACGCGTTGCGGATGCTGGGTGGGTGCCCCTGCGGATAGGTTCGGGACTGTGACGACTCCCCCCGCGAGCCCCGGCCGCGGCCACCGCTCGAACGGCCGCCGCCAGCCCGCAGCCACCAGCCCCGCAACCCCGACCGTTGCCGCCGCCGACGCACGTGTCGGCGCACCGCCTGCCTCCGCGGCAGACGTCGTCGTGCCCGTCGCTGCGGCGACGTCGCCCGACGAGCAGGCGCGCGTGACCGCCCGGGTCGATCCGCCCTCGCGCAAGGCGAAGCGGGCCGCCGAGTCCGTCGAGCCCACGCGGCCGACGACGACCCCGGCCGCACCGGAGCCGGCCGCCGGAGCGCGCGTACCGGCGGCACAAGCACAGGCACAGGCACCGGCCCCTGCTCCGGCCGGGTCCGCGGACGTGACGCCGACCCACGCCCCCATCGGCCGCATCCCGGTCGTCGACGTCGCCCCGGTCGCGGAGGCCGGCCGCTTCCCCGCGAAGGCCGTCGTCGGCGAGGCCTTCCCGGTCCACGCCACGGTCTTCCGCGAGGGCCACGACGCGGTCGCGGCGACGGCCGTGCTGGTCGCGCCGGACGGCACGGACCACTCGAGCGCGCCGATGGTCGACATCGCGCCAGGGCTCGACCGCTACGAGGCACGCCTCGTCCCCGACCGCGTGGGCCGCTGGTCGTTCCGGGTCGAGGGCTGGTCCGACCCGTGGGCCACCTGGGTCCACGACGCGACCATCAAGATCGCCGCCGGCATCGACGTCGAGCTCATGCTGGCCGAGGGCGCGATCCTGCTCGCCCGCGCCGCCGCCCGGGAGACGATGCCGGTCGAGGACGCCGCGACCCTGCGCTACGCCGAGGCCCGGCTGCACGACATCCACCTGTCCCCCGAGCAGCGCCTCGACGCCGCGCTCGCGGACCGGGTCCGCAGCGCGCTGGCCCGCACGCCGCTGCGTGACCAGGTCAGCGCCTCGCCGCACTACCCGCTGGTCGTCGAGCGCACGCTCGCGCTGGCAGGCTCCTGGTACGAGCTGTTCCCCCGCTCGCACGGCGCGCGGTACGACGAGTACGCCGGGCGCTGGATCTCGGGCACGCTGCGCACCGCGGCCGACGAGCTGCCGCGCATCGCCGGGATGGGCTTCGACGTCGTCTACCTCACCCCGATCCACCCGATCGGCTCGTCGAACCGCAAGGGACGCAACAACTCGCTGCTCACCGAGCCGGGTGACCCGGGCTCGCCGTACGCGATCGGCTCGGCCGACGGCGGTCACGACGCGATCGAGCCCACCCTCGGCACGTTCGACGACTTCGACGCGTTCGTCGCCCGCGCGCGCGAGCTGCGCATGGAGGTCGCGCTCGACCTCGCGCTGCAGTGCTCGCCCGACCACCCGTGGGTCACCGAGCACCCCGAGTGGTTCACGACGAGGGCGGACGGCACGATCGCCTACGCCGAGAACCCGCCGAAGAAGTACCAGGACATCTACCCGCTGAACTTCGACAACGACCCCGCCGGGATCGCGGCCGAGATCCGCCGGGTGCTGCAGGTCTGGATCGACCACGGCGTGACGCTGTTCCGCGTCGACAACCCGCACACCAAGCCGCTCGACTTCTGGCAGTGGCTGCTCGCGGACGTCGCCAAGGACCACCCGGAGGTCATCTTCCTGTCCGAGGCGTTCACGCGCCCCGCGATGATGGCCACGCTCGCCAAGATCGGCTTCCACCAGTCCTACACGTACTTCACGTGGCGGAACGAGAAGGAGGAGATCGAGGAGTACCTCGAGGAGGTCTCCGGCGAGTCCGGCGCGTGGATGCGTCCGAGCTTCTGGCCGACGACCCACGACATCCTGCCGCCGTACCTGCAGGCGTCCGGCGGCCGCGGGTTCGCGGTCCGCGCGGTCCTCGCCGCGACCGGCAGCCCCACGTGGGGCATCTACTCGGGCTACGAGCTCGTCGAGAACGTGCCCCGGCCCGGCGTCGAGGAGCAGATCGACAACGAGAAGTACGAGTTCAAGCCGCGCGACTGGTCGCAGGCCGAGCACCTCGGCATCGCGCTGCTGCTCGGCAACCTCAACGCCATCCGCCGTGGCCACCCCGCGCTGCGCCAGCTGCGCAACCTGCGGGTGCACCCGACGAGCGACGACGCGACGGTCGCCTTCTCCAAGCACCTGTCGGCCGAGCACTCCCCGACGGGCCGGGCGGACACCGTCCTCGTCGTCGTGAACCTCGACCCGTGGAACACGCGCGCCGGCACGGTCGAGATCGACCTGGCGGGCCTCGGCCTGCCCGAGCAGGTCACCGCGCGCGACCTGCTCACGCACGAGGAGTGGACGTGGGGCTCGACCGCGTTCGTCCGACTCGACCCCGCCGAGCGACCCGCCCACGTCCTGGCGTTGGAGGCACCGTGACCATCGAGCCCCAGGCGCGCACCGCGCCGCTGCCCCGTGTCCGTGAGCCCGCGCCCACCACGGCGCAGATCACGCTGCCGCCGAGCCGCCAGCCGCAGGTCCCTGCCGTCGGCGCCGGCGGGTTGTCCGACGACCCCGAGTGGTACCGCAAGGCGGTCTTCTACGAGGTCATGCTGCGCTGCTTCTCGGACGCGTCCGGCAACGGCAGCGGCGACCTGCGCGGCCTGATCAACCGGCTCGACTACCTGCAGTGGCTGGGCATCGACTGTCTGTGGCTGCCGCCGTTCTACCCGAGCCCGCTGCGCGACGGTGGCTACGACGTCGCCGACTACACGGCCGTCGCCGCCCAGTACGGCACGATCGCGGAGTTCACCGAGCTCATCGAGGAGGCGCACGCGCGCGGGATGCGCCTGGTCGTCGACCTCGTCATGAACCACACCAGCGACCAGCACCCGTGGTTCCAGGCGTCGCGCTCGGACCCCGAGGGTCCGTACGGCGACTTCTACGTCTGGTCCGACGAGAGCACGCGGTACCAGGACGCGCGCATCATCTTCGTCGACACCGAGACGTCCAACTGGACGTTCGACCCCGTGCGCCGCCAGTACTTCTGGCACCGATTCTTCAGCCACCAGCCCGACCTCAACTTCGACAACCCGCGGGTGGTCGACGCGATGCTCGACGTGGGCCGGTTCTGGCTCAACCTCGGTGTCGACGGCTTCCGCCTCGACGCGGTGCCGTACCTGTTCGAGGCCGAGGGCACCAACTGCGAGAACCTGCCCGAGACGCACGCGTTCCTGCGCAAGGTCCGTCGCATGCTGGACGACGAGTACCCGGGCCGCATCATGCTCGCCGAGGCGAACCAGTGGCCCGAGGAGGTCGTGCACTACTTCGGCTCCGAGGAGGAGCCGGAGTGCCACATGTGCTTCCACTTCCCCGTGATGCCGCGGATCTTCTACTCGATCCGTGACCAGAAGGCCGCACCGATCGTCGACATCATGGCCGACACGCCCGCCATCCCCCGCGGCGGCCAGTGGAGCACGTTCCTGCGCAACCACGACGAGCTCACGCTCGAGATGGTCTCCACCGAGGAGCGCGCCTCGATGTACGGCTGGTTCGCGCCGGACTCCCGGATGCGTGCCAACGTCGGCATCCGCCGCCGCCTCGCCCCGCTGCTCGACAACTCGCGCAAGGAGATCGAGCTCGCGCACGCCCTCCTGCTGAGCCTCCCGGGCAGCCCGTGCCTGTACTACGGCGACGAGATCGGCATGGGCGACAACATCTGGCTGCCGGACCGCGACGCGGTGCGCACCCCGATGCAGTGGACCCCGGACCGCAACGCCGGCTTCTCGACGGCCGACCCGGGCAAGCTCTACCTGCCGCTGGTCCAGTCGCTCGTCTACCACTACGGCCACACGAACGTGGAGGCCCAGCTGGCACAGCCGACGAGCCTGCTGCACTGGGTGCGCGGCATGCTCACGGTCCGGCGTGCACACCCCGCGCTCGGCATGGGCGAGGTCGAGTTCCTGGACTGCGACAACGAGTCGGTGCTCGCGTTCCGGCGCTACACCGACGACGAGTCGCTGCTGGTCCTGGCCAACCTCGCCTCGACCGCCCGGCACGCCACGGTCAAGCTCCCCGAGCACGCCGGCCGCCCGTTGCGCGACGTCTTCGGCGGCGCCCAGTTCGGGATCGTCGGCGAGGACGGCACGGCCACCTTCACGCTCGGCTCGCGCGAGTTCTTCTGGCTCGCCCTCGAGGACGCGCCGGAGCTCGGATGACGATCGCCGCACAGCCCGCGACGCCGCTGGACGAGGCGCTGCTCGAGGTCCTCGCGCCCTGGCTCCCCGCGCGCCGCTGGTTCCCCGCCAAGGGCGCAGCCGCCGCACTCACGCTCACGGGCGTGCTCCCGCTGGCCGACGAGGTCCGCATCCTGCTGGTCCGCGCGCGGGCCGGCTCGATCGACGCCCTCCTGCAGGTGCCCGTCGTGCTCGGGCCGGGCACGGGCGAGGTCATCGGCACGCTCGACGACCAGGACGTGCGCGACGGAGCGGCCGACCCGGCGTTCCTGCGCGCCTGGCTCGCCGCGGCCGACGGGCCGGGGACCGATGCTGACCCGGACGCCGCCCGGATGATCACCGGCGAGCAGTCGAACACGTCGGTGATCCTGGGTGACACGGCGATCCTCAAGGTCCTGCGCGCCCTGCAGCCGGGCGAGAACCCGGACGTCGACGTCCCGCGCCACCTCGTGGATCACGGCTGGACGCACGTGCCCGCCCCGCTGGCCTGGCTCGAGGGCGAGTGGTTCGACGCCGACGGGACGTCGCGCCGCGGCTACCTCGGGGCGCTGAGCACGTTCGTCTCGGGAGCCGAGGACGGCTTCGAGCTCGCGTGCGCGTACGCCGGGCGGGGTGAGTCCTTCGCGGACCTGGCCCGGGACCTCGGCACCGTGACGGCGACGATGCACACGGCGCTCGCCGCCGCCTTCCCCCGGCTCGACGCTCCCGACGGGCCGGCCCTGGTCGCCGACGGGATCGCCCAGCGACTCGCGTGGGCCACCTCCGCGGTCCCGCAGCTCGCGGCGTACGCACCGGGCGTCGAGCGTGTCCTGGCCGAGGTGCGCGCCCTGCCGGCAACGCCGCCGCGCCAGCGCGTGCACGGCGACCTGCACCTGGGCCAGGTCCTGCGGGCGCGCGACGCGTGGTTCATCACCGACTTCGAGGGCGAGCCGCTCGCCCCGCTCGACCAGCGCACCAAGCCCGACCTGGCCGTGCGCGACCTGGCCGGGCTGCTCCGCTCGATCGACTACGCCGCGGCGGTCGGCGGCCTGACCGGCGACGCCGCCGCTGCCTGGACCGACGAAGCGCGCGACGCCCTGCGCGCCGGGTACGCCTCGACGGACGGCGAGGTGCTCACGCGAGCGCTCGAGCTGGACAAGACCCTCTACGAGGCGGTCTACGAGTCCCGCAACCGGCCGACGTGGCTGCCCATCCCGATGGCCGCGCTGGACCGCTTGGCCGGGTAGGGATCAGTCGAGCTCGTCAGCCCGCGGCGGGTTCGCCCCGCTGCGGGACACGGTGATCGCAGCCGCCCGGGCAGCGCGCCCGAGGATCTGGTTGAGCACCTCGCCGTCGATCGCGCGCAGGGCCTCCCGGTCCCCCGCGACGCCCGCACCGATGAGGCCGTCGATGAGCGCGCCCATGAACGTGTCGCCCGCGCCGACGGTGTCGACCACGTCAACCTTCGGGGCTTCCACCCACGCGAACGAGGCCCGCCGGAAGACGGATGCGCCCTTGCCGCCGCGGGTCACGACGACCATCGTGGGGCCGAGGTCCAGCAAGGCCTCAACGGTGAGGGACTCGTCGCGGTCCGGGAAGAACCACGCGAGGTCCTCGTCGCTGACCTTCACCACGTCCGCGAGCGCGACGAGCTCGCACACCCGCGCCGCGGCCTCGGCCGGGTCGCCCATGAGCGCCGGCCGCGCGTTGGGGTCGTACGTGACGGTCGTCGTCGGCCGCACGCGCGCGACCAGGTCCGCGACCTGCCGGCCACCCGGGTCCAGCACCGCCGAGATCGAGCCGATGTGCAGCACGTCGGCCGGTGCGGGCTCGACGTCGCCGAGGTCCCAGGACAGGTCGAACTCGTAGCTGGCCGCCCCGGTCGCGTCGAGCGTGGCCGCGGCGGTCGACGTCCGCTCGGCGGGGACGACCTCGACCTCGACGTGCGACTCCTCGAGCCAGGTGCGGATCACCGCGCCGCGCTCGTCGTCGCCGAACGACGTGAGCAGCCGGGGTGCGCGCCCGAGGCGACCGAGCGTCAGCGCGACGTTGGCCGGGCTCCCACCCGGGTGCTCGACGACCGTGCCGTCGGCGCGCCGGACGATGTCGACGAGCGCCTCGCCGACCACGAGGACGCTCATGCGAGCAGCCCGTCCGCGACGGCCTTGCCGATCGCTGGCGCGAGCGGCAGGCGCGGGATGAGCACGGACTGCACCGCGTGGTAGAGGTCGGCCTTGCCGGGCCAGACGGTCGAGGCCGGGCGGTTGTCCGCGTCGAGCTGGTGGTGCCACGAGCCCTTCTCGCGGTCCAGCACGTACTGCTCGGCGTAGTCCCACCAGCGGCGGTAGTCGTCGGCGAACCGCGTCTCGCCGGTGCGGCGGTACAGCGCCGCCGCGGCCGCGGTGGCCTCGGCGATCACCCAGTGCATCCGGTCGTGCACCACGGGCGCGCCCGACCAGTCGGTCGTGTAGACGAACCCCGGGGCCCCGTCGGCCGCCCAGCCGTCGGCGACCGCGCGGTCGAACAGGGCCGCGGCCCCGGCCAGCCCGCCGCCCGGCACCTCCGCGCCCGCGGCCTCGACGTGCAGCAGCAGCCGCGCCCACTCCAGGCCGTGCCCGATCGTCGCGCCGTACGGCTTGAACTTGTCGCCGGGCTTGTCGGCGTTGAGCTCGGGCTGCGGCACCCAGTGCGCGTCGTAGTGCTCGGGGATGCGCCAGCCGTTCGAGCCCGCGTGCGCCACGACGTTCGTCGTGATCCGGGCCGCACGGTCGAGCCACGCCCCGTCACCGGTCACGTCGTACGCGGCGAGCATCGCCTCGACCGAGTGCATGTTGCCGTTGACGCCGCGGTAGGGGTCGACGGTGGTGAACCCGCGGTCCCAGGCGTCGACGCACATCCCTGCCTCGTCGTCCCAGAACCGGGTCAGCAGCGTCGCGAGCGCCTCGTCGAGCAGCGCGCGCCCGCCGGGCAGCCCGGCGAGCGTCGCGGTGGATGCCGCGAGGACGACGAACGCGTGGTCGTAGCAGGCCTTCGTGCCCTCGTCGCGGCCCGGGCCGGCGTCGGCGAACCAGCCGCCGTGCTCGTCGTCGTGCAGCGGACCCGTCAGCCCGGCGAGCGCCGCCTCGGCGATCGCCGCGGCGCCCGGGACGCCCAGCAGCGCGGCCAGCGAGTACACGTGGGTGGTCCGCGCCGTGATCCAGGTCTGGACCGGCTGCGACCCGTCGGGGTGCCCGTCGTCGTCGAGCCACGCGGCACCGCCTCCCGGGGCGGGCAGCTCCCGCCCGAAGTCGAGCAGGCGGACGAGCTCGCGCCCCAGCCAGTCGCGGTGGGTGGGCAGGTCGGGCCAGGCGATCACGCGTCTCCTCCAGGTGCCTGCGAGCCGGCCGCGGCCGGCGCGTGCGGTGCTCGGTTGCGGTGCTCGGTTGGGAGCTCGGTTGGGAGCTCGTTGGTGCTCGGTTGCGGTGCTCGGTTGCGATGCTCGATCGGGGTGCTCGATTGCCCTGCTCAGAACGGTGCTCGTGCGTCACGCCGGGCGGCAGTGGGCGAGCTCCGCCACCCCGGCGTCGCGACTACCCCGGCCGCCGTGGCCGGATGACATCGCTGACATGAGCATACCGGGACCCCGCTGCGGCGTCTGCTGACGAGCCCAGCTCCCGCCTGCCGAGCGCCTGCCGAGCCCCGGCCGGGCGCCAGCGGGGCACCAGCCGGGCGCCTGCCGGGCGCTGCTAGGGTGCGCCCGTGGTGACCCGACCCCCGGCCGACGACGCCCCCCGCACCGCGTCGTCCACCGTCCGAGCGACCCTCGCGGACGTCGCCCGCCTCGCCGGAGTCAGCGCGAAGACCGTCTCGCGCGTCGTAACCGACACGGACACGGTCGCCCCCGCCACCCGGGCGCGCGTGGAGGCGGCCGTCGCCGAGCTGCGGTTCCGGCCCAACTTCCTGGCCCGCGACCTGCGCCACGGCGCCGTCTCCAAGACCGTCGGCTTCGTGATGGGCGACATCACGAACCCGTTCTACTTCGAGCTCGGCGCCGGGATGGAGCGCGAGCTGCACCGCGTCGGCCTGACGATGGTGCTCACCGCCACGGAGGACGACCCCGCGGCTGAGGAGCGCGTCGTCGGCTCCCTGCTGGCGCAGCGGGTCCGCGCTCTCGTCGTCGTCCCGATCGCGGGCGACCAGGCCTACCTCGAGCACGAGCGCAGCCTGGGCACCCCGATCGTGTGCGTCGACCGTCCCCCGACGGGCCTGCACGTGGACACGGTCCTGCTGCAGAACCGGGCCGGCGCCGCCGCGGCCGTCGACGCGCTGACCGCCATCGGGCACCGCCGCATCGCCTACGTCGGCAGCCCCGGCGACCTCTACACGAACCGCGAGCGGCTGGCCGGCTACCGCGAGGCGCTCGCCCGCGTCGGCGTCCACGACACCGCGCACTGGGAACGCACCGACGGCGACGGCCGTGACTTCGAGGCCGCGATCCACGACGTGCTGCACCAGGCCGACGCGCCGACCGCGGTCCTGACGGGGAACAACCGCGCGAGCGCGGCCCTGCTGCGGGCCGTGGGGACCGACCGGAGCGACCTCGCGTACGTCGGTTTCGACGACTTCGACCTCGCGGACGTCCTCGGCTTCAGCGTCGTCGCCTACGACATGCGCGAGTTCGGCCGGCTCGCGGCGCAGTGCGTCCTCGACCGCCTGGACCAGCCCGACGCACCCACCCGGGCGATCGAGGTGCCCGTCCACCTGGTCCCGCGCGGCTCCGGCGAGCGTCCGCCGGCCTGATCTCGGCGCCGACGTGCAGGAACGCCCCGCTCCCGCGGCGCGCTGGCGGTGCACGGGAACGCCGTCAGTGGTTGGGTAGTGCAATGAGCCCGGCCGCATCACCCCCGGTCCCCGTCGACTCCGACACCCTTCGAACCGTCGCCCACGGTGCGTGGTTCGACCCCCACGCAGTCCTCGGCCCACACGTGGGCGAGGCCGGGGTCACGATCCGCACCGTCAAGCCGATGGCGGACGCCGTCGCGGTGCGCACGGCGACGGGGCGATACGACCTCACGCACGAGCAGGACGGCGTCTGGGTGGTGGTGCTGCCCGGCACCACCGTCCCGGACTACCGCCTCGAGGTCACCTACGGCGAGACCACCACGACGGCCGACGACCCCTACCGCTTCCTGCCCACGGTCCAGGAGCTCGACCGCCACCTCATCCGCGAGGGCCGGCACGAGCAGCTGTGGACGGTGCTCGGCGCGAACGTGCACTCCTACCCAGGTGAGCTCGGCGAGGTCCACGGCACGTCGTTCGCCGTGTGGGCGCCGAACGCCCGCGCCGTGCGCGTGATCGGCGACTTCAACTACTGGCAGGGCGCGACGCACGCGATGCGATCGCTCGGCGAGAGCGGCGTCTGGGAGCTGTTCATCCCGGGTGTCGTGGCGGGCACGCGGTACAAGTTCGAGATCCTCGCGCACGACGGGTCATGGCGTCAGAAGGCCGACCCCATGGCGCGTGGCACCGAGATCCCGCCCGCCACCGGCTCCGTCGTCGTCGAGTCCGCGTTCACGTGGTCGGACGACGCCTGGATCGAGGCCCGCAGCGCCCGGGACCCGCACACCGAGGCCCTCAGCGCGTACGAGGTCCACCTGGGCTCGTGGCGCGAGGGGCTCTCCTACCGCGACCTCGCCCACCAGCTGACCGAGTACGTCCTCGAAATGGGCTTCACGCACGTCGAGTTCCTCCCCGTCGCCGAGCACCCGTACGGGCCGTCGTGGGGCTACCAGGTCACGTCGTACTTCGCTCCGAGCTCGCGGTTCGGGCACCCCGACGACCTGCGCTACCTGATCGACACGCTGCACCGCGCCGGCATCGGCGTCATCGTCGACTGGGTCCCGGGACACTTCCCCAAGGACGAGTGGGCCCTCGCGCAGTTCGACGGCACCGCACTGTACGAGCACCCGGACCCGCTGCTCGGCGAGCAGCCCGACTGGGGCACGTACGTCTTCAACTTCGGCCGTTCCGAGGTCCGCAACTTCCTCGTCGCGAACGCCACGTTCTGGCTCGAGGAGTTCCACGTCGACGCGCTGCGCGTGGACGCCGTCGCCTCGATGCTCTACCTCGACTACTCGCGCAAGGAGGGCCAGTGGCGGCCGAACCGCTACGGCGGCCGCGAGAACCTCGACGCGATCTCCTTCCTCCAGGAGGCCAACGCCACCGCCTACCGCCGCACCCCCGGCACGATGATGATCGCCGAGGAGTCCACCGCCTGGCCCGGCGTCACGGCGCCCACGGACTACAACGGGCTCGGCTTCGGGCTCAAGTGGAACATGGGCTGGATGAACGACACCCTGCGCTACATGGCGGAGGAGCCGGTGCACCGCCGGTACCACCACGGGGAGATCACCTTCTCGATGGTCTACGCCTACTCGGAGCGCTACATCCTGCCGATCAGCCACGACGAGGTCGTGCACGGCAAGGGCTCGCTGTACGGCCGCATGCCCGGTGACCACTGGCAGAAGCTCGCCGGCGTCCGCACGCTGCTCGCCTACCAGTGGACCCACCCGGGCAAGCAGCTGCTGTTCATGGGCCAGGAGTTCGCGCAGCAGAACGAGTGGACCGAGTCGCACGGCCTCGAGTGGTGGGCCCTCGACGACCCCGGCCACCAGGGCGTGCAGCGCGCGCTCAAGGACCTCAACGCTGTCTATCGGGCGACACCCGCGCTCTGGCAGCTCGACCACTCCTCCGAGGGTTTCGAGTGGATCGACTCGGACGACGCGGACCGCAACACGCTCGCCTACATCCGCCGCGGCGTGGACACGCCCGACGTCGTCGTGGTCGTGAACTTTGCGGGCACGCCGCACGAGAACTACCGCCTGGCCCTGCCACAGGGCGGCCGCTGGACCGAGGCGTACAACTCCGACGCCGAGCTCTACGGCGGCTCGGGAGTCGGCAACCTGGGCGCCATCGACGCCCTTCCCGACCCCCACTACGGACGGCCCTACTCGGCATCGGTGCGCATTCCGCCCCTGGGCGCGGTCATCTTCGTCGCGCCGACGGCCGCACCGGGCCCGGACCTCTTCTGACGCGTTCCCCGCGCCATCCCGGGCGCTGACAGTTCCACGACGGCCAAGAGACGACGGCGGGCTCACCTGCATCCACGCAGGTGAGCCCGTCTTTGCACCGCGGCGCCGGCCGCGTGCACGGCCTTCGCCGCCCGAGTGCACCGCCCTCGCCTGCCGCCACTGCTACCCATCCTGCTCGAGTGCGCCCGTTGTTTCGGGCGCACTCGCACGGCAAGGGCCGCGCCCGGCGCTGGGATCGGGCGCTTGAAGTGGCCGGCGGTACGGCGTTCGCCTGTGCGCATTGTGTCGGGGAAACAGAAAGAGCCACCCCCGAAGGGGTGGCTCTTTGCTGAATGATGTCCGGCGGCGTCCTACTCTCCCACACCCTGGCGAGTGCAGTACC